>JAEUSM010000011.1 GCA_016788785.1 Candidatus Kapaibacterium sp.
TTAGAGAAAATTAAGACTATTGGAGATGGATATTTGGCTGTTGCAAACGTTACCAGACCCCTAAAAGACCACCAAGTAGCAACTGCCAAATCAGCAATATATCTAATGGAAACATTAAAGGAATTTACCGTCAATATTCCTGCTGAATTGGGTGATACTGCTTGGATTAGGAATATGAACGATATTGAAATTCGTATCGGCATTCACACCGGTGAAGTTGTCGCTGGAATCATCGGCAAAAACAAATACACTTACGACCTTTGGGGTGATGCTGTAAACGTAGCATCTCGAATGGAATCCAACTCCGAAGCTGGTCGCATCCACATCAGCGAACAATTTGCAAAGTCAATCGAATCAAATCCTGAGTTTTCCATCATTCCGCGAGGAACAATCAACATCAAAGGCAAAGGTACGATGAATACATTTTGGTTGGAGAGGGGGAAATTATGAAAATAGCAATTCTACTTTTTTTAGTACTTTCACAAAATCTATTCTCACAACAAATTCCTTCGGATAGATTATATGATTGGGAAAAAGCTGGTGCAACAATTCCTGCCAATAGAACAAATGCTCGAGTCATTTCGATTCTTGATTTTGGGGCAGTTCCCAATGATACACTTGATGATGCAAATGCAATTCAAAATGCAATCAATTCAACAAATGGTACTTTTACTATCGTAGAAATCCCAGAAGGAACATTCATTTTATCCAAAGGGATTTCATTACGAGACAGTGTTATTCTAAAAGGTATTTCAGCTGAAAAAAGTATTTTCAGTTGTAAATTTAGTTCCAATGGTGGATCAGTATTTTCTATCAGTGGTTCAGCTCCTTCACAATTTGTTTCTATCGAAAATACTATTTCCAAAGCGACCAATATAGTCAACGCAAAATTTGTTACAACTCCAACAATTGGTCAATGGACAGAGATTAGAATGAAGAATGGCTCTTGGGATGTAAACCCCGCCTCATGGGCATCGTATGCTGTAGGTCATATATCTCCAATACAAACAGCAACAGAAAACTCTGTACAAGTACAACACCAACTTCGATTTACTACCGTTGATTCGCTTGAACCACAAATTGGTCTTTTCACTCCTCGAACATTTGTTGGTTTCGAATGCTTTTCCATACAAAGAGATGAAGATACTGTTTCCGATGCAGGTCATAATTTTGCGTTCAACTATGCCGTGAATTGTTGGGTACGTTCTGTCAAAAGCCACAAATCGGCAGGAGCTCATATCCTCATTTCCAAATCTTCGAATATTACCGTTTCATCAAGTAACTTTGAAGAATCTTTCAAGTATGATGGATCTGGTACTCGAGGGTATGGAGTTTGTTTAGCAGAACATCCTAACTTGTGCCTCATTGAAAACACCGTCTTCAAAACACTTCGTCATGCAATGATGGTAAAACAAGGAGCTAATGGTAATGTTTTCGCTTATAATTATTCAATAGAGCCGAAAAGAACTGAGCCAATTGCTGATTTTTCTGGCGATATTTCTGTGCACGGACACTATCCTTTTGCAAATTTGTTTGAAGGAAACATTGTTCAGAACATCATCATCGACCACTATTGGGGACCTGCTGGTGAAGATAATATGTATTTCCGTAATCGTGCAGAATTGTACGGTTTTATTATTACTTCATCAACAACTCCATCTTTGCAGCAGAATATAGTTGCTAATGATATAACGAATACTGGTTTGATTTATGGACAATATATGCTCAATGGGTCGAATCACTTTCTGTGGGGTAATAGAGCCAAAGGTGTACTTTCTCCTTCTACATCAACTGGTATACAATCTCAATCTCTCTTTTCTCAAAGTGCTCCATGGTATTTTTCAACTTTTTCACCTATTTGGCAAAGTATTGGTCATCCATACAACATAGCTACAAGTTACAATCCTGCTCGAGACCGTTACCAACAAGGGAATCTATGTCCATGTGTTACTCCAAATTTGACTACTTCCGCTGAAGAATTGAGAACGTCTTATCTTTATACACGATTGAATGAATTGGAGTCTTTTTTTTCAACAAACAATGAGTGTATGGTCTATACATTAACTGGCACATTGTTGTTTTCGTTACATTCTATCGAAGAGTTGCAATCAAAACAACTTTCAAAAGGCTTGTACATAATCACTTCAAAAAATAAAAGTGCTATTTACTTATCAGAATAGCTGAAAATTCTTCAAAAAGATATCGTTATTGTTGGTTAAGTAACGTAAAAATTCACTATTTTTGTATCAATGTTTCCAAGAAAGTTACAACAATGATGCGATACATATCCTTTCTCTTACTTCTGTTTGTTTTTACAAATTGTTCTACTAAAGATGAATATATAACACCGAAACGAAAAACAATTATCGAAACGGTGTTTGCCTCCGGAATTGTAGAACCTATAAATATGGTGACAGTATATTCTTCTGTTTCTGGCATTATTAGTTCAATCAATGTACAAGAAGGAGAAAATGTACCAGCAGGTACTACATTATTCGAACTTCAAACGACTGGAGCAGAATTTCAAGTTCAATCTGCATTAGCAAATCAAGAGTATACCAATAAAGCGTTTGCCGACAAATCCCCACAGTTGCAAGCAGTCTTAGAAGAGGTTGCCGTTACCAAAAAACGATTCGAATATGATTCCTCATTGTATACCAAAAAATTGCAACTGTTGAAAGAACGTGCAATTTCAGCTCAAGAAATGGAAACTTCTCGATTGGCTTACGAGAGTTCAAAAGCAGCATATCAAGCAACAATGTATAAATTTGATGCGACAAAAACAGCCTTACTTCGTGATAAAAATGTCTCAAAAGCTCAATATAATTTAGCAAAAACATCTGCAAACAATTATAAAATTACTGCACTTCAATCTGGGTTTGTATGGTCAATCCCTCCCAAAGTTGGATCAACAATTGTACCATCAACACCATTGGCAATTTTGGGCAATGAGACGCAATTTTTGCTGAAATTACAGGTAGATCCTTCTGACATTGGATTAATCAAACTTGGACAAAAGGTTTTGTTTACTGTTGACGCACTTGGTGATTCTATTTTCGAGGGTACAGTGGCTAAAATTGGTTTGAGTATAAATGAAAAAACGCAAACATTTGAAGTAGAAGCAAATTGCCCAACATTGAAAATGACAACCATCAAATCAAATATTGAAGCAAATATCGTCGTTGCTGAAAAGGCAAATGCCTTAGTTATTCCTCGAGAGTATCTTTACGGAACATCGATTTACCTTTCTGATAATGGCAGTAAACCAACGCCAAAGAAAATTCAAATCGGCTTAAAAAATTTGGAGTATGTAGAAATTACTGACAAAAGCATTTCGGAAAAAACTCCTATATATTTAAAGCCTCTATGATGCCTCCAAGATTACTTTTTTCGATAGTAAAAACGCATCTACTTTCAAGAAAAAAACAAACTATTACTTCCACCGCTGGAGTTATGTTAGGTATATTGATGTATATCTTTATGGTCAGCTTTATTGTTGGCTTGAATGAGTATTTTTCTGATATAATGCTTGCTGCATCACCACATGTTCGATTTTATACTGATGTGCAACAAGACTCTTTGTCGATTACCGAACGGTTTTATAAAGACACAACACAACAAGTATTTGTACATCATCAAAAACCCAAATCTGCAGACCGTACCATCAAAAAAGCTCCAGATGTAATTAACTATTTAAAAAAAGTTCCAAATGTCATCGCAGTATCTCCCAGAGTAAGCACTCCCATTTACTATACAATGGGTCAGTCCAATCTCAATGGTATGCTAACAGGAATAGATATTAATGCAGAGCAATTACTTTTTCAAATCAATACTAAGTTAGTTGATGGCTCTTTCGAATCCTTGCTCAATTCTGAAAACACCATTGCTTTGGGAGTTTCGTTGGCGAAGAAAATGCAAGTAAGTGTTGGTGACAGAGTATTAGTAACCTTGCCGAATGGTGTTGTAACCTATGTACAAGTTGGTGCTGTATTCAAATGGGGAATGACTGCCATTGATAATACTCAAGGATTTGCATCAGTTCAGACAGTACAAAAATTAATGCAAAAAAATGCCTCTTTTATTACCGACATTTATTTAAAATTTGTCAATCCAGATGAGGCACCTATAAAAGCTGAAGAATGGAGAGCAGTTTTTGACGAAACGCAAATAGAAGATTGGAAATCAACATTAGCGGAAATTGAATCTACAAACAAATTACGAAATATGATAACAGTTTTGGTTGTAGTTACCTTATTGACAGTTAGTGGATTTGGAATATATAACATTCAAACAATGATGATTTTCGAGCGAATGAAAGATATAGCCATACTACGAGCAATAGGTTTGCAAGGCAATGATATTCGTTTGATTTTTCTGATTGAGGCATTAATTATTGGACTTTTAGGCTCAATTTTAGGACTTATCAGTGGCTTTTTGATTTGCTATGCTGTCTCAAAAATCCCTTATCATGTTGACGTTGTTATTACTATTGATCATTTACCTATTCAATTCAAAACAATTTATTATGTTTCTGGATTTATGTTTGGGATTATTACTACTGCAATCGCTGGATATTTCCCTTCTAAAAGAGCTTCAAAAATTGATCCTGTGGAAATTATACGAGGGTAATAACTATGCATATAATAACCACAACATCAATAAATAAAATTTTTCGTAAACCTACGGAATTTCACGCACTCAAAGATGTTTCATTGTCTATTGATGAAGGAGAATTTGTTTCTATCGTTGGAAAATCAGGATGTGGCAAATCAACCTTGCTTTATATTCTTTCGACAATGGACACAGATTTTACGGGTGATTTGCAAATGTTCAATGAATCATTAGTTGGCAAATCCTCAGCATATCTTGCACATTTGCGAAATAAAAACATTGGTTTTGTTTTTCAATTTCACTATTTACTTGCGGAGTTTTCTGCGTTAGAAAATGTGATGGTACCGGCATTAAAATTGAACGAAAAACACTACGAAACCATCAAAAAAGAAGCAATGGAAAAACTTGATTTGTTAGGTTTAGCAGATATCGCTCATAAACGTGCAAACAATCTTTCCGGTGGTCAACAACAACGAGTGGCAATTGCAAGAGCATTGATAAATAACCCAGCAATTATCATTGGTGATGAACCCACCGGAAATCTTGATTCTGAAAATTCTGCTATTGTAATTCAACTATTCAAAACATTAGCAAAGGAACAACAGCAAACAATTATCATCGTAACCCATGACATTGACATTCCAAAGGTTACTGATAGAACCATCACCATGAGTGATGGAAGAATATTATAGGTACCCAAAACAAAAAATAACCGAAACTTCCATGAAATTTGACTGAACAATAGTTTCATCAATACGTATACATTGTGACAATTTCAAATCTTCATGATTGAGACCATCTATTGATAAAACAGTATCAAGTATCTCATTAATAAATGTCATTGTAAGTTTATTTGAACCCGAAAAAAACAAAAATACCCAAGATGGTTTACATTCCTTCTGTATAGCTTCTTTTAGACACCAATCAGCAAAAGTATTCACTTTGTTTTTACAGTTTTCTGAATAATCATTAACACGTAGAAAGTAACATTTCTCCATCGTTACCATAGTAGAAAACATCTGGAAATTGTCACAACTAATAAGTGCATTATCTCCGTCAAATGCTCTCAACAAATCACAAATAGCTTCTTTCTGATTTTCAGTTTCTGTCACTAAACTATCGGAAATTCTTTCGTCAACGCCAATATACTTGACCTTAAATTCAAATTGCAAATCTTCTCGCATTTGTGTACCTTTCAAATTCTAATGGATATAACTTTTGTAGTAATTTGCAATTTTTCGGCTTGTTCAATCATATAGCGAGTACCTTTCGAAGCACCGTCCCAAAACGCAATGACCATATCAGAATGTTCTAAAATTTCCCGATTACGTCGAATCGGAGCAGCTTTGCCAAAGCTTTTATAATCCGGACGAAAAATCAGCATCGGAAACGAATGTTGTTTTGCGAACCGTTCCGCCAACAAATCCGTACCTTTTGCACCACCGGAAACAATCGTAATCTCATCAGAATTGGTTTGTTCAGCCAAATCAGCAATAACAGCGGAAACGATATTTTCCACAAATTCATAGTCGTCAAAATTTCGCGACCCAATAACAGCAATATTCACTGGAATCTCCATAAAGTTTGTTACAAAAAATGTTTTTAGCTTTACAGATAGAAGTGACCTTGCATCACATTCATCGTAAGAGGGGATGGGTAAAAGTGGGGCTAATCAGCAGAAAAAAATCGAGTATTCTCCTTTCAAAAAAATGGAACCACTACAAATATACAAAATATAATTGACATAATACGTCAAATAAAAAATTATATTGTAAAAGGATGTTGGAGATATAGAATAGGTGAATTTGTTGCACATGAATGTAGGGGCGAAAAATCTTTCGCCCGAATTTATGACTAACTCCTTCTCCCCTCCGAGAGAGAGGGTTGGGGTGAGGGGGCATTCCTAAAAACAAAAAAGGGCAAACACACAAATGTCTGCCATACCATTGACCACAGCGTGGTCACATATTTATAGCACATCAACCAACTTCAAAAATTCCCTCCCCCCTTAAGGGAGACGGGGTTGTCTTTATTTAAACGCCACATCGTAGCACCCCTCCGAAGGAGGGGAATTCGTACGGTATGCGATATTGTAGGGGCGAAAAATCTTTCGCCCAAATTTAAGATTAATTCCCTCGCCCCTTTGGGGAGAGGGTTAGGGAGAGGGGGGCATTAGAGTTTATCTTCTTGCGTAGAGACAGGGCATGCCCTGTCTCTACAGAATCTACATCATATTCACCTACATGGGAAGAGGAATTTTTCGGTTATTCTACTGGTTGTTGTTTTGATTTGACGAAGAAGGCGACGATGAGAGTCGTAATAGTTCCCATAATGGGAGCTCCAATGAGACCTTGAATTATGTAGGATTTGAGGTTGAAATAGTCGTTGGCTTCTTGAAGAGTCATTTTCCCTTCTTTGACAGCTAATGCAATAACATTTGGGAAAAATTCTGGCGTGATGTACACGGAAGTGATGTACTGAGTGAGCGGAGAAAGTGCGGTTACAATGGCAGTAATGATCAGTCCACTGATGAAGCCTTGTTTGTAGCTCATTGTTCCTGCATAATCTTTACGCTTTTTTTCCTGCAATGCAAGAACATAGACTAAAATTGCCGGAATGGCGATGAAATTAGTTACGATGGAATGATAATCTATTCGATCTGAATGAAAACCACCAAGTTTTTCCATTAGCATCCAAATTAGTCCCATTATGGCAAAGGCTATTGCCCATTTGATTTCTGTAAGAATTAATTTCATAAAAAAATACCTATGATTGTTATTGAATGTATCAAAACAAAAATAGGTAAATTTTTTGAATAGTCAATTGACAAATGTCAATTAAATTGAAAATTACAGCTTTACTTTAAACACTGCTTTTTTCACCGATGTTTTTGGTGAGTGCGGTGCGTGAGCATCTTGAGGAAACAAAATAGAAAAGTTCCCAGGAGTTAATTCGAAAATTTCTTTTTCTGCATCAGCATACAGCAAATAATCATTTTCTTCATCATATTCTTTTTTGATGGTTTTGCATTCAGCGGCTGGAGTATATCCCAAAGCAAATGAACCTTCCAACGAAATTTGAATATCTGCATATACCTTATGTGCTTCAAGCGTTGGAGTATGCTCAGGATTGTGAGTGTCTTCAGCAATGATGACATACACATCATCACCAGAAACTTCGTGTTTTCCAACTTCTAAATAATGTAAATCGCAAGAATCCATAAATTGGAATGCTTTTGCAAAATTTTCGGAAAGTGATGCGTACTTTTCAGCGTAAGAAATTGAATCGAGAATCATAGTTGTTATCGTAAAGTGTTTTTAATAGACGCCCATTCGAAGGAGCGTTTGAGTTCAGTATAGTTTTTATTTGCACCAAGTGCAACAATGAGTTTAATACGTGCTTTTTGTCCATTTAAAAAGTCAGCAAATATGACACCTTCGTCGTAAAGTTGTTTTCCAGCACCTTCATAGGCATAAATATGTTCTATTCGACCAACAGGGCATCGAGATACTAACACCACAGGAACATCACGTCTTATTGCTTCTTTGATGCCAATTAATACGCGAGGGGAAACATTCCCAACACCAAATGCTTCGATGACCAATCCCTCTGCTCCTTTATCAAGCGAATATAAAAGAATATCTTCTGACATACCCGAATAAATTTTAAAGAGGGGGACAAATTCAGGAAGTCGCGTCATTTCGAATGATTCACGACGGATAGGTGTACGATAGAGCAAAATTTCACCGTTGTTGATTCTGCCAATAAGTCCGAAATTGAGTGAAGAAAACGTATTGAGTTCACTGGTGTCTGTTTTAGAAACTTCAGACGCAGCATTGATATTCCCTGCCAAAACCACCAACACACCAAGACCTTGAGTTTCACGAGTAGCCGCAACTTGAATTGCATCGCGAAGATTTCGCGGACCATCCCAATCTGGGTCAGATGAATTTCTCATCGAACCAACAAAAACAATTGGTTTATACGTTACAACGGAACAATCCATAAAGTATGCAGTTTCTTCCAAGGTATCTGTTCCGTGTGTTACCACAATTCCATGTACATCACGACGTTCGACTAATTCTTGTATCAAACCACGTAATTGATACATCAACTCAATAGTGATATGAGGACCGGGATATTTGCCAAATTGAATGGTTTCAATATCGGCAATAGTATCAATATCAGGTACAGATTGCAAAATTTCATTTGCTTCCATCATCGGTACTATTCCGCCAAATGCTTCATCGCGTTTGGAAGAAATCGTACCACCAGTAAAAATGACAATGACTTTTCGTTTCATACTACAATTCGGTTTCGATAATGGTTAACTGATCTTTTGCAACATCATAGGTCGTTTTTAACGCAACTAATGGACGTTCAGGAGGTTTTCTCAAAACAGCTCCGTCACTATTAAATGCACCATTATGGCATGGACAAACAAAAATGGACGAACGTTCTTGCCATTCTACGGTACAAGAACCATGGGTGCAAATCATTGAATGAGCCACAAATTCTGTTTCCGAACGTTGCTGAACAAATACTTTTCTTCCATTGAAATGAACAGTTGTATTCTTTTTTCCAGCAAACAACTCTTTAGTTTTAGATACTATTATATTCGATGCTCGAGGCAACTTTGACGAACGAATATACTCAAACGCCATATACCCAAATCCTGCAATTAACATCGCTCCAATTCCAGTGAATGTAGCGATAACTCCACGTCGGTTGGTATCAACTGTTCGAATTTCACTCTGCTCAGACATTTACTCTACCATGGATTCGATGATGGCGAATTCTTCTGGCAAGATAGGAACAACAGAAAGCCGCATCAATTTGATAAGTGCAATGTCCTTTAGCGATTCAGTTTGTTTAATAGTTTTTAGGGTCAATGGTTTTGAATACTTCTTAACAGGCTTCACATCAACACATACCCAAGCATCTTCATCGGTTGTAGGATCCTGATACGATTCTTTAATAACTTCAGCCAATCCAACAATTTGTTTTTCATCGCCTGAATGATAGTACAACAATTTGTCCCCTACCTTCATATCACGAAGATTGTTCCGAGCGGCATAATTGCGAACTCCATCCCAAAATGTACTACCATCTGCAACCAATTGATCCCAAGAGTAGACATCTGGTTCTGATTTTACTAACCAATATTTCATATTTTCCTGTTTTATAAGAGTGGTTTAATCATTTGTTTTTGCCAATCTTCTAATTTCATAGATTCGTAAACAGCTCTAATTTCTTGTTTGAACAACGGTTGTTCTGAGTAATGTTTTAACGTTGCAGATGCGACAGAAGCTAATCTTCCATTCGTAGAAAACATCGCATTCATCAAATTGGAAACAACGTCTTTATCGCAATAGTTCATACGTTTTAGGGCGTTCATTGCATTTTGACGAGTGATAAATTCAAAACCATTCGACGTATAATCTATTAATGCTGTTGGTTTTGTCTTGTTCAAATAGAAGTCGATTTCTCCACGTTTGATATCCACTCTATTGTGAGAACCCATAACTCCTTGAACAGTTTTCAAATAACCATTCATTTGTTCTTTGGTCGAATTTTCGTACAGCAATTGTAAGGTATTTTCAATTATCGCATACGAAGAATCTACCAACAGTTTTTCAATTGCTGGTCGTGCAAATGAAGGTACAAATTTGAATGTACCCAAAACACCTTTTCGTACTTCAACATCCTTACTTCCCAATGCATCTGAAATGACTTTTTTCACATCTGGGTAGGTGTCAATATTGTATTGCGATACGACTTGTTGCAAAACGGCATTTTTCGTCGCATGGAATGTTTCTTTGAAATATACAGAACATAGAAATGGAATTGTTTCCTTTATATTTGCCGAATCCGCACTTTTGAGAGCTTCAATTGCATCAAAGCGGTCAATCATATTAGGTGCATTCAATGCTTGATTTTTCAGCATTTCATACGGTTTTTTAAACGTTACTTTTTTGATGATTGCACTTGATGGGTCGAATAACACAAACGCAATTTTTTTGTTTGATTTGTTCGGGATATTAATAGTTGTAAATTCATTGGAAACCCATTCACGCACAGAATCTTTGGTTTTATCGGTATAGTAAATTTCAAAGACAATTGGCATTTTGAAAAGCCCAACGGTTTCATTTCTGAAGTGAATTTGTTTCACTGAAATTGACGTAAGAGGCATTTGCTCTTTAACGCTTTGTTCGAAAGAAACTTCATAGTGAGGCTCTCCACCTCGATAGAGCCATTGGTCAAAAAACCAATCAGGAGTTAACCCTAAGGTATCTTGATATGCCAAATACAAGTCATTTGTTTCAACATTTTTATATTGATGTTTTTTCAAATAGTGATTGATAACACGTTTGTATTCATCTTCGCCAAAGGTTGTATTCAACATATCGATAACTGCAGAACCTTTTGGATAAAAACGTGCCGAACCTGCATTTGGATGAACAATTGGCAACAAATCTTTTTCAGAAGCAGAAATTGCACTATTTTGTTCACCACGTCTTTGCCATTGATAGTGATCTTCTCCAAAGTATTTACGCGTAAACATTTTTGGATAATACGTTGCAAAACTTTCTTGTAACCACGTTGATTTTGCTGAACGACCAGTAATCAAATCTCCAAACCATTGATGAGTCAATTCGTGTACATTGACACCAATGTAATTACGATCTAAAAATCCACGTGCATCTGTTTGGAAAAAATCACCAAAAATAGTTGCAGTGGTATTTTCCATTGCACCATAGATAAAATCAGCGACAGGAATTTGCGAATACGATTCCCAAGGATAAGGTATTCCTGTTTGTTCTTCTAAAAACTCAATACATTCAGTACTATAGATGTAGGTTGGAATAATTTTATCTTTTTGACCAGCATAGTAGTACAAATTCACAGGAACGCCAGTTTTCGTTGTTCGTTTTTCTATATCATATTTTCCAATCCCAATCATGAGAAGATAATTGGAATGTGGTTTTGTCATTGTGTAAGACCACGTTTTGGAGTTATCGGAATTTTCGCCGACATCAAGCAAGGTTCCATTTGAAAGAACTTGATAACTTTTATCAAATGTAATATCTGTTCTGGTTATCATTTTGTCATTCATATCATCGTACATTGGAATCCAATAGCGATTGTCAATGCCTTGACCTTGTGTCCAAATTTGTTTTTGAGCTCGATTTGTAGGGTCATTCCAACCTATGAAATAAATACCTTTTCTAGGAGTAGCAGTATAATTAAAAAAGATTTTCACTTTTTCATCCCAACGCAATGCCGGTTTGAAATACACCGTTACACCTTCAGGGGAAATAGAAAAAGGGATTTTTCTACCATTAAGCTGAGCAACATTGATAGTAATTCCTGGAGCATCAAAAAAAGCAGAATCTACAGTTTTTCGTAATACTTTTGCATCATGGATAACAGATCCATTGACTATTCCCTTTTGGGGTTCAAATCCTACAGAAACATACATTTGCTCTATATCAAAAACTCGCTCTCGAGGTTCAGAATTTGGAGCACAATAATGTGTGCATGTATGGAATTGTTGAGTTGCATTTGGAAACAACTGTGCAAAAATAGTTGTAGAAGAACATAACAAAACGATAATGAAAACAATGCTTTTTTTCATACTATTGTCATTATGAAGTAAATGAATGAATGAGTGGTTGAATACAATCTTGATAACTAATTGGTACTTTGCTCAATTCAGTTAATGTAATTGCATGAGTAGATAAGATTTTTTGTAATTGTTTTTTTTCTTCAAACGATGTAGTTGATACCAAATCCACAATTTTCTCATGACCATCACCTAACAAAATAGAACCATGTTGTAGAAGTGTGTTTTCATATACTCGTTGAGCTGAACCTACAATTTTTTTGCCATTTGCCAAAAGCTCATATCGTGCTGATGCAGCAAAACAAGCTACAGAACCAGACTTAGTATTTTGATACAACTCACGAAAATGTGGTTGTGATTTTTGATAGGTTATTGCAGAATTACCGATAATACTATCTAATGCACGCAAAATACATTGATGGATAGCAAAATAGTAATTATGGATTGTAAAAGTAGGACGAATTCGGGTAACCAAACAATACGTAATTTCGTTTGCATGCAAAACTGCACGTCCACCAGTTGGACGCCTTACAACAGCAATGTTTCGTTTTGCACATTCATCTACATTAATAGACTCAATGTTTTGATTAGCCCCAATAGATACAGCCCATGGTTTCCAGCCATAAAATCGTATTTGCGGAATGATATGTTCATCCTTTGCAGCTTTATGAAGTTGTTGTTGATCGAGCTTCATATTCTCCTGACCTGTAAGAAACCCAGAGTCAACAACATGGATTTTTGACCCAATCATAGGTCTGAGTTCAGAGCAAGTTTCGTAAATCGAATTCATTCTATTCGGTTAGTAAAGGAAAAAGTTTCGAAAGAAGGAATCTTATTGGTACCTTCTATTTCGTTCAATTCCCTTTGGTATTGCATCAATTAACCGTTTTGTATATTCTTCTTGAGGATGTTCATAAATTTCTTGAGCATACCCAGTTTCGACAATCTTACCCGCATTCATAACAGCAATTCTATCGGAAATGAATTTGACGACACTCAAATCATGAGATATGAAAATATAGGTTAAGTCAAATTCTTCACGAAGATTTACCAACAAATTCAGAACCTGTGCTTGAACTGACACATCGAGAGCAGAAACGGATTCATCGCAAATGACAAATTTTGGTTTTAATGCCAATGCTCGAGCAATACAGACACGTTGACGCTGTCCACCGGAAAATTCGTGAGGGTAGTTATTATAATGACGAGGCAACAAATTCACTTTATCTAACAAATAGTGAATGTACTCTTTGCGTTCTTGTTCGGTAGTAAGAACATTATGCACCTTTAGCACTTCCATCAAAGCACTTCCGACAGACAGTCGAGGATTGAGTGAGGAATACGGATCTTGAAAAATGATTTGGATATCTTTTCGTAAGGATTTTAAATCTGATTTTGGCAGATTCACTAAGGATGTTCCTTTGTAAAGAACTTCACCACCTGTTGGTTCAACCAAACGCAAAATAGCACGACCTGTTGTTGTTTTCCCACAACCAGATTCACCGACAAGTCCCAATGTTTCACCAGCTTTCACTTCAAAGGAAATTCCATCAACAGCTTTGACAAAGCCTTGAACTTTAGAGAACAATCCTTTACGAATTGGAAAATGAACTTGTAAATTTTCTACCTTGATAAGAGGTTCTTTTGCAAGTAGTTGTTCATTACGAGCATTGATTTCAGAGATAGGTATTGTAACAGATTCTATCGTTTCTTTAATGTCTTTTTGTTCTTTTTCGATAATAGAACCATCTTCTTTTTCTTCCATAAAATCAGATACCGTTGGAAGAACTCGCATTTTCACCTCTAATTTTGGACGACAAGCCAAAAGACCTTTGGTATATGGATGGGAAGGATTTTCAAAAATTTGTTGAGCTGTACCATATTCGACGATATTTCCTTTGTACATAACCGCAACATTGTCTGCAATTTCAGCAATTACTCCCAAATCATGGGTAATGAACATCATCGACATATTGTGTTTGACTTGCAACTCTCGCATCAATTCGAGAATAGTCGCTTGTACCGTTACATCTAAAGCAGTCGTAGGTTCATCTGCTATTAGCAATGAAGGATTACAACTCATTGCCATAGCAATCATCACACGCTGCTTTTGTCCACCAGATAATTGGTGAGGATACGAATCGATAATCGATTCTGGTCGTGGTAATTGCACATCTTTAAGCAACTGTAAGGTTTTTGCACGAGCTTCTGCTTTTGAGACATTTTGATGAAGAATAATCGCCTCCATAATCTGATCACCACAACGGAACACAGGGTTCAAAGAGGTCATAGGCTCTTGAAAAATCATAGAAATTTTATTTCCACGATATTTTCGCATTTCTGCATCAGTAAGTTTCAATAAATCAACAACGGAACCATCAGGTTCGTGAAACAAAATCTCACCTTGAGTAATCTTCCCTGGAGGTGATTGAATCAATCGCATAATAGAAAGTGAGGTTACAGATTTACCAGAACCAGACTCGCCTACAATCCCTAATGTTTTTCCTTTTTCTAACGTAAAGGAAACATTATTAACTGCTCGGGTGGTGTATTGTTCGGAAGTAAATTCCGTTACAAGATTTTTGACTTCTATTAAATTATTCATTCGTTTTTGCTCACAAATTTGTAGTAAGAATATGGAAATATACGAAAATCTTTTGTCTTTTATCGAAGTAAGAGTGAAGAATCACCATAACTGAGAAACCGATAGTTCTGTTCAAGTGCAGATCTATAAACATTTTCCCAACTTTTCCCCAAAAATGATGATATGAGTAATAACAATGTCGAACCAGGTTGATGATAATTCGTTATCATTCCATCGACAAATTTCCATTCATATCCGGGAATAATAATTAATGTTGTTACACCGTATACAGTAGTTAGAGAATGTTTTTCCATCCAAAGAAGTATATTTTGCAAAACCTCTGTTGTTGTGGGTAGTTGTTGAGTTGTATCAGAAAGTCTATATGGATCCCATTGTTGAACTGAAAACTCTGTTTTTTCAGAACAATTTCCATCATTTAATTGTAATCGAACACCAAACCAATATAACGATTCAATAGTTCGTACAGATGTAGTTCCAATACAAATAATTTGTTTCTTTTGTAATATATAATCTAACAAATGGACGATACTTTCTTTAGATATTTCCAAAGATTCTGAGTGCATTTGGTGTTGGTCGATAGTTTTTGCGTCTACTGGTTTGAATGTCCCCAACCCAACGTGCAACATCACATCTACAATGGGAATATTCCTTTGTTCTATTTGCTCAAGTACTGTAGGAGTAAAATGCAAACCTGCTGTTGGAGCTGCAACAGAACCTTCTTCCTTTGCATACACAGTTTGATAGCGTTCTTCATCATTTTCAACTGCATCACGTTTCATATACGGTGGTAAAGGCATTGTCCCAATGGTCCAAATCAATTCTGACAATATCATTTCAGATGGAGTCCATATCAATTGGACAGTTTGGAGATTCGATGTTTTCTCGAGAATTGTTGCTTTCAAATTTATTTGTTTATCACCATCTATGTAAACACCATGGACTGTTACTCCTGGATGTAAATTTTTGCCTCGCAACATACATTCTACATTACACCCACTTTGTTCATTCATTACAAGATGTGGATTGGTAATGAATATTTCTACAACTCCACCAGTTTCTTTTTGCAGAAATAATCGAGCAGGTACTACTTTCGTTGTGTTTCGAATTAAGACAGAGTTTTCTGGTAATACCTTTGGTAGCTCCGAGAAAATTGTATGTTTTATTGAATCTAGTTTAGCTGAATAAACCAAAAGTTTTGATTGATCGCGTTCTGCCAAAGGATATTGAGCGATTTTTTCGTTTGGTAAATTATAATGGTATTTATCAAGTTCAATTCGTGGAATATAATTCATTTTAGTCTAAATTTAATACAAATGTATCACGAAAAACACCTCTTGCACCAAAGTTTTCTTTAAATCGACCTAATCCCCAATTTGGTTCCATATTCAATGTAAACGTGCCAAAGTCCAAATAAGAAAATCCTTCAGTTTTGTATTGCTGCATAATCTCATAAAACAACACGTTCACAGGACGATACTCCTGATAGTCCATTGAATGCGAAATATAAAAAGCAAGAACGACATTGTCATTTACAGAAAAATTACAAACTCCACCAATCATTGTATCTCCCAAAAATGCTCCAAATAGCCGAATTTTATCGGGAAAACGAGAATGAAGCAAGGTAAGTTCATCCAAAGTATGGGTAGGCTTTACATTATGTCGAGTGTATAAATTTTTCGAAAGCAAATCATAATATTGAGCATAATCGCCACTTTCACGAACAACAATTTGCGATTTCAAAGCTTTACGAGTGGCAGTACGAGCTTCTGCTCGATATGACTGTAAAAGTTTTTCACCCTTTGCCTCTAAAGGAACAACTGATGTTAATTCGCGTTTCAAATAGGTAAATCCGTTTTTTACTAACGAAAAATCTATGTAATTTGATGGAGTTTTCAAGTAGATAACTGGAGGAACAGTGATAACAATCTGCGAAAATCCATTATCTTTGGCATAAGAAATGAGCGTCGTAACCATATCGAAACTTTCGCGGATTGTCAACCAATGGGTTGTTGCAAATGAACCGTATGAAGCACCTTGATGAGAATGTAAAATCATTTTTCCATCTTGCATTCGTTCAATTGCAGGAAAAACGGAAATAATTTCATTCTCATTTGAAAACATCAAAGAGTGGTCTTTGAAACGGTCTTTGGGGTGGTAACCGAGAAAATCGCGATGATGAAAAAGGGTACTATTTTCAGCATTGGACAAAAATTTATTCCAAGTATTTGATTCTTGTTCAGAAAATTGTTTTATTTGTACCATAGTATTGGATTCTTCTACCTTTTTACTTCAAAATTCATAAAAGAAAGTGATTTTTGGAATACAAAAGTACTGAAAATCCACGACTAATTGACAAAATGAATTTTTTCCTTTTATTTATTTTTATAGAGGTGTGGTTTATGAAGTCATTGAAACTTCTTTTCGCTGTAGCAACAATGTTAATCATTGGAGCAGTAACTTCAAATGCCCAAGTTGGCGGTGCATTTGGTTTTGGATTTAACGTCGGAGAGTATAGCGGGATTCAAGGTCATTACTCAGTAAATAATGATTTTGAACTTGGTACTCAATTTGGTTTATCCACTGGGGGAAGTAATACGAATTTCTTGCTTGCTCCTTATGCTAAATTCCGCTTCAGTGGAAATAGCTTTAAACCATATATTATGGGTCAGTTTTCAATCATTAGTAATGCTGGAAGCTCCAATAACTTCCTTGATGCTCGTTTTGGTGGTGAGTATTTCGCCAATCCAGCTGTTGCTATTACAGGTGACGTTGCATTCTTAACTGTAGGTTTAGGTAATAACAGTACTACTTTGTTTGGTGTACTTAATCCTCGTGTTGGTGTTAACTGGTATTTCAAATAAATAATAATTTACATAACTCTAACGGTGAATCTATTTGTAGATTCACCGTTTTTCTTTTAGTCAAATTTTACTGAAGAAGCAATAAAAACAGGAACTCGCTGATCTGTTTTTGTGTCTGAAATTGTCGAATCTACGTGAGACATCCACATTGCTGCAGTTTCACCGTCTACAACTTCCGCAACAACCATTCCTTCCATTGTAACGTTTTTCCCAGCGGAATTCATTGGAACAGCAAATGAACCATCTTTAAAAGTAACGCGAATTTTAGCATTATTTTGGTCTTTAATTGCCATCCAACAGCCTTCTGTTTGACATACCTTTGTTACAACTCCACTCAATTTAATTGGTCGATCGTAGTTCACAGGTTGTAAAGCTTCTTTAACGCTAATTGCAGATTCTTTGACAATGGATTCTTTTGCTCCATATTCTTTTTTTTCTCCACACGCACTTATTGTTATCAATAAAAGGGTATAGAGTAGTATTTGTAGTTTCATAGTCACAATTACCGTAATGAGATTTTTTTTCTCATCGGACGATATTTCCCTCTATTTGTTATAACAACTTCTTTATTTCTGTATGTTGCACGTTCGGTTGTATTATATGGCGGTTTGTGAACAAAAATCAAAATACCTTCGATTGCCTTAACCAAACTTTCTGTGATTTTTGTATTCGAAGAAACTGTTCCAAATCTTAGTATAATCGAAGTACCAAATTTCTTTTTCTTGACAACTGTCGGTAATTTGTGATGAGTTTTCAGTCGTTGCTCAATGGTTTGTTTGTATGCCATTCCAACGTAGAGTAATTTGTAGGTAGAATAGAAAAGAAACGTCCGTTTTTGAATAAAACAATACAAATATTCCGTTTTTTCGGACAGAACTGCATTGAGTTTATGAACTGGGATATTGTTCGACCAAGTTATTGATACTTTTGGAGTTGAAAGCTTCCCAAATAATCGTTGAATCATCGACAAAGCTCATATAATTTGCACAATTGAATTGGCTTAATCGTCTTGAAATTATCTTGGTCGTCAAATACTTCTTTTCTTATGCAAAAATTACTCATACCCATTCTTTTGTTACTTGTTATTGTTATAAATACAGAAAAGTCACTTGCCTTCCCTAATGAAGAACAAGAGGCAAGAGAATTGTTTGCAAAAGGGAATGAGGCTTTTCGAGCAGGTGATTATAAACTTGCGATAGATTTTTTCTCAAAAGCAATAACGAAAGCACCTACAAAACCAGCAATTTATTTCAATCGCGGATCTTCGTATGCGATTATTAAAGAATATACCAAGGCAATTCGAGATTTCACGAAAACCATTGAACTCAGTCCTGGTCATTTCGACGCATACAACAACCGTGGACTTGCATATCATGATTTACGACAATTTGACAAAGCACTTTCTGATTTCAATAAATCATTGAGCATAGATTCTAATTTCGTTATTGCGATGGTAAATAAAGGAACAACGTTGTCATATTTAAAACGATATGACGAGGCGTTATCGCAATATGAAAAAGCACTTTCTATTTTAGAAGATAACCGTCCCGAAGTGGAGATGATAAAAGAATTAATCGAAAAAACTACTTCAAAACAAAAGAAGAAATGACATCAATTCCATCTCTTCCTTGCATCAAAAATCTCACACAAACAGAATTGTCATCCCATTTTGTATCAATGGGAACGGAAGCTTATAGACTAAAACAATTTTATAAAGAGTTTTACCAAAAATCTCCACTCCAATTCGAACAGTTAACTTCCATACCGAAATCGCTTAGGGAACAATTGTCAAATCAATTTTCTCCAACTTCGATGCAGTTGTCAAAAAAAACAGTTTCTGCAGATGGTACTATCAAATTTCTGTTCGATTTATTTTCTGGTGGTTCCGTTGAAAGTGTTTTGATTCCGTCTGAAATGAGAAATGAAGAAGGATTACCAAAACGGAAAACACTTTGCATTTCTTCACAAGTTGGCTGTCAATTGGGCTGTAAATTTTGTGCGACAGCTTCACTCAAATTACAACGCTCACTGTCACTTGCAGAAATTTTAGACCAATTTTTCTTAGCACAAACCTATTCTGAAACCCCCATTACCAATGTGGTTTTTATGGGAATGGGTGAACCAATGTTGAATTATGATACAGTTATGCGATCGGTCGAATTACTTACTGACCCAACATTGGAGTTACTTTCTCCAAAACGCATAACAGTTTCAACTGCAGGGGTAGTACCCGGAATCATCAAAATGGCTGATGAACAACGACAAATCAAATTGGCGTTATCACTTCATGCAACAACCAATGGACTTCGTGAAAAACTTATGCCCATTTCTAAAAAATGGAATATTCAAGCGGTGATGGATGCTTTGGAGTATTACTACCAAAAAACGCGTATTCCTATAACTTTTGAATATATTCTATTTCAAGGTTTGAACGATTCTCAAGAAGATATAAAACGACTAACGAAATTAACGCGTCGTTTTCCTTCGAAAGTGAATATTATTCCGTTTCATCCGATTGATTTTACGGTACCAACAGGATTTGCTGCGACGTTACAGCCAACCTCTGATGAGGCATTCAAAAACTTCCAACAACAACTGTTGCAAAACGATGTAACGGTGATGATTCGCTCATCAAGTGGTGTTGATATTGATGCTGCTTGTGGACAACTTGCTTTTTCTAACGTTTCGTAATCTCTATCGAACATACAATTACTCTTTCTATGCACTATACTCTCATCGACGGTTTATCGACAGCAAAAACAATTCGTGAAGAATTATCTATTGAAACACATACCATTCATTCTTCGACAGGACATGCTCCTGGATTGGCATTACTTCTGGTCGGAAATAATCCAGCATCAGAAATTTACGTTACCAATAAAGCAAAAGCTTGTCAGGAAATTGGAATTAATTCAGTAATATTGCGTTTACCAGCTGAAACAACCCAAGATCAAATTTTACTGCAAATTCATCAGTGGAATGAAGACCCAACCATTCACGGTATTTTAGTCCAATTGCCACTTCCTTCTCATGTTGACTCAACAGTTATCTTAGAGCAAATTAGTCCAGCAAAAGACGTAGATGGCTTCCATCCATCGAATGTAGGAAATTTAGTGCTTGGTTTACCCGGTTTTGTTCCGTGTACTCCGTTAGGAATTGTTGAATTGATGAAACGCTATCAAATAGACCCATCTGGTAAGCATGTTGTGGTCTTGGGACGCTCCAATATCGTCGGAAAACCAATGGCAAATTTGCTCTATCACAAACGAGCTTACTCAAACGCCATCGTTACCATTTGCCACACAGGTGCTAATGACATTCGTGATTATACTCGTCAAGCCGATATACTCATTGCAGCAGTGGGAGTTTCAAAACTAGTAACTGCTGATTATGTCAAAGAAGGAGTTGCGATTTTTGATGTTGGTATCAATCGTATTGATGCTCCAGAGAAAAAAAGTGGATATGCATTGTGTGGTGATGTTGATTTTGATTCAGTTCTTTCTAAGTGTAGTGCTATTACTCCCGTTCCAAAAGGAGTTGGTCCTATGACTATCGCGATGTTACTTTCCAATACAGTTCGTTCAGCACGAAAGTTTTTAACACCTTCTATCTAATACGCTATGATAACCTCATTATCATCTTGGAAACGATTAGAGCAATTAGCAACAGAAAAAAAGTCAGACAGTATCCTTTCTTATTTCCGGCTCGACAGTTTACGACTAAGGAAATATACATTTCGTGCGTGTGATTGTTATTTCGATTTTTCGAAAAATCTCCTTGTTGATGACGTTTTTTCGGCGTTATTGCAATTTGCGAAAGAACGAAATCTTGCAGATGAAATCAAACGAATGTTCAACGGTGAGGCTATCAATACCACAGAAAAACGAGCAGTGTTGCATACTGCTTTACGATCAAAAAAATCGACAATCAATGTTGATGGGGAAAATGTTGTACCGCTTGTAAACGCTGAATTAGAAAAAGTTCGAGTACTTTCGGAAAAAATTCGTTCTGGCGAATGGGTTGGGTTTTCTGGAAAACCCATCACCGATATTGTCAATATTGGCATTGGTGGTTCTGATTTGGGACCTGCGATGGTTACTCAAGCTTTATCGGCATATTCTCATCCTCAACTCACAATGCACTTTGTATCGAATGTGGATGGAACCCATCTTTGGGAAACATTGAAAAAGTGCAATCAAGAAACAACATTGTTCATTGTCGCGTCAAAAACCTTTACAACCCAAGAAACTATCACCAATGCACTTGCTGCAAAACGGTGGATTCTAACCGCAACAACAGATGAACATATAGCTAAACACTTTCTGGCAGTCTCTACTGCAATCGGCAAAGCAAAACAATTTGGTATCACAGAAGACAATATCGTTGGATTTTGGGATTGGGTTGGTGGTCGATATAGCGTTTGGTCAAGCATCGGTATTTCTATTGCTATATCAATCGGTTTTGAAGGATTTTTGCAATTTCTTGACGGTGCGAATGTGGTGGATACACATTTTGAAGCAGCTCCATTCTTCGAAAATATACCAGTTATAATGGGGCTGATTGGAATGTGGTATTGTACGTTTTTGGGATATGATTCGTATGCAGTTTTGCCGTATGACCAGTACTTAGCACGATTCCCAGCGTATTTGCAACAACTCGATATGGAGTCAAATGGCAAAAGTGTTACTCGCACTGGAGAAAATGTAACGTATAAAACTGGACCCATTGTCTGGGGTGAACCGGGTAC
Organism: Candidatus Kapaibacterium sp.; assembly: GCA_016788785.1. Classification (GTDB taxonomy): domain Bacteria; phylum Bacteroidota; class Ignavibacteria; order Kapaibacteriales; family JAEUSM01; genus JAEUSM01. The sequence continues at coordinate 22,452 of JAEUSM010000011.1, forward strand.
AAATGGACAACACGCTTTTTACCAATTGATTCATCAAGGAACTCGAACGATACCGGTAGACTTTTTAGTTGCCAAAGAAGGATTGTCACCATACACAGATCAACATACCATTCTTCAAGCAAATTGTATTGCACAAGCTGAGGCATTGCTCATTGGAAAAAATGAAGAAACTGTTCGTGAAGAATTGAAAAACAATCTTAATGCAGAATTATTGATTCCACACAAAGTTTTTGAAGGGAACAAACCTTCGACAACAATTGTTTATCCAAAAATATCACCTAAAACTGTCGGTACCTTACTTGCACTGTACGAGCATAAAGTGTTTGTGCAAGGAATTTTGTGGGATATCAATTCCTTCGATCAGTGGGGTGTGGAATTGGGCAAACAATTAGCATCAAATGTATTACCAGAATTACAAAAGTCAACGTCTCAGCGGGGTACACATGACCCTTCAACTACTGCGTTGATTTCGTTACTTCAAAGAGATGATTCTGGCTTGAAAAAGGAAGGATGAATCTTCGAAACGACTGTTTGATACCATAGTTTCGATGCAATATACATACAGATAAAACTTTGTGCTGTGAATGCCAAAATAAAAAGTATGTAGGTAGTCGTAGAAGAATTCACAGAAGAAGTTAGCCACGAGCTTTTGTTGTTCGTCAGGAAAATGCTGATAGAAATACAAAACACAAAGGTCGCTGAACTTAGCAAAATCACCTTGTATTCTTGGTAAAATATGAGTATAGATAACGATAGAAATGAAAAGAAATAGAGTTCTTCACGACCTTGAATGATGAATAAATACAGCAACGAAAAGAGCTGTAAAAGAACCCCAGTTGCATAACGAGTTAAAGAAGAAGTTCCGAACAGTTTCACACAATACAAATATGAACCCAAAAACAAGGTTGTTCCTACCAAACCAATGACATATTGACCAGTCAAAACGGTTAGAATCAATGAAAACACCGAAAAAGTAATCATCACTTTCTTCATCGTAAGGTCAACCCTACTATGCACTGATTTGCGAACATCACGCAAAAAATCATCACCAAGAAAACGTTCTACTTGCTGTAAATTCATGTATGTTGTGCAATTAGTGGGAATGGGTGGAGGAATGTTCTACAATTTCTGGAGCACAATCAGGGCAATATCCAGTAAATTCCATTGAGTGGTTGACAATGGTGAAATTTGTTGAAATTTTGATTTTTTCCAAAACACAGAAATCAATTTGATCTACTTTTTGGCATTGTAAACAACGAATGTAGTGGTAATGTTTGGTGTCATCTTGTTCTGCGATGACATAATGTTTTGCTTTAGAAGTGAATTGCATCGAACGAATGAGACCATGTTCTTCCATTACGTGAAGGTTTCGGTAAATAGTCGTCAGATTCAAATCTTGACATTGTTCTACTAAATCTTCCACGCTCACAGGGCGATTAAAACTTTCTAACGCTCGAAGAATGGTCGTTCGCGTTAATGTTTTACGATAGCCTAATTGTTCTAAACTTTGCTGTATGTTCTTTTTCATTGATTGTATTTTGTTCAACATACGATTACCATCAAAGATTGTTTTACATAATTTGGTGGTACACAAAACAAAAAGGAGCTATTCTTGCGAAATAGCTCCTTTGGAGTTATTACAGTAATGCTCCCACATCATTGACTATTTGTTCAAATTGTTTGATGATGTGTTTTCCGGGACACAAAGTAGATGCACCGCTTAACTCTCGATGATAACGAATGGAAGCTCTATCAGCAGGTAATATATGCCGTTTGCAAATTCTTGCCAGTTGTTCTACCAAGAGTTTTCGAGCTTCTAAAGGTAATTCCGTTTCTTGGTAATTTCCAGCAACAGCAATTCCTATTGAACGCAAATTATGTCCTCGAGCGTGAGCACCAATCACTGATTCTTTACGACCTTCGGTTACAATCCAAACGCCATCAGGACAATGGAGTAACCAATGATACCCAATTTCAGTGAACCCTCTCAGTCGGTGAGCTTTGTCGATGGTTTCGCGTTCTACATTCGGTCTGGTTGCTGTATGATGTACGATTATTTTGGTGATTGTTCTCATCGTTTTCTTTCCGAATGGTGATTCTGAAGTTCTTGGTTCATTTCTTGTACGTCTCGTTCAATTCTGTCTTTCCAAAGAGTTTGCTGTTCCAAAGCAAAAGAAACCCTTCGCATTTCCGTTTCAATTACCGTTATCTTATGGCTTACCTCTCCCAAACTCGAACCACCCCACAACGTGGAACCTCCAACGATGAGACCCAGCATTATTTTCATCCATAAGGGAACGGAATTGTCAAAAAGTGGAGATTGTTGTTGTAACTTATTTTCCATATCTATACTTTTTATCATAAACGTATTCCTTCCAATTGAGCAATGGATTTTGAGTGAACTAAGGCAATAGCCGCATCCAATTCCACAGTCGTTACATAGTGTACACCGACAATCCCACGGTCATAGACTTGCAAACCAGTATTTGTAGCAATGCTCAAATTCTCTTTTTCACCAAATCTAATAGCATAGATGCTGGTGCAATCAGCATTTGTTCCAACAGTCTCAGCATTTGTGATAACTTGCGATACCCCATCTTTTGCAACACCGCTGGATACGATAGGAATTCCCATATATGAGTCGAAAACCTGTTGCGAACCAAAGGCATCGTTGACAGTTTGAACGCTGATATACTCTCGAGCAATGGCACGTAAACGAGCAATCATTTTATAGTTCATCACAATCACCGAAGCGTTTCCATAAACAGAACCTATCAGCTCATCGAGTTTTTCCAAAAAAGTTTGCTGTTTTTGTTTGTTCGAATCAGAATTTCCTAAAGGAACGGTATCGCCATTCGTACCCATCGAGATAATTTGTCCACTTGGTATCAATTCTTTGATACCCACCAAAGTAGAACCACTTCCATCACCATTGATAAATTGATCGGTACAAAAGCGTCCCAACGAACGAGAAAAACTCTCCAATTGTCTGGCACGTTCGGAAGTGGTCGTAAATCCGCGTCGTTCAAATGCTTGGTCAGTGCGAATGACATCACCCAAAATTTTTAGTGAAACGGTCGTTTCGTTAACGCTGGAAGTAACGGGACTGTAGTCGTTATTTACTGTTCGAGTTTGACCGCCAAAAGCAGTTGCATTCGTTGTAAACGTATCTGCATTTCCAGTCATTTTGTACCATTCGGCATAGCGAAACAGCGGTGCCTCTGATTCGAATGCAGACAGTGCTAATGAGCGTAACTCGGGTGTAGATGAAGCAGTTTGGGTTGATAATTGTTGTAATTTCATAAAGGTGAATCCTTAGAGTGATGATAAAAATGATTGTTCGGCTGCAGAACGTAGTGAAAGGTGAGAGGGAAGTGCTGTTGGCACTTGCGAAGTAGTTGTTTGTTTCGTTGACTGAAAGTATTCCAACACCGTTGCAATAGCCGTTGGATTATATTCTAACAGCGTTTTCACTGCATTCGATACATCTTCATTTAACGCAGGGTAATACCCTTTGTGAAGAAAGTCAGTAACGTGTTGATTAATTACATCGGAAGAAGTCTTTTCAAACGCAGAAGATTGAATTTTTTCCAATTCAACTTCAATTGTTTTCATTTCTTCAGAATTTGAAACTAAGGAATGTTGTTCCTCATTATCACCAAAAAATTTGTCCACCAATGAGCGGATAGTGGTTAGCATACTGTGTACTTTCGGTAGGATTTACAAAATTGTGAATGCAATCTACTACGGAGTGAAAGTTGGATTTGGCTATAAGTGTTGGGAGGGGGGGGAATGTTTCTTTACATCAAGATGGGCATTTTGACAACGATGAACCTTTTGACAACGATGGGCTTACACCCATCGCTGAGATAGTACGCCCTTTCAGGGCTTGATGTTGTTTTTTTTAATGTGCGTTTTCACGATGGGCTTACACCCTTCGCTGAGATAGTACGCCCTTTCAGGGCTTTATGAATATGCTTTGTTTAATCCCAAAGATACTGTTCGTTGTAATCAATAGAATATTTATGTAAAAAAGCTTTATATTCTTCTTCAAATGAATTGTTTTTATGATGCTCATGCTGGTTATTAATGTAAGTAATTACTGCATCTATGTGTGTGGGATTTACTGAAAATGCTCCGTAACCATCTTGCCAATAAAAGTGCTCTAAAGTAGCATCCTTTGTTTTCATCCACATTGAGGATCTAGATTTAAGCTCTCCAACAAGTTTAGACAGAGCTATGTTTTTTGACAACAAACAAAGAATATGTATATGGTCAGTAAAACCTCCAACTTTTATAACTGTACATTGAAGTTTGTTGCAAATTTCACTCAGAAATTTATGTAATTCTGTTTCAACATTTGGTTGAATGTACGGACTTCTATTTTTTGTACTAAATACAATATGTATGTAATTTTTTACTAATGATTGTCCCATTTCTCTTCTCTTAAATGAATATTGATTCTATTTTTTCATCTTGACGATATTCAAAACAAAAGATGTAAATCAAGCCCTGAAAGGGCGTACTATATCAGCATAGGGTGTAAGCCCTATGTTGATAAATGTATTGTCATTTCAGTAAATCAAGCCCTGAAAGGGCGTATTGTATCAGCATAGGGTGTAAGCCCTATGCTGAAACCTAAAATATTGGCTTTAGGTATTCCCAACCTTCGGCTCGCATATCAGTCCAAGAAAAACCGTCGGTGTCGTTACCGGGCATAACGAAGACTGCATCTGAAATACAAGTGGTGAAATCAATTTGTTTGATACGTTGGAGTAATGCAGAATAGGTTGTGCGGTCATTGATTGCGGATTCTTCGACAGAATCCGCAAATTCACTGAGTTTTTTGAAGGAGTTTTTTTGTTGAAGCAAAAAAAGTATTGACACTACGATGTAGTGTTTGTCGATGTCAATTCGGTCGGTATCGTTCCAATCTTCAGTTGCACCACCTGTTTCTTGGTCTATGGAAGAAGAATCAATATCATCAACCCATTGATTGAACTCTTGTTCGGCTGTTTGTGGGTTATCAATGACATCCCAATATCCATATTCTGCGAAAGGGAGTAATTCCAAAAGCACATCCGAAGTTTCTTTATAGAATTTCCACTTTTGTCCAGCAGTTTGCTCTGACGGAATTGCTGCAATGGCAGAATGGATTCGTTCGCGAATATTATCTTCAACCGAATTGAGAATTACTAATTGTAACCCTACAAATCCAGATTCGTCTTCGTTAGCACCAAACAGTGCTTTAAACATTCCTTTAAACTTCATATTTTCAGTTACTTACGAGAAGAATCCACCACCACGTGAGCGTCCGAAAGATCCTGAACGAGTGCCGCCTCCAGAACGGTAAGCAGAACGGAATGAAGAACCAAAACCAACTGTTTTTCCTGTTGCCATTGAACGATTGACGGTTACTTTGCCAAAACCAGTAGGGCGAGTTTTTCCAAATCCACCCTTTCCTCCTACTGAACGTGATGCAAAAGAGGTTGTTCTACGTGCAGGAGAATAATTTGGTGCTGATGCATAACGATTGTAAGCACCCGATGGAATCGATGTTCTATAATATGAACGATACATTGGGTAATGATAGAAAAAGAACATAGAACCCATTGGAGAACCACCATAATAATAATTCGTTGCATATTGACCAGTTCTATTTGGATTTTGGTTTGCTGCAGCAACTTGTTCTTTTGTTTCTTCAAATCGAGAAATTGGTAGTAATGCTACTTGAATTCCTTTTTCACGATAGGTTGCAAATTCTTCGTTTATATCATCTTTTTCAATTTCTAATTCCGAAGGGGTAATATACACTACATTAGTAATGCCAGCAGATTTCAATTCATCAACTGTAGGCAAATCTACATTATAGCGATTGTCAAAATTACCTTCTTTGATTGGTTTTAACTTCCCATCTTTTTCGGATTCAAATCTATTTCTATCCAAAAGCATCACTGTCGCACGTTTTTTCGCAGTATTTTTTGCTTTTTCACGTTCAACATAGGATGCATAATAAAGAGAAGTAGCCAAGGTTTCATGAGCAGGAACTTCGCCTAATGGGTGAGGCCAGTTATTGAATGTTGGAATCAAGTCTGCAACATCCGCTAATGCAGCACCAACTGCAACTGATTCCCAACCTTTTAAGTCAACCACAACCAAATTTACTTCAGGATTTTGAGCGTCCAAAAGAATTTGACGAACGCCTAACCCTTTGTTGAAGGTAGTTTTGGTAATCTGATTTGCTGAGGCTTTCATTTGAGTTTGTAAGGTTTTTTGACCTAATGACTCATACAATGAAGCGGAACTATATTTTTTGAAACGCTCGTTTGAAGGCATATAGACCTTCTTGAGCATATCAGGATTTTTGTACTTATTCCATTGAGAAGATGGCATTCCCATGTAATCCATTTCTGTAGGTGCATTGAATGCAACTTTTAAATCATCTGCACCGGTATCCCAACCTTCTTTTTTCTGCAAGGCAACGGAATCTTCTTCTGTAACAGTAACATCATCATCGTCATCTGAGACACATTGATATAGTAGATACCCTGCTAAAATTGTACCACCTGACCATGCTAATACTTTTCCTAAAGCTTTACGACGAGAAACTGGTTTTGCCTCTGAAAAAGACGACACATTTTCACCACTACTTCCACTTGAAGAACGAATGGTATCCAATGCTTGATAATAAATCCAATAATAATTATGATCTCGTTCATTATCCAATTGATGCATTACATATTCATCTGGAAATGCGTCAATAGTTTCGTCATCAAATTCAACTAAAATTTGGTTATCTTCAATTTCACTAACACGTCCTGTCCATCCGGACATATCAATTTCAGTTTCTTTGTCATGGAACCCAGGCTTGATCTTTACAGGTGTACCTACAGTTAAATTGTGGCTCATTGTTTTGATGTAGATTGTTCAAGAAAAAAGAAAAATACGAAATTATTTTCAGTCTTCAAACTTTATTGATAAAACTTATTCGTTTGCTAAACATTGTCGATCGTTTTATATACTCTTTTTCTATAATACCTTTGTTGTTTTGAGTATTAAACCATAAGAGAGAAATCCCTGCATTGACATAATAACAAAAATCCTCATGTACATCATCGATATCATTATCGCTATTTGTAGCATAGATGATTGTGAGAATATTTCTTTGTTTGAGTGATTCTATTGTTGGGAGTTTTGCTGTGGATCTATTGTCAAATTGAGTAGGATTATCGGTGTAATGGACTAATCTATTTGCGTCTAACAAAAGAAGTGGTAATTTTTGAGTATGTTCCGTTTTAAATTCTTCTTTCCATTGATACAGCATTTCCAAAATAGTTGTTGATGAGGTGATACCTAATGGATGAGGCAATGAATCAAACCCAAGAATTGGTTCGAAAACGTTCTTTGCTCCTACGGCAAAGGCAATAAGTTGTTCTGTAGGAAAATCCGCAATACAAACTGAGTTACCAATTTCACTTTTTTCAACAATTTGAGCAAATTTTTCACCATAGTTATAGAATTGACTATCAATAGGATGATGATTGGAAATGTTGATTTCAAACCTATTTGATGTTTGCATCAAATAATAATTTGACCATTGAAGCCATTCCTCAGATGGAAGAAATGCTTTTATTAAGATACTTTTCGTATCAAATTGAATTGCTGGAAATTCTACAGTATTATTCAAATGAAGTTCAATTGGCAGCTCTTTATCTAATCGAAGATAGTTTAAAAAAACTATTTTTTCTTCCTCAGAAAATTGCTTTTCCATTTTAAAGCTCTTCCACCAATTCATTTACTTCACTTTCAAAAAATTCTTTTCAATTATTTTCAAAGATAATAGTATTTTTGTTGTTTCAAATTAGAAATTCCAATTTATCATAGTTTTTACCGTGCGAATTACAACACCAACCATCTATATATATTTCATTATCCTTTCTGCTGTTCTCTTTATTCCCTTTTTGGGGAATGTACATTTATTTGATTGGGATGAAATCAATTTTGCTGAAGCTGCCAGAGAGATGATTGTCAGCGGAGATTATTTGCGTGTCCAAATAGATCACGCTCCATTTTGGGAAAAACCACCGTTATTTATTTGGTTTCAGGCTATTTCGATGAATATATTCGGTATAAATGAATTTGCAGCACGACTCCCCAATGCATTGATTGGAATTGTAACAATTACAGTTCTTTTTTGGACTGGATTGACGTTTTTTGATAGGAAGGTAGCCATATTTTGGTCTTCGGTCTATATCGCTTCGTTATTACCTCATTTTTATTTCAAATCAGGCATCATTGACCCACTGTTCAATTTGTGTATTTTTTCGACATTTGTTGTTTATGCGTTTTATCACAAAAAATTGACACAAAACCCCAAAAAACCATATCATTTGGTTGCATTGATGGGTGCAATATGCGGATTGGCAGTACTAACAAAAGGTCCTGTTGGATACTTACTCTTTATACTACCATTTACGATTGTTTCTATTTGGCGAATTATAAAAAAGGAATCATCAATTCTTGATTTTCTTATCGAAGCTTCCATTGCAACTATTGCTACAATTTCGATGTGTTCTTTGTGGTATGGAACGGAAATATTGGTGAATGGTCCTTGGTTTATGGAACAGTTCATTCAATATCAAATTCGTTTATTGACAACTGGAGATGCAGGACATAGCGGACCATTTTTCTATCATGCTGTTGTTTTGTTGATTGGATGTTTTCCTGCAAGTATCTTCTTTTTTTCTTCCTTGCGAATCAGAAAAGATGAAAATCTAACGGATAATCAGATACTATTCCACCGACTAATGTTGGTCTTGTTTTTTGTGGTATTAATACTCTTTTCTATTGTCAAAACAAAGATTGTTCATTATTCATCGATGGCATATTTTCCGATAACATTTTTTGCAGCTCTTACTTTAACAAAGTTAATTGACAAAAAAATCGATTGGAAAACACATTACACATGGTTACTATTTACACTTGGATTGTTATTAACAACTCTATTTGCATTGTTGCCTTGGATTGGAATGAATGCACAATGGTTGCAACAATATATTCGAGACAGATTTGCTAGAGAAAATTTGAATGCATCAGTAGAATGGACAGGAATAGAATTTAGTATAGCAGGAATTTTTCTTCTTACCATTATTAGCACGTATGTATTTATCAAAAAGGAAAAAGTCTTTCAAGCAATGAGCACCTTGTTGGTGGGTTCTACAATTGCAATTGCAATGTTTTTACCAATGATAGCACCAAATATTGAAGCGTATTCCCAACGTGCGGCGATTGATTTTTTTCAATCAGTGAAAGATTCTAATTGTTATGTTGAGGTATATGGGTATAAAAGTTATGCAGATTTGTTTTATACACAAAAAAAACGTTGGCAAACGACTTCAGAAAGTTTCAAAAAAACTTCATTAACCTTCGAACAATGGCTACTATATGGAGAAATTGACAGACCTGTCTATTTTGTGTCAAAAGTTACCAATACAGATTTATTTTCTGTACCTGGAATGCGATTACAATACTCAAAAAATGGGTTTTTATTTTTCAAAAGAGAGCCTCCTTTCTCTATACGGTGAAACCTGTAGAAATTACTGCTATAATTTTCGTATTTTTGTATTCTTGATTTACTTTTCCAATCCATAGAATGATTACAAAATACGGATATTCCAACTTTATTCCGATGATAATTGCAGGTAGCACCTTTTTTTCATTGGGTGTTTATTTTTTCACAACGGAACTGCAGTTTTTGGGGTTTATTTTAGTACCAATAGGATTACTCATTAGCTTTTTTACTGTTTGGTTTTTTCGAGACCCTAATAGAGAGATTCCAAAACAAGCATTAGAAAATCCAAGATGTGTACTTTCCCCAGCAGATGGAAAAATTATCGAAATTATAGAAGAATTTGAACCAGACTTTTTGAAAGCTCAAGTGAAACGTTTGACTATTTTTCTTTCTCCCATTGATGTCCACGTAAATCGTACTCCCGTTGGTGGAAAAGTTGTATACTCGAAGTATTTCGACGGGCAATATTTAGTAGCATGGCATCCGAAAAGTTCACAGTTAAATGAACGAACGTTAGTGGGTATCGACACAGGTGTAGGAATCGTAGCGTTCAAACAAATTACTGGAGCTTTAGCACGAAGAATTGTCTGTGAAGTAAATGTTGGGGACGAAGTTACCATTGGCGATAAAATTGGAATGATGAAATTTGGTTCTCGAATGGATATACTGTTACCATTGGATACATCCTTTACTTGTTCTGTCGGCGATGTTGTCGTTGGCGGAGTTACAATCTTAGCAACCTTACCATCAGAATAGAATGAATTTTCCTCCAGTTAAAGAACAATTAGACCTTATACAACTTCATGCAGTTGATGTTTTGCCAATAGAAGAATTAGAGCAAAAACTTCAACGTTCCTATAACAAAAAACAACCGCTTATCATCAAACTTGGTTGCGACCCATCTCGCCCTGATTTACATTTGGGACATGCAGTAGTGCTTTCGAAACTTCGTCAATTCCAAGATTTGGGACATACAGCAACACTAATTATTGGTGATTTTACTGGAATTATTGGTGACCCTACAGGAAAATCCAAAACTCGACCGGTTTTAACATTGGAAGAATCAAAAGAGAATGGTCGTTCATATTTTGAACAAGCTTCCAAAATTTTAGATCCAAACTCGGTCAACATCTTATACAACTCCGATTGGCTTTCCAATTTGCATTTTGAAGATGTTATACGTTTGTCCTCAAAATATACTGTTGCACAAATGTTAGAACGTGATGATTTTAGTAAACGTTATAAAACGGGTGAGCCAATTTCACTTCACGAATTTTTGTATCCTTTAGCACAAGCTATGGATTCAGTGCATATAAATTCAGACGTGGAAATTGGGGGAACTGACCAGAAGTTCAATTTACTTGTCGGTCGTGAAGTTCAAAGAGCGTACGGATTGGAGCCACAATGTATATTGACTTTGCCAATTTTAGAAGGGACTGACGGAGTTGAAAAAATGAGTAAATCTTTGGACAATTACATTGGATTGTCTGATACTCCTCGTGAAATGTTTGGCAAAACAATGTCTATTCCAGACGTATTAATAGGAAGATACTATTCATTAGCTTTATTTTCTCCTCAATCTGAAGTAGAAACAATCGAGCAACAACTCAAGAATGGTGAACTTCATCCGAGAAATTGTAAGGTTGAACTTGCAAAAAGAATAGTTTCTCGTTATCATTCCGCTGAAGCTGGCGAAGAAGCCTTTGCAGAATTTGAACGAATTTTTGTTAAAAAAGATATACCTGATGTAATTGATTTGTTGATTTTGTCAGGTGAAAATGCTACATCCGAACTTCCAATTGTGGATTTATTAGTCCTTACTTCGTTAGCAGAATCAAAAAGTGATGCACGAAGATTGATTCAACAAGGTGGTGTTTCTGTTGACGGAGAGAAAGTAACAGACCCTGCAATGCTTACAGATATAACTAATGAACGCTTACTAAAGGTTGGAAAACGTAAGTTTTTAAAGGTTCAATATGAGTCTTAGAACAGAAGACAATTTTTTAGGTGCATTTCTTGGTGCAGCTATTGGAGACGCATTGGGCTCACCTTTGGAAACGATGTCGATGATACAAATCGAACGACGTTTTGGGAAAGGTGGAATAACCCAATTTATGCGTAACCAAGAGCTTTTGGGTGCAATTTCCGATGACACACAAATGGCTCTGTTTACCGCAGAAAGTCTTTTGCAGTCGCTTTCTCAAACTAAGGGTGTTGAGCGATCGAATATCAATTATATCGACGCCACTTACTTGGGAGCAATGCGTTGGTTACGCTCTCAAAATTTGATGTCAGAGCAATCAGATTATAAATTTGCAAATCAGGTCTATGGTGCTTCTTGGCTTACCCGAGTAAAAGATTTGTTTGTCCAAAGAAATCCCAATGAAACGATCATTAATGCTCTGCGTTTTGGAATAATAGGAACTCCCACAAAACCTACAAACAATAGTAAATCTCCAATGGGGATGGTACGTTTGATGCCAGTTGGATTATTCTTTGATGATTACAAAAAAGCATTTGCCATTGCAATGGAAGGAGCTGCTTCAACGGGTGGACATTACTCTGGTTATCTTTCTGCTGGGTTTTATGCAGCGTTTTTAACATTGTTGCGTGAGGGTTCACCGTTTGAAGATGCACTTAGAATTGCCATAGAACATTTACAAACCTACCGTAATCATCACGAAATCACCCATGCATTGACCAATTGTACGAATGTTATCAATAGCAATGTTGAGCCATCTTTGAAAGTAGTCGAAAGCCTTGGTTCAGGTTGGGTTGCGGAAGAAGTATTATCCTTAAGTTTATATTGTGCATATATGTTTAAGGAAAATTTCGAAAAAGCAGTCCTTCTTTCAGTTAACCACGGTGGTGATAGCGATACGTGTGGTTTTATCACCGGTAGCATCGTTGGACTTTTAGTTGGTGAACAACAAATACCTGAACATTTCAAAAAAGACCTTGAGTTTCGTTTAGTTATCTCACAAATAGCAAAGGATTTCCTTATTCGCTATGAAGGAACCGAAGAATGGGTGAAAAAATACCCAGGTGGTTCACAAAGCCTTATCGTATAAAGATTACCATTAATAATTAATTATTAACTCTCCTCTTCCAAATAAGCGCACTCCATTCGGTATATTTGTTCCAGTCGCTTTTGAAAATACACTGTAGGAAAATATAACTCTAATTCTATTTCGATTTTCTATTTTTTCAAATCTCACAATACATCTTGAATTTGTATCATAATCTACTCTAATATCCTCTTGAATTTTTTGATTTGTATATGTATAAATGAGAAAATTATCATTTGGTGATAAGTCTTTTTTTGTATATATAATCTCTTCATCATTTACTAAATCAATGGTATCTTCGATTGATAAGAAAATTTGTTTTAATAAAAAATTTTGACCTTCTCGTTGTCTAGGCGGGTTAAGTTTGGAAGAGCTTGCAGTAAATTTCAAAATAACTCTCGGCATATTTCTTTGGTTTACTTTGTTTGTATCTATTAAAATAGATTCAATAACATTATTTGTCCATAGTGGAATAGAAAAATCATTTGGATTCAATGGCTGAATAGTATTATCATGAATTAAATTCAAAACTACTTCTTTTGGCTTAATCAAAGGTGCTGGTTGAAATGGAGGTGGGTCTATAATAGTTTTGCCATTTGGATCTTCAACATCTACTGGAGATACACAAGCTTGCATCGCCACCACCAAAAGTATAATGGAAAATAGTTTCAATAGAATGGTTTGTGTATTTATAATTTTAGTTTTCATAGTCTTATTTAATAGTCATTTGAACGCCATATGTAACGCCAAATTTACGTGTCGAAAATGCGTTTTGTTGCAACGAATATTGTAAAAATGTTCCTTCCGTTGCTAAGGACATTGAAAATGTTGGAGTAATAGGGAATTCAACACCTCCAAGAACTTTACCCAAAATTCCTATTGGTGCTCCACCAACAACTCCTCGAAGATAAGGACGAATGCCCCACATCGATTCGATCGGATTAAGACGACCTTGCACTGCAAGTCCACCCCACAGCAAAGCAGGATTTTTTTCGTAATACACTGTTGTATTAGGAGCTGTTATTTCAGAAAACACTAATCCAAAATTCTCACGACCACCCTCAACTCCAACGGCAAAATTATCCGTAATGTTTATTAATGATGAAATTGCAATGTTGTTTAGAAAATCTGTTTCACTTGCTTGAATCAATTGAGGATTTGGATACGATTGAGAAGTCAACCCTCGAAGACCCAAAGTTAACGAAAATTTCTTTTTACTTATTGGGTCAAGTATTGCAGTATCATTTGGTTGAACTTCTTTGGTTTCAGTTGTTTTTGTATTTTCATTTGCTTGTTTTTGTTGAGCTTTTGATTGTTCGTTCAACAATTCGTTCCGAATTGCCTCAACAGTTGCAAGATTATCTTTTAACGCTTGAACTTCTTTTGTTAATAGTTCAGAACGTTGTTTTTCGGCATCTAAAGATCCATTGATACGATCTAATTTGAATTGAGCTTCCTGCAATTCTCTTGTTTTATCAGCTAATAGGTTTTTCAAATTCTCTTTCGCATATTCAGCAGCTTTTAGCTCTTCTTTGATAGAATTTAAAGCTGCAACATTAGAAGTATTAGTTCCAGAATTGACAAATTTATATATAATTCGTTCAGTTGGTTGAGCTTTTATGTTTGTAGCATTGGCAACAATTTGTTGTAATACTTGTGAAAGTGATGGTGTATTAACCGATGAAGTTACAATTTCTGTTGTTGAAATATTTGCTGAAGAATTATCACCTTTTTTTGCAATTTGAGCTTCATACTTGGTAGTTTCATTATAATAATACCCACTAACAACAGCCATTAACAATGCAGAAATGAATCCCAAAATCGTAATCCATGATTGTGTAATTGCACCAGAAACAATTGGAGCAGTTCCAACACCAATTGTCGGTGCCGTCATCAATCCAGCAGGAAGACCTAAACCAACAGCAGTAACCACGCGTTCTGTCAACATAGGAGCAGGAACAAATGCTCGATGGTCATTACGTACTTCCTCACGAATGGAAAGCATATCACGAAAGAGGTCACGAAGTGAATCCGATGCAGCAATGGCTGCAAACATTCCAACTTCAGCTTCTTTGGAAAGCTCGCCGTCGAGGTATAATTGTATTTTATCTTCAAAAGGTAATTCTAAATCTTTATTCATAGGTACTCTTTCTGTTAAGAAAGCTCCTTAATGTATGGTTGTAATATTTCTCTAATTTGGTTTTTTGCACGAACTACTCTAATTTTTACGTTCGAAAGGCTCAAACCGGTAATATCAGCGATTTCTTGATAGGAAAATCCGTCGTACTCTCGTAACACAAATGCCTCCTTGTATTCTTCGCTCAATTTTGATAGGGCATCATCAATCAAATCGAGTAATTGTTTTTTATCGTAATTTCTGTCCTCAGAAACCAACATATAATCCATTGGTTCTGTCGTTTGCTTTTTATCACGTTTTGCATTCAAACAAAGGTTCCTGGCAATTCTCAGCAAGAATGCAGGAACATTAGTCATTTCGCTTTTGTTTCGAGCGGCTTGAACAAATCGAATGAATGTTTCTTGAAATATATCTGAGGCTTCATCATAATCGTTCATAATCTTCACACAATATGCATGCAAACGCGACGAATACCGAGAGTATATCTCAGCAAAAGCTGCGTCTGCTGAAGAACCTTGATCACTTAAAAGGATACAAAGTTCTTGATCACTATATTGGCTTGTTTGATTTTTCATCTGTTCATTTATACTAATAACACGCAAACAGGGTTTTCGATACTTTTTTGTTTATCTTATCGATGAAGAAATGGGGTAACCTTTTGTACACTCGGAGTTTTTAATTGAACAAAGTACAACCCATTGGGTAAACGTTGATGAGGAATTACGATACTTTTTGTTTGAATCCCTTTGTTATCAAACAATATTGGCTCAAGTATTTGTACACCAATACTCGAATATAAACTCACTTCATGGAGACCATGTTCAATCATAGAAACGGAAACCACGATATCATGTTGCTGTTGAGTTATTCCAAGAGCTATAGTTGTGTCTGAATCAAAAACTAAACGATTTCCACCAGATTCACAAACTCCCAATAGTGTAAACGTTCCTGGTAATATTGTTACATCGATCGGAGCATTTGTAGCCATTGAGGTCAGTGCTGTTAACGACGTGATGGTATCATTACCCAACATCACATCGAAATTAATTTGATCAATAATTGGTTTTTTCTGTTCGTCAAGTTGATATCGCAAAGACTCCTCGCGAATACCTCCAGATAAAACAACGCCCTTTTTTGAAAGTGGGTACAGCAATGTAGCATTGTATTGAAGGGTAAATTCTATTTCAGGTTGTACTCCCAATACATCAGTATTTGTTTCTGATACTATCGAAACGGGTATTGAAACCTTATCACCTGGATATCCCTGAGCTGAACCAATTTGCAAAACAATTGCAGCTTGAGTAGGAATTCCCTCAACTTTGAACGTATCTTGTACTCCGCAAACATCTCCTGTAAGAACGACATCTACTGAGGATGCTGTTGTCGTTGCTGCAGAATAAATCACGGGAACAAAGACAGATTGATTGGCTGCTACAAAAAGTGTTATAAAAGTCGTATCAAGCGAAAATGGTGATATCAGGGAAAATTGTGGTAAACTTACATCTGTTGATGAAGTATTTGTAACTTTCACATACCCTCGTTTTTGCGTTCCTACGATTGCAAAAAGTTGTAAAGGTGTGATTTCTATTTGTGGATGAATAACCGTACCTGTCAAACGAATTGTATCGATTTTTCCGCAAATGGTATTTGTCAAATATAGCTCTTTTGTAAAACTTCCAACTGAATCTTTAACAGTAAGGCTACATTGCAGCGTTGTTTGATTCCCAACATCTACATTCGCAGTTGTTAATGTAGGGTTGTCGATTATTTGTGTATAAGAAATGGAAGCTGGTAATGAACCAATATTTGTAACATTAATAGTAAATGGCACAACACTTCCAAAACAAACAGTTCCAATATCAATAAGTTGCGGAGTTTGTATATCAATCAAATCCTTACGAGCTTGTATCGGTATTGATAATGCTGTATCTGTTATGGAATTACTTCGAACAATTATCGATGTTTGTTTGGTACCAAATGTTTGAGGCACGAACCGAATTTCAATGCTTCCTGTCTCATTTGGTTCAACTGTTTGTGGGAACGAAACAATCTCAAAATCTGTAGCATTTGCTCCAGTAGGAGTCACAGAATATAACGATAACGAACTGATCCCACTATTGGATATGACAATCGTACTTCGTTGCTCAGTTTCGCACGTAATTGGAGCAAAATTTGCAGTTGTTACTTGCATTTCTGCTCCTTTGTTTATTCCAGTTCCAAATAGCGGAGCATACAACGGTGAACCAACCTTGTCATACGCAATTGCAACCCTTCCCGAAGTCCTTCCGATTGCGTTGGGACGAAATGCTATATCAGAATACAATGTATCGCCAGGTTTCAATGTTACAGTAGGCATTTGTTGTAACGGTAGAAAATCTACGACATTTGGCTCAATAATAGAAGTACCTAACACATCAACTGAAGCAGATCCACGGTTAATTGCCAATGGAATTCTCGTAGAGTCTTTTTGTTGATACAGATTCACTTCACCAAAATCAACATAATTTGCTATAAGTTCTAACGAAGATTCTAATCCAATACCTTTGACTGTATATTCCAAAGTATCGCAGGGAGTTTTGATAGTAATGAGACCTTCACGAGGACCTTGTTGTTTAGGGGAAAATCGAACTTCTATCGGCAATGAGTTATTTGCTAAAACCATTTGTTTACCAGCCGAACTGACTATCTCAAATTCGTTAGGAAGTGACGATTCCACCCAAACGGTATCGATTGATGCATCATATTGACTAGCATTGAGAGTATAACTCATAAACATAGAGTCACGTGAGGTTCCAACAACTTGAGCCGGAAATTCGATATTTCTAGCACTCAATGTTGGTCGAACAATACTCCATACATTATCAGATGTATCTTGTTGAAGTGGCAGGACATCAGCAGACCATAATCTTGCGGTTCTATCTGTACTTGTTGTAATAAAATAATCACCCAAATGAGTAAAAAACGCTTTTGTAATAAACGGTGTATTGAAGGTCTCATGTCGAACTACAGCCAATTGTTCACCGGATTCTACATCGAAAATACGAGCAGTTCTATCATCGCCATACGTAAGAATTTTAGTTTCATCTGGAGAAAGCTGATATCCTATTACATTTCCTGTGTGACCAATGTAAGCAACTAAAAGATTTCCATTGGTACTGCTCCAGCTTCGAACAATACGGTCATTACTGATGGTGAACATTTTCGTTCCCGAACGATTCAAAGTTGCTTCCATCCCACCAACTACATACAAAAAAGTTTTAGAAAACACGTCAAAGACAACGGTTTTTTCATCACTCGATCCATACACCCAACGGTTGTTTTTAAAGAACCCACATTGTTCCATCCCCCAACCATCTGCTTTAAAAATAGCAATGGTATCATACGTTTTTGCATCCCAAATACGGAGAAATCCGTCGCGTGAGGCAGTAGCAATTTTTGTCCTGTCATCTGAAACTGCTGCTGAATGCACAATGTCTGTGTGATAAACTAAGGTAGCAAGTAATGCTCCAGTTCGAGAATACCACACTCGAACCGTTCTATCATTCGACGATGAAAGCAGTAAAGAATCATCTTGCGAGAATGTTAGGTGATTGATACCGCTTGTATGTCCACGTAAAGAAAATATAGTATCAATGGTTGTTGGATTCCACAAAAATATCGATCTATTTGAATGAGAAGTGGCAAATCGAGTTGCTTTGTTGTTGTAAAGAATATTGTTTGGAAGTCCTGCATTTCCGTAGCGTAATCTTGCTAACGTATCTCCAGTGAAAACATCCCACATATAGACAAAGTTATCTTGTGAAACCGTAATAAACTTGTCTTCTTTGGGAGATGCAACGCCATCAGTTACAGATTCACGATGAAGTCGATAGGATTTGAGAGAATCTAATGGTGCTGAGGACAGTTGTTTTACTCTCAACAAACATTGCGTAGAAGTTGGAAGTGGAATATTTTTCCAATAGTAAGCAAGTCCTGCACCTTGACGTGTAATCAGATTCCATTTTTTTCCTTTATCGTAACTATATTCTATACTAACTGTGTCCAAAGAGGTAATTCCTGACCAACGAAGAATCGAATCAGTTCCTGCAACCAATTGTTCTCTTCCATTAGGGAAATCAACCTTTAATGTTCGAAATTTGGGTCTTTTACCTCTGAATCCTCCTGAAGCATAAAATAACTGTTCACCACATTCAGTCGTTTGGAACCGAAGTTCGGTAAAGGTAAATCCTGAGTCCTTTGGAAAATACGACAATGTTAAAAACACAGAATCTCCAGAATTTAGCGAGAAGTTTCGTGGTGCAATAGTATAATCAGGATTAACAGTAATAATATTGGAAATGGTCACATCACCATTCATAGCAACTACTTTGATAGTCGTATCATATTGCTGATTGAGTGGTTTATTGAAAAACGTTACTTGTTTCGGATACACTTGCAATTCTTTTACCGCAAGATCTCGAGGTGCGACATACCTACCAGTATCCACCGAATTGCTGGGTTTATATGTTGCTTTTACGGTTCTATTTCCATTGCCACACGTTACAAATCCCTCCCATTCAATATGACATGGAGTTACCTCAATTGCTTCAAGAAATATTTGCTGAATGACAGCATTCATCTGCTCAATTGTCGAGATATTTTGAAACACCTTTCCATTCGTTTGATTCGCAATGTAAAATAACGAAGCTGGTGCTGACATACTCAGCGTTATACAGTAAATCGTAACACTATCTTGTTGGGCGTCTCTAACGATTTTTTGCACATCTCCACCACCTTGACCATCGGTGATAAACAACACAATTCGTTTGTTTTTTCCATTCTTTGCAACAGGTATTGCACCTGCTAATGGCACCCATAACGCTTGGTCGTAATTCGTTCCACCTTGCGGTTTGAGCAATGGAATTTTCGACAGCAAAGTTTCCTTTTTTTTGGTGAAATCTTGCAACAAATACTGACTATTATCAAAGGCAGTAAGAGCTATTTCGGATTCAAACGGAAGTAAATTCGTAATTTGTTTAGTACCTTCTTTCAGAAGCACCATATTGGAAACACCAGATGCTCCCCAACTCATCGAACCGGAAACATCAGCCGTTACAACAATGGAAAGCTTCTTTGCAGTATCCATCACCGAACATTGCACCAATCGAACAGTTCGGGGCACTTGGTTTTCTTCAATAAGAACGTCCGAAACGTTTGGAGTGATAAGCGTACCCACCGAATCAAAGACAAACATCTTTGCCGAAATCAACGGAAAATTCGTCGGATCAATGCCAAAAAGCGTAACTCCTTGTGAAAATACGCTCGACATTGCAACAAAAAATATCCAAAAGCAAGTAAATAAAAACCGCATAACGATTTTTAAAGTAGTTATGAAAACTGCAAAATAGACAAAAATTACGATATAGAAGCAAATTTTCTTATTTTCTATGATCTAAGAACAACAATCAGAATCGTAGAGACGCCCTATATGTGTGTTTCAAGCTGAGAACGGTCTAGCCCTGAAAGGGCGTATTATATAAGCATAGGGTGTAAGCCCTATGATGAAAGCCCCTCTTTCCCTAACCCTCTCCCCAAGGGGCGAGGGAAAAATCTATTTTTTTCAATGTAGACTTACTCCCTAAATTTTTTGTTTACAAACAATAACAACTCCCTCTCCCCTTTGGGGAGAGGGTACGGGGAGAGGGGTGATTTTATGGTTGTTTCCTTCTTTCTATAAATATCTGACTACTACGTGGTCAAGAATCATTCACTTCACACGTAAAGACGCCCTATATGGGCGTCTCATACAAAAAATCACACATAACAACTCCTTCGCCCCTTGGGGGAGAGGGTAAGCAGAGAGTGGATGTTTTTTATATTTTTCTGGAGTTTCTAACTACTCAAATGAAGATAGATTCTTTTTCGTGCGATTGCTTTTGCGGATAGAATGGAGCTTTTTTTGTTCGGCTTCTTGGCGTTTGAAAAAATGAAAATGTTACCCCAATTGATTAAGTATTTACTGATTGATATATTGCTTTCTCTTCTAAAAAAATTTTTAGTTGATCGTCTTGATTTATTAACTTTTCGGAGTAAGCGACTTTACCACCATTTGCTGATATTCCGTTTATTCTGGTCTGAGCAATTTCTAAATATTCTTGACTTATTTCAAAACCAATAAAATTTCGCTTAAGTCTTTTGGCAATAACTCCTGTAGTTCCACTTCCTGTGAATGGGTCAAGAATTGTGTCGCCCTGTTTGCTACCTAACAATATAATTCTTTCTAAAAGTGTTTCTGGTTTTTCTGTTGGATGTGAAGTTTTGTGTCTTTCTGCATTAATTTCCCATAGGTTTCTCATTTGCTTTCCTCCGTTTATCATTTTTGCAGTAACGTAATCAAAGTAATATTTCTTTGTTTTACTTGCAACCCAAATAAGCTCAGTTGATGGTGCAAGCCGATTTTTTGATAACAAAGGTGCAGCATTTTTTTTGTACCAAATCACATCATTTATTATCCACAAATTTAACTTTTTCAGAATTACACCAATTGACGGATGATTATGTAAAGTTCCTGAAATCCATATTGTACCATCGTCTGCCAAAACACGAATACACTCTTTTACCCAAGATTCATTGAATTCATGAATGTCGTCAATAATATCCCAATCTCCTTTATCACAAGTAACCATTTTACCACTTTGTACGGTTTGAAATGTTGCTCCCGACAAATTGTAAGGTGGGTCAGCAAAAATTTGATTAATGCTACCAGAAGGTAATTTTTTTAGGAGTTCAACGCAATTACCCAGGTGTAATTTTATATCAGACATATTCTTCCGTTTTTGGGGTTAATCGTTCTTCAGCTATTTTCAAATAGTCAGAATTATTCTCTATTCCAATCCAATTTCGATTTAATTTTCTTGCCACAAAACCTGTTGTTCCTGTTCCAAAAAATGGGTCAAGTATAGTATCATTTTCATTTGATGATGCTTTAATAATTAACTCCAAAAGCCTTTCAGGTTTTTGTGTTGGGTGCAAAGCACGACCTTTTTCTCCTCGTAATCTTTCTCTTCCTTGAACGATTGGAAGTTCAATAAAATCTAGAAAATCACGCATTTGCTTATCTTTTCCCTCTTTGGTTTTATTGTGATTGAATTTTTTAACTTCATCATAATTAAAAACCCAATTTTTACCTTTGACAAACCAACAAACAAATTCAGTTGAATGTGTGTAAGTTCGTTTTGTGATGTTTGGCATTGCGTTCACTTTATACCAAGTTAAAATGTTATTCAACTTGAAGCCAATTTTTTTTGCTTCTACTACAATTTCGCCAATGTTATGCTGAGTACACGAAATATAAAGACTTCCGTTAGGTAATAAAATTCTATGGCTTGCTTTTAACCAATCAGCTGTAAACTTTAAATAATCATCATAATTAAACGTGTCCCAATCTTCATTTACTTTGTAAAATGCTCCGCCTGTTTTATTGTTTTCAAGTTTTAAAGAATTTCCCGAAAGATTATAAGGAGGGTCGGCAAAAATCAGATGTATAGAATTATCAACAATATATTTGTTGATGATTTCAATACAATCACCATTATGTATTTTATTCAATTCCATTATGAAAATATTGGGTTAACTTCGTTTGTGTACCATTTGAAACCGTCTTTGGTTTCTGAATTTAAAACTGATTCAAACTTATTTTCAAGTTTGTTGAAATCATTTTCTTTTTTCAATAGATAAATCATATTTGAAAGAGACAATGGTAGAATATTCATTGATTCTACGATATTTCCATCAGAATTATACCAAGATGAAAATTTATAATTACGTAAAACAACTAAATTGTTTGGGTCAAGTTGACCTGCAACAAATAATGTTAAACTATTTGGATTGACTTTTAAAATGTGTTTTGCTAAATGTCGAGGAATAGGTTCAGCTTCCATTTTGCGTTGTCCATCATTTTCGCTCAAAGTTGCCTCAATTAAATAGTCAGTATCTTTGCAACGAACTACAATGTCGGCTTGACCTCCTGCTGTATGAGTTTTTGGTAAAAGGTTTGCATCTAATCCTGAATTGAGAATATCGGTGATTCTAACTTGCTTTTCAGAAAGCCAATAAAATGAAATTCCCAATAAATATTCAAACAGAGCCGGAATTGTTGCTTCGTATTCTTGATACCATTCTTTTATGAGTTTACGTATTAGGTCGTCTTTTCTTGGATATATATTTTCAAATATTTTGACTATGTTTTCTTTTGTGAAAACACTATGTACTAATTTTAATAAACGTTCTTCTTTTTTCTTTAAAACAAAGCTTTGTAAACCAAGTTTCTTTACTTCTGGGAAATCAGTCTCAATTTGTTTAGAAAGTTCGGCAACATTAATTTTCAAGAAATCGTATATGTCTCCAATATTTTTTTGACTTAATTCTAGTTTTTTTGAGTATTCACTCTGAGAAAGTGTATTTACTTTTAGTAATTCATCTTTTACAGATTTGAATAAGTACCAAAATACAAGGTCAAGTTTTAATTTCCCGTGTTCAAAAACGAAAATATCCAACAACTTTAAATGCCTTGTATTTAAATCTCTATACTCCTCACAAAGAGAAAGTTTTTTGATATACATATACAAAACGTGAAAATTAATTACAAAATTTTCTTCGTCTTTTGATGAGATTAAAGACGTATTCTCAAAAAATGTTATAATTTTTTTCCAATCCGAAGAATTATTTAAAGTCGTTGTATTAAACAAACTTTCTAGATAATAACTTGGTTTTTTACTAGAAATATCCCTATATCTTAACTTTAATTTGTCTTGTATGAACTTTTTCTTATTAGTTTCATTCCAGCTTTTTTTATTCAACCAATAGCAATAAATGTCGTTAAAAAGACTAATTGTTTTGTCTTTAAAAGTATTCCCTTTTCCGTGAGGAAGAATTGCGTACAAAAGTTCTTTAAGCTCTTTTTTGTCAGAAATATTATGTGCATTAAAAAAAAACGAAGAATTTTTTGTAGTAATTTTTGTATTTTCTGAATTTAGTATAGATTGATAAAGAGTTTCTTTATAATCCGAATGTTTTTTATAGTTGTTTATGTTGTCAATCAGTTCTTCTTTTGTTTGAGAACCTGACCAAACATAAGTAACGAAATCAATCGACAATTCGTTATTAAATTCAATGATTGCATATATTAGAGAAAGTAAGGGATAAACTTTAAAATCATTTTGCTGATATTTCAAAAACTGTTTTAAGTATGTAAAACTTTCGTTTGAAATATTAAATTCATTAGTTTCAAAGTTTAAAGAATTTACTAATAACTCCTTACCAGCACTTGTGATAATTCGTTTGTCTGTTGTAAAGCCTAACTGTGAAATAAAGCCAGTCTTTACTCTTACATCCTTATCTGAACTAACTTTGTTATCTGTTTTAATGTCAAAAATTCCAAGTTTACCTAACAATTCTCCAAACTTTGTCTGGTCTGTTGTTTCCCAATGTTTATTTAGGTTTCTGAACTCTACAAGTGCTTTCAAAATTTTAACATAGGTTGCTCTCGGGTCGCTTAATCTTGCTCCAGTGTTGCCCAAAGATATTAAGCCACTATTTGCTGTTATTTTTTTAAAATCGCTCATATTAAAAATGCAACTCGTCTTGATTGACTTTTATATTTTCGATAATTTACTTTTACTTCTGCTATAATAACCGAATCAGAAAAGTAATTATTTGCATATATTTTTATGCGAATTGGTATCAAAGATTTTCTATTTTCAATTATACAATGTCATCTCTTTTTTATGTTCTACTTTCAAAAAAAGCTATATTTTAAGACAGTCATAGAGAAAGTATGGTCATAAGTTGAAGGTATTTTAACACAATAATATACAAACATACAACATTAGTCTGTAATTGACAATAGAGTGAAAAATTTATAAACAAAAGATTTCCACCCCGCCCTTCGGGTACCTCTCAAGAGGGGAACCTATGTTGTTACGATTGTTTGAACAAAAGATTTCCACCCCGCCCTTCGGGCACCCCTCAAGAGGGGAACCAATGTTGATAGGATTGTTTGACCAAAAGATTTCCACTCCGCTCTTCGGGCACACCTCAAGAGGGAACCCATGTTGATACGATTGTCGACGAAAAGATTTCCACCCCGCCCTTCGGGCACCCCTCAAGAGGGCAACCTATGTTGATGTTGTAAATTTTTTTACTTCTATTCTTCTGTGAACCTTGGTTTCGTGCGATTGCTTTTGAGGATAGAATGGAGCTTTTTTTGTTCGGCTTCTTGGCGTTTGACGCTGTGGGATTTGAAGGTGGCAATGCGAATTTTGCGTTTTTTCTCGCGTTCTTTGATGATGGCGAGAACCTTTTTTGCTGCTAAGAGCTTATTGAGGTATTGGCTTCGTTCTTGTTGAGCCGTTACGACAATACCCGTTGGATGATGAAAAAGGCGAACTGCTGTTTCAACCTTGTTGACATGCTGTCCGCCCTTTCCAGAAGCTCGAAATGTTTGAAGAGTTGAGGCTTCTAATATCGCCTCAACTTCTTCTTTTTTTGTTATCATTACAGTTTTGAATCATCAATAGTTTCTAACCAACGTTCTGCTTCTTGCACCACTGAAATAATGGTTGATTCTTCAAATGGAGAATCTAATCCAGCAAGTTTGACTAACTCCAAAAATGGAAGTGAACCACCTGCTTGGCATAAACGAACATAATCGCTCCAAGCACCATCTTTTGTTGCAGGATTTTGCGATTTGATCCAAAATTGCAATGCGCATAATTGTGCAAGGACATAATCAATATAATAAAATGGAGATTGATAAATATGTGCTTGACGTTGCCAAAATCCACCCATTTCTAAATATTCGTTATCGGTATATTTGCGGTGTGGCAAATATTTCGCCTCCATTGCTTTCCATGTACTGTGTCGCTCTGCAGGTGTCATCGATGGATTGTTATAGATATGATGTTGGAATTCATCGACTGCGGATCCATACGGAATGAAACGCAATGCGTTCGAAAGATGATCGTAAAAATACTTGTTTGCATCTTCTTTGAAGAATGACTCCATCCAATTCCATGCAAAAAACTCCATACTCATAGAATGAATTTCACATGCTTCGGAGGTTGGGAAAAAGTATTCTGGCACTTTATGATTGCGAGAAGAAAATGCTTGGAAAGCATGCCCAATTTCGTGCGTCAATACATCCACATCGTGTGATGTGCCATTAAAATTCGAGAAAATGAACGGTGCTCCCTCATCAGAAAGCATAGTGCAATATCCACCCGGAGCTTTTGCTGGTTTGTTCACCAAATCCATCAACTCGTATTCTTTCATAAATGTAAAGAATTCGTGCGTTTCAGGCGACATTTCTTTGTACATCACCGTTGCAGCGTCAACGATTTGGTCGGGAGTTCCTTTAGGAGTAGGGTTCCCGTTATTAAAATGCAACAATTCATCAGTATACACCAACGAATCTAAACCAAGGCGTTTTGCTTGTTTTGCAATGATTTTTTGAGCAATTGGTACAACGTGTTTTACGATATTATTACGGAACGATTCGACTTCTTTGTGCGTATATTCGGTACGTTGCATACGTGCGTACCCAACTTCAACAAATGAATCAAACCCTAACTTTTTCGCAATGGTATTACGAGTTTTGACTAATTCATCGTAAATGGTGTCAAATTCTTCTTGATTGTCTGAATAATACCCCCATTTTACCTTACCAGCATCAATACGAGTTTGACGGTCAAGCGATTGCTCGTAAGGCGTAAGACCACTCAAATTGAGGGTTTCACCACGAAATTCCAGTTTCGCTTTTGATAACAATTTCTGATATTGAGTACTAAGAGAATTTTCTTTGCCTAATTCTTCTAAAATGGAATTATTAAAAGATTTAATTCTGCAATTTGCAAGATCAAACAATTGTTTGCCAAAGTAATCACTCAAACCATCTTTGAATTTGCTTTGAACTAATGTTTCGTAAAATTGGAAACGGAGAGATTGTAAATGCGGAGAAACTGAGTCAGAATATTTCTGTTCCGCATCATAAAATTCGTCAGATGTATCGATAGAATGACGAATTGCAACCAATTCGAATTGAGTGTCTAAAATTCTTCTGTTATTGTTAATATCAACAACGATATTGATAGCTTCTTCTAAAGTTGAAGCGTTTTTTAAATCTTGTAATTGTTTGGTGTGATGTTCTTCAAATCGTACCAAATCAGGGCGAGTATATTGTATCTCGGGAAACTTTTTCATTAAATGAATTAGGTGATAAAGTAAAAAAACTTTGTAACGTAATAAAGGTTCATTTTATTGTTTTCAATGAAACGAATATTTTGGAAGGTTTTTCACAGTTTTTTCCGTATTTTTGTTATAATTAATTTCTGAATTTTTCACTCAAACGAGTACGGTATGACAACAAAAACACTGTTTTTTCTACCAATTTTGTTCATTGCATTTGGAGTAATGTCCTATAGTGTGTTACGATTATTATCGTATTTGAAATTGGGCAAACCTACCAATAGATTGAACAACATATTTCAACGAATTGGAACAACCTTTGTCGTTGCAATTGGACAAAGTAAAATTTTGCGTGACAAAGTGGCTGGTCCTCTTCATGCAGGTATTTTTTGGGGATTTATGATATTACTTGCTTCTGTTGTCGAAGCAATATTAGAAGGATTGCACCACTCTTGGTCGTTGAACTTTTTAGGTCCCATTTATAGCATCACAACTATACTTACAGATGTTTTTTGTGCCTTGATAATCACAGCCACTTTTATTGCATTGTGGCGTAGATATATCTCCAAAATCAAACGTTTGCAAGTTGATGGAGAAAAAGTAGAAGCGGCAATGATACTTATGACTATTTTTACGATAGTTTCATCGTTGCTATTGCAAAATATTGCCCGTATTCAGATGCCAAACGTAACAGGAATTGCAAATATCACTGGTCAAATGAATGGTGATTATTCGTGGGCATTTCGTCCTATTGCCATGTCACTTGCACCACTTGTTTCACCAGAAATTGCTCCAATGCTGTTCGAAATTACCTGGTGGATTCACGTAGTGTTGGTATTAGCATTTATGAACTACCTACCATTTTCAAAACACCTTCATGTGTTAACTTCAGTTCCAAACGTATTTTTGGGTCCATTGAAGCCTACAAATACGCTAACTGCAATCGATTTTGAAGATGAAACTATCGAGCAATACGGTGCAAAAGACATTGAAGATTTTACGTGGAAAACGCTTTTAGATGGGTATACATGTACGCATTGTGGGCGATGTACCAGTGTTTGTCCAGCGAACCAAACTGGCAAAGTTTTAGACCCCCGAGGAATCATCGTAGCAATTCACGATCGTACAATGGACAAAGCTCCATTGCTCATCAAACAGCAACAAGGAAAAGAACTCACTGAAGCAGAACAAGCAATTTTTGACAAAAAACTCATTGGCGATTACATTGACCCACAGGCGTTGTGGGATTGTACAACTTGCGGTGCATGTATGCAAGAATGCCCAGTGAATATTGAGCATGTTCCAGCCATTGTTGAAATGAGAAGAAACCTCATAATGATGGAAGCAGAATTCCCTCAAGAGCTTCAACCTGCTTATTCGAATATAGAAAACAATTCAACTCCTTGGGCATTTCCACAAAGTGACCGAGCAAATTGGACACAAGAAATGGAAAATCCAGTTCAAACAGCTGCTGAAAATCCAGAATTTGATGTTCTGTTTTGGGTAGGATGTGCTGGAAGTTATGACGAACGTGCAAAGAAAACCACCAAAGCGTTTGCTGAGCTTATGCAGATTGCAGGAGTGAATTTTGCGATTTTGGGTACAGAAGAGCATTGCTCAGCTGACCCAGCTCGTCGAAGTGGTAATGAATTTTTGGCAAATTCTTTTGTAACCATGAATGTTGAGACGATGAATGGTTATAATGTTTCCAAAATCGTTACAACATGCCCACACTGCTTCAATACACTGAAAAATGAGTACCCACAATTTGGTGGAAACTATGATGTTCAACATCATACACAATTTATTTACGATCTCATTCATACAGGTAAATTACTCATAGATAAAACAACTGTATCTTCAGATACATTATCGTATCACGATTCTTGTTACTTAGGTAGATACAATGATGAATATTACTCTCCACGTGCTCTTTTGACCGATGTACCGGGACTAACAGTGTTAGAAGTACCTCGTTCGAAAGACAAAGGACTTTGCTGTGGAGCTGGTGGAGCAAGAATGTTTATGGAAGAAACAGTTGGAAAACGCGTTAATATTGAACGTACAGAAGAATTACTGCACAATGAGCCGACGGTCATTGCTGCAAATTGTCCGTTCTGTATGACGATGGTAACTGACGGTGTCAAAGCAGCCGAAAAAATAGATTCCGTCAAAATAAAAGACATCAGCGAGATTATGCTCGAACATGTGAAACGGTAATCTTTAATAAAATTAAGTAACAACTATAGGTAAACAAATCAATTATTCTCAATCTAAAAGTAATTTACGATATTGATTTGAATAATTTTAGATAAGAATTACATTAGATTCGAGAAACTAACTTTTTTTAAACAATAACTGTCGAGTTACAGAAACATCAATAATGTTCCAAGAAAAAAATGACGTTATAACAGCTAAAAGTTTTGTTAGCAATAAACATTTTGAAACTAATATTACAAATGGATCTATTGTTAAACCAATTAATTTTATCAATGAGTTTGAAATAGTACCTTTTCCACCAATTGACAATTACAACTTTACCTTTATAGATTTGTTTGCTGGAATTGGAGGATTTCGATTAGCTTTACAAAACATAGGAGGTAAATGTTTATATACAAGTGAATGGAATAGTGATGCAAAGATAACCTACAGTTTAAATTTTGGCGAAGTTCCTTTTGGAGATATCACTAATGACTTAAATAAAAGTTATATACCTCAAAGTTTTGAAATCTTGTGTGCGGGTTTTCCATGCCAAGCTTTTTCAATAGCAGGGTACAGAAAGGGATTTGCAGATACAAGAGGCACATTGTTTTTTGATATTGAGCAAATTGTTGAAAGACACAGACCAAAAGTTGTTTTTTTAGAAAACGTAAAAAACTTGGTTTCTCATGATAAAGGGAATACATTTAAAACAATTATTGAAACCCTTGAAGATAAACTTGGATATAAAACATTTGCAAAAGTTTTAAATACTGCAGATTATGCAAATGTTCCACAGAACCGTGAAAGAATATTTATAGTTGCTTTTGATACTGCTCAAGTTCAAAATTTCAAAAAATTCCAATTTCCTCAACCTATTCGTCTAACAAAATCCATACATGATTTTTTGGAAAAAGAAAAGCAGGATGATATATTCTATTACAAAGAAAATCATCCATATTATACAAAACTTGAAAAGTCAATTATTTCAAAAGACACTATGTATCAGTGGAGACGTACTTATGTAAGAGAGAATAAAAGTAATCTTTGTCCTACATTAACAGCGAATATGGGATCTGGTGGACACAATGTTCCATTAATAAAAGATAATTTTGGAATTCGGAAACTCACACCGAAAGAATGTTTTGCTTTACAAGGTTACCCAATTGATAAATATATAATTCCCAATATTGCTAATAGTAAGTTATATATGCAAGCTGGAAATTCTGTGACAACTACACTTGTTGAGAGAATTGCAAACCAAATAATTAAAGTTTTATGACCTCATTTGCTGAGCTTGATCAAGAAAGAAATGGTGATTATTTGAATTTGCTTACAGCAGTTTCTAAGCTATCAGGCTTGTTTAGTGAAAGTGTAGTTCCATTTATTAACTATCGTGTTATTGAAAATATTTTTTGCAAAAGTTTTCAAGCGGAAAATCTATCTCGTTCAGATACTGCATTTGATGCAAAACTAGATTCTTTGGGTGTTGGAATAAAGACATTTGTCAGTAATTCAAATAATAGTACGGAAAAAATAGCAGAATTTAATTCCCTTTCAAGAGATTTATCGAAATTTTCTGGAAAAGAACTTGCTCTGAAATTAGGTGAATTTAGAAACGAGAGAATTAATTTAGCAAAACGAGTGTATAATATCGAAAGTTCATTATACCATATAATTGTAAGAAAAGCAAAAGAGTTGTTACTCTTTGAAACCGATTATAATATAATTGATATCACTAACATTAATTCAATAAAAGATTCTAAAGCAAGCTTACAATTTTCAGATGGGAAAAATTTTTACACATACAATTATTCTAAAAGCACTCTTTTTAGAAATTTTCAAATTCCACCTACAGCATTTAGTTTACATGTTGATATCATTCAAGATCCATATTCTTTATTGCTTCAGATTTTAAACGAATTCAAAGGAATACATGTATCAAACAATAGACTTGTTAAAGGTGAAAATTTCATAGTTTTACCACTTTATGGAATTAAGAATAATGAAAAATTTATTTTTCAACATAGTGGATTAAATCAATGGAATGCAAATGGTAGAAAAAGAAACATAGGAGAAGTTTACATTCCAATTCCAATTTCTATTCACAAAAATTATCCTAATTTCTTTCCATCAAGAGATTTTCCTTTTGATTTACAAATTCCAACTGGTGAAGTTTTTTCTGCAAAAGTTTGTCAAGCTAATTCAAAAGCCCTAATGACAAATCCCAATAAAGCTCTTTCAGATTGGCTTTTGCGGAAGATTTTACAATTAAAAGAAGGAGAATTAGCAACCATGGAAAAATTAGATGCTTTAGGGTTTGATAGTGTGTTAATTCACAAAATTAATGATGGTAAATATACAATCGACATTATGAAAACTAATTCGTACAGTGATTTTGATAGTGAAAACTATTAATCTACCATTAATGAAATATTGTTAAGCCCTATCACATAAAATATATAATAGACATCAGCGAGATTATGCTCGAACATGTGAAACGGTAATCGAAGTATGTATTCTCATCGTAAAGTCCACTTAGGTGGACTTTTTTTGTTTGATTAAAACTAAGCAGTTTCGGTCAAATCTATTCACTACCAATTCAGTAATTTTGTAGAAAACTATTTCTCACTATTCAACTCCACATCGATTATGAAAATAACATTGATTTTTCTCGTAATTGCAATGAATGCACTAATGGTTATGAATACAACTGCTCAAAAACTTCAACGAAAAGGTATGTTGGGTGCATACTTTTATCCCGAAACACCCAAAAAAGAATTAGAAGCATTGCAGTTAGAAAATGCTTCCGGCATTTTAGTTCGTGATATAGTTCCTAATACGACTGCTGAGTCTTTGGGACTGAAGGCAAATGATTTTATTACTTCTGTGAATGGAACGATGGTTCCTACATATCCAGATTTGGTGAACGTACTTTCACAATTAGAAGCAGGAAACGAAGTAACATTTGAAATCCTTCGAAACAAAGAACAAAAAAAGCTCAAAGGTGTCTTCAAGGAAAAACCTCGCACAGTGTACAAAAATGCAACAGTTCTGTACGATGAATTTCCTTTTAAAGATGGCAATATCCGTTGCTTTTTGAAAACTCCCACGAATCAACCAATCAAAGGAACAATCTATTTTGTTCAAGGAATTGGTTGTTTTTCTATGGATAATCTCCCTAAAAACAATCCTTACTATTTACTACCTGAACAATTACTCGAAGCTGGATATCAAGTGTTTATAACCGAAAAAGCAGGAATGGGCGATAGTAAGAACTCCAAACACTGCTCACAAATGGGATTCAATGAAGAGCTTGCTGTTTTTCAAACAGCATACAAAAAATTGCTTAATTACAAAGGGGTAACCGCCAATAATATCATAGTCTTTGGGCATTCATTAGGTGGTATCATTGCACCAATATTGGCAAATGAATTTAAACCAAAGGGAGTAATTGTTTTTGGGACAGGAATTATTTCTTGGAAGGATTATTTATTAAAAGCTCATGAAGAACAAAGCTTGATGCAAGGAATTGATAAGACAATTGTAGATGCTCAAATGAAAACATATAGACCTTTTGTAAATGAACTCTTCGAAAATCCAGATCGTTTGGAAAACTTTTTGAAAGATGAACAATACAAAGATGAACTCGATTATTTGGGATATGAACCAAAAACTGGATTATTCACTGCAGGTAGAACCTTGCAATACCACCGAGAATTATCGCAATGGAGCTTACCAAAAGAATGGAAAAAAATACAATGCCCTGTCTTATCAATGTATGGTGAATCTGATTTACCTGCTCTTTCAGATATTGACCACAAGGCATTGGTAGCAATTGTGAATAAAGCACATCCTGGAAAAGCTACATACCAATTTGTACCAAAAACAAACCATTCGATGCAAGAGGTCGGTACAATGGAAGAATTCGTTGCAATGATGAATAAACCAGACTATGAAGGTTTCGCAGCTACGAAGTTTAATCACAAAATGATTCAAAACATTATCTTATGGTGTAATACACTCTAACCATAATTTTATCAAAATTTTTATTATTTCAAAATCTTCTTTGACAGAAATTCCTGATCAAATTTGGTAGCATATTGAACAGTTTATACAATAAAGAATTCGTTCTTATAAAGAATTTCAAAATTAGTAGTTTAAGATAAAAATAAACCATAATTAATCTTGTCAATAATCTTTTTACTTACATTGTAGATCTATGAATATATCACCACTATTTGATTTTTTACAAGAATTGCATTCTAATAATTCAAAAGACTTTTTTGATGCTAACAAAAAGCGTTACGAAACATTGCGTGAAGAATGGTTCCAATCAATCGAAGTGATACTTTCTGAAATGAAAGAATTTGATCCAGAAGTTGCGGAAGTTTTGCCAAAAAACTGTATGTTCCGTATCAATAGAGACATTCGCTTTTCGAAAGACAAATCACCATACAAAACAAACTTTTCCATTGTCATTAATCCTGATGGAAAAAAGTCTCCAAAACCGAGTTATTATTTTCATTTAGATTACAATAAAACGCTGTTTTCCGCAGGAGGAGTATGGATGCCGGAAAAGCCTATATTGGATCAGGTACGAGAATTTATTGCAGGTAATCCAGAATCAGTGAAAGAACTTTTGGAAAATAAAGAATTCAAAAAGTTTTATGGAGGATTTGACAAAGAAGAAAGCCTCAAAACATTGCCAAAAGGATATTACGATGATGTTCCATATCCCGAACTTATCAAGCTTAAAAGTTATACCGCTAGTCATAATATAACCACCATCCCAAAAAATTCGAAAGAATTTGTTAAAGAAGTTGTTACAAGTTTCAAAGCACTTTCTCCACTTATTTTTATGCTTCGAAAAGCAATTTCGTAAATCGTTACTTTTGATTTTTTGACTTGAAACGTAAATACTGCACTCCCACTAATTGGGAGTGTTTTGTTTTGCGAGTATTCACTCGGTCTCTCCACATCACATACGAAGAGGGTTTCATTGTAGATTTCATCAATGCTTTCACTTCTTGTTCTTTCAGCCCAAATTGCCTTTTAATTGCATCGAAAGGAGTTCTATCTTCCCATGCCATTTCGATAATTCTATCAATTTCTTTTGTGTCTAATGGTTGTTTCATTAAACCTGAACAGAATTAGAAATGATTTAGTTTCAACAAAAAAAAAGAGCCACTTTCCAGTAGCTCTTTTTTTCAATGATTCATTTATCAATTATTTATTGATAATGAATGATCTTGTTTCTGTATATGGACCAGCACTCATTTTGCAATAGTACGTACCAGATGGTAGGTCAGAAGTCGTAAATTTCGCTGAGTGTACGCCTGGCTTTTTGTAATCTGTGATAACACTTCTTACAACATTTCCACTCATATCCAAAATTTGAATATCGGTATACGCATCAAATCCAATACCGAACTCAACAGTACCTTCTGCACCATCAATTGGGTTTGGAGAAACAGAAGCTAATGCAAAAGGAACACCTGAACCTACATCAACCAATCTTCCATCCATAAAACATCCAATTAACTCCACTTTACCAGGAGTTGAAGATGGAATTGCACATACACGATTGTTGATAGTAACATTCAATCGTGGAGTGAATTCAATTGTATCAGCAATCAAAATGAAAAATTCTGGTAACAAGAGTACACCATTTTGAGAAATAGGTGTAGGACCATTTGCAGTCAGAACCGCTTTCATTGTAGTTGCATCAACACGTACTTCAGAACCAGTTACCGTCCATCCAGCCGGCAAACTTGCACCTGGTTGAATTTTGTTGTTATATTTCATCCAACGAATGTCGTATTCAACTTCAGCAGTAAAGGAAGTAATTCCTGATTCAGCCCATTGAGCAGAAGTTCCGCTAATAGTCATATTGGTTGGCGTACCAGGATTGATAGAAATATCATTTTGTAACGCATACTGAGAAGTATATTCAGCTCCAATTCCTAATAAAGTAGAGAATTGAGAAGAATCAAAATCAGTAATCACACGAACTGTTGCTGCATAATTGCCCGGAGTTGGTGGTGCAAATCGAACATCAACATCTGCAAACTGATTTGGAGCAATGTTAATCGGTGTAGGTGTAATCAATGTAAATACATTTGGATTCGTTGAGTTCAGTTGTAGATTTGTAACCGTGATTGGCAAATTACCTGTATTTGAAATTCTAAAATTTCGTACAGGTTGATCACAAGTTGAAACAACTCCATAATTAATGTCATTTACAGTTAATGACGGAGAATCAGTCGTAAATCCTCTACCAATAACATCAACAGAAGTTGTAACTCTCGGATTGACATTTGGTCCTGTTTCAGCATCACTTACTATATCAACGGTTACTGTTCTTAATCCTACAGCCGTAGGTCCAAATGTCATTGGAAGTACAATTGTTCCACCTTTCGGAATAGTAATATTCGTTAAGTTTGGTGTTTCAAAATTAAACTCTGAAAATTGAGGACTCGCTGGGTTTTTGCTGATACTTTCAATAAACAAATCAGCAGTAGTTGACGGATTAGTAATTGTAACAGCACTTGGATAAATTGGTGAAGTAGTTCCAACCAACAAACTTCCAAAATCATGACCTAATGCAGTAATTTTTGGCAATATACCCACTCCACGAAGAGAACCCTGAACGGTCGTATTATCGTTGAATGTCGCAACAATTGGATTTGTGTGTGTTGCTTCAACTTGCGGTGTATAGCGTACTGTAAACTTGACTTCATTAGCATTATTAGGTAATAAAGTAAATGGATTACCTAACAACACAGTCGGAGGATCAGAAGCTATAATCTCAAAATTAGGATTTGCTGGAAGTATTTCTCCTCGTGATAGAATAATCTGAGAAGTACCAGAATTTCTTACAAAAATATCACCTGTATGCTCTGTCAAAACACGACGTTCATCCCAATCATACGAAGTAATGGTTGGACCTGGTGTAATACCATTTCCTTGCCATAATGAAATAGAATCAGAACCTTCAACACCATCATGCTCAACAACAACATCTAATGTACTTGGACCAACTTGTGTTGGAAAGTAACAAAGAGCATTGACATCTACTTGCGATTTAGGAGCTATTTTTATTGGTAACGCAGGAATAGTTGGATCACTTAGCGTAAACGGAGCATTTACATTCGAGAAGCGGAAAATTGTTAATGTATCCGTACCTGGATTTTGAATACGTAATCCTCTAAATGGAGGTTGTGCTAATTTACATACAGAGCTTCCAACAACTACATCACCAGCATTCCAATCCTCAATAATAATCTTTGGAACAACACCACGACCCGTTACAGGAACTTTGAACAATGCACAAGAAGTTTCAACTTCAACAGTATCTTTATCAATGTCTGTAGGCAACAAAGCCTCTCTAAACGGTGTATATCTCACTGTAAAGGTATGAGTTGCTTGAGGAGCAAGAGTAAGCTCCGGAGGGATTTGACCAGCAAAGATAGAGAAACCTTCTCCACCAGAGAATAGTTTAATTTCTTTAATAAGAATGGAAGAATCACCAGGATTTGTAATTGTGACATCAATATCACGAGTTCTACCAATTCGTAACTGATTAAATACTAATGGTGTCGGATTAAACGTGAGAACTTGAGCTTCGTATGCAACAGAGTCCAAAGTAAAGTTATCAGCTCTATCACGAATAAGGTATTTACAGAAAGCATTTTGAGTTTTATCAACTACTCTTAGTTCATAATCATAACTATCGATGAGTTCATTGATATCTATTGGAGGATCAAACAGTTGATAATTGTTGTTTTCTAATATAAAAATTTCTTTTACACCTTGATCAACTTGACGTGCTGAATCACCAGGTGCACCGTTTCTTTTTTCAGTAGCTCTGATTTTATAATCTCCACATTCTACTTGTTTTAACAAAACTGGAGGTAAGGTATCAAGTTCATCAATTTTACGAACAGCAGTTGCTGCAGGCCATCCGTAACTGTCAAAAGTAGAGAAACCATAAACATAACCACCAAATGGTAATTCGGATTCAACCGTATGACTTCCAGCTGACATCACAATAGATGCCCAATAGATATCTGTTCCTGGTATATTTGCAGATTTAAATGCAGGGTTAGTTATATATATAAATTGACCATCAACTTTTACAGTTTCCAACAATTTCGAACGTTTTACCAAATCTGGTTCTGATGCAGCATCAACCAATATATTGAAATAATTTAATGTATATCCTGAAGGAGTTTGAAATACTGTACCTTTCGTATATTGTTCAGCCGCAATGACATTCACCATAAATGGGTCAAAGATTGAAGCTCCATCCCAATTTGCAGAATATGCATATTGCATTACAAAGAACGGTTTATCCGCTGTCCATACAGATGTACCGCGAATAGAACTTGAGCCGACAGCACCTTCTACATAATCCCAAAATTCTCCAGCATTTGCAATGAATCCATCGTAGTTACCTATAGGTTGTTTGGTAGATTTATCATACCATTTCACACTCCATGTAGTATTTGGTTCTGAAGCCATTACACGAAAGAAATCCCCTCGACCATTACGTTGCATTTCGACAGTATAATATTTTTTTCCCCAAGCTTGTACTGGAGGTAACATTTCCACCATATGGTCTTGAGAACCTCCCGAGGCTTGTGGCATTACGGTACGAACATGATAACTTAAAAAGCCTATTGGTTTATTTGATCGAATTGAAGAACCACTCATATCAAAAATACCAGAAGACCCGCAATATCCTCTAATTGTATAGCATTCACCTGCATTTAAGGTCACTCGGAAAGATTGTCCCAATCGTTTACCGCCAATAGTTGTACATCCTAAACCTGAAGAAGGTCCTTTTAGTGTCACATCTACAACGGTACCATCATCTTTGGCTACAAATGCAAACCCTGATGCCCAAGGAAACTGAACACCTGTTGCTTGCCAATCCCAATAGGCAATGTTAATATAATTTCTTCCCCAAGTGCTTGTTGGAAGTGCCAAATAGCCATCTGAAGTTAAAGATTTATTGTTAATTACATATACCGATATAGGTTGAGGTGCAGAAAACTTTATTGCTTTATTTTGCACTGGAACCTCAGTAGGTTGCCATAACTCGTATGAACCATCAATATCTCCAGACCTTGCAGAAAATTCAATAACTTCAAAAGCCTTGACATTTTTCGTTACTTTTTTTCCTACTCCAGGTACTTCCATTGTTACTTGTGTATTAAAGGCGGAGGTTACATATACCGCCATTGTAACAACACCCGATGCAGGTCCGTCGTTAGGTGGAATAACAACCCAAAATTCACGACCTTGGGCATCTCCATTGTACATTTTTTCTAAAGGAAGTTTTTTACCCTGTGAAAAAACATTGAGGGTTGTGACCATTATTAGTAGAGTAAAGGCTACTAACTTGGTACAAAAAGATAAGTAATTTCGTTGCATATTACATCTCAATAAGTAATAGTTTAAAACAGATTTCCATAAAGTTATGTAAAATTTTCCTTAAAAAAAAGCAATTTCTTGTTTTCGATGAAATATTTTTTAAAAATTCCAAATCTTAAGAATGTTTTTCTGCTCGTTAATGTCCAATTTTGGGGAAGAATAGTGTCCTAAAATATTTTTTTGTCGAAATGCCTCATACAAACAAATTGAGCATGCTACCGATATATTGAGACTTTCAGCAAATCCAACCTGTGGAATAAAAATGACACTATCTGAGGAATCTTTTACTTCAGTTGTAATTCCCTCGTGTTCATTTCCAAATACCAACGCTATCTTTTGCGAGAAATCTATCTCGTACACACTTTTTGAATTTGCTTCAACATTGGTTGAAACAATTGAAAACCCTTGCTCCTTTAATGTTTCGAAACACTCATTGACAGAAGTAAATTTATGGACAATCATCCATTTTCGTACTCTTCCAGAACTTTTGTTGTTTAATTGTGGAAATTTTTGTCCAGAATGGTAAATCATATAGATTTCAAGAACACCGATTGCGTCGCAAGTTCTTAATACTGCAGAAACATTATGTGGGTCGTGAACATTTTCTAATACTACGACAATGTCATTTTGTCGTTTTGAAAGTACTTCCATCATTCGTTGCATTCTCTTTTCTGTTGGCATATTCTCTGTGTTTCGGTAAAAAAGTGTATTTTTGTTTTTCGATTTAGTTTTGATTTTCGTTCATGAGAGTAATTTTTCTTGTAATTTTCTTCATCACAATTATTACCGCAACTGTATACGCACAAAGTTATTCAGTCGGCGGCGTTACTCCTGTTCAACTAATTAATACTGCTAATGACGATTTTGCACCAAGAGTAATCAACAACGAGTTACATTGGATTGAAAATCTTGGTACTGTCCTTAAAAAAAAATCGAAACCCTTTCCTTTAGAAGTCTCAAATGAGACCATAGTATCGCAAGGTGTTTTTGTGGATGTGTATGCATCTTCTTCCATTATTGCTCGTCCAATTCAAACAGAAGAATACCTAACAGTGCAATTGTTTCAGCACTCTCAAAACAATGATGAAACACTTCCATTGTTTGAAGAGTTTTCATACTGTTCACAGCCTTCTATTTCACCAAGTGGAAATGTACTGTACTTTTCTGGAAGGAATGATGAAAACACTTTTACAACAGACATTTTTGTTTCATTTAAGTTGAACGGAAAATGGCAGTCCCCAATAGTCTTAAGCTCTAAAATTAATTCTGAGGCTAATGAAATCACACCATTTGCAATTTCTGAAGATACTTTGATTTTTGCATCAAATGGATTGGGTGGAAAGGGTGGATATGATTTGTTTATTGTTTCAAAAGACGGCTCACAATGGAATGATCCAATATCATTGAATGAACTGAATTCTTCTGGAAATGATTCTGATCCTTTTGTAACCAAAGAGGGTGTAATCTATTTCGCATCCGATAGAAAAGGGATAATTTCTGGTTACGATATATACTCTGCTTCGTTTATTCCTCAAACAATTGAGACCAAAGAAGCTATAACGTATTACCCAAAAGGAATAGAAATTTTACGTTCATCTACGGAGGAATTATTTACAATACCTACCATCATTCCACTACCTTGGTTGGAATCTATTCCATCATCAACAAGTTCAGAATTTCCATTGTACGACGAATGGAAAAAAACTATTGGATTAATTGAGTTTCAACGAGAAAAGCAACATTCTGTCCTTTCAGCATTCATACCATCTACTGTTAGTATTACTCCCACCATAGTAACCCAAATACGTGAACTATTAAAAAATTTCACTCCCATAATTAGGCAAAACTCTGGTAAGGTGGAAAATGGCATTGTACTGATAACTGACAACATTCAACAATTCAAACCCTTGAAAATTTCCAATACAACACAAAAACTCTTGACTCCCCAACTAACATTTTTTTGGGAAAGGAAAGATTTCGATGCAACCCAATGGGAAGTAAATGTTGCCACATCCTCCGTTAATTTGCTATCATTATTTGGGAAATGTTTGCCCGATGAGCAATCATTACAATTCAGTTTAGATACGATAGTGAAGTTACTTTCAACTGAGGACGATGCTCTCAATTGCACTGTTTACCTTATTAATGAGCAATCCGAAGTTTTCGAAAATACCTTTTCAATTCCAATCATTAAAACCACTATTTCTAAAACTGGAAAAACTTCTAATGTTTGGAATAACTTTTATGTGTATTTTGGAGATGTAGATTCGAAAAAAGCTGTTTACTCACTGTATACACAAAGTATTCTGGATGCTTCTATTGCTAATGAATTGCAAATAGAATACTCAAAAGAATATGAAAATGATGCACTATTGTTTCAACAATTGTTAGAAACTAATGGCAAGAAGGTAACTACGAAAGTACGAAAATCTCGGTATGTACAGGAAAGCGGTGCAGCGATTTTAGAATCTACAATGATGACTATCTCATTTCCGCGATAACGATAGTTGGTAACAACAAAGTGCTGTTGCAATAGCAACATTCAACGATTCTGTGTTTTTGTTATCTGCAAAGGAAGGAATAAATACGGTGTTATGAGCTAATTCACACAATTCAGAGGAAACTCCTTGTGCTTCAGAACCCATTATAAACACTGTTGGTTTATCAAAAACACATTCTGACAATTTCGTGGAACCTTGCAATGAAGTAGCAAAAATGGAGTGTGTAAATCGTAAAGGTTGCAAGATTTCTATAAGTGAAGCAGTTCTCACAAAAGAAATAGCAAATAGTGATCCTGTAACTGATCTCACAACTTTTGGCGACCAAATATCTGCACATTGATTGGACATAACAATTGTTTGAATACCAAACCACTGAGCTGTTCGTAAAATAGTTCCAATATTTCCTGGGTCTTGAATTCCATCAAGCACCAAAACATCGCCTGAGAAGTCGGGTTTTGATTGCGGTTTTTTTGCAACTGCAACAATAGGTTGTGGAGTTATAGTATCTGTAAAATTTGAAAACGAAGATTTTGTACTATAATACAATTGAATATTTTTTTCTTTACATGTATCAATGATATCTTCAACTTGTGAAAAGAAATTCTCTTCAATTACAACATATTCAATATGTGTGGTGTGTTTTAAGGTTTCTTCTATACATTTTACACCCTCAACTAAAAATAACCCTTCCTCATCTCGGTACTTTTTTTTCAACAGTTGTGGGATTTGTTTGAGAATTGCAGCTGGAATTGGTTGAATTTTAATCATAAGAATGTAAATTTGACAAGAGAAACTAAAAATACCATAAGAAAGTAAGTTTTTCAACAATACTCGGTAAATGGGACAATTGGTAGAAAAAATATTCTCTAAAAGAGGCTAAAACCGTTCATTTCCATTGTTACGTACAGAACTATTATTATATTGCAGTTCTTTTGCGAAAATTTAAATATATATATATACACTGATATTTTATCGGAGGATTACCATTGAAAAAGAATGTATCGGCAATACTTCTTATATTAGTACCTATACTTGTGGCAGGAATTGTGCTTTGGCCAACATTCCGTGCATCACAATTGGAAGGTATTGAAAAAGAATATATTGCAGCTGCTGAACAAGCAAAACGTTCTGCTAAAGATTCTATCCAAGCATTATTTGCATATGATTCTGTTATGGCAGTATTCAACAAAGAATACGGCGAAGCATATCGTAGTGCAAAAAACAATAGAATCAAATTAGGTCTTGATTTACGGGGCGGTATGTATGTCACATTAGAGCTTGACATTGCAAAACTTATTGAAGAATCTGCTATGCGTGATGCTGTTGATGATGTCTTCAAGCAAGTCATTGACTCTACCAAAGCCCAAGCGAAAGTTTCTGATACGGAAGTTTTAGAAATCTTTTTAGCAAACTTTACTAAATATGCTCGTCCAAAAGGAAAAACGTTAATTTCGTATTTTACTGTCGGTGATGTCAAAGATTTGACCGAAGAAAAAATAATTGAGAAATTAAAAGCTAATTCTGACGAAGCAATCAACCAAGCTCAAGAAGTTATTCGTCAACGTATTGACAAATACGGGGTTACTGAGCCTACCTTGAACAAACAAGGTACCAGACGTATTGTCTTGGAACTTCCAGGCGTTACTGATGAAGCGGAAATGCGTCAACTTCTTCAAACTACTGCTCGTTTGGAGTTCAAACTTATACGTAATACGCAAGAACTTGTTCAAGCATTTTATAGAATTGATGCATATCTTTCTAAACGCGACACCGTAGAGAAAAAAGATTTATCTGCTCAGATTACTGATGCGATGAAAAAAGATTCTTCAGGTGTAGCAAAAGCTGACTCTACTGCAGTTTCTAAAGCAAAACCTGCTAAAACTGATTCTACTGCAATTGCCTCAAAAGATTCTACAAAAACTGATTCTACAAAAAAATCCGATACTTCTTCTAAAACTGCTTCTGCTGCGTCTGACACCTCAGATCCGTATGCTGGTTTGAGCGATGAAGAAAAAGGAAAACGTTACCAAAAAGATCATCCT
Source organism: Candidatus Kapaibacterium sp. (assembly GCA_016788785.1). Classification (GTDB taxonomy): domain Bacteria; phylum Bacteroidota; class Ignavibacteria; order Kapaibacteriales; family JAEUSM01; genus JAEUSM01. Next base: position 65,633 of record JAEUSM010000011.1, read on the forward strand.
TTCACAACGTTGTTCTTATCGTATTTTATCAACAAAGAACAATATGTTCCTATTGGATATGTAAAAGATCAATTCCCTGAAGGCGAATATTTCTTCCAAATTCCTGAGGAAAGCATCGAAAAAATCGAACGTATTCTTGCTCGTTCTGATGTTAAGCGATTAATGCCAGCTGATTTATCAGTTGCTATTGGTGCAAAATCAGACGCTCGTATTGAAAAACGTGAAGGTGTGAAAATATTTGAACTTTTTGGTGTTAAAAGCGACCCAGAATTAACTGGTGAAGCAGTTTCTGATGCTCGTGCAACGTTTGACCCTACTTCAAATCAACCTATCGTAATGATGGAAATGAATGATGATGGTCGTGAACGTTGGGCAAGAATTACTGGTGCGAACATCAAAAAACGTATTGGTATTGTTCTTGACGAACGCGTTTATTCGGCTCCAACTGTTCAAAACAAAATTACAGGTGGTTCATCACAAATTACAGGTATGGCAGATATCAATGAAGCAAGACTTTTGGAAATCGTTTTAAAAGCTGGTTCTTTAAAAGCTCCTGTTCAAATTATAGAAGAACGTGTTGTTGGTCCATCATTAGGTGAAGACTCTATTCGTTCTGGTATCACTTCATTCATTATTGCAATTTCGTTAGTTATCTTGTTTATGATCATTTATTATGCTCACTCAGGAGCTATTGCGGATTTGGCAGTTGCAATTAACGTCTTGCTTATCATATCTGCACTTTCTGCGTTCCAAGGAACACTCTCACTACCGGGTATTGCTGGTATTATTCTTACCATTGGTATGGCGGTTGATGCGAATATTCTTGTATTTGAGCGTATTCGTGAGGAGTTATATCGTGGTCGTTCAATGAGAGCCGCAATCGACGAAGGGTTTTCAAAAGCTCTTTCTGCGATATTGGACTCGAATATCACTACCTTTATGACTGGTATGATTCTTTATTTCTTTGGTTCAGGTCCTATACAAGGGTTTGCAATTACTCTTATGATAGGTATCGTTACCACTCTCTTTACAGCATTAACAGTTTCTCGTGCTTTGATCAATCTTTCTATCGGAGATTCTTCTTCAACTAGATTTAGTTTTGGTCAAGTTAAACACATTACATCTAATTGAAAGGAGATTATGTAAATGGAATTTTTTCATGGCACAAAAATAGATTTTCTTTCTAAACGAAAAGCATTCTTTTTATCATCTGCATTTATTTTCGTTTTTGGTATTATTGCAATTTTCGTAATTGGTCCTAAATTCGGAATTGACTTTATTGGCGGAACGGAAATGGCAGTTCGCTTTTCTCCTGTTCAATCAATTGAGTCTGTACGTTCTACAATTGATAAGGCAGGGTTTATAGGTTCAGAAATTAAATCATACGGAACAAGTGACGAATTTTTGATTCGTTTGAATGATGGTGGTGATAAAGCTGTTTCCACTAAAGTTACAGAGTCGCTCAAAAAAGCCTATCCAAATACCACTGTTACTGTTTTGAAACTTGACAGAATTGGTCCAAAAGTAGGTGATGAACTTCGTATACAAGCCTCTATTGCGGTTGTATTAGCTGTTATTTCAATTATGCTTTATATTGCATTCCGTTTTGAATTCATTTACGGTATAGGTGCGATAGTAGCGTTGATTCATGACGTAGTATTTGCTATCATTGCAATTGTCATCGTACAAAAACTTGGTATTATCAATTTGGAAATTAACCAAGCATCACTCGCAGCAATTTTAACGGTATTGGGATATTCTATCAATGATACGGTGATTGTATTTGACCGTATTCGCGAGAATAAAGAATTACACAAAGGTATGAAATTAGTTCCGTTGATTAATTTATCTATTAACGAAACACTTTCTCGTACGTTAAACACTGTTTTGACAGTTGTTGTTGTATTAACCACAATGACCATTCTTGGTGGTGAAGTTCTTCAAGGATTTGCCTTTACGATGTTAGTGGGTATTCTTATCGGAACATATTCTTCTATCTACATTGCGTCTGCTACAGTCGTTTGGTATTTAGAAAAAGTTCGCAAAGTACCTGTTGATATTCCAGCTTCTGAAATTGACAAAAAATTGCAAAATGCCTAATGTATTGCAAAATAGAAAAAGCCTATCAATCTTGATAGGCTTTTTTTTTGTATCTTTGTGACGTGATTTGTTTCTTTTTTACAACATCTTTATGTCGCCACAATCATTCGTTGAACTGCTCCATAAAAATTATTTGTTGTTTGATCAGCATTTCAAACTACTTAGTAATGACCAAATCCAAAAGAAACTAAACCCCGGTGTTTGGTCAATAGCTGAAAATATTGAGCATATTATTAAGGTTAATGCAAGTTACTTTCCTGTCTTTGCTGCAATTGCTGAAGGAACCTACGTTCGACCCTTTGTGAGTAGATTACCGATGGTTACAAAAAAATTTGGAACGATGATTCTCAAAGCAGTTTCAAGAAATAGAGAAAAAAAGATGAAAACGTTTCCACTTTGGGAACCGTCACAATCAAATTTTCAAGAGCCTTTGTCCTATTTGTTGGAAAATCACCAAACGATTGGAACCTTAGCCTTGGGAATTACACCACAAATTCAAAGTGGTGTTGTTATCGCCTCACCTGCGTCGAAAATGATTGTCTATTCTGTTGATGATGCTTTGACTATTATTATTGAGCACGAACTTCGTCATTTGGAACAGGCGAAAGAACTTCTTCTACAACTGTAGTTATTGGTACACTTACTTTGAATGTAGAGCCTACTCCGACTGTTGAAGTACACGATATTGTACCACCCAATAGCTCTATCATCTTTTTTACAATGGAAAGACCTAACCCTGTAGAATGCTCAGAGCCTGTTGGTCGGGCAGTTAATTTTGCGAATTTTTTGTACAGTTGTTTTTGATCTTCTTCCGAAATTCCTTGTCCTTGATCTGTAACTGCAATGGAACAATGCAAATTGCTATACGACAATGCAATGGTAATTTCCGAATCTGGATACGAATATTTCACTGCATTTGAGACAAGATTGTCGATTATCTCATTCAATGCATTCGGGTCAGAGTAAATCTGTTTGGTATTTCCATCCGAAGTAACAGTCAATTTCATAGATTTTGACGTTGCATACGAATGTTGCTCTTTACACACCCTTTCGATGCATTCCATTGGATTCATCCATTGCTTTTCAAATCGAATGGCACCTGTTTCTATCGCATTGATATCTAAAAGATTCGTAATAATGGAAAACATTCTATCACTGGTTGTGTAGATTGTTGATGCCATGGTTGTGATAGTTTCTGTATCCATTTCTTGTGGTGTAGTTAATAGCTCTGACAACCCTTTGATACCAGAAAGTGGGCTTTTCAAATCATGTGCAACTATCCCCAAAAACTCATTTTTTTCCATATTGAGCATCTGAAGTTCATCATTACGTTCTGTAAGTGTGGAATTGAGCAATTTCACTTCTTCCAACGAGTCTTGCAACGATTCATTCGCTTCGGTCAATTCTCCCGCTTTTTCGAGCAATTGCTCTTGTAATTGCAATAGCGATTCACGATTGTTATTGACAATCACAGAAAAGACCACACCAATCAAACTCGCCGAAGCAACTGTCAGAAACGGCATAAATATTTCGCTTGTGAGTGGTTGATTGCTTAGCAAGAGTGAAAAACCAACGTGATGAACAAAATTGAGAAACATTGCTATTTTCGCATGAACAGCTCGTAAAAATGCCAATGACGCTCCAAAAATCGCAATCAAATCTATTGTTACGAAAAGATAATGATTTTGGGCTTCTGCAACAATATAAGTGATGGAGGTCATCGCAAACATTGCTGTAAATATCATAAAAACGTCAGTATATTTACGTAGTGATGGTCGCAACCACAGGACAATTAGCAAAACAGCCGATAATGCACTCGAAAGTAAACGAGGAATGAGATTATCTGCAGGAATATTGGGGACAAATCCTATAATCCAGTGAAAAGCAGGATTAAGAAAAATTACAATGATTGAAACAGCAACAAAGAATGTAAATCCATTATTCTCCAACCATTGCTGACGAAACAACTTTTTTGACGTTTTATCCATTGTTTTGTAGACGATACCATCAAAAAATAGTTTTTAAGAAAGAATGGCTGAATCAGGATTTGTAGGATTTTAGGATTTTCAGGATTTCTTTCTTATCCTGCTAATCTTATAATCCTGCAAATCCTGATTCAGACAAAAAGTAAATCCTGATTCAGACAAATAACTACCTCTGTATCGAAAGCGGAACAGTTTCGAGTGTTTTGGTACCATTACCGACTACCACATAGTACATTCCATTCGCCAAATCCGATACGCGGAAGGTAACAGAGGATTGGTGCGTGTTTTGTGTTGTTTTTTGGTACAATGTGCGTAATACATTCCCTTTTACATCCACTAATTGTATAGTCGATGCTTCAGGAGATGACTCAAATTCCACTGTTGCCATTTCCGTACTTGGATTCGGAGTAACATTCACATTGGTTTTACTTGGTTGGTTGTCTCCAGTGGAGGTGGGAGTGTGAGTTATACGAGCAACTACAGCATAGGAGGGTTGAAAACCTAAACCAGTATATGGATACGCTAATACGCCAGTAACAGCATAATCTCCATTTTTATATGGTTGAATTGACGTCAATTTTTTATCAATCAAATCGGTAGCATATGTTAATTCTGAGAATTCTTTAGAATTCAAGTCAAATTCACATATATTGAACGAATAGTATTTTGTTCCTGCAATAAAGGAATTTGTATATCCACAAAATGCAATTTTGCTACTATCTGCTGAAAATGTTGCAGAATTAACTGCAACACCACTATCAGATACCCAAACATCGTTAACCTTTCCTGATGTTGTAATTTCTGCAATAAAAGGGTACTGAAAGTTCTTTTTGACTGTTTTCCCAACAACATAGTAATTATCACCTTTCATAAACATTCTAATTGGTGAATAATCGAGTGTTGTATCTTTCATTTGATTTGGAGAGATTGTAATAGTCGATTCATAAATTAAAGAATCGTTTGAAAGATTTACATTAAATTTACGAATTTGAAAATCTTGATATTTACCTCTCGAAAAATGACCTTTTGGATAAATCCTTTCATTTCCAGAAAGTACCGTTACTGTATTACTTGTACTATCGAAATTACCATCTATTACTTGTTGTTCTTGTAATATAGAATCCATAACAACATCATATAGTTTTGAAATTACACCGGAAGGCATAATCTGAAGAATTTTGCCTTGATTTAACTTCCATGTATCACCAAAACAAAGGTACGTTAACCGTCTATAGGAACAAAAGGTTTAGGGCTTGACATAAAATCGTTAAGATTATTAGTAGGAAATTTAGATACTAAAGGAGCATCTTGAGTGTCTACAAAATCAGTTGAGTTCATAAGTACAAGCGTATTGTCATTATTGCTTGTTGATAAAATCTCACTAAAACGAATAGCATTAACTGTTGGAAGAGGAGTAAATACTACATGTTTCTCTTTTATGGAAACACTTCTTTTAAATGTTTCGTCCTTATAGGGTGCAAAAGGATATTGATGAAGATGGTAATCTAAATTTCCTGCAGAGTTTACTTTAAGTATTGATTTTATATAGAGACTATTAAATAGATAAATGAATCCATTTTCATTCTTATCCAAAAACAATCTCACCGGCTGAACAAATTTGGCAACTGAAGTATCACCTTCAATAATGTTTTCCCATTTAATAGATAGGTTTTGAGAAAACAACAAATTCGTTGTGAGAAAAAATACTATAAATAAGAATATTTTCATGTTATTCCCATGGACAAGAAGTTTCACAATCAGCAGAAAAAGGGATTAGAATATATCCTATTGATGTCAAATTTAAATATACACATACCGTTGGATTAGTATAATCACATTGCTCATTAACCACTACAAAATTTTCACTACTAACTAAAACCAATTGACCTGTAATTGGATCAATACAAAATTTGTTTTGGGTTTGACAACAAGAAGCAACATCACAATCTAAATACTGGACTCTAATAAAGCTATTTGGATTAAAACCAAATGGAGGAAGAGTTAATCTATATTGATTGTCCGTACTATCTGTTGTAGTATTTTTAGAAAAACTTGTAGGCCAAGGTTTATAATAATATGCATAACAGAATTTATGACAATGACCTTGAATGAACGAATGACTTATAATAGTGGTTTGATTTGGATTCCCGGTACAATAAAATTGTGCTTTATAAGAAGGAATATATGTAATTAGAATTCTATTCAGATATTCTTGCTGCATTTTGCTAGTAAGAGCTATCCACATTCGTCTCATAAAAAATTCATCAGGTGGATTATTTGTTCCAAATGGATACAAACTATCTCTAAAAGTTGGACAATTATCAACAATAAAGTCCATATATAAAATGCGTGTTTCATAATTTTCCAAACCTTCACAAATTGTTTTTTCAAATGTAATAAATGCAAAACAATTTGGGAACCCAGGAATTTCAACTGTAATTGTATCTGTTGTATTTGTACCATCGCAACCACAATATTCAGGTGGTTGAGCAAATGAAATACTATAGTTAACTAAAACTACAGTAAAGAAAACAATCAAGAAAGTACAAATTTTGTGTACTTTCAATTTAGAAACTATTGTTAAAACACGATTCCAGCCTTGTTGCAAGAAACTCGGGGGGGGGTAATGAGCGAATTCATCTCCACATCTCCTGAAAATATGTATAAAAATAGTAGGTATAAGCACCTAACTAATTGCTAATTACAAAAATTTTTTGAAACTTCCAAATTTTTCTTGAATTATTTTTCGTTAGGTGAAAATATTCTTGATATTGTTTTTCAATATTGACCAAAACTAACTATTGAAAAGGATATGTTTTTCTTATCTTGTCTGAATCAGGATTTGCAGGATTTGAGGATTAGCAGGATACTAAAGAAAATGTCTGAATCAGGATTTGCAAGATTTGTGGATAAGTAGGATACGAAAGAAAATGTCTGAATCAGGATTTGCAGGATTTGAGGATTAGCAGGACTTCTTTCTTATCCTGTCAATCTTTTAATCCTATAAATCCTGATTCAGACAAATGTAAATCCTGATTCAGACAAAAAACTATTTATAGTATGCAAGGAACGACCCTTCCAGCGGTCGTGGTAAGGAACGTTTTCCTTCTGATTGTTTTACAACCATTAACGAATAGCGACCTTCGATGTAGGTTTGTGTGGATTTTGAAATGATGATTGTGCCACGTTTGTCAGCACCTTCTGAATTTCGACCACCAGCACTATCACTATAGGTTGTAAACAACATACCATTAATTTGTAGCAAACCACTCCACCGAGAGGATGCAGTAACAACATTAGTTACGTTGTGTTCACCAACTTCCGTCGATCCGAGTTCTAATTGAAACCGTTCGTACGATTTATGAGAACCCTCTATGGTTATAACCGAATCTGTTTTGACAGCAAAAACCGATTTGGGGTCATTATCTATGGAAGAAACACCATCAAAGACAACCAATAGCTTTGATTTGGGTTTATCCATCTCCTTATTCGTTTCTGTTGATTGCCCAACAGAATCTTTTTTTCCACAACTTGCAAGCACCATCCCTGCAAGCACCAACAAAGTCATCAAACGTCTCATCACCGACTCCATCTATGTAATAACTATAATTTCTATAGTGTACACTTTGGGATTTTACTTGGCGATCACATCCCAATTTTCACGTTTTACAACGAATTCACCTTTGAGTTTGTAAGATGCTACTGCCGTATCTCCTTTGCTGTTATACTTTGTAGCAATGAAATCAAACGAACCAGAAACTATGGAGTCAGTTGCTGACTCTATGGTTAATGTTCCAGGTATTGTTCCTGTAGGTGTTCCTGATCTGACAGTGGTATAAAATACGTTATTTAAGTTTACTGTAGCTGAAGTAGTTGATGGAAAAACTTCATCGAATTTATGTGCCTTTTTCTCTAATGTTGGCAAACTCATTGAAATAAAATGATTTCCATCAATTCCCAAATAAATCAACCAACTTGAGGAAGTTTCGCTAGGATGTTTGTAATACATCATAGTAGCCTTTTTCGATTCCATTGTAACAGTTGGAGATGAAGAACTTCCATTGGTATCAACAGTAAATTTTACCATTTCTTCTTTGGGTGCTTCTTTTACTGGTTCTTCTGCTTTGTCCTTTTTGGAACAAGAAGAGAAGGTAATAAGTCCGACAACAACAAGTACACTAACAAACAATTTCATACAGAACCTTTTATATTAATTAATAAAACGAGCGTTAAAAACACCTTCTGTTATCATTACTGAATCACGAGAAAGTGGATTATTAGTCAGATAGGCTTTAAAGGAAAACGTCCCTTTAATATTAACAGAAGTAATTTCGGTAATGGTAATCGTTCCCGGAGAGCCCCATAATCCTGCAATAGTTGAGGAATAAACAGTATCTGTAGGGATAATATACTGCCCGGAAGTTACAGCCGTTGGAATTTGTGGAAGGAGAAAGGTGCCTACTTTGGCACTATCAATAAGGAGCATTATGGAAGTATTATCTAATGCATATCCTGTGATGGAAGTTCGTCCATCATAACGAACTGCAGTTAATGGTGAAACCAAAATTGCATTAGGCACAGACCACGCTTTTCCATTGATTTTTGCATTCATTGTACCAATGACCACATCATTAGGATCGTTGGAATTGTTCGTTGGTGAACAAGAAAACGTAACAAAAACAGAAAAGAAAATAAGTAAGAAAACTTGACGCATAGATACGATAAAATAGAAAATTAAGATTTAATTAAGGTAAAATTACGAAATATTTCTTTCAAAACAAATAGTGCTCAAAAAAAAAGTCCTGTTTTTCAACAAGACTTTCTACTTTGTGTTATTAAGGATTAATAACTCATCGAATCTAATTTGACCTTACCTTTGAAAACCCAATAGATTCCAAAGGTATATGCAAGAACAACAGGTACCCCAAAAACAGCAATTACCGTCATATATTCTAATGTTTTTTGGGATGCTGAGGCATTATATATTGTTAAGCTATGTGCTGGATTGTTCGATGCCAATACTAAGTTAGGAAACAAACCAATAGCAGTCAATGCTAAAAACATCACTATTGCACCTGATGAGGAAATGAATGCAAAAAAGTATTGTTGTTTCGATATAGCTCTTGGTATATTTGCAATAGCAAGTAATGTAATCACTGGAATTGCAAACAATACTGGATATGCTTTGAACGGAGCTATCATGTGAGGAAAAAATATGAGTGTAGTCATCGTTACTCCGCCGTAACAAAGAATGAAAAAGATTATGGTCTTTTTTACCCATTTTTTGATACGCTCGTGAAGTTCTCCTTCAGTTTTCATAACAGCATAAATAGAGCCATGCATCGCAAAAAGTGCAACAGTGCATATACCCAATAGCAATGAAAATGGATTTAACATTCCTAAAAATGATCCTGCAAACTCTTTGTCAGCAGCAATTGGCACTCCAATGATAATATTTCCCAAAGCAACACCCATCAATAACGCTATCAGTAATGATGAAATTGAAAATGCAACATCCCACGTTTGACGCCACCATTTCATTGGCTCTTTAGAGCGAAACTCAATAGAAACCGCTCTAAAAATCAACATTGCCAAAAGCAAATAGAACGCTGTATAAAATCCACTAAATACCGTTGCATATACATCAGGGAATGCTGCAAACAATGCACCACCGCCCGTTACCAACCATACCTCATTCCCATCCCAAACAGGACCAATGGAATTGAGCATAATTCTTCTGTCAAGATCTTCTTTTGTAAACAAATGAAGTATTCCCACACCCAAATCAAAACCATCTAAAACAGCATATCCTGCAAGCAACACAGCTACTAAAATAAACCAAAGAATATGTAAATCCATCTTAATTCACTCCTTTCACGGAAGCTTGTTTTGAAAGTGATGGCAGTACCAATTTGTTTTCAGAATACGTAGAAGTATCCTCCTCGATAGGTCCTTTTGTTATTTTTTTGTGCATCAGATACACAAACAACAAAAACAAAAGCATATAAATTGCTGTAAATAATATCAAAGAGAACCATATTTGATTAGCCGTAACTACCTTTGATAATGCATCAGAGGTACGCAACAAGCCGTAAACTATCCAGGGTTGGCGACCCATTTCTGCAGCAAACCAACCAAATTGATTTGCAAGTTGTGGTAAGATTACTGACGGTACAAAAAGCAACATTAACCAACGAGTTTCAAAAAGTTTTTTTCTCCACATTTGTACGATTGCAACTATGACCATCAAGGTTAAAAATATACCAATTGCAATCATCCAATGATACAGTTGAAAAACAGGATTGACCATTGGTCTATCTTGAGGCGGAAAACTATTCAATCCAGTGAGCGGTTTTGACGCATCACCATGAACCAGAAATGAAGCAAACCCTGGAATTGCAAGACCAGAAGTAGTACCAGTTTTTTCATTCACCCACCCAATCAAATATTGATCAGCAGGTTTGTTCGAATCAAAATGTCCTTCATATGCTGCCATTTTTGCAGGTTGGTTTTTTGCCACTCCTTCAGCAGAAATGTGTCCTGTGACAAATTGAAACACACATCCAAAAGCAGCTAACCCTAATGCTATTTTGAAAGAAGATTGAGCAAATTCTGTATGTTTCTTTTTGATGATATAAAATGCACTTACACTCAAAACCAAAAATGCTCCAGCAATCCAAGCTCCACCCAACACATGAGCCAATCGTTCCATTGATGATGGATTGAACACCATAGCCCAAAAGTCAGTAATTTCTGCACGAGCAGTCATTCCAGTACCAACAATGTGATATCCAGCTGGAGTTTGCATCCAAGAACCAGCAACAACTATCCAAACGGCACTAAACATTGAACCGAGAGACACCATAATTGCTGAAAAAAAGTGCATCGCCGGACTAATTCTATTCCATCCGAAAAGGAGTAACCCTAAAAATCCCGATTCTAAAAAGAAAGCAAAAATCCCTTCTGCAGCAAGAGCTGAACCAAATATATCCCCAACATACCGTGAGTATGTAGCCCAATTGGTACCAAACTCAAACTCCATAACAATTCCTGTTGCAACACCAATTGCAAATGTAAGAGCAAAAATGCGTATCCAGAATTTTGTCATTTGCTCATAGAGTGGATTTTTTGTTCGCAAAAACATTCCCTCCATTATTACTATCAATACTCCCAATCCTATACTTAACGGAGGATAGATGTAATGAAAACTAATGGTTACAGCAAATTGAATCCTTGCTAATATTTCAACGCTATCCATTGTTGTTCCTTTCTAATATTACTACAAATTGAATGATTATTCTTTATTCATTTCATTCAAACGTAGTAAATCTAAGAAACAAAAGCAACAAAAAAATACAAAAAAGTCTCCCAAAAATCGGACTCAAATAGTCCGATATATGGAAATATTCAGTACTTTCAAAAATGTTTTTTTTAAAAAACTGATTTTATCTTTAGTAGAATTTTTCAATTGTACTATCAATTTTCAAACAACAAAGCCCGTTTTTTTAAACAGGCTTAGATTAATTCAACTCATTTCGTAACAATTAGTTACTGCGGTCGAAATACATCTCCATCAATTGCATTTGTATAGGAAAATACTTGAATAATAAGTCCAGATGGTGAACGAAGTTCAACAGTAGCACCACTGTTCAAAAATCGAGCTGGGTATTTACTGATAAACTGCAGTGAATCTCCGCCTTTGAGTGAATCTTGTCCTGATTCACTTTGTAATTCCCACTCTGAATCGGGCAAATCAACTACTTTGTACCCATTGAGTGAAACAGTTTCTTTGAAAAAATTTTTGACTGTAAACCGTTCTCTGTAATTATCATCTCCGGATGGATTTGGAATGAGTTCTACGATTCTCAATCCAAAATTGTTATCACCAGAAGGAGGATTACCAAATGGAAACTTATTTTGATTGTCAGAGTTGTTGGGGTTCGATTGTTCAGAACATGAAATCAAGAGAGCAAACAAAATAACGAAGCAAATACGGAATAAGGACAACATAGTTCAAATAGTTATGTAAAAAGGAAGAAAGTTTCGTAAATATACAAAAAGCCATTCTAATGAATGGCTTTTTAAATTTTAAAGTGCACCTGTAGGGATTCGAACCCCAAACCTCTTGATCCGTAGTCAAGTGCTCTATCCAGTTGAGCTACAAGTGCAACGAATTTTTCTTACGTTACGCTGCTTTAGGACCTTTGAGTCTATTCACATAGCGTGACAGTGATGATTTGCGGTTGGATGCAGTATTTTTGTGCATAATTCTTTTCGCAGCAGCTCTATCTAAAATGCTCATTGCTTTGGTTAATTTACCTTGAGCATCAGTCAATTCAACAGATGTGCGAACAGCTTTCACTGCCTCACGAATCAATTTTTTGTAAAAACGATTGTAGCTACGTAATTTTTTCGTTTGACGAATTCTTTTTAGTGCTGACTTATGATGAGCCATTATTCTTTTTCGCTAATAGAGTATATTAAAATAAGACTACAAATATACGAGTATTTTTTCAATCTACCAAATTTTACACGTTTTTTTTCTAATTTCTATACGACAAACCGAGTGTAATTTGTTTTGGTGTGTTGTTCAATGTATAGGAAAACGTATCAAAAAACGAGCGACGTTCTGCGAATGACAAAAAGCGAACCGCTCCCTCTAAGCGAACATTTGGAGCAATTTCTACTGCACCACCCAATGCAAAAACAGACATTGCAGCTCCAGGCACATCAAGTGTATAAGGGGAACTCGTGGATTGCATTGAGGCTCTTACGACGAAAGGAGATGCTGGTACTGCATATTCTGCTCCAAACCCCCAAGTAGTTTGATTCACCAATTGTCGACGAATTTCTAGATTTTTTGCTTCTATATACCGAGAAAATGAACTTTTGCTTCCCAAAAATTGGTCTAATCCATCTGTTGCAGCATCTCCAAACTCTAATTGGGTAACATCTACATATTCGCCACCTGCTGTAAATGTAATACCCAAAACATGAACTGAAATTCCTGCACCAAAAACAAATGGCGTTGTTATATTGTAGGAGTTCTTGCCTAATGAATTTCGAGAGAATCTATCATTATTGTCAAATTCAGAGGTAAATTCTTGCGACCAATCTTCTTCAATAGAATAATATGTTGGAGTTTTAACAGTTAGATTAAATCGAACATTTTCACCATATCGAGATTGTAATCCCAAAACTGCACCAATACCTAAAATAGACTGATCAATAGTTTGATTAATCCCAATTTGACGAATATCTGTTGTTGTAGCTCCAATATTTGGGTCATATACAGTATGGATATTGTACGCATCACGTTCTAAAAAAGAATTCGCATAAGAATACGATCCAAATTTACCAACAATAGATAAACCTAATGAAACATTTTCTGCTATTGACCATCCACCTCCACCTGAAATGGCATGGATAGCTCCACGTTCACGAATATCTCCTTGTTGAACCATTCCACGCAACAATGGAGTTCCATATCGTTGATTAGTAGAATCGAAATATGCCAACGCTAATGCATTCGCAAATTCAGGGTTTCCTGTAACTAATTGTGGTACAATTGATGGAGTTGTTGCAATTCGTGCTGAATCTGTATTATTAGAATATTGATACAATGAGTTGAATGTATTTTCGAGCATATACCCGATTGCAACAGAAGATTTTGTCCCAACTATCGGGGCTACAAAACCAAGATGTGTTGGTTGAAAATAGGAAGATGACTCTGTTAAGGAATTTGTTGTAAAATTTGTGGTTGCAGTATTTCGCGACAAATTTAACCCCATAGAAAATTCATCATTAGCCACCAATGAAAGACCTGCAGGATTGATAAACAACGAAGCAAAATCATCAGAAATACCAATATATGAGACACCTAAACCAGCTGCACGTTGATTAGGGAACGTATTAGAGTTTACATATCGTAGTGCGTCTTCTATATACTGAGCTTTTGTTAGTGATACACTACTTATAAATATAAGAACTGCAATCAAAAGAATATGCTTCATACTTATCTTCCTGGTCTTCGTGTTGTTGATGATGGTGTTGATTTTGGAGCTGGAGTAGATCTAGAAGGAGATGATGTTGCACGTGATGGAGAACTCGTTGTATTTCTTGAAGAACTTGGACTTGCACTTTCTCTTGTAAACGTTCTCGTTGGAGATGTCGTTTGAGTTCTCGTTGGAGATGTCGTTTGAGTTCTCGTTGGTGTAGTTACTGGAGGTGTAGTTCGAGTATTCCATCCATCAGTATTAGTTCGTTCATTTGTTCGAGTCGGTGTTGTATTTGTCGTAGGTCGGTAGTTTTGAGAACGGTTGTTCCATTCATCATTCGTTGGAGCTACTTGACGAGTTGTGTTAGGATTAGAAGTTGTTCCTCGATTTGGTCCGAAATCACGAACTTGTTGAGTTCGAGCTGGTTCTATAATTGTTCTTGTAACAGGTGGATTATACGTGGTAAAACCTCCCCAAGCATAGCGAGTTGGCACAAATGCACCACCCCAAAAAGGATTTGTACCAAAATAAGGAGAATACCAATCCCAATATACTAACATTGGGTCACATTGGAACATAAAATGACGACGTGAGTTATAATGCCAATATCTGCTAGATTCCCACCATGGTACTATCACGGGAACAAAACGCGGTGGAGCATTGAACATCATAGAAGGATAGTACATATCATCGTACCCACTAACGACCAAAGGGTTTTGCCACATATCGTTATTGATTCGTTGTGGAGAAACCGTTTCAGTTTCTTCTACTTCTGTTGGTTGTTGACGATTTGGATTATTATTGTAACCCCAAGCATTTGTTTTTACCCCATCAGTGCTAGCACATGATGAGAAAAGGACGGTAACTACAAGTAGCGTTGCCAATTGGAATGTTTTCATCAGAATTCTCCTGAAAAATGGCGATTAGACTTATAAGTACCGACGTTACTTCAACAAACTTATTTGCCTATATACTTATGAGTAGCAACTGTTGCAGAGGTTGGTGATAATCCAACTTTTTTCTTTAAATACAATGCAGCTGATTCCTTGAGCATTTCAAAAGTTCCTTTTTTCATATACATTCCAATATCTTGTCGAATTGGAAACAGTACATAGCGTGATTCTTGAATAAATCGTTGACATTCCTTAATTAATGGATCCAAATGAGTTCGCTTGTTTCTTTCCCAATCAGCCATCCAATTATCTTCAATAATATTTGAACTAAGTATGTTCAATACTGTACTTGTTGTATTATTAGCAAGATAATAGCAGCCTAATAATGGTGATATTTCAAAAATATTCGAAGTTAAATTAGCTGCACTTGTTTTTAAAAGAAGATTTACTTTTTTCATCTCTTTGTATCTGGCACCCATGATAACAATTTTTTGACAGGTCTTCGCAATTGCTCCTGCCGCAGAAACTGCAGGTCCCGTTGCACCACCCAAATCGGCAAATAATCCTGCGGTAGAAACTCCTAATTGCACTGTTTCGATTGATGCTAAGGCAGCATGTTCATTTCGAGAACGAATAAGTAATGCTTTAACAGCATCACATGCATCACGTGCATTACCTGGTAAAAGAAATTCACGTTGTTTTACTGTTTTTCGAGACTTATGCCAATCTGAGGCTGCTGTTCCCCAAAGTTTTACTACTTTTGCCCCTTTAACAACTTGTGAAACAAAAGGTATTGCTCCGCTAATAAACTCTTCTAGAAAATCCAACCCCAATTCCTCAATGATATCTCCTATATCAAATGAATCGAATAACTCAAATAGCAATTTAAATACTTTATCGATACCCGGTATACTCAAAAGATTTGGGATTCTAAATGCACTTAAATCCAATTGAGATAGGTCTATTGACGGTAAATCGATTGATGGTAAATTGGGGAAATTTACATCTGGTATATTTACATTAGGTAATTCAATATTGAAATCAAATGTAAAAAACTCTGGAAATTTTGCCCTAATATCAGGGAAAAGTACATCAAAATCGATGTTAAGAATTTTACTCAGATCTATAAGCAAAGATGGAACGGTAATTTCTGGAAATTTTTTCAAAAGTGCATAAACTAATGCTCTCAAAGAAATATCAGGCAGTAGGTCCTTGTATTTTAATATTCCTTTTAAATTTAATCGAACTGTGGGTAAATCAAAATCCCATAGTAGACCTAACTTAATATCTGGAATCCAAGATAAATTAATTCCAGGTAAAGAGAGTGTTGGAAGGCGAAAATCGACTAAAGCACGAAGATCAATATCTTTGAATAAATTAATATTTAAAGAAGGTACTCCAAGTTTTGGTACAGTGACACCCGGAATTGTACCAACGGCTTTTTTCATGTTTTTTGCCTCTAACAATAGAGTTTTGGCATCTTCAACCCTACTTTTAGGTATCAATTGTGTTCCTTCAAACATCTTTTGTAATGCTAGCCTACGTTCACGTTTGATTTCCATGAATGCGGCTTGCAGGGCGAGTTCTTCTTTAAATGTTAGTGGCATAGCCATCTTTCTTCATTAGATTTTGAATTATAATTGTTTTGTTTTTTTCATTTTCAAATGGACTGTTCCAACCTTAGGTATAAAAGACTGTAAAGTTTGTTGGAGAGGTTCATTGTTTTCTAAAAAATACTCTTTGTATTCATTGAATATTGCATAACCTTTTGAAATTAGCTCATCCCATGTAATAACGAGAATGTACGGAAATGCTTCAAATGGTTGTAAATAGTCGCCTACCTTCGTACCATTTCGTTCTACTTCGTAGGAAATTCCCCCAGCAATGACCAAAAGTGCATCTGTATCATCGATAGTTTCGTATTGCTCTAATTCTTTTGCAGTCAAAACAGCATCAGAATGATATAAATGAATTTTTCTCTGCGATGGAACACTATCATGCAGTGTTGTTACTTTCATAGAACCAATCTTTTTATGTGATTCTATTTCTTCTATTTCTATGCTTTCAACGAATGTATGTAGATGTTCAGAAAACAACCATAGCAATGACTGAGCATTTTCAACTATGGAAGTTTCTGTAGGTTTTTTCTCACCTCGCAGTAATATTGCCAAACTATGAAGTTGTCGTTGTTGAAGTAGTAGAGAAGCAATTTTTTGGACTCTGTGAAGAATGGATTTTTCTACTAACAATCGTAGAAAATCTTGTACAGAGGGATCATCAATATCTACATACTCTGGAAGTATATCCATCAAAGTATTAGTATACATCGCTGATTGAAACATCGTAAAAATTGTACGAAGATGTTTTGCTGACAATTCCAAGATATCAGTATGAGTATGAGCATAAAACATCAATCGGTCAAAAGTCAGTTTTTCTAACAATTGTTCATCAACAATTATTCGATATGGGTAAAAGTTCTGCCCTCGTAGTTTGGAAATAAAACCATCGAAATCATTTTCTTTTTCTGTCAAATATTCACGAACCTGCATATCCACAAACTGCGAAAAATGCTCGATATATGAATTTTTTTCCTTCGATTTGAGTATCGAAGAATCTAATATTTCTTCATCAATAAATGGAGATTCCACAGTCATTACTCTTGCACGACCGTCGTTAAACCCATAGTCGTATGCATACGAATGAACTGTTTTTTCTTGATTGTTTTTTGTGTTTTTTAACTGAATGTAATTATTGATTTTGTCATTTTCGACAGTTTTGACCACAAACCGAACGGGTTGTTCAATTCCTTTTGCATCTATATATAAATGAGAAAAGGATTCTTCAGATTCGTCAGTAAAACCATCTGCTGAAAGTGGAGTATCATTTATATGAAAGAGCACTTTTTTTTCTAAAATGGTTTCAGGGAAAAATTGCAGTAAGGAAACACCTAAAATATTTGGTAAAAAATCTTCTGTTATTTTCCGTTTATCCGCTTTTGTCAATTCTTCATATTTCCAAGGTTTCGCAATTGTGATTTGGAAATAACTTCTTGGCTCAATGCTCTTTTCAACAACCACTTCCGTAGAAAAGTTTTCTAATACATCAGCTTCGACTAATTGCTCATACGTCATGGTAAATCGAGAAGTTAAAAACTCCATCGACGCTTCATCATACGAGGATGTTTCCACTTGAATGACGGTTCCTATTTGAAAACAGGAAAATCTTCCAACGCCATTTTTCCCACGAATTTGCGTTGCAATTCTGAATAGTGATTGTTCCAAATTCGAAAATTGCACCCCAACACCATCATCTAATATTGTAATAGAACGCAAACGAGCATTCATACTCAAATGCTCATCATCATCAATATCTATATCGATGTATACATTCATCGCATCGGATTCGATGGAGTTTTTTATGAGTTCGCATAACGCTAAAAAACTCGAGCCAGAACGAGGTAAGGTTTTTGTTAAAAGTGTATGATTGGTTGCAAATTTGAGAAAAGAAGAGGGCATAACAAGTATAGAAATGATACATATACAACAAAGATACTCAATTCTTATGTAACTACATTTGTTCCCATTAATATTAAGAATGAATATTCTTCATTGAGAACGTTTTTTTCGAATTTTTTCTTGTAGCATATACTACATTTGTAACAAATTTGGGGTAGAAAAGTAAAAATAATTCTACTATAAATCCGTGTAACTTTTCGAGCCAAATATCAGTAAATAAAGAAATATATATAGAGTCGAATATGCCAACTTACGATTACGTTTGTACCACGTGCGGAAAAACATTTGAACATTTCCAGTCTATCAAATCTGACCCATTAACCCATTGTATTGAAAGTGTTTGTGAGCAAATTGAAAAGGGTAATGGAACTGTTCAACGGAAGATTTCCAATGGGTCTGGTCTGGTGTTTAATGGAAGTGGCTTTTATCTGACAGATTATGTTCAGAAGAAAAGTTCATCAACATCGACATCAAACGATACAAGCTCGAGTGCTTCATGATGTTGTTTAACGAAGCTGATACAAACAAAGAACCTTCTTACTTAGAGTTGCTCAATCCAGCACAACGAACCGCTGTGGAAACAACGGAGGGTCCGGTGCTTATAATTGCAGGTGCTGGTAGTGGGAAAACCCGTGTTTTGGCATATAGGGTCGCTCATTTGATTTATCAAGGTGTTCCTCCACGTTCCATTTTAGCACTTACCTTCACTAACAAAGCTGCTACGGAAATGAAAGAGCGAATTTCAGCGATAGTTGGTGATGATAAATCATCCATGGTTTGGGCAGGAACTTTTCACTCAATTTTTGCTCGATTATTACGGCAAGTTGCTTCATCATTGGGCTACACATCGTCTTTTTCTATTTACGATACAGAAGATTCTACTTCATTATTACGAAAAATATTAGTTGATTTTCAAATTGACCCCAAAACATCCTCTCCAAAATCATTTTTGCATGGAATTTCGAAAGCAAAAAATGAATTGAAATCATGGCAAGATTTTGCTGACGATACTTCGCCTCAGATGAAGGTGTTTGTCAGTGTCTATAAAGAATACGAACAACGATTACGTGCTTACAATGCAATGGATTTTGATGATATTCTCATCAATATGATTCGTTTTCTTCAACTCTCTCCGCAAACATTGGAATTTATGCAACAGCGATTCCAATACATACTCATTGATGAGTATCAAGATACTAACCGTAGTCAATATATCTCCACAAAGCTTATGGCAGAAGCTCACAAAAACATTTGTGTTGTTGGTGATGATGCTCAATCTATTTATGCATGGCGAGGTGCAGATATTCGTAATATCTTAGAGTTTCAAAAAGACTACCCAGATGCTTTAGCAGTACGTTTGGAACAAAACTATCGTTCGACAAAAACCATTCTCAATGCGGCAAATGCTGTCATTGCACATAATACCCATCAGTTAAAAAAAGAGCTTTTTACGGAAAATCCAGAAGGTCCTGCTATCACACTCATGGAAACACAAGTTGATAGGGTGGAAGCTGAACGAATTTGTCAACGGATATTAATTGATACCTCTACTCGTGGTGATCTTCAGTTAAAAGATATTGCCATTTTATACCGAACAAATGCACAGTCGCAAATAATTGAGGATACACTTCGCAAAAACAACCTAAAGTATACTATTATTGGTGGTATGTCCTTTTACAAACGAAAAGAGATAAAGGATATATTGGCATATTTGAAATTGCTTATAAATCCATCTGACCAAGAAAGTTTGAGTAGGGTTTGCGATTTGACGACAGGAATTGGCAAAACATCACTTATGAAGGTCGAAGTCTATGCTAAAATGAATCGTATTGATTTGATTGAAGCATTTTCACAGGTTCACGAAATCGACGGTATCACTAAAAAAGCTGCTGATGCGATGATGCAACTTGCTACCTTGGTAGAAGACAACAAATTCCGTTTAGACCACGAACCTCACGCTGATGTTGCAATTTCCTATATTGAACAATCAAATTATCTGAAATTATATTCGAATACTGACGATGAAGATATGCAGGATCGATTACGAAATATCGAAACTTTCGTAGAAAATCTTCGTATTTATCTTGAAAATGAAGAGAATATCAACCAAGAAGATGCAACAAAACCTACCATTCAAGAGTATCTCCATCAAATGGCGTTAATTTCGGATATTGATACTTTAGATTTGAACGCTGATAGAATTTCCGTAATGACCTTACATTCGGCGAAAGGTTTGGAATTTGATACTGTGTTTTTAGCTGGATTGGAAGATGGATTATTTCCATTGACTCGTGAAACCTCAACCAAAAAAGACAAAGAAGAAGAACGTCGTTTGTTTTACGTTGGTATCACTCGAGCAAAGAAAAAACTCTATATCAGTTATGCAAAACAACGAATGCGATATGGATATTCAACGTTTTCAGCACCATCGCCATTTTTAGCGGAAATTCCTGAAGAATTATTTGAACAACGCCATTCACTCACAAATTCACGTACCGTTAATTCGCAGGTAAAAAAACCGACGACAATGACATCAACCTCGTATTTCCAAAATGAAATGCCAGAGGAAAATTATTCGCAATTGGAGGAACATTCTATGTACACCGTTGGTATGATGGTACGCCATCGATCATTTGGAGAAGGTAAAATCATTCGAATTTCTGGTGGTGGCGAATCTGCTCAAGTGGAAGTAACCTTCCGTTCAGTTGGCCAAAAAAAACTGATGTTAAAATTTGCAAAATTAGAAATTATTTAATCATTTTTATACATACAATATGTCAATCCCAACTATTACCACAACTGAACTGAAAGAACGCATTGCCTCCGGTGTAACACCCATTCTATTGGATGTTCGCCAACCTGAAGAACATGCTGAACGCAATATCGAAGGCAATATCTTCATTCCGCTTGGTGAACTTCGCACTCGAGTCGACGAACTTACTCCCTACAAAGACCAAGAAATCATTGTTTATTGCCGTTCAGGCGGACGCTCCGCAACAGCAGTTCAATTCCTCCAAGAGCAAGGCTACACAGCCACCAATCTTACAGGTGGCATCACACAATGGTAAGAAAATAGAATAGATTTTGTATAAAATTCCCCTCCAAAAGAGGGGAATTGTGATTTGTAGGGGCGAAACAATTTTCGCCCTTTTTGATTCAGAATTATCCCTTCCCCTACTCTATCCCTATATGGGCGAGCGAGTTATCCTATATTTGTTGGGACAAGTCGCGACCTGTCCTTTCGAAAGAATATGAAGCCTCCCCGTCTTTCAACCACCCTCTCCAAGGGAGGGGAATTTTAATTAAACTCAAAAAAGTCAAAAAAAAAAAGCCCCAATTTGGGGCTTTTTAGTATAATCGTTAAATTAGTCGATGGTGATGTATTCACGTTCTGGGACACGAGCGTTTGCTTTTTTGTGTCCTTCGATGTCTAAAAGTGTTGGTTTATACGCTCCAACTTTCGCTTGAACGGTCATCAACGCTTTCAACAATGCTTCAGGACGTGGAGGACATCCAGATACATACACGTCAACAGGTAAGAACTGGTCTATACCTTGCACTACAGAATATGAACGGAACATTCCACCAGTGGAAGCACAAACTCCCATAGAAATTACCCATTTGGGGTCTGGCATTTGGTCGTAAATTTTACGAACAACTGACGCCATTTTATAGGTAACAGTTCCTGCAACGATGAGTAAATCACACTGACGTGGTGAAAAACGCATTGCCTCAGAACCAAATCGTGCAACATCAAAACGAGAAGAAGCAAATGCCATCATCTCAATTCCACAACAAGAAATCCCCAGAGGCATAGGAAACAAGGAGTTTTTTTGTGCCCATTTGATAGCGAAATCAACCGTTGTGGTAATAAAACCATCTTTTGTTATATCATTTAATCCCATTGTAATGCTCCTTTACGCACGACATAAATAAATCCAGCAAAGAGAATAATCATGAACAATGCCATTGCCACCATACCAGGAATACCTAAAGTTTGATATCGAACAGCCCATGGGTACATAAATACTATCTCAATATCAAACAAAATAAAAAGCATAGCTACTAAATAGAATTTGACAGAGAAACGTTCATGTGCAGAACGAATCGGACGCATACCACTTTCATAAGTAGATGCTTTTTCGCTATTGGAGTTTTTTGGACCCAACCATTCAGCTGCTTTAAGATTGACGATGCCAAATCCTAAACCAACTATAATCATCAAAAATATCGGTATATAATGTTCTAACATTGCTTTTCTTACTCCTTAAACAACGTATGATAATGAAAAGTTCATAAGTAATGAATACAAAAATACCAAAATTTTCTAAGAATGCGAAAGTTTTTTTCATTTTACTGCATATTCACCAACATATCCCAAAAGAACAATTTTTTAACCCAAAAAGCGTTCTTACATGACACTTGTATTGTCTATAGAATAAAAACACCAAATATGGCTAAAATAGATGACCGTTCTATCCTCGAATTACTTCAAAGAGAACACCCCGAATTAAAAAAACCTGTTCCAAAAAAACTTGCAGTTCTTCCACTGCGAGATGTAGTGCTATATCCAAATATGATATATCCAATTCTCATTGGGCGAGCTTCTTCGGTGAAAGCGACAACAACAGCGTTGGCAAAACAAAAATTTATCTTTGTTACTGCTCAAAAAGATGCAACCGTTGACGAACCAACCTTTGACGATATATATACTAATGGTACTATTGCAAGAATTTTGCAAGTCATGAAGTTGCCAAATAATCTCATCAAAGTGTTAGTAGAAGGTGAATATCACGGCACTATCAAAACTCGCTCTAAAAATACGGAATTTTTAGAAGCAAAAGTTGATATAATTGAAGTAGAAATTCCAGATAATGATAAAGAATTTTTGGCGTTAGTTCGCCATGCTGACGATTTATTCCAAGAATATGTTGGGCTTAACAAACATCTTTCTTCAGATGTATCGACTACCTACTTTAATATGGTAGACCCGCAACGAAAGCTTTATTACGCTGCTGCAAATATTCAACAGAAGGTTGTTGAAAAACAAAAAATCCTCGAATCAATTACCCTGAAAGAACAGTATTTACAGTTAATTCAACTCCTTCAGAATGAAATTGATGTTGAAAAAATTGAAGATGAAATTGATACGAAAATTCATGAGTCGTTACAAAAAACTCAGAAAAAGTTTATCATTCAAGAACAAATTCGCGTATTACAAAAAGAATTAGGTGATGATGATGAATCAGTTCCGGAATTAGTAACGCTCAAACATGCTATTGAGGAAGCTGGTATTCCAGAAGAAACTTTGGCGAAAGTTTGGGAAGAATTTGACAAATTGAAACGAACCTCTCAGATGTCTCCTGAATATGGCGTTATGCGTTCATATTTGGATTTGGTGGTTGCTTTACCATGGTCAAAACGTACAGATGATGTGTTGAATATCCAGCACGTGAAAACAATTTTGGATGAGGATCATTTTGGATTAGAGAAACCAAAAGAACGTATTCTCGAATATATTGCTGTACTAAATATAGTTCCACAATTGCGTCGTCAAATTATCTGTCTTTCAGGACCTCCGGGTGTTGGAAAAACATCCTTGGGAGCATCCATTGCACGAGCATTGGGACGCGAGTTTGTTCGCATTTCTCTTGGTGGAGTACGTGACGAAGCAGAAATTCGTGGTCACAGAAAAACCTATATCGGTGCTATGCCAGGTCGAATTATTCAAGCAATGAAACGTGCAGGAACAAAAAATCCAGTGATTCTATTAGATGAAGTAGATAAATTAGCATCTGATTTTCGTGGTGACCCTGCTGCAGCTCTTTTGGAAGTTTTGGATCCTGAGCAAAACAAAACATTTAACGACCATTACTTAGAAGTTGATTTTGACCTTTCAGATGTAATTTTCATTTGTACTGCCAATGTCAAATATGATATTCCAGCTCCACTGTTAGATCGTATGGAAGTTATCGAACTTTCCAGTTATTTAGATGTGGAAAAAGAACAAATAGCAACGCAACATATCATTCCGAAAGTAAAAAAAGAATTAGGTTTAGATCAAAGTTCTATTACTTTTACAAAATCTGCTGTATTTTCTATTATTCGTCATTATACTCGCGAAGCAGGTGTACGTAATTTGGAACGAGAAATATCGACAGTACTCCGAAAAGTTGCAAAGGATATTGTTTTTGAAGCTTCTGCTAAATTCCAAACTACACCCAAAAAGCGTTCTAAAAAATCAGAATCTTCAGAAATTGACGCTTCAAAAGTTACTTTACGTGATTCAATAGAATTTAAAGAATTTTTGAATAATAAAACGATTTCTCTTTCTGAAGATTCTATTGAACAGTATTTGAAATCTCCTCGATTTCATTACAAATCGAATGAATTGGAACCGAAAATTGGTGTTGCAACTGGATTAGCTTGGACTTCTGTTGGAGGAGATATCCTTCCAATTGAAGTAACTATGATGCCAGGTGCTTCAAAACTAACATTAACTGGGAAACTTGGCGATGTGATGAAAGAATCTGCTACTGCAGCACTTTCGTACGTGCGAACAAATTCGAAACAATTATCAGTACCAGAGAATTTTTCAACTGATACAGAAATACACATTCATGTTCCAGAGGGAGCGGTTCCAAAAGATGGACCATCTGCAGGTATCACTATGACAGTTGCTTTGATTTCGGCGGCGACTGGCAAAGCAATTCGTGGAGATATTGCTATGACCGGTGAAGTAACGTTGCGTGGTTCTGTCCTGGCAATTGGAGGTTTAAATGAAAAGTTATTGGCTGCTATACGTGTTGGAATAAAAACTGTGCTTATTCCTCAAGAAAATTCGAAGGATGTTCAAGAATTAAATCCATTTATTCGTGAAAATTTGACCATCATTCCTGTCAAAACAATCAGTGAAGCTTTGGATCATGTGTTTGTTTCTGAATCAGTAGTAACTTCGAAGAAAAAAGTCACAAAAAAAGCTACCATTTAGGTAGCTTTTTTTTTAAATTGAATATTCAAACGGTTGTAACGTATCGAGAATCTGGTTCACTTCCTGCCAAAACTCAGCAGTATCAAGTTGTTGTCCCACATTTGGTATTTGTTGAATTGCATCAAGATAAGAATCTTGTAATTTGCCACGTTGTAGTGCTACAGAATATGGAATTTGAGAAGAGAAACTGACCATTGAATATTGAGGAACAAATTTATCAGGGAAACGTTTGTGCAACAATGATTCAATTTTTTTTCGTTCCAAAAATTTAGGGTCAGCCACTTTATCACGCATTTCCACAAAATTTGTCAATGCCATATCTGCTATGGCATCTGCATTCGGTTTTCTTCGCTGTTGGTAGGTATCTAAAGCACTTTGAATATCCTCATTAGCTTCATCTAAACATTCCATTAGTATCACACAGTCTTCAAATCCAGCATTCATCCCTTGACCAAAAAAAGGCACTATAGCATGTGCTGCGTCTCCAATTAGTGCTGTTGTATGATTGTAAACCCATGGATAGCAACGAACTGTAACTAAGGAAGAAGTTGGATTATTCATATAATCCTTCACTAATGTTGGCATCAACGGAATCGCAGAAGCAAATTCTCGTTGAAAAAATGATGTAATTTTTTCTTCTGTATTCAGCGATTTCAACGAAGGATCCCCTTCGTAATCCAAAAACAATGTACAAGTAAAACTTCCATCAATATTTGGCAATGCTATCATCATAAATTCACGTCGAGGCCAAATATGCAAAACGTTCTTTTCTATTTGAAATTCACCATTTGTTCCTGCTGGAATCGTTAATTCTTTGTACCCTTGTGAAATGTAACTTTGAGAGTATTCAAAACGATCGGTTTTCTGCATTACTTCACGGATTGCAGAAAATGCACCATCTGCTCCCAATATCATATCTGCTTTTAATGTAACTTGTGTTCCATTCACATCTTCACACAACATTGTATGAAGGTCAAAACTTATAGTTTTATGGGAGAAAAGAAATGTTACATTTGGTAATTTTTCTGCCTCGTTCATCAAAGCAATATTGATTTCTTTACGAGAAACAGAGTAGATAGCTTGTTCTTCCTTTCCATACGGTTGGTACGAAGAACTTCCATCATGATTGTGTATTCTTCTTCCGTACATTGGAATAGCTATTGCTTCGATAATTTTGTCAACTCCTGCTTTTCGAAGTGCATTCCACCCACGATCTGAAAGAGCCAAATTAATCGAACGTCCACCATACCCTGATGTCGTTCTCATGTCTGGTCGTCTTTCGACTACTGTTACACTATGTCCTCTTTTTGCTAATAATACGGCTGCTAATGAGCCAACCAAACCGGCACCAGAAATAAGTATATTTTTTTTCACAAATTATCTTCCAAAAATTCCTTTAACGTCGTTTAATAATTCTTCATAATCAAATGATTCTCTCGAACGAATGATAGGATTAATATCATTATCTACTCTCCTATAGGAAACACCTTCATAGGTTGCTGAAGTTCCTTTTCGATGTTCAATTACAAATTGCTCAGTCAAAGGAAGTCTCGTTTTTTTCTCAAACAACAAATCACAATCTAAATATGCATAGATATAAGCACCGTCATTTATTAATCGAAATCGATATTGTTTGCCAGATTCTAACTTCGCATCTGGATTGGCATAAAAGATGGTTCCGCCTTCAGTAACAACACAACCTTGTTCGGTGAATCTGCATTCTATTCCGTAACCTTTTTTGTAGTTTTCTGAAACCATTCGAGAATGAAATGACAATTCAGCTGGTTTATTATCCATGACAATTGGTCGAACAGAAATATCAAATTCATGTTGTGTGTCTTTGTAAAATCCTAAGGCAACATTTCCTTCATCTTTGACCTCAAAGGCATTATTTCCTGTTCGGAAAAATTGGCTGATTTTACCCATATTGTACAAACTAATTGCCGATAATGAATCTTGATCCTCATTCAAATAGAATTGATATGGATTCAATGTCAGTGCTTCATAGATTGATGTGTTACAGGATGTTAGTACAATACTACTACAAATACTAACAACTATGATTATTGTTCGGAAGAATTGTGGCGTTTTCATCTCCAAAAATACAGAATTTTCACGTAATTTGTACAGTAATTTCTTCTATGATAGTAAAAAAGTGACCTCCTTTGCAAAGTCTGTACGAATTATGATAACAATTCGTCGATTAATCGATGAAACCTTCGCTTACCAAGTTCTCACATTTTTTACTTATCCAAACTGCATTCATTGGCGATACAACCCTGTCATTGTTTGTTGCTTCTGCAATAAAAAAACTCCATCCTGATTGTACTATTTCCTTTGTTTGCACTCCTTTATGTTCTGAAATGCTTTCCTCTTCGAAAGATATAGATGCAGTGTTGCCATTTGATAAAAGAAACTCTCAAAAAGGAATAAATGGAATTCGTCAATTTGCAAAACAACTATCTACTGAAAATATTGATTGCATCATCAATCTCCATTCGTCATTTCGTTCATCATTACTATCACTACTGACAAAAGCACAATATCGAATCACTTTCACTCAGTCCGCCCTTTCGTTTCTGTTTTCCGCTCGAATTCAAAGACCACAACATGGAAGTGAACGGCAAAGACAATTATTTTTGTTGTGCTTGTTTTCAGACATACAACCAATTCCATATTCCGCCATTCAATTTCGACAAAATTTGCAACCAACATCGGTTGATAGGTTTTTAGAAAAACATCAAATACATAACAAACCATTTGTTGTCATTGCACCAAATTCAGTTTGGAGTGAAAAACGGTGGAAAATAGAATCATTTAAACAATTATGTTCTATACTTTTGAATGAAAATATACCTGTCGTTAT
The DNA here is from genome assembly GCA_016788785.1 of Candidatus Kapaibacterium sp. Classification (GTDB taxonomy): domain Bacteria; phylum Bacteroidota; class Ignavibacteria; order Kapaibacteriales; family JAEUSM01; genus JAEUSM01. Next base: position 93,981 of record JAEUSM010000011.1, read on the forward strand.
AATTGGTGCTGACAGTGACAGAACCTATTGCGAACCTCTGTTATCTAAACCAAATATCATTAATGCAGTTGGCATTCTTTCTATTCCTGAATCGGTAGCCTTGATTCATCATGCTCGAGTAATTGTATCGAACGACTCCGCACCAATTCACTTTGCGAGTGTAGTGAATACTCCAACCATTGCTATTTTTGGTCCCACAATTCCTGCTTTTGGATTTGCTCCTTTGGCAGAACAAAGTATAGTTCTTGAAAATAATAATCTGCCATGTCGTCCATGTTCACATAATGGTTCTAAACCATGCAAATTTGGCACTTCTGAGTGTATGACATCTATTTCTGTTGATTCAGTAGTTATGGAAGTTTTGTCATTTTTCCCGGAAAAGAAACAGAATCCTTGAAATTATCAATAGATTACACACCCCCTCGTCTTGGAAATTGTAGAAAAATATTGTATATTTGCTGATTATGAAACACTTTTTTCTCATTTGTGCCTTTTTTGCGACGATAGCATTATTTGCCGCAGAAGTTAGCTTTGACTATTTCAAAGCTCGTTCTGATGGTAGTTCTGTTGTTATCGAATGGCGTTCAAACGCTGAAAAATCAGTCAAACAATATGATGTTGAACGTTCACTCAACGGTCAGCCATACCGCTATATCCTTACCCAACAGGCACAAGGACCTTCGGTTTCGTACAGAGTTGTGGACGAAGAAGCGGTAATGAAACAAGGAAACAATTCCGACCAATCAAAATTTTTGGCAAATAATTATTCCTATCGCTTAAAAATCATCGGTACCAACAACTCCATCACCTATTCCGAACAAGTGAACGTCTACCACAACGTCTCCGGAGTTCGCAGCACTTGGGGCAAAATCAAAGAAATCTTCCGCTAAGCATACATAAAATTATTAAACATTTACAAGGCAATCAGGAATGATTGCCTTTTTTTGTTTGAATTGTCGTTCTTATCTTTGATTCTTATTCACCTATATTTTTTGTATATTCGTATTGTAAATAAACCAATCCAATCTTACAAAACCTGAATGACACCCGAAGAAATAAAACAAGCAATCGAAAAATTAGATAATTTATTGATTACTTCTCAGTATAATGAGGCAAAAGAGTTTGCTAATGAACTTTTAGGGCTACAAGAAATACAAGAAAATTCAGAAACTTTATCTATAATCTACAATTTACTTGGAATTGCATATTATAACCTTTCAGACTACCCCAAAGCACTTGAATATTACTCAAAAGCATTAGAAATCAATGAAGATTTAGGTAACAAAAGTGCAATTGGAGGAAGTTTAGTAAATATAGGTAGTATTTTTGCGAATTTACATGATTTTGAGAAAGCATTAGAATATTATAGAAAAGGATTAAGTATATTAGAAGAAATAGGTTATAAACTCTATCAAGCACATGCAATTACTGGTATTGGGATTATTTATAGGCATTTTTTAGAATTCAATAAAGCCAAAGAGTATTACTCAAAAGCTATAAAAATAAATGAAGAAATTGGAAACCAAGTTGGAATAGCTGTAAATTATTGTAATATAGGAATAGTTTTTACACAACTTTTAGATTATTCTAAAGCGTTAGAATTCTACAACAAAGCTATTCACATCTATGAAGAAATTGGAAACAAAAGTGGAATTGCAACTAACTATGGAAACATTGGAGATCTTTACCAAAGTCTTTCAGACTACCCAAAAGCATTAGAGTATCAATACAAAGCATTGCAAATCAATGAAGAAATAGGCAGCAAAATTAACATTGCAACAAACCTTTGCAATATTGGGGTAGTTTTTGCATCAAAAGATTCAACATTGTATAATTCTATAAAAGCAGAGGAATACCTTCAAAATTCATTAACTCTTTCCAAAGAAATTGGTGCAAAAGACATAATAAAAGTTGTTTTAGACACATTACACACTCTTCGACTAAATGAACGACAATTTGAAGAGGCTTTAGAGTATTACAAAAAGGCAATAGAAATTGAAAAAGAAATTCAATCAGAAGAAGCAAAAAACAAAGTAGTTCTCTTTGATCAAAAAAGAATCATTGAAGAAGATGAAAAAGCACGTCAATTGAAACTTGCTCGTTTCAAAGAACAAGAAAAAATTCTTCTTAATATTTTACCCGAAAATATTGCCGATAGAATTCTCAAACAAGAAACTTTTATAGCAGATTTTTTTCCATCTACGTCAGTATTGTTTTTTGATATTGTGAACTTCACTATGTTGTCCTCAATAGCACCTCCAAAACAATTAGTTTATTTACTCGATGCAATCTTCCAAAAAGCAGACGAAGTGGTTGAAACATTTGGCCTAGAAAAAATCAAAACCATTGGTGATGGGTATTTAGCTGTTGCGAATGTAACTTCCCCACTTGAGAATCACCAAAAAGCAACAGCACTTGCAGCACTTCAACTTCTCGAAACAATGCGAGACTTTGTCGTCAATATACCATCTGATTTAGGCAACACTGATTGGATAAAGAATATGAAAGACCTTGAAATTCGTATAGGTATTCATACTGGCGAAGTAGTCGCTGGAATCATTGGCAAAAACAAATATACCTACGACCTATGGGGTGATGCAGTAAACGTAGCCTCACGAATGGAATCCAACTCAGAACCGGGTCGTATCCACATCAGCGAAGAATTTGCAAAATCAATTGAATCTCACTCAGAATTTACTCTTATTCCTCGTGGTGAAATTTCCATAAAAGGAAAAGGTACAATGAAGACGTTTTGGTTGGAGAATGCAAAGTAGTTTCTTCAACTTTTGATTGTAACTCTATGAAGTTATGTATCAGGAGTTCGCAGTACTTGGGGCAAAATCAAAGAAATCTTCCGCTAAGATCTACATACTCTCTATAAAAAGGCAATCAGTAATGATTGCCTTTTTTTGTCACATTTTCTCCCCATTGAGGCAATTAGTAACAGCGAATGTAAGGGCAGACCAATCTGTCTGTCGAGAAGATTCCACCTCGCCGAAGACGGCACCCCTCAAGAGGGGAACACAGACCAATCTATAAAATACCGTAGAGAACCAAGATTTTGCGTCTCAACAAAAACACGATTACACCCTCTCCCCTCCGTTGAAGAGAGATGGAGTAAGGGGGTATTCCGCTACATTACTGAGATGTTGCATGCAATGTCTCTACAATAACCTGTATTCACCTATATTTTCGTATATTCGTAAGGCAAAATTTCTTTCCAACCCTTATGACTATAATGACTCTCGAAGAAATCAAACAAGCATTGGAAAAATTAGATAATCTATGGAGAACTTCTCAATATGAAGAAGCAAAGACCTTAGCATTTGAGCTGCTTAGAGTAATTGATATTCACAATGATTCTGAGTCTTTAGCAAGTTTATATAATTATCTTGGACTAATTCACAGTGATTTATCAGATCTAAAACAAGCAGAAGAGTATCTTGAAAAGGCATTATCCATAAATAAAAGATTGAATAATGAAGTTGGAATTTCAGCAAATCTTTCCAATTTGGGAATTGTTTTCAATTCTTATTCTCATTTTTCAAAAGCTAAAGAGTATTATGAATCGGCAAAAGAAATCAACGAACGAATTGGAAGAAAAGACTTTTTAGCACATAATCTCAATAATATTGGAATTATCTACAAATTGCTTTCGGACTATGCAAAAGCATTAGAATATCTTGAGAAGTCATTACAAATCAATGAAGAAATTGGAAATAAATATGGTGTAGGTAATGTTTTGGGTTCTATAGGGAATGTATATAATGAATTGCATGACTATAATAAAGCTATTAGTTATTTTGAAAAAGCGATCATATTTTTTGAATCAATTGGTTATAAAGTAGGAATTGCAGCAGCATTAGGTAACATTGGCACAAACTATTATCGTCTAACTCATTACACTTTGGCAATTGAATATTGTCACAAATCATTACAAATCAATGAAGAAATAGGAAAAAAAGAACAAATTGCTCATAATATTCAGAATATTGGAAATATATATAACAAGATTTCTGATTATGCAAAAGCAATAGAGTTTTTTGAAAAAGCACTCTATATAAATTTAGAAATTGAGAACAAAGTTGATACAGTTATAAATTTAATTAGTATCGGAAACCTCTTTTTAAACAATAATAATTATTTAAAAGCAAAAGAATATCAAACAAATGCTTATGCATTGTCATTAGAAATAGGCAGTAAAAATTTACAAATGGAATGTTTACAGCTAAGTTCTCAAATAAATGAGAAAATGAACGACACGAAATCTGCATTTTTGGATTACAAAGAATTTATTGCTTTAAAAGATGAAATACAAACAGAAGAAGCAAAGAATAAAGCACAGCTCTTTGATCAACGACGTAAATTAGAAGAAGATGAAAAAGCACGTCAGTTGAAATTGGCTCGATTTCAAGAACAAGAGAAAATACTTCATAACATTCTCCCTGTCAAGATTGCAGACAGAATTCTTCAACAAGAAACATTTATTGCCGACCACTTCGAAACTGTTTCCGTTCTCTTTATGGATTTGGTTGGGTTTACGTCTCTCGCGTCAATTGCCCCACCTAAACAACTTGTATATTTATTGGACGCAATTTTCCAAAAAGCAGATGATATAGTTGAAAAATTCGGTTTAGAAAAAATCAAAACAATTGGAGATGGTTATTTAGCTGTTGCGAATGTAACTTCACCACTTGACGAACACCAAAAAGCTACAGCACTTGCTGCACTAAAACTTCTTGAAACTATGCGTGACTTTTCAGTCAATATTCCTTCAAATTTAGGTGATACTGATTGGATTAAGGAAATGAATAATCTTGAAATTCGTATTGGTATTCATACTGGAGAAGTTGTTGCAGGTATCATCGGCAAAAATAAATATACATACGACCTTTGGGGTGATGCAGTCAACGTTGCTTCTCGAATGGAATCCAACTCAGAAGCAGGTCGCATCCACATCAGTGAAGCATTTGCTAAAGCAGTCAAATCAAACCCAGAATTTTCCATTATCCCACGTGGGGAAATCTTCATCAAAGGGAAAGGGTCAATGAATACCTTTTGGTTGGAGAAGGCAAAGTAGTTTCTTCAACTTTTGATTGTAACTCTATGAAATTATGTCTCTGGAGTACGCAACACTTGAGGCAAAATCAAAGAAATCTTCCGTTAAGAATGCATAATAAGATATAAAAATTACAAGGCAATCAGCAATGATTACCTTTTTTTATGTAATTTGAACTCAATCATAACACTACTATTGAATGTTATGTTGCAATTTATATAATCAGTATTATTTCAATCATAGTTACAGATACCCATGTCAACTTCTTTTTCAAACATTACAGAAGACAGAAACTTTATCATTGAGTGTTTCTTAGAAATGCTTTTCCGACATCAAGAAAATGAAGTTATTCAACTGATAAAAGATTCATCAACATTTGAAAATAATTCTTCGAAGATTACTGACCAAAAAATAATCCATTCTCTAAGTATCTTTTTTCAATTGATGACCTTGGTTGAAGAAAATTCCGTAGCACAATACCGTCGTTCTTTACATAACAAAGAAAATATAACCAACGTGCGTGGATCATGGGGAGAGACAATATCAAATTGGAAAGAAAGTGGTATTTCTATTGATGAAATGAAAAAAGCTATTGCTTCAACGAAAGTCATTCCTGTTTTGACGGCACATCCAACTCAAGCAAAAAGAATTACAATCATTGAAATCCAACGAGAAGTTTTTTCCCTTTTAGAACAAAGAGAAAACCTCTCTTTGAGTATGATAGAGCAAAATGTTCTTCGTGAATCTATTATTCAACTTTTGGAACGGTGGTGGGTAACCGGTGAAATTTATTTAGAAAAACCATTAGTCACTGATGAAAGAACAAATGCCCTATATTACCTAAGCAAGATTTTTCCAAATGTTGTTCATCAATGTGATATAGAATTACAATCTTCGTGGATAGAATTAGGATTAGGTAAAGATTTTTTTCACTCAGCAGATGATTATCCACACTATTCCTTTGGAAGTTGGGTTGGTGGTGATAGAGACGGTCACCCGTTTGTCACTCCTGCCATTACTCACGAAACGTTGCATTTACATAGAAAACTTGCTTTGGAACTTCTTCAAAATCAATTAGTTATTACCATTAAAAAAGTTTCCATTTCTACAATGAACATTGGTATTCCACCAGAACTTGATGAATCTATAAAAAGTCTTTCTGATTGTTTTGGAGAACAAGGTTCTGAAGTCGTGAAACGGAATTTGTTTGAACCGTACAGACAATTTTTGTCATTTGTGTTATTAAAAGTAAAAAATACAGCCTTAAATCGTACATTTGATACAAAAACGTTCTACAAATCTCACCAAAATCTAAAATATGACATTGCTTTTCTTCGATCAATGTTAGTAAAAAGTGGATTAAATGGAATAGTCCAACAAGTTATTATCCCATTAGAAAGAATTATTAATTGTTTTGGTTTTCATTTGGCAACGTTGGATATTCGGCAAAATAGTAGTTTTCACGATAAGGCTATGTCTCAGATTCTGAAAACTAAGGGTGAAGCTGATTATGAGTACGAACATTGGGATGAGAATAAAAAGATACACTATCTAAATATTCTTCTTCAAAATCGTATTCCTATAACAGAAGTAACAATGTCTTATGGTGAATATGCAGATAATGTTTTAGAATGCTTTAGAGTTGTTGCTCAATACGTTCATCAATTTGGTACTGAAGGAATTGGTTCTTTTATCGTTAGTATGACAAGAAATCTCAGTGATTTGTTGTTAGTATATGTGTTTATGCAAGAAACCCAATTACTTCATACTTCAATTCAGGTTGTGCCTTTGTTGGAGACTATTGAGGATTTGAACAATGGTCCTACATTAATTGATAAGTTTTTTCAACATCCCGTCACTCAATGGAGATTTCAAAAGCTACAGTTCAAGCAAGAAGTGATGTTAGGATATAGCGATAGTAATAAAGATGGTGGTACAATAGCAAGCAAATGGAGTCTGTATATTGCTGAACAAAGAATTTCTACCGTTGCTAAAAAGTACGGCATCCATCTGTACTTTTTTCATGGTACAGGTGGCACCATTAGTAGAGGTGGTGGAAAGTATCATCGGTTTTTAGAAAGTATGCCATTGAATACCGTTAATTCAATGATAAAAGTAACTGTTCAAGGCGAAACAGTTGCACAACAATTTGGCAATACCAGCACTGCAACATATAATCTGAATACATTAGCAGCAGGAACAGCTAAACAATGTATTGATAGTCAACACAATACTACTGAGATTGACTATCCAAATGAAATTCTCCATTTTCTTTCTGATTCATCTCAAATTCATTACACAGATCTATTACAAACGACAGGCTTTTTAGAGTTCTTTGGCCAAGTTACATGTATTGATGTGATAGAACAAAGCAAAATCGGTTCAAGACCAGCAAGGCGAACTGGTCAACGAACCTTGCAGGATTTACGAGCAATTCCATGGGTATTTAGTTGGAACCTTTCCAGATTCACTCTCACAGGTTGGTACGGATTGGGCACTGCTTTACTCCAATTGAAGACCGAACGACTGGATCAGTTTAATAAGCTAAAAACCTATCTACACCAATGGTCGTTTCTAAAATTTTTACTCATTCAAACAGAAACAAATCTGCTTTTAGCTGATAAAGACATAATGCAACTGTACGCTTCATTGGGCGAAAACAATGAAGGAACGTCAGAATGTCTTACAAAAATCATAGAAGACTATACGCTTGGTCGAACCTTGCTAACGGAATTATTTGGCAAAGATGTTACAGAAAGAAGACAAGGTCAATTGGAAAGTCTCCATTGGAGAAAAGACAAATTAACCATCCTCCATCTTCTCCATACGAAGTATTTACGATTATGGCGAGAACAAAAGGATCTATCTACAAAGGAAACATTCTTATATACATTATTGAACATCACCAACGCACTTTCCAGCGGTATGAAAAATACAGGTTAATACTTACGCCAAACCTAATTTCGGAGTAGATGTCAAAATAGTGCTGTGAAGTCATTGTATTGAACGACTTATCATTGTGTGTAATTTTAGTCCATTAATTCTGTATCAAATGTATTATTGGTGTGTTATTATTATCCATACCATGTTTTGGCTTATTCAATTAAAATTATAATTTATGTTGAAACGATTGCTTATGAAACGATATCAAACAAAATAATGCCATATTTAGACAAATATTTAGGAACTTGGTCTTTCAAAGAAGCAAAACATTTATTAACGAGAACAACGTTCGGTCCTTCTCAGCAGATGATTTCTTCAGCAATAGCTTTAGGGCTTGCTGGTACAATAGATAAACTTTTCACTGTTTTACCATTACCAGAGCCTCCTTTAAAATCAGTACCAGATGGTACTGGAAACAACCAATTGAATGATCCCGGTGCAAAATATGGCGAAACATGGGTAAATGCCCCTCCTTTTCCGAATATCAATCCACCAATGCTACGAAATAGGATTCTTCGTTCAAGAAGTAAGTCACTCTATTCTTGGACTATTTTGCAAATGTTTTATTCAGAGATATCCATCACAGAAAAATTAGCATTATTTTGGCATAATCATTTTGTTGTTTCAAGTTCGACAATTGGACATAGAGAATATAAATATTATTCGCTCTTACGACGATATGCTTTAGGAAACTTCAGAGAACTTACAAAAGAAATTACGATCGACACCAATATGCTTTTGTATTTAAGTGGAGCTCAAAATACCAACAATGCACCGAATGAAAATTATTCTCGTGAACTCTTAGAGTTGTTTACTATTGGCAAAGGAAAACTTGTCGCATTAGGTGACTATACAAATTATACGGAAGAAGATGTAGTTACTATGGCTAAAGCCCTAACGGGATGGCAAGTTCCTCCTATCAGCAATGTAAATACGTTAACAGCTCAATATTCTTCCAACCTCCATTCTAAAGGTGACAAGCAATTGTCCCATAGATTCAATAATGCTGTCATATCAGAAAATGGGAACCAAGAGTATAAAGATTTAATTGATGAGATTTTCAAACAAGATGAATGTTCACGATATATAGTGAGAAAACTCTATCGATGGTTTGTCAATTACGATATAGACCTTGACATTGAAGAGAATATCATTGAACCATTAGCAAAAATAGTTCGAGATAATGGTTATGAAATAGCACCTGCATTAAAAGTACTTTTGATGTCAGAGCATTTTTTTTCCACTACCGCATGTATGGTGAAAAGTCCCGTTGATTTAATAATGTCAGCTTCAAGAGGATTGGGAATACAACCCCCTCAAGGGAATGTAGAAAAGGAATATGATTTTGCCTATAATTTGTTTGTATTAGCATCAGACATAGAACAATCCTTATTCCATCATCCGGATGTTGCAGGGTGGAAAGCGTATTATCAAGCACCACAATATTACAAATTGTGGATTAACAATTTGCTTCTTCCAAAACGCCAAGACTACTGTCGACTTATGGTTGAAGGGGGTGATTTTAGTTATTTGGAAACTCGATATGTTGTTTCTTCGCTTATACCAATTTTAGATTTGGTGAAAAATATACCGAATGCACAAGATCCGAATGATTTAATAGATTCAATTGCTTTGATGATGTTTAATTACCCAATTACCGAAACCCAGCTTTCCAGTTTGAAAGAGATTCTCATTCCTGGTTTACCAGATTTTGAATGGACTGTTGAATATTCAACCTACCTTGAAGATCCAACAAATACATCAGTCAAGCTTTCAATCGAAAGTAAGTTAAGAAATCTAGTGTCAATTATGTTGAGAATGTCTGAGTTTCAAATAATGTAATTATGAAAAAATCCAATTATACTCGTAGAGATTTTCTAAAAATTTCAAGTTTAGTACCACTTCCATTATTGATATCTGGGTTTCCAATTTCTGCTTTGAGTTCTTCTGGCTATGGAGCTGTAGAAAATGAAAATGATAAAATCTTAGTTCTCATTCAGCTAAATGGTGGCAATGATGGTTTGTCGACTATTTTTCATGCAGATCAATACGCAAATTTGCAAACTGTTCGAAACAACATTATTGTTCCTGAAAATACCATAATTAATTTTCATAAAGAATATGGTTTTCATCCATCATTGACTGGTATGAAAGAAGTATGGGATACTGAAAATTTGGGTATTATTCAAAACGTTGGATATCCAAATCAGAACAGATCTCATTTTAGGTCAACTGATATTTGGAATACTGCAACAAGTGCTGAAGAATTTGACAACAAAGGTTGGATTGGCAGATATTATGATTTAAACTACTCAGACTATCCGAATGGATATCCAAATTCAACAAATCCACACCCATTTGCTCTAACATTTGGGAAAATTGTTTCAGCTACTTGTCAAGGAGTCAATACAAACTATAGCTTATCCTTATTAGATCCTTTTAACCCTGGAAATGCCTATGTGAGTGCAGGGGGTGAAACTCCTCAAAACTGCTACGGTAATGTACTTTCCTACGTCAATGACACTGTTGCTCAAACAAATGCGTTTGCCACAGTTATTCAAGACGCTGCAAATTCAGGAAATAATCAATCAACTAAATGGGAAAGCCTCGAAACAGAACTTGCAAAAAAGCTAAAAAATGTCGCAAGACTTATTTCGGGTGGACTAAAAACCAAAATTTACATTGTTCAAATTGGTGGATTTGATACCCATGATAACCAAGTAGTTGAAAATGAAACAACAACTGGTATTCATACTGAACTTCTAAAAGAACTTTCGGATGCTGTTTGTGCTTTTCAAGATGATCTCAGCTTATTACAAGTAAGTAACAGAGTGGTGGGAATGACCTATTCAGAATTTGGAAGAAGAATTCGCTCAAATTCTGCTTTAGGAACTGACCACGGAACAGCAGCTCCGATGTTCCTATTTGGTTCTTGTATTGAAAATCAAATTTTAGGAGATCATCCTGAAATTGATACTCAAGTTGGCATTGAAGATGGTGTGCAAATGCAATTTGATTTTAGAGATATTTATGCTACAATTCTAAAGGATTGGCTTGGAGTGAATCTAAGTAACATACAAAGTGTTTTGCATCCTGAAATTCAAATACTTCCACTTTTCAAATCTGGTTGTATTACTTCTACATCCATTCATCAACAAAATTCTGATAGCGATATTCAACTACAACTCTATCCCAACCCTGAGAGTAATTTGCTCAATATAGAGTTTTCAGCAAATTCAGGGCAAACCTATATAACAGTTTTTGATAGTATAGGAGGGGTAGTAGCCCAACAAATTGCAGAAGTAAATTCTCCCACATTACAACGTATTTCAATAGATATTGCTAATTACGCAACTGGCTCTTACTTTATTCATATAAAGAATAAAACTACCACTAAATCCAAAAAGTTTATCAAAAACTAATCAGTTTATCTATTTCACACCCCTTCTACACGTACACTTCCAATTCATCTTGGAGTGAGCCCGTTTGGTGAAGACGATGTTAAGTACGGCTTTGGAGAGATTCTTATTTACAAGATTATGATAATTTGAAATATTTCTATACTATTACTGTCTAAGATAGGTCGTAGATATATTAATCCTTTTTAAACTTTAAATTAACATTAAATGAAACATTACTACTTTTTGGTTCTTCTTCTCTCTGTATGTTTACACGTAAACGTACAAGCACAGACTTCCCATTTAAACAAACTGGATGTGCAATTAAAACTTTTGTTACAACAACAAGAAGATCCTTTCAAAAAACAATATGAATATTTAAAAAAGGGTTCTAGTAGTAATCCTATGATACCTATTATTTTTAAATCTACTCATTCAAATGTTCAATCTTTACTCAAAAGATATGGTGGAGAGTTACATACTTCATTAGGAGTAATTTATACAGGAAATATTCCGCTAAATTCAGTTGTTGCATTTTCTTCAAATTCTGAAGTTGAAAGAATTGAAGCTACTGCAAAGCTAAAGCTTACCAACGAACAAGCAAAAATAAATACGGGTGCTGATAGAGTTCATTCAGGCAATCTCCCTTCAGGAAATAAATATACTGGGAATGGTGTTATTGTTGGAGTATTTGATACTGGTTTAGATATAATTCATCCCGATTTTAGAAAAAAATCTGATACAACTCAAACAAGGATATTGTCTCTTTGGGATCAGACAGTCAACATTGGTACTCCACCACAAAATTACAATTACGGAAGTGAGTGGAATAACTCTCAAATAAATTCTTCCCTACTTAATCCAAATTCAGTTATGACCTATGATTCTAGTGGCCATGGAACTCACGTTACTGGTTCAGCTGCTGGATTAAGAGGTATGGCTCCCGATGCAGATATTATATTTGTGAAAGGATTAATTGATTGGAAGTCTGATTCTACGTTGTATCAAGACACGAAAAGTCTATTAGATGGGTTAAATTATATGAAAGATATAGCAAAGTCTTTAGGAAAACCCTGTGTTGTCAATTTAAGTCTTGGATACCTTTTAGGATCCCCACACGATGGAACTTCATTAGTAGAACAAGGTATGGATTACTTAGTTACTTCTAATAACAGCTTTTTTATTGTCATAGCTGCAGGAAATGAAAATGGTACAGACCAACACTTTGGTGGTTTTGAATTAACCAGCGATTCAATCTGGACCTATATCAAATCTGGTAGTTTGTATGGTATATTCAATAGTGATTATACTGATAGTACGTATATTTCAATCGGCATTGATAGTGTCGCTATAATGGAACCTTGGGAAAACTTAACAATTCAAAAAGCAATCTATCATTCTACTTGGATGAATCTTTCAAGTATAAAAAATTCAGAAAATGGTATTTTAATGCCCTTCTTATATAGTAATGGTGATACTGCAATGGTAATGAGAATTATCGCCTCGGATTTTGATGCCACAAGAACTGAAGTTAGAATATTTACTTCTCCAGGAAGAATTATTTCCAATGATTCATTATACGATTTTGCTACAGCAAGGTTATTATTAAAAGGCAAAGGTATGTTTCATTCTTGGTGGGCAAATTACCAAGTTGATTACATTGATAACCCGCTTTACTTTACTAACCATTACAAAGATGAACGTTTACGATATTCTGATAACATTTCAACTATGAATATTTTGGCATGTGGACACAAAACCTTTGCAGTTGGAGCTTATGTTAATATGTTTAGCTTCGTCAATAGAAATGGTGAATTGCAATTTGGTAATAATTATATGGAGGAGCCAATTGGAACGTTTGCATATTTTAGTAATTTAGGACCTACAACCGATGGAAGAATAAAACCAGATATTTCTGCTCCTGGTATAAATGTTGCTTCTTCATGGTCACGTCATGCACGTTACCCATCAGCCTGGGCGATGCCGGAGAAAACAGTCGTTTTAAGTGGAACAAGTATGGCTTCACCTATAGTTACAGGAGCAATTGCATTGTATTTGGAGCAAAACCCTACGGCAACGTATGAAAATGTAAAAAAAGCAATAACAGATAATGCAATAGTTGATACAATGGTAACTAAGTATGGAGATACCCCTAATAATCACTTTGGATACGGAAGATTAGATATATTTAAAGCTATGGGTTCACCATTCCATACTGGAATTTCTACGCAAAAAGCTAATTATTCTATCTTTATTTATCCTAATCCAGCTTCTGAAAACCTCTATGTACAATTTCCTGAACCTGAGTCTAATTTAGAATTGTACGTATTTGATGTTTCTGGTAAACAAGTAGGTAGCTTTACAATAACACCACAAAGTAACAAAATAAACGTTAGTAGTTTCGAAAAAGGAATCTATTTTTATAAAAGTAGTAGTGAAAACAGTTCATATACTGGAAAGTTTATAGTAGAATAAACTGTATAATCTATTCATAAACAGAAACTATGCTGTCCTATGTAAGCAGCATTAAACATATTACTGCTAATAGCTTTGTTGAATGAAAATTTCTTAGATATACATGCTCATAGTAAAAAGGCAATCATCCGTGATTGCCTTTTTTTTATATTATATACTACGCAAAAACTTCCAGCTCTTCTTGGAGTGATGCCCATTTGGTGAATACGATGTTCAATTCGGCTTTGGAATCAGCGATTTTTTTCTGCAATTCGGTTGCTTTTTTGTGGTCAGTGTAGTTGCGTGGGAGAAGTAAGTCCTCTTCGAAACCTTTGACGATTGCTTCTAAGCGCTGGACTTCTTTTTCCACTTCGGAGCATTCGCGTTCAAGTTTTTTGCGACGTTTTTCTGCTTCTTTTTGTTGTTCACGATCAAGTAAAGCAGGGTTGATGATTTCTTGTTGTTTTTGCTTTTTCTGTTTTGATGAGTATTCCAATTCTTGCAATGAATTCAACTCTTTTACTCGAAGATATTCCATAATATCCCCTGCGTATTCTTTGATATTTCCTTGGCGAATTTCCACAACGGTATCCACCAAATCAGTCAAAAACTCCCTATCGTGGGAAATGACAATCACAGCTCCTGTGTATTGTTGCAAGGCTTCTTTGAGAATGTCTTTGGAAAACATATCCAAATGGTTCGTTGGCTCATCAAGAATTAGCAAATTCACCGGTTCCAAGAGCAAACGTGCCATCGAAAGACGCGATTTTTCCCCACCAGATAGAACTCCCACCTTTTTGTTGACATCATCACCAGAGAAGAGGAATGCTCCCAAAATCGCACGCAATTTGGTACGAATTTCCCCAACGGCGATGGTTTCCAAGGCATCGTACACAGACATTGATGGGTCTAACATATCGTTTTGATGCTGAGCATAATATCCGATTTTTACATTGTACCCAAGCTCAACAACACCAGAAGTAAGCGGTTCATCGCCACGAATAATACGAGCGAGAGTGGATTTACCCTCACCATTTCGTCCTACGAATGCTATTTTTTGACCACGTTCAAATTCTAAATTGACGTTTTTGAAGAGTGTTTTTGAAGGAAATGCTTTTGTTGCATCGGATAATTTGACCGTTATTGCTCCTGAACGAGGGGCATCTGGAAAGCTGAAATTGATGGATTTGGTATCGGTATCTTCTACTTGTATACGCTCCATTTTTTCTAACATTTTCATTCGCGATTGTGCTCGTGATGCTAAGGAGGCTTTGTAGCGGAAGCGTTCGATGAAGCGTTCCATCGAGGCAATCTCGCGACCTTGTTGCTTTGCAGCAGCTCTAAGATGCTCTATACGTTCTTCGCGAAGTTCCACAAACCGTGAATAGGCAACGGGATAATCGTCCAATTTCGCCATTGACGTGATTTCAATTGTGCGATTTGTAACCGAATCCAAAAAGGTTTTATCGTGAGATACCATCATTATGGCACCTTCGTATTGCTTCAAAAATTTCTCCAACCACTGCACGGACTCAATATCCAAGTGGTTCGTAGGCTCATCTAAAAGGATACAATCAGGTTTACGTAAAAGAATTTTTGCAAGTTCCGCTCTCATTTGCCAACCACCGCTAAATTCTTTCAACGGACGGTTCGAATCTTCTGGTTCGAATCCCAAACCGCTGAGTGTTTTTTCAATAGCTGCTTTGTAACCACTTCCGCCCAAAACATCATATCGTTCTTGCTTTTCGACCATTTCGTTCAGCATATCATCGTAATGCTCCAAATCCCCACTTTCAAACGCTTGATGGATTTCCTCCAACCGTGCCTCAATTTCCAACAGTTCGTCAAAAGCACCAGAAACATATTCCAATACAGTTTGTTCCGTATCGAATACTAATTCTTGTGGCAAATAGCCGACAGTGGTAGCTTTGGCAATATTGACCGAACCGGATTCGGGTTGAAATGGCGTTACAATCAATCGCAGAAGCGTTGATTTTCCAGCACCATTTTTTCCAACCAGACCGATTTTATCGCCGTATTGAATTAAAAACGAAGCTTTGTCGAACAAGGTACGCCCTTGTACATAGTAGGTTACATCAGAAAACGAAATCATGAGATACTTTGGGAAGTGAACAACAATGAAACGATAACGTTACAACCGTGAATGTATTGAAAAAAGGAATATCTGAATCAAATTTCTGAATCAGGATTTAAGAATGTCTGAATCATGATTTACAGGATTTGAGGATTTTATTGAAATTTCTGAATCAGGATTTTCAAGATTTTAGGATTGACAGGATAGGAAAGAAATCATGTTAATCCTAAAATCTTGAAAATCCTGATTCAGACAAATGTAAATGCCTCTCCTACTCATACTTTTATACGAAATGTCAACACATTTATAGTTTCTTTATAGTAAATGCGGTAATTTTGTACTGTCATTATTTATTTTGAAAGATTTTGTACGTGAAAACTGTACTGTTGTATTTAGTAGTTTTGTTGGTTTTTTCTTCGGATGTATATGCTCAAATCTATTCTTCATTCGATTTCACGTGGGCGAATGGGAATAATCGGCAACGGAATTTCCCATTGGTTGTCAAAGATGACTCGAATGAAGTAGTGCTGACTGGTGTGGCTATGATTGATAGTTATTATAATGTCAATTTCAATCAACCGCTTGATAATACGCACGTTTCCTCAGGAACGATTGGACGAACGAATGAATTTACGGTCAATTTGATGACTATAGGATTTGAATCCAATTACAAAAATATCATTGGGAAACTTTCCTTTCAAATTGGAAATATTTTGAATTTTGTGCAAGATATCGATCCAACTGTTCAACGCGGTCGTAATACGGGTACCTCCAATGTCAAATATTTGCGTGAAGCATCTGCAGGATATCATTTTGATGTGTTACAAGGACTGAATGTTGAAATGGGTGTTTTCCTTAGTTACATAGGTTTGGAGAGTTATTTGACGCAAGAAAATTGGTCGTATCAACGTTCGATTGTTTGTGATTTTACGCCATTTTACTTTACTGGTGGGAAGGTGCAACTATTCCCTTCTGATAATGTAAAAACGGAACTTTGGTTGGTGAATGGCTGGCAATCGTATAATTCGTGGAATAAGGGACCTGGAATTGGAAGCTCAACCTATATACGCCCAAATGAGAATATTCAAGTTGCTGCTAATTTTTACGGTGGTAATGATTCCCGTCAAGAGGTTAATCGCTATCATCACGACCATAGTGTGGTTGCAAGGTTGTATCAAAATGCCAATTCGGAATCACTCTCTCAAGTTGCAATTTCATTGAACAATCACTTTGGCTTTGAATCTGGTGAAGGCAAAGCATATAATACAAACTTTATGGCAGGTTCTTCATTGGCGACGCGTTTATGGTTTAATAAAAACACGATTGGGCTCACCTTGCGTGCTGATTATGTAACTAACCCTGGTTTGCACCTTGCGTATGTACCATCCCCAGTAACACCCAATGATTTTACTGATGCTATAGCTAATGACCCACTCCAAAGAATTTCTATGGGTCAAGCCACCGTTACTTTAGACTATATGCCGAATGATTTTGCAACTTTTCGTTTGGAATATGGATACCGAGAGGCAAATCACCCATATTTTGCTGGACGTGGTGGAACAACCTCACCAGACGGTTGGTCAACGACTCCAATTCCTTCTAATTGGCGACCAGATCTGCAAAAAACCGAACACCGACTCACTGGAGCAATTAATATTCGGTTGTAGAATTTAATTCCCATGAACTTTTTTCGCAAGTTGATGTGTTCTAGGGTTTACTACATTCGTTAACGTATTTACCCTGTGATGGCAACTTCCGTTTTTTTGCTTTTTCCGCATCAATTGTTCGAGGATATTACTCTGCCTTCATCGTTTGATGAAGTGGTGATGGTAGAAGAATGGCTCTTTTTTCATCAATACAAATTTCACAAACAAAAGCTGGTTTTGCATCGAGCGAGTATGAAGTGTTATGAACAGTATTTGCTGGAAAATGGCATCAATGTTCGCTATATTTCGGCATTTGAGCCTGAATGCGATATTCGAAAACTGATAGCAGAACTTTCCCAAAAAGGTGTTACGCAAATTCATTACTATGATGTGTGCGACAATTGGTTGGAAAAGCGAATCACAACGAAATGCAGAAAACATTCCATTGCGACCAAAGAATATACAACACCACTGTTCATAAATTCTAAAGTGGATTTGCAGTCCTATTTTGGAAGTAAACAACGGTATTTTCATACAGATTTTTATATTCAACAACGGAAAAAGCTCCGTATCCTTGTGGACGAAAAGGGTTCTCCAGTAGGTGGGAAATGGAGTTTCGACGCTGACAATAGACGTGCATACCCCAAAGGGAAAATTGCTCCTAAGGTAACGTTTCCATCACTGACACCATATCACCAAGAAGCAATTGTCTATGTTGAACATCATTTTTCGGATAATTATGGAATTGTATTAACTGAGGTCGTTTATCCAATATCTCACCAACAAAGTGCGGAGTGGCTTCAGCAGTTTTTGGAGCAACGGTTCGCTGATTTTGGTGAGTATGAAGACGCTATTGTGGCTGATGAGAACATATTGCATCATAGCGTTTTGACGCCTATGCTTAATATTGGGCTCTTACTACCGATGCAAATTGTTTCTGCTGCCATTGATTATGCTACTTCTAACGACATTCCGCTCAATTCTTTGGAAGGGTTTATTCGCCAAATTATCGGTTGGCGAGAGTTTATCCGTGGGGTATATGTTTACAAAGGAACTCAAGAACGCACCAAAAACTTTTGGAATTTTCATAGAACACTACCAGCTTCTTTCTACGATGCTTCGACGGGAATTGAACCAATAGATGCAACCATCACCAAGTTGCTTAAAACTGGTTACAACCATCATATCGAACGCTTGATGATAATGGGAAATGCGATGGTGCTTTTGGAAATTCATCCCGATGCAGTATACCAATGGTTTATGGAGATGTATATCGACGCCTACGATTGGGTGATGGTGCCAAATGTATACGGAATGAGCCAATTTGCTGATGGTGGATTGATGGCGACAAAACCGTACATTAGTGGGAGTAGTTATGTGCTGAAAATGAGTAATTTCAAAAAGGGAGATTGGTGCGAACAATGGGATGCTCTCTTTTGGCACTTTATGAACAAACAGCGCAAATTCTTTCTGTCCAACCCACGCTTGGGAATGCTCATCAAAACCTACGACAAAATGAGCGATGAAAAGAAAGCGAAGATGAAGGAAATGTCTGAATTGAAAATGTCTGAATCAGGATTTGCAAGATTTTAGGATTTACAAGATTTCTTTCTTATCCTGTTCATCTTTTAATCCTGTAAATCCTGATTCAGACAGATAATTACCTCTGTATCGATAGCGGTACGGTTTCGATTGTTTTGGTGCCGTTACCGACAACCACATAATACATTCCATTCGCTAAATCCGATACACGGAAGGTAACGGAGGATTCGAAAGAACCACCAACATCTTTTGTATAGATGTTGCGAATCAAAGCAACTTTCGAGTCTACTAAGTTTACTTGAGACATTTCTTCGGAAGCTAAAAACCTGACAGTGGCATATTCACTTGTTGGATTTGGTTCTAAACGAACTGTCGTTTTGTTTACAGGTTTAGTTTCATCAACTGAAGTAGTTGAATTTGTAATTCTATGCACATAGAAAAATGGTGTTAATCCATTTTTCACAACTGAATCGCCATTTGCAGATGTTGTAACTGCATAATCGCCATTACTGTAAGCTCGAATACTACTTGTAAACAAAACACCTTTTGAATCAGCATAAATTACTTTCCGAACATTTTCTGTTTCCAAATCGTACTCAACTACACCTAATTTGCGGTTTTTTAGATTCGACTTATCATATTCAAACCCTAACATAGCAATCTTAGTACTATCTTTGGAAAGACAAGCTTCATTCACAAAAAATGGTGATTCCAACTGCTTGAAGGCAACCACTTCACCTTGTTTAGTAATAGTAGCAATAAACTGTTTTCCATTGTCAAAATACGGTGTAGTATCATTAACCATTTGCAGATTTCCAACAACAATATAGTTATCATTTTTCACAAAAATGTTTTTTGGAATCAAATAATGATTCGTCAAACCAAAATCATATTGTGTAAATGTAAAAACAACTTTCAAGTACAAAGAATCTCGAAAATCTACTATGCCAAATTTCCTAATTTGAAAACTGTAAATTGTGTCTTTTAATAAACTGAAGTATGAAAAATTGTCTTTTCCTGATAATAAAACAATTGAATTTTCTTGGATATCTCTTGCAGGTTGTAATGCTGCTTGATCAAAAAGAATTGAATCTATTGGATATCTAAATCTCCAAATAGTCTTTCCAGAATGGTGCATGTTTTGTATTCTGCCTCTTGGAAAAAACAATAGTGTAAATGCTTTACCTGTTGCCAAACTCAATGTTGGATTTGAAATAAAATCTTCTTCAGAACCTTCTTGAAAATAACTTCCAATAACGCCTAACTTTGGAACCTCAAATACGTACAATTCTTGTACTAAAGGATTATTTATTGGATCCGAAAATAAGGTAACAAACGCAAAAGTACCACTTTTTGAAAAGGAGATATTTGTTGCGTATTTGTAAGTTAATGCTAATTTAATATAATTATTAGAACCTTGAGTCTGATAAAAATAATTTTGAAAATTGCTTATCTCTCCATTTGAATTAACCCAAATAAATGCAGGCAACATTTTAGAATTTTCAACAAATAGTAACAAATCATCATCTTTATCTACGGCAAAGTTTGGCACTTGCATCCATTGAATACCTGATGTATCACTTTCAACCTTTTTTTCCCATTTAATTGAAAGACCTTGAGATGAAGATATTGAATATGAAAACAGTAAAATTCCTAAAAGTATTAGGTACTTTTTCATAGCAAATAACCTTGGAAATAGGAATAACAAATATTCGATTAATGTTCAATTTTAATTTTTTTGAACTCTTTTCATGCAAATTACGAATTAAATTTCAAATAACCTTATTTGAAGGATAAGATAAGAAAATTTCTGAATCAGGATTTGCAGGATTTTAGGATTAGCATAATAAGAAAATGTCTGAATCAGGATTTTCAAGATTTTAAGATTTACATGATTTCTTTCTTATCCTGCTAATCTTTTAATCCTGTAAATCCTGATTCAGACAAGAAGTAAATCCTCAATCAGACATATAAGACAATAAAAAAGGGGGTGAAAGGTCAACATTTGCGAACAGATTCGTAGAAACAATTCGATAGAATGAAATCACTTCTTGCCTTACTCCCATATCTCAAAAAATATAAAGTTCGACTACTTTGGGGTTTTGTCTTTGTTACTATGGCAAATGCTGCATCATCCTTTATTCCACGTGTTGTGGGTACGGCTATCGACGCTCTTGGAACGCCAGGTTTCACAATGTCGACGGTCTTTTATTATTCCCTTGGAGTCATTGGACTAACGATACTTTCTGGGGTGAGTATGTATATGACTCGCCAAACGATTATAGTAACTTCACGTTTGGTGGAATATGATTTGAAAAATGATTTTGTTGAGGCGATTGAACGTCAAACAGCGACGTTTTTCTCGAATAACTCCACCGGTTCTTTGATGGCACTTTCCACCAATGATATAGCCTCCGTTCGTGAGTTTTTGGGACCTGCCATAATGTATTCTGCTAATACCATTGCATCATTTTTGTTTGTTCTGACCTTGATGTTGATGGTAAGCCCAATGCTGACCCTGTATGCCTTGCTACCTCTCCCAATCATTGCACTCACTACTTATTTTGTTGGTCAAAAAGTCCATTTGATG
This sequence comes from Candidatus Kapaibacterium sp., assembly GCA_016788785.1. GTDB lineage: Bacteria > Bacteroidota > Ignavibacteria > Kapaibacteriales > JAEUSM01 > JAEUSM01. The sequence goes on from JAEUSM010000011.1 coordinate 115,708, forward strand.
TACAAAATAGTACAAGAACAATATTCTAATCTCACCACAACCGCTCAAGAATCCTTTTCTGGAGCAAAGGTTATTCGAGCGTATTCGCGTTCTGATTATGAATCGGATGTCTTTGCTCAAGAGTCAAAAAAATATGTTCGTCAACGACTTCGGTTAGCATCTTGGCAATCATCGACTATGCCTTTGATGATTATCCTTATTGGATTTGCACAGATTATTACCTTATGGTACGGAGGTGGATTAGTCATCAAAGGAGAAGCAACCTTAGGAACATTGACCCAATTTTTCATCTACATCGCACAACTTATTTGGCCCATTGCAGCAGTAGGTTGGGTAACGAATTTGATTCAACGTGGTGCTGCCTCAATGGAACGCCTTACAAATGTTATCCATCAAAAAGTAGACATCCAGAGTCTTGAAAACGCAACAAAGACGATTCAACTTGGTAAAATAGAGTTTGAAAATGTTTCATTGCAATATTCACCTGCAATGCCAAAGGTACTTTCGAATGTAACACTTACTATTCCTGCTGGTTCATCGCTTGGAATCGTAGGAGCAGTTGGTTCTGGAAAGTCTTCGTTCATCTCACTTATTCCTCGACTGTATGATGTAACAACTGGTGAAATCCGTATAGATGGTGTGCCATTGAAACAATACGATGTTGAGGCATTGCGTGAACAAATTGGCGTAGTGCAACAAGAACCATTTTTGTTTTCTTCTACCATTGCAGACAATATTGGAATGGGTGGAGTTGGGCAATATGATCTACCAACGGTACAATTGGCGAGTCAACAAGCACAATTACATAACGATGTTTTGAGATTTCCTGAGCAATATGACACTATTTTGGGTGAACGTGGTATCACGCTTTCTGGAGGTCAACGTCAACGAACTGCTATTGCTAGAGCATTGATTCGCAACCCAAAAATTCTTATTTTCGATGATTCATTATCTGCAGTCGACACTCAAACGGAAGAGCAGATTTTGAAGATGTTGGAAGAAGTGAAAAAAGAACGTACGACAATTATCATATCACACAGAATTTCGGCTGTAAAACTGACTGACACTATTGTTGTTTTGGACAAAGGAGTGATAGTAGAGCATGGAACCCATGAAGAGCTTTTGGAATTGAACGGTATGTATGCTACAATGTACACCCAACAATTACTCGAAGAAGAATTAGATACGTACTAACGATAGGTAGTTAATCATCATTAAAGTTAATCACTCGAATATATAGTCCCACTCGTGCATACATCCAATGGTCATATGTGTCATTGAGGACAGGATTTGTTTGGTCAGAATTTGTCAGTACAGCGCCGAATTGAAAATCCAAATCGGTTCTATGATTGAGCGAAGTAGAGCCTCCTACAAATAACGGCGTCGTAAGAAATGCTCCAGCAGCTGGTTGGAGAGGATTTGCCAAATTTTTCGGCATCGAATTATTCACAAAATAGGAAATACCCAACCCAGCACCCACATAGGGTGAAAAGAGAAAATCACGGTTAAAAAAAATTCTTGCTCTGACATCTGTTGAAATAATCGAAGTACTATAATCATTATTTCCATCAAGTGTTTTCGTACCCAGATTAGAATAGAATATCGAAAACTCGGAAGATACTCGAGAAATATTTTTCATATTATAAACAACTGATCCACCAAACATCAATTGATTCTCCTGATTTCCGCGTTGAGCACTTTCATCAATTCCTTGAGAAAATCCTGAATATAAACCCATATACAATTGACTGAAAGAAGTATTTACTCCAAAAACAAAACAAATAATTGAAATGAATAATTTGTGAATTTTCATAGTTTTTCTATAAATTATCAAATAGTTTCGAAAATGTACAATACACACCTAATCGTATATATACCCACGCATCATTAGTTCCATCCTCGATTGGGTGAAGTTGATCATTCGTTGTCATTATTACTCCTGTTTGCACATCCAAATCAAATGCATTGGAAATAGGAATTGTAGTTCCTGCAAAAATAGGAAAACTTAAGGATATTCCCGAAAAAGAACGAAAATTTGTTGGTAAATTTTTGGGGATTGAATCGTTGTTATAAAATGTGAAACCAAGTCCAGTGCCTATAAATGGTTTGAACGACTGAAAGCGTTTCATAAGGTAATATCGACCTACAAATTGAATTGTTAACAAACTTGTTTCGTAATCATTGGGCTCAGTGAAGGTTTCGGTACCAATTCGTGAGGCAAATAATTGTAACTCAACAGAAAATGAAGAGAAAGGCAAGTGATCAAACAACACCCCAATTCCAGCCGATGGTTCGTAGGCTTGTGTACCGACCGAACCTTCGTTGAGACCTCGATTGAAACCAGAGATTACACCCAATTGATGTTGTGCTTGTACTGGTATTGCAAAGATACAAAGCAAGAGTATTAGTGCAATTGCAATACTGCTCGACCAAATTGTTTTTGCCATTGGTGTGATTGGGTAACGTAAGGACACACTTCCGAAAGTCGTTTCCAAAAGTGCTCAGAATGGTTCAAATGTTCTGTATGGACTAATTCGTGCAACAATACATAATCACACACAAACGGTGGTACCAAGAGCAACTTCCAATTGAGTGAGATATTTTTATCTGAAGAGCATGAACCCCAGCGAGTACTTTGAGATCGAATAGAAATTTTGTTGATGCGAAAACCAAATTCGTCCGCTAATTCACGAAGGCGTTTTGGCAAAAAAACTTTTGCTTCTTTTTTGAGTAAGGTTATGAACTTGTTTCCAACAAAATGCTCAGAACGACCATACAAACGTGCGTGCTCATAATCAATAAATGGTGTATCGATGAACCGTTCATGGATGATAAATATTTTCCCACGAATGAACCGCTCATTTTCTTGTAATTGAACTGCATTCTCACGAGATTTGACCTTTTCCAAGGCTCTCAATATCCAATCTCGTTTTGATTCTACCAAATTATCCACGTGAAGCTCGGAATATCGGTGAGGTACAATCAATTCTACTGTCGTTGAATTTTTAACAACAATACGAGCATTTTTAACTTTTTTACGAATGAGGGTTATCGGTATTGATTGCAAAACATCAAAAATTGTATGAGAAAATACAAATGTACAAAAAGGAATTGATATAAATAAAAAGCGAGGTGCTTTCAGCAATAGCACCTCGCTTTTGAGAATTGAAAGACTGCAACAACATTCTTTCGTTTCTACAGTGTTATTTCGTTCTTTTGAACTCTATTCTTCTGTTTTGAGTACGTCCTTTTTCAGAGGCATTTGAAGTTAATGGTTGAGTTTCTCCACGACCAACTGCTGTCAAACGAGATTCTGCAATTCCTTTTCCAATGAACCAAGTACGGACAGCATCTGCACGTTCTTGAGATAGTGTTAAGTTTGTTTCTGGTTTACCTGTATTATCAGTATGCCCATCAATTTCTAATTCAATTGATTTATTATCATTTAATATACGTAAAACTCTATTAAGTATTTTTTCTGAGGACGGATCAATTTCTGAAGAACCTGTTCTAAAAAGTATTCCTTGGAAATTCAATGACTGTCCGACAAGGAAATCATCTTCTCTATTTGTAGGATTTGTGTTACGACCAACTTCTTCTCCATCATCGATTCCACCAAAATCAGTATCAGGATTTTTAGGGTCAGATTTGTATTTATTTACTTCAGCACCATCATTCAATCCATCACCATCAGTATCGGGATTATTCGGATCAGTTCCTAAATTCACTTCGTCTTCATCGCTCAAACCATCTCCGTCAGAGTCTTTTGCTTCTTTAAATTCGGCAACACGGTATAAAATACCAACTCGTGCTGAAGTAAAAGCATCATTCACATCGTCTGTGACTGGATTAATTGCATCCGAGAAAAACAAATGATTACCAACTTGTAAATCTAACAACCAATTGCTTGCAAATTCTGTTTGTAAACCTATATGAATTGGAAGAGTACCTACTAACCCATCTAAAGAATTAGCCATATCACGATTAAATGGTACTGAATCAACATTGTACATTGCTAACCCAAGACCAACAGAAATGTATGGATCCCAGTGAGCACGTTTGAATGGAGAATATCTCAAGCGGAAATCACCGCCAATAACACTGCTAGAGTATTCAGAAAATCTTCCGAATTCAGTCGTTTTATTCGTAGTGAAAAAACCGCCTAATTCTGCAGAAAAACCAGTTGCAAACAAATTAGTATAGATACCATTTAAGCCTAAAATTGGAGTAAATGCTTGTGTTCCAACGCCATTACCTTCATTCACCGGACGAACAATACCGCCATTTATACCTAAATACAAACTTTGAGCCATCACTGATGAAGAGGCTATCACTAAAAACGAACATGCCAAAAGTACTATGCGTACCATATTTACCTTAAACGAAAGTATTAAAATTATCTTAATATCTACAAAAATATACAAAAAAAGTCGTAACCAACAAAGTTTACGACCTTTTAAGTAGATTTTACGTACAACTACTGAGTGAGAATGAACTATTTCATTCCCAATTTTGCCTTTACTTCAGACTCCAATTGTTCGTATAATGCTGGTTGTTCGAGAAGGATTTTTCGCAATCCATCACGACCTTGTACACGTTCAGTACCATAGGAGAACCAAGAACCAGATTTGGCAATAATTTCATAATCAATTGCAATATCCAATATATCGCCTAATTTTGAAATTCCTTCGTTATACAACACATCAAATTCAACTTCTTTGAACGGAGGTGCCACCTTGTTTTTCACAATTTTGACCCTTGTTCTATTACCTATTATATTCGTACCATCTTTAATCACATCTTTACGACGAACATCAACACGAACGGAAGCATAATATTTTAACGCATTACCACCTGTTGTTACTTCAGGATTACCATACATAACCCCAATTTTGCTACGTAATTGATTGGTGAAAATGATACACGTATTCGCTTTTCCAATAGCCGCATTCAATTTTCTCATTGCTTGTGACATTAATCGAGCGTGTGATCCCATCTGTGCATCACCCATATCGCCTTCGATTTCCACGCGAGGAGTCAACGCAGCAACAGAGTCAATCACGATGATATCTACTCCACCAGAGCGAACTAATGTTTCAACGATGTCTAAGGCTTGTTCGCCAAATTCTGGTTGAGCTAAAAGCAATGTATTCAAATCCACACCAAGTCTTTGGGCATATTGAACATCAAGTGCGTGTTCAGAATCAATAAATGCAGCAATCCCACCTTGTTTTTGGCATTCTGCTATCGCATGCAAACAGAGCGTCGTTTTTCCTGAAGACTCAGGACCATAGATCTCTGCAATACGTCCTTTTGGGAAACCACCAATACCAATGGCAGCATCAAAAGAAATACAACCGGTCGGTATTGCTTCAATCGCAACTACATTTGAGTCATTCAAACGCATTATGGAACCTTTTCCATATTGCTTATCAATTTGTTCCATCGCAGTGGAAACCGCTTTCATCTTTTGTTCGATGATTTTCGTTACTTCCAATGAGTCTTTGTCTTTTGAGGTCATACGTCCTGTTCTTTCGTTGAAAAGTACATCAAGTTCTTCTGTTGAAGTTTTCATGGTAAAAATCCTTGTATAAAGCGTTTAAAAGAAACCATATACAAGCTACTCTTTTGCATACGATTTTCTTCAATAATTATTTACTGTTACAAATATACGAAAAGAATTTTACAATTTGTAATAAATCTTCAACATTTTGAGAAAAATATTGTTATTCTCCCTTTCGAACACCCAAATACTCATACAAATATTCTTCGTTTATCGAAAGTCCCGTTTCTTGTAATGCCACAATTGCACGTGCTTTTTCCTCTAACGGTCTGTCTTCATTCCAAACAATTGAAAATTTCCATGGGCATTCTTCTGCTTGGAAATCATAATTATGTTGATAATCCTTAAGTAGTAATTGATTTATCAATCGTTCGCATCGCACCATATCAGCATAGTGAATATCACTCGAAATTCGTTGTTGAATTTCCACTGCTGCTCGCGATCCACCATTTCTTGGTAATGCCATAGTATTTGCCTGACCTACCGTTGCTATAGCAATATCATTATCAAAAAGCTCAATCAATTGAGCAAATGCTTGAGCATTTCCACCAGCAATTTCATTTAATTTGTATTCAATATATTCACTTGTGGAGAGAAATCCCCGTTGTGGTGCCAGATGCAACGCTCGTTCAGCTTCCGATATTTCTTGTTCCGTTGCAGCATCTTTGCGGATAATTTGCACTAACCCCTTCAATAACTGAATATACCCGCCTATTTCGGTAATTGTCATACGGCGAAGTAATTCTGTAAAGCAAATTGTCCGTAAAATTCCACCTCTTACTGGTAGCAATCGGTCTGTATCCACCAAATAATCTGGGCTATTGCTATCAATGATTCTGATTCGTTCGCACGGAATTGTATCCGCAAGAATATTCGCATCCATTGGAAGCATTTGCTCTGATTGAACTAACGGTACTTTTGTAAGAACAGGTTTTGGGATGTTGTTAGGATATTTCCAGTGTATATTCCAAATACTTACTCCAAAAAATGGCGTTTGTGCGTGAGATTCCAGCACAGTTTCGATTGCGTCGTTCAAACGATTCTGCGTCATTTCTGCAAACCGTGAATCTGTTGCATTGTTTGCGATAATTTGCCATGAACAACTTGTAACAGCCGTCGTACGAATATTATACTGTCCCAAAAGCCGTGGATTTGACCACAAAATAGACATCGCAAATCGCAAATACGGACGTGGGTCACGGTGGTTTGGGTCATTCGCATCCAACAAACGAAAATACGCTTGCAATTGCTCCGGTGAAATAGTGGCTATCATTTTATATCCAATAAGTAAAACCACAAAAATACACCAACCAGCAATATTCAATTGGCTATAAGGGGAGATGGGTATTCATTCTTTCTTCATCCTCTAAATCACGATGGGTTAAAACCCATCGCCGATCTGTTGGTATTTGGTCATTTTTTTCTTCATTCTATTGCTCGTATCATTTTTTTTCGTAATTTAACACATTCTATCAATAACAAATCTCTTTTTTTGGCTGGAGTTTACAATGAAAACCTTTTCATATTTTTCAATTGTTACGTTTTTGGTGCTCTTATTTTGTGTTTCTTGTAAAGAATCTACCGTTACAACTCCAACAGAAACAAAAGAAGAGATTCGTATAGAAGATTATATCTATAATGCCGATTCAGTTCAAACTGCTTGTCAAATACAAAATAAAACATCATTAATATCTTGTATAAGTTTATATATCATTTCCATAAGTAAAAACAAGGATAGAGTTTTAATATTTGGAGGGAGCCCGCCGGGATATAAGACAGGTAGTTGGGGCGGTAATGTAATATATATCCTCAACATCGAGTCAAATATTCATAAATTTGAACCATTTGATTTAACTGTTTTACAATCGTCAACTTCTTATCAATATTTTGATGTAATAAAAGCACATTTTTGTCCATATGATAATGATCTTCTTTTGGCGTATATAGCTACGAATACATCAGAAGGAACGAATCGGTCTGTCAGTTATGATTGGTATTATTATAATCTCTCTACTAAAAAATACACTCGCTTAGAATTAGACTCTCCGAATCATAGTTATTACAGAAACAATTCCAATCTCATTCGTTGGAGTTCTAATTCAACTCCTGATAATGACCAATTCATATGGGAAAATAATTCAATTCTATCTTACCCAAGTGGAAATATTCAACCAAATGCCACTGGTCGAACATTACAAGAAAATGAGAAAATATACTCTATCAGCCCTGATATGAAAAAGGTTTTCACTGTTATAAATAATGAATTATTCCTCAACGGAAGTTCAGTACCAAACTCGAAATATATCTTTAGAAGAGGAACTCCTATTTCTTGGTCTGACGATTCAAAAAGATTTCTTGGCGTTGGAATACCTCAAAATCCAAAAGCATATTTGCATGTAGTTTATCAAATGAAAGAAGGTTCAACAACTGATTTTTCGATAAATAACATTATTGATCTTACTCGAAAACATTGTAATATTCAAAACCCAACATTCCTTCTTTTTGCTGAAGAATTAAACTCAATATTTATCTCTGATTCAACGATTGCTGTCAACTTAGCCTTACCATCAGAAAAGATTCCTGAAATCACGAATGTTAATCTCAATGGAGACATTCTTCAAAGGTACACCTTTAGTCCAATTAATCTAAAACAGTAAAAAGCCCTAAAAGGGCTTTTTCTTTAGTATTCGTCCTGCAATTCACGTTGTGGATTCACGCCTTCACCACCAACATATCCTCATAGCGAGTGGTGTAGAGTTTGCTACGTTTTTCCAATTTGGGATGCCATACTTTTCGTGTGCCAATGGCTCCAACGCGTAAGGTGCCTTTGCCGTATTTGGCGTTCACGGAGTCCATCGCCTTCATCGAACCACCTTCCTTGTCGTAATTGACCTTGTGAAAAATGGCTTGTTGATGGATGCTGTCTGGCAATATGCCTGATAGCACAATACCTGCTTTTTTGTACGAATATCCCTCACGGTAAATACGGTGAATTCCCGTCCGAGCTGCAGCCACAAGTGCCGGTGTGTATGCCGTAGCAATCGGCAATGCTACCGTCGTACCTCCACTATACTGGGCTTGGAATTTGTTGAAAATATTTGTGCGAACGAAAACCGACAGATAGAGTGCCAACGACCCCTGCTTTCGCAATTTTTCGGCAGCACGTGTGGCAAATGACGCCACCGCTTCTTCGATATCATACTCCTTCGTGATTTGCGTTCCGAATGACCGTGAGGCAATGATGGTTTTATTCGCAGGAGTAATTTCTTCCATCGATAAACACTGCGTTCCGCGTAATTCGGTGGCTGTTCTCAGTAGCACGACATTGAATTTTTGGCGAAGCAATTTGTCATCAGCCTGTTGCAAATCCAATGCCGAGACAATCCCCACCGACTTTAGTTTTCGGCTCCATTGACGCCCCACACCCCACACATCCTCAACGGCGATGGATTGCAACACATCACGTGCTTCTTCGGCAGAATTAATCACAAACACACCGCCATATTGCGGTTGTTTTTTTGCAACGCGATTGGCAATTTTCGCCAATGTTTTCGTTGGTCCTATACCAATACCCGTTGGAATATCCGTCCACTCCAGCACCGTTTGTCGCATTGCTCTACCGACAGAAAGCAACGATTCTTTGGGGTAATGATCCACATTCAAAAACGATTCGTCTATCGAATACACTTCAATATGCGGACTATACACGCCCAATGCCGACATCACTCGCTTGGAAATATCGGCATATAGCGTAAAATTGGACGAGCAAACATACATCTCGTATTGGTTAACCAATTCGGTCAATTTGTGGATAGGAGCACCCATCGGCACTCCCAAATCCTTCGCTTCTTGCGACCGTGCAATCACACATCCGTCGTTACTCGACAGCACCAGCACTGGACGCTTCCGCAACCACGGTTGGAAAATTCGTTCACACGAAGCATAAAAATTATTACAATCTACTAATGCAATCATTCTGTGCCTCCACTTATCGAAATGAATTAATAGCAGCAACGACCACCGCCCAGATGTAATCACCGCGGTCTTCATCCAATCGTGTAATTGGATAGGCAGGATTATCCGGCACCAACAGCACCCCATCGTGACCCAATCGCATCCGTTTCACAAAAAATTCGTTATCCAGTACCGCAATCACAATATCGCCATTTTGCGGTTTCATCGACTTATCCACCAATAGCACTGCTTGGTCTAAAATACCGGCACCCACCATCGAAGTGCCACCCACTCGCACCAAAAATGATGCAGCCTTATTCCGAACAATCAACTCATCGAGCGTGAGCCGTTTGTCCATAAAATCTTCAATCAGTGAGGCAAACCCTGCACTCACACTGGAAAGGAACATCGGAAGTTCATTCGTCGATCGCTCCCATCCAACGAAGCCCTCAATCCGAGCTTCATCGCTATAGTGAATCTGTTCCATACGACCTTGCTGTTACAATGTGTAATAAATATATTACAAACATACATAATTCTTTTGATATAGCAAAGTATATTTTATCGGGTGAGGGGGTGGTGGTGGGGGTGGGCGTCTCAGAAATGAATAATACATTATAGGTGTATCGTAGAGACGCCCTATATGGGCGTCTCTACGATACACTCATCTTCTATTTTTCGGTATTCTTAATAGCGGTTTAATAATAATATAAATCTGCTTCCCAATGATAGGGATTATTTTCTATGTATTACAGAAAAAAAAATGATAAAATTGTATACAGCATTTTAATTCAAAGGGAAAATTTAGTTTGAGAATCTCAGTTTACTTGTGTATATTTGTTCTATCTTATAAATACATAGTAATTATTCATTTCAATAAGTTACCATATATTTAAACAGAATACCCTAATTAAGTTAAACAAGGATGAAATACTTTCAAAGAGATATGGATATTATAAGAGAGATTCTTATAGTAGTGGGTGGTTTAGGAAGTGAGAATGATGTTTCAAACTTTGAAAAAAAGTTAAAAGACCATGATGAAAATTTTGCATTTCATGTATGTATGCTCATTGAAGCAAAATATATAGATGGTGGCATTTTTAAAGGTATTAGTGCTAAAGTAGGAACGCCATATGTTAATCAGTTGACTTGGTCCGGATACGATTTATTAGAATCGATCAAAGATGACGTCGTTTGGAGAAAAACAAAAGACGCTTGTAGTAATATTGGATCATTTTCGATACCTATTGTACAAAAGGTAGCAGCTGGGATTTTAGAAGTTGCTCTCAAATCTCTATTATCATAATTCTGCGAAAAGTTTTAACGATTAGTATTTGAGCAACTTTTTCAAATGTTTATCAATTTGAGTTTTTGAATTGTTGTATAATAATTTGCTCACATATTTTTTGAAGTATGTTACTGTTTTTTCAATCTGTCGAAATTCTTCCTCAATTTTCAAGTCTTTATTCTTGTCAAATTCATCCGGTTCAGGATTGTATTTATAATGAACATAGGAATTCCTATCTTCATTAAGTTTTAGTAGTGTTTTTTTATGATGAGATGTAATTGGTGGCAATTCCAACAATGTCAGCAACCATGTTATTTTTGCTTCCATTTTCAGTGATTTAATGATATCATTTATTGCTTTTTTGTCAATTGATTTTCGGTTGCACACCTCATCTATGAAACCATTGATAAGATGTTCAAAAAAAATTGCATAGAACAGTTTTGCATTATTTTTTCTACTTTCTTCTCGAAATTCTCGAGCTGAAAGTAACAAATCATCAGTGTGAGTTACAACAATGTTAATTTTACTATCATTGTTAATTTGTCCTATTTTCTTAAATAATTCATGAGGATTTTTAAAATCTTCTATAGTAATTATTCCCGCTTTAAACCATGTATGTATTGCACTTTCCATTATACCCCGAATTAATTTTCTATAATCCTTCTCTGGAATTCCAAACTTGTTGTCACCCAACCTTTTCTCTATATTTTTTTCATCGTTATCCATAAAGATTTTAGAAAAAACTCTTTCTACCTATTTAAATTAATATAACTACTTTAACTGTATATACGATTAGCTCTAATCAATAGTGAAACAGCTATTCGCAAAATTCTAAAGGAATTTAATGTTCGAAAGTTTATATATTTCACAAGATACTGTTCGTGTGCAATATGTGTGCAATATGTGTGCAATATTTGATGTGTTGTATTTGTGTGTTATATTTGTATGTTATATCTAATATTACGAAGATATATCCGATACTAATAAAGCAGAAAATATCTTTTTCTAGATAGTTTACAGTTAATACAATCAGATTTAGCGTAAGTTTTATGAAGTATATATTTTGTTAATACACTAAGACATCAAAGACTCATAGTAACATTCTGTTAATAGTGATGTAATGGTATTAATTCATAAACACTTGAGAAAAAGAAACTAATCATATGGAAATATTAGGAAATAATCAGCACCAAATTTATTTTGGAGATGTTTTTGAAGCTTTATCAAAAGTACCAGATAATTCTGTAGATTTGATCTTTGCTGACCCACCCTATAATATTGGAAAAAATTTTAGTGGGCTATTAGATAAATGGGATACTGAAGAAGACTATTTGAATTGGTGTTATGAGTGGTTGCAGGTATGTCTCCAAAAATTAAAACAAAACGGAAGCATGTATGTAATGACTGCAACACAATATATGCCGTATTTTGATATATTCCTGCGAGATAAAATTAACATTCTTTCTAGAATTGTTTGGTACTATGATAGTTCAGGTGTACAGGCAAAAAAATACTATGGTTCCATGTACGAACCAATTTTGTATTGTGTAAAAGATAAATCAAATTATACATTTAATGCTTCAGATATTTTAGTTGAGGCAAAAACTGGTGCAAAAAGAAAATTAATTGACTATCGAAAGGCAGTACCTAGTTTGTATAATTCGCAAAAAATACCCGGCAATGTATGGGAGTTTCCTAGAGTTCGTTACCGAATGGATGAATACGAACAACACCCATCACAAAAACCAATTGCATTACTAACAAGAATTATTACTGCAAGTTCAAATGCAGGTGATGTGGTTTTAGATCCTTTTTCAGGCACGTTTACTACCTCTTTTGTTGCAAAAGAGTTAGATAGACATTCGATTGGGATTGAATTACAAGAAGAGTATGTTAAAATTGGGCTAAGAAGATTAAAACTATCTACTGAATTTAAGGGGGAGATACTCAAAAAAGATGTTCGTACATTTCAATCTGATACAATTGATACAAAAAATTCGTTAAATTTATTTGAGGATTCAAATGGACCACTTGTTCACTACAAACATTAAATCCATACTTTCCTCTGAATTTCAGGATAGATCAGAACAAATTTTTGAAAAAAGTTTACTGATTCAATACATAAATTTCAAAACACGCTCTGCTAATAAGGATTCTAAAGCAAGGTCAAGTTTTGCTAATCTGTATGCAATTTATGTTATAATTGAAGACTATGTTCATCAAGGTTTTGATACAAATCACCAATACTCCAATTATGAAGGAGCATTATTCAACAAACTTTTAGCTCGTCAAAGAGATCTACCCTTTGGAAATAAGTTGCAGAATCATGCACTTAATAATCGTGTTAATTCTGAATTTCAAAAGTTCTTTCCACATTCAGAATTTATACCTATCCTGAGAAATTTAGAAACAAATCGGTATTGGATTAATGAGAACCTACTACAAATCAACATCAATAAACATAATGTCAACATAGCAAAAACAATACTACACATTATTGATGAGTACATTTTACAAAAGCAAAAATCATTTAATGATTTTATACAAACTTGTAAAGAAATTCAGGAAATTGGTAAGTTGACACCTACAAGAATCAAAGATTTTATCGTCAATTTACTATCTCCACAAATTGACGCGAGACTGTTTGAAATCGTAAGTTACTCAATTCTAAAATATTTTTACTTCAATCAACAAATTTTCTGGGGATTTGAAATCAATAAACTTACCAAAGAAAATTTGAAACTCTTTAAAACAGGTAGAACTAATGCAAACGATGGTGGGATTGATTTTGTTATGATTCCACTTGGGAGATTCTTTCAAGTTACAGAAACACTTGATTTTAAAAAATATTTTTTAGACATTGATAAAGTGCAAAAATTTCCAATTTCATTTATCATCAAATCTTCAGAATCAATTGAAATCATTAGAGAAAGGATTAAAGAAAATGCCAATAAGACCTATTCAATTAGGTCAATTGTTGATAAGTACATCAATTGCATTGAAGAAATCATTACTATACCTATTCTTTTAGAGCGATTTACAATAGCGGTAGACAATGGATATACTCAACACATTCTTGATGAAATTTTATTACAAAGCAAGGTTGAATTTAATTTGTTAGAAGAAGAAATCTTGTAACAGTTTACACAACAAAAAGTGGGCTGGAAGAATTGTATCGGGGACTTCAACAAAACGTTGTAGTTAAATGGTAAAAATTACATTTTTTTCAAAATTACTTTGATATATACTGTAAATCATGAAATAGTTGAAACTTTGAACGAATTTTATGATATAAAAAAGTAAATTTTATAAATAATATTGGAAAACCAATGGACAACCAAAATCTCATCCAAAAAATTGATATCATTAAAGCAAAAATTGAAGAGAATGAAACGTTAGTAGAGGATTTAAAACTTGAGCTTTTAAAAAAAACAGGAGAATTTAATCAAAAGGGGATGGAATATATTAAGAAACCAGACAACATTGACAATGACTATGTTTTTGGTGAGGAATATCTTCGTCATTCAAAAATTATGAAGGACATTGAAAGTAAGTTGGAAATGACCACAAAGCTTATTTTAGATTACAATAATGAGTTGGACCGTTTGAACAGTTTACTTTAATTTTTTTAAAGGGCGAAAAATCTTTCGCACTTTTCTGTTTTCCCTCTCTCTCAAGGGGCGAGGGAGTTATCGTGTTTTTGAATTCTACATAGGGCTTACACCCTATGCAGTGATAGAACGCCCCTTCAGGGCTTGACCGATAAACGGTAGAGACAGGGCATGCCCTGTCTCTACGAAAACATAGACATCTCCCTCTCCCCCACGAGGGAGAGGGCTGGGGTGAGGGGGCATTCTGAATAAAATGGGCAACCGTAAAAGTTGCCTCTACCTTTTTGAAGATTCCACCCCGCCCTACGGGCACCTCTCAAGAGGGGAACCAAAACAGCCACCCCACAAGAACGGAATTTTTTCCCTACAACGGATGGGTTTCGATGGTGCCGATGGCGGATTGGGTGTTGCAGCGGATTAGGTGGACGGTGCCAGAGGCGAATTTGCTGACGCCGTTTGGTAATAGTACCGTGATGTTGATGGTACGGTCGGCTGGGGTTGTAGAAAGAAGTGGAACGATGCACGTTCCTTGCAATGAATTGACGATGAGTTTGGGTGAGCCTGTGCCTGATGGGTCGAAGGTGTCACCTCTGTCGATGGTGGTGCCGTTGACGCTCAATGTAGCAGGTGAGGCATTATTAACTGGAAAGTTGCCACTATCGACTTGCGAAATTTCTACCCAAACGGAAACGAGATACACACCAATTGGAAATGCTCGACGGTTGCCAATGAGCTGTTGTGGCACTACCCATGTGTACGAACTTCCGCTGAAGCCAATGCCAGTGAGGGTCAGTTGATAATACGGATGGGTGTGTTGCGAACGGAGTTCTTCCGCCAAATACACTTCGGTGAGTGAATCCTCGCGAACGGTTGCTTGCAAGCCGTCGATGGTGGTATTCAGCTCCACCGTATCGGAATTGGTATGCACTACATCGGCACGAAGCAATGACGACTCTAAGGTCAATTCGACAGTGGTGGATTGCTCCACTTCCAATTCGTCTGGGATGTATTGTTCGTTCACCAGTACCCAATGGATTTCTGTTTCATTGGGATAATACGTTGCAAAAATTCGTTCTTGCACCCATAAAGATGTACGGTGGTCGTTTCCATCAGCCACCAGCACCATTTGACCGGGAAAGTGCGAATCATCTGTTCGAACCCATTCATCAGTGCGAACAGAATAAAACCCATTCTCCGCTTCATCGGTGGTATTATACAAAACAATATCACTCACTTGTAGATCAACGCCGTCGATGGTTTCAAGACCCATCCTGTCCATAGACTCGGTAATGATGACACGCACGATAGAGGTGGTCGCCGAAATGGTTTCTTCGCTAATTGAAGCTAATGCAACAAAAGAGGTAACGCCATTTCCTATTGGTGGCAATGGTGCCGACAAATGACGTGGGGAGATAGTACGATCTGGAATAAGTGCATTCAACGGCATTTTAAACTCCTTGCAAATAGATGATGAGTGATGATATTCCTGTTTCGAGTGAATGTTCGCACGAAAGAAGTACCGCTTTTGTAGCAACAAAACGTTCGGAAAGCGATTCTGAAAAACCCAACGATGTCAATGAAAACTCTTCGAAACGATTGCCAACGTCTATAGGCAAAATTTGTGAAGTTTTGATATGCAAATGCGATGAATTACTTCGCAAAAATGCCGTTGCGAATACTTGGCAGACTGCTACACCCAACCCAGTTTGTTTCCGAGTTTGTTGGAAATACTGCTCGAATGAATCTATGTCCCCAATTACAGTGGGGGCAGGTGAGGTGATGAGCGTATCTCCTGCAATGGCAATAGCGACTTGTTCGTGCAACCGCAGTGCGAACGTATCACCATCGATAGCTGGATGAGAGGCAAGTGCATAGAGAGTTCCATATAAAAAACCCTCACCAGCTTCCATCGTTGATGTTACATCAGCGTAGGTATACCCATCATCAGTGGCGATATCAGGATTAGACATTTCTGATTGGAAACGATTCATTTTCCAAGGTTGTGGGTACATCGTCGGTGGAATTGGCTCAACGACTGGATAGCCTTTCATACGACGTCCACCGTAGAAGGGTTGCGTATGAAAGAACATCTCGATATCATAGTCTTGTTCAGATTCCGCACCACCAAATGAATGGAGAACTACTTCGGCATTGGACTGTTGCTCTGGTGAGTAGGTAACTCGAATAGAGCGAAGACTACCAGCACCAAGTTCCAATTCAAGCCCTTCTTGAAGAACCGCAGTTGGCATTTCCAACGATGGTGCTTTGAAAATAGGTGACCATTCAAAATGAAGCGACCCAGTAGCCCACACAAATCGTGAGTGAAATGTACAACCCATTTGTTCAGTAAGTCGACGCAAAAAATCGTAGAACGTGCTAAACCGCTGAACTCCATTTTCGTCGTAGAGCATACCACCAACAATGGACGCGCCATCGTGCGGAGGTTTCGTTACTTTCCCAACGAAGAGTGGATTTGTGCATACATCACCGTGTGACCGAAGTGAGGAAAACTCTGAATAAAAAAGATTAACAATTTCCCCTTCCCAAGGATAGTCGCTTGGAACAACAGATGCTGATTCTAAAAATAGCATTTTCTGAAGCATGATTTCCATCAAGGTGCATCGAGAATTGAGATAGTCATTGAATGAACATAAATGTGCTTTTATATCCCATGTTCTGTTGTCCGTATGCAAAGGTGCTTTGGGTCCTCCGAATTCGAAATAACCATTCGTTGCTAAAGAATTTGTATAGAACAGAGAGTACAGTCGATCGAACGAAGTATATGTCAATTCGTCTAGGTCTTCAGTCAATGAAACTGCTTCTGCCAAATAGCGTACGATGTCAACAAAAACAATATCCATCACTTCATCCCCTTGCTCATTGAAACGAATGGTGCTTGTTGGAACACGTTTCATCACCCCACAAAACAATGCATCGGAATGCCAGAAAGTATACGGTGGTGTAACAGAAACACTGCAACGAATTACTACAACAAAAGGCAATGTATTCACTGGACTTTCCAAACATCGATTGCGAAAAAGTGCTGGAGCATTCGTAAGATTTATGGTCATTGTTAACGATGAAGTTTCAGAAAACCCATACGGAATAGTATCAAATCCTTTTGAAATAGTTCCACCGGAAAGCAATACATTCTCAGGTAATTCTTGTAAACCCGGAAATGGTTGTGGAAGATCGAATGCAGATGCACGAGGATAAAAACTACAATGATATGCTCGACCAGAATCAGTGACAAATTCTTTCCAAAATATAGGATTCATTCTTGCACCTCTTGTGATTGTAATTGCAGTATCAATTGTTCTTTCCCAATTTCCCACATAGTTTCTACAGCAAGTGAATCAATAATCACCCATACTCCAGTTGTCAATGCAGTGGAGGGGAAATTCTCCTCATCACTCCATCGAGGAAATGTGTCGTCATCGTGTTGAAGTTTCAGAAAAGGAGCTGACATCATAGACACAACTGCACCATATACTGACTCGGTGGAATATCCAGTCGTACTGTTTGTAAGGTAGGGGATAGTATGTACTTCGTACACTGTTCGAATTCGCCTTGACTGCTCTTGCACACCTCCTACGTATTGTTGTTTCGACCCAACAAATTGTAACGATGGTTTTATTCCGATAATTGGTATTACTATCATTGTATAGGGTGATGGTGAATTTTTTTCTGTGAATGCCGAGAGTTTTATTGTCATGATAATACCACCTTTCGCCGAAGTTGTTTGTCAATGATAGTTTGTAATTCATTTCCAGTTGCACGAAGCGTACCTGAGACCGTAATCGTATTGTGAACAGAGGTGGTTCTTGAATGTAATTTATCTATCAATTGCTCCATTTTTTCAAGGAGAACCGGTGGCGTTTGCGAGGGAGTATTCGTAAAAGACTGTGGGATTTTTCCCGCATTGAGCTGTTGCAATTCGGGCAAAAATGCTTTAGTTGATTGAGCATTCATTACAAATTCTTGCCCTAATTCGTTGATACGAATAAATTGTTCACCGCCTCTAACCAATCCACCTTCTTTGAATCCTGCAGCTGATTTGGCAAGTGCGACTAATCCTTTGAAGGTGGCAGTGAGTGCAATTGCTGATGCTAACCCTGCTGAGCCAAAGGAGAGTGCGTTTGCAGGATTGGGACTTGCTAATTGCACACCAGTTATTTGTGCTACTATGACTGGCACTAATGCATCGAGTGCTTGAAGTGCTGTACCGACGAGAATTTTGGATGTACTTTCCACAAACGATTTTCCTTCTGCGAGTACTCCTGCCATAGTAGACACTAAGGATGTTCCCAACGATGCAACTATTTTTTCGGAAGTAGAACTGAGAGAAAGTAACTGTTTTTCTTGTTGTTTTAGAGAAGTTTGTAATGCTGAACCCATCGACTGAACGAATGTTTGTACTTCTGTTTTTCTTCGGTTATTTCTATTTTGAGAAGCATTTTCTTCCGAAGCATAGAACTGCTGTTGCATTTTTAGATAGGCATCATAATTCGTTGCTATCTGTTGCTGTTGTTGTTGCAATGAGTTTTTGAGTACTGTTGCCATCTTCTCATTCATTTGAGCAAACGCTTGAGAAACAGTTGATGTTTGTTGTAAAAATTCAGTTGGTTTCATTGTGATGATAATATAGTGAAAATGCTGATGAAAATGCTACCATTCGGTGAACTTCATCGTATGGTTGTTGTGTATATAATTGTTGTGCTAATTGATAATTCCCATTCGTTAGTAGATAGCAACTCCAAAACAGCCTTTCCTCTGGTGGAATGGTTGTAGTAAAAGAATTTTCTTGGGCAATACCTATTCTAAAACAATCCCATAGTTGGTAGCGGATACATCTTGCCTCACGATGGTAAAAATCGTCGACGAAAAAATTCCAAATATTGCTCCAATCTTTCTAAGGGGAACGTCTGCCAAAATGTATGTTCATAACTTGAGTACACAGCTTCATATAGTTCTTGAGGAAATTGAGAAGTGTCAATAGTACTTCGTAGTAAGTCAATCGCTCTTCGAATTCGCTGTTCATTGTGAAGCATCGGCAATGGAGGATTTTTGAGCATTCGAAACAAGGTCGGATTTTCAGCCAAAAGTTCTGTGAGTGCTTGTTGTGAGATTTGACTATCTGAAGTGCCATGTATAGTTTTCATCAACGTAGCAAACGATGGATGTTCTGTCATCAAGGCAAGCATATCTGCATCGGTACTTGTATTGCTGTAATCCTGCAACAATGGCAGTACTTCGTTTCGTAAAGAAAGTGTGATGGTTTTCGGTTGGAGCGTATAGTGATTTTCCCCCCATTGGAGGGGAATTTGTATTTGAGTTGTATTCATAATTGTTGATAAAATGTGGATAACTTAGCTATTTTGTGGATAATATAGTGGATAACTGCCAATGTTATCCACAATATGACCGAAAAATCCTATTCTTCTGCATAGGTGATAAACTCAATTGCAGTATGTCTTTTTGCGACAATTGATAGTGAAGATGACGCTTCACACCCCTCAACCACCGGTAAAGCTGTAGCAGGAATAGCAAGGGTATTCGATAGTTTCAGAAGTGAAATCGAAGGTGTCAATTTGACAAATTCACCTCCTTGAACGGTATAATTGAGCGTAGAAGATTTTAACAATCCGATACAAGCTCGAATATAGTAAGAACCAGCACCAGTAAATCCACCAGCATTTGCCTTCGAACCTCGATAGAGTAACAAAACCATCGAATCTGAGGCAATAGAGGGAGTATGTAGTTTCACACCATTTTCGAAGGAGATACTGTCTCTTTTATTCGGCAAATCTTCTTCGTCAATTGCTAAGGCTTGGAAAAATTGCAGATGGGTTTGTGAAACAGTCACACTTTCAATTGAGGCTTCATTTGCTTGAAGTTGTGGTTGGATTATTTGGTCAAATGAAACTCCGTCGGTATCATTTGACGCGGAAAGTGATGTTATGGCACTCCATGTATCGGTATTGCTGATGGCATTTGCAACGGTACGATATTGCCATTGACTGCCGTTATAACGAACATTATAGAGTTTAGAGGAATTTCCTCCTCCGAATAGAACTGATTGCATGGTGACTCCTTTTGTAGAAAATAGTTTCCACAAAAATAGAAGTCAGTTGTTATCAGTTTTGGCTATTAGTGTTTGAGAACGAAAAGTCTATTTTTTCTTCGGTTTTATTGTAGGTGGTGCCAAAGAATCCGGTGGTGCAGGGGATGGTGTCATTTGTTTTGGTTGAGACAATTCTTTTGGTAATTCCAAACTTGGTTGTAGTGGTTTAGATGGGTCTAAAGAAGGTGCTAATACTGGACGTTGGATTTTGTTTGCCGATTTATCATCTATTGGATCCATTCGATTATCTATTGGCAACGACGGTTGTGCTGTTTTAATTTCGACACCTTTCGGAGTCTGATTTTGCGTACTATCCGATATGGTTGATTTTGGTTTGACTGTATCTTTTTTGTCTTTATGAGCTAATGCATACATCAATGAAGGGCTAATTTCAGTAGTATATTCTGAAAAATTGTAGCGTTGCACTAACATATTGTAATAGAAAATTGCAGAATCTAAATTACGAATGTTATGTTCAAATGTCCAACCGAGTGTATACAATGCTCGAGCAGTATAGGTAGAACGTGGGAACAACTCCACTAATGATTCAAATTTATTAATTGCTGTAGCATGTGAGCCAATTTTGCGAAAGTAAAGACCAGAAGTATACAATTCTTTTGCTGTATCGATAATGGCTTCGTCAGTTAGACCCAAAAGCACTTTGGCTTCACGTCCATGGTCTGTTGTTGGATAATTAAACGCAATAACCTCTAACAATGAGTCACAATAGTCTTCACGTTCCATTTCAACGGGAATTTTTCCAAATCCTTGCTTCATCAAACGTTGTTTTGCAAACAATAATCGAGCAGTTTCTAAATTCTTTTTTGGACAAAATTTCAAAGCATAATTGACATAACTCAAGGAAGAATCAAAATTCCCTAATTGTTCATGGATTCGACATAATTCGTACAAATTAAGTGCAAATGGTACATTGATTGAATCAATCATTGCATCAAGATGACGAGGCTCATTAAAAAAAGCGTCGACAGATTTACGTTGTTCTGCCCAATTTGAAAGTAAATTATAATACTTTGTAGAAGACTCAAATACACCAGACCGAACGGATTTGGAACGGCCAAAATACGGCAATGCTTTTCTGTAATCACCACTATCAATGTAGTCCATTCCACGTTCAAAATACTGACCTAACAACGCTTTTGAACCCACAAAAGCAGAATCGGCAAATTGCACCTGTCGATCGTATTGTGCAGCTGAATCCAAAACTCGTGATATTGTCATTTTCTCTGCATGAATGTGGGACGCCCATTCATCGTAATTTCTATTCGATTCTAAATCTTCAATAATAACTTGAGCTTCATTTACCCTGCCTAATCGTGCCTTACATGAGGCTTCGTACAGCAAAGATTCGAATGTTGCTTGAACATCAGGGTCATATTTGCGAACCAAGGCAAATTCTTTTTCTGCTTCTACAAACTTCCCTTCTCTGAAGAGTAAAGCCGCCATATCCGCTTGCCAACGAGCTTTAAGTGCATCATCATCAGATTGAGCAATTGCTTGACGATAGGGACGCATTGCCTCTTCGAGATTTCCGTGAAAAAGTTCTAATTCGGCTATAAGTCTAAATGCTTGTGAGAGAACATCCCATCGATTAAATTGCCATGCAATATCAACAGTTCGCGATAGCATTTGTCGACCTTGAGGGAATTTTCGCTGAACAATAAGACTTTTGGAAAGTAGTAGGTGAACATCTGGCATTTTATCACTATACTCATAGCGATCAATCAACTCTTGGCATTTAATCTGTGAAGGCACCCATTCGCTTCGGTAGAAAAAAGCAGTTGCCATCAGATATAAAGTTTTATCGATAAAATCAGATTTGGGATGTTGTGCTAATATTTTTGAACCTTTTATGATGATTGAATCAACTTTGACTTTTACGGGCATTAGCTTCGTATTGTCAATGATAAAATCTTTCATAAACGGTGGAATTGGTTCTGTTGAACGAAAGAGTGTGAAATTACCTCTTTGTGGAGTTAAAGCAATAGGAACAACGCGTTTCAATTCGTCTGCATAGGCAAACTCGTCCTCTGAAAAATTCAAGAGTCGGTTAGCATTATAGTAGGTATTGAAATACACCATTGAATTATCATACGCTTTTGTTCTACAGCCTGTAAATGTACAAACTACGATTCCGAAAGCGAGTAATAACCACATTTTCACAATAGTTGTTGCCAATGTTGTTTGCCTTACAAAGATGAAACTACAGCAACCAAAGCGACTGATATGCTTTTTGGTTTTCTGTTAGTTGTTCAGAAATAGTCAATGTGTATTCAAATGGTATTTCGAGTGTGAGTGAAGTTGTATACAATCTTCCATCGCACACTGCGGTGATTTCGATTAATTCACCAACAGGCAACGATGTCAGAATTGCTTCAAAACTATTGACGTTTAAAGTGTGCTTACTATTGATTGCTATTATACAATCATCCACAGCAATTCCTGCTTTTCTTGCAGGAGTACCGTCAGTAACAGTATCAACGACGACTGTACCGTTTTTGTCTGAAACTGTAATTCCTAAAAGCTTTTTGGGAGAAAAAAGTTCGTCATTTTCTCTAGTGATAGCAATTGGTTTTTTAGAATACACCAAACCAAATTGAGAGAATATCTCTTCGTACGGCAATTCTTCTTTGCCATAGACCCAGTCTTTTACGACCTTGCTCACATCAACCTTGGTTTCTTGTGAGATGATATTGATGATATCTTCTTCTGTTACACCAATTTCTGGATTTTGTTGATACTGCTTCCACAAGCCTCGAACTCCATCATCTAAGCGGTGTACTCCATTGGACTGAATGATAATATATAAATCCAACAACCAAAAAAAGACACCACCTTTGAGATAATACGATGGGAAACGGTTACGCATGTCAGGAGACATAGCATACAGTTTCACCCACGCTAAAAAGCTACTATCATGCAAAGAAAGTGAAAAACGTCCTGGAACTTTGTCTAAAGCACCAAGGTTGTCTTTTGCCAATACATCAAGATACTTTTGTTGAGTGAAAAAACCACAACGATACATAAATAGCGTATCATAATAGGAAGTAAGACCTTCTGCTAACCACAACAAACCAGTATAATTCTCTGTTCTGTAATTAAATGGACCAAGTTCACGAGGGCGGATTCGTTTGATATTCCACGTATGGAAAAATTCGTGACAAAGTAGTTCTAAAACACGTGCAGTTTCCGTTTCAGATGAAAAAGCAGATGGGTCAACAGCATTCACAGAAGATCGAGCATGTTCCAAACCACCATAAATGCCCGGTGAGCAGAGTAAAAAGAAAACATATCTATCATAAGGTAATTCATTTCCAAACATTGTTGCTTCGGTTGAAACAATTTTCTCTAATTTTTTTACAATCCAATCTGCATCAATTACAGCATTTGAGACTAATGCTAATTCGTGTTTTGCACCCAAAACTTCAAAGGTTTTTACGACATGATTACCAATTTCAATTATGGAATCTGCAAGAATATCGTAATTTAATGCACCGTAAAGAGTATTATCATTTGTAGGAAAAACAGGTGAAAGCGATGTGGAACATTCTTTCCATTCTTGTTGATTATACAGAAATTTCACATGATGAATTTCGTTCATTCTACCTTCTACATACAATAGCGAACAAACAGGCATCACAAATGCATGCCAACGATTGATATGTGAATTGCGAGGAGTTTTTGTATTTGCGTAGACCAAATACGTTACAGTAATTTCGTTCGTACCTTGAGTTTGAATGAAAAATTCATCTTTTGCCACCCATTGTGCTGAGAGTTCTTTTCCTTGAGCAAATGCACGAACATCACTCAAATCTGAAACCATATCTCTAATTTTATAGGAACCGGGTATCCAAGATGGAAGTATACAAGAAACTGTATCGGTTATAATATTTGATATATGTAAAGTAACTGCCATAATGTGTTCAGCAGCTCTGCCGAAATCTAAGGTGTAGGTAATTGAGGCTTGTGAATTGAGCAATTGTTCGTCTCTTTGTTCTATAGAATAACGGGAATTCATATTTCTTTCGTATATTGTTCTGATTTTTGAAACATTAAAGTATCAAATTGTGTTTTATTGTTATACCAATTTGTACATAATAATTTACTCCAATGAAATTTATCATCTCAATTTTACTGCTTTCTGTCGCAAGTAATTTCTCACTTTGGTCGCAGAATCGATTTCATACATCGAAAAATTCTTTTCAACTACAACCATCAACTATGGTTGGAATCTTAGTCAAAGGAAATAGTGAACGGTTGGAAGAAGAAATCCGCAAACATAATGGAACTATAACAGCAATTTCCGGTGATATCATTTCAGCACAAATTCCCGCTGGAAGTGTCATCGCATTTTCTAAATCGCCGTATGTTTTGCAATTTGAATGCGGAGTTCGTTATTATCCTGCAAACGAACAAACAAAGGTCCACTCTCGAACGGATAAAGTGCATCAAGGTTCATCTCCATTGACTTCTGGGAGAACTGGCAAAGGAGTGATTGTTGGTATAATTGATACAGGAATAGATATTTTCCATCCTGAGTTTATGAAACGAAATCAACCGAATCAAACAAGAATATTAGCAATTTGGGACCAAAATGACACTCTTGGCGATTTCAAACCTCAAGGTTTTAACTATGGTACTGAGTGGAGTAAAGAACAAATTCAAGCAACTATAAATGGTGATTCCATAGTACGTCATAGAGATTTCAACTTTTCATCCCATGGCACACATGTAGCTGGAACTGCTGCAGGTCTTTCAGGTAATGCTCCTGATGCAGATATTGTCGTTGTTGGGTTGGATTGGGACGGTACAACTTCGCTAACAGATGCGTCATTATATATGGTAAAAAAGTCTATAGAGTTTGGCAAACCTATTGTTATCAATGCTTCTTTAGGTTCACATGAAGTTCCTCATGATGGAAGTGATTTGTCTACACAATTTATTGATTCATTAATTGCTCAACACCCTCAAGTTGCGTATGTTGTTGCAGCTGGAAACGAAGGAAGTAGTCCCATCCATTGGGAAGTAGACCTGACTGATTCCGTTCAAATGACCTATACTCAATTCGGTTCGATGTCCTCTTATTTTGAAATGCATCCGAATGAAAATTTGCGAATTCAATTCCGTTTAGATTCTATCCATACTGGAAATGGAACAACGACTATTCACACACTCAATAATTCACAAGAATTTGAATATAGTAACTTATTAGCTGATTCATTGACATCGTTTGTATTTACAAATGTGACGAATGATACGATATTGACTGTTGATATGGTTGCAACACTTCTTGGGAATAAAAAAGAACTACTTGTATCTTCAAGGTATAGAAGTGCAAGACATAATTTTGGTATATTGGTCAAAGGTAAAGAAAAACTTCATGCTTGGCATTGGGGCAATTGGTTGTGGCAAGATGGACGTGATTTGGGTATAAAGGGATATGTACCAACGAATAGTTACTACAGTTTACGTGCTCCTGGAACAGGCAAAAATGTACTCACTGTTGGTGCTTATGTCAATATTGGTGAATATATCAATATAAAGGGCGATACATTAGGACGTGGTCTAAAACCAGGTTCGAGAGCAAATTTTTCGAGTATTGGACCTACAAGCGATGAACGAATGAAACCAGAAATTTCTGCTCCGGGTCAAAATGTGATGTCCGCTTATCCTGTCAATAGTCCCGTAAGAAATGCTAATAGAATGGTGGGAGATAGCATAACCGTCGTCAATTCAGGAACGAGTATGGCTACACCAGTAGTCACAGGAATTGTGGCTACGTATTTTGAGGGTTTTCCAAATGCTACTTTTTCTGATATCAAAAAACGTGTCATTGCTTCTGCAAATCAAGATTCGTTTGCATTAATGAATGGTGATTTGCCAAATAACTTTTGGGGATTTGGTAAAATTGATGCGTTTGGATTTCATACGTTGAATATAACCTCAGTTCAACAGTTCCCAATTACGGTTTCGCGTTCAACTGTTTCTTCTTTAGGAAATAAATCGTTGTTAGTTACTATTGCTTTACCTACGGCAGGTAATTTTGAATGCGAATTCTTCGATGTGTATGGTAGATTATTACAATCAATCCCTTTGCAAAATTCATATGTTGGCGAATACACATTTTCTCTACCACTTGATTATATTGGGTTAGTTGTAATGAGAGTGAAAGTTGGAAAAGAAATCATTACATCATCAGTTGGAATTAATTATTAATCGAAGAAGATTCTATAAAGAAAAAGAGCAGTCATTTGACTGCTCTTTTTTGTTTTGCTTACTTTCCGGTAAATTTTGGTGACCGTTTTTCAATAAACGATTGAACACCTTCTTGATAATCAGCCGATTCACCAGCTTGTTGTTGATAATCAACTTCCATCGCCAACATTTCTTCCAAAGACAGCACTTCCCCTTTTCGAAGAAGATGTTTCACAAAACCATACGCTTTTGTTGGACCTTGAGCATACGTTTTGGCTAATTTGGAAACAGCAGTTGGGAAAGTATCTGACTCAACGATAGAATTTACTAATCCCAAACGAAGTGCCTCATCTGCTTCAATTGGTGCATTGAGTGTTGCAAATTCAAATGCACGTGGGTAACCCAATAGTCGTGGATACCAATATGTAGCACCAGAATCAGGTATGAGAGCTATTCCAATAAATGCCTCTACTAATTTTGCTTTTCTGCTCATAATACGCACATCAGCGGCTAAAGCTAAAGATAACCCTGCACCAGCAGCAACTCCATTAATACCTGCTATGATTGGTTTTGGCATGGCCGTCATTAGCTCGATAATTGGATTATACCTGCGTTGTAACGAATCTGCCAACGAGCGTTTTCCACCACCAGTTGGAGCATCTTTCAAATCTTGACCTGAGCAAAATGCTCGACCAGCACCAGTCAACACCACACAACGAACATCTTCTGAATCTGTAGCAAAACGAAGTGCATCTTGCAATTCTGATGTCAACGCTTCATTACACGCATTGAAACTTTCTGGTCTATTGAGAGTAATGGTATAAACATTCTCTTCTAAACTTGTGAGTAAGGTTGTATATTCCATATTATCTTCCTTTCCAATTTGGTTTACGTTTTTCTACAAATGCTTCCATTCCTTCTTTTTGATCTTCAGTGGAAAAAAGCATATAGAAGTTTTTCCGTTCGAATTCTAATCCACCTTCTAAGGTTGAGGAGAATGATTTCAAAACAGCTTCTTTGACCAACATTGTCGCAATTGGAGCTTTTGAGGCTACTTCTTTTGCTAATGCTAAGGCTTCTTCAAAAAATACATTGGTAGGAACTACACGATTGACTAACCCAGCAGAAAGTGCCTCTTGTGCTGATATCATTCTACCAGTTAATGCAATTTCCATTGCTAACGCTTTTCCAACGGCACGAGTGAGACGTTGGGTTCCACCAGCACCTGGCATAACGCCAATATTAATCTCTGGTTGACCAAATTTCGCAGTATCAGAGGCAACAATCATATCGCATAACATAGCTAATTCGCAACCACCACCGAGTGCAAAACCACTGACAGCTGCAATGATTGGTTTTTTGGTTGTACGGATTTTTTCCCATTTGGCGAATTGGTCTCGTTTCATCATTTCAACGGTATCAGCACCAGTCATTTCTTTAATATCAGCACCAGCTGCAAATGCTTTTTCATTCCCATAAAGAACGATACAACGAACTGTTGTATCAGCATCAAATTCACCAAGTGCTGCAACAATTTCGGTCATTGTTTGCAGATTAAGTGCATTCAAGACAGCAGGTCTATTGATTTGTATCACACCAACTCCATCAATTGGTTTGGTGACAAGTATACACGTATATTCCATTTTTTTTGATTAAGTATGTACAAAAAAAATGGCGAGTTTGTTGAACTCGCCATAATGAATTTAGATTGGATTATTGTCCTTGACCCATAGAGAAACCATATTCTCCATCGAAAGTACAAAGATTCTCAGTTTTAATAAAATCAATTCCAGCTTTAGAACAAGCATCCAAAATAGAAACAATGTCATTGTGAGAAATTGCATTAGAATCGCTTCCCATATAACGACATCTCCAATGATCTGTGCAGAACGTTTCAGGGTTTCCATTTGGCCATACTTTGAGACCACGGTTAGAAATCATGGATAGTTTCAAGTTTCCAGATGGAACCGCTTGTAACTTAGCGGCTAATTCGTCGGTTGTTCCTGCATAATGAACGAAAACATCAACACCTAATGTTTCTTTTTTTGCAACCTTACGAGGAGATGCACCCATTGCTTTTACTGCTTTTGCATCTTTGTTATAAACAACAGTTTTTAACGTTGAAGGATTTTGTCCCAAACGAGCAATCACTGCATCTGCAAATTCTGATGTACCCACTTTTTGAGTAGAAACACCTTCTTTGTAAATATCGTAGGTATGAATTCCATCTTCCATTGTTTTTAACCATGCATTGTGGATACGTTCTGCCACTTCTGGTTGACCAATGTGAACCATCATCAAAACACCACCCAACAGTAGTCCACTTGGATTCGCCATATTTTGACCAGCTCTACGAGGTGCAGAACCATGGATAGCCTCGAACATTGCGAAGTTTTCACCGATATTTGCTGAACCTGCTAATCCAACAGAACCTGCGATTTGTGCAGCAACGTCAGAAAGGATATCACCATAAAGATTTGGCATTACGATGACATCAAATGCTTCAGGAGTATCTGCTAATTTTGCAGCACCAATATCAACAATCCAATGCTCATTTTCGATTTGTGGATATTCAGCTGCAATTTCATCGAAAATTTTATGAAACAACCCATCGGTTAATTTCATAATATTATCTTTAGTAAAGCACGTTACTTTTTTTCTGTTATTACGAACAGCATACTCAAACGCATAACGAATGATTTTTTCACTTCCCGGACGAGAAATGAGTTTCAAACATTGGTATACATCATCTGTTTGACGGTGTTCAATCCCAGCATACAAATCTTCTTCGTTTTCACGAACAATTACTGTATCCATAATTGGGTGTTTTGTTCTTACAAATGGACTATAAGAAACACATGGGCGGATATTCGCATATAAACCTAATGTTTTACGAACGGTTACATTCAAACTTTTGTACCCACCACCTTGTGGAGTTGTAATTGGTGCTTTGTAAAACACTCGTGTTTTACGCAATGAATCCCAAGCAGAGGCTTCAATTCCTGAAGTTTCTCCACGTAGGTATACACTTTCGCCAATTTCTATAGTTTCGATATCGATATTTGCCCCTGCAGCCTTGATAATGCGTAACGATGCATCCATGATTTCTGGACCAATACCATCGCCGTACGCCACCGTAATTGGTGTTTTTTCTGACATAATTGCCTTTCTATTGTATAGAGATTTTATTCAAAATTTTTCAAAAATATGGAAAACCAATTGTTTTTCCTAATATATTGCTCTTTATTACTCAGTGATTTTATTTATTCTATTTCTGTCAAACCAATCTTTTTGTAGACTTTACGAAGTGTTTTCCGTGCTATATTCTGAGCATTTTTTGCTCCTGTTGCCATAACATCATTGAGAAAATCTTTTTGCGAACGAATTTCAGTATATCGTTCTGAAAATGGTTTCAAAAACGTAACCAATTGTTCACCCAGTTCTTTTTTAAACGTTTCAAACCCTACACCATTAAACTCTTGTTCGATTTCTTTGATAGGTCTACCAGTTGCAACAGAATAAATTGTAAGGAGATTTGAAATTGCAGGACGTGATTCGTCATAAGTAATAGTAGTTCCAGAATCTGTAACTGCACGTTTGATTTTTGAACGAATTTCATCCGCAGTATCTGTTAAAAATATCGTTGCTCGTGGATTTTCATCTGACTTGGACATTTTTTTTGTCGGTTCTTGTAAACTCATAATCCTTGCACCTTCTTCAGGAATAAACGGTTCAGGTACAACAAAGGTCGGTGAGTATGTACCATTAAATCGCTCAGCAAGATTTCGAGCTAGCTCCAAATGTTGTTTTTGGTCAGCACCAACTGGCACAACATCTGTTTGATAGAGCAAAATATCCGCTGCCATCAAAACAGGATACGTAAATAAACCAACATTTTGAGAAAATTTTTCTGATTTTTCTTTGTATTGCGTCATTTTTGAACATTCACCCATTTGAGCAAAACAATTTAACACCCATGTCAATTGCGAATGTTCTGGAACGTGTGATTGAACAAAGACAATACTTTTTTCTGGGTCGATTCCTGTAGCAATATACATTGCAATAAAATCCAAGGTTTGTTTTCGAAGTAATGCTGGATTTGGACGAATTGTTAATGCGTGTAGGTCCACCACAGAAAAAATACCTTTGTAGCTATCCTGAAAACCAACCCATTGACGTAATGCACCAATGTAATTACCAAGCATCAATTGGTTTGTTGGCTGCATTCCTGAGAAAATGATTTTTTTTGAGGGCTGTAATTCTTCTGACATAACACAATACGTGATGATAAGGAATGTTTTCTCTCTTTTTTTGAGGAAATTTGATTTTTTCGGTACAAATATAACTAATTGAAGGGTTCTTTCGTGTAAAATCATTGTCGTAGCAAATCGTAATTGATTAACGTTGTTTTGTCTCGTAACCAGAATCTGAAATTTATCCTCCATGAATTTTCTCAATCCCTTTGTCTTATTTGGTTTAGCTGCTGCAGCAATTCCCATTTTACTTCACTTATTAAACTTACGTAAAACTCAAACTATAGAGTTTTCAACATTGTATTTTTTGAAAGAATTGAAAAAATCAACGATTCGTACAATCAAAATCAAACAATGGATTTTGTTGTTACTACGAACATTATTGATTTTATTTGCTGTTTTAGCATTTTCACAACCCATTTATAATGGTTCTTTACCATTTTTATCATCGTTGCAAAATAATCGTAGCATCATTGTTGTTGTTGATAATACTTCATCGATGCTTCATTCTACTAATGCTGGAACATTATTCTCACAAGTCAAAAACGACCTACGCACACTTATAGATGATTTGCAAGAAAATGATGAATTGTGTATCATTCCGTTGGTTTCTTCAAATACATATCGTTTTTCATCCTCGAAACAACAGTTACTTCAAGAAGTTTCTACGTTGGCTCCATCAATTGCCTCTGCAACTGTACGAGATGTTTTTCAAAAAATCACTGCTGTTTCCGCTACAGCAAAGCACTCTTCCAATCTTTCTGTTTTTGTAGCAAGTGATAATCAAGCAGAACCATTTGAGCGACTATTGCAAGATTCAATACAATTTCAATTTCCGTTTCCTTCAGTATTTTACAAATCATTTGCTCCTTCCTCTATCAATGATGAACCAAATAGTTCTGTTGATACCATTCAGTTTAAAACTACTATGTTTAGAAGTGGTAAGCCAATCGAACTTGAAATGAAGGTCAGAAATACGTCTTCTAAAGAAATCACCACAACACTCTATTGTCAATTTGGTACTTCAATCGTTGGTCAACAACAAGTTACCATACAACCAAATTCGACAACAAAGGTTCCATTTTCTGTACTATCGTCTGAAAATGGGTTGGTTTCTGTCAAAGGATTTATTGAAAATGATTCCTATGAGGCAGATAATGCATTTTACGCTAGTATTCGATTAAATGGTAAACCAAATGTAATTGTCATTGGCTCACAAGAGAAAACATCCTTTGTAAAAAAAGCACTCCAACTTCCTGGAAGTGTGATGGCATCAATAAATACGATTACTGCAATAGAAATTGGGAATCAAAGTTTTTCAGGTATTCAATCTGTATTTATCGTTGACCAATTGAATGAAATTCAGCCATCGTTTCTTTCTCAATTAAGTGAAAAAGGTATTGGGATATTTCTTTTCGCAGATGGTAATGAGCAAAAAATCGAATCATTTGTACAAATGATAGGCGGTTCTGGAATTAGCGAACAAGTGGGTAAACCATCATTACAATTTAGCAATACTGATCGAAGACACCCTTTATTTCAAGGTGTTTTTAAAGATGATACCAAAGGAATTGTTGAAAGTCCAACAATCTATAAAGCCTATCCAGCACAAGGTGGAATTCCTATCATCGAAATGCAAGGCGGAGCATTTTTGAGTGAATTTCGATTTGGCCAATCAAGTATTCTGTATTGTGCAGTTCCTGCTAATATTATACAATCAAATTTTCCATTACTTTCTTTGTTTCCTGTGTTACTCAATCGCAGTGTTTCATTTCTATCTCAATCAGAAGGAATTGGTAATTTGAAAGAAGGTGGTGTACCCATTACTGTTGAAATTTCAAAATCATATCAAGAACATGCTCTAACTGTCACTGACCCTAATGGTATGATTTCTACCGTAAATCCGTATTCATTGCCTTCCAAAACTGCATTACAATTAGCATCACAATGGAATTTGGGAACGTATAAAATTACGACAAAAGACAAAGAACCAATAACGTCTTTTTCTATCAATATTCCGCAAATTGAACGAAACAGAATTGACCCAATAGCTGGGAAAATGGAAAAAGTTTTGAGGCAATTGGCTCCCAAATTGTCAATTGAATCTATTCAAACTTCCAAATTATATGCAAAAACTTTATCAAATACACATACAAAAACAGAATTGTGGCAATTTTTTCTTACATTAGCACTACTTTGTGCATTTACTGAACTAATTGTTGCCTCTCAATTTAAAGAAGTAACTGAATCTTAAAATATGTCAACCACAACTACATTGTTTGAATCTGTATCTCAATTGATGAATAAAATCAAGGATATCCAAGCGACGATATCGCTGTTAGGATGGGATCAGGAAGTAAATATGCCAACAGGTTCTGCACCTGCCAGAGCAGAACATATCTCAACCTTGTCAAGTATTTCTCACGAGTTAATAACAAACGATTCTGCTAAATCACTCTTTGAAGACGCAAAATCTCATTTAGATTCTTACTCTGGCACGGAGAAGCGACTTCTTACTCTGTTTATAGAAGAATTTGAACAAAACATTGTTTTACCTATGCAGTTGATAAAAGATACTGCCAAAGCTCGTGCTTTGGGTCAAACTGCATGGAGACAAGCATATCACGACTCCGATTATTCCTTATTTCAACCGTATTTGCAACGGTTATTGGATTTAAAAATAGAAGCAGCTGAACATATTGGATACAAAGAACATCGTTACGATGCAATGTTGGACAATTATGAAAAAGGTGCTACAGTAACATTGCTTACTCCAATTTTTGAAGAGTTACGACAAGGTACTATTGAATTACTACAAGAAGTTGATTCCAAAAAAGAATATGTAAACCGCGATTTTTTACATAGAACATTTGAACCAGTAAAACAGCTATCATTTGCAAAACAAATGTCTGAACGATTGGGTTTTGACTTCAACAAAGGTAGAATTGACTTGTCAACCCACCCTTTCTGTACTTCCTTTTCTCCAATTGATGTACGCATTACAACAAGAGTTTCTGAAGACAAATTTCATTCTTGTTTTTTTGGTGTTATTCATGAAACTGGTCATGCTTTATACGAGCAAGGTGTAAATCAAGAAATTGCAAGAACCTTCGCTGGTGGAGGTTCATCACTTGGTATACATGAATCACAATCACTATTTTGGGAAAATTATGTCTGTAGAAGTGAAGAATATTGGATGTATGCGTTTCCTATTTTGAAAAAAGAATTTCCTGATCAATTTTACAATGTCAATTTAGAACAATTCTTCAAAGCAATCAATAAAATTTCTACGTCATTAAACCGAGTTGAATCTGACGAGATAACATACAATCTTCATATTATCCTACGTTTTGAAATTGAAAAAGGGTTATTCGAAGGGTCAATCCGTACTGAAGACATTCCTGAAATTTGGAATACCAAAATGAATGAATATCTTTCTGTTGTTCCTGAGAATGACAAACAAGGATGTTTGCAAGATGTTCACTGGTCATTTGGTGGATTTGGTTACTTCCCAACCTATACTTTAGGAAAACTTTACGGTGCTATGTTTTGGAATCAAATTAATAAAGACATTCCAAAAACTAAGGATATGATAGCACAAGGAAACTTTACGGATATTTTGCAGTGGTTACGAACAAATATCCATCAATATGGCCGTTTGAAAACTCCTCAAGAGATAGTAAAAGATGTTACTGGACGACCATTAACAGCAACAGACTTCTTAGAATATGCTAAAAACAAAGTTACAAAGGTGTACGGTGCGTAAATACTTTTATACTTTCATTGTTTTTCTCGTCATTTCTGTTTCAGTAAGTTATTCTCAAACGGAAGGCACACTGCAAGGTTGCAAAAAGTGGTTTAATACTGCAATGAAAGACTTCAAAAAAGACAAAAAGTCATTTGTCTCTAAATATTGTAAATTACCATTTTTAGTAGGTAGTGGTGGAGATGCTTATTATTCGTATTATACAATCGAAGATGAAGACGGAGTGTTAGGATTAATGGAACAATACATTTCTAGTTGTAAGAAAGAGCTATCTAAATCAAAAAATGTTGGTTTTTCTCAAACTTATGTGAGTGATTCTACATTATCTTATCTTTGTAATTCATATGAATACAACGAACGTGATGAAAATGGTACCAAAGTCAATCCAGATGCAAAACCTCCATATTATGGTTTGATAGCAGAAGGTGAAACTGTATATTCAATATCTTATGGATGTGGATATGTAGATCATTACGACACCTATGTTGCTCATGAATTATATGTTGTCTTTGATAAAGTTAGCCAATCTTACAGATTTTGGGCAGCTAATTCAGGATTATAATGAGAAATTATCAAATAAAGACCTTTTTTGCACTTTGGCTATTTTTCATTTCGTTAAATAGTATATCACTTCAAGCACAAAGTGGAGGAAATATTGAAGATTGTAAAAAGTGGTTCTTTTCTATTACAAAAGAACTACCAAAAAACAAACACACTTTTGCAAAAAAGCATTTTAAGATCCCGTTTTTAGAGGGTTTGAGTAGTGATGCTCATTTTACGTATAATAGGATATCATCACCAAAGCAATTAGTATATAGTGTAAAAACATTTTTCACTGACTGCTCTAAAGACCTCAAAAACACTTCAGCAATTCAGTTCAAAGAAGTAAGTGCAAATGAACAAACATTGGAAAACCTTCTTTTGTCCTATGCTTACACAGAAGTTGATGACAATGAAAAAAAAGTGAACCCCAATGAACCTGTCTCGTATTTAGGATTAGTGAATAATGGGGATCAAGTTTTTGTTATAACAACACCTTGTGGACCTGTGTATGAAATTTACGACCTACCGTTGTCTGTAACATATTATGCTGTTTTTGATAAAACATCAAAAGCATATAAATTTTGGGCATCAGTTATAGGTTTCTAAGAATTTTTACTCAACAATATTTTCTCTTGAAACAACCTAATTTCTTCAAAATATTGCGTTGGATATCCTTGACATTTTGCTTGGTCAATATCATATTCTGAGGCAACATCTATCGAAAGAATAGTAACAGAATCGTGTTTAACTTCGTACAAAATTCTCCATAATTTCACAGCTATTAGATACCTGTCTTCATCAATTTGTCTAATTCTTCTGTAAGGATGCGGTAGTGGATCTTTTTGTAGCAACTCGATAACGTATTGATGATTTTCAGGAGACACATCTGCAAATACTTCCCAATGTTGCGAACATTCCTCAGTAACTGAAAGTGTACAATGATTTCCTAAAAGTCCTTCCATCCAACCGATGGTAGCATCAGGTATGGAATCTGCATGAGGCAAATAGGGTTTTATGTCTAAGATTGGAGTACCATCTAACAAATCATTGGTTCCTATAAATATTTTTCTTCCTTCAATACTTACTAATGGTACTGCTGAAATTCCAATCGGATTAGGTCTATGGGGTGAACGTGTGGCAAATACCCCTTTTTTTTCACGAGATAATGGAGAAAGAATTTTTGGTTTATTCAGTTCATTTCCTTCGAAATACGCAATTATCCAAATATGTGAAAACCCACATAAATCTTCTATTGCTTGTTCATAATTTCGTTGAGGTAATACTTCAATATAAGTCTTTGTATTGACAGGTATGGTCGCTTGACGTGGTAATTCGTACTTTGATAGAGAGGATGTATGAATATATCCTATTGGTGAGAAAAGAATATTCATAAATATATACGATTTATGATGAAGTCTTCGATTTTCTATCTGCTATGAATGCAGACAATTTGGTATACATTTGATCATTCAATTCTTTGAGCAATTCCGCTTGTTCTGTTGCTTCATCAAAATGATTTCTTTGAGCCATAATGACTGCATAGTTGAATCGTGCACGAGCTAATTCTGGGTCATATTCAAAAGCTTTTTTGTATGCACCTAATGCTAAATCATATTCGCTTAACTGTTCGTAAATTACTCCTAATCCAACATAGACATTGGGTTGTTTTGGGTCAATATGGAGAGCTTGTTTGTACGAATCAATTGCTGCTTGGTACCGTTTTAATTGTGTATAAGCAAGACCAATATGGACGAAAGTTTCAGGTTTACCTGGAGATAGTTTTATAGATTGTTTAAATGAACCAATTGCACGATTGTATTCACCAAAATGTGCATCAATAACACCTAAGTAATAATGTGCATCAGATAAATCTGGCATAATTTCGATTGCTCGTATCAAATTTTCTCGAGCTACTTCCATTTTTCCCAAGGCACGTTGAGTGATTCCCAAACGCATCAGAACCATAGGCGAATCTGGTTTCATATCCCGTGCTTTTTCCAAAACTTCTAATGATTGATCAAGATCACCTTTTTCAAAGTAAGAAAACCCTAAGCCAGCATATGCTTCAATATCACTAGGGTTTTGTTTGATTGCAGCAGTAAAGACTTTTATAGCCATATCAATCTTACCTTTTTTTACCAACATATTCCCAAATTCAACCTTTATAGTAGAAGTTGACTGTTCGGAACTTGCTGCTAATCGCATAATGTCTAATGCATTCGAATCCTTACCTAATTTAGAATAGACAACTCCCAAAGTAACAACCGCTTCTTCATTATTTGGTTGAAGAGAAACAGATTTTTCTAAATCTAACAAAGCATCGGATAAATTATTCAACTTGTAATGTAACATTCCTCGCAAAAATACCGTTTCTGCAGAATTATCACCTAATTGAATACAACGTGTATATACTTCTACAGCTTGAACATATCGTTTTAAGGTTGTTAAACAATGTGCTATTTTCAACATTCCAGGAATATAGGATTTGTTGTTTTGTACTGCAATTTTAAAAGATTCTAAGGCTTGCTCAAATTCCTCTAATGCAAGATAGGTCATTCCTATATTATAATGAGTTGCAAAATAATAGGGATCAATTTCTAAAGCACGTTGAAAAGATTTGATGGCATTAGAATAATCCTCAATAGCATTATAGACTATTCCTAAACTATTATACGCATTTAAAAATTTTGGTTGAGCTTGAATTGCTCTTACAAAGTTTCGTAAAGATTCTTTATATTCTTTAATGTTAAAATAACACATGCCTAATGAGTACAATGCGTCTGCGTTTTTGGGATTTTGAGTTACTACTTTTCCAAAACATTCTATAGCAGAAGAATATTTTCCTACACTCATATAGGCTGATCCAAGATTTTGAATCGCTTCGTAATATTCTTTATGTTGATCTACTGCCTTTTGAAAACTAAGTATTGCTGTTTCGTTGTCTTTTAATGCAACTAAAATCGAGCCTAAGACATTATATGCAGAGGGATATTGAGGTTGGTTTTCAATTGCCTTTTGCGCAGCATTTGCTGCCTTATCAAAAACATTTAAATTGTAGTAAGCAACTGCTAAATTATACCATGATTTTGCATGATTTGGTACCATTGCTACAACTTGCTCAAACTGATAGGCTGACTCTTTCCATTGTGATGAACGAATGAGAGTAACACCTAACTCAAAAAATTGTAAGGCATCACCACTCAGACCCTTATTATGATCATCATTTTTTTGTCCTGAAGAAAAGAGATTTTTAAACATTATAGTATAAAAGGTCTGAAGAAAATACAAGTTACGAAAAATAATCAATTTATCGTAATTATATCAGTAATTTTGTTAATTTGACAGTAAAAGTGCATTAACCCCTGGAAGTGTTTTTCCTTCTAAATATTCAAGAGTAGCACCGCCGCCAGTTGAAACATGTGTTACTCCTTTTTCCATGCCAAATTGATGGATTGCAGCAGCAGAATCTCCACCACCTATGACAGAAATTGCACCCTTTGAAGTAGCAGTAACGATTGCAGATGCAATTGCTTTAGTACCATGTTCATAATTTGAAAACTCAAACACTCCCATTGGTCCATTCCACAAAATGGTTCCAGCATTTGAAATAGCTTCAGAAAACTGTTGCTCAGATTTCGGTCCAATATCCAATCCCATTTGATTCTCAGGAATTTCACAACAGTCTACGACGTTAGGTTCAAAAGCATTTGAAAACTCCGGTGATGTTCTCACATCAAACGGAAGTAACAATTGAATTCCCTTTTCTTTTGCTTTGTTGATGAGTTCTTTTGCTAATTCAATTTTATCTTCTTCGACCAAGGAAGTCCCTGTGGAGTGACCAAATGTACGTAAAAAGGTAAACATCATTCCACCACCAATAATAATGGTATCGCAAACATTCATCAAATTTTCAATAACGTCAATTTTACCTGAGATTTTTGAACCTCCAATTATTGCTACGAATGGTTTTTGGGGTTGTTCTGTAACAGATTTTAAAATACGCAATTCCTTTTCCATTAATAAACCAGCATATTTTTCTGTTGGAAAAAACGCTGCAATTCCTGTGGTTGAACTGTGAGCTCTATGTGCGGCACCAAAAGCATCATTGACAAAAACATCACCATTGGCAGCCAATTGCTTCGAAAATTCGTTATCATTGATTTCTTCTTTTTGGTAAAATCGTACATTTTCTAATAAAAAGATAGTACCAAGTTCAGCACTTTGAATAGTTTTTTGTACCTCCTCACCAATACAATCATCTATAAATTGAACAGATGCTTTTACGAGTGTTGGTAAATACTCTGCAACAAATCGAAGTGAATATTTTAAATTTTTCGTTCCTTTTGGGCGACCATAATGAGCCATCAAAACAATCTTTGTATTTTGTGACAGTAAGTACTCTAACGTGGGAAGTGTTTCGCGAATACGTTTATCGTCAGTAATGACGCCATTTTCATCGATGGGAACATTATAATCAACACGAACTAAAACTGTTTTTCCATTGAGATTAGCTTGCTGTAAAGATGGTATCATTTGAATTGAACACAGGGTAGGGTACAAAAATGTTTTATATAGTACAAAAATACAATCCTTTCTTCATTCTTCAATAGATTTCACGAAAATTTACGTGTTTTTTCGTATATTTACTGAATATTTCCACACATTTCAACCTAAAGATTTTTTCAAAAAGTATGAGTACAACAAAAATAACTATGGATTCAATTCTATCACTTTCAAAACGAAGGGGATTCGTTTTTCAATCTTCTGAAATTTATGGAGGATTGAATGGATGTTGGGATTACGGTCCTTTGGGTGTTGAACTTTTGCGAAACATCAAAGAAGCTTGGTGGAAATCAATGACCTATCGTGATGATATCGAAGGTATTGATGCTTCAATTTTGATGCACCCTCGAACTTGGGAGGCTTCTGGGCATTTGTCCCAATTTTCTGACCCAATGATTGATAACAAAACATCAAAATCTCGTTATCGAGCAGATACCCTCATAGAAGAATATATCGCCAAATTACGCAATAAAAACAAAACTATCAAAGCTGACGAAGTAGAAAAGCGATTAGCATCTGTTTCTTCCAATGAAGATTATTATTCCATTATCATTGACGAAGGAATCACTGACCCTGTCAGTGGAACTGCAGAGTGGACAGAGGTTCGTAATTTCAATTTGATGTTCAAAACCTATTTGGGTCCTACTGAAGATTCTAACGCTGTCGTCTACTTACGTCCTGAAACTGCTCAAGGGATTTTTGTCAACTTCAAAAACGTTTTGGATACTTCTCGTCAAAAAATACCATTCGGAATAGCACAAATTGGAAAATCGTTCCGTAATGAAATCAACACAAAAAATTTCCTCTTTCGTACTCGTGAATTCGAACAAATGGAGATGCAGTATTTTGTGAAACCAGGTACACACAAAGAGTATTATGAAGAATGGGTACAAATTCGTCGCGATTGGTACAAACGCTTAGGAATGAAAGATGAATCATTGCGGTTCAAAAACCATGAAAAACTTGCACATTATGCTGATGCTGCTGTTGATATAGAATTTTTGTTTCCATTTGGTTGGGGAGAAATCGAGGGTATCCACTCTCGTACTGATTTTGATTTGATGAAACATCAAGAATTTTCCGGTAAAAAATTAGAATTTGTGGACACAGTTACAAAAGATAGATTTGTGCCATATGTTGTGGAAACTGCTGCCGGTGCATCTCGAAACTTTATGGCGTTTTTGTGTAATGCGTATGATGAAGAAACTGTTACAGACGACAAAGGTGGCGAAGAAGTAAGAACAGTGTTACGATTTAGTCCTGAACTTGCTCCAGTAACTGCAGCTGTTTTTCCACTCATTAACAATGAAAATTTGTTGGAAATTTCTACAAAATTGTATAAATCACTTCAACAGTCAATGAAGGTACAATTTGATAAATCCGGTGCTATTGGACGTCGTTACAGACGCCAAGATGAAATTGGTACGCCATTCTGTATCACTGTTGATTTTGAAACTATCGATGACCAATGTGTAACAATTAGAGAACGAGATTCTATGATGCAAGAACGTGTGTCACTTGATCAAGTTCGTTCTTATATTCAATCAAAAATGTAGTAAGATTATGAAAGTTTGTGTCTTAGGTGCCGGTAGTTTTGGAACTTCTATTGCTAATGTGTTAGCTCACAATGGTCATACAACTATCCTATGGGGTCGTGAAAAAGAGCTAATAACCGATATTCAAACGAAATTTGTTAATACTCTCTATCTTCCGGATTTTAATCTTGACCCAAACCTAACAGCAACTACCTCACTGGACGATACTCGTGACTGTGATATTACTTTCATGGCTATTCCTACACAATATATTCGGTCAACTATTCATGAATATTCCATTTCTTTAACCTCTCCTATTGTTGTCAATTTATCAAAAGGAGTTGAACAACGTACTCTTTTGACAGGAAGTCAGATATTAGAACAAGTTGCAGGTATCTCATCTGACAGGTTTTGCGTTCTCACCGGACCCTCTCATGCTGAAGAAGTAGTTCGAAGTATCCCAACAGCTGTTGTAGTTGCATCTACAAATACTGAAATTGCTCAAACTGTTCAGCGAGCATTGATGAATGCTTTTTTTCGAGTCTATACTACGACTGATGTAATTGGATGTGAGTTGTCTGGCTCTTTAAAAAACATCATTGCTATTGCTGCTGGTATTATCGACGGTTTAAAATTGGGAGACAATACGAAAGCTGCAATGTTTACACGCGGTATTGCAGAAATTAGTCGTTTGGGTGTTGCACGTGGTGCTGAGATGTCAACGTTTTTTGGACTTGCAGGAATTGGTGATTTGATGGTTACTTGTAATTCTGTGCATTCTCGTAATCGTTTCGTTGGTGAACAAATTGGAAAAGGTAAACGCTTAACTGACATTCTTGCCGGGATGAAGTCTGTTGCAGAAGGTGTCATCACGACAGCTGCAGCCTATGATATGTCCAAAAACTATAATGTCGAAATGCCAATTACTGAACAAATTCATCAAATTCTTTTTGATTATAAAGAACCGA
Organism: Candidatus Kapaibacterium sp.; assembly: GCA_016788785.1. Lineage (GTDB taxonomy): Bacteria > Bacteroidota > Ignavibacteria > Kapaibacteriales > JAEUSM01 > JAEUSM01. The sequence goes on from JAEUSM010000011.1 coordinate 158,089, forward strand.
TGAAAGCAATGTTCGATTTGATGAGTAGAAGCTCCAAATCTGAAGTTTGGTGGTAAGCCATGAATAACATAAAGCTGTTCTGGTTACAAAGTATTGTTTTGCTTTTTTGTGGGGTATCACTTCATTCACAAACATCTATACTTCCCAAAGGTATTGAATCGATAACATTTACATTGGATTCACTCAATACAGTAGAGTACAAAAAAATTGAAACAGAATTCCAACTGACGCTTTTAGAAAAAGATTCACTTTGTTATGCACGATTTGAAAACGGAGCCTTATTTGAAGTCAAAGAACTCCCCTTAGGTTCGTTAGTCAATGCAAGAGGTTCGTGGTCTTACTCTACTAATCCTGTTAGTGCGTTAACGTTACATTTCACTGAGGCAAATGGGTATAAAAAAATCAATCAGAAAGAAATTTTGATTCTTCGAGGAAAAACCGACTCGACTATTGTTGCTACGACTACAAAGACATTTGGCTCAACAGCCGAAATAAAACAATTTGCCATTTTTTTGAAAGCGAAAGAAACTATTTCCTCTTTTAATATTTTTTTGAAAGCGTTTGCCTCAGTTGTTAGTTCGAAAAAATCTGACAAAATACTCTCGTTCATTTCAGAACCATTCTTTTCTCATGATGTAGGTTTTCTTTGTTCCAAATTAAAGATGAAACAACCTGTTTCGCTCAAATCTGAATTTTCACACAATGAATTGAAACCTTTTTTACCATGTTTATTTACCAAGGATGTTATTCAACAAATGAACAACTACAATGGTGTTCGTATGGAACGTGAAGAATCAGACGACGATTTCTATGGCGTCAGTTATACATATACATTCCCTTTTTACAGAACTAAAAACACTCTCATTTGGTTTACCTTTGGCTATAGCACCATCTCCCACCAATGGAAACTGGTGATGACCGACAATGTTAGTTTTGATACTGACGAGGAGTAATTTACCCTGCAGTGTTGTAAGCTGTTTTTATCCAATTTAATACTTCTTCATTTACTTCTTCTGATGAATGAATAACAATTTTATGTGAACACATTGAACTGTTTGAAGTAATTTTTTGTAATACACCTTCGTTTTCAAAACCTTTAACATTTAATCCAATTTCAAATTGTTTTTTTGACTTTGGTTGTAACATTGCAAATTGTTTTTTTCGGCGTAAACTAACATAAGAAATTTTTGGTGCTACTTCAATATCATCGCCAAATTTTAGAATTTCCTTTAATATTAAATCATATAAGCTTTTAAAGTGTTCCTTTCCTTCATACTGTTTAGAAATCAAATCATCTTTGTTTTCATGTGAACCTGCATCAGATTTTTTTGATTTGTGAGCTATAAAGTTTGCAAAACCATAAGTAAATGAGTGCTTTGCTTTCAGAAAATTAATTATATCTGAGTGCTTTTGAAATTGCTCTTTTTGAACAATTTTCAACCATTCCTCTAAAGGAATTCCGGTGTTTTTGAGAATATTCTCTACCATTGTTTGTTCTGCCTGATCCATTTTTGTGCTAACAAAAGTTTGTAAAAAACAAATATACAAATTTATGAAATTACAGAAATTGACATATATCAAATAAATAATAGTTCTCTATTACTCTCCTCGTATTGCTGCCCACACCAATTTAGGTGACAATTGCCATTTACGTACCATTGTAACCCACAACAAGGTCATGTGTTCTAAGTGCAATGCTTGTGACAAATCCCCACAATCCATTGGTTCAAATCCCATTTCTTCAATAAGTTTTGCTACGAGGACTTTACATTCGATATTATTACCTGCAAACGGCATCATTGGTCTTATTGAAGCATTTTCGAACCACTGCTCAACCAAATTTTCATATCCATAAATTGTGAATGCTTTGACAACATTCGCACTTGGTACTATCTTTTGCAAATACTCCGAACCTGATTCGACACTTTTCAATCCGTGAGTCAATCCAGCACCAACAGGATTGGTACAATCTACCAATGTTTTCCCTTTAAAGTCTATTCCAGCCAATAATGCCTCTGTTGCAAAAAATGGCGTTGCAACAAAGATGACATCTCCATTGTTGACTGCATGTTGTAATGGCAAAACAGAAAAATTCGGATTTTTCTCTAATGCCGTATCGAGACTTTTTGACATTTCTTTAGTCGATGCAACGATAATTTCGTGACCGTTTTGTTGGAGTTTGTTCGCTATTGCAAATCCAACATTTCCAATTCCAATAAATGCTAATTTCATTTTACTTCTTCTGATAGTACATAATTATACAAAAATAGGTATATTGAACAAATTAACTTTATATATACTGAAAAGTATAGTACTCACTTTTTTGTAAGTATACCAAATGCCAAATTTTATTTACGACCAAAAAGTCTATTATAATCCTGTTGAATTTGCAATGGACAAAATTGGCGGGACATGGAAAATGCCCATTTTATGGCGGTTACAAGACACCACTCTTCGCTATAGTGAAATCAAAAAAACTCTTCCCACCATTACCCACAAAATGCTCACGACCTCGCTTCGAGCATTAGAGGAAGATGGTTTCGTTATTCGTACTGTCTATCCAGTTGTTCCTCCAAAGGTCGAATACACCTTAACTGATCGCGGAAAAAAAGCAATTGACATCATCAAAACCATACGCGAATATGGACTCGAACTTATGAAAGATTTCGGTATTTCCGAAAAATAAAAAAGCCCTAATTTGGGGCTTTTTTTGGAATAGTATAGAATTTTATTTTACAATCATCAACGGCACTGTTTGTGTTGTTGTTGCTGATGTAAAGGTAACATAATAAACTCCAGATGAGAAATTGTTGGTGCTCAGAGATTCAAACATTGTAGCAACTTCTGAATGTGGTAATGTTTTTGTGTACACAATCTGCCCAATTTGATTTGTGAGGGTCAGTTGTGCCGAACCTGCTTCAGCACGGTCAAGCTCCAGCTCAATCCGTCCACCGTTTACGGTCAACGCCACAAGACCAGTTCTACCAGTCGGATTGAGGAGTCGCGTCCCACCTTCCTCGCAGATTCCAAGAAGGGTGAAAATTCCCTCACGCGTTTGAACATAGGACGGTCCACCAATCGGCACCACATTCGTCAAAAACAGTCGAGATGAAGGTGCATTACCCAAGCCAACTCGACAGCGTACCCGAGCAATCTCACCAGTTATTGCTGGAATATTCTCAAAATGAATAGAAGAAAAACTACTATCAGGATCCACCACCGTCGCCTTGAAGCCAACAGGCATTAATAATGTGTTATTAAAATTCAAATCAAAATCAAAAGCTGTAACTCCCGCAATATTCAAATTAGAAGCATCAGTCAGAATAATAGGAATTTCAACAAAGGTAGAAGGATATGCAGAACGTGAATCAGGATACAACAACACATACCCTGAATCAATTTTTTTCTCGGTAACAAACGGACTAGAAATAATGGAATCTTGTTTAAAGGTAGAATCTAAATACCAAATTCTTGGAATTCCGTCTCTGCCATGAGTCACTAATCGTTGACTATCTGGAGACCATCGTACTGCAAAAACTAAATCTGTATGTCCAATGAGTGTATGTAACAAATTTCCTGTATTTCCATCCCAGATTTTTGCTGTTCTATCAAATGAGGCTGTAGCAATTCTGCTTCCATCTGGACTCCATTCCAAATAATATACTACATTTTTATGATTAGTTAAATTATGAAGTAATTTTCCTGAATTTACATCCCAAACTTTTGCAGTTCTATCGTTAGAACTCGTAACAACTTTCGTACCATCTGGACTCCATTTGACATACCAAACAAGTGCAGTATGACCAATCAAAATTTGAAGTCTTTGACCAGTATTTGCATCCCAAATAATAGCTGTACCATCTAAACTTGATGTTGCTACTCTAGAGCCATCAGGACTCCAAGAAGAAAAGTTGACGCCTCCTAAATGACCATTTAAAACAAATTTCGTTGTTTTATTAACTGCATCTAAAATACTCACTTTATTATCTACTCCTGCAGCAACAATTTTAGTACCATCTGGACTCCATTCTAATTGATTTACTCTACCAGAATGTTCACTAAAAACATGTTCAACAAAACTTGAGTTATCATTAAACAAGTAAACATTTCCGTCATCACTTGCTGCTGCTAACATTGAGCCTTGTTTATTCCACTCACTCATTGTCATAGGTAATGAATTCGTAAATACAATATTGTTTAAAGTACAATCGGTATTATAAACTGAAATGGCTCCATTTGAACCTGCTGTTGTTATTTTATTACTGTTTGGATGCCAAAAAACATTATTTACTGTACCATTAAGAACATTATTTGTACATTGTAGCAAACCATTTGTTGTTTCAAAAATTCTACTTGTACCGTCAATGCTAGCTGTTGCAATCTTCGCTCCATCTGGGCTCCACTTAGAATACCAAACTTCACGATTATGCCCTACAAGTGGCATTGATTTATAGAATTGTTCAATATCGTATTTATCTGAAACTACTTTAATTATATATGTTGTCTCATTATTATTAGTATTAACCCATTTGTAACTCCCACCAGTTACATTTGTAGCTTTTAACTCCCAATTAACACCGTTATTAGAAGACTGATAAATTGAAACGGGAATTGACATTAAAATCCCAGTCCATTCAACAGTAATTGTGTCAAATTGTTTGAAAGACTGATTTGGCTGTGGTTGGACTATTGTCAACTGTGCATGAATCGACAATGTTGTAATAAATGTCCATAAAAAAGTAAAGAAAACTGCTTTCATGTTGTGCCTTTTATGATTTTTGATTCAACTGTGAATTCATAGCTAAAATACAACATTTTTCTTATAAAACAATACTTTTGCAAAATATTTGTGAAATATTTTTTTGTATTAAATGAAAAAAGCCCCATAATGGGGCTTTTTTATTGAATATCTTTAAAGAAAGCTTAATTTGTCATTTTATCAAAGTTAATAAGCATTGAGAATCGCATTGTATTAGCAAGTGGGTGATTCTGTTCGATTGTATTGATAAAGCTGAAATCCAATTGGAACATATTATATTGTACACCTGCTCCAAAGGTCAAAAACTGACGTCCACCTATACGCGATGGCTCAGAGAAAAATCCTGCACGAAGAGCCACTGCTTGAGCATACCAATATTCAGCACCGATTGAAAATTCGGCACCGGGAGTTTGCCATGCGGTAACTAATGATGTTGGAAGTGGGTCTGAGCCTAAGGAATCTCTTTTTACCAATAGTTTCGAAACATCTACTGCTAATTTGAGATCGTTGAATTCATCGTTTACTAACTGAACTGCTGTACCAAGTCTCAATGATGTTGGCAATGGATCTGCTTCACGAATATAGGTTACTTTTGGTCCGATATTTTGCAAATTTACACCGAATGAAAATCTATCATCCAAAAAGGTTGGTCTCCATAATGCAGACAAATCAAAAGCAAGTGATGTTCCAGCTCCAGCTCCTGCACCACCAGAAGTGATAGGCGAAAGATTGGAACGGATATAACGAACTTGCACACCTGCACCCAAATTATCAGCAATCAACGTACCGTACGAAAGTCCCAACGAAAATTCATTGGAACGGAATTTGCCAAGCACAGTTCCATTTTCAGAAGTACGTGTAAATTCGCCTAGATTCATGAGAATGAAATTGACAGCAACCATCCCATTTAATTCATTGACATATTGACCATACGTACCATAGGAATAGTATAAATCTGCGTTAAATTGTGGTAACCAACGAGAAAAGGAAAGTGAAACTTGACGTTGATTTTCCATAAACCCCATTCCACCGGGATTCCAATAAATAGCATTGACATTATCAGCAATAGCAGTACCTGCCTCACCCATTCCAGCAGCTCTTGCATCTGGAGCAATAAGCAAAAATGGTACGGCAGCACCACCAGCTTGTGCAAAAGCTATCTGATTCAACACAATAAATGAACAAAGAAAAAGCGAGAAATTACGCAGGTATTTCATTCAGTTAACTCCGAAATGTTTGTTAATTGTTTTACTTAGTATAAATAAATGTCCCCATTGATTCAAAAACTTCTGTTGAACCAAATGGTTGTATTGAGATGGTATAATAATATGCACCTTGAGCAAGAGCTAAACCAACCAGATCTGTCCTATCCCATTGGATTTCACCAGTTTGTAAGGTCGTAATGACTTGCTCGATATTTTTTACCAAGGTACCATCAGATGTATAAATAGCAACCTTTGCTGTAAAAGCAGACGAAAGAGTGTGCTTAAATCGGAAGTAGGTCAAACCATAATCCACAACGGGATTGGGGAATGTCAAACAATCACTAATATACGTAGAGGTAGACGCAAGAGTTTGAAAAAACGTCTCATTTTCAGAAAAATTATTCAGGACGTCCCATGCTCTCACGCGAACAGAATGTGTTCCAGGGGAAAGTCCGAAGAGTGGAGTAGTCGCTGTTCCACTTCCAGCAGCAGAAATTGAACTCCTAAACGTACCCGTAATGTCCATAGCTTTAGGATTGTTATTGACCCATACTTGGATTTTATTTCCAATTCCCTCACCAGTTGCATTCACACCGGTTTCATCGGACAAATCAACAATTAAGGTTGGAATCGGACGAACGATATCGTATGGTTGAAACAATCGACCATCAAGAAATAAATCAATTTTAGGACCTTCGACATCATCAAATTCTTCTGTGCTGATTCCAGAGACAACAAATTTGTTAGAGAATCCTACAGCATAGTCATTCTGTTGAGAAAATCCATACATATACAATTGACCAGGATCTGAAGAAAATGTTGTCACTTTTGGAATGACAAATCTTGCTGTAAAGTTTCCATTTTCAACGGTATAAGCACCTTTATGTAATATTGAACCATTCCGAATAACAGAAAAAAGATTTGTATATCTATCTCTGAAGTTATCGTTAAAAGGTGCAGAAAACATAGCTATGTTAACCAATCCATTGAAGTTTGTATTGTAAGTAGAATCTATATTTTGTATTTTTCCTTTGAGAGTAACAGTTGAAAGCGACAAAATTGGAACGGTAGAATCATCTGTTGGGATTGTATTAATTTCATCTATTACGACATTTTGATTCGGTATATGTAATGTTACTAATGGATCTGCTAACAAGTAAAACTTATCATCATTAGTTTGGGTACGAACTTGTTTCATAGCATAAAATGCTTCACCAATAGTTGGATATATACCATTGGATTTTTTTCTAAATATTTGACGGTAAAATTCTTCGTTCAATGCAGCATTTGCTTGAGATAGTACCACACGTGAGGCTGACATAACACCAATTGCTCCACCAAACGAACTAAACGCAAGCTCTTCTGCACCTGAACGTACGGAAAACTCGTCAAAACGTGAGAAATCGCACGTTGCTCCAGTCATGAAAAACAATTTATCTTTGTTTGTCATCAATGGAATTGACTTATCTCTATCAAAAACTTCCTCATGAGCCCATACACGTGGAGAACCATGACCAGTAAAATTGAGCAACAAACCACCAGTTTCGTTGACAGCCTGCAAAATAGCCTCATTTGCTTCAGGAATGCGAATACGAGTTCCTACAAATACATTTGGATAATCTACCAAATATATTTTTTTTGATTGCATAAAATTTGGAATATTTCTATGTATCAAATTCTCGGATTGACCGGTATGTAAGGCTCCCTCTCCAGTAGTTTCAGAGGTAGCACCATCATCAGCAATCATAATTGTTGAGGCTCTCCAAATATCTTGCGATTGATTATTACGATAATCTTCTAATTTCGAAATATAGACAAGTGCTTCATTATTGGAACGGAATGGTAATCGAGCAATAGCAATATCTGGAACTCTGTCATTATCACCACCCAAAATTCTCACATAATGGTCATCAGTTTGGGTAGCATCTACGACACCATTTGTACCTAATCTATCGAAAGGAACATAAGAACTATTTTGAAAAATATACGCCATCCACGTTGGAACCAGCACTGGAGATGATGTTGTGATATTTCTATAATCGTAATGTCCCGTACCCCAAAGGAGAACTTGGGTTGGTTTTGTCGTCCAATTTTCGTAGGCAAAAGCTAAAAAGTCGCGAATAGCCGTAGGGTCTAACTGACCATAGCTAAATTCGTTCATTATTTGTTCTTGCGTAATAATTTCAATAGTTTTTCCACTATGTTTATGATGCAATTTGTATTGTTCTGCACTTGAAGTCATAGTAGAATGACAAATCACAACTACATCTGCATTCAACATTTTTGAACGGAGGTATGGAGTTTGAATCGACGATAGATTAATAGGTTCTTTGAGAGATGAAGAGATAAAATACTTTCTTACCTTTCCTAATTCAAAAGATTGTCGAACAGTAAACATCCCTCCGATTGAACTTGCATTGGCAACTTCTTGCGGTCGAGCTCTATCAGTTACATCGAATCCATATACTTTACCAGTAAATCCGCTAAAAGCATATTCGGTAGAACCTTTATCAGTAAACGAAGTAAAGAAATCTATTTCGTTATTCAAAGCAAAACATTCACGAGGATAATGAATTTCAAAAAAATCTAAAAATCCATTTCCAGTTCCATTATAGGAAAATCGTAAGGTAGAACGTTGATCTGGAGCGATTTCATTAGATGGTAGGAATCCAGTTACTCTTTGTAAAAAGTGATCTTCGTAGTTTTTGGGATTGATTGATAACAAATTTGCATTTGCTATGGTTTTTCCATTATCGGAAAGTTGCATAGTTGCCGATGACGACATCGTATGCCCAACTTCAGCAACATAAAAAATTGTATCATTTCGAACCAAATTCGGCAAATTCATTGGAAATGTTTGAGGGAAAGCACCATCAACATTTCGTCCGAACCAACGACGTCCCGTAGAAATCTGATACGCATTTCGAAGTTCTTCTTCAAAAACATATCGATGAGTGTATTTCATTGGTTGGGATACTACAGGTTCAGTTGTAGGTGGTATTGGAGAAGTTCTCAAACCACTTCCTTCAGTTCCAACGCTCAAAAGATATCGCCCATTACGAATGTAGGTATTGTGAACTCGAGCAATTGTTTTTCTATTGTTAATGGTTGTATCAACAAATGCAATTGGTCCACAAGCATAAAGAATAATAGACTCAAGTTCACCTGATGAAGTTGTATTTACAATGATTGGTTGTTCTATTAATTGATTATTTCTACCTGCAGTTTGAGATTCGGGTAGCATCGCTCCACCATTACCATAGATTTTAATCGACGATATTTCAGCAGGTGATATGGAAATCCCAGCAGATGATAACATTGATGGAGTGAGCCGATAAATCCCTTCAGATGGTATATCAAAGCTGCACCATTTACCAGATAAGAAACGTTGTTCAGATTTTTTTGCACTAAGTTGTTTTGTTGGCTCTTGTACCAAAAAATTAGGTACGGTAGAACCATTGATGGTTACATCAAAAGAAGATGTTTTTGGTGTTGTTTGTGAAGATGCATGAGACACTGTAGGTGAAAAACGAATAGTAACAACGATATCTTCTGCAATTTCTGTTTTTTGAGAAGTAGCATTCCATTGAGCCACTATTACATCCAAATGGGCGATATGTCTATCTCGTGCAAGACCTTTATACTGCAACGAAGCCCAAGATTTCGGAGAAGATTGTGTATACAATTCTTCCTTTGGTTCGTAAAAAGGAGTATGACGTTCATTAATAAATTGTTGCGATGGTATTGGAACAATCGGCAAAGAAATCGATTTACCAGAATTTACCTTAATTGACTCAATTGATGCTCCAGTTTCGTTAGGAACAGTTATTGGAATTGAGATGACAAAATTCGCAGGTGACCCAGAAATAGAATGCAAATCTGTACTGACAGAAAATTGAGGATTTACATAATTTTTTCCATTAATTCGAAGTGTATCCACTGATTTTAAAACGGGCTTGATAGCAAGTATAAGTACATGTTCATTGGAAGAAAGAACAGAAATAGCAGGATTGAAACTTTGTGAAAAAGCAACACAATTTGCAGTCAAGAGAACGAGAATTGCTGTTAATATTCTCATTGGTTATTCGAAAAAAATGAATAAAATTCTACATTGAACTAATGTAATTATTCTAAACACAAATTGTTAGAAAAAAGTTACAATGTACCAATATAGAAAAACCGTTGATTAAAATGTAAAAATACCCAGCAAAATCCTTTGTGTAATTTTAGAAATAAACGCTAACGAAAAAATTTCATTGTAAAGTGAGAGGATAAATGTGCATTTATCTTAATATGCATTGAACAAACTTGAACAAAATCTTATTATCGCACACTTATGATTTTATGTGCATATTCATGCAAAGGTCGATTTTCTATTTGGCCAGATTTAGGAAGTTTTATTCCTTGTTTAGGTCGGGGATTAGGTTCGAACAATAAATACTCAACCTCAAATTTGAATTTGACCATATTGTGAGGTTCCCAGTTCTGTTTTTTAAAAAAGAAAACCCAATCATTACCAGACTTACGAACACCTTTTGTGATAAGATATGCAGCACTAGGGATATTCTCAAAAGTAGTTTGGTTATCAACAGTAAATTGATACCATTGTTCTGCAACCACCTCACCAGATTCTAAGGGCCATCGACATATCAAATTAGGTGGCTTTGTTGAATGATCATCACGACCAAACCCAGTATGGGCACCATCGCCCGAATTGCCATAGACAAACTCCATTGGTACATCTGACATAAAATCATTGAAAGGAGAACTATTTGGAGGAATTCGGTACTTGATATGCTCACGAGTACCAACGTTTTTTAACGAATTCATATTTCCAGTACTACTTTTCCAACGAAATTCCATTACATGATGAAAAGATTGAACCGGAGTAAATCCCATTACTAAAGTAGATAGATTATTCCTACCTTCATTATCAATTGCAGGATAAGAATATTCAGAAGTTCCGGTCCTTTGCAATTGCATTGTTGGTTTTACAGGACAACCACAAATTTTTACTCCTAATTCTGTCGCCAAATAATCCAGAGCTTGTTTGTATTTTAATTGTTTGTCGAATGGAATGAAAAAAATTGCATTCTGAATTGCTTTCTTTTTTTCTGGTGTTGGGAATCCATTAAATCCTGATAATTCTTGAAAAAGCAACGACAAACTACTTTCTTTAAATCTTGAAAGATGAGAATTGACCCTTGAAATATGTCCATTAAATAAATTGATATCAAACATACTAATTAATTAAAACCAGAAATTTTGTTAAGATAAATTTACGACTCTCTTTAGCAATATACAGTTTAACTTTCAAATTCCAATTTTTCGTTTACTTTATTTTGCAAATTTTAAACGATAATTGATAGAAACGGGCATGAACTGTTTCTATAAAAAACATTCATGCATAACACTTGTAATTATAAAAAAAACACAGCTATCCACCCGCCTCTTCGTGGTTCCCCTCCAATAAAGTGGAATTAAACTTTTCCAATTCTGAAGCCCATTTTGCCAATTAACCGACAATTTTTCGTACATTTGTACTATGGAAAAGACCGTCGAGCAAGTATCGTTTTTCAAAAGGGCTTTTGTTTTTTGTGCAAGAGTGTTCCGTTTTGTGTTTTTACTGTCAGTTGTACTGTCGGTGATATTATACTTTGTTGCTCATACGGAAATGTTTCAATCGTGGGCTAAACATCAATTACTCACTATTGCTAATGACAATCTTCGTGGTAAAATCAATTTTGGTTCATTGGATATCGATATTTACAAAGGTCTTTCACTCAATGATTTGCATGTCTATGCAGATGGAGATACGGTCGTTTCCTGCAAATCGATGTCTATCCATTATTCTATAGAATCATTGTATTTCAAAACAATTTCTTTGCAATCGTTGATATTGAAAGAACCTCGAGTAAAGGTACTTCGGTCAAACCAAGATTCGATTTGGAATGTAGAGAAAATAGCCAAACCTTCTGCAGATACTACTAAGAGTGAACCGTTTGATTGGTTTATTGCAGTTCGAGATTTGCAAATTCAAGACGGTATGTTTGCGTTGGTTGACTCTATTTACAAAGGGAATCAACAAAAAGGAAATGTCGATTACATTCATATGGTTTATGACCAATTGCAATTCCGTTCTGCATTTTATGGTAGACCTACTCAGCGGGAATTTACTCTCGCTTTGCATACTATTTCCCTAGTCGAAAGAAATTCGCAATTCAAATTGAATAATCTTTCTGGTGTTTGTAAATTTGATTCGACTGGTGTTGAAACATACGGTTTGGAGGTGGTAACTCCAACAACTGAATTTACCTTAATTGCAAAATGGAAGAATATCAATTTTTTTGCTCTCACAAATGAAATGCTCTTCACTGCTCCTTTTGAAGCAGTGATAGATGCTCCGAAGGCATCTGCACATGATGCTCGATTTTTCATTCCACCTGTATTTATTGTTGGTGGTGATGTAACCAATCTTCGCGGAAAAGCAAGTGGGTCGTTGCGTAATATGGATGTAGATTATTTGGAGATGGCTACGAAACTATCGAAGGTTAGTGTGCGTGGAAGCTTACGTAATTTGGATATAATTGACAAGTTCACTTATGATGTAACAATGGAAAATAGTTTCGGAAACTATGATGAAGTTCGTTCCTATTTACCAACAGTTCCTTTACCAAATCTTCCATTTGTCGGTACAACAACCATTCGATCAGCTCGAGCGACGGGTTCAATCCGTCATGCTGATGCTTCATTTGATGGTGTTGCAGCTTGTGGTGGTTTCAAGGGTGAAATGGGTAGCAACTTTGACCCCAAAAAGACTCTAAGCTATTACTTAAAAGGTACTTTAACTCAATTTGATTTGCATAAAACTCTTCCAACCGTTGAACAGACCCAAAATACCATACTAACTGGTGAAGTAGATATTAAAGGTTCAGGAACATCATTAAATCAATTGGAATTATCAATGTTTGCGGACCTGTCAGCTTCTATTATTGGCGGGATTGCTTTAGAGGGATGTGATATTCGAATGCACTCTGAAAAAGGTTCACAATTTTTTGTTGACACATTAGCAGTACGTTTCAAACAACTTTCGACTGAGACAATTGACAATCGTATCGTTCAAAATGAATTGGAAAAAGGTTCATCAATGTTTGCCAGTGGGAAAATATTGCTTCGAAACAGTAAGAACCCAGAATACTTTTTGGATTTTAAAGCAACTAATCTGCCTCTTGCTACATTAACCAAATCGTCATTGTTGCCTGAATACATTAGTTCTGAATTCAAAGTAAATGGGAGCGGTTTTCATCCAGATTCTATTCAAGCAAGAGTTACAGGAGCAAAGATTCCATTCTGTTATGTAAACAATACTCTCATCAATCCTTTTGAAATTCAAAGATTTATACTCTCAAAAATTGACGGAGAAAGAAAATTAGATTTTCGCTCAGATTACCTTTCAGTTTTAGTTACTGGGAACTATCGATTCGAACCATTGGCTGCCATTTTTCAACAGCAAGTTGCTGATGTGATGCACTTTTTTGAATCAAAATCGAATTTTGTCATTGATGGGAAAGAACGTATCGAATTTGATACATTGCAAGTTCGTCCTAATCTTCTTACTGAGCCTATAAATGCTTCCATTTTCGTTGACGTAAAGCCAAATATTGTTCCCATATTAACTACCTATACAAAAGCTCCAATAGAAGAAATCCAAGGGAAATTTTATATTTCTGTTGAATCTAAAGACAATATCAATACTGTTTCTGTGTTACCTTCAACGTTTTTGGAAAAAGCAACAATTGTCAGTGAAGATGATGTGTTGTTTTTGGATAAAATCAAGTTTTCTTCTTCGATTAAATCCTCTCCATTGAATCGATACGAACCAATTACTATTGTCAATGCTACAATGTCAACTGACTCTTCAATTGTTTTGGGAAGTACCGAATTTAGCCATCCAAAGGTATCATTTGCTTATGCAGACAAAAAAGCAACGTATAAAGCATCTACTGCATTAACAAATATCGGTGCTTTTGATATTGTTGGTTCCATTGTAACCTTACCTCAGTCATATGAATTTTATATTGATTCGTTGGATTTTGACTATCAAGGCAAAGCTTATTGGGAGCTAATGAAGCCATTTCAGATTCACCTTGAAAATAGAATATTTACTATTGATAGTGCTTCACTTCAACGAAATCAAGCGGAAACTATTCGCATAGCTGGGAGTGCTGATTTGGAACAGTTTTATAATATGACTGTAGATATTAGCTCATTTCCTTTATCGCAAGTCCCATTATTTACGAATGATGAATCTCTGAATGAAATCATAAAATCACTAAAAGGAAATGTTAATAGACTGTTGCTAACTTTAAATAAAGAATTTAAAAACCCTTCTGTAGAGGTTGTTGGATCTTGTAGTAATTTAGAGTTTAATGAAGTAAAATTAGGAAATGCAGTCATTGATATGGCGTATGCAGAAAGTTCTATGACTGGCATTATAGATATCATTCCATCAATGCAAAGAAAAGACCAAAAGTTAGTTGAGATCACTATTGATACACTTCCATTGAATCTAAATTTTTCGGAAAGTAATGCATTCCTTTTGGAAAATAAACCAGTCAGAATGAATGCGAAAGTATCGAAGTTACCATTAGCAATTGCCTCTCCATTTATTCCTAGTGTACGAAATTTGACTGGTATTGCAAACCTTAATTTGGAAATTCGTGGTGATAACTATCATGACCTTCAATACACTGGATTAGCAAAAGGGCAAAACATTCGCTTTGTTTCGGTTTCAAATAATATGGAGTATTTGGCTGATGCCTCTGCAAGAATCAAAAACAACAAGGTGTATATTGATACCGCAATTGTGAGAAATAATCCATTGGATTTACTGAATGGTCGCGCGGATATCACTGGGGATATAACTATTAAAGATTTGGCAATAGACAGTTTTAACTTTGATATCACCTCAAAACAAATTGCCATTCTTTCAGATGATTCACGCTCTACTTCATTAGGGATGTATGGTCCATTTGTTATTGGCACTACAAAAGAACCAATTAAATTCTATGGAACATTTGAAAAGCCGTTTTTAACAGGTCCGGTAATTGTTCGATATGGTAATATTGTGGTAGTTCCAAAGGTTAAAAACCTGAATGCAGTTACAGAATTTGAGTATATTGTCTTAGACTCCATGTTCCGTTTCCAAGATTCAGTACCAATCTACAAAGATACGACAGTAATTAAATCCAAGTTTAGACCCATTACAACTCAAAATTCTAATACTAAACAAGAAAATCAAAAGGTAGAAAAACCAAAAATTGAAGGTGCACAAAAAGCATTTGCAGAAGTACTCACTATGGATTTGAATGTTGAAATCGTTGGCGCTTTTACTGTAACGATGGATTTGACCACACCTGGAATGCTTATTCCAACAACTTTGGTTGCAAAAATTTCACCATGTGAACTAAACTATAAACAAGAAAACAATATTCCTCAGTTGTGGGGAACAATGAAATTAGCAGAAAATTCTATTTATAGTTTCTATAAACCATTTATTGCAAATGGTACGTTAGAATTTAATGGTGATATGTATAATCCATCATTACAATTAGAAGCTAAACTCTTAGCTAATCGATATTTCAATGAGAGTAATCAATCATATAAAATTAAAATGGATATTACTGGAACTCAAGAGTTTCCTGAAATTAAGTTTTATTTAGAAATTGATGGTCTACCCCAAAATTATGAACAAGACAGAGTAAAAGGTGATGCAATAATGATGATTTTAATGGGGAGAACCCAACGCGAATTAGGAAGCCAAACTGCCGCTGCTGGAACAGACATTGCTTCATCTTCGTTTGCAGCAATTTTGTCCAAATTAGCATCTGACTTTTTGCAAGGAAGTAATGTGATTCAAAGTTTTGATTTGCAATTTCAGAATGGGAATACTAATTTAGAAAATGCACAAGTACAAGTAGGAGGAAATCTCATTAGTGAATTCAGTTGGCGTTTTTCAGGAACTTTAGCGGATTTGTCTACAAATAGTCTCATAACAATAGAATTTCCGTTAGCTGCTCTTATCAATAAAGAATATTTTCAAAACGTTGTTTTCCAATTTATTCGGTCGGCAAATACGGTAACTAGTGTCAATAGATTGCAAAAAGAATGGGAACTTAAGTTGTTTATCAGAAAAATTTTTTAATTTTGAATAATTAACAGCAAAATATTATGGTTTCAATAACAATAGGTCGTAGCACCGATTCAATGATAAATCCTTACATTATTCCCGAACTTGGGGATAGTAAGGTATCTCGTCTTCATGCAGTAATAGAACTTCGTGAGGATGGAAGGTCCTTTATTGTCGATAAAAGTGCAAATGGAACTTCCATCAACGGAATAAAAATTCCTGAAAATATTCCTGTTGCTGTTTATCCTGGTGATATTGTTCAATGCTCCAATTCCGTGAACTTTGATTGGTACCGTGCGTATCAAACTGTACGACAAATTCAAAAGCAAAAACGTGAGCAAAAAAATTCACCTATTGTTCCTCAAGCTCCTATTTCGCCTATAACTCCAGTCAGTAAAACTCCTGTTGTAGAACCAATTGTATCAGACCCAATACAAGAGCGTGTAGTCACACCAACCATCGAGGTGAGTGAAACTCCAAAGGTGAAACAAGTTCTTGAGGTTCCTGCTCAAAAAACTGCTGAAAAAAGCATTCCTAATAATCCAAAAACAAATTTTGAGGATCAAGCGAAAGAATTGAAGGAAAAATTTCCTCCATTGAAAGAGCTGAATATCCCGAAAAAAAATCCTGTTGAAGAAAAGGCTGCTGTCATAGCCAAAAAGAATAAATTAGTAACCGCAGGTTACATTTGTGCAATGTATTCCTTCATATTCCCAATTCTTGCAGGAATTGCCGCGATTGTAATTAGTGGTATTCTATTCAACAGAGGAGATTCTAAAACGGCTTCCTATCAATTGCTTTTGGTTGTCATTTTAGTTAGTTTAGGACTATTTACAGGCTTGGCAGATATTATGTTGATAATGAATCGATAGTTTCGTGAGAAAAAAATTCTTTTAATGCTTTTGCTGTATGGGTTGTAAAGAAATTTGCTACCTCACGTGGTTTTCCTTCTGCAACCAGTTTCCCTCCCATTTCTCCTCCATCAGGTCCTATATCTATAATCCAATCTGCAGTAGCCATCACATGGATATTATGCTCAATAACCACAACCGAATGTCCACGAGAGACTAAGTATTTGAATATGCGAATTAACTTTGCTATATCATCCAAATGAAGCCCCGTTGTGGGTTCATCAAAAATGAACATTGTATGTTCAAAGACTTCCGTTTCTAATGCTTTAGCAAGTTTTACTCGTTGTAACTCACCACCAGAAAGTTGATCGGTTGACTGACCTACAGACAAATACCCCAAACCAACATCTTGTAATACTGTAAGACGTTGTACAATTTTTGGCTCTTCAGCAAAAAATTCTACTGCTTCATCAACGGACAGTTGCAACACATCAACTATGGATTTGCCTTTGTAGAGAATTTGTTGAGCTTCACGTTTGTATCGAGTTCCCTTACACGCCTCACATTCCAACGTTACATCAGGCAAAAACTGCATCTCCACTGTTACAACACCAGCTCCTTCGCATACATCACAACGTCCACCGGGAACATTGAACGAATAGTGTCCTGGTTTCCATCCTAAGGCTTGTGAACTTTGTGTATTTGCAAATGTTTCACGAATATAATCGAATGCTTTTGTGTAAGTAACGGCAGTTGACCTAGTGGAGCGACCAATGGGAGATTGGTCGATGAGTTCGACACCAGATACATACTCAAGTCCACGAATTTCTTCGCATTCTCCAATACCTTCTGGGATTTTTTTATTCGGATCAGAAAGTACTTCTTTACCAAGTTTCAGACGTTGATATAATGTATCGTGAACCAAGGTGCTTTTACCTGAACCGCTTACACCTGTAACAACTATATATTGTTCTAATGGAAAAGAAATGACCCCCGGTTTCAAATTGTTTGTTCTAGGATTAACAACATCAATCGTTTTCCCTAAAAATGAGTTTTTAACTCCATGTTTTTTCTCCAATTGAGAGGCAGGTTTTATTGCCTCTTTGACTCCCATACGGGAATTCATTTTATAAACTTTAGAATCTGGTAAATCGGAAATAGTAGAAAAATCAATTGATTTTGTACCATTCAAATATCCAGCGGTAATGGATGTAGAACTTGTGAGTAATTCTTCGTAATTACCTGAGAAGAGAATATGACCACCATTACGACCAGCTTTGGGACCAATATCAATAATAAAATCTGAGGCTTTCATAATATCTGGGTCATGCTCTACCACGATCACTGTATTACCCAAATTCTTCAATCTATGAAGTATATTGATAAGTCGTTGTGTATCTCTCGGGTGAAGTCCTATACTCGGTTCATCGAGTACATAGAGAGTTCCTACAAGAGAAGAACCAATAGCTGACGCCAACGAAATACGTTGCATTTCTCCTCCAGAGAGTGTATGTGCCAATCGGTCTAAGGTCAAATACTCTACACCAATATCGACCAAAAGTCTCACTCGCCAAATAATTTCTTCTATTAGCTTACCTACAGCACTTTGTTCGTAAGAAGTTAATTGAGGAACAATATCCAAAAAATGGTTTAGCAATTGTTCTAAGTTCATTCCTACCAAGTCTGGGATGCTTTTCCCATGAACAAAGGAATATCGTGCAGAGACTCTCAATCTTGAACCATTACAAGAATTACATTTCGTATACCCACGATATCGAGCATACAAAATACGATTTTGCATTGTTGTGGAACGTTCTAAAAACTCAAAGAATCCTTTCACTCCCGAGTAGTATTCATCGCCAAAAAGCAAAAAGTTCTTATCTTCTTCATCTAAAGAATTCCATGGTTTTTTACGCGAAATCCCACGTTGTCGTGCTGCTTCAAGTAGCATATCATCCCATTGTTCAAATGAACGACGTGTCAATGGTTCGATAGCTCCTTCATCTAAGCTTTTCGTTGAATCAGGTACAACCAAATCCCAATTTATCCCAGCGGAACGTCCAAATCCTTGACAAGTAGGACAAGCACCAAATGATGAATTGAAAGAATAAAGTTTTGGTTCGGGTTCTTGATAAGGTAGTGAGCAAGTTGCACATTCAAATGCTGATGAAAATTTACGTGTACTTTCTGAAGTGATAGAATACACTTCTACATACCCTCTACCAAATCGTAAACCTTGTTCTATGGATTCTGTTAAGCGTGTAATACCATCTGCAGAATCGTCGAAAACTATTCTATCGATAAGAAAGGCAATGATGTCTTGCATTTCTGAAGTTGGAGGTGCATCTTCTAATGTCAATAGTGATGTATCTGGCGTCAAACAATATCGAGAAAGTCCATTTTCTCTGAATATTTGTATTCCTTCATTAAAAGAAACATCCTTTGACATTCGTACTAAAATGTACATTCTCTCTGATTGTTTGCACTGTTGCAACAGTTCTTCAACAATACTTTGAGCGTTGTGTTTTTTCACAACAGTACCGCATTTTTTACAATGAACCTTTGCAATTCTACCATAAAGAACACGCAAAAAATCATACACTTCAGTTGTAGTACCGACAGTCGAACGAGGATTGCGGTTAGCACCTTTTTGTTCAATTGCAATTGCGGGTGGTAATCCAGTGATAGATTCTACTTCTGGTTTACGCATACGTTCTAAAAACTGCCGAGCGTATGACGAGAGTGACTCTACAAATCGACGTTGACCTTCTGCATAAATGGTTTCGAATGCTAAAGACGATTTCCCTGAACCAGAAACACCGGTGATTGTTGTGAGTGCATTTCGTGGTATGTCGATAGAAATATTCTGTAAATTATTCGTTTTTGCACCACGAATTTGTATATATTTTTTCATTGTTTCGCTTTTTTTGTACAACTGTTTCAAGACGTGTAACAGCGTTTTTTTGTGGGTAGGTTCCAATTTTATTTTTACATTCTTCTCAGTTCTTTGTGTTTCAATTATTTTGACAGCAATAAATTTTGAAAAAATAATTTGTTTATTCAAAAAATAATACTTAATTTGAGGTAAATTATATGATTTACACTAATTCACAGATTTTCATATGAAATTAATTTTACTCTTTTTCTTTGTTCTTGCTCATTCATTAGCACATTCTCAATCGCTCCATGTATTTTCTGTTTCAACAGAAAATTACCCCAATATAGGTGCAAAGTTTCTCACTTTTGATCAATTTGGACGAAAGGTTCAACCAACACAAGGAACGTTCTCCATAATTGAGAATGGTACGGCTAATAGTTCTGTGACCTTTACTTGCCCTGTAAATACACAGAAAAAATCTGCATCAATTCTCTTTGTTATTGATATTTCTGCTTCTATGAGTTCCAATTTTTATAATGGAAAAGCTATTGATAAGGTGCAAAATGCAATAAAGAATGTTTTGGTAACCTTGCCACAATACACATTCGAATGTGCGATAACTGCATTTAATGATAAAGCATATCTTGTTCAAGATTATACTACTGAAATTCCAAAATTAGAACAATCACTCTTAACGTTATTACCATTTGGAGGTACAAGTGTAGGAAATGCTCTGTTAATGCCCCCATCTGGAGCTGTTCAAATTACCAAAAGAGCAAAATATCCATCAACAATTATTTTTCTTACTGATGGGTTTAGTGAAATTTCTGATACCATTTTTGATCCACTTTTAAGTGAACTGCTTCAACAAAAAGCAACATTGCACACTATTTCTTATGGAATTGATGCCTCTGAAAGCTTAAAAAAGATAGTCGATACTACTAATGGTACATTCCATGAGTTTATACTAACTGAAAATGATATCAGTTCAATTCTTATGGATATTTTTAGTTCATCGTTTGGTGAAAGTCCTTGTATTGCAAATTGGACAACTCCATTAGAATGTACCTTAGGCAGAAAGAATGCAACGTTTGAATGGTCTGGAAAAAGTATTACAAAAGAATATAAAACAACAAAAACTGTGGAAGTACCCTTTAATTTCACTCCTGATGAGTTAACATTTGGATTTAAAGGATTGGGAGTTGAATCTGACACCATTTTAAGATTGACAGCTAAAGATTTGCCTGTGACAGTTTCAAATCTTGTTTGTACAAATCCATTGTTTACTGTCTCTCCAACTTCTTTTTCACTTCAACCAGGTCAGAGTGTTGATTTGAATATTTCTTATTCTACTCCCGATAGTTTTTATGCTTTTACCGAATTACGCTTCGATACCCCATGTCCATCAAAGTTCATTGTTCGAGGAGGATTTAGACATCTTATTAACCCAAATGGTAAAATTCGTTTGCTTTCTCCGAATGGTGGGGATATCTATCGGGCTGGTTCTGAATATGTCATTCGTTGGGATAGAGTAGCTCCAAATGACACTGTTACATTGCACTACAGTACCAACAGTGGCAATACATGGCATTTTATTACTGATGAAGCTTCGAACAATGAATACCTTTGGAAAACACCTAAAATATCTACGAATAATTGTATCGTTCGTGTTTGGCTCAACGACCCTTTTAAAAAGCGTCGTAGAACTGATTCGAATGATATCTATATGATTTTACCGACAACAAACGGTGAAATGTCCACTTGGAGTAAGGATGGCTCAAGAATATATTACGGAGCATCAAGACCACTTAAGAATCAAGATTTGTATGTCATTGATGTTGAAAAGAAGCGATTGATAGATACGCTACGATTACCGCTTTGGTCATCACACGTACGAACTGTTCATAGAAACCCCCAAAGCGAACTTCTTGCTATTGGTGATTCGAATCTTATTATTTACGACCCTATTGCAAAAATAGAGGTACGACGTTTTCTCACACCAAAACAATGGCATATAGTTCAAGATGTGAAATGGAGTCCAGACGGTACAAAATTGGCTGCTGTCTACATTTCGCAATTTTCCTTATTTTCGAATATATTCGTTCTTTATGATGTTGCTTCAGGACAACGACTTGATTTGATAGAATACATTGATTCAAGAAGAGGAAGAACTCAAGCCGTTGCATGGAGTAAGGATGGAAAGAAAATAGCGTTTTCCGGTTTTGGTGCTGAAGTTTCTATATACGATGTAACAACTAAAAATATAGATCCACTTATTCAGTTGACGACAGGTTTGAATCGTAAGGATTTGGATTGGTCTTTGGATGGTGAACGTGTTGCGACTGCTTCTGGAATTCGTGGTGAAGTTTTTGTAGACGATAAAAACATTTTGTATAATACAACCTCTGGACTAGAAGAAGCAGCTGTTTCTATGTCACATTTTTCACTGCTTTCTGTTTATCATCCCAAAGAAGAATTTATTGTTTTTGATTCAATTGCAAATATCATTGCTTATGAAGACAAAACCCTACGGAGATTTCACCGATTTTCTACTCCATATCCAAAACACACATTTACCGATGGTTTTACCTCTTTAGATTTTTCACCCCTTGGCGATCAGTTGATGGGTACTATAAATTTTGTTTCTAATTTTAGACAAAATTCTTTGATAGTATGGGAAATTCATGACACATTGATGCCAAGAGACATTTCAGATTCTGTGTTTAGCATAGTTCAACCGGAGTTGCAAACTGCAAGTATCGATATGAAAGAAGTTCTGCTCCAAACAGTAAAAGATTCCGTTATAACACCATTCGTTACTAATTCTTCGATTTTCCCTGTTGGTGTTGAATCTATTCGAATTAGTGGCGTTGATTCTTCTGCATTTATGTTGTTGCAAGGAGTACCGAATAATATCCTGTTACCAAATGCTGATGCCACAGCTGAGATACAATTTGCTCCAAAAAAATTGGGTGTCCATAATGCTATCATCATTGTCGAAACCGATGCACGAACTATAACGATACCACTTACTGGAATTGGGGTTCGACCTGAAGTTGTGATGAATGGGGAATTTATAGACTTTGGTAAGATTAAATCCGGATCGTCAAAAGACTCTTTTGCTATTCCGACGGTAATATCTCAAAGCCAAAATCAAATTGTCGTTGACTCCATTTTTATTCGTGGTGGAGATGTGAATAATTTTGAATTTATTTCTGTAGTTCCAGCTGGAACTCCAATTTCAACCGTTGATAAACTTCCAGTTGATATTCGATTTATTGCAACTGAAATTCGCAGATTCCAATCAAATCTGATATTGTATCACTCTGGAATTTTTACTCCTATTACTATTCCACTTTTTGGTGAGGGTACAGATACTGCAACGGGTGAGGTTCGGATTGTCATTCCGCAATTAGAAGCTCGAACTAATTCCGTTTTATCAGTTCCCGTATTTATAGAGTATCCTCAAAATACCATCTTTTCAACCGAAGGTGAGGTACTTTTCAATCTTGTTGTCAATGGTACAGTATTGTTTCCGCGTCAATTCTATTCAATTTCGAGATATGAAAATGAAAAATTCAACATCCCTGTGATACTTCCATTACAAGCAAATGCACAAGGACTATTGGGTACAATTCCATTGGAAGTAAATTTAGGAAATGCATCGTTTTCTGTTTTACAAATTGATTCGCTTCGAGTGAGAAATTCTCGATTGCGTGCAACAAAACGAGATGGATATGTTCTTATTCTCGATATTTGTGAAGAAGGTGGAGAACGTTTGTTGCATACTTCAAAGAAAGTTTCTATTGCCTTAGTTTCTGCTCAACCTGCGAATGACGAAGCGACTGTGGAAATGACTGTTGCTGAAAAAGGGCAAACAACGCTTTCAATTGTTGACCTAAGTGGAAATACAGTAGCTACATTGTACAAAGGTTCCCCAGAATTTGAAATGACTCAGATTCGATTTTCAACCTCTATGCTTGCAAATGGAATCTACTTTCTCTCGTTAAAAACGCCAACTGTTGATCAAATTATTCCTTTGGTGATTCAAAAATAGTATGTAAAACTTTTACAACAATGATATGAAAACGTTTATATTTTCGATTCTTTTTTTGATGACACTCAGTAGTGTCATCTGTCAAAATGTGCGTTTTCTCTCTTTGAATGCGTCAAATTTTCCGCAAATTTCTTCCTTAATAGTCGCAAAGGATGCCTCTGGGAAAAGCGTTATTGCTAATGTTACTGATATTTCAGTTCGTGAGAACACTCTTCCAGTTCAAAATCTTGTTCTCAATTGTCCTCAACGTCCTACAACAGTAAAACCAATTTCGCTTGTAATCACCTTAGATAATTCAGCTTCAATGTTCGGAGTTCGCAATGGTGAACAGAATATGGAAATTGCCAAACGAGCTGCTCGAAAATTGATTTCAGAGCTTCCTGCTACAAATGTAGAAGTCGCAATCACCAGTTTTGATGGGTCAAGTATGTTGCGTCAAGATTTCACTTCCGATAAATCCTTACTCATTGCAGCTGTAAATTCAATTCAACCAAATGGTTCTACAAATTACGAGGCTGGGTTATTTTTGCCACCATCTGGAGCGTTACAAATCACTAAAAATGCTAAATATTCTCGTAATATTATCTTCTTGACTGATGGTGAATCAACTCTTGTAACAGAACAAACCATTATAACTGAAGCATTGGCTCAACAATGCAAGATAAATGTAGTTTGTTTACGTACAAACGCGAAAGAGTCGTTAAAGAACATTGCAATAGCAACGAATGGATTAATCTTTGAAAATGTTCAAAATACCGAAGAAATTGAATTCATTTTTACAACACTCTTAGAATACTCTCAAGGTATTGAGCCGTGTACACTAACGTGGAATTCGTCTGAACTTTGTGAAAATAGCTTTAAAAATGTTACTATAGAATGGTTGCAATCACAAGATTCGAAATCGTATCTCTCACCTATACTTATTACTCCATCATTTTCATTTTCACCATATTTTGCAGAGTTACCGTTTATAGGAATAGGAACTGCATCAACTAAAACTGTGACTATCAACAATACTTTCACAACTCCATTAACGGTTGCTTCAATACAATCCTCAAATCCCAATTTTACGGTGACTCCAACATCATTTACACTCAATGTTGGTCAATCGATTGATGTACAGGTATCAACTACTCCAACTGATAGTATGTATCAGTTTACGACTCTGACAGTCAATTCAAATACTTGTCCACAGAGCTTTTATGCAGGAATTAACAGAAATCTATCGGCTTTGAAAACTCCATTGGAATTACAAAGTCCAAATGGTGGCGAAACGTTTATTGCTGGAGTGGACACTATCATTCGCTGGAAAAATGTCGCACCTTCTGATACAGTTTCCTTGTATTACAGCACGGATAATGGGAAAACTTGGACACTCATTACCAATACTGCTACAAACTTACAATACCGCTGGAAAATACCAAGCATCAAAAGCGATAGTTGTTTAGTGAAGGTTGAATTTTCTCAAAAACCAAAACGTGAAAGAGATTCTAACAATGTTTCAATTTATCACAAGACAAGTTATATAACAGATGCAGTGTGGAACAATGATGGAAAATTTATTTATTATGTTGAATCAGAAAGAAGTGATATTCAGTATATTAAAGTTTTAGATACCGAACTTGAAAAGGTTGTTGACTCAATACGATTTCTAGATCAAGCTGGAAGATTAGACTATAATAATACTTTAAATCTTTTGGCTGTTGGCTATGAGAGTGTTAAAGTAATTGATCCAACAACTAAATCTGTTGTTGAATTGATAAATTTTCCATCAGGTATAAATTTTACAACTCCTACAGTTTCAGAAATTAAGTGGAGTCCTAATGGGAAATATCTCGCAATTAGCTTTGTTTCTGGAACTTCTAACTTTAGAAGTTGCTTGTTTGTTTACGATTTTACGACTAAAACAAATGTTTTTACTTTTATAAACAATAATTCGACAAACAACTATATTCGTGCTTTAACTTGGCATCCTAATAGTAAACTTTTAGCAATCTCTGCTACCAATTCTGAAATTTCGATTTTGGATATTGATTCTAAACAGTTTACAGTTGAGTTTTCAAATAATCCTACAATGTCTCGTAAAGAAATTGCATGGAGTCCAGATGGTTCGCAAATTATGAGTGCTTGTGGTATTGCAGTAAACACATATACCGAAATAGAGAATATTCTCTTTAATGCTCAAAATGGAAATGTTGAAGGTAGACTAACTATTAGAGCTTTTACAGACAATGTAGACTATCATCCATTCAACAAAACAATAGCTATTGATTCTTTTACGAAGGTCATTATTGTTGATGACAAGTCATTAATAAAAACAAAAAGATTCTTACCCCCGAATTTTAATGATGGACTTGGTTTCAGAATAGATAGATATGCAAATGTACAGTTTAGCCCCGATGGAACTAGGCTTATGGCTGCTACTTTTAATGGCAGTCTAGATAAATTGGCTATCATCGTTTGGGAGATTGACGATACCAATTCGCAAGTGGATGTTTCGGATTCAGTCTTTCGGATTGTGGTGCCGGAATTGAAAACGCAAGCGATTGATATGGGTAAGGTATTGGTAGGTTCTTCGAAAGATTCGGTGATTACGCCGTTTATTGAGAATACTTCGCAAGCTCCATTTGCAGTGAACACAATTCGCATTATTGGACCAGACAAATCTGCCTTTTCGTTAGTGAGTGGAACTCCTGTTTATACCATCAGTGCGTTTTCGAGTAGCTTTGGAGAGTTTCAATTTGTGCCAAATCGTGTTGGCATTCACAATGCTTTTGTGGAGGTGATTACGCAAGCCGATTCGGTTGTGATTCCAATTCAAGGTGAGGGTATTCAAGATGCCATTGCTCAAGCGACGAAAATCATCGACTTTGGAACCATTGATGTGTTTACGAGAAAAGATTCACTAAATGTAACGACGATTTCTGCTGTTTCAGCTACCCCAATTCAGGTAACAAATGCTCGTATTGAAGGTGGTTCGGCTTCGTCATTTGCAATCTTGAGTCCATTTGCTGGGAATACAACGATTACTTCTACGGATACACTCAAATTAGATTTGCAGTTCTTTGCTCAATCTGTTGGGAGGGTGCAATCGCAACTTATCCTTGACCACACTGGCGTTGGGTCTCCATCAGTGATCACGCTTTTTGGAAACGGAAGAGATACTGCAATTGGAAATTTGAGAATTGTAGCTCCAGAACTCACTGCCAAAACGAATAACTTCCTGAAAATTCCAATCTATCTTGAAAACCTTGACAATGTCACGTTCTCCTCAAATGCAATTGTAGATTTTAATTTACGATTCAATTCTACAATTCTTACCCCACGAACTGCAAATACACCAAGCACTATAGTCAATGGTGAACGTTCTGTTCCACTTTCGTTCCCATTACAGCCTGATGCAAATGGCGTCATTGGAACAATCGATATGCGTGTTGGATTGGGCAATGCTTCGTCCACTCCACTTTCCATCGATTCGGTTCGAGTGCGAAATTCGCCAGAACGCATCGGCAAACGAGACGGTCTTGTAACCATCATCGACATCTGCGAAGAAGGTGGAACACGACTTGTCAATTCCTCAACAAAGGTAGGATTAGCTTTAATGTCTCCAGTACCAGTTTCGCAACAAATAGAACTCAAATTAACCTCTGCAGAAATCGGAATTACAACAATCCAGCTATACGATACCGAAGGTAAATTGGTATCAGAACTTTGGAACGGAAACCCTATCATTGGGGATACATATTTGACAGTTCGTGCATCAAACTTTCCAAATGGAACCTACTTCTTGCTACTGAAAACTCCAACAGTGCAAGAAACCATCCCATTCATCATTCAACGATAGCTTACCAAAGAATAAAGGGTATACTTTTTTCATCAATTCGAAGAAAGTATACCCCTTTAGGGAGATCACTCATAGGTAATTCCAGTATTTGTGTTGTAACTAATTCCTTTTTCACCAAAGTACCAATGGAAGAATAAATCTCAGCAGTTTTGCCTATAAAGGTTGTCGGTACTTTGATAGAAAGAACTTCTTTCGAACATTCTAAAATCACATCATCATTGTGAATAGGTGATTCATTAGTACTTGTTGGATTGACAAATTCAATAGCACCGACATTTGTAGATGCTTTTCTTGGTTTATGGAAAAAGTCATCTGTAATATATGGTATGGAAATACCAGCACTGACTAATGGTATATTCGATAGCGTTGGAGTCCAAGCTGTATAATCGGTAAAATCAATAGTTATTGGTAATAAAGATTCTTCTTTGTCCAATTGAAAAGAAATACCATCAATTGAAGGTGTTTTCTTCCAAAGATTTGAGGTAAAACTCAGTTTGTTTTTCCAATCACCATTACAATTCCCAGTTGGAACGTACATTCGAGCAGTAGAGGAATTAGCACGATTTTCGTCATAACTGACAATATTATTCCGAAAAACGATTGAATTACTATACACAAAAGGAGTATTCAAATTAAACTCTATCACACCTTTTTTCACACTATCGGTACCTTCAATACCAACAAACGTATTATTTTCTACAAATACATTGTTGATATATCCAAAGTTCAAAAGTCCAGAAAAAGCGTCCCAAATAGAAATTCCAGAACCTTGAATAATATTATTATTCACATAAATACTATCAATTTGTTTATACCCAACGTGTTTCAAAATCGGATTGTCATAATCAGTGTATGCACAACAGTGAAGTTTATCACCACAAGAACTATTATAATTTACTGTTGGGAAAAAACATGCGTTTTCACAAGTTAATTCATTGGCTATTCCAATGGATGCAGCAGTACCTTTTGCACCATAACAATAACGCCAAAAGATAGGATTTTCTATTTCCACACGATTATGAGAAACAATGGTATTCGAAGCTGAATGGAGATAGATATTCGCAGAATAATTATCCTTGACCTTGTTATCTTTGACAACAGCAGTGGTAGTATAACTCAGGTTAATACCTTCCCCCCAATTTTCCTCGACTGTACAACCAATGATTTGCACATTTGTACAAGAAGTTGTTCTCAGACCAGAAGCCCATTGACACAAATTATTCACTTCAAATTCATTGCCTTTACACGTTTGTTGCACCGTACTGTTTTTCACCAAAACACGGTCATAACCTTTGACTAAAATTCCAAAAGCAGAAACATTTTTTGTTATAACACTGTCAATCACAACATCGGAATGATGGGTTATTTCCGAACCATCTATAATTAATGCAGAATTAGTTCCGTTTTCAATTTGTAGATTTTTAACCGAAATTCCCGACCCCATCAATAATACCAAAATTGATTTTGGTGGTA
The DNA here is from genome assembly GCA_016788785.1 of Candidatus Kapaibacterium sp. Classification (GTDB taxonomy): domain Bacteria; phylum Bacteroidota; class Ignavibacteria; order Kapaibacteriales; family JAEUSM01; genus JAEUSM01. Next base: position 187,345 of record JAEUSM010000011.1, read on the forward strand.
ATGAATCACCTTTAATCACGACCTCTCCTTCACCACGAAGACTGACATTCTTTTTCAGCATTCCATTTGGTGTTGATTTTCTCCACTGCTCAACCGTCTGTGTCATTCGTTCGGTATTTTTCAAAAAATACGTTCCTTCTAACAGTACTATTTCACAATACGTATTTCCAAATTTATCATCATCGCGAAAGGCAAAATTTGCAACAGCATTATTAAACGTTCTTTTGGGAAACATTGCAGAACCGTCCGCACTGTCATTCCCATTCGGCGAAATGTAAAGCCTTTGTGTGATTGGAAAGAGAACCGGATTCTGGGGCATTTGTATTTGAGCAATAGAAGTAAATTGAATACAAATGAAAAGAAAAACAGTAGAAAAAACCTTTTTCATATCAAACACTTTCATTAAAGAATTATTTTGGGAGTTGTAAAATACAAAAAAAAGTCAAAGTAGCGATACTTTTATAAATAAAGAAACCCAAAAATCGTCACTTGATGACTACTGAACAACTCAATTTACCCTAAGGATCATTATGAAACACCCACTTTTTGACATACTCAAAGAAAGAATTTTAGTACTTGATGGTGCTATGGGTACAATGATTCAACGTCACAAATTAGAAGAAGAAGATTTTCGAGGAACATATTTCGCACCAAAAGATAGTTCGGATTCTTCACTCGGAATGGTACTTTCTCATGATCTCAAAGGCAATAACGATATATTGGTATTGACCCAACCCGAACTAATTAAAAACATACATAGAGAATATTTTGCAGCTGGTTCAGATATCGTAGAAACAAATACTTTTTCGGCAACATCTCTTGCCCAAGCGGATTATTCAACCGAACATCTGGTCTATGAAATCAACGTTGAGGCTGCACGATTAGCGAAAGAAGCAGCAGAAGAATTTACAAAACTAACACCTCATAAACCCCGTTTTGTGGCAGGTGCTATAGGTCCTACGAATAAGTCGCTTTCTCTTTCACCTGATGTCAATAATCCTGGCTATCGAGCAGTTACATGGGAGGAAGTAGTTACTTCATACAAAGAACAAACTCGCGGACTTATTGATGGTGGTGTCGATATCATTTTGATTGAAACAATTTTTGATACATTAAATGCAAAAGCTGCTATTTATGCTATTACTGAAGCGATGAATGAAATGGGCAAACAATTGCCCGTAATGATTTCAGGTACAATAGTTGATTTAAGTGGAAGAACTCTTTCAGGACAAACAACAGAAGCATTTTTCTATTCAATTGCTCATACTCCCAATTTGCTATCGGTTGGGTTGAATTGTGCATTAGGTTCTGCACAAATGCGACCATTTTTGGCTGACCTTTCTGCAGTTGCACCAGCATTTATTAGTCTCTATCCCAATGCAGGATTGCCGAATGAATTAGGTGGTTACGACGAAACACCACGAATGATGACAGAAGTATTGGAAGAATATATCAATGAGGGTTTTGTTAACATTCTTGGTGGATGTTGCGGAACAACTCCTGACCATATAAAACTTTTTTCTGAAGCGGCTGAAGGTAAAACACCAAGACAACCTGCACCAAAAATTGAAACTACCTCTCTTAGTGGTTTAGAGCCATTTGTCTTTCGTGAGAACACCAATTTTGTAAATGTTGGTGAGAGAACCAATGTAACTGGCTCTGCGAAATTTGCAAAGCTCATAAAAGAAGGAAAATATGAAGACGCTCTTTCTGTGGCACGTCAACAAGTTGATGCAGGTGCTCAAATTATAGATGTCAATATGGATGAGGGAATGTTAGATTCAGAAGATGCGATGGTGAAGTTTTTGAATCTCATTGGTTCGGAACCTGATATTTCTCGAGTTCCAATTATGATAGACTCTTCCAAATGGTCTGTCATCGAGGCGGGTTTGCAATGCGTTCAAGGAAAGGCAATCATTAACTCTATTTCAATGAAAGAAGGAGAGGCTGCTTTTATCGAACAAGCGAACAAAGCCTTGCATTATGGAGCTGCAGTCATTGTGATGGCATTCGACGAAAAAGGTCAAGCTGATACATACGAACGAAAAATTGAGATTTGTGAACGTGCCTATAAAATTCTCACTGAACAGGTTGGTTTTCCTCCCGAAGATATTATTTTTGATCCAAATATATTTGCAATTGCAACTGGAATTGAAGAGCATAATAACTATGCAATGGATTTCATCAATGCAACAAAATGGATTAAAACCAATTTACCAAAAGCTCGTGTATCTGGTGGAGTTTCCAATCTCTCATTTTCATTCCGTGGAAATGAGCCCATTCGTCGTGCAATGCATTCTTCTTTTCTTTACCATTCCATTCAAGTAGGAATGGATATGGGAATTGTGAATGCTGGGCAAATTGATATTTACGATGAAATCCCTAAAGAACTGTTAGAACGTGTTGAGGATGTTATTTTTAACCGTCGAGCAGATGCTACTGAACGCTTAGTGGAAATTGCAGAGCAATATCGCAATTCTAAAGATTCGACTGATGAAACTGTCCAATTAGCTTGGAGAAATACCACTGTTGAAGAACGTTTGTCTCATGCACTTGTCAAAGGAATCACCGAATTTATTGATGTTGATGTGGAAGAAGCTCGTCAAAAGTACGAACGTCCACTTCATATAATCGAAGGTCCATTAATGGACGGAATGAATGTTGTTGGTGATTTGTTTGGAGCGGGAAAAATGTTCTTGCCTCAAGTAGTCAAATCAGCTCGAGTAATGAAAAAAGCAGTGGCAATTCTTTTGCCGTATATGGAAGCTGAAAAAGAACTTTCTGGGAATACGCAAAAGAATAATGGCAAAGTGCTTTTGGCAACCGTTAAAGGTGACGTTCACGATATTGGTAAAAACATTGTTGGCGTCGTATTAGGTTGTAATAATTACGAAGTTATTGATTTGGGGGTGATGGTTTCAGCAGACAAGATTTTAGATGCTGCCAAAACACACAATGTTGATGTAATTGGTTTGTCCGGTCTCATTACTCCATCTCTTGACGAAATGGTGCATGTTGCTCGTGAGATGGAACGTTTGAATATGAAACTTCCATTGCTTATAGGTGGAGCGACAACTTCCCGAGTCCACACTGCAGTGAAGGTAGCACCGAAATATTCTGGCACTGTTATTCACGTTTTAGATGCTTCTCGCGCTGTTCCTGTTGTAGGTAATCTTTTGCAAGAAGATTCTGTCGATTTTGAGCAAAGCATCAAACAGGAATATGAAAAGGTTCGGACTGATTATGCAAATAGATCAAACGACAAAGAATTTTCTACCTTAGCGGTAGCACGTTCGAGAAAACCAACATTTAGTTTTGATTCTATTACAAAACCAACAACATTTGAAACGCAAACTTTTTACGAAGTACCAATCGAAATTGTTTCGAACTATATTGATTGGTCACCGTTCTTTTTATCGTGGGAAATGAAAGGCAAATACCCGGTTATTCTTTCTGACCCAACCTATGGTGCTGAGGCTACGAAGCTCTTCAATGATGCAAATCAATTGTTACAAGAAATTATCAAAAACAATTCAATTCGTATTAGTGCTGTTTGTCGTTTATTCCCAGCAAATCGTAGCAGTGACGAAGATGTAACCTTGTTTTCATCCGATGAACGCACAGATGCTTTAGCAACCTTACATTTCTTGCGTCAACAAAGCCTGAAAGCACAAGGACAGCCATATTTGTCATTAGCAGATTACATCTCGCCGAATAATGATGATTATATGGGAGCATTTGTGGTGAATGCTGGTGATGGTGTCGATGAGCTTTGTGCTAAATATTTACAAGATCACGATGATTATTCCTCTATTTTGGTAAAAGCAATTGCAGATCGATTGGCTGAAGCTACTGCTGAATGGCTTCACGAAAAGGTTCGTACAGAACTATGGGGATATGCTGCTGATGAGACGTTTTCAAATGACGATTTGATTAAAGAGCGGTATGTAGGAATTCGTCCTGCTCCTGGTTATCCTGCTTGCCCAGACCATACAGAAAAAGAAACATTGTTTGCTTTGCTGGATGCGACAAAACGCATTGGCGTTTCGTTAACAGAATCGTATGCAATGTATCCAACAGCTGCAGTGAGTGGTTGGTTTTTTGCTCACCCACAATCCAAATATTTCCCCATTGGAAAAGTAACGAAAGAACAAGTTGAAAATTACGCACAACGTAAATCAATGTCGCTTCAAGAAACAGAACAATGGTTAGGTCCTTGGCTTAGTTACGACCCTTCGTAATTTTATCAACAACATGTACACCAAATCGACATATAGAAATCATATGTCGATTTTTTTGTGTTTTTTTGACACATAAACTTGATATGTCGATTCAATCGACATTAGATATTGAGAAGATTCCAAAGAGAATTATCTAATTTTTTCACCGTTATGGTTGCTAAATCTGTTAATTTCTCACCTCTATCAACAAAAACAGTTGCTCGAACTCCCGCCGCGATTCCTGCTTGTATATCGGATTCTGTATCACCAATCATTATAGATTCGGATAAAGAAATTGAATGAATATTTGTAGCTTCTATCAACATCGTAGGAGTTGGTTTTCTTCGTGAAAGTTCCGATTTTCGTTCTGTTGCTGCAAAAATATCCAAAAAAGTGTAACCAGTCAATCGTTGTACTTCTTGTTGCATTCTTTGGTGAACTCGGTGCAAATCCCATTGCGTCATAAGCCCTTTTCCAACACCTTGTTGATTGGTGATAAGGATTGGTACAAAACCTTTTTGAAACACTGATGGGAAAAATTGAAGAAAGTCTGTATGTAGTTCCAAATCATCAGGTTCACAAACGTAACCACACATAATTCGATGATTAACGACACCATCTCTGTCAAAAAAAACTGCTTTCATTCTATAACTGATGCAATAATGGAATCAAATGAAGCATAAATTGAATCCCATGTATGATTGGATTCAATGAGTGTTCTTGCTTCTGTGGATAAAGTTTGTGCCAACGTTGGAGATTCTAACAACCTACAAACACTATAATGCATAGTATCAACTGCTTCGGCAATGAGTACATGTTTTGAATCTATTGCTGATATTCCTTGAACACCAGAAACAGTTGTTACTATAGGAATTCCCGTTGCCATAGCTTCAATAATTTTATTCTGTATACCAGTTGCACCTGCATGAGGATGAATAAACACCAAATGAGAATGTAAAAACGGCACAACATCCTCTACATTTGCATACAACGTAACAAACGGAATTTTTTGTAGGTAACGTTGCAGTTGTTTGGAGGGATTTCCTCCAACGATTGATAGTGCAAAGTCAGGAAACTGCTTCCTCACTTTAGGTATAATTACATCGACGATATTCCTCACCATCATTTCATTTGCCCATACATCTAATTTACCAACGAACAATCCATTTTTTCTATCCGATGAATATGGCGTATAAGTGAATCTATTTTGATCAAATCCATTGGATAACAATGCATACTTAGCTTGAGGATTCACTGAAGAAACGAAAGAAATATCCTCATTAGTAACGAATGTGTTGCAATCAAAATTATTCATCACATTTTGTTCATAATTCAGCAACTTTCGGTATTCCCACGAACGAATGAGTTTTTGCAAAAAGTTCCTTGACGCAGAAGCTGAGCGATATTGATATTCGTAACGACAATCTTCAGCAATGAGAACTTTGGGAATTTCTTTGTTTCGAATGTATTCAGCCGTTCGCATAAAAAACGCAATTGCAAGATCAAAGTGTTGGGTTTTCATCAATATATCAACCGTTTTTTTCATAGTAGGTTGAAGGTAATACAACACCTCCAAAGGCTTTGATCCTAAAAACGAAAAAAGAATTGTTGTTAGTGATGTCAATAGTGATAATCGAATTGGGATAACCTTAACACCCAATGTAGTCAAATGGCGTACATACTCTTCCAAATGTCTATCGATACCCTGATATACACACACTAAGGTTACATCGTGGTGTTGAGCCAAATGTTTCAAGAGATGATATGGTTTGATTCTGTCTCCACCGACCAACGGAAACGGAAACCTACAAGTTAGAAATAAAATGGAGAGCGGTTTTATTGCCATTGAACATTTGGAAGAAGGTCTATTAAACGGGAGTATTGTTCTGAATATTGAAACATTGTTGCTGAACCACACAGTACAAAATACTCTTTGGCTCGAGTTATAGCAACATTCAATTTTCTATCAATTTCCATTCCATCTATAGTGGAAATTGATTGCATGGTATTCCATTGTTCTGCGGAAGTAATTGGCACACAATAGAAAATGACATCGCGTTCAGAACCTTGAAATCGTTCAACGGTATCAACATCTATCAACTCGACGTTTTTTGATGCAAAGTGTTGAAGTATGGTATGGTTGAATTTTCTAAATGGAGTAATTACTCCAATACTAAAACATGGAGTATACATTGTAAACTGTTGAATCATTGTATCTAACAACTTCAATATTTCTTCATCCATCGAACTATTCTCAGGTTGAATATTACAAAAAATCGCTCGAGATTGCAGGAAGTACTGTTGCAACAAAGTAGAATTTCCAAAAAGTTGTTGCTTCGAGGTTTGTGTAGCTTTAAGTGTGGTTAACTGCTGACGATAATTCATGGTATTTGCCAATTGCTGAATATCAACATGCATACGTCCTTGTTCTTTAAGCATGGCAATGCAATGTGTCCAGTTATTCTGTTTTGCGTTATGAAGCAAACGGGAAAACAACGATTCTGACAAATCCTTTAGACCAATCGAGTGTAAATCTTTTGAATTAACTACTGTTGAATCTTTTGGTTGTACAACAATTGCAGGAAGTTGTTTTTCATCACCGATAAAAATACATCGTTCACAAAATGATGCAATTCCAATACAATATGCTTCCACAATTTGGGCTGCTTCATCAAAAATAGCTGTTTGAAATTTCCAAAACAACAAAACTTCTGGGTTTGAGGCAATAGATGCAACAGTTGAAATGCAAATTCGCTTTTTAGCTAAGAAAGAGGAAATTTGTCTAACTTCAATAGTAGTAACCAAATTTGAAAGTAAGTATGGAGTTATTTCAGTATTTGCCGTCGAACCCATACGAACCATTAACTCCTCAAACCCTAATCGTACCACCAACGAACATAACTCATCAACAACCTTATTGGTGTATGCAACTATTAAGATTGTCTCATCAGTATTTTCAATAATGCTTTTAACTATTTCCGCTAATACGACAGAAGTTTTGCCAGTTCCAGGAGGTCCTTGAATGAGAAAATAGTCATGAGAGTTGATAGCACCTTCTATAGCTTCGATTTGTGATGTTGTTTTCCCTTCAAGTGAAATTGTATAGCTTCTTTGAGAATTTTTCTTTGGTTGAGTTTGACCCAATAGAATCGATTGCTTTTCCTTGGAACAATAGAGAATATTCGACAAAAGTTTCGTATACATCACTGAAACTGAACGTTGAGTCGAATCAATTTCAATACACCATAAAGACTGATAATATTTCGAAAACAAATAGTTTGACGTCGTAAAAAATTGCTGTAAGTGTATATGTGTTTTTGAAATGGTTTTAATTGTTGCCTTAAGAAGGGGCATACTTTCAGGTCGAATTCCTTGAGGATACACCAAAACGGAATCACCAACTCGAAAGGAAGTTTCTCGTTCAGAAAGAACTTTAAATTCTATTGCACCTAATTGCCAATTTTGAAGTTTCAATGAATCAAAGAAATACAAACTTTGACGTTTTTCAAATTCGGTAAGAAAGAAAAACAACTGAGATTTTTTTTCTTCAATTCGACCATTTCCAATGACAAAAGTAGAAACTGCAGATTCTTGTTCCAAAAAATAGACCATTGAACGAAAATATAGCAACAACAGACTTGAACTCGAAGCATATTGAGATTGAATTGCAGTATATTCTGCTACAGAATAGGACGGCAATACTCCTAATTCGTTTTGTAATAAGGCAGAATGGAAAGAAAACTTTTTCGCGATAATTTCTAATTTAGAAACTACAATTTTGTTCCTCACCTCCAAACACACTCGTTTGTACATAGTTGTTATAGGAACAGAACGTAAGAAGTTCTCAACTTCAGAGGCATATAAAATAGAATGCCGAATTCCTTTTTCAGGATAAACAGATTCAAGTAATAACTGATAGCATACTACTTGAATGAAATGAGAACTCCACATAGTTGATGGATATCGAATTGAGCGAAAAAAGAAATTCCCATTAAAGCTAGGTGCTTTGGAAGATTTTAACTCAACGACCTCTATAATTGGAACATCAGAATGGACATTCATATAATCCAATCGACCAACAATACTATAATCCCTTGATACAAATTGCGGTTCTATACTAATTGCATCCTTTGGTAAAAAAGGAATTTTGGTAGACAAGGAATGAAACAATTCCAATCCTTTGTAAAACACCATATCCAATTGGGATTGGTTTTCATCTTCTGATTTGGATAATTGCAACAGTGCTGGTATTAACGGTTTTGAACGTAAAAACTGCTCAAAAGTAACTGTATACTCTTTGGAAGAATCTAAGAGCAAATCGTCAAAAATTGCATTTGCCAACGAACCAATAATCATTGGAAGTGACAATGAAATTGGAACCATCACATCAAAATACCCTAGATTAGTATTGATTTCATTGTCCACAACACATTGCACTATGTCTGTTACGCTAATTAACCAATCAGGTTCAATAATTAGAATGGATTCATGTGTAAATTGCAGTTGAAAGAAAGCAGGAGTTTGTTCGACAATTGAAGCATTCAAACATTTGATATTCAATGCTTCAGTGACATCTTCAAACGTTTTTTGAAATTCTAAAGAATAAGTGATTTCTATAGTTTCAGCTGATGAACCTATCCCTTTGACAACACCAAGAGTAGTTTTAGTCGCTTTAAAATGAGAATGTACTATTAGAGTACATGTTATGAGAGAATTTTTCGGCTCCAATTGATTACAACCGTTCGAATTACTCTTCAGAAGGACGGATATCTTTAATGCGAATTTGTGGTGACATACCACCTTTGAAGTAGTTTTCTTCTAATGTGTACACTATGGAAAACTCTTTTGCACCTGAGACATAGTGAATTTTATCAGCAAGATGATAACCAATAGCATCAATGACAAAGTTTCGTTGAATAGCTCTAAACTTTAAATGATTTTGTCCAACAATTTTAACTCCAGAAGTTGTTCGAACATTTTTGGTGAAGAAGATTGGTTTGTGGTTATGATGTCCAAATGGTGAGAACAAGCGTAATACTTCAAAAAAACGTGGGGAAAGTTCATCCAAATTTAATTCGGTATCAATGATAATTTCAGGTTCTACCATTTTATCATTTATATAATTTTTGGCTATTTTTTCAAATGCGATACGAAACTCATCGATGTTTTTTTCTTCTATGGCAAGTCCAGCAGCGTGTTTGTGTCCACCAAATTCGACTAAAAACGATTCACATTTTTTTAGGGCAGAATGAATGTCAAAATCTTTGATTGAACGTGCGGATCCTTTTGCTAAGCCATCCACACTTGTTAACATCACTGTTGGCAAATTATGTTTTTCTACTAATCTGGAAGCAACAATTCCAATAACCCCTGCATGCCATTTAGAAGAATGTAAAACTAATGATTTGGCAGAATTATCAACAAGATATTTTTGAGCAACTTTTTCCGCCTCTGAGAAGGTGTATTCGTCTAATGTTCGACGTTTTCTGTTTTCTTGTTCTAATTGTTGTGCAATATGATAGGCATTAATTTCTATTTTTTGAATCATCATTTGCACTGCTCTTCTTGCATCACCAACCCTACCAGCGGCATTGATTCTCGGAGCTAATCCAAAAATAATACTCGAAGTTGTTAGATTGCCGAGTTGTAACCCTGCACATTCAACTAATGCTTTGAATCCCGGACGAGGATTCTCATTGAGCTTCCGTAGTCCAAAATGTACCATTATTCGGTTTTCGTCTATCAATGGAACAATGTCTGCAGCTGAGGCAACTGCAACATAATCTAAATAAGAATATGCGTCTTCAGAAGTTGAAACAACATCACACAATGCTTGAATAAGTTTAAATGCGACTCCACAAGCTGATAGATATTTAAATGGATAATCACATTTTGGTTTTAGTGGGTCTAGAATAGCAACAGCCTCTGGAAGTATCTCAGCAGGTTCGTGGTGATCACAAACAATTGTATCTATTTTTTTTTCTTTTGCGTATCGAATAACATCAACTGAGGTTATACCACAATCAACCGTAATTATCAAAGAAGCATTGAATTCTATAGCATGATCAACACTTGCTACAGAAAACCCATACCCTTCTGATAAACGGTCAGGAATATAAAAACCAACCTTAGCACCAATTGACTGCAAAAATTGATACATCATTGCAGTCGAAGTCGTACCATCAACATCATAATCACCATGTATCCAGATTACTTCACCATTTTTAATTGATAAAAGTATTCTTTTTACTGCTATATCCATACCATCCATCAAAAATGGAGAGTATAACTTTGAAAGTTTTGGGTGAAAAAATAATTCACCGTCATTTTCATTTGTTATTCCACGGGTGGAAAGTACAGACGAGAGACTTTTTGGTATTTTTAATGTTGCTGCTAAGTTTTCAACGGTTTTTTCATCGTCAATTGTTCGGAAAATCCAACGGTAGCCCAAGTTACCGCACCCCTTTAATTAAATAATTACCACCAATTTACGAAATTTCTCGTATATACGCAAAAATATGTGTATTTTTATACACACTTTTTACGTTTTATATCATATTTTTTCGCAAAAGGATACCTATAATCAGTAGTAATGATAATTTTTTCGAATTAGAAAATGAACACTTTTCTGATAGAATTAGTAAAAAATCTAAGTCAAAAACGAAAAGAAAAGACGCATTTACAACCACAGATTCCGAAAGATTAGAAGGGAAAGTAATAGCTTCAAAAGGAAGATTTTGGTGTGTAGAAACAAAAAATGGTCTTTATGATTGTGAAGTCGCAGGAACTGTCGTGTTTCCTGAAAACGACGGTTCTTTAGTCGTAGTTGGTGATTTGGTGGAAATAATAGTCGACGAAGTTACCCCATTTACTGGGAAAATTGTAGTTATTCATCCAAGAAAAACAAAATTGTCTCGAACTGCTGCTGGAAAAAACAGTAGAATTGAACAAGTGATTGTTGCTAATGTTGATCAATTAATCATTATGGTTGCAGCAGATGACCCGGCTTACAATACTCGATTTATTGATAGGATGTTGATATCTGCATCCAAAGGAGATTTGGAACCAATACTATTTATAAATAAATGCGAATTAATGCCCTTAGATTTTTTACAAGAAGATTTAGAAGAATATTTCAAATTACTGAAAAATAATATTCACATTTTTTCTTTAGAAAAGCAATTGTATTGTGATTCGCTGTTAGATTTTTTTACCGCCAAAACAACTGTCGTCGCAGGACCATCAGGTGTTGGCAAAACCACGTTGGTTAATTTTTTGCTCGGAAGCAATGTAATGAAAACAGGAAGTACAAGTAAAAAATGGAAAAAAGGTAAACATACAACTTCCTCTGTGACCTTACTTCCCTTACCTAATAATGGGTATATTGTTGATACTCCTGGAATACGAGAATTATCAATTTGGTCTATTGATACAGAAGAGTTAATGTATTATTTTGATGAATTTGAAGAAGTACGGCATCGTTGTCGTTTTGCTACTTGCACCCATAGACATGAGCCAGATTGTGCAGTTATAGAAGCCGTTGAAAATGGACTCATTTCTGAACGAAGATATGCCTCATATGTAATTTTATTTGAAGAAATCGAACAAAAAAGTTAACTTGTAGAAAAATTTATCGTTTTTCTATACTTTTAAAGCACATTAAGGAACAACATGGAAACAAAACCTGCAGTATTATGCATCGTTGGAGCGTTATTTGGAAGACCGTTTTTTGTTGAAGCCAAGCGATTAGGTTGGCGAGTAGATTTGCTAACGGAAGAACGTTATTTGAAAGAAGAATGGAATAGAGATTACATTGATAATGTTTATGCAGTTCCAGACCTTTACGATGAAAAAGTTGTTCGTAATGTGGTTTGCTTTTTAAGTAGAGAAACTAAATATGATAAAATTGTTGGTTTAGGAGAATTCGATATAGAAGTAGCCGCTGATTTGCGAGAACATACACGAACAGCAGGAATGGGTGACACAACTGCGCGATATTTCCGAGACAAATTGGCAATGCGTGAAAAAGCTCTCCAAGAAGGTCTACCTGTTCCAGAATTTACCCGCATTATCAACAATGCAGAAATCAAAAACTATATGGACACAGTAGAACCTACGTGGATTTTCAAACCTCGAATGGGTGCATCTTCAGCCAAGATTCAAAAGTTTAATTATCAAGAGGAGGTTTGGAGCAAAATTGAAGAATTGGGTGATAAACGAACAGCCTATTTGATGGAAAAATATATTCCTGGTGATGTTTATCATGTTGATTCGTTAGTATACGATTATAAACCAGTCTTTGACTCTGTATCGAAATATGGGGCAACAATGTTGGATATCAACACCAATGGTGGAGTGTTTACAACCTTCAACATCGATAAAAAATCAGATGATTACAAAAAACTATCAAAGTTAAATGCCAAACTGACGAAAGCATTTGGGTTAAAAGCTGGTACGATGCACAATGAATATATCAAAAGTCATGCAACAGGTGAATTTTACTTCTTAGAATGTTCTGCTCGAATAGGTGGTGCAAGAATTCCAGATATTGTTTGGCATAATACAGGACTTTGTTTGTGGCATGAATGGGCAAAAATCGAATTACTTCCTGCTGGTACTTATAAAGTTCCAGAACATAATAATTTTTCTTACGGCGGAGGTATATTTACGATGTCAAATATTGACTTCCCTGATATGAGTTCTTATACTGATCCAGAAATCAAATGGGTACAAAAAAAGAAGAATTTTGCAGGGTTGATAATTAGTGCCGAATCATCTCAACGGGTACAAGAATTATTGCAGACATATCATCATCGTTTTGCAAATGATTTTATGACACATATACCACAAAAGCCATAATTACCAAAGATATGTTTATCGTTAATGTAAAATAGATATGGCTTCGGAACATTCGAATTCGCTTGTTGAACTTCATTCCAAACTTGATCAGCTAATTCAAGAAATTGCCCTTAGCAGTGATTTTACTGTTTCGAGTATGGTATTGCGAGAAGATTTCGTCAATGATATCGAAGATACTGACATTCTCTTGTCCCTCAAAAAGCACTTCCTTTTGGGGCATATTTGTTTACAAAAAAAACAAATCCCAGAAGGGATTGTTCATTTTCAACAAAGCATACGTTTACAAGAAGAATTATCGTATGAAGATATAAAGGTTGTAACCTTGACTTCATTATTCGAGTGTTTTCGAATTACAAATTCTGCCCTTCAAACATATGAATTTGCATTTTTACTCGAAAACGAGCAGAATATTCCGGAGCAAATTCGCAAAAACATCCTCCTTACATTGATTCTAGGATATTCTTACGTTGGTTTCTCAAAAAAAGCAATTGAAACATTGCATCTTTATCTCAAAGAGACGTTAACAACCAAAGAAAACGCCTTAGCACAAAAGTCGTTACTTCAATTACAATTTCAACAAGAAAGTTCAATACAAAAACGCACAATAGCATTTGATTCATTTGAAAAACTTTTGAAGGAAATTGAATACGATATAGAAGTTGCAACTTCCTATTTGGATATAGTATTAAGTGCTAAAGAATTTGACCGACTTGGGAAAATGGCTTCGTTATTGAAAGAATTTCATTCAAACAAACAACAACCCTTCGGAAGATTTTGGTATTTTGAAGTAGTATCTGATCTGAGAAGCAAACAGCGAAAAATTACTGATGTTGAACGAAAAAATATAGCAGAATTATGTATTCGAGAGAAGCAGTATTTGTACGCTATAATGGTTAATGTATTATTTGTATCAGAATCGGACAATGCTTGTGAAAATTCTGTGGAAATTCTTGAATCAACAGTAAACTTGTTTGATGAATCAATTCCAAATACTACACAAATAGAAGTGTTAGAACGAATAGTTGAGTGTTGTGAAAAAAATAATGAATGGAAAAAAGGTTTGTATTACTTTGAGTTGTATCACAATGCTTTACAAACCATTGCTAATGAGAACAATGAAAAAACTATTGAAACAATTCAGTTAAAACAGTATATTTCTTCTTTAAATAAAAATTCTCATATTCCTTCAGTATCTTCAGAGATTTTACAGCGTAGAAATCAAGCTCGCCAACTTCAACAGATTGAATATGAACAGTTTCAACATTCACTAAGAACCTATGTAAAACAAGGTGTTATACCGCCCTTGGAGTTGTTGTTGGAACTTCCAACAATGCAATACTCTTCTCTTTTTGCAGAAAGCACTATTTTTGCAACCCAAATGATGATTTCGACTTTTGAAACTATCATCGAATTACACTCTTTAGAAGATGGTACCTATTCAAGTTCTCAAGAGACAATCCCACTAATTACTATTACAGAAAAACTTCAATCACAACTGAAGTTTTTAGCTACTCGATATGAGTGTTCCATTGAGATGTACATTGATAGAAAAATTCATTGGTATGGTGATGTTCGACTTTTAAGCAAATCCCTATTTCATATCTTACAAAATGCTTGTAAATTTTCTTTGAAACATAGCACTATTGTACTTAAGGCATCTGTTCAAAACAATGAGATGGAGATATCGATAACAGATTCAGGAGTTGGTGTTAAAGATGAACATATTGGATTAGTTTTTTCAAAATATTTCCAATACGATCCCTTGTCAACAAGCTCACAATCAGCTGGTTTAGGGTTGCCGTATTGCAAAAAAGCCATTTCCTTTATGCACGGAAACATTCAAATTACCTCAAAAGTGGATATTGGCACTGAAGTTAAAATTATCTTTCCGTTTTCTGTAAATTCTTCAATTCCTGTTCCAATTACACCTACTATTTCTATTTCTCCATTTACCACAGAATTGACCAAAGCAGACATCGAAAGACTTACTACAGCTTTAACTTTAAGAACAGAGACCAATAGTTACCAACAGATTATTTCAACGATTGATACTATTGAAGGTTCGCAAGAATTGAGAGAATGGAAACAAAAACTGTACGTTTCTATGCTATATGGTGAAACATCAATTGTTAACTCGATGCTAGCCCAAATTCACTAACAAACCATCCTTGGGACAATCCCTCGCAAAAATTTTCGTATATTTGCTGAAAAGAAAGAAATACTATGCCATTATTATTAGAAGGTGTATTCCACACCGCACAAAATATCAAGGTCGGAATCGTTGTTTCCCGATGGAATGAATTTATCACTAATCAGTTACTTGATGGTGCTGTTGATACACTCACTCGCCACGGAGTTGGTGACGATAATATTACCATTGCTTATTGTCCTGGTTCGTATGAATTACCGTTCATTGCTCGTGAATTAGCCTTAACAAACACTGTTGATGTTGTTATATGTTTAGGTTGTGTTATTCGTGGTGCAACGACGCATTATGATTATGTGGCAAACCAAGCAGCATCTGGAATTGCTTCTGTAGGAATCGAAACAAGAGTTCCTGTAATTTTTGGCGTAGTTACTACCGAAACAATTGAACAAGCAATAGAACGCTCTGGTACCAAGGCAGGAAATAAAGGTGCTGAAGCTGCAAAAACCGCTATCGAAGTAACTTCCTTAGTTTCGACCATACGAGCATTACAATCGTAAGAATCACCACAGAAGAATTTTATGAAGAAATTGCTTTCTTTGTCGATGATAGTCAAAGACGAAGAAAAAAGACTTCCGTTTTGTTTGCAGTCTGTAGAAAATATCGTTGACGAAATTATCATTGTTGATACTGGGTCAACGGATCGAACTGTTGAAATTGCAAAATCTTTTGGTGCAACCGTAGTTACTTTCCCTTGGATTAATGATTTTGCTGCAGCCCGAAACGTGGGATTGCAACATTGTACAGGCGACTGGATTTTATATTTAGACGCCGATGAAACTCTTGCTGACAATTCGACAGAGGCCTTACGTTCATTACTTGCAGCGCAGGAAGATTCCGTTGGAGGAATTGTTTGCACTATTGTGAGTAAACATCGGCACCATAACTCTTTGGGAACAGAAACACACAAAGGTGGATATCCTCGCATTTTTAAAAATCTTGGTTATCCGAACATTCAATTTAGTGGTAGGGTACACGAACAAATTACTCCATCCATTTTTCGAGCTGGGAAAACATTAGTTCATTCGTCCATTGAAATCATTCATAGTGGTTATGACCAATCGAATGAAGTGATGCAACAAAAAATCACCCGTAATTATACTCTTTTGTTGGAACACGTAAGAGAAGAACCAAATAATGCCTACGCATGGTTTCAATTAGGTCAAACCTTGGCACAAATGAATCTCTGGAAAGAAGCCGAAGATGCTCTTCGTTTTTCTCTTTCTTTGGGTACTCTTTCTACATCTGTAGCAGCATCTGCAAATGCAGCAATGTCGCAAATTTGCGGAAACAGTAAACGATTTGAAGAAGCATTACTATTTGCAAATGCCTCATTATCTCATGCACCAAATCAAGTGTATGCAAAACAACTGAAGGCGTACTCTCTTTTACATTTACAACGGTTGAACGAATCGGAAGCTCTTTTTGAGGAGATACTTTCAGTTCTTCAACAAAAAAATTCGTCAGTTCCTATGACTGGTTTTGATATTGAACTTCCAATACAAGCAGTTTTTGATGGACTTACTGCCGTGAAACAACGAAAATCAATTTTATCCAAATGATAGTACAATGATAACAATAACATTCCCAGATTCTACACAAAAAACATTCGAAAGTGGTATATCCGGTTATGAAATTGCTTCGAGCATTTCCGAAGGTCTTGCTCGAAACGCAGTCGGAATATTTGTCAATGATGTGCCATATGATCTTTCACGTCCAATTACAACCGATGCCACTATTCGAATAGTTACCTTCAATGATTCTGAAGGAAAAGAAATTTACTGGCACTCATCAGCCCATTTATTGGCTGAAGCCTTAGAATCTTTATATTCTGGTGTTAAATTTGGAATTGGACCACCAATTGAGCAAGGATTCTACTATGATGTAGATTTGCCAGAAGGAGTGAAAATCACAACGGAAGATATAGCTAAAATCGAACAACGAATGAAAGAATTAGTGAAAGCAAATTCTCCATTTGTTCGTAAAGAGGTTACATGGGACGAAGCGGTTGCATATTTTACCCAAAAAGGTGATGAATACAAATTAGAATTGCTAGATGGACTAAAAGAATCGGAAATTACATTTTATACGCAAGGTAATTTTACTGATTTGTGTCGTGGAACACACGTTCCATCAACAGGAATGATAAAATTTCCAAAAATACTTTCAATTGCCGGTGCATATTGGCGTGGTGATGTAAGTAGAAAACAACTGACACGTATTTACGGAATATCGTTCCCCAAAAAAGATATGTTAGATGAGTTTGTTCGTTTAAAAGAAGAAGCTGAAAAACGCGACCATCGCAAATTGGGACGAGATTTGGAATTATATCTCATTACTCCTATTGTTGGAGGTGGACTCCCAATTTGGCTTCCAAACGGTACCGTTTTACGTCGCACATTGGAAAGTTTTCTGCGTCAAGAGCAAATCAAACGTGGGTATCAAGAGGTAATAACACCGCATATTGGAAATTTGGAATTGTACAAAACCTCTGGACATTATCCTTATTATGCTGACTCACAATTCGATCCAATTACCGTCGAAGAAGAACAGTATATGTTAAAACCTATGAATTGCCCTCACCACCATATGGTCTATTCATCAAAACCAAGAAGTTACAAAGATTTGCCTGTTCGTTTAGCAGAATTTGGTACAGTGTATCGTTACGAACAATCTGGTGAGCTAAATGGACTCTCACGAGTAAGAGGTTTTACACAAGATGATGCTCACATTTACTGTACACATAGCCAGTTAAAACAAGAATTGAAAAATACTGTATTGTTAACGCAATTTGTGTTTGAAACATTTGGTATGGAGGTTACTACTCGACTTTCTTTCCGTGATGATAATGCTTCAAAATATGGTGGAGACATTGAACTTTGGGAATTATCACAACGAGAAATCAAAGAAGTTGCCGATGAAATGAACTTAAACTATTTTATTGGAGAAGGTGAAGCCTCGTTCTACGGTCCTAAAATTGATTTTATTGTCAAGGACGCAATTGGTCGCAAGTGGCAATTGGGCACAGTGCAGGTGGATTATGTAATGCCAGAACGTTTCCAATTGGAATATCAAGGAGAAGACAATGCAAAACATCGTCCTGTCATTATCCACAGAGCACCATTTGGCTCGATGGAACGATTTATTTCGATACTTATCGAACATTACGTAGGAAACTTCCCATTCTGGATAGCACCGGTTCAAATTTCGGTTTTACCAATAGGTCAAGCACAGTATGACTATGCCGAAGCGTTTACTAAAGAGTTATTTGATTTGGGATATAGAGTTCAATGCGACACTCGTGCAGAAAAAGTAAATCGTAAAATCGCCGAAAGTGAACAAAAGAAAATTCCATTTTCCTTAGTCATTGGTGCAAGAGAAGTGGAAACAAATTCCTTCAGTTTACGTACACATGGAGAAGGTGATAAAGGAACAATTTCCAAAGAAGAACTTTTGGTTATGTTTCAAGAACTTTTAACACAACGAAAATAATTTTTTGTAGATTCAAAAAATTGTTGTATTTTTGTACTCTTATCAATCAATTTGATAATAAACGGGATCGTAGTTCAGTTTGGTTAGAATGCCTGCCTGTCACGCAGGAGGTCGCGAGTTCGAGCCTCGTCGGTCCCGCCAAGAACATAAAAAGCCACTCATTGAGTGGTTTTTTTGTTTTACGTCACACCACTAATGTTCATCAATTTTTACACATACAATATTTCATTTTGTATTACCAATAAATTGGCTTATATTAGCCATTGTTCGTACGGTAATACGACTGTATTTTCAAGGTAATTTTACTATGGTTGTTTGTATTTCTGATGTACATTTTGGCATAGGCTCTAAGGAAAACATTCTTTTACGTGAGAAATTGTTTATTAGGTTATTGCATCAATTACATCACAAGAATGCAAAACTGTACATAGTTGGTGACCTTTTCGATTATTGGTTTGAATATCGCACAGTATTACCCAAAGAGTTTTATAGTGTACTTACAGCACTTAAAATAGCACGTGAAAACGGCGTTGAAATCCATTATATTATCGGCAACCACGATTTTGGACATCAACATTTTTTTGAAGAGGAACTAAAAATTCCATTGTATTGGGAAGATGTGGAAGCAACTTTTTTTGGGAAGCGGTTTCTTTTCTCCCATGGTGATGGCAAAGCATACAACGATACTGGGTATCTCATTTTGAAAAAAATATTACGTAATAGATTCTTGAAAAAGTTGTATCAATATGTCCATCCTGATATTGGAATTTGGCTTGCGAAAAAAAGTTCTCACAAATCTCGAAGTTTTACCGATAAAAAAGAATATACTTCAGCATCACAACAAACGGAAAAAAACGGTTTAGAGGATTTTGCTAAAAAAGCAATTGAATCTGGAGTTGATTTTGTAATAATGGGGCATATACATTCAAAAAAAGTTCTTCAGCATGGCGAAGGATTTTATTATAATCTCGGAGAGTGGTTTGGTGAACCTCATTGTGCTGTTTTTACAGAGCATTCTCATTCTTTAATACCTATTACAACTTTCATAATTTCTATGAAAGAAGCTTCTACTTTATCTATCAATGGGGATAACATCAATGGCTAAACAACCCTACGTAATTGTCGTTTTAGAAGATGATCCGCTGGTCAATTCGACCGTTAAAAGTGTGTTAGAAGAGTCTTATTCCGAGGTTCACGTTTTTAGTGATGCCAAAGAGGCTATTGAAACTATTGATGATCTCCGACCAGATTTACTCTTGCTTGACATTTTTTTGGGTCACTACAATGGATTAGAAATTCTTCAGGAATTACGGGATAATGGTCATCAAGTTCCTGTCATTATGATGACAGCTTTTTCCGATATTCGCATGGCTGTTCGAGCGATGAGACTTGGTGCAGAAGATTTTATCGTCAAGCCATTAGATTTGGAACAATTAGAACTTACGGTTGAACGTGCTTTAGAAAAATACGAGCTAAAACGTCAAGTTGATGTGCTTTCAGAACGATTAGAAACTGAACAACCGGATGAGGTGATTGGAGTTTCCGATGGGATTAAAGCTGCTTTAGAAGTTTCTCGTATTGTTGCAAATGCTGACACAACAGCATTAATTCTTGGGGAAACTGGTACTGGTAAAGAGCTTTTTGCACGATATATCCACAAAAACTCTCAACGCTCCAAAGGACCGTTTATCACCATTAACTGTGGTGCTATTCCCAAAGAACTTGCTGAAAACGAACTATTTGGTTACGAAAAGGGTGCTTTTACTGGTGCAACAGAAAAAGTGAAGCAAGGTCGTTTTGAGCAAGCTCATCGAGGCACTATTCTGCTTGATGAGGTTGGTGAATTAGGCTTAGATTTGCAAGTAAAGTTGTTAAGAGTTTTGCAAGAGCGAAAATATTATCGATTGGGTGGTTTGAAAGAAATTAGTGTTGATGTACGCGTTATTGCAGCAACCAATCAGAATTTAGAACGGTTAGTTGAAGAAGGAAAATTTAGAGAAGATTTGTACTATCGTTTGAATGTAGCAACCATTGATTTGCCTTCATTACGCAATCGAACTGAAGATATCATTCCAATTGCCTCTTCCTTCATCAAAGAATTTAACTCGAAATTTTCCAAATCCATTACAGGATTTACTCCCGAAGCGGTAAACATTCTTCAAAACTACTATTGGAAAGGGAATATCCGTGAGCTACGTAATGTGATTGAACGCGTAATGCTCCTGGAATCCCAATCCGTGATTAGTAAAGAATCTTTGGCATTTTTAAAACCAAGTTCAACACCTGCATCATTACAAATGCAATTACAAAAGCAAAAACCAATTGAATTAGAATCTGGTGAACATCTGCTTCATGTATCCAAAGAAGGAGCTTTGTGGAATAATGTTGTGAAAGATTTGATTCTTCAAACTCTGAAAATAACAGAAGGAAATCAAATCCAAGCTGCAAAAGTTCTCAATATTTCCCGTGCAAAACTTCGATATAGAATTGAACAATTAAATATCAAGGTTACGAATAATTTTACTTCAACAGAAGAATAGTCTCCTGAATGCACCTTAATCAACATCAAATTGGAAATGTTTCTTTATTTTCTAAACATACAATTCAAGAATATTTTTTATTGTATCCTTTAACAAACGAAGAAATACATTTTGAATCTATCATAAACGATAATAGTTCCATTCAAGAAATTCAAGGGAATACGACTGTAGATGAAACTATTGTAAAATCTCAACTGTTTATTGATGGAAACTTAATCTGTAACGGACCTATAGAAAAAAGTACGATTGTTTGTTTGGGAGATGTAACTATCAACGGTATAGTGAATGAGTGTACTTTCTTTGTACGAGGAAGTATCAATTGTACCTCCATCTCAAATTCTTTCGTTATCAATGAACATGATGTTATTGTCAAAAATGACGTAAGAAAATCGGAGATAACTTCTGGAGGTAATTTCGATGGTATTCGTGCTGTTATTCAAGGGTCAAAAGTAGTTGTTTGTGAAAATATCTTTGTCGAAAAAGTTTCGAAACCTACTGAGTTTACTCAAACTTCACTTATTGCTGGTGATAAACGTCTCTTAAGGGAGAAAATCGTACAACAAAAAACAAAACTAACCGACTTTGAGCAAAAAATTGTTTCTACAAAACAAGCAATTGAACACATTGTCAAACGAATGATTCAACTCAATAAGTTGACAATGAAGTTTCCACTTTTAGACGATTTGAAATTGACATTACGACAATTAGAAGAAAAAGTGGTAAACCAAAAGGAATTGGTTGCATCCTTATTGGAACAAAATAATTTTCCAAGAAGAGAAAATTTTATTCAGATAAACTCCTCTTTTTCTGATGGAATTTTTATTGAAATTAGCGGAACTAAATTTATTTCGATAGCTTCTGATTCTGGTGTTCGATTTAAAACAGATGGAGAGAATGTATACTCCTTACCAATTAAACAATTACTTTAAAATACTATAATTTTGAAAGGCTATTATGGCTATATATATTACTTCCGATTGCATTAGTTGTGGTGCATGTGAACCTGAATGTCCCAATACTGCAATTTACGAACCAAGTGCAGTGTGGAAATTAGCTGGAGTTGAATACTCAGATTCAACATCTCCGGGTGGTTTCAATCGTGATTTTTTCTCTGATGAATTGTATTATATCGTTCCTGATAAATGTACTGAATGTAAAGGGTTTCACGATGAACCACAATGTGCTGCAGTATGTCCAGTTGATTGTTGTTTGCCAGACCCTGAAAACGTTGAGGAAGAATCTTCTTTGTTAGAAAAAGTTGAATATCTGAATACGATAGATACAAACAGATTACGCTAAGTTTTTTTCATTTTTTCCTTTAAACTTATGAAAATAATACATTTACTCTTAGTTGCATTCCTGATTTTTGGATTTTCTATCTCCTTACACGCTCAAGCAGAACGATATACTGCTCAAACTGTTCTTGATTACGTTACTGGTCACTCCAAAAATGGTTCTCCTGATACGAAGTTAACAGCAGTCATTACTATAAATGGTTCTATTCCAACTCCATTAGGAGATATCAATTTGAATTTTACCTACGCTGATGGAAAAAATTTAATTTGGTTGTATATGTTCTATTCAGAAGCTCAACAAAAACATTACCTATACGGTGTTTCGAGAGTCAATGCTTTCGGTAATGCTGTCAATACTGCCTTTGATATTGACCCAGCTTTATTAAATTTGGATGTGGAATCTGCTCCAAAATTAGAAGTGACTACGCCAATATTAGGTTCTGAATTGATTGAAACCAGATTAAAAACGAATGCAACGTATAATGCTTTCAAGCAAGAATATCCAGATTCTCAACCAAACTTTATCATTTTAACACGTTTAGATGCTGAGCAACTTTCTGAGTTTACCATGTTAAATGGTGAAGTCCCATATTGGGTAACTCAATATGTAAATTCTGAAGACCCTAACTATCTGATGCAGTGTTTTGTAAACACCAAAAACGAAGATGTTGTTTGTATCAGATTAAAAGATATCACTTCAGTTTCTGAACCAAAAAAATCTACAGAACAATTAAGTGTTGTTCCAAATCCACCGTCTAACTCTGTAGCACAGATTCAATTCAAACAACCTGTAGCAGGTGGGACACTAAGATTGTATAACACATTGGGTACAATAGTTAAAGACCTTACACCATTTGTTCAAAATTCAACGGGTTCAATTCCATTTTCAACCTTAGGTTTATCCTCTGGTATGTATCTTATCCAATATCAGAATGGCTCGGAATCATTAACAACCACATTTGTAATTCAATAAATCAATGTCAACAAATAGAATGTATACAACCTTACGAAAAACTGACCCTGAACTCTATTCTGCTGTAGCTAAAGAGTGGCATCGTCAACAAGATAAAATTGAACTCATTGCTTCCGAGAACTTCACCTCACTTTCAGTAATGGAAGCACAAGGTTCTGTTCTTACCAATAAATATGCAGAAGGGTATCCTGGCAAACGTTACTATGGTGGTTGTGAGTATGTCGATATAGCTGAAAATTTAGCAATCGATAGATTAAAAAAACTTTTTGGTGTTGAATATGCTAATGTTCAGCCACATAGTGGATCATCAGCAAATATGGCGGTTTATTACACCTATTTGCAATTTGGTGATACAGTGTTAGGAATGGATTTATCCCATGGTGGACATCTAACTCATGGTTCTCCAAATAACTTTTCTGGAAAGTTCTACAACTTTGTTGCTTATGGAGTAGACAAAGAAACTGGTCTAATAGACTATAACGTTGTCGAAGAAATGGCTATGAAACACAAGCCAAAGATGATTACAGTTGGTGCATCTGCTTACTCTCGAAATATCAATTATAAAGCTTTTGGTGAAATAGCGAAAAAAGTTGGTGCTTTTTTGATGGCGGACATCGCTCATCCTGCAGGATTGATTGCAAAAGGTCGTTTAGATTCACCTGTTGACCATTGTGATATCATTACTTCGACAACGCATAAAACATTGCGTGGACCTCGTGGTGGACTTATCGTGATGGGAAAAAACTACGAAAATCCTTTTGGAATTGTTGCTCCAAAATCAGGACGCACCAAACTTATGGGTGAACTTCTTGATTCTATGGTTATGCCAGGTATTCAGGGCGGTCCTTTAATGCATGTTATTGCAGCAAAAGCAGTTGCATTTGGCGAAGCACTTACTGATTCTTACAATAACTACACAATTCAAGTTGTGAAAAATGCAAAAGCTTTATCTAATGCGTTACAATTATTAGGGTATGATATTGTAAGTGGTGGTACCGATAATCATTTGATGTTAGTAGATTTGCGTAATAAAAACCTCACTGGAAAAGCTGCAGAAATTGCCTTAGATACTTCAGGTATAACTTGTAACCGCAATGGTGTTCCTTTTGATACGCAAAACGCTCTTATCACTTCTGGAGTCAGACTTGGTACAGCGGCTATGACATCTCGAGGAATGGAAGAGACTGATATGAAACAGATTGCAGATTATATTCATACAGTATTACAAAATATAGGCAATGAAGACATCTATACTTCTGTCAAAAAAGAGGTTAAAGCCTTTTGTTCAGAATTTCCTTTGTACCCAGAGGTAGAACTGTTGATTGAACATTAATCAACTGTAAATTTAAAAAAAAGCCCAATTTGATAATCAAGTTGGGCTTTTTTTATTTGAACGAAGAGTAAAAAGTAGTTTAAAATCAAAAATATTCATATCTTTGTTTTACAATATTACCTATATTTCATTTTCGATATACCCTTTAGATTATTCTATGCACCTTCGTTTACACGTTTTCATTGTTGTTTTATTCATACTATTGGTCTCCTTAGTAGAAACTACAACCTCTCAAACAGTCCCTCGTTCAACTCGAGGTAGAGAATTTTGGGTATCATTTCCAGATAATCAAAGTCCCGGAAATGACCAAACTAACTGTAATATTTACATTTTTGGGCGAAAACCAACTTCTGGTTTTTACAGATGGGGTACTAATTCTATTCCATTTCGATTGAACGACACGAATAACTATTTTTTTAGTGAAACTATTCTGTTACCTCAAGAAGTAACTCAATCTGAGCTTATTGAAAATAAAGGTGTTTACATAGAAGCTGACGATAGTATTAATGTTTATGCAACTTCTATGGCGGACACGAATGGGCTTGATGCAACAATTGTTTACCCTTTTTCTGCTTTAGCAAGAGAATATTACGTTATTGCGAGAAATGAGGGTGCTGGTCAAACGCAATTTTTGATAGTTGCACCAAGAGATTCAACTCGCGTTGAAATCACACCTACATCAATGACAGAAGAAGGGAAAATGCCCAATGTTCCGTTTAATATTACTTTACAACGTGGTCAAACCTATATGGTTCGAAGCTCTGGTGATTTGACTGGAAGTCGAGTTAGGTCTATTGGAACTGCATTTTGTAATCCCATTGCAGTTTTTACCAGTTCACCATTGACTACTGTTGGAAATTGTGCACCAAGTAATTATCTATTAGAACAATTACCGCCTGATGCAGTCTTGGGAACAGGGTATGTAATTCCTAAATATCCAAATACATCAGGCTCAATAATTCGAGCTATGGCAATTTACCCTGGTACACAAATTAGACTTGATGGTGTTAACCAAGGAGTACCAATTAATACTGGTCAATTTAGAGAAATGTCTGTAGATTCTTTTGTGTATGTCAATGCGAATAAACCTTTTTTGTTAGCCCACTTTACGCGAGGTGGTGCATGTACACCTGCTACTCCTTCTGTGCCTACAATGACGATACTTCCTGCAGTTTCTCAATTGCAACGTGAAGCGAGTATTTATCCACCAGTTGGGAATTTATTCCAGGTTACTGATTCTTCTACATTAAATATCGTTGTTCGATATGATGAACGAGGTGTTACCCGCATTAACAGCCTTCCTGTCCCAATTGGAGATTGGCGAATACTTCCAGGAAATCCATTGTTTGGAACCTATCAACGTAAGGTAGCAGCAGATGAACGTATACGTATTTTTCATGATATGAGCGGTTTTTCTGCTTCTATTCATGGTTCTATCAATACACAAGGTTTTGCAATGTCAGCTGGGGGTAATTTCTCACAGACTATCGTTGGTGGCTTGGATACTTCAGGTGTTTTTGGAGAAACTACTTTCTGTCGAGGTGCAGTTGCGAACTTTCGAGCAACCGCTGATACTACAGCTGAATCGTTCCGTTGGGAATTTGGTGATGGCCAAATAGATACAGGAAGAACAGTAACCCATGTGTATCAAAATTCTGGAAACTATTTTTTACGTTTGATTATTTTTAGAGGTGCTTTTTGTTCGTTTGATACTACAAGAAGACTTATCACAGTTAGAGCTAATCCTGCTATCAAAGCAGGAGCAAGACCTACATTGACGTTGTGCAAAGGTCAAACAGCACAACTTGGTTTACCTGAACTTCCAGGAATTTCTTACCGTTGGTCACCTGCAATTGGACTTTCAGACACAACAGTTGGGCAACCAACAGTAACAGCAACCCTTGACTCTGTGAAATACTTTGTTCGTGGATATGATTCTTTTGGTTGTGAAACTCAAGATTCAATAGTCGTCAAACTCTATGACCAACCAATCGCCAATGCGGGACCGGATACGGTGTCGTGTGGTGGGAAT
>JAEUSM010000001.1 GCA_016788785.1 Candidatus Kapaibacterium sp.
CACGCAGAAAAAACTATTGGTATCAATTATTGAGTTGAGAAATTCATCATTTCTGCTCAAGAGAGATGATTTTTTATCTGAAAGCAACTTAGTTTTGTATTTTCTTTCTAAAAAAAAATGTTTAGTTGCATCAGGTGTAGAAACTATCCATCGAGGAGATTCCATAGAATTAGGATCGCAGTTCAAAAGTATTGAGTTTTCAGTTTTTACTATTTGTGAGATTGAAGAAGATGTACAAATGATGAAAATTGAACCAATAATCAGAAGAAATTTCATAATTTACATTGAGATATGATTGTAAAATTGTTTTATTATTGTATCTAATGTTAAATGGTCATAGAATATGTTTAAACAACGACACTGAAAAAGAAAGATTTTTCTGTTTTTTGAAGGATAGATAGTTTGTAACATAAAAGCTTCCATTTGGAGGCTTTTTTGTGATATGTATCGATTTATCGTTGAATCACAAATTTATACGATTGGGTTTGAGTCTTGTCTTTTACTTTGACGAGATACGTTCCTGTGGAATAATCCCTTGTGTCCAAATATACAGCTCCATTGGTTCGATTCATTGTGTATATTTCATTTCCGTTGATAGTATACAGAGAAACTGAATATTCGTCATTACTGTTTGGCAGAATATGGAGAATATCTTTTAACTCAATATAATTGATTGAAAAAGCCTCTTGAGCATTTGGTTCTTTATCTTGGATATTTGTTAGGTCTGGAAAGAGCTGAATTGAAGCAATTCCATCCCCTTTAATTTTTTCAGGATAAAACTGATAACCATTTTTGAAATCAAATAAGGTATCACTCGTAATATAATAGAACAAATCGATACGATTCTCTTTTGCTTGACTAAACTTATTGAAAAAAAAGTTTCTTTTTATTTCAGGAGAAACAAAGGTACTTTTACGCAAGTATTGATCATATTTCACTATGTATCTTCGATGAAATAAATCTAGTGTATCTAAATGATATTCATAAAATATGTAATAATTACCTTTATCATCTACATTATAATCTAAAAATCTACCTTCCATTTGTCTAGTTGGATTGAGAAAATCTTCTCTTATCAATTCACCTTTATCAGAATAAATTCTTTGATAATAACCATGTTGAAAATTTGGGTCTTCTGATTTGTTCAAACGAATAGGTAAGTATAAAAAATTATTTTCAGCCAATATTGGTTCGAAAAACTGAGAACCCAAGTTGAAAGCATGGTTAAAATAACAAACATTCATATTCCTCAAATTTTCATCATATACTAATGCCCTATGTCCAATACTTTGTTCAAATCCTTTCGTATTCTCATTATCGGTATAAAAATATACTTGACTTAAATTTAAAAAACCAGTAACAAGACTTGTTACGTTTTTGTTGTTAATGTATAGAAATCTATCGAACGTACCATTTAAGGAAGTAGAACCTGAAGGGTTAACGAAGGTTGCAATGGTTCTTTGATTTAGAAGAAGAATTTTCTTTTGAATTGTATCAATTTTAAATTGTAGTAACTTTACACAATCCTCCGTTGAAATGACACTATCATTATAAGAAAAGTTTCCAATTGCTGAAATTACCACACTAAACACCAAATTTTCATTTATATTACTATATTTGATACTTAGGGGACTATCAAATGGGAGATTATTAGACTTAAAGTTAAACTCATACGGCAATCTTTTGCCATTTGCGTCAAAAAATACTGTTATAATTCGATTTTCCGGACTATTGATTTGTTCTCCATTAAAATAATAAATATTACCATTTTGATTATTGAACCTAATTCTTGATATTTTTTCACCAAAAGTAATTAGTGTTGAACTTGATGATAAAGTGTCATTTACATTTTCAGAGTAAATGGTCGAATACCAAAGTAAATCATTTTTAAGATTTTTTGAGTATATGACCATATTATTGTAAGGCAAACTGTCAATTTCACTAAATCCTGAAAAATAAAAACTTGGCCCACTTCTTCTATCAACGAAAAAACAAACTTTATCATTATCAATATCTGAATAATTTGGCCTGAAATAACTAAAATCATTTGACTTAAGAGATTGAGTTACAATGAAGTTTGTTGTAGTTGTTTCTTGTGATAAACAAAAACCACCCCACAAAAAAAACAAGAAGAGAGATTCGAAAAATATTTTTTTCATTTTAGAACTCCATTGGTTGTTCAAAAAGTTAAATTAGTCTAACAGTAATTAGAACGGAACCGACGTAGAAAGATTTGCCATTTTGGTTTGACCATTCATCGCAATAGCTTCAATTCCGTCAATAGAATTAAACGTTACGTTAATTGCTTGAACATCTGGCTCTTGGCTGAGTGTGATAGGTGCGGCTGACCACGTACCACCAGATGGTACACGGAAAAGAGAATCATAGACAATTTGTCCGTCAACTGGTGCACCGAAGGTAGCTCGTGCAACAGAAATAATGTCAGTAATGTTTTGTGGAAAACTGTTTTCTAACGAATTCCAACCGCCCGGAAATGAGTACATATTTGCTCCATAGAGTAGTGTGATAAAAATTATGGAAGCCAAACTAAAAAAAAATCGAGAAAAGCAAATCTTTTTTTTCAATATTACCAAATGGTAACATTGAAGAGATTCTTAAGTTTTTACTCTCTTGATTTTTTTCACTAAGCGAATTCTAATGTTTTATGCAAAACCCTTGGCTTGAAAAATCTTTATTTTTACAATTCCCAACCAAGAAGATTTAATTCTAAAACAATACCAAAGGGTTTTGGAGTGTTTGGGTTCGGTACTAATGCACCAAGACACAGTTGTGTTTGTTTTCCAATATTGTACATTGCTCCAAAAATTCCAACAGAAGAGTCGTTATTGCCACTTATCCAATCGCCCATCAGATAGAATTTATCCGCAAGTTTTATTTCGTACCCGAGCATCGCACCAATGGTATTACCTTGACCCACGAACATTGTATTCGTATGATACACTCCCCCAACAATTCTACTTTTTTTGTCCATAAAGTGAAAAACACCAATACCATAATTGAAAAAGGCCAATTCTTTATTCGACAACTTAGAACTAATATTAAACCCAACTTGAGTTCCTAAATTCACATCCAAATTATCTGCAAGAGAAAATTGTTTTTGTAGCGTTGGCATTAAAAAAGGATACAACGCCCCTCTATCAGGATTGTCATTGTAGCTCACTCGCCAATCAGGACTGAAATACGCCCCTTTGCCAACTAAATTCACACCAATATCCCATCCACCACCTAATCCATACACCAAATGGGACTTCGATTCGAATTCGTCAGAGTAGATATTGATTTGATGTTGATAGAAAAACTTTCCATCGCGAGTAATATCTCCAGATGGAATATTGAATAAATTTTGCTGAGAAAAAGCAGTAGATACTGTTATGAGAAAAAGAAAAACAGTGAGTAATTTCATACAGAAAAAAAATTGAACCTTGGAAATAAAATAGTTTAAAAAAAAAAGCCTCAATGAAGAGGCTATAGCGTTAATTAATGAAGTTGAATAGTCGAGACCATCTGATAGATTTTAATTTCGAGCCAAAATCATTCGCATCAGTATTCCATGACCAATACACCATCATTGGCGTTCCAACAACATCTTGTTTTGGAATGAATCCCCAAAAACGGCTATCTTCGGAATTATCACGGTTATCACCTATACCAAAGACATAATCACGCTCAACAGTATAGGAAGTTACAGGTTTACCATCTATGAGAACTTGCGTACCTTGCGTTTCGACCTTGTGACCTTCGCGACCAATGAATACTTGCCATTCTTGAATATTTTGGATGGACAAATTAATGATATCGCCAGTTTTTGGAATACGAATCGGACCGTAATTATCTTTGGAATATCCTTTTCCAATAGGGAAAGTTCTTAAAGTATCATACGGCATCGTAGAAATAAATGGGTCGAATTTTGCATTAGGTGGTAATGCAAATTCAACGCCATTTACCAAAATTTTCTTATTCACAATCTGCAATACATCGCCAGAAACCGCTACACAACGTTTCAAATAATACAAAAACTCTTTCGGTTTCACTTCATTTCTATCACCAGGATAGATAAACACTATCACATCACCTTGTTTTGGGTCAATGATTGGAGGAGTTTTGTAATACGGTAAAGGAATATTGAAAAATGGAATCACTTGAGGAGTAGATGGACCGTATTTGAACTTATTGACCAAAAGAAAATCACCCGTCATAACGGTATTTTCCATCGAACCAGTTGGCACAACAAAGGTCGCAACGGCAATGCCATTAACAATCATCACTACAAACAAGGCAGTAATAGCTGTACGAAAAAGAGAAACAACCTGTTCTACAAACCCTTCAGGTTTTTTCTTTTCCTTTTTACCAAAAAGAAAAGAACGTACTTTTTGTAAGAACGTCTTTTGACCTTGAACAGTCGATTCGTTCGATTGATTTTTTTGTGAAGCTCGTTGTTGTCTTCGTGATTGAGAATTTTGTTCCATTTATATTTTTTGTTAATCAATACTCAAAACTGCAAGGAAGGCTTCTTGTGGTATTTCCACTTTGCCAACCTGTTTCATACGTTTTTTACCTTCTTTTTGTTTTTCAAGAAGTTTACGTTTACGAGAAATATCACCACCATAACATTTTGCCAAGACGTTTTTACGCATAGCCGAAATGGTATCTCGAGCAATAACCTTATTCCCAATTGCCGCTTGAATAGCAACCTCGAACATTTGACGAGGGATAAGTTCTTTCAACTTAGCACAGAGTTTTTTACCCCAAGCATAGGCTTTTTTTCTATGAACGATGGTAGAAAGTGCATCAATTGGGTCGCCATTGAGAAGAATATCCAATTTGACCAAATCGCCTTCTTTGTAATCACCAAAATCATAATCCAAAGAGGCATACCCTTTTGTCATAGATTTTAACTTATCGTAAAAATCAAAAACTACTTCCGCTAACGGTAATTCGAATTGCAAATCAACACGAGATTCTGAAAGATATGTCTGACCAAGCAAGGTTCCACGACGATCCATACATAAATTCAAAATCGTACCTATAAATTCAGCAGGAGTAATAATCTGACATTTGATAAATGGCTCTTGAATCTCCAGAATCTCGCCCAAAGGTGGCAATTGTGCAGGATTATCAACAGGCACAATTTCATTAGTGTGGTTCATAATAACGTTATACCGCACATTCGGTACAGTTGTAACGATATCCTGATTGAATTCACGCTCAAGTCGTTCTTGCACAATTTCCATGTGCAAAAGTCCCAAAAATCCACATCTGAAACCAAATCCTAAGGCAGTAGAACTTTCCGGTTCAAACGAAATTGCCGAGTCATTTAAGGATAGTTTTTCCAATGATTCTCGCAACATTTCGAAATCATCACTATCCGCAGGGTATATCCCACTAAAGACCATCGGTTTTACTTCACGGAATCCATCAATCGGCGTATCTGTAGGTCTGCCAAGATGTGTAATTGTATCACCAACCTTTGTATCGTGAACATTTTTGATATTCGCAGTTAAATACCCTACATTCCCTGCAGAAAGTTCTTTCGTACGGTGGCGTTTCATATGGAGAATTCCTACTTCTTCTATATCAACGATTTGTTGTGTCGCCATAAAAAGTGCTTTATCCTTTTCACGCAACACACCATCGATGACACGGATATACACAATCACACCACGATAAGCATCAAACACCGAATCATAAATTAACGCACGTAATGGTGCATTTGGGTCACCAACTGGTGCAGGTATTTTATGCACAACAGCTTCTAAAATTTCATCAATGCCAATTCCAGCTTTTGCAGAAGCAAGAATCATTTCATCTTCTTTGCAACCAATCAAATCCATCACTTGTTTTTTGACGGTATCTAAGGTCGTCACAGCAGCAGGAAGGTCGATTTTATTTAATACCGGGATAATTTCCAACCCAGCTTCAATCGCCATATATAAATTTGAAATTGTTTGAGCTTCTATTCCTTGCGTTGCGTCTACAATCAACAATGCACCTTCACAAGCTGCCAAAGAACGTGAAACCTCGTACGCAAAATCAACGTGACCAGGTGTATCGATGAGATTTAAGGTATAATTTTGACCATCTTTTGCAAGATAGTCCATCATAATTGCGTGAAGCTTGATGGTAATACCGCGTTCTTGTTCTAAAGGATTATCATCTAAAATTTGGTTGGTGGTCATTTCACGGTTTGTCACTCTACCTGTTCGTTCGAGTAATCTATCCGCTAATGTTGATTTACCGTGATCTATGTGAGCAATGATGCAAAAATTTCGTATGTTTTTCATAGGTTATGATTGTAGAACTACTACGTTCTGACTTGAGAGAATGACAAAACCATAACGAATGTGAGCGTAATATATTGATACATTACGCTCACTTGATGAAATTCAAAACGTTGATTCAGTGAATTTTACTTTTGGTTAAAATTATAGAGTATGTCTTTGAGTGATTCGTACGTATCGTACGGTAATGTATAAAGATACTTCCCAGAATCATTTTTCATTTTCGTCAACGTTTCACTCATTTCTTTCAACAACTCTGTGGAGGCATCAACAGAAATAATTGACGGAACAAATTGATTTAAATCAATGAATTTTGGATTTGGAAATTCAACAATCTCCACTTCCTCATCAGCAGGAATTTTCGCTTGTTGTTTTGCCAATGCGATTGCACGTTCAATACCACCAATTTCATCGACTAACTTTTTATCCAACCCATCTGTTCCTGTCCAGACCCTACCTTGAGCTACCTCTCGAACATCATCTTCTTTCATTCCACGACCAGAAGCAACTTTCGACACAAAATCATCATAAAGAGAAAGAATGGTATTCTCACGAAGTTTTCTGTCTTGTGGAGAAAGTGGCTGATTTGCCAATAAACCGAACGGTCCAAAACCAATATCCGCTTTGTTTCCAACTTTCACATTGTCTGTTGTAATACCAGTTTTTTCTTTAGCACCTTTGTCATACATATATAATGAAATCACACCAATAGAACCAGTAATCGTACTTGGTGTTGCCAAAATAGTATCACTATACATAGACAACCAATAACCACCTGAGGCAGCTACTGAACCTTGTGTAACGATAATTGGCTTTTTACCCTTAGCTTTTTTCAATTCTTCTGCCACCAAATCCGCTGCCAAAGCATCTCCACCAGGCGAATCTACTCGCAAAACAATCGCATCGTAATAAGAACTACTAACAATGTTTTTGATTATTCTGCTCAAATTCACCGCTTCAATACCTGAATAAAGAGATGTTCCACCAATTGCATATACTATCGCAATTCGGTGTTTTGGATACGGTTTTGACCATTTGTTATCAGTAAATTCGAATGCAGGTTTTTCATACGTTTTATTTACAATTGGTGTTTTCACCTTACTTGGGAAAATACTCTTTTTGTATTCCAAATCATTCACCGTATTTTCAACAGTTTCCCAACGTCCAAGTGAATCAACCAATCCCAAAGCAAGTGCAGTTTTAGGAAGAATCTCTAACGAATCGTTCACTAAACTTTCAAACAATTCTGGTGTGATTTTTCTATTTGTTGTAATTTCAGATTTTATCTCAGCATAAAAACTCTCAGCTAAACGAGTTAACTGCTCACGATCACCTTCGGACATTGTCTCACGTGCTTCAGTTTCAGCAGCAGATTTATACTTGAAAAACCGTAATTCATCAACACCAACACCCAATTTGTCATACAATCCCTTCATATAAGTTTTGCCAAAATTATACCCCGCAAACGTCATCGAACCCATAGGATCCATCACAATTTTGTCAGCATAACTTGCAAACGCATAATTATCCATCGACAATCTGTCAATGAATACAACTATCTTTTTACCTTTTTGTTTAATCTCTTTGATTTTCTGTTTCACTTCCCAAAGCATTGCTCTTGGAAAACTCATTCCTGCCAAATTCAGCACAACGCCACGTACATTTTCATCATTTTTAATCAATTCTAATTGTTCTAAAAACTCGAGAAGGGTTCGTGAATTGTCTAATACTTGAAAACGTTGGTATTTGATTCCACCTGCCATTGAAATTGAACGGTAATGTTTAAACGTAGGTTCAGCTGATGTAATTGTTCTGTCCAAACCACCTGCACGAATGCCATACGTCAAAAATCCATCGCCACCATTTCCAGCTGTTGAACGTGTTGATTGCGTAGAAACGCCAATATTCCCCAACGATACTTGCAAGCCAATCGAAAGTTGTTCGGTATTGAAATAACGACCTGAAATTCGAATTCCATCAAAAGGCTCAATCACTCCACCAACGCTATAGGTCATTGAACTATTTGTAGCATTGTATTGAATAAAATCCTTATTTCTCCAAGCAACATCTCCAAAAAGCGTCAAAAATGCACTCGAAAATGGACGAATCCCAACATCTCCAACAAATTCGTAAATCGGCTCAGAACGCACCAACGTAGAAGTACCATGCACGCCAATCGAAAGATACTCACTCGGTCGTACAAGCGTTCCTAACCGTAAAAATGAATTGCGTTGAAACGTCGAACCCTCGTTATTAACAAACCCTAAGGCATATCCCCACGAAAAATTCTGATTACCAGAACCATTACCTATCGTAAACGTTGTTGAATTATCCATTCCCAATCGCTCATGATGGACACCTAACATCGTTCCCAAACCATAGGAAGAAGTAAACCCACCAAAAAGCCCCCATTGACGAAAACCATTCGCATTTCGGTCAGGTTGCGTCGTATAAAACAACAAATCAGTAAACGAAAGCGTCCCTAAAACCGCTGGATTGTCATACCCATTCAGTCCATACCGAAACGCCCCTGGGGAAGCCATTCCCAACTGAGAACTTTGATGATAATTCTGAAAACCTTCTTGTGAAATAACATTCCCACAAACCGCAACCATTACAATCAATATCGCAACAACTAATTTCATATATTTATTGAAGAGTTTATATATATCTATATTATCCAAAAATACAGAAATTCCCACACAAAAACACGAATATTTAAAAATAAGCAAAAAAAGTGGAATGGGTGGTTTATTGAGATCTTGTAAGTAACCGCAGAGTACGCAGAGATTATCACAGAGAACGCAGAGTTATTTCGAGAGTTTTCTTCTTTGCGACCTTATCGTTCTTAAATTTACGACCTTTTCGGTTAGTATGAGTGAGGTTAGAACAAAACGCAAAAACCCATACTTTTAGGGTATGGGTTTTTTTGTAAAAAAAAGACTTGGCGGCGACCTACTCTCCCACACTGTTACCGGTGCAGTACCATTGGCTCAACGGGTCTTAACTACTCTGTTCGGGATGGGAAGAGGTGTTTCCCCCGCGATAGAGCCACCAAGAATATTTCTGATGGTTGAT
>JAEUSM010000002.1 GCA_016788785.1 Candidatus Kapaibacterium sp.
GGATCAGACTCTTGCAAATCAAAAATATAGGTATATGTAAATCCTTGTATAGCCAAATATCTGCTGTCTGGCGACCATGCCATAGAAAATGTATGGCTATTAACTTCTAAATTTTTAACACGTATACCATTGATGGTATAAATATCGATGTTAAGAGTATAATCTCTGAATTTTCTAATGGTATATTTATTGTTCGGGCTTATAGAAATACTCTGCACTTGCTCTTTAGTCGTATTTATAAATCTGTCTTCTTGAACAATGTACTCACCTGTTGTATCTGAAAAATGTAATCTGTCCGTTTTTGTTAATTGATCATATGTCCATTGTCTGACTCCACCACTCGGATAATTTACTCCAAATTTGCCAAATTTTGATGGTGTAATATTGATATACTCTTTGGTAAATATATCAAAAATAAAAATAGATCTACCCCAAACGGTTTTACCAGCTTCATTTTTTACATAACCACCACATTCAACTATTACTTTAGTATTATCATTTGGAGAAAAACACTTTATTTGCCCACCTAAAATATTATATTCTTTCGGTATAATATTTAAAAGATCAAGCTGAGTTATTTGCAATGATTTTGTATTCAATATTGTAGATAAATCAATTGATATCAAATCTCCATTTACTGATGGGCCATGGGCTTCATGAATAAATTTAGGTAGAATTTGATTACCAACTGGACTAAATGCAGTATCATAGGGAAGTGGACAATCATTTTCATTATCAAATGGAACTCCTTCTGGACAAGTAGGGCATTTATATAATACAGAATCCTTTGGCTTTACTGGATCAGGTTGATTACTAAGGTCGTTACACGATGTAACGACCATTAGTAATAGAATAATTATAGAATATAGAAATGTTTTCATTTGTTACCCAGCAAAAATGGAATATAATTTTTGTATTAAGATTAAATTACGGCTTATTTTGGACACTACCTAATCATTTGTGATATTTTTCGATTTTTTTTAAAATGAAATTCGATTTTCTTGATTTTATTACCCCTCACCCCAACCCTCTCCCTTGTAGGGGAGAGGGAATCTACTGTTGTTTTTTGGAAAGAAACCACCACGTCTAACCACCCCCCGATTGAAATCGGGGGTTACAAATTCTGTCATCCCTTCGGGATTTAAAGAAAACTATTCACATTCGCTTGATTGAAAGCTGACTACTAACCACCTACTTGGGCGAATATTAACCAATGCATTGTCGAATATTAACCTATTTGATGATTTTGCACCAAAATATTACCAAAAACCATCCATTTTCCCATACATTTACAGTGGCATATTTATTGGTTACAAGTTGTCAAAGGAAAAAAATTATGATTGATGATTACTTGTTTTCAGGAAGACTACCGTTGCTCAATCGTGCGTTAGACGCGTATACGATGAGGCAACACATTTCTTCGAAAAACATAGCGAATGCAAATACGCCAAATTACCGTCCTGAACGAGTAAAATTTGAAGAAGAATTTCAAAAGGCTCAAATTGCGTTGAAAGGCAAACGTAGTACTCCTATGCACATACCAATTGGTCCACCTGCACCCGGTTCTGTGAAAGCAGAAGAAATAAATGCTACGATTCCAAGACCAGAAATTTTCTTTTCAGGGGACACACACGTCAATATAGACCGTGAAATGGCTGATTTGGCAGAAAATCAAATTCGTTATCGTATGGTTACTCGAATTACCAATGGGTACTTCCGTTCAATGCAGTCTGCAATTAAAGGAGGTCAATAACTATGGATACTCTTTTAACAAGTCTTGATATAGTTAGCCAAGGAATGGCTGTTCAACGTCAGCGTTTGAACGCTATTGCCAATAATATGGCGAATGTGAATACAACCAAAGATGTTGATGGACAGCCGTATAAACGACAAATTGTGTTGGTTCGAGCAAAAAAGAATGATGCATTTTCTAAAGCATTTGAACAACAAATTCAATTAGCCTCAACTGATGCCTCTCACGCACCAAATGCTTCATTACCAAATAATTATGGTGATAAGCGTGTTGTACGTTCGCTTGAAACTAAGGATCCATCTCCACCAAGAATGATATATGATCCATCACATCCCGATGCAAATGAGGATGGATATGTAGCAATGCCAAATGTGAATGTCGTAACTGAAATGGTGGATATGATAGTTGCTCAACGTGCATTTCAAGCTAATACGACTATATTTACGTCAGCAAAAAATATGGCAAGAAATGCCATTGATATGGGTCAATAACTTGAATAAAGAATTATGATAGAAACATTACAAAGTTCCATTGCAACACCCTTCCAACCTATCCAATTGCAAAAAACGGTAGTTTCTCAAAATGAAGAAGCAGTTAATCGTGGAGAAAAAGGATCGTTTGTTCAAACCTTGCAAGATGTTTTAGAACATACAGATAATTTAGCAAAAGATTCTCGTAAAGTTTCTGATGGATTTATCAAAGGTGAGCCAGTAGAATTACACGATGTTATCATTGCAAGTGAGAAAGCAAAGACCAGTTTTGAACTTTTAATGCAACTGAGAAACAAAGCTTTAGACCTTTATAGAGAGGCAATTCGAACGCAGGTGTAAAATTCGTTTTTTATTTATCGTTACAATTGATTATATTTGAAGAGATAGTAATCAATACTACAAAAACGTAGTAGTAAAATTCAAACAAACGACTGTTTAATACTACCGTTTTTCTTTTCTTAGCGATTAAATACTGTATAAAAGTCATTTCTTATTATGGCATTAGAACCTACTTCCAATTCTCAACTGGTACTACCTAAAGCTTCAATTGGAGAGCAGATTCGAACCTTCACACAGAAACTATCTTCACAACAAAAAATCATCATCATTTCAGTTGCTTCAGCTGTAATTATCGGCTTAGCATTTTTACTCTTTAGTTCTTCCGGTAAAAATTATGAAATTCTTTTTGCTGGTCTTGATCAAAAAGATGTTGGATTAATTGTTGAAAAGTTAAAAGAACGTAAAATAGATTATACACTTCATGGTGATGGTACAACAATAATGGTACCTCCTGAGATTGTCTACGAAACGAGATTATCGTTGGCTCAAGAAGGAATACCTAAGACGACCAATGTTGTTGGGTATGAACTTTTTGATAATACCAATCTTGGTATGTCAGAGTTTGTTCAAAAACTGAATTACCGACGTGCATTAGAAGGTGAATTGCAACGAACTATCTCCTCTTTAGAAGAAGTTTCCAGAGCAAGAGTGCACTTAGTTATTCCTGAAAAAACACTGTTTGAAGCTGATAAAAAAGATCCAACAGCTTCAGTAACCTTACACTTAAAATCAGGTAGAAGTTTATCGAAAATAAATGTAGAAGGAATTCAAACACTTATTGCTTCCAGCGTCGAAGGAATGCAACCTTCTGCAGTTTCAGTCCTTGATAATATGGGTAAAAAACTCTCAGAAGAGGCTAAAGACCCTAATTCATTGGCTGGAAAGTCTTCTACACAATACGAACTTCAACAAAAAGTCGACGCTTATTATACCCAAAAAGCTCAAGCAATGATGGATAAGGTCTTAGGCGTTGGGAATGCTGAAGTAAGTGTTACAGCAGAATTAGACTTTACACAAGTTGATAAAACTGTAGAAGAGTACGACCCTGAAAAGCAAATCGCTCGCAGTGAACAAGCAATTGCTGAAAAGGCTCAAGCGGAAGATTCTTTAAATTTTCCTACAACCAATTCTCAATCGGAACGTTCTAATTCTATTACTAACTATGAAATTGCAAGAACGTTTGAACGGATTGTAGGTTCTACAGGATCAATAAAACGACTTTCTATCTCTGCATTAGTCAATGGAACTTCAAAAGTTGAGGAAGAACCAGAACCTAAAATAGTTTATACTCCTCGTAGTAACGAGGAAATGCAAAAAATTACCGATGTATTGAAAAATACTGTTGGCTTTAATCCCGGCAGAAACGATCAAATTTCCGTTCAAAATTTGCAATTTGACAATACACAATTGCAAGAAGAAATCAAATCGAAAGGATTAGAATTACCGCTAACCGTCGAAGAGATTTTGGAAAAAGTTTTGATGATCGTTGCAATGATTTTGGCAGTATTAGTACTTCGCAGAATCTTTGCTTCACGTCAAATCAAAAAAGGTATCGAAAATATTTTGGCACCATCTTCTGCAGATTTGGAACGTCAATTTGCTATGATGGAAGCCGCTGAAGAACAAAAAATGTTAATGGGTGGAACCTTGTTGACAATGGCTGGTGTTGAAGGTGAAGCATCACAACCAGGTAGACGTCAACGTTTACCAAATAAAGAAGAACTTACAGCTCGTGCGAGAATGAAATTAGAAGAAGCAGAAGCTGGAGTTATCACAGAAGAAGTTTTACTTCAACGTGAAATGAAAACTCGTGTCGGTAACTATTTAGAAAACCAAACTACCGATGCTGTTCGTCTTATCAAATTATTACTTTCTCAAGAAAATGAAGATAGAAGAAGGTAATACCTTTTCTAGTTCATTCTAAATTCTTTCAATCAAAAATGTACTCATGGCAATAGGTAGAGAAGTCCGATACGAACAACTTACTGGAAGACAGAAAGTAGCAATACTTCTCATGTCGTTCGAACCGGAGTTAGCCTCTAGAATTTTTCGTGAGCTTGACGATAAGGAAGTCGAATTAATTGCTCTCGAAATCACGAATATGCGTGATATCAGGCCAGGTGTTTTGGAAAAAGTCATTGAAGAATTCTATCAAATGATTACTGCCCAAGGTTATGCAGTCGAAGGCGGGCTTGATTATGCTATGCATTTACTTGAACGAACATATGGATTAGAGAAAGCACACGAAATCATTGAACGTATTAAAATGTTAACGACTGTTCGTGGTTTCAACATCTTGAAAAAAGCAGATCCTCAACAGTTAGCGTCATTTTTGGGTAAAGAACATCCTCAAACCATTGCACTAATTCTTTCTCACTTACCAACTGACCAAACCGCTGAGGTTCTTGGGGAGTTTTCTGATGAATTACGTTCAGATGTTTTAATTCGTATTGCTACCTTAGGCAAGGTTTCGCCACAATTAGTGTCGGAAATCGAATCTGTCGTTGATGAGATAGCAGAAGCTACCTTGTCTCAAAATTTATCCGCTACTGGTGGAGCACAAATTGTTGCAGGTATTTTGAATAAATCAAACAATGCACAAGCCAAAATGCTCTTAGAAAGCATCGAAGAAAAAGACGTCGCTTTAGCTGCTGAAATTAAACGCTTGATGTTCCTTTTTGAAGATATAGCTGCAATTGATGACAAAGGAATTCAAAAAATTATCGGTGCTGTTGATAAAAAAGATTTGGCATTGGCTCTCAAAGCTGCAGATGAACGTATCAAAAACAAAATTTTCAAAAATATGTCCGAACGTGCCTCTGCAACAGTCAAAGAAGAATTGGAATTTATGGGTCCAGTCAAACTTAAAGATGTTGAAGCAGCACAAATGCGAATTGTTGATGTCGTGAAACAATTAGAAGAAGCAGAAGAAATTGTTATCACTGGTCGTGGTAAGGAAGATGTATTTGTATAGGTACTGTTTATAGAAAGATTCTACTATGTCCTTGCATACTATTACCATTCAAAATCGTTTAAAAAAAATTGAATTACTCTATTCAAGAGATAATCCAGAAAATACGTTTGAAGATTTTGTTTCGGCAATTCCTGAAGCCTCAGAAGAAGAATTATTAGCTAAACGACTTGAAGAAGAAGAACGACTTCGAAAAGAAGAAATCGAACTTGCTCGAAAAGAAGGGTATGAACACGGTCTAACTGACGGTAAAAACGTCACCAAAGCAATGTTGCTTGAAGAAATGGAGCAACATTTGCAATGGGTGAAAAATTTTGATTCCATAGTATCTTCACAACTCTTAGAAGAATTTCAAGACGCTTATGTGGAAATGGAAAAAACTGCAGTTTCACTTGCAATCATCATCGCTGAAAAGATATTACAACGCGAAATTCGTGAGCATGCAGGAGAAATAATAGTTAATCAAGCGATTAAAGCTATTCGTACACTTGAAGGTGCAAAAAATATTTCCATTCGTTTACACCCAACAAATTTAGAAGCGTTAGAAAAAGCAAAAAGTACCTTGGTTGACGCTACTAAGGTTCGTCAAGACCTTATCTCAATTGTTGCTGATCCAAGCGTGCAAGAAGGTGGATGCATTGTTGATACAGCCTTAGGAACAATAGATTCACAAGTTAAAACACAACTTGATACTATAGCAAGTGCTTTGAACG
Source organism: Candidatus Kapaibacterium sp. (assembly GCA_016788785.1). Classification (GTDB taxonomy): domain Bacteria; phylum Bacteroidota; class Ignavibacteria; order Kapaibacteriales; family JAEUSM01; genus JAEUSM01. Next base: position 6,268 of record JAEUSM010000002.1, read on the forward strand.
AGGAATTTCAATCAAATCAATCATCATCATAATTGAAATGATATGATAACCTCAGAACAACTTATTTCCAAATACGCCACCGTAATTTCCTCTGTTACAACTTATCAAACAATAGGAAAAATCACCCAAGTAGTTGGTTTAGTACTCGAAAGTGACGGACCCCAAGCGTCCATGGGGGAAGTATGTATTCTTCGTGGAAAAGACGGAAAAGAATTAGGCATGACAGAGGTTGTGGGATTTCGTGATAACAAAATTCTTTCTATGATTTTGGGTGATTTGAAGGATATCGCTCCTGGAACTGAAATTGTCTCAACTGGTTATCCCCTTAATGTTGGTGTTGGCTACAAGATGTTAGGAAGGGTTTTAGATGGATTAGGTAATCCACTTGATGGACTTCCTAAACCTGAACCGAATGAAGTTCGAAGCGTCTACGCAAATCCCCCCAATCCCCTAACTCGTAAACGAATTTCTGATGTGTTACAAACAGGAGTTCGTGCCATAGATGGGTTGTTAACCATTGGTATGGGTCAGAGAATGGGGATTTTTGCTGGATCTGGAGTAGGAAAATCGACGTTAATGGGTATGATAAGCCGTAATACCAGTGCGGATATTTCGGTAATTTGTTTAGTTGGTGAACGTGGTAGAGAAGTAAAAGAATTCATTGAAAACGAACTTGGTCCTAAGGGTTTAGAACGAGCAATTATTATTGTTGCAACTTCCGACCAACCAGCCTTGGTTAGAATAAAATCAGCCTTAGTAGCAACAACAATTGCTGAGTACTTTCGCGATGAAGGGTTTAATGTGATGTTGATGATGGATTCTATTACTCGTCTAGCAATGGCACAACGGGAAGTAGGATTGACGATTGGTGAACCTCCTGCAACAAAAGGATATACACCATCAGTATTTTCGTTATTGCCAAAGATAATGGAACGTGCAGGAACTTCCGAAAAAGGATCAATTACAGCACTCTATACTGTTTTAGTAGAAGGTGATGATTTTAACGAACCTATCGCTGATGCAACACGTGGGATTTTAGATGGTCATATTGTGCTTTCGAGGAAATTAGCATCACAAAATCATTATCCTTCCATTGATGTTTTAGATTCAGTTTCTCGTGTGATGAAAGATATTTGCGATCAAGAACACATACGAGCCTCTCAAAAAGCTCGTGAGGCACTTTCTCGATATCGTGAATCGGAAGATCTCATCACCATTGGTGCATATCAAAAAGGAAGCAATGCACTCTTAGACCAATCTATTCGACTGAATGAGCAATTACTTCCCTTTCTTCAGCAAGGTATTTACGAACAGATTCCTTTTGAAGTAAGTGTTGATTCTATAATGGGTATTATTCAATAATAGTATGGCAAAAAAATTTGTTTTTGAACTTGAGTCAGCACTGCGATTGAAAACGTATGCGGTACAAAAAGCAAAAGAACATCTTGCACAAATTATTGAACAAATCTCCAATACTACTAATACAATTTCTGACTTACAATCTGAATTAGCCTCTTTACAAAATAATCTCCCAATAGGAAAACAATCTGCTATCATACTCATCCATCAATGGCAATATCAGACGTCACTTGTTCAAATAATTAATAAAAATGAAAAGCAACTTCAACAGCTAAATGAGATAGCAGCAGTTCGTCAAAAAGCATTAGTCACTGCATTACAAGACGAAAAAATATACCTCAAACTCAAAGAAAAAAAACAAATTCTTCACAAAAACCTTGAAAATCGCGAAGAACAACTCTTTCTCGATGAAATTGGTCAACAAATTGCTATAAGAAATAGACAGAAGTAAATTCTACTATTGTTTTTTGTAACGCATTTGTATGTTGCCTCAAGTAGATCAACAAAGAATCATCATCTTACTTGTTGTTTCTTCCATAACACTTTTTGGTTTGTTAGCTGGTGTTGTTTACCTCAGCAAAACATATCCTGAGTATATTGGACTGCCCAAAATTCGTGTTGCACAGCAAATTGATAGTTCAGCAAAGTACCAAAAAACACTATTAGGTTCGAAGAAGAAAGTATATGACGAATTCTATACTTCTTTGAAGATTCCAACAGTAAATTGGAAAGACTCAGTAGAACATTACAAAAGCTTAACATCCTCTGCGTTGGCTAAAATTGACACACTAACAAAGACCAATGTGGCGAATATTAGCCTTGAGAGCAAAACCCAAGATTCTTTGACCTATGCTAATCTTGTTGCATTTGCAAAAGTGTACGAAAAAGCTTCTCCAACGGAAGTTGCAAAAATATTAGAAGAAATCGATGTTCGTGATGCTGCAGTGATATTGAAACTAATGAAGAAAAAATCTGCAGCAAATATTGTGAATCAAATGAAACCTGAACGATCTGCGGCAATAATTCAATTAGGTGTAACTCCAAGTTTATAATTATGGCTGATTTGACCAAAATAGTGCCTTCTTCAATTACCTCAAGCCTTACGGTTTCTGAGGTAAATGGCATTTCTTTGACCAAATCAAAACAAAATACTGAAAGCACATTACCCACTACTTCTTTCGCTGAAATATTAGAGGCACAACTTTCTCAAAATAATATTCAAACTGACGAAACACCAACGGATGCTAAACAAATACTTCCTGGTCAAAGTGTTGATACTTCTCTTTTTGGTTCTTTGATTGTCGTTGTTCGTGATGTGGAAGTTCCTGTAACAGATCAACAAGAAACACCTTTAACCAACGAAAACAGTCGATTGTTTATTCCAACTGTTTTTACTGCTTCTACAACATCAGCTGTTTCAGTAGCACAATTACCAAAACCAAAACCTTCGATTGAAGTAGAGAGTAATATAGATACAAATAATCTACCTGTAAATCTCCAAATCCAAGCTAAAGATGTTACACAAAACACATCAATAGAACAACAAATTACTGAAAGAATTCAACCGGTTCCATCAAATCCCGCTAGAATTACTTCAAACCAAGAGCAAGTTGTATCAGAATCATTAGAAGAATCTGAAGATATTCCAAGATTAGTTGTAGGAATGAGTTCGCCAAATACAGTTGCACTCACTACGAATATAGTCATAAGCCAACAACCCATTCCTACTCAACAACAAGTAACAAACAATGCTTCAGTAGATAGCAACAGCAATGGAAAAACACAATCTATAGACTCTTCTAATTTACAACAAACTCCAACTGTTTCCTCCATACAAACTCAACTAAATACCAAAAATACTGTGAGTGAAAATGAGGGTAGATTAAATGCAGAAGATACCTTTCCAGTTCAATCGGAAAAAGTTGTAGCTACTCAATCAGTAATAAATACTGCAGAGACACCAATTGTTGCTAAAACTGAATCAGCTTCAACAACCAAGCAAGTCAGTGAGGCATCGCCAAGAACACTTTCTTCGATGCTTCAATCGGTGCAAGGTCTGAAAATGGGTATAGAACGCACACCAACACAACAAACATTTATTACAGTAGCATTGCCAATTTCTGAAGTTCAACGGTTGGTTGTAGCAAATCCAGAGGTTTTTACTTCCAAAAAACAAATTTCAGATAACATTCCTAACGAAGTTTCAGTTGATCCAAAAAGTTTTAATACTCAAAAATCGACAATTAGCAGTCAGATCAACGAAAGTAACAATGTTGATGTAACTAACAGTGAAATTGAATCTGTAGTGATTCAAACAGTTTCACCAAATCGTGAAAATCTATTTGTTCCTTCATCTTTCGTTGTTACAAATAGCAATGATTATTCGCAAAACGCAGAATCTGAAAATTCCAATACAAGTTCCGTTTCTTCAATAAATAGACAAGAAGTTACTTCAAAAACGAAACAAACTGAGAAAGATATTACTTCTAACTTTGAACAAAATAATAAAGAAGTTTCGAGAATACAGCCACTACCAAACAGTGAAAATTCTGCACCGAATAGAATTCCATCAACTGAAAGTGAAATACCACAAAACATCAATGCTTCAAATACAGTTAGTAATACAAATGAACGTGAAATTTTCACATCTCCAAAACAACAAACGCATCAATCAATAGCAACAACTATTGAAAATTTTGCTACAAATTTGCAGACAATTAGTTCTCCAAAGGTAAGTACACCAACTCAACTAAATACAGACAAAGAGCCAAAAGAATTTCCTTTTCAAGCGAAAATTGAAAAAATTTCTGAAAAAAACACCTTAGTATTAGAGCCACTTCAAAAACAGAGTATTCAAAAGCCTAATCAAGCAGTTGCCGAACCCATTGAACCAAAATACACTGTTACCAAACTATTGCAAAAAGCTGATGAAGAGGGAATAACTATCGAGTCAATTGTTGTAAAAATTCCTGTTCAGTCGACAAAGAATATTGAAGTTCAAAAAGAAACAGATTTGACTACAGAACAACAATCTCTACCCTCACCATTTACCAAAGATACTACAAAACTTAGTAACGTAGTTGTAACTAATGAAACAGCAAAGGTGAGTATTCCAGAAGCACAATCTACTCTCACAAGAAGCATACAAAGTAGCAAGGGAATACCAACACAAACTATTCAAACTCCTAAACAACAAGGAAATTTGGGAACTACAAGAGTAACTTCAAAAGAATCAACACCTATTGATAATCAAGCTGTAAGACAAATAGTTTCTCAAAATGAACAATCTACTCAAATGCATTCATCGAAAGAAGTAGCCGTTCAAAAAACTGAAACATCTTCAAATACTAAACAAGAAAACAGTAATTTTTCACCAAGAAGAGATGTTGCTTCTATTCTCCAAAGAGTAGAAAATATTCAGCAAAGAAGTACCAATGTTGAAGTAAACAATCAAACATCAATAACAAACACGACTGAAAATATATTAAACAACCAAGCATTTTCACCTAAAGTAACTCCAAACTTGACTGCAATGGATTCTGTCCAAACAGTTGAAGTAACCTCAAAACAACCGATAGAAGTGAAGAATTCTCCAATTGTTGAAGAATCGACTCAACAAGAAATATCCAATGAATTAGCGAACATCACTACTGTTGGAGTTAGCCCTATTAGTAAAACAATTTCCCCTACAGTTCCAGTAGTTGACTCAAAAATAATTGAAACTCCTGTCTCGGTTGAAGAATTACCAGAGGCTATAGTTCAAGAATTTGTAACGGATACAACAGAAAAAGGTACAAAAGCAACATTTACTCTCAATCCTGAACAATTAGGGAAGGTTCAAGTAGAAGTTACAGTAAAAGACAATAATGCTTCTATAACATTAGAAAGTTCTCGCAAAGAGACTATTCCAATGTTGGAGAAACAAATTGACACATTAAAAGAGCAATTGAAAACTTCCAATGTAATCGTTGAAAAATTGGAAGTTATCTTTAAACCAAATGAGATAATTCAACCATCAACAACGATGAATGATACATTTACGAATTCTCAGCAAATGGAGCAACAATCGTTGCAACAAGAAATAGACAGACGAGCTCAACAGCAACAACGACAAAATAATCAATCAAATACTGTTGAAAATGATACTACTTCGGTAGAAGAAATTCAACCGAAACGATTTGGTGATGGCAGTTCAATTATAGAAGAATATATTTAATAATTATAACGGAAAGGTAAAAATGACACAATCAGTTGACGGTACCAATTCCATTTTTAATCCATGGAAGCCACCTCAACGAGTAGCAAAGAAGGAATTAGGAAGAGATGAGTTTTTACTCCTTTTAACCAAACAACTTCAAGCACAAAATCCTTTAGAACCAACAAAAAGTTCTGAGTTTGCAGCTCAATTAGCACAATTCTCATCGTTAGAACAAATGACGGATATTCGTGGTTTGATGGAGCAACAATTGGAAGCAAATGTGGTCTTGGCTCAATCTTTAACAAATATTGGGTTACCAGGTCTCATTGGAAAACAAGCCAAAGTAGCAAATAATTCACTGTCTTTTGATGGTGAAAACAAGGTGAAATTTGGTTACGATTTGGCTTCAAATGCTACAAATGCAACCATAAATATCAAAGATCAGAATGGTACAATTATTCGTACTATTGAACTAACTTCAGAACAACGCAAAAGTGGTGATAAGACCTTTGAATGGGATGGAAAAGATTCGAACGGTGACAAAGTTCTCTCAGGTAACTATACCTTTGAAATTTCCGCTACCGATTCGAATGGAAAAGCTATCACATCGAAGTCGTACTCCTACGGAACGATAACTGCAGTTCGGTTCAGACAAGAAGGTAGTATGGTGGTAATTAATGGAAAAGAAGTTTCCATTAGTTCAATTAGTGATGTTTTTCAATAATTTCTCACTCTAATGGCTGAGATAAACAAAATATCGGTTCCTTTTGTACCCATTGGTGGTACAAATGTTCAGCGTCCTGCAGGACCAGTTGTTCCGCAGACGACACCTTTTCATTCTTTTGACCAAGTATTATCAGCTGAACTTTCAGAAGTAAAGTTTTCTGCTCATGCGTTACAGCGCTTAGAGTCTCGGAATTTATCTGTTAGTCCAGATGTACTACAACGGTTAAACAAAGCAGTTGAGTTAGCTCAACAAAAAGGAGCCAGAGAATCGCTTGTTATGGTGAATTCTATTGCTTTTATAGTGAATATACCTAACAAAACGGTTGTGACGGCAGTACCGCAAGATGCTAATCAAGTGTTTACAAACATTGATTCTGCAGTTTTTGCATAATTTCGACGAGGTTGGACTTTTTAAAAAAAAGAGACCTCAAAAAATCGTGAAAATATGACTGACTGATTATTTTCACAACATTATGTTTTTAATTATAATTTTTTGAGGGGTTACAATGCCACTTATTCGATCACTTACCTCTGGTGCGTCATCATTACGTACTCATCAGAGAAAAATGGAAATCATTTCCAATAATATAGCTAATGTAAGTACCGTTGGATTCAAAGGTGCTTCTGTTACTTTTTCTGACCAATTTTCTCAATCGATTAACTTTGGTTCTCAACCCAATAGAACTGGATTAATTGGAGGTAGAAATCCTTTCCAAATTGGTTTGGGTGTTCAAGTTGGGTCAATACGTCAAGACTTTTCCCAGGGATCTATTAACTCAACAACATCTACGACTGATGTTGCATTGCAAGGTGATGGATTCTTTTCATTACGTTACAATGGTCAAGATGTAGTTACTCGTGCAGGTTCTTTTGCTTTTGATTCGAATGGTAATTTTATCGACACTGCAACAGGTGCATTTGTACAAGGGTACAATATGCGTACTGATGCAAATGGAAAAGTTATTCGTGATGACATTGGTGAAAATGTCTTAGATAGAGTTTCCACTAATCTAAAATTATCTCCATCGTTCAAATCTGGTCCTCGTCAAACGCAAAATGTATCCTTTGTAGGGAATTTGGATATTCGTGCTGCAACTGGTGATGTTCGAACAGCAAGTATTCAAATCATTGACAATCAAGGTACCTCACGTTTATTGGATTTAACTTTTACCAAAACAGCAACTCCAGGTGAATATGGTTTAACTGGTTCTATTAGTGGATTTGATATTGCTTCACTTCCAGGATTTGGACCAATTCAGTTTAACGCAGATGGCACATTGGGAACACCACTCAATTTTTCTGTTCCGGCAGCAGATTTGAATACTGCATTGGGTGCTGGTTCTACTGCTTTTGATGCGGTAACTCCAAAAGATGTAACGATTACCCTTTCAAGTTTAACAGATGCACAAAGTGGATTAACACAATTTGCTGGTGCAACGACTGTTACTGGACGTGAACAAGATGGGTATCCTAATGGAAACTTAGCAAGGGTGCAAATTGATCCTACTGGAAAAATATTAGGTTCATTTGACAATGGACAAACTGAAATTTTAGGTCAGTTAGTCATTACAAAATTTCCTAACTCCAGCGGTTTGGTGAAAAATGGAAATAATTTCTTTGCAGCTTCTCCCAATAGTGGAGCTCCTACTTTAGGAACTGCATTAGAAATTTTCCCGTCAACTTCGGTTATTGGTTCTGCATTAGAGGAATCGAATGTAGATTTGACTGAACAATTTACTGAAATGATTAGCACTCAACGTGCGTTTGAAGCAGCTGCAAGAACAATTACTGTTAGTGATCAGTTCTTGCAAGAAATTAATCAGTTGAAACGATAATATTTCTTCTTAATCGGGTGCTTTCTTTGTGGAAGCACCCATTTATTTATAGGTACTTTATGAAGAACATCATTGTATCAATTGGTTTTTTTGCTGTTTTACTTCTATTTGTTTCTTCTTGTTCCGATTCTTCATCTGGTCCAACGAATTCTATCAATGAAGATTCTTTAAAGGCAGTTAGCAAAACGGCTATTTCGGGGAAGGTCTTAGATGCTTCTACTGGAAGGCCAATTTCTTTGGCAGTCTTAACGACCAATCCATCAACCTCTTCCGTTTTGAGTGATTCATTGACTGGTTCATTCTTCTTACGTGGAACAGGCGTTGGCGAGTTTACCATTACTGCCCAAAAAGTAGGATATACCAATGTCTCAACGAAGGTGAAAACACGAATCGGTGATACTATCGTTGCGAATTTGGTAATGAATCCCATACCTACAAATGCTGGTAGAATCAGAGGAGTTGTTCGCAATGCTTCCACTGGTGCAGTCATTGCTCAAGCAAATATCACAACAAAACCATCGACCTATTCTGTTGTAACAGATTCAAAAGGAGAATTTCGAATTGATAATATCAATCCAATTGAATACAAAATTACTGCTGAAAAAGGTGGATTTTCATCATTAGAGCGATCTGTCGTTGTAGGAGCAAATAAAGAATCTATCGCAGATTTTAATCTTTCACCAGTTGCACCAACAGTAGGAGTATTAACTGGAAAGGTTACTGACAATCAGAATGATACGGGAGTTGCTGAAGTGAATATCACTACAGAACCTGCAACTGCTTCCGTCAAAACGAATGCAAATGGCATCTATACTATTCCAAATATCCCAGCTAAAGTGTATAAAGTAATAGCAGTTAGAACTGGATTTGCCCGTCAAGAAAAAACAATTACGATTACAAATGGACAAACAACCATTGCAGACTTTCAACTATTGCTTCAAACAGGATCTTTAGTGGGTGAGATTCGTTCTGGAGTCGATGGTAAACCATTGGACAATGCAAATATTACGACCAATCCTCCAACCGTCTCTTTGACAACTGATGCTTCAGGAACATATTCTATTCCATCAGTTCCCTCAGGGAAATACACCGTTCGTGTAACTCGAGCTGGTTTCAAAGCAGCGGCAGTTGATGTTACTATTAATGGTGGAGCTCCAACAACTGCAAATGTGGTGATGGTACCGTAATACTGAACCTATATATAGAGAAGATAATTCACATTTCAGGGTAGTTTTCCGTAGGTATGAAGGGTTTTCTTCTTGGCTGTGAAATAACATGCCCTATCTTTTTGTAATCGATAGAACGATATTCCCCTCCGAGGGTGGGGTGACCGTAGGACGGGGCTGCTTCTTCTCTCGTAGAGACGCACGGCCGTGCGTCTCTACAAAAACTACTTCAAATTCCCCTCCTTTGGAGGGGTGACATGGTCACTGAGCGTAGCCGAAGTGTGAGTGAGGGGTAATTCCACACCTTTGGGCAGTCACATTGGTCTGACCCTACCATTGTATATTTTTCTTAGCCCTGAAAGGGCGTTCTATCTCAGCGATGGGTGTAAGCCCATCGATGTAGGTTTCTAACACAAAAAAGCCCCAAATTGGGGCTTTTTTGGAAAAAATTTGGGGAAATTATTTTCTGAGCTTTCTTAATATTCTGCCATCAAAACTCATTTCGTAAATATCTGCAATGTCGTATCTATCATAACTCATCGATACTGTTACAGTATTGTTAGTTAATGGTTTTACACTGTTTACCCTAAATAAACAGTATTTCTTGACAAAACTAAAATTATAAACTAAAACTAATTTCCCAGAGCTTAGAGTCTTTTCAACATCAATTACAAAAAATTCCTTAGTATTTAGTTTCTCTTTTGGAATTATCTTTGAAGAATCAATATTACCATGTATATCTAAAGGATTTGGTATAAATTGACCTCGAATAAACGCTCCTACTAAATATTTACCATTTTGAGTAAAGTATAACTCACCACCATCTAAAGAAGTAATGAATAAAGAATCAAATTCTAAAAGTACATTATTTAAATAAAAAAAGTATTTTTTGTACCCATCAGAAAAAGGATCTTGATCATCTATTCTTACGAAATCACCATGCACTACACGAAATATATTTTTACCATCACTTGAAATTGAAATGTTAAATTTAGGATCATTTATTGTTGGTGTTAATGTTTGATTCTGAATATGGTACATTCCATAGTTGCTTAAAACTACAAAATCATTACCAATTGAAGAAGTATTTAACCATCTTAATAAATTTGCAACTCCACTTCTCGGATTCATTCCATATTTACCAAAAAAGTCAGGAGAAACATCTTTTAAATCATTGTTACTCTGATTAAATTCATATAAGTATTGACCTTCAACATAACCTTTTCCATTTCCAATTGTGTCAGTAGACAGCAAGATGTTTAACATTATTTTATTTTCATCATAAGGACAAGAAACTGCTGAACCAAGTGCTTCAAAGTTTAAATGGTTCGGTAACATTTTATTAAAGTCAATAAATGAAGATTGACCAGTACTTACATTTAATAAGTAATATCTATTAGTATAGTCAAGTGTATATAACAAAAAGTTACCTTGATTTGAAGATTGAATTGAATAATAATACCAACTTCTGTTTTGAGAAAAAGAATCTAAATAATCAGGCCATTTACAATCTTTTACTTCGGGATATAAGCTTTTTTGAGGTTGTAAAATATTAGACTCTTCACAACCTAACAACATTGCAAAGCATATACTTAATAATCCAAATAGTTTCAATGTTGTTTTCATCGTATAACCTGTAAAGGGTAGCTATAACTTTGGTTATTTTTATCTGTAACTATTACAGAATAGAATCCAGAAACCAAATGTTCAATTGATAAGTCATATTCATTGTTATTTACTTGAAAAGTACCAACATTTGTACCGACTAAATTATAAATAATTATTTCTTTTATTAAATTTGAGTTATCAAAAGATGTAATTTTTATGGTATTACCACCTAGTAATTGGCTAACTTCGAAGCCATTGTTTTCTAAACTGTTTGATACTACACTTGTATTTTCAGGTTTATATCGCACGAATATTGACATAGCAGTTCGAATATTGTTAGTTTCTGGTATTAATATTGGATTATTTGGATCAATTCCAGGTCCACTTAAAAATTTATATTGAAATGAAACAGTTTGAATCTTTACTCTATCTGTAAAACCAGTCTCATTAAAATGTACTCTCATATTTGTTCTAAAGTCATCTCCACCTATACCAGATGCTATACCGGACATATTAATTTGGTATTTCCCGTTAAAACCAGTGTTCTCTTTACCTTTTACAAAGTCATGATCACCACCTCTCGTCCAAACATAAGCTGGGTTAGATGAGTTTACAATCCATTTTGGATTATTATACACTTTACTAGTATTAATTTGTCTGGTTTGAATAATATAATCACCTGCTTTTAATGGTTTTGTTTTTGGTGAATCGTCTAAAACTGTATATTTTGATTGTGTACTCCATGGACCAAATGTGAAATTATCCCAATCTCCAATGTGTTCTAAGGTATACCTTGTAGAAAGCATATTATAGAAATTATCTAATTGAATGTGACCATATCCTGTAAAGTCATCATAATAGTTATTTGTTCTCCAATGAGTATTAATATCTAATGCACTTGAGGATATCAAACCTTGATAATCTTCAGGTTCCATTTTTATGTCTGGCCATTCTGATTTAGATTTTTGATGAATAAGTGCTGCAAAACCCGAAACTTGAGCTGCGGCCATTGAAGTGCCATCAAAGCAACTATAACCTTCATTTAAATTAATAGTAGAGTAAAAATACTCTTCTTCATTATTGGGTTGACTACAATCACCTGCAGGTGCAATTACATCCATTAGACCACTCCAAAGTGAATAATCTGTTGTAATTAAATTTTGATTTGCTCCACCAACAGAAATTACCTTTTGGCCTTCCCATCCAGATGGAAATGTTCTTGTTGTTTTAGTAATATCGCTGGTATAATTTCCACGAGCTGCAACCACAACTACTTTATTTTCATATGCCCAATTAATCGCAGTTTGTTCTTGAACATCCATTGCTTTACCACCATAGGCAAGATTGATGATATCGCAACCATATCCATATCTTACAATAGTTTCATTTGGTAATGTTACTGAAGCACCTGAGAGAGTACTTGCTAATCTTATCGCTCCAATGGTTTGTGCAGTAGTAAGATTTGTTTTTAATCCATAAAGTAAAACACCAATATTTTCATCGGGGCCATTCCATCCACCTGCAATTCCTGCAATACTATATGGATCTGCTACACATTCATTGTAATTTGTATATGCACCAATTATACCTGATATTTGAGTACCATGAGTAGAATTTGGCCTAATATCAATATTTCTATCAACAAAATTCCAACCATCTCTAACTTTTTTACCAACCCCAAAGCCTTTACCTAAATCACAATGGTCATAATATATACCATTATCAATTACTCCAACTTTTGTGTTTGGAGTACCTTTATTATGATCCCAAGCAATAGGCATTCCTATTCTTGTTAAATTTTTTTGATGGCTTGAATATAGCAAATCATCTGGAATTGTAATACTATATAATTCTTTATAAAAATTGAAACTAGCTCCATAAATATTTTCTCTGTATAACCAATTAAGATTAACAATTCCATTTACTACACTTGTATCATTAGATAAATGTAGTGCTAGAAAAAGATAATCTTCGCATCCGATTGTATCTCCATTTCTCGTGATCGAAATAGTATCCATACATGGGTTTGCAAAAGTTATTCTACTCAAAGTATCAGCGCCGATTGAATGAAGATAACTTCTTAAGTTTGAATCTACAACTAACTCATTAATATTAAATCTCTCATTTTGTAAATAACTGTAAATACTTTCAACATTTGAAAACATTGTTTTTTCAACTTTTTTACTATTCTCATTGTTTTCTTCAAACATCCAGTTAAAACAAAGTAAGTTTAAGTTCAAAGCTGAGCTTTTAAACTTGACAATAATCTCGTTTTTAATATAAGAACTATCTGGTGGGGGCCAAGATACCATCAATGTGTCACCAAAATCATCAATTTGTACAGGGTATTGAAATTGTGAAAATACTGAGGGTGCAGAAATTAAAATCATAAGGAAAGCAAAAAGTAGGGTTTGCTTATACCAATTGATTTTGCCGATCTGCCGGTCTGCCGGTCTGCCGGTCTGCCGGTCTGCCGGAAGCGTTGAACAAAGAGAAAAACTACCAAAATTTTTGGTAGGGGTCGAAGGGTTAAATAAACCATTCATAGGGTTACCTCTTATATAAAGGTTGATAAAAAAATGTATAATACAATGTGTATCCTGATTTTATGTGAAGAAAGTAAAAATATGAACCCCTTTTTTCTCTTAACTCTCGCTTTTTCGTCTACATCACTAATTAACTACTTATATCTTTAATCTCTCCATGGATTAAATTACAGCTTTAATTTTAATTCTCCAAATTTTTTGTATAATTTTTTGATATTTCTTAAAATTAATATGGAATTTGTTGTTTTATGCCCCCCTCACCCCCACTTCGACTTCGCTCAGTGACCGCTCTCCCTCGTAGGGGAGAGGGAAAAGTATAGTGATGTCCCCTCACCCCCACTGAGACTACTCTCAGTGAACGTTCTCACTTGTTGAAAAGAAGGGGATTATGATTTGCCCCCTCTCACAAACCCTCTCCCCAAAGGGGCGAGGGAATGTACCGTCATAATTTTGAGACGCAAATAAAGGGCTTCTCTATGATACTCTACAAAACATATAAGACTCCCTCTCCCCACCGATGGAGAGGGGGCATTCTGAAAGAAGATTCCACCCCGCCACACTTCGACTACGCTCAGTGACCGGTGGCACCCCTCAAGAGGGGAACCCATAACTGGAGCCACCCAGCTGAACAGGCACCTCTTAATTGGAGAGTAATATCCTATTTATAGAGAAGATATTTTTTGCGAATTGATAGAAAACTTGGCGTTGTTGTTCGAAATTCTTGTAGGAATATTTCTAATTCTTTCCCTCCCTTTTGAATTGTTTCAAGGGAGTTTTTTTTGCCCATTATTTTGTCGAGCATTACAACTTTTTCTTTTGTGAAGGTTTGAGTAAATCGTACTGAATCTAACGTTCGCACTTGTAAAAGTATTCCACTAAAACATTGAAGTAGATTTTTGGAATTTGGAGAAATATTCAACAATACTCCCTTACATACTTTATTCGCAAATAAACCCTTTTGTGGGGTATATTCTATAGATTCCAAACGAATTGTGGGTTCTACAACATTATTTACAATTTTTGCAATTGATTTTGAGTTCAAGGTTGGACTACCGACAATTTGAAACGGCATTTCTGTACCAATTCCTATGTTGACAACACTCATTTCGCCAATAATTCCCGTAATTGCACATCCACGAATCGCTGAAACAGATGGTATATTTGGAGAGGTAGGATTCCAAGGAACTTTGGTATCTTCCCACGTCATTGTCCGTTTCCAGTTTTGCATTGGTATTACGGTAATGGGAATGGGATTTTTCTTTGTATTGGAAATGAGAATATTCAACCATCGTTCTTTTGAAAACATCAAAGCAAGCTCACCAATAGTCATGCCGTGAATATATGGAATTGGAGCAATACCCACAAATGATTTGACAGCTGTGTCCAAGACAGAGCCTTCTACATAGTCTCCACCTAAAGGATTTGGGCGGTCTAAAATAAAAACTGGAATTTCAAATTCATTCGCAGCATCCAAGACCATATACATTGTGCTGATATATGTATAGGATCTGATTCCTATATCCTGCAAATCAATGACAATCGCATCACAACCCTCGAGGATTTTCTTAGTAGGTCTTCGTAAAGAACCATACAATGAAACAACACTTTTCCCACGATACAATGTGTCGTTGACCTTCTCCCCTGCAACTTTTAGCGTGAATAATCCATGTTCTGGAGTGAGAATTGTTTTGACCGTACAAATTTTTTGGTCAATAAATATATCTACTGTTTTTTTTCCAAAACGATTGGTTGAGGCTGTATTGGTAACTAATGCGATGGAAAGATGTTTTAGTTCTTTGAATTTATTGGATTGTAATACATCGATACCAAATTTGAATTGTGACTGAGCGTAAAGGTGAAAGGAAAGACAAAAAATACCAATTGAGATGAAAGAAGAAAGTCTGAAACAGATATTAATCATGCCCTTCTAAAATCCTTCTAACAGTATTGGAGTCTAACTCTAATAAATTAGCAATCTCGCGGAGGGTTTCTTTTTCCAACTCATCGATATTTCTCCAATCATCAAAGAGATTGACTCGTTCACCAGATGCTTTCGCAACCTTAATTCCAATGATAAACATAGAAGTTTTGAACAATGCTACCTCTTTTTGGTCAGGAAAATTATTGAGAATCTCACAAGCTTTCGTTAATCCTTGTTGATAAGTTTTTGGCTGGGAATTAAACTTTTCAATAACTGTTGACCAGTTATGCATTAATACCGCTAAAATCTCTTTCGCTAAACCACTTTTATACGCTTCATTGAGATTGATTTCATTGAGTAAAGAATTTCTCTCGCGGATGGATACTGTACCATCAGCTTTTGCAACTTCTTGAAAAACCCACAAAGGTACATAACAGAGGATGGACCAATCTTGTGCAGAGAAATTATTTTCATAGAGCATTGAAATACGAACTCCTTTGTTTTAGATTTTCAACGAATATACAATAAAGATTAGAAATAACAATAAAAAATTCAAGTTAAGAACGAAATTTGGATTACCTTTTTACTTTAATTTGTAAAAACGTTGTTTTCTTTATATTGAATTTTATGTAGCGTCGCATACAATCCGTCTAATTCTAAAAGCTCTTTATGTGTACCTTGTTCGCGAAGAACACCATGATGAAGTACAATGATTTTATCCGCTTTTTGAATTGTCGATAGACGATGTGCTATGATAATAGAAGTTCTCCCTTTCATTAGTGTTTCTAACGAACGCTCTATTATTTGTTCTGTTTCGGAATCAATAGATGAAGTTGCTTCATCTAATATCAAAATTTCCGGATTCGTTACTAATGCTCGACAAAACGAAATTAACTGCTTTTGACCGACAGATAAGGTAACTCCACGTTCTTTTACTGACGTTTCGTACTTCATTGGTAGTGCTTCGATAAATTCACTTGCACCTAATTGTTTCGTTGCTAACTCAATTTGTTCTTGTGTTATTGATTCGTTTCCTAACGTTATATTTTCTTTGATGGTTCGTGAGAAGAGAAAAACATCTTGAATAACTAACGATGTTTTTGAGCGTATTGATTCTGGAGTGAAATTGCGAATGTCAGTCCCATCAAACATTATGGAACCTTGTGAAAAGTCATAAAATCTACATAACAAATTGATTATAGTCGTTTTACCTGAACCTGTTGCACCAACAATTGCAACTGTTTCACCTTTTTTGACAGAAAACGAGACTGAATCTAAGACTGTTTGAACAGAATCGTAAGAAAATGTGACATTTGAAAACTCTATTGAATCTTTTAGCGACGTAAATTCTTTTGCATTTTCTTTGATTTCAATTTGTTCTTTTGTATCCAATAATTCAAAGATTCTTTCCGATGCAGCTAATGCACTTTGCAAAGTATTAAATTGTTCTGTCAATTCTCGAACTGGTCGAAAGAACATCGCACTATACTGTGTAAATGCAACTAATACACCTATGGTGATATCACCTCCGATAAGTAAATCTCTGGCAGTAAACCATAATGAAATAGCTAATGCAAGTGTACTGAGTAATTCGACAACTGGAAAAAATACTGCATAATACGAGATTGTTTTTATCTGTAATTTTGTATAGCGATTATTGATTTGTTCAAATTCATCAAACTTTTCTTTTTCTTTGTTGAATAACTTTACTGTGATTATTCCGCTGATAAACTCATTGAGAAATGAATTCATTTTTGATATTTCTGTTCGAACTTTCGTATAAACAACTCGGACTTTTCTTTGGAATATAGAAGACGCTATAAAAAGAATTGGCAATACCATTACTGTTGCAATTGTGAGTTTCCAACTGGTGAGAAACATAAACACTACAATCCACGTAATGAGGAGAATATCTGCCACAATCATTACTACACCTGAGGAAAACAAATCCAATAATGCTTCTACATCATTAGTTACGCGTGTGATTAGTCTTCCTAAAGGAGTTTTATCGTAATATCGTTGAGAAAGCGTATGAATATGAGCAAACAATTTTACTCGAATATCATAAAGCGATCGTTCGCCTACTCGAGCCATGATTAATGACATCAAATACTGTAAAACACCATTGACAATCAACATTGAAAAAATGAGGATGCCATAAAATTGGAGTAATTCCCAATCTTTTGTTGGAATAGCAGTATCAATCGCTTGTTTGATTAAATACGGTCGAAGTGGGTTTACCGCTGTTGCGATAAGCGTACAAAGTGAAGCGATGAAAACTTGAGATCTGTACGGTTTAATATACGTCAAAAGACGCAATATCATAGAAAAATCGACCTTCTTTTTATTTTGTTCCGTCTTTTCAGTTGACATAAAGAGTTTTTAGTAAATAGGAACTGAAAATAAAGCAAACAAAGCCCAAGATACAGAACCGGTAAGAAGTGGGACAACAAAATTATCGTCAATCGATATTTGTTTAGCGAACAATTCTCCTATTGTTCCTACAAATATTCCGACAACAAAAAAAAGAAGCCCAATTGGTTCGATAGTACGTGTAAGAACGATAAAAAGTGCAACGAAACACCCAGAAAGAAAAAATGAAACAGTACCGATAATGGTTTTTGAATCATATAATTTTTTCTTTCCAAATCTTCTTCCCATTAATGCAGCACAAGTATCAGATATCACCAAAACAGAAAATGCAACCAAAAAAACGTTGATTGGAAATAGCACCAAACAAAGAGTTGCGGCTATAATAACATACGAAGCACCATTAAGCATATACCATTTGGGTTTCGATTCATGTTCGCGTAATATATCGCCATAAAGCCCCAAAAGTAACTCACGCATTCGACCTTCTTTATTCGTGAAAAAATTCACAGTCAATGCAAAAATCATTATAGGAAACATTATCGAAAATCCAATCCACTTATCGTTAACAAAAGAATAGATAATTGGAATAAGTAACGACAGCAAATGAATGAGTTTACGTTCAACTTCTGCTTTGTAGGATATAGGAATATGTTGAGAATTTGTTATTGATGAATCCATTTTTTGTACATTGCAGTTGAAATTAGTTTTTCCTACCACTACAAGGGAAAAGAGTGTTAGAAATACGCTCAAATGCAAAAATAAATTTAGGTCTAAAAGTACTGAATAAACGTAAGGATGGGTACCATAATCTCCATTCGTTATTTTTACCCATTACATTGTTTGACAGGTTGGAGTTTCGTCATAATGACGAAATAACTGTAACCACAACAATTGACGATTTTGTCCCCCAAGAATTGAACCTCTGCTACAAAGCAGCAAAAGCGTTGCAACGCTTTACGGGAACAAATCAAGGTGTGTATATTCATTGCGAAAAAGTTATCCCTATGGGTGCAGGTTTAGGTGGTGGCTCTGCAAATGCCGGTACAACGTTATTAGCTTTAAAAACCTTATGGAATATTGATATTTCTATGAAAGAACTACTTTCCATTGCAGTTACATTGGGTAGTGATGTACCGTTCTTTTTACATAATACACCAACCATTGTCGGTGGTAAAGGCGATGAACTTACAGTATTTCCAATGAAAGAATTTCCTTACTCAATATTATTGGTAAATCCCGGTATACATTCCCCTACTGTCTCCGCTTTTAAATCATTAGGTCGAACAGAAAGGTTTTCAGCTGATATACCAGATTACAATGATTTTTTACATTATGGTTCGTTTGAATTATTTTCATCAAAATATTCACTTGAAAACGATTTTGAACCAATTCTTTTTGCTGAATTTCCTATTTTAGAAGAAATTAAGAAAAAACTTCGTAGTTTTGGAGCAAATTTTTCCATAATGAGTGGAAGTGGGTCGACGATGTTGGGTCTATTTTCGAATAATAATGATAGTGAATTACTTCAATCGGCATATCAATATTTTCGAGATATCTATCCCTCAACGTACATTGTACATTGTATTTTAACATAAATAGTCTATGAATATCTTAGTTACTGCCGCAGAAATTACTCCATTTGCAAAAGCTGGTGGTTTAGCAGACGTTGTTGCTTCATTGTCCAAAGAATGGTCATTACTCGGGCATAATGTTATTGTGGTAATTCCAAAATATGGAATGATAGATCTTACACTTTATTCCATTACTCCAACAAATATCATTATTGAAGTTCCAATGGGCTATTGGAAGGAATATGCAAGACTTTGGAAGGGGAAAATTCCCGGTTCTGATGTAGATGTGTATTTTTTGGAATCTGCAGATTACTTCGATAGAAGAGGTATTTATGGAGATAGAGAAGGCTATACTGACAATCACAAACGCTTTACCTTCCTTTCTCGAGCTGCGTTTGAAGTTGCAAAAGCTCTCAATTTCAAACCAGACATACTTCATGCTCACGATTATCATACTTCCCTTGCATTGGCATTTTTGAAAATTTTCTACAAGTATGACCCATTGTTTTCGAAAACTGCTGGTGTTTATACAATCCATAATATGGGATATCAAGGTCAATATTTGCCTTCGACTATTTTACCACTAATGGGTGTAAATACTCGTGATTTTTATGCTGGAAGCTGGTATGAACATGATGGTATTTTCAATTCAATGAAGGTTGGAATTATGTTCGCCGATAAGGTAACCGCTGTGAGTCCTACGTATGCAAAAGAAATACGATGGACTTCTTTGGGTGAAGGAATGCAACCATACTTGAATTCAAAAGGCGGTGATGTCATTGGTATTTTAAACGGAACTGATTATACCGAATGGAACCCAGAGTTGGATGATCTCATCTATAAACAGTACACCCAAAATGATTTGGAAACGAAGGAACATAATAAACAGCTGTTTTTGAAGGAGCATTGCCCACAACAAAAAACACTTTCCTATGATGTTCCGCTTGTTGGAATGGTTGCTCGACTTACAAAACAAAAAGGTATCGATGTTTTGGAGCAGATTTTGGAAAGTTATCTTTATGCAGGAGTATTTCGATTTGCTGTTTTGGGATCTGGGGAAAAACGCTTTGAAGATTATTTTCGCTATTTAGAACGTAAATATAGCGACAGAGTTATCGTGCATTTAGGTTATAACAATGCTTTATCGCATAAAATTATTGCAGCATCGGATTTTCTGATGATGCCATCACTGTATGAACCTTGCGGTTTGACACAAATGTATGCATTAAAATACGGAACAGTTCCTATTGTTCGTTCTACTGGAGGTTTATCTGATACTGTCTTGGAATATAATCGCAATACGTCTCAAGGAACAGGATTTTTGTTTTATGGATACAATGCTCATGATTTGGGATTAACTGTCAATCGTGCATTAAGTGTCTATAAAACACATCCTCATTGGAATATAATACGCACTAACGGTATAAATGCTGATTTTTCTGCTAGTCGTTCCGCTGAAGAATACATCAAAGCATTCCAATGGGCTTTAGAGAAAGTATAGGCTTTGATTTAGAACAATTGTGATAATGAGGAAATGCCAATTGGTTCTATAGATTGAAAGGGTTCGGCATATTTGAAACCACATTTGTACCCAAAATATTTGGCTCTATCTTCCAAAAAGTGTAAAAATTCTGGTTTTGAAATAACAGTTTCTGCTTCAGTTTCTGACTGTGCCGATTTTGGATTATAAAATTGGGACGAATACGCCAAAATTGATGCTGTTTTTTTGTCAAATGTAGAAGTGATATCTACATAAAAATCAGGTTGAAAATCATACATCTGCATAAAAGAATACATTTTTTTCGCTCGATGTGGGGTTTGAACTTCACCAGAAAATGGGTGAACAGTTTCTATTTTTGCAACGCCACTCAGAAACTGAGCTTTCCGAGCAATCAAATGAACTGCTTCATGGTCAGGATGACGTTCAAATTTAGGGGGGATGAGTAATACATCTGGCCGTATCATTCGAAGATATTGTACTACCGTATGAATATTTTCCTTCGTTGGTTGAACATTCCCATCTTCAAAATTAAGGAAATATCGTTCTGAAATTCCTAAAATTTTGGACGCATTTTCGGCTTCTTTCATTCGTAATTCAGCAGATCCTCTTGAGCCTAATTCTCCAACAGTGCAATCCAATACGGCTACAGTATGTCCTTCAGAAGACAGTTTTGCTAATGTTCCTCCACAAGAAAGTTCGATATCATCAGGATGTGCAGCTATAGTCAGTATTTTTGCCATTGGGAATATATGTAATGAGATTTATTTTTCAAAAAAATTAATAAAACCAGGATTTGCTACCAAATATGTCAGGAGCAAATAGATGTAGACAATAGGAACAATCAGCAACATACTATCAAATCTATCCAACATTCCTCCATGACCAGGAAGAATAGAAGATGAATCTTTTATACCTGCATCACGTTTAAAAAGAGATTCTGTCAAATCTCCTAACGGTCCAATTACTCCGACAATTAATCCAATAATAATTGCATTTTGCAAACTAAATGTGGGTAACAGTATTTTTAGCAAACCAATTATCATAATCAAAGCTGCGATTAGACCTGCCACAGAACCTTCCCAACTTTTTTTAGGACTTATTCTCGCCCAAAGCTTCGTTTTACCAAATTTTTTCCCAATGAAATACGCTGTAGAATCACACGCCCAAATGGAAAAGAATAAACATATTAGAAAATGCCCACCCCAATCTGGCATGGAACTAATAGTAGCATTGTCGGAAAGAAGTGATGGGACAATTGATGGTGTTTCGAGGATATTGACATAATGATACATTTCTCGAATACTAATAAGACAACAAAAGAAAATTCCAATGTATGCAGTTCCAAACACAGTAAACGCTACGTTTTCAATTGGATTCGAACGTTTTCTCCATAACTCACCTAACATCGTTCCAATGATGTAGATGATGAATAATCCTGCAGAAGAAACTAACGAAAGTCCTAACCCTTGCAATCGCATTGCTTGCGAACCTAAATATGTAATCGTTGCATGAATAAGCAAAACAACAATTCCAGTAATCGTATGAGGTGAAAGTTGTTTGGCTTTCCCAAGCATATAAAATTCCCACAAAAGCATTGCTGCAGAAGCTCCAACCAACATTGCAAAAGGTATTCCACCAATAGTTAGCATCAGCACAATTAGAGGAATTGCAACTAATGCTGTCAGCCAACGATAGGTTAAACTGCTTTTTGGTTTTGAATTGGTACTTTCACTCATATCAAATGTACTTATTGTTTTCGAATTTCACCATCATTGGATATAGACAAACCACTCGATGGAAAATCTTCTTTTGTCAATCGTTGTAATAATGTAATTGCCGATTTGGTAGAATCGTACACTGGGATTCCTTTACCAATTTGCATAATTGGGATTATATTGCCAGATAGGAATGCTCCATTTTTTGCATCAAGCGTTATATCAAAAATAGCAGTAATGCCATTTTCATTTTTTAAATTAAAATGACCATAAGTTAAAAAATTTCCCATTGAATACACTATCAATCTATCTTTGTATAAATCCATTGCTCGCAAAACATGAGGACCATGACCTAAGACTAAATCTGCACCAGCATCAATTACTGTTCTTGCAAAAAGAGGTAAATTCCCACGATTTTCACCCATAAACATTTCGGTGGTTTTTGGAGTATTCAACGCTTTTCTTCCTTCTGCTCCACCATGAAATGTAACTATAAGGATATCAAATTTCTTTGCTAAACGATTAACAATACTTTTTGCAGTTTCAATATCACTTACGGTGTAAGAAGTAGTAGAAAAACCAAATGCAACGACACCGACTGAAGTTGAGCCATATTGCAAGGTAGAGTATCCTTTTTTGGGGGCATAAGATATTCCCAAATCATCAAGAACTTTTTTTGTAAAATTATACCCTTCAATACCATAGTCTTCGGAATGATTATTATCCAAACTCACGATTGTAATGCCAAGTTTTTTCAGCAATGGAGCTAATGTTTCAGGCATGCCAAATTCGTAACATCTCCCTGCAGCACGTGATGCTGGTGCACATTTAGACGCTTTCATAGTACCTGTGGCAAAAGAACCCTCTAAATTCGCGAAAACTAACGAAGCCCCACCCAAATACGAAGCTATTGGAAGAAATTCTTCACCACCTTGATCTGGAACTTCCAATGATGGCGTATAGGAACCAAACATCACATCCCCAACTGCTTTTAATCGAAATTGCGATTGCGTAATAGCAGGAAGTAACAGAGATATTACAATTACAACTAAGAGTTTATGCATTAGATAATAAGTTTTTGAGGGCGTTAATCAAAGGAATTGGAGAAGGATCTTCATTTCGCAACATTGCACAATGATAGCTAATCCAATCACCTAAATGGACCAATGTTATGATTCGAGTGAGTAAATGATCTCCTTCTCCATAAATCGTAATCATTTTGGATTGTAATGATTTATCAAGAATTGATGAAAATGCATCAAATCGTAATTTCACGCGAGGATGATCTAAAACATCTCGAACTAAAACTATAGCAATATTCTTTGTATATTCGTTTTCAGAAACTAAAGAACATATTTCGTTATGATTCATTTCGGGTAGTACATTCCCAAATGCAAACATTTTAGCATTCTCTTGCAATTGTCCTCTCCAACGAAGTTGAATAGTATCGAACAAATCGGAATTAACAAAGAAAAATGGCAATTTATTGTAAAGTGTAGTTGCTATCGAATATGCGTCATTTGTAAGTGTATTTGGTGTCTGATATCGTTCTGTGAGTGCGGGTAGCAAACGAACTATTTCCTCTAATGCAGTTCCAATGGATTGTTGTAAGGCGTCATTATTCGTTTTTTCAGTCAACAACAACAACAAGGGAAAAAATGAATAGGCAAATGCTGCTCTTGGTTGAAATCCCGTTGGCAATGTAATAGTGGGATACCCTTTTTCTTTCGCATGATTACCAATAACACCTCCAGTTGTCAAACAGAGAAAATTAGTGCAATATTCTTCAGCTTTATACATTGCAGAGATAGTTTCTTCGGTATTACCAGAATAACTCGATACAACAACCAATGCATTTGGATCAACATTCTTCGGAAATGTATACGAACGAACTACCTTAATAACATAAGGAAAACCATCTAATGCAGAGGTAATTGTACGAACGGTATCACCTGCGATGGCTGACCCTCCCATTCCTAATACAATTATTTCTTTTGAAAATAGTTGCAATGGTAATTGTTTTGCTTTTTGTCCTAATTCAATAGCATTTTTGACATCGTTTGTGAAATTCTTTAAGATATCTATCATCTTTTGCGAGTCAAATTTTTCTACTTGATGTGTATATTCAACGTTATTCATTATTTGTTAAGGATAATTGGAAATGCAAAGGTCAATTATTTATAATCAATCGTAAACGAACATATAATTATTTCATTATTCAATAGTGATTTCTACCATAGACTACATTCTAATTTTTGGTTATTTTGGATTAGTTCTTATTGCAGGGCTATTACCATCTTTACGAAAAAATACATCCTCTTCATTTGTCGATTTCTTTTTGGCTGGAAGGAAGGTTACCTTACCATTTTTTGTGATGTCGCTAGTTGCAACATGGTACGGCTCTATAGTTGGTGTTGGTGAATTTATTTATACTTATGGAATAGTAACATGGTTCTGTTTTGGAGTTCCATACTATTTGATAGCACTCCTATTTTCCCTATTTGTTGCGAAAAAAATTCGAAGTGGCAATTTCCTTTCCATTCCTTCTGCTGTAGAAAAAAAGTTTGGTAAAAATCACAGTATCATTGTCGCAATTTTATTATTGATTATTACTATTCCAGCACCGTATGCTTTGACTCTTGGTGTTGTTCTACAAATGTTCTTGCCTCTTCCATTATGGGCAACAATCATAATTGGAACGATAGTTTCTCTTGTCATAGTTGCAAAAGGAGGTTTGAAATCTGATTTGTATGCGAACGCACTGCAATTTGTCTTGATGTTTTTTGGGTTCGGAGTTTTACTATATTTTTCATGGAATACATTTGGTTCACCAATCCAACTTTTTGAAAAGATATTACCAACAGTACAGAATTCGCTAAAAACCCATATTTGGATTATTATTTCATGGTTCATCATTGCATTACAAACATTTGTTGATCCCAGTTTTCACCAACGTTGTTCTGCAGCTGAGTCACCCAAAATTGCTCGAAACGGTATATTGATTTCAATAGTATTTTGGTTTCTGTTTGATTCATTGACGTTGCTTACAGGTTTGTATAGTATTTCCTTTATTCCAAATATTCAACCATTGGAAGTATATACAGTATTAGCAAAAACAGTGTTAGGTTCACCATGGAGTGGATTTTTTATTCTTTCCATTCTTTCGATTGTGATGTCAACATTAGAAAGTTATCTTCTCATTAGTTCAAGTATCGTCTCTTTTGATATTCTCGAGAAATTGCAATCAAAAAAACACTCTCAACGTTCGCATATTATCTCACTGTTACTTATTGCATCAATTGCCATCACAGTTGCTATTGCAATTCCCTCCATTACAACTATCATTTACACTGCTGCTTCCATCGTTGTACCTGGCTTGTTGTTTTTGGTGTTACTTTCTCTTCACCCAACGTTTTCTCTAAGAAACAACAGCGTCTACTATTGTTTACTTCTTCCACCACTTTTTGTCGTTTCAAGTATCTTTTTATCGAATTATACTTCATTTCGAATACCTATTATTCACGATATCGAACCAATGATAGTCGGAATGATAGTATCATTTTGTTTAGTTATCATTAATATCGAAAAAAAAGCCGTAAATTTGTAGTATGATGACTATTTCTAATTTACTGTCAAGTAGTAGATTTGTACTTGTACTACCATCGGTGTATTTTTTGTGGACACATCAAATAACTTTGTTGTTGGTTACAATTGTCATTGCTGCTCTGACTGATATTTTCGATGGTTTTTTTGCTCGAAAAAGAAATGAAATCACAGAATTGGGTAAAATTATCGACCCATTAGCTGACAAAGTATATGTCGGTGCTATGACCATTGGTTTGTATGTTCTTGAGTACATTCCTTTATGGTTTTTTTGTGTCATACTTGGTAGAGACATCGTAATTCTTTTGGGTAGTTATTACGTTACCAAAAAAACGAACAAAACCTTGATGTCCAATTATATTGGCAAAGCAACTGTTATTCTCATTAGTATTACATTGATTGTTTCATTATTTCATGAACATTCAATTGCGAATACGATAGGAATGTATTTACAAATTCTCTCAACCATTGCAATGCTTATTTCTTTGATTTCTTATGGCAAATCCTCAGTTTCGTTCCTCAAAGAAAGTAGGATAAACCTTTGAATTCTTTGCAACAATATACAAAAGAATTAGCCTATGCCATCGTACCACAACCGTTGGAACGAGCTGCAATTGAAAACTTTTATACTACTGTTGAAGAAGCTCTAACGAATCATTTTCGGTTTAATATCGAACGATGTGTTCCTATTGGAGAGTTTGCAAGAGAAACTGTTTTGCGTCATACAATAGATAAAAAAACTTCTATCGAATTAATGATTCTGTTTCAAAATGATGAATATTACGAAAATTTTTCCCTGATGAAAAAAGAAATTGAACATTGTATTTCTTCATCATTTTCTCTTTCTGAAGATGAGATGAAACAGTTGAGAATTCCTATGAAGTTTGGGGCAATTCAATTAGTTCCAGCCATTGTTGTTGATTCTGATTTGGGTTCGAATCTTTATATTTCGTTGTTGAAACATGATAAATGGATTCAATCGAACCCACTAGAATTTGACGAGAAAATCCACATCAAGAATAACGAAACTTCCTTTCTTCTCAAACCAATTATTCGACTATTGAAATATTGGAATTGTACTCATGGAAGATATTTTTCTACAGAAACGATAGAACTTTTTGCAGCAAATAGGATTTCAAATTCAGATTCTTTACATACGGAATTATTACGAATTTTAGAACAACTTCCTGTGCTACTCAAAGAAAATGTTCAATCCATTAGAGTATTACAAGAAGTACAAGAACTAACAATTGAGTTAAAACAATTGCTACAAAAAAAACACGATGAATTTCAAACTCTTTTCATCTTTAAACAAATTTTTCCACCAATTTTACAATAGAGGATTTCTATGGGTATTTTCGACAAAATTAAAGACAAGGTTAGTTCCGCAGTAAAAAGCACTGTTGATTCAGTCGTAAAAACAACCACAGAAGTATTTCAATTAGAACGACTTAGAGATGGTTTGACAAAAACAAGAAATTCTTTTGTCAATAAATTACGAGCAACCATTGGGTTCGGAAGAAAAATTGACGAAAAATTGTTGGAAGAAATAGAAGAAGTTCTCATTACTTCTGATATTGGTTTTGCGACAACAGAACGAATCATCAATTCTGTTCGCAATACAGTTAAAAAAGAAAATTACGAAAATGCAGATAGAATTTACGAGTTAATAAAACAAGAGATTTTAGCTATTTTTGCTGAGATTCCTGCCCCAACTCAAGAAGATGTATATCAACTCAATAATGTCGAAAAACCATTTGTTATGATGATGATTGGTGTCAACGGAGTTGGAAAAACAACAACAATTGGAAAGTTAGCACATAATTTCAAAAAATTTGACAACAAAGTTCTCATCGGTGCGGCTGATACATTTCGTGCAGCTGCCAATGAACAATTAGATGTTTGGGCAAAACGAGCAGATGTGGAAATAATTCAACAAAAGCAAGGTGCTGACCCAGCTGCAGTTGTTTACGATACGTTAGCTGCTGGTATAGCAAGAAAATCTGATGTTATTCTCATTGATACTGCAGGAAGATTGCATAATAAAGCGAATTTGATGAAGGAATTAGAAAAAATCAATCGCGTAATGAAAAAACATAAAGAATCTGCACCGGATGAAGTTTTTTTGGTTCTTGATGCTACTACTGGTCAAAATGCTGTTCAACAAGCGAAAGAATTTTCGAAGGTTGCTCCAATAACTGGCATTGTGCTAACAAAACTTGATGGAACTGCAAAAGGGGGAGTGATAATCGGCATAACTTCTGAATTAAAAATTCCAGTTCGTTTTATTGGGGTTGGTGAAAAAATTGACGATTTGCAACTATTTGATCCAATTGCTTTTACTGACGCTCTTTTTGATCTTCCAGAAGATGAAAAAGTCACTAATGAATAAGTGATGGTAAAAACATTGTATCGTTGGGTGTTTTGGATTGTTTTTGTTTCTATTACTATTGCTGTAGGCTTAGGAATTTGGTATGGAATTGATATTACGAAACGATTTTTGAACCCTCTGATTCAAACAAAAACTGATGCATTGTACATTGTCAAGAAAAATTCTTCTCGTTCAAATTTATCAACAGTTCCATTTGAACACGATTTATTACTTATGAATTTGCTCTTAGACTCGATGAATGCACATTTGAAGTTGAAATATATTTTAACCACTGATGTTAAAACTCGAAAAAAGGCAACAAAGGATGTTCATTCTACCGTATATAAATCTTTAGTAGAAGAACTGAATAAATTACATTATTCTTACACGGATTATCAAGTTTTGAGAAAGAATTGTGTAAAAACACTTCTATCTAAAATTCCATTGCAGAACTTGAAAGGATCGACTATTTCGGAACATTCTGAAGGTAAAAAACAACAAAACTTGCTTTTTGACATGATGAAGCAATTTGATAGAGACTACATCTTTTCTGATTCAATTCGTACTCCCGCGTATTCTTATGTAAAAGAATATACGGTAGAGTCTTTGATACCAAGAATGTTACCAATTTTACTTGGTTTTGATAAAAAACCATAGCGTTATTCAATTAGTATGAATAGTAAAACAATTGCAGAACTGTTTGTTTCCGTAACTACTACTTTCTCTCGGAATACTAAACCTGTTTATCGATACAAACAGAATTCGCAATATGTTGATATTTCCTTTTCTGAATTACGTTCAACTGTTCAAAAACTCGCATTTGCCTTTCATAATTTAGGTTTACAAAAAGGTGACAAGGTTGCTCTTTTGTCTGAAAATCGCTACGAATGGGTTCTCGTTGATTTTGCTTTGTCCTCATTGGGAATTATCAGTGTTCCGTTGTATACATCCGTTACACCTGCTCAAATTGAATATATTCTCAACGATTGCTCTGCATCTGCCGTTGTGGTTTCAAATCAATTGATGTATGGGAAAGTAGCAAAAATTCTTCCAAATTGTCCAAGCGTTCAAACGGTCGTTAGTTTTACTTCACAAATAGATGAAACAGTACGAACATTGAATGAATTTATTCAACAAACTTCGATAGAAAAAACAGAAGAACAGTTAACAACTTGGTTTGAACATAAAGCATCAAATATTACAGAAGAAGATATTTTGACACTAATATATACCTCAGGTACAACTGGTGAACCAAAAGGTGTGATATTGTCTAATAAAAATGTCATTTCGAATATTCAATCAATTTTGAATCTTATACCTGTAACAAATCTGGACACTTTTTTGTCTTACCTACCATTAGCACATGCTTACGAACGAACGACAGGGTATTATACATCGTTCGCATCAGGTGCAACAACGGCTTTTGCGGAATCTATAGAAACGGTAGCTACGAATATTCAAGAAACAAATCCAACTATTTTAACCAGTGTTCCCAGACTTTTTGACAAAATATTGGTTAAAATGGAAAAAGCATTTGAAAAAGAATCTCCTTTGAAACAACGGATGATTTACAATGCTATCTCCATTAGTTTACAGTATGTACAGTCTTCTCAGCAAAATAATGTTTCGTTGACCCTACGCTGGAAATACATGCTTGCAGAAAAAGTAATTTTGAAAAAAATTCGTGCTAAATTGAGTCCTACTATACGACTTTTTGTTTCTGGTGGAGCTTCGTTATCGCAAAAAAGTGCGGAGTTTTTTCTTGGGTTAGGGTATTTGATTTTAGAAGGCTATGGGCTTACTGAAAGTTCCCCTGTTCTATCTGTAAACAGACCAGATGACATAGAAATCGGAACGGTTGGGAAACCACTTCCGGGTGTTACCATCAAACTTGCAGAAGATGGGGAAATATTAGCCTCAGGTGATAATATTATGGTTGGGTACTACAATCGACCTGAAGATACTATGGCTACAATTATCGATGGTAAATGGTTAGCAACAGGAGACATTGGGGTGTGGACTGACAGAGGAAATCTTAAAATAATTGATAGAAAAAAGAATATTATCATTTCTAAAGGAGGTAAAAACATTGCTCCTCAACCTATTGAACAGAAAATTGCAGAACTACCTATTATAGACCAAATAATTGTCTTAGGTGATGATCAAGAATTCTGTATAGCGTTAATTGTTCCAGAGTTAAATGAATTACAATTACTAGCTACTTCGTTAGGAATGGTAAACCTAACTCTTGAACAACTTATAAGTGAACCAAAAATTTTGCAAAGTATCTCAAAACAGATAGACATTCAACAAAAAGATTTTTCTAAATACGAACGAGTCCGTAAATTTGCACTCCTAACAGAACCTTTTACTATTGAGAACGGTACTCTTACACCGAAACTCAGTATAAAACGTTCAGTTGTTGAAAAAAAATACAAACAAACAATCGAATCGTTATACCGTTAATATATTTATGCCCAAAAGAACAGATTTATCGAGAATTCTCATCATTGGTTCAGGTCCTATTGTTATTGGACAAGCCTCAGAATTTGATTATAGTGGAACACAAGCCTGTAAAGCACTTCGCGAAGAAGGGTATTATGTTATTTTAGTCAATTCTAATCCAGCAACTATTATGACAGATCCTGCAGTTGCAGATTCGACATATATAGAACCAATAACAGCAAATTTTTTGGAAGCTATCATTGAAAAAGAGCGACCTGATGCAATTCTCCCAACAATGGGCGGGCAAACTGCTTTGAATGCTGCTTTGGATTTGTATGATAGAGGGATTTTAGATAAATACAATGTTCAATTGATTGGGTCTAATGTTGATGCAATTAGAAAAGCTGAAGACAGGCAACTGTTTTTAGCTGCAATGCATAAATGTGGATTAGAAATGCCTATCGGTGGTTTTGTTACATCGATTGAAGAAGGAATGCAGCTTATTGAAACTTTAGGGTTTCCAGCAATTATTCGCCCATCGTTTACATTAGGCGGTACAGGTGGTGGAGTTGCCTATAACCTTGAAGAGTTCCAAGATTTGCTTCGTAAAGGACTAACGGCATCTCCCGTTGGAAGAGTGTTGGTAGAAGAATCCATCATTGGCTGGAAAGAGTATGAATTAGAAGTAATGCGTGACAAAGCTGATAATGTGGTCATTGTTTGTTCTATAGAAAATTTAGACCCTATGGGTGTTCACACTGGTGATTCCATAACAGTTGCTCCTGCACAAACGCTAACTGATAAAGAATACCAACTTCTTCGAGACGCTGCTATCAAAGTCATTCGTGAAATTGGTGTTGAAACTGGTGGTTCTAATATTCAATTTGCTATTAATCCAAAAAACGGAAGAATCATCGTTATTGAGATGAACCCACGTGTTTCCAGAAGTTCTGCTTTAGCATCAAAGGCAACTGGTTTTCCAATAGCAAAAATTGCTGCAAAACTCGCAATTGGTTATACTTTGGATGAAATTTCCAACGATATTACGAAAAAAACTCCTGCTTGTTTTGAACCTTCTATTGATTATGTTGTCGTAAAAATTCCTCGTTGGGATTTCGAAAAATTCCGTGAAGCCGAAGACATTCTCACAGTACAGATGAAATCTGTTGGTGAGATAATGGCTTTCGGTAGAACACTCAAAGAAGCCTTTCAAAAGGGTATGAGAAGTTTGGAAAATAATCGATCAGGGTTTGGATTTGATAAACCAGAGTACATTACCAACCATACAATAACCGAATCAGAAATTCCTGCATTAGTATCACGTTTACAAAAAAGAACTTCTCAATCCATATTCGATTTGTGTGATGCACTTCGATTTAACTTTACTACCGAAGATATTCATCGCTACACTGGGTATGACCCTTGGTTTATTGAACAATTTAGGGAAATTACTGATACAGCAAATACACTTCTTTTTGAACGGTTAGGTAGTTCTCATTCCTCAGAGGATTTTTTAACTTCAATTTCCTATGACAGATTGCTTAATCTTAAAAAAATGGGATTTTCCGACAAACAATTATCGATTATATTGGACTTGTCAGAAGCAAAAATACGAGAATATCGTTTGAAACTTGGAATCAAACCTGTGTTCAAAACTGTTGATACATGTGCTGCCGAATTTGAATCTTCAACTCCATATCACTATTCAACATACGAATCAGAAAACGAGTCTATTTCTACGAACAACAAAAAAGTCATCATATTAGGTTCTGGTCCAAATAGAATTGGTCAAGGAGTTGAATTTGATTATTGCTGTGTACAAAGTGTAATTGCTGTTCGTGAAATGGGATTGGAAGCAATTATGATAAATTGCAACCCAGAAACGGTTTCCACCGATTATGACACAACAGATAAACTATATTTTGAGCCACTCACTTTAGAGGATGTACTTTCAGTCATAGAACACGAACAACCATTTGGAATTGTTCTAACATTTGGAGGTCAAACGCCATTGAAACTTGCTGAGGCTTTATTACAAGCAGGAGTTCCAATTTTGGGAACTTCTCCAGAAGGTATTGATTTGGCTGAAGATAGAAAACGCTTTGGAAAATTACTCGATGAATTGAATATACCTTGCCCAGAGTACGGAACAGCCTTTACCGAGGAAGAAGCAGTAGAAATCGCAAATAGAGTTGGTTATCCGGTAATTGTGCGTCCATCCTATGTATTAGGTGGTCGTTCAATGCAAATTTGTTATCGTGAAGCCACACTTCGAGAATATGTGTATACTGCTTCAAAAAAGTATCCAAATCGTGCAATACTTATAGACCATTTCTTGGAAAGTGCGTACGAATTTGACGTTGACGCCATTGCAGATGGAACCGATGTTGTCATTGGTGGTGTTATGCAACACATCGAAGAAGCTGGGGTTCACTCAGGCGATTCATCATGTGTACTTCCACCATATAACATCACCATTGAACAGTTCGATATAATGGTTGATTATACGAAAAAATTAGCTCGTTCTTTGAATGTTATAGGGTTAATGAATATCCAATTTGCTCTTCAACATGGAAAAATCTACGTGTTGGAAGTCAACCCACGTGCATCACGCACTATTCCATTTGTTTCAAAAACAACCGGTGTTGCATTGTCGAAAATAGCAACCCAAGTGATGGTAGGGGAAAAATTGGCAGATTTAGGTGTCAAAGATTTCACCTTACAATCAAACAGAGTTGCCATCAAATCTTCCGTCTTCCCATTTGCAAAATTTCCAGGCACAAATGTATTTTTAGGACCTGAAATGCGTTCTACAGGAGAAGTGATGGGAATTGACACGACTTTTGGTCGTGCATTAGCAAAAGCTCATATTGCCGCAAGCAACGCATTACCATCTGAAGGAACAATATTCATTTCGTTAAATACTCATGACAAAACTGCTCGTGCAGTGGAAATTGCTCGAGGGTATGCTGAATTAGGATTTACAATAACTGCAACTTCTGGGACTTCAGCGTTCTTACGTGAAGGTGGAATAGAAGTAACACCCGTTTTGAAACATTATGAAGGTCGTCCGAGTATCATTGATATGATTAAAAACAATGAAATACAATTAGTCATCAATACTCCATTAGGTGAAACTGCTCGTTACGACGAATATATTATGGGTCAAACAGCTATGCGGTATAAAGTCCCATTTTTAACGACATTAGCAGCTGCGTCAGCTGCATTGAGTGGAATAACTGCACAAAAAAATGAACAACCTACGTGCCGTTCTATTCAAGAATATTATTTAGACTAAGGATTGTTGATGAGTACTTCTAATTCTATAACTATCGGTGAGGTTATTAAAAAAGGTGCTGAGTACTTTGCTGAAAAAGGTATTGATAGCCCTCGATTGACTATGGAATTACTTGCCTGCGATGTTTTGGGAGTCGAAAGAATTGGTTTGTATTTGAATTTTGACAAACCACTTCATGCAAATGAATTATCACGTTTACGGTCTCATACAGCAAGACGTGCAAAAAAGGAACCCTTACAATACATTGTAGGTTCGACCGAATTTTATAAGTATAAATTTTCAGTGAATGAAAGTGTCTTAATTCCTCGACCAGAAACAGAGCAATTAGTTGAAAAAGCGATTGCTACAATTAAAGCTCAGAAGAATAGTTCATTAACAGTTTGTGATATTGGTACTGGTTCCGGGTGTATAGCTATTTCAATTGCAAAGGAATTTCCAGCAATAACAGTCGTAGCTACAGATATTTCAACACAAGCTTTGACAACTGCTAAAAATAATGCTCGACAATTAGAAGTACTAAACATTCAATTTTTTGAAACGTCCATTTTGTCAGAAAATCCACCTGGAGCTCCATTTGATATTGTGGTTTCTAATCCACCGTACATAGAAATAGAGGAGATTTCTTCACTTCAAGAAGAGGTCAAATCGTATGAACCAATGGTAGCATTGACTGACAATGAAGATGGTCTTTCTTTTTACAGAGCATTATCTCAACGTTTTGACTCGTTGGTTTCAAACGGGGGGACAATGATTATTGAAATTGGAGCTAATCAAGCTGAGAAAGTGAAAGAGCTGTTTGAAAAACAACAACACTCTGTAAAAGTATTTAAAGATTATTCTGGTCATGAAAGATTGATCGAAATCAAGAAAATGTTGTAAAATTGCAAAATTATCGTAATTTTACATTCATAAACATCGTTTGTATTGTTGGAATATGTATTTTTGTAGTTCCTTTGAACAAACCTTTTCCGATATAATCGGTATCTAAGTAAGAAAAAATGTATTTATATTATTCAATTATTGGAGTTCTTTAATGAAAAACTGGTTCACGCTCTTCGTGATTACAGCATCAATGGTGGTTTCCTTTGCAATTTGGGAATATTGGATGGGCAACGCTGGAAACTTTGACGATGGCGCAAAACGCCATATGCCTAAAAAAGGTAATGTACTTGGAATGATCTACACTGGTGGTCCCTTAGTAGCGGTACTTTTGGGTCTATTAGTTATCGGTGTAACTTACGTTTTTGAACGTGCAATTGTTGTTTCAAAAGCAAAAGGAAAATCAAATCCACAACAATTTTTGAAAAAAGTTCAAGCAAACTTGCAGAGCGGAGCAGTCGATGCCGCCATACAAGATTGTCAAAAGCAGGGAGGTTCGATGGCAAATATCTTACTCGCTGGTATTGAGAGGTACAAGCAAGTTTTGAATGACCCTGAATTTGACACAGAAAAGAAAATTTCTGAAATCCAACGTGCAATTGATGAAACTTCTAATTTGGAAACTCCACTTTTAGAAAAAAATCTTGTTATTCTTTCTACAGTAGCATCAACTTCAACAATGGTTGGTCTTTTAGGTACAACTGTAGGTATGATTCGTGCATTCGCAGCTCTTGCTGAAGGTAGTGGAGCGGTTTCTGCACAACAACTTTCTTTGGGTATTTCTGAAGCACTTTACAATACTGCAGGTGGACTTCTTGCAGCGATTATCGCAATTGTTGCCTTCAATGCGTTTTCTACTGTCGTTGATAACTTCGTTTATACTATCGATGAAGGTATCTTAGAAGTTATGGAAATTTTTACAGACAAAATTAAATCGAACAAGGCATAAGCGGTACAATTACGCTTGTAACTCTATTAAGAAAGAGGAAAAAGAATGGGTAAAGTACCAAAGAAAAAACGTTTAGGTTTTGTTTTAGATATGACGCCATTGGTAGATATTACCTTTCTACTACTAACATTTTTTATGTTTACGGCAAAGTTCAAATCTGATGCAGAATCCGAACAAAAATTTATAATCAAACGACCAGAAGTATCTCCAGATACATCGAAGTTACCAGATAAAGATTTGGCAACTCTCAAAATTGCAATTGATTCTGTTTCCAATGATACTTCTTATTATTATGAAGTTTCCAATCCAAATGACCGTCAAAGAATTTGGGCTGCTTCTAATGTACCAGAAGATCAATTGAAAAAAGGTCTTTTACAAATTGGTGGAGATGTAAAAGTTTTGGACGATTTGATTCGCAATACTCGATTAACAAGTCCAAAAACAGTATTTGCTGTCGATGCAGACGTGAGAATCCGTTATAAATGGGTCTCTGATGCAATGGACGTTTTACGGAAAAACCGTGCTACTATATTCAATTTCATCACAGAGAAGAAGAAATAATTTCTTTTTGTGCTGATTATTTTTTACGAACTAGAATAAGGTTATAATTATGGCTGGTGGAGGCGAAGGATTAGGAGCCCCTGAGAGAGTCAAGAAAGGCTCCAAAGCCCATAAACGTAAAAAGAAAAAACGTTTAGGTTTTAGACTTGATATGACTCCTCTTGTGGATATCACCTTCTTGTTGTTGACATTTTTTATGTTAACAACTACGATGGCTACTCCTCAAATTATGGAAATGTCTATTCCTCCTCAAACAGATCCGGTTGAAGTTCCGTTGTCGAAATTATTCTCAATTTCGGTACGTCCTGACGGTAAACTGTTTTGGAATATAGGGTTAGACCAACCACAACCATTAAATTTAAAAGATCTAAAAGCATTAGCTGTTTCTGAAAATATGCGTCAGAAAAATGAACTTATTACGGTTCTAAAAGTGTCTGAAGACGCTCCGTATGGTTCTGTTGTAACTGTTTTAGATATTTTAAACAATGCCGAAGTTGATATTGTTCAACAACTTGCTGGCGAAAAAAGACAAAGAAAGTTCACACTTGCTACACTAACGCCTGAAGAATTGGAGGTTATTAAACCGTTATGACATCAATAATTGAGTCTCTCCAATTTGGCCAACGTGCTGTTCGTGCAAGAACATTCAAATTATTTATCAACAAAGCAACCTATCGTGCATTTTTAATTACGATAGCGATGTTTTTGTTGTTGCTTTTGTTGTATTGGGGATATAATACTATCCAAGAAAAACAATTAGCACTACGGAAGAACATTCCAGTAGCAAAATTGAAGCTGTCGGATCTACCTCCGCCACCTTCTAACTCTGATGTTCCTCCACCGCCACCTCCACCTTCGCAAGTATCGATGGCAGCTGGTCCTGCTGCACGTGCTGGAACTCCTGTTCCTGTACCAGATGCTCAGTTAGACCCGAACTTGAAAGACTTTGCTAATACCGATGATCTTTCTCGTGCATCTGCTATTGGTGGTGATGGTACTGATGTTGGTGGTTTTGATAATATTGGTGATGGTAATATCTCTGTCGATAATGATGTAAAAGTCAATACTCGTGAAGAAATTCCTGATCCAGATGAGTTTGTTGCTGTTGAAAAAGAACCAAATGTTGATTTGGGACAGTTGCAAAAAAACGTCGAATATCCTGATATGGCAAAACGTGCTGGTGTTGAAGGAAAGGTTTCTATTCGTGTACTTGTTTCTAAAACAGGTAAACCGAAAAAAACCATTATCGAATCTTCTGATTCTGATTTGTTGAATGATGCTGCGACAAAAGCGGTTATGAAAACAACCTTTACTCCTGCTATTCAAAATGGTTCTCCAATTGATTGTTGGGTATCTATTCCAATCGTTTTCCGTTTACGATAATATTCGTTGTATTTGAATAAAATCTAAACGCTAATCCTTAAATGGGTTAGCGTTTTTTTTTGTAAAATATCCGAGTTATTTACGTTTTTTTCACTATTCGACATCAATCACGTTTATATTACCATTTCATAACATTCGAATTTTTTTGAGATTTTTTTTAACGTTCTTATATGGTTGATGTAACCTTTTTGAAGTAAAGTTGTTCTAACTATTAGAATGCTCTTTTCAACAACATATTTTTGAGGTGATGACTATGACATCAGTCCATCATTCTTCAAACAATCAACATCTACGTTTGATTCGTTTGCATCAGTTTCAATCAATTGTACAAATTGCTTCTGTAAAAGGATTTGCTCGTACAATTGGGTTACTTACCCTTATTTTTTTAGTTAGTTTTACTTCGTATTTTTTTACAACTAAAAAAGTGAATGTCGTTGTTCCATTGTCAAAACCCTCAATTCCCTTGATGGAATTTACTAAACCAACGCAACAATCAACAACAGTTGCTGGTAACTTCTCCACCTTTCACAAACCTGCTGCTTCTTTTAATTCTATTCAAAGTACTACAAATCCTATTCCATCTCTAACAATGGAATCAGATTTGAACTTTGAAAACATCAACACATCAACAGTTGGAATAGATATTCCAACTGCGAATGTTGGAGGATGGGATAATACTACTCCATCAACAGAGGGAACTGGAACTCCTACTGTCACGAATGTCCAAAGAGAGGAAGTTATTCCTTCAAGTGAAGAGTTTGTCGTAGCAGACAAGTATCCCAATGTTGATTTAGCATTACTTCAAAAAAATGTAATCTATCCCGAAATGGCTCTTCGAGCTGGGATTGAAGGTACGGTTCATTTACAAGTTTTAGTACTTTCTACAGGCAAAATATCAACAATTAACATTATTACTTCTGATTCTGAAATGTTGAATGCCTCAGCAATTGACGCTGTGAAAAAGACTCCTTTTACACCTGCTATTCAAGCTAAAAATCCAATTCCATGTTGGGTGATAATTCCCATTACTTTTCGTTTACGATAATTATTTTTGAAAGATTGATATGAATGTTATCATTAAATTCTCAACCGTTGTTGTTCTGATTATCATTTGTTTAGGTGTTACCGTTAGTCAAATTCCACCTATCTATGCAAAGAGTTTACCAGTATTTGTTGAAGATCAGTTAAACAAAGAAGAACCAGATGTGTACCCAATGGTTGATTTGGCTACACTGCAAAAAAGTGTGGTTTATCCTGAAACTGCAAAAAGAAGCAAAATTGAAGGAACAGTTTTTATTAGAGCGTTAGTTTCTAAAAAAGGAACGGTTTTGAAAACAGAAGTTGATAAAACTGATCATAAAGTTCTAATTGGTCCTTCAGTGAATGCCGTTAAAAAAGCACGGTTTACTCCTGCTACGAAAAATGGTAAAACGGTCAACTGTTGGGTTGTTGTCCCTATTTCGTTTCGACTGTAATATTTGAAATTGAAATGTAACGGCTATCAAATAAAACTATATGTATTGATAGCCGTGTTTTCTAAAACTATCAAAAAAATTCTACTGCTTTTTTTACCTCATTTTTGACTATTGAGCGATAATTGAAAGTAAATAATGAAACTATTTACTTATATTATCTGCTAACACTGTCAACTTCTATAATTCATACTAAAGGAATTCGTCATACCAAATTCTACGTTTTTAGATTTGACTAAATATTTTCCTTTTCATGGTAATTCTCAATTATAGTATTCGTATTTTATCAGTTTGCGTAGGGCTTTCGTTGTTATTGGGATTGATTAATCCAACACCAAACGACCAAACGCTTACTCGAACCATTGGTGGTTTGGTAACTGCTTTTGGGGTATACCGTTTGATACTATATTATTACCAACAAAAACAAGAACGTCTTGAAGACAATGAAGAATAACTTTCTCCTTTTGATTGTAGTAATGGTTTCCATTCATGCTATGTCATGTGAAGAAAAACCAAAACCAAATCCTACTGCTGAAGATTTGGAAACTGCCTTTGCTGGTTCAGCAACAATCACCGTTGACGATATGATAGCGAATGCTTTTCAGACTCCAAAAAAAATGTTCGATTCTGCATTTCCGGATGCAAAAATCACTTTAGAAACTTTATCAGCACGTACGGCAATGTCCAAATTGCTCAATAGATCATCAAGGGGAATCATTGTTGCACGTGATTATCTCAAAGATGAGGATTCTTTGATGAAAGCATTTGGTGTTCAAGCTCATGATAAATTCAAAGTTGCAGAAGATGCTTTGGTGTTGATAGTTTCCCCTACTTTTCCTTTAGATACGATTAGTGATAGCCAATTGAAATCTATATTTTCAAAAAAAGAAATTACTTTTCAATCTATGTTTCCAACTTTACATACAGAACCAACCATTTATTGTGTAGAACCAAATTCTTCTGTGTATGGAAATGCTTCAAACTTTTTGTTCTCTCAAAAAGAACCTGCAAAAACTATCAATTATGTGAATACGTTGGATGAAGTACTTTCAAATGTTGAAAAAGGAAATGCAATTGGTATTACGTATTTGTCAGCTGTCGCTCAACAATCGCAACGTTGCAAAATGTTGAAAATTGGTTTTGCCGATACAAGTGGGTATGTTTCTCCAAAAACTGTGCACCAATCGTACATAGTGATGAGAAAATATCCCTACATTATCAATTGGTATTGTTATCAATTGGACAATAGAAGAAATTTTATTTGGAGCTTTTTTACGTATCTCAGTCGTGAAGGAAAAGCTCAACGAACCTTTTTAGAGCGAGGAATTGTTCCTGCTCATGCAAAATTCGAACTAATCCTACAGGATTAATTTTATATATTTATGGAGTTAACATTATGAGAATTCTAATTCTTTTGTTCTGTGTATTTACTATTGGTGTGCAACAATTGGCTGCACAGTCTATGGATAGAGCAAAAACACTCTACAAAGAACGCGAATATCAAGCTGCTGCTGAAGAAATCAAAAAATTTTTAGCGACAAACCTCGAAACCGACGCACTGTTACTTGCCGGTGATATTTACCTTGAAATGGAATATCCAGATTCTGCTTTGCAATATTTTACAAAAGCAGAAAAGAAGGATGGGGATAAACCAGAGATATTGCGTCGTATTGGTAAATCGTATTCGATGTTAGGTCAGCACCAAACGGCAATTACCTATACACTAAAAGCAGTCAAGAAAAAAGATAAGGACGCTCTCAATCAATTAGCATACGGTCAAGCACTTATTGCTGCTGATTCTTTGGACAAAGCCGAATTGGTCATTACTAATGCGAAAGAACTTGACAATAGTTTAGCGGAAGCATATTTAGCATTGGGGAATTTATACTTTGCTCAAAATATTTGGGAACTTGCTCGAATAAACTATAATGAAGCTATCACCAAAAACGAAGGGTATTCTGAAGCTAGAATGAATTTGGCAATTTCCTATTACAAATTAGCAAATGCTGAACCTGTTGGCTCAGAATTAGCTGATGAGTATTTCAATCGCTCTTTGCGTGAATGGAATACACTTTCCAAATTAGATTCGAATAACGCTCGTGCATTTTTTGAACAAGGTAAAATCTTCTATTTCGCAAAACAATATGCAAATGCTGCGAAGTCATTGCTTCGTTTTATCAAATTGCGTCCAAATGCTCCAAATACTTCTTTAGGTCGCTGGTGGTTAGCTCAATCATATATGGCTGGTAAATTATACCCAGAAGCAATTGCTGAACTTGAAATTGTTTCTACATCATTGGACTCTGTTAAAGTGAAATCTACGATAATGTTAGCACAAGCTGGTATGTTTTCTAAAAATTATGAAGTTAGTGTTAATGCTTACCGTTCACTATCATCAGATGCTTCCTATGATTTTACTGCAAAAGATTGGGAATTTTATGGTATCTCCGCAATTTCTACCAAGGATACTTTGTTGGCAATAACAGCCTTTAAAAACTCGTTAAAAGAAGATCCGAAAAACTGTTTACTGGCGTATCGTTTCGGAACGTTACTTCGTTCACGTGGTTTATATGCTGATGCTATTGAAACTTTTAAATCTCGCTTAGATAACTGTAATGATTCATTAAGTTCTCAAGCAGCTATGTTAGTTGGTGTATCCTTCTTTACTTTAGCAGATTCGAAAGAAAAAGCTAATTTGATTGATTCTGCTATTGCATACTACCAAAAATCTATTACGTTAGATAAAAACAACGCGTTTTCATATAACCAAATGGGGAACGCTTACAAAGAATTGAATCAATTACCAAAAGCAAAAGAAATGTACAAATTGGCAATTGCAAATGAAATTGATTCAAAGAAAACTCAAAGTATCCAAGGATATTTGAATATTTGTAACATTTGCTTGAGTGAAAAATCATATAAAGATTTAACTCTTGAAGCAAAGAACTTATTAGCAATTGCTCCTGAAAATGAATTTGCTCATTTGTATTTAGCACTTTCTTACCATGGAGCTAACGACAAAGATAATGCATGTAAAGCATACAAGGAAGTATTAAAACGTAATCCGAAAAATGCAACCGCTTCTCAAAATTTGAAATCGTTAGGTTGTTAAGTTTTGAAAATATATTCTTTAAACAAAAAAAGCATTTCCGAAAGGAAATGCTTTTTTTTGTTCAATAAACTTAGTTAGATTATCCGTTTCTACGTTTAATTCCATCTGCAAATCGTTTTGTTGCTTCAAGAATGTTTTCAATGCTATTTGCATAAGAAAAGCGAATAAATCCTTCACCATTGGAACCAAATGCAGTACCTGATAAACATGCAACACCACATTCATTCAACAAGAAATCAGCACATTCTTGCGAAGTCATTCCAGTTCCGGTGATATTTGGAAATACATAAAAGGCACCTTTTGGTAAATGGCACGTTACACCAGGAATTTTGTTCAATTCTTCCACCAAAACATCACGTCTATTTTTATATTGTTCAGCAAATTTGTCTAAAGTCGCTAATGTATTGTCTGTCATTGCTTCGATACCTGCAATTTGGGTAAATGATGCAGGTCCACTTGTCACATTTGTTTGTAATTTAGTAACAACTTGTGCCAATGCCTCAGGCATCAAACCATAGCCAAGTCTCCAACCAGTCATTGCAAAAGTTTTTGAGAAACCATCAACAACGATAGTGCGTTCTTTCATTCCATCAAATTGCGTAATGGACTCGTGTTGGTAGCCATCATACATATTTTGAGAATAAATTTCATCTGTCAAAACGATAAAATCATGTTGTTTTGCCAAATCTGCAATTGCTTGCAAATCTTCTTTGGCTAATACTCCACCAGTTGGGTTTTGAGGAGAATTGATGATAATCATTCTCGTTTTTGGAGTGATGCGTTCTTTCAAATCATTGATGTCAAAACGGAAATGTTTTGATTCAAGTAATGGAAGTGGAACTGCTTTTGCACCCAAAAAGTTAATGATAGATTCATAAATTGGATATGCAGGATTTGGATAGATGACTTCATCACCAGGATTAATCAACGCTGTTAATGTATAATACAAAATTGGTTTTGCACCAGGTGCTAAAACAACTTCGGTACCCTTGTATAAATTCGTTTTGCGAGTTTTGTTAAAGTATGCTGCAACTGCTTCACGAGTTTCAGTTAAACCAGCTGACGGTCCGTAGTGAGTATACCCTTTGTCCAACGCATCTTTTGCAGCGTCAATAATATTTTGTGGAGTATCGAAATCAGGCTCACCAATTTCCAAGTGGATGATACTTTTTCCTTGAGCTTCGAGTGCTTTTGCACGAGCAAGTACTTCAAAAGCCCCTTCTGTGCCTAAATTTTGAATGCGATCAGCAATTTTCATTAATTGTTCCTTGTATTTTTATAAGTAAATTATTCAGTAAAAGCAAAATTCAACATTTTGTACAGCAACCGTGCAGTTAAAATATCAGGATGGGTGATTCCTGGTGTTGGTGCTAATTCAACAATATCAAAACCAACAATTTTTTTCCCTTGTAACCGAAGTTGGCGAAAAACTTCCAATGTCTCATGGTACAAAAATCCATCAGGTTCTGGGGTTC
This sequence comes from Candidatus Kapaibacterium sp., assembly GCA_016788785.1. Lineage (GTDB taxonomy): Bacteria > Bacteroidota > Ignavibacteria > Kapaibacteriales > JAEUSM01 > JAEUSM01. The sequence continues at coordinate 50,335 of JAEUSM010000002.1, forward strand.
CAGTAGATGGCATAATGGAAGGATCAAAAAAATCTACATCGAATGTAACATAAACCAAATCATTGAGTGTTTTCACCACCTGCTTTTGCCAATTTTTTTTGTGAATTCCTCTACGAATAGAAGAAGCAAAAAATGTATTGACACCGTTTTTTTTGATAAATTCAGCTTCTTCTTTGCACAATGCACGAATCCCGACTTGTGTTATGGCTTCAGGGTTCATCTTCTCTGTCACTCTTGCCATAAAGGAAGCATGAGAATACTGCGAACCTTGGTATGACTCTCTCAAATCAGAATGAGCATCAAAATGCAAAACTGACATTTCTGGATACTTGTTGAAATATGCCAAAATTGGAGCAGTGGAAATGGTATGTTCACCACCTAAGGTAACAACAAACTTACCAGCGTCTAATAACTCAGCAACTGATTTTTCTATCAAGTCTAAAGCTTGTTTTCCTTCTTTTTTTCCGAATTTTAGCGGCTCAATCGTTGCAATTCCGTGTTTGAAACACAGCTCAGATTTGAACTCATCATCGTAAAACTCAACATATGCACTAGCATCTAAAATTGCTTTTGGTCCATTCACTGTTCCACCGCCATAACTAACCGTTTTTTCGTATGGAGCGGAAAGTATGGCAATTGCAGAATCCTCGAAGGATGAGTATTTATTCTCTAATGCTAAAAAATTTCCTTCAGTTGGTAAGGTTTTAAACGGCATATTATTTAGTTGGGAACGAACGAATAAATGACATTTTTTTTACAAATTCAGAAGACTCACGTTTACTTAATCCTAATTCTACTAATTGTTCTACTGATAATTCCTTTGAAGACAACAATTGTTGTAAAATTTTGATTTCAGGTCCTGTGAATCCAATTGAATTTAAACGATAATCTTCAAACGCTTCGTAGGCAATAGGAAATAATTCTTTTGTAATAGCTGCCATAGCCTCTGCAAAAACTCTAATTTCATATTGGGCATGTGCATCTAACCGCAAATGCAGAAAATGAAACAGATTGTGCAAATCAATTTTCCAATACCATTCTGTATACAATGATAATGGTAGATTGATTCTGGCAAGTTCTCTCGCCAAATTTTTATCTAAACTTTCTTTATACTCACTATATAATTCGCGTTGCGTTTCACTGAGTTGTGCTTGTATTTCTGTTGCCTCATCAGTTTCAAAAGCATCTTCAGAACGTCCTTGTTTGTTGATCACACTTTGTGGACGAATTTGTTCTAATTCTGGAACATAAAATTCATCCACCATTTCGGAATATCGTCCAGAGATTTCGTTGACATTTGCTGTGCGATGACGAATCCATTGTCGAGCAACAAAAATCGGTAATTTCACATGAAATTTGACTTCACACATCTCAAAAGGAGTAGTGTGGCGATGACGCATCAAATATCGAATCAATTGCCTATCAGAGCTTACATTTTTCGTTCCAGCCCCATAACTCACTCGTGCTGCTTGAACAATTGCGTTATCATCGCCCATATAATCTACAAGGCGAACAAATCCATGGTCTAATACTTTTTGTTCGTACGAATTTTTTTGAGAATTTGGAATTTCCATAGGGGGGATTTTTTGTAAAAATGTTTTCTAAAATACGAAAAAAAAACCACAAGTTTTCACTCTGTGGTTTTAATTTCTAAAATTTTACTACCTTATTTTTGTAGTATGAATGGTTTTGAGGCTACATACGGTCCAGCACTCAATTTATAGGTATACATTCCCGATGTAAATCCAGTTGCTGGGAACGAAACTTGGTATGTTCCAGGTTGCAATTCTTGATTCACAAGCGTTACTACTTTTTCACCTAAAGAATTATAGACATCCAATAGTACTGGTGTTTGCAAACCAACTGAAAATTCAATTGTTCCACCAAAATCAGTTACAGGATCAGGTTTCATTGAGGACAATGAGTAAGCTATTCCTGAACCACTGATGGAATTCAACCCAAATGCACATGTTGGCGTCAAGGTAACAGTTGTCGTATTTGTAACAAAGAAAATACAATTATTTTGTGTTTCTGGGATTACATTGAGTACTGGTGTAATATCTACACCATCATTTTTCTCACCTTCACTTAATACTCGTTGTGGCAAATACGTTGAGTAATCAACTGTTGCAATAGTTCCAACTGGAACTTGTGTTCCTGCTTGTTGTGCAGTTATCCTAAATACATCTTTGGTTGCATTGGACAGAGTAGGATCATGTGTAATAGTCAATATATTTGCGAATGCAGGAGTAACAGCAAGTTGCATTTTTGGTGCTAACAATGTTTTGTCATACATCAATTCTACTGTAAGAGAATTTGACATTATATCATCCCATGGAAACGCATTTTCGTTATCTAAGGATAAAACAATATTTTGCCCCACTTCAACACTTTTACCACCATTTAGCTTTAACGATACATTCGGATTTGGCGTTGTTCTAACCGTAAATGAAGCTGTGATGGAACTGTCGTCAGTTCTATTGGTTCTTGCATTCATTGTTACAGTACGCTGTGCAGCATTTAAAGCTTTCCAAATTACCGTAACAGAACGAGATTCATTTGGTGAAATCACAAGCGGATTGGCTGCAGAAACAACTGGATTGGTTGTAAATTCACCCATATCTACACTAAAGTCTAAGCTGTTCAATTGAGCATTTGCATTTCCAGAGTTAATAATATTGACCGTCATCGTTGACGAATCACCCATACACGCAGTCATATTCCGTGTACCAGAATAGTTAAGAATTGCAAAAGTATCTCTTGACAGTTCAACACCAGTTCCTTCTAATATCACTTGAATCGACCTATTTCTATAGCATGTGTTAATCTGTATTCCTGCTTGCTCAGTACCTGCTTTTTGTGGAGAAAAGTACGTATATGCTTGCCATCTAAACGGTCTAAATCCATTTGCATCTGTAAATTCTGAACCAGGATGATATAATGTAGTTGGTAGATTAAATTGATCAATAGAATCATAAGCAAAGCCTTTTGAACTAAAGTTTCTGAACCACTTTACTTCATTTGTATCAAATGTAACACTAGATATACATATAGTATCAGCAAACTCATAATTTCTATTTGTTATTGTTACTGGACGTTGTCTTTCTTGACGAGGATTCAATATAAATACCTCTCCAAACTGAATAATTGGCTCAACCAATAATTGTGGATCAGTTCCGATACCAGTAATATTAAATTCCAAGGTATCTGTTTCAGTAACGACTACAAATGTTCCTGTGTAAAATCCTGTTGATCTCGGATCAAATGTAGAATTAAAAGGTAGACTATCGCCTGGTTGAATTAAATACTGAGCAGGTTGTTGAATTTGCAAACTAATGGGTGAAGCCTCTTTTTTGTACATATTCAAAATACGTAACGGTGCTGCACCTGAGTTTTTCAAAAATACTGCGTTATTACGGACATAAGCAGATTCATTTTGTTCCAAATAATAACATCTTCTCCAATTAAATCCTCCCAACGGAAATCCGCTCACAAATTCTAAAAGTGAACTTGTACCAGTGCCATTGAAAACTGCAATCATATCATTATTTTTGGAATTAGAGCTGACCAACATTGAATCTACATATTGCTTCGCTACTGTTGGTTTGAAAACAATAGATGCAGTAATAAACTCATTTGGTCGCAAAGATCTAATTTGAGGATTAGGAGCTTCGAAGTACTGGTCAATTGTTAGAGGAACTCCAAGATTACTCTTTAAATACACTTCAAATTCAGGTTGGGTTGGAAGTGTGAAACTATTTTTATCAATTTTTACAATACCAGTTCCAACATTTCTCATCTCAAAATCTACAGTACCAGATTTAGAAACCTGAACTGATCCAAATGCCGCGTCTACAGGAGTAAATGCGATGTTACCGACTTTGAGATTTGGTGTACCAATGCGAACTTGTAATAAAGAAAAATAGTACTTTGTTCCGCATATTTCATACCCCAATGAGTCTTGATAAAATCCATCTGCTAATGCATTACAAGTTAAATTGACTTTAATAGTTTGACCAGGCTGTATTGTTCTTGGAAATTGATTAGCATCTACAGTAAAATTAGGATTGTTATTCTGCAAAACCAATTCTTGAATTAGAATCGGTTTTAGTGTTTTATTTGATAAGTCCACAGAAAATGGAAAAGGAATACCTTGATCATATATTACAGGATTTGCAGAAAGATCTTTAAAATCCGTTAATGGTGTAATATCAGGTGCAATGTACTTGAAAGTGATAAAGGTATCATTTCCAACAACATCTGAAACTGTAAAGACAGCCTCTGCATCTTTCCACTTATCTATAACTTCAACTGTATATGTTCCATTTACAGGAGAGCTCGCAGTTAAGCTTGAAGAACTCGTAATTGCATAGTTATATGAGAAAGTTGGATTTAAAAATGGTTCTTGTATAGGTGATTGAACATTATTAGGTCCTTGATCAGATACTGAAATCTTTACAGTTCTATATCCACAAGTAGAATCAGTTATCCAAACACGCGGAACTCGAGTATCGTTTGCTCTTGTCAAATCTTTTAACCCCATACTTCCTGCATACCCTGCTGCACCTTCTGAATTGTACGCTACGATATATACTGCAAATGGTTTTGAAGAGCGAAAAGCAGTTGCTTGAGCTTCTAAATTAAGATTCATTGAACCATATCTTTTTCCGTCAGTAGGTACATCAAAGACTTGTCGTTCTGTAATGCTTCTTTGTATGACTGATGCAGGTAACCAAGTAAGTTTTTTCGTACTTTGGTTTAAAAAAGCATATTCTAAATCAGTGGGAAAAGAACCATCTGCATTTAATTCCGTAACAATTACAGCTAAATATGGAGAATATACTGAATTTACTTTTCCAACCATTTGAAGGGTTTGAAATTGTTCTACAGGAACATATTGCAATTGAAATGGATTGGTATTCCCAGGGAAATTATCGTCTTGACGAGAAGTTCCATATCCAGTTACCGTTATTGGTTTATCAGATGAAATCAAGTATCCTTTATGATTATTTGCTGCTGCTCTGTCGATTGGAAGTTCCTGCCAAGAACCAGGAGTCCATCCTTGTGTTCCATTTGTACCCAGAACACCTTGTTGTACACCATTAACATTAATAACTGTATTTTCTTCTTTCGAAAAAACTCTAGAAACAGTTTGTTTTTGACGATACCCAGAACTAGAATGAGGCATTTTTGGAATATAATAATTTTTGCCCCAAGCTCTACTTGGAATAGGCATTTCAATAGCAGTATTGCAAGTTCCAGCCTCAGGCATATACATACAAAGATTACCTGTTAAAACAGCAAATGGTCTATTTCCTGTTAATTTAGTTCCTGTTAATTCACCACCAGATTTAGAAACAATAAAACTTACATCGCCCTCACCCAACTGAACAGCAGTGGTACCACCAACAGGCACATTAGAATTTGTCCCTAATCTTCCACCAATATTTGCTGTAACTAAAGTTGGTGTTGAACTTTGTCCAATGATTGTAATAAAACTTGGCATTGGTATTCCCTCAACTGAAGCAGTTCCTAAATCAGTTGAAGAACCAATAACATACTCTGTTGAAGTGTTAGATTTAGGAGTGGCAACATATCCCTCATTATATTGACGATTTCTTAGCCAAACATAAACTGCTACTGGAGCAGTCGATTTGACATATAATGCTCTACCACCAAAGAATTCATTTTCTTTGGGATATTCTGGTTTTTCACCGTTATCAGCATAAGGAGCAACAAATTGAAACGGCAATTGACTTTGAGGTATAATTGCTGGTTGAAATGGATTAACCTTTACTTTCAATGTACCATTTGGCAATTGATATTGGGGAGAAATTACTTTGATTTCCACATCAGCTTCTACTGGGGAATAAATGTAAAGTTCAACACCATACAAATCAAAAGTAACTTCTGGTGGTTTTAACTTAATAGGAGGTAATGAAAGATAGAATTCCGTACCGATGTTATTGGGAGTGAACATTCTACTGAGTTCATTTGGTGTTAGTCCAACATCTTGTGAATGTAGATTTCCAAAAAGGAGAAAAATACAGCAAATGCTGGCAAAAATTGATTTGACGTTTTTCATAACTGCTCCCAAATCGAGTGTGATGATGTAAATTTTCAGTAATGTTTTGTTGTTAAGAACTATAATATTACAGAAAATAATCGAATTTTCAAAGAAAAAGTGTGAAAAATATTACATAATTATAAAGTTTAGGTAATTTCTTCTTTATATTCAAACGAAATAGTGACGGATAAAGTTTCTTGCAGGAGCAATTTTCTCTCTTGTGCAACCCAAAATTCAACATCTAAATTGGATTTTTGATATTCAGAAGCGAGATAACATTGTGCATAAGTGTGAGAAATTGGGACACATTCGAGTGAATGCACTAACGAATGACGACGACGATCCAAACTTTCCGCAATGCGTAAAATTCCTGCAAGAACACAAACGATGCGTTTTTCATCTTCAGGGAGTGTTTGAAACTCAAGATGTTTTCGTTTTGGGTCAGATTTTCGATGATAACGAGCAATCAACGCTATTAAATTGGTCTCATCATTCATAAAACCTGGAAGCACACAATATTTGATGATATAATAACTGTGTTTGTGATGTAATTCGGGTGAAATATGATAACCAACATCATGCAACAAAGCTGCTGCTTCCAGTAGTTCTCGTTCTCTATCTCCATATTTGTGGTACATTTTCAAACCATCAAACATTTCTAAACATAGCTTTTTCACATGTTCTGCATGTTGAAGTTCAACATTATACCGCTTACAAGCTTGATAGACAGAATGAGAACGTAAGGTAGACAAATGGTGATATTTGGAAAGGTCTTGAAGCTTTTCTAATGAATCATAGATTATTCCCTCTCGTAATGCAAAGCTTGATACAGTTACTGCGTCAATTGTTACTTCTTCTAATAACTGTTCGAGAATCAAAACACCAGCAACAATAATATCAGCTCGTTTAGGGTCCATTCCTGCCAGTGATCTTCGTCGTTGAAGAGTATGTGCATCTAAAATTGCCATAATTATTTTTCGCAACTCTGCAACATCAACTGAAACATCGTTTAATGAATCTGGAACATACCATTGACGTTGATACAAACACATTTCTACTAAGGTTGTTAAAGTACCAGAAGTAAATATAACAGAATCAAAAGGAGCTTTTTCTTGTATTTGTTCTAAAATATGTGCCCATTCTGCACGGATATAAAATCGGCATTCTTCGATTTGTTCATTGGTAATTACTTCAGAATCAAAAAACTTCTTTGTTAAACGAACTGCTCCCAGTTTTGCTGAACGAATGAAGGTTGGCTGACCATCTTCAGCAATAATTGTTTCTGTACTACCACCACCAATATCCATTACAAATACTTTTTTGTCTTGCACATTGATTGCACGAGAAACACCTTTGAAAATCAAACGAGCTTCTTCATTTCCAGTGACAACTTGTACTTGAATTTTCGCCTCAGTTTCAGCACGTTCGATGAATAAATCTCTATTTTCAGCCTCACGAACAGCACTTGTGGCAATGGCAATAATATGAGCTTTATGTTTTGAGGCAATTTCAGAAAATCGACGTAAGGCACGAATACCACGTTCAATGGCATCAGGTGCTAAGGTATGCATATCGCCACCATCACTACCAGAGCCTAAACGCACCATCTCTTTGACTCTATCTAAGGTGTGGATGGTACCGTTGGTGTCTACGGTTATGATAATCATGTGAAAGGAATTCGTTCCTATATCTATCGCTGCAAGAGGAGTGGAAATGTCAAAACTTTGATTCATATTTTTTTGCACTAAGGTTTATTCGCTTCCCCTTTTGAGATAGTAACTCCATTTTTGGAATAGAGAATATCATCTTGATCTTTGGCCTGCATTGGTTGTTGTATCGGCATCATCACACCTTTAAAAAATCGACGAATAGCACCCAAAACAAAGGAAAATGCAACAATTCCTACAACTACAACCCCAAGAAGAATCAAAAGGAAGATTTTCATATCGTATCTACCGTTTATGCAAAAATACAAATTTATTTGACGTTCGACGAACGTCTTACAAAAAGATAATACTACAACGCTACTACCGTCAACACGTTGATATCATTTACTATCTAACGAATTATGCAAAATTTCCATGTACCTGAAGGTTTAATTTCCTCTCTTCGTTCTGCGAAGAAGGTGATGGTTATTACAGGAGCAGGTGCCTCAAAAGAAAGTGGATTGGGTACATTTCGTGATGAAGATGGCGAATGGTCACGCATGAATCCTATGGATATGGCTTCTCCAAACGGGTTTTCCAAAAACCCTACGTTGGTTTGGAAATGGTATCGACATAGAAGACAAGAAGCATTGAATGCTCTGCCAAATTTGGGACATACGTCCTTGGCTACAATGGAAAAACTTTTTGATACTTTTGAAATTTTTACTCAAAATGTAGATGGTTTACATCAACGTGCTAGTTCAAAGAGTGTGTATGAATTACACGGTTCATTGCATTCTTATCATTGTTTTGATTGTTCACAACCTTTTGAAAATATTGAACCAATAAATGATGAGACTCCAGAGCTATGTACCCATTGCGGAGGCTTGATTCGACCGAGTGTTGTTTGGTTTACAGAATCGTTGCCAGTAGATGTTCTTGCAAAAGCGGAGGTAGCTGCTAAGGAATGTGATATATTTATGAGTATCGGCACATCGTCAGAGGTGTTCCCAGCAAATACATTCGGCACAATAGCTTCCCATTATGGAGCTGTCACCATTGAAATCAATCCACATCCAACAATTCAAAGCGATTTGTTTACCTACAGATTACCCTATGCATCAGGGCAAATTTTACCCTTGATTGTACAACAATTACAAGAAAAATAATTAAGATTATGATAATAGGAATTGGAACTGACATCGTTGCTATTAAACGTATCCAAGGTTCGATAGAAAATTACGGTGAACGTTTTTTGAAAAAAATATTTACAGAAACTGAACAGGCGTATTGCAATGCCAGAGAAAAAACTGCTGTTTTGCATTACGCAGGAAGATTTGCCGTGAAAGAAGCATTTTCAAAAGCGATTGGAACTGGTATCAGACAAGGATTTGTTTGGAACACAGTCGGTGTAGTGAATGAACCTTCTGGAAAGCCAGAGATTTCATTAACCGGAGTTTTACAAGAACGATGGGGACAGTACAAAATTCATGTTTCAATATCTCATACTGAAGAATATGCAATGGCAATGGTTATAATAGAAGATTTACTAACGGAGCAACAATGAGTGAACAAGTAAGAACAATGTTTGCATCCATTGCTCCACGATACGATATTACCAATACAATTCTCTCGTTGGGTATTCACCACCTATGGAGAAAAAAAGCCGTAAGGGTCTCAAAAGCTTCAAAAGGAATGAGGGTTCTTGACTGTGCAACAGGCACTGGTGATTTGGCATTGGAATTTAAAAAAGCTGTGGGGAATGAGGGATATGTACTTGGTACAGATTTTTGTGCTGAGATGATGGACACAGCTCCTGCGAAAGCTTCAAAACAACAATTGACTGTTCAGTTTGAAGTAGCAGATGCTACTGCATTGCCGTATGAAGATAATTCTTTTGATGTTGCCAGTATTTCTTTTGGGATACGTAATGTTGATGACCCTGTTCAATGTTTGAATGAACTCGCTCGTGTTGTAAAACCTAATGGCGTTGTTGTTGTTATCGAATTTGGCCAACCTATTGGATTTTTTGGGAAATTGTATGAATTCCATTCTCGCTACATTATTCCATTTATTGGTGGCATCTTTACTGGAAACAGACAAGCCTATGAATATCTGCCAAAAACTGCAGCAGCATTTCCTGCTGGAGAGAATTTTGTGCAAATGATGAAAAACACACAACGATTTCAATCGCAAAAAGCTATCCCGTTAACAGGCAGCATTGCATATATTTATCTCGGTATTGTGAAACCATCCATCTAATTTTCAGGACAATTGAGAACGAATTTTTCTTCTTTTTTCTATCTTTCATCAAAACTTTTTTCTGGAGGTTCGAAGTTTTTACGCTTCACTCGAGTGATTGCCATTGGAAGCGTCGCCTTGGGTGTGATTGCATTAGTAGTTTCATTTTCAATATTAGAAGGATTTGAAAAAACTATCAAATCAACAGCGTCTGAATTTACCTCACATGTTTCTGTTGTTACATTTTCACGACAACCATTTACCGTAACAAAATCCTCAATTGCTCTGCTCAAATCTCATTCAACTTCAATTGTTTCTGTTCAGCCAGTTATAGAACGTGAGTGTTTACTTCAAGGAAAAAACCAAAATATTGAAGGAGCATTGGTGCGATCAGTTTCCACTGACACTTTTTCGCTGTTATCGCCAAATTACCTTTTTGAAGGAAGAAATACCTTTTCACCAACAGCTCAGAATACAAATGAAATTATACTCAGTAAGCGAATGGCGAATAGACTCCAAAAAGCTATTGGAGATTCAATTTTGATAACAGTAATTTCAATAACTGATTCTCTACAAACAACAAATTTTGATTATGCTACAGTCATTGGGCTGTATGAAACAGGAATGGCTCAATATGATAATATCGTAGCGTTTGTACCTGAACATTCAGCTCGTCAACTATTTTCACTTTCAACGAATGTTTTCACAAATTTGGACGTAATGCTTACAACCGTTGATGAAGCCAGAAAAGTCTCGACAGAAATTGAAAATTATTTAGGGTACCCGTTTTATGCTCGAAGTGTATTTGAATTACATTCTTCGATATTTACTTGGATAGAATTACAAAAACAACCAATTCCAATTGTACTGAGCCTCATTTCAGCGGTTGCTCTGTTTAATATAATTACGACATTGTTAGTTTCAATAGTGGAAAAAACCCACTCATTGGGAATTGTGCGTTCTTTGGGTCTTTCATCAAAAACATTATTAGCACTATCGCTATTTCAAGGTCTCAAAATTGGGGTACTTGGGTCTGTGATTGGGATTGTTTTATCCTTACTTTTTTATTGGTTACAATCAACGTTTTCCCTTATTACTCTTAATCCTGAAATCTACTTTATAGACCATTTGCCAGTAGCTTTTGTTCCTAACAAAATGGTGATAGTTATTGGAATAACCATTGGTATTTCGGCAATTGCAACGATTATTCCTACACTGGTAGTTACAAGAATTTCCGTAGTGAAAGCATTACGGTTTTCGTAATATAGTACGATATGTTATTTTGATGCTCGAAGATCAAAAATATAGGTAAAGAGTGAATCATTGGGGGATGTACCAACTGCATTGGTATAAATAGGATTAGCAAATGCACCCTGCATTTTTTTTGACAATTTACCTGCCAATTCTACATGAGGTTCATAGGCTATAAAAGCACCATTTTCATTTAGTTGAAGTCTATTCCCAATGGAAACTATGTAATAATCTATGGAATGTTTTTGTAAAACTTTATTTAGATTTTCTTCATTTTTAATTGATTGAACCATTTCTTTATCTGCGACTAATCCTTCTACTTGTAAAACAGACTGTTGAATCAAATACGCCGTGATACCAGCTCTATCACCCATTGCAAATCTACCTGTGATGCCTTTAGAATCTAAAAAATTGTTGATTCTTTTTGCTTCGTTATAAATTGAGGTTCTTTGTACTTCTGCTAATTGTTGTGTGGAATAGATATAGACATCTTTGTTATAATTGTATGCAGAATATGCGGTATACAATACTCCAAAACCTGAAATACAAATGAACAACAATTTGGAATAATGTTCACGAAACGTAGTGAGTTTTGAGAATTTTATCGTTGAAAATAAACATAACGCAAAAAATGCTCCAAGGTAATTAGGATATTGATACCACCACCATAAAGACACCCAAGGACTTCGGAATCCATTCCATAAAAGGAAAATACATGGAAAGAAAATGAAAATCCCCACAACCCAGCGGTACTCAGGCAACTGTTTTTTATAGCGAACAAACCAAAGAATTAAACCAGAAATGATGAACAAAGCAGAAAGTTTGGAGCTGATACCTTCATTTTTGAATAGTAGATATTCTAAAGGTGCTACTTCGAAAATAAATCCAGGTTTGGATAACGACTTCGCCATTCCTGATACAGGAAAGAGACTTCCAAACATAGTCACATTAACAACAAAGTACATCCATAAAGGTGTAAGACCAATCAAAACCCAAAGTACAATGTTCCATGAAAAAGACTTATTCTGGATTGATTGTATGACGAAAACTATTCCTGCTCCAAACAACAACCAAGCTGTATCCAATCTGGAAAGCAATAATGCGGCTGAGAGCAATCCAAATTTAAAAGAAATTTTGTTATTCCATTCTGATATCAAAGGATGTAATAAGAGATAATACCCCCATAAAAGAGCAATAGGAACGGCTAAAATCACTTCCATTCCAGTCGTATTCATTCGATTGATGCTGAGAATAATCAGCGCTGAAAATAGCGGAATATAGTATGATTCATTGGAAATTTTATTTCCTATTTTTGTGAGTAACTGAAAACTACAAACACTGCTAATACAAGCAATGAGAGCTATTGCAATAAAGAATTGATCACCCACACCTTGAAATACGTAGATTATTCCCGAAAGAATCAGAAACCATAATGGATGATAGCCATTAGTAGAAGTGAAAGTATCAAAGGAAGAATGACCATGGAGAGCGAGATTTTTAGCAGTAATGACATAATAATAAAAATCATCTTCGAACAAAGATATGTATCCATCGTTGTGAAAATAATATGCACCAAAAAATCTTGCAAGAACTCCAATTAGTCCAATGCAAAGGATACAATAACTGATTATTGAAACTGCTTTTTTTCTCATTGTAGCCACAAAGATACTAAAAAAAAATAGCAATACCACTACTGATATTGCTATTGAAAGTTTGAATACGATAAAAGTAGCTTATTTTATTGCTTCTTCATAGCGTGCATTGATACGATTCCAATCCAACAAAGTCCAAACAGCTTCTAAATAGTCTTTACGAAGATTTTGATACTTCAAATAATAAGCATGTTCCCATACATCTAATCCAATAACTGGAATACCTTGTTGAATTTCCGGTAAGTTCATCAACGGATTATCTTGGTTTGGAGTTGATGAGATAAACAAATCCTTTGTTGTTGGATTAATACTCACCCAAACCCAACCAGAGCCAAATCTTCCCATACCTGCGGCGACAACTTGGTCTTTTACTGAATCTAACGATCCATATTGTGCAATCAGCTTGTCAATAATTGCTATCGATTTATCAGTAATGGGAGATAATGTAGAAGTTGGACTCAAAATATCCCAATACAATTCATGGTTATAATGACCACCACCGTTATTTCGAATTGCTGGAGTACTTAATTCACTATTTGAATTACTAAAAATTTGTTCTAATGTCTGCCCATTATTATTCGTTGCTGCATTTAAGTTATCAACATACGCTTTATGATGTTTGTTGTAATGTTTATCCATAGTAGCGGCATCAATAACAGGCTCTAAATCAGTTAGTGTATACCGTAATTCTGTTTGAGAAAATGATGACATATTTGTCTTTCACGAAAGTTTAAAATTTTGTCAAAAACACGTAGTAATTTTTTGAATATTGTGTTACTATCTGGTAACTTTTTGAATTAGTATAGAAGAAGTGGTTGCAAGGTCTTTGGCACGTATGCCTTCTTCTAATTTTTTTTGTGATACCAGATAGGAACTTGTGTATCCCATTGACACCATAAACGAACGATGAATGGCTGGTTCTAAGTATTGATTGTTTCGAACCGGTGCAGTGAAAAAATCTCTTGGATTGATTTTTTTTACGGAAAAATTTGTATCAATTTCTTTTTTTGCAATTTGCAATACCAAACCTTGCGGAATTGCTTTGTATCCTTCTGCTAATCCATTTTCAGACTGAATCACTTCTGGAGTAGCAAAAACTACTTTACTTCCTGCATTTTCAATAATTGAGCGTAAAAGTACAATATACAAACGTTGTAATTTTGATGCCTCGAATGGTTTTTCATTTTCGAATAACGACAAATATGTTGTATATGCTTCAAATTCTTTTTGCGATTTTTTGTATACTTCTGGATACCACCGTTGTACCATTCTTGGATACCATGTGCGACGCAAGAGTTCCTTTTCAATCAAAACGATATCAGGTCTATACCCTTCAATTTTTTGTTTATACATAAAAGCAGAACAAAAATAATCCCATTGCGATGAGAGAACAATACTGTTTTTGGGAAGCTGATCTGTGAGCATATATGTATAATCATCTACTAAGGTATTGTTTTGCTGAGAAACATCTCCCCAAAACATTGCTACGCTACAACATGGAAGAATTACAACGACAAATGCAACCCATTGGTACTTCACACACCATTGCAATAGCGAAATTGAAGCAAAAATTGACACTATAACAATTGGAATTACAAAATAGGATTGAATATCAGGAATGCCATATGAGAAAATAAAGGGCAGTCCAATGATACTATAAACCAACACTAATAGAACAGTATGTTTATTTCTTTTCCAAAGGAGAAACAAACCTGCAAATGAAAGAACGACTCCAATTCCCAATGTCGAAGTAAAAAGCTCTTTGAAAAAGTCACCCGAATTTTTTGTAAATGTTTCTGTCGATTCGAACATCCAAACTTGGAATTGTTTCCCTGTAATGTGATATATAAATGCATAAAAAGAGCGTGAAATTTCTCCCCAATTGAACGGTACTTCTGAAAAAGAACGTACAAATGGAACTGCAAATATTGATAGTGCCAATAATGCCAAAAAAGCAAGTATGAAGAGTGGTTTGAAATTTTTGACTGTTTTATAATTATGTATAATGATGATACCATTCACTGCAATAGCAAAAAACATCATTGAACTATGGGTTGCAATTGCTAATATTGAAAGATAAGAAAGTACAACTGATGATTGAAATGATGGTCGTAAAGACCATTGAATATATGCCAAAAAAATACATGAAAATGCAAAGAACTGTAAACTGTATATTTCGACGAAAGTAGCAATATTCCACACAGATCTCGAAAAAGCAATGAGTAAAACCATTGATACAGTTATAGCATTCCTGTACCAAGCATTATACTGTTCTGCTAATGTTTTCTCAACAAGTGAAATCACAGATAAATGTATTACAGAAATACCAGCAGAAATCAATGCCGCTGAGAATAAGTTTTTTGAAAAAACGGAAGAACTAACAATACTAACCAGCGAATTCCAAATACTTCCAAACAACATAAACATCGGTGAACCTGTTGGATGAGGTACTCCAAACGTAGACATCACGCCAAGTAACTCTCCATTATCCGTGAATACAATACCACGAGCAGTAGTTACTGTATAAACAACAAAGGCTATACAACCACACAATAACGATACAAGATACTCTTGCAGAGTGAATTTTTTCATTTATATGCAAAAAAAAGCCCAGAAACTAACGAAAGCACTGGGCAGTTTGAGAATTTATAGTACTTATTTTCCACTATTGATAAATGAACTCCAAGCATAACCATTTGGAGTTTTACGTCCTTCTAATGCCAACTCAACTAAATACTGAGCAGCAGTATCCAACACCCACTCAAAATTTTCTTCTTGAACGGAAGTCCTTTCTGCATCAGGTGCAGGATTCAAAAAATCAATTGCATACGGAATACCATCACGTACAGCAAATTCTAACGTGTCAAAATCATAATCTAAGGCTGTTACCAAACGAATACAATAGTCTTCTAACTGCTCTAATCGCTCTTTTGATGGCGTAAATGAGGCAACGTACCGTAAATGATGTGGATTGCGTGGTTCGTATGGCATAATTTTAATATACTTTTTCCCTATTGCATAGCAACGGTAATACTCGTCAAATTCGATTCCTTCTTGAAGAATCATCGTAATATCACCAGTTTGGTCATAAGCATCGAAAAACTCTTTTGGATTATCACATTTATACACGTGTTTCCATCCACCACCATCATGAGGTTTTAAATATGCTGGGAAACCAACATAGTTGAATAATTCTTCCCAATTCAGAGGATAAATCATATTTCTCATCGACTCAGAAGTAGTTGATGGAGGATGATTTTTTGTTGGTAAAAGAACTGTTTTTGGGACAGGTACTCCTACTTTTTCCGCAATAGCACAATTGAAAAATTTATCATCTGCAGACCACCAAAATGGGTTATTCACAACTCTCACCCCTTGTAAAGCTGCAAATTTTAACATTGCTCTATAAAAAGGAATATCTTGAGAAATCCTATCCAGAATGACATCATACTTTAATAAATCTTCTAAAGTAACACCGCCAGTTTTGATAAATTCAGCGGAAACTCCCTCTACTTCCAAGCTGTTTATTCGTGCTACGAGTGCTGGTGGGAACGTCTGTTCCATACCAAACAAGAGACCAATTGTTTTCATAATCGTATCTTTAAAAAATGAGCTTTTTACATTCTAATTCTTTCTAAGTGCAAATATAAACAATTATCTATTCCAATTAGATAATTTTCTAAAAATGTTCCAAAAAAACTTCAATTCTGTCTTTTTACACGAAATTCAAATTCTAAGTGTCGTTTGATTTTTTTGAATTTAATAGTAAGAACTACTATATGAAACAATGGGCAGAAGGTGTTTATTTACTTGGTACATTTGAGTTTTTTCAAACAGGATGTTGGATGTTAGTCAATGGTAAGGAAGCGGCAATTGTTGAATTTCCACCTTATACACCTGGTTTCAACGAATCACCAGCGGATCTTACAAAAAAGGTTACAGAGGAATTGGGTTTGACAATCAAATACTTACTTTGTACCCATACTCATCACGACCATTATAGTACTCGAACAATGCGTGAATTTCAAAACCTTTTTCCCGATGCAGAATTTTATCTACAGACAGGTTTCAAAAATGAAGTTCGTTTACCTAATAAGAATGTTCATTTTTTTGATGAACAACAAGTTCTTTTTTTGGAGCAAGAACCTCTTATTTTGGAACATGCACCTAAACATTCTATGACAGATACTATGATTATTTTTAAAGGTTCTGTTTGTACTGGGGATTGGGAATTAAATACCTTGATTTCTTGTCATGACGACAAGCCTCGTTATGCGGTGAAAAAGGATGTGAAAATTCGTTCTATTGAAAAAATGGCACTATTCCAATCAAAATATCACTATTGGATTCATACCATTTATTCTGCTCATGCAAATGATTTTAGAAAGGATATTGATTTTACAGCCTTAATGCAATCAACTCTTTCACCTTCGTTGCCATATTAGAAGACTATTTAATTACCAAAAGCAGCAAAATATCGAATTCCAACTCGGAAAAGTAGCATGTTCAATCCCCAAAGCACTACTAACCACACAACTCCCAATGCGAGATAGAAGAGGTATTGATGAGGAGTTACACCTTGCGTGATAATCAGTGCTGGAGTTGAAGCCAAAAATTGGAATGGTAAGTAATTGAACATTGTTTCAAACACTTTTGGCAGTGCAGAATATGGCACTAAACTCCCTGAAAGGAACCATGTTGAAATGTCCTTTATTACATGGAATGTCCATGTCTCATCTACCCAAAATGCTAAATAGGACAACAGTAATCCCATGAGAATATTCGCAACAATCCCTATGAGTATAAGTGGAAATGCAAGAAGAACATTCACAATTGAAAACGAAACTGAGTAGTAAAGAAAAAATGGGGTTCCAAAGAGCAATAGTATCAGAATAGTTCCCACAAAGGTTGCGGTTCTTTCTGCAACAGAGGAAAAAATCACATAGCCGATGTGTGAAATTGGTTTGACGATATATTTGCTGATAGTTCCTAATCGAATTTCGTCAGAAGCTGACCGTTCAGCTTTTCCACTCTTAGTAATCGAACTAATTATTCCTGCAATGGCAATATACACCAACAAGGAAAAATGGGTGAAGTTTCCTATTTGAATTGGTGAAGTAGATGATTCATAAACGGCATTCCACAAAAACACCTGAACGACTACACCAATTGATACAGTAATGAATAACTGAAAAAGAAAGTTAAATCTATACTCTAAAGCAGAACTAATCCCAGCCCTCAAAACAGCCAGATATTTTCGAATCAACTCTTTCAACGCAATGCCAATGCTAATTCTATAATTTCTTCTGGAATTGAAGAATGCGAGGTGTCAGCTTTGACAGCTTCCGATAATGGCAAGACAGTTGGCGGTTGACCCGTGTAAAATGCTGTATAAAAACCAGAATCGACATTATGGAACATAGCATCTTTAACCATTTTATACGCAACCCAACTTGCACGTAAAATATCCGTTACCGCTGTTTTTCCCCCACGTTGGAAATAACTCATATCAACAGTTCGTATTTCACGTTCTATATCTCTACGCTTGAAGATTCCTTCTAAGATAGAACGAATTTCAAGAATACTTTTTTCGTATGCTTCTGCAACTATGATACGAGTATCTCTATCACGACCCTCTATCATAGTTGCCATTTTTTCAAAATCTATATCTTCACCCGGTTGAATCATATGTTCAGCTCCAGCTGCTATGCCAGAATACACCGCCAAATATGCACTTGCAGCACCCATTGATTTGATAAGATATACTCGTCTATGTGCAGAGGCAGTGTCGCGAATCCAATCTAACATTTCTAATGATTTATCTAATGCACTATAAAATCCAATTGAGGATCCATAGTTGTTACACACATCATTGTCTATTGAACCAGGTGCAATAAGAATTTTCGTTTTATACCCTTTTTCTTTGATAATATTATTGACTGTATTTGCTGCAGCAAGTGAGCCATTTCCACCACATACAAACAAATAGTCAATGTGATTATCGTGTAAATTCAGTGCAATTGATTCTTGCAAATCCTTACTTTTTTCTAAATTTGGTACACGTTGAGTGCCTAAAATTGTGCCACCAGTAAGTGAAATTCCTGCAACATCTAATCTGGATATTTTTTTGAGGTTATTTTCTATCGCACCTTTCCATCCATCGTAAATTCCCCAAACTGATGTTTCAGGTTTTAAAAAAATTGCAGTTCGTACTACTGCACGTAAAAACGAGTTCATTCCTGGTGAATCTCCACCACCTGTCAGTATTGCAATTTTCATATTATATCCAGTAAATTTTAATTTTTTTTCAATGAATACTTGAGACTTTTTATAACTATATCTATTTCAATGAAGTGACAATATCAATTAGTAATATCATTGTTGATAATGTTGTAAATATTCTACACCCGATTTCCAAATATCGCCAGCACCCATTGTTACAATAATGTCATTTGGCTTTGCTAATTCAATAAGTAGGGTAGTGATTTCTGCTTTGTTTTGAACATAATAGACATTACTATGTCCATATTTTTTCGTTGCATTTGCTATCAATTCACCATCAACACCCTCGATAGGAAGTTCTCTTGCGGGATAGATGTCAGTAATTATTACAATATCGGCATCATCAAATGATTTGCCAAAATCAGCATAAAAATCCCTTGTTCTTGTAAAAGTATGAGGTTGAAATGCAGCAATGATTCTATTGGTAGGCCAACCAGTTCTTGCTCCCTTAAGCGTAGCTTTCACTTCACTTGGATGATGTGCATAATCGTCAATAACCGTAACTGAATTTGCAGTACCTTTTTTCTCAAATCTACGATACACTCCTGCAAAATCTTGCATAGCTTTTTGCAATGACGCAAAAGGAATTCCCATTTCCAGTCCAACAGCTATTGATGCCAAGGCATTCAATATATTATACAAACCGGGAACATTTATTGTCACCTCACCACAAAGCTCCCCATTCTTCAAAACATCAAAAGTAGAAGTATGTTCTTTGTGACGAATATTTGCCACACGAACCATTGCGTGGCGAGATTCTCCATACGTAATGACCTTTTTCTGAATTGAAGAAAGAATTTCTTTCACACCAGCATCATCCAAACATACTACAGCAAAACCATAAAATGGAACTTTATTTGCAAATTCAATGAATGCTTTTTTCACTTCATCGTATGTTCCATAAATATCCAAATGTTCTGCTTCAACATTCGTGAGAACCGCAATAGTAGGCGACAATTGCAAAAATGAACGATCATATTCATCTGCTTCTACAACAGTCCATTTTCCTTTGCCTAAGCGGGCGTTTGTTCCACCAAAACCACTTAACTTCCCACCAACAATTACTGTTGGGTCAAAACTACCGTTCATAAGTGCTAATCCGCACAACGACGTTGTAGTTGTTTTTCCATGAGTTCCTGCGATTGCCAAACAGTAGTTCAATCGACTAACTTCTGCCAACATTTCTGCTCTTCGGAGCATGGGAATGTTTTGTTCTATTGCAGCTTTTGTTTCGGGATTTTGGTCAGGTTTCACTGCACTTGAATAAACAACAACTTCTGCACCAGCGACATTTTCTGCGGAATGTCCCAAATATATTACTGCTCCTTTTGCAGCAAGACCCTCGGTTACATCGGATTTTGATAAATCTGAACCACTTACTTTGAAACCCTGTGAAAGTAAGATTTCTGCAATACCTGACATTCCTATACCACCTATTCCGACAAAATGTATATGTTGTACGCTTGAAAACATAGATTAAAAGTACTTAGATTTTAAAAATTGATTTTTTTATAGAACAAATTTACAAATTTTTTGGCTCTAAGTCATCAATCCTAACAACAAAAAATGGTATATTTGAAGATTCTTTACAAATTAGTTTCTCTGTATTTACAGTCATCTTACTATCCAATCAGTTAAATATGAATATAACACTCCACAAAAAAAGAGCATTAGTCTGTGGTTCTACTCAGGGCATTGGTAAATCTATTGCCGAATTATTTGCCTCAATGGGTGCAGAAGTAGTACTTTGTGCTAGAAATGAAGAAGCTCTTCAAGTGGTTGTTGCTTCGTTGCCAAAAATAGATGGTACTAATCATTCTTATATAACCGCTGATTTTTCTAACCCACAGTTAGTAAAAACTCAAATAGAGAACTATTGTTCCAGTACAAATAAATCATTTGATATTGTTGTCAACAATACCGGTGGACCTGCAGGTGGTCCTATTTTGAATGCAAATGATGAAGACTTTATTAATACGTTCAAAGCCCATATTTTAGTAAGTCAATCTATAGCACAAGTTGTTGTGCCAACAATGAAAGAAAAGAAATTTGGTAGAATTATTAACATCATTTCAACCAGCGTCAAACAACCTCTTGATGGTTTGGGTGTTTCCAATACCATTCGTGGAGCAATGGCTTCATGGGCAAAAACATTAGCAACGGAACTTGCTCCATTTGGGATTACTGTCAATAATGTACTGCCGGGTGCAACTATGACTGCACGTTTAGATACAATCATCAAAAAGAAATCCTCTGCTACAGCAAAAACTGAAGATGCTATCTCAGATGAAATGATGAAAGAAATTCCCGTCGGTCGTTTTGCACATCCAGAAGAAATCGCTTATGCTGTTGTGTTTTTAGCTTCTGATTTTGCGTCGTACATAACTGGAATAAACGTACCTGTTGATGGCGGTAGACTCAAGACATTGTAATTAAGCAAATTTATTAACTGACTTCGAAGTAATCATCAAAGAGTTCAGGTAAATTATCTCTATTTATTCTAAATCCACTTCCATGGTCGTGAGGTTTTCCTAAATTTATTCCAGTTTTATAATAACCCATTCTAATATCATACTGAATTTCATCATTTTCAAGTTTAAGTAAGAATTTCTGAAAATTAAATCCAGTAAACACTTTTGCATTTGTATAGTGAAAATATTCTAATTGATTTTTAGTTTTTGTATCAGCAGTAACAACAAATAGATTCTTAAGCTTCTTCGTGGCTAATTCTATGTCTTTAAAAGTATAAAAACACTCTGATATTTCTTTTTTCTCATGTAGATTTCTAGCTTGGATAAATACTTTTTTTGCTCTCTTATCAATTTTAAGATTTAAACTGTAATTTCCTTTTAAAGTATTTGGTTTTGTAGTAAATGAAGTATGAAGAGATGGTAACTTTTGCTCTCCAGAAATATATCCGTACTTTTGTAATAAAATTTGGTTTGCATTCTCAGGATTAGTAGGTTTTAGAGTAAATAATGTGATTTTCGAACTAGACAAAAATCTTTGCGATTTAACTTCAAATTCCCCAAAATCTGGGAGTTTATCGTTATTTTCTTTGATTGCCATAGCATCTTCAAATGTTTTTCCTATCGCAGTATTACCTGTTCTTGAAGATTTAATAAATCCTTTTGATTTAACTTCTTGAAATTTCTTTATAATTAGGGTTTTCGACTTCATAAGTGCTATAATTTGGTAAAAAGTCTTTTGGGCTACAATTAAATATATTTGCTAATTTATTTATGTGATTTAAGTTATACTTACTTGAAAACTTATTGCTTTCAACCTTTCCAATAAATCCATTACTTACACCCAAGAAGTGAGCTAATTGTTCTTGAGAATATCCCGATTCTAATCTTTTTTGTCTAACTATGTCTACGATTAGTAGATCAAATTTTGTTTTGCTCATACAATATTTTATTGCTAATTTCGAAATAAATTACTATCATTCCACTTACCATTAGGCAAGTATTTTTACATGAAGCCAAAAAGAACTATTGATTCTTCATGGGATTTTCGAGGTGTAAACACCAAAGAATATACCCACTGTTACCATAATTATCCTGCAATGATGATTCCTCAAATTGCAAGAAGATTGATTATAGAAACTAACGTGAAGAAAAATTCTATACTTTTTGACCCTTATTGTGGTTCAGGAACTTCATTGGTAGAAGCACAGATATATGGAATTGATTCAATTGGAACTGATTTAAATCCCTTAGCGAGACTCATTTCACAAACTAAAAATACACATTATGATATCGAAGTTGTAAAGCATTTTGTTACTGTATTAAAAGATAAATGCTTAGCTTTTGATGTAACCGCAAATAATGAAATTGATTTTTATAATAACATAGAATCGACATCTCTTTTTGAAGAAAATTTTTCCAAATACATACCAAAATTTTACAATCGAGAGTATTGGTTTAATTCTGATGTATTAAATGCTTTAGGATTCTTAAAGTATTTAATCGAGAACACTATGTCAGATGCCATTCAATCTTTCTTTTTAGTACCTTTAAGTGAAGTTGCAAGAGAATGTTCGTATACAAGAAATAGCGAGTTTAAACTTTTTAGAATTCAAGAAGAAAAGTTGCATTCATTTAAACCAGACGTATTTAAAAAGTATTTTCAAAAGCTCGAAAGAAATCTATCAGGTTTAAAATCATTTAACGAGCGATGTGAATCACACAACAATTTGGCAACTGTTTTTGAGTTTAATACTTGTGATGGTATTGACCCAACAATTATTCCTGTTAGCTCTATAGATTTAGTAGTAACTTCTCCACCTTATGGAGATTCACGTACAACAGTCGCTTATGGTCAATTTTCAATGTTGTCCAGCAATGTAATTGGGTTTGAGAATGCAAATAAGGTTGATAAATCATTAATGGGAGGTAATATAGTTTCTCACTCATTAAATGATACACCAATTTCTTGTAAAGATGAATTGGAGCAAATTTATACTTTATCTGAAAAAAGGTTTAATGAAGTAGCGTCATTTTTAAGTGATTACAAAAAATCAATTTCAAATGTAGCAAAAGTGTTAAAAAAAGGTGCAAAAGCTTGTTATGTTTTAGGAAATAGAACTGTGAAAGGTATTCAAATTCCTTTAGATTATGTAACTGTTGAGTTTTTTAATGAACACGGGTTTTCACATATTGATACTATTGTTCGGAACATTCCAAATAAACGAATGCCTAAAGCAAATAGCCCAACAAACATTGTTGGACAAGTTTCAGAAACTATGAATAAAGAATACATTGTAATTATGCAAAAGCAATAATTATGCTTCACCTATCATATTTGCTACTATTTTTGCTGAACTTATAACACCAGGCAAGCCAGCTCCGGGGTGGGTTCCAGCTCCAACAAAATACAGATTCGGAATGTCTTCACTCACATTATGTGGGCGGAACCACGCTGATTGAGTCAAAATTGGCTCAACGGAGAATGCACTTCCTAAATAGCTATTGAGTGTTGATTGGAAATGAAGTGGATCTATTGAAAATTCTGTCACGATATGTTTTGACAAATCTGGCATATAGCGTTCTTCCAAATACTTCACTATCGCATCACGGTATGGTTTTGCTTGAGACTTCCAATCAGTTCCATTTTTCAAATGTGGTACTGGAGAGAGGACATACCAACAATCGCAACCTTCCGGTGCTAAGCTTGTATCGGTTGCTGTTGGACGATGCAAATACAATGAAAAGTCTTTTGGTAATTCCTTTGAACCAAAAATTTCTTGTAACAATTCTTTGTACCGTGGTCCCATCAATATTTCGTGATGTGCAATATCATCATAGCGTTTATTCGTACCAAAATACAATACAAACAGCGACATTGAATACTGCATTGATTCGTATTTTTGAGGAGTGTTTACCTTTGTATGTCGTGGTGAAATCATATTCATATACGTAAAAGCAACATCTGCATTCGACACAACAGCATCAAAGGGCATAAAGCGTCGGTCTTTGCCAATGAAGACACCATCCGCTTTACTTGTTGCATCATTGACAGAAATTTCGTCTATTTCCGAAGAGAGTATCACCTTACCGCCAATATCAGTGAAGAGTTTACCCAAAGCTTCGACCAAAGCACCAGTTCCACCCATTGCAAACCAAACTCCCCAGCGTTGCTCGAGCGTATGAATGAGTGCATAAATTGACGTTGTTTGAAAGGGATTTCCACCAACAAGCAGTGGATGAAACGAAAACACTTGTTGTAAGCGTGGGTCTTTGATGTAGGTTTTTACCAAATCAAACACTGAACGGTTTGAACGCAATTTCACCAAATCTGGTAATACCTTCACCATATCCATGATTGTGGTGAATGGTTTGTCTATCAAATCAAACCCTGTTTTGAAAATTGCTTCTGTTTTTTCAAAAAACTTGTCATATCCTGCGACATCATTCGGATTGAAGCGTTTGATTTCTTCTCGTACATGGTCTCGATCTCCTGTGTAATGGAATACGCTTCCATCTTCAAAACGAATATTATAAAATGGGTCTATTTTTACGATAGAAACATAGTCTTTTGTTTTTCTTCCTGCTATTTCAAAGAGTTCATCTATGAGTGAAGGTGCAGTAATAATAGTAGGTCCACCATCAAAAGTAAAACCATCTTGCTTAGTAACATAGGCTCTACCGCCTAATTTATCTCGTTTTTCAATTATCGTAACCGAATGTCCTGCAGCTTGTAAACGAATTGCTGCTGATAATCCCCCAAATCCACTACCTATGACTACAATCTTCATATCTGTTATTTTTTATTTGTCAATTTTGTCATAGAACGAATTATGTTTAGAAAAAGTTCTATTTCTCTCAAAGATATTTCTAAGATTTTTCGAAACCTATCAAAGAATATTTCGTACTTTTGTGATATAGTAAACGGAAATTATACTTTCACAAAAAAGTAAAAAATGGCGACACTTCAAGAAACAGACAAAAAAGAGAGAGTTTATCTACTCGATTTAGCTCGTTTTCTTGCAATGGTGTTTATGATGCAAGGTCATACGTTAGATTCGTTGGTTTCACCTCAATATCTTGATGTTACAACCTTTCCATGGAATATCTGGCATTCTTTCCGAGGTTTGACTGCTCCTGTATTTCTCATTATCTCTGGTGCAGTGCACGTGTATGTACTCAAACGTGATGATGATGGACGATTGACAAATGATACTATCTACAAGCGAATTCGATGGGCAATGATAATCATGATGATTGGTTATCTATTGGTCTTTCCAGCCAATAGAATGTATGATTTGATCTATTTAGAACCTCAAGGTTGGCAGGTGTTTTTTCAAGTGAATATTCTTCAGCTTACAGGTATATCGTTGGTATTGCTATTACTTGTGGCAATGCTCACGCGTTCATCACAGTCGTTGGGAAGAGCCTCATTGGGTATCGGGATTGCGATTACCTTTTTGACACCCTTTATTCAACTGATAGATTGGTTTTTATATATACCAGAAGGAATTGCCGCCTATATTTCCTTTGAACATGGCTCTATTTTCCCTGTATTTCCATTCGCAAGTTACCTTTTCTACGGTGTTGCATTAGGTTCGTATCTGAAGAATGTGCCATCTGACCAATGGACACAAAAGCTCAAAAAATTAGCATTGACAATTGGTTTACCGCTCTTTGTCATAGGTGTAGGATTGAATTTGTTTCAAGCATATCTTACTGGAAGTGATCTTGCAGAATTTGGCAGAGCAAGTGCAGGGCTCGTGCTAACAAGAATCGGTATTGTATTAGGAATACTTTCCTTTTTGTCGTATGTCTATCCGTACGTCAAATCCTTTGACCAATATACCATTATTTTTAGTCGCAAATCGCTCTATATATATGTCATTCATTTGGTGTTGCTCTATGGATGTACATGGTTTCCATCCATTGCAAAGCTCTATCCACAGCAATTGCCATTGTGGGCAGGATTGACCTTAGTGCCGATAGTGATTTCCATAACGCTCGGTTTTGTAGCCGTTATACATTTTGCAGAAAAACGTTCCAACAAACTTATCAATGCATTACGATTCACCCTCATTGGGTTTTTAATCTATATGCTGTTTTTACAATTTTAAATTTACAAAATGCCACTTACAGAACAATCTAAAGCTCCAAATTTTACTGCTCAAACGAATGGTGGTAACACTATTTCACTTTCCGATTACAAAGGGAAATGGGTGATCTTATACTTTTACCCAAAGGACAACACAACAGGTTGCACAAAAGAAGCGTGTGATTTTAACGACAATTTCCAATCTATCACCGCAAAAAACACCGTTGTTTTGGGAGTAAGCCCTGATGATGTGAAATCTCACGACAAATTTGTGAATGATTTTTCTTTGTCATTTCTTTTAGTCAGTGACCCAGACAAGACCATTTGCAATCAATATGGAGTTTGGGGAGAAAAATCTATGTACGGCAGAAAGTATATGGGAGTACTTCGCACCACCTTCATCATCGACCCAAAAGGCAAAATCCAAAAAATATACGAAAAAGTAACCGTCACCAAACACGTCAAAACAGTCATCAAAGACCTCGAACAACTCCAATCAACTTCCAAATAAGGAATATTGTTTAAAATATAGTACAAATTTCACTCCAAAAAGCTCTTTATTAAGAAAAAATAAACGATTTACCACAAATACCTTCAATTTTCTTGACCTACATCAAGAAAATTGAAGGTATTTTTCGAAAAAAAAAAAACGCTTGACATTGATACATCTTTTTCGTAATTTTGAAATAGTCATTACTAATAACTATTCGAAAGGTGTCGTATGATTGTGAAATGTACAGGTCAAATTGCCGTATTTATTTTACTGCTCTTTGCATTATTTATGGACGTAAAAGCTCAAACGCCAAATTTTGATTGTCCAAGTGATTTTGATGTGTTTAATTGGACACCAGAAACTACTGTGTTTACCATTAAACATGATAATAACAGTACTGGAAGTGCCTCTATAAGTACACATTGGTTACAAGGTGCTGGAAACAATTTAACTGTTTTAATAGACTAGAATACTTTTACAAACAACTTAAAACCACTACCTGACAGTGTTGTGAAAGAAATGATGTTACTAAATTTAACAAAGTTATATAGTATTGGACTTGGTAACTGCCCTCCAGAAGTTACCGGAGATATTTATACTGTAAAATTTGTTTCAAAAACTCAATGTACGAAAGAAATGAGTTGTTTAAGTGAATTAGCATTTGATGATGCAATTCACTGTGATAATCACAATTTAGCTTCTAAATATATAATACTTAATGGCAGAGCATTTTGGCGAGAATTATATAAGGAAAATTGTGGATTCAAATGTTGTTTGGTTGAGATGCGAGTTAAATGTGCTGTCAGTCCAGTAACTGGAAATATAGTACCAACCTTTTTGCCTCGGAATTATATAACTACTTCAAATTGTCCTACTTCTACTACGTATCGTTGTACTGATGGCATAGTTCCTCCTCCTCCACCAGTACATGTACCTTGCGAAGGTGATGATTGCCAGAAAGGAAAATTAGAATGAAAACGATTTTAATCTTATTTATATTTTTTGTTTCAATTGCTTCTGTTTCTTCTCAAACAATCAAAGAAGATTTTGATTTTGATATTTATGGTCAAATACGTGATGTTGCTATTAGAAACAATATTGTCGCAATTGCAGGAGGAACTGGAATTCAAGTAGGAAATAAGTTATACTCTTCTATTGCAGTTAGTATTAAAAAAGATGGAAAATGGACTCAACTTCCAAGAACTATTGAAAGAAATGGAAATCAAGATACATTGTTAGCCAATGGTCAAATTAAAGTACGGATTGATTCAAAAGGAAATATCTGGGTAACAGGTGTTTCTTTATTCAAATTTGATGGTACTAAGTGGACTGAATATTTAATCGATGATGAGTTCAAAGGTAGAAGAAGATTTCAACATTTTTTATTGGATAAAAATGATAAGATATATTTAACTTCTGATGCAGAAAGATACAAAACTGACTCAATTCGATTTTCAGAAATTCATAGTTTTGATAACAATCAATTTAAAAGTATACTTAAGTATGATGATGATACAAAATTATCAATGAACCAAGGTTTTACAAGGGTTAGACCTTTTGTAGAATTGCAGGATAGTTCAATTCTTTTGGCTCATAATACGATTGTACTTGAAGACGAAAGAGTTGTTGACCTTACTCAGATTGTTAATGATGGCTCTATTAATCAACATTTAATCACAGCACCCGACGGAGTTAAATTAGCATTAAAATCTATTACTGATATAATCCAGGATAAAGATGGTACAATTTGGTTTGGTTTATTTTTAGGTATGAAGAACCTTGAAGAAAACTGTTGTACAGGTATTACTCGAACAACTGATTTTATAAATTATTACCCTCTTACAAAAGAGGCAGGAATGCCCCATTATTCACCGAATCAGCCATATTCCATTAATGCACTAAAAGAGCTTCCAAATGGAGATATACTTTTTATGACAAATCAGAATGATTTAACCTTGTTTAGGCATAATTATGATTCTAAATCTGTTTCAAGAATTCATTGGATTGATATCATGAAGAATGCAGTTATGATTAAAAAAAGTAGTAAGAATCCTAATTACCCTCAAGAATGGTATGAAAATGTACTTAGTGTGCTCAATAGTAATCAAGCAAAAAATACTTCTCATAGTCCATTCCAATTGATTGCTACAACTGAAGATGGTACAATGTATTTGGTTTTTAATGACTATTTATTAGAAATTCCAATCGAGTCAATAACTTCAGTACCTCAGTTAAACACCTCTTCTGTACTATATCCTAATCCATCAATTGAATTTGTGAAAGTTGAATCTTCAAAAGAAATTTCTTATGTTACTATTACCAATGTTCTCGGACAAAGAATAGTATTAGAGAATATAGGAAATGGAAGTTATTCAACGACCAATGTACCTTCAGGTTTTTACAATCTGTTGGTTACATATACTGATAATTCAATTGAGTCCCATTCATTTATAAGAAAGTAACTATGAAAAACTTACAATTATATTTTACTGCTTTGTTAGTTGTTTTATTTCTCTCAACTGGAGTAACCACTTTGAAAGCCCAATCGGGTAACAACTGTATACCTAATAGAAACCCAGCAGATTGGATAAGCCAGACTCACTTTACAGAAGGACCAAATCGCGGTCTAATCGGATCTGTACAATACGAAGCGAGAATAGTTGGTTCGAACACAGAGGTTTCCATAGATTGGAGTACACTTGATAATGCTTCAGATGGATTATCTGAAGAATCTGTAAAAGCAATTTTAGAATACGACCTTGCTTTAGCATTATCTGGTTGTGGTGCTGGAACATCTGCTCCATTTACATCAACTGTGTCCTTTTATTATAAAACCCCTTGTTATTACGAAAAATATTCAGTAATGAAACTTAAACACGGGAATGCTGGGCTTTGTTGTGATGATCCGAATAAAACGTTTAATCATTTGTTTTATAATAATTCTTGGTGGGAAATCATAAAAACAAAAGAACCTTGTGGAACTTTCCAGTGTTGCAAAAGAGTGTATACTATTAATTGTGCGTTGGATGGAGGTTGGTATAAAGCAACTGTAGACCCAACCATAGTTAAGACGGTTATCACTGGTTGCTCAACACCATCAGGTTTGCCGAATTGTAATGGTATTCCAAATATTCCGCCAATTCCTCCACCAAATTGTACAGCAACTTGCGACTAAATTACTTTAAGTTTGTTTCTTTAAGCCCATCAATTGATGGGCTTTTTTATTACCCAAATAAGGAATCTTGAATGACCTTCGGTTTTTCTGTTGGTTTTGTAGTGAGATGTTCACTGTCGAGAATTGCTTCTACTTCTGAATAATTATGAGGTGTGAGTACGTCTGGAACATTGGTATTGGCATTCGAGGTTATCAATTTGGAAATGGATTTGGCTATCATAGGAGCATTACTTGGCTCAAAAAACAATTCAATTTGCCTTTGTTGTAATGATGGGTCAATCCATTCTTCCTCACGATTTCGGTCGATAATGACAGGCATTCGCAATTTTTCGTTGTGGATTATCTGCATCAACGGATTGGCTTGAGTCGTGAGTATTGAAACGGTTTGCATTACTTCGCCAGTTTCCTTGTTCAGCCATTCTTCTGTTATACCAGCTAAGGAAAATAGTTCTTCCTCTTTATGAGAAATGTGGTAGGGGAATTTGTGTTTGCCAACACCACGCCATTCGAAAAATCCCGTTACAGGCACCAAACATCGTCCTTTGCTGATTGCATTGCGAAAGGACGGCTTTTCGAAGACGGTTTCCGACCGTGCATTGAGCGTTTGGTTGCGTATTTTCAGTGCATCTTCCAACGACTTCACCCATCGCGGAATCAATCCCCAAGAAGCCAATTGAATTGTATTCTCATTCCCAACAACAGGCAATTCTTCGTGAGAAAATCCAGAAGTATGATACAACGGGTCAAAATCCACACCTGGCTTAAACGCCCGATTAAACCGCTCTTCTACCTTCCCTTTTGGCGTTACCACCGACGCATGAAAACACATAGATTCTTAAGTATATTTAAACATCTATTATAATAAATTCCTATGAAGATTTTAACCGCAGAGTTCGCAGAGATTTTCGCAGAGTACGCAATGTTTTCCAGTTATATCTTCTCAGCGAGCTTTGCGTTCTTCACATTGCGACCTTTGCGGTAAAATTGAAAGTAATACTACCTAACCAACATCAATTTAGCCTTATCAAACAGCGTTGGTGTTTCGATGGTGATGAAATACAGTCCGTTGCTGAAGTTTTTTGTGTCTACTTCAATTGTTCGCGAACCACTCGTTGTAAAACCATACGATTCCATCAAAAAGCCATTCGAATTGTAAATCTTCAATGATGAAATACCCTCTTCTATCAAATTTAACTCGATAGTTGCTTTTTCATCACTTGGGTTTTGTCTAATACTCAGTATTCTATTTTGTCCGTTTTGGTTTTTAATACTGGTGGTTTCGGAAACAATTGAAAATGGAGAAGAAGATTGGTCTAAATGAAGTGTGTCAACATTATTTCTCCAAATTTTGATTAATAAATCCTTACTTCCAGTTGCAATGAATTTATTATCAGGACTATAGGCAAGACATGTAACTGTATTGGTATGACCTGTAAATGTACGTGCTTTTTTCCATGTTTCAACATCCCAGATATGTATATCATTTCCTGAACTTGAAGCTAAATTTTTTCCATCTTTGCTAAATTCGAGACTATACACCTTGTTCTTTTCAGATATAGAATGTATAAGTTCTCCATTAGAGATATTCCATAATTTTATAGTACTATCTGCACTACTTGAAGCAATTGTCTGTCCATTTGGATTAATCGAAATATCAATTATAAAACCAGAATGCCCCTTTAGTGTTCTCAATAATTCATCTGTTTCAAAACTCCAAATATTGATTACATTATCGCTATGTCCTGTAATTAAGTGTTTACCATCAGCACTAAATAACACCTTTGAAACATAACCAGTATTCCAATTAAATGTTTTTAAAACATTCTTAGTTTCCACATCAATGATAAATATTATACTGTCATAACCACCTAAGGCTAAATATTTTCCATCATTACTATAAGCAATTGAATAAATCTGATTGTTACTAACAAATAACGGTTGTAATATTTTGTTAGAATCAATATCCCAATTATGAACAATTCTATTCGAATGGGTAGAATTTATCCTCTTAGCGTCAGGACTGAATATAAGTGACCAAACCCAAAGATTACCATGTGTTAGTTTCTTTTCTATTGATTGAGTATGTAAATTCCAAATTAGAATGTCACACTGATCTGCTGAAGCTATAGTATTTCCACTTGGATGAAATGCAATATGTTCAACTTCATCATTACTACCAATTAATGTATGTTCGCTTGAATTAGTGATTTGACTAAGAATGCGTACCTTTATAATACATTCGGATAAAGTAGAGTCGGGTAAATTCTTCCAAATATACGAAAACCCTCTTGTCGTATCAATGATATTCCAATCAATCCCATTGTTTGTACTAAAGTCGATTTGAACCAAATCTGTAGAATCAATATTCTCCCATTTGATTACCATACTATCACCCACAGTAAAACGTTCTCCTCCAATTGGGTGAATAAGCTTGAGCGATTGCGAATAAGCCTGTGAACAGATTACAAACAAGAGAATATAAAGGAGACTTTTCATACTGATGCCAATCTATCGTTATATGCTACATTGTAGATTATTTTGTTTTCTAAATGAACATTTTTCAAATATACGGATAAAAACTATACAATTTACTTGTACCTAAGAATTTTTTCAAAAGAAGTACGGTAAAAGATGTAATTTTCTGCAGAAATTGCTAAAAGTATGATATTGTGAACTATATTCTCATTAATTTGGTTTCAAACGTAATAGGTGCTAAGTCGAACTGTAACATTTGTTTCCTTCAAGTGTTTTAAGTTACATTAAGAATACTAATCACTTTACACCAGTTATTCATTTACATTTTTATTACTATTATGAAAGCTCTTCTTTTTCTATTCGCTGTGCTATGTAGTGCAACAGCTATTGCTCAAACTCCTTCGACATTTTACGGAATTATAAGAGAAAACTTTTTTTCTAAATATTATGATGAATTGGTAATGGATTCATTAGAAGTATTGGATTCATCAAGTATCAAATTAGGTTTTATTGATCCCGTTTCTGGAGAATTAACAGCCATTAGTCAAAACTCCCTTTCACCAGTTATTAATCTTACAGGCGCTGCAATTGACCCATACAACAATTTATACCATTACATCGGATTCAATGTTTTTAAAAGTGTAGATATGACAACTGGTGAATTACGCTATTCAACACCTATTGTCAATCAAAATGGTAGTACTAATTTCCAAAATTTCCGCTTCAATAATTCTGATACATCTTTGTACGGATTAGTCATCAAAAGTAATTATGACTCAGCTGATAACTTTATTAGTAGTGAGATGTATTTGTCTACTATAAATGTTCAAACGGGTGAGATTCGTCAAATTTCCCAAAGTTCAATAGGAATGGGATTTGCTTTAGCGGGTAGTGCAATTGATCCTTACCAAAAGGTATTTTACTACTCTACTGGAACGTATTTTATGGGAATAGATATGTATACTGGTGATATCTATTCTATGGCAAAAATTACAATCCCAAAAGGTGGAATAATCTTTGATAATTTCACTTACAACTGTGTTGATAATACAATCTATGGTCTCATAAGAAACAATTACTTTTCAAAGTATTATGATGAATTAGTACAAGATTCTATGGAAGTATTAGATTCTACAAGCATCCATTTTGGTAAAATCGATCCTGCTACTGGTATTGTTACAACTATTTCGCCATATTCCATTGCTCAAGGTGGATACTCTTTGAACTCTGGTTCAACAATCGACCCAAATTCACTTACGTATTATTATAACAATGGCAGAGAACTTGTTGGTATTTCTTTAGTGAGTGGACTGATAGAATCAAGAAATCCAATATATGGAATCAATCAAAAATACTTTGAGTTAATGAGAATCCAATCTGATTGTATCGAAGCTACAGAAGCGTTACGTGGGAATCCGGTGCTTTCAGTTGAAACGAACGAAGATTCTTATCAAACAATTATGTTCCCAAATCCAACAAATGATGTATTAAAAATTCAATCTACTAAGAACATTACTTCTGTAAACGTACTTTCGTCAAATGGCACAAGAATCACCTCAGTTGTGCCGAACGCACCTACAGCCGAGATAAACGTTGTTAATTTAGCTGATGGAGTTTACTTTATCCAATATAACGTAAACAATGATACGTTTGTCAGAAAAATTGTGAAACAGCGTTCGAAGTAATTTCAGAGTCGATTTACGAAATAAACAGAAAAAGGGAAGTATGACTTCCCTTTTTTTTATAGTTTTGTAAGAATTATGATTGTTTTTCTTTGACTGCACAAGTGGTTATACCAAATGGTGCATACAAAGGACAAAAGCTAACCAAACTTGTTAATACAAAAACACCTGCTAAAACAAGTAACACAATTCCTAAAACTCCTGAAATTACATTAGTAAAATAAAGAATTGCAACGACTGCAGCCAACACAATTCTTATGATTTTATCTAACGAACCCATGTTTTTTTTCATCGTAGCCTCACTTTTTCCTACTCTTTTGGCTTTTCGGATACGCCCCGTTTTTTATGTTGGTTTCTGGTCTCAACAGTAGACTATAAATTCGGATTCTACTAAGAATATATCATTTATATTGTCTCTTACAAAATTACAAAATAATCTTGAATTTAACGTAAAATCTTTTCTATCAAAACACCTTCTGTTGTTATTATTCGAACTAATAAAAAGTTTTCTTGCAATGTAGATACATCAACAATAATAGAAGTGGATGCCTCTTTTTCAAACACAATATTTCCTAACATATCCACAAGTTGAATAACCATAGAAACTCCTTCTGAATTTTCAACTGATAAAGATTGAGAAGAAGTATTATAAACTGGTTTGATAGTTACATCATTTTTTAGTTCTATTTGAGTTGAAGTTATCGCATAATTAAATGCGTCTGAAAAGAGTGAGCAACCATTATTAGAAGTATACAAAACTTTGTATTTCCCATTTTGTGATGGTGTTATTGTTTGATTTATTTCACCATTTAGAATGGTGTCATTCCTATACCATTGATTTTTTGAAGTATAATTTGATCGTAATTGATTTCCAGTTTGTGCAATTGTGGGTTTTGAAAAATTGTAAGGAATAATTTGCTCCACTAGTTCACGAAGTTTTGTATGAGTAGGTTGAATTGCAGATAATGTTCTTCGTACAAATAGTACACAAGCTATTCCTCTACATTCATCTATCCAAGGAGTAAACCCAAATGCCCCTTGACTTCCATATTGAGTAGTTTTACTATTTTCTTCTTTTTCTATCCAAACTCCATACCCATATCGAAATTCTGAACGTAGTTCATCGTTTTCATAAGGAGTACTTTCTAATGGTATATTCCAAGTTTGATTATTCGTTTGAATCATGACTATTATAGAATCTATATACTGTTGATTATTTAGAACACCTTTGTTTAACAACAATTGAAGCATTTTTGCAAAATCAGGCATAGTAGTTCCCATTCCCCCTGCAATTCTATAATTTTCTGTTGCTCCTAAGGCAATATAATCCGAATTAGTCAACTGTAAAGGTTGTGATATTTTCTCATTAAACAGACTATCCCATCGTTTACCTGTCGCAATTTCGGCAATTCTTCCAGCAACTTGCATACTTACGCCTCCATATTGAAAAGCGGTTCCAGGAGCAAATTTTGTCATTGGTGTTTTTATACCAATACTATCAACTGCCTGTTGTAAGGTCAATGCATTTGTTGATATAAATGGAGACTGACCGGGCAAACCAGATGTATGATTCATCAATTGATGAATGGTTATAATTGGTTTAGAATTAAAAGAAGGTAGATACTTTTGTACCGTATCTGTTTGGCGTATGTACCCTTCATCAATCAATTTCATCATTAGCATCATAGAAGGTAGTTTTGAGCCAGAAGCTATTGGTTGATATGTGGTATCATTCCAAGTACCAAAATACTGTTTATATAAAACAGAATCTTTACTTACAATCATAAATCCACAATGTTGACCCGATTGTCCAATAATACTAATACTATCTTGCAGTAATTTTGTGATAGGAGCAAAATCTAACTGAGCTTGAACAGAATAGAAATTTAGAACAATGAAGAGTATAATATGTAGGAGTAGTTTCATTTCAATTTACTTTCTTAAACATATTTAGATGAATAAACTGATTTATAGGTTTAATTATAGAATCTCACTCTCATCAAATCCTCACACTTACTTCCACTACATTCCCAATTTCTATACCTTCTTTTTTTCGTACTTCTGCTTTGAGTGGTAAAAGGTAGCGGAGTTGTTTTTAAGTATACAAATCACATATCTATAAGATTTTAGTTTAAAGTGTAACAAGTGAAGAATAAATTTCATTCTAGAAGTTGAAATAAAAGTCTATCGAAAATTAAGTATATTTGTAAGAATATAGAAACGAATTGTAATGAATCAGAAAATGAGTCAAGAAATTAAGGTTGTAGAATTGTTTGCAGGTGTTGGTGGATTTCGACTTGGTCTAGAAGGATGGAATGGAAAATCAGCATCATCACAATATAAGCTTGCGTTTGCTTCACCATATAAAGTAATTTGGAGTAATCAGTGGGAACCTTCTACCAAGACTCAACATGCTTCGTTGGTTTATGAGAATCGATTTGGAAAAGAGTCTCATTCTAATAAAGATATATCACAAATAGAAATTTCAGAAATACCCGACCATGATTTGCTTGTAGGTGGATTCCCATGTCAAGATTACTCAGTTGCAACAACACTTAAAAACTCCAAAGGTTTGATTGGAAAAAAAGGTGTATTATGGTGGAGTATACACAAGATTATTTCTGAAAAGCAACACAAACCAAAATACCTATTCTTAGAAAATGTAGATAGACTTCTTATATCACCTTCTGGACAACGTGGGCGAGACTTTGCCATTATACTACAAAGTCTCAACGAATTAGGCTATATTGTTGAGTGGAGAGTAATTAATGCAGCTGAATATGGAATGCCTCAAAGACGTAGAAGAGTTTTTATTTTAGCATATTTAAAAGATACCTCTATACATAATGAGATTTTAAATTCTACACCATTAGATTGGATTACAAACGAAGGTACAATTGCATCTGCATTTAGAGTAACTACCGAAAATACACTTTTCCCAACAGAATTTAAATTGATGGGAGATTTAGTTTCAACTTCTGAAAATTTCAATAAGGGAGGTGTAAACACACAATTCGAAAACAGTGGCATTATGATTAATGGTACTGTTACGACATTGAAATCTATTCCAAACTATCATGGCAGTTACACAGTGTTAGGTGATATACTTCAAAATGGAGAAGTAACCCCAGATTTTTATATTGACAAAAATGAATTAGAAAAATGGATGTATTTAAAAGGACCAAAAAAAGAAATGAGAATAAATTCTCAGGGTTTTGAATACAATTACAATGAAGGCGGAATGGTATTTCCAGATTCCTTGGATAAACCTTCACGGACTATAATAACTGGTGAAGGTGGAAAATCACCCTCGAGATTTAAACATGTAATTTTTACATCAAAAGGATACCGAAGACTTTCTCCTGTTGAGCTCGAAAGATTAAATATGTTTCCTGATAATCATACTCAATTAAAAGGTGTTTCAGACACAAAAAGAGCGTTCTTTATGGGAAATGCTTTAGTAGTTGGAGTTATTGAAAAAATAGGAGTTTCATTAAGTGAGAAAATATTAAGCCGAAGATGTAATGAAGTTACCTTATAATCCAAAGGATAAAAATTCCGTTTTAGAATATGCTAAATTACTAAAGGGAAAAACCCTAAGAGAAATTTGCGAAGTAAATGTTTTGGAACACAATTACACTGGCAAAGGGAATTTTGGTCAGATTTTAGAAAAATTCTATTTTGGTTATAATCCAAATTCTAAATCTGAAGCAGATTTTTCTGAAATTGGTTTAGAACTTAAAACATCACCTTTGAAGCAGCTTCATAAAAAGGAATTTAGATCAAAAGAAAGATTAGTTCTCAATATTATAAACTATCTTGAAGTTGTAAAACAAGAGTTTGAAGAGAGTGACTTTTGGAAAAAAAATGCTCATCTTTTATTGATTTTCTATATTTATCAGCCTGATTACGATATTCTTGATTATGTAATAAAACTTGTTGATGAATGGAATTTCCCAACGGTAGATTTAGAGATAATTAAAAAAGACTGGGAGTTTATAAAAAAGAAAATAGTTGAAGGGAAAGCTCACGAATTATCTGAAGGAGATACGTACTATTTGGGTGCTTGTACTAAAGGAACTAATGCAAATTCAATAAGGCAACAACCTTATAATGATATTCCTGCAAAACAAAGAGCCTATTCACTCAAACAAGGCTATGTTAATCACATAATTGCATCGATAGCAAATGAAGAAATTGGTATTTATGGGAAACTGATTCAAAATGCTGAAATTGCAAAACTTAAAACTATTGAAGAAATTGTAATTCAAAAATTTGAACCATACTACCAAAAGACAGCAGAAGAAATCGCTACAATATTAGGAATAAATCTAAACACTTCAGCAAAGAATTATATTGCTAATTTAGTTAAAGCTGTGCTTGGTGTTGAAATGGAAAAAGAAATTGAAGAGTTTGAAAAAGCAGAAATTATCGTAAAAACCGTAAGATTAAAAGAAAATAATTTGCCAAAAGAAGATATGTCATTTTCAAGCTTTCATTATGTTGAAATAATAAATGAAAATTGGGAAGATTCTGAGTTTAAAGAAATTTTAGAACATAAATTCTTATTTGTGTTTTTCCAATTTGAGAAACAAAAATTAGTCTTAAGAAAAGTAAAGTTTTGGAATATGCCATACTCTGATATGCAAGAGGCTGAAAAGGTTTGGGCGGAAACAAAAGATATTGTCAGAACTGGGAGAATTGTTAAGGAAATAAAAGGTACAAAAAGATTGACAAATTTTCCCAAAAAATCTTTCAGTTCAGTATCACATGTAAGACCACATGCTCGAAATAGTAACGACACATTTCCTTTGCCTGTTAATGACAAGTTAACCGGTTTGGATAGATATACCAAACATTGCTTTTGGCTAAATAATAACTATATTAGAGATGAAATATTCTTAAAATAGTAATTTTGAGAAAATAATGTTTCTTAAATATTAAATTCTTCTCAAATCACTATTCTTACCTCCACCACTTTCCCAATCTCTATTCCTACTTTTTTCCGTACTTCTGCTTTGAGTGGTAAAAGGTAGCGGAGTTGTTTGGTGTCGTACCAAATTGCTGTTTTCCATTCAGTATTGCCTATTATTGCTATAGCTTTTAATCGACCCCATCCCTCTTCTTGCCATTGGTGAGAATTGCGGATTTCTTCTGATAAATCCATTTGAAGTGAAACGAAATACCAGCCGTTTGTACCGGAATATTTCCAAACTTCTGCTGAAAAGGTGTAGTTCAATTGACCGGTCATAGGTTAAAACCTAACAACAAAGCTGACCCACGGAAAGCCGATAATAAAAACTTCCGCTATATCCGTATTATTCACGAATGCCAAATCTACTGCCAAATTATCACCAAAAAAGCGTACTCCATACGAAAAGACACTATAGTAATTATCATTGGAAATGAACCAATTTTCTGTTACCAAGGCAGTTTTTTGGGTTAGTCTGGTCATTCCAGATACCGTGAGTATAGGTTTTTGTTCAAATTGGCCTTGCACATATCCCCATCCTAATCCGCCGGTAATATTGTGGTCTTTCGAACCATACGTTCCTATTCCGTAGGCAATCGCCAAGCCACTTCCGCTACGAGTTCCAATATCTATACTGGGAGTATTAACATAATACAAACCTGCACCAGCATGAAAATCTTCCGTTACTTCAAAACTAACCTTGGGTGTGATAAAAAGAATTGGTTCAAATTCACCAGAGGAAATTGAGCTCACTGTCGATATAAGTTCCAAACCACCACCTATGGAAATATTATCCGTTACACCAACATTGAAGGAATTTAATGCGAGCATCGTATTTTGATAATACCCTTCCCCTTTTTTCAAATTAAATGCCGATGGACCAAACAAATATCTCGTTGAATGAGGATTTGTGAACCAATAATCACCATCTTTGATGAGTGTTTCGTCAAGCTCTGTCATAGATTTAATATTGTTGGTTGTGAGTTCAATTCGTTGTATGATAGGTGTTTTCATCACAATGGTGTCGGATTCTAACTTGAGTAATTTACCGATAAATACCATTCCATCGGTTAACTCAACTTTGTACGTTTTGTTGATTTTTGCATCGATAGGCTTAGTTTGTGCAAAAGCACTTTGAGTTAAACATACGAACACTATCACGAGAAGGAAGAGGATGATGTGTCTCATTTTGACAACCTACAAATATTTAAAATTTTACCACAAAATTTATCCAAGGAAATCCTATAAAGTATACTTTGGCTAATTCTGAGTTATTGATAAATGCAATATCACAATCATATTTTTCTCCAATAAATTTCACACCATAGGAAAAAAAACCATCGTAGTTTTCTTGTGGTAACAACCAATTCTCAGTAACGAATGCCATTTTGTCCGTTATTCGAGTCATTCCTGAAATTGTTACTATTGGTAAAGCCGAAAATTCATTACGAATAGCCCCATATCCCATACCAATTGTGGCATTATGCTTTTCATTTCCATACGTTGCATTGGTATACAAAACTCCGTAATAATGTCTACCCACAGTATCAAAATCAACTGCAAATCCAGGAAAAAATTTTGGTGCCGTTATAAATACAAAACCAGCTCCCAAATGCAAATTATCTTCGACTTGATATCCTACTTTAGGGGTTATAAATATTGTTGACAAAAAAGAACCTTGAAAAATTGTCCATAGTAGTGATGACAATTCTGTACCTCCTCCAATGGAAAAATTATCGGTTACTCCTACATTGAAAGAATTAAAGGCAATCATGGAATTTTGATAAAAGCCTTCACCTTTTTTTAAATTCATTGCACTACTCATTGCAAAATATCTTGTCTTACTCGCTGATAGTTCTGGAGTTATTGTTGTTGTATCAGCATTAACAAACGAAAAAAGAGCTATAAACTCTAAAAGAATAAGTAAACATATTTTTTTCATTTATCTCTCCTTCATTCTTTCAAATTTATTCATATCCAAATAGATGAAACTCCATGTATGACCATCGAAATCTTCCAATACTCGGATTTGCATAAACCCTTCGTCTATCATCGGGACGGGTTCTTTGCCACCAGCACGTAGGGCTTTTTCCATAGTTTCATTCATTTGCTCCAACGAATCCATTGGAAGAGTATACGACGCTGTTTGGAATTGGTGCATATCAGGAATTTCTTTTTTGATATGCGATTGGAACATCTCATGGGATTGCAACATCACATAAATATGCTCACCCCACATTACACACTTTTGATGGTTATCGGTAAAGGCAGGATTAATTGTAACCCCCATTTGCGTATATAATTGCAATGACCGCTCAAGGTTTTTCACAGGAAGATTAATGAAAATTATTTTTGCCATTTTCTAATTCTATTGGTAATTCTAACAACATTACTTCTATTCCACGATTTTGTTCAGGCAATGAACAACTATGACTTGTCGTAATCGTATCCAATACCGAAAATCCGTATGTTTTGTAATATTCGATAAGCTTATTATTATCAGCCCACGTATCCATTCGAATGGACGTTCTGTGTAGTGAACGAGCGTAATCTGATACCCATTCCACAATGTTTGCGAATAGTTTTTCACCCTTCCATTTTGGATTTGCCACTATACGATGTAAATACACCGACGTATGTGTTTCACGTTCTTGCCAAATCAATTCATCTGATAACAAGACTGTAAAAACAGCAACTATTTCATCATTTTTGCATAGTTTGTACTGACGGTTGGAACGAATATCGTTGACAATGCTATCGGTATCGATATGCTCCCAAACTTTGTAATGTGGGTTCTTTTGATTACCCATTACTTGCTCAAACAAGCCTAATACTTTTGGTAAATCCGCTTCAGAACTGTGAAAAATAGTGAGCATTTCTGTGAAAACCGATGTTGTCATTTTGAACCTTTTTTTACCAACGATTCATCAATTTCATCTATTCTTGCTTTGACTAATTGTTCGACAATGCTTCGTGGGAGTGGTTTGAGAACGGAAAAGCGAATGACTGTTGAGCTTGAACTAAAATCGGAATACACTGTATGCAATCTCTGCAAAACCGTGCCTTCCATTATAAAAAACGACAAATGTTCTTTTGATGAACGAAATCCAACTGCACGTTTTCCACGATAGTAAAAAAATGGAACTCCGCGACTTAATCCCTCTTCTAATGCTGGATGAACCGCAAGTATTTGCTCTCGAAGCGTTTGCAACGTTCCACGTTCTTCGTCAGATAACGTACTAAGATATTGATCTACTTCCTTGCTCATTTCATTTTATTGTTGTGTTCCAATTGACCACATATTCCCTGCAAAGTCTTTGAATGTTCCACGCCTATCGGGGTCATTTTCTTGTGATTTTGGTTCTTGAACTACTTCGCACCCTGCATTGACCGCCTTACGGAATGTTGCGTCTACATCTGCCACATACACATGCATCACCATTGGTACCGGTGGAAAGCGTTCAGAAGATTCGCCCAGCATAATTATCGAATCATCTATTTGAATTTCTGCGTGCATTACCGAGCCATCAGGCATATCATAGCGACGAGTTACCGTTGCGTTGAAAATTTCCGCCATCAATGCTATAAATTTCTCCGCACCATTCACGATAAAATACGGCGAAACGGAGTTATACCCACTTGGTTTAAAGTTGTTCATTTGGTTTGTTGGTTTTGTTTATAAATAATTGTCGTAAGGAAGCTAAATGTGCAAATAGTACTATAGGAACTATGTATGTTGGTAACCAACTATATGGGAAGTAAAAAATTGCAATATTTGGCTGTTCAAATCCAAATTTCTGCATTGGTGAAGGCGTTGAAAAGATTGCAGTTATTACAATGTTCAACAACAATCCAAGGCAGATTACATTCCAAAATATTATTATTGTGCGAGGAAATTTTGACTTTACAATACCGAAATATGCTACTATAGGTGCTGTTATTCCTGCTATAATATCATAGTTACGTCCTTCGAATGTCATAATTTCTGGGACAACCTTATTGACAAATAACATAAACAATACTATTTCAACAGGTATTCTCACTGAATGAATGAATGTCAAATGCTTAAGAGATAAACCATCGATAAAGTTCCTACCAGCAGATGTTGCGAATAATACTATGATAGCAATAATAGTTGGGAACACACCGAAAAGCATTAATTTTGGTGGAAATGAATGTAGGTCTGCACTATATACTGTTGATATAGACAATAAAGCTTGAATTGCCAACCAAATTATGAAACCAATATAGATTGGTTTTTCAAATGTTCGAATTTGTTCATTGCTTGAATTTTTGACAGCCAAGACAAACAATTGCAATGTAGCAATAGTAGTAAGTCCAAAAAGTAGCGATAAATAGAATGGTAAATTGTTAATCATATTTTTTCTTGAACATTTTCACAAAACTTGTATGATAATTTCCAATGGTTTTGTAGTATATTCCAGATGGAAAGACTTTGATGCTAAATTTTTGTTATGTATGTTAAGTACTTTCAGTTTTTGTTATTTGGAATTGTTATCTCTACATTTAACATCTAATTCTCTTTCCAATTCTTCAATATTGGACCATTCAACACAATTTATAGGAAGTTCAGAATTATGGTTAATAAGTGCTTTTAATAACTTTTCAATGATTTCATATTTTTCTTGGTCTGTTGATATAGTATGTAAAGCATTATATGGTTTTTCTGTTTTAATTTCTTCTCCAAAGTATGCTTCTTCAAAATTTGGAAGAGAAGCAATCAAACGTGTTTGATTACTTTTTGGATTAGCATTAACTTCATTTAAAATATTTTGATTATTGCCCCAAGCAGGATTCCCCTTTCCATTTTTTGTTTTTGGTCTATCACTATCATGTAGTACAGAATACTTTGTGCCAAATTGATTTAATATTTTTATTAATGATACTATCGTTGCTTTACCTCTTGCTCTGATTATATGAATATCTCTATATTGATTTGGATTTTTACTTTGAATATATTTGAAAGCTGTATACTCAGTATCTCCTTCAACAATAATTATATTTCCACCGAAGAAAAACTCAGCCACATACGGGTCACATAGATTTAGTAACTTTAAATTTTGTTTATCATCATTGCTAAGTTTGACTTTGT
Source organism: Candidatus Kapaibacterium sp. (assembly GCA_016788785.1). Taxonomy (GTDB): domain Bacteria; phylum Bacteroidota; class Ignavibacteria; order Kapaibacteriales; family JAEUSM01; genus JAEUSM01. The sequence continues at coordinate 94,947 of JAEUSM010000002.1, forward strand.
CAGGTCTAAATACTGTAGTACCATTAATATCTCCATTTTCTTTTCTTTCAACTCGAACTATGGTAGTATTATCTCTTGAAAAGTCAATAAAAATAGGTGAATGAGTAGTCACCATAACTTGCCAATTACTGTTAGAAGGTAAATCGTACAAAACATTAGAAGCATCACGAATTGCATTTGGATGTAAACATATTTCAGGCTCATCAATTAGTAAGACGTGTGGTCTCATTTTTGAACTTTCATTTTCCTTTTGTTTGTTTTCAGAAATAAACTTTAATGCTGTCCAAAGGAGTGTTCTTCTTGCTCCACTTCCTTGCTTCTCAACTGGCCCTAAATATCCTTCTTTCGAACCCATAAGCAACTGTGATTCAGATTTGAAAAGGTTAATCGACTTATCTAAATCATCTTCTGGTTTTGCGTCAAAGTCTATTTTATAATTTGGGAAAACCTTACTAATTAAAACCGAAAGTTCTGCATTGACTTCATTAATTTGTTCTTGAGTTTCTTGTACTATTGTTTTTTGAAGTTCCTTGACTTTATTCAATAATTTGTGATATTCGTTTTCTTGTATATTTTGATTCGCGGATTTTAAATTTTTTACCCTATCAGTCAATGCTTTTAATAATATATCTTTTATCGCATTTGCTTGTATTTCAGGTGAGTCAAACGCATCAACCCGATGAGGTTCTGGTCTTTTTGAATTTGCAACATTTGGAGCACCCCAAGGTACATTTTCACTCCAATTATTTTCGAACGCATTCCAACCTTGTCTTGTTGATTGACCTAAATCTTTCCAAATCCATCTTTCTTTGACTAAGTGTTCACCATTTTCTAATTTAGTAATCCATTTTTCTCCAGGGCTATTATCATAAACTATTGTATATAACTGAATTTCAGGAAGATTATTTTCATCAATTATATTATTATAAAAATCTTCTATCTTAAGCTTTTCTCTTGATGAACCTTGAGACATTACAAGTTCATAAGCTTTAAGTATAGTACTTTTTCCAACGTTATTAGCACCGACAAGTACTACTATGTCATCAAGTTCGATTTCAACAGGAATTGAACCAATACATCTAAAATTTTTAATTATTAATCTTGTAAGTCTAGGTTTTTTTACTGTAGGATCTTGAGATTCTAATGAACCTGTTTCTACTGTTTGATTTTTAGGTTTAGCCATATTTAGTTGATTTAATATTTCACAAAACTTGTGTGTAAATTTCCAACAGTTATGTAATAGATTCCTGATGGAAAGTCTTTTATGTTGATTTTGTTGTCGCGTCCATTATATATGATACAACCAAGATTGTTGGTAATGGTTATAATTTCGTTTTGAGTTGATATGTGTATCATATCCGTTGCAGGGTTTGGGGAAACGGTCAGAAGATTCGTTGCCTCATTGCTCGTGGATGTTGGAGCAGTGACGCCTGTTCGATTGTAGGAAAGGACCACTTCCCAAATCATTTTTTGCAAATAGGCAGCTAACTCTGGTGATGGAATTTGAACAGTTGGAGGTACGTTCGGCAGAAGATTATTCGGCAAACCCTCCGGACTTTCGTTGAAAATACATGCATAATGGATCATCGCAATGGCATACGCTCCCAATTCATTGGTGTGGATATTATCGCCAAAAAACTGATTGATACTGGTGATACCCGGAACAATTCCCAACTGAATATCATCATACAACCGAGCCATCATTTTGTGACCGGGAATGATATACACGTGTGGAGCATTCGCTGGTTTATTGGCATTTGCATAGTCTTGCATTCGTTCAAATTCCGCACCTTGAATATCCAACATCTCACGCCACGGACCATTGCTATTGTCCAAATTCGTCCACGTCGTCCAAAGTAGCGTTGCAGCTCCATTGCCATTATTCCCATTCGTCCACGCATTATTCACAAACCGCGACAAAAACTCTTTCTGCTCTTGAATACCATCCAAATACCACTGCTGCGAATTTCCACCTTGGTAATTGAGCGGAACACGCTCGGTAATACAGAGCAACTCCCAATTGGCAATATCCAACCTCGCATCAGGAGCACCATAACCAACCTTATTCTCCCAACGAAATCGTAAAGGCGAACCCGGAGTAGTTGATTTACCAATTCGCGTATCAAACAAACTACCACCTTGAGTATTTAACTTCACACCCATCAAATTCACAAACTGTCCGGGCCAATGCGGAAAAAACAACGGGTCGGTCAGCGAATGCCCACTATGAATTTGCTTCACATTCAGCGGATACGCCTGCTTCGGTGGCAACAACTGAGCAAAAACAGTACATACACTAAGGCAAAACAACAAAGTAACTAAGATTTTTTTCATAAGGCTTTTAGGTTATTTGGTTGATGGTGGAGAGGAGTGGTTAAAGGAACTATTTATTCTTTATTTTTTATTATAAATATATTTCCTGCTGGATCAGAAATCCAATGCATTTCCTCTGGTATCTTCTCAATTTCATCACACGTATTTATTCCATTATCATTAAGGTATTTAGTTGCCCTTTGAACTTCATCTACGTTAAGTTCTAACCACGTTTCAGATCTTGTATAGTTATCTACACAATCTAACCAAATAGTATTATTACCAAACACTACTTTGTGAGTTCTTGATACTGTTGGATTTAAAATTGCTTGTTCAAATACTTCTAGTTGTAAAATATCTCTATAAAAAGCTACTGTGCTTTCATATTTACTTTTTGGTATTTTTAATGCAATATTATTTCCACCTACAAAATTTACACTCATTTATATCTACTCCAAAAAAGTTGTTAAATTCATCATTTCACTTCTATCTTATTTCTTTATTCTACAAACTTACTCATATTCTGTTTCAATTACAATTTCTTTCTATCCAATCACAAATGAGCGTTCGCTGAAGGCTGGGAGGTTCGCCATTTGTTCGTAGAAATAGGAGATGGAGTCGGATTTGTCCATAAGTCCCAAGCTGTACAGCACTGGCACAAAATGGTCGGGGGTTGGTGCGGCTAATTTGCCCAATTTGTGGCTGGTTTCGTATCGTAAGAAGTTGTTGATATTGCGTTCGTCGATTTGACGCTTGAGCCAAAGGTCGTATTCGGCTTCCCATCCGTAGGGCGTCATATCGTTGTCACGCATTTTTTGCATTGCCAATCGCAAATTGTGGATAAGCGAACCACTGCCGATAATCAAGACCCCTTTTTCGCGTAAGGACTTGAGCTGTTGCCCCAATTCGTAATGATACTCAGGCTTTGCGTGATAGTCAATACTCATTTGGAATACGGGAACATCTGCTTTTGGGAACAGATGCATCAGCATAGGCCATGCTTCGTGGTCCAATCCCCAATCGGTTGTTTCGATGATAGACGGAACGATTTTCGTAACTTCGTGGGCAATTTCCGGCGAACCCTGTGCAGAATAATACACCTCGTAGTAGTTTTTTGGGAAACCGTAGTAGTCAAAAATCTGCTTTTGCTCTTGCATTATATTGACATACGTTCCTTTGGTGCACCAATGAGCTGAGACCACTAAGGCAGCCTTGACGTCGTAATTTTTCTGCAATTCAATGCCCAATTCGAAGAGTTTATTCCAAAATGGACGCTCTTCTTTGGACATTGGAATATCCATCGGATTTCCGTGGGATGTGAAGAGTACAGGCATACGTTTCCCTTGTTTGGGAAGCGTATCGGTAAATGCTTTCAGATTTGATAGGCTCGTCATGGCTCCAACTCCTGCTAAGGTTGTTATAAATTGTTTTCGATTCATTGCAAAACTTTGATAATGGTGTTCCAATTTCTAGTAGTAATGTTTTTGCCGAAGAGCTTTTCCAAATCGTTCATGCCGTTAACTGTTTTACCCTTCGACACATCCAGCACACTCACAATATCGCAATTGCGAATTGCCAGTATTTGAAACGACGAATCATCTGAAATAAAGGGTAATGAAATCGAAACATTTGGTTGCGTTTTCAAAAACGACACATAGAGCCTCAAATCCGAGTGCATCTCGATTTTCTCGAAAGGATTATCCCTCACCAAATCAGCGATTTCGTCTTTTGTTCGTAATATCACTGGAATTGGAAAGCCAAATGCCTCCGAAAGTTGTGCTTCGAGTGTTGCTTCAATGGTAGGTAGTTTGGTTTGACGACAATCAAAAACCACATTCCCAGAATTAAGGATGGTTTTCACATTTTCATAACCCCAATCAGTCATTTTGCTGCGTAAATCCGCCATTGGCACTTTGTGATTGCCACCAACATTAATCCCCCGAAGAAATGCTATAAGTGTCATTGAGATAGTAACTTTTTTATAAGAGAAATTTGTCCTAAATGGTAGTAACTATGTTCAATAACCCCCTCGATATTGCGTTCGAGAGTGCCATATCGCTCATCGAAAAACGGTTTTTGCAAGGCTTCATCCTCTAAAACACCAATTGTAGCAACAAATATCTTGGCATTTTTCAAAAACTGCTGAACCAAATCGTCCCAATCTTCAGCAGAATTGATGGGTGGAGTATCAAAGCTATATTTGTCTTGTATTGCTAATCTACTGTTTGCAAAAGCCTCTAAAATTCCTTGCAAATAGTAATTAATATGGAATGTCAAATCAGCAATGGTATTCAAATCTCCAATTTTCTTTGTTGCATCCTCCCACGAAATAGAACTTAGTTGTGCTTTGAAATTGGTATTGGCAATCCACGTACCTTCCAAAAATACTTCCCGTAACCGAATAGCCAACATTTCACTACGTTTCATAGAGTATCGTTATCGTTTATTGATGAAATCTTTGACAGCATTTATACCTAAAGAATCATTAAACATTGATGGATGACCACCACCTGGTATTTCAAGAATTTCTACCTTTTTACAGTCAGAACATTGCTGTACTTCTTGCTTAAACGTAGGCCAAGAATACATCTGGATTGGTGCATCATTCAGTCCTTGTACAAATAATATATCTGCCAAATACTTATCTGTAAAATTCAACAAAGACCGATTGAAATACGCAGATGGATTTTGTGAAGTAGTTCCATATTCATTCCGCAATTTTGCACAAACAGCACCGGGTTGGATTGTACCATTTTCTTCCAATGAACAGCGATATACCAAATTCAACGGTCCTGGTGCATTGGCAATAACACCATCGGTTGTGTGCATAGTATTTAGCCTTGTGACAATATATCCACCTTGTGAATGGCCTCCTAAAAAGATTTTATTGATGGTGATTCCTAATTCTTTTTCAGCATTATTTTTCACCCACAATAGTGCAGCTTCGGCATACTCGATATTATCACCAAAAAGCAAATTTTCCTGTGGATACGCAACACTTATCATATAAAGGTCATTGCGTTGAATAATTTTTGAAAAATTATTTAACGTAGTGTTTGCTGCTTCAATAATATTGCTATCAGATTGGACAGTTCCGTGAAACAGTAAGAAAACATCTACATTTTTATCTTCTCGTTTTTCAATTGTTGCATATAGTTCTTTTTGATTATACTTTATCAGAAATTCCATTCTAGAAGGAGGCAACAACTCCATTTCTATAGTTGGTTCAGTCGTAGAACATCCAATACAAACCAGTAAACAACAAAGTGCACACAGTAACATTTTCTTCATCGATTCCCTCAAAAATTAACAGTAGTTCTATATTGGAGAAGCAATATTTGCATAAAGTTTAATGGCAGTAATGTTACTTTACACTCTCGCCAAAAGTCAACAGATTATTATCAGGGTCAAGAAGTGAAAATTCCATTTGACCCCAAGGTTTAGTTTCCAAACCACCATTGGGATGAATAGGAACATTTTTATTCTTTAGGTCTAAATACACATCTGAAATATTCGAAGTTCTAATATAAACTTGTCCATAATTCTCACGAGGATTCAATTCTTTGAAAGCAAAAAAATGAATTTCAATCCCTTCTTTTTTGACCAAGAGATAATCATCATAATCACCAACAATATTAAATTCCAATAAATCTACATAGTATTCTATTGTGACTTGTTTGTTTCTCATGGGCAATTTTGGGCATATGGAATTGATCATAATTACAAAGTATAAATGTTACAAATTCAAATTTTTAATGTCATGATTAAGATTATTTTTTCTCTACTATCTGATACCGTTGGGGTTTGTCATTTGATCGTTCGATAATGCCACGTGCTTCCAAATCCAATTTGACGGTTTCGCCATACCATTGGACGCCACCTTCAAAAGTATCTTTGACCCTACCATATAGTTCTTCCATAAGCTCAGTATGCTTCAGTTCACGGTTTATCAAAATAGCAATCAAATTCTCACGAATCAGATTGTATTTTTCTTTGGATATCAGCTTATTAGTTTTTCCTGAAGTAGGATGTAAGGTCTGAATGGTTTCTGGTTTCATTTTTTGAACAACGCATCCTTCCGTTTTTTCATTTCTTCGGCAATCATAGCACTATCACCACCAAGTTCTTCTAATCGTGCAATAATATTCATATAACTTGCTTCATCCCTATTTTGGCTCAGCTTGAATACATTCTCCATCGACTCAACTGGGATTTCAAATCCAACAATTGCAGGGAGCATTGACTCCACATATGATGTAGGCAAATTGTCATATATTGTGGCGGATTCGGCATTACCTCCCTCAAATTTTAAGGAGAACTTCTTCATAAACTGAATCAATTCGTTGGAAGTCATAAACCGAATGGAACCCTGACAATGAACGCTCATATAATTCCACGTCGAGCCAATATGTGGATGCGAATACCACGTAGCACTCACATAACAATGCGGTCCAGTAAAGACAGCCAACACTTGTGGATTTTCCATGAAAGCTTTATGATGGTCAGTTTTTCTCATTATATGTCCTTGCAAAAACAACTGACCATCTCGCAATTCATACAACAGTGGAATTTGGGTAGCAACTTGTTTTCCATCAAGGGTACTACCCGTCAGAAACGCAAAAGGATGACTCTCAATAAAATCCAACACCACTTGTTGGTCCTGCTCTTTGAAATAGGAAAAATTGTACATTGTAAATTGTATTGGAGTATTTGAAGGACTAACGTTAAAGGAAAAATTTACACTAAGGTTTCATCTTCAAGTGTAACCGTTTTCTTGACATCACCAAAAAAGTAACGGAAGACAGTGAGTTTCATTTCAGTAGCGACTTTTTCCTTCATTTGATCATCTTTGATTATTTTAAATGGCCATTCAGCATATTGAGAATAAACCCTATACATTTTACCAATATATTCTGGTGCTTCTAAAAACCCTTCAAATGGATTTTTAGTAAAATTTTTTGAGCTTTTAATAATCCTGAACGTAAAGTTCATAGCCAAAAAAAACTCTTCCTTTGAACGCTGATGTCCCCAACAGGTTTTCGCATATCTTAGCTTAAAGGCTTTCAATAGAGTAGTAGCCTTTTGTAAAAGTACTTTCGACTCCTCTGTTTCCTCCCAACTGTCAACCTTTGCACAAGCGTCCATCAAATCGAAAATTGTGTATGTTCTCATCACCACCTCCTGATATTAGTAAAAAATTGAATACAAATATACATCGTGGTTTTGACGAGAAAAGTCAATTAGGCGAGAAGTTTAGCAACTATGTGAAAATTGCAGTCTTTCTTTGCGAACTTTGCGTTTTGTAATAGAAGAATGATTTTAACCGCAGAGAACGCAGAGATTTTCGCAGAGATCGCTAAGGATTAGGAGAGATATCCTCTCTATGACCTTTCCGTTTTTCGCTTTGGGAGCTTTGCGGTTTATTTGATTATACAATTACTTCACCATCAACAGTTTCGCTTTGTCGAAAAGGGTTGGCGTTTCAATAGTGATGAAATACAGTCCGTTGCTAAAGTTTTTTGTGTCTAAATCGATTGTTCGCGAACCACTCGTAGTAAAGCTGTACGTATCCATCAAAAAACCATTCGAATTGTATATTTTCAATGTTGAAAAGCCATCTTCTATTAAATTTAATTCGATGGTTGCTTTGCCATCACTTGGGTTTGGTGAGACCATTAACAATGATAACGGGGTAGACGAGTGAATCAACCTAGCACCACCTTCTTGACAAATTCCCAATATTTTGTATGAACCATGTTGCTTTTCAAAATCGTAGTCTACTGGATTGTCTGAAGCGTCCAAAAATGTAAAATCAGCAATATCTATCCATGAGAAGTCTACATTCCCAAGACCCACTACTATCGGTATTTGGGCGAGTTCTGACGTTGTGCCAACAACACCTTGTAGCGTAAAATACATCGAATCGTTTTGTATGAATGTATTGGCTTTGTTGATTGGTGCTAATAGATTATTTTGTATTCGCAAAAGTGCTTTGTACTTCGGAGCAATGGATACGATGGCTTCTGTTTTCACATTTCCGAGCATCAAACGAATGGATTTTCGGTCTCCAACATAGCCAGAATCATTTGGCACATAGACCAATCCACCAATTCCATTACCAAACAAATGTGCAATTGCAGGTGAACCAATTCCGTTATACTCAAACCCAATTCTGCCGGAAGTTCTGCCGATAAATTTGGGTTTAAATTGTGCAGTAACAAGCCGTTCTTCTCCAGCACCAAGCGTAAAGTTCCCACCCCCAGAGAGAATTGCAAACTGCTCCATATCTGGTGAATGTAGTTTTGTATCTTCTATGGTAATCGCATTCGAACCAACATTTTTCAGTACCAACGTGTCAATAATTGTGCGTTCATTACCAACTTCCACCTCTCCAAAATCAATGAACGTCGCATGAATTTGTAACTGGTTTTCGACGCCAACTCCCGTAATCGTCTGCACAATCGTGTCGGATTGGGTTACAATCACAACATCCGCTTGGTGTAGCCCAACTCGAGACGGAGCAAACCGAAACTCCCCAAAGTGGCTACTATTCGGCTCAACTCGGTACGTTGGCATTCCCGAAACCAACGAAAACGCACTCGCATCAGCCCCACGAAACGACACCGAACGTACATCATAATTCCATGAACCCACATTCCGCACAAAATCAACAACAACCGAATCTTTATCGTCACCAAGTAACACCTCACCCATTGCAATATCCGTCGAAGCACCCAACGGCTCCACTATCGCAAACACTGAATCAGATTGGTCGGACTGAAGGACGTTATTACCCAAATACCAAATTCTTAGAGAACTATCGCCACTACAAGAAGCTATAAAACTATTATCTGAGCTTATTTCTACCTCATTAACCCAAAAGGTATGCCCAACAAATGTTCTAACAACTTCTCCAGAAACAATATCCCACAATTTCACTGTCATATCTAAATTGCTACCACTACCAGTTGCTATTTGTGTACCGTCAGGACTAAAACTAAGGGTTAATACAGCTGAATGCTCTTGTTTTAATGTTCTAATTAATTCACCTGAAGCGGCATCCCAGATCTTAACAGTCTTATCATAACTACAAGAAGCAAATTCACTTCCATTTGGACTAAATACTACGCTAACAACTTTTCTATTATGGCCATTAATTGTTCTAATTTCTTGACCTGAAATTACATCCCATACTTTTATAGTATTATCCCAACCACCTGCTGACACTAAAGTTTTACCATCTGGACTAAAAGCAACTCGACTAACTTCATTTTTATGTCCTTTTAGCGTTTGTAAGACCAAACCACTGGATACATCCCATATTTTAATTGTTTTATCTGCACTACCGGATGCAAGAAGCATTCCATCTTTTGAATAATCAAGGCCATAAACCCATCTTGAATGTCCGACTAAGCTTCGTATCATTTGACCTGTTTCGGTATCATAGATTTTAATACTAGAATCAATTCTACCTGATGCAAAAGATTTACCATCAGGACTAAATTTTAAAATTCCAGTTGCTCCATTTATTGAGTATAAAACCTTTTTTTCTTTTTTATCCCAAATTCGAACAAACTTATTGGAACCTGTTAATATTTTTTCACTATTCGGACTAATAGTTACGTTAAATAATTCTTCGTTATGTGGAATAATTAAGGAAGGATTGTTGTCATAATCTTTAATATGAGTCACTTTTATTTTACAATTAGAAGATATTGGTTTGGGTATGTTCTTCCATATATATGATAGTCCTCTTGCGGTATCTATAAATTTCCAGGTATCTCCATTATCAATACTATAATCAATTCGAACAATTTCATTTTCTGGTATTCCGTCCCAAGTAATTATAGTATCCATTCCAACTATAAATAATTCATCACCATTTGGATTGGTTAAATACAAAGATTTCTTTGTTGCAGGTTTGTTCCTGTGCCAAGAACTTACAATAAATGATTTTGGACATAACTTATTTATAAAGGTAAATTTTGAAGATTCATATCCACTATCATTGGCTAAAAAACTAACCGTAAGTTTTTGACTTTGTTCAGGTTGTAAAGAGAAATTTCTAGGACTGATTGAAAATGATGGATTTGAACTAATTATATCTTGAACGGTAAATGGAAAGTTCCATGCAGTAACATGTACTTCTTTTGTATATGTATCTCCTATAATTGGATTTTCAAAGGTGATGGAATATGGATCCACTTCTAAAATTGCAATATTAGTATTCTGTCCTAAATACGAATTAGTAGATGACAACTTAGTATCATTAATTGATAACTGTGTAGAAATATCACCTTTTTTGCACACAGCGTCACCTTTCCATTCGATTAAACACGGCATACCTCCTTGTGCAACATTTAGTATACTAAAAATTGCTCCTTTTGCAGATTCTAAATCATCCAATGGTAATTTATTAATAGAAAACCCACCAGTATTCTTAGCCATAATTCTAGTTAAGTGTGGAGTTAAATCAAATTTGTTAAAAATCACAAAATTGAGTGATACATTTGATTGCTTTGCTCTATCTATGACAGTTTGAGTTTGAGATTCTTTATAATGACTACAACTACTTAACAATAAAACAACTTTTTTATACTTACCTTTTTCTGCAACTGAAATAGCACCTGTTGTTGGTCTTATCATTGCACCATCATGATCCTCATATGTAGAAAGAGTTTCTAAACCATTAATAGCATTTAATAATCTTTGTTTATCAGTAGTAAAGTCTTGATTGATAAATGTTGTCCTTTCATAACTTACAATTGCAACTTCATTCTGTTCCAAATCAATCTGATTTACCCACTCAATCAGTACATTTTTAGCATTAACAATCCCATTGAACACTGTTACATCAACTAATAATACAATTGACAGTCTTTCCTTCTTGAGTAAAGGTGGACAACTTATATTCGTAATAGTTCTTGGAATACCGTTTTCGGTGAGGGAGAGGTCAGAGATATTGGGTCGTTGTTGATTGCCTTGAGTGTCGAACGCGTAGAACTTTGCACGAATCGTTGGGAAGTTAGATGGGTCAACGTCAAAGAGTGAAAGCGATTGGCAATTGACAATCGAATATAGAAGAAAAAAGAAAACTGTGAGGAAGGTTTTCATAGTCGTGCCAATCAATTTGTAGATGCTACATTGTAATTATTTTGATATCAATTTGAATAGTTTTCAAATATACGGAAAAATAGTTGTGATGGTACTATTATTTTAACCTAATTTTTCTGCGACCTTTGCGGTTATTTCTAATATGAGAGATATTAACCGCAGAGTTAGCAGAGTTTTCGTAGATTTCGCAGAGTATTCTTCTCAGCGAACTTTGCGTTCTTCACTTTATGAGCTTAGCGGTTAGTATGAGTGAGGTTTGACAAACGCAAAAAACCCATACTTTTGGGGTATGGGTTTTTTTGTAATAAAAGACTTGGCGGCGACCTACTCTCCCACACTGTTACCGGTGCAGTACCATTGGCTCAACGGGTCTTAACTACTCTGTTCGGGATGGGAAGAGGTGTTTCCCCCGCGATAGAGCCACCAAGAATATTTCTGATGGTTGAT
>JAEUSM010000018.1 GCA_016788785.1 Candidatus Kapaibacterium sp.
CCAACAATTTTTCATTAATACAACAGAGGCAAGATCTAAATACTTTGTAAAGTTCAAATCCATGTGATTTGCTCTTTCAACAGTTCCACCACCAGCAGAAGAACGGATTGGTGATGTTGGTTGGTTAAAACCATGAGACCAACTCATGATTTCGATTTCTCCAGCATGAGTTGCATTTGCAGCATCACCGGCAACATCTGGTCCGGTGAATTTGATAAACATTTGAGTAGCCATTAATAACTCCGATATAAAAAGTAAAAATAAAATCTGTTTAGTAAAACGACGATATAGTTTTATTATTTTAAAATGAAAGAAAAATGAATAAAAATTTATCTAACATCGCAATAAAAGAGGTCGACTTCTTTCGAAGCCGACCTAAATACCTTCAATTTTTAATTAGGCTGGAGGAGGTAATTCTGCAACCAATCGAATAGAAGTTGTTAATTCTTCTAATTGGAAGTGCGGACGCAAGAATGCAACTGCACGGTAAGAACCAGGGCGACCTGGAATATCATATACATCAACACGAGCTTCACGTAATGGGAATTTCGCTTTAGTATCTTGACCAGCATCATCCATATTCAATACATACATCATCATCCATGTATTCAAATATGCTTGTAAAGTATCTTTTGTTGCAAAGCTACCAATTTTATCACGAACGATAACTTTGAGGTAGTGAGCAAAACGAGATGCAGAAAGCATATAAGGAAGCATAGAAGAAATACGAGCATTAGCAGTAGCCTGAGGAGTATTATACTCTTTTGGCTTGTTGGTAGTTTGACCACCAAAGAATGCCGCGTAATCTGTGTTTTTGCAATATGCAAGTGCCATGAAACCTAAGTCATTAAGCTCTTTTTCACGACGATCAGTAATTGCAATTTCCGTTGGAACTTTTACAGCAATTTCACCGTCATCAGTTTTGAATGTATGAACTGGAAGTCCTTCAACAAGTCCACCACCTTCTACACCACGAATAGCAGCAGTCCAACGATGTTTTGCAAATGCGTCTGTGATACGAACACCTAATGCATAAGCAGCATTACCCCACAAGTATTTGTTATGATCTTTACCATCTACATCTTCAACATAGTTGAATTCTTCAACTGGAACTGTATCAGGTCCATAAGGTAAACGCATTAAAATACGAGGTAATACCAAAGAAACATAACGTGAATCTTCAGAATCACGGAATGAACGCCATTTGATTAATTCAGATGATTCGAAAATTTTTGAAAGGTCACGAGGATTTGATAAATCAGTCCAAGCACCAAAGTCAAATAATTTTGGAGAAGCAGCAGAAATCAAAGGTGCATGAGCAGCCGCTGCAATATTAGATAGTTTTTCTAACATTGACATATCTTGAGGATGACGACCAAATTCAAAATCTGCAATTAAACAGCTATATGGATGTCCACCAAAAGAGCCATACTCTTCTTCGTAGATTTTTTTGAACAATGAACTTTGATCAAATTCAATTGCTTTTTCAACATCATTCAAGACTTCTTTTTTAGTAGCACACATTAAACGAAGTTTTAAAGAAGTAGAAGTTTCCGTATTGAAAACTTGATACTTCAAACCACGCCAAGCACCTTCAAGTTGTTGAAATTCTGGAGCATGCATTACTGCAGAAAGTTGAGAAGAAATCAATGCATCAATTTCAGCGATACGGCGTTGAATCATTTCAACTGTATCATGAGAAACGGTCATTCCTTCATCAAGAATTTGCGTAACAAATTCACCAATCAAGTTTGAGGCATACGATTTTTGCGATTCATCGCGAGCCATATTCCCTTGATGGATAATTTTTTCGAGTAACGGTAGGTTTTCTACATCAACTGCAGCACCACCTTGTAATTCTAATTCTTCAGCCATTATTCGGTCCCTCCACTTACAGTCTGTGTTTTAAGTTCTTCTAACTCTTCTGTTTTCGATACGACATCTTGAAGGAGAGCATCTAAAGCATCATTTCCATCAAGTTTAGCAACCAAATCTGTCAAACGCTGACGAGCTTCGTACAATTTTCGTAATGGTTCAATTTGACTCACTACGTTAATTGGTTCGAAATCATCAATACTAGTAAAATTCAACGATACATTCAATTTCGTATTATCATCTTTTAGTGTGTTATTCACTCTAAATGACAATGTTGGATTGATAGATCGTAAAACATCATTGAAATTGTCACGATCAATTTCAACAAATTTGCGGTCTTTTAAACGAGGCAGAGCAGTTTTTCCAGCCAGATCACTAATGATACCAACTACAAACGGTAGCTCTTTTTTCTGAATTGCGCCACCAATTTCCACATCATAGGTAATCTGGACTCTCGGTGGTCTTACCCTACTTAGCTTATGCTGCGTGCTTTCAGCCATGTAACACTCCTAGAAATATAGAGAATAAAAATAAAGGTTTCCCTTTTTTGATTTTAACAAAGATAGCAATTTTTTTTAATAAAACAATACCTTTCAGTTAACCTTTTTCACAAATACATTTTGTTGCAGGTTTATACTGTGTGGTAATGGTTCTTTTTTGGGTGCCAATCGAGCCTCTGAGGCTGTGATATCCATCCCAATTCTTTCGGATTTTCGGCGTATTGGAGTAGCATTTCCTATTTCAACTCCGAAGGTCACTGTTTCGCGTAATTTTTTCATAATGTTCTCTGAAATGATATTAATAATTATCGTTTCATTCCTAATAATTTGAAGATATCTTGCAATTGTTGCTTATTTTCAACTAATTCTTGGAAGACATCTATTGCATTCATATTGCCCCACGCTACTGCTCGTTTAACTAAATACGGTGTTGGAGAATGTGGTTCAATTCTTGCCAAATACTCTGCTGCAGCATCTAACATTCGATAAGCATCAGCACGAGTTTTTATTTTTGTTCCAGTAAAGGATGTTGCATCTGGATCATCATCATATGTATCGCCAAATTCATCATCAATAACATTAGCATCAGAAGATTCAAACTCTTCTGTTCTATCTTTTAGGATATCTAAAAAAACTTTATGTATAGTTGTGATAGAATCTTTTAACTGTGTCAACGATGGTGCAGCATTTCCACACATTTCTGACCAAAACTGATTTATACGATAGATTTCCTCCAATGCACCTTTGAGGTGTTTGTCAGCATTAATATAGAACTGAACAGGAGTCAACATCATCACATTCACAATTTTTGCATGAGAAACTACATTCTCTTGTTTTTTTGCTGAAGCCGGATCTTTTTTTGCCATAGCTTCAGAATGTAATGCAAATTCCCATTTGTTCCATGTATAAATCTCATCATGGACACTGGTTATAGGAATATTTTTAATCGACATTGAAACTTTTTCATTCAACCATACTAATGGAGAGCAACGAAAATCAAAGTCATCTTCTTCAATAGGTGGATAAATACTATCCCAAAATGCCATCGATAATTCGTTTATTATTTTCAAACCATCATAAAGACCTTCAAAACCACGCAAATTCATCATTGCTTCCGTCAGCCAAGCGGCTAATTGTAAGTCTTTGGTAACAGTTTCTAATGCATCTAATGTCAATTCCTCGACCTTACCCCAATCAGACTTTTTAATATCTGTTTGCCACACTCCTTGGGGTAAATCTTGATCTTCACGAATATGTTCTCTTACCTCATCATAGAGTGACTCATACAACATATATGAGCCAGAAGGCTGTTCTATTGATATCGGAGCTAATATTTTTTCTAAATCTACAATTGCCATGGTTATACCTCAGTTTTATTTGCTTAAGCCAAATTGTGGTGCAATGGTCGGGTAAATGGTATTTACTCGTAATTCTGTTTTCTTATCAGCTCCAAATACACCCATCCGCATAAACAGTCGTGCATAATTTGGAGAATTTGACGGAGTCATCGACTGCTTTTCTAAATTAGGTTTGACGTTGAAGTTAAATCCTAACATATAATACAAATCTTTCAACGGCAAAGACTTGTCCCAATCATTTTCAGTCATTGCACATTTTTGTAAAAATTCGATTAACGACCATTTTTTTGTAAATGCGTAAGTAACTGTTCTATTTTTCACATCAATCACAGGAAAATCTGGTCTATTTGGATTGTATTCTGGCATTTTCGGAGCATCTTTCGCCCATTTGAAAACGACATATATCGAATCCCCATATCTCCATGTCCAACGCTTGTCTGGAGAGAATGAACGGATAGTTTTTCCGCCAATTGTGATATACCAATCAATCAATTGATTTCCATTTACTTCTTTTTTCGGATTTGTTCTAAAGTAAATGTTTCCTTCAAATGTAGGGGTATTATCTTCAGAAACACCGCCAACAATTGGATGTAAGAAATCTCGAATTGATCGCATATTATCTAAGAAAATGGCGGCTTGGAACATTTGCGGGTAGTTGTTTCTCATTTCAGAAAGTCTTGCTCCACCGATTTTCATATATCTATCATACATCACCAAAAACTCAAAAATATCTTTTGGTTCTGCATCAGATGCTTCGTTAATTTCGGTAGTCGCTACAAATGGGAAACGACCTTGTAAACGTTTCGAGAAATAGAGTCTCAATTGGTTGTAACCATTACGTATTTCATATGCAGTAAGGAAATCACATCTATCCTTCATTGCCTTACGAATTTTGTCGCGACGATCCAAGAAGAAGCTCTCACCAATTCGTAACTTTGCTTCTCGAGAACTGAGTACATCAGAACAATTTACCAATTCAACGCTTAAGGTTGAGTAGATAAGATTTTCTAATAGAACTACATGATTACCTGGTACTTTATCCTTATTTTTCTGTAATTCTCGAAGGATATTTTGCCATTCAATATATCCTTGAGATCGAGCCATATCCCCACCTTGTGTAGCTAAAAAGTCGGTAATGATTTTAGCATAATCATTCGAGAACCTAGTAACTGTGGTTAATTGTTTATCCAAATAATCTGCTAATTGAACAGAATCTTGAGCATTATCAAAGAGTAAAGACACTCTTCTATCACCGTTCCAGTTTTCGAGTAATCTATCGTTAATTAGATAGACACTATTTTTATCTAATCTTTGTCGTAGAGATTTAAAAATATTTGAAGATTGTGAACGAATCAAATCTCGCAAATCCTGTTCGCCACCTACATATATTCGTTCTTGACGTAAGGTTCTAAATATCTGATTTAACGTTTCTGTTGCAGCTTGGAAACTTTGCACTTCAGCACGTATATCATCTTCTGAACGAATTTCTGCAAAATCCTTACTTATAGGTTCTGTGTTGGCAGCTTGAGCAATATATCCAACATAGGTTGTTTTGAATCCACCCAGTGCAACCATTTTCAATGGAGCAAATTCTATTGGCAACTTACCAACTTCTTCCGTTGAATATTTTGTAAATGGATCATATAAACTATTAGCTTGTGTTAAAATAGCAGTGTTCCATTGCAATAATGAGTTTTCGTCAACAGAATTTGGAATTGATTCTTGGTATTTTGCTGACATAAATTTTTGATTCAACAAATTACTCAAAGCAAGTTTTAATTCTGTCACTTTTGGTGTAAATTCTGTTTTCAATAACAAATCTCCACCTTTATTTTCACGATTGAGAACCAGACCAGTCATTGGAGTTTGTTGTTCCAATAAATTTTCTTGTAATTGATCTAATCGAGTTTCAACTTGGAAATCTATGATTGCTTTTGGATCTTCACCTTTAGCTTTTAAAAGCATAGAATTTTGAAGATCAGCAACAACCTTATTATAATCAGGTCCACCTTCGAAAAATTGTTTCGTTATCCAAGCAATCATCGGATTAGACAACAACAATTCGGTCGATTCTATGGTGCTCACTAAATTACGTGCATTTTCAACATCTTTAAATTCACCAATTGCTTGGTCAAGATCTTTAACTCCAGTAACCAAAGCCATTACTTGTTTTTTGACAATGTTGTTGTCAAAGAAACTTTCTGCGAATTTTCCAATGAGTAAAGAAGCCTTGATGTGAGCAGGTTCTGCGTATTTATCGTATCGGAATTTTTCTAATGCTCGCTCTTCTACAGATCGTTCATAATATGTACCCTCTTGTTCAAATTGTGCTGGTAATTCTATTTCAAATAAATAGGAACTTAAAGCTCGAATTTTCCGTAATGTCCCTGATTTATCAAGGTCATTGTATAGAAGGATGTTATATTCTAATTTTGTAAGTTGTTCAATATATTCTTTGAGCTTTATAAACTCAGTGTTGTTAGATACTGTAATTAAATCTGCTGATTTCGTTTGAACTCCAACTGCTTCTTTTAAAAAGTCCAAATCTTCATTACTTGATTCATTCGCTTCAATGGTAACAATTGACGATGCTTTTGATTCTAATTTGATTAACATCGCTTTGAAAATCACCTTATGATAGGTAACAGAGATGATGGATTTGACATCTCCATGCAAGCCCGTTATGTACGAACTTGGAACAAAAACTGAGCGAAGATTATCTCCAGATATTTCTGAAATCCCTTTTAATACTCTAGTTCCAGATTTCAAATAATCTTCATCAGGAACATCTTGATTTAATCGTTCCAATTTGTAGATATTACCCAAGTACTCATACATATCCTTCAACAGTGATGTCATGGATTTTTGAGAAGTATCCAAACCGGAATAAGCAAACAAAATTCCTACTCCAAATATGAGTGGAATAAGGAACGTAGCTATTTGAGTTATAAGGACAGTTCTATTTCGAGAGAAAAAACTCCCAGTATCAGGGGTTGCAAGTGTATATTCTTGAAATATTTTCGTTGCAAAAAGGTTTCGAGCAAAAAACAGTTTTTCTTTACCAATAAATCTTGGGTCAAGTTTTTGTGTTGGAGAAGAATTTTCAACTATTTCACTTTCGTTTTCAGTAGGAGCGTCCTCATCTGGAATCACCAATGTAGGTGAAGAAACTGAGGCGTATGCTTGATATTCTTTTGTAACTGATGAACGTACATCTTCATCATCTGCTTCATCAGCTGGATTAATTACTCCTGCTGGGAAATGCATTCCCTGACCAGAAAGATACACACCTCTAAAGAGAATTACATTACTAAATGCAGATGGTTTAAATATTGCATCAATTCTATTTCTTAAAACGGGAAGTAACGATGAAACAGTTTTCGGGAGCATAAATAACCCATCATAATCTGCTGGGT
The DNA here is from genome assembly GCA_016788785.1 of Candidatus Kapaibacterium sp. GTDB lineage: Bacteria > Bacteroidota > Ignavibacteria > Kapaibacteriales > JAEUSM01 > JAEUSM01. The sequence goes on from JAEUSM010000018.1 coordinate 7,150, forward strand.
TTTTCGCTTGAGAGAGAATTTCTATTTGAGCAGAATACAATTGCTGTTTGATTTCCGCAAATGCATCGTTGAGCCATTGGGTTGAATATGCACGTTCGAAAGAGTAAGGATTTGACCAGCCAAGTCCATCGTCAGAAAGTCTTGAAGGAACATTTGAGCAGAAGCTTTTAAATTCTGGCATCAAATCACATTGCGAAACAACGACATACACAGGTACTTTCATACCCAATTTCTCATGCAAACCAACTAAATAGTTTTGAATGATTGCAGAGCGTTTGTCAAATTCTTCCGCATTGTACTCATCATAATTGAGTAATTCTGTAGCAGAAATAGTATAGATAATGCCGTCTATTGGACGTTGTGGACGGAAACGTTGAAGATTTTTAAGTACTTTTAACCAATTGCTATTCGAAGGTTTTCCATTATCGTCATTGGCAAAGGCAAAAGAGCCTTTGAGGTCTAAAACAACACTATTTTCATATATAAACCAATTAAGGTCTTCATTAAAAGTTTGTTCAAGACCGTAAAAATCTTTTGAGTAGGGTATGTTTAATTTTTGCAGTAAGTTAGTTTTACCAACACCTGAATCTCCAACAACTAAATACCAAGGAAGTTTGTAGCGATAATCACTTGTACCAACATATCGTTTTAAATATTTTGTCGCATTTTCAAAAGATTCTTTAACCTTACGAGCAATTGCTTTTTCTTCAGCCTTTTTACGTCGTGCAATTTCTTTTTCATCGGGTTTTACTTCTTCACCAGCCTCTTCAGCAGCAGCTGCTGCTTCCAGTTTTTGCTTTTGTTTGTACTTATATACACCATAAACGAGCATACCCAGTACGAAAACGATTCCGAAGATAATCCAAAATGTACGTGGAATACCTCCAAATAATTTTCCTATTTGGTTGATAAATCCAATATTCACACTCGGTGCATCAGGTCCACCCCCCAATGGGATTTTTTGAGGCATTGCCTGCAAATAAAAGATAGCTGTGTATATAGTAGAAACTATTGGAATCATGTGTTGTTTTTATTCATTAGATATGATAGTTCAACCTTGCCTATTTAAAAAAATCTTCGTCATCGATTGGTTCAACAGGCTTTTTCTTTGTCGTCTTTGTTTCTGGAGTTAACTTTGGTTCTACTGTTTTCTTTTGTGGAGTTGTAGTACTTTTCGCGTTTTTCTCCATCATTGCATCTATTCCACCAGTCGTTTTTTCTGGAGTAGCTCCAGGTGCTTTAGGAAATTCCAAATCATCGATTTCAGAACTTCCACCTCCATCAATTGTTGGTGCTGGTGAGGTTAACTTATTCGCTTTGTCAAATTCTTTTTGTTTTTCGAGAACTTGTTTAAACGAGTTTTTCAATATTCCTCGCCAAGATACTTCTTCGGCAATGGAATTTGTTTGTAATTGATCTATTTTCGTAACTGTTTCTCGTAAATCCGATGTCAATGACAACCAAACAAAATGTTGAATTATCATTGTAAGGACAAATACACCAAGTCCGATAAGTAACCAGCGTAGTAACGCAGGAAACATCTTCACTTTTGAATCAGTCAATGCTTCCACTCGTGGGAACAATGCTTCTACTTCATCATTAGTAGAAAAGTCTCTATTGAATATGTAATTAAACAAAGACTGTTTGTAATATTGAAGTCTTTGATCTGGGTCGTTATCGCGATATTTACCCTCAAAACCAACAGACAATGTCAATAAATACACTTGTGCTAATTCTAAATTATCTTGGTCTTGTCGCTCTAATAATTTTTCAATTTCTTCGAAGAAAATTTGACCAGCAATTCTTGTTCTGTACAACTGTGATTCGACTAAGTTGTAATTCCAAGCTGCAGCCCCTTCCCAATCGTGATTGAGAAAAATTTCATCTGCTAAAATAGCCATCGTATAACGAGCTTTTTCGTACACTCTTCGATAATCTTTACTCAAACTTTGAGCAGAATATTCTTGTTTTTCTATTATGCGTAATACTTTTTGCAAGACTGCATTTGCCAAAGTTTCTGCATCTGCAGACGCTAATCTATTATGTTCAGCGAAAACCTTACCAAAACGAACTTCGTTTTTGATACGAATTAACTCTTCGTAAAATTCACGAAAATACGTTAAAACGACGTAATCGGTGGTAACTTCCATTGAGTGAGTGGTAGTTGTCAAAATTTAAACCTAAATATTTTTGACATAAAGCACGATTTCCGTTGGCTTCGATACATTCGTAGCCAAATTTATTATTTGTAGCATTTCCCCTGCTACAATGTTTTCTGCATCAAATTCTAATGTGTACAGCAAATACGATTGGGTGATGATTTCATCAGCTCCGGTATATGGGAATCTATTTGCACCTAAAATTCTTCTATCTCGAAGGGAAACAGTTTTAGATTTTGAACCAATAATACTTGATTCTATCCATTGAGAAACTTCTTCTTGCAAACTTCCTTTTCTGCCACGTACTCCAATTACCAATTCTTTGTCTGCCCATGATTTGTCGAACATCAAAGAGAAGATATCGTTTTCTAAGTAGAATGGGATAGTCAAGAATTGTTCCAAAATTCCTTCATCAATCATTCTAAAGATATATTCTAACACTTCTTCGAATGTTGTTCGAATTTTGTGGTGGTCGTAAGGAGGCAACGATGGCGGTACATACGAATGCCCTAATGCAGCTATTTTTCCTGCAATTTCTGTTAATAATGAATAGAATGTAAAAGGATGAATTGTACCTGAATGTAAGTAGGTCTCAAGTTCAGGTAAGGAAGAGGATAAATTTTGAATGGCAAATCGAGTTTCTAATGCTTGTAATGGTCCTAATTCAGAAAAATACATTCGTACTTTATCAGAAAGGAAGATAGTTTTTTCCCTCATCAATGTTGCTAATGGTGTAACCATTTTAGCAAGTTCTGATTTTTTTGTTACTTGTACTAATGGTGGAATAAAGCTTGTCAAAGCAAAGACATCATTTCTATATTCTATTTGACACAATGGTATGGTCACATATTTCGAAGGAGGAGTATCTGCAACAATCAATTGCAATTTTGGTTTGAGACGGGGAATAGTCATTTCGCCGTCACCCGTATTCAAATCAACAACTGGTGGACCATCAACTGATTCATAACGAACTAATTTTGCTGCAGATGAGGCAGAATCTGATTTTTCCGGTGCAATTGCCAAATGAATTGTCTGCGGAGAAGCCTTGATTGCTTCTGCATATTGGTCTAATGATAGTTCCAGATCCACTTCATCCCCTGCTTGATGATGGACTAAGAGCCCATCGGGCATGATTGCCTCCAAATCTGAGATTCGTAATACACCGGTTATCAACAAAATTGAATCGATTTCTAATTGTACCACTCCCCAAAAATAGGGAACAGCATGAGAAAAATGATAATTCAACAGACCATCTTGACGGATGGAAAATTGTTGAAAATGTTGTGGCGACAAAAGCATGCCTTCATGCCATTGTATTGCCGGTGGTATCTTTTTAAATATTGACATTCCAACCTTCTATTTCTAATTCTGCATATGCAAATATATGAACAATATGTAAATAAACAAACACTTTTTATTCACAAAAGTGCATTTTACGTCAAATTAATAAATTTCTCAGATAAAATGACAGTTTTTTCATTTGTAGTTCATTAAAAACGATTCTTTTTTGTTGATTCCAATTTACTGTTTTATCAAATTTTCCAATTCTTCTTTGTATTTATTAGAAGAATGATACTCAATTTTCAATTTTCGATTGTTAGAATGATTCCGTATTTTTCCGTACATTTGTATACTTTTATCTACTATCAGTACTTCCTATGAAATTACTTTTCTCTACACTCTTGTTTCTCATTCTAATATCTCCCATTTTTTCTCAAGTTGACAAAGCAATTGTCAATGATTTGATTGTAAAAAAAGCAGATACCAGTGGTTGGATTATAAATGGTATGTCCACTCTTAATTTTTCGCAAGTTGGTTTACAAAATTGGACAGGTGGGGGAAATAATACTGTTGCAATTCAAGGATTGTTTACAACAACTGCTAATTACCTTTCGACCAATACCTATTGGGACAATAGTTTGTTACTCGGGTATGGTCTGACGAAAATTGGAACTGACCCTTTCCGTAAAAGTGATGACAGAATTATGATTGTTTCTAAATATGGAGTCAATGCAACGGAAAATATTCGCTATACTGGTTTGGCAGATTTTCGTACACAATTTACGATTGGACGAAACTACACTGCTCCGATAGATACTGCAATTGGAGATTTTCCAAAAACTTCCAGCTTTTTTGCTCCAGCTTTTTTAACTACTGCGATTGGGATGGAATATGCTCCTACCAAGTCATTATCAGTTTTATTAGCACCACTTTCTGGTCGTTTTACCTTTGTGAATGACCCAGATTTGTCGAATGCTGGTGCTTTTGGTGTAACCCCAGGTGAGTCAATGTTATCAGATATTGGAGCATTTTGTAATATTCTCTATACAGATGAAGTAATGACGAATGTTAATATCACCAGTAGGCTCAATTTGTTTTCTCGATATAATAGTTTTTCGACGATGATAGTAACTTGGGAAAATATGATTACGATGAAGGTAAATAGCTTTTTGAATGTTTCTTTGGCTACCGATGTGTTTTACGACCAACGTATTCCTATTACGCGTGAAGATGGAGCCATAGGTCCAGCAACACAATTGAGAAATATCTTCTCATTGGGTATCGGCTATGCCTTTACAAATGTAGAGAAAAAATAACTGTAAATTCTAAACAAAAAAGGCTTGTTGTTACAAGCCTTTTTTTGTTATTTCATGACGACAAATTGTTTGGTTTGGGTAATGCCGTTGTTTTCAAGAACTATCAAATACACGCCATTGGAGATGGAACTTGATGGTAATGGGAAGCGATAAGTGGCACCTTCTTGTATCATTCCTTCGTAGATGGTTCCGACGAACGTTCCTTGCATTGTGTACATTCGTATTCTTGTATTGCCAGATGCGAGATTGTCGACTACTAATTCATTGTTTGCTGTTGAAGAACCGCCTTGATGAATGAAAATGGATGGGACAGAGTTTGTGCCTTTGTCCGAAACGCTCGTTGCATTGAAGGTAAATTTTGCGAGGTACAAATCATTTCCCTTTTGACCAGAAACTGCAATTTCGCCTAAAGAATCGATAACGCAATCATTTAATCGATCGTATTCATCCCCACCCCATGATTGTTCAGACAGTTCACCCAAAGAATTGAAAAAGCCCAGATAAAAATCATTGTTTCCAGCGTTATTTTTTGTACCAACAATTGCCAAAGCTCCAATGCTGTCGATACAAAGCGAACGACAATCAACCGAAGGATCTAATGGAACCGTTGTAAACGTTTGCGTTGCAGTATTATACCGAATAAGGATATTTCTGTTATTATCATCTATATTTTCATAGAGTGCCACAAACCCAAATGAAGAATTGGTAAATCCCTTCCACCGTAACCGCTTACCTGCAAAATTCTCCACTAAATATGGATTCACATCCACCACTTGATCAAATTTTTCAAGACCATTTACTCCAACGAATTGAGCAGTTCGCACTTGTGTTACAGTTTTTGAAGTTGGAATTAAAGTATCAGCACTAATCATCATCCCTAACTGACCACTATTTTGCTCTTGGAATCGACCGTCATGATATTGAGGCCATTGTCCGTATTTTGGTTGCCATCTCATTGCTTTAGGTTTTGGCATAGTCTCAAATTCATCTTTGTGAGAAGCACTGAGTAAGAATGAATCTATAGTACGAGTTAAAACTCCTACTTGATTTATCTGACCAACTTTTACAACTGTATAAACACTATCTCCAATTGAAGAAAATTCACTTCTCGCAATAAAACGAATATCAAACTTTAATTGAGAGTTTATAGAGGAGTGGAAATACTCATTCTTAGTTTCATTAAATCCTTGAAACTGATTGCCCCATAACTGAGTTAATACGCGAGAAATACTCAGGTTTTTTGGAAAGAATATTTTGTTTGCTGAATCTGAAATTGTTGTTTGAATTCCGAAACAAAAAAAATCATAAAAAGTATCTTCAACACTATTCAAATATATATTATCTGCCTCAATTTTAAGTTTGTAAATTGCATCTGCAATTGGCGGTTTTGGAAAATAAAATCCATATAAATATTCACCATTTTCATCTACAACTAAAAGGTAAGGATATTTTTCTGGGTGATCAATTGAAGTAAAAGTAAATCCTCCCCTTGCTACGCCTATATTGTATGCATGTAGAAATTTATCGTCTACTTTAAAGCCACCCCTTGTAAACTCCCATCTTTGAATTGGAGTTTGGGAAAAACAGTAGGTTGAAATCAGAAATAAACTTATTAGGTATAACATTCGTGAAAAAACTTTCATTTCATTTTACTAAGGTGTGTGAATGAATTTTTTAGTAATGACATTTTGATTATTTTGTACTACAACTATATACATTCCGCTTGTCAAGTTTGCTGTATGAATTGGAAAACGATACCTTCCATTTCCAAATGTAGTTCCATCGAAGATAGTTGAAACTTCAGTCCCTTGTAATGAGAACAGTTTTACAGTTGTATTTCCGGATTCAAGATTTTCAAGAACAATTTCACCTTTATTTGATGCAAAATTATCTTGACTTACAAAAAGAGTTGGAAGAAAATTTGTATTATTGTCAGGTACAGTTGTTGCATTCAAAGTAAATTTTGCCAAATACAAATCATTTCCTTTTTGTCCAGAAACGGCTATTTCGCCAAAAGAATCAATAATTACATCATTCAACCTGTCATAGTCTTCACTACCCCACATTTTTTCCGTTAAATCTCCATTTACAGGATAAAAACCGAGATAAAAATCATTATTATTTGAAGAATTTTTTCTACCAACTATTACTAAATTTCCGAGACTATCCAAAAATAATGAGCGACAATCAATAGTGGTATCTAAAGCAACAGTAGTAAATTGTTGATTTTGATTAATATATCGTATCAGTAAATTTTGATTATTATTATCGAGATTCTCGAACAGGGCAACAAACCCATAAGAGGAGTTTGTAAAGCCTTTCCAGTTGAGTCTTTTACCCGAAAAATTCTGTACTAAATAAGGATTTACATCTACCACATCATCAAATTTTGCATCAATATTTGTTACAACATTTGATCTACGTACCTGAACAATGGAATTTGAAGAAGGAATTACTGTATCAGGGCTTATCATTATTCCCAATTGTTTTGTATTTGTATACCACCTCATTGATTGTGGTTTTGGTAAAGATGTGTATTCATCTTTGTGGATAGTTCCTACAGTAAATGTGTCCAAAGTCCAATCTATTTTACCGTTATTTGGCAATTGAAATACTGATGTTTGAAACGAAATACTATCTTCTTTTTGTTTCGATAATCCTAACGAAATAAATTTTAATAATTCATGATAACCAGAATGAGTAGTACTATGATAAACAAAATTTCCTTTATCAAAATTGTCCAAACTATTGGTATTTTTAACAAAAAAATTTCTACTATAACTAAGATCTGCTGGGTAAAATCTTGTGTTCGTTGAGTCAACCCAAGTACACTGTAATCCAAATAAACTTCTGATATCAAATGTACTATTTTTATATATGTCATTAGCTTCAGATCTAATTTTGAAGACGTAATTAGCAAAAGACTGTTTATTAAATTCAAATGTAAATAACTCACTTGCATTTGGTAATAAAGTAACCATGATTGGATATTGATCATTATGATAACTCGACACAAATGTGAAGCCTTCAGTACTCACTCCAACGTTATATCCATGAAGGAACTCCTTATCAACAGATGAAAAAGTTTTAACAAACTCCCACTTTTGAATGGGAGTTTGTGAAAACAGAGTTGTCAAACTAAATAGTAGTACTATTGTAAAATAAAGTGTTCTATACATAACTTATTCATTATATTCTAATCAACTATTTCAGATCCATATCCATCTTCATCACAAGTTTCTTTGCAAGTTCCAGACCAAATTCCTAGAACTTGGTATCGAGGATCACCAATATAAGGGGATTGGCAACTTTCTGTGGAATTATATAAAGTACAATCATCGCCATTTGGTGATGTACCTGTAGGAACGGTAATATATGATCTTCTCCATCTTGGTGGGTTCGTAGAATTATCTAAACAGTAAGCAACCTTTAAAACACAACAAGTATTAGCACATTTATTCCATTTGTACGACCAAAAAGTTTTGTAACCATCTGATACTTGTTTCCTATACTTGATGGCACAATAAGCCATACAAGTTCCCTCAAATGCTTGGAAAGTGTATTGACCATTTACTGGATTACCATTAGCATCGCAATTATATCCATAAGCACCTACAAGAAATGGAGGAATACTATTTAGTAAAGGCAAGGTTAAAGCATCCGATAATTTAAAATACAAATCAGTTACTACTTCCCTAAAGTTAGCTTCATTAAAGTAACCAAATGGAGCGGGAGAACTATTGTAAATATAATTAATTAATCCACAGGGTGGGGTAGTTTCCTCAATTTCAAATCGTTGCATTTCTATGTGCGTGTAAATAACACTTCCTGTAGTACATTTTCTTACAAAATAGACTATTTTAACATCACAACCCAAATGCGAGACTACAGTAGAGTCTTCATTTATTGTTTCACAATTATCAAATTCATTACTGGGAGGCCAACAATTTAAAAATCTCGGTGTAATTACTTGTGCCTGTGATTCAATACATAAACCTAATACACCGAAAAGAACAAATGCAGATATTACTATACTTTTGTATAGTAATTGAGAGTAACGAGTAACCATAAGAAACTCCTTTTGAAGAGTTAATGAATATTTATGGTCGTAAAATTAACTAAATAAAAACTATTCTCCAAATCTTTCTTGAAAAAAGTTTCTGATATTCAATAGTATAAGAAACATAACGTCGCTTTTTGGGAATATTACAGATGAAAAATATTTTTTGGAGTATTCATAGATAATCTACTCTTCTATGTAAAAAAGAAGAGATGAACTATAATAAGTGTAGTACAATTAAAACTACTTACTGTATTGTTAGTGCTATCCCTACCCACTCATCTTCTTGAATGGTTTGGAGGTGGGTGAAGCCAGTATTTTTGGCAGCGGTGATGATTTCTTCGGCATCATAGACCAAGATGCCAGAAAGCAAAAGAATACCTTTGTGGGAGGAAAGTGAGGCATAAAACATCGGAAGACATGGCAATATCACATTTCTGTACAAATTTGCGACGATGCCGTGAGCATTCAAAGGAAGGGATTGTTGCAACAAATCGACTTGCTCAACGGTGATACGACCAGTCAAATCATTGCGTTCCAAATTTTCTTTTGAATTGAGAACCGACCATTCATCATTGTCGCACGCATAGATTGTCGTTGCACCAAGACGATGAGCAGCAATTGCTAATACGCCTGTTCCAGTTCCTGCATCAATCCAAAAGGTGTCAGATTTGACATACTGCTCCAAGAGTTGGCACATCATTCTGGTAGTACAATGATACCCAGTTCCGAATGACATTTGGGGAGTGATAACAATTTTGATGGGTTGGTCGAAGGTATCGGTATTCCAATCTGGAACAATGACAATATTTTGAGATGCGACGATAGGTTGTACGGTTGCTTCCCAATCGGCATTCCAATTTTGTTCGATGATTTCGTAACTTGGTTCAATGGTTGCTTCAGGAAGAAGCTCATAAAATGACGCTGTTAAATCTGTTAAGATTTCATCTGTGAATTGTTCTTTATCAAAACAAAGAATCAAAGAATCGAATTGTTCTTCGATTCCAATGACATCAAATTGGTATAAAATACCGTAGGCTATCTCATATTGCTCTTCTGGCAATGAGATAGGAAGCATGGTAAAAGTACGTGGCATTCTTACTTTACTTCTGCCTTTTTTTCTTCAGCTGGAGCAGTTTCTGATTCTTTTTCAGGATGAGTTGCTGCTTTTTTAAATTCTTTTACTCCGGAACCAAGTCCCTTCATCAATTCAGGGATTTTTTTTGCTCCGAACAGCAAAACGATTACTAATAGAATCAGTATCCACTCACTACCGCCAGGTAAACCGAACATAGGATTATTCTCCGTATATATTAAAGTTGATGGAACACATTTGCCAACGATTCGAATACTGCCAAGCCATCGTCATTGCCCAAAACACTATCACAACAACGCTCAGGATGGGGCATCATACCCAAGATATTTCGTTCTTTATTAATGATACCAGCAATATTATTGATAGAACCATTTGGATTAGCATCGCTTGTGATTTCACCAAACATATCACAATAACGAAACACAATTTGATTCGAATCTTCAAGCGAATGCAACGTATCAGTATCAACAAAATAATTTCCTTCACCGTGTGCAATTGGCACTCGAATGATATCATTTTGTGCAAATTGAGACGTAAAACGTGTACTATTGTTTTCAACTTTCAAATAGACATCTTTGCAAACGAATTTCATCGACATATTCGGAAGCAATGCACCAGGCAACATTCCCGAATCTGTAAGAATTTGAAACCCATTACAAATCCCCATTACATATTTACCTTTTTTCGCAAACGCTGCAACTTCTTGCATAATGGGTGAAAATCGTGCAATGGCACCACAACGCAAATAATCGCCATACGAAAATCCTCCGGGAAGGATAATCGCCTCGATATCGCTTGGAATACTCGTATCTTTATGCCACAACATTGTGGTTTCGCAACCTAAATTTTTGCTAATCGCATAGTATGCATCTTGGTCACAATTCGAACCCGGAAATAAAACAACTCCAAATTTCATTTATGCATTCCCACTTAGAATTTGAATCGAATAATCTTCCATAATTTGATTGCATAACAATTGTTTTGTTGCAGACTCCACAATGGAAAATGCTTCATCTTTCGATGCAGCAGTAACCGTCATTTTGAAATGTTTCCCAATGTGTAATTGCTCAATTGCTTTGAATCCGGTCGAATGAAGAGCATGTTCAACGGTTTTTCCTTGAACATCTAAAATGCTTTTGCGTAACATCACATCGACAATTGCTGTATACTGTTCCATACGTCTATCTATTATTATATTGAATCAACTAATTGTTGACATAAATCTTCAAATGTAAGGTCAATTTCTTTTGCTGCCATTGGCAATAACGAGGTCGTCGTAAATCCTGGTAAGGTATTAACTTCCAAACAAAACGGAATATTATCAGGACTTAACCGAAAATCAACCCTTCCAAATCCTTCACAGCCCAATACTTTGAACGCTGCATACGCCAAATTGGCGATATATTCGTTCAATTCATCGCTGAGTTCTGCTGGACAATGATACTCAGTTTTCCCTTTGGTATATTTGTTGGAATAGTCGTAATACCCTTCTTTGGGTTCAATTTCAATAATTGGCAATACTTCATCACCAAGCATACTGACTGTCAATTCGCGTCCAGGTACAAAGGTTTCCAACAAAATTTGGTCAGAATATTGCCCAGCTATTTCCACTGCTTCTACTAACGAATCCAAATTTCCATCTCGAACAAAGGTCATTCCTACTGTAGACCCCTGATCATTTGGCTTTACAACGATATCTTTGCCCAATTCTTCGCGGATTTCTTTGGCAATTTCCAAGTCAATGGCGTCATTCTTATGAAGCACATGCCATGGTGCCGTTGGAATACCTGCTGTTTGAAAGAGCGATTTTGAAAGAGCTTTGTCCATTGCAACAGCAGATGCTAATCGCTTAGAGCCGGTATATGGGATATCTCGTAACTCTAAAAGCGTCTGCAAGACACCATCTTCCCCATACTGACCATGAAGTACCAAAAAGCAACAATCGACATCATCAAAAAGTGATGATTGGATACAATCCATATATGCACGTTTCGAAAACTGAGCAAGAAAGTCGTTATCAACTGGTTTTGCTTCAGCAGAAAGTACTTCTTCTGTCGTCAGAAGTCCATTTTTCCCTTTTGCAGGATCAATGGCTTTGACTGTATAACCAAGTTGTTGTAATGCATGGGTGACAGCTTTTCCACTCACCAAAGAAACATTTCGCTCAGAGGAAATACCCCCCATGAGGACAGCTATTGTTTTATAGTTTTTTTCCATTCAGGATTTGTCTTTTCAATCAAAGAATTATATGTTCTCATCACCAATTGAATATCTTCCCAAGCAGGTTTTTTCCATTCAGGGTTTCTCAGCAATGCTGCAGGGTGATACGTTATAATCGTCGGTATTTTTTTATAAAGAAGTATATTCCCGCGAATATCCTTCATCGTCACTTTTTGTTTAAAAAGCGTTTCTGCAGCTGTTAATCCTAAGGCTAAAATAACCACTGGTTGGAGTAATTCAATTTGTTTCCACAAATATGGTTCGCATTCTACGACTTCTTCGGACGTTGGACGTCGATTTTTGGGTGGTCTGCATTTCAAAATATTCGCAATATAAATTTCTTCTCGCGTAAAATTGATAGCCTCCAACATTTTCGTCAGTAACTGTCCCGCTCTTCCAACAAATGGCTCTCCTTGTTTATCCTCTTCTTCACCGGGAGCCTCTCCAATCACTAATAATTTCGCATTGGGACTTCCTACTCCAAACACAAATCGTAACCTCGTTGCACCTAACGAACAATTCATACACGTATGAATATGCGAATACAAAATATCCAGCGTTGGAGCTTTTTGCCATTCGTGTTGGATTGTTGGTTCCGCTTTTACCGTTTCAATAGTTGGAAGTGTTATTGACACTTTAGGAACTTCGATTGGAGTTACCGTTTGCGTTTGAACTACTTCCGCAGTGGGTTCTTGGGTTTTCTGTTTGGTTAGTTTACGAACAGATTGCACCGAAGGTACAGTGTTTTCTAACAATGTACTATCAGTGCTTGTAAATTTCGAACTATGCGGTTGTTGTCGTTGAAGCAATGCAAGGACTGATTCGGCGACTTTCTTTTTGCTCATTCCTCGATGAATTAAATATCAAGGTTTTTCACATATTGAGCATTTTTTTCAATGAACATACGACGTGGCTCTACTTTTTCGCCCATCAACGTATTGAAAATTTGTTCTGCTTCAATTGCATTATCTAAAGTTACTTGCAAAAGTGTTCTTGTTTCTGGGTTCATTGTTGTTGACCATAATTGCTCAGGGTTCATCTCACCAAGACCTTTGAATCGAGAAATAGTAATATTATGTGCTGATGCAGTTTCTTCTATAGCTACATCATCAACATCTAAACCTTTCTTTTCTTTAATGATACGTTTGATGATTTCATCACGTTGTGCATCATTGAAAGCAAAGTATTCCTTTTCTCCACGTTTTACTTTGTATAACGGTGGGTTGGCGATAAACAATTTCCCTTCGATGATCAAATCACGCATATAGATAAAGAACAACGTCAGTAGTAAGGTACGAATGTGCGAACCATCGACATCCGCATCGGCCATAAGGATGATTTTTCCATAACGAGTTTTTGTTACATCAAATTCATCACCAAAACCAGAACCAACGGCAGTGAAGATAGCACGAACCTCTTCGTTTTCTAATATTTTTGTCAATCTCGCTTTGTGAACGTTGATAATTTTACCACGTAATGGCAAAATTGCTTGAAACATTCTGTTACGCCCTTGTTTTGCAGATCCACCTGCCGAATCCCCCTCGACTAAGTACAATTCCGTTTGTTCAGGATTATTCGAAGAACAATCTGCCAATTTGCCCGGTAACGTACCGATATCCAAAGGATTTTTACGACGAACTAATTCGCGAGATTTTTTTGCAGCAATACGAGCTTCTGCAGCTAAGGAAATTTTTTCGATAATGCGTTTTGCTAAAGCAGGATTGGCATCTAACCATATTTTCAGTTTTTCGTTCATAATAGTACGAACGATACCTTCTACATCACCATTCCCTAATTTAGTTTTGGTTTGACCTTCGAACAACGGTTCAGCAACTTTCACAGAAACGATTGCTGTCAGACCTTCACGGAAGTCATCACCAACGATATCAATTTTATTTAATTTATTTGCGGTTGCATATCCATTGATAACACGCGTTAATGCAGAACGGAAACCAGAGATGTGGGTTCCACCTTCAATCGTGTTGATGTTATTTACATACGAGAAAATACGTTCTGTATACGTGTCGTTGTAACTGAAACATATATCAACGATGGTATTCATTCCTTGATCGTCTTTTCCAATTCCACCAATATAAATAGGAGGAATTAGTGTATTGAAATCATCATCAATATATTTTACATAATCAACCAAACCACCTGCATACATAAATGTTTCAGCGTAGGTATTGCCATCTTCATCAGGGCGTTCATCAGCTAATTTGATAATCAAATTTGGATTCAAAAATGCTAATTCACGGAGACGTTGACCAACTTTTTCGGTTTCAAAGACAGGATTTGCAAAAATGGTTGGATCAGGAAGAAAACGAATAGTTGTACCGGAATGATCATCAGCAGACATTTTTCCAAGTACTTTTATATCTGAGAGAGGTTTGCCCTCGCTGTATGTTTGTTCATAAATAGAACCTTCACGACGAATTGTAGCCGTCAATTTGATTGAAAGTGCGTTCACGCACGATACACCCACACCGTGAAGACCACCAGAGACTTGGTAAGAACTTTTTTCGAATTTACCACCAGCGTGAAGTGTACACATTACCACTTCAAGAGTAGAAACTTTTTTCACTGGGTGGGGACCAACAGGAATACCACGTCCATTATCAGAAATGGAACATGAGCCATCAGAGTGAATAGTAACACCAATTTCGGTACAATACCCTGCTAAGGCTTCATCGATGGAATTGTCAACTACTTCTTGAATAAGGTGATGAAGCCCTCTTCTACCTGTATCGCCGATATACATACCCGGACGACGACGGACGGCTTCTAAGCCTTCGAGTACCTTTATACTATCTTCGGTATATTGCAGATTGGCATTATCGTCATCGAATTGTTGTTGTTCTTCGTTTGTCATGTGATATTATATCTATACAAAATGTGTATCAAAACTATATATTGCAAAGATACAAAATTTTCACCAATTTTCCGTAAAAAGGTTTGAAAGAGGGAGGAATTGCTTGGAATATGCAAGATTTTTTTTGTTTGAAAAATTAATTTCACAAATAATAATGTCAATGTTAACCAATACCTATTAAATTGTTTTCTTACTTTATATCATTCACAAAAATTACTTAAACTGTTTTTGTTAAATATTTGGAAAAGTGATGTATTTTGATTATATTTTAAGGTTTAATATTTTTTCCTTAAAGGTTTAATATTTTTTCCTTAATTTTTTAGGATTCTCAAATGTCACAATTCACCATGAAAAAATTGAATTCTGTTGTTCAGTTTTTAGTAATCTTATTATCTATTGTTTTCACTATTTCTGTCCATGCTCAAACGATTAAATACCCCGTACCACCACCTTGGAATGTGTATATTGATTCGATTCCCTTCCCTTGGCCTCATGACAGTACTTTCGTGAAAGATGAGATTATCATTCGATTTAAACCGAATTCAATTAATACGAACAAACTATGTATAAACTATAGCAATTTTAGCCAAAATAATGCTATCTATGATAAAAAGAGTGAAAAAACTTATACAAATTTGATAAATGAAGTAAGAAATTATGCGTTTTCCCAAACTTTTCCAATAGATAGTCTCATATCACATAGTGGGTTACGATTATTTTTAAAAAATCGAGGAGCATTGTATTTACGAAGAATGTCTGCGGCAAGTCCTTGCAGGGATACTTTATCTGTTACAAGAAGAGGAGATACAATTCCTAATAGCTCATATTTGTGGATGGTACTTAAATTTGACAATGACACTAGTGCAGTGTTTTCTGCCATTGCCTTAAATGCTTTTTACTATAATCAAGTAGATATAGCGAGTACCAACGATTTTTTAAAACAACGTTCTACTCCAGATGATGAGTCCTTCCCTTTACAAAGAAGTTTGCAAAGTAATTATCTGGATTTGGAAACAGCATGGAGTAGTACCACAGGTCATTCAGATGTAAAAATTGGAGTTTTAGAAGTTGGAGTAGATTATGAACATTGTCAACTTGGAGGTAATATAGGATATGGCTATAAGATACAAGATGGTTGGAGATTTGAGACCAAGAATAACTTTGTTAAAGGAGATCCAAATGATATTGGAGACATAGTTCCTACTTCACATGGTACTCAAGTTTGTGGAATAATAGGAGCAATGTCAAATTACAATTGTGGCTCACCACTTCGAGGAATAGCTGGTATAAACGGTGGATGGTATCAGGAAAGTATTGGAAGTCCAATTTTTCTTTTTGCAACAAGTGATAGGAGAATTAGTTTTAGCTCAATAATTAAAGAGTATGTTATTTCTTCTTTGCTAGATGGAGCAAATTTATTCAATAGTGGCTTAATTGATTATGGATATGGAATAAATGTATTTAATTTAAGTTTAGGAGGTGGTAATATTTTTTCACCATCTTCAGAAGATTATAGACAAGCAATTATGGTTGCTTATGCAAATGGAACTTCAGTAGTAGTATCTTCAGGAAATAATGGAGTATTTGGGGTTGAAAATTTTGACCAGATTTCCTGTAATGATCCACAAACTGTAATTAATGTGGGTGCAAGTGACAAAAATGAAAATAGAAATTTTTATTCTGATTATAATAAATACCTTGATATTATAGCACCCGGTGGGAAGAATGTAAACTCAGGTATTCCATTACAGCAACAAAAAGAAGATCTAATGGTATATACATTGACTTCTTTACATTCTTATGATTCTACATATTCTTGGGTGGAGGGTACCTCATTTTCTGCACCACATGTTACAGGAGTAGTTTCACTTATACAATCCTACGAAAAACTTTATCCAGGTACCGAACCAATGCGACCAGAAGATTTTGAAGGAATTATCAAAGCAAATGCCTTCGATAGGATCTACGATGCAGGCATTGCTGAAACAAATATTTCGCCATATCAATATTTGGATGGTTATGATAAAAAGACAGGTTGGGGTTCGTTAAAAGCAGGAAAAATTTTTACACGATTTACCAATGGTTACGCTGTGCATCACAAGCATTTTAATGATGTAGAAAATTTTAATATTAGTGAATGGTCTGCACCGGTAAATCTTACCTTTAAAAATCCAATAAAAGACCATTGTGATTATATTGAATGTGGTTTTTATAGTGTCAGGGTAAGAAGGTGGACGCGGAATGTAGATCTGGAATTAGACCTGTGGAAACGTGGAAATGGCGACGAGGTTTATGTTTGGGGTATTGGAGGAGAAGAGTTACAATATTCAGGTTGGGACTCCCTGCCAGAAGTCTATTCAGAAAACTACTATAAACCTCACTATCAAAATAATTTTACTGTAGTTAACTCAGGTGATGGTGGAAACGGTATCGTCAAAGGAATACGTCATACGGACAAAGCAATGGTTTCCGCAACAACTTTTCAGTATGAGTTTTCTCAAAATGGTACTGTCATTGGTGTCTATCCACCGGATGAAAAGATTGGAGTCAATTTTTCTATTTATGGTGCATTAGTTACTCCGACAAGTATAGAAAAACAACCATTACATAAAACAAAAGATATTTCTATTCAACCATCTGTCATCAGTACAAAAAGCACTCTTACGTATACATTTTCTTCATCTGGCCCAATAACCGTACAAGTAACAAATGTAGAAGGAAGATTGGTTTTCGGTAAAAATATTGACTATCAAGAAGGAACCATTGGAATAGAATACTTGGACTTTTCGAACTTTTCCAATGGACATTATATAATTTCTCTTATCCACTCACTTACTGGAGAAGTTTTACAAACCAAATGTGCAGTATTGCGATATTAAAGGACACCAATATGAAAACGCCAATGTATTTAATTGCTTTTCTACTATTAGTAGTAGTTTCATGTAACGATAATGTAGTAGACCCGAAAGTCAATGAATCAGATGATACTACCACCTATTACCCCAATTGTAAGAATTTTGTTCCAACAGATATATATTTTCCAGAAAGTATTGATTTATATTCAATTTCTTATAATGGAATTAATGCTTCAATTTTAAGTACGAATTATACATATTTTGACAACTTAAACTTAACTACCGGTATTGTTACAAGAATAGAATTTGACAAAGCAAAATTTCTTAATATTAAAAACATTTCAATGTATTCAAATAGAAAATTTTGCCCCTATAATTCTAATCTAGTTGTTTTTTCTGCAAAAGTACAAAAAGATACAATAGGAGATGGGAAAAATTATACAGTTACGGATGAAATTGTTTTACACGATATTAATTCAAATGAAATTAAGTTAATCACACCTAAATCATTTGGGAATATAACAAGTGGAATATTGTCTATAGAATGGGTAGGCACTTCTAAACAAGATAGTAACGTTTTTTTTATTTCAAGGAGTTCTACTAATAGAAGTTTCTTTCATTTAGAGACCGAAACTCTTGTATCAGATAATTCAATAATTGGTAAATACTCAAAAAATTTTGAGTACAAAGTCCATACCATAAGTAGAAATAATAAAAGTTTTTATCTTAATGATAAGATGATATCTTTACAAGATACCATTAACTACTTGAATATTGTAAATATTGATTTCTCATTTGATAACAGGTATGTTATGTTTACAGTAATTCCTCAAGTAACTGAAGGTTTTGTATTACAAGATAGCAATGCCAGAGGAAGAGAACTGTGGATTATTGAAGTAGAAAAGCTACGGACATCTTCCGGAGTATTCACCGATATAACAAAAATAAATACTCGTTATAGGCATTGTCTCTTCATATATGATAAAACAGCTCTTTTAACACCCATGAATACTATTATAGCAAGTATGCACTCCCATGACAATCTCAAAGGCAACGTCTACGAAATGGACTTAAAGGGTAATATTCTTAGGAAGATTACGAATAATTAGATTGTTTTCCTATTTCGCTCTGTTTGTTGTTTTAAGGGGACTTCAAAAAAAAAGGAAGTCCCTTTTTTATTTTCAGAATTTCTACAACTTACCCTCCAATCATCCCAAAAACTGCTCTCTTTGTGCAGGGGTTGGGAGATGGCAGTGGTCGTGTTTGCCGAAGATTTGATAGCGGTTTTTGGCGATGAGGCGATAGAGTGCATTGCTGATGAATGGTGGAATGATGAAGGAGATAATTCTGAGTACATTCCAAAAACCACCGAGCGTTTTGCCGATGTGTTGGAGTGCTTTGACTTCTGTAAAAAAGGTACTTTGTGAATAGACTACGATAGAATCGAAAGAAGTTTGTTGCGTATTGGTGAGCGATTGGTAGGTTGTTCCTTGTAAAGGTGAAAACTTCAGTCGGTGGTGGCGGTCGAGTTTTAAAAGCAATTGCACTGAGCGAGTACACAATCCACAAACTCCATCGTAAAAAACTATTGTTTGTTCAGTGTTCATCGTTTTGAAGAATATAATTTCGCTCCAAATTGTGAGACGACAATTCCCCCCAATATCCACAATGAACCGTAGAGTTCTGCAGGTGACAACATTGATTGGGATACAATACAAAAGAGAATTGCAGCAACAATGGGTTCAATACTGAAAATGACGGAAGCCGTGATGGGCGATGTTTTTGGTTGATAGACCGTTTGAATATACGTCGCTACAACGGACGCAAATATGGCTGTGTAGACAATAGCTCCAATAACAACTGGAGTGATGTGAACAACAGAACGATAGGTCGTATACTCAGCAACAATATTCGAGAAAAAGTATGGCTCAATTAACCAAAAAACTCCTGAAATAGGAACCGTCAGAAAAAATTGTACAATGGTTAACTGCAACGATTTTTGGTACATATCCGCAGAAGTTTCAACATACTTATTGATATAAACGATATAAAAAGACCACAAGAGCGAACCCAGTAAGGTCATCACATCACCCACATTCACGTCTGTCAGCGATTCTGGTTGTGTAAACACCCACAATCCAATGAAGCAACAAATTACTCCGAAGAGTTGCCACATTGTCATTCCTTTTTTGAGGACTATTATTTGTGCAAACGGCACCAAAACCACCAACATACCAGTGATAAATGCCGATTTGGTTATGGTTGTAAAGGCAAGACCATACGTTTGGCACAAATATCCAATTGCAAAGAGCAAAGCTAAAACAAATCCCTCCAACCAAGTCGAACGTTCAAATGATTGGACTGGAGTTTGCAATTTATTACGAAAGTATAACCACCCAACGATAGATGCAATAACAAAACGAATTGTCGTAAATGGAGCTGCACTACAATCTGGAATTGCCTCTTTCACCACTATAAACGTCGATCCCCATACAATCGCCACCTGCAACAGCAACCACTCCGCCTTTCGTTGTTCAGTCATTCCATCCTTAGTTTTTGTGCTTGAATTTGAATGTAGACGTTTGAAATTATAATCTTCTTTCAATATACCAAAATGGGATGCGTCAATGTATATAATAATGAAAAAGATTATTTCATATTGTTTATTATCTGCAATTCTGTTTTCTTTAACAGAATTGCATGAATTTGTGAAAATCCCCTTCGCAATAGGTCATTTTATTGAGCATTATTCTGAAAATTCATCAACTTCCATTGTAGATTTTTTAACAGAACATTATTCTGCTAATGATTCCCATTCTCAAGAACATTCTTCCTTGCCATTTAAAGAACATTGCACCTCAATAGTTCTCCATTTAGTGTTGTATACTGAAAATATTCTTATTGATTTCATATTACCCTATTCAACAATCCAATACTTTCAATTTGGTTCTCATTCCACTGCAAAAGGTACCAAACTCGGCGTTTGGCAACCCCCACAAACCCTTTCACTCTCCTAACATTTACTTTTCATCATAGCAAATGATACTTGAAGTATCATTGAAGCTTACTTAACTCAATGGCATATACTTGCAATTGAGGTTATATTCTTATACTTTATAAAAATCAAACATCATGTTTTCGAAAATTATACATATTTCGATTCGAAACAAGATCTATGTTTTGATAGCATCGTTGATATTGTTTATCGCAGGAATTTACAATCTCACGATATTACCCATAGATGCAGTTCCGGATATTACGAATAATCAAATTGTCGTTATCACTACCTCACCCTCATTGGCGGCTGCTGATGTGGAACGATTTATCACCATACCCATAGAACAATCAATTGCAACCATTCCTGGAAGGATAGAACTTCGTTCATTCTCTCGATTTGGACTTTCCATTGTAACTATCGTTTTTAAAGATAATATTGATATATATTGGGCAAGACAACAAGTAAGCGAACAATTGTCCCAAATTCAATCTTCTATTCCCACTTCAATTGGTATTCCAACATTAGGACCTGTTACAACAGGTTTGGGAGAAATATTTCAATATACGGTAGTGGCAAAAAAAGGATATGAAGAAAAATATAGTTTGCAAGATTTGCGAGAAATTCAAGATTGGATTGTCAGAAAGAATTTACTCGGTACAGAAGGAGTCGCAGATGTCAGTAGTTTTGGCGGTAAGGTTCGGCAATATCAAATCTCTTTGGAACAGGAAAAACTAAGTGCATTTAACATCAGCATTCAAGATATTTTTGATGCTGTCAATACTAATAATGAAAATGCAGGTGGTGCATACATTGAGCGAGGTTCTAACACCTACAGTATTCGTACTGAAGGGCTTATAACTAGTAAAGAAGCATTGCAATCCATCGTTGTCAGAAGAACAAAAGAAGGCATCCCTATCATATTGGGTGATGTTGCAACTGTTGAGGACGGAAGTGCTCTTCGTTACGGAGCATTAGTTCAATCCTCAATAGGTGAAGTATCTGGTGGTATAGTTATGATGATCAAAAATGGTAACTCTAGCCAAATTATAAAAAAAGTAAAAGATAAAATTGCACTGATTGAAAAAGGATTACCTGAAGGAATAACAATAGAACCATTTTTGGATAGAACCAAGATGGTGAATTCATCCATTAGTACTGTATCAACAAACTTAATAGAAGGTGCATTGATTGTCATCTTTGTGTTGGTATTGTTTTTGGGAAATATTCGCGCCGGTCTCATTGTCGCATCTGTGATTCCACTTTCGATGCTGTTTGCAGTTATAGCAATGAACATTTTTGGTGTTTCAGGCAACCTAATGTCCTTAGGTGCAATTGATTTTGGACTTATTGTTGATGGTGCGGTTATTATAGTAGAGTCAGTTCTTCATCAGATGCAACAACACGTAGGCTTCCATCAAAAGACAGAGAATTCCATTGACTCAATAGTGGAATCTTCCAGCAGTAAAATGATTCAATCAGCCGTGTTTGGTCAAGCAATTATTCTCATAGTCTACATTCCAATTCTTACCTTAGTTGGTATTGAAGGAAAGATGTTCAAACCAATGGCACAAACTGTCTGTTTTGCATTAATTGGAGCATTCATACTTTCACTGACCTATGTTCCAGTAATGAGTGCATTATTGCTCAAATTTCCAATCACTTCAAAACGAACTTTTTCCGATAAGTTTATTCAATTTTTAGAACGATGGTATAGAAAAACACTCTTAAATGCTATTCGAAAAAGTTCATTCATTCTTGTTGGAACTTTAGTAATTTTCATTGCAAGTGTATTGTTGTTTACTACATTGGGCGGAGAATTTATTCCAACATTAGAAGAAGGAGACTTTGCTGTCGAATTTCGAATTCTGACTGGAGGTTCATTGCAGGAAACGATTGATGCATCCTATAAATCTATGCAATTGTTACAATTCAAATTTCCAGAAATTGAAAAGGTAGTAGCAAAAATAGGTTCTGGTGAAATTCCTACTGATCCTATGCCAATAGAAGCTGCGGATATGATGATAATTTTAAAGAAAAAATCAGATTGGACTTCTGCAAAAAGTTTTGATGAATTAGCGGAAAAAATGAGCCATACTTTAGAAGATATCCCCGGAATTTCATACAGTTTTCAATATCCTGTTCAAATGAGATTCAATGAATTAATGACTGGTGCAAAGCAAGATGTCGTTGTTAAAATCTATGGAGAAAGTTTAGACTCATTGGAAAAATATGCACAAAAAGTTTCATCTCAAATTCAAACAATAAAGGGAGCTTCTCAAATTTATGTTGAGCAGGTAATAGGCTTACCACAAATTGTTGTACAATTTCATAGAGAAGCTTTAGCTCGGAACGGTATAAGCATTCAAACAGCAAATTCTGTTGTACAAACGATGTTAGCTGGTTCTACAGCGGGTACTGTTTATGAAGGTGAACGACGATTTGATATAGTACTTCGAATGAAGAATGCAATGTCAAAAAACATTGATGATATCAAAAATTTTTACATTCCAACTTCACATGGCAATTTTGTTCCACTTTCCGCCATTGCAGATATCAACATTGTGAATGGTCCCAATCAAATCCAACGAGATGATACTAAACGTAGAATTGTTATAGGATTTAATGTTCAAGGCTCAGATGTAGCAGGCGTAGTTGAAGAACTTCAATCGAAAATTTCGACTTCAGTTTCATTGCCTTCAGCATACTTCATTACTTATGGTGGACAGTTTGAAAATTTACAACATGCCAAAAACCGATTATTAATTGCAGTTCCACTTGCATTATTACTTATCTTTTTCTTGTTGTATATTGCTTTTTCATCATTCAAAAACAGTATACTCATCTTTTCTGCAATTCCACTTTCTGCTATTGGAGGTATTGTAGCACTTTGGTTACGCTCTATGCCATTTAGCATATCTGCCGGAATTGGATTTATTGCATTATTTGGGGTTGCAGTTTTAAATGGAATTGTGTTAATTTCTGAAATAGAACGTCGAAAAACGCAGATAGGAACTTCGTTGTTGTATTCTATAGTCAGCGGTGCTGTCTCTCGCATAAGACCTGTTTTAATGACCGCTGCTGTTGCATCATTAGGTTTTATTCCAATGGCATTTTCTACTGGTTCTGGGTCAGAAGTTCAACGTCCTTTGGCAACGGTAGTCATTGGCGGTTTAGTTTCATCAACATTATTAACTTTGTTGTTTATTCCTTTATTGCTTTTAGCAATTCAACGTTTTTCATTAAAATCGATAGGTCTAAATAATCGAACAAAAGTACTTGTTGTTCTTCTAAGTATTGGCATATTTGCAACTTCTGCAAAAGCTCAAACCTATCAGCAAGAATCCACACAATATGTATCTGAACAGGAGATTTTAGAAATTGTTATCGAAAACAATCTTTCTCGAAAACAGCAACTTTTGGGAATTGATGCTTCAAAAATTTTGGAACAAACAAGTGTTCAAATTTCTAAAACATTGATTTCGACAGACCTTGGACAATATAATAGTTCATTTTTTGATACTAAATTTTCACTGCATCAATCCTTTGAATTTCCTACGGTATATTCCAATCGTTCTGATTTGTTACAAGCAAATTCAAAAGTTTCTTTGTCTGAACATCAACTCAAAGAAGCTATGTTGCGAACTGAAACCAAACGTTTATATACAGATATTCAATTTTACATTTCTCAACAGAGGATTTATGAAGAAATTGATAGTATTCTTATTCAAATGATGATTCGAGAGGAAGCGAAGTTACAATATGGATCTACTGAAAGATCCGCTTTGTATCATATTTCATTATTACAATCTCAACAATTATTTTTCAAAACTAAGAATGCTAATTTATTACGAACTGCTCAAATTGAACTCTCTCAATTAACAAATAATAGTATATTCTATTTGCCAACTGAACCGTTAACGAAACGAAAAATGTTTCGTGATTCAACAACAGCAGTACATCCTCAAATACAACTTGCTCGTACATTGTTAGAACAGCAAAAACATACTCGAGAAGTTCGAAATTCTCAATTACTCCCTGAAATACATCTTTCAATTGAAAATCAGTCACTGAAAGGTTGGATGACTACGAATGGTGTTGATGAGTATTATTCTAGTGCTTGTAATAGATATAATAGTGTTCAGCTTGGTTTTGGTATATCATTGTTTACAAAGGCTGAACATGCAATGATAGAATCAATTCGAGTTGGAGAAGCAATTGCAGAATTAGAAATTAGAAAATCAAACGATAATGTAGCAAATCAACAGTATCGAATTGTAACACATCTGAGAGCAAATGAAAAATTGTTGCTACAATATGAAAAGACTCTTATTCCTGAATCAGAAAAAATTCTTACTCTTTTTCAGCAACAATATGCATTAGGTGCAATTTCATATATCGAGTGGTCTACTAATATTCTTTCTGTATTAACTACCAAATTGCAATATTTAGAAACTATTCGTGATTTCAATCAATCAGCAATTGAAGCTGAATTTTATAACGTTACTACTTACTAACAATGAAAAACTCCATCAAAATACATATTCTATTCCTTTGTGTTATCTCGCTTTTCGGATGCAGTGAAAAAAAGAATCCCGAAGATGCTCATATTCACCAAACTACCAAAGAACATGATCATTCAGATGAAAAAATAGTAAAATTAACTGATGAACAATTAAAAAATACAACTATTCAAACTACGCAATGTAGTTATAGCCCATTTGAGGAAACTTTGCAATTACAAGGAGTAGTAGATGTTCCTCCACAATCGTTAATTTCAGTTTCCTTTCCGTTGAATGGAACTATTGTTTCTACTACGATGCTTCCAGGAACCTATGTGAAAAAAGGTAGCATTGTTGCTGTAATAGAAGATCAATTGTTTTTAGAATTGCAACAAGAATATCTTTTAACGAAGCTTGAACGTGAACAATTAGGTAAAGAACTTTCACGACAAAAGAATTTATCACAAGTAGATGCAACTTCAAAAAAATTATATGAAGAAATCTCAACAAAAGATGCTCAAATGGAAGTGAAACAGAATACCTTAAAGAAAAAGTTACAACTCATTGGTGTCAATACTGAGCAATTACAATCAAATTCTATGTCCTCAAAAATTGTAATACGTTCACCAATTACTGGATATATCACAAAGGTACATTGTAATATTGGGATGTATGTATTGCAAGGAAATCCTCTGTTTGAAATTGTAGATCCAACCCATATTCATGGCTCGTTGACTGTATTTGAAAAAGATATTGACAAAATCAAAATAGGTCAAAAAGTGAAAATTGTAGCACCATCATTAGTTCACGATACCATAGACGCCGAAATTGTGTTGATGTCAAAATCCATCAATGAAGATCGCTCAACTACTATTCATTGTCATTTTGAAAAAATAGATGACCACCTATTGCCGGGAATGTTTTTACGTGGATTGGTTCTGAATACTGGCACTACAACACCAAGCATTGAAGAAAGTGCCGTAATCAGATTTGAAAATAAAACATATATTTTTGAAAAGAAATCCAAAAACGAGTATCATTTACAAGAAATCAGTATTGTTGGAGAACAAAACTCTATCGTATATTTCACATCAAACGAACCAGTGGAAAATAAACAATATGTAACAAAAGGTTCATTTACTTTACTAAGCGTTCTCAAAAATACGGAATCGGGTCATTCACATTAAAGTGAATTTTCTATCGGGTGGGCTATCGTTTCTTTCGGTGAGATGTTTTCGCGGAGCATAAAGAGTCCACCCAAAAGGAAAGATAGGAGATAATGGACTGAATGAGAAAGTGTAGCAAAAGCAAGTCCTTCTTCCAAAGGGATGGAATAGAGGCGGTACATTGCTTCTTGCATAAAGAGGTGGTAAACGCCGACTGTACCGGGAGTAGGGGCTATTGCGACACCAACGGATGTGATGATGAGCAAGATAATAGCATCAGTGAGAAATAGTTGGTGATGGAGATTGAAGGCAAAAAAGAGGACATATATTGGCAAGACATACAGCACCCAAATTCCAATTGATTGTAGTATGATAGGCAAAAACGAGGATGGTTGTTTGACTATGGAAAGTCCTTCGGTGAAAGATGTAAGGAGTGAGAGTATTTTTTCGCCAAGTGTTGTTGGTAAGGGTTTTATGAGTATTGAAATAGCTTTGTGTCCGAAAGAGGTAAAAGCAAAAATAATAATCAAACCTAAAAGAACTATCGTTGGTATTCCTGCATAAACAATCATTTGCGTTGACGAAACTGAAGGCAATGCAATGCGAAGTTTTTCGGTAAAGAGCAAGGTAGCGATAGAAATAAAGAATAGCAAATTTAGCACGTCAAAAAACCGCTCTAATACCACTGTTCCTAGTAGGGATGCAATTGGTACACCTTCACGTTTTGCAATCACATACGGTCGAACAAACTCACCACCACGCGGAATGACATTATTAATGCCATAACCAATCATAATCGCAGAAAAAAGATTGAAAGTTTTTGTGTTTTTGTGAATTGGATTGATGAGAATTTTCCAACGCATTGCTCGAAGATAGTGGGAGACAATGACAATGGGAATAACCAACAAATAAAACCAATAATTTACAGATTGGATATACCCCCACAATTTAGAAAAATTGATATTATTGACTGCAAAATAGACCGAAAAACCCACCAAAGCGATAGTGATGCTCAATTGAATAATTTTCGAAGTGGTTTTGTTCATTTTTCGTAATTGTTAAGTGTTTTTTTTCAAAATCTTGGTACAAATATACATTGAAGAATGTTCTAAATTTGTTGAAACCTCTCATTCTATTTTGATAATACCTTTTGACGTTGTATTTTTGCACTCTTCATTTCATAAAAACTCTTACTATGTACTTATCAAAACTCGACATCATCGGCTTCAAATCCTTCGCATTAAAAACTTCCTTAGAGTTTCCTGCTGGTATAACTGCAATCGTTGGTCCTAATGGTTGCGGCAAATCCAATGTCGTTGATGCTGTCCGTTGGGTTTTGGGTGAGCAAAAAAGTAAGGTGTTGCGTTCTGATGTGATGGAAAACATTATTTTCAATGGCAATCAAAAACGTAAACCATTGGGTATGGCAGAAGTTTCACTCACTATTGAAAACACCAAAGGTATTCTACCTTTGGAATATACCGAAATCACCATCACACGCCGATTGTTCCGCAGTGGTGAGAGCCAATATTTCCTCAACAAAACAGCCGTTCGACTTCGCGATATCGTGAATTTGTTTATGGATACTGGTATGGGTGCAGATTCGTATTCAGTGATTGAGTTGAAAATGGTTGAGCAAATACTTTCAGGAAAAACAGACGAACGTCGCCATTTGCTGGAAGAAGCCGCATCGATAAGCAAGTATAAAATCCAATTACGTGATGCAACTCGAAAGCTAAAAGATGTTGAAAGTGATATGACGCGTGTCATGGATATCACGACAGAATTAGAAAAAACAGTCGCATCATTAGGTAACCAAGCAGATAAGGTTCGTCGATACAATGCTACATCAGGTAAGTTACAAGAGGTTGAAATTTATGTACTCAGAAAAGAGTATATTGCTTCCCATGGTGAACTGAAGGTTGTCAACGAAGAATTACAGGCATTTTTAGAAAAGCGAAAAGAAATCGAAACTACTCTTGAGCATCAAGAAAACTACACCAACGAATTGGAAGAACGCTCAAGACATGAGGAAAATGAGGTTAATACACTTCGTTACAAAGAAAATGATTTACGCACTCAATTGGCAAAATTGGAACAAGAATTTGCAGTTGCGGATGAGAGAATTAAAGCAATCAATCAATCTACCTTTCGATTGGGAAATGAACAAAGCGATCTTGAAAATGCTCAACAGAATTTGAATAGAACATTAGAACAAACGAAAATTCGCAAAGAAGGAATCGAAAAAACGATTGAAGAGCTACGAACTTCTTTCCAAGAATCAAAAGTTGTACGCGACCAAAAATCCCAAGCATTACAAGAACTTCGCCACCTTTCCAGACGAGTGAATGAACAATATTACAATGCTCTCAATGGATTGAACGGACTTAAAGGAATTATTGAGCGAAATGCACGAACTACAGCTCAAAAACAAAGCATCATAACGGAACAACAATCGGGAATTGCAAGAGAAGAAACTGCTTTGGCAGAAAAACAAACTCTCATCAATGCCGAAGAATTGAAAAGGACAGACTTTGAAAAAGCAATTGAAAAAGCTGAAAAACTGTATAAACAAAAAGTAGAATTACAGGCATCCTTACAATCCTCTATAGAAGGCTTGCGACAAGGTTTGAGCGATGAACAACAACAACGTAGTTATCTCAATGCATCGTTAGAATTTTTGACCAGTTTGGTGGATTCATCAGAATCGTCTAAGTTTTTACAACAGAACCTGCAATGGAATAATAATCACGAATTTTCAACCTTGGCAGAAGTCATTGGAACAGATGAGCCGTATAGAATTGCTCTTGAAGCAGCATTGGGAGATGCATCGAAATACATTGTAGTTGCAACAGAACAAGAAGCACTTTCTGCGGCAAAAATACTGAAAGAGTCAAAAAAAGGAAAAGCAACATTTCTTTGTAAATCCACCATTCCTACAAGCCAAAAAAAGGTAAAACCTATCAAAGGGGAAGGAATTATCGGTTGGGTTCATGATTTAGTTCGTGCTGATAAAGAAATACTTTCTGCTATTTCACTCTTGTGTGGTAATTGCGTGATTGTAGAAAATTTACAGATTGCGGAAAAACTTGTTTCCTCAAATACAGAAGTTGAATTAGCGGTTACTTTGGAAGGGGAGTTGGTTAGTTCTTCTGGATATATTCGTGGTGGTTCTGTTTCGAAATCGGAAGGTATCTCTGTTGGTAAAAAAGAACGAATTCAACAATTGCAAGAGTCATTACAAACAATTCAAGAATCAATTGCTACAAAAGAAGCATCTTTGAAAGATTTACGTTCGCAATTACAAGAAATTAACATCAATGAACTTACTCAGGCAGTTCGAAGAGCTGAAAATGAGAAAAACAACTTCGAGCGTTCGTTAGCACAAATGATAGCTGGTACAGATTCCATTCGTCAACGCATCGAAAATAACCGCAAAAATTTGACAAGAACTCAAGACGAACTTCAGGAATTGGAACGAGAATCTGCCGAAACCACCAAAAATATCACTGCAAAAGAAGAAGAAGTGTCCTCCTTCAAACAACAAACTGATGAAATTACAAAACAACTCCAAGAATTTGAATCTGAATATTCTAGCGTAGAGGCGACAGTTCGTCAAAAAGAATTGCAGCTTGTTCAAACTGAAGGTGAGAATAACTCCTTACGTGCAGATATTGACAGAATAACAAATTCCATTCGAAACTTAGACAATCGAAAAAAAGGATTTACCACAGATATTGAATCATCAAAACAAAAACTTGAAGAATTAAAAGAAACTGTCAAGCAAAAAGAAACCGAAATTCGAACATTTCGTGAAGATTTGGTCAATATCTCCAATGACAGAGAGCAATTGGAAACAATTTTGCGTTCAACAAAAGAGGAATTGCACCAGTATACTGAAGAATCAAAACAATTACGTTCTGTATTGGAAAAAAACATTCGTAATGTTCACGAACGGGAAGTAACTATCGCCACTTTGACACAAAAAATTGAGTCGATTTTACAAAAAGCAAGTGATGAATTGCAAATTTCCATTGAAGATGAGCAACCAATGACACCAGAATTGGAAAAATTGCAAGAATCATCTCACGAAGAACTTCTTGAATTAATTCGCGTTTACAGAAAAAGACTTCTCAGTTATGGTAATGTCAATTTTGAAGCATTAGAAAGTTTTGAACGTGAAAATGAACGATTAGAAATATTACAAGCTCAATTAAAAGATCTTACAGAAGGTCAAGAAACACTCAAAACAACCATTGCAGAAATCAATGAAATAGCACAAAAACAATTCAATGATACGTTTGAAAAAATCAATGTCTATTTCAAAGAATTATTCCAAGTGTTATTTGGTGGTGAAGGTGAATGTGCAATTACCTTAGGAGAAGGGGATCCTTTGGAAGCAAGCATCGAAGTAACAGCAAAACCACCAGGAAAGAAACCAAATACGATTGAGTCATTGTCCGGTGGTGAAAAAACAATGACCGCAATTGCACTTTTATTTGCTATATATATGGTAAAACCATCTCCATTTTGTATATTAGATGAAGTTGACGCACCTTTGGACGATGCAAATATTGGTCGTTACATCGAAATGATACGAAAATTCAGCGTCAATACGCAATTTTTGATGATTACTCACAACAAAAAAACTATGGAAGCAGCGGATTCATTGTATGGAGTAACGCAAGAAGAACGAGGGGTCTCAAAAATAGTTTCTGCAAAACTAACGTCTAATGTAGCATAATAACTAAAGGATTAATACGATGAGAATAGTACACATTTTTACCATTGCTTGTTTCATTTGCTTATCAAATGTTTTTGTGATGGCCCAACAAGAAGATTTGCTCCCACCAACGGAAATCAAAGAAGTATTTCAAGCTGATTTCCCAACAGTATTGAATGCTGTAAAGAAAACCATCAAAGACAATGGGTGTATGATTGAAGATGAAAAAGATCCCAAAATTACAGAAGAAGACTTATACAAAATCGTTATTCGTACGAATATGTGTGTGTATGTCGTTGGGGAAGACTCCACACTCATCACAATGCAACGATACTCTCGTGCTGTCCCTGTGATTCGTGCAGGACGTTGGGTCAACGGCAGAATTCAATATAGAATTATTTTGAACGAAAATAAAGACCGAGAATCAACCAGTTTGGTTCTTAAATCAGAAATGAGTGGATTTGAAGATTACGTTACTTCGAAAGTCCACTTTTGGAATTCTAACGGAATATTAGAAAACCAATTTATTGAAAAACTCAAAGCAAATATTGCCAACAAGTAAAATCCATACATTTAGACTTTCAACAAAAAAGCCCATCATTGATGGGCTTTTTTTGTTTGATTAGATTTGATAATCCTATTGATTCAATGCTTTCAGTTGTTCTTCCAACTTCATTGCGTTTCTTTGCGAACGTCGTTTGAACTTCAATTGAATTCCATATTGAACTAAATACATACATGGTACGATTACCAATGTAAGGAAGGTTGAAAAGGTCAATCCGAAAATGATTGCCCATGCCAAAGGTCCCCAGAATGCAACAGAATCACCACCCAAATGGAAGTGTGGATTTCCAGTCGTTAGCAATGACTCAAAGTTGATATTTAGTCCAACAGCCAATGGTATAAGTCCTAATGCAGTTGTTGCAGCTGTGAGAATAACTGGATTAAATCGAATAGCTCCTGCATCTACAATTGCAGTGCGAATTTTATAACCACGATCCAAAAGCACGTCAGTAAAGTCTACTAAGACTATACCATTTCTCACGACAATACCTCCAAGAGCAATAATACCCACACCGGTAAATACAATTGAAATATCTATCCTGAATAGCATAAATCCTGCGAAAACACCAATGGTAGAGAGCAATACTGTAACCATAATGAGGATTGGTTTTGCAATTGAATTGAACTGCGTTACCATAATCATAAAGATAAAGGCAATAGAAATCATAAATGCAAGACCCAAGAATGCGGATGTTTCTTCCTGATCTTCTTGTTCACCAGTTAATTTTACTTCATATCCTTCTGGCAATGAGAATTGTGGTAATGCCTCACGAATAATTTGGTTTATTTCGTTAGCATTAAATCCTTCAACAACACCAGATGACAATGTAACAACACGTTTTAAGTTTTTACGGTAAATACTTGCGTACGTTGAGGTAAAATCTGTAGAAGAAACCGAAGAAATTGGAATTTCTTTCAATTGACCATTGGATGCACGGAACACCATTGGCATATTCATCAATGAGTTGATATCTTGTCTATATCGTTCTTCTAAACGAACATTGATTGGGTATTCTTCGTCAGCAACCCTATATTTTGAAGCTTCAAGACCATATAGTGCTGAACGGAGTTCAAAACCTATCTGACCTGCAGATAGTCCTAACAAATTTGCTTTTTCACGGTCAAGATTTACTAAGACTTCTGGTTTATTTTTTTGCAAAGAGGATTTTAACATCTGGATACCTTTAACTCGCAATGAATCAGTTACAAACTTTTTCATACGTTGTTCAATAGTAACCAACATATCAAAATCATCACCTGAAATTTCAATATTAACTGGTTTTCCTGTTGGAGGACCACCTGCTTCTGTTTCAACAGAAATTTCGGCACCAGGAATATCTTTGATTTCTTCTTGCATTCTATTAAGAATATCACTTGAGAGCTTACCATTTCGTTCAGCAAATTTCACAAATGCAACAGATACCTTCCCTTTATGAGGAGCAACAGTTCTATCTGGATCTTGTGGGTCACCAGCACCAATACCGACATTTGAGATAACTGAATTAACGATAGGGTTTTTATCACCTATAATTTTCATTACCTTTTTTTCGACGATTGCTGTAATAGAGTCTGTAACGGCAGCATCAGTACCAATTGGCATTTGAATGTATACATAGGCAAAATTTGGCTCAGAATCTGGGAAGAATACCACCTTTGGTCCTACAATTCCCAACGCCATAAATGTACCAATGAGAATTACAAACATAACTGCAATTACTGCGTATGGTCGTTTTCCTTTTATTACGAATGATAATGTACCTTTATAAAAATCCATAAGTTTTGGCAAGAGAACATTTTGGAACCCTTTGATAAGAACAGGTGTCAAAAAATACTTATTTAAAAGCCACAAAACTAATAATATAAAGGTAAGATTTCCATACAATGGTAATGAAAGTAAATGGAAAAATAAACCAATTCCCCCCATAACTGCTATTCGAAGTATGAGTCCTTGTTTTGGAAGAGGAATATTTTTTTCTTCCATAAATTGTACAGCAAATACTGGATTGATGATATACGCAACTATCAAGGAAGCTGTCAATGACATAATCAATACTGCAGGTAAGTACACCATAAATTCACCAACAATCCCAGGCCAGAAAAGTAGTGGGAAAAATGGTGCAAGTGTCGTTAATGTCCCGGCTACTACTGGGGCAAAAACCTCTTTTGCAGCTACTTTCGCGGAAAGATTAATATCTAACCCTTCTTCTTTATGAAGTCGGTGCATATTTTCGATTACTACAATCGCATCATCAACGATAATTCCTAAAGCTAAAAGGAATGCAAAGGTAACAACGAGATTGAAGGTGATATCCAATGTTGGCATCAATAAAAACGACAAGAATGCTGATAACGGCGTTGCCAATCCAACAAACAATGCGTTTTGAACACCCATAAAGAACATCAGAATAACAGTCACCAAAATAAATCCGATAATAATCGAATTTATTAAATCTGTCAAATTTGTTCTCGTAATATCAGATTGATCTCCAGTTACATCAATAACAACTCCCTTTGGAAGTGTTTTCTGAAACTCATTTTTAATCTCCATTACTTTATCAGAAGCATTAATCAGATTCTCTCCTGCCTTTTTTAGAATTGCCAAGGAAATAACAGGTTTCCCATTTAAACGAGAGTAAGACTGTTGTTCTTTATTCGTTTCAATTACTGTTGCGACATCTCTGAGATAAAATGTTGAACCACCGGATGCACCTACAACAATACCTTCAATTTGTTTTGGACTGGTAAATTCTCCTGTAATACGAAGATTTCTACGAACTCCACCAGCTACCAGATCTCCACCTGAAATATTCACGTTTTCATTCGCAATCGCTCGAGCAACATCATTGAAGGAAAGTTGTGCAGATTGCATTTTGAAGGGGTCAAGATTTACTTGAACTTCTCTATCTAATGCACCGATTATATCCACACGACGAATTTCTTTGAGTGCTTCCACTTTATCTTGGAGATTATCTGCATACTTTTTCAAACGTTCCAAAGATACATCACCGGCGATATTGACATTCATAATGGGAAATTCTGAAAAGTCAATTTCAATAACGGATGGCTCTAAAGTTAGATCGGTTGGCAAATCCGAACGAGATTTATCAACTGCATCTTTAACACGTTGTTTTGCTACTGATGGTTCAATACCTGTTGTAAACTCAACAGTGATTATAGAGGCATCTTGAAATGATTGAGAAGTTACTCGTTTGATGTTAGCAACAGATTTAATTTGTTTTTCAATCTGACGAGTTATCAAAGTTTCTACATCCGAAGGAGATGTCCCTGCATTAATTGTCGTAACTAATATTGTCGGAATAACAATATCAGGGAAATTTTCTTTCGGTAAAGAAGAATATGTTATTATTCCCAATATCGTAATTAGAATGGTTATTACATAGACAGTCATTTTATTTTCGACTGCCCATGCGGTAGGACCAAACGTTTTTAATTCATATTTTTGTTTCATTGTTTAGATTCCAATTATAATTAGAATTTAATTGACTGACCGTCTGAAATGCTTTGAGCACCCGCATTGACAACTTGCTCACCAGCTTTGAGACCTTCAACAATTTCAACAGTATTCCCTTGAACCAATCCTGTTGCTACTTGTTTTTTTACAGCAACTTTAACTTTTCCTTTTGTTTCATAAGTGAATACAAATTTCTTGTTTGCATCATATTGCACTGCACTCAAAGGAACAACCAAAGCATTTGCTTGAGTTTTATCATTAATTGCAATTGAACAAAGAAGATTTGGACGAATATTTTCTGGTCGTTTTGTCAACGGTACTTCAATTCTAAATGTGCGTTTCGATGGATCTATGGCTTTTGATAAAACACCTATTTTCGAAACATAATCTGTTATTCCTAACTCAGGAAATGAAACTACTACTTTGTCCCCTTTGTTGATAGAATTGATATACGCCTCAGAAACTTCTGCAGCTATATGTAAATCTGATAACGAAACTATTTGCATTGCAGGCATTCCCGGAACTGCAAGTTCTCCATTATTTATGGCAACTCTGTCAACAACTCCAGAAATTGGAGCTCTGACTGTCATTTGACGCAGTTGTTCTTTTGTTGAAATAATTCTTTTTTCTAAAGACTCAAC
The DNA here is from genome assembly GCA_016788785.1 of Candidatus Kapaibacterium sp. GTDB lineage: Bacteria > Bacteroidota > Ignavibacteria > Kapaibacteriales > JAEUSM01 > JAEUSM01. The sequence continues at coordinate 43,072 of JAEUSM010000018.1, forward strand.
TTGATTTTTTGCTTGTAGATATTGAATTTCAGAACCAGCTTTTTGTTCCCAAATCGCTTTTTGTTTTTCGTACACTGTATTTGCAAAATCCAATTGCAATTGTAATTCATCTAATGCTTTTTCCAAAATATCGGACTCAAGTACAAATAATACTTGACCTTTTGCTACTGATTGACCTGGCTTGACGTTCATTCGAATAACTCGTCCGCCCATTGTAGGAGAAACCATTGCCATCGAACGAGATTCAACCGCACCTTTTACATCAACAAATCGTTCTAAAACTTGATATTCTGCAGATACGACAGAAACTGCAATCGCATTTTTAACAGCTTCTTCTTCGTTTGTTCCCAGTTCTTTTTCCAACGATGCAATTTGTTTTGATAATGCATCTTTTTGGCTAATTAACTGTTGTAACTGTTGTTTTTTACCTTCAGGCGTATTCGCATTTTGATTTTGCGAACAAGAAAGTACTAATGAGAGAATGAATACAACTACTACATGTTGCGTTTTCATTATTGATCCTATTAATTATTTTTTTAAACTTTTGTAAAATCGTTTCGCCAAAGATTCCATAAATTCTAATTTGGACATTCGACAAAATGTTTCAATATCATCATAGTGACATTGCATCATAACAATGGCACCTGTTCCAGAAAACCAGATTTGTATAACAACTTCAAAAGGATTTTCACTCGAGTCAATAATCCCCTTTTCAATTCCTTCTTGAACAATTGAAACACACAAACTCATAATTTCATTATGATGAAACTCAATTTCAGAAGTTACATCAGAACTAATACAATTAATTTTTGGTAAACTTTCGGTTTGAAAGCTCATCATTAAAGAGAAATACTGAGGTTGTTCAATTGAAAACTCGTAAGAAGCTATGACTAAAGTTTGAATAAACTTGTCTTCATAGTTATCATTTTCTCGAATCTTCTGAAGCATTTTTTGCTTAAGAAGTTTTATTCCTTCAATCAAAAGAGAAATGTATAATTCATCCTTATTCGAGAAGTACAAATACAAGGTCCCTTTTGCTAAACCAACTTTTTGTGCTATTGCATCCATTGAAGTTTTTTCATAACTATGTTCGAAAAACAACTCCTTTGCAGCCGCCAAAATCATTTGTTTACGGAGTTCTTTTTCTTGTGATTTACGTGATATCACCTCAATAGTTGCCATTTTCTTACTTTTTGTAATCGAAATACCGTGGATTAACCGAACCAATCAATACTTTCAATTCAGCCACTGCAACCTTGTAATCATGGATTGCTTGAGCTTTATTCAATCGAGCTTGTCGCAATGCAACATCTGAATCAGAAATTTCTATTTGAGAACCTAATCCTGATTTGTAGCGAATATTTGCAATTTCATAAGCACGAGTCGCCTGTTCAACATTTTTTTGTTGACCCAAAATTCGTTGTTCCGCTGATTTAATTTGCAACTGCAAAGAATTTGCCTGAAGGAGTAAACTCTGACGTAACAATTCTTGTTGAGAAGCTAATGTTTGAGCATCAATTTCTGCTTGTTGTACTCTAGCTTGAGTTCCAAATCCATTAAACAATGACATTTGAACTTGCAAACCAACAGTAGAACTTTGAGCAGTATTCATAGAACCTAATGAATTTCCTGCACCAAGATATTGATAATTTGCAAATGCAGCAACAGAGGGATAATACTCTGTTTCTTTGATTGAAACCAAATCTTTGGACACATTCAATTGCATTTGTAATGACTTCAGATCATAATTTGAATTTATGACCATATCATACATCTCTTGTTCAGTTGGCAACTTTTCAGGAGTATAGTCTAAACTTCCTTCTACAGAGATATCTTCTTTAATATCTTTGCCCATAGACAATTTCAACCCATTGTAAGCAGTTAATTTGGTTGCTTCAGCTTGAATTACAATAGGTCGAATGTTTTCAACCCCTACATTTGCACGCATTTCATCAAACTCAGCTACTAACCCTTGTTTTAGATAAATACGAACATTTGCCAAGTTTTCTTCTCCATTCAATAAAGAAGCCTTTGTAACTTCATGAAACTCTTTGGCTAATAAAGCTCCATAAAAAGCTTTTTCGGTCGCCAAAAGCGATTTTGCTACTGTTGCTTTGTATTGCTCAACGGATATTTGAGAATACCGCTCAGAAGCACTAATTGCTTTGAATACAGCAGCATTAAAAAGAACTTGTGTTACTTGTGCAGTGGTAGTAAAACCATTGGGTGCACCTGCACTAACAGCCACAAAACCTCCCGGAGGTTGACCTGCAAATTCTGAAGGTAGGAAAAATACTGGTAGCATCAGGTTGTAATTATAGCTACCTGAAACTGTTACCGATGGCAAGGTATTGCTGTAGGCTTCCTTGACCGTTGCATCGGATTTTTTAATCCCCAATAGAGCAGACTCTATCGATTTGTTTTGAAGTACCGAAAGCTCTAAAGCTTTCTCTAAGGTTATAGGAGTTTGTGCTTGAAGCGACAGAAAACCTATAAAAAACACTGAAAAAAGCACTCCGAAAATCCTTGAGGATCTTCTTGCGTCAAACGACATTGTACTTTCCTTGTAAATGTTAAAGAATTTGTTTTGGTTAAAATAGAAAATGACCGAGAGTCATTTTCTGACTAACGGTCACAAAAGTACAAAATTTCTTTTTACGTGATACCTTTTTATGAAAATATTTTGTGAAAATATTGAGTTAATAATGTGAAACGTATTGGATATTGCCCTAAAAACGGTAGCCAACTCCAAATGTAATAAGACTTCTTGTTCCAAATCCAAGATCTGTAAATACATTGATTTTTTTACCTACACGAAGTTTCAATAAGTCAATTTGAGCAGCAAGCACAACTTTTGAAGATGTATTTTTTTCATTTTCGACTGAGACATATTCTTGATTTCTGAATGTAATACCCATACCTAAAGAAGAACTAAGTCCAATCACATCACCATCAAGATAATTAAAATTTACTCTTGGCATTAGAGAAGTATATGATGAAGTAAGAGTTCCCAAAACATTACTATTTCCGTTATCAATATAATCACGAACAATACTCACATATTGTCCTTCAATAGAATACGAAAAAAAGTTATCAGCATTTGATGTATAGGATAGAGTAATTGGAGACATACCTCTATAATTATCGGAAGCAACACTATTTGCTGATGCAATTACGACAGAAGCATCTACAAACACATCAAGTAATTGATACAAAGATCCTGTTCCAATTCGAGCCGCAACTTCACTTTTTTGAGAAAACGAATTTTGAGTCGACAAAAGTAGTACAATAATTAGTATAAGTGTTTTCATAGGATGAAAGTATGTTGTTAATAAGTAATTGGCGTGATAGAAGAATTTTAATTGTTGATTTTCTACTGCTCCCCTTTAAGGAGAGCTGTCCGTAGGACTGAGGGGTTTTATTCAAACAATACCACCCCGCCATTTCATGGCACCCCTCCTAATTTAGGAGGGGAGTTTGAAAAATCTAATACTATCTATTTATATTTACAGCATATCCTGGATTTACTCCCAAAAACAAGCCGAGTCCATCTCCGGTTACATTCCATACCGGATTTCTTCCACCACCACCAAAGATTCCGTCGTTGTTATTTCTTCCATCTAATGTTCGGATATATTGCAAAAACGCTGGATCAAACGCTATTAGTCTTGCGTATGGGTAACTACTATAAAATGGATCATCAAATCCTCTTGAAAATGATACTATAGTAGAATCTTGTGAAAAATTATAGTCCATTAATTCGTACGGACTATCTATAAAGAATAAATCATGAAATGGTTTTATAGTATCTTTATCTGCAATTATCCCCATAATGACAGCATTTGGAACATTTTTAGCAGAAATATTGGTTCGAAAAGCTTGTAAGAATACAAGATCAGAATTTGAAGTATCCGAATTCCAAACAGAAGATACAATTGGTTTATATGGTATAAATGTTGAGCTTTTTACAGTTTTACCATTCCAACGGACAGTCAAATTGTACGTTTTACCTTCCTGAATTATGAGTTCATTGGAAGTAAAGTAACTTTCCACTATATTTGGGTAAACACTATCTTTGACAAACAAAGTAAATACTCTTCCTTCTGATTCAATTTGCACATTTGCATCACGTAAAATTGCAAATGTAGGGTTTTGTGTTAATGCTGGAATAGTTTTGTTGATATGTAATTCCAAAGGTACATTTGGCTCAAGTATGCCATAAACTACAATCCGCTCTTCAAAAGGTAGATTCGGGTTTTCGATTACTTCTACACAAGATGATAAAACGACACAAAAAAGTACAATACTGAATAATGTTATGTATTTCATATTTAAAACTTAAATTGTAATCCAAATGTTGGGATAATTGGGAAGAGAGAAATCTGTTTTACTACTTTTTTAGGAGGACCTGATGAAAAATCAATTTCAGTATCAATATAATGAGCAAAAGCATTAGCTCGATTATAGACATTAAATATATTGATGGAAAAAATCCAAGGTTGTTCGAACCAAGTATATTCGTATTGGAAACTCAAATCCAATTTATGATATGCAGGTAAACGGTAATTATTTCTTTGAGGATAATCATAATGTATTTGAGAAAAAATTCCTGGTTTTAATGAATACTGTCCTACTGGCATAGTAAACGCCTGACCTGAGGCCAATACCCACGTTGCACCAAATTCCCATCGTTCGGATAATCGGTACGATAATACAGCTGAAAAGTCGTGTCTTCTATCATATCTCGGAAAAAATGGTTTTCCATTATTTAGCTCAGGAAAAGTTCGTTCTGTTACTGACCACGTATATCCCAACCATCCAGTTACTGCTCCAATTTTCTTTTGTAAAAACACTTCGAGACCGTATGCCACACCTGTACCTGCAGTAAATTGTGAAGCTAATGGAATTCCTAATGAAAATGTGACACTATCTTTATATTCATACAAATTACTCATCGTTTTGTAGTATGTTTCTACTGCCAGTAGGGCTTCATTATCGAATAAATCTTGTTCATATCCCAAGACAATTTGGTTGGATTTTGAAGGTTTTATATCTGCTGTTGATGGGAACCACAAATCGGTTGGTAAGGTAATGTCATTTCGAACAATGAGATGTAAAAACTGATGAGCAGTCGCAAATGCTGCAGTCATACGCTTAGAATCATCAATCAGATACTTCATCGAAATTCGAGGCTCTGGAGCAATGTAATTTCCGTTTTGAAAATACATCAATCGTCCACCGATATTAGCATTGAGTCTGTCAGAAATTTGCCACTCGTCTTGGATATAATAAGAAAATTCCATTGCATTAATGGGATTTCGTTCGATTTGAAACTCTCCATTTGAGAAGTTGAATAAATCGGTAGCAGCAGCGACAAATTGATGGCGTGTTGCCTCAACCCCAGTTTTGATAGTATGTTCGGTACTGGGGAAAATCTGCAATTCTGACCGCAACATATAATCTTCAATTTTAGACTCAGATAAAAATGTTATTCTAAATTGAGGGTCATTGAGATTATCTTTGATGAGGACTTTTGAAGAATAATTTGTGTAAATGAGTGAGGTGTTCATAAACACTGTAGGTGAGAAAATATGCATCCATCGGATATTCGCCGTTGAATTCCCCCAAGAAAGGTCAAATTCTGGGTCAGTTGGTTTCTCTTGTGGAAAAGAAAACACATCTTTTCCAAAATATCCACTGACAAATAATCGATCATTTGCTCCTAATTTATAATTCACCTTTGCATTCAAATCATAAAAATAATAATCAGGAAAGGTTGTATTTTCTGTTTGAAACACTCTAAATGTTTTTGCTATAAGGTCAAAATACATCCTACGTCCAGAAATCATAAATGTACAATCTTCGTTGATTGGACCTTCTAAGGTCAAGCGAGAATTTATCATTGAAATTCCAGCTGTTCCTGAAAATTTCTCTTTTGTTCCCTCTTTCATCGTTATATCCAAAACACTCGAAAGTCTTCCTCCATATTCTGCTGGAAATGCACCTTTGATAAGTGTGATATCATTGATTGCATCGGAATTAAATGTAGAAAGAAATCCACCTAAATGGGAAGGATTATAGACAATAACACCATCGAGTAGCGTAAGATTCTGGTCAGGTGAGCCACCTCGAATATACAAACCGCTCGAAAGTTCGGTTGAGGGTTTCACACCTGGTAATAATTGCAAGACTCTAAATATATCAACCTCTCCTCCCAAAGCAGGTAATCGTTTTATCAAATCCGTTGTTACTTGGACTGTACTAATTTTGGATACACTTTTATCTTGTTTATCACCTTCAACTGTAACAGTACCTAACTTCACAGTTGATGAAATCGGTTGAATATTGAGAGTAATTGCATCAGTAGAGATAGTATCTGAAATAACAAGTATAAATTTTTCTTCTTTGACTGTAACACCTGTTACAACAATAGTATAGGTTCCTACATCAAGTTTTGGAATTGAGTAGAAACCAAATTTATTAGAAATAGCTCCTTTGAGAACCTTGGTCAGTGATGTATCTTTAAATACTTTTACGGAAGCACCAATAACCACTTCGCCTGATACTTTTTCCGAAATAAAACCAGAAAGTGTTAACTGCTTTGTTGTTTGAGAATAACTTACGGCACTTATTACTAGAAAAAGTAGTGTTACTGTAATTTTGAAAATAAATGAATTCATACTTGAAGGAATTTTAGATTCAAAGAGTGAACAAAATGTTAATCGCCAAAGAGAATTCCTAATTCTCGTGCAGTTTGCACAGAGTCTGAATCAACAGGTACACATTTCATACGCGAAACGGCATCTACTAACGGTACCAAATTCACATTTGGTGGATCTAATGCTACCATACAACCAGTGCTTCCATTTGCCAAAGCACGAACTGCCGCAGCTCCAAACCGCAGAGATAGCAATCTATCTGTTGCTGTTGGGCTACCACCTCGAAGAAGATGTCCCAAAACAACTAACCGAGATTCTTTTTTGGTCAACGATTGAAGTACCTCAGTAACTTGTTCGCCAATACCGCCAATTCGTTCCAAACGACCAATGATATTTTCTTTCACAGTAACAGAACCACCAATTTCTTTTGCACCTTCAGCAACGACAACGATCGAATATTTTCGTTTTGTTTTTGCTTCAGATTCAATTAATTGTGAAGCTAATTTTTCATAATCAAAAGGTATTTCCGGTATCAAAATCGCATTTGCTCCTGCAGCAATACCTGCATGAAGTGCAATCCACCCTGCATAACGACCCATTACCTCAACGACGATTATTCGTTTGTGTGAATCGGCAGTCGAATGCAATCTGTCGATACATTCTGTTGCAAAGGAAACTGCTGAATCAAAACCAAAAGTAACGACGGTTTTATCCAAATCATTGTCAATAGTTTTGGGAACTCCGATAACAGGAAATCCCTTTTTGGAAAGTGCATTCGCAATAGCCAACGATCCATCTCCACCAACAGACACCAAGGCATCAATACGAAAATCTCGAAAGCGTTGAATCAATTCATCGGTTCTATCGATGGTTGACCATTCACCAGCGTCATTTTTCACAGGAAAGCTCATTGGATTCCCACGATTCGTCGTTCCAAGTATCGTTCCACCCAATTTAGAAATTGACGACACCATTTCCGGACGTAATTGAACAATTCCATCTTCTGGGTAATCCTCTGGCATCAAAACACCGTTAAAACCATCCTTAATTCCATACACTTCCCAACCGCGATTGTTGGCTGCGAATGTAACTGCTTGGATAACAGCATTCAGCCCAGGAGCATCTCCACCACCAGTATTAATAGCAATTCTTTGTATCATTGTAGTTTTTTCCGTTTATCCATAAAATAGACTATTACTGCAGAAATTCCCACTCCACCACCATAGAGCAACGCAGTATAAATAGCTTTAGCAGGTGTTGTTAGAAAAAACTGTAGCACTGTCATAAACGCAACCAACACTATAATTGGAATACGCTTTTGTGGAAACTTTATATAATAAAATATCATCAAACCAACAAAAAAGAGCAATAAATAGTCTGTCATTTCAAAATGTAAAAATGAAAAATACCCCCTTATTGACGATTGTACAGAAAAAACTAATACGAAAACGACAAATATGTGACCACATCAGTTTCCCCTCTTGAGGGGTGGCACGAAGTGGCAGGGTGGATTCTTCCAATCCTCGCGTGTGGACAGGTCTCGACCTGTCCCTACAATCCAACGAATATCTCCCTCTCCCCTTGAGGGAGAGGGCAGGGGTGAGGGGTAATGGGAGACGCCCATATAGGGCGTCTCTACAAAAACAACATCTAATTCCCTTCTTGAGGGGTGGCACTAGTCACTGAGCATAGTCGAAGTGTGACGGGGTGGTTTCTTCTCTGCGACCTTTGCGGTCTTCCCTTTGCGACCTTTGCGGTTACATCTTCCCCTTCTCCAACCAAAATGTTTTCATACTTCCTTTGCCTTTGATGGTAATTTCGCCACGTGGGATGAGTGAAAATTCTGGATATGTTTCGATGGATTTGGCAAATTCTTCGCTGATGTGGATACGTCCAGCTTCAGAATTGGATTCCATTCGTGATGCTACGTTCACTGCATCACCCCACAGATCGTAGGTGTATTTGTTTTTGCCGATGATTCCTGCAACAACTTCTCCCGTGTGAATGCCTATGCGAATTTCGATGTCGTTCATATCCTTTATCCATTCTGTATCGCCCAAATCTGATGGAATATTGACGGTAAAGTCACGCATTGTTTCGAGAAGTTGGAGTGAAGCCAAAGCTGTTGCTTTTTGGTGGTTTTTCAGAGGGGAAGTTACATTTGCAACTGCCAAATACCCATCACCAATGGTTTTGATTTTTTCTAAGCCAAATGTTTCAACCACTTCATCTGCTTTTTGGAAAATAGCATCAAGTAAATACACAAGTTGTTTTGGTGGGGCAATGGAAGCAAGTGTCGTAAAACCTACTAAATCCATAAAAAGGACTGATGCCGTTTCAAAGTGGTCGGCGATGAAGGTTTCTTTTTGGATGATTCTGTCTGCAATGCTAGCAGGAAGTATGTTATGGAGAATTTGTTTGATCGCTGCAGATTCTGCTCTTTCAACAGCCAATTGTTTTTCACGTTCGGCAATTTTACGTTCACTGTCAAATCGGTCTGCTTGTTTTTTGGCTTCGATAGATTGAATTTCTTTTTCGAGAGTTATTACTTTTGATTGAAATACAAAAGCTTTCTCAAAGTATTTTTCATTGGAATGAAGCGACGATAATATTCCGTATACTTCTTTTATACCTTCTTTATATCCTATTTCTTCTGCAAGTTGTAACGACTTTTGTAAATATTCTTCTGCTTTTCTTGCATCATAATATGTTGATTCTTTCGTTGCTTTTACAGCCCCAATATGCAGTAGGTTAACAGCTATTCCATTTTTGTTTCCTATCTCTTCATTGATAAGTAATGCTTTTGAAAAATACTCTAATGCTTTTGGGTAGTCAGAAAGACTATTGTAAACATTTCCAATATTCAAAAGGCATATTGCTATTCCTTTTTTGCTTCCAATTTCTTCATTGATAAGTAATGCTTTTGAAAAATACTCTAATGCTTTTGGGTAGTCAGAAAGACTATGGTAAACAAGCCCAATATTCCCGAGGTTAGTTGCAATTCCAACTTTTTTTCCAATTTCTTCATTGATGAGTAATGCTTTTAAGTAATACTCCAATGCTTTGGGGTAGTCCGAAAGACTATGGTAAACAAGCCCAATATTCCCGAGGTTAGTAGCAATACCAACTTTGTTTCCAATTTCTTCAGCGATGAATAATGCTTTTGAATGATACTCTAAGGCTTTGGGGTAGTCCGAAAGACTAGTATATACATTTCCTATATTCCCAAGGTTACCTGCAATTCCTTTTTTGTCTCCAAGTTCTTCATTGACGAGTAAAGATTTTGATAAATACTCTAATGCTTTGGGGTAGTCCGAAAGATACAAGTAAACAAGCCCAATATTCCCAAGGTTATTTGCAATGCCAACTTTGCTTCCAATTTCTTCATTGATGAGTAATGCTTTTGAGTAATACTCCAATGCTTTGGGGTAGTCCGAAAGATTACTATAAGTAGTCCCAATATTCCCAATTACGTTTGCTATACCATTTTTATTCCCAATTTCTTCAAAGATGAGTAATGCTTTTGAATGATACTCTAATGCTTTGGGGTAGTCCGAAAGATTTATGTAAACAATCCCAAGAATGTTATAGACATTTGCAAGAGATTTTGCATCTTCTTGGATTGCTTGTTGTTCCAAGAGTTCATAAGCAAATACCTTTGCTTCTTGATTTTGAGAAGTTCTCCAAAGATTATCTAATTTTTCTATTGCTTGTTGTATTTCGTCGGGAGTCATAGTGGTTTAGGAAGGTTGGAAAGGGATCTTGCCATACGAATATACGAAAATAAAGGTGAATATGGATGATTGTAGAGTTTGAAAGTAATGTCTCAGTCGTGTTAAAGAATGCCCCCTCTCCCCACTTCGACTTCGCTCAGTGACCGTTCTCCCTCGGAGGGGAGAGGGTGTTTTCGTGTTTTGGTTTGCAGATTCCACCCCGCCACACTTCGACTACGCTCAGTGACCAGTGGCACTCCTCAAGAGGGGAACCCAGACAGCCACCCAACCTTTTCAACATAGGCCTTACACCCTATGCTGATATAAAACGCCCTTTCAGGGCTTGACCGTTTTGTTTTTTGAGACGCCCATATAGGGCGTCTCTACGATATTAATTTAATTGAACTTAAAATTTTGAGGTGAGGTGGGAGTAATCTTTTACAACGGTTCGAAGAAAATCCAAATCTGATTGTTCGGTTGTAATTTGTAAAATGGATTTGACCTTTTCTGCTAATGCAGCTGCAACATTCGCATCCTTGCGTTTGATGGATTCACGGGCGATATGTCGGATGTTTTCTATATCACGGTCGGTCAAATGAATAACAATTGGATAGGTTACTTCATAGTTGTCATCGTGTTGAATATACACGGTATCTGTTGATTTGGTGCGTTGTTTCAAACTCACGACTGATGTTCCTGCCACCAAATCGCCAAGACGTTGACCTTTGCCATTGATGAGAATCGTCAGAATAGCAGCTAAACCGTAGGAAATACCAATATCAATTGGACGCAAAAGCCAACGTAGGAAATGTTTTCCCAACGAACCCTGTGTTCCATCGAGAGCTATCACCTTAATTTTGAGTAATTTTTTCCCCGGAGTTTGACCATCGTTGAATTGTTCAAACAAAAAATCATACATCAAAATTGGAATGAAAAACAAAAAAATGAGTATTTCATTCGATGGAATATATTCAAAACTAATGATGACAAAAAAGGTAACAACAATAGCAGAAAGCAAAAGAATATCAACAATCCAAGCTAAAATTCGTTCACCAATATTAGCAAGTGTATATTCAATTTCTACATTTTGAAGGGTCTGAATTTTTATAGTATCCATAGAAATGCTATTTTAGAAGATTAAGTATGTTTTTTGATTTCAAATTACCACAAAAATAACCAATGAGAGAAAGTGCTTTTACGCATCAGAATAAGGAAAAATGGCAACTGTTTGAGGAAATGTTACGTTCCAAAACTGTCAACCCACAAGTGCTTTCTGATTTGTATGTCAAAATAACTGACGATTTATCATTCGCAAAAACTTTTTACCCAGATAGCAAAACAAGTAAATATTTGAATGAACTTGCTTCAAAAGTACATCATTCAATCTATAAAACCAAAAAAGAACGTTCAAATCGATTGATTACATTTTTTCGAGATGAAGTTCCTATTGCATTTGCCTCGATGCAAAAGCAAATGTTGATATCCTTTTTGATATTTATGGTAGCAGCTGGTATAGGTGCTATTTCTGCTTACAAAGATAGTACATTCTTACGTGTTATTCTCGGAGATTCGTATGTTAATATGACAATCAACAATATTAAGGAAGGAAAACCATTTGATGTGTATGCAAAAATGGATCCAGTGGAAATGTTTTTGAAAATCACTTGGAATAATATCAATGTTTCTTTTATTGCATTTGCTTTGGGCATAACATATGGTTTCGGAACAGTTGTAGTATTATTCCGTAATGGTGTAATGCTTGGATCATTCTTTACATTTTTCTTTCAGTATGGATTACTGGGAGACTCCTTGTTAACAGTCATGCTCCACGGAACTATTGAAATTTCTGCAGTCGTTGCAGCTGGTGGTGCAGGACTTGCAATTGGTAATGCATTGCTATTTCCAAAAACCTATACTCGTATCTATGCACTGCAAACAGCTTCAAAAAAAGGACTTAAAATCATTGTTGGATTGATTCCTTTGTTTATTATTGCAGGATTTATTGAAGGATTTTTGACTCGCTATGCAGGGATGCCTTCAGTAATTAAGGCGATTGTTTTATTACTTTCCTTTGTCTTTATTATTTATTATTTTGTGATTTATCCAAGAACAAAATCTAACCAACTTCGTGAAGAAAACAACATCCCAATTTCACTCTATGAACAAGAACCAGATTATGAACAATATGCATAAGATACTAATTGTAGGTATTTGTTTTCTGTCTACATTATCACTTTCAGCACAGAAAACAACAAAATACTTCACAGAAAAAGAATTGTCCCAAGTCAAAAATGAAGGAACCATTTTTGGTACACTAACTACACCGCTGAAAACAAAAAAACCACCATTAGTTCTCTTTTACACAGGGACTATGGGTACTGACCGTGATGGGAATATGGTTCATAACCCCAAAAAAAACAATTGGGCAGCGTATCTTGCTGACAGTTTGGCAGCGAATGGCATTGCATCGTTTCGATATGATAAAATTGGCACTGGTAAAAGCGTCTTGAATAATTCCTCACTCTCTATGTATAACATTGATTACAACAATCACATTGCTCACGCTCTTTCATGGATGATGTTTTTTTCTAAAAAGAAAGAAGAGTATTCTAAAATCATTGTGCTTGGTCATCAAGAAAGTGTGATTTTTGGTTTGTTGGCTGCAAATGTTGTATCTCCCAATGGTTTTATTGCGATAAATGCACCCGGAACTACTATCGATACCATTATTGAACAGCTCTATTATCCATCAATTCCTGATAAACTTAAAGATATAGGCAATACGATATTAAGAGAATTACGTCAAGGTCGAGTCTATGAGGACGTACCAACGCCACTTATTCCTCTCTTTGGAAAAGATATTCAAAAAATTCTTATCGCTTCGATGAAATTTAATCCTGCGGAAAAAATAAAGAATTTACAGTGTCCAGTTCTGGTTCTCTATGGTGAGAATGATATGGACACACCAGAATCAGAGGCGTTGAAACTTGCTGCAGCTGCAAAAAATGCTACTGTCCATAAAATTCCGTTAATGAATACCATTATGAAGGAAGCCAAGGGTAAGAACTTGAAAAATAGGGAAACGTATTCGATACCTGTATTACCAATAATTGATGGTGTTACAAAAATAATTGTCGACTTTATTCGAGCAACCCCATAAAAAAAGAGCCATCGATTGATGGCTCTTTTTTTTATTATGATCACCGAAAGGATTAATAATCCATTCCGCCCATTCCTTGTGGAGGATGCATAGCAGCTTTTTCTTCTTCAGGATTGTCAACGATAGTAGCCTCAGTTGTGATAAGCAATGATGCAACAGATGCAGCATTTTCTAAAGCAACACGAGATACTTTCGTTGGGTCAATAACACCAGCAACTAACAAATCTTCATATACTTCACTGTACGCATTGAAACCAAATGCTCCAGTACCTTCTTTAATTTTGTTAATAATTACAGAAGCTTCCAAACCAGCGTTTCCTAAGATTTGACGTATTGGTTCTTCAATTGCACGACGGATGATGTTCACACCAGTTTTTTGGTCTAAGTTTTCAGTAACGATAGAATCTAATTCGCCGATAGAACGCAAATATGCAACTCCACCACCTGGAACGATTCCTTCTTCAACAGCAGCACGAGTTGCATGAAGTGCATCTTCAACGCGAGCTTTTTTCTCTTTCATTTCTACTTCTGTTGAAGCACCGATTTTCAATACAGCAACTCCGCCGCTTAATTTAGCTAAACGCTCTTGTAATTTCTCACGGTCGTAATCAGAAGTTGTTTTTTCGATTTGACCACGGATTTCAGCAATACGTTTTTTGATATCATCGCTAGTACCAGCACCTTCAACGATAGTTGTATTATCTTTGTCGATAGTTACATTTTTCGCTTGACCTAATGAAGCCAATGTTACTGCATCTAATTTGAAACCTTTTTCTTCAGAGATAACGATACCGCCAGTTAATACTGCAATATCTTCCAACATTGCTTTACGACGATCACCGAATCCTGGAGCTTTCACAGCAGCAGCACGGATAGTTCCGCGAAGTCTATTCACAACCAATGTTGCAAGAGCTTCACCTTCGATATCTTCTGCAATGATAAGTAATGGACGACCAGCTTGGGCTGTTTTTTCTAATACTGGAATCAAATCTTTTACTGCAGAGATTTTTTTATCGTGGATTAAAATGTACGCATTTTCTAATACTGCTTCCATTGATTCTGAATCAGTAACGAAATATGGAGATAAGTAACCACGGTCAAATTGCATACCTTCCACAACTTCCATAGAAGTTTCGGTACCTTTTGCTTCTTCAACAGTGATAACACCATCTTTACCAACTTTATCCATTGCTTCAGCGATTAAATCACCGATAGTTTTGTCATTGTTAGCAGAGATAGTACCAACTTGTGCAATCTCTTTTTTACCTTCAACTTCTTTAGAAAGTTTTTTCAAACCTGCTGTGATTGAAGTAACAGCAAGGTCAATACCACGTTTCAAATCCATCGGATTTGCACCTGCAGTAACGTTTTTCAAACCTTCGTTAACGATAGATTGTGCTAAAACTGTAGCAGTAGTTGTACCATCACCAGCAGCATCAGAAGTTTTTGAAGCAACTTCTTTCACCATTTGAGCACCAATGTTTTCAATTGGGTTTTTCAACGTGATTTCTTTTGCAACAGTTACACCATCTTTAGTAACAGTTGGTGAACCGAATTTTTTATCAATAACAACATTGCGACCTTTTGGTCCAAGTGTAACCTTCACAGCATTTGCCAATTGGTCAACACCTCTTTTAAGTGAAGCACGAGCTTCCACATCGAATGTGATGAGTTTTGAACTCATAATAATTTTCTCCTAATAAAATACGTTGATAAAAAGTGAATTAACTGATTTTTGCAAAAACATCAGATTCTCTCATAATAAGAAAATCTTCACCATCAATTGATACTTCCGTTCCAGAATATTTTCCGTAAAGTACTTTGTCGCCAACTTGAAGGTCAAGTGGATTTACTTTACCGTCTTCAGAAACTTTACCTTTTCCAACAGCAATTACTTCACCTTGCATTGGTTTTTCTTTTGCAGTGTCAGGAATAATAATTCCGCCACGAGTTTTTTCCTCTGGTGTTGCAGCTTTCACCAAAATTCTGTCGTGCAATGGAGTTAATTTCATTGTACGTATCCTTTTAATTAATGATTAAACAAAATAATATTAGCACTCAAGTGTGCCGAGTGCTAACTAACTCGAATAAAAAATCAAATTATTGTGAGATTTGTGTAAAAATTTGGAAATGTGAAGTTGTGATTTCACCTACTTTAACAAGAAAAGCCACTCATTGAGTGGCTTTTCTTGTTTTCTTTTTTTTGGTTTTATTTAGCTTTTGCAGCCAAATCTTTCATCATTGCATGGTACCCTTTTTTATCAAGTGTACGTAATGCAGCGGCAGTTGCTTTTACAGTAATCCATTTCTTTTCTTCAGGCAACCAAATTCTTTTTTTCTGAAGATTTGGTAAAAATCTTCTTCTAGTTTTGTTGTTTGCATGGGATACATTGTTCCCATATTGCATTGTTGTTCCAGTTAGTTCACAACGTTTTGACATTCTCTATATCTCCGTTAATTTTTCTTCTAAAGAAAACAAATATACGGAATTTCTTTGAATATCACAAAACAAATTAGAAATTATGGCAAAAATGCTTCTTTATTCTCTCTTGCAAACTGCTCGAATGATTGTGGATAGCGTCCTAAAATCTCGATTAATGGTTCATTTGAAGCAACCATCATTCCTTTTTTCCACAATGAATTCAGTTCCATCATTGCTTTTACAAACCAATCTTCTGATCCCATAGAACGTAATGATTGTTCTGCTACCTCTTCTGTAACATCTACATACGTAATTTGTTTTTGTAATACGATAGAAAGAATTGATGCAATTTCAGCATTTGTATAATCAAAACCAGCAATTGGCAAAGATTTACCCGCATATTCATTTGGATCCAATAACACTTCAGCAAAAGCCTCACCAATATCCACACAAGAAACCAATGATTTTGTAGCATTTCCTTGTGGTAGATAGAAAGACCCACTTGATTTGATAGTTGCCCCTTGGAAATTTAAATAATTGTCCATAAACTCCACTGGATTCAATGAACAAAATTCAATTCCACTTTCCCTCACAGCGTTATCAGCCATTCCATGTTGTTTTGCAAAAAAAGTGGGCGCATTTGGATTTGCACCTGAGACACCCAATTTTGCAATAAATTTAACTCCAGCTTTTTTAGCTTCTGTAAGGATTTGTGGAACGGTATGAGCCATTGTAGGATGACTAGGAACATTCAAAAACATCGCATCACAACCGTCAAAAGCTGATGTAAACGTCGATGGATCTTGGAAATCAAACTTACGAATTTCGGTATTCTCGTCTTCAAAATCTTCAGCATTTTCAGGATTTCTTGTTCCAATCACAACCGAACATTCGTTAATTAGTTGCAACATATCAACAACATTTTTCCCAACATTGCCAGTCGCAGACATCACAAATACTTGATTTGGCATAGTCTTCTTTCAATAAAATAATAATAATGATACAAAAATAACGAATAAAAAATGAATCGGTGTGATAACCTTTCGTGATGTATGGAAAAATCCACATTTGGCATGGTAGCATCTTAGAATCCCTTAAAGATGACAAAAATGGTAACCCCCAATTTCAATCGGGGGTGATTTGTGACGAGTCAAACTCCCTCTCCCCTTGAGCGGATATGGGACACTGAGGCTCTCGAAGTGGGGTTAGGGGTAAATTCTGCATCAAATCTCCCTCTCCCCTTTAATTGGAAGAGGCTCTTCTCAAAGTAACCCCCTCGCCCCTATGGGGAGAGGGTAAGGGGAGAGGGGTAAATAATCTACATCTTTTCCAACCGTATCCTATCAATTTCATTCAGCAATTGACTCGGATCCCAATGCAACATCGTATTAGTTACTCGAATGACAGTATAACCTTTGGAACGTAAAAATTCATCTCGTTTTTTGTCATAAACAATCTGTTGAGGAGTATCGTGAACATCACCATCAAATTCTATGATTAAATCTAACGAAGGACAATAGAAATCTACAATATAGGGTTCAATGACAACTTGACGTTTAAATTTTAGCCCAAAATACTTTTTAGTTCGTAGAAAATGCCAAAATTTTTTCTCAGTACTAGTTTGTTGTTTGCGTAGTTGTTTTGCAAAAATCAACTTCTCGCTATCGATTTTCATGTAGGTTTTGCCCCCTCTCCCTGACCCTCTCCCCAATGGGGCGAGGGAAATCTTTAAGTTTTGAAAATTGAGACTAATATACCTGATTTTCTATTGTAATCTAATCATTATCATCTCCCTCGCCCCTTGAGGGAAAGAAAAAAAATCAAACTCCCCTCGCCCCTCTGGGGAGAGGGTTGGGGAGAGGGGTAAATTCTGCATCAAAGCTCCCTCGTCCATCAGGCGGAAGAGGCGAATGGGGTGAGGGGTAATTCTGAATCAAGCTCCCTCGTCCCTCTGGCGGGAGAGGGCGGGGGTGAGGGGTAATTCTGCATCAAAGCTCCCTCTCCCCTTGAGGGAGAGGGCGGGGGTGAGGGGTAATAGAAGCGTATCTCCCTCGCCCCTTGAGGGAGTGCGAGTTACGGTTTTTTTTAATTAATTTTATATATGTGACCAATGCGTGGACAGGAAGATTTATTGCATAAGGAGAGACGCCAATATAGGGCGTCTCTACGGTTATTGAGAAAATCTACATATCTATAGAACTATATCCGAAGGAGTTTAAGGCACCTTTGTTGTCTCGCCAATCTCCGCGAACTTTCACGAAGAGTTCTAAATAGATTTTTTGTTCCAAGTGTTCTTCGATGAGTGTTCTGGCTTTTTCTCCGAGGTATTTGATTTTGGCACCTTTGGCACCGATGATGATTGCTTTTTGGGAATCGCGTTCAACGATGAGTTCGGCGTGAATGTGCCATTTGCCATTTTCACGTTCAGTAAATTCGACAATTTGTACTTCTGTTGAGTAGGGGATTTCTTCTTTGTACTGATGGAATACCACTTCGCGAATAATTTCTGATACGAAAAACCGTTGTGGTTGGGTGGAAAGAACGTCAATGTCGTAATGAAATTCTTCTTCTGGAAGTGATGCCATAATCATCGGCAGTATTTCATTTGTAAACATACCCTTCAATGCGGAAATTGCTCGGTAGTCTTTGAAAAAACCTTCGTCAAGCACCTTTTGGATCGTTGGCAATACCACAGCTTTGTTGAAAAGAGTATCCATTTTGTTGATAAGCAAATACGACGGTTTTCCAGCATCACGACAATACTGTTCCAAAAAAGGGATTTGCTCAGTTGCAAATGTACGTTGGTCGGATGCATCAACAAGTGCCAATATCACATCAGCATCATCTAATGATTGCTCCACAATTTCCATCATCGAGCGGTGGAGTTCGTATTTGGGTTTGACGATACCGGGAGTATCTAAAAACACCACTTGGGTATCCCCTTCAGTCACAATTCCCAGAACACGTTTGCGAGTGGTCTGAGGTTTGGGTGATATTATAGAGAGTTTTGCCCCCAACAGTGAATTCATCAGCGTTGATTTTCCGGCGTTTGGTTTTCCGATTATGGTTACATATCCAAATTTAGTTGACATTTATTTTGATTTTCTGTATATTTGGTTTTTAATTTCAAAAACATCAAATATGATTATGAAAAAGTTTCTTGTTGCAAGCTTACTTGCGGTCTGTGTATTGGTTCTATCTTCTTGCTTGGGAGTAGAAACGAAAGAATATGAATATACATTTAAAACAGAAAAATCTGGTACAGGTGTGATTACCTTTACAAACATAATGTCAAAAAAAGACAATGACAAAGATGTATCTATGCGAGATTTTGCAGAGGTCATTACCGACTATTATGAAGGTGACAGACTTGAGCGAGATATGCCGGGAATTCGCAACGTCAAAAAAGAACTTTTTGAAAAAGAGGGTCAATTGTGTGGAAAAATCACTTTCGAATTTGATTCTTTGGAGTCTATAAAGGTTTTCAGCTACGATAAAAATTCTCCCTATATGATTAACATTTCGCGATTCAATTCTGAGGAATTTGTATCTTCTAATGGTACTTACGGTGGAGCAGATATGCCAATTTGCTTTGTTGAAAAATCAAAAAAGAAAATTTATTTGAAAACTTCAATGACGAAACCTGATGAATCTACAATTGGTTTAGTTGAAGATTATAGAATGTGGAAGAAGCGAAATACCAAATAAATTTGGGTTTTGAACGATAATAAGCCATATTTCAGCATCTGAAATGTGGCTTTTTTTTTGAGTTAAGAAATGAAATTAGATAAAAATAGAGTAGTTATCGGAATGTCTGGGGGAGTCGATTCTTCCGTTGCAGCAGCGTTGTTAGTGGAACAAGGCTACGATGTCATCGGCATTACTATCAAAACATATAAATATGAAGACGTTGGTGGAAACGTTGGTAATGATTCTTCCTGTTGTTCTTTAGACGGTATCAATGACGCACGAAGAATCTGTATGGATTTGGGAATACCACACTACGTTGTAGATTTCACCGAAACATTCAAAAAACAAATCATCGATTATTTTGTTGACGATTACATTGCAGGTCGCACTCCAAACCCATGTGTGAAATGCAATAGACATATCAAATGGGAAGAAATGCTAAAAAAAGCTGATTCTTTGGGGGCTTATTGGATTGCAACAGGGCATTATGCAAAAATTCATTTCAATGAATCAAACCAACGATATATTCTCTCACGTGGAAATGATGTGAACAAAGACCAATCGTATGCATTATGGGGTCTTACGCAACGTTCACTTTCGAGAACATTATTTCCACTGGCTGAAAAAACAAAACCCGAATCACGAGCAGATGGTGAACGATTGAATTTGGGCATTGAAAAAAAAGGTGAATCCTATGAAATTTGTTTCATTCCTGATAATGATTATAAACGCTTTTTGAAAGATATGAAGCCCGAATTGGAGCATAATGTTGCTGATGGAGAAATACTCTTAGATGGCAAAAAAATTGGCACACATTCTGGCTATCCATTTTATACCATTGGACAACGCAAGGGATTGGGAATTGCTCATCCAGAACCATTGTATGTTTTGGAAGTATTGGAAGAAACGAATACAGTTGTAGTTGGAACTGAAGATAAATTGTATCACAATGCACTTATTGCAGATTCGGTAAGTTTGATAGCATATTCTGAAGAAGATTTTACTGATAAACGACTCTTTACCGTCAAAATTCGCTATAAAGACAAAGGAGATTTGGGGACTTGTTTTCTTAATGAAGATGGCAATTTGGAAATTCATTTTGATCAACCTCGATCTGCCATTACACCCGGTCAGTCAGTTGTTTTGTATGATGGCGATATTGTTGTAGGTGGTGGAATTATAAAAACTTGGTTTGATGTCTAAACATTTGTTCACTTAAATTCTCATAAAATTAGGTTTTTTCCAAAAAAATAGCAATAAAAGAACAAAAACAAACGTTTGTTTGTTACATAAAAAAAGTACTTTTTGACTATTTTTCATTGCTATGACAAAATTTTTCTTATTACTAATTGTTGGTATAGTTGGATACTCACAGCTATGTTCACAAGCATTTATACCGTCAATCTATCAGATTGAATCAGACAACTATTATTCCATAGTCAAGGAATTTGACGCTTTTTGGAAAGACAAAACACCCGGAAGAGGTGAAGG
Source organism: Candidatus Kapaibacterium sp. (assembly GCA_016788785.1). Taxonomy (GTDB): domain Bacteria; phylum Bacteroidota; class Ignavibacteria; order Kapaibacteriales; family JAEUSM01; genus JAEUSM01. Next base: position 64,207 of record JAEUSM010000018.1, read on the forward strand.
ATATAAACCATTCAAACGATGGGAACATTTTTGGGGTCCAAGAGTATATCCAACAGGAATTTTCCCCGCACCAGATGTGCTGTACAAAGAACAACAGCTCTATAATTCACTATACAAAGGTAGAGAAGATAGACTAAGTCCTCAATGGCAGGAAATAGGTCCAAAAGTAATACCAACCAATAAACTTAGTTATAATAGCTCGGGAGTTGGAAGACTAAACTGTATGGAAACAGACCCAACAAATAAAGATATCTTATGGGTTGGTTCTGCTGCAGGAGGATTGTGGCGTTCTACAGATGCTGGAAAAAATTGGACGACTAATACGGATTTACTTCCAACCTTAGGAATCACAGACATAGCTATCAATCCTACAAACCCTAACATTATGTACATTGCAACTGGTGATGGGTTTGGCGGACATACTAATTCATTAGGAGTAATGAAATCGACAGATAGGGGTTTAACTTGGAATACAACTGGACTTACTGCTCCAGTTGAAAGAGGCTTACGAATTAACAGTTTACTTATCGATCCTACTAATCCGAATGTATTAATAGCTGCTTCCTCTGATGGAGCCTACAGAACAGAAAACGGTGGAACAGATTGGTTTTTAACGAAAACTGGCTGGTTTATGGATGCCGAATTTAAGCCCGGAAATCCAAATATTGTCTATTTAGGTGAATATTCATGGCAAGGTAGGGCGGGAATTCAGGTAAGTAATGACAATGGTAGAACATTCACAAAAATAACTACCGGTTTACCTTCATCAAATTCATTAAGAGTGGAATTAGCTGTTTCTAAAGCAGAGCCTGATATAGTTGTTGCTTTGTTTGGAAGATCGAATGATAGATCATTTTTAGGATTTTATATTTCCTACGATTCTGGACAATCGTGGGAACTTCAATCAACTACCCCAAATATTTTAGCGTATTCTCCTACTGGTGAAAATGGTCGTGGTCAATCTGAATACAATTTATCATTAGCCATGTCAGATGAATATCCTATAAACATATTTGCCGGTGGAATAAATATCTGGAAATCAGTCGATTTCGGAGCAACATGGGAAATATCTGCTCATTGGACAGGTGCTGGGGGTGCAAGATTTGTTCATGCAGATCAACATAACTTCGAGTTTATTCCAAATACTAATACACTTGTTGCAAATAATGATGGTGGTATCTACTTTACTACCAATATGGGAGCAACATGGACTGACGTTAGTTCAGGGTTGGGAATAGCTCAATTTTACAAAATTGGTGTAACTGAACAAAATCCAAATCAAATCATTGGTGGTACTCAAGACAATGGAACCCATTTATATCGAAATGGGGAATGGTCTCATATCTTGGGTGGTGATGGAATGGATTGTGCTATTGACCCAACAAACCCTAATGTTCTGTATGCTTCTCTATACTATGCTGATTTTAGACGTTCAGATAACATGGGTAATACGTTTATCGAGCTAACTGGCGGACTTCCTCAAGGTGCTTGGGTTTCTCCTATAGTTCTTGACCCGAATAACTCTAACACTGTCTATATTGGAAATAGACAAGTATACAAATCTACAAATAGAGGTAATGATTGGACTGTACTTTCACCTAACGTCTTTACAAATCAAAATGTTCTTCACATTGCTATTCCGAAAGTGAATAGTGCTCGAATTTACGCTGCTTCAAATTCAAATTTATTTGTTACATCCAATGGTGGTACAACTTGGGTAAATAGAACTACTGGTTTACCCAATCAATCCATTACTTCAGTAACTGTTGACCAAAGAAATGAAAATGTGGTGTATGCTACTTTTTCTGGTTATTCCAGTAGTAACAAGGTGTACAAATCTGAGAATGGTGGACAAAATTGGGTAAACATCTCCAATGGTTTGCCTAATGTACCATGTAATACTTTTTCTATTGACGATGGTTCTGTCTATGGAACTCTTTTTGCTGGTACTGATTTGGGAGTATACTTCCGAACAAATTCTTCCAATGCATGGTTACCGTACAACAACGGATTGCCAAATACTATTATCAACGATCTAAAAATTGTAAATTCTTCGAATCCGAAATATCTTGTAGCAGGAACATTTGGTAGAGGTATATGGAGAGCGCCATTAGAGGTTTCATCATTGCCGGTTTCCCAATTTGGTTCTGATTATACAACTGTTTGTGTTGGTAGAACTATTACATTAACAGAATCTTCTGGTAATGCACCAACGGAATTTATTTGGTTACTTCCAGGTTCTACAACTCCTTCAGCTAATGGAAAATCCGTTACAGTAGAATATGCAAATCCAGGAAAATATTCCATAACTCTGATTACTAAAAATCAATTCGGCTCAGATACTCTCACTAAATCTGATTTTATTACCGTAGTTGCAAATCCAACTCCAACTATAGCAACATTTGATACTACAGTATGCCAGTACTCAATACAAACCTATAAAACGACAAGGGTTCCCGGACGCTCTTACAAATGGGAAGCCGAAGGTGGAAAGATTCTCCGTGTGAACTCTGACTCTGTCGTTGTTTATTGGACTAATGCAGGTGCCAATACTATTAAACTAACTGAAACAGTTTTTTCATCAGGTTGTACAGATTCGAAAGAAGAAACTGTTAATTTAACGCCAGTTACTACGCAACCTATCATTACCAAGCAAGGGAATACATTAACAGCTTCAACTTCTGCAAACTATCAGTGGTATTTTAATGGTGTAGCTATAGATGGTGCTACAAATCAATCGTATGAATATACTACTGATGGAACGTATACAGTACGTATTAGTGATGAAGACACTAAATGTTTCATTTTCTCAGATGGCTTTTCTACCATTACGTCCATTAGTGAAACTGAATCGTTAGGTTTTTCTATCACTCCTAACCCAACAACAGGATTAGTCACTTTAGCTTTAGACAAAAACCTAACAGGATCAGCACAAATCACAGTAATTGACATCAAATCTCGAATAATTAAAGACTTAGGTAATTTCGAAATTAATGGAGTCTTTCAACATCAATTAGATTGCTCATACTTTGCTAATGGAATGTATTTCTTTAGGATTCAAACGAAAAACGGTCAAACAATCAACCTACCATTTGTCAAACAGTAGATCAATTTTGTTTTTATATACTAAGCCCATCATTGATGGGCTTTTTTTATTTGTAAATCTTCCCCTCCTAAATTAGGAGGCGTACCACGAAGTGGCGGGGTGGTATCTTCCGTAAAACGTAGAGACGCAAAATTTTGCGTCTCTAAAAAAACAATATCAAATTCCCCTCCTATGGAGGGATGCCAAGAAATTGCGGGGTGGTATCATCTATCATAACCCCTCAGTCCTTCAGACAGATCCCTTTGTAGGTGAACAGTTTAATTTGTGATGTACCGTTTTACAAATGAAACTCTTTTCAAACAAATTTGATATTTGTTCGACATTATGTTTTTATAATTTTTATTACAGCTTGAAATATGTTGTTAAAGGATTTGTATTCTCGAGAATTTTATGGCGAATTTACTTCCATTGCAAAAGTTTGTGTACCTTATTTTGTTGAAAAAGATTTTTTCAAACTCATTTTCACGAAAGAATTTGACAACATGGAATTGAAACAACGTATTCGACATTCGGCAAAAGTATTTGCTCATTTTTTGCCTACAGATTTTCGAGATGCAGTTCCACTACTGACTAATCTGTCAAGTACTATAAAAAAGGTTATTGGTAAAAATCAATCATTCGAATATCTGTTCTTAGCAGATTATATTGAGGAATTTGGTACAAATCATTTTGATGAGTCAATGCATGCAATTGAAATTGTTACTCAATGCACATCCTGTGAATTTGCAATTAGACCATTTTTACTACGGTATTTTGACGAGACAATGAAGATAATGGAATTGTTTGCACTTCATTCTGATGTCAATGTGCGTCGTTTTAGTTCGGAAGGTTCACGTCCAAGACTCCCGTGGGGTATGGGAGTTCCTATGTTGAAACAACAGCCTCAAACTATTTTACCGATTTTGGAAACCCTACGATTTGATTCTTCCGACTATGTTCGACGAAGTGTGGCAAATAATCTGAATGATATTTCTAAGGATCATCAATCACTATTTATTTCTACAGTAGAGAAATGGCACAAAATAGAGGATACTCATGATATTCTTCGACATGCCTCAAGAACGTTATTAAAACAAGGAAATAAGGAAATTGGAACCTTATTTGGGTTACGAGATGATGTTTTGAGCATCAAAGATTGGAAGGTTTTGACACAAACAATTTCAATTGGTACATCGTTAGAATTTGACGTAACTATTTCTAATCAATCTGATGAAACAGTTAATGCTCGAATAGAATATGTACTGTACTTTTTAATGAAAAACGGTGAATATAGCAAAAAGGTGTTTATGATTTCAAAACAACCATTTGATGGGAATAGTACGAAAACATTCGTAAAAAGGCATAGTTTTAAGCCAATTACCACCAGAACATATTACAAAGGTGAACACAAAATCAGCATACAAGTCAATGGAGTAGAATCAGATCAACAATCGTTTAGCTTACATTAGAGCAGTTTGAGTACCCAACGAAATTGACGCTTTTTTGCATCTGAGGATATTTCCAACTCACTTGGTACTACATCACAAGTAGGCTTAACCAAGGTCAGTTCAGAGTTTGTTGAGACAATATCCTTTACGGAAAAATTATCCTTTAGTTGCTGATTTATAGACGATGTGTATTTATCAAAATCCTCTTTATTGATGAAATTTGCTCGAATTTCAAATTGAACAACTTTTGCATTGGAAAAACTAACTATCAATTGTTCGTTAGATGTATTGCCATAATAAAATGGTATAGTTTTGACACCTTTTGTATCTGAAAATTCTCCCGTCACTGGAGCTTTTGTGAAACCATAATAGAGAATCGCATTTTCAACTTCAGTTATTGTAGCATTTTTGTTTATATCAAAAGGAATTGTACATGCAGATGGTAATTCACAAAAATATCTTGTTGCATAGAGCAATCGTTGATAATCTGCTAATTCTTGCTGTTGAATTTCTGGAGAAATTGATTTCATTTCTTGAACAATAGTACTGTCATTTTTCTTGTAAAGCGTATAAATAAATGAACGAGTAGCACATTGTTGTTTAAAAATATATCTTGCATTGTCAGTAGTTTCAATCTGTTTGTATTTACCTTTTGCATCATCAACTAAAATTTTGAACAACATTTGAGCATTTGCTTTTGTATCAAAACGGCGTTCCTTTTGCCAACGGTAAAAGTCATTTCCACGAATTGCAATGGTATAATTAACCATCGTATTGTCTTCGAAGGTATAACGAAATGTAGAAACTGATTTTCGAGAAGCAATTGGTAATTGGATTCTGTATCCATTTTCCAATAACCATGTTTGAACCTTTATACTATCAGAACCCCATAAAAGTCCTTGATGTGGAGAGGAACATGGTTGATAGGATTGTTCTTTTTCTATATCAATAATTCGTTGTTTCATTTGTGGGAAAGCCGCTATATCGGAAGTTCCCATTTGCTCTAAGGTAATGTAAATTGAAGTCGAATCAATTGGCGAAAGACCAATTGTCACTGCTGAAAACACATTGTTCATTGGAAAGCATTGATTTACAAACATTGCTCGTAATTCGTTGTTTGTATATTCCAACACTGACCAACCATTGGTTTCCAATTGAGAAAATAGTTTTGTAAAAGCTTTTTTTGATTGGTTGATATCGTCATATTCGATTGATTTTGTAATGCTTCTAAGACTCAATTCTTGAAAATTGAAGGTATATTGCACTTCTTGTTTGTCTTCAACGGTACTGGAAATGATGTTTCCGTAACCAACTAAAGGACCTGAACCTTTGAAAATGGTATCAACGGAAAGTTTGTTTGTTTTTAATAGTACTTCTAATTCATTAAACGTAATATTCCAACGTAATTTGTTGGGAAGTGAACATGGAGAAATTTGAGAAGTTTCAATGAGATATTTAGAAACTTTTGGGGCAATAGAAGTTTCTTGTTGTTTTTCAACAATAGGTGTAGCCTTGGATTGAACCCAAGATAATTGCCATGTTGCTACATATTGTTTTGGTGTATTTTTTTTGGAAGATTTTACTTCGGAAACTTTCAATTCAATAGTGATTTTTTTTGTTCCGATGGTTTTAGTAAATTCTTGTTGAGACCGTTCCAAATTTGCAACTGTTGTAGACCAACCACTATCTTCCAACATATCTTTGATAGTTTCAAAAAATTGCTCACCATTACTTTGACGGAATTTTACTTCTCTTGAGATAGAAGAAATTGTAGTTCCATTGAGCGTAAAGACCATAGAACTCGATGTAGCTTTGTCTGTGAAACTATAGGTTTTAATAGAATTTTTTGTAATTGAATCAACAGTACATTGAGAACATGTCGTTTTGATAAAGTTCAAAAATGTGGTTGGTGAATCTAATAGAGAATCCAACTGCTTCAATTGAAGCACTTCATCCAAACTTGCAGTCGAATAAACTGAAATGGTAGAAAAAACCACAATAATTGCTACTAATACACTTCGAACCATATTCTTTATTAAAAGGAAAATCCAGCTGATAATTGCAAACCTCTATTTGTATGCCAACTTATACCCGTTAAAAAAGGTTGCATATCATAATATAAACCAATTTGCGCGGTAACAATCGTTCGTTCATTCGTTTTACCATAAGCAAAGTATTGACCTTCATTGTTAGCTAACACCGCATCAGAACCAACACCAATACCCAAAGAACCTTGTAAAAAAATGTTTTGATTTAATGGATAAAATCCAGAAATATCAATCGTAGTCGTAGGTCTTCGAAACGTTTCTAAGGTAAAGGATGTATCTGGTGGATCAAAATCTAATGGAGTAACATCTAATACATAATTCGTTGGTGTTTTATCAGATTTACCAGATCTTCCAATGGAAATGCCGAGATACCAAAACCGTAAGGTAGCAGCAGATGACATTCCATCAGAAAAGTTTGTACCAACACTACCCCATAGTGCAACATATTCATTTGCCTCTTGTGGTTTTTTTTCCTTTTTCGTTTGAGCCGAACTGTCTTTTGGTAGAAACACAAAAAGAATTGCTATGGTAAGAATGAATTTTATACATTTCATAGTACGTAAATTGCAAGATACGAAAAAAAATGGGTCTTAACTACTACTTTGCACGTCTTTAAGTGCTTTTTTAACATCCACAAAACTAATCAAGACAATTCCAATGATGAAGAAAACAATTAGAGAAACGATTGCCAACCTATAACTATTGGAAAATTGTAACGCAAATGCAAAAAACATTGTACCAATCCATGTAGTTCCTTTGTCTGTTAGTTCATAAAAACTAAAAAATTCTGATGCTTTGTTTTGAGGAATAATTCGAGAAAAAAATGAACGAGATAATGCTTGTGAGCCACCCATAACGATAGCGATTAGTACTGCTAAAATATAAAAACTTCCTTCATCATGTACCCATGTATATGCTAACGTTATGGCAATAGACCATCCAATGAGCGAAATAATAATACCCGTTTTTGTCGATAATTTCGCTGCGATAAATTTGAAACCCAAAGAACCAACAATCGCAATAAATTGCACCAAGAGAATGACAGTTGTTAATGTTGAGACTCCCAAATTTAGCTCTTTTGCACCAAATGTAGAAGCCATAGCTATAACAGTTTGAATTCCATCATTATAAAGAAAAAAAGCAACAAGGAACAACAAAGTTTGAGGATAGTTTCGTAATTGCTTCATTGTTGAAACTAATTGCGAAAATCCATTTTTAATCAAGGATACGTTTATTTGAATGGTACTACTTTGGGTAGATTTGGGAAGCATGAGGAATGAAACAATGGAAAAAATTCCCCACCAAAGTCCTGCTGAGAGCATTGCCAATCGAACAGCTTGTCCTGTTGTAAGTCCCAAATTTTCTGCATTGGAAAACAACGCTAAACAAAGCCCAAGATGAAGACCACCTCCCAAATACCCAAATGCCCACCCATTTGCAGAAAGAGTGTCGTGATTACCTTCTGTTGCAATTTCTGGAAGATATGCATTATAGAAAACTATTGAAGCCCCAAAACACAAATTTGCTATCATAAATGCTATTCCGAGTAACAAAACTTGTGCGTCAGGAATGAAATACATACAAGTTGTAAAGGCTGTACCAACAAATGCAAAAAAAGAGAGAAATTGTTTTTTAGAGTTTGTAGAATCTGCAATTGCTCCTAAAAGTGGCAGAACGAGCACTTGAAAAAGTACAGAAACAGAAACCAACAATGGAAACAATGAACCGGGATGCAAATGAGAACCAAAAAGTGCTAAAGCTCCATTTGTTTTTATGTAATCCTCTGCCAATGCAGTAATAAATGGACCCATAAAAACAGTTACAATTGCAGTTACGAATGCTGAGTTTGCCCAATCATAGAAGTACCAACCGAATATGGTTTTTTTGGTTTGTTTCATAGTTCTAAAAAAAATGCCGTAACTAATTTGAGAATTAATTACGGCAAATATAAAGATAAACTATCGAATCTTACGATAAATCATTGGAAACATACTGCAAAAACTCTGCTTTTGTAGCTTCATTGGTAAAAGCACCAGAATATTCAGATGTTATGGTTGTACTGTTGATATCTTGAGCACCACGTGCTGCAACACAGAAATGCTTCGACTCAATAAGTACTGCAACATCATCTGTATTGAGTACCTTTTTCAAAGCTTCTGCAATTTGAATTGTTAATCGTTCTTGTACTTGAGGTCTGCGAGAGAAATAGTCAACAATTCTATTGATTTTTGATAATCCTATCACATCCCCAGAAGAAATATAGGCAACATGTGCTTTTCCAACAATAGGTAAAAAGTGATGTTCGCAAAAAGAATACACTGAAATATCCTTTTCGACCAACATTTCATTGTAGCCAAATTTGTTTTCGAATAATGTTGCTGAAGGAAAATTTGCAGGATTGAGACCTTTGAAGATTTCTTTGATATACATTTTTGCAACCCGCTTAGGAGTTCCACGTAATGAATCATCAGTTAAATCTAATCCAATAATTTCTAAAATTGAGCGAAAATGATGCTCGATTTTTTCAATTTTCTCGTCATCCGAAAGTTCAAATGCATCAGGACGAAGCGGTGTTTCGAAAGAAGTAGCAATGTGGCTATTGCCAATTTCTATTAATTGTTCATCGGTGGGAAGATGACTTTTACCATTGACAATTAATGTTGAAGCGGAAGATTGTCCGTTTTCCATTGTGTTATGATTTTTGTCGTTCTGATTCTAAAAGTTTTTCTATTTCATCAGAACGAAGTGAGTAAGAAGTACACAGAGAATAAAGATATTCCCACGTGTATATTCCAGTTGTATGTTCGTCTTCCCAAAAAAACTGCAAGGCATAATTCCCTACAGGAACAATTTGTTTTAGACTATTTTGGCCTGGTTTGGCAATCTGTAACATAGGAAACGCATAATGAGTTCCCATTATCGTTTCACCCTGACATTGTGCACATGGGCAATTTTCGCGTAAAACCGATAGTAGTATTACAAATTCTTCATTTGTAGTCCACGTTGTTTTAAGCATGTATTGGTTAGGACGTTCAATTTTTATTGGTAGTATATTTGGCATTGTTGTTACTAGTTTATAAAAGCATTTTCTTACAAAAATACAGTAAATAGAATTGACCCACAAACGTTTGTGGTTGTTTACAACACTTTTACCACTTTTGTGCATACTTGGGATTCGATTTTAGATCAACAAAAAATCAAACATTTTTTTCAAACTGCTTTTCGTAACAATTCAATTGCACAAGCTTATTGTTTTGTTGGAGACGAAGGATATGGAAGTGATGCAGTCGCTCTCACTGTCGCTACTTTAGTCAATTGTTCCCATCCAGTTGTTACGCTAACAAGTGCAAATCCATGTGGAACGTGCAAAAGTTGTTTGTCAGCAGCAGAAATGGCAAATCCAAATATTCATTTCCTTTTTCCATTACCTGCAGTAAAATCAAGCTCAGAATCTGGTGCATCTCCCATAACCTTGTTGACAGAACAACAATTTGAAGAAGTTAGTTCTGAAATTGAAAAGAAAAAACACGATCCATATTACACCATTGCAATGTCTGGAAGTGATACCCATTTGATAAATACAATTCGATTTATCATTCGTGAATCTTCACTGTCTTTACAACAAGAAGGAAAAAAATGCTTTATTATTTCACGAGCTCATCGTTTGAACACTGAATCAGCCAATGCACTTCTAAAAACCTTGGAAGAGCCAAATCCATCGACGCTTTTCATTCTTACAACATCACAACCAGATTTTTTACCGAAGACAATACTTTCCAGAACACAAGTCATTCATTTTGAACCAATTCAGCAACATTCAATCCATCAATATTTAGTTCAACGGTATCAATTAGCGGACAAAGAAGCTCAGGTATTTTCAAAAATTTCTGATGGGTCAATTACAAAAGCTGTTTCGTTATTATCCGATGATATCCAACAGTATAGAGACTTAGTAGTTGAGTTATTACGTGCTATATTACGTGGTGGAGCATTTCGAAACAAAACAAGAAACTTATTGGCAGAATTAATAGAAGGTAAGAATAAAAAACAGTGTATTACCTTTCTGCAATTGCTTCTTTTATGGCTTCGAGATGCTTTTACTGCGAGTGTTACAAATCAAATTGAAACTATAACAAATATTGATCAACTCGATACGATACAGCGTTTTGGAAATCATTATAAAAACGCAAATTTTTCTGAGGCATTTCGAGTGATTGAACTGGCAAAACGACAAATTGATGGCAATGGTAATATACAGTTAGTATTGCTTACTTTATGTTTACAGTTACGAACCTATCTCAAAGTGTAATTTTTTTCCTATATTTCCCAACAATTTAAAAAAAATAGACCCATTCAATATATATGTCAGAAACCTTTGTACCAATAACTCGAATCCATAAAAACTACGATTTTGCAACTCGATCTGCTACGCACGTAATGATAGCTGAGTCTTTGCGAAATAGAAAACCACACTGCAAAGCTAATTGCAATTCAAAAGAAGGTGGATGCGATTCTTGTAAAACACCTAAAAAAGAAGAAAACCAAACGACCAATAAAGATGTTCAAATCGTTGAAATTGTCTTTAAAGGTTATAGAAAAGTTCTTTCAACTATTAAATTCCCTGTAGCTCTCAACGATTATGTCATTGTCTTATCAGAAACAGGATTGGAATATGGAAGAGTTAACTCTATTGGAATTATCGCTGAATCAAAGGTTGAAGAAACAATCAACAAAGAAGAAATACCAAATATTATCATTCGAATTGCTACCGCTGATGATTTGTTAAAAATCGAAGAAATCAGACAAAGCGAACGAGAAATAGTAACGCAAGCAAAAAATTTCTCACGCGAATGTAAATTGGATATCAAAATAACCGATGCAGAATGGCAATTTGACAAAAAACGATTGACTGTCTATTTCACCTCACCTCAAAGAGTAGACTTTAGAGAATTGGTGAAATTATTAGCAAATAATTACAAAGCTCGTATTGAACTTCGACAAATCTCGTCACGCGAAGAAGCAACTCGTGTTGGTGATATTGGACCTTGCGGACAAGCTCTTTGTTGCACAACATTTCTTCAAGATTACCCGCAAGTAACAATTGATTTTGCAAAAACCCAACAGTTACCAACGAATAATGTAACAAGGCTTTCTGGTATGTGTGGGAGATTGAAATGTTGTCTTTTGTATGAAATGCAAAATTACGTTGATGCTCTCAAAAACTATCCTCCTTTAGACGCAACCATTCAAACGGAACAAGGAGCTGCGAAAATAATTAAAGTTGATATTTTCAGAGATACAATGTTAGTCTATGTGTTTTCTGCTGATTCTTTTGTGAATTTATCGTTAGAGGAAGTTCAAAAACTAATGAAAGATGGGAAAGTTTCAGTACCATCTCATTCTGAGGATGCTTAGAATTTTTTTCTGAGTGGTTTTACACTCTCCAATCATGTTTCAAATTCTCATGTAAAGGGGGCAACTGTTGATGTTGCTCCTTTGTTGTTATTGACAAAGAGACAACGGAATAACCATGCTCTTGCAAACCATCCATCAAATCATCTTGGTATGATTCAATTGTTCGTTTGATAGTGGCAGTATCCACAAAAAATTGCATAGTAATGCGTTTATCAAGGCATGATCCTCGAACATTCACTTCTGAAAGTTTATTGGTTGGTATAGAAAAGCCAAATTGGTACATTTCCTTGTCATCGCCAGCTTTGTGTCGTTCAATTCTTATTCGTTTTAATTCAAATTGACGTTGCTTGTTCATTTCCACAATCATAGGAAGCACCATATACATTGGGATGTTTTCAGAATGTGCGACAGTATTATACGCTTCAAAAGCACCTAAGGTTTGTAATATCACACTAATGTTTTTTACCGCTTCCATTTGATCAATTGTTCGAGAATTTTCGGGAATTCGCACAAATTTTTTTAAAATTTCTACCGCAGATGTCAAAACTTCCTTGTACGATTGTTGAAATTGTTCTTTTACATCAACTGCTGATTTTTGATGTTGATTTTGTACTTTATTACTTTGTTGAAACTCATCGTATGATAATGTTTGAACTAAGGCATCTAACTCTTTTTGCAATGTTGATTGAACATTTTTTGGAAAAAATGAAGTAAATAATGTTGTTATTTCTCTTGATAATAATTCAGGGTTGACAGAATGCTCATAGGAAACCTTTTTGAAGAGCATTTCTGTTGCCAGAGTGAATTTTTGCAATTGGATAGTTGTATTATCTTTAGGATAGGTCAGTTCTTTTAAAAATGATAGTAAGACTGTGGAAGATGCATCGTGTGCAGCAGTTGTCGAAAGTTCTGCTCTTATCATCGAATGAAGCAATTCCATTTTTGTAGAAGGAGGCAATTGCTTATTTTCCGCAATAGAAAATAATTGTTTAACAATTGATTGTAGCTTTTCTCTATGGAGAAATTGTTCATTTTCTGAGGCTTCGAACGTTCGAATATATTGCTCCAAAGACTGCAGTATTTCAACATAATCGGTTGATTCTGATAGCAATAGTAGCTTTGGTGTAATTTGTTGAAGTTGTTGTTCTTGCAAATGTAAATCTAATCGTAAAGTCTCTGGTTTCGATAAAGTATGCAAAAAAATCGAATGCAACTTTTTCAATGACTGTTGTAATGTTTCTGGTGTAATATTCTTTTCTGTTGTTAGCAATTTTTTGATTGTAAGAAAATTTGTAACGTCTTCTTTTGTTACTTCTTGATGAGCAAGCAAGAATTGGTTTAAATGTTTATATAATTCAAACAACGCTATTTTTTCTTCTGCTTTTGTTAATTCGCCAGAAAAAAGGGATGAAAATGTCGCACTGATTGCTTCAAAATTTCGTAAGTATTTCGTTCCTAAAGCAAGAACGGATTGCTCTAAATCTTCAAGTTGTTTTTTCGGTAATTCTTTAAGATTTTTTTGACCAACATTTGAATTGATAAGAGGAACCAAGATTGATGCTAATTTGATGATTGCTTGTCGAAGTGGCAAATTTTCTGGTAATCTTCCGTTTTGAATAATTGACTTGAACGCATCTTCTAATTTTTCAAATGACCCAACGCTTTGAGTAAACAATGTGAAGTTTTTTTCAGAAAGTGGGACTCCTTCGTTGAGCATTGATTCGATAGTAACAAACAAATCAGATGAGTTAAATGCTTTTAACAATGGATTAGTTCGAGCGTTTTCAACCATACGAAGCAAAGTAAATATTGCTTCTTTTGTAATTGGTTGACCCGAATTTTTTAATGCATTGATGGCTGATGTGATTTCTTCATTGTCGTTTTCAATTCCCAGTAATGATGCAATTTGATCAGCAGTAAATCGCGTTTTTTCATTCTGTGAATTTGGTACTGAATGGAGCAATAACGCAACTTCACCCTTCTGTGAACGCTGTAATTGAAAAGATAGAACATCATTTTGTTTCAAATATTCTGGCATATAACCAGCCAAAACAGTTCCGTTGATGAGGAAAGTACCCTTACCATTCCCTAAGTTTTCTAATATTTTCCCTAAGACAATATCGCCAATATGGTACTTACTCAAAAAAGTAGGAGAATACCCACTTTCTTGTGTCGTATTTTTTACCAATTGGCTTTTTTCAATTCCAAAAACTGGTAAAATTGGATCGCCAAATAAAATTTTCGACAGTTCCATACTCTAAGAATTTAAAGGAAAAATCTAATTACTTCAATATATCTTCTACATCCCATAATCGAATTGTTCCATCTGCAAAAGCCGTTATCATTTTTTTTTCCTCGTTGGAAACCGCTAACGATGTTACAAATGATTGACACTCAATTGTATGATACACTTGATACGTTTTTGCATCCCAAAATCGAATATTTCCATTTACAGTAGTTGTTATTAATGTATTGTTCGTAGGAGAAAGTTGAATGGTTGTTAGAGAGACATTTGGTTCTGGAAAAACATTCGTAGCATCTGCCATTTTTACATCCCATTTCCAAACAAATCCTGTTACACTCGAAGAATATACATATGCATCATTATCGGAAAAAAATGCGGAAACTTGTCGTCCATTGTTTTTGGAATAAGAGTCAATAACAGATTGGGTTTGAATATTTATGATTTTTGTTGTCAAATCATCACATACAACACACAATAGCTCTTCATTCTCGCTGAGTGAAAGTGATGAAAGTGCTTTGTCCGATACTCTAAAAGAATCAATACATTGTAACGGAGAAACTCTCAAAATTCGGATCAGACCATCTGAACAACTGACATACAATTTCGAATTATTTTCTGCCCAAGCTGCTCCAGTTATGTTATCAACTGAAAATTCAAAAGACAAAGATGATTTTTGCTGTAATGATGATGTTTCAAACAAAGTTACAAAACTATTTCCATATTGCACAAATTGTTTTTTATCTTTTGAAAGAGTATACCAACCACCCTCAGATTCTTTGGATGATAGTAAAAAAGTACCACTCTTCTCTTCATGAAGTTGTATCGTTCCATCAAGTTGACTACTCAATATCCTATTACTATCCACAAAGGCTATTGAGTAACTTCCTTGCACCTTATGATCAAGTATAGTTAAAAGTTTTGTTGTTTGGGTTGAAAACAATCGCACACTTCCATCTGATTCGATGGCTGTAATAATTTTTTGATTGTTATCAACCATAAAATTTTCTAAAGTAAAATTTTCCACATACGGAACAAATTTCCGAGAACCATTTTCTGCTACAATGACAAACCCAGTGGTCGTTACCCACGAATATTCGTTCGAATTTTTGCCCCAACGAAATGCAACGATAGTGTCATTTGCATTTCCAATCGGTTTTGCATTATATCCCTTAGAATTTGCGTACAACTTCGCTTTACCGTCTGTTGTTACTATGACAAATGAAGCATTATCAGGTGAAATTTGAATGGAAGTTATCATTTCCTGTGTCGGTACTGTTTTGATTATTTCACGTTGTTCTGTTAAAAGATTCACTCGTTCTACAGCGGCAAAATCTGTTGAAGTAATGATAGTATTACCATCTTCTAAAAATGTAATTGGCTGACCATCATTTTGTAAGAACTTTCGTTTGGTATGGAGTAATTTTTTCGATGCAGTTTCATAGACAAATACATCTAAATCTCTATTTACGACTATAAAATGTTTTCCAGAAGAAGTAAAACTTCCTGATTCTAACCAAGATTCTGATGGCACTTTAACACGTTGTGTCGAAAAATCCTTCGTTGAGTAAAATGCAATCGTTGTGTCTCTACTAACAGAAGCTAAGGTCGAACCATCAGGAGTGAAAGACAATTGCATAACTCTATTTGAATGCACTCGTATATTTCGCAAACATTTACGTTCTTTCCAATCCCAAATGGATATAATTCTGGAACCTACCGTTGCAACAATATCTCCATTAGGAGAAGTAATGCCATATTCACCCGTAACTCCTGTTTCCCACAGTACTTTTTGGGCATGTAATGATATAGTTACAAGTACAAATACAAAGAAATATTGGGCTATTGTTCTTTTCATATCAATGATAGTAGTGAAAAAAAAGCCCAAAAGAATACAATGAAACCTGTATACTTTTGGGCTCAGAAGTAAAATAATACAATTAACCGTTAGTATTGGTTGTTTTCTTCGTCATCCTCGTCGTAAAAATAATCTTCAGTAGCATTTTCGTATTCAGGCCAGATATCTTCTATTCCTTCATACTCTACATCCAATTCTTCCAATTCCATCAAGTTGTCGATTACTTGTTGGGGTGCACCAGTTCTATTTGCGAAATCAATCAAATCTTCTTTCGAAGCTGGCCAAGGTGCGTCCTCTAAAAAATACGCTAATTCAGGAGTCCAAAACATACGGTTACTCTGTTATCTATAAATTATACAATTATCAAATGAAGTATTTTTTTGCAAAAATACGATAGTTTATGATATATCAAAAATAAATTTTCGAAATTGCTTAACGTTGCAAGATAATAGGTATTGTTTTCGAAGCATTACCAATGGTACATTGTAGTAAATAACTGCCACTTGCTACCGATTCTTTTGGTATCAATGTTTCAAAATTGAATGTCATTTTCCCTGAAACTGGTTGAACTGTTTTAGAAGCAATAATTCTTCCTGACATATCAGATATCGAAACAATAGCAGGTTCATTCGATGTAGTTTCAAGAGTAATCAAGGAAGAATTTTCAATTGGATTTGGTACAACTGACAATTGCAAATCGTTATTTTCAGCAATAGTATTAACAGAAGTATAAACAATTGGAGTAGACTTTGTTCCGATACTTTCATTGAAATACGCCTGTCCATTCAATCTGGTTCTCTTGTGAGCTTTGACGATGTAATATCGAGTTCCCGTATCAGAAAGGGTATGGACAAAACTTGTTGATGTTTTTGGAATCACTGTAGGAACTTGTTTGAAACTTCCTTTTGGATCATTTGAATAATATAGCAAATACCCATCAATTGCTTCTTTTGGTGCTGTCCATAGTAACGAAACACCACCTTCAATTTCAACGGCTGTTATATTTGAAGGAGGCTCAACTTCATAAATACGTAATGTTGGGTCTCCCATTAAAGCAACATGAATTAAACCTCCACCAAAATGTTGAGCACCTTGACCAACAATTTGAGAGTTCACAGGATTAATTTGAGTAATACCCATTCCGTAATACGGCATAATTACACCGAAACCAGGATTATTTCCTGCAGGATTATTTTGAGCAATTTTAGTAGCATATCCCATAGTTTCACCAACGGTCATATGATGGATAAACCAATGTGGACGACCAGCCCAAGCAACAGTAAGAACTTGGGGATCTGAAGCGAGTGCTGATCGCATGTAAGCATCTTGATGATCCCAATCACCAAAATAACTACCAAACAAAAACATAAAAATACTTTGTGGTTTTTTGGTAGCAAAATCGGTACTTGTTCCAACACCTCCTGCACTTGTAAACCATCCACCACCGGTACCATAACTAAACAAATGTTGTTTTGCTTCGGTTTCAGCAAAAAGTTTACCAGCTTTAACACTATCAGGTCCTAAAATAGACGCAAAATTTCTCCAACCAGTTCCTGCAAATGACTCTGCAAATTGAAATGAACCTTGATTATTTACAAATGGTCCAAAGTTATCGTCAATTATCCCATTATAATTTACATCAATTTGACCTGTTCTATACGCATAGTTTTTGTCGAAATAGCGCTCTAATAGCTGCAGTTCCGTTTTATCAGTAAATACAGGTAAATTGTAAAAATCAATTCGTCCAACGGCAACATCCACATCAGTTGGTAGTGCGGTATTATCAAATTTTCCATCACCCGGAATATTCTCATTTCTAATTCGTGCCTTAACAGCATTTGAATCTTCATTAGTACGAGACATATTCACAGTTTCATCTGTCCAATATGGAGTTGCGGGACTTCCATTTAGGTCAACAATATCACCATAGAACACATCTGCAGGCCATGCACCACCATGATCTGGGTGACCATCAGGGGGTGAAAAATTAGTATTTGATTTAAATGCTCCGGAATACGGTACTGCTACACGACCTACCAACACAATAGCTTCTAATTTTCCCCCTTTAGATTTTACATATTCTGCTTCGATGATTTGTTTTGTTCTCATAACTTTTGCTGAATCAAATTGTTCTGCACGAGGAACTGTCATTCGAACAGGATACCAACCATCTAAGGTCAGTAAATTCTCGTATCGATCTAATTTTGGTGCTAATGATGTTGCAAATGTTTCATCAACTAAAATTAATACCTTGCCACGAGTTGGAATTGGTAGAAGATTTACTCCTGTTGCAACATACCCAATCGCAATTCTATTGAATAAGGAGTCTTTTGCATTTCTGCATACTGCATATTCATAGACTACATTTTCTTCAACACTAGAATCTATGTACATAGTTGCATTTGCAGGCAAAATTACGGAATCTTTCATCCAAAAATTGGGTTCAGATTTCAATTTTCGTAAAATGGATATTTTAGTAGTGTTCGAATCTGAAGCCCAACTAAGAGCAATTCTATTTTTTGAATCTTTTACTGTTTCAACCTTCACTTGCATTGCAAAATCTTTCGATTGGAGGTTTTGAGCATAGGTATGCGAAGTATGTCCTATGAATACCAGTAGCACTATGAGTAACAATCTATTCATTTCTTTTCCTATAAAATTGTATAGTATTTAGTATGTAAAAAAGCAAATTAAGAAAAAATTCAGAAATGACAATGAAAGAGAGAAAAAAAACCGTAAAATCAATGAATTCTACTTTAACTGATGACTTAGACTTTTATGAAAAAAGTATGATGGTGCAAGTTTAGTCATTTTCTATTCCAATCCTATCCAATCAATTAAAAATTTGAAATCTTCTTCTTGCTTGTTGGCAATCAAAAAACTCACTTGTTCAATGGTATTAAAATTAAAATTTGGATAGTTCAATTTACGCCCTCTAAACTGAGGATAGAATTCTCCCAATGGTAACTTGATATTTTCCCATTCTCCGGTTGTTGTAAATTGGTAAACGTAAGACTCTGATTGAGAAATTTCACCCTTCAGACGAAATTCATACGCTTTTCCATCACCTTTAATACGTAAAACTATAAACTTCGTTTCTTCCGATAGTTTTATTGATGTATTTAATTGAATAGAAGCAAATCCCCCATTGTTTGCTAATGAAACATGACCTGAAAATTTTCCATGTCCATCATCAGTAAGCATCAAAGAACTTTTTGATATACCACCCATTACACCATCGTTGACAATTCGCCATTCATTAACAGTTGTTTTAGTTGTAAACGAATAAATCACTTTCATATCTGTCTTTACAAAAAAACTAAGCGAAATGAAAACTAGGAAGTAAATCATCAATTATTTTTTTAGTATTTTTAAAGTTAAAAAGTTTGTCAAATGTGAGAATTCTCACCATCATAGATAATCATGGTAAATTCGTAAGAGGAAGGAATTTCAATCACTTAATCTTCCTTTTTTCGAAGACTCGAATTTACAGTTATTTTCTTTAAGCAACAATTATTCGAAAAAGTTACATCTTTTCTACTTCTTCTTGAACACAGAATCGTTGATGCCTTTGTTGACTTTGTAGTTCCAATAATTTAGTGTAACGGTACCTTTGGTCTTGCCATTTTCAGATGGTTTTCTGTTTTCGGTTTTAGAGTCAAAATCACCAGTCATTGTTTTTGGCAATTTGAATTCTGGAACTTCGAATGAAACAAAAACCTGTTTAGGAACATAGAATTTTTTGTCTACATTAAGGTATTGAATTTCGGCTGTGAATGTTCCTGATTTTTTCGTAGTTGTTTCCATTTTTGCAATGGTATTAGTCCGTTCGTCTACCCAAAGAGTTGCAAGAGCAATATCAGAATTTTGCTCCAAAGGAATCATTTTGATTAACTCAACGGTCATTCCATTGTATTTCGCTTGACCACCGTAAATGGGAGTTGTATTTTTTTCAGTAAGAATTTGAGCAACAGGGGAATTTAACCCTTTTTGTGGCAACATATTCAATCCTTTCAAATCAAAAGCAGTCTTATCAGGGTATTTGTAAAATACTTTCCCCATTCCTTCTGGTACTTTTAGATAAGAAATATCAATTTTTAATGCCACTTCTGCTTCAAAATCCTTTACTAATGAATATTGGTAACGAACTTTATCCATTATCTCATTTGGATTTCTGTTGGCTAACGAAGAATACGTGCAAACAAGAATTGTACAAATAAAGAGAATTGTTTTATGAAAGGATGTCTTTTTTACGAACAACATAGATACTTACTCCTAAACAAACGATTAAATGAAGAACTAATGCCCAAATGGATGTGGTGATTTTTGCCCAATCGATAGGATTATCAAAAAACAGTCGCCACGAATTGATATAATTGGTAAATAACAATGGTTGGATTGTATCAAAAAGAGAATAATCAAACGATGTTATAATGGTAAACAAAATTATGGTAGCAAAGGTGGAAATAAGTGGTCCGAGTGTATTTTCTACAAAAGAAGAAAACATAAATGCAATCGAAGCAATGACTGACATTGATAGACCAGCAAAGCCGAATGCGTACAAAAATCTCCAAGGAACATCTGCTTCTGGAACGATTGTGATAGCAGAACGAATGGTAATCAAATCTCCTGTTCCGAACAGCAATAACCCTATTCCAAAACTCAGTACACCTACCCATGCTACTAATAACAAGGTGTAAATGATAACAGCAATGTATTTCGATACCACCATTTGCGTTCGAGAAATGGGACGGGAAAGCATCATTCTGTATGTACCTGAAGTTGCTTCTCCTGAAAGCATATCTCCAGCTACAATTGAAATCAACAACGGAATATGGACATATAATCCCGTAAGAATAAACACTACGACTAAGTATCCATTGAGGAAATTTCCAGAAAAATCGAATGTATCCTTGAAAGGTTGTAATGCCAAATTTAAAACCTGGTTGCCTTCCAAATACATCGCTGATGCAATGAGTGGAACAATAAATCCAATAGCCAAAAAGGCAACAATACTTCTAATTTTGGAGAAAATTTTAATCAGCTCTAATTTAACGTACGTGAACATTTGCTTCCTCCGATGTCAATGAGATAAAATATTCTTCCAAAGAACGAACTGGTACAACTGAATTGACAGAAATTGATTTTTCGACAAACAGTTTAGTTATGTCAGCAACATCGTTACTTTTCACAGTGAGGGTAATGGTAGTATCCGTTGAACGAAGAAAGCTATCTTTCCATTGAGTTGATTCTAATGACTCTTTCGCTTTTTGTGAAGATGATACATCATAAGTTACAGTCATAGCACTAGTGTTGAGCAAGTCTTTTACCACTCCTTCAACAATTACTTTTCCTTTGTTAAGAATGACCATTCTATTTGCAATCATTTCCACTTCTGAAAGAATATGCGAAGAAAGGAAAATTGTTTTTCCCTTTTCTTTGGAAAGGTATAAAATCAAATCACGTATTTCTTTCATTCCAAATGGATCTAATCCATTAGTAGGTTCATCTAAGATAATAACATCCGGATCATGGAGCAAGGCTTGTGCTAATCCCAGTCGTTGTTTCATTCCATACGAATACGTTTTGACTTTTGAGTCTGCACGTGAAAGTAAACCAACTAAATCTAAGAGTTCCTCGATTTTTTTGTTAGAGTAATCAGCTTTGGAAAGTTCTCCTAAAATTCTGAGATTTTTTCGAGCTGAAAGATATAAATAAAAATCTGGTTTTTCAATGATGGAACCAATTCTACTAAGGATGTTTTTTCTATCGGTAGTTAAGCTCTTCCCAAAAAAATTAATCTCCCCTGATGTTGGTTTTATGAGCGTGGTCATCATTCTAATGGTTGTGCTTTTACCTGCACCATTGGGTCCTAAAAACCCATAAACATCTCCTTGATTGACGGTAAAATTTACATCCTCAACTGCAACAAAATTGTCGAATTTTTTATGGAGATGTTTTACTTCTATTACTGGTATCACCTGTGTTCCTTTACTGTTTGGTAAACAAACAATATTTGATAGATTTTAGTTCGTACAGCATTTATACTAACGAAAAATCTAAAAATCTGCATAAGTATGCAAAGAAAATTTCAAGAATGTTCGAATGTAACGTTTTTTCTGTAAAAAATTGTATAATTTTGTAGAAACAACAATCGTTTTACATTTTTACAATATGGTTAGTAACTTATTACGTATTGATAGTATTCGTTCTATTTGGGACGAACAACAACAACAGTGGTTCTATGTAGTTAAAGATGTTGTAGCGTTTTTAGCTGATTCGGTGAATGCAGCAGATTATATCAAAAAATTACGAATGCGTGATTCATTTTTATCTGCTCATTGGGATTCTTTGGTACTATTGAAACCAATTCAAACGAATAGTGGTACGCAAAATCTCAGTTGTACGACATTAGAAGGTGTTTTTCGAATTACAATGTCGATCTCTTCTTACAAAGCAGAATTACTGAAACGTTGGTTATGCTCACTTTCCATTGCATCAGTTCGTGGAATTACTAATCCATTAGTACCGTTTCATGAATGGTTTACTATCGTTAATAAACAAGTCAATAATCCAAAATTGATGACGAAGATACTTTCTGGTAAAATGACAAACGAGGAGCTTGAAAGTGCCATAGAAATTGACCCAAATGAATCGCAAAATGTTTTTCTCAATACCATTGTACAATCAACATTAGACAAACCATCAGCGGTCGGTAAACAAATTTCTTTAGAAACCTTTTTTACAATGGTTGATCTACCCTTAAAACCATATATTCAGCAAACGTCAACTTCTAAAATCAAAAAAGAACCTATTAAAAAGGAAGTGGTAAAAAGAGGTAGAAAACCCGTTGCTGCAACAACAAACACAACAGAAACAGAGGATATACTTCTTTCAGAAAAGAAAGACAAATCGAAAAAGAAGAAAAAGAAAAAGAAGAAGTAATATCTACCTATGCAATCTTTCAACCTGTCGGTTGTACAAACCTCTCCAATATATACGAACAAACCGGAAAACCTTCATTCTATTTGGAATGATATCCAACGTTGCGATTCAGAACTTGTAGCATTTCCTGAACTTGCGACCACTGGATACTTTTTTACTTCCAAAAAAGAACTTGAATCGCTTTCAGAACCTGCTCATGGCATGACCTTTCGATTTTTGCGAGACCTATCTGAACGTAGGAAACAACATTATATCGTTGGTTTTGTGGAAGAATATAAGGGTAAATACTATAATTCGATAATGTTGGTTTCTTATGGAAGAAAAGACCCCATTGTTTATAGAAAAACACATCTTTTCTACAAAGAAACGCTTTGTTTTACTCCCGGAAACACAGGTTTTGTAGTCCATAAAATACCGGCTCTCGATTGCACTGTTGGAATGATGATTTGTTATGATTGGCGATTTCCAGAATCGTCGCGTTCTTTAGGTCTGATGGGTGCTGATTTGATAGTGTGTCCATCAAATCTCATAACCCATCTTTGGGGAAAAGTAATGCCAGCAAGAGCAATTGAAAACAAGGTGTATTTTGCAGTTGCTAATAGAATTGGCTCAGAAACAGTAAAAAATGAAACTGTTACTTTTACAGGAAAATCTGCAATCTATTCTTATGAAGGAGATACGTTGGCATTGGCTATGGAAAATTCAACAGAAATTATTACAAGTACAATCACACCACAGCTTACACGAGATAAGTCCTTTAATGCTATCAATAACATTATCTCTGACCGTAGACCATCAATGTACAAAAACAAATAATGTCGAATTTTGTTGATACGATTATCATCGGTGGAGGAGCTGCTGGATTATTCACAGCAGCATTTGCAGCAAAAAATGGGAAGAAAGTTCTCATCCTCGAGCATAATAACACTTGCGGAAAAAAAATTCGCATTTCCGGAGGTGGAAGATGTAATTTTACGAATATTTACACAACCCATGAAAATTTCTTGTCGGAGAACACACATTTCTGCAAATCTGCTTTAAAACGATATACACCCTACGACTTTATAGATTTGGTGGAACGTTACAAGATTGCTTACCACGAAAAGACCTTAGGTCAACTATTTTGCGACAAATCTTCACAACAAATAATTGATATGTTAGTACAAGAATGCACAAGTAGTGGCGTTCAGATTTTAACCGAAGTGCAAGTTGATAGTGTACAAAAAAAAGAAGATACGTTCATCATTGTTACTTCACTTGGTGAATATTCTTCAAAAAATCTTGTTATTGCAACAGGAGGTTTGTCAATTCCTCCTTTAGGAGCTACGGATTTTGGATATAAGGTTGCGAAACAATTTGGTCACAAAATAATTCCATGTGTTCCAGCATTAGTTCCATTGATAATAGATTCACAATCTGAAATAAATTTTTCTCAACTTTCTGGAATTTCCTTTGATTCTATTGTTTCATATGAGCAACAACAATTTCGAGAGAACAGTTTATTAACTCACAAAGGAGTATCAGGTCCTGCTATTTTGCAAATTTCATCCTACATACCAAAAAAATCAACAATTACGATAAACATTTTACCTCAATTTAGTGAGGAAGAACTTGTACAATTGATCACAAATTCATCACAAAAAATACGCACACTAATACAGCAATTCCTTCCACAACGATTTGTTCAAACAATTCTTCCTGAACAACTTCAAGAAGTATCTGGCACTTCGATATCGAAATCTAATGTAAACGAACTCGTTGCATTATTACACCATTGGAATGTGCCTGTAATAGGAAATTTGGGTTTTACAAAAGCTGAAGTTACCAAAGGGGGTGTTTCAACAAAAGAGATTTCTTCCAAAACAATGGAGTCCACATTAGTATCTGGCTTGTTTTTTGTTGGAGAAGTAATGGATGTGACTGGACATTTGGGAGGGTATAATTTTCAATGGGCATGGTCATCTGGTTTTGCCTGTGGAACTACACTACAATAAGATTATTTAACGTTCAACATTCAAAATTTGTCGACTTATTTTACGTCAAACAACAACTACTTTCTTTACAATAACAATGACAACGTTGATTTCTTTTATTTCGCCAATATTAGTTACAATTTTCTTAGGATGCGGATTGTTTTATACAACAGAGGCATCTCTTCGAGAAATAGACTCTACCCCTATTTCGACAAAGGTATCGAATTTGGAATTTCTTCCTTTTCGAGATACTGCGTTTGTTTTTGGTGATAGATATATGGTATTAGATTTAAAAAAACAGCAAGTAACTTTGTTTGTTCGTGATTCTGCCAATAGAATTTTTAATATATCTTCTGGAAACCCCTATATCTCAGAAGGTATGGAAACTCCAACTGGAATTTTCACAATAATGTCAAAATCTCCTTTGGCTATTTCCAAACAATTTAATGACGCCAAATTACACTCATGGATGGGAATTAATGGGAATATTGGTTTTCATGGTTTGGACGGAAACGGTTATTATTGGAATTTGGGACGAAGACCATCTTCTCATGGTTGTGTGAGAATTTCTCGTGAGGATGGAAAAAAACTTTATGGTCTTGTACCATTAGGAACACCTATTTTTGTAACAAAAGGTGATCACGTTATAATTCCCGCTTTTGCTTCTAAAAATGATGTTATTTCTGAAAACGACTTTTTACTTTCGAAACGAACAATCGAAACCATTGCATATATCAATTCACGTTTAGAACAATTTTATCAAGGTAATCAAAGTATTGCTAGACCTCGTTTGGTGATGGATGGAAAAACCATCATTGGTACTAAAGGCTACTCGAATGGTTTTGCGAACAAATTGCCTCCGTACAAAAAACCATCCATCGTTTTTCCTCTTAGTTTTTCGAATGCAACTGTAGATAATCTTTGGAATACTTCCTTTGAAACGTTTGCCACAATTGCTTCGAAAGTTGAGCAAACAGATACTACATCTCAAAAGGATATGAAATCAGACACTGTTATCAACGCCAGAATTTAATCTTGTCATTCCCATTTATAATTGTTATTTCAAAACAATTAATCTTACGTTTCGTTTGTTATAAAAACAATTTCCGTCACATTACATTATTCTAATGCTACTTAAAGTAACCTATATCCTATTATCATTTTTTGTTGTAAATTACTCTGTTTTCTCACAAGACAATACTCCGCTGACAACTGAAAATTCTGTATCAGCTCGATGGGGATTTTTCTCAGCATATGAAGATTTATTTGCAAATGCAAAACATGGTACTGCTGGTCCAATAAGCATTGCATTTACAACTAAAGCAGAAAATTCGATTTTGCGATATGGTGCAGAAGTTCAATACAGTAAAATCACCAGAGAATTGAAAGAAAATGACATACTTTATTTAGAAGCTATGAATACCATTGGTGTTATGCCACATGTAGATTTGATATGGTTAAACACAGAATTTGTCAAAGTTTCTGCCTCTGCAGGATTGGGAGTTGGGATGTCATTTGCCAATAGTGATATTAAAGGAGATAGAAAATTTCCAATGGTACTTTTTCAATTTGATGTTGTACGACTGAAAGTAGGAAAAGAATTTTTTGGTACTTTAGATTTAGGCTACGGAACACGAGGAGTATTTTCTATTGGTGCAGGATATAACTTTTAAAGCATTTGTATTAGGTTCTAAAATAAAAAGTCTCCAAAATTTTGTTTTTGGAGACTTTATTTTGTTAGAGATTTTATTTCCCAACATTTATAACATCGAAAGGATTTTTAGACGAGGAACTTTTCCATTTTTATCTTGAAAAGCTTTAGTAATATAAGTTATTTCTTGTTTTACTAATGTAGAAAGTCCATTAACAGCACCAATTCTATCTGAATCTGATTTTACCGACTGATAATGCTTTAACTTTTCAAACAACACTATTAAAGCTTCTCTTCGAATTAATGAAAAAAGTTCAGCCCTATCAACATCAGAAGGTTGAGCTTTAACCATTGAAATGCCATTATTTGTAACTTCAATAACTTTTGCAAGTGCATTATCGACTTCTAAAATTGCATTTCTCGATCCAAAACGAATAGAACTTAAGGTTTTCCAATCGTTAATCCCAAAGGTAGTATTTCCATCAATAGAAATATTCGTTGCAATATCTACAGTAGTTAGATTGAAGTCTTCTATTTTCATAAAATGACCAGATTTTTTTCCGTACACTTTACCTTTTTTAATATCTTCACCCTCTTTAAACTTAACGAAATGACTTTTCCCACTTAAAACCTTGTTTTTTCCATGTTCGTATTCAATGAGTTTTTTAAGATTTGCATTCGTTAAAGCTGTTTTTTGAGCAATTGCTTTTGTACCGGTTAAAATAATAACTGGCATATCAGCACCTGCATCACCCAAAAGATTCGGATTGAAATCACCTAAGTTTTGTACAAAATCAATACCAGTTCCAGTCAAGTCCACAAACATAGCATTATATTTTGAGGCTAATCCGCCGGAACATTTTTCCCATTTTTTGCTTCCAGTAACACTAAAATCTTGTCCATGACCTAAAGTATGAAAACCACCGTATTGGTCTGGAGTCCAATGTTCACCATCTACTCCAGAATGAAGAGCTCCTTTTCTTAATTCATTTAATCCTTGATGTTTGACAAACTCAAATTTGCTTTTCATTCTAGGCATATTTTTAGGATCAAAAACTTCACCATTTCGTTTTCTATCGAGAATTTCTTTACGATTATCCCAAGAATCAACTGCCGCAGAGCCTTCTATTCCCATTAATACACCACCATGGTCTTCATCAGTTGGTGGTAAATAATAACAATAGAAATGACCAAACTCTCCAGTCGAAGTTATCTCGTTTCCTGAAACAGGATTATAATTTCCTTTTCCTCCCATTGCAATATTTACACCATAATGTGTCCGATCACCACTTTTGGTTTCTTCAATTCTGTGAAATCTTCCATGACCAAGAGGCACATGCAGACTATAATCTTTAATTACCTTCAAACCATGTGTTGCTGCTAATCGTGAGTTTCTTGTAATGATTTTGTCAGGTCCGTCTAACCAATTCCAAAATGTATCTCCTGTGCCACGTGGAATTTGAATAATGAATCTACCACCTCTTGCAATTGCACATGCAATTGGTAATCCTGTATCTTTCCAAGGTCTTACTGCAGGTCCATTAGTTGTTTTAACTTTTGCAATCAAAGCACCATAATAAAGTAGATTGAATACTCTGCTAAATAATCCAACCTCATCACCATCGGATTTATCAAAGACTCCATACATCATAGCTACATCCAGTTCTATGCAATCTTGATCTGATCTTTGTTTTAGAGGTTGATTAATTCGTTTATAACCATAACTGGCTAAATATTTTTTAACTTCTGCTTGACCTTCCATAGCTACAAGAGGATCAATTTCTCGATATGCTGGACCATAAGTACCTACAACTTTACCTCTGATATCATGAAAAGCTGTTTGTCCAAATCCGAAATACTTATCATACAATGCTTTTGCATTCACTGCCATAGCGTTTTCCTATCTATATTGATTGTTTTAATTCAATGTTATTTTGAGTATTATAGTACAAATTACGAAAATGTTTTCAATTATGAAAATAATATTTACAAAATCAACATTTTCAATTCATTTTTCATGTTCATCTGTAATTAGCAATTCTAAAATAACAAAATTTTAATAAAACACGCACTTTGAATTCACTTATTGTAATTCTTTTTCAAATATTTTTCGATTATCTGATGTTACAATTGAACTAAACACTTTTTGGACTGTCTATTTCGTCAGTTACTTTTCGTAAATCCAAGGAAACTATGAAAATTCAACTCTATAATACCCTTTCAAAATCTATCGAATCGTTTTCACCACTTAATGAACAAGTTGGAATGTATAGTTGTGGACCAACTGTCTATAATTATGTTCATATTGGTAACCTACGTTCTTTTTTGTTTGCAGATACAATGCAACGAGTTTTAAAAACGGTTGGTAATTATGATGTACGATGGGTTATGAATATCACAGACATAGATGATAAGACTATTCGTGACTCTGCAATTGGTTCACCAACGTGGAATCCTCTCATTGGCGAGCAAACGAATGATGTACATAAAAATCTATCAATGTTAACGGAATTTTATACATCAGAGTTTTTACGTGATATTGCTGATATTGGTATAGATACAACTCAAATTCATTCAATGCCCAGAGCTACAAAGTTCATTCCACAAATGCAAGAATTGATTACAAAAATCTATGAAAATGGATTTGCGTACATTGCAGATGGGTCAGTGTATTTTAATGTAGAAAAATGGCAAGATCATGCTCACTATGGGCAGCTGTTTACTATTGATAAAACAGAGTTTAAAAAAGGTGTTAGAATTGATGCTGATGAATATGAGCGAGAACACGTAAGTGACTTTGTGCTATGGAAAGCGAAAAAAGATAATGAACCTTCTTGGGAATATCACTTAGATGGGCAAATTTTAGACGGTAGACCGGGTTGGCATATTGAATGTTCTGCGATGGAATATGAACTTCTGGGACTACCTTTTGATATTCATACTGGTGGTTTGGATCTAAGATTTCCGCACCATGAAGATGAGATTGCTCAATCAAAAGCAGGGTATGGCATTGACCCAACAGTATTTTGGTGCCATAACGAATTTTTGCTTGTAGAAGGCAAAAAAATGAGTAAATCACTTGGAAATTTCTTTACTTTGCGAGATTTGGTTCAAAAAGGTTATGATCCAAATGATGTACGATTCTATATGATTTCAGCACACTATCGTTCATTGTTCAATTTCACATTTGAAGCACTTGATGCTTCTGTGAAAGGGAGAATTCGTATCCAGGAATTTATTGATACACTTTTGGAGACAACTTCTTTCAAAGAAAATGCAACCATTGAGGATATCAATGAACTCGAAACGAAAATGATGGTAGCGTTTGCAAACGATTTGCATGTTCCAAAGGCTTTGTCAACATTATTCATTTTCATCAACAATTTTGACTTTTTGTCACTTACATTACAACGTCAACAGCTATTATTACAATTGTTTTCTAAACTAAATGCTATTTTTTCCGTATTTAGATTGGAAAAGTTAGAGAAACCTGTCGACGAAATTCCTGAAGAAATCAAAGAATTGGCTGCTCAACGTGATAAGGCAAAACGAAATAAAGACTATGCGTTGGCTGATTCTCTACGAGCTACCATATTAGAACGTGGATATACAATCAACGATGCTTCTGACGGGTATATACTTGTGAAAAATGGTAAATAACATTGGTATAATTGGTACTGGAAGGTTAGGACTATCGTTAGCATTAGCTTTAGAACCATTTTGCTCAATACCTTGGGTTTGCAACCGAAAAGGCACTTCTATTCAAGGATTCAATACTATTTCGATTGAAGAATTGAGTAACAAAATGTTGCATGAAGTTGATTGTATTGCCATTTGCACTACAGACAAAGAAATTGAAAATGTAGTTGCAAAAATTTTACAAACATCAAGTAATTTACAGGATAAAGTTTTTTTCCATTGCTCCGGTGCAGTTTCTGTTTCTGTATTAGAACCTTTACATGAAGTAGGCTCATCCATTCTTGCAATGCATCCTTATCAAACATTACCGTTCCCTGATAAAACGCTGCTTCAATCTATTCCATGGTTGATAGAGGGTTATGACGAAGCATTTTTTACAATTCAACCTATGTTGAAACATTTGAATGCAATTACCTACAAAACAAAGAACATTCTAACGACTGAGGAGAAACTTCTTTGGCATTCTACAGCAGTCATAAGTTCGAATTTTACTGCCACTTTATATCAGATTGCAGCATCGATCATCAACAAGTTAGGTATTGACTCTCCAGAAGTATTTATTCAATCAATAGCACAACAAACAATCACCAATGCGCACAAATCATTGCATAACAACGGACGAATTGAAATGAGTGGTCCAATAATACGTGGAGATATGAACATAGTTTATCAAGAAATTGAAGCTCTTGCATCAATCAATCCACTTTTTAGTTCAGTGTATAAGCAACTATCTGAGGCAACAAAACAAATTTCAACCACAATATTGAACGATTCTCCTGTCAAATGAACATTCTTCAATTATCACCACAATGTCCTTATCCTAAAACTGATGGGGGCAAAATTGGTATTGCTTCTATTCTAGAACACCTTTCATTGTATGAGGATGTAAAGGTTACATTCGCTTTTTTTTCAGAAAAAACTATTAATGAAGTACAAAAATCTCTTTTAGCTCAGTCATCTCACAGATATATAGAAATTCCACATTCAACAAGAAACACATTTACTCGAATTGTACATTCTGTTATTACCAATAAATGCTTATACCTTGAAAAGCATCAATCTGATTTGGCTATATCAATTTTAACAGATGTTATGATAGAGGAAAACATTCAAATAATCCATGTAGATCATAGTGCTATGATGCCTTTGGCATTGGAACTACAGGCTAAATTTCCTTGTAAAATTGGGTACAGACTCCACAATATTGAATGGTTATTATGGCATAGATATGCAGAATCTATTCCAGAAAGAGAATTTAAACGACGATTTTTATTCAATCAAGCAAAACTTCTCAAAAAAGCAGAAAAATCCTTTATTGAAAAAGCTGATATCTTATTTCCAATTTCAACAGTTGATTTACAACATGCGAATGAACTGTCCCATGCTAAGAAAGCTGTGGTTGTTTCGGCAGGGGTTATGATTGATTATTGGAAAACTTCCAAAAAAATCGTAAAAAAGCCAACAATTGTTTTAGCAACCACTTACGACTGGATTCCTAACAGAGATGGGTTAGAGTGGTTTTTGAAGGAAGTGTTTCCATTAATAGTTACAAAAATACCAACAATCCAATTTCAACTTATTGGAAAAAATGCAGAAAAGCACTGTACTTCAACGCAGAATATCGAAGTGATTGGTTATGTTGACGATGTTCGCTCCTACATTCAATCTGCATCAGTTTCTATATGCCCATTGTTTGTTGGTTCTGGGATAAGAATTAAAATATTAGAATCGTTAGCTGCAGGAACTGTAGTTGTTTCAACCTCCGTTGGAGCTGAAGGAATCGAAGCAACAGAACAAGACGGCCTCTTTGTGACCGATGAAGCAAATCAATTTGCTCGATATTGTATTGAATTGGTTAGCAACACCCATAAATCTCAATTATTAGGACAGAAGGCACAAAATTATACCCAAGAATATTGGAAGTGGTCAACACAAATAAAAAAGATGTATACAGAGTATACATCTTTAATTCATGAAGAATAGAAACACTTTAAACGATAGTTAGTGTGTATAAACATCCTTTTTGGTAGATTCTAAGATATAATTCAAAAAGATATTATGACCTTGATGGTGAGATGGCAATTCTAACAGTTGGAATGCTTCTTCATCATTCAACCACTCGAAGTTTTGGTGTTCGTCTGAAAGCTGAACAGTATCTTCGTAAGAAACTTCAACTCCAAAAACTGGTACCAAATTCATAGTATCATCTTTTGGCTCATAAAATGTCGAAACATACGGTAAAGTCCAAAACTTTTTTGCAACCAATCCGGTTTCTTCGAATAATTCACGCTTTGCACACTCAACCATCGTTTCACCTTCATCTACCTTACCAGTAACAACTTGCCACATAGCTGGATAGCGTTTTTGAACATCAGATCGTTGTAACACTAAAAACTCAAATGGAGAATCTTCGTTTACTGTTCGTCGGACGATGTGGACTTGTACCATTTTTGAGACAATTGTTGCCATAAAGTAGTCTTTTTCGTTTCTGTTGGATTTGGAGTAACATATAAATGTTCTACTAATTCAGGTTTTATGCGAACCCAAGCACCTTCTGGAACAACATCAGAGGTTACAGTACCAATTCTATGTCGATGCATTGAAAGAACTTCAGCATCTGAGAATTTTAATATCTTTCTGATACTTACTAAGTTTGTACCATAAATGAGAATTTTAATCCACTGATGTTTTGTAGTTTCATGCATCAATTCCACTTTGGATGGTATATCTTTTTCTGAAGTAATGGCAAAAAGTTTTTGATTGATAATATCAATTTCTTCAATAGAAAGCTTCTTATTTACTTTGCAATGATATTCTTTTTCTATGCTACCCAAAATTGATTTGGACATAGTTCTGTGTTTTGGATCATTCGTAAGCACCACTAATCCAGAAATCGCTTTTTCCAAACATCCTGCAGGAGAATACCACCCTCTTTTGCGAGTTAATGTATTGTATATAGAACTATATCCATCTTCCAACGAACCAGAAACATGCTTTTTCTTGTGTAATAATATATACAATCTTTCCGGAAATTCTGTCAAAACGATATCATCTAATTTGATTGCATCTTTTGTAAGATTTACTATCACATTGTGTTTTTTGACAACTTCATTATTCACCAAAATCCTACCAGCATTGATTACATCCAAAGCAAAATTTCTTGAAGAATAATGCAAACGCGTTAACGCTTTCACCAATGGTGTAAACTTTATTGCCTGTGTTGGATCAGCTATAAAGTTTTTCGGTAAACGCTTCGCTCCTTTTATTTTGCGAATTCTTTTATAAAATGGTCTATTAGGACCACTTGAGCGATAATTGTTATTTCTATTCCTGTTATAACCAGCACCACCGCCACCAGGGCGTTGTTGATACGGTCGATTCTGCTGGTAAGGTCTATTTTGTTGATATGGGCGATTTTGTTGCTGATTTGGATCTCTTTGTTCGTAACGATTATCTCTTGGTTGATAATTATTATCTCTATTTTGATAATTACTACGAGGACGGTAACCACCATCATTTGCACGATCATCACGTTGATATGGCGGTCGTTGTTGATAGTTGCTCCGTTGTTGTGGAGGTCTTTGTTGGTAGTTACTATTTTGACCTTGTCGTTGATAGCGTTGTTGACCACTACCAGAACTTTGGCCTTGATTATAACGAGGACGTTGCTGTTGTTGATAACCCATCTCACGAGGAGAATAGTTTGCATCCTGTCTGTTAAATCGGGAGTCATCATCTTGAGAATGATCTTGTTGACGATTTTGATAACCTGAATTCTGCGAAGAATATCGTTGGTTATATCCTTGCTGACGATATCCACTACCTCTTGAGTCGCCACTATTATTGCTGTAGTTTTGATCTCTATTTTGCCCACGATTTTGTGGTGAACGAGGATATTGTTGTGGATTTCCGTATCGTTGTTGCGAAGATGTACGTTGAGCACTTTCATCACGATGCTCATTTTTGCTACCTCTAGAATCAGTAGAATAGCTTTGGGAACTATCATCATCAGAGCCTAATCCATCAAGGAAATCAGGCATTTTAGGTGGTGCTTTTTCGTAAGAAAATGTAGTATCATTGTCTTGCGAATCATCGGAATACGAATTTCTTCGAGAACGAAAACGAACTTCTGTCAACCCCTTATCAGAAGTATTGCTATCGTTAGAATCTGAATCAGAGTCAGAAGAACGATAACGTGATGAACTATAACGACTTGCAGAGTCATACGAATCTGCAGATGAATCATCTAACTGGTTATTAGATTTTGAACTACTATTGAAGGATGAGTCATCATCTTCATCTTCAAACTTATACGTAGGATATTGAGACATAACGGAACTAAATTAAAACGGAAAGAAAACCATACTCAGCAATGGTTTTGTAAATAATGATTATTGTGTAACTTCATTCCAAACACCCATCGAAAGGAATTTTTCTCTTCTTCTTCGAGATAATTCTTTGAGTGGGGTTGACAATAATGAGGTTAATTCTTCTTGTAACACTTGTTGTAATGATTCAAACATTTCATCAGGCGAGCGATGAGCACCACCGATTGGTTCTTGGACAATTCTATCAATAATGGAGTGTTGTATCAAATCTTCAGCTGAAAGTTTTAATGCTTCAGCAGCTTGTTCTTTGTAATCCCAAGAACGCCATAAAATTGACGAGCATGATTCTGGTGCAATAACAGAATACCAAGAGTTTTCCAACATTAGTATCCTATCACCAATTCCTATACCTAATGCACCGCCAGAAGCACCTTCGCCAATAATAATAATAATTACAGGTACTTTCAGTTGAACCATCGTCAATAAATTTCGAGCAATTGCTTCAGCTTGACCACGCTCTTCAGCTTCTAATCCTGGGTATGCACCAGGTGTATCTAAAAAGCAAATAATCGGTTTTTTAAATTTTTCAGCCAATTGAAACAATCGAAATGCTTTACGATAACCTTCTGGATTGGGCATTCCAAAATTTCTATAGATATTTGATTTCGTATCTCTACCTTTTTGATGACCAACAACTAAAACAGGTTGTTCACCTAAAGTTGCGAAACCACCAACAATTGCAGGATCATCTTTGAATTTTCTATCGCCATGCAATTCGTTAAAATCAGAAAAAATTCCGTTGATATAATCTAAGGTATAGGGGCGTTCGGGATGACGTGCAATTTGGACTCGTTGCCATCTTGTGAGATTTTTGTAAATATCTGCACGAAGTAACGTAATTTTTTCTTCAAACGATAAAATCTCGTCACTCAAATCAACGCCAGGTAACGAACGCATTTCTTGAATTTTTTGCTCTAATTCAAAAATAGGTTTTTCGAAATCTAAAATGTATTTTGTCGCCATTATCTTTTGTGCACTAAATATTTTAATACTATTTCAATATCCATAGATAGGGAATATTGTTTTGCATAATACTCATTGAGATTGTCAATGATTTGTTTGGTTGCTATTTCCTGACTTGTTCGGTGTGCCAAGCCAATTAGCCCTGTTTTTGCTATACTAACGGATGAATTTCCATAAATTCCGACGATACTTTTTCTTCCTAAGAACACTTCTTTGAGTGATTCTGTGGTGAAAACCCCTTTTTTCTTTTTCAAATATACAACAGGAAATCCAAAAGTCAATAAAAAAACTGAAATTATTATATCAAACAGTCTTTTTACTATTCTATTTCGTAGTAACATTATATTCCAAGTATATTGATTATTCTCCAAACCAGATACTTCATTTATCAATGTATCAGTGTATAGATCATCGACTTTATTGGAAATATGGAAGCGAACCTGACGACGAAGTGACCCTTGCATCATAGCCATGATTTTACTCATATGAACTGAGTCATCAGCTATAATTACTTCTTGAATTTTATACTTTTCAATAATTAATGGTAAATCATCAGTTTCACCAATAATCTTATCAACATTTATCGCTGGATAACTTTGTTGTTTCGTCGAAACAAAGCCAACAAAGGATACACGCAAACTTTGTGTTGTAGAAATTTCAGATGCTATTTTATGTCCAATTTCAGTAAGCCCTATTATTGCGGCATTTTTGTTTGATGTTTTTTTACGAATTTTCTGTTGGTAGTATCCAATACTTCGAACGAAAAATGATCCAGCAATACCTCCTCCAATTGTCATCAACATTATTCCACGACTAAAAGCATATTCTTTGAAAAAATATGTTAACGAAGACAAAAAGAAAAACATCATCAAATAACTTGTAAGTGTCGATGTGAATGACGGTGTTTTTTTGTCATATACTCCCATAAATAAATACATTGTTGGAAGTAATATCGTAAAAACTATGAAAACAGTTGGGTAGGCAAAATCTGGGAAAGCAAGAAATTCACCCATTCGAATGTTGGTCGCAATAACTAAAGAGGCATTTACCATGAGAATATCCGCAATAGTTGTTAGAATTTGAGTTCGATTAGAAATGACAGAATCAACAAAGGATTTAAATAAAATTCCAAGTTTTAAAAAAAACAAAAACAATTTAGAACCAGCAATGTGCTTTGTTGCAAAAATCTCCATTGCCTCATAAAAGTGTTTATATTCGTTGATAGGTGATCTTTTTGTACTCTCGCCTTTAAAATGAATTGTTGTAGTTGTATGAACATACGATATTTTCCAACCTAATTTTTGGATTCTATAGCATAAATCTAAATCTTCACCATACATAAAAAAGTCAGGATCAAACCCAGAAACTTCCTTTAAAATCGAAGTACGAACTGCCATAAAAGCACCACTGACAGCATCAACATTGTACGTTTCGTTTTCACTACGAAATGTTTGATTATATTGGGCAAACAATGAGGAATTTGGAAAGAGTGATTGCAAACCAAATATTTTACAAAATGAAACCCATGGGGTTGGAAATCCTCTTCTGCAAGGCAATTGAAAGCTACCATCAGCATTGAGCAATTTACAACCTGCAAGACCAACATTGGGATGATTTTCGATGTATTCAATCATTGTCTCTAATGTTGTTGGCTCTACAATAGTATCTGGATTGAGCAACAACGTAATGTCAGCTTCACAATATTCGAAAGCAAGATTATTGGCTTTACCAAAACCGATATTTTCATCTAATTTTATACATTGAACCATTGGAAATCTTTCTCGAACCATTTCCATGGAATTATCTGTTGAATTGTTATCTACAACTATAACTTGCATTCTCTCACAAACTGTACTCAAATACAATGATTGCAAACAATTTTGTAAAAAATCACGGACATTATAATTAACTATCACTATTGAAACAGTTGGTTTTATATAGTGTTGAGTAATAATTTGATTAGGAAATACTGCTGGTGTTTGTAAAATGTTTGAAGTTATTACGCTATTTTCTTTAACAAGTAGGTTTTCAGAAAATTGGGCAATTTCACTATGACTTTCAATATTTTTGGAAGTTAATGGAAATTGATCATCACCCACTTCTAAGCTTGCAACATCATCTTGAATGGGAGAAATTGAATCTGTACTATCAACAATTTTTTGATTTTTTTCAAATGGTTCATGTGATTCAACAATTGGAATTTGCTCTTGAGTGGAAGTTGAATAAACAATGTCTGAAGTTTCTTCTTTGACTGAAATTGTAGAGTCATTGTGAAGTTCAGGTGAAATGTCTGAGTTAGGTGTTAATTTCGTAGATGTTTTCCATGAAATTTGCATTTCTTCAATACTTTTTGCCAATGACTTAACAGGAGATTCTTCCTTTTCAATTTGCTTGATAGGAGGAGTTTCCTTTTTGTTTTCTTCATCATTAAGAAAATGTAAAGGTATCACAGTGATTGGAAAAAGTATAAAAAATCAACCGTTGAGTTAGACGATTGAAAATTGCAGAATTAGTATAACATTACAATCAATTAGCAATTTTTTTGCCAATAATCTACTCAATTATTATGTTTGAAATACTGTTAAAAAAGATTCTAACGTAGGAGTTTTTTTTGACTTATCGATCAAAGAATAAATCTCACTTTGAAGTTGTTGTAAGTCTCTGTATATTTTTGTACCCGGTTTAGAGAATGTACACTCATTCAAGCCTTTATAACAACATTTTGCTGCAAATTCATATTCTAGTTCCAAAATAGCAATTTTCCCATTTAACCAGTACAAAAACGGTTCAATTTCTGGTTTTGAAAAAGATGTAATATCTTGTTTAATCAATTCAGCATACTTTTTAGCTTCTGAAATATTCTCGGTACGAATGTAAATTCTTGACCAAAGCAAAAGCATATAGACTTTAGATTCTGGTTCTATATCTTTAAGATCTAAAGAAGAAATCTCATTTAAAATTTTAATAGCATCATTTATGCTATCAATTCCAATATAATAACCAATATAATTTATCAGATAATCTATTCGTTCATTAGACAATTCTTCCGTAGAAATGTATTGTTCTATTTCATCCAAAACTGCTTTGGCTAATTCATACATTTCTTCTTCATTATACAATGCAACTAAATTAATAGATGAGAGTACATACATTGGAATAGCCTTAATACGAAACAACAATTCTTTTGCACGAGCATAAGTCATCAGAGCTAATTCTGTTTTACCAATGTTTTCGTATGCATAGGCTAAGTTTGTCAACAAAGAGCCTAATTCTGGACTATCTCCTTGAGTTTCAAGTTCTAATAGTGTCTGTTTAAAAAGAGGAATACATTGTTCAAATTCTCCTAAATGCAATAACATACAACCATAGTTTATCTTCACAATAACTAATTGTTTTTTAGATTCTATTGCCTCTAAAATCTGAACTGCTTTTTTAAAATTCCTCTCTGCATCCTCGACATTGCCAGATTTATATTGATAAACTCCGTAGTCACTGATTAACAAACCCAACAACTCTAATTCTTTAGATTGTTCAGCAAATGGGATGGCTTTGAGTGTAAAGAATTTTGCTTTCTCTATATCACCTAAGTATCGAAATAGTATAGCTTTTTGACCTAAAGCTTTTGCATAATTTATCAATATCGAAATAGGTAAAGTATATTCAACATTACTTAGTGAAAAGTTTTTTTCCAAATTGCTAATATACGCTTCTAAAAGCAACATAGCTTTAGCATATTGACCTTCATTTCTCAATTGAACAATATACTCAAAATCAAATTGATTCATACTGTATTCTCAATAAAGATAAGTCAAACATACGGATGGTTTTTCAGTATTGAGCATTTCTACTATTGCAGCTAAAAAGAACTTTTTACCCTTACATGATGAAATAAAATTCCAATATGAACTTACATTTTCATGAATAGCTTTATCTGTAGTGACTTCTGTAAAATTTGAACGCTGGTTTTGAAACATTTGAACCATAGAACTACAAAATGATTTTCGTTTATTCTCAGTCGAAAACGTATACCAATAAGAAATTTCAACAATCTTATTTAAATAAAATTTTATTGAAACGTGTTCAACAACTTCATCATCAATCTGCATTTCATCGCTAACAATAAAGCAAGTATCATTTTTAGTTGTAACAGTAAAATTGGAATTTCTTCGTTTAGTTTCTTTTTTTAAAAGTGATATCATTCTCTTCGTAGATCCAATACCATCTTGTAAAGGATGGCTGCAGCCTACTTTTGACAAAACCTCACATTGACTGCTTAACAGAACTGTCAAAAACGTAGCAAAAAGCAAAAGAAAATAATTTGGCAAATATTTCACAATGATAAGTGTAAAGTGGAAAAAGTCTACACATTAAATCTAAAATACATAATATCTCCGTCATTGACAACATATTCTTTACCTTCAACCCTGTAAAGTCCAGCGTCTTTAACTGCTTGTTCACTACCTAAACGCTCCCAATCGTTATATTTCATCACTTCTGCACGAATAAAACCTTTTTCGAAATCAGAATGAATTACACCTGCAGCTTGAGGAGCAGTTGAGAATTTTTTCAGAGTCCAAGCACGAGTTTCTTTTTTTCCTGCTGTAAAATATGTCATTAATCCCAACAAATCAAAACCTTGACGTATTACTCTATCCAAACCTGGCTCAGTCATATTCATTTCTTCCAAAAACATAGCTCTGTCTTCAGATTCTAACTGAGAAATTTCTGCTTCAATTTTTGCACAAATTGGAACCACAACAGCACCTTCTTCAGAAGCTCGTTGTTTCACTGCGTCAATGTATTTATTTCCTTTAGCGACACCTTGTTCATCTGTATTCGCAATATACATAATAGGTTTTGTGGTCAATAATTGGAAAGATTTTATCATAGCTAAAACATCTGTTTCACCAGTAAAAAGTCTTCCTGGTTTACCTTGATTGAGAAGCTCTAATAATTCTTTTAAAATTTCTAATTCTTCTTTAGCATCTTTGTCATTT
The DNA here is from genome assembly GCA_016788785.1 of Candidatus Kapaibacterium sp. GTDB lineage: Bacteria > Bacteroidota > Ignavibacteria > Kapaibacteriales > JAEUSM01 > JAEUSM01. Next base: position 104,919 of record JAEUSM010000018.1, read on the forward strand.
GATTTTAACTTTTTACCAACGCTATCTATGCGTTTTTCAACACTTTCAACATCCTTTAACAACAATTCTGTTTCAATAATATCAATATCGTGTAATGGATCAACATTGTTATGCACGTGAACAACATTCTCATCTTCAAAACAACGAACAACATGGGCAATCGCATCACATTGACGAATATTTGCTAAGAATTGATTACCTAACCCCTCCCCTTTTGAAGCACCTTTAACTAAACCTGCAATATCAACAAATTCCACCGTTGCATAAACAGTTTTATCTGTATTATACGAAACAGCTAATTTTTCTAAACGAGGATCAGGTACATTGACAATACCAACATTTGGGTCGATGGTACAAAAAGGATAGTTAGAAGCTTCTGCCTCATTCGAAGTTAGAGCATTAAATAAAGTCGATTTGCCAACATTAGGTAAACCTACTATTCCACAAGCAATTGCCATATAAAATTGTAAAGAGTGTTCAAAAAATTAAGAAAAGTAATGACGAAGGATAGTACGTGTTCTTTGATTATGAAGTTATTATTTTTGCAAAATATGCAACTAAATAAGCTAATACAACTAGATAGGTAAATGCAAAAACAGCCCATTTATAACTTTTTGTCTCTTTTTTAATTACAACAATTGTAGAAATACATTGAAGAGCAAAGATATAGAATGCTATTATACTAATACCCGTTGAAAATGGGATATTTTTTTGGAGTTCTGATCGTAAAGAAATATTTGGATCATCGGTTTGAACACTATAAATTTGACCCATTGTAGAAATAAAAACTTCACGTGCTGCAAATGAACCTATAACTCCAATTGTAATTTTCCAATCAAATCCCAATGGAGCAAAGATTGGTTGAATCGTTTTACCAATAGTCCCAGCATAAGAGTGCTCTAACTGTATTTGTTTATTTTGTTGCTCATTTAACGTATTATCAACAGAATGCTTTGGGAAATACATCAGAATCCATAAAACCACCGAAAAAGAAATTATGACAGTACCAGCACTTTTAATAAAATCTTTGCATTGTAAAAAGACAGTAATACCAATATTTTTCATTGATGGAAATCTATATGGTGGAAGTTCCATAAGAAAAGAATCTACATTCCCTTTAAATAATGTTGATTTGAAAACTTTAGCAATAATAAGCCCAACAATTGCTGCAAAAACATACAGACCAAAAAGAAAAAGACCTTGAACCGACATTCCAAATATCGAAATAGACGATGGAATAATAACACTGATGAGTAAAACATAAACAGGCAATCGAGCCGAACATGTCATAATAGGGGCAATCAGAATAGTCGTTAATCTATCTGATTTATTCGGTACAATTCGAGTAGACATTATACCAGGAATTGCACAAGCGTGAGAGCCTAATAGTGGAATAAATGCTCGCCCTTGAAGACCAAATACTCCCATTAATCTGTCAACCAAAAAAGCAATCCTCGATAGATAACCACATTCTTCTAAAATAGTAATCACAAAAAAAAGTATTGCAATTTGTGGTACAAAGACAATAACAGAGCCAACACCAGCAATAATACCATCGGCTAGCAAATCTCGCAACCAATCTATTGAAACATTTGCACGGATTATTGTTGATACTTCATTAAAGACAGTCTCAATCCCATCCATAAATGGAATTGCAACAGTAAAAATACTTTCAAAAAATAGAAACATTACAACTATAAACGCTATTAATCCCCATATAGGATGAAGAAGAATCGTATCTAATTTATCCGATAAAGTAGTATTTACGGAATAAGAAACAACACTATTTGTTGTATTTTCACACCATATATTTCTGTCACCAATGCTCTCAAATGTAAATTTATGTGAAAGGTTGAGAACGTTATCTTCTAATATATGTGCTTTAACTTCCTCAATACCAACACCTTTATGACCAACCACACAAAAGACAGGACATCCTAATAAATGAGATAATGAAATATCATCAAATTTGCCATTAACCCTTTTTATTTCATCTATCATTGTAATCACAACAACGATTGGGATATTCAACGTAGTCAATTGTGAAAATAGAAATAATCCTTTTTGTAAATTTGTTGCATCACAAACAAAAAGAATTTTATCAGGTTTGTTTCCCTCAATTCCATTGAATAACAACGATGTTGTAATTTGTTCTTCTTCAGAAAAATATTCTAAAGAGTACATGCCCGGTAAATCAACGATAGAAACTAATTTCGAATCATTTTTTACTATCCCAACTGCATAATCAATAGTAACACCATGAAAATTTCCTACTTTTTGTCTTAAACCAGTAAGTGAATTAAACAAGGTAGTCTTACCGGAATTTGGGATTCCAATACAATATATGTATTCGTTAAATGAGGGTGATGACATATGTTTTCAAGAATCCAAAAGAACAGAAATTTGAAATTCTTTTGAAAAGCGGAGTGCAAGCTTGTGAAAATTATGCTCAATAATTATTGGACCATTGAAAGGTGATTTGCGAATAATTTTGACCTTTGTTCCTTGAAGAATCCCCATTTCATTTAATCGTTTTGTCACCTCGTTTGAAATAGAAAAAGATTCAATTATTACTGTTGAGCCTTGTGGTGCTTGTTGTAAGTACATTATAGTTGGATTATTTAGATTTAATCTAAATTACGTTTTAACAAATCAATTAGTGTTATCAAAACAAAAAGGGTAGAAGCGTTGGCTTCTACCCTTAATGTTGCTATAGATGGGAACAATTACTTGACTACTTGAATTTGTCTGGTGATTGTTTCTTTCGATGTTGTCATCGATACTGTGTACATTCCTGAAGGAAGGTTCACCGCATCGATTCGTACTGTGTGTACACCTGCTTTGCTGACACTTAACAAGGTTGCTACTTTGCGACCACTCATATCGAAGAGTGTCACTTCTGTTGCT
>JAEUSM010000009.1 GCA_016788785.1 Candidatus Kapaibacterium sp.
CATGATTAATGCACGCAAACAATTCTGCAAATATGTATACGGAAGTGAAAACCACCGCCAACTTGCATTCCTCACACCAACAACATTAGCAGTATCAATGCGAGACCATAACGGGGACATAGCAAATCTCCACGAAATCACTATTGACGGTAAGTATGTACGTCAGTTAACATTTCTGAAGTAATTGTTTTGTTTAGTTAACCAAAAGCCCCGAATTGGGGATTTTTTTGTGAAAAACCTACATCGATGGGCTTACACCCATCGCTGAGATAGAACGCCCTTTCAGGGCTATGAAAAATGTTCAAGGTAGTGGCATACCTATGTGTCTGTCCATATAGATTCAAAGTTACACCTCACCCTATCCCTCTCCCGCTCAAGGGGAGAGGCAGTATTCTCGAAGTATATTTTTTATCATTTTGAAGCATTCATTAGTAAATCAACTAATGGTACATTCAAATAGTAGTTTGTTCTACCTGTTTTTAACTTCACAATTAAACCTGCTTTAACTAATTTTTCTAAATATGCAGTCGCTGTAATTCTCGATACTCCAAGTGCTTTCGTAAGGTGTTCTATTTTAGTATATGGGTGGCTAAAGAGATTGTTCAATAAATCATGACTATAGGATTTTTTTAGAATATTTCTAATTAAAACTTTGTATTCTTTCATTAATGAAACAATACTTCTGACTAATTCGATTGTCTGCAATGCAATTTCTTCTATTCCTTTCAACATAAATAGAATCCATTGTTCCCAACTATTGGTTACTCTCACGTCTTGCAGTAATTGATAGTAAATTGACTTATGAGAAATAATATATCGACTTAAGTATAAAATTGGTAAATCTAATAATTCATTCATTACTAAATAAAGGATATTTATAATTCGACCTGTTCGACCATTCCCGTCATAAAATGGATGAATACTTTCAAATTGATGATGAATAATTGCCATCTTCAATAATGGATCTAATTGACAAATAGAATTATCATTTATATACAACTCCAAGTTCTCCATTAGTCTTTCGATTTCTGTTTTGTCTTGAGGTGGAGTATATATAATGGTGCCAAATTGATTTTTGAGAGTTGTTCCGGGTACTTTCCTAAATCCAGCATTGTTCTTTTCAAGAATTTGTTGAATTTCAATAATGTTATTCAACGTCAGAAATCTATTTTTTCGAATTAGTTCAAAACCAAATCTTAATGCTTGAGCATAATCCAATACTTCCTTAGTAGCAACAGAAACGGAATTATTTTCTACATCCATTCCTGCTTTGTAGAGTTCATCATGTGAAGTAACTATGTTCTCAACGGCAGAACTATCTTTTGCTTCTTGTAAAATTAACGTATTGATCAGAATAATTTCATTTGGAATTGTTTGAGCAATTCCTTTCAATTCTGCAAGAGCCTTATTAGCTCTATTTAATTGAAGCAGTACTTCTTTCGTTTCAATTTCTACAGAAAGTGGTAACAATGGGATTGGAAATTGCATAAATATGTCGATTTAGTGTACATATCAAAATTGATATATATAGAAAACGCCTGTTTCCTATATATATTGGTGCAGATATGTATAGTTTTGTTGCATTTTATATATATATATGTAAACTGTAGAGAAAATATATGTAAACTGTAGAGAAAAGAAATTCCCTGTTTACCGTTTTAAATTAGCCACCCCACCACACTTCGACTACTCTCAGTGACCGGTGGCACCACTCCAGTGGAGGGGAATTTGATGTAGATATTTTGAGACGCCCATATAGGGCGTCATTACGATTTGCGAAAAAAGAAGAAGCCACCCCACCACTTCGTGGCACCCCTCCAGTGGAGGGGAATAAAGAATGAAGAAACATCCGCAACCAATTCTTTACTGTTTGTTTACAAATATATACGGTTGTTTTCCGTATTTTTGTGTTCTATGACTCAATCGCAAACAAATACGATACTCAAAAATGCAATGAACCTTTCGTTCTTTGTGGGTATTGGTATGTTGTTGTTGAAAGTAGGAGCGTACTATTTCACCAATTCCACGGCGATTCTCTCTGACGCTTCAGAATCGATAGTTCATATTGCCGCAGTCGCTTTTGCGTCCTTTAGCTTAAGAATTTCACTCAAACCTGCTGATGATGATCATCAATTTGGCCATGCGAAAGTAGCGTTTTTTTCAGCAGCCTTTGAGGGTCTGATGATACTTTTGGCAGCTTTGTATATCTACTGGATTTCCATTGATAAAATCGTTAATGGAGTAAAAATTGAACAGTTGACTTCTGGTACATTGTTAATAACTATTGCAACCATAGTCAGTGGTGCATTGGGTTTTTATTTGAAGTATATTGGAAAAAAACATAATTCTATTATCTTGATTGCTAACGGTCGGCATATTTTGACAGATTCCTGGACGAGTCTTGGTGTTGTTTTTGCATTGTTAATGGTTTATTGGACTTCTTGGGTCTATTGGGATCCTATCATTGCAATGGTTGTAGCCACAAATATTCTCTATTCCGGTACCGATTTGGTGAAAAAAAGTTTTATTGGCTTAATGGATACCGCTGACAAAGAAATGAAAGTAGTTATTGTTAATCAATTGACCGAACTGACAAAACAACATTCCATTTCATTCCATGATTTCAAACTACGGTCTGTTGGAACAACACATTGGGTGGCGTTTCATTTGTTGTTTCCTGATGAAATCTTGCTTGTAGATGCTCATCGAATTGCAACAAAAATTGAAGATGCACTTATGGAACAAAATGATTGTACCTTGCATATTTTAACCCATTTAGAAACTGTCAGCGATCATGACATCATCCACCAAGAACCCCGATAACTCCACTTCGATTCAAATTAAAACATTTGATGAATTGACCCCATTTGAAGTGTATGATATACTTGCACTTCGCAATGAAGTTTTTGTTGTGGAACAACAAGCAATTTACAATGATACTGATTATGCTGATCAGAAAAGTCATCATATATTTATTTATGAAGGAGAAAGTTTAGCATCGTATATACGGCTAATTCCAAAAGGAATAAAGTACGATGAGGCTTCCATTGGTCGTGTTGTTACGAGTCCAAAACATCGATTTAAAGGGTATTCACGTTTATTAATGATAGAGGGAATGAAACTCGAACACCATTTAGACCCCCATTCGAAGGGTATTCGCATTTCTGCTCAATCGTATTTACAGAAATTTTACGGTTCGCTGGGATTTAAGGTGTGTTCAGAGGAATACTTAGAAGATGGACTTCCGCACGTAGAAATGGTTTTTACACGTTAAACCAATAGTTCAATCGTAAGGCAATACCACGAGTAAGAATGGATACATTTTTTGCTCTAAAGGTATCTGTGTAGACAAAAAATACATCTGACATAGGTGCAAATCTCCATTGCACACGGATATTCAAGTTCATAAAGTCTGTTTGTGAAACATATTGAGTAAATGCATTGACGAACACTTCTTTGGACGGTGAATATTCCAAACTTACTCTCATCAAGGTCAAAAGAGCAGATTCGTATGGTTCAGGTAAGTTAATATGGTTTTGTTCAATAAATGCTGTTATACTTCCTTTTGGTTGAAACCTATAGGTAGCACTACCATTATAAAGTAACCGAGTTCCATTAAAATATTCACCATAGGTAGAAAGAACAGAAACTGAGAAAGGTTCCCTGAAATTAGTATTTATCAAACTTCCAACCGTCGCATATTCATATTCACCAATTGGTAAAGGTGAGATATTCCTACCAGTTGGGTCAAACGGAAAATATAAACGAGTAAACGTGTGATTCCCCCAAAAAGAAAATTGGGCAGAATTTTGAAAGTTTGCAAGATAACTGACTTCTACCATTCTATCCAAGACTTGGTTCAAATCCTTGGTGGTGTAGGTGTTATTATAAACTAACAACTTATGGTTATTTATCAATGTTGAATTTGGAAAAAAGGCAAATTCTATACTGGGTTCTAAACGAAAGACATTATTTCTTGGAACAAATCCAACTTCGGGAGTGTAATTTTCACCAATATATTCATGATTCCAATTGACAGTAACATTTGGTGAAGTATATTGTAACCATCCTGCAGTTGCAAATTGATCAGTTTTATTGTCTGGTGCAAACATGTGATGATAAAAGAGTTTCCCCATCCAATGACCATCAGCTGAAGCCAAATTGTAATCTAGACCAACGATTCGATTAAAATTATTCGTAGAATCACCTCGATAATTATCACCTTGTCTATTGACAAAAATGCCGCCTATATTTGACCTATCAAACAGGAGTTTTTGAACTGCAAACACGGAATAGTTTTGAGCAGAGTAATTAATATCATCATTGGAATTTGTTTGCACACTCATTGCTCCGACACGCCATTCATCATTAATATTGCCAGTCACTCTTGCACCAAAGGGAATAGAAGTTTGCAAAGGACGAGCATTGAGAGAGGGTTGATAAAGCCCTATTTGTCGTGAAAAGAATGGTCGAATCCGAGAAAATCCAAAGGATGCAAATAAATCAGAATTTTCTAAGAAAAACTGCCGTTGCTCTGGAAAGAATATGGAAAACCTATCCAAATTTGTCACTTGTTGGTCAACATTCACCTGAGAAAAATCAGGATTGATAGTTACATCAAGATTTAATGAAGGTGTAATGCCGTATTTAATATCAATACCAATACTCGGCTTATTTTTTGACTCTCCATTGTGTGTGTAATCAAATGTTTGCGTAGTAATTGCATACGGAATAAGTGATAGATTCATTCCCGGCTTTGGAGGGTCTGGAAAGACTAACGAGCCTGTAAAAGCGAGATTGGTCAACCGAAAAGTACGAGGAATAGGTTTGAACGACGAGGTTTCATTGACACGTAAATTCTGTCGAACGACATTGAATTTCCATGGTCGTGAGCTTTTTTCGAATCGCAAAGAATTAAACGGAATTGAAAACTCAACAATCCACAAAGAATCGGACTGTGATGTTTCGCAATACCAAACGTTATCCCAATTTGCTGCTGCACCAAATGCTCCACCTTGAGCAATAAACCCTTCATATTGCACCCCATATGGGTTAGATGCGAACATAAATCCATTCGTTTGAGTGCCCATTGGGTCGAGAAGAATCCCAACATTATCCGACCGCATATTGTCAAAATCTCTTCGTAAAGATTGAATAACAAATTCGCCATCAACTGATTCTTTGCAGTAAATAATTCCGTAGAGTTTGTCATCTGAATAAGCAAGAGAAAGATAAGTTTGCTGACGTGCAAATGATGAATCAAATGGGAAGGATTGATAAAAATATTGAGCTGTTGGAATAGAATTCCACAGTGAATCTTTGATACCATCAATGACAATTGGAGTAAAAATTTTCGTCATTGTGTAGGAGTAGTTCAATCCTTGTTGTGACAAAGAATCTTCCAACGATTGTAATAATTGAAAAGAACTTACGAAACATAAAACAGAAATGACAAAAGATTTCAGTGGCATGGTATCAAAACAAAAAAAGGCATAACTTGAAAAGTTATGCCAAAGATACAAAATTTTTGACGAACAAATAGACTATTCTTGTTCCATCACAATACGATGTTGACGACGCACAGCTTTCATGCGAGCTAAACGTTTTTCAATAGATGGTTTGACAAAGAATGTGCGTTTTTTAAATTCACGAAGAACGCCACTACGCTCGTATTTCTTTTTGAAACGACGTAATGCTCTGTCAATTGACTCATTAGATTGAATAGTTACTCCAACCACGTGGAAACCTCTTTATGTTAGAAATGAATATTAATTTTTAAGTTTTTCTACAAGTCTTTTTTCTTTGTTCTTTTCGAAGTTAACAACAATTGCTTGTTGACCAGAAGAAAGAATTTCTTTCGCATTTACGATACCTATGTCATTCCATTTTTCGTGGAAAATAATTGACCCAAGAGAATATTCATTTAAAGGAGAATATATTTCAGCATCTTCTTTTGATATACCAGTAGGTTTTCTATTTTTCAAAGTATCAGACAATTCAATTTCATCTAAATTGATGGTTGAGATATGTCTTGTGCGTAAACATTTGATGAGTTGCATCATTCCATTCTCCGTTTCGAATGGCTCTCCAAGGAGTTGATGCTTCGTTTCTTGCAGTAGGATAGGAGAAAAATATTTAATATATTTGTTCTTGACTTTTGCTTCAACTGCCATAACTTTTCCCTTTTTCAAATGTTTTCAATTTGTAGCGAACACAAATATACGGAAAAAATTTCATATACGAAAAAATAATTCAAAAAAAATGTCGTTTTGTTGGTATTATTTCTCCATTAATCTTACATCAATGCGTAAATACTTTAGTTTTTCACTGGTAAATTGTTTGTTTTTCTTTGCAATTTCCACAGTTCTTTCTCAAAATAATAGTAACTATTCTGTTTCTTTTAACCTTTCAGAAATAACGAAAGATAGGTTGAAAATTACCGTAATTCCCCCCAAAAATCATGGTCAAGACAAGTTAACCTATATTATGCCCAAGGTTGTACCAGGAACATATTCTAATCTGGAATTTGCACAGTTTTTGAAAGAGCCAGCTGCATACGATAGTGATGGGAATTCGTTACCTATAACGATAGAAACTGACAAACAAGTTACTATTTCCAATGCCGCCAAACTTGCTAAATTTGAGTACTGGATAGATGATTCATTTGATGGAAAACCAACTACACAAATTTTTGAACCAGGTGGAACCTCTTTCGAAAAAGATACTGTCTTTTTACTTAATCTTTTTGGAGTAATTGGTTATTTTGACGGTGTCAAAGAAAATATTCCTTATGAAGTTTCAGTTACACATCCTCATTTCTTATATGGTGCTACTGCCTTGGATAGAACGTCTGCTTCCGAAACATTGGATGTGTTTACCGCTAAAAATTATGACCATCTTGCAGATAATCCAATTTTATATGCAAAACCAGATACACTTTCGTATAAGCAAGGTAATACCACAGTTTCAATAGCAGTCTATTCGCAAAAAAATGGAGAATATGCTCAATCTGTAGCATCTGAAATCAAACCTGTTACTGCTGCAATTGAACAATTTTTGGGAACAATGCCTGTTGACAAGTATTTCTTTTTGATTTATTATGTTGATATTTCTAAAGGAACTGGTTCTATGATGCGAGGATTTGGAGCTTTGGAACATTCCTATTCTTCGGTCTATTACTTGCCTGTCTCAATGGGTAAAGACAATTCAATGTTGCCACATGTTGCTGCTCATGAGTTTTTGCATATTTTGGTTCCGTTGAACTTACATAGCAAAGAAATTGCAAATTTTGACTTTCGTAATCCCAAAATGTCCGAACATTTATGGTTGTATGAAGGTGTAACGGAATATTTTGCTAATTTATCGTTAGTAAAGGCTAATAAAATGTCTGAAGAAGATTTTTTGAAAGAAATGCGAAGTAAACTGATAGATTTTGAAAATGGGAAACCCTTTTCAATGACAGAAATGAGTAGAAAAGTATTAGAACCTGGATTTAAATCATTGTATATGAAAGTGTATACAAAAGGTGCAGTTCTTGCTTTCTTGTTGGATATTGAAATTCAACGAAAAACTAATGGAAGAATGACATTATTATCAGTGATAGAGCAACTCACACAAAAATATGGTAAAAACAAACCTTTCAATGATTTAGAGTTAATTCCAGAAATAATTTCAATAACAAATCCTGAAATACAAGAATTTTTTTCACGATACATTGTAGGATCTGAAAAGCCACAATATGTACAATTTCTATCTTCTATTGGGTGGAATTACGAAGAATCTGGGACAAAAACAAAAATTTCGTTTCCAGATATTTTGTTCAGAACGCCAACAGACACTTCAATATCAAGTCTTCAAGTGCAAAAACTAAAAGAATCTGCAGATAACATTGCTGATGGTGACATTCTTGTTTCTATAAATGGTGAGAAAATTACAAAACAAAATCGTTGGGCTATGGTTCAACAATATGTGTATACACCAAAAACAACTGATCCTGTCACGCTGGAATTGCAAAGTAACGGTGTTACAAAAACTGTTACATTAACTCCCGTTGAGCAAAAAGGACAGAAAAATCCACATCAGTTGACCATCAGTCCAAAAATGAGTGAGGAACAAATCAAATTTAGAAACTATTGGTTTCCAAAAAACTAATGCCTATGCAAGAATCAGAACTGTTACTTCAACGGAAGGTACATCAGTATCTCTCCGACCCTTCAAAAATATGGACGACTACGAGTGGTAAAAAGATTCAAATTATCTCTTGTGGTACTATCAATGTGTATGAAGGTCCGGATTATATTGATATGGCTATCGTCGATGGTTCAACGATTGTCGTAGGACATGGAGAGTTCCATCGTAAAAGTTCTGATTTTGTAGCACATAAACATACGCAAGATAAACGATATGAACGGTTGTGTTTGCACATTGTGTTCACCAATGATAGAGAGCAATCCTTTGCAGAAAATACTCTTGTTCTTAATCAAGATGAAGTTCAATCAATTGGTCATAATCAGCTAACTAACAATGAAACCATCGGAGATTTGGAGGATATTCAACAATATTCTCTCAAAAGACTACTGCGAAAATCTTCAGAATGCAAACAAATTTTAGATTCTTCTGCTAATGTTTCTATTGGAATTGCGGTCATTATCCAACGATTTGTAGAAAAATTTCTTCAAAAAAGAACACGTCCAAGAACATTTACTCAAAGCATCGAGGAATTAGCAAAAGAAAGTGCTTTGAAATTGCAGGAATACCTCTTACCACTATTGCTCTCAGATGTTGAAGAAAATCTGCCATCAGTATTAGTTGAATTTGAAAAGAATCATTTGCCATTTTCTGGAGCTCATTTGGGGCGTGAAATTGTATTGAACTGTATTGTTCCCATTGCATTGTGTTTGGGCAATGATTTGGCTCGGATTCAACTATTTCATTGGTATTGGTCTACAAATTCCTTGCACTCGTATGGTTTTTTAAAACGAAAATACCCACATATTTCCCAAAATTATCTTTGGCAACAACAGGGTTTATTGGAATATTCTGCGACCTACGGACCAAAGAAAACAGGAATTGCAGAAAAACAAACTTCCTATAGCATCGCTGAAACCTTAGATTTTTATCGTTTAGCCATTATCCCAATTGATACTCTTTCCCAACTTCGTCAACAACATTCATGAAGCAAAAAAACGTCTTAGTCATTGCGTATTATTTCCCACCATCTGGTGGTCCAGGGGTACAAAGAGTCTTAAAACATGTTCAATATTTGAAACAATTTGGTTGGAATCCGATTGTTTTAACTGTGTCCAATGGTCAATTCCCTGCTCGTGATGAGTCTTTATTGGAGCATATACCGAAAGATGTATTGGTCGTTAGAACGAAGATATTTGAGCCGTATGATTTGTATAGAATATTAACAGGAAAGAAAAATGGAACATCAATTGACGTCAATGTCATTAAAAAAGATGACCAAAAAATTTCTTGGAAAGAAAAACTTGCTGAGTGGATTCGTGCGACATTTTTCATTCCTGATGCAAGAATCGGTTGGAGATTCTCTGCAATTTCTAAAGGTTTGGAACTCATAAAAGAACACAACATCGAAGCAATTTATTCTTCATCTCCTCCATACACCTGTTCAATAATAGCGAGAAGTCTGAAGAAAAAAACAGGATTGCGATGGGTGGCTGGATTTCGAGACCCATGGACGGGATTTATTTCCTCCCCAAAACGCTGGTTTTTACCAAGTGCAATTGACAAGCATTTGGAGTTTTCAACCTTCAACGAAGCAGATGCAGTTGAATGTGCATGGGAAGGTATCATCAAAGATGCGTTAGAAAAATATCCAACATTAGACAAATCAAAATTCTTCCATGTACCAAATGGATATGATTCTGCTGATTTTCCCAGTGAAATTGATACGACTGCTACGTCAAAATTTACAATTACCTATACAGGTTCCTTGTACGGACGAAGAAACCCCAAAAGTCTATTTGAAGCATTAGAAATAATCTTTAATAAAGGAATAATTTCGCCAATACAATGCACGTTTCGCTTCATTGGACGATTCGGAGCTGAAGTGGAAGAAATGTTTCAATCGGTTTCATTCCCCGAGTCGTTAGAAATTCATGGGTATATGTCACACGAAGAAAGTATTCGGTATCTATTCAAATCTGATGTTTTGCTACTCATTGTTGACGAATCAAAAGAAAGTGCGGAGATTGTTCCCGGAAAAGTATACGAGTATCTTGGTGTATTAAAGCCAATATTGGCTATTGCTCCTCATGATGGAGCAATTGCGTCATTGATTCGTGAAACCGATGCTGGTGCGATTGCCCATCAAACGGAAGTTGAGAATATAGTCAGTATTATTGAAGAGTATTTTCTCTGTTGGCAGGAAAAAACACTGCATCAAAAAGCTGGAAAAAAAGAAGTGATTGAACGATATGAACGAAAAGAATCGACGAAAAAATTAGCATCACTTCTTCAACAATGAGTCAGCGACGATTTTTCGTGTTAATTTCATTTGACCGCGATACATTTTATCATTGTTGTAATATCGAACTAATACCAAATTAGAATCAGCAGAAAAGAAAATTTCGCCGATTGATTTTACAGGATGACGAGTAATAATCAAATTCACCATTTTATCTCGCCAAGAACCAGAAACCATATATTGTTCTAAAAACAGTGAATCAGTTATAAAACCTTCAACCCGATAATCAGGGTAAAATGACATTTTCGCAGAGCCTCTTCCATTTCGGAGCGGAAGTTGAGTCCCATAATTTTCTTCATCCCAAGTACCGACATAGGTGTAACGAGATGTTTTAAGCCCAACACATCCAAAACAAACCAAAAGGATAACTACAACGAAAAGTTTAGAGAATATGTGCATCTTGTAGAGCTTTCTTCATACTGGTAATGGTGGATTCTGTAGCAGGAGTCAATGGCAAACGAATGGTTGAACCAATCATGCCCATAAGTTGTAACGCCGCTTTAACAGGAATAGGATTTGATTCGATAAAATTTGCTTTCATTAAAGGTAGTAATTTATACAAAATTTCACGTGCTTTTGAAAAATCACCAGCAATGGACGCACGAACTAAATCACCAAATTGTTTTGGTGCATAATTGGAAATAACAGAAATTGTCCCAGTTCCTCCAGAGGCGATAATAGGCAAGGTAAGTGAATCATCACCTGCTAATAACGTAAAATGAGAGGGAGCTGATCGAATAATTTCCATCATTTGTTCCAAATCTGCTGATGCTTCTTTTGTTGCTATCACATTTTTATTTGCTTCAGCTATGGCAAGTTGTGTTTCTGGAAGCATATTCGATGCAGTTCTCCCAGGAACATTATACAAAATAAACGATGTATCTGCTGATTGGGCAATAGCACTAAAATGTTGTATCAGTCCATTTTGTGTTGGTTTGTTGTAAAATGGTGAAACCAACAACACCCCATCAGCACCAGCATCTACCGCAACCTTAGTAAGTTCAATTGTCGCACGAGTGTCGTTCGAACCAGTTCCGGCAATAATAGGGCGTCTTCCAGCTACATAGTCAATAGATTTTTGAAAGAGTAATTGTTTTTCAGCAAAACTCATTGTGGCACTTTCACCCGTTGAGCCACCAATAACAATGTACTCTATGCCATTGTCAATTTGAAAATCAAGTAAACGGTATAATGCGGGAAAATCAATGGATCCATCAGTCAAAAACGGTGTAACTAAGGCGGTACCAGTACCAACAAATTTATGTATCATAGTAATTTGCAATGTAGAATAAAAAAAAGCAGACGAACGTTTCCATTCGCCTGCTTATTGTTTGTCTTGTAACAGACAAATCTATTAACGTGCTACACGCACTGGAATTGTGTAAAGAACACCATTCACATTCGCAACAATCGTATACGACCCTGAAGCTAAACTTGCAACAGAGAATGGTAATGTTGTTGAGCCATTGATTGTGCCGATAGGTAATACCGTTGCACCAGATGCATCTACAAGAGAAACAACTGCTTCACCTTTGAACGATGAACCAAGTGTGAATGCTACTGCAGATACTGTAGCTATTGGGTTTTGACCTACCAAGGTCATTTCAAAGTTACCATCATTAGAGAATGCTCTTACAGAAGTTGTAGGAGTTCCCTCACCAGTAACAGCGAGTGTAAAGTTTGTACCAGCATTTGAAACAACAACAACACTTGCATTGTTATATGGTTTTACTTGTGTTGGTGTAAATTGGATTTTGAAAGTCGTAGTTGCATTTGGTGCGACAACAACTGGGTTACTACCCGGTTTACCTTCGGTAATAGTATAAGCAGCTGCGTCATTTCCTGAAAGATTAATTGCAGAAATTGATAAATCAGCATTACCAGTATTTGTCAATGTAATTGTTTGAACTGAATTCGTGTTGATTTGAACACCTTTGAAGTCGACAGATTGTACATTCGCAACTACAGAAGGTCCACCACCACCAATACCGGAAACAGGAATTTCTAATACAGAAGCAGTTGGGTCATTGGAGAAAATCTGGAATTTTGAAGTGTATTGTTTTGCTTCGTCAGGAGTAAATTTCAATACAAATTGATGAGATTCATCTTTCTTTAATGTAATATTATTCAAGATGTCACCGGATTTGATATCAAAGTTAGGAGAGTCACCAGAAACAAATAAATTACCAGTCAATACCAAATCACCGTCACCAGTATTCGTTACAGTAAGGTTCATTTCTTTCGTAGCATCAATTGCAACATTTCCAAAAGCTAATTGTGGAGTTGAAGCAACAATTTTCGGAGCAGGTCCAGCAGATGCACCTTCCAACCATGTAACAGCAGCATCAATGAAAGCAGCTTTCATTTGTGGATTGGAGATACTTGCAGGATTGAACCCTAAAAGAATCGTACGACCACGTCCATTTACTTCGCTTCGGACACCAGAAATTTCGTTTGGACCTTGTTGACGTAAAATCGCAGAAGCATTTGCTCCTGCTGCTGAAAGTACGATTGATCGGTAATTCGAAATAACAACAGGTAAAGTCATACCATCGGTAATAGGATCACCACTTACACCATTAAATGTATAGGTTCCTCCTGCAGCTTGATTTATGGTACTTGAACCAACAAATCCAGCACCCATTTTAGCAAGTAATGCATTAGGAGTTGTTGCAGGATTAGTCGTACGTCCAGCTAAACCTAACAAATAGAATTCTCCACCTAACATAATGTTTACTCCTTTATCATAATAGGAGTTCATCAGATTTTTTGTTTCATTATTCATTTCGTCAGTATTCCCAAATGACCAAATGACTGTTTTCAAACTATTTAATGTAG
The DNA here is from genome assembly GCA_016788785.1 of Candidatus Kapaibacterium sp. Classification (GTDB taxonomy): domain Bacteria; phylum Bacteroidota; class Ignavibacteria; order Kapaibacteriales; family JAEUSM01; genus JAEUSM01. Next base: position 13,328 of record JAEUSM010000009.1, read on the forward strand.
AAAAATCAGCTGTATTCGAAGCTACATACGTTGATGGAATATTAGCAAAATGCGTTTTTCCTGCTGTTAATATATCGTCATCTAATCTATTATCAGGATTCGATGAAATATTCAACGCAGTAATATTTTTACTTAAAACAGAAACTTTTTCAGTAAACTCTTGTCCATTTGGATGACGTACTGTAAAGATTGCCTCGCCAAACCCTGGAGTATCACCAGGTGCTAAACCAAATGTAAAGGTTTTTGTTGTATTTGCAGCTATTAATACATCACCAGTAACTGGAGCACCACTTTCAGTAACGGAAGCAGTCCAATCAGCAGGAGTTGATGCAGATTTTGTAACTGTAATAGTATACGCAGTATTTTCAACAGTCACATTTTGTACAGCAGCTGTACGAGTTTTGATATCACCTTTTTCACCAATTGAGAATCCAGCTCCTGCAAAGTTGACTACCGTAGTGCGTGGTTTAAGAGTAGAAACTGCAACAATGTCAGAATTTAAAATTTCACGTTCAGTAAACAATGCATTGAAACGTTGAACAACTGGAATAACATACAATCTGTTAACATTCCAATTTGCAGGAACTGTAAAGGTCAAATCAGTCGTATGTACAGAGCCAGGTGTAATATTCGTTGGTAAAGAATTTGGTTTGCCCCAAAGTCCTCCCATATTTGCTCTAAATACATTTCTGTGTTGATAGTTAGTCATAGGATTTCCTTTACCAAAGTAAGGATGTCCTTGAACTGTATTGTAATAGTTTACTTGATCCCATCCTTGACCAGCTCCAGAGACACTATCTTCAATTAAAATTGCATTAAGTCTGATGTCACCAGAAAGTGCTGCAGAAAATTCTCCTCTTACAGTTACTGTCAATTCTCTGTTTCCAGGATTGAAACTACCTGATGCAGATATAGCAACTGGGGAAGTAGGAGCAACTTGACGTCTGGCTTGAAGCATTAAAGACCAAACATCTCTACCTTGTTCGTCTGTGCGATTGAAAGTAGTAGCTTTAGTTGGATTTCCGTTTTGATCAGTTGCATTAAATCCGTATCTATCTAACATTGCAGATGGAAAACCGGGAACTGAAGCTACATTGATTAAATTTGTACCGTCAGACGTTTTCATATTATCAGCTCCACTTCCACCATGAACACCAATAAAAATCACATCAGGATTGTTATTTGCAACATTTCTGATTCTAACAGCACCATCGGGACAAAAAGTACACCATGCACCAGTGAAATATTCGAATAAGTACTTTTTTGGAGCTTGAGCAGTTGCAATCATTGAACTCATTGCAAATACTACAATACCAAGTAGTACTGTACGTAGATTAGTTTTCATTTAGAATTCTCCTCTAAATTAAATTGTTTATATAGGTTTTTAGTTTTAAAAATTCGACACTTATTGAATTTCCATACATAATTAAACTCTAAAATCCGAAAAAAATTTGAATAAAACAAACATTTTCGAGAAATAGCCATTTTTAATACAAATTTTATCTTAGCAAATGTCTCAACCTGAAGGTAGAAAACGCAAAATAATTGCCCAAAATAGAAAAGCTCGTCATGATTTTGAAATAATTACGACCTACGAAGCTGGTATTGTTTTGCAAGGTACAGAAGTCAAATCCTTACGAGAAGGAAAATGCAATTTACAAGATTCGTATGCGGTATTTCCAAAAAATGATGCGTCGTCATTGTCACTCATTGGTATGCATATTAGCCCATATCACCATGGAAATCGCGAAAATCACCAACCAATACGAGAACGCCGACTCTTGCTTCACGAAAAAGAACTTTTTCGTCTTCGACAGGCAATCCAGGAAAAAGGACTTACGTTGATACCTTTGAGTATATACTTTAGTGGTCAGTTTATCAAGGTTGAAATAGCTACCGCTAGAGGTAAAAAACTATACGATAAGCGTCAATCGGAAAAAGAAAAAGATTCGAAACGAGAACTTGCCCGTTTTACAAAATAATGTTGTTTATCAAAGAGTAGAACACTTCACTTGCTAAAAAGTTACAACAGTTACTCCGGCACCACCTTCATTGAGTTCACCCTCACGAAAACTAACAATATTTCTCTCTTTTTTGAGAAATTGTTGGATTGATATTCGTAATGCACCGGTTCCTTTACCATGAAGAATGTACATAAACGGTAAATTGGAAAGCAACGCATCGGAAATGGCATTTTCTAATTCAAAAATTGCTTCTTCAACGCGTTTTCCTCGCAAGTCAATGGTTACTTTTGAATCAAATTTATTTGCATACCCTCCAACAGATTGTGAGGTTTTCTTTGCAACTTTTTGTTCTTTTTTGGAAACCAGTTGTAATTGTGAGGTTTTCACACGGAATTTGAGTGAATTAAACTCCACTATGGAATGTTGTTGATCTTGTTCAACAAAGATGACTGTTCCTATTTCGGACGCATTATCCAATCGAACGGCATCTCCAGCTTCAAAGGTGTGAGATTCTCCTTCGAGAGTTTGTTGAGGTGTTTCTTCGATGGAAGCAACAACTTCCTTTTTCGATTTGTCAAACTCTTTTTTGATCTCAGCGGGAGTTTTTTGTTGTTCACGAACCTCACGAATGGTGTTTTCGATAATACTATTCGCTTTGGAAAGTATTTCCGAAGCCTCTTGCTTTGATGAACGAATCAACTCATTTTGTCGTTGTTTCAAATCTGTTAGTTTTGCTTCAAATTCCGCTTTTTTCTTTTGTGCAATAGCTTCAGCTTTCACTGCAGCTTCTTTGAGTTGCTCTGCTTCATTTCGGTACTGCAATAACACAGAAATGGTATCTTCCATAACCGTTTGCGTTTCGCTACGGTATTGTTGTGCAAATGCCAAAACATCGTCTTGAACTCCCAGTCGTTCCGCCAAAGCAAATGCGTACGAATTTCCTGGAATACCAGACAAAAATTTGTAGGTCGGACGCAATGTAGTTGGGTCAAATTCTAATGAATCATTAACAATATGTTCCTTTTGAAGAGCGTATGTTTTGAGCGATGATTGGTGTGTTGTCACCAAAAACATTGCATTTCGTTCTAAGAGTGCATCCAAAATACCGGATGCTAATGCACCACCTTCATTTGGATCAGTACCAGAACAAATTTCATCAATGACAATAAACGAATCGTGGTTTGCTACTGAGAGTATGTCTCGCAATGTTATCAATTGTGAGCTAAATGTACTCAAATCATGTTCAATGGATTGTTTGTCACCAATGGCACAAAAAACCTCACGCAAATTCGTGTGGCATTCACCTAAAGCGAATATACCAGATGAAACCATAAGAAGTGACAAGGCAATACTTTTTAATGCAACTGTTTTCCCACCAGCGTTAGGACCCGAAATCAAATGACCGATAGTACCATTATTAAATTCGATATTGAGCGGAACAACATTCGCAATTCCTTTTGCTATAACCAGCAGTGGATGACGAACCTTGTAAAAATTGACGGTGTTCGTTGGAACAATCGAAGGTTTGATACCACCAAATTTCAATGCAAAAAGAGCTTTTGCTTGTGTTGCATCCAAATGAGCTAAGGTGTCGATAGAGGATAAAAATTTCGTAGCATCAGCACCAACTTCCGCCGTAAGTGTTGTTAGAATGGCTATGATTTCTCGTTCTTCTTGATTACGAAGTAACGATAATTCATTATTCATTTCAATAATTTCTGTAGGCTCCAAAAAAGCAGTTTGACCCGTTTGTGACAAACCATGAATAATTCCTGGAACCTTCCGTTTATTTTCAATTTTCAAGGGTAAAACAAATCTACCTTCACGCTGCGAAACAAAATCGTCTGACACCAATTCGTCGGTTACAACTTGGCGTAGAATTTTATTCAAACGCGTGCGTAACTTTGCAGAAACGTCTAAAATATCTCGTCGAATTGTTTGCAATTTTTTACTGGCAGTATCCTTGATATTCCCTACATCATCTATAGCATCGCTTATATGTCGTTCCAAAAGTTTATTAGAATGAAGATTCGCTGTTGCATTTTTTAAAAAGGGATATTGCTCTTGAGTTCCAAAAAATGATACGACTAAACGAGAACAACGAATGGTACCAGCAACCAAATCAAGTTCGTTTGCAGTCAAATATGCATTGGGAATTTTTGACTTTTTTAACTGCTGACGACAATCAGCAATTCCATCAAAAAGTGACGATGGAAGACCACCTGCATGAAGAGTTTTGAATTCATCTACTCGTTCTAACTCTTCTTGTAATTCTTCAGGGTTCGAATATTTTCCAAGTGTGAGAATTTTTTCTTTTCCAATATCAGAAATACAGTATCCGCTAATATGCTGTAACACCTTATCGAATTCTAATTGATCGGATGCAGATTGAAGTAACGAGTCTTTTGTGGTTTTTGGTGAAGTTTCTATAGCATTCATAGTGTAATTAAAACGATTCTAATAATTCGGCAACAATTTCTTGTACCAGAGTTCCATCTGCTTTCCCACGCAATTGTTTCATCGCAGGTCCCATTACTTTTCCTTTGTCTTTGATTCCTTCGGCATTGACATCAACTATAATTTGAGAAATAATAGCAGAAATCTCTGAACGATCAAGTTGTTTCGGTAAAAATTCTTGGATTATTGCAAGTTCCAGTTGTTCTTTTTCTGCCAAATCACTACGATTGGCATTTACATACATTTCGATAGCATCTTTTCGTTTTTTCGATGCTGAAAGAAGTAATTTGACCTCTTCTTCAGCAGTGAATTCTTTTTGTACTGCAGCAGTTTCAAATTCTAAGATAGCAGCACGAAGTGAACGAAGCGTTTCCAAACGCACTTTGTCGCCATTTTTCATAGCGACCTTTATTTGCTCAACAATGACTTCAGATAATCCCATTATGATATTGTGTTAGTAGTAAAAACGTTAATGACGAATATAGAAATGGAATTTGTGTGAAAGTGTGGAAATAAACAAAAAACCCTATCTATTGGCATATAGAAAGGGTTTTGTTTGTACATTTGTAGTACAGCATACGGGAATCGAACCCGTGTTACCGCCGTGAAAGGGCGGTGTCCTAACCGCTAGACGAATGCTGCATTTCAGTATAGAATTACAAATATACGACATTTTTTTATTCCATACAAATTTTCGTGTAAAATAATGACTGTTCAATTAAAAACAGATAGATTAACTCTCAAAACACTCACAAAGGCTTCGAAAGAAAAAGTACGATTATATTATGCAGAAAATGAAGATTTTTTTGCACCATGGCAAGGGAAATATGATGCGACATTTTTGCAATCTTCATCAATCGAATATATGTTGGAACGACAAACACAAGATTTTGAAAATGGTTCTTTATTGAAATTTTGGTTTTTTCAAAAATCAGATACCCAATGCAAAACAATCATTGGAGAATGTACTTTTTCGAATATTCGACGTGCAAATGCAATGAATTGTCGTTTGGGATATAACATTCATCATAAATACAAACAACAAGGATTTATGATAGAGGCACTTGATGAAGCAATTCGGTTTGTGTTTCGAGGAATGCAAATGCACCGAATTGAGTCCCACGTTATGCCCAAAAATGAAGCGTCAATCAAGGTATTAAATAAAGCTGGGTTTATCTTTGAGGGGATTTCGTACGAATATCTACGAGTAAATGGTGTCTGGGAAGACCACTATTGTTATAGTTTATTGAATAAATAAAAAAACGCAATTCCTTTATTGAGAATTGCGTTTCTTGAAAAAATAATTGTGAAGTATATTACACTTCGACGTATTTTATGACATTAGTTAGTTTTCCTAACATATCTATTTCACATTCAACCACATCACCCGGTTTCAACCACCAAGGCTGATCGAACACTTTCGAGCCATTTAATTCCAAAAAGCAGCCAGTACCACAAGTACCTGAGCCGATGACATCCCCGGGATACAAGGTAACTCCATAACTTGCACGCTCAATAATTTGAGCAAATGACCAAGTCATATCCGCTACATTTCCAGTAGAAACGTGTTGTCCGTTTACATAGGCTTTCATAGTGAGATTGTAAAAATCTCCTGGTTGACCATCTTTTTTGACTTTGTACAACTCCAATTCGTCCTTTGTTACGAGATAGGGTCCTAAGGAAGTAGCAAAATCTTTTCCTTTTGCAGGTCCCAAATTGAGCTTCATTTCATGCATTTGTAACACTCTTGCAGACCAATCATTCATAATGGTATATCCTGCAATGTAATCATCAGCATCTTCGGCAGAGATATTTCTACCTTCTTTGCCAATAACAATAGCACATTCTAATTCGAAATCCAAATTCCCTAAATGCATTTTTTGTACATTTACATCTCCTGGACCAGTCACGGCTTGGTGATTGGTGAAATAGAAGATAGGAATTTCGTCAAATTCTGGAATCATTTCCAACCCACGATTGCGACGTGCCGTTTCGACGTGCTGTCGGAAAGCATATCCATCACGCATCGATGGTGGATTTGGAATTGGAGAAAGCAACATTACTTCACTTGCTTTACGAATATAGGATTTAGAAGCATCAAAAGACTCTTGAATATGTTCAACGATGGAGTGAGCTGCATTCATTCCAGCAGAGCCTAAACGTAAAAATTCCAACATCGTCGAAGGAAAATATGCAATCGGAAAATCGAAAGAGTTTTTCAAATCTTCGAATGCTGATTGCAAATCAACCACATACGAATCTATAACAAAACCAACACGATGAGAACCAAATCCATCAGAAAACGACACGAGAATCATTCAGAATCCTTTGAAGATGTTTTAGAAAGTACCAAAGAGTCAACAGAATATTTACCAGAACCAATAAAAATCATTGCAATAGAGACACACATAAAGACAAACGCAAGTTCCTTTTTGGCAAATGGGTCAGGACCGTGAGCAATAAAACAAGCAACAGCCATAGTAATAATGATTCCCAAAAGTGCAAACCGCGTTCCTAAGCCAATCACAAGCAACATTCCACCAAAAAATTCTGCAGCCATTGCTAAAGTACCAAATACCTCAGGAAAAGGAAAACCCATTTCAGCAGTTCGGGTAATTAATTTTGATGTGTCTAAAAATTTTGGGTAGCCATGATATATCATTAAGCAACCAACGAGAATTCGTAGTAAAAGAAAACCAATGTCAGAAAACATTGGTTTTGAAAGAAGTGAGAATATTTTCTGCATAATTTTATTTACGATTTACCAAGGGCATGTCGCAATGACAAATACCCTACGGTACCAAAACCAATAAGAAACATTAATTGGAAAGGAATAGCAGCAATTTCTAAATAGGCAATTGACATTGAGATTCCGAAAACAAAATATGCTGCAAAAAGCAATTCGATGATAACTGCATTGCCGATTTTTCGTTGAACATATTTTTTCTCGCCCCAATTGTCAGTAGAGTTAACAATCTTATATTTAGGAGTTCTTTTGAACTCAGATTTTTTATTGAACAATGCTTCCATCACTGCTTTGGTGTTATTCACAGCAAATCCCATAGATCCAGCCATAAAGATAGGAAACAGCAACAGTCTTTGTCGCCAGTCCCAGTGTATAGCACGTTGAGCATACAAATAGAAGAGAAATGTACTTATTGAAGCCAATACGAATACAGACATCATAGTAAAGTATTGATCATACCCACCAACGGTGTTTTTGATAAATACTAATGGCACATTCAATGCAGCTACCATTAAAATAAATGGAAATACAATATTGGAAGTCAAATGAACAGTACACTCCAATTTTACTTTCAGTGGCAAAGTTGCCTTCCAAACTTTCGGAAGAAGTTTTTTAGCAGTTTCAATAGCACCTTTAGTCCAACGGAATTGTTGCGTTTTCAACGAGTTAATATCAGCAGGTAATTCAGCGGGAGATGTAACATCATTTAGAAAGACAAATTGCCAACCGCGAAGTTGAGCACGGTAACTCAAATCCAAATCTTCTGCTAAGGTATCTGCATGCCAGTTTCCAGCATCTTCGATACATGAACGACGCCAAATACCAGCAGTTCCATTGAAGTTAATGAAGAAACCGGCTTTGTTACGAATTTGTTGTTCAATTACAAAGTGACCGTCGAGTGCTAAGGCTTGTGCTTTCGTTAGGAATGAATATTCTTCATTCAAATGTTCCCAACGGGTTTGAACCATACCAACCTTTGTATCTTGGAAATGTGGTAAGGTTTTAACCAAAAAGTCTGTTTTCGGAACAAAATCAGCATCAAAAATAGCAACAAATTCACCTTTTGCAAATTCCAATCCATATTTTAACGCTCCAGCTTTGAAGCCTTCACGAATTGGTCTGCGTACGTGAGTAATATCAAAACCTAATTGAACATAATGCTCAGTAAGATTTTTACAAAGTTCAACCGTTTCGTCATTAGAATCATCAAGAATTTGAATTTCTAATTTGTCTTTAGGATATTCGAAAGCACAAACGGCATGAATTAAACGCTCGATGACGTATAATTCATTGTAAAGTGGAAGTTGAACAGTTACAATTGGCAACTTACTTTCGTCAGGTAGGATATAATTAGGACGTTTTATTTTTGCTGTTTTATGGTAATAGTACACCATAACAAGTCCATGTAGACCAAAAGCAAATAAAACGCAAAGAGAAAGAAAGTAAAAAAGTAGTATAAAATCTTCCATGCTGTCAGCGTACCTCGCCGCTTATGAATAATATGTTATTCTCAAAATCACCAACCAGAAATTACTGCCAAAAAAATATCATCAGTAATTCTATCTAAACATCGTAAAATTGCTTCATTTCTAGATATCTGTGTATTTGCAATTTGATACACATCATAGTTCGAAATAGTTTTTTTCCATAGCAATTTCTTTTTAACTGCATCATAATATTCTACTTCTGTAGAAATTGTGATACGTCGTTCCTTTTCCAATTCCCCTGGTTGCACCGCTTGAGTTGCGTCTACAATCGAAACAATCGCAGTACTTAACTCCGCATCAGCCTTTTGGTCGATGATTGTAAAGGAATTATCATTTCTAAATCGTTGTTGTATTCTTTGAGTTAATACTTCTCTATAAGTTGCAATACCAAAACCGCTTCGGTCAGTTACTGTTGCTATAGAAATAGTTTTCAAATGTGGTGGAGTTGATCCGCCAGTAAACGAATAACAACCACCCAAACAACTACAGATTATCAACAGAAAGATGCAATTTACTATTTTCTTATCAAACACCATATAAACTATTGATGAAAAATTGAAAATAGATACGATTTTTTTGCACATTCAGAAGTAGTCTAAAAATGATAAAGGCTATAAACGATATTAAAATAATTTAGTGTACTAACCTATGTCATTCTGGCGAATTCCGTAAATTTCACTGTAAATAGTTGACTAATTCCTCAAACAATTTCAATTTTATTACGTCTTGTAATAAATCCAACACGTATAAAAATTTACGGTAATATTGAATCAATAGTTGTTTAAAATGTCGCTTTTGGTGAAAATTTCCAACAAAAGAGACTAAATTCTATGTGGATAACTGTGTGGATAACTTCGTAATCGGTATGTGGATAACTGTGTGGAAAAGTAGTGGAAAAGTTTCTTTTACTTCAATAGAGTAATTCTGTAATTTTGAAATACTTAAATTTTAAATGTACTCTAAGTTAGTACTTTCTAGCAATTTTCTATCGAAAGTAGATAAATGAAAATTCAAAGACTTTTTACAAAACTGGGAACAAATGTTTACGATATGTTCTCATATACGAATCGTTCATCCATTTTGCGTAATACAAATGGTTCGGTCGTATTTGAAATGAACAATATAGAAGTTCCTGAGCAATGGTCTCAAGTTGCTACCGATATATTAGCACAAAAATATTTCCGTAAGGCGGGAGTTCCTTTATATAACGAAGATGGTTCTCCAAAACTGGACGAAAAAGGAAAACACGTACTTGGTGCTGAAACATCCGTTAAACAAGTAGTTCACCGTTTGGCAGGATGCTGGAGATGGTGGGGAGAAGAACATGGGTATTTTGATACCAAAGAAGATGCACAGGCATTCTATGATGAGATTGCCTATACATTGCTTCACCAAATGATTGCTCCTAATTCACCGCAATGGTTCAATACTGGGTTGCATTATGCTTATGGGATTACGGGTAATTCACAAGGACACTTTTTTGTCAATCCAAAAACTGGAAAATTAGAACGTTCTAAAGATTCCTATACACATCCTCAACCTCACGCTTGTTTTATCCAATCAGTAACCGATGATTTGGTGAATGAAGGTGGAATTTTTGATTTGGCTACTCGTGAGGCGAGAGTTTTCAAATATGGTTCTGGAACTGGTTCAAACTTCTCAATGCTTCGTGGAGCTGGAGAAAAACTCTCTGGTGGAGGAACTTCATCAGGTGTGATGAGCTTTTTGAAAATTTTCGATAGAGCTGCTGGTGCTATCAAATCTGGTGGTACTACAAGACGTGCTGCGAAAATGGTTATACTAGATATTGACCATCCAGATATCGAAGAATTTATTGAATGGAAAGCGAAAGAAGAAGAAAAAGTAGCGTCATTAGTTGCAGGATCCAAAATATGTTCTGCATTCTTACCTGCTATTATGAATGCTGCATTAGAGGGTGGTACTGATCGCTCTTCTAATACAGCGCTAAACAATCTAATTCAAAAAGCTATTCATCGTGGTGTTCCTTTGAACTATATTGACAGAACATTGTCATTAGTTCAACAAGGATTTACAAATATAGATGTCCCGCAATATGATACACATTACGAATCTGAGGCATATACGACAGTAGCTGGTCAAAACTCCAACAACTCTGTCCGTGTAACGAACGAGTTTATGGAAGCCGTCAAAAATGACCTTCCTTGGAATTTAACTTGGCGAACAAACCGTTCGGTAAGCAAAACAGTTCGTGCTCGTGATTTATGGAATAAAATTGCGATGAGTGCATGGAAATCTGCTGACCCGGGTTTGCAATTTGATACGACCATCAATGAGTGGCACACTTGTCCTGCTGATGGAAGAATCAACGGCTCAAACCCATGTTCTGAGTATATGTTCTTAGATGATACTGCTTGTAACTTGGCAAGTGTTAATTTGGGGCATTTCCTTAATCATGAAAACGGTGAGTTTTATGTCAATGAATATAAACATACCATTCGATTATGGACAACTGTTTTGGAAATTTCAGTTTTGATGGCACAATTCCCATCGAAAGAAGTGGCTCAACGCAGTTATGATTTCAGAACCTTAGGACTTGGATATGCTAATCTTGGTACTGTCTTGATGATTAACGGAATACCGTATGATTCTCCGAAAGCTTTAGCATATTCGGGAGCTTTGACAGCTATTTTGACTGGTGTGGCATATGCAACAAGTGCAGAAATGGCTAAAGATCAAGGTCCATTCCCTAAATACGAGCGTAACCGTGAGGCAATGTTACGTGTTATGAGAAATCATCGTCGTGCTGCATACAATGCACCCAAAGAAGAGTACGAAGGATTGACCAAATTTCCTATGGGAATTAATTCTACTATTTGTCCTCCAGCATTATTAACAGCTGCAAAAACATCTTGGGATGAAGCAATTGAATTAGGTGAACAATACGGTTATCGTAATGCTCAAACAACAGTTATTGCTCCAACCGGAACTATTGCATTAGTTATGGATTGCGATACAACTGGTATCGAACCAGATTTCGCAATTGTGAAATTCAAAAAATTATCTGGTGGTGGATACTTCAAAATTGTGAACCAATCTGTTCGCAAAGCATTATCAACATTGGGATATAATGACCAACAAATTGAAGATATTGAGCGATATTGTAAAGGTTCTGGTTCATTAGTCGGTTGTAAACAAATTAACCGTAAAAACCTCAAAGAACGTGGATTTACGGATGAAGTTGTGGATAAAATTGATCAGCAATTAGAGTCAGTCTTTGATATCAAATTCGCATTTAATCGTTGGACAATTGGTGATGAAGCCTTCACTCAATTAGGGTTTTCATTAGACCAAATGAATGATTCTAACTTTGATATGCTTCGTGCAATTGGTTACACAAAAGAAGAAATCGAATTGGCGAATGATTATATTTGTGGTACGATGACCATTGAAGGTGCACCACACTTGAAAGACGAACATTTGGCTGTCTTTGATTGTGCGAATCGTTGCGGCAAAAAAGGACAACGCTATATCAACTATATGGCACACGTTCGTATGATGGCGGCTGCACAACCATTTATTTCTGGTGCAATTTCCAAAACAGTTAATATGCCATCAGAGGCAACTGTAGAAGAAATTAGCAAGGTATATTTTGAGTCTTGGAACTATATGATTAAAGCAAACGCTTTATATCGTGATGGTTCGAAACTTTCTCAACCACTCAATAGTGCGAATTATGATGGTCTTGATGAAATCGTGACCTTAGGTGATGAAAATACCTTAGATGAAACGAAAGGTCCAAAAGAAATTCAAGAAAGAATCATTGAACGTGTTATTTCGGATGTTGAACGCAGAAGATTGCCGAAAAAACGAAGTGGATTTGTTCGCGAAGTAGCAGTCGGTGGACACAAAGTGTACTTACGTACTGGTGAATATGAAGATGGTTCACTTGGTGAAATTTTCATCGATATGTTCAAAGAAGGTGCTGGGTTCAAAGGACTACTCAATTGTTTTGCCGTTTTAACTTCCAAAGCATTACAATATGGAGTACCATTAGAGGAATTAGTAGATTCTTTCTCCTTTACTCGTTTCGAACCGGCAGGTGCTGTTCAAGGACATGAAGCAATTAAAAATGCAACATCAATTTTAGATTATGTATTTAGAACATTAGGATATGACTATCTTGGTAGAACAGATTTTGTTCATGTGGATGCAACTGCTGAACAAGTCGAACCACCAACGATGGAAACTCCAGAAACTGTTTTTCAAGCTGCGGAAAAACAAGATCAACCCATTGTACAAACAAAGCCTTCCGTAACACAAGCAGTGAGTGCAGAAAAAAATCCTGTTGCTATTTTGTCCACCTCGACACAAAGAAACGGGAATGGGAAGATCAAAAAGGTTAACGAAGCAAGAGCACAAGGCTATACTGGTGACCAGTGTTCTCAGTGTGGTTCTATGCGGTTAAAACGGAATGGTAGCTGTAGCGTTTGTGAAGATTGCGGTGCTACAACTGGCTGTTCATAATTGGTGTAATCTCCTTTTATAGTCACGAAACTGGTATATCGATTGATGTACCAGTTTTTTTATGTACTCCTATCCACAAATTGAAATAACATTTTACGTTGTTCGACAACGTCAAAATACTTTAGCATAACTACCTAAAAAAATATATGCCGATAATGACCTTTCTTGAAGCAATTTCCGACGCTTTAAGAACCGAAATGAGAAATGACCCTTCTGTTTTTATGATGGGTGAAGATATCGCCGGATATGGCGGTGCATTCAAATTGACTAAAGGATTTCCAGAAGAATTTGGTAAAGAACGCATCATTGATACTCCCATTTCAGAGGCTGCTATTATTGGAGCTGCCATTGGTGCATCACTCAATGGAATGCGTGTTGTTGCAGAGATGCAGTTTTTGGATTTCATTACAAATGGCTTCAATCAATTAGTGACGGTTGCGGGCACGACTGCCTATCGCTGGGGAATGGGTGTTCCAATTGTTGTTCGTGGACCTGCTGGTGGTGGAGTTGGTGGTGGACCTTTCCACTCACGCAATTCGGAAGCATGGTTTGTACATGCAACAGGGATAAAGGTTGTCTATCCTGCATTTCCATCAGATGCAAAAGGATTGATGATGGCATCAATTCGCGATAATAATCCAGTAGTATTCTATGAACACAAAGGTCTATATCGAAAAATCAAAGAGGAAGTTCCAAGTGGTGATTATATCGTTCCATTAGGACAAGGTAGGGTTGTTCGACCAGGAAACTCCATTTCTATAATTACATACGGAAGTATGGTGCATTTGGCATTGGAAATTGCTCAAGAATTGCAGGAACAAAACATCCAATGCGAAGTAGTAGACATAAGAACATTGGTGCCGTTCGATAAAGAAATTGTCTATAATTCCATTCGAAAAACTCATCGTGCATTGGTGCTTCACGAAGCATCAATCACGTGCGGATTTGGTGCTGAAATCGCTGCTCAAATTGGTGAGTATTGTTTCCGTGATCTCGATGCACCAGTAAAACGAATTGGAGCTTTTGACGGTCCAACTCCGTTTGCACCAACCTTAGAGAAAGAAGTGTTGCCTAAAAAAGAAGATATCGTTGCTACAATCAAAGAAATTGTTGCTTTCTAAGATCGTATGTCATCACATCTACAATCAATTTTACAAGAATTATATTCCCTTCATGCTTTTGGAATCAAGCCGGGTTTGGAGCGAACGTTAGAATTATCAGCATCGTTAGGTAATCCACATTTGCGATATCCAACAATTCATGTTGCTGGAACGAATGGGAAGGGGACAACTTGTTCGGTACTTGCGTCATGTTTACAAGAGGCAGGGTACAAAGTTGGTTTGTATACTTCACCACATATTCAGCGTTTCAACGAACGAATTAAGGTGAATGGTGTTGAAATATCTGATGAAGAACTCGTAGAACTTCTACCTCAATTATTATCAAAAACAAAAGAAATTGGTTCAACGTTTTTTGAGACAACTACCATACTCGCTTTTCAATATTTTGCTAACAAACAAGTAGATATTGCCATCATTGAAACAGGTTTGGGTGGAAGGTTAGATTCTACCAATATCATCACACCAATTGTCAGTGTTATAACTTCAATTGATTTTGATCATCAAGAGTATCTTGGAAATACGTTAGAAAAAATTGCGTTTGAAAAAGCAGGAATTATCAAAAAGGGAATCCCTGTAATTGTTTCCGAACCAAGACCAATATTACGGTCAGTATTTGAGCAAAAAGCCAATGATGAACAAGCATCTTGTCATTTTTTTGATGATGAATGCGATATTACTTCTGTCAACAGTTCTCAGTCGCTAACTTCTACATTTACACTTAGTTTTGGAGAAATAATCTATGCCAATCTTGAATTTGGATTGACAGGAAATCATTTAATTAGAAATGCCGCAACTGCCATTCGAACGTTAGAAAGCATCAAAGATTCCTTCCTGATATCAGAAAAACAAATTCGTAATGGTTTAAAAAATGTAAAGAACAATACTGGTCTTGCTTCGAGAATTCAGCTACTACAATCACATCCAACGATAATTTCCGATGTTGCACATAATGTTGCCGGGTTGGAGCAATGTTTCGAAACTGTTGAAATGAGTGGGTATAATCTACAAAATTTTACAGTGATGTTTGGTGTGATGGCGGACAAAAATTACGTTGAAATGTTAGAGGTAATTCAAAGGTATGTTTCGAATATTATCGTAACAGCACCAAATTTTGAACGAGCATTATCTGCTAATAAATTGTACGAATCAACAGTAACTATAGGATTTTCATCTGTGAAAAAAGTAAATTCGATTGCTGAAGGACTTGATATTGTGAATTCTCAACAAATCTCAACTATTGTTTTAGGGTCATTTCACGTTGCAGAGGAAGTATTCAACTATTTCGATGCAATAAAAAGTAAAGATTAAGAAAATACTTTTTCCTTGCTTGGACAAAGATCTTCTATAATACACGCTGAGCAATTAGGTTTTCTTGCTTTACAAACGACTCTTCCATGAGCAATAAGATGGTGATTTACATCATTCCACAACTTTTGAGGTAACTTTTTCTGTAATGCAAATTCAATAGCAACAGCATCTGTTGTTTCCACAAAACCTAAGCGATTCGAAAGACGAGTAACATGTGTGTCGACAATGATAGTGTCTTGCTCAAAACAATGAGTCAACACCACATTTGCAGTTTTTCTACCAACTCCGGCAAGTGAGATTAACTCTTCACGAGTTTTTGGAACCTCTCCTCCAAATTGATCACAGAGTATCATACAAGTTTTATGAATATTTGCTGCTTTATTCTTGTAAAACCCAGTAGAATGAATATCCTCTTCAATTTCTTCTAGTGAAGTTGCAACATAGATGGAAGGATGTGGATACTTTTTGAAAAGGGTTTTGGTGACCATATTCACCCGTTCATCAGTACATTGAGCAGCCAAAATAGTAGCAATGAGTAATTCAAAAGGTGTGGTAAAATCCAAACCAACATGGATACCAGCATAAATAGTATCAAGTCGTTGAATTATTTCTATAAATCGTTTTGAATGTGCCATTGTAGATTACCCAATAAACTGATTGGTACATAAAGAATCTTCAGAATCCCGATTATAAATATAGGAAGGATAATCAGTATGAGCGATATAAATACCCTTTTCAACAGCTCGTTCGTAAAAATCAGCATCATCACCATAGCGAAGTGAACTAAACCCACCCATATCAATCAACGTCGAACGTTTAATAAAAAATGTTCCACCTATAACACATTGATCTAAAGAAATTTTCTTCGTAGGGTCATTTTTGTCAGCAACAAAAATATCTCCATTGACTTCGCAGCCCCCATGAAGCATTTCCAAATCAGGGTAAGCAATCAACATTTCTTTGCGAGATTGTAAATGATCTTCTTTATATTGGTCATCACTATCCAAAAAAGTAACAAACATTCCAGATGATGCAAGAATGCCAGTATTTTTTGAAAGACCAACACCTTTGTTTGAATGATAACAATATCGAATGCGTTTGTCAGAATTACAGTATGGTTGTACAACGGAAAAGGTATCGTCAGTACTTCCGTCATCAACTATAATTGCCTCCCAATCGTGTTCACTTTGTGCAAGTAACGATTGGATTGCACCCTCAATAATTGATGCACGATTGTAGGTGCAAATTATCACAGAAAAAAACGGTATTTCTTTAGGTAACACTTGTATCATTACTGATGATGCACAAAATGGATTAAAATCATTACTATGGAATTGATAGAGTTTTGGACAGCCTGTTCGACCAATGGAATTGTATTGACTCACGAACAAGTACAATTATTTGAACGGTTTCATAAAGATTTAGTGTATTGGAATGAAAAGGTAAACCTCATTTCCAGAAAAGATATACAAAATATCTTTGAACGACATTTCTTGCATTCGCTGAGTATATTGAAGTACTATACTCCCAAAGAAAAAGCTGTAGTTTTGGATATTGGTACTGGTGGAGGTTTTCCTGGAATTCCGCTCAAAATTGCTCGTCAGGATTTACATTGTACCTTAGTTGACTCCATCGCCAAAAAAGTGCAAACTACCTCAATGTTTGCTAAACATCTCGAATTGAGAAATATTTCTGTTATTCGTTCTCGAGTAGAAGAATTATCCTTGGGTGCTTCAAAAAAGATTCAGTTTGATATGATTACCGCACGAGCAGTTGCACCATTACTTTCTTTAGTCTCTTGGACATTGCCATATCTCAAGAAAGATGGTAAATTTGTGTTTCTGAAGGGTGGGAATCTTGAGGAAGAAATTTTGGAATTAAAACGAAAATATCCTCAAACGTCTACGGAAGTAATACCAATTGAAATGCGTGGATATCCAATGTTTTACGATGAAGAAAAGAAAATAGTCATTGTGGATTTTGTTCGATAAGAAGATGTTTTTCACTAAAGCATATCAAAAACGTATGAATTTTAAATCAAATTACATTCAATGGTACTTTGTGCTGATTCTATCTCTATTGGTTTCAGATGGTATTCTTGTTGCCCAAACAAAAAGTAATGTTACCATCGGTAGAGTCAAATATGGTGGTGGTGGAGATTGGTACAACGACCCATCTTCGGAAGTGAATTTGTTACAATATATTCGTAAAAACACCAATGTTGCTGTAAATCCAATGTACGAATTTGTTGATCTTTCAACACAAAATATCTTTGGGTATCCAATTCTGTTTTTGACTGGTCACGGAAATGTTACGTTCACTGACGCAGAGGTTCAGCGACTTCGAGCGTATTTGCAAAACGGCGGGTTTTTGTATATTGACGATGATTATGGATTGGATGAATCCATTCGCCGAGAAATGGCAAAAGTATTTCCTGACCAAAAATTTCTCGAGTTACCATTTGATCATCCTATTTTTTCAACACATTTTGTTTTTTCAAATGGTGTTCCAAAAATTCATGAGCATGATAACAAACCACCTCAAACATTTGGACTTTTTGACAAAGGTCGTTTGTGTGTTCTGTATACATACGAATCAAATCCAAGTGATGGATGGGCTGACCCAGACGTTCACAATACTCCAGCGGAACGTCGTGAACAAGCTCTCAAATTTGGAACTAATATCGTTGTATGGGCATTAAAAAATAGAACGAATTAATCTATATCGAAAAATCATTTTCCTTAAATCCAATTTAAAATAACTTTGTCAAAAGTTTAGTCAAATTCATCGAAATACTCTGCGTACTTTCTCGTTTATAACTTACGTTCACAAAAAGAACCAAATAAATAATGAATCATAACCAACTATACACCGATTTACTCCATCGACTGAAACAAGTACGAACAAAAGAACATCTGTTTTCTCTGCTTTCGTATGGTTCGTTATTGTTGTCAATTGTATTTATCATTGCAACAATTGCGGTTGGAATTGAAGCCTTTGTACATGGAAACACAAGTTTTCGAACCGCACTCTTTTACGGAAGTGTGGGAACGATTCTGTTGTCATTTGGAATAATAGGTTTTTTTCTCACAAAAACAATTCTCTATCGCTCCTCAATGAAATATTTGGAGCAAGTTTCCTTACGAGTTGGTAGAAAATATACACATATTGTTGATTCATTGTGTAATGTATTGCAGTTATATTCAAGTGTAGAACTTGCAGAGTCTAATCCATTGGTGCTTGCACAATTAGATGTGGTTCATTCTTCAACAAAATCAGTTGACTTTTCCACCGTTGCAGAAAAACAATCGCTCAAACGCTCAGCTGGATTTTTACTCTTTACAACAATTTCCTTGTTGATGCTGTGGTCTTTTGGTTCGAGTTTTATGCTTCCAGCATCAGAACGAGTTATCAACTTTACTACATCGTTTGTTCCTCCTGCACCATTTACGCTTCGCGTAAACCCAGAATTTCAAAACATTTCTCGTGGTGAAAAAGCGTCAATTTTTGTGAAAGCTACTGGCGAAATTCCAAAAAACACATTGTTGTTTATCAAAGATGCTTCTGACAAAGAATATACTTCCATTGAAGTACGCTTTGATACAAATGGTACCTTCCAATATGATGTTCCAAGTTTCAAACAGACACTCGAGTTTTACGCTGAAGCTCCTTGGTTAGTAGAAAAAGTACAAAGCAATATCGGTAGAATTGCCATTATTGATAGACCGTTGATTTTGTCAATGAAAGGTACGGCAGTTCCACCATCGTATAGCAAATTGCAATCGGTAGAATTTTCTTCCAATATGCCTTCGTTTACAACGCTCAAAGGATCGATGGCGACATTTTCTATTGCATCGAATAAGTCACTTCGATCTGCAAAAATTTTCTTTGTGTCGAAAGAAAAACAAAACGATACAACAGTTGTGAATATGTCTGTATCCAATACAAATGCATCCTTATCTACAAGGCTCTATACTTCTTCCGAATATTATATTGAAATTACTGATAACGATGGGTTGACCAATGCTGAAAAGCCAAATGGTCTAATCACATTGTTAACTGATGGATATCCTTCCATTTCGCTCATTGAACCGATGGGAAATGTAACGGTTAACGAACAAGGCTTAGTGCCGATTCAAGTAACGATAAATGATGATTTTGGTTTTTCCAAATTAGTTTTACACTATCGTTTGGCATCGTCAAGATATGCCCAACCTACGGAAAAATTCCAATCGAAACAAATAGAAATTCGTACTAATGAGTTATTTGTAACTGTTCCGTATGTGTGGAATTTGCAAGAACTTGGCTTTACAATTGAAGATGAATACGAGTTTTATTTGGAAATTTTTGACAATGATAATGTCTCTGGTCCAAAATCTGCCATTACCGCTAAACGAATGGTCAAGTTGCCTTCGTTAGATGATGTTCTTGCCGAAACAGACAAATCGCAAGATGACATTGAAAAGCAGTTGAAAGAAATTGCAAAGGCGTCCGAACAAGCAAATCGCGAAATGGAAAACATCAAACGGGAAATGCGAAAGCAACAATCTCCTTCGTGGAAAGAGAAAAAATCTCTCGAAGATTTGCAAAAAAAACAACAAGCTGCTCAAGAAAAATTGAATCAAATTCAGGACAAATTGCAAGATGTTACCGAGCAATTGAACTCCAATAAATTGCTTTCACCAGAAACTTTGGAAAAATACCAAGAACTACAAAAACTTTTGAAGGAAGTGAAAAATCCTGAGCTTCAAGCTGCTTTGGAGAGAATGCAAAAACAAATGGAGCAAATGAATCCAAATGATATGCAAAAGGCTATGGAGCAATATCAAATGAAGGAAGAAGAGTTCAAAAAAAGCATCGAACGAACAATGAAATTGCTCCAACGAATGAAAGCTGAGCAAAAAGCAGACGCACTTGCAAAAAAAGCGGAAGACATCAAAAATAGACAAGAACAATTGCAAAAACAGACCGAAAATACTAATGCAAATAACGAACAACAACGCCAAGATTTGGCGAAGGAACAAGCGAATTTGCAAAAAGAAATGGACGACCTTGCCAAAGAATTGAAAGATTTGGAGCAATTGATGAAAGACATTGGCAAAAATATGCCAATGGATGAAATGAAAAAGACGCAAGAATCTTTGCAACAACAACAGATTTCTGAAAAAATGCAAAAGTCTGAACAGTCGTTGCAAAAAGGAGATATGAATTCTGCAAAACAACAACAGCAACAAGCGTCGCAATCGTTACACCAGTTTTCACAGCAGATGAAAAATTTGAGAAAGGAAATGCAAAAAAACATTTCCAAAGAAGCTCAAAAGCAGATGCAAAAATCTATTAACGATATGTTGTCATTGTCCCAAAAGCAAGAGCAGATAAAACAACAAACAGAAAAATTGGATCCTAATTCTTCGCAATTCAAAGATTTGCAACAGCAACAATCGCAATTGCAAGATGCATTACAAAATACTGCGAATCAATTGATGCAACTGTCCCAAAAATCAATGTCCGTTACGCCAGAAATGGGTAAAGAAATCGGTAATGCACTCAGCCAAATGCAACAAGCTCAAGAGATGATGGATAAACGCGGGTCGCAACAAGCTGCCCAAAAGCAAGGTCAAGCTATGGCGTCGATGAACAATGCTGCAATGCAAATGCAACAAGCCTTGGGTCAAATGCAAGGTAAGGGCAAAGGAAAAGGTCAAGGCGGTGAAGGTGAAGGAGAAGGTCAAGGTGAGGGACAAGGTGGTAGCTTTATGGATAAGCTCCGTCAAGCAGCCGGTCAACAACAATCCATCAACCAGCAAATGCAACAAATGATGGGCAAAAATGGTACTGGTGGTAACCAAGGCTCGATGTCCCAACAAGAACAAGCTCAAATGCAACGCTTGGCTGCTCAACAAGGTAAATTGCAAAAATCTATAGAAGAGCTCGCAAAAGAACAAAAAGATTCGTACACTGGCAAGCGAAAAGCCTTAGGCGATTTGGAAAAAATTTCTGACGAATTGAAAGAAGTTGTTCGTGCGATGCAACAAGGCGATATTTCCGAAGAAACTCGTAACCGTCAAGAGCGAATTTTGTCACGTTTGCTTGATGCGTCAAAGTCGATGAACGAGCGCGATATGGATCCGAAACGTGAGGCAAATGCTGGTAAGGATATGTTCGGTTCAAAACCCGGTCCATTGCAAGGGCTTACCCCAGAACAACGCGAACAATCGCTCAAAGATATGTTGCAATCGCTGAAATTGCAATACACAAAAGAATATGAAATACTCATCAAACAGTATTTCGAAACAGTACAATAATTTAAACATTTACAGACACTATGAATATTACCTCATCATCAGTTGCCATCATAACTGGGGCATCATCAGGCATTGGAAAATCATTAGCATTGCAATTATCCGCCAAAGGCGTTTCGGTTGTTTTGGTTGCTCGTAGAACAGAACTTATCAATGAATTGGCAGAACAAATTCGTGCAAACAACGGCAAAGCATTGGCAATAACAGCAGATGTTTCGGTCAAATCGGATGCAGAAATGGTTGTACAAAAAACACTCGAAACATTTAAAACTGTGGATATTCTCATCAATAACGCTGGACGTGGAAATAGAGCTTCCGTTGAAGACACGACGCAAGAGATGTTGGATTCGATTTTTGGCGTGAATGTGTATTCACTGTGGTATATGACAGCGGCGGTACTGCCGACAATGAAAGCCAATCGTCGTGGACATATTATGAATATTGCTTCCGTTGCAGGAAAAACTGGTTATCCGTTCAATAGTGCCTATGTTGCTGCAAAACATGCGTGTGTAGGGTTTACGTCCTCACTACGTACTGAGTTGGTCGAAACTGGCGTTGAGGCGACAGTCGTTTGTCCAGCAGGTGTTACCACTGATTGGGGTGCCGTTACCGATGGCGGACCAATCTCCGATATTTTCCGTGGTGGTATTATGAAAGCAAAAACAATTGCTCTAGAGCGTGGAGTGGAATTACCGCCTTTAACAGGTATGATTTCGCCCGATGAAGCTGCCGAAATTATGATTCGTGGTATCGAAGCTGGAAGCGTTAGTGACATCTTCACCCACCAAGGTTCTCACGAACAATCCATCGCCTTAGCAACCGACAGAGCATCCTTTGAACAAAAATTACTCCCCCTATATCTTGGTATGCAACAAACCTATTGGGGTGAGTAAGAATATTACACTGTATACTCAGTAGATGTTTTAACGAAACACAAATTAACGCCGTTGGGGTCTTGACAGTAAAAGCTGAGCTCACCCCACGGCTTTTTTTGTATGTCGGTTACGGTATTGGTTGGGCAGATGTTCAGACACTTTTGGTGAATTGCCTCCACATCATCTGTGGAAAAGTAGTAAATTTGTTTGTTGTGAAAATGCCATTTGTTGTCGAGCGTGTCGCCATCGTCGATAGGTGAATAAATCGCCAAAATCACATTCTCCGTTTGAATGTAATATCTACCGTCCGAAACTTGACGTCCTGTCGTTTCAAACAAATCGGTATAAAATAGAATGCTGTTTTGCAGATGTTCCGTTGGTATTATTACGCGAAATAGTTTCATTATTGCACCTTTTCCCACCATTGTGTATTTGTATAAGGCTCTTGCAACGACACTTTCTCGCCTATCATTGGAGTGAGTAATTGCACTTTTTTTTGCGATGCTGCTGTAGAAAGTCGTTCAATTGGTTCTTTCCAAGAGTGTAATGCCAATGAAAACTTTGCCCAATGCACTGGGAAGAGTACTTTTGCTTTCAAATCCAATGCAGCTTGAGCAACTTCCTCAGGTGACATGTGAATATACTTCCAATTTTTATTATATTGACCGCATTCCAAAAACGCCAAATCGAATGGTCCGTACTTGTCTCCTGTTTCTTTGAAGTGTTTATCATAGCCCGAATCTCCACCCAAATATAGTTTCTTTGTTGGTGTTTTCAATACGAATGATGTCCAAAGCGACGCATTCTTTTTGAATAGTCGTCCGGAAAAATGGCGAGTTGGTTGCAATGTTATCGAAAATCCTTCGGAAAGTTCGGCTTTTTCATACCAGTTTTTTTCGAAGATGGATTCTTTTGCAAAACCCCACTGTTTCAAATGAAGCCCAACTCCCAATCCAGTAACCACGGATTTTACTTTAGGACGAAGTTTGATAATTGTTTCGTAATCCAAATGGTCCCAATGGTCGTGTGTGATAAGCAAATAATCAATGTCTGGAAAGTCTTCTGTGCTATATACATCCACACCGGCAAAACTTTTCGTTGTAAAAGAAACTGGGGATGCTGCACCGCTAAAAACGGGGTCAATGAGAAATCGTTTGCGGTCAATTTGCAGATAATACGAAGAATGCCCAAACCACACAACGATATTCTCATCTATCGGCACACTGCGAATATCAATTTTTTTTGTTGGCATGGGAGAATGGGGTTCCGCATTGACATTTTTATTAAAAAAGAAATTCCAAAAGATGGTAATTACATTATCATCGCCCGAAAAATTTGGAGTGTCAGATTGATTTTGGAAGGCACCATTGTGATAATTTGACAATGCCGAATATTCATTGATGAGAGCCGAATTGGGAGTTTTGCCGAACTTTTCGTGCTGTAAAAAAATAAAAGCAGCACTGAAAAGCACCAATAGAACGGTTGCTATACTATAGAAAGCCATATTGAAATCGAATGTTGAATAATTGAAGAATAATAATGTAGTTTCATTGGTTGCTTTAGTGCATAAAAGGAAATAAACACGACAAAAAAACGTATATGGTGCAGACTGTTTTTTTGGGTTCAATCTAAGTAGAAATACTATGTCACAATCAGATATATTAGTACAATTACGCCAAGAATTGGGAGCAATCGTTGATCCTGATTTTGGTGTCAGTTTCGAAGAGCTACAAGCCATTCATACATTGGAAGTCAAACAAGATACTTCCGTGGAATTGTATTTGGAATTCGTTCCACCATTGCACTACGTTGCCAAAGGATTTGACGAGCAATGCAAAGCCATTATCCTGAAGCATTTTCCCAATGCAGAGGTGATGATTTATGTTCGTGAAAAGGAACTCCCAACAAACCCTGTTTTACCACAAGTTCAAAACCTCATTGCTGTTGCATCTGGCAAAGGTGGCGTAGGTAAATCAACCGTTGCGGCGAATTTGGCGATTGCACTCGCTCACACGGGAGCGAAGGTTGGGCTGTTGGATGCCGATATTTATGGACCGTCAGTTCCAACGATGTTTGGGTTGTCAGGAGAACAAATGAAGGCAGAAAAAAAGGAAGATGGCAAAATTTATGGCTATCCATTTGAGCAATATGGCGTTTCCGTAGCATCAATTGGCTTTGTGATGGGGCGTGATCAAGCCGCTATTTTGCGAGGTCCGATGTTAGCAGGATATTTCACTACCTTAGTAGACCAAATTTATTGGGGTGAATTGGATTATCTCATTTTCGATTTACCTCCCGGAACGGGTGATATCCAGCTGACGATGACGCAACGTATCCCACTTTCAGGAGCTGTGATAGTTACAACGCCACAAGAGATTTCTTTGGCAGATGTACGCCGTTCTATTTCGATGTTCCGTAAGGTGAATGTGAATATCTTGGGAATTATTGAAAATATGAGCTATTTTGTTCCACCAGATATGCCCGAAAAACGTTACGACATTTTTGGTGCTGGTGGTGGTGAAGCAGTTGCAAAAGAAGTTGGCACTTCGCTGTTGGGTCAAATACCTATCATTATGAAAATTCGTGAAAATGCTGACGACGGTTTGCCATTTGTGGCTGACCCAGAATCAGGCGAGGCAGTACACTTCTATAAAGACATAGCAAAAAATATGGTGGCGGAAGTTCGTAAAAAAAATCGCGATAAAATTGCGACTCCCGGTTTAACAATAACACTCTAATTTTCGCTTCAATGGAAGAAATTCAAGCACAAATTCAAATTGCCTTAGATAGCATAAGACCGTATTTGCAAGAAGATGGTGGCGATATCGAATTTGTCGCATTTGAAGAGGATTCTGGCGTAGTAGAGTTACGGTTTTTGGGAGCTTGTCGGACGTGTCCTTTGTCGGTGATGACGCTTCGTGGAGGGATAGAACGTGTACTCCTCACATCAGTAAAACAAATAAAAAGAATAGAATCTGTGAAATAATTACAGAAAAATTTTGCAGATTCAAAAAATAGCCGTATATTTGTATTCCCAAAACGCATTTGGGTGGTTAGCTCAGCTGGTTCAGAGCGCCTGCCTTACAAGCAGGATGTCGGGGGTTCGAATCCCTCACCGCCCACAAAAATTTTCACTTGCAGAAGTGGCGGAACTGGCAGACGCGCTGGACTCAAAATCCAGTGAGCCTTAAACTCGTGCGGGTTCGACCCCCGCCTTCTGTACCAATAATTTTAGAGTACTTACTCCCCAAAGTAAGTACTCTTTTTTTTGTCAAGATTTCACAAAGTTATCGGAACTTGAAGAAAAATTACTATTTTTGAAAAGTTCAATCTTGTAAAAGTGACAATGAAACCTATAATATTCTTGACTATCATTTTCTCTTCATTCTTAGGTTTATACTCGCAGAATGAAACAGGGATAAGAAGTGGCAATTTAGGAAATATGAATTATTTTGATATTCATAATAATATTTATCCTTTACAAGTGCCTGTACTTAAAATAATACCTCCAATTGATGATGCAATGCCTAAGCAAGTAAAAAAATCCTACAGAATGGTCGATGTTTTAGCTCGTAAATATACTACAAGTAAGGCAATCTCTTACATTGAGAGTTTACATTGTGAAAGCAAAGAATTTGCTACAATACTCAAGCATTTATTTATACTAGAAAACTATGATTTTGTTCGTTTTACCCAATATATATTTGAAACTAATTATAATCAGCTTGGACTTTATAAAGCAGATTTAGAAGATATTAGAAGATTTATACTTTCTAAATTTATTCAAGATAATTTACCTAGTATGAAAAAAAATCTAGCAATTCTTGGGTCTCAAGCAATTTTAAAAATTCAAGTTGTTCGAATAGATTCAATGAAAGCAATTCATGCTTCTGCTAGTAGAAATGCAGATACTCTTACCTATGATTTTTACAAAGCAACATTCAGAATTTTAGATACCTTAAAAGGGAATATTTTACCATGCTCAGAACCATATGAAAATTTAAACTCTGAGCAAGGCCTAAGTTTTTCATTTCCAACTATGTTTTTTAGGTATGATGAAAATACTTTTTATCAAGATAGATGGGAATCACATCGAATTCCACTATTTAAAAA
The DNA here is from genome assembly GCA_016788785.1 of Candidatus Kapaibacterium sp. Taxonomy (GTDB): domain Bacteria; phylum Bacteroidota; class Ignavibacteria; order Kapaibacteriales; family JAEUSM01; genus JAEUSM01. The sequence goes on from JAEUSM010000009.1 coordinate 40,207, forward strand.
AATAGAACCAATGTTATATGATTCATCAAATAAAATGTGTAGATTTAAACAGGAAGATACAGCAATTGTATTTATAGACAATTCTTATCTTCAATCAGATAAGTTTAATGATTTCATGTATCTAAGACTTTCATGCTATTATTCAAATGCTGCACTTCCTGTTGTTAATGGTATGGTAAAGGATATTAATCATATTTGGTTTGACCAAGACTTTACTCCATATCAGGATTGGAAAAATCACTTTAACTCAATTAAAGATTCAATTTTACGCTTAGGAGAATGAACTAAAAAGGCAGGAAATACTGCCTTTTTCTATTTTCGGATGATGACGAATTGGGTGCGACGGTTAAGTGCGCGTTTTTCAGGGGTTTCGTTGGTGGCGAGTGGTTGCGAGAGTCCGAAACCACGTGGTCGTAAGCGTTTTGCTTCGACGCCTTGTTGAACTAAATAGTCTACAACGGCATTTGCTCTTTTTTCGGAAAGAATTTGGTTGAAGCTTTCACCTCCAATACTGTCAGTATGTCCTTGTACTTCCAACCAAATACGCGGATAGCGGTCTAATATATCTGCCAAACTTTCCAACACTGCAAAGGATTGCGGTTGAATAACGGCACTGTTGTAATCGAATTGAATCATTTTTGAGAAGGCTTTGCCGATAGAGTCAAATGGAGTGAGAACGCCAGTGTCGTATTGCCCATTGGCATACATTGTGTCCTTGCGAGGTGGCACCTCGAGTGAGAGGCGAACTTCGTGCAAGCCTTCGTAATTTGGGGGACGATAGGTTACCAAATAGAAGTTTTTCAAACTGGTGTAAATATCCATAAAGATCGCTGCCAAATCTTTGCGAGAATAGGCTCGGTAGTATTTTCCGCCGGTATTTTCGGCAATATAGGATAAATTTTCATCGTAGGTGTAGCCAAACCCCACAGCAAAGATATTCACCCGTTTTTTCCTCGCCAAGTCGTAGAGTTCCGATGCTTTTGTTTTCGAAAAATTATCGTCCCCATCAGAAAACACAATGATGACTGGTGGTAATGTGTCCACAACGGCTCGTTGTCTATCAAATTCCAAAATGGATTCTTTGATAGCATCATAGAGAGTCGAATAGGAAGCAAATCCGGACGAATATTTCGAACGATATTGCCCAATAATCTCTTGTTTGTTATAGGAAAATGGAACTCGCAGTGAAAACTTTTTATTGAAGGTGCTGATAGCAATTTGGTCAACGGATTGTTTCATCGACGTAAAAAGTTCCGTTGCTTCCAAGATTGTTTCTTGAATTGTCGCCATCGAACCGCTATAATCCAGCGTCAGCATTATGGCATAGGGAACGGAATCTTTCGCACCAAATTCACGGACAAAAAAGCTATCAATTGGAATTTTCTTTTTGCCTAATTTTTCACGAACTGCCGTAAAATAGGTGGGGTCAGTTTCCTTTTTGTATGGATATGCCATTCCGGTAACAACATTTCCAAGCGAGTCTTTTACACGAGCAAATACCTTGATTTTGTTTGGAAAATCGAAGGATTCTATTTTCCAAATATCAAAAATGAGTTTATTGACATCAACCGAATCAATGGGTTTGACGGAAGTGGAATAGACAATTTTTTTTCTATCATCTGCCTCATACTCAAGGTCAAAAAGCGATGGACGTGGAGTTCTACATCCAGTGAGAACAAGAAGTGTGAGAATACCGAACAGCAGTGTTTGTTTCATTTGAAATGCTTATAATTTTACACCAATAGTCATTCCATCACCCAAAGGAACTAATGTTGTCAAAAACCCTTGATGCTCTTTCATAAACGTATTGAACTTCTGCAAAGAAGTAACAGTTTTCGAGACATCGTTTTTGGCAATATCGCCCCAAGCAAGAGTATTGTCAGCAATGACAACACCGCCCTTTTTTAGGAAAGGAAATGTTTGAAGTACATAATCAGCATAGGCTTCTTTATTCGCATCTATAAATATAAAATCAACAGTTTCATGTTCAGGAAATTGTGCTAAGGTTTCTGTTGCATTACCTACAACAATCGTTGTATTCTTCGTAAACCCAGCTTTTGCTATTTGGTTTTCCAAAAACGTTGCGTATTCCGGATTGCGTTCATAACAGTATAAATGCCCATCAGTTGGCAATGCTCGAAGTAACGTAATGGCTGAATATCCTGCTAATGAGCCAATTTCAATACCGCGCTTTGCATTCATTGACCGCAAATAGACCGACAAAAACTGAGCTTGAACTGCCCCAATGGAAATAGAAGGAATACCTTGGTGCTCAGCATCAATACGCAATTGGCGAAGCAAATCGTCTTCGTTGGAAAACATTTGCTCAAGATACAAATCAATATCGGGTGTTATGGGAGTGGTTGTAATGGACATAATTTCCGTAAAAAATGAAAATTTTATGACGACTGAACAGAAATGTTTGTGTTTTGAAAAAATCCAACGAACGAAATAAAGAGCCAAATGAAGAATAAAAAGCACTTCATACGGCTAAAATTGACAAAAAACGGTAAAAAAGGGTGAAAAATGAAGAAAATTTTGAAAAAATGTATGGAATTTCCTAAAAAAGCATTATATTTGTAATAGTATTTACGTGTAATCGACGCATTTGTTCGAAAAAGGTAAATCCGTAGCTCTAAATTTGTCAAGAGCAACGTACTAATGTAAAATACAGGATCCTGGATCCATAAAAATAAAAAAATGGTGAAAGGTGAGAAGGGGAGTGCCTCTTTCTCAATCGATTAAGAGGCATCTCATCTTATTTTAATCCTTCTCAGCTGTATTTACACTTCGGATACACAAACAATCCCACGATAACCAATGTATCTACACATCCTAGCAATTCTGCTGATTTTCACCCCACTTATTTCTTTTGCTCATAACGAAACACCTGGCGATATTCAACGCAAACCAATTGCATTGACGAATGCTACCATAGTTACTATTACCAATGGTGTCATCGAAAATGCGACAATTGTTTTTGACAAAGGTAGAATCACAGCAATCGGAGCAAATGCTCCATATCCTGAAAATACAGAAGTCATTAATTGCCAAGGTCAATATGTATTTCCTGGGTTTATAGCACCAACGACTACCTTAGGGTTAGTGGAGCTCGATGCAGTTCGTGCAACACGAGACATGAACGAAGTTGGTAGTTACAATCCCAATGTAAAAGCTGAAACAGCCTATAGCCCAGATAGTGAAATTATTCCCACTATTAGAACCAATGGAATATTGATTGCGAATGTTGTTCCAGAGGGTGGAATTATTTCGGGTCAAGGGTCTTTTTTAGCATTGGATGGTTGGAATAAAGAAGATGCAATGATAAAAAGCAAATCTTGTATGCAAATCAATATTCCTTCGTTGGGAATTTCTCCATGGTTGAAAAATTCTGACCGAGAAGCTGAATTGATTGCTGAGAATGAGAAAAACCTCAAAGAATTTTTACAATTTTTCAAAAATGCATATTCTTATTCTCTTCAAGCAAAAGAAGGAATGACCAAAGGTAATGTAGATTTGAGAATGGAATCGTTGAGAGGTATATTTGAACAAAACCAAATTTGTCTTTTTGAAGCAAATTCCTACAATCAAATGCAGATTGCTATTGAATTAATTCGCACATATAAACTTCGAGCAGTTATCTCAACTGGTACCATTGCAACTCAATTTATAGACCAATTAAAAGAATTGCAAATTGGTGTGATAATTCCTAGAACACATTCTTTACCTGACCGTGAAGAGGATTCGTACGACCAGAAGTTTGTATTACCTCAAACTTTGCAGAAAAACGGCATTCTTTTCGCTTTTTCCGAAAGTGGCTCATGGCAACAACGAAATTTACCGTTTAATGCTGGAACAGCAGTTGGTTTTGGATTAGATGAATTGGAAGCGCTCAAAGGTTTGACACTATATCCAGCGAAAATGTTCGGCGTTGATTCACTGATTGGTTCTTTGGATATTGGCAAAGAAGCAACACTCTTTGTTAGCCAAGGCAATCCATTGGATTATAGCAGTAACAAAGTAACAATGGCATTTGTCAAAGGACGAACAATGTCCATGGAAAATAGAAATACTCGTTTAGCCAAAAAATATAGAACTCGCTATTCACAATTGCGAATGCAGGAAATTTTCCAAATGCAAAGAGAACCAGTAAAAAAAGTAGGTTCAAATCCACCTATGGAAGTTCCGAAAGAAACTGAAGAATCAAAAAAACCTTAACGCATCACAAATTCTATGGAACTACAGAACGGTCAATTACTTTCGAGCGTTGAAATTCCCATACCTCACAATTTTCTGACCACAGCAAAACGCCAATACAAAGGTGAAGATTTGGAACGGTTTTTATCAATGAAATTGTACGACATCACCTATATGAGTGATGGATTACAAATAAAAGGCTTTTTAGCATTACCCCCATTGTACGAAGAAAAACTCCCTGCCATACAATTCAACCGAGGTGGTTCGGGTCCAAAAGGAGCATTGACATTAGAAGGTGTCTTTTCGATTTTAGGTATGTACGCTGCATGGGGCTTTGTGGCAATAGCAAGTCAATACCGCGGTCAAGGTGGAAGTGAAGGTGTAGAGGAATGGGGAGCTGGAGACACAAATGATGCAAAGAATCTGACAGTATTACTCAAATCCTTACCATATGTAGATACGGATAGAATAGGATTGATAGCAGGTTCTCGTGGTGGAATGATGGCGTTTCAAATGCTAAGAATTATGAATGATTTTCGAGCAGCAGTCACATTTGGTGCTCCAACAATGTTGCATTTGTTATCTCAACGCGAATATATCATTCAAACCTTTATGCCATTTTTGGCTAAAGAAGAATCTATTGAAAAAGCATTAGAGGAACGTTCGGTTGTAGTGTGGGCTGATGAATTGTGTAAAACTACACCACTATTAGTGATACACGGAACTGGAGATAGAAAGGTACATCCCTCTCACTCATTGGAATTAAGTAAGGTGCTTTTAGATACTTTACAACCCCATAAACTCATATTATATGAAAATGCCGATCATGTATTGGCAGGTCGAAGAGCAGAAAGTAATATAGAAATTCGACAATGGATGGATAGATACGTGAAAGAAAAATCCAAACTACCTATCGTTGGACCACACGGAAATTAAAAAAAGGGATATCATTGATATCCCTTTTTTTGTAATTTTGTGTTTGAAATTATTGCAACGACTGAAGAATCTCACTTTCTATTGTTGAGTTTACAGGATTAGCAGTAATAACTTTTACATTTGACCCATTATTACGAATGTAAATAGTTGGCAAAAATTCAATCGTAAATCCTTGTGCTTTTACATCATCAGGTAATTTATCACTTGAAGAACGCATTGAATATATTTTCATCGCAGATTCAGGAATTCCAGCATCTCTTAGAACTCGAATAAAATGAGGGAACAGTTTCTTTGTACCTTCACAAGAACAAGAAGGATTGACAAAGACGGTAAACTGACGTTGATTCGATTGCCAAGAAGTTTTGATTGAGTTGATAACATTCGTATCAACAGTATAGGTAGCAATCTCAGGTTCTAACCAAGAAAACCCAGCTGTGTTATTCAATTCTGAAACTGTGGTTAATTTTGCAACATATTCTGTTGGTTCATTAGAAGCACAACTTGTAAATAGAATTGGAATAACCAAGAGTAATGTTAATAAGGAAAATCGATATTTCATAGTTTTAACAATGAGTATGGACAGAAAAATGATTGTGCGTGTTGTTAATACACGAAAAAATATCTAAAAAATTATAATAACTTGAGCTCAAACTTTTGATCCATTCTTTTTGCATCAACAACTCGTTGATTAAAATCCTTAGAAACTACTTCAACTCTACTGTTTGCCGTGAGTGTTAAAGGAATTCCAGTCTTCAAATCAATTTCATACACTCCAAAAATATAATCAACCGCTTCCATTGTATTTTCAAATTCTGTATCAGGAAAGCTTTTTTGATATATTTTGTTGTTATTTGATTTGAATTCAATGGTTACTACATTTCTATTATCTTTGGTTGATAGAGAGACAACCTTATAATCTAGATTGAATGTGTATATAATGGGTGCAGTCATTGTTGTATTGGAATCTTTGTATTGAACATTCCATTCGTCACCAACTTCGAGTTTATCAGGAGTATATTTAGGAAACAAATAACGAATAAATTTTCGGTCAAGATCTTCTGTAAACAAAGCTCTTATTCGTAAAATACCCGGATACTCCATAACAGATTGATAATTATCAGTAAACTTAGATAGAGAACTATAATTATTTATGTCAAAAGAAGCATTTTTGTATTTATAGTCATCTACATGAAAACTCGAATCTTTCAAAGTACCTCGATTAGTAATTTGGGTTCCATATAACGTCAGTGGAGAACATTTGAGTAAACAATTATAGGTTGTTGGAGAGTTTGGTTTTAATTCAAGAGTATGAGTACTTTTTGTGTACGCTTGAAATTGTGGTTTTGTATTGTCTCCTACTTCTTGAGATTTTCTGCCAGACATAGAATATTTGAAATCATACACATAGACAGATTTTTCTGGTTTCAGAGTCAAAAGAAATTCTGTACTTAGAGATAGTGAATCAACTATTTGTTTTTTGTAAGAAGTATCCTTGGTATGGAAACCATAAGTAATTGGTTGAGCAAAACAACTTACAGAAAAAAATACGCAGAAAAAAACAAATAGAAACAAATATTTAAGAGTCATAAAAAACGAAAAAAACGTGAACAGATAAATTTTAAGTAACATTAATGGCGAGCAACACCTCCATCTACATTGATAGTTTGTCCTGAGATAATCCCAGAAGCAGGTAAGGCTAAAAAAGCAACCACATTTGCAATGTCTTCTGGTTCATCAGAACGAATCACCGCTTGATTTGGTATAATGTGTTCCAAAAGTGAACTAGAAAGAGGAGATTGTTTTTCTTGTCGTTGCGTAGCTGTTAGTCCCATAGTAATAGTATTAATGGTAACACCATATCTTCCAACTTCACCAGCTAAAGAACGAGTAAATCCAATTACACCCATTTTTGCTGTAACATAATGAGTAAGATAAGGAGTTCCTAACCAAACAGTATCTGATGACATTGTAATAATTCTACCGAAAGAATTTTTTTTCATAATTGGCAAAACAGCCTGTGTACAGATGAATAGACTATTCAAAGTGATTTGAAGCATTTGATTCCATTGTTGAAATGTTAACAGTTCAAATGGTTCTTCTTCGTAAATTCCAATATTGTGGACTAATATATCGATTCGACCATAAGCAGCAATAATCTCGTTTATCATTGAATCAACAGAAGGAATGTCTGTAACATCAACAACATAATGTTTAGTAATGATATTCGATTCCTTCATTAGTTCTAATTCATAAGATGATGAAACGATATCAGCAATAATAACAATTGCACCTTCTTCTGCTAATCGTTCACAAATTGCCTGACCATTCCGAGTCGCTGCACCAGTAACAAGTGCAACTTTATCTTTTAAACCACGTTCGTATTTGTTAATTTGCATGTACTGGGGTTACAGAATTATGATGCTGTAAAAGACTCATTTCCTTACCGACTACTTCAAAAGCGGAAAGTACTTCTTCTAAATGGTGATGTTGATGAGTAGCCATATAACTGGTTCGCATCATAGAATGATTGACAGGTGCTGCAGGTGGAATAAACGCATTAACGAAAATATTTTTTTCAAATAGTTTGTTCCACATATGAAGTGCAAGATGTTCATCACCAACTACAATTGGAACTATTCCAGAGATATTATGATGATATTTAAACCCTAATTCTTTGAAGCCGTTACGCATAAAATCGGTGTTTTGTCGTAACAAATCTACTAATTCTGGCTGTTCTTCTAAAATTGTTAAAGCAGCGATTGCAGCAGCACAAGAGGCAGGAGTTGGTGAAGCACTAAAAATTAATGCAGGAGACTGATGTTTAAGGAAATCAATAACTCTAGCATTTCCTCCCACAAATCCTCCTAAAGAAGCAAATGTTTTCGAGAATGTTCCCATTACAAGATCAGTTTCTTGCACTAAATTATAATGAGAAGCAGTACCGCGACCACCATCGCCAATAACACCGGTAGCATGTGCATCATCAACCAAAACTCTTGCACCATATTTTTTAGAAATGCGAACTATATCAGGCAGATTAGAAACTTCCCCTGTTACGGAAAATATTCCGTCAGTAACGACTAATTTCCCAGCAGAATCAGGAATTTTGGAAAGAACCTGTTCAAGATCATCCATATCGTTATGACGAAAGCGAACTAATTCGGCAAAAGAGCCTTTTGCTAATAAAGAAGCTGTCAGAATGGATGCATGATTTTCTTTGTCAGAAATCACATAATCTCCTTTTCCAGCTAAACCAGCAATAACACCGAGAGCAGTTTGGAAACCTGTAGAAAAAAGCAGAACTGACTCAGTTCCGAGAAACTTTGCCAATCTATATTCTAATTCTTGATGTAAATCTAATGTACCGGTAAGGTAGCGAGACCCAGAACACCCAGAACCATATTTTTCAATAGCCTTAATTGCAGATTCTTTAACAAAAGGATGTGAAGTTAGTCCCAAATAATTGTTTGACCCGGCCATAATACATTTTCGACCACCGATAGTAACAATGGGTCCTTCATTTTCTTCCATTGGACGAAAATATGGGTATAAATCTAATTCTTTGAATTCATCAGCACGACAAAACGTGATGCATTTATTAAAAATATCCACTAGAAATCCTCAAGACAAAAAAAAAGAGCTACAGAATTTGGCTTGATGTAGCTCCGGATAGTAAAATGAACATTTTACTGAAGTAATAGCAAATTTACGAAAAAAAACTACATACAACGAAAAAATATTCAATCATTGACAGAATTTGAGTACATTTTTCTTTAATTACACACTACAAAGGAATATTCCCGTGTTTTTTCCATGGATTGGAGTCAACCTTATTCTCTAAAATTTTCATGGTAGAAATTAAACGCTTTCTGGTCGTTGAAGGCAAAATAACATCGTCGATATAACCTCGAAGAGCTGCTTCATACGGATTGCAAAATTTTTCTGAATATTCGTTTTCTAATTCAATTTGTTTAGTTGCCGAATCCTCGCTTGAGGCTAATTCTTTTGAATGTAAAATTTCAACGGCTCCTTTTGCACCCATCACAGCAATTTCTGCCGTAGGCCAAGCAAAATTGAAATCGCCTCGAATATGCTTCGAATTCATCACATCATAGGCTCCTCCATATGCTTTTCTGGTAATGATAGTTACTTTTGGAACTGTTGCTTCACAGAATGCATAAAGGAGTTTTGCACCGTTACGAATAATGCCATTCCACTCTTGATCAGTACCGGGTAGAAAGCCTGGAACATCTTCAAAAACGACTAATGGAATATTAAATGCATCACAAAAACGTACAAAACGAGCTCCTTTGATACTACTTTTTATATCCAAAACTCCAGCTAAGGCATTTGGTTGATTTGCAACAATTCCAATTGGTTTTCCAGAAAGAGTTGAAAAACCTGTCAATAAACTCGTACCAAAGTCTTTATGAACTTCTAAAAATACACCTTCATCAACAATTTCTTTAATAATCAATTTCATATCATACGGTTTGTTGGAATTTTCAGGTATGATAGAATCGAGCATAGTGCATTCGCGAGTGTCGGAATCTGTGGTTGGAATTGTTGGTGGTTTTACTCTATTCGAAGAGGGTAAATAGGATACTAAATGACGGACTTGCAACAAACATTCTACTTCATCTTCGCAAGTAAAATGAGAAACACCAGATTTCTCCGCATGAGTTTCTGCACCACCTAATTCTTCAAATGTTACATCTTCGTGTGTAACTGTTTTTACAACATTTGGTCCAGTAACAAACATATAAGAAGAATTTTTGACCATAAAGATAAAGTCGGTTATAGCAGGCGAATAGACCGCACCACCAGCACAAGGACCCAAAATCACAGAGATTTGTGGAATGACACCAGATGCTAATGTATTACGTAAGAAAATATCTGCGTATCCACCCAAAGAGACAACACCTTCTTGAATTCTTGCACCACCAGAATCATTGAGTCCTATGATAGGAGCACCAATTTTAACAGCCAAATCCATGATTTTACAGATTTTTTCCGCATGAGCCTCAGAAAGTGAGCCTCCAAAAACTGTAAAATCTTGAGAGAAAATACAAACAGTTCGACCATTGATAGTTCCTGTTCCTGTTACAACTCCATCGCCTAAAGGTTTTTGTTTCTCTAACCCAAAATTAGTCGATCGATGTCGAACAAACATATCAATTTCTTCGAAAGAGTTTGGGTCTACAAGCAACTCTATACGCTCACGTGCAGTAAGCTTTCCTTTTTTATGTTGTGCCTCAATTCTCTTTTCGCCACCACCTAATTGAGCTTCTTTTCGTAACTGTTCTAAAAGAGTAAATCGTTTATTCATGTTGTAAAAAATTGAGGAATTGATTATTTTCGAATTTTAAAGAATTAGCATTGCGTCACCGTAAGCATAGAGACGATATTTTTTTTCAAAAGCGAGTTTCATAATTTCTGGAATCAAATTATCTTCCAAAAATGCAGCTGCAAGCAACAATGAGGGACTAGCAGAAGGTGTAAAATTGGTAATGTACATATTAGCAATTTTAAATTCTGAGGGAGGAAAAACAAATCTGTCCGTCCAACCTTTATTCGCCTTGACAGTACCGGAAACCAACACAGATGATTCTAATGCACGAACGACGGAAGCACCCACCGCACAAACGCGTTTTCCAGTTTTGAGCGATTTGTTGATGATTTCTGCATTTTTCAAATTTATCTCAAAATACTCAGAATGCATTGAATGTTTTGTCAAATCTTCTACACCAATTGATTCAAAAATACCTTGACCAATGTTAACAGTAACCGTTGCAAATTTGACACCCTTTTGAACTAATTGTTCTACTAATTCCTCAGTAAAATGTAATGAAGCGGTAGGAGGAGCAATAGAAGCAGGTTGACGAGATGTATCGGCAAAAACAGACTGATAGGACTTTTTATCAGCTTCTGTTGCTGTTCTTTTGATGTAATCAGGTAATGGCATGTAACCAATGGAATCGATTTCATCAAAAAGGTCGCCTTCCAAACCAAAACGAACAGTACGACCACGTGAAGTTGTATTATCTATAACTTCACAATAGAATCTTGAGTTATCAAAGTATATTTTGTTTCCGATTCTCACTTTTCGGGCAGGCTCAACCAATACATCCCAAATTTTTTCTGTTGAACGTAATTCCCGTAGGAGCATTACTTCAATTTCAGCATTAGTTTTTTCTTTTGTACCCCAAAGTCTTGCAGGAAAAACACGAGTATCATTGACGACAATACAATCACCTTTTTGAAAATAATTGATGATATCACGAAAAATTTTGTGTTCGTATTTTTTTGTTTCTTTGTTGTAAATCATCAATTTAGAGGAATCACGTGGGTTTGCTGGTTCTTGAGCAATGATAGCCCCTTTTGGCAAATCGTATTTGAATTCTGATAATTTCATCGTTTCATGCTTTCTTTTCAACTAAAAAAAATTCTCTTTTACATTTTTATGTAATTACCCATTGACGATTAGATTCCAGTTTTTATATAACTTTTCGTAAAAGAATTGAAAATAATTGTAGATTTTTCTCTAAATTGTACTTATTAAGCCAAAACTATGTGGATTTTATAGTGTTTGAAATTGAAAAAATAATTGGTAGAGACAAAGAAATTCGTAGCCTACGTTCTGCAATTTCTGAAGTTAAACAATCGAAAAGAGGTTCATTTTTTCTTGTTAATGGTGAAACAGGGTTTGGAAAATCAACCTTCATTAACTTTGGAGCAGAGCACTCGAGTGACCTATTGAATGAATGCAAGGTTGCCTCAGTTGATTGTACTTCTCCTATTGGCGAGTTTTCTCTTTCCAATCTTCAACCGCTCAAACCAATTGCAGAGGCATTGACTTCTTTTTCACAAAAGAATTCAAAAATGAATGCTAAAACAAAGTTTGCTATCGATGTAGGAATGTCTCTTTTGAGTGCCTTACCAATTTTAGGGGAGGTGCCGTATCTTATAAAAACGGTTTCTCGTGATATTAAAGAATATTCAGAAAATAAATCCTCTGAATCTCAAAAAAAGGATTCAAGTAATGAACAAAAAGTTTTAGATCAATATGTTGAGCAGTTCAAAAAACTCTTCGAAAAAGTAGAATGCCCATTTGTACTGATCATTGATAATGCCCATTGGTTAGATTCTTTCTCTTGTTCATTTTTAGAAAAAATGATACCTATGCTTCAAAAATATCCTTTTTTGATTGTGTTGGCATACAGAGAATCTGAACTATCGAAAAATTTGTCATTTCACCAATCGATTAAACAATTCAAATCCTTACAATCAACTTCTTCAGTAGGTATGATTCCTTTTGGAATGGAAGAAATATCTCTGTTAGTTTCGACTGCTTTCCCCAAAAGTAAAAATACAAATAGATTAGTTGAATGGATTTTGCACAATACACAAGGAGTGCCATCTTCTGTTTTAGAATATATTCGATATTTCACTCAACATTCACCTTTTACGGAAAATGGAGAATTAATAGAGGATTTTGAACATTCGTTTCAATTTCCAAGTAGTGTGAAAGGTGCAACGACCAAAATTGTTGAACAAATGACAGATGAGGAAGTTCATATTCTCAGTATTGCAGCTGCGGAGGGAATCAAATTCTCGATACTGTTAACATCGTATTTGATGCAAACTGATCCTGTTTCTGCAATTCGAAAGTACAGATCAATTCAAAGAAAGTATGGAGTTATTCGAAGCATAGGAATACAAAACCTCTATGGAACGCAGACAACTTGTTTCGAATTTACACAAACAATTTACTATACTTATTTCAAAAATCTATTGGAAAAAGAAGAAAATGATGTGCTTCATCAAGCAATTACTTCATTTCTTCAACAACTTTTTGATAGTACCGACGATGAATTTATCAAAGCGAGTATTGCCCCATATATTGCTGCACACAGCATCGAATATGGAGATGAAGTAAAAGTCAATGAAATGATAGCAAAAGTAGCAGAAGTAGCAAATGATGTATTTCCTGCATCTGAATTGATGACCACTTTCCAACAGTCTGTAGAACAGGCATTGCCTGAAAATTTCTCTACTGAAAATTTAGAAACGTTGTTTCAAATGAAGGAACTTGATTTTGATTCTCTTCTCAAATCAAAAGATGTTTCTGAGCAGCAAGAATTAATACAAGGTGAAATAAAAAATCTACGAGAATCGGTTACAGTACTTCAAAAAGAAACAGAAAAAGTATCAAAAAAAGTTAGCACAATTCCATCGCAAATTTCTTATGATTATAGTGAAGTGAGACTCCAATTTTTGGAAGCATTAGCTGTGGAAGAATATCATGTGTTAATTGATAAATTTACACAAAACTCTCAAGAATATTCACAATGGTTCTCAGAAGAAGAAATGATGTTTTTGACTGCATTGTACTATCGAAGTTTGGCGGAAATTGGTGATGTGGCTTTAGCTGTTCAAGGAATAACTGAGTTATTACAGTCTATTCCATTGGAAGAAACTGACCAAACTTTTATTCTTTTGAAAAATATCCAGTTACTTATTTTCCATAAAAATGGTTCTGACCAAGAGGTTTCTCATATAATAGAACAATTACTACGTTTGATTCAAAATGCTCCAAATGAACTCAGAAATATTTCACTTGCCAATATAGAATTTGTGATTTCTTAATTAGTAAAATTTGAAGATGATATATCTATTTCATAGGCATTGTTTTGCGGGTAGCGGATTATAGTATCCTTAGTTGATACTAGAATTGAAATGTTGATTGTTGCATTGTTTTGATTCGAAGTTTGAAAAAACGATTGATTGATTCCAAATTCAAAGTATGGAAATTGATGTGCGTAAAATGTATGTATTGCATCTTTATTTTCAGTACATTCGAAAGAAACAGATGTTTTTGTAAATGTTACACATAATTCAGAAGTACCTGATATTACCAACTGAATATTTTCATCATCATTCAACGTTCGTTTTGTTTCAATTCTACAACCAAAAAGACCATTTGTAGTATCACAAGCAAAACGAAAACAATCAATAATTTCAATATTCGAATGAATTGCTCCCGAGGACATCGTCGGTAAGATATACCCTGAGTGCTCCCAATTGGCTTCTTTTGGATTAGTTTGAGACATCAGTAGATCTACATACCCACTTTGAGCTTGTTGACGTTGAAATGAACTATGTTTTCTCAATGAAGCGTTGAGAATTATTGGTGGTGGAAGTTCTAAATGGCGATAACATTTTGCAATATAATATCGAAATAAATCATCAAAATCATCTCTGTTTTCCGCTTGATGATCATTCCCATACCACCAAAAAGTATCTGAACCTTCGGCAATATATAAACATTGTTTTGCTTTTTGAATTTTTTCAATAGAAACAGTTGATTCTTCTAATGCTTTACGAGCTTCAGCTAAAACCGACCATGCTTTGTTTTCATCTTCATTGCCAATCCAAATAGAAAAAGTACCATTTATCCATGACCCAGCAACAATTGAATCTAAGTGAAAGCGATGCTGTTGTTTTGCAACTTCTTGGAATGTACACGTTTTGATTAAAGGATGAGAAAGTGAGGACAGCATTGCACGAAGGAAATGAATGCCATTGTCAGGGTAGTATTCCCAACAGTTTTCACCGTCTAATATAATTGATACCACAGCATCATCCAAAGCATCCTCACCATAGAGGTGAATAATTTCTTCTCTTTTTTGTAAAATTCTGTTTATAAAATCATTGGCAGCATCTTGTGAATTCCAATTACTATACAAAAATCCGATAGTGTCTGAAATGGTGTGATCACGAAAAAAAAGCGAAATATTTCCATTTGGAGTAGAAAAAGAATGAGGAAAACAATGTTGTAACGGTGAAGCATTACTTTGTACTGTGTTATACAGTACTTGTTCATCTGTTGCTGTCCATTGAAACCCATTGTTTCGTATTGCGTTAAGAGTAGCCGTACTTACAGAACCCTCAGAGGGCCAACACCCACGTGGAGATTGATTAAAAATAGTATTATAATAAGAATTTGCTTCGCTTAAATGCCAATGTGCATCTTCAAGAAACGAAAATCGAGGTTCTGGTAAATTACTCGATGGAGAAGATTCTTTGTGACAGTCCGAATCAATTATTAATGGTAATATTGGATGAAACATCGGTGTTACACTAATCTCACACTGGTTTGAAAATTGAATTTGTTGTAAAATAGGAAGAATAGATGTTAAAATCTCTCGATGTTTATTGAGTATTGTTACTTTATCATATTCGGTGAAATTTGCTCCTTGAGTGAATAAAGCATGGATTTTCGGGTCACGTCTTGAAATTTGACCTATCCATGTAAGATTATACCAACACTGAAGATCAATCCAATCTTGTTGTGAAAACGTTTCCATTGCATTCACTGTATTTTCTTGTGATAAATCGTATAACTGTTTAAATCTTGGGTAAGGTGAAATCATTGTGTTGTAATTACACAAGAAAAATAAGCGGAGAATTTCCCGTTTTTCAGTTGTAGTCAAATTTAGAGCATTTATAAGGGTTAACCGTTCAATTTTGTCTGTAGTAGATTGATTGATATATTCTTCTATTTGAATTATCAATGAGGGTACTAGATTAAACGTCTGTTTTATGGTATGAAATTCTTGGACTAATAATGCTAAATCTGCATAATCTTTCACTCCATGGAGTCGTACCCATGGTAAAATAAACTCAGATTCTTTTTTATAATATGGTTGGTGTTGATGCCAAAGAATTGCAATGGAAATTGGTTTCATTCTACTCAGATAGAAGTTAAGATTTTTAAAAATTACTACTGAATATACTGTAAAAACTTCAATTATTTTAGATTGTTTTTCAATTTTAAGGAAATTTACACTTTATTACAATAACCAAGAATGCTAAAATAGAAAGAAGAATTTTACGTTAAAGATGTTTCTATTCTATCTAATATAATCATCATATTCCTTAACAATCAAGAGTGTCTAATGATTTCTGCAAAGAATAATCTACAATCTGTATTTGCTTTATTCACGATAGTATGTAGTGCATTTGTTTCCTTACATACTACTCAAGCTCAGTCTGTTTCTGATCAAACAGTACTGTTAACAGTTGGTAAAGAAACCCATACATTGGGATCGTTACAAAAAGCATTTCGTAAAAACATCAACAGACAAGATGCGATGTTTTCTAAATTATCCAAAGATAGTTTGGTAGATTTTATTAATTTGTATGCGAATTATCGATTAAAAGTTTTAGATGCAATTTCTCGTGGAATTGATAAAGAACCAACTGTTAAAAGCGAACTTGAAAATAACAGAAAACTTTTAGCAGAAACATATTACTTAGAGAAAAAGTTAGTTGAACCGAATATCAAAGAAATTCAAACGAATAGAAAAAAAGATATTAAAATTGGAGTTGTTTTTGTCTCTTTTGCAAAAAGTTACAGCGAAAGTGGCTCACTTCAACGAGCAAACTCTATACTTAGTCTACTAAAAACAGGTGTAAATTTTGCAAAAGTCGCAAAAGATTCCTCCGACGATGAACAAACTGGCATTAATGGTGGCGAGTTACCGTATATCACGGGAGGAATGTTGCTTCGTGAAATAGAACAAGCAGCATTTTCATTAAAAGTTGGACAATTATATCCAACGCCGGTTAAAACAAAGGTTGGTTATTTCATTATAACATTACTCAAAGACGAACCAAGATATTTCATTTATCCAAAACATATCTTATTAAGCAACAATCCCAATGACTCAATGTCAGTCATTCGCAAAGCAGACAGTTTGCTTGAAGTTTTGCGTAAAAATCCAACCCGATTTGAAGCAATGGCTAAAGAATTTTCCGATGATAAACAATCTTCTGAAAAAGGTGGTTATTTAGGAAATGGATATTCTCGTTCAACTGGAATGAAAGATTCAAAAGTCAAACTCGTTGCTGAAGTTGAAGATGCCTTGTTTGCTTTAAAACCAGGAAATAACTTTGAAAAAGTAGTATCGGAATATGGCGTTCACATTCTTAAGGTTGATTCAATTTCTCAAGTAAAACCTGAATTAGAAAAAGAAGAAGTAAAAGAATATTACAAACGTATCTATTTCACAAAGGATAAAGAGGATTTGATTGAAAGTGAACGAGTCCGTTTGGGGTATAAATGGAATGATGAAACTCTTTCTGAATTACTTTCCGTTATAGATACAACGAAAACAACCATGCAGTACGAATGGGCAGAATCTATTCCTGCATCGCTAAAAAACAAGATCATTTATTCAGCACCGTTTGAACCATTCACTGTACAATCTTTTGCAGATTCCTTAACGAAACGTTCTGACTTTAGAGGTTACTCACTTAATAGAAATGGGTTTATTCGTGCAATGGATAAAATGATTTCTGTTCAAATTATTCGTGATGCAGCAAAGAATTTAGAGAAAGAGTATCCTGACTTTGCAGAAATGATGCAAGAATTTCGTGATGGAATTTTACTTTTCAAAATAGAAGATCAAGAAGTCTGGTCAAAGCTTCAATTCGATTCTGCAAAAGCAAGAACATTCTTTGATACTTCCAAAACTAAGTACATGACAAAGGAATCCTATAATATTAGTGAAATTTATGTCATGGCAGATTCTACCGCAACAACGATGAAGCGCTTAGTTGATAATGGTGAGGACTTTGCAAGTATGGCAGAAAAATTCACTCAACGTGACAAATTCAGAGAGAAAAAAGGAAATTGGGGAGTTGTTGCTGTTCAAAACAATTCTTTAGCTGCTTTTGCTAAAGAACGTGGTATAACAACAGCAGGTACGATTTTTGGACCGGTAAAATTTGAAGGTGGTTATTCTATTATTAAAGTTAATGAATATTTGCCAGTTCGTCCGAAAACATTCGAAGAAGCAATTGCAGATTTTGCACCTGCCTACCAAGATGCTGTACAAAAACAATTGACCAGTCAGTGGTTGGAGTCGGTAAGAAAACGTTTCCCAATTGTTATCAATATGAAAGCAATTGATGCTTTAAGAAAAGGAAAATAAGTTGTTGTTAACTATCAAACTTTCTACACTTACTGTTGATATGCGTTTATCAATGATGTTGTTTTGGAGCTTTTTACTCTTTTGCGTTGTAAATAGTTCCTCTGTAGTTAAGGCTGATGATACTCCTCTAGAGAAAATTGTTGCCATTGTTGGGAATGAGATTATTTTATTGACCGATTTGGAAAATGAGATGAAAATCATGCAACAACGTGACCCTTCAGTTTCGTTAACGGATGCCAAAACTCGTGAAAAAGTGCTTGACATGCTTATCAACGAAAAATTACTTCAAGTCAAAGCAATTGAAGATAGTATAATCGTTTCTGATGATGAAGTCAAACAACGATTAGACTATCATTTTGAGATGTTGGCTTCTCAATACGGTTCTAAAAAACGGTTAGAGGATATGTACGGTATGTCTGTCGATAGAATGAAAAAAGAATTCAAAGAAGACATGAAAAAGCAATTGCTTTCAGAACGTGTACGACAATCTGTAACTGAAGGGGTAAAATGCTCCAGCGTTGAAGTGGAAGAATTTTATTCAAAATTTAAAGATTCATTACCAGAACTACCAAAACAATACGAATTGTTTCATATTGTAAAATATGTAAAAGCCTCAGAAAATTCCAAAAAAGATGCAATTGCATTGTTACTTTCTGTGCGAGATTCCATCCTTGCAGGTGGTGACTTTGCAGATTTTGCAAAACGCTACAGTCAAGACCCAGGTTCCGGAAAAGAAGGTGGAGATTTGGGATTTTTTGAGCGTGGCAAATTAATGCCCGAATACGAAAAAGCTTCCTTTGCATTAGAACGTGGACAAATGTCACAAGCAGTTGAAACACCTTTTGGATTGCATCTAATTAAATTAGTTGACAAAACCAAGGATGCTGTTCATACGAAACATATTCTCTTTAAAATAGGTCAAACGGAAAAAGATATAGAACGAATAAAAGATTCATTAGTAGATATCAAACAACGGGTCTTAAAAGGTGAAAGTTTTCAAGAGTTAGCAAAAAAATACTCTGATGAAAAAGAAACACGAAATTTTGGTGGCTCAATTGGCAAACAAGATATCAATCGTTTTCCACCAACTCTGAGTGAGACTATCTCCAAATTGAAAGAAGGAGAAGTTTCCGATCCTCAACCATACAGTCCAGATCCAACAAAAAGTGGTTGGCATATAGTCTATTTGCAAAAAATCTATAATAAGCACAAGCCAAATCTAACGGATGATTATCAAGGTATTGAAATGTTAGCAAATCAGTTTAAGCAGAATAAATTGTACGAAGAATTCATCACTAAACTTCGCAAAGAACTATACTGGGAAAAAAAGTAATTCTACTTTACGATCAATTCTCGAAAATATTCACCACTTAAAATCGTTATTGGCACAATAGTTATTTAGATTTAGTCTAATTAAAAATTACATTGAAGTCAAAATTGAGAGTACTTTCTGTAACTCTAATATTCATATTCACTCTGGTAGGTGTAGCATTTCCAAAAAATACTTCCGTTTCAGAGCTTTCGAATCCTTACATCAAAATCTTTGATGCAGGTACTGAATTGCCTTTATCGGGTGCAAAAGTACGATTTCAATGTGTGCGTGATTGCGAAAGTAATCAAAAAACCAAATTCTCATTGTCTAATAAAGCTGGAATTGTAAAAAATCCCTTCACTGGAGTTGTTGAAGTACAAATATCCCACATTGGTTTTCGAACGATTATCGATACGTTATCTCTTAACACGACCAAATTTTATTCTCTTGAGCCAACTGACATTCATTTGCAGACTGTTGTCACAACAGGAGAATTATCAACACAAAGCATTCAAAAATCTCTTTTTAAAATTCGCTCTCTTGACAAAGAACGTATACAAAATCAACAAGCCCAATCAGTGAGAGATTTGTTGACAAAAGAATTGAATGTTCGAGTTAATCAAGATAATGTTCTTGGTGCGGGAATTACTTTGCAAGGAGTTAGTGGGCAGAATGTCAAAATACTCATCGATGGTGTTCCTGTTATTGGTAGAACTAATGGAAATATTGATGTAAACCAACTACTTCTCTCAGCAGTTGAAAAGGTGGAAATTGTTGAAGGACCAATGTCTGTTCTTTATGGCTCTGACGCGTTGGGCGGTGTGATAAATATCATTACAAAAACCAAACAAGATGAAGCATTTGAAACAACTTTTACAAATTTCTATGAATCAATTGGTACCTATAATTCTGATGTTCGAATAGGATATTCAAAGGAAGGGTTGAATGCCTCTCTCACTGGTGGACGCTATTTTTTTAGTGGGTTTAATCCTGGAAATGAAACACGTTTTCAACTTTGGAAACCGAAAGAGCAACGATTTGTTGATTGGCAAGTACAGAACAAATTTTCGGATATTGTTCTCAGATATGATGGTAAGTATTTTGATGAAACATTACTCAATAGAGGTGAACCACGAGCACCATTTCGAGAAACTGCGTTTGATGATGTGTATAAAACGAAACGATTTACAAATTCATTGTTCTTTTCTACGAGTTTTACTCCACAACAATTTTTGAATATAACGTCAAATCACTCTTACTATAACCGAACGAAAAACTCTTTTTTCAAAGACTTAGTTACATTACAAGAACAGCTTACAGAAAATCCATTAGACCAAGATACAACAATCTTTACTTCCTATATGTCACGAGGTTTATATAGTAATGATCAGATTACTACTTGGTTAAAATTACAGCTTGGATATGATTTGTTTTCAGAAACAATGTCTGGTGGAAGAACGATAAATTCGGAGCAAACAATGACCGATATTGCTGGTTTTGGTAATATTTCATTCGTACCAACGGATAATCTAATAGTGCAAACTGGATTTCGATATGCCTATAACTCATTGTATGATGCACCGATAGTTCCATCGATAACGATGAAATATGATCCTATCGAAAATATTACTTTTAGAGCTTCTTATGCAAGAGGATTTAGAGCCCCATCATTACGAGAATTGTTTTTCTATTTTGTAGATTTTAATCACAACATTCAAGGTAATCCAAATTTAAAAGCAGAACAATCAGATAATATTCAAGTGAGTGGTGTTATCACATTCAAAAATTTGGAAAATGTTTTTAAGATTGAACCAACCTTGTTTTATAATGATATTCGTAATCAAATTAGTTTAGCACAACAAGGTTCGACCTTGTTTTCTTATATTAACGTTGGAAAATTCAAAAGTAAAGGAATGACTACGACATTATCGTATTTTCGCTCAAATGTAACTGCTTCGTTTGCAGCTTCATATATTGGTAGATTGAATGAATTCTTTGAGGAAAACACTTCATTTCCAGAATTTACCTATACTCCAGAATTTGTTACAACGCTTTCATATTTAGCACCGATAAGTGAGCTAAACTTCTCAATATTTTATAAATATACCGGTGAACTTCCCATTATCACAAAATCACCATTAGGGACAATTTCCCAAGGGTTTATAGGTGCTTTTCAATCGTTGGATGTAAATGTTTCAAGAAACTTCTTCGATAACTTACTTTCTGCAACAATTGGAGTAAGAAATGTTTTTGACGTTACTAATGTAGTTGCCTCTGGAATACAGAATGGAAATCCCGCTAATTTCCATAATGCATCTACTACCTCATTGCCTTTTGGATGGGGCAGAACTTTCACAACTACTCTCCGTTTCAATTTATAACTATGAAGTTAATTCCACTCTATATAATCGTAGTTGTTTTTTGTGTCGCTTGTTTTCCTGAAGATAAAGCCGTAACACCATACGATAGAACAGGTCTACAAACTGCAACTATTGATGTAGGATCAGATTATGCACTTCAAGCATTCTATAGTTTACGAACAAATTCCATTGTTCGCATTGAACCGTATACGTTTTGGGATTTATCATTTGATTGTCATCCCGATTCTTTTGGAGTGTATCTCAATACTGCACAATTGATGGGAGTGTTTAAAGTCAATGCTTCTTCATTTGAAACTATACCAAATGATACAACAGTATTTGCGAATAAATGGAAATATGATTCACCTTCTGGTATTATCGACTCAACTGCCATTGGATTTTGGTGGCAAAAAAGGACTACGGATTCTGTTTTATCCAAAAACGTTTTATATGTTACCACGTTAGGTGTTGATGCAAACGGGAAGGCGTTGGGGGTCAAAAAATTTATATTGTTAAATTCAACTCCAACTAACTATAAAATTCGTTTTGCTAATCTTGATGGAACTGAAGATACAACGATGGTGATTGAAAAGAATCCTGACTATAACGTCATTAGTTTATCCATGCGTACAAAATCCATTCAATTTTCAGAACCTCCTAAATCAACGTGGGATTTGCATTGTACTCGTTATACCCAACTTTTTACCATTATCGAAGAATTTCCATATCCTGTAACGGGAATATTTATCAACAAATCGACTGTTAAGGCATATTTGGATACCGTCATTGATTTTAGAGTTCTTACTACTAACTCCATTCAAACGCAGAAATTTACTTCTCGCAAAGATGTAATAGGATATGACTGGAAAACCTTTGATTTTACCTCTGCAGAATTTTTAGTATTGCCTAATAAAACCTATATCATACAATCAAATAATCAAACCCCATACAAACTATTCTTTTCAGACTTTTACGATGAAAAAACAGGTAGTAAGGGTGTTATTCAATTTCAATATCGTACTATAGAATAAGATGACTTTATCAGAAGCATTACAAACAAGAAGATCTGTGTTTACCAAACATTTCACTGGCGAAGAAGTGCCAAATGATGTGATAGAAAAAGCGTTGATAAATGCTCATTGGGCTCCAACACACAAAAAAACAGAACCTTGGAGATTTGTAGTTTTTACCAAAGATTCTATCCCACAATATATCCAAGCTGTAGAACAGTACTTAAATACTGTTACGTTTGAAACGAAAGAAATTGAAGAAGTAAAAAGGAAAAAATTGATTCTCTTACAAACAAACGTATCTCATATCATTGGTTGTTATATGAAACGAGACAGTAAAGAGCGTGTTCCAAAAATCGAAGAAATTTGTTCAACCGCAGCAGCAATTCACAATCTGCTATTAACAATTCACGAACTCGGATATGGGGGATATTGGTCTACAGGAAATGGAACGTATTCACATCAAATGAGAAACTTTTTAGGTTTAAACGAGGAAGATGAAATCTTGGGGTTTTGTTATATTGGTGTTCCAGATTCTTCAGAACGTACGTCAAAACGCTCTCCTATAGAATCTGTTGTTGAATGGAGATAATGTTTTTGTTTCAACGCTAAACAAAATGGAAATAGTATCTACAATAATAATGAAATAGGTTTGTTTATTTATTGTACGGCACTGTTTTTGTGTACATCTATTAGTACAAAATTATCTTGAAGAAACACTTTGCAAAACAATAAAGAATCATCTATAAAAAATTATATACCTTCTACTTATAAACCGGGAATAGATCCTGAATTAGATCTTCAAATTCTTATTGAAAAGTGCCAAAAAGCACTTCCTTCGATGAATGAGGAGTTAATTCGTAAGGCGTTCCGATTTTGTGTGAATGCTCATAAAGGTCAACTGCGAGCGAATGGAGAGCCATATTATACTCATCCATTGGCAGTGGCAGAAATTGCCCTTCACGAGATTCCTTTGGATGATTTTTCCATTGCAGCGGCATTATTGCATGATGTTGTAGAAGACACAAGATTTTCACTCAAAGATATTCAAGCCGAATTTGGTTCCGTTGTCGCAAACATTGTCGATGGTACAACTAAAATCACGGGAATATTCCAGTCCAGAGAAATTTCCAAAGCAGAGTCATACCGCAAATTACTTCTTTCGCTTATCAATGATGTTCGCGTCATTTTAGTCAAATTTGCAGATAGACTCCATAATATGCGTACATTGGATAATTTGCCTGAGCATAAACAACAACAAATTGCACGTGAAACCATCGATATTTACGCACCATTTTCCCATCGTTTTGGATTAGGAAGAATTAAATGGGAGTTAGAAGATCTTTCCTTCAAATATCTCAATAGAACTGCTTATGATGATGTGAAAAAAGCTCTCAATGCTACCCGTCAAGAACGAGAAGAATATATTGAACAGTTTATTCAACCTTTACGAGAGCAATTAGCGGCAGCTAATGTTTTATGTGATATAAGCGGACGTCCAAAGCATATTTTCTCTATTTTCTCGAAAATGATTTCACAAGGCAAAACCATAGACCAATTGCATGACCTTTCTGCCATTCGAATTATTATAGATTCGACACACAACAGTGATTGTTTTTTAGCATACGGTATTATTTCTGAGATTTATACGCCAATTCCTGAGCGTTTCAAAGACTATATCTCTGTTCCTAAAAAGAATGGTTACAAGTCATTACATACAACTGTCATTGGACCTAAGGGTAAACGCGTCGAAATTCAAATTCGCACTCGCTCTATGCATGATGTTGCAGAACAAGGGGTTGCTGCACATTTTCGATACAAATCTGAAACTCTTGAACCAGAAAATCGAATGTGGGAGGATAAAGAACTCGAAGAATGGGCATCGTGGGTTCGAGATGTTTTTGATAATGCCGGTGAAGAAGCCCCCCAACAATTGTACGAAAGTTTTAAACTGAATCTATACCAAAATGAGATTTATGTTTTTACTCCCAAAGGTGAATTACGAATTTTGCCAAAAGATTCTACAACCGTTGATTTTGCATTTGATATTCATACCCAAATTGGATATCATTGTATCGGTGCAAAAGTCAACGGAAAAATAGTACCACTTTCTCACAAATTAGTGACAGGTGATCAAGTAGAAATTATCACATCGAAAAATCAGATACCAAATCGTGATTGGGAAGCTTTTGTTGTTACTCACAAAGCTAAATCTCAAATTCGTAAGTTTTTGAATGAAGAAAAACGAAATAAAGTTCGAAATGGCAAAGAAATATGGGAAAAATATATCCGGAAGAATAGCGTTCATTTTGGTGATGATGAATTCGATAAAATGTTGTTGACGTTAAAGTACGAGAACAAAACAGAATTTTATTTTGCTATTTCATTAGGAACATTACCGCCATCATTAGCAATTGATAAATTACGTGAAAAATCCAAATCGGAGGTAGTCGAACCATTTCAGATTAATAAAACATTAGTTTTGGATACAGTGCGAGAAGGTTCTTCTGATATTCAAATTGCTGATGGTGCATCTGATTCTAAAGATTTAATGTATTCGTATGGACGATGTTGTAACCCTGTACCTGGTGATGAAATAGTGGGTATTGTTACCATCGGTCATGGTATTAAAGTTCATAGAGAAAATTGTAAAAACATCGTTGATTTATTAGGGAAAAAATCATCTCGTATTGTCAAGCTCAACTGGTCTACATTACACGATGGTACTTATGTTGCAGCAATTCGTATAACTGGTGATGACCGTGCTTCAATGCTTTCAGATATTACCAGTGCAATTGTTGGTGTGAAAAATACCAATATTCGTAGTGTCAATATTGATACTTTTGATTCCGTATTCGAAGGCGTTGTTACGGTTTATGTTGAAAATATTGATCATTTGGAAATCATATTTAAACGTTTAGGAAAAATCACCGGTGTGAAATCCGTAGAAAGATATTCTGGTTAAGAAAAAAAAGCCCAATGTTCATTGGGCTTTTTTTTGACAAATGCACCTTTAATTAGAATATTCCTAAAGCAGATAATTTCGCAATATTTTCTGATACATCAGCTGCAGATGCATTCAGTTCTGCTTGTTCTGCATCTGATAAAGTAATTTGGACAACTTGTTCAACACCGTTTTTACCCAATTTCACAGGAACACCACAAACAACATTATTCAATTTGTATTCACCTTCTAACATAATAGCACAAGGTAAAATTCTATTTTTGTTTTTTATGATTGACTCTGCCATCAATACTGCTGATGCTGATGGAGCATAATAAGCTGAACCAGTTTTTAAATGATTCACAATTTCAATGCCGCCGTTACGAGTTCTATGAACAATCGCATCAATACGTTCTTGAGACATCAATTCTGAAATTGGAATTCCGGCAACAGTCGTAAAACGTGGAAGTGGAACCATAGAATCACCATGACCACCTAATACGAATGCATTGATATCTTCAACAGAAACATTTAATTCCATAGAAATAAACGCACGGTAACGAGCAGCATCCAAAACTCCAGCCATACCAATTACTTTGTTTTTCGGTAAACCAGTTGCTTTTAATGCAACGTAGGTCATCACATCAAGTGGATTTGAAACGATGATAAAGAACGCATTTGGTGAAACAGCTACTGCTTGTTCTGCACAAGATTTAACAATTTTTGCGTTAGTAGCTAACAAATCATCGCGACTCATACCAGGTTTTCTTGCTAAACCTGCTGTAATAATCACAATATCAGAATTTGCAGTTTCTTCATAGGTATTTGTTCCTACTAAACGAGTATCAGATCCAACAACTGGCATTGTCTCGTACATATCCAATGCTTTCCCTTGAGGTATCCCTTCAGCAACATCTACTAAAACAACTTCTTGTGCTAATTCTTGATAAGCAATTCTTTGAGCAGTTGTTGCTCCTACATTTCCGGCTCCGATAACGGTAATTTTCATTATGAATTCCTATTGTATAGATGGTTAAAAAAAGTCAAAAAAAAACCTCTTGAACACAAAAAACGTTAAGAGGTTATAGTTACAAACAAAAACATAGGTTTATGTTAGTTTACAGATGCTTCAAAAGGGTAAACAGAAATTTTTAAACGAGATTTATCTTTATGTTCAAATTTAACATACCCTTCGATAAGAGAATATAACGTATAGTCTTTACCGATACCAACATTTTTACCAGCATGGTAACGTGTACCAAGTTGACGAACAATGATATTACCAGCGACAACTGCTTCTCCGCCGAATTTTTTAATTCCACGACGTTGACCATTCGAATCTCTACCGTTTTTGGTGGACCCGCCACCTTTTTTATGTGCCATTGTAAAACTCCTGAATAAGAAGAACGTTTGGTTCTTCGGGAAATTAAGCGTTAATAGAAGTAATTTTAATTTGTGTATATTTTTGGCGATGACCGTTTAGTTTTTGGTACCCTTTACGGCGTTTTTTCTTAAAAACTAACACTTTTTCATCACGACCGTGTTCGATAATAGTAGCCGTAACTGATGCAGAAGTATACGGAGTACCGACAGTAGTTTGACCTTGATTCTCAACTAATAACACATTAGGAAAAGAAAGAGAATCGCCACTATTACCAGCAAGTAATGGAACGTTAAGAACATCATTAAGACGAACTTCAAATTGTTGAGCAGCTATTTCAACTATAGCAAACATTGTATTTTCCTTAGAATCGTAATTGAGAAAAACTATTTCGCTGCACGAACACGTGGAGCAAGAATAGATACAAGAATAACATCAGGAGTAGAAATCATCGTAAGGTGTTCCCAAGAAACTTCTCTCAGACGTAATGAACTACCAATTTCAAGATTAGTGATATCAACTTCAACTTGCGTTGGTAAATGTTTTGGTAAACATTTGATAACTAATTTTTTCGTGATTTGTTGAACAATACCACCAAGCATTGCACCTTTTGAATTTCCAACCAATTTGACAGGAACTTTTGCAATGATAGGTTCATCAGCAGTGATTCCGAATAAATCAAAATGAAGAATTTGGTCAGTCATAGGGTGAAATGATATATCTTTTAATATACATTCAATCGATTGTTTGTTGTCAACGGTTACCGATAGAAGATGTGCCTTTGAAGTGTAAACAACTGGACGCATATCTAAAGGATTCACAGTTACAGCAATAGGTTCTTGATTTTTGCTGTAAATAACACCAGGTATCATACCGCCTTGACGAACATCTTTTGCAGCACGTTTGCCAGTTGGTCTGGTTTGAACAT
Organism: Candidatus Kapaibacterium sp.; assembly: GCA_016788785.1. Lineage (GTDB taxonomy): Bacteria > Bacteroidota > Ignavibacteria > Kapaibacteriales > JAEUSM01 > JAEUSM01. The sequence continues at coordinate 68,276 of JAEUSM010000009.1, forward strand.
TTAACGAAATGTGGCTCATAACGAATTGTATCTCTTTAGTGAGTTGTAATTTTTATTTGTAGTTACTCAAACAATGAACTTATGGAAGTGTTTGCATGAGTACGAATGATAGATTCTGCAAAAACATCGGCAACCGTAATAATACGAATTTTTGATGATGGACCTTCTCGTAAAGGAATTGTATCCGTTACATACACTCGAGAAATTGCAGAACTATTTTCAATTAATTCCAGAGCTTTTCCTGAAAAAACAGGATGAGTACATACCCCAATGATGGAAGTAGCACCTTTACTAACCAAGGCTTCAGCACATTTGACAAATGTGGAACCAGTATCGATAAGATCGTCAACAACGACGATGTTTTTACCTTCAACATCACCAACGATATTGACAATTTCTGCAACATTGTGTGCAGGACGTCTTTTGTCGATAAGTACCAAATCAGCATCCAGTTTTTTCGCATATCCACGAGCATTTTTCAAACCACCAACATCAGGAGATGCTATGACGATGTTTTTCAAATCAACTTCTGCTTTCAATACACGTAAAATGATATTGGAAGCATAAAGATGGTCCAATGGAACATCAAAAAAACCTTGTAATTGTGGAGTATGCAAATCCATCGTGATGACACGATCTGCACCAGCTTCGGTTAATAGATTAGCAATGAGCTTGGCAGTAATTGAAACTCGAGGTTGATCTTTACGATCTTGTCGTGCATATCCATAATATGGAATAACTGCAGTGATTCTTTTAGCAGATGCTCGTTTGGCAGCGTCAATGAGAATCAAAAGTTCCATCAAATTGTCCGATGGAGCATGGGTAGATTGAATGATAAATAAATCTACGCCTCTAATATTTTCTTCGTACTTTACCCAAATTTCACCATCAGAAAAATTTCGTATGGTTACTTCCGTTAATTTAGTCTCAAGTGAAGTCGCAACTTTAGTAGCCAAATCAGCATTTGAACGACCGCTTGCTATCTTCAAACTGGAAGTACTCATAATATAGAAATTCTACTTTTGAAATTGTACGAAGTGTATAGCTGGGGCGGCAGGGATCGAACCTACGAATGTCGGACCCAAAACCCGATGCCTTACCACTTGGCGACGCCCCAATCACTCTATCTTTTCGATAAGGATTACAAAATTAGTACTTTTTTTTGACTTTGCAAAATTTTTCGTGAAAAAAATCACTATTATCGAAAAATATTTTGGAAGAAATACCAAAAACTATTGTACATTCGTTACTACTACTTTGATAGTGTCAAATCCGTTTTGACCGTAAATACGTCTTTTTTTAACTGATATAATTTGAGGAATACTATGGGAATATTCTCACGTGTAAGCGACATTTTTAAAGCTAATGTCAATGATACACTCGACAAAGCTGAAGATCCAGAGAAAATGCTGAAGCAGATGGTTATCGAGATGGAAGAGTCTGTTAATAAGGCTACTCTCGGTGTTGCATCTGCTATAGCAAACGAAAAATCGTTAGAACGCAAATTAGCCAAAGCTAAACAAGATTCTCAAGAATGGCATAGTAAGGCTGCACAAGCTTTGCAAGCAAATAGAGAAGATTTGGCGAAAGCTGCTCTTCAAAAGAAAGCTACTGCTGATAGAAATATTCAAGATTTGGGTCCTATCTATGCTCAGGCCAAATCGACTGCTGATAAAATGCGTCAACAACTTGACCAATTGAAATTAAAACTTGATGAGGCTCGCAACAGACAAAGTACTCTCATTGCTCGTTCTCAAGCAGCAAAAGCTCAAAAACAAATTTCTCAAACATTTTCAGGTGTTGGTTCTGACGCTTTCTCGAAATTTGATAAATTTGAAAACAAAATTGAACGCTTGGAAGCTGAAGCTGAAGCTCATGAGCAATTAGCTGGTGGTAATACAAGTTTAGACGATGAAATTAGATTGTTAGGTACTTCCGTTACAGTTGATAATGATTTGGCTCAGTTAAAAGCTTCTATGGGTCTTGCACCTGCATTACCAGAGTCAACTGACCCTCTTGCAGAATTGGAACGTGAATTGAAACTTACAAGTGGAAATTCTGATACTACGTCGACAAATTCTTCAACAACTACTCCCTAACTGATTTTATCATTTTATCTATAAATTATGGAAACACCTCTATCTTTACTCGATCAAACGATTGTTAAAGTTGAAAATATATTAGAAAAAAAATATCCTGAATTCATTTCTTTTGGTCAAGGTTCTTATACCATTTCCAGAGGTTCATCGCAGGTTATGTTGATTATTCGTCCTTTTAGCAACAATGAAACGTGTGTACAATGTATTTCCCATGTTGTAATGGGTGCTACAATTACACCAGAATTGATGACATTTTTACTTCGTAAAAATGCTGAAATCAATTGGGGTGCATTTGGTTTGTTGTTTGATAATACCATTGTGTTCTCACACTCTATAGCTGGTGCGAATATTGATGAGAATGAATTAGGTACGACTATTGACTCTGTTGCAATTATTGCTGACCATTATGACGATGAAATTGTTTCGTTGGCAGGTGGGAAACGTGCAAAGGACATGCAAGATCTCTAAGAACTATTTAGAATTTCTTCAAAACCTCTCGTTCATAATCTTGATTGAGAGGTTTTTTTATGTAAGTAATATTTGTAGAGCAAAAATTGTTCTTGTTTGGTGATTTTCAGTGTAGTTACTTCTTTGAGTGTATCAAGTTTTTGAATCATTGGTGCATTTGTGTTGATCAAAATATGGGTATGTTTATCAGAAAGTAGAAGATATCGTTGTAATTGTTCAAATGTATATTGTGAAGATTTTGGTTCGATATTGAGAAAATACGTCACAGTATTGTTGTTTTGATGAATCGGAAGTAAGGTTGCATTTGGAAAATGATAGACAAAATCTTCTTTTACACTGTAAGGCAAATTCTTTGCAGTAATGTACACAATTGGAAAACAAACTATTACCACTAAACATCGAAATACGAATATTCTCAGATGCTGTGAATAGCTACAATACAGCATTGCAACCCCAAAAAACAGTGCGACTATCCATATCGAATAACCAGTTATTTCTGTTGGAATAAACTTTTGTAAATAATACATTCCAGTGTTTGCAACATCTATGAAAAGGGAAGTAGCAATTCCGCTAAAATACGCTAAATTTTCCGAAAGTAAGGAAAAACTATAGGTGATAATTGAGGATAAAAAAGCCAAAAGGTATAAAAACAGAAAAACAGTATTACCAATGATTGAGGCAAGGGAAAATTTGTAAAAAATCAAACTTCCAATTATGTTTGAAATAAGCCCAGCTGACAGAGACAACGAAATAGAAGGAATAAGAACATTGTTCAAAAATCTTTTCCCAATGAAATTTTGAAAGATGTTTTCTACACCAAGTTTCAATAGTGTACTGAAACGAGTATAGCAAAGATAAATACCAATTATTGCAGTTGTAGAAAAGTAAAAACTAATTGAAAAAAGCGTTGTAGGTTGAATTATCAATTGGATAACAGTAGCAAATGCCAATAGATTTAAAGGTCGAATTGTTCTTGAGAAATGGGGAATGATTAAAAACACAAACGACATAATAGCAGCTCGAAATGCGGATATTTGCGTTCCAGTTACATAGACAAACAATATTAATAGAATTCCGAGAATAAGAATTTTGAGTATATGTGAACGAATCATAAACAAAGAAAACCAACAAATGAAAGTTATTACAACTACATGGGTTCCACTTGCAGACAAAATATGAATCAAACCAAAACTTCCAAGAATGTCTATATCTTCTTGTTCAATTCCTTTTGTTTGATCAAAAAGCATTCCTAATAGAAAAGGAACAAATTTGGGTAATACAAATCTCTGTAAGGAATCCTCTACTGCATTTCGCCAATTGTGAAGGTCACTTTCAAGCGTCCATTTTGGGTTATCAGATATGACTATGTTATGAGCAACTATTGACGAATTTGCATGGATATCTTTAGAAATGAGTACTTGTTTGGAATTAAATTCAGAAGGGAAATATGAGTCTTTCGGAAATTGGATTTGCACTATTGATTCTATATTAGCACCTACTTTGAGATACGAAGGAATGGAATCACCATGTATGTAAGACATCAATCGAATTGTGTATTTTTCATCTGACAAAACTCCATTGTATTTAACAATCTTAATTGTCCCATCCAAAATACAATTCAACGTGCTGTCAGTTTGTTTTTCGATTTTCTCAATTGTACCAGCAAAGTGAGCTGGAATTATTTTTCCTTCCAATGACTGCGGAATCGGAGTGTAGGTGCTGTTCATAAGGAAAAAACCTGTTAGAAACGTAAGTACATAATATACACCACTTTTGTGAAACACAAAGAAAATTCCAACAGAAAATATTACAATTAAATTGAAAGCATACACCAAATCAAAGGAAAAGTTTTTCCATATCACTACAAACAGCATCCCAAATACCAATACTAATAAATACCGCACCATTGGGTACTCTGTATAGTGGATTTGAGAAGCTACTACTAATTCTTTATGAATTGTTTTGTCTTTCATTCGTCTAATATAATCTATAGTAATTACAAGAATACTAAAATTCTCGATTCATAAAATCAAATTTTTTCAATAATGCCCCTTTTACATCTTACATTTTTTGTCGTTTTAGCATTATTTACATCTGTAATTTCTACTTTTGCAAATGATATTACACCTGCAAAACATAGATTACCAGATGTAATAAATGCTTATCAACCTACTATTTTACCGGTGATTTCACCATGCGGTACGAAATTGTATTTTGATAGAAAAGAACATCCCGAAGACATTGGCGGAATATATGATTCTGACGATATTTGGGTTTCTTCAAAATTGAAGGGGGATAATTGGACTACACCAAAAAATATTGGTGAACCATTAAACTCATCTAAAAGTGATGCATTGCTTTCTATTTCTGCTGATGGGAAAAAAGCGTTGATTTATGGTGAGTATGACCTCAAGGGGAATAAAAACCCTGGTTTTTCAATTGTAGATATGAATAATAGCGACATTACAACTTCAGTTAAACCATTAAAAATTCAAAAGTACTATAATTTGTCTCCAAATTATACTGCTCAAATTAGTCACAATTTCCAGCATCTATTGCTTTCAATTCAAAACAAAGATTCTGAGGGTCAATTAGATATTTATGTCAGTCATTGGAATGAGAAAGAGCAAATTTGGTCAGAGCCAATTTCTTTGGGAGCAACGATAAATACAAAAGAAATTGAAACTTCTCCCTTTTTAGCAAATGATTTGAAAACACTCTATTTTTCTTCGTCAGGGCATGGTGGGTATGGAAAATTGGATATTTTTGTAACACGTAGGTTAGATGATACTTGGCGTAATTGGTCAAAGCCAGAAAATATTGGCTCGTCTATCAATTCCTTTGATGATGAATCAAGTTTTTCATTAACTGCTCAAAACGATACTATCTATTTTGTTTCCAACGATACTATTGCATTACGACAAGGGATTTATGTGGCAGAAATTCCGAAAAAGTTTCAACCTGAGGGATTTACTATTCATACAGGAATAGTAAAAGGTATCGACTGCTTTAATATTGAAAAGAAACATTACAACACCTATCTTTCAAAATTACAAACAATAGAATCAGAGAAAAAAACAATTCTCATTCCATTTGAGTCGTTTCAAAATAGCCATTGCTCGTTAGTTTTTACTACACCATTGGGTGAAAATCGTTCGATTCTTCATACAAATGAATTTGGTAAATTTTCTACAATTTTACCTCCAGAAATACAATCTCCTCTTTCATTTTTTTGTAACAACCAATTGTCTGATACATATCATATAAGTAAGGATTTGTTTGCAAAAAAAGAACCAATCACATTTTCGGTAAAACCGAACAAATCATTCAAATGTATTATTGCAGCCTTTTACTTTGAAAACAATAGTGATTCATTGTTTCCAACCCAAATAGATGAGTTACAAACACTTGTGGAATATGTTCAACAATATATCGATGCATCAATTTTAAAAACGGAAATGCTTCGTTTTTCGATTGTTGGCCATACTGATGAAAAGGGGAATAACAATTATAACAAGCAACTTTCCATCAAAAGAGCTAATTCCGTTGCAACACGCTTTCAACAAATGCTGCAAAACAAGTGCAAAATTGAAAATAGCGGTAAAGGGTGTGATTTCCCTGTAGAGGTAAGTGGGAATATGTCTAACACGAAAAATAGACGTGTTGAGATTTATTTAGAATATGATGTTCCAAAACAAGAACTCAAATCAAGTCTTCGATAATGAACAACACTATTGACCCATTTGATAGTTTCTTTACTGCTTCAACTAAACCTGAACCTATAGATTTTTCCAGTATCGCAAAAACTTTGCAAAATTTGAACGATACTGCATTTGATTTTATCGTTGCAGGCAACATCGATTCTGCACAAGAGTCATTACAATCAATCGCTACTACATTCACAAAGAATCCTGATGGATTGACAAATCCTGATTTTCGTTTGCAACAAGGTCGTTACTTCAATATCCTGGGCGTCAAACATTGGATGCAACAACAATTTCATCAGGCGTTTTTGCATTATACGACAGCATTAGAAATTTTTGAAATTCTGGGGAATGATCGCTACGTTGCCTTGGTATGTAATAATATCGCAAATCTACAACGAAATTTGGGGAACTATAAAAGTGCGATAGACTATTTTAAAATTTCCGTTGAAAAATTAGAAGTTTTAGATGATGCGGATAATCTTTCGAAAACATACCTTAACTTAGGCATACTCTATCAAACATTAGATTTATCAGAATTTGCTGAGGAAACATTACTCAAAGCACTTCATCTTGCCGAAAAAATTAATCACCAAGATACTATTGCCTCATGTTATCAACATTTGAGTATACAAGCTCGAAGAAAAAAAGAATTTGAACTGAGTCAAGAATTTGCTCTCAAGGCGTTAGAGATTTTCCGTCAATTTCATAATAAAGTTGGTGAAATCGAAACAATGAGTTCTTTGGCAAATAACCTTTATGCACTAGGACTGTTTGAAGATTCAATTAACAAATATTTTGAGATTATTGCTTTTGCAAATGAACCTCAATTCAAATCTCAACTTGCGAATACGTACTTTAATATTGCAGGAAGTTTACAGGCACTACTAATTCAACAAAAACCGTTGCCTGCTCTTGAACACGATTATGGTCATTATGCACAATTGGCGTATTCCATCGCAGATGAACAAGATGATATTGCTCTCAAAGCAGATGCATGTAAAGTTTTGGCTGAATATAACGACTCTAAATCCTCTTTCGAGCAGTCAGTTCAGTATTACAAAGAATATTTGCTATTACTCAAAGAACAGCAACGCAACGAATCGAAAGCTTCTGCTGAACAATTTCAATTAGAAACTACCTTAGCGGCATTGGAAAAGAAATCGCTTTTGGAACAAGCCACCTTAAAAGCAACGAATGATTTGTTGTTCAAAGTCGTTCCAGAACCGGTTGCAAAACGTCTCATTTCCGGTGAAACGCCTATAGCAGATTATATACCTTCTCTGTCGGTGATTTTTACGGATATGGTGGGGTTTACATCCATTGCAAAGTCGAAAGAACCATCGATATTAGTTTCAGAACTCAATGAAACATTTTCACAAATTGATAGATTGGCAAAGGAGTATTCGATTGAAAAAATTAAAACTATCGGCGATGCATATATGGCTGTGAGCTTTGACCTTCCCAATGAAGAACATCACAGTTGTCGAATCATTCGATTTGCATTGGCAATTATCGATTCAGTGAAAACTTCATTTCAATTTCGTGTAGGGATTCATTCTGGTCCTGTGGTAGCAGGTGTCATTGGATTGGAGCGTTTTTCCTACGATTTATGGGGTGATACGGTTAATGTTGCCCAACGATTGGAAGCAACTTCCGAAACCTCGACAGTGCATATTAGTGAGCAAACATACCTTTTGGTCAAAGATACGTTTGAGTGTAAATTTGTAGGAAAAACAGCCTTAAAAGGTATTGGTTTGGTTAACACCTACCATGTTATTCGTGAAAAATTAACCCAATTGACGTAATTTAGTCCCATCCTCCCGATTTCACGTTTTCTGTTTCTTTTTTTTTGCGGCTGGAAAAAGAATGTTGTTAAGAATTAATCGATACCCCGGTGAGTTTTTGTGTAATGCCAAATCTGTTGGGTCTTCACCAATTTGATGTTGATAATCTTCTGGGTCATGTCCTCCATACCACGTAAATGTTCCTCTACCAAAATTACCAGTGATATATTTCACTTCATTTGTACCCTCACGTTCAGCTAATGCAATAACGCTTTTTTTCAATAGTTCACGCTTAAAAGCGGTTGTTTGACCTAAAAATCCACGTACAACATTCGTGTGGCATTGTGTTAACATCGTCGGAACAGGGTCGTATTTTGCAGAAAAATCAAACAGAGTAAAATAGTCTATACTTGGGTTATTGATGGTCGTTGGTCCAACATCAATATCAGAAAACTCATTATTATATGGATCCAAATACACTTTGAAATTGTCAAATGCAAAGGTACGATTGTATTGCAATTTCGCATTTGCTGCAGGGTCAGCTGGGTCACCATCAAATATTTGGTCGCAAATATCCACTCCAGCAGTTGCCAATGCAATATCATAGGTGTCCGTTGCAGTACACATTGCGAACATAAACCCGCCATCTGCAATGAAATTCCGAATTTTTTCAACAACCGATTTTTTCATCTCGGATACTTTTTGATATCCCAATTTTTTAGCAGTAGTTTCTAATAAATTCACTTGCTGGATATACCACGGAGCGTTGGCAAATTGCACATAAAACTTCCCATATTGCCCTGTGAAATCCTCGTGATGCAAGTGAAGCCAATCATAATCTTTTAATTTCCCTGCTTCCACTTCCTCATCCCACACCTTTTCGTACGGAACTTCTGCGTATTTCATTGCAAGTGTTACGGCATCATCCCAAGGAAGTGAACCGGGAGGTGAATAGACAGCAATTTTGGGTTGTTTTTCCAATCGAGCAACGTCCATATTCGACGATTCGCTTTGTACTTCTGCGTAAATGGATGCTGCTTCTGAACCGCTAATTTGGGTAAAAAAGACGTTTTTCAAACGGCATTCCGACGCCAAAAGTTCATCATAATCCATCATAAACGAACCACCACGAAAATTGAGCAACCAATCAACACGAATATCTCGAGCCAATGCATTGTAGGCAACGCCATACGCTTTCAAATGATCAGTTTGGGATAAATCCATCGGGATCAGCATTTTTTGTGAATACAAAATACTCGAGGTAAACAACATCAACACAACAAGATATTTTAACATAGTTCGAACGAAGTGAATACAGAAATTCATAGCTTCACTATAAACTATTTGTTCATTCCTTTATTGTGAAGATGTCGGAAGAAGGGACAAAAAGAACTCCCTCTCCCCTACGAGGGAGAGGGTGCATTCTGAATTACTATCTTTTTCTTTTATCGTTAACTATTTGTTTTTGATTTTCAAAAAATCATAAGTATTGGATTACATTCCAACTAACATCGCCATGATGAGACCACAAGTGGCTTTCTAATGTGCGAATAGTGGTAAAATTCATCTTGTTTCCTTGATAAGCAAGATTTGCATAACGTTTGATTGCCATCTCATCACCACGAATTTGATTTGCTGGTTTCTTATTATCCAAAACAACAGGTGCTAAGTCATTAAAATTATCGGTGATGATAATGGAACTTTGTAACGACGGCAACACATTATAAATCCAATTTCCTTGACATTTACCACCTCCTCCACAACCACCTCCATACCGAATGCGAATGATATGGCTGATTATAGCATTTTGTTCTAATAGAACCGTTGAGCAAAACGACTCATTTTCAACAAAAGTATAGATAACTGGAACGCTATATTCTCCTAATTGATGAGAAGTTACCTTCAATTTCAAAAAAACGACAACATTCAAATGTGGTTCAACTTCCTGAAAATCGACAATTCCATTGTCTAAAGTGGTATGTAGATTCGGGAGTCTCTCAATGGATTCAACAACAATTTTTGTATGTTCATCTTCAAAAATCAATTTCGTATCCAAAAAATCCGAGGAACTGTATGGAAAATAATCCGTAAAAATGAACAAATCAGGAAAGGCTGATTCTGCTTGCGAGGCCGGATGTAACTTTGAATAAGCAGAATTTAGATACAGTAATGATCTAAAATCTGTCCCAGCGGATGGATACCAACAAAGTATTGGTGTGTTTTTAGGTGTAAAGTTTTGTAAATAAGAATGAAACGCACCTTTGTTGTTCCCATTCAAAAAATTCAATAATTGCATTGACATAACCAACCTCCAATAGTAATACATTCATAATATCATTTTCAATATTACAAATATACACATTATTATGTCATATAATGACAAAATAGGAGTATGGTTGAAAAATACTTACTTCCTCAGAATTTTTTCCATTGGTCTGCCTTTGGCTAATTCGTCGATGAGTTTGTCCATATAGCGAACCTTTCTCATAATCGGGTCTTCGATTTCTTCGATGCGGTAACCGCAGATAACACCAGTGATTTTTGGGGCATTGGGGTGCAATTGTGCTACTGCAAAAAGGTCTTCGAAATTGGTTTTCTGCTCCAAATGTTGTCCCAATTCTTCTTGGGTAAACCCAGTCAACCAAAGAATAGCCTCGTCAACTTCCTCTTTTGTTCTCCCCTTTTTCTCTGCTTTTGTAATGTAATGAGTGTACACACTCGCAAAGGACATTTTGTATACTCTTTCGTTGTTTGATGCTTTCATTATGTTAAATCTTCTTTCTAACTTTTGGTATCACAAACAAAAATAGAACACTTATATGTGAATTACAAATTGATTAGGAAAATGTGGTATATTTGTTTTGGTGAAATGGAATGTTTAACCAATTCTTAAAAATATGAAAACACAAATCCTAATTCTAATTATACTCTTTCTTACGGAATGTACTATGTTTGCTCAAACGCAAAAAGCAACAACAGAAAGTGGCGTAAAAGTTATATTAAATTCTGATGGAACTTGGGATTTTGATAGAGAAAAAACAGAACAAAAGAAGATTTCTATCTTAGATACCATCGATTGCTCTAAATGGATTTCGAGTGAAATTGATAAAGTAAATGGAAAAAGTAATTTAACAGCTAAAATTAGAATAGTTGGTGACGATAATGAAGGTAATCATTGTGAAGGAAGTATCGAAATAATTAAGTCTAATAAAGGACATTTAGAATTAAATTTTGATTTAGCGGTTTATTATACAGAACAGTATGAAAGTGTATGTATGAGCCATCCAGAAATAAAGATATTAACGGTTGATGAAAAAAGAGCAACTTGGCAAAGTGAATTTAATAAACCAAATTGTAGTGGAGCTTTTTCAGTATTATTAGGCGGAATTTATTCTAGTAATGACGTTCCAGAAGGTTTAAAAAAACATAAAATCAAAATGATTCGAATTCAGTTAACTAATTTAGATGAAAAAGAGTTTATTGACATTGAATTTGACAATAAAACTGCAGAAGAGTTCATTAAAATAATGAATTGCTTGTATAAGTAAAGCAAAATATTGTGAATTAACATTCTAATCATGACCTACTAATTATTTATTCTATATTTTAAAATATTACGATGACAAAGTTCCTACTTTCAATAGTTACAATTTTAATTCTTTGGGGGTGTTCCACTCCAATATCAACCTATCGTGAACAATATATTGACACAAAATGTAGTATACCTACAGAACAATTGTTTAATCAGTTGTCTGAGTATTTTCTCACTAATGGTTATACAATAACGAACTTTGATATTAATCGTGGATTTATGGAAGCACAAGGAAGAGGCTTTTATTCTGGTTTGCATGGTTTGAACCAATCTTTAAGAGGAAAACCAACAAATCCTAACTTTTTATATGAAGAAAAAGGTGTAATAATTCCTAAATGGTCAATTTTACAAACAAATAATAAAACAAGCATAGTTGCTATATGCCAAAACTCACAAGGAATTTTCTATTCTGACTCTACATTGAATATTCCAACATACAGTTTCTATTGGAAAACAAGAAATGAGATTAAAAAAATATGTGGTAACATTGAGTTTAAAGATAAACCTTGATTGTGAAAATAAAATGCTCTTTCTTTTATTCCATTTAAAAGTATTTTTTGTACAATCAATATCTACTCACTTGAAAAAAATTCGAAATGCTTGAAAGGTTCCAAAGAGCTTGTAAAATATTACAATTAAATTAGATTTAAAGCTCAGATTCAACTTTACAATAAATTGTAAAAAATATTAAAGAACAAAAATGGAATATCCAATATACGAAAGAGACTTAGAATATCCATACTACAAAAGAGATATGGATATGATTCGAGAAATTCTATTTGTTTATGGTGGTTTAGCAAGTGATCAAATAAGAAATGATTTTTTCAAAAGATTAGAAGAATATGACCATAAATTACATTTTCATATCTTACTACTTAGAGATGCTGGTTTTTTGTTGTGTCATCAAACCAAAGACCAACAAAAAAACTTAACTTTTGCAATATACATTACGCAATTGACTTGGAATGGATATGATTTATTAGAATCAATAAAAGATGAGGGTATTTGGAAAAAGACTAAAGAAACCTGCCAAACAGTAGGTAGTTTCTCAATTCCTATAATTCAAAAAATCGCAGCACAATTGTTAGCTGAATCAATTAGAACTATTTTTAAACCCTAGTTTTATAGATAAGAAATGAAAAAAATCTTCCTCATATTCATTCTATCAGTATTACCAGTATTTTCACAAATAGAAATACCAAAAGGTGCAAATGATTGTGAGTTCATTAAACATACCTACTTTAGCTTGTGTTATGATGAAGAACATGAACAAGCTCGATGGGTAGCTTATATACTTACAAAAGAGATGATAGTTGGTGAAAGTGTTTATCGAAAGGAGTATAAACCTGATAAAAAAGTTTCAACAGAATCTGCTAAAGATAGTGACTACTTAAATTCTAATTTTAGTAGAGGTCATTTAGCTCCAGCTGCAGACTTTAAATTTAGTCAATTAGGTATTGAAGAAAGTTACTTATATTCCAACATAAGTCCACAACTACAAGATGGATTCAATGAATCAGGTGGAGTTTGGAATAATTTGGAACAACGAGTAAGGGAATGGGTGTGCAAGGAAGATACCGTATATATTGTTACAGGTCCAGTTTTGGATAACAAACTAATAAAGCGTAAACTTCCTAAAATACCTGATTCTAAAGTTAGCATACCAAAAGAGTTCTTCAAAGCAATATTAGTATATTCACAAAAAAGCGTTAAAGCTATCGCTTTCGTTGTTCCAAATTCCTCATCAAAAGATGATATTTTTAAGTACTCACTCTCAATTGATAGACTTGAAAAGTTAATAGGATATGACCTATTCAGCGAATTACCAGATGATATTGAAAAATCAATAGAAATAGATTTTGATACAAATGCTTGGCATCAAAATCCAAGACCCTATGTAAGAAAAAAACCTTCACCACCTTGTACAATTAAATCAAATAGATAGAAATTAATTAGAGCTTTGATTCCGAACTAATCGCCTAAACGGTGAACGAATATTTCTTCAGTCTTACCCCTCTCCCTAACCCTCTCCCCAAAGGGGTGAGGGAGTTTTTGGGGGTAACCCATCGATGGAAAGGATTCCACCCCGCCATTTCATGGCACCCCTCAAGAGGGGAACCCAGAGAAGAAATCACCCCTTCAATGGAGGGAATTGTGATTTTGTTAATTTATTTACCCTCTCCCCAAAGGGGTGAGGGAGTTTTTTTGTAGGTTTTAACCCATCGAGAAAAAACTACACTCCCATTTCGTATAATCTGTAGGTTTTGTAGCGTTTGCCGTTCATGGATACGGTCATTGCTCGGTTCATCATTACGTTGTCTTCAAGTATCCACGATGCTTCCCAATGGAAGATGTTCAATTTTTTGGCTTCAACTCCGATGTCATGGTACAGCACTGCATCAAGCCCGGTTTTTTGAAATTCTGGTAATACGCCCATTATGGGAAGTCTTCCCCAATTGGTTTTTTTCAATTTGGTGAGTAAATGCCACACTCCCGTGAGCAATCCGCCGGATTTATTGTGTTTAAGTGCGTCGTTGACATTAGGCAAAGCAACGACAAATCCTGCTGGTTTTCCTTTCACTTCTGCAAGGAGTATCAAATTTCCATTGGCTATTTGTTTCAAATCATTTGCCAAATAGTCAAATTCTGCGTCAGTCATTCGCACAAATCCCCAATTTGGTTGCCATGCTTGATTGTAGATATCTCGTAAAAATTCGACATCCTTTTTGAATTGGGTTTTGTTTTTCAAATCCATTTTTCGAATAGTTATGTCGTTACGTTCGCGAATCATTGCTTGAACACGAATCATTTTTTCTGTCATATACGTATCGAAATTAATATAATATGCGTACAAATCTTTTGCTTTTTCTAAACCACATTTGAGTAAGAGTCGCTCGTAATATGGCGGATTGTAGCACATCAACATAATCGGCGATGAATCGAAACCTTCTACTAACAGCCCTGTTTCGTCGTTCAGTGTTGGGTTGACAGGTCCTCGGAGTGATGTGCAACCTTTTGCTTTGACCCATTGTTTTGCTGTATCGATGAGTGCATTTGCAATTTCTTGATTGTCAATACATTCAAAAAAACCGAAAAAGCCAACTCCATCGTTATGGGTTTTCAAATGATTTCTATTGTAAATAGCAGCAATTCGACCAACAATCTTGTTGCTCTCAACTGCAATAAAACACTGAATATCCGTGTGTGTATACAAAGGGTTGTTTTTCGTATCTAAAAGTTTTTTCCTGTCCATAATCAATGGTGGTACCCAATTGGGATCATTTTGATAAAAATTCCATTGTGATTTGATAAATCGAAGTGTATCTTTGGCGTTTTGGATAGGTTGAATAGAAAAACTCATTGGCGTACCGTATGCAATTATTTTTGTATTTTTGTATAATATGGTGAAATAGTATCACACTTCAAAATTTTTTCTTGTAAAAATGAACTATCAGAATCTCGTTTATAAGCCAAATAAAACCGTTCGCATAGTAACAGCAGCTTCATTATTCGATGGGCATGATGCAGCAATTAACATTATGCGTCGCATTATCCAATCGACAGGAGCAGAGGTGATTCACTTGGGTCATAACCGTTCCGTTGGCGATATTGTCTCTTGTGCTATTCAAGAAGATGCACAAGCGGTTGCGATTACAAGCTACCAAGGTGGACATATAGAGTATTTCAAGTATATGTATGATTTGCTCAAAGAACGCAACGCTGGACATATCAAAATTTTTGGCGGTGGAGGTGGAACAATACTTCCTTCGGAAATCGAAGAATTGCAAGCATACGGAATCAGTCGCATCTTCTCACCTGATGATGGACGAGAAATGGGATTGCAAGGTATGATCAACTACTTAGTAGAACAATCTGATTATTATACTCCTGTTGTCGCAGAACCAACATTGTTCGATGAAATACGAAGCAAAAATGCAGCTGCTATTGCGAGTGCAATTACACAAGTTGAAAAGGGAATGCTCACCAAAGAACAACTTGATGCACAAAATCGCACAACACAAAAAGCACCAATTTTGGGTATCACTGGAACTGGTGGTGCAGGAAAATCATCTTTGACAGATGAATTGATATGGAGATTTTTAGAAGACTTCCCGGAAAAAACAATTGCGATATTTTCTGTCGATCCATCAAAACGAAAAACTGGTGGAGCACTTTTAGGAGATAGAATTCGAATGAATTCCGTATCAAGTGACAGAGTGTATATGCGTTCATTTGCAACAAAACAAGCAAATATTGCCCTCAATCGCCATGTAGCAGATGCACTAAGTGTGCTGCAATTAGCAGGATTTGATTTGATTATAGTCGAAACGGCAGGAATTGGTCAATCTGATTCAGAAATTACTTCGATAGCTGATGTATCATTGTATGTGATGACACCAGAATATGGAGCAGCATCGCAATTAGAAAAAATTGATATGATTGATTATGCAGATTTAGTTGCAATCAACAAATTTGACAAACGCGGTGCTTTGGATTCTCTGCGTGATGTGAAAAAGCAATACCAACGTAGTCGTGGGTTGTGGAATGTTGACAAGGAAGAAATGCCTGTATATGGCACCATTGCGTCACAATTCAATGACCCTGGAACAAATACATTGTATGTGTCTATCATTGAGAAGATTAATTCAATATTTCCTTCGCATTTTGATTCTCATTTTTCTGCACAAAACCAAATGAGTGAAAAAATCTACATTATTCCTCCCGATAGAACACGATATTTGGCGGAAATTGCAGAAGAATCTCAGCGCTACAATCAAGTTGTAACAGAACAATCCGAACTTGCACGATCATTGTTCCAAGTAAAAGGAACGATAGATTTATTAACAAAACACTAAATGTAACAGTAGGTACACTATGGGTGCAAGACTCTTCAAAAACTGGTGGTTAGTTTTATTAAAGGGTCTTGCCTTTTTGTTTCTACCATTATTTTCAGAAGGAATATCGTTTTTTGGATTGCATTACATTAGTACGGTTTTTCTAATTATTGTGATATTTTCTGTAGCTGCTTCACTTGTCTATTCACTTCCTCCTCGGTATTCCATTTGGCATTTTGAAGCACTATTTGACATTCTGATGCTAATATTTTCACTCCTTCATGGTTTTATAGGGGATGGTTTTTTTCTCACTACCCTGTTTCTTGGTTATGCTATCCTTTTCATATTTTTAGGAAAAACACTCTTTGAAATAAAACTATTTCTGTCTTTTATTACAAATACATTCTTTCTCATTGGATTTATAACATTGGTGGTTTCAGTTTTCTCAGCAATTTGTACACCTGAGGAAATTCTTATATCACCTAATTCTGTGCAATCAAACTTAGCATCTATTTATTCTGCATTGTTTCCAAATTATAGCATTCTCTTTTTGAGTGTTTTTGGAATTTGTTTTTTGTATATTGCTATTCGAATGAAAATAATAACATCAACCCAACAACATTTACTACCTCGTTAAATGGCGGAAGAACACGAAAATTCTCTTAACAAAGAATCCTATCAACCTGTTTTAAAACACTCTACCTTCGAGAATAAGGAAGTACGAAACTGGGTGTTTTTTTCATGGCAACACGTTGGTGCAATGGTTTTTACGGCAATTGTATTTATACTTTTAGGCGTAATCCCTTGGGGAGAATGGGATTTTATTGATCCAATTTCTGAAACCTTTGCAGATTTTGAAATTACGGATTTAGTGTTTTCAAAATTACGCGGTAACCAAGAAATTGACACAAATATTGTTATCGTTTCCATTGGAACCTTACCTCGAGCAGGAATTGCCGAACAAATTCGCTTGATTCAATTGTATCAGCCTAAGGTAGTTGGAATTGACGCTTTTTTTTGGAATCGAAAGGATTCGTTGGTAGATGAAGAACTTTTGCAATCGCTCAGAGACTATAAGAATGTAGTGATTGTGTCAAAATTAGATTCACTGGATACAAGTTCTGACAAAGACACCAAGGATTGGAAAACTCTTAGGACTTCATTTCCAGATTTTCATAAAGCAGCCACTTCTCACGGATTTGCCAATATGTATTCCGATGAGGATAAAGGTTTTCGAACTATTCGTGGGTTTGTACCATTTCAAACAGTTAAAGGGCAACGAATCAATAATTTTGCGGTAGAAATTGCAAGATTGTATGATTCTAATTCCGTCAAATTACTTCAAGTGCGAAATAAGGAAGTGGAAGTTATTAATTTTCGAGGTGACCATAATTCATTTTACTTTTTTGATTTTGACCAAATTACTCCTGAAACAGATTTGTCAGTAGTCAAAGATAAAATTGTTCTTTTTGGTTTTGTGGATAATCGATTCTCAGATGAGACTGGATATAAAGTCATCAATGGCTCAGTTGAAGATGCGTTTTTTACTCCAATGAATAAAAAATATCTCGGAAAAACATATCCTGATATGTACGGAGTAGCAGTCCATGCCAATGTAGTATCGATGATTTTAAACAAAAAATACATTGATAAGATGCCGAAAGTATTATCATTGATTGTAGTCTTTGTATTTACATATTTAAGTATTGTACTATTAACATTTCTGTATAACAAATTCAAAAAATACTATGATACTGTTGCTTTGGTTACACAAATTGTAATGTCTGTATCGTTAATGTTCTTGTTTTTGTTAATATTTGACACATTTGATTTTGATGCAGATTTTACACTCATTTTTGCTATTTTAGGTGTTTTGATTAATTTAAATGGTATGGAAATTTATTTTGCATTAGTTACTCAAGTAAAAATTTTGTATGTTCGCTATTATGTTTTGAGAAACAAAAAAGTGTAAAGTACTTTGTTTAAATAGTAATTTTCTATAGATAATTGAATACCATGAAACTGACAAGATTATATGTAGTTCTACTTACTCTGTTTTTGATATGTTTAAATACTGCTTTTTCACAAGAGGTATTTCGAGTGTTAGCGAAAAAGGGAAATGTTTCTATTGAAACAGGTGGTTCATCAGCACCTGCAAAACCATCTGACAAGGTAATGTCAGATTCTAAAATAGTTATTGGAGATGGTGGATATTTATCATTGGTTCATTCGACTTCACGTAGAAATGTTGAACTGTTAAAATCTGGCACATTCAAAGGAAAAGAATTATCAGCATCTGTAAGCTCTGTGAAACTTTCAACTTCCCAACGTTTTGCTGATTTTGTTGTGAATGAAGTTGGTAAAAGTTCCAATCAATCATACCAAGATAATATGAAACTTGCAGGTTCTGTTTCTCGCTCTTCTAACAAACAGAAGACAGCACAAGAGCAGTTGCAAGACAAAATGAAAGAAAAATTCGCAGAAGAACAACAAAAACACGAATATCTTAAACATGTGTCTATTGATGATTGGTTCAAGGGTAATGAAGATGTCAATCTGACTGCATTCTTTCCATATGGAATGGTAGCCGAACCAACAAAAGGTGTATTCAAATGGATTCGAGGTTCAGGAAACAATACTAAGTTTACAGTCAATATTTGGGATGTTGATAAAGTTGTGTTGCTATATGCAGTAGAAACTGAAGATACGACCGTAACAATTAATTTAGTAGAGGCTGGAGTTACTGAAAGTTGTTTTTGGTCTATTGAGTCAAAAAATCCATCGTTCGAAACAGAAAAATATGAATTAGCAGTTCTAACAAAAGAACAACAAGATACTATGGAAATGGAAAAAGCGGAAATAATCAAAGAACTAGGTGAAACTTCCTCTCCATTTGCAAAATTAGTCTTAGCTCGATTTGCGGAGGAATATTTATTACTTTCTGAAGCGGAACGATTATTTAAAGAAGTGATGGATGAAAACCCAACAGTTCCTGAATATAAAGGATTATACTGTAAGTTCTTATTACGTAATGGAAATTCAATTTTAGCAAAACCATATTTATAATTAAGGAGAAAAACATTATGCCTGCTGTAACCAGTGAAATAATGTCAGACTTTGAAACTAGTGCTGATATACGAAGAGCACTCATTTATTCAAGTTTAGTAACACCGGAAGGAAGTGCTCTTGGAGCTGTAGAAGTACGAAATATGCAGGGAATATCAACTATGAGTGATAATTCTGCTGTTCCTTATGCTTTTTTTACAGGTTTTAGAGAACTACTGTTCATGAGTGTTTATTTAGAACTGAAAAAAAGTCCAACGTTAGCAAGACTAGAATTAGTAATGACACGATTTCTAATGAAAGCTCGAAACTCAACACAAGATACTGCCTTGGGTATAAATATTTCTCAAGATGAGCGTGGCCGTTACAGCAAAGCACTCATGGATATTGTAGCTGCTTATAAACAAAATCAATCTAAAACTATCAAAGTTCGATCTGGTTTATTTGGTAAAAAAACAATTCAAGCTCCTTTTGCATGGGATCTTGGGATTTTACAAGTTCTTTATAATCAACTATGGACAAGTGAAGATGTTATGACTGTTTTGAGATATTATTCTGAATATGAACCATCAGATGTTTCTAAATTAAATACCGTTATCCGCGGCAACAATGAAATTTATTCGATGTTGAATTGGGTGAAAAAAGATATGAGCGGTATGTCAGCAGCACAACAAAGAAAAGGTATCAAATTTGGTGATTTGTTTAACCCAACTACATTAGGTTTATAAGGTGTTCTTAAATCGTTCCCAAATGGTTGTTAATTCTTTGGTGATAATAGCCGTTGCACCCCAGAGTGGAATGGAAGAATGCACATTCCAATAAGGGACAGAATACTTTAGATTGTTATATTCCATGGGAAAATGTAATATGGAAGAATCTTGTAAGAGGTTGATGTTGGTTGTAAATACTTCATCAACCTCTTCTTCGTTCAATTTGTACTTTTGTTCTTTTTGTAATACCGATAGAACGGGACTGATGCCTGAATTAGAGTTAGGAACATACAAGGGAGATAGATTGCCTAGAACCTCTATATTTGAAGCTAGTAACCCAATTTCTTCATTTGCTTCTCTCAAAGCTGTTTCAACGGGAGTTTCCATTTCATCAGCTCTTCCACCTGGAAAGCTTATCTGATTTGTATGATTTCTTAGTTTAGAACTTCTGACTGTATACAATAATGAAAACGAAGTTACTTCAGGAATCATTAACACCAATACGGATGACTGCTTTGCAGTTGGTGGTGGCAAAAATTCTCTATCAGCAACGCCTTCTCGAAAAGGTGCCATAATTCTTTGTGAGGAAATTCCTGGCAAAAATCCCTCTTGAGAGATGTTGTTTTGTAAATAATCGACAAATTCTGAAAACATAGTATGAAACAATTATCGGAAATCCTTCAATTTGTAACGTATAGTGAGACGGTCAATTTTATTGACTGTTCTATCAACGGTGTTAACTACGATTCACGTGAAGTAATACCTAATAGTATTTTTGTTGCTATCAAAGGCGAAAAAGTCTCTGGCGATACGTTCATTTCCATAGCAATTGAACGAGGAGCAACTGTTATAGTCACCGAACAATCTGTTAACGTTCCAGATTCTGTGGTTGTCGTACTTGTCGACGATGCTCGAAAAGCATTAGCAGAAATTTCGAATGCCTTCTTTGACTTCCCAAGTAAAAAACTAACATTAGTTGGCATAACAGGTACAAATGGTAAAACTACTTGTTCATTTTTGCTCAAAGAATTACTCACCTTTGCGGGGAAAAATGTCGGTGTTATTGGCACTACAGGAATATATTTTGCCGATAAAGTCATAGCTGCAACCCACACAACTCCTGAATCTCCAAAAATTTGTGCATTACTAGTAGAAATGATGGAATATGGAATTGATACAGTTATTATGGAAGTATCTTCGCATTCACTTACTCTTAATCGTGTGTATGGGCTTCACTTTTCGGCAGTTATGTTTACAAATCTTACTCAAGATCATTTGGATTTTCACAAGACAATGTTCAATTATGCATCAGCTAAAAAGATGCTCTTTGATATGGTAGTAGAAAAGTCTATTGCGGTACTGTTTTCTGGTGATGAGTGGGCGGAATTTATGATTCAAGATTGTATTGCCTCAAAGAAGGTGATAGTTAGTCGTGAAGTTAAAAATTCTACTATCTTTTTTACTTCTTTGATTTCAAACGAAACCAGTTCGTTAGAGGGTATTTCCTTTGATGTACAGTATTCGAATCACACTACACATATCACTTCATCCAGTTTGGTTGGGAAATTCAATTGTGAGAACTTGTCTATTTCGCTTATAATAGCTACAATTCTTACGAATATTCCTTTGCAATTTTTTGCCTCTGCTTGTAAAAGTATTACTGCTGCACCTGGGCGAATGGAATCAGTATTGTTGCAAAAAGGTGTTCGTGCTTTTGTGGATTATGCACATACTCCAGATGCGTTAGAAAAAGTTCTTTTGACGGCAAAAGCTAATATTTCTAACGGAAAATTGATTGTCGTTTTTGGTTGCGGAGGAAATAGAGACGTTACGAAAAGACCGCAAATGGGGGCGATAGCCTCGTCAATTGCCGACCTTGTGATTATCACCAATGACAATCCGCGTGAAGAAGAATCTAGAACGATTATTCAAGACATTATTGCTGGAATTTCAAAAGATGTTCATAATTATACTGTTATTGAAAATCGTGCAGATGCTATTGAATACGCAGTTGAATGTTCAAACCAAGGTGATTGTATTGTTATTGCAGGAAAAGGGCATGAAAACTATCAAATTGTCGGAACAAATAAAACACATTTTTCCGATCAAGAAGAACTACTAAAGTATCAATAATTCAATGAAATTGTTTGCTTTTGTATGGATAATGTTATGCGAATTACACCAAATATCAATAGTGAAATTCCAACGCTTGTGATGGCAATAACAGGTAAAAAAAGAAATGGCAAAACAGTGATTTCGTAAAAACTTTGCAATAATGTCAATCCCCATATTCCTTTTGGGGTGAAAATGAGTGTTCCAAAAAAGGTAATCAAAATTGCCGAAAGTAATAATGATTTTTTTGAGGTGTGGTTTTGGAAAGAAGCTAAAAATTGAAAGAGGAATGTCATTGTAAAGACCAGTACGGCTAAAATGAGCATCGAAAGTTGTTCATTTGAGGCGTGTAAGTATAATTGACCGTACACTCCAACCGCAAATCCTCCAGCAGAACCAATGATAGATGCTGGAAGGAGGATCGACCAAATTCGTACAAAAAATTCTTTTGTTGTCGTTTCAGATTTGTTGTACACTGAGAAAAAATACGCAGGAATTGCCGTTGTTAAAAGTCCCAAAAGTCCTGAACGTCTTGGTGTGAAAGGAAAGGGAATCGTCAATAGAAAGGAGAATACATCAAAAAACACAACGATAAAGTTTTTCACCAAATATAATTGTGTTAGCACCAAACACGTAGCAATGATATTACGTCCCATTGCAAAAAGTTTCGGTACTGTTTCAAACGAATTATTTTGTAAAATGATATCCGATATTTCACGAGTAATTGAGCTTCCAGCATTCATTGCTATCGACAAATCTGCTTGTTTCATTGCTGGTACATCATTCACCCCATCACCAACCATTGCAACCCTTCCATTCTTTTGAAAATTCTGAATGACTGTTGCTTTTTGATCCGGTTTCATTCGAGCATAAACGGTTGAATTTGGTATAGAATCAGTAAGTTCAATCGATGTTCCTTCTACTACTGGAAGGTCTGTATGAATATGCAAACGCTCTACAATTGATTGGATATACTGTGCAGAATCTCCTGAAATCACGACTGTTTTGATTCCCATTTTTTTACACAAATCCAAAGTAGGAATCACATCATATTTGATTTGTTCTTCAAAGTGTAATATATACTCAGGTATCAAATTAGCAGGAGTTTCTTGATTGTTGATAGAATTTGGCGATAGACACAGTAACAGACTCCTTTTGGGAGTATTGGAAAGTGCATCGAATACTGTTTTATCGTTACAGAACGGTGCCAAAACTTCTATTGCTCCAACATATATTGTTTGGGTATTTCCTTCAGAATCTCGTAATTCCAAAGCACTATATTTTCGTTCAGAGCTGAAGGGTATTTCGTTGATTTTTGTATACTTGGGTTTGTAATTATCGTGAAGTAATGCCACAATGAGTGAAGATTTTTCGGTCGAATGGTACGCATATTCGCGAATGATTTCTACCGGTAATGTTGGATGTTCATTCACGCTGTTTGCTTCGGTAAAGGTTACATTTGCTTCGGTCAATGTTCCTGTTTTGTCAAAGCACAAAACGTCTATTCCTGCCAATGATTCGATGCTTGAGAGCTTTTGGATAATTACGCCCAGTTTTTGTGCTTTTACGACAGCTATGGCAAAGGTTACTGTTGAAAAGAACACAATTCCTTCAGGTATGAGCGTCAAAACGACTGTTGCAGTTCTGCGGACAAAGTCGATGGTAAATGGTTGTTGCGAAACAAAATGAACCACTATTTCAACTGCCACTATCAAAAGTGCGATGACAAAGGACAGCTCAAAAATGAGGTTGATTTTTCGTTGAAGAGGCGTTGTCGTTACAGAATAACTTTGTGCAATTTGGGTGAGCTTTTGTGCGTACGAGTCATTATGTGAGGTGGTGCATTCTACGAAACCAACTCCAGCAACGCAGATACTTCCAGAAGTGATGGTGTCGTTGAAGCTTTTCGTTATTACATCTGATTCGCCAGTAATAAGCGACTCGTCTATTTCTAATCCAGTACTATAACGAACGATACCGTCGATGGGGATTCCTTCCCCACGTTGAATTTGCACGATGTCGCCAACGACCACTTCTTGTGCAGGGATTTGCTGTTGTTTGCCATCACGAATGACTGTAAAGATATGTTGTTGGAGCAACCGTGCTTTTTCTACAATGCTTCTTGCACGAATTTCTTGCACAATGGCGATGGTAGTATTTGCAAATACTACCAAAACGATTCCAACACAATCGAGTAATAATTTGGTATCATTCCAGTAAAAATATAACCCAACAAGAGTGGCTATAAGAAGAAAATTGATGAGCGTGAATGGCGAAAAGACATTGCTCCACACGATGGAAAGTGTGGTTTTTGTATGCTGTTGTTTATGGGGTGGTTGTTCGCGAAGTCGCTTCTTTGCTTCTTCTGTGGACAAACCACCAAGAGGAATTGTTGTACTCATTAGATGTATTTTGCTATCAATCGTGCAAAGATAACGACGAAGCAGACATTGATACTGTGATTACCAATTTTTTATATAGGATTTGATGCCATATTAGACTTGCATAACATTGAAAATCGAATGATTTTTTTCAGTAGATTCGAAAGAAAAACCATGATTTCTCTTGTTTGTACTTCATTGTGTTGGTTTGTTGGTAGCATCATCGTATTTCGATTGATGCGAATGCTGACCACACCGCTTTTCAAAAAAATTGGGTATTATGAATATTGGTCTTCGATGTTTTTCACCCAACAAATTGCATTCAATGTCTACGAATTCCACATGGGGACATCCTACGATTTTCTTTTTCACAATGACTCCTCCAAACAGACATTGGAAAAAGTATGCGAAGGACTTTTGGGGGTTTGCACTGCTATCGAATCAGGGAAATTCTCATCGCAAGATGAATTTTACGGCACAATGTATTACTTTTCCGACAAAACGCTCCAACGCTTTGGCTTCACCGTTCGACCACTGAATGTATTACAACGATGTTTTTTCTTCTTAAATCTTGGCGAACTTTCACTTTTGTATTCCCTGCAAAAAAAGCGACTCGAAATAGTCACCTTCACGAATGTGAAAATTGGTGTCATCGACACCAAAACGCTCCTCCAACACAAACCACTCTTCGCACGCTACCTCAAACAATTCCGCAAGGAAGAGGATTTTGTTGTTTGTTAGTCGGGGAAGAATTTTTTTTTGATTGAGGATTATAATAGTTTTCTTTCAATACGCTCTTTTGCTTCCGATAGTAATTGATGTAGCTTTTTTTCTAATTCCTTTTTAGGTGGGATTGCTGTCCAAAACTCGGCTACCATTATTCCATCTTTATGCATTTCTAATAGTTCAACTTGTTCTTTGTTACTTTCTGCACAAAGTATCAAGCCTATAGGCTCGTTTTCACCTTCTTGTTTTTCATATTTATTCAACCATTTTAAATACAACTCCATTTGTCCTTTGTGCTGTGCTTCAAATTTACCTATTTTAAGTTCAATTGCCACTAATCGCTTAAGGTGTCTGTTATAAAAAAGTAAATCTAAATACAAATCATCGCCATCTATTATCATTCGTTTTTGTCATTCAACAAATGCAAATCCTTTTCCTAATTCTAATATAAATGCCTCTAATTCTCTTAGTATTGTTTGCTCTAAATCATTTTCTAGAAACGTATTTTGTAATCCTAAAAAATCCAAAATATACGAATCTTTAAAGTTGTTTTGTATTTCAGTAGGGTATTGTGACAATTGCACTTCTGCTATTTCTTTTCTTTCAAATGCCTTTCTTTTAATTTGATTCCGTAATTCCCTTACACTCAATACTTCCTCAAAAGTTTTTTTGAGCATAATACAATTGTGCTTCTATTGACTTAATTGGAATTAGGACTAAAAAATGTGACCAACTTAATTGTCGTGACAGTGTAACGACAATTTGAAAATCTTTAAACTTTTCTGCAAATTGAATCATTCTTCTAAAATTTTTTCAGCAAAGTTTCTTCCGTATCTAAGTTCTAATTGTCGTGACACTGTCACGACAATCTCTTTTCCGTAATCAGCTCGAGTATTATTTAGTATTGCGGTATTTATATGGTTACCGATTTGCCAAAACAGTATGGTAAGGGAGCTATTAACTTGAGAAACAACTTGTTGTTTGCTTTGTTCTATTAAATTGGAAATTTCATTCACTAAAAGAATTTCTTCACTAAGATTTAATGGGATTTTTTTCATAAGTCAAGAATGTGTAATGAGTCTTTTCAAAAGAAAGGTCAAAAATAGTCATTTATTGGAAGGAATACAAATATACTCAATTGTCAATTGAGAAACGAATCTATAAGAAGGGAGCCACATAAATTGAATTGTGTAGCCAGAGGCTACACAATTTGAGAAAACTAACAATTCCGCAAAGAATAAGAAATGATACTTTTTAGATGGATTTTCGTATATTTGAAGGTATTACAAACGACTCTCTATAGGTTAATGTCGTTTTTTAGTAAAAAAGTGACATTTGCGATGAAAAAAATTTTAAATAAAGCTCGAACAATCCCGCAAAGAAGCAGATTTGTTTGTTTGTTAGGTCTGTCTCCTACTGTTACTTTCCCATTCATCAACCAAAAATACAAAAAGGCAGGATTACCTACCTTTTTGTTAAATATACATTATGCTTTACCTGACATTGCAATTTGCACCACATGGAATATTAAGTGGTTGACCCATTGGGTTTTTCTTAACACAATGTGTAATTGTTGATGTTGGGCATCCATATACTTCAACACCAGGACCCTGTTCTTGAAATCTTGTTATTGCTAGATATTCAATATCTTCTGGACCATCTGTGTAGATTTTTCTTTTTATGTCAAAATCTGCATAACAACATTTTTTACCACAATACACTTCTTTAGATAAATCTAAATACCTTGCTGGATCAGGGTCTATTTGATACATTTTTGGTATAAGTACATTTTGTCTGTAGTTAGTGTCATCACAACATGTAAATGCTGTATTGAGTAAGGGCTTTACTGTACATATCACCTTTGTATAACATTCAGTAGTAAAATACACCCTCCAAGTAATATCATCTGATTCTGTAAGATTTGTATACTTTCTTATCAAATGATTAGTAACTAAATCTTTAACTGCTTTTAGAGATAATCTAGGGTCGTGATGACTCAAATTGTCCCAATCTAACACCAATATACCCCTTAGGATCTCCGCCTTGAGGTAAACACCATTTGTAGGTCATAGTTGCAACATATCCAATATCTCGATATGATATTTCATCGTCAGTTACATTGGCAAATGTTTTATTTGATGGTTCACATGGTTGTGCAATTACAATGAATAAATTACTAAATATAATAAGTATGACAAAGATGGTTATTTGTATTGTTTTCATAAGTGTAATTCCTTAATTTTGTTTAATAAATGTTGAAGTTTTAATGCTTCCATCTAGCATTGTCATTTTGACCAAATATACACCTGCTGAAAGATGAGATACACTTACTTGCTTTTTGTTAGAACTTGTTTGAACTATCTGTCCATTAATATTGAGAATTTGTACACTTGTTATATCATTAGTATTTCCACTAATTGATAGTGTGGTATTTGTTGGGTTTGGAAACAATCGAATTTCTTCACTTTCTGTTTCTTCAACACCTGTTTTTGTAGCATAAAGTGATGATTTTAGTAAGAGACCCTGATGTGCTAACAACCAAATATTTCCTATTCCATCAATTCGAATCCTTTTAAATGATGTGCCTAAATAGTATGATTCTTGGTTGTCAGCATCTTTTTTCATGATTCGAAAAATTGAATCTATTCTTTCGTCTCGATAGGGGTCAGCTCCATAGTCAGGATCAATAGGATTTGTTACAATTCTATTGCGAAAAACAGTTGTTTCTTTAAAAAATGCATCCATAGGTACTTCTTCAAACCTATTATTTGAACTTAATTTATACAAATTACCTAACCGATTTTGTAAGTTTGGAGATTGCATTAAGAAAAAATACTCACCATTTGGAGCTTTTGCCATTGACCAAGGAATGAGCTTTTCTCCATTTTGTGTAGTAGGGTATCCATCACTTTCATCAAAGTATTTCCATACACCATCTTTTAATACATGAAGTCCACCACAACATTTTTGCCCTGTGGTTTCATCAATAGCGTTTCGTAAAAGGACAAATGTTGTTCCATCTTCATCCTGATGAATCTGATTTAGTTCCAGTCTACTTGGGCTAATTCCTAATCCATAATTAGGATACATTGGAGATAATTCACCAGCCAAATTCCTAGAGCTAATTGCATTCGTAGAATTCTGAAAAAGTAGATTGTTACCATCAAATGTAAATGGAGTCTCAACATCAACAGCAGTATTTGTAAAAGTCTTCATTGTTGGATATAATTCTGAAAAGTTCTTTCTATCAAAATTTGCTCCATCAAATGTCATAATTTCTGTTTTGTTTTTTCCTGTTAATCCCTTATTGTATCTTTCCACTTGGACATACATTAGATTGTTTTTGTCAAATTGGTAATCAAAATACCAATCAATCAACACTGAATCGTACAAGGGATTAGGAAATACGGAATAATCCCTCCAACCATCTTGTTCAAAAGAATGCACTCTAAAAGCTGTCAACCAAAGTTTACCATTTCTGTCAAAACGAACTCTGCCTCCAGAATGACCTTGAGCTAATTCTTTTCCATTTGGGGTTTGAATGGTGTCTAACAATATTTTCCAAGAATTATTCTGATCAATTTCTGCAACTTGAATTATAGTTGACTGTGGTCGATGAAGCAAAACTACCACTCTGTCACCGTAAACATCAATATCGTTATAGAAAAAACCAACATTTTTTGGAAATTGAGGTAAGGATAAATCTTGGGCAAAAGATGGAACAACTGTGATTACTACAGTAAGAAAATATAAAATTAAATTTTTCATGGTGTGATTCCTTAATTATTCTCAAAACAACGACGACATTGACGACGGTTACTTGCGGGTGTAGGGCATTGAGGGCTTATTGGTGCACTCCAATTGGAACACCCCCCACCGGAAGAAGTAGTTCGTCTTATTGGTCCCTCATAGAATACAAATTGAGCAGGATACTCTTCATTGCTTTTATATCTATAAACAATTTCACAACAACCGGTTTTCAGTTCTCCTGAGTTACATGCTTCTTTGTACCAATATTCAATATACCTGATTCCGCTTGCAGCATCTGTTAAGATTGGATAACCTAATATTTCATCAATTTGTGTTGTATCTCCACCAGAACAACAATAATCTAACAACCCAATTCTACATCTCCTTTCCCAAAAGCAGGTATCTTGTTCAAACATTACAATTTCTAATATTCGATTACTATCTGGATAAACAGATTCCATTCGAGCTAAAGAATCAAGAATATAAATTTTAGAATATTCGGACATAGTAGCATCATCAATTCCTGTGAGATGTTTTAATGAGTCATTTGCATCATCGGTATATCGATTTGAATCTGTAAGTGGATTAGGACCGTTAAACTGAACCAAAATTCTAGTATCTGAGATTTTCTTATATTCAAATTCTCTTACAAAGCCCTCAAACATCCAATCAGGATAAATACTATCTAAATGTGGGGTCACTCGTACTTTTGGTACAGGATTCTGTATCCAACATTCTGGACTAATTTCATTTTGAGCATTCAAACATAAATGAGAACAAAACAATAAAATTGATATGAAGGACAAAAAGACTGTCGTCTTTCGGAAAATTATTGATTCAAAATAATTGAACCAATTAATTGATTTTTGACTGTACTGTACTGTACTGTACTGTTTCGAAGGTTGAGAAGATAACTTCCCAGTGAACTGAATCATGACGACTTCCTCGAGAAAATGGAAAATATATAACTAAACAATAATTATTCTTCTATTTTTTATGATTCGAATACAAATTACGGAATAAAAATCTAATATCCAAATAAAAATCAATATAATTTTGTTTTCTTCAATTTCGGTCAAAAAAAGAGTTTTTACTTTAAAAAGAATTTTTATGATCAAACTTGTTTTCTTTGTCAATTATCGTATATTTGGAGAGTGAAATAAACGACTCCTTATAGGTAAGTGTCGTTTTTTTAGTAAAAAAGTGACATTTGCGATGAAAAAAAATTTAAATAAAGCTCAAACTGATCAATTTCTGGCTATTCTCAAAGACCGTTTTGGGAAAATAAACTATATAAAACAGCCTAAATTGTGGGAGATAATCGAACAAAAACTAACGAATGCTCCCCAAAAACTGTGGTCGTTGAATGCAATGGAAGAAAGTGGTGGTGAACCGAATGTCGTTTTATATGATTCCAACGCCAGTGAATTTATTTTTTACGATTGTGTGGTCGAATCCCCTAAAGGTCGTCGTAGTTTTTGTTATGACCCAGCGTCTTTAGCCTCAAGAAAGGAACACAAACCAGCTCATTCAGCGATTGGCTTTGCTGATGAAATTGGTATCGAAATGCTGAACAAAGAGGAATACCGATTTTTGCAATCATTGGGTAAATTTGACAACAAAACATCCAGTTGGCTTTTAACACCAAAAAAAATTCGCGATTTGGGTGGAGCTATTTTTGGTGATTGCCGTTATGACACTGTTTTCACCTATCACAATGGTGCCGAATCGTATTATGGCTCCAGAGGTTTTCGTGGAAAGTTGGTTGTGTAAATGAAAAAACCATCAAATCCAGTTATCTATTTTGAAATTTCTGTTTCCGATATGGAAAGGGCTGTTCAATTTTATCAGAGTGTATTTCAATTTGACTTTCAGCTGGAAACCATTGACAACTATGAAATGGCGTTGTTTCCTTTTTATGATAACGCTAAGGGAATATCGGGAGCGTTAGCAAAAGGAGAAGTGTATATTCCAACAAAGAATGGTATCATCATATATTTTCATACAGATAACATAGAACAAACGCTTAATTTGGCACTCTCAAATGGTGGTCAAATTCTTTATCCTATCACTGACAATGGCATTGGACTTGTCGCCGAATTTGAAGATACTGAAGGAAATAGAATAGCATTGTTTCAAGAGAAGGGATAGGGTCAAAAAAGAATTAGTTACCTAGAAACGCCTTTTCTAAGGTAGAAATATCAAATTTTTGCATTTGTAAGTATGCTGCAGTTACTCTTTGGACTGCTGCAGTGTCAGTGGAAGACATCCATTTTCCCAATTGCGATGGTACAATTTGCCATGACAAACCAAATTTGTCTTTGAGCCATCCGCAATGTGTTTCTTCACCACCTTCGGTTAATTTTTCCCATATATAATCTATCTCTTCTTGCGAGTCAACTGTAACGACTATGGAAATAGCCTCATTGAAGGTATACTTTGGTCCACCATTTAATGCCAAAAACTCCATATCGTTTATCCAAAATTGAACTGTAAGAGCGGTACCTTCTGGCATTTGATGAAATTCAAACCCTTCTTTTCCATAGCGAGAAATGGCACCAGTTTTGGAGTTTGTGAAAATAGAAGTATAAAACTGCACTGCTTCTTCGGCCTGTTTGTCAAACCAAAGGCAAATTTTCATTGTTGCGGAAGTACTATTCATATTTTTTCGAAAAAAGATGTAATTTGAATTGGTTGTAATTTGATAATCGAACTATCGTTGCTGAGTTTATGATACTCAGTAGTTTCTTTCCCAATGAGAGACATTAATCCGTGTTTATTGTGATGAATACCCCAACCATAGTTATGAACCAATGGGCTTTGAAGCAAACAATCAATCGGTTGAGACAAAAAACTTTTTTTCTTATGTTCAAAGTCTTCTTCAAAGATATCATTCAATTTAGCATATACCAAATAGAGGAGATCATCCGAAACAAATTCATACGGATTATGATAAAGCAAATCAAATTGCAATTGTGCAATCTCGTTTTGAGTGGGAAATGTCCCAGAGGTGAGTGTACAAGTGGAAGGAACTTGTATCAATGTGTTGTAATAATTTGTTGAGTACATAGGTAATCAAAAGTGTATCATTGGTACAAATGTACAAAATATATTACAACAATTAATTGACATTTGTCAATACTTTGTCTGAATCTAGATTTACAGGTAAGATAGTCTGAATCAGGATTTACAGAATATACAGGATAGGAAAAAGAATCAAGATAATCCTAAAATCTAGTAAATCATGATTCCGACAAAAACGAAAAAAGCCTTCAAGATTCCTTGAAGGCTTTTGTGTTGTAGCGGGAGCAGGACTTGAACCTACAACCTTCGGGTTATGAGCCCGACGAGCTACCAATTGCTCCATCCCGCGATGTTAGAATACAAATATACGGCTTTTTTACCAAACTACAAAATAAATAATTAAAATTTGCTAATATGGTAATATTTTCCTTATTTGCATTGATTTTCCAAAATTCTGTTACAACGAACACAAACCTTTTCTATAAATATGATAGTTTCTCACTCTTGGTTGGCTGATTTTACCGAACTTTCAAATGACGTTGAATATAACGCAGATGTACTAACGCAGGTTGGTTTTGAGGTTGAACATATTGAAAATTCCGCACGAACATTACTCGGTTTTGTGGTGGCAGAAGTGCTAACTTGCGAGAAGTTACCAAAATCTGACAAATTGTCTATTTGTACAGTGAATGCAACTGCAGATGAGCCAATATATCAAGTAGTTTGCGGTGCACCTAATGTTGCACAAGGACAAAAAATTGCGTTTGCAAAACCAGGTGCTATTGTTCCTTCAAACGGAATGGTGATTGAAGAAAGAAAAATCCGTGGTACGGTGTCGCGTGGAATGATTTGCTCCAAATCCGAATTAGGAATGGAGGATGATATCGACGGAATATGGGTATTGCCAGCTGATGCACCTATCGGAATGGCATTGTCTCAATATTTACAAAAGGAAGAGATTACCTACGATATTTCTGTGACTCCAAACCGTGGAGACGCACTTTCTCATCTTGGATTTGCACGCGAACTTGCTGCTATAACCAATAAAGAATTGCAATTACCAACAAGACCAACAATTGCTACAAGTGGCACTCCAACTGTTTCGATAGAAATAAAAAACAATGAACTTTGCCCTATCTACGCTGGAAGAGTAATGCATAATGTTTCGATTGTACCATCACCAGAGTGGATGCAACGCCGTTTGGAAAGCATAGGAATACGACCAAAAAACATTATAGTTGACGCAACAAATTATGTTATGATG
Organism: Candidatus Kapaibacterium sp.; assembly: GCA_016788785.1. Taxonomy (GTDB): domain Bacteria; phylum Bacteroidota; class Ignavibacteria; order Kapaibacteriales; family JAEUSM01; genus JAEUSM01. The sequence goes on from JAEUSM010000009.1 coordinate 101,791, forward strand.
CATATTGGACAACCACTTCATGCTTTTGATTTGTCAAAGATTGAAGAGAAAAAAATCGTTATTCAAACAGCAAACAACCAACAAAAATTTACGACCTTAGATAGCAAAGAGCGTATATTATCAAACACTATGCTCATGATTTGTGACGGAAAAAAACCGTTAGCAATTGCAGGTGTGATGGGTGGTCAAAATAGTGAAATTTCGGAAACAACAACATCAATATTTTTAGAATCTGCGTATTTCCATCCTTCGTCAGTCCGCAAAACACGTACTGCTTTGGGAATTTCTACAGATTCATCGTATCGCTTTGAACGTGGTGTCGATCCTACCATAGTTGAAACTGCATTAGAACTTGTGTCTTCGTTGATACTTGAATATTCTGGAGGTATTGCAGAACCATTAGTAGTACAATCTACAGTTGTTTCAACAGTAAAAACAATAGAAGTTTCCCAATCAAGAATAACGGCAATGCTTGGTATGGAAATACCTGTAGAAACCTCCTTATCCATTTTGCAGCGATTAGGATTTACTCCTTCAAAAACATCAAATGGAATAGTTGTAAATGTACCTACTCATCGAAACGATATTCATGAACAAATTGATATCATCGAAGAAATAGCCAGAGTGTATGGATACGACAAATTACCAACTTCAGAAGTTGCAACCATACCTCTCAAAGGTGCTGTTATAGAACAAAGTAATCTTCGAATGCCAACAGAAAAAAAACAATTACGAACATTCCTTTCAACACTCGGTTATCAAGAAATATTGACCTACAACTTGTCTGATGAAACTAGCTCAACCATAGCAACAATTCAACCCTTGTATTTGGCAAATTCTGTAAGTAGCGAGTTTTCTACGTTGCGAACATCATTGATTCCATCAATGTTGAAGGTGATTGATAGAAATTGCAAGAATTTTCAAAAAAGTGTTTCACTGTTTGAGATTGGAAAAATATTTTTCCATACAAATGATTTGGAAGCAAAGACCTATGTAGATGGAGTGATGGAAGATGAACGTTGTTGCATAGCCCTAACCGGTAAAAAAGATAGTGTTCATTGGTCAAAAAAATCAGAAGATGTATCATTTTACGACATAAAAGGTTTGGTAGAACTTCTTTTAGAACAATTCGTAAAAAAAGAGTCTCCAATTTTATTACAAGAGACCTCTCAAAATCCATTTTTATCGGCTAACTCGTATGATATTCTTTTTGGAAACGAGATAGTTGGTTCATTTGGAGAGATTGCTTCAAAGGTTGCAAAAACACATTTTGATATAGATCAACCGGTATATATTGCAGAGATTTCAACATCAGTACTCTTCGAACAATTGCCATTTTTAGGCAAATACATACCAATTTCTCAATTCCCATCAATGAAACGAGATTTGGCAATGGTGGTCAACGATGCAGTTTCGCATTCGATGATAGAATCGCTAATTTGGAAATCGGGTGGTTCGTATTTGCAACAGGTAGAAACATTTGATTTATATAAACATACCAATTTGGGTGAAGGGAAAAAAAGCATAGCATTTTCACTTCGATTCCAAGCTCTTCATAAGACATTGAGTGTTGAAGACGCCACATCTGCAGTAGATCAAATAATCAACGCAGTAACTAAAGAACTTTCGGCAGAAATAAGAGCACTATAATTACCAACATAAGGACACAACAATGATTCCAAATGAATATAATGAAGGAAATTTGAATTATACTCCTTCGACCGAAATAAAGGTCTTTATGGAGGAATTTTGGGCAATTCTCTATAATGTCGTCAATGAATTAGATAGAATAAAACAAAACTATCGTACGAAGGCAATTGACTTTGCAACGCTGGAAGAAGAAGTTCGCACATTACGAAAAGAACTTTCCGATGCTACTGAAAGCGTTGAAGCACTTAATATATATGTAAGCGATTACAAAGCAAAAGATGGCGAGTTAGACGAAGCATTTTTAGTCATAAATGAACTTCGACAACAACATACTACTGATTTTGAGTTATTGGAAACTTTGAAACAGCAGTTGTCATCAGTCCAAATAGAAAATTTCCAATATCAAGCTTCACTCGATGCAAAAACTGAACAACTCGTTCACATTTCTGACGAAAAAACCGCATTTGAAGAAAAAGTTATAGCAATGGAAGAACGATTAGTATCGTTTCAAAATGTTGAACAACAATTGTTGCAAACAAATCAACAGCACAAAGAAGAAGTTCGTAAATTACAAGAACGAATTACCTTTTTGGAAACAATTCACTCTGATTTACAAAAAACAATAGATGCCAAAGATCAGCAATTGGTAGAAATTACAGAAGAAAAAGAATTTATTGAACAGCTTTTCAAAGAAGAACAGCAGAATTCAACACAACAATTTCAGTCAATTTCACAAACAGAAAAACAAGTACGCGAAGAACGAGATGTATTGAAAACATCTTTGGTTGAATTAGAACAACGTTACGCACATCAAGCGGATGAATTTAATGTTGATAGACTACAAAAAGAGCATGAAAAAGCAAAGTTGTTGACATCCATAGAAACGTTGAAAACGAATGAACTGCAATTGCAAACATCAGTAGCTGATTTGGAAACGAAGTTATCATTAATAATTTCAGAGTTTGATGAATATAAAGAACGAAATACACAAGAAATCGTAACACTTACTGAACATAAACAATTGTACGAGCAATTGGATCAAGAATTGGAGGAACGATTAGAGTCAGAACGAATACTATTTAAGAAAAAAGAGGAAGAATTATTAGAACAAGTTCTAAATTTTGAAGCAAAAGAAGACGCTTTGGTCAAACAAGTACAACAACAACAACAGATTCTTTCTCAGTATGCCGAAAAATTGCAGGAATTTGAACGTGTAAATTTGTTGCTTACTGATAAACGTGAACTGTTGGAAACGCAATTGGACTCGATGCAACAAATGGTTGCCGAACAAACAAAACAATTGGAACAAGCAACGAATCGCACAAAGTTGATGGAAGAATATTCACAGCAACTTCAAACAAAAACAACAACATTAGAAGCCAAAATTGCAGAGCAACAGCAACTTATCGATTCAAAATATCATTCTTCTGCAGAGTCTGCAGAACTTATTGCTTCTATGCGTGGTGAATTAGATATATTTAAAGCTGACAACAATCAATTACGTGAGCGTTCAGAGTCACATTATCGTGATGTAGAACGAGCAAGATCTGAGATAGCGTCATTAAATCAAGCTGTGGAGATTCTTACACGTCAAATTCAAACGGAAACATCTTCGAAAGAAGAAATTGAAAAACAATTGATAGAAACAAGGTTGCTCAATAACCAGTTGGAAGAAGCTCAAATTATGGTTAGTTCTGAGTTTCAAATGACGATAGCTCAACAGGAATTGGCGATTTCTCAATTGCAAGATCAACTTGAACAATTGAAAAATGAGCAAGAATCCATGGTGCCATATGAAATCGTATTGGGGTATCAACAACAAATTTCTCGTTTAGAAGAAGAAGTTGCAAATTCTCCTCAACAATTTGAGGTAAAAAGCAAAGAACATGAAGAGGAAATTGCTCAATTGAATGAAGAGAAAACGACATTGCAATCAAAAACTGATGAACTAGAACAAACGATTAAAACACTTCAGTCGAAATTAGATGATGTTTCGAACGTAGCTCAATTGTCAGAACTGTTGAAAATTCAACTTGAGGAAAAAGAGCAAGAATTGGATGCATTGAATGAACGTTTGCATTTGTCAGAGGTTGCACTTTCAATGGCTCAAACGCAAGCTGCTTTATCGAAAGACCAATCAGAAAACATGAACGAATTTTCTGCTATGTTGCAATCACAACAAGAAAAATTCTTGACATTACAAGATGAAATTGAAACTATTAAAGAATCAAAGGCTCAATTGGAAGACCAACCAAGTGTGCAAGATGAAGAGTTGATTTCAAAAATGAAAGATATGTTCGACAAATTATAATGAATTAGTCTATTTTACTATATTTTTTGTTTCCGGCAACATAGGTAGCAACAACTGATGCATTGAGAATTTCATTTCGACTTGCAGATTCAAAGTTTGTATCGAAGACAGAAATATCTGCGTCAAATTTTGGCTGTAAAACTCCTCGTCGATACCCAACATCAGCAATTGAATGAGCAGAAGATGTATACAAATCGATTGCTTGTTTCATAGAAATACATTCGTGGTTATACCATGGAGTAGTCGAATTAAACGGAATTCTGTGTACTAACGCATCTAAACCAATCCGAGGGTCTGGAGATTCGATTGGTGCATCTGATCCACTTCCCACAACAACTCCTGCATCCAACAACGTTTTCCAAGGATACGCATACGAACAACGATTGGTTAAGCGTTGCTCTGCCATAAATGCATCGCTAATACAATGAATTGGTTGTATTGCTGCACGTATATCGTACTTGTGAAATAATTCAATTTCAGAAGGAATTACATTTTGAGCATGTTCAATTCTCAGAAGTGAATAATTATCGGCAATACCTTCTCGACGAAGTTGAGAATACAATTCAAGTACGATGGAATTTCCTTTGTCACCAATCGCATGCGTGGATAATTGCCAACCATCTTCTAAAGCTCTTACATAGTTATCATGCAAAACTTTTTCATCAATAAGCTGAATTCCAGATGTAGATGCATCGTCAGAATAGGGTTCAAATAGTAATGCACCACGAGAGCCAATTGCTCCATCGATGTAGTATTTTACACCACTAATTCGATGCAATTCACCACCAGCAGGAAGCAGTCCATTGTGGATCCATTCGTCATTTTGAGCTTGAACATAGGATTGTACTCGTATTGGCAGCGTTCCTCTTTCTGCACCGTCACGAAAGATTGGGAGTAAATCATTATACACATCCAAATCATGCACTTCTGTTAATCCCAGTGAAGATAATGAATTCATAGATGCAGAAATAATGTCACTTTTTTGTTCGTATGTGAAATCTGGGATAAATGACCGTACTAATTCTATTGCAGTGTCAATGAGAATTCCATTTGGATTGCCTGAGGTATCTTTACTGATGATACCTCCAAGAGGATTTTCAGTTGAGGCAGTGATTCCGCACAAACGTAGTGCAACAGAATTCACCCAAGCTGCGTGACCATCAACCCTTGTGAAAAAAACTGGAATCGAAGGGAAGTAATAATCTAACATCTCTTTTGTAGGCATTTTATTATTCTTCCAAAGCTCTTGATTCCATCCCATCCCAACCAACCAAGAACCTCGAAATATGGTATGTTGTAATGCTAATTCGCAGCATTCTTCGGCACTTTGTGCTTCATAGAACGACAAACCAGTGATTCGCATTCCATATCCAAAAATATGTAAATGGGAATCTACAAAGCCAGGATATGCAAACGCATTTGGATAGGTATGGATTCCAGCTTCAGATCGTATAACAACTTCACCTACAGATGGTATGAGGCTTACAATTCTACCACGTTCACAGGTTATTGTTCCTTGAAATGCCATAGATAATTATTTTTGTAAAGGAAAAGCAGTGAAAAATGTTGCACCCTCACCGAAAGTGGATTCACACCAAACATGACCTTGCATCATTTCAGCAAGTTTTTTAACTATAGAAAGCCCTAAACCAGTGGAACTTTCACCACCGGTTGGTTTTGCAGAAAGTTTACCGAATTTGGAGAAGAGTTTTTTCTGGTCTTCTACAGAAATACCTGGTCCTTCATCTTTCACGCTGACAACATAGTACGGAACTTCCTTAGGTACATTAGGAATTTGGATGTTATCTTCTGTTGAAACAAAAGCTCTAACCCAAATGGATTTTTCTTTCGGAGAATATTTTACTGAATTTGAGATGACATTTTCCAAAATCTCGTGTAAGGAATTTTTATCAACATTAATAGTACAATCTTCAGCATCATTGATAAAATTAAGTGTGATATCCTTTTGTTTTGACATTGCTACATAATTATTGACCACGTCAAAAAGAATCTCGTTACCATCGATTACTTCATAATTCAAATTCATTTTACCAGTTTCTATGGCATTGACATCCAAGAGATTAGAAATAATTGAACGCATTCTCTTGGCAATGTCTTCAATCTTATTCATTTCTTTTACCAATTTCTCTGGGTTGAGTCGTTGATGGTATTCTTTGACCATCGAAGCTGTGAGCATTATTGAAGCTAATGGATTTTTCAAATCGTGTGCAGCAATCCCCAAAAACTCATTTTTCTCGTCATTGAGTTCTTGTAAGCGTTCATTGAAGCTCGCCAATTCGATATTTTTCAATTTGTAGATTTCCGCTTCTTTCTCTTTTTGAGCAACATCGTGAAGTACTCTCATTGATTGGATTTGCTCATCTGACTTTTCGTTAAATACTTCGTTTTCTAAATTGTGAAATTCTTCATAATGTTCCAAAGCCTTTTTATAAAGCTTTTTATCCTTGTAATACAAAGCTAATTCTTCATGAGCCTTAAAAAGAAGTTCTTTTGCTTTAATTTCTTTACTTAAAGTAAGAGCTTCTTGCAATAGTTTTTCGGTTTTTTTTGACTTTTCGAACGTTCTATAGGTAGTGGCAGTTTCAATTAGTGAAGCAATGATTTTGAAAACATCATTTGTTTCTCGAGCTAATTCTAAGCCTTTATCTGAAAATTTTAAAGCCTCTTCTGGATTGTTGAACTCCCTGTGTAATGCAGATAACAATCTATAGGAATTTGATATTCCTAACTTATCTTTGACTTGTTCTGAGAGCTCTAAAGATTGTAATGCTTTTTCTAATGCTTCATCATTTCTTTTGAGAAGTCGTAATGTTGCAGCTGTACTGTGTAAAGCTAATGCTAGACGACGAGGTTCTCCAATCTCCTTTACTATTTCGATACTTTTCTCATGAAATTCTAAGGATTTTTCATAATCTTTCAAATTTTCATAAACAATTCCAATATTGGTGAGTGAAATTGCAACGCCAATTTGATAATCAGCTTGTTCAAAGAGTTCTGGGCATTTTTGGTAATATTCTAATGCTTCTGCAAAATTACCAATTTGGTTATTTGTTGCAGCAATGTTATTATAAACTGAAGCTAAGCCACGTGAATTACCAAGTTCATTAAAAATTTCTGGACAATTTTGCCAATATGAGAGAGCTGCTCCATAATTACCAAGTGATTTATTAATAACTCCAAGCAAATTGTAAACATTGGCAATTTCCAATTTATTTGCTAACTTGACCCAAATTTCTAATGCAGCATCTGCAAGTTGGGACGCCTCTTCTAATTGATTGAGAATTGTTTTTGCAGTACTTAAATTTTGAAAATAATATGCTTGATGGTAATCGGATGGGAAACTATCTAATAAAAGTTTTGTCTCTTCTAAAAGAGCAATGGTTTCATCAGGAAAAACAGGTTTTATTTGATTTGTAGCGGCAACATATGCGTCAAGCTTTTCTTCAATAGTTTTTGAAGAGTTCAATTGGGAACGTAATTCTTCAAGAACTTTTTCTAACATTGTATTGCTAATGGTCTATTTTGGATTATTGTAATTTTGAAGTAATCTTTTCTTCAAACGTAGACAATTTTGACGTATGAGGGGAATAAAAAATGTTTGATGTTCCACGTTCGGTATCTTCCCAAAACATTGGACCATGAATTTTGAAATGAAATAGTAAATCCTGTACCATTTTTTCCGCAGTTTGTTTTGGATATGATTTCAAGTCTTTACAAATATCTTCTATGATTAAATTTGAAAGTAAATGAGAAGTTTCAGTATCTGAATCAAGATAAAACAAGCATAATGATACTTGGATTTGTAATACTTGCGTAAGAATTACATCAGAATTATTAGTATTACTTGAGGTTGGATTGTCCATTTTCAAAAATCCAGAAACTAATAAAACTTGCGTATCAATATCCCAATCAAGTTTATAAACTAAGATAAGTAAGTTTTTCATCTCACTGGTTAATACTGCACTTATGAACATCAGATTTTTTTGCATCTGAGATTGTAAATATACTTGGTTGCTGTACCATTGCAAATACCAAACAGCTTGTTTAACCGCTGCAACTTTTCCAGATACAATCAATTGCTCAATGAATTTACCATAATGATATGCCAAAGTATAAAGATTTCTTGGATCATTTTTACTACTTCCATCTTTAATAGCAAATCTCATCATCGTATTGAAACGTACAAGCACAAGAGAAATGAGGTTATCATCGTCAACTTCACAAACTTTTTTACCGATTTTTACTAATTCCGAACCACACAAAGAGGCTAAATCAAAAGAATTTATATTCAAGAATTTAAAGTAGGCATCACCTAAAATGCGGAAGCATTTTACTTCAAAAAAGGTTTTATTATCTTGAATTTCTTGGTATTGACCTGAAAGAGTTTGGAACGAGGTATCCTGCTCAATAGTTTCGGACATTGTGAAAAAATGTAAAGGAATTTTGCGTTTAACTTCTATATAATCTCTGACTAAAGCACAGGTTATACGAACTGTTTGTGCTTGATATTCTTTAAAATTGACAGAGTGAAATATATTATCTAATTGATTCATAGATGTCAATAAAGAAATCTGGAATCCTTCAGCATTTCTTGGTATATCAATATAATCTTGAAGTCCGGGTTTTATTAAATCTTTAATGACACTTTTTGCGTTTTTATACAAATTGCGAATGATTGCACTCGGTTTCGTTTGTCGTAAAATATAAAAAACATACGGAAAAACAAATATGAGAGAAATTGGCAATAGAATATAGACATTTAAAAAAGAACTTGCAGGTCGAGTATTTTCAACAATAAGGATTGTATGAAGTGCTGAAAGTATAATAAGCCATCCAAAAAATAATGATGGCATATCATTCATATATAAATCAATTAATCGAGGAATCATCTGTGAGGCGATGGTAATGATGATGATTAACGTACCAAGAACCAAACCTACAACACCTAACCATACCTCAGGTGCAAAAGAAATATCTTTTAAAATTGGGGCAGAATTGTAAAATTGTTGAAATAGTTCTGTTGAGAATATAGCATTTACTGCAAGGTCAAGCAGCAAAATTGCTATAGCCATGGATAAAAAACTTGCTATAAATCGATGTTCTTTGAAATAAACTTTCAGTAAGTAAACTGATTTCATTGCTATTTGGCATCCAAGAGGAAATAGGTGTTCATCGTACCTTTTCCTTTGATAGTTAATGGTCCTCTAAATTCAAAAGTAAACAAATCTTGTAAAATAGTATATACTTTTTCGGTAACATGAATTTTACCAACCTCACCATGTGATTCCATTCGTGAGGCTGTATTGACTGTATCACCCCATAAATCATATGCGAATTTACGTTTGCCAATAACCCCAGCGACAACAGGACCTGTATGAAATCCGATGCGAGCATTAATATCTATACCATAACCGCTATCGAAATTTTTTATGATTTCTCTGATTTCCAAGGCAAATCGTGCCACTGCTTCTGTGTTGTTTTCCATTACTTCTGGTAGCCCACCAACACACATATAATTATCACCAATAGTCTTAATTTTTTCTAAGCCATATTTGTCTGCAATTGCGTCAAACTCCGTAAAAATATTATTCAACATTCCAACAATAGTTTCCGGAGAAATAGAAGATGAAAGATGGGTAAACCCTGCGATATCAGCAAAAAGAACGGTTACATTTTCAAATCTATCAGCTATAGGATTTTCATTTGCTTTCAACCTTGCTGCAATAGCGGGAGGCAGTACATTGAGCAACAAACTTTCCGAAAGTGAGTGTGCTTCTTCAATGAGTATATTTTTTTCGTTCAGTTCTGTATTTGCAAGCTCAATTTCTGCTGCTTGTTTTTCTAAGATATCCTGTTGACGCAAAATTTCATCGTTTGCTGATTGTAATTCGACATTACGAAGTCTATAGATTTCTGCTTCTCGTTCTTTCTTTTCAACTTCAAATGTTACTTGAAGTTGTTGCATTTTTTCATTGGATTTTTCATTAAAAACTTCCTTCTCCAAGGTAAAATATGATTCGAAAGATTCTAAGGCAGATTTGTAATTTTCCAAATGTTTGAGAACAACTGCACGATCTTTATGAATTTTAAAGAGAAGTTCTTTTGCTTGTAAATCTGTAGCAATAGTAACGGCATTGTTCAATAATTCTAAAGAAGAATTGAAGTTTTTATATTTCTCGTATGTACGAGCAAGTTCAATCAACGATGCAGTTTCTCTAAACTTGTCACCAATCTTTTTTGCATTTTCGATGCTCTTCATACCAAAATCAATAGACTTTTCTTCTTCATTGATTTCTCGATACAATGCACATAAAAGTCCTTGAGTAGTTGTAATGCCAAGTAAATCTTGCAATTCTTCGCGAATAGCCAAAGATTTTTTTGCCATTTCCTTTGACTCTGCATATTCGCCTTTGAATTTCAAAACACCTGCGATATTGTGATAGGTCATTGCCAATCCACGCTGGTCATTGGTTGATTCTTGTAAAGGAATACTTTGTTTGAAATATTCTAAGGCTTGGTCATATTTTTCTAAGTTTTCATAGATGATACCAATATTACTAAGTGTCATCGCTAAACGTGGAAGATTTTCAAATTCTTGAAATATCTTCACAGACTTTTGATATGAATCCAACGCTTCAGTAAAATTTCCTAATTGAGTTTGTAAAGCACCCAAATTATTTAATACTGCACCTTCACCAATTTTATTTTCTGCCCGCTGATAATAACTGGAACTGGACTGCCAATTTACTAAAGCATCTGCAAAGTTACCTTTTTGACGTGAAATTATACCCAACATATTATAGTTTGAGCCTATTTCATCATATTTGTTGGTCTTTTCAAGTAATTCAATAGATTTTTTTATTTCTGCTAAACTAACATCTACTTTAGAAAGCATGAAGTGAGAAACACCTGATGCGTAAAAAGCCAATGCCAAGGCAATCGTATCATTTTGATTGATAGCCTCTTCTTTAATTATTTCTGCGAACTCAATTGTGAGGGCTGGTTTTGTTTGGCAGAATTCTTTTGCTACAGTATTGTACACAGTCAATTTGTCAGAATTAGTATCCCCTGTGGATACAAACTCTTCAAATCGTTGTTGCGCAATTTGTAGTAATTCGTTGGACATGAACAAATATTAAAAAGATAAAGAATACTGCAATGTAGATTGCAACTCTCTAAAAGAACTGCGGACTCTTTCATCTTGAGAAAGAAAGGAATTGAGAGAACTATTCAGTAAAATTTTACCCAAATTCTCACCCAAATCATATTGAATTTGTGTTAGTATAAGCATTTGAACATCGGAATTATCCGCTTCAATATAGTTTATACCAATTTGCAAACTGGTTGTCAACCCATGATTTGTAAACCCTTTTGAAACTTTCTCTTGTACAGAAAAAATTTTGGTACTTAATAGAGATGTTATGACCGAATTAAACGACAAATTGGTGTGAAAGGAAAGTGTGGAAGGAAAAATTAGTGAATGAAAAATACTTGCTAATTGAACTTTTGATCGATTGGTAAATTGTAAAACAGGATTTTGGTCTTCTACATCTTGAAAACTATACAATCCACCTATTGTTGAGGTAGCATCAAATAGTCGGAATGTATACCGTGGGTTGATTGAGAAAAATGAAAAGATATTCCGCATTAATAGTGTATCATTTTGGTGTTCAGATGACATACCAAAATTAGTATACGTTGTATTCAGTGAAAATTGAGATGTCGGTTGCCACATTCCCACAAAAGAGCCAATTGTTCGTGTTGTTGTGGAAAATTTATTCCCTACAACGTTATTATTTCTAATACCTACAGATGGTTTTAGGAATAATGTGTTGGAAAAGAGGCGTATCGATGGCGAAACTGTCCATTCAAAAATATCATTTTGTAACTGTGGGAATCCTTGCGAAATAAACCCAGGTCCAATCCATTGTGCCATACTTTGGAGTGAAAATGCGTTTGTTGGTGTCAGAAACGCTGAAACTCGGAATGCTTTATCGTATGAAGATGAGCTATTTACTGGCAAAACCCACGTTGGAATAGTAGTTGTATTTTCTGATGATAGTGAAGGTAATGACAGTGACCGAGTAGTAGCAGAAACACTAGCCTCTCCATTTATTCTCAAATATTTGTCTACTTTCAAACCAGATGAAATACTTGCTACAGTATTAGCCATGGGTTGAGGAGGTGTAATTGAAGGAGTAGTTTTAATGGAATTTGTATCATCAATTGAACGAACAATATTCACATGCATAAAGCTTTCCATTTCATCACCATATCCGAGTTTTATAGCAGAAATTGTTCTCGAATATTCGCCTTGATATGCAATAAGCGAATCAGGGGAACGTGCTATTCGTCCTAATCCATAGACTATGGAGGCACGAAAATCCCCCGGTGTAATATCAATTCCACCACCAAGAATCCGTAAATCGCCAAAGGTCAAATTTGAAAGTTTTTTTGAAAAATACCCTGCGTGAAGTTGAAGCCAATCACCAATTTTGGGGCTGATACCAATTTGGTTAAATGGTTGTTGGAATCCCACTTGGTTTGTTGTTAGATACACCTCAAACGGTAATTGTATGATGTTATTAATAGAAACTGTTGTTCGAGCAATTGCTCGTGATACAAACCCCGGATGCCGAGCTTCTATTCCATTTGCTGAATAGAAATCCGCATTAATATTTACTTGTCCATTCACAGTTACTCCATCGGAACAAATTAAAAGAGAAGCTCCAAATGTAAGAAACCACAAAATAAAACTGAATAACAACAGTTTGACTATCAAAGCTTTACACAAAAAAAAGAGATTACATTTTTATATTCAAAACTATATACGACAAAGTAGCCAATTTTGTTCCAAATAATGGTAAATATATGAAATTTATTGGTTCATTCAACGAAAAATTATGGCAATTATGTGTCGAAACTGGAGCCGTTCAATTGCCAATTCATCCAATTGAATCGGATACTTTTCGATTGAACAAGATATGTCAATTTCCTCCATTTTGTCGAAAGATTGCCTTTGAAATCGTTTCACATTTTTTAGACCAAGATGTTCAGGTTGTTACAACCACATCACCAGAGAGTATATTGTTGGTTGCAGAAGTTGCTCGACAATTAGAAGCAAGAATTTTGATGCCATCGTTACAATTGCAACCAGAAAGCCAATTTTCACTTCAACATCCATTTGAATTGCATTCTGGGGATAGAATTATTGTTATTGAATCAGTAGTAACAGAAAAAACAACTGCTATTTCATCGTTGTTTCGAACGATTTTGACTGCAAATGCACGACTTGTTGGCATTGGTTCTTGGATTGATTTCAAATCAAGTTCACGACTATTAAACATTCGTCAGGTGAGTGCATTTCGTTTGGATGATAGTAGTGAAGCCGATGTAGATGAGAAGTAAAATTACGTTGAATCGTACATAAAGTATTCATAGGTAAAAAAAAATCCGTATATTTGTAATTCGTGTAAAATATAAAAAACAACACCATGTTTGAAAGTTTAAGTACAAAAATAGAGTCTGCACTCCGAAGATTTCGTGGGCTAAACAAGTTATCAGAGGAAAACATTGAAGAAGCGTTACAAGAAGTTCGTAAAGCACTCATTGATGCAGATGTTAACTTCCAAGTTTCAAAAAAGTTTGTCGAAGATGTAAAGCAAAAAGCCATTGGATTGGAAGTAAAAGGTAATGTATTACCTGGTCAAATGGTTATAAAAGTCATCTATGATGAGTTAGTAACGTTGATGGGCAGTACCAAAAGTGATATCAACCTTTCATCTCCTCCTGCAGTTATTATGGTTGCAGGATTACAAGGTTCTGGAAAAACTACATTTTGTGCCAAATTGGCATTATCACTTAAGAAAAAAGGCAAACAACCACTTTTAGTAGCTTGTGATATCTATCGTCCTGCGGCAATTGATCAATTGAAAACGTTAGGTCAAACAGCCAATGTTGCGGTGTTTACAGTTGAAGGGAAAAGCCCTGTAGAAATCGCAACAGAATCGTTGGTGTATGCTCGTAAATATGCACGTGATGTTATCATTGTCGATACAGCTGGTCGACTAACCATCGATGAAGAAATGATGCAAGAAGTTCGCGAAATAAAAGAGAAAACGAAACCGAATGAAATTCTTTTTGTTTGCGATGCAATGATTGGTCAAGATGCTGTAACAACGGCAAAATCATTCCATGATTCATTGAATTTAACGGGTGTAGTTTTATCCAAATTGGATGGTGATACACGCGGTGGTGCTGCACTTTCAATTCGTCAAGTAGTTGGACAGCCGATTAAATTTGTTTCTACAGGTGAAACAATCGATACATTGGAGCCTTTTTATCCTGAAAGAATTGCATCTCGTATTTTGGGTATGGGAGATGTTCTTACCTTAGTAGAAAAAGCACAACAGCAATTTGATGAAGATGAAGCAAAGGTATTAGAAGAAAAGATTCGTAAAAATCAATTTACCTTTCAAGACTTTTTAGAACAGCTTCGCACGATTAAAAAAATGGGCTCTCTAAAAGAGTTACTTAGCTATATACCTGGAATGGATAAGGCTATGAGAAATGTTCAAGTTGATGATTCTGCTTTCAATAAAGTGGAAGCCATGATATTGTCAATGACGAAAAAAGAACGTTCGACACCAACAATAATAAATGGTTCTCGTCGTCGAAGGATTGCTACAGGTAGTGGCACTACTGTGCAAGATGTGAATAAACTGTTAAAACAGTTTGAGGAAATGCAGAAAATGATGAAGTCGATGACCAACAAAGGTGGAAAGGCTCCAAACAAACTCCGCAATTTCAAAATGCCAACCGGGTTTGGAAGATTTTCAAACTAACGGATTTTCTAATTTTATTTACTTTTTAATAGAGTAGGGTATTTCTCTATGGTTAAATTACGTTTACGTAGACGCGGTCGCAAAAGAGCTCCTTTTTATGATATAGTAGCTGTTGATGCGCGTCGAAGAAGAGATGGTGCTTTTATTGAGCGTGTTGGATACTACAATCCAATGACACAACCATCTACTATTGTTTTAGATCACGAGCGTTCCATTTATTGGTTAAATGTTGGTGCACAACCGACAGACATCGTTCGTTCGTTGTTAAGTTATGACGGTGTGTTGTTACGTCGCCAAATGCAATTCAAAGGTAAAGAAACTGCAGAAATTTCTACTGCTGTTGACAATCACAAAGAAAATGCTTTAGCTCGTTACAAACGTAAAAAAGAACAATTATCAGTGAAAAAGACTAAAGCTAAGGAAGCTAAAGCAGCTGAGGCTGAAAACACTGCTTCTGAATAAATTACAGTATAGTATTTCGTTTTGCCTTGCATAGTTCTATGAGAATCTCTCTTCCTATGCGAGGCATTTTTTTTGTATATTTGTTATTCGTTGTTGTTATTGTTTACCTACGGTTTCAATAGGTTACTTGGGTTATATTTCTTATTTTGTTTCCAATGAAAATAGTTCTCATAGATGATGATAGTGTTATAACGAATCAGTTTGCTTCCATTATTGAAAATGATAGCCATTCACTAACTGTAGTGAATGACCCATTGAAAGCAATTTTTACTATCGTTACGACAAAACCAGATTTGATTTTCGTTGATTTTCTTATGCCATTATTGAGTGGTATTGATTTGATGAGAAGAGTTCGTTCTATACCGGGTTTTTCTACTATCGATATGTATTTTATGGTTCATGAAGAAGATATTCAGTTTTATGAATCTGCTGATACGAAAGGAATTCAAGGATATATTACAAAACCACTGGTAGCACAAGAAATACATACCATTCTTAAGAATAACCTATCAAACCACGTTGTCGTAAGCAAAAGTGACTTTAAAAAACCAGAAGAAATTTTGGACAATCTACCATTGAATGATGAAATAAAAATAGTAGATGAACTGAGCATCAAACAAACTAACCAAGACTCGAAAGTACCTAGCGTTGATTCTTCTACGATAGTTCATTCTATTGTTTCAGAAGAGGTATTGCCAAAATTTGAAACCTTGATGTCCCTATTGGGTTTATTGCATCAGAATATTTCTAATTTACCAAAATCACTCATTGTCGAAAGTATAGAAAGAACTATCACTTCGGCTTCTTATATTCGTGAGTCATTATTAGATTTGCAAGTGTTATCGTCTGATCAAACCACTCAAGGCACACCAACTGCTTCATCGGAACAAATTCATAGTACAATTGTTGAGTCACTTGGAAGTTTTGTCAAATTCCCAGAAGTTTTGACAACAAACGAATTTGAATATCAAATTCAATCTCAATCAGTGCTGAAAATCTTTACTGCGTTGAAGAAATATTTTAAAGACTTATCTGTCGAATATACAATTGACGCAATTGTTACTGCTAATATTAATGAATTACGGTATACATTTTCATTTTTACCGAAAAATGATATTATTGTTACTGTAGATTCAGAAACAAATTTGCAACAACAACTTCAACAATTAGTACAAATTGCTCCTCTATATATACAATTGAATTCCATTTCGACTACCGTACACTTCTTTGTATCAAAATGAAACATCATCCATTATCATTTTCAAAACATCTTCAACCATTCTTTCTCTTTGTTTGTATAGCGACACTAATGATAAGTTGTGACAAATCAGCAACCAAAGAACAACCGTTGAAAGACTTTGTATTGGTACCTCGTCCAAATTTTACCTATGAGGGTGATACAACGAAAATTCAAAGAGTTTTACGACCAGATATTGATAAAGATGGTTACGATGATGTAATAGTTCTTTTTGGAAAAAATAGTAATTCAAAAAATAATTTTGATTCTATCAAAGTGTATCATTTCAATCCAGCAACAAATTCGTATAGACAATCGCCTAAATACAAATTCGAACGTGGTGAGCGAATTGAATTCAAAAGTGTTACGAATGACACAATACCGGAAATTTTGGTATTCACTGATGAAGGAGGAACTTCTCTTTCAGGTTCACGTGGATTGGTCGTTATAGGTCTAATGCCTGAAGGATTTACCATTCTTCGATCGTATGATGGTGGTAATCCAAAGTTAGTAAGTTTTCATTTGGATTCTGTTCGTGCATTGGCAATTTCTTCCGATTTTACCAAGGGTACCTCCAGAAGTGAAGTAATTCCATTTGTTGATTCTTTGGATTTTATTGCTCCAATTGACGAAACAACGAAAAAACAATACGAAGAAAAATATTTTTCTGATTTAGTTACATTGAAATATCGCGAGTATGTCAATACTAAATCATTACTACAACAAAACAATAACGGCAATTCGAATAAACTCTATCGATTTGCAATTGAATATATGTTGTACCAAACAAAATTGAATAATCAAGATAAAATTGATCAATTCCTTCAACAAGAAAAATCGTTTTTACAGTCAGTTCTTCCAAATGCTCAGGCAGAATTGATACTTGCTTTTACATCGAAAAAATAATTACCTAAACTTAGATATGTTCGATTTACCAGTACTTACTGAAGTAAAACCAAAACAAAAATCCTCCCAAATATTAGCGGAAACAACCAAGGTATATATTGAAACCTATGGTTGCCAAATGAATGTCAATGATTCCGAAATCGTTGGTGGTGTGTTGCAAGCTCAAGGATTTGTTGCGACGCACAAACCTGATGATGCAGATGTAATATTGTTGAATACGTGTGCTATTCGCGACAATGCTGAACGAAAAATCTATGACAGACTAAATCATTTAAAATACTACAAAAAAAGAAATTCTCATCTTGTCGTTGGCTTATTGGGTTGCATGGCAGAACGTTTGCGAACACAACTTTTGGGAGAAAAGAACTTAGTAGATATCGTTGTTGGACCTGATGAATACAGGAAAGTTCCTCAACTTATCGAATCAGCATTGCACGGTTCACGTGGAATTGCTATCAAATTAAGCAAAGTAGAAACCTATGATGATATTGAACCATTACGCACAGAAGGTATCTCAGCGTGGATTTCAATCACACGTGGATGTGATAAATTCTGTACGTATTGTGTTGTGCCATTTACTCGTGGACGTGAACGGTCAAGACCATTTACTTCTATTGTTGATGAGGCAAAACGTTTGTATGATTCTGGCTTTAGAGAAATCACCTTGTTGGGACAAAATGTCGATAGTTATTTCGACAAAGATGACAACAAAAACTTTGCAGACTTACTTCGTGCTACAGCAATTGCAGTACCAAAAATGAGAATCCGTTATACCACATCTCACCCACAAGATATGAGTGATGCTGTGATTGAAACAATGGGTGAATTTGATAATATCAGCAAGTTTATTCATTTGCCGTTTCAAGCTGGTTCGAATAGAATTTTGGAATTGATGAATAGAACCTATACCATTGATCGGTATATGAACAGAATTCACAAAATAAAAGAAGTAATGCCAAATTGTGCATTATCTACCGATATTATTTCGGGGTTTCCAACTGAAACCGAGGAAGAACATCAAGAAACCTTGAATGTCGTTCGTGAAGTTCGTTTTGATGGTGCATTTATGTTCAAATATTCCCCTCGAGAAAATACAAAAGCTTGGAAAATGGGTGATGACATTTCTGATGAAGTGAAAACAAGACGATTGAACGAAATAATAGAACTTCAATATTCTATTGCCAAAGAAATCAATGAAACCTTGGTTGGAACAACGGAAAAAGTGTTAGTTGAAGGTCCAAGCAAACGAGACGCATCTATTTGGATAGGCAGAACTGATACCAATAAAGTTACCTTTTTCCCGCATATTGATACCAAAGGGTACGTTATTGGTGATATTGTGGATGTTACGATTACCAAAACAACATCAACAACACTTAATGGCGAAATTAACTAATGAATGTTCATTAGCAAATTATTGGTTATATTTGAACTCTCAAAATTATTTGAGAGTTTTTTTTTGTAAAGAACACAATGCGAAAATTTCTTTCTTCTCTCTTTTTTCATTCTAGATTTTTCTATATCGCAACAGCAATTATTCTACTATTTGTCGTAGGATATTTTGTCCCAGTATTTTTGCCAATAAGCAAGATTTTACTACTGCTCTTGATTTTAATAACTATCTTAGACATATTCTTACTGTATAAATCCGGTACTGTCTTCGTAACAAGAAGTATGTCCGAAAAACTTTCGAATGGAGATAAAAATCCAATTGAACTATACATAGAAAGTAGATATACGATTCCCATTACTTTGGAAGTAATTGACGAATTGCCTGAACAATTCCAATTTCGCTCAGATATACACGCTAAACTCGATTTTTCTCCGAATATGAAGGGAATGTACCAATATGATGTTACTCCCAAAAAACGCGGTGAATATACATTTGGTAATATCATCGTTTTTGTTCGTTCGAAGTTATCGTTGGTCAAAAAGAAATTTATAGCAACTACTCCTTCAACGGTTGCTGTATATCCATCGTATATTCAAATGAGAAAATATGAATTGATGGCAATATCAAACAGACTTACTGATTATGGAATCAAAAAAATTCGTAAAACTGGACAGAGTAACGAATTTGATCAAATTAAGCAATATATACCCGGTGATGACTACCGGACAATCAATTGGAAAGCTACTGCTCGTTCGCAACAATTGATGGTAAATCAATATACAGATGAAAAGTCACAGCAAATTTACTGTATCATTGACAAAGGTAGAACAATGAAGATGCCATTTGAAGGAATGACATTATTAGATTACGCAATCAATGCAACAGTATCATTGGCAAATGTTGCAATAGTCAAAGATGACAAAGCAGGATTAGTGACGTTTTCAAATCGTGCTGGTGCATTTGTCAAAGCAGATAAAAAAAGAATTCAAACCAAAAAAATCATTGAAGTACTTTACAACCAAAAATCCAGCTTTAAAGAATCAAGTTACGAATTAGTTACCGGTTCACTACTTTCGCTGATACCACAACGTTCGCTTTTGATGTTTTTTACCAATTTTGAAACATCATTTGGCATGCAAAGACAATTACCGTATTTGAAAATGTTAGCAAAACGACATTTGGTCGTAGTGGTATTTTTTGAAAACACAGAATTACACGAAATCACAACATCAGTTTCCACTTCAACTGAAGAGATTTATACCAAAGCGATTGCTGAGAGTTTTGAATTAGAAAAGAAGCTAATTGTGAAGGAATTACAACAACATGGAATATTGACATTGTTAGTTCAACCGAAAGAACTTACTGTCAGTGTAATAAACAAATATTTGGAAATAAAATCCAGACGATTGTTGTAGTGTAGAGAAAAATTATTCGAAAATTCTTTCTTTTGTTGAAGCATCAAAACAAAAGAATTGATTGTCTATCGAGTGAAGAGTATACCATTGAGTTATATCTTGTGAAAAATTAGCAGATAAACGAACAGTTATTCTTTGTTCACCACTCAAAAAAGTTCCCAACGATTCATTTCCAACGTATTCAATATATTCAAATGTAAAAGCTCCGTCTACTTTTGAAGAAGGGGAAATAGTACATGATTCTGAACGAAAACAACATAGTATATTCTCTTGTGATTGAGCATTTTCTGGTATGGAATTTACACGTAAGCAGATGCCACTTTTCGTATCCTGAAACAAATATTTACCTTTATTCTCAATGAATTTCCCTTCAAACGTGTTGATTGTGGGACTCCCAATAAAGGTTGCTACAAAGTATGTTTTTGGATTCAAGTACAGCTCTGAAGGAGTACCAATTTGAATAATATTCCCCTCCTTCATAACAGCTATTCTTGTTGCCATTGTCATAGCTTCAATTTGGTCATGTGTAACGTAAATTGAGGTCTTTTTATACCGTTGATGCAAAGAAAGAATCTCCAAACGCATTTGGGCTCGCAAATGAGCATCAAGATTAGAAAGAGGTTCATCAAAAAGAAAAATTGAAGGATTTTTGACGATTGCTCGTGCCAAAGCGACGCGTTGGCGCTGACCACCGGAAAGTTCTTTTGGTTTTCTATCTAATAAATTCTGGAGTGAAACTTGTGTAGCAACACTTACTACAGCATCGTTGATTTCTGTTTTGTTCTTTTTTTGAATTTCTAATGGAAATGCAATGTTCTCATAAACTGACAAATGCGGATATAGAGCATAGTTTTGAAATACCATTCCAATATTTCGTTGTTTAGGTTCAGCGTTTGTGACATCGTTGTTATCAAAAAAAATGCTTCCTTTTTGTATCGATTCTAAACCTGCAACACTGCGTAATAATGTAGATTTTCCACAACCAGATGGTCCAACTAAAACGAAAAATTCCCCCTCCTCAATAGTGAAAGAAATATTGTTTAAAGCGTTATATCCATTTTCGTAGGTTTTTGCTACGGAATCAAAACGAATTGATGGCATTACGAACTTTTAGATAGTGTGGCAAGTTTTTGGAATAGTTCTTTTTCTTCTGAGGAAAGTTTTGTTGGAATAAGGACATTCAAACGAACATACAAATCACCAAAGACTTTTTCTTTACCATAAATAGGCATACCAAGTTTTCGTAACACTAAGGTACTTTTTTGTTGTGATTCTGGAGGTATTTTTACATTTACTTTCCCATGAAGGGTGGAAACTGTAACATTGCCGCCAAAAAGTGCCGTGTACAAATCGACATCAACATCGATGTATAAATCATTTTCTAATCGTTGAAATAACGGATGTGGAGTAACAACAATTTTTATGAAAACATCCCCATCTTGTCCACCGGATGCAGATTTTCCCCCTCTTCCAGATATTTTTAATTCTTGTCCAGAATTAACTCCAGGCTTTAATGCAATTTCAATTTTGCGATTTTCTACAGAAATGACCTTTTTGGCACCTTCAAAAGCTTCCTCTAAACTAATTTCTAAATTTACTTCGAAGTGAGTGCCTTGCTTTTTTTGTTTTTTTGGTTCAAATGAGCGAAAATTTCCAAACATTTGCTGGAAGAAATCGGATACTCCACCATCAGCAAAGGTATCGCGAAAGCTATCGGTTGTTTTGGTTGTTCGCTTGCTGTTTCTCCATTGACTCCAATCAAAGTCATTAGTGTTTCCACCTGCTTGAGAAAATGAATTCCATGATGACCCAAGTGTGTCATATTTTTTTCGTTTTTCTTCATCACCTAATACTTCGTATGCCTCAGCAACTTCTTTGAATGAAGCTTCTGCAGCAGCATTCCCAGGATTTTTATCAGGGTGATATTTTAACACTAAGGCACGGTACGCCTTTTTAATTTCGTCTTTGGATGCTGTTTTTGGAACACCCAATATTGCATAATAGTCTTTATATTTCATAGGTCAATTCAATTGTACATTCATTCATAATCAGAGTATTATGGAATCGTCAAAGGAGATTTTGTTTGGTGCATCATTCCAAGTTTTTGGGTTGCAATACTTTCAATTCTCGGTGCTGATTGTAATTTGCTAATTTCCGTTCGTAAAGCTTCAGAAGTAGAATTAATTGACGAAATTTTACGTTCATTCAATTCAATTTCTGATAGAAGTTTGTTGATTATGATAACTTGAGAAACAAAAAACGACGCAATGATGGCTATACTACTAACAAGTAGTAACATACCCCAACGTCCAAACGTACTATTTTTTTTTGCTGGTTCGTTCTCGATTTCCATTATCGTACCTCTGCGTTTAATAACGCACCATTCTTCATGTCTATTGTTACTATTGATAACGTTCCTTCAGCAGAATTTGCTGCTAAAAGCATTCCGTTAGAAGTTTCACTCATTAATGTTGCCGGTGCTAAATTATACACGACAACTATGACTTTTCCTATCAGTTCTTCTGGTGTATACATTTGGGCAATTCCAGCCAAAATCTGACGTTGTTCCTCACCAAACGACACCTGCAATTTTAGTAATTTCTTTGATTTTGGCACTGCCTCAGCAGAAATTATTTGAGCTGTTCTCAATTGCACTTTTTTGAAGTCATCAATTGTTATAACACCTTCAATTTTCTGAGATTCTTTCTGTTTTTTGTCAACGCTTATTGGTTGTTGTTTTACTGGTTCAATGATTGATTTTTGCTCTAATTGTTTTTTTAATTCTTCAATTAGGGCATCTTCAATTTTGGTAAACAGAATGCCAGAGTTTATAATAGTTGTATCTTTTGCGAGAGTAAACTGCAGTGCGTTGTTCCAATTGTTGTCGGTATTGTCACTAAAAGAATTTTGAATTCTTTTGCAGGTAAATGGCAAAATTGGTTCGAATACAATTCCTAATATCTTAACAATTTGCAAACAATTGAGTATCGTCTTCCCAGCAATATTTTTGTCAGTTTTGATGGTTTTCCACGGTTCTGCATCGTTAAAATACTTATTTGCAGCTCGAGCCATTGACATTAGTTCAACGATAGCATCTCGGAACTTACATTGTTCAAAATACTCAGTTGCTTTTTTGTGATGTTCGAACAATGAAGAAAGGACTGCTAAATCTACTTCATCAAAATTTACACGAATCGAATCAGTAAGTTCAATGTTATTTTGAAGAGATTGAATGACAGAATTCCATGAAGTTGCTATGGTTTCGAAGTTTTCTAATGTGGGAACTGCTGAATCAAATGATTTATCAGTAAATGTTAACGTACGATTGATAAAATTACCTAAAATTGCTGATAGTTCATTATTGACTCTTGCTTGAAAATTCGTCCAAGTAAAGTCAGAATCTCTTGTTTCAGGAAAGTTCATTGCAATGGTATATCGCAGAGAATCTCTATATTCTTCTTGTGGGAATTGTTGTAAAAATTCACGTAAGTCAATACCCCAATTTGCTGATTTAGAAAACTTGCGACCTTCCAAATTCATAAATTCATTTGCAGGTACATTTGTCGGAAGTATGTAACCATCTTGCAGTGCAGAAAGCATCGCAGGAAACATCAATGTATGAAAAACTATATTATCTTTTCCTATGAATGCATAGTATTCAGTTGCAGGATTCTTCCACCATTGTTCCCATGATGAATTATGGGTTTCAGCCCATTGTTTTGTAGCAGAAATATACCCAAAAACAGCTTCAAACCACACATACATCGCTTTTCCATCGGTATCGTTTAATGGAAGTGGTATACCCCAATCTAAATCTCGAGTAATAGCTCGTTCGCTCAATCCGCTTTGTAGCCATGAACGCGTTTGTTGGAGTACATTCTCCTTCCATTGAGAGGATTTATCTTGGATATATTCTTCTAAAAACTTCTGAAACAAATCATAGCGAAAATACCAATGTTTTGTCGTTTTTGGCACTGGTGTTGTTCCAGAAATCAAACTTTTAGGTTCTTTGAGATCTGTTTGGTTATAATAGGCTCCACAACGTTCGCATTGATCACCACGAGCTTTGTCGTAGGCACAATTTGGACAAATTCCTTCAACATATCTATCAGGTAAAAACATCGATGCAGATGCATCGTAAAATTGTTCCTCTTCTTTAACTGACAAAAATCCTTTAGAATAAAAAGACAAGAAAAATTCTTGAGCAGTTTTTGTGTGAATAGGGTTTGTTGTTCTGTCGTAAATATCGAAGGACATTCCGAAAGTTAGTAGTGCATCTTTATTCTCATTATGATATAAATTGACAATCTCATTTGGTGTTGTTTGTTGTTTTTCAGCAGCCATAGTGATTGCAGCTCCATATTCATCAGATCCTGAAACAAAAAGCACAGAATTTCCTTTCATTCTGTGAAAACGTGCAAACAAATCTGCGGGTAAAAACGCACCTGCAATGTGCCCTAAGTGGCAATAGCCATTTGCGTAAAGTAATGCAGAAGTTATAAGTATATTTCTATTCAAGGGGACGTTCTTTTTTCAAATTATTAGTGTAAATACAATTCAACATCGGTATGCATAGCACCGGTGCGAATTATTTCAAATGTATCTGTGGTCATATCAATTACAGTCGATTCACCAACAAAGTCTTCCCTGTCAGGTTCTACTATGATATCAACAAAACTTGCTAAAAGGTCTAACAATTCGTGTGGATAGTCATGTTGTTTTGTTGGGTGTTTTGCTGTAATTGAAAGTAAAGGATTACCTAATTCTTGTAATAATGTCAATGACAATGTATGGTCTGGAACCCTAATACCAGACGTTTTTTTCTTAGGATCCAAAACTAATTTAGGAATCGTTTTTGTTGCAGGCAAAATAAACGTAAATGGACCTGGAATTAGTTTTTTAATTGTTTTGTAAGCTTTATCAGAAACCACTGCATAATCTGCAATATTTGATAAGGAATGACACATAAAAGTGAGTCCTTTATTTGGTTCTAATTTGCGAATTTGTCGAATACGTTCCAATGCACTTTTTTGTTCAATACTACAACCCAAGGAATATCCAGTATCCGTCGGATAGAGCATAACAGCACCATCATGAAGCATGCGAACGATTTCAGCAACCTTACGCTCTTCTGGAGTTGTAGTATGTACAGAAAAAAATGTTGTCGCCATAATATTATGTAGAAAACTCAGATTGTTGAGATGGACGTAAAAACACTGCAAATAATCCTAATGCTCTGTATTCTTCGCAGATTATTTCTGCATATTCTTCCGAAAAGTATTCACCAACCCAAAATACCTTCACACCTTGCAGTAACTTTTGTTTGTAGTTAAACAACACCGTCATTGCCTTGGCTTCTTGTTCTTCAGAACGAGGAATGATAAAAACATCATATTTTTCAAATTCTACATCTTCTGACAAATAGGATTGTAACATAGAATTAACTTCTCCAACGATCATACGTTCTTCTTCAGAAACTGAGTCATCAATATGAATTAATTCTTTGATAGTATCAATCATTTCCGCAACCTGTTTTTCAGGCGGTAAAATTGATAAATACTCTTTAACTGTTGAAATAAGAGACTTGAAATTTCCTGTATTAATGGAATTCTCTTGAGAAATTACTTCATCAATTGAAAGTTGAATATTCCACTTTCTGAGAAAATTTTCTATGTATTCTCGTTCCTTTTGATGAAATTCATTATCAATATAGGCGATTTGAATAAGTAATGAGACCATGCTATCAGGCCCAACCGGTCTCCGTAAAATTGCCATAGCCAAATTTCCAATTTCTTTAAACTCTAAAGAAATTGCACTTTTCAACAATTGAAAAAATCCTGCTCTTTTATCAGCACGATAAAGCCAAAAACCACAACTAACAAAGACAATAAATATACTAACAATGATGGCAAGTATCTCTCCGATTAATGACTCCCAATCATCTAATCGAAAGTAATGGAATAGAAAAGGAGTACTTGTAACTATCGATACAATACCTGCTAACGATGATTGAGACTCTGCAACCTTACGTTCATGTTTTCTTTTCCATAATTTATTAACAATAAGATATAACTCAACAATTGTCAAAATTAAGGAAAGCCAAATACCTATGAGTAACAGTAGTCGGAAAGATTCCATTTTGTATGTACACTATTTCTTTATACTATTTTACGCTGGTTCGAGTTCTTCGGGTATTCTAATAGAAATGGCAAATAGTCCCAATTTTCGGTATTCCTCACACACCATTTCTGCATATTCTTCGGAAAAATACTCTGCAACAGAAAAAACATATCCCCCTGGTAAATCCTTACGTTTATAGTCAAAAAGTACTGCTAAAGCTCGTTCTTCTTGTTCTTTATTCCGTGGTACTATACACACTTCAAATTTTTTGATATCCTTATCCTGATTGATATAATCACGCAACATAGAAGTTACTTCCGAAACTGTCATTTTTTCTTCTTCAGAGACAGATTCATCAACATGAATAAGTTCTTTTATGGTATCAATCAACTGTGCGACTTGTTTTTCTGGAGGCAAAATTTCTAAATATTCTTGAACTGCTTTCAACAATGTTGAGTAATTGACATTTTCGTTTTTGTCGTGATACAGTAAAAAATCATCTAAAGATATATTTATGCTCCACTTTTCTATGAACAATTCAATAAATTCACGTTCTTTTTTGTGAAATTCATTATCAATATGGGCAATTTGAACTAATATTTCCACCATATTCTTCGCACCAACAGGATGACGAATTAACGCTTTCGCCAAATTACCAACCTCAGTTCCTTCTAATTTAAGAGCGTCTTTGATTAAGCGAAAAAAATTGAGCTTTTTTTCATCTCGTTGGAGCCAAATACCACTACCAACAAAAATAATAAATACGCTGACGCTCAACCAAACAAATGAGCCAATTGCTGACTCAAAATCAGAGCGAGTTATATACCGAAAGAAAAATGGCAATCCTGCCAACAATGCAACACAGGAACCCATGATGGATTGTGCTTCTGCTACTTTACGTTCATGCTTCCGTTTCCAAAGTTTATTTACTTTTAAATACGCCTCAACAAATGTAAATCCTAATGAAGCCCACAACCAAACCTGAAGTATTTGAAAAAACAGTTCCATTATGTAAATAATTTTTTTCGAAAGTAAAAATAAAAAGGAATTCCTGTTGCCACTAAAAATAAGCCATAAAGCGAATGTATTATCTCTACCTTGCCATTCACGTACATTTGTATATCAGTGTATAGCGTTAAGAAAACAAACGCAGTTGCAAAAATAACAAAAATTATAGGAAGATAAGGATAGAAAATAACTTTGTAGGGTCTTTTAGCATTTGGTAATTTCTTTCTCAGTATAAAAAGTCCAATTACTCCCAAAGCATAATAAATCCACGTTACAAAAATTAACATACTCGTTAGAGCACGAAATGTTCCTGAAAACACCAACAATGAAGTCCAAACAGCTTGAAGTATCAATGCTTTATGAGGAGTGTGAAAACTATGATGAATATCCTTCATACTTCGGAAGAAATAACCATCTTCAGCCATTGCTTGATAGACTCTTGCGGAAGCTAAAATAGTTCCATTCGTAGTGCCAAAAGTAGAAATCATTACAGCAGATGCGACAAGATAACCACCAACTCCACCGAAAATAACTGTAGCAACATCTTTGGCTAAAAGCGAAGAACTTGCTATAGATGAAAGTGGAAGCACATACAAAAATGCTGCATTTGTCAAAACATAGAAAACAATAACGGAAATTGTCCCAATGATTAAAGCATTTGGAATTGTCTTTTGAGGTTTATTTACTTCTCCGGCTACATAGGTGATATTATTCCAACCATCATAAGACCAAAATGCTGCTTGAATTGCAACAATGAATCCCATTAAAAAAGACAAATTATTATGACTCACAATCGACTGTGAGAAATGAAAATGAGCCGTACCGTTTTGTGCAAAAATTAACGAACAAATAATCAACAAACCAATCGCTAAAAATTTAGCGACTGTAAATACATTTTGCACTAAACTTCCTGAACGAACTCCTAAAATATTGACAAATGTTAAAAAAAGAATTATTCCAACAGTAATGAGTTTGAGTCCAATTTCTTTCAGTGGATAAAATGTACCGACAAACGGCAAATACAAATGAACACTTTGTTCTATAGATACGGAAAATCGTGGAAATTGAATAAAAGTTTGTGCATATTCAGAAAAAACATAGGCAATGGAGGCAATTGAACCTGTTTGAATTACTGCAAATATTGACCAACCATAGAAAAATGCAACTACATCACCATACATTTCTTTGAAAAAAATGTATTGACCTCCAGTTTTTGGAAACATAGAAGCAACTTCCGCATTTGATAAGGCACCAATGAGCGTGAGAATCCCAGCTATAACCCAAATCAGTAAATACCAAATTGGTATTCCTAATGCAACGGCAATATCTGTCGGATCTTTAAATATACCTGACCCCACCATTGAGCCAGTTACTATCATAATTGTAGAAAACAAACCAATCTTTTGCATTTGAGAAGAATTAGGAGAATTGTTCATATGTATCAATTTAATAAAATGCTTTACTTGAAAAACCATTTTCATTTCCGTATATTTGTAAGTTACAAAAAAAAGTGTGAAAAATTGTAATGTTCAATTAGTTACACAGTAAGAATTTTTCTGTGTCAGTTTTTTTACACACTTTTTTGTTTTTCTACCTACTTGGGAAATTTATTTGTTAGCCGCAATTATTACTGGATTGGTCATAGGTGTCATACTTGCAATGCCACCAGGTCCTTTCACAATAGCATCATTCAAGTATGTAGTACGAAATGATGTCAAAGGGGCTTATGCTCTATCTTATGCTGCCGGTCTTACAGACATCCTTTATAGTCTCATTGCAATATCAGCAAGTTCATTAGTCATTGGTACGTTCATGAGCTTTTTTGATGGAAACCCTATTGCATTTTTGTTATTTCAAGTTGTTTGTGTGATTGGTTTATTGGTATATGGCGTTTATCAAATACGATATAATAGTGATGCTGAGATAGGAGAAACGGAAGAAAAACCAACTATTTTACAACGATTTTTCAAAAAAATACAAGAAAAAGGACCTTTTTTTATCGGATTAGGTATTGCCTCTACAAACTTGGCAAATCCAACATTTTTACCATTTTTGACTTCATTTTTCACCGCAATTCAAAAATTGGGACTCTTTCCAATAACAGTTCTGAACAATTTTATTTTTTCTGTAGCATTTGGAGCGGGTAATTTTATATGGCTCTATACATTGATTCGAATTGTAAATCATTACAAAGAACGTATGTCATTAAGACTGATAGAACGCTTGCATAAATTTGCAGGATTTACACTTTTAGTGTTTTCAACCCTACTTGGTTACAGGGTAATTGTGTACACCAAATGGACAGAATTGATACCAGGCACAGTTGCTTTCTAAAAATAATTTTCAGAAATTGAAAAAAAACTACCCAAAAAATAGGTAAATACAGTAAGGTTTTGTATTTTTGTGAATTGCGAAGTGGAATTTTTCCTTCAAAAACAGATGGCACCATTTTTGTATGGTGTCTATAGTTGTATCTATTTACATCCGAAATAACTATAAATAATATAAATTTTTTGTTGATTTTCAGGAGTTAATCTCTCATGATGAATGTTCAAAACTTGTTGCTACAATGGTACAAGCGTACATCGGCACCGCTGATTGTTACGTTACTATTGTTTGTGCTTGTCGGTTTTGGTACTTCCGCGTATTCACAAAGTGCCCGTTGGGTAGCTGGTGCAGATACTGCGGCGACTGCTTCGGCATTAGTACCGTTTAACTCGACTATTACTGGTGCAGTTACTACTGGTAATGGTGATGTTATCGTTTGCGGTCAGTATACTGGTCGTATTGACTTTACCCTATTAAGTGGTACAATTGTATCTTTACCAACTAACGTTACTACTGTTTCTGGTAGAGCGTCTTTTGTTGCTCGCTATGATTCATTAGGCCGTGCTATTTGGGTTCGCGGTATCGATGCTGGTATTGCTAATCAAGCTTTAGCTGTTGGTATCGTATTTGACGGAACTGTTTCTCCTGCGAGAGTAATGGTTGCTGTTAATGCGAACGCAGCTATTGTTAACCCTATTGCAGGTGCTGCACCATTAGGTGGATTTGATGGTTTCCTTTTAGGTCTTGATACTGCTGGTGTTGGCCCTGGTGATTTAGCACCAGTGAATATTGCTACTGCTGGTGTTGGAAATGAATTGATTACTGCAATTACTTCTAATAATGCTACTACTTCTGCTAATTATAGAATTGGTGTTGTAGGTACATATACTACAGCCACTACAATTAACGGTTTAGCGTTACCAGCTCCTGCAGTTGATCCAAATACGAGATCAACTTTTGCAATGACTAGAACAAACGTTGGTGCAGCAGTTGCTTCTGCTATCGCTGCAGTAAATGCTGGTACAGCAGGTGAATACGCAGTGTTCACTGGTGTCGCATTTGATGCTCCAACTGGTGTTGCAACTGACTCGTTGGTTGCTGTTGGTTACTACAGATCAGCTCCAGTTTCTACTATAAATGTTGGTACTGCAAACGGTACTTACCCAGTTAGAAATGCTGGTGCGTTGATTGCTGGTGCTTCAACTGCAAATACAGTACTTCCTGTTTCTACTTTAGATGATTACATGTTAATCAAAGTTGGGGCAGTTGGTGCTGTTGGTAGAATTTCTCACATTGCTACTGGTGGTTCTTCGCAAAATGATCGTGCAACAGGTGTTGCAGTAGATGCAACTACTGGAAATACTTTTGTTGCTGGTATTATGGGTGAAGGTCATACTACAGGTGCAGTGCCTATTACAAACTTTACAACTCGTACAGGTTCTTTACCTACAACTGTTGAATTAACTGATACAGCTGGTGGTGGACGTTCTGATATGTTCTTGTTGCAATATTCTTCTCTTCGTGTACCTCCGTCTGCTTCTACTGATTTAACAAATGAAGGTACTGCAGCATCGATCACACCTATTCTTACTTCTGTAAATACTGGTCGTGGTCGTGGTGATGATGGTGCTACTGCAATTACATTGCGTCGTCGTCCTTTAGCACCTTCAATCTCAGAACCAATCGTAACTGGTTATTTCTCTAATACAACTACATTCTCAAATGGTCCTGTGAAAAAGTCATTGACTTCTTCTACAGGTAGAGATATATTCGTTTTAGGTTTCAACGATGTTTATCTTTGGGTAAATTCTGTTGCTGGATCTGGAGTTGGATTAACTTCTGCAGATTCTGCTCATGATGGTGGAAATGTAATCGCATTCGGTTCAACAACTGGTGCTACTAATCTTCTTGGTGGAATCCAATCAGAAGGTAGAATTTATGTTGGTGGTACATTTAATCAACGAATTCTTGTTGATAGATTTGGAAGATCAATCGGTAATGCTGCTACTCCTCCAATCGAATTACGTAAAGTTACTGCTGGTCAAGGACATTTCGTAAGTATGTTCAATGCACCATCAGATACTGCTAATGCTGGTGTTGCTGAAATCAGAGTAAACAATTCTGTGAATGCTTTGTTTGCTGCTGGTTCTCGCCCACTTTCATTGCTTATCAAAAACTATGGTGGAACTCGTCTGGATTCTGTTAGAGTGTTTGTTGAAATCAATGGTTCGGTCCGTGATACCTTCTTACAAACATTTACAACTCCTGTTGACCCAAGTGGTGAAGCTGTTGTAAATTTACCAAACTTTACTTTCCCTGAATTCCAAAATGTGAATATCAAAGCTTGGACTAGTTTTCCTAATGGATCAAACTTTAGAGACAAACAAACTTCTAACGATACTGCATACTTCTCAAGAGGTGCATCATTGAATGGAATTGTTACTGTTGGACCGGCTCGTAACTTCAACACAATTGGGAGTGCGATAAATTATGTAACTCGAAATGGTGTTTTAGGACCAGTTCAATTCTTGATTGCTGATGGTTTATACCAAGATAGAATCTTTATTAACAACAAAATCCCTGGATCTTCTGCTGTTAATAACATTAGATTTGAATCTCTTTCAGGTTCAAGACTTTCTGCAACATTACAATCTCCAACACAAACAGTTCCTGAATTAGCCTTTACTGTTCGTATTGACTCTTGTGATCATGTTTCGTTTGCAAGAATGTCAATCAATGCAACTGGTAATGCCGCTGATTTAACAGTAACTAATCCTGGCGGTGCTGCAGTAGTTTTAAATGCAAATACTGATTCAATTTCATTTAATGATGTTTTGGTAAGTGGTGTACTTCAAACTGAAGCACAAAACAACACACATACTACTAATAATATTAACTTTGATAATATTAGAATCAATACAGATAACAATTCAAATGGATTTATGTTAATGAATTCTTCAATTGAAAATGGTTCAATTGGAGTTAATAAAACAGGTCATATATCTAGTTTGTTTGCACGTAATTTTGTTGTTAATAACAACCAATTTACAACTCAACAAAGTGCAGCTGTTGCATTAAGAAATACAAATTCTGCAAGAGTATTTGAAAATAATATTCAATTCCCTCCTGCAAGAGATAACAGAATTGCATTTAATTTTAATGATAACATTGATTCTTTAAGAATCTTTAAAAACACAATTAGAACACCTCGTGCAAATGCAATAAGCATCGCAACTCACAATTCATCGTTAACTACAAGAGCAGCAGTATACAACAATATGGTATCTGTTGGTGATGGTTTGAATGCTGATGATATTGCTGCCCTTGTTGTATTGTCTTCTTCAAATGTAGTTGTTGCACATAATACATTACATTCTTCTTCAACGTTGAATACATTACTAAATTCAACATCAGAGTTGTTAACAAGTACAAATACAGTATTTGTGAACAATATTGTATATTCACAAGGGAATGGAACTATTTCAGGACCTGCAGTTCGCATTGATAATTTAAACACAAACTTAAGAAGTGATTACAATTCTTACTTCTCTCGTTTTGCTGGTAACTTATTTAATAATAATGGTGTTGGTGTTGCAACTATTCCTGCATGGAGAACTGCAACAAGTCAAGATTTACAATCTACTCGTAACTTGATTACTACGTTCATTAATCCTACTGTAGGTAACTTACGTTTATCTTTAGTTGATACAACAAAAGATAACTTTACTCAACAATTCACTCGTGAATTGCGTGGTACTCGTGATACTATTAATACAGTTAATGGTCCTGTAAATGTTCGTAACTTAGTTAGTCTTGATATTGATAAACTTACTCGTCGTTACCCTTATAAAGGTGCTGATGAAGTATTTACAACAATCAATATTGGTACAAACCCAGTTGATGTTACTGTATGTCGTTTGAAAGATACTGCATTATCAGTAGTTGCTACAATTAATTTTGGATCTACTGTTGGATTCCAATGGTACAAAGATGGTGTTCCGGTCAATAGTCCAAGTGCAACATTGCCACAATTGTTAATTAATCAACCTACTTTTGATTCTACTGGTGTTTACAGAGTAAGATTAGTAGACTTTATTACCGGTGTTGCTGATACTGTTTGGTCTGATTCAGTGTTGTTCTATGTATTAGGTCGTCCAAATATTACTCCAACTGTAACAAGTGTGAATGTTCCTGATGGAAACACTCCTGCTGCGTTGTCGGTTGTTCTTGATGGATTAACTGCTGCATTCAACTCTCAACCTACGTTCAGATGGTTCAAAAATGGTGTTTTGGTAAGCAATGATGCAAATATCACTGGTGCTACTACGAATGTTATTCAATTTGCGACTGTTCGTCCAGCGGATGTTGGTACTTATAGTGTCATTGTAGATGGACTTTGCGGTTCTGACACTGTTGCTGGTATTGTGTTAGCAAGACCTACAGTTACTGCTGCTGCAGCTGATTCTGGAACATTCTGTGTTGGTGAATTAGTTACTTTGACTGGTACTAAAACTGTTTCAGGAGCTGCTCCTGGATCTGTTCTAACTGGTCAATGGTACAAAGATGGTATGCCTGTTATGGGTTGGACTTCTGATGTAGTAACAATTGATTCTGTATTACTTTCTCAAGGTGGTGCTTACCAATTCAAAGCTACTTTGAATCCAGGAAACATTGAAGTTGTTTCAACACCAATTAACATTAAAGTTGTTGCTCCTGTTGAAATACTTTCAATCACAGGACCAACGGCAATCTGTTCTGACGATGAAGCTGAACTAATGGTT
This sequence comes from Candidatus Kapaibacterium sp., assembly GCA_016788785.1. Lineage (GTDB taxonomy): Bacteria > Bacteroidota > Ignavibacteria > Kapaibacteriales > JAEUSM01 > JAEUSM01. The sequence goes on from JAEUSM010000009.1 coordinate 136,267, forward strand.
ATGGCTAATTCATCAGCGACAACTTATCAGTGGTGGTCAGATGTAAATGGTACATTGACACCAATTAATGGCGAAACAAATCAAACGTTCAAAACAAAAAATGCAGGTACTTATGCTGTATCTGTTGTTGGACAATGTGGTGATACAGCTGTATCAAATACATGGACAATTACTGTTGGTCAATTACCTTCATTTGTTGAAGTTTCTGATGATACTATTTTATCACCTAATTCAAGTGTTTTGATGCTTCGTGCTCAAGCAACTGGTACTGAAGTTTTGTTGTATCAATGGTGGAAAGTAGTTGATTCAGCGGGTGTTGCAGTTTTAAGACCAATTGCTGGTGAAATTAACCCTATGCTTGTTCGTTCTCCATTCAAATTAGCTGACACTGGTACATATAGAGTATCTGTTACTAATGCTTGTGGAACAGTAGTGTATGGTCAAGAAATCAAAGTTGGTATTCCAACTTCAGTTCAAGCTGGTGATGAATTTGCGTTCCAATTAGGAGATGCAAATCCAAATCCATTCTTCAATGAAACAGTATTGAACTTTACTATCCCTCATCAAATGAATGTTACTCTTGATGTTACTGATATCTTCGGTAAACGAGTTGCAACATTGTTAGAAACAGTTCTTCCTGCGGGTAAACATTCAGCTGTCTTCAATGCTGAAAAATACGGTGTAGGTGCTGGAACATACTTCTACAATATCAATGGTGACGGTATGAAGTTAACAAGAAAAATGATGTACGTTAAATAATTGAACGTATATCAATACAAAAAAAGCCTGTCTGGTATCCAGACAGGCTTTTTTATTGAAGAGGTAAAATTAAAAAGGAAAAGAAATCGAACCAGAAATAGTTTCTTTTTTTGCACCAGTAATTGAAGGAAGAGAAATTGGTAATCCTGCCATTGATCTCCAAGCAAGATAGGCAAAACACAAAGCTTCTTTTGCGTCAGATGCAATTCCAACTGTTTCAGTAGTTGTAAATGTAGCTTTTGGTAGATATGATTGTATATATGATTGAATCACATCATTATGCAATCCTCCTCCACTAACATATACTTTGCATTCTGAGTTAGAATGAAAGAGGATCTCTTTTGCAATACAATATGCAGTAAATTTAGCTAAAGTGTGGAGAATGTCTTCAGATGAAATAGTAATATCATCAAGAATAGACACAAGTAGTTGTACTGAAAACTCTTCTCTACCTGTACTTTTGGGATATGGTTTTTCTATAAAATCAATAGTTAGAAGTTGTTCCCACAGTTCATCCGAGAATTTACCAGTTTTTGCAATCTTTCCACCTTCGTCAAATGCCAAACCATAGAACTTTTTAGTTATGTAGTCTATCCAAACATTACCAGGACCAACATCATATGCTATTGGTTTATGAGAATTAGGAAAAAGAACAGATATATTTGCTATTCCACCAATATTAACTAATACAACAATGTTTGTAGTATCTGCAAAGATATCTCTATCAAAAATTGGCACTAACGGTGCTCCTTGACCTCCAAACACCATATCTGCAGATCGAAAATCACTAACAACGGGAATATTGGTTTTTTGAGCAAGTACAGACCCAGAGCCTAATTGGAATGTTGAGGTCATAGTATAGTTTCCAATTGAAATAGATGTGGGTTGATGCCATATTGTTTGGCCATGATAGCCAATGAGTTCTATTTGTGGAATTTCCTCTGAACGAATAAACGAATTGATTGCCTCAGCAACACAATGTGGATGAAGAAAATTAAACGAAGAAATATCTGAAACAGATGTATGATTTTGTGAAGTTATTTGAGAAAAATATTTTTGTAACTCTTTGGGGTATTCCACAATTGAATGGGCAAGTGTTTTGAACAATAGAGTATTATTTGTCTTGGATATAGATGCAACAGCAAGGTCTATACCATCGAATGAAGTACCTGTCATTATTCCCAAAACTATTCGAGGTTTTTCAAGCCAACGTTTTCTAAATTCTTGGAGAATATCCTTCATAGAATTCCTTATAGATTGCTAAACCATGTTGAGAAAGATGCTCAAAATACCCTGTATACCATTGATATAACGAAGGACTGTTTTCAGTCTGGTTCATATCATTAATTGAATCAATTCCACCAGTACGAATAATATGAAATTCTTTTCGGTCTGTAATAGTTTTTAAATGGTTTACCGCAATTGTGGATAATTCTTGTGATGACTGTTTTAATATTTCTCCGCTCAATCCACCACCAAATGTTTGTGTAAAATAGTCATATCGATATTGTTCAGAAAAATGAATTTTTTCACGATATTTTGCATATTGAGTACTTGTATTACCAAAATTTACTCCGTCAAAACCAAATTGTATGAGAGTGTCAATTAATTCTGGTATTTGCGTTGGTGAAGTATCATTGGAGAATTTTACGATGACAGGTAAGTTTCTATTGCGAAGTGATAGGAAATTAGTAGCAATTTCTGTTAGTCGTTCTATCAAATGCTCATCTAAGACAGAATCAGATTTGGTATGTCCAGCTACATTTGGACAACTTTCATTGAGTTCAATAAAATCTACTTGAGAATCTTGAAACATATATAATCCTTCAAGTAATTCCTTTAATGCAATTATGGATTCAATTTCAGGTGCTGAACTCACAGAAATTCCTATCGGGCAGCCTTCAACTTTTTGTATTTTGGAGATATTATTATGAATTTCTTTATGTCCATAATTGGGCAATCCTAACCAATTTGAAGCAGTTTTTGATTTTGGATAGGTAGTGAAAGGATGATGTATACCATTTTTGTGATTGCCGTTTCTTGGTCGAGAGGTTGATGTTCCAGCCAAATACGCACCTGCACCTTGTGAAGCAACAAATTCATATCCTTCACCATTTTTGAACATTCCTGCAGCATTAAAAAGAGGTTGTTGAAAATGTATACCCCAAAGAGTTTTTGAAAGTGAGGGGGAAGGTGTATAATATGGATTGTTCTGTAAAGAATACAGTAACCGTAAAAAAGCTGATCTATTATTTGAATAGAGTTTTGTGTACAATGAAGGTGAGACAAAAGAAAGCCGAGGACGTAGAACGTGCTCGGCTTTCATAAATAATTCAACAAATGACATTGTGGTTATTTTAAGAGTAAAAATGCTTTGATAAATTGGTCGATATCACCATCCATTACAGAATGAATATCTGAACTTTTTAATTCGCTTCTATGATCATTCACCATAGTATAGGGTTGAAAAACATACGAACGAATTTGAGAACCCCACTCAATTTTTGATTTCGAACCCTCAATAATTGCACGAGCAGCCTCTTCTTCCTCACGACGTTTTTGATACAGTCGAGATTTTAACATTTTCATTGCACGTTCCCTGTTTTGGTGTTGACTTCGTTCTTGTTGACAAGCAACAACAATTCCACTTGGCAAATGTCGTAATCTAACGGCAGTTTCAACTTTGTTGACGTTCTGCCCTCCCTTACCACCAGCACGGAATGTATCCATTTCTACATCTGCAGGATTGATTTCAATTTCAACATCATCATCGACTTCTGGGTAAACGTATACTGAAACGAAGGATGTATGTCGACGTGCATTAGAGTCAAATGGTGAAATACGAACTAAACGATGTACACCATTTTCTGCCTTCAAATATCCATATGCAAACTTACCGGTTACTTCTAAGGTCGCAGATTTAATTCCAGCACCATCACCTTCTTGTTCATCGGCGAGAATAAGACCAAATCCATGACGCTCACCCCACCTTGAATACATACGAAGTAGCATTTCAGCCCAATCTTGAGCTTCTGTTCCACCAGCACCAGAGTGAATTGTAAGCAAGGCATTCCGTTCGTCATCAGGACCGGAAAGTATGTTTCGCAATTCCAAATCGCTAACAACTGTTTGTGCTTTTTCTAACTCTGCATTAATATCTTTTTCCATTGATTCATCTTGCATTTCATCTGCAAGTTGAATGAGTGCTTCCGCATCATCAATAGTCGTTTCAATGGAAGAGAAGGTTGTAGTCCATTCTTTGAGTGAATTTTGTTCTTGAAAAAGCTTTTGAGCTTCTTCGGTATTATCCCAAATACTCGGGTCTTGAGAACGGATTTCTATTTCTTGAAGGCGTGTTTTCTTTTGATCAATGTCAAAGAAACCTCCGCAAATTATCCGCTTGTTCTCGTAATTCTATGATTGATTGTTTTTGTGATTCGAACATTTTGGTATATAACTGTAAAAAGAATGTTCCGAATTAACGAACTTTGAACGTTGTCATTGTAATTATCGCAAGGATAATCGCCACAATATAAAATCGAAGAACTATTTTTGACTCGTGCAAGCCTGATTTTTCAAAGTGATGATGGATAGGAGACATTTTAAAAAGTCGACGCCCTTCACCGTACTTTTTCTTGGTATATTTGAAATAACCAACTTGAATGATGACGGACAATGTTTCAGCAAAAAAGACTCCCCCAAGAATGGGAAGTAAGAATTCTTTACGAACCAAAATACATAAGCCTCCTATTGCTCCACCCAAGGCTAAAGAACCTGTGTCACCCATAAATACTTGAGCTGGGTAGGAATTGAACCATAAAAATCCTAACGATGCTCCAACCAATGCCGCACAAAAGATTGTTAGCTCATCGGCACCACGTAAATGAATAATATTAAGGTAGGAAGCAAATACAGAATTACCACTCACATAACAAATTACTGCAATGGTAAGAGCAACTATCCCAACAGTACCAATTGACAATCCATCAAGCCCATCGGTGAGATTCACGGCGTTACTGGTTGCAGTAAGAATGAAAATGACGACAGGAATATAGAATATACCCCAATCAAAGTTAAAGTTTTTTGAAAAAGGGACAGTAGTTACAGTTTTAATTGCCTCAATGTTATCAGGAAAAAGGTATGGAAGAAAATAAATAGTGCAAGACAACACTAATCCAATAAAGATTTGTCCAACTACTTTATATCTACCGATTAATCCCTTTGGCAATTTTTTAATAACCTTCAAGTAATCGTCTAAAAAACCAACACCACCCAAAAATGCCGTAACAACAACAATGAGTATTATATACATATTCTCAATATTTGCCCACAATATTGTTGGAATGAGTAATGCAGTAAGAACAATTAGCCCACCCATCGTTGGAGTTCCAGCCTTAAGATTATGCTGTCCTACATTGGAAAGTTCTTTTTTAGCTTGTTCCCCAATTTGTTTTGTTTTAAGAAGAGCAATAATCTTTGGACCAAATAAAAAGCTCATTCCTAAGGCAAAAATTGCTGCTAAAGCAGCTCGAAATGAAACATAACTAAATAGCCCAAATCCTGGAAATGCGTATTGTTTGTTTATCCACTGAAGTAAAAAATAGAGCATAGTTTTTTTTGGTTATTAAAGTAGCTTTGGTTTCTTTGAAGTGTTAAAATGCGATTGTATTTTTTTTATCCAAATGTATCCATTGACAAACACCCCAATAGCATTTGCCCAAATGATAATAGTATCTAAAATCAATAACCCATAAATCAACCACAAAAAGGTACCAACTGTAGCCATTGTAAAGGTTCGGAGCGATAGTTGAGACACTTCATTGGTCTTAAATATCTTCCATGCTTGTGGCATCATAGCTGAGGTCGTCAAGATTGCAGCAATAGTACCAATGATTGAAATTGCGAGCGTCATATTAGGTTTACAAATAATTGGAATACAAACTTTACAACTGTTTTGTTTCGATAATTCCTACTGTTTCAACAAAAATACGTAAATTCACATATTATTTCTAAGAAATCGCTGTAATATGGTATACTTTTTCGGTTTAATAGTATTTTTTTGTGTACAAAGTGGTGTTTTTTCCCAGTCTTTGATTATAGATTGTCACTACTCAGAACAAGAAGCAATTTATAAATCCTCGTTTCCAAAAGAAGTAGTGGATAAACAAACATTAGTAACTGTTCAGTATTATTCTTTTGATAAAAAACTTCATCAAGGTCAAGTAGTTGTTCATAAAGATTTGGCTAACGATATCATTGAAATATTTCAAATTATTAAAGAATCACAATTTCCAATTCAATCAGTTATACCGATTGTTCGTTACAAATGGTCGGATGCAGCTTCTATCAAAGTGAATAACACTTCTGCCTTTAATTATAGAACAATTTCAGGTACCAAAAAAATGTCTGACCATGCTTATGGTCGAGCAATAGATGTAAACCCATTTCTCAATCCTTGGGTTGGAAAAGGAAAATCCACTCGAAGTTATAATCCTCAGGTCGAAGGTACGTTGACTGCAAATTGTATTGTCGTAAAAGAATTTAAAAAACGTGGCTGGAAATGGGGCGGAGATTGGAAATCCAGCAAAGATTATCAACATTTCTCGAAAAAGTAACCAAATTGTATGTATAAAGTAACCAAATTGTATGTATAAAGTTACCTTATTAGGTGCAATTGCTCTTGTAGTTGCTAATATGGTCGGAACCGGAGTGTTTACCACACTTGGTTTTCAAGTAGGAAGTATTGAAAATAATTGGGCTATCATATTCTTATGGGTATTGGGAGGTATTCTTGCATTGTGTGGAGCGATTTCTTACAATGAATTAGTAAGAAATTACCCAAATAGTGTTGGAGAAATGACATTTCTCACCAAATTGTATCATCCCTCACTTGGTTTTGGTGCTGGATTACTAACGTCCTTGTTTGGGTTCTCAGCCCCGATTGCATTGTCTTCATTAGCTTTCGGAAAATATTTACTTCCTGCATTAATGTCTCAAGAATATATACTATGGTACTATGTGCCATTGCTTGCAACAGTGTTGGTGGTTACAAATGGAATTGTTCATTCCATTTCATTGCGATTCGGTTCTGGTGTTCTCTCTGCCGCAACTATTCTCAAAATGATTTTGATTTTGGGAGTTTGTGTTGGATTAATTATGAACTTTCAACCTTCGTTTATGCTATCATCTGTTTCTTTTTGGACTTCAACATTTGCTTCATCATTCGGAGTTGGGTTGATTTACGTAAAATATGCATATTCTGGTTGGAATGCAGCTGTCTACATTTCTGAAGAAACAAATCAACCATCGAAAACAGTACCGAAAGCACTACTTATTGGAACTTCGATTGTAACAGTATTTTATGTTCTCTTCAATGCTGCAATGCTTTGGAGTGTTCCGAGAGAGTTACTCATAAACAAGGTCAATGTTGCCTCAGTAGCTGTCGAATATGTATTTGGTGCAACAGGAAGTATCTTTGTGGCTTGTTTGATTAGTTTTGGGCTGATTTCATCGGTTAGTTCAATGATAATGGTATCCCCAAGGATATTACGAAAAACATCAGGAATTATCCCATTATTCTCTTTTTTACAATCACCAGATGGATTAACTCCCAAAAAAGAGATTTGGTTCACAGTCGGAATTGCAATTGCTCTCATTTGGAGTGGTTCCTTTGAATCTATTTTGCTTTATATGGGAATTATAATTCAGTTTTTTTCCATTCTCTGCATTATCGGTGTATTTATTTTGTATATTCGTAATAATCGAAAAGGTGAAATTCCTTTCTTCCCAATTCCTCCAATTTTATATATGGCAATTGCTTTGTTTACTCTTTATTCTCTTGCAGTGTCCAAAACGCAAGAGTTTTTTGTGAGTTTTGCAATTACTGTATGTAGTTTTGGGTTGTATTTTTTTGTAAAAAAATCAAAAATAGTATGATTATTATTCTACGATACACTTCTCATATTTGTTGTTTGTTAGTACTCTTTTCCTTGTTTTCTTGCACTCAAAATGAAGAAGAAGTTGATACAAAGCGTTCTGAAATTGAAGTAATAGACACAACGAAAATTGCAATCCCTCAACATAACAAACAACTAACCACCATTGCAAATGTATTGGCTGGTATGTCTGTAGATAACGACGCTCGGTATACGAAAATTACTTCGAAAAAAACGTGGTTTTTGTATAAAACTCTTTTCGGAAATATATGGGAAGATTTTGTAGAAAGCAGATCTCAACTAATGAACGAATGGGCAGATAAAAATATCAATGACATTCAAAATAGTGCAAAAACCTTGTTCTATCCTTTTGGTGGACCAGATTTTACTATGGCATATTCTATGTTCCCAACTGCTGATAGATATATTTTGATGGGATTAGAACCTGTAGGGATTATACCAAACTTTGCGCTACTTTCAGATACTACGTTCAAAACATTCAGCACTAATATGATAAATAGTATGAAAACCTATTGTTCATTTGGGTTTTTCATTACAAAAGAAATGCAGCAAGACTTGAGTATTCGTGGTGTTAATGGTGTCTTGCCAATTATTATGATTATGATGGCTCGGGATAAAATGCTTCTTCATTCTATCAATCATATTTATCTTGATTCCAATGCAACAATTGTAAAAAGAACAACCAATATGAATGGAGTACCTGACAAAGAGTTTAAAGGGATAGAAGGAGTTGAAATTCTTTTTTCTAAACCTGGTAAGAAAAAAATAGATGTCTGCTATTATTTCAAAACTGATTTGTCCAACGGTTCACCCAAAAGTACAGAAACAATGGAAAAATTCTTACAGAAAAACGATGATACTGTCGCAACATTCTTAAAAGCTGCATCGTATCTTATGCATAATGGAGTGTTTTCTCTCATCCGCACAATGATAATTAACAATAGCTCTTACATTTTGCAAGATGATAGTGGTATGCCAATAGTCGCTTTGGATTCAAATCAATGGAATATCTCATTGTATGGTGAATATACAAAGCCAATAGCAGTTTTTAAAGGTTTGTATCAACCGATTTTAACAAAAAAGTATTCTACTGAATCAAAAGGACGATTTATGTTTGGATATGGATACAAACATACTCCTGGAAGCTCCAATATTCAAGTGTTTCGAAAAAACACTAAACAAATTGATCTTCTTTAATCCATAAATAAATACGGTCGCCAAAGAGTTTCAACCACTGAATGAAGTGATTTTAGATACACAATGTAATGTGGTTTTTTCGGTATGGTTAGTAGATTCATTCCAGCTTCTTTGGGAGTCCGGTTTCCTTTTTTGTTATTGCACTTAACGCAAGCACATACCAAATTATCCCAAGTATCCAATCCTCCACGAGATTTTGGAATTACATGGTCGATAGTCAAAGGAGGTGCAGAGTTAGAACAATATTGACATTTATTTCCATCGCGACGAAGTAGGTTTTTGCGAGAAAGTTCTATAGAAGTGTGACGCAAAGAAATATACCTGTGAAGTTTTATCACACTTGGAAACGGAAGTGAAGTCGAAATAGTTCGAAGAACTGCATGAGAATGGTGTTCAACAATGTCAGCTTTTTGCATTAAAAGCAGTAAAATTGCTTTTTTGACATTGCAAACACTCAATGGTTCATAACTTTGATTGAGAACCAAAACTGGGGCGTTTAACGAATTACGAATTTGTTTTCGCAGTACTTTTGGTGATAATTCATGATTAGCACCAATTGTTTGAATGCTGAAAGTACACCTCTCTTTCGAAAAATATCGTACATTGTCAAGAAATCATGCATACAACAACGAGAGACCTTTATCGTTAGTGTGGAAGTTGAAATTACGATTTCGAAATAAGTATACTTAGAACTATGATACCTTCAATACCTGCTGTCCTTGTTTTAGAAAATGGAGAAACATATCACGGATTTGCCTTTGGTGATACTACTGTTGAAACTACTGGTGAAGTTGTTTTTAATACTGCAATGTCAGGCTATGAAGAGGTATTAACAGATCCAAGTTATAAAGGTCAAATGGTAGTTTTTACCTATCCTATGATAGGGAATTATGGAATTACAGGCAAGGACGGGGAATCCGACAAAATTCATTTAGAGGGCATTGTTGTCAAAGAATATTCAAAAAGTTATTCCAATTGGAGAGCAGTCAAATCTTTAGATGAATATTTAAAAGAACATAAGAAAATAGGAATTGAAGGAATTGATACGCGAAAATTGGTTCGTTCAGTTCGTTCTGCAGGAACCTTACGAGGAATCATTACTACATCTCCAAAAGAAATTGAAACCCTCTCATCAATTGTGAAAAATCTTCCATCAATGGAGGGGCAAAATCTTAGTACAGATGTTGCAAGAACAGAAATTGAAAAACATTCTCCAAAAGAGAAAGCTCGCTTTACCGTTGCATTGTTAGATTTTGGCTTAAAAAATGCTATTTTGGAAAATCTCTTGCAAAGAAAATGTGAAGTAATTGTTGTTCCGGGATCAATTACCCTTTCCGAACTTCAACAACTACCATTGGATGGAATTTTCATCTCAAATGGACCAGGTGACCCAGCGTCAATGACGAACGAAATTCAGCTCATTCGTGAAATCATTGAGACATTGCACATTCCAATTTATGGAATTTGTTTAGGGCATCAATTGTTAGGCTTAGCATTTGGAGCTTCAACCTACAAACTGAAATATGGACATCATGGTGTTAATCACCCAATAAAAAATATCATAAAGCAAACTATAGAAATAACTTCACAAAATCATGGTTTTGCAGTCACAACGGAAACATTGCCTGATGAAATTGAACAAACCCATGTAAATTTGAATGATGGAACCTTAGCGGGACTGCAGCATCGTTCAAAGCCAATTGCCTCTGTGCAATATCACCCAGAATCCTCGCCCGGACCCCATGATTCTTGGTATTTTTTCGACCAATTTGTCGAAGAATTAGAAAAGAATCAAGAAAAAAAGTAAAAAATAGACAAAAAGTATTGCAGAATCAAAAAAAAGCCGTATATTTGTAATCCCTTCAGAAAATGAAGGACGTTGGGTAGATGGCCGAGTGGTTAAAGGCGACAGACTGTAAATCTGTTCTCTCCGGAGTACGGAGGTTCAAATCCTTCTCTACCCACAAAAATTTAGCGGGAGTAACTCAATGGTAGAGTCACAGCCTTCCAAGCTGTTGGTTGCGAGTTCGAGTCTCGTCTCCCGCTCAATCAGTGTTCGCTGGTGTAGCTCAGTTGGTAGAGCACTTCCTTGGTAAGGAAGAGGTCTCCGGTTCAAGTCCGGTCATCAGCTCTTGAGTTGTATGAATACGGACATAGTTCAATTGGTAGAATAGCGGTCTCCAAAACCGTTGGTTGTGGGTTCGAGTCCTACTGTCCGTGCCAAGATATGCTTTTGTAGCTTCGTTTGAAGCTCTTTTTATTTACAAAGGTTACTATGATTACGAGTATAAAAGAGTTCAGTAATGATGTTGTCAAGGAAATGAAAAAAGTTTCTTGGCCAAACAAAGAGCAACTGAAAGAATCAACTGTTGTTGTTTTGACAACATGCGTTGTTATTTCCGTTTTTGTTTGGTTTATTGATACAGGGATGACCTTTATCATTAAAACTATTTTCTAATTCCTTCTGAACGTAATTCTCCTTTAGCCACAGTCTATTGACAAAACAATGCAAAATGTTATAACAACTATACCCGAGCATAAAGAATTCAAATGGTATGCCATTAGAACCTATACCTCACACGAGAACCGGGTGAAAATTGCGATTGAATTTGAAAAAAAACGTTTAGGCTACGAAGATCAAATTGGTGAAGTGATTGTTCCTGAAGAAACAGTATTTGTGGTGAAAAACGGTCAACGTAAAACCAAAATCAAAAATTTTCTTCCCGGATACATTATGGTGTTCATGGCTTTAAACAAAAAAATCTATGAAATCATCACTAATATCCCATCGGTAGTCAATTTTGTTGGAACCAAAAGCGGTCCGGTAAGTTTGCAACAAGATGAAGTTGATAGAATTCGTGGTCGTGCTGAAGAACGTAAAGATGTCGTTACCATTGAAAATGCTTACTCCGTAGGCGACCCTGTAAAAGTTATTGATGGTCCATTTGCAACATTCTCTGGAGTTGTAAAAGAAGTCAACAACGAAAAGCAAAAATTAAAAGTTGAAGTTGGAATCCTTGGACGTAAAACTCCTGTGGAACTCGATTTTACTCAAGTTGAAATAGAAAATCACTAAGCCAATTTGGCATTGTACTCAAATATTGACTAAATAATAGTTATGGCAAAAAAAGTAATGGGTGCATTTAAAGTTCAACTACAAGGCGGTGCTGCAACAATGGCTCCCCCTGTAGGACCTGCATTTGGTCAAAGAGCTTTGAATGGTATGGAATTCGTAAAACAATTCAATGCAAGAACTGCAAAACAAGCTGGAACAGTTCTTCCAGTTGTTGTTACCTTTTATTCTGACAAATCGTTTACCTTCGTTGTAAAATCACCACCTGCAGCAGTTTTACTTGCGAAAGCAGCTGGTTTGTCAAAAGGTTCTGCTGCACCAAACAAGGTGAAAGTAGGCAAGGTAACTCGCACACAACTTCTTGAGATTGTTAAAATAAAAATGGAAGATTTGAATGCAGACACTGAAGAAAGTGCTGTTTCAATGATTGCTGGTACAGCACGCTCAATGGGCTTGACTGTAGATATGAACGCTTAATCGAACAAATTTTTTATTAAAGTGCGAGATAGTATTTCTATTATCGTTTGAAGCACAGGAGACACTATGGCTAAAGCACCAAAAAGACTCGCATCGATTCGTAAAAAATATGACTTTACGGTCGAAAGAGCACTAAAAGACGCTGTAACAATTATCAAAGATTGTGCAACTGCGAAATTTGACGAATCGTTTGACATTGCTGTCAAATTAGGAGTTGACCCTCGTAAAACAGACCAAATTGTCCGTGGTTCTGTATCTCTTCCTCACGGAACTGGTAAATCAGTTCGCGTATTAGTTCTTGCTAAAACACCAAAAGACACTGAAGCATTGAATGCAGGTGCCGATTATGCTGGTTTAGAAGAATATACGGAAAAAATTAAAAATGGTTGGTTAGATTTTGATGTAGTTGTCGCTACGCCTGATGTAATGGGCGAAGTAGGTAAACTTGCAAGAATTCTTGGACCACGTGGTCTCATGCCAAACCCAAAAAGTGGAACTGTTACCTTGGATATCGCTAAAGCAGTACAAGAGGTAAAAGCAGGTAAAATTGAATATCGTGTTGATAAATCTGGGATTGTTCATGGTTCAATTGGAAAATGTTCATTCCCTAACGACAAAATTATAGAAAATGCAGCTGCTTTTTTCTCTTCAGTTTTACGTGCGAAACCATCTGGAGCTAAAGGTAAATATGTGAAAACTATTTATGTTAGTTCAACAATGGGACCTGGTGTACCAGTTATCGAACAATCGTTCCAATCATCTGACAAATAATTAACGCTATTACGCTATTTGGTATAGTTAATGTCTATGCGGCTTCTAACGATATTGGCAACAAGTTCGTTCGCAAAACAATAACCAATGCTAAAAACACAATATAAAACAAATATGACAACGAAAGAACAAAAACAGCAAGTCGTTGCCGAATTGGTTGAAAAAATCAAACGTTCATCGGGCATTTATTTCATAGATTTCACTGGAATGAATGCTGCATATACTCTCTCTACCAGACGTGAGTTGAAAAGCAAAGGTATAGAATTCCGTGTTGCTAAAAACACAGTAATTCTTCGTGCATTGGCTGAAGTTGGTGGATACGAACATATTACTCGTGAAGTTCTTTTTGGACAAACGATGTTATGGTTTGGAGTAAATGATGGAGTAGGTCCTGCGAAAGTATTGAAAGAATTAACAGATAAAAGTGAAATTCCTAAATTAAAAGCAGCCTATGTTGAAGGTGAATACTTTGATGCAACTCAATTGAAGGCATTAGCATCATTGCCAACGCGTGAGGATCTCATTGCTGGAATATTGGGTAGCTTAAATGCACCTATCTCTGGTATCGTTGGTTCTGTCAATGCGGTATTACGTGATGTCGCGTATTTAGTGGAAGAAGTTGCGAAAAAACAAAACGCAGCGTAACCATATATAACAATTTTTAAAAAAATTTAATTTTAATAGGAGAATATCCATGTCTGCAATCGTAGAAGAATTAGTTGAAAAGATTAGTGCCCTGACACTTTTAGAAGCTTCTGAGTTGAAAAAAGCTTTGGAAGATAAATTTGGTGTAACTGCTGCTGCTCCTGTGGCTGCATTTGCTGCGGCTCCTGCTGCAGGTGGTGGAGCTGCTGCCGCTGCTGAAGAGAAAACTGAATTTGATGTAGAATTGACTTCAGTTGAAGATGCTGGTAAGAAAATTGCAGTTATCAAAGCTATCCGTGAAGTAACTGGTTTAGGTTTGAAAGAAGCAAAAGATCTTGTTGAAGCTGCTCCAAAAGTAGTTAAAGAAGGTGCTACTAAAGAAGATGCTGATAACATCAAAAAGAAATTAGAAGAAGCTGGTGCAAAAATTACATTGAAGTAATTTTTTCTCTAGTCTTTATTAATGCACTCCCGACTTACTATAAAATAAGTCGGGAGTATTTTACTTTCCATTCTACAATAGAATGAAAAGTTGATCGTAACGATATATTCGTTTAAAAACTGTCTAAGCAGTTTAAAACTACTAATTACACTGAAGTGTTTTTGAAAAATCCGATACCATACTTATGATAAATAATCATTTGCAAAGAAATCTAGCCCAGTATAGCAATGTTTCTTTGTATGGTTATTTATTTTGTTTTAATGCGATTCTTCATTCAAAACCCAGTAAACTTCATCAAACATTGCTTTGAAAAGTAAGGAGTTGCTTCAAATGAAATCCAACAAAATCCAAAATTCTATCAACGAAAATGAATTGATTCGTATTCGTGAAAGAATCTTTTTTGGTCAAAATGAAAATGAAAATATCTATCCGGATTTATTGAATGTTCAATTAGATTCGTACGTAGATTTTTTACAAGAAAATGTACCCGCTTCAGAGCGTAAAAAAATAGGTCTCCAATCTGCATTCCTCCAAAATTTTCCTATCGAAGATCAAAGTGGAAAAATGCAATTGGAATTTATTGAATATCATCTGGAACAACCAAAATATACAGAACGCGAATGTCGTGAGCGTGAATTAACGTTTGCGAAACCTCTCAAAGCAAAACTTCGTTTGATTAGCAAACAAGACTCTGCTGCTGGTAATTTTGGTGATGTGACAGAACAAGATGTGTACCTTGGTAATCTTCCATGTATGACAAATCGTGGAACCTTTATTATCAATGGTGCCGAACGTGTTGTCGTTTCGCAACTTCACCGTTCTCCAGGAGTGTTCTTCGATGATGCTATTCATCCGAATGGAACGCGTATTTTCTCTGCACGTATCATTCCATTTAGAGGATCATGGGTAGAATTCACTACGGATATAAACGATGTTATGTTCGCTTACATCGACCGTAAGAAAAAATTCCCTGTGACAACCTTATTGCGTGCATTAGGGTACTCTTCAAATGAAGATATCTTAGATTTATTCAAATTAGCTACTTTTGTTCCTAAAACGGAATTATCAGAAAAACTTTACGGTCGTCGTATTGCTTCTGATGTTGTAGATCTTGAAACTGGTGAAATCATCGTTTCTCGAGAAACTCGTTTCGAAGAAGAAGTTTGGGAAGTATTAAAAGAAGCCACTCTTAATGGCATTAAACTTTATAATTATATTGCTGATACAGAAGAACCAGTCATTGTTAAAACATTAGCAAAAGACACTTCTACTTCTGCAGAGGCTGCTCTTGAGGCAATTTATCGCCAATTACGTTCATCAGATCCTCCAGATATTGAAGCTGCACGTAGTTTGATTGACAAATTGTTCTTCAATGCAAAACGCTACGATTTGGGAACTGTTGGTCGCTTTAGAATCAACGACAAATTAGGCTTGGATGTTTCTTTAGATGAAACGACACTTCGAGTTGATGATATCATTTCTATTATCAATTATTTGATAGAACTACATGCTGGAAAAGCAACAGTTGATGATATCGATCACTTGGGTAATAGACGCGTTCGTACTGTTGGTGAACAACTTACAGCACAATTCAATGTTGGTTTAGCCCGTATGGGAAGAACTATCAAAGAACGTTTATCAATTCCTGATAGTGAAAGCTTAAACCCAGTTGAACTTGTAAATGCAAGAACGATAACTTCTGTTATCAATCAGTTTTTTGGGACGAACCAATTGTCTCAATTTATGGATCAAACAAATCCATTGGCTGAATTAACAAATAAACGAAGAACTTCAGCTCTTGGACCTGGTGGTCTTTCTCGTGAACGTGCCGGATTTGAGGTTCGTGACGTTCACTACACTCACTATGGTCGCTTATGCCCAATTGAGACTCCCGAAGGTCCAAACATTGGTTTGATTTCTTCTTTAGCAATTCATTCGAAAATCAATGAATTTGGGTTCATTGAAACTCCTTATAAAAAAGTTGTCAAAGGAATTGTTCAATCTGAAGTGGAATACATCCCTGCAGAAAGAGAAGAAGGAAAAATTATCGCACCTGCATCAACCAAGGTTGATGAAAAAGGAAAAATCCTCGGTGATAGAGTGAAAGCTCGTCAATCAGGTGATTATGTAGTAGTTTCTCCTCAAGAAGTTGAATATATTGATATATCTACCGATCAGATTACCAGTGCAGCTGCTGCATTGATTCCATTCTTGGAACATGACGATGCGAATCGTGCATTGATGGGCTCGAACATGCAACGTCAAGCTGTACCATTACTTCGTCCAGATGCTCCTCGTGTTGGAACTGGTATGGAAGCACGTGTTGCTCGTGATTCGAGAGCTGTGCTTTTAGCTGAAGGTGATGGAATTGTTGAGTATGTATCTGCTGACAAAATCATAATCCGTTACTTTGGTTCCGAAAGTGATGATGAGCAGTTAACTACTTTCGATAGTGATTTGATTAAAACATACGATTTGCTCAAATTCTTCCGAACAAACCAAGATACTTCTATCAACCAACGTCCAATTGTTCGCAATGGTCAGGTTGTAAAAAAGAATATGCCTATAGCTGATAATTCATCAACAGATAAAGGTGAACTCGCTTTAGGAAGAAATGTATTGGTCGCATTCATGCCTTGGAGAGGATACAACTTTGAGGATGCGATTATTATTTCTGAAAAATTAATTGCGGAGGATATCTTTACTTCTATTCACATCGAAGAATTTACACTTCAAGTACGTGATACAAAACGTGGTGAAGAAGAATTTACTCGTGAAATTCCAAATGTAAGTGAAGAAGCAACTAAAGAATTAGATGAATCCGGTATTGTTCGCATTGGTGCAAAAGTCCGCGAAGGTGATATTCTTATTGGAAAAATTACACCGAAAGGTGAAACTGATCCTACCCCTGAAGAAAAACTTCTTCGTGCTATCTTTGGCGATAAAGCTGGAGATGTAAAGGATGTTTCGTTGAAAGCTACTCCTGGATTAAAAGGTGTTGTTATCAATACAAAGCTCTTCACACGTAGAGTCTCACTTCAAGAGTCAGACAACAAACGTGAAGAAAAGAAACGTCAAGATGCTCTTACAAAAGCTGAGCAATTAGAAAAAATTGCTTTAGAAAAAGAATGTCTTGGAAAATTATCTGTCATCCTCGGTGAACAAGTATCTATGGGTATTCGTTTGCAGGGTGTAAAAACACCAGTCATTCGTTCTGGAGTAGTTATAACAGTAGATTCTATTCAAGAATACTTTAATTCTGAGGAACTAAAATTAGATAAATTAGATTTGTCTACTCCTTTAGTAAAAGATTCGAAATCGAACGAGTTGGCAATGAAATTGTTAGAAAATTTCAATGCAAAATACAAACAAATTACTGACGATTATAAAATCAAGTCAAAAATGCCTCCTGGCGATGAATTACAACCGGGAATCTTGCAAATGGCGAAAGTTTACATTGCGAAAAAACGTAAATTGCAAGTTGGTGATAAAATGGCTGGTCGTCACGGTAACAAAGGTATCGTTTCGAAAATCGTACCGATTGAAGATATGCCGTTTTTACCTGATGGAACTCCAATGGATATTATTTTGAATCCATTAGGTGTACCTTCTCGTATGAACTTGGGACAATTGTATGAAACCGCATTGGGTTGGGCTGCTAAAAAAATCGACAAATTCTTTGCTTCTCCAATTTTTAAAGGTGCATCTTGGGATACTGTTGGTGATTACTTAGAAGAAGCTGGTCTACCTCGAACTGGTCGTGTTCGTCTTCGTGATGGACGATCTGGAGAATTGTTTGACAACGAAGTAACCGTTGGTGTTATCTACATGTTAAAACTCTCCCACTTAGTAGAAGATAAGATTCACGCACGTTCAATTGGGCCATACTCACTCATTACGCAACAACCGCTTGGTGGTAAAGCACAATTTGGTGGTCAACGTCTTGGTGAGATGGAGGTTTGGGCATTGGAAGCATACGGTGCGGCTCATACATTACAAGAGATGATTACAGTCAAATCTGATGATGTTCAAGGTCGTGCAAGAATGTATGAAGCAATTGTCAAAGGTGATAATATGCCAAATCCAAATATTCCTGAATCATTCAATGTATTAGTGCGAGAGCTACAAGGTCTCTGTTTAGATGTACGAATTGATTAATCTATTTGAGTACGGTAACGGTTGTTTCCGTACTCAAACGGTTGTTCAATTATATAAAAATTTCGATAAAATAAGTATAAAAATTTCCATTACTCTTGATACTCCGGAGGCAAAATGCAGTCACTTTTGATTCCCAGAAGCGGGTTTTCAAAAATAACAATTAAACTGGCTTCACCTGATGATATTCTAAATAGATCACATGGTGAAGTTACGAAGCCGGAAACTATAAATTATCGCTCATTTAGACCGGAAAAAGATGGTCTATTTTGCGAAAAAATCTTCGGTCCAATCCGTGATTGGGAATGTGCTTGTGGAAAATACAAGCGTATTCGCTACAAAGGGATAGTCTGTGACCGTTGCGGTGTAGAAGTAACTCAAAAATCAGTTAGAAGAGAGCGTATGGGGCATGTTATGCTCGCGGTACCTGTCGTTCATATTTGGTTTTTACGTTCATTACCAAGTAAAATCAGCAATATTTTGGGTATTCCAACTAAAGATGCTGAAAAAATTGTGTATTACGAATCGTATGTAGTTATCCAGCCTGGTCCTACAAAAACAAATAAATTTGATCTCATCTCTGAAGATGAATATATACAAATTGAAAACAATCTTCCATCTGATCATTATCAATTAGAAGATGAAGACCCAAGAAAATTCATTGCTCTAATCGGTGCCGAAGCTATAAAAGAAATGCTTCGTCGAATTGATCCAGATGAAGAATATCACCGAATTAAAGAACAATATCGTATTGAAACTTCTCAGCAGAAAAAACAAGATGCTTTGAAGCGTTTACGTGTTTTGGACGCATTCCGCAATATGGATAGCGAACGTAAGAACTACCCTGAATGGATGGTTTTAGATGTTGTGCCTGTCATTCCACCGGATTTACGTCCATTAGTTCCATTAGAAGGTGGACGTTTTGCAACCTCAGATTTGAACGATTTGTACCGTCGTGTTATTATTCGTAATAATCGTTTGAAACGACTTATCGACATCAAAGCTCCTGAGGTGATATTACGTAATGAAAAAAGAATGCTTCAAGAATCTGTTGACGCACTTTTTGATAATTCAAGAAGAGCTGTTCGTTCAGAATCACAAAGAGCATTAAAATCACTTGCAGATACTTTAAAAGGTAAAACTGGACGTTTCCGTCAAAACTTATTGGGGAAACGTGTGGATTATTCTGGTCGTTCGGTTATTGTCGTTGGACCTGAATTGAAAATCCATGAGTGTGGTTTGCCAAAAAATATGGCTGTTGAGCTTTTCAAACCGTTCATCATTAGAAAATTGATTGAACGTGGTCATGTGAAAACGGTAAAAAGTGCGAAAAAAATGGTTGAACGAAAAACCGATGAAGTTTGGGATATTCTCGAACGAGTTATTGATGGTCACCCAGTTCTTCTCAATCGTGCTCCTACACTCCACAGACTTGGTATCCAAGCGTTCCAGCCAAAACTTGTGGAAGGGAAAGCAATTCAACTCCACCCTTTAGTATGTACTGCCTTTAACGCCGATTTTGACGGTGACCAAATGGCTGTTCACGTTCCATTGAGCCACGAAGCTCAATTGGAAGCATTGCTATTGATGTTGGCGTCGCATAACATTATGCATACTCAAAACGGTGAACCTATTACGGTACCGTCACAGGACATGGTCTTGGGTGCATATTATATGACCAAATCAAAACCAGGTGCTAAAGGAGAAGGCAAAAAGTTTGCTAATGCTGAAGAAGTAATTATTGCACATAATTCTGGAGTAGTTGAAATTCATACGAAAGTAGAATTCCGCTTCCAAGGAAAAATGATTGAAACAACCGTTGGTAGAGTACTCTTTAATGAGATTGTACCAGAAGAATTAGGGTTCTTGAATGAGTTACTAGCAAAAAAACGTCTTCGTCAAATCATTGGTACGTGTTTCCGCAAAGCAGGGCTTGCAAAAACTGTTGTCTTTTTAGATGAACTGAAAAAAGCAGGATTTATGTATGCAACTCGTGGTGGTCTTTCTGTATCTATTGCTGATGTGGTAGTGCCGAAAGTAAAAGAAGAATACATTAACTCTGCTCAAGAAAAAGTTGATAAAATTGAATCTCAATATAATCAAGGTATAATCTCACAAGGTGAGCGTTACAACAAAATTATTGACATTTGGACAAATGCAACGAACAAAGTTGCTGATAAATTATACAATGAACTTCAAACATCTCAATTAGGATTTAATACTTTTTGGATGATGTTAGATTCTCAAGCCCGTGGTTCGAAAGAACAAATTCGTCAGTTGGCGGGTATGCGTGGTTTGATGGCAAAACCACAAAAATCTATGAAGGGAACTTCCGGAGAATTGATTGAAAATCCAATTCTTTCAAACTTCAAAGAAGGTCTTACCATACTTGAGTATTTCATTTCAACCCACGGTGCCAGAAAAGGTCTTGCGGACACGGCGTTAAAAACAGCAGATGCTGGTTATTTAACTCGTCGATTACATGATGTGGCTCAAGATGTTATTATCTCCGAAGATGACTGTAATACTATTCGTGGTATTAATATGTCTGCTCTTAAAGATGGTGAAGATATCAAAGAACCATTATATGAGAGAATTTTAGGAAGAGTAGCGCTACGAGATGTTGTTGATCCTAATACCGAAAAACCAATCGTAAAAGCAGGCGAAATTATCACCGAAGATTATGCAACGTTGATTCAAAATACTTCTATTGAAAGTGTTTGGATTCGTTCAGTATTGACTTGTGAGTCTCGTCGTGGAGTTTGTGCGAAATGTTATGGTAGAAACATGGCGACTGGTCAATTAGTTGATACAGGTGAAGCCGTTGGTACTATTGCATCTCAATCCATTGGTGAGCCAGGTACGCAATTGACACTTCGAACATTCCACACTGGTGGTACTGCATCGTTGATTTCTGCTCAATCGACAGTAACAACGAAATTTGATGGTCTAATCCAATTCGAAAATGTTCGAACTGTTGCGACAATGGGCGGTGAAGAAGATGACATGGGTATGACTGCAGCTTCTGAAACAGTTGTTGTTTCTCGTAGTGGTATTATCAATATCGTTGAGCCAGATAGTAATAGGGTTTTAACCAAATATGATGTTTCTTACGGTTCTGTATTGAAGGTTTCTGATAAACAAACTGTGAAAAAAGGTGAAATTATCTACGATTGGGATCCATATAATCAGGTGATTATCACGGAAAAAGAAGGTATTATTCGTTATAAAGATCTTATTCCAAACGTAACCTATCGTGAAGAAAATGATGAACAAACTGGTCACGTTACCAAGGTTGTTATTGAATCCCGTGATAGAACCAAATCACCTACAATTGAGATTGTTGACGATAAAGGTGCTCATATTCAATCATATCCAATTCCTACAAGAGCTCAAATCATTGTTGATAAAGATGAAAAAGTATTTGTAGGTAGCAAATTAGTAAAAATTCCTCGCGAATCAGGAAGAATGAGAGACATTACGGGTGGTCTTCCACGTGTAACAGAGTTGTTTGAAGCTCGTGCTCCTCAAAATCCTGCTATTGTTGCAGAAATTGATGGTATCGTTTCCTTTGAAAAACCAAAACGTGGTCAACGAGTAATCAAAATTACTTCATTAGATGGTCAAACTACAAAAGAAGCTTCTATACCCGTTGGTAAGCACGTATTAGTTTATGAAGGCGATATGGTCTATGCTGGTACAAAATTGACTGAAGGTTCTATCAATCCTCACGATATTCTTCGAATCAAAGGTGCTAATGCTGTACAAGAGTATTTAGTAAACGAGATTCAAGAGGTTTATCGTATGCAAGGTGTGAAAATCAATGACAAACACATCGAAGCAATTGTAAGACAGATGTTACAAAAACTACGAATTTTGGATTCTGGTGATTCATCATTCTTAGAAAATGATTTGATTGATCGTATTCGATTCAATGATGAGAATACAATGTTGAAAAATCATGTTGTTGTAACTGATAAAGGAGATACTAAACTCAAAATTGGTCAATTGACTTTAAAACGTAAGTTTAAAGAGTTGGCGAAAGAATGTGAGAAAAAAGGAAAGGTTCCTCCTCAAGCAAGAGATGCTGAACCTGCAATTAGTGAACCATCATTATTGGGTATTACAACTGCATCACTTTCTACTGAATCGTGGCTTTCTGCTGCTTCGTTCCAAGAAACTACAAAAGTATTGGCTGATGCATCTATTGCAACGAAAACTGACACCTTATCAGGATTGAAAGAGAATATTATTCTTGGTCAATTAATTCCTGCAGGTACTGGTTTGAGAGAATATCAAGAGCTTTTGGTCTCAAGCAAACAAGAGCAAATCTTTGATGATTTGTTTGATGAGTATGATGAACAATATGATGAAGAATATGAAATTTCTCCATCGTACGAAGAAGAAACCGTTTCGTAATTAGAATAAACGGTTTAACGAAATAACAGTATTTTCTTTATCTAATAAAGAAAATACTGTTTTTCTTTTTATCTTGTAACTAATAGAATGAGCATGTTAGAAGCTGAATTTCTTTATGGAGCTACTGCTTGGGACCAAATTCCAGCAAACTCAAAACCTGAGATCGCATTCATTGGCAGATCAAATGTGGGAAAATCGTCTTTGATTAATTCCTTAGTAGCAAGAAAAAAGTTGGCATTTGTCAGTAGGACTCCCGGAAAAACTCGTGAGATAAATTTCTTTTCTGTCAATGGCTATGGTATATTTGTGGATTTGCCTGGGTTTGGTTTTGCATCTGTAAGCAAATCCTTACGGGAACAATTTGTTTCGTTAAACTACCAATATCTGGAACAACGAAAGGAATTATCCTTGGTATGTGTGTTAGTAGATTCACGACATGACCCACAAAAATTGGATATGGAAGTGATGGAACGTTTAGAAAATGCACAAAAGAAATTTTGCGTTGTCTTAACTAAAACAGACAAGATTTCGCAAAAAGCTGCTGAAGAACGTAAACATCAGATTAAAGAATTAATGAAATATTGTCAGTACTTTATCGATGTTGTGTTGTATTCCGTCGAAAAACCGGTTGGTAAGTACGAATTATTGGGTTTGATAAAAAAGTATTCAAAAGAAAGAAGTATAGAAAAATGAGTGCAAAAGTTGGAATTGTAATGGGTTCGGATAGTGATTTGCATGTTATGAGTGAGGCAGCAATAATTTGTAAAGAATTTTCTATTCCGTATGAATTGCGTATTGTTTCTGCTCATAGAACTCCAGAGGATATGGCTACTTATGGTAAAAGTGCTTTTGAACGAGGTATTCAAGTTATAATTGCGGGTGCAGGTGGAGCAGCTCATCTTCCTGGTATGCTCGCTTCATTTACAATTGTACCAGTCATAGGTGTACCTGTAAAAAGTAGTTCGTTATTAGGATTAGATTCTCTTTTGTCGATTGTTCAAATGCCTCCAGGTGTTCCAGTAGCAACTGTAGCAGTTAATGCGGGGAAGAATGCTGGAATTTTAGCGGTGCAAATTCTTGCTCTGAAAGATACATCATTGCAAGAAAAATTGCTTTCTTACAAAATAGAAATGGCACAACAATCCCGAGATAAAAATCTTGATAATGAATGGGTAACACCGTTACTATAATTCTAACTACCCTATTCGTTTCAATCTTGCACCAAATGCACTATCGCATCCGTGGATATGAGTAAAAGTACGAAGATAACCTTTTTTGCAAACGGCAGATGGAAGATATTCTTCTGCCGGTTCTAAAATGAAATTGCTATTTTTTTGTAAAAACCACTCAACAACTTCTTCGTTTTCACTTATATCGTAGGTACAAGTGCTGTAAACGAATGTCCCTCCAATTTTCACCAAGCCAGCACAATGTTCAATCGCTTTCATTTGAAACTGTTGCAATTCTCGAAGAGATTCAGTAGTTCTTCTCCATTTTATGTCTGGTTTTTTCCGTATTACCCCCAAACCAGAACATGGTACATCTAATAAAACTGCATCAAAAAACACTCCAGTAAGCGAAAACAAATCAGCAGTATTTGTTTGAATTGATGTATACCCCATTTGAAGAGCACTTTTATGTAACAACGATGTTTTTACCTCAAATTGGTCATTTGAAAGGACTTTACCTGTGTTTTTTTGCAGGTCAGCTATAGAAAATGACTTACCACCAGGTGCTGCACAAACATCTAAAACTGATGCTCCAATTTTTGGTGAAAGAAGCTCCACTACCAATGATGCACTTTCATCTTGAACAAAGCAACGTTGATTTTCCATAAATTCCTTCAAAAGGTCCATTGGAATGTTTGAGACAACAATAGTGTTCTTAGAAAATTGAGCTTTTTGAAAAGATAACTTTTTTTCTTCAAGAAATTGTTGAAATTCATCTATTGATTGTCTTTGGGTATTTACTCTCAAATTCAATGGTGATGGTTGGTTCAAGGAGCTAAAGAAAGAATTCGCATCATTGTCAGGAAACTGGGTTTTGAACCGTTGAATCATCCAAATAGGAAATGATAAACTTTTTGAAAAAGTTTCGATTGTTGAAGTATCTTTTAGTGACAATTTAACCGAATCAAGATTTGTAACAATAGAGCGAAGTACTGCATTGGTCAATTTCGAAAGAAATATCCCTTTCTTTCGTTTAACTATCTGTACGGATTCATTCACCGCAGCATTTGCAGGAATTTTGGATAAAAACACCAATTGATATACTGCAATTCTTAGTGAATTATTGACAGTAGCATGTAAAGAAATTTCTTTGTTCTTCAAATGTTCCTTGATGATTGTATCAAGTGTCAACCTAAAACGAACACAACCCCGGACAAGTTCTGAAAATAAATTTTTATCCCGCAAAGAAAAAGTAGCATTTTCTAAATACGCTTGTATTGTCCTATCAACATAAGCATCAGATTGCTCTAATTTCGTAAGAATTTCCACCGCTGTTAATCTCGGATTTGATGAAGAATAATCGTGAGTTTTCAGCATTTAATGAGAAAAAAGTAAAAAAACTATGAAAAAAATAAAAATGAATTGTAAAAGTCAAAAAATCGGTGTAATTTGCGAAAAATACGAATCAAAAAACATGATATACATGAAAATTCGACAAACATTCTTCTTCTTACTTGGGATACTACTTTGTAATTCTATAGTATACACGCAAAATTTAGATTCACCAATATTTGTTCAACCAAGAAAACTCCCAAATTGGGGTGGAGTATTTTTAGGGTTTTCCGGCAACTTTCAAACAGGTACGTTAGTAACGAACGAATGTAACTGTTCATTTGAAAATGGAGCTGGTTCAGGACTTATTCTGGGAGGGTTGTATGAAAAGTATATTGGAAATTCACTCAATATTGGAGGAGCTATTGGTTATGAAAATCGATCACTTACTGCACTCTTTCGGGAGCGTGAAATAGTAGATTTGCAATCTGCTACAGGTGAAAGTTTTAAAACACCTATTCTTTTTCGCCACACTTCTAATGTTAGTTTACAACAACTGTTCGTGAATGGATATGCTAAATGGTATCCTTTTTCAAAGGTGTTGTTTTTTAAAGGCGGGTTAACAGCTGGATATTTGTTCCAATCATCAATTGTTCATACTAAAGAAATTTTAGAAAGAAATCCATTTCGATTACCTGATGGATCGGATGCTACAATACAGTTTGAAAACAAAACTCAAAGTACAATAATTGAAGACGGGAAATTACCAAATACATCTGCATTACAATTTTTAGTAGATGTAGGAATGGGTATAGATATTCCTTTTGGGGAATACACGTATTTAACACCAGTGTTTAGATACGCAATCCCATTAAACACAGTTACAACCTCAAATCCGAGCTTTTCAGTGAATAGCTTACAGTTTTTAATGGAGCTTCGATTTCCAATGTAATATTCTCTTTTGAAA
The DNA here is from genome assembly GCA_016788785.1 of Candidatus Kapaibacterium sp. GTDB lineage: Bacteria > Bacteroidota > Ignavibacteria > Kapaibacteriales > JAEUSM01 > JAEUSM01. The sequence continues at coordinate 162,629 of JAEUSM010000009.1, forward strand.
AAAAAAGGTGATTTTTTACAATAAAATTTTGATAATTCAACAAATAGCCGTAACTTTTACATTCAGAAGACAAAAATGTAACTGATTATATCAGAAGATATTTAAAACCATAACTTGGAGATTAAAGATACATATGCGAAAATTTACTACTATGCATATTGCATTAACGACATTGATTCTGTTACTTTGTTCTACGTTTGTAACAGCTAAAAAAGCAAACAAACCTGTAGAACTTTACCGTTATGCAGTAATTTTAAACCCAGTAGGACCGTTAGTTCCTGCTCAAAATGACGACAAGAGGGAGTCTGTTTTTGATAATCCAGAACTTATTAGGATTATCAATTTAGGAAAAGTTGTCAACTGGGAAGATGTAGACTATGCACCAACGGTATCAGTTGATGGTAAAACTCTGTTTTTTGTCTCTGCAAGACCTGGTAGCAGAAAATCAGACAAAGGGGAAAATTCACACGATTTTTGGAGAGTTGAAAAGAAAAACTCTTACGATACAGTTTTTTCTGCACCGACAAATTTGGATACTTCTACAAGATTTGGCGAACTTGGATTGAATACTTCTCGTAACGAGGGTGTTGCTTCTATGGCCAACAAAGGGTTGTATCTATACTTTACTGGTTGTAACCGTGATGACGGATTTGGTTCATGCGATTTGTATGTAGCAGAATCTGATGGTGAAAATTGGGGTAAACCTGTGAATTTAGGTAAAAACGTTAATTCACAATTTTGGGATTCCCAACCTTCGATTACTGCTCGTCGTGACCGGATTTATTTCGTTTCTAACCGTCCATCAAAATTTGGGAAAGACAATTTGAATCTTTGGTATTCTGATTATGATTTTGATATGGAAGAATGGAAACCAGCGGTCGCATTAGAGGAATTAAATACTGGTGGTAAAGAAGTTTCTCCATTCATTGACCCATCTGGAACAACATTATTCTTTGCATCCGATGGGTATAAAGGATTTGGTGGTACTGACTTCTACGTATCCAATTTTGATGAAGATACCAAAAAATGGTCAACACCTAAAAACTTAGGAAGACCAATCAATACGGAAAAAGATGAGCAATTCATTTCAATTCCTGGTTCGGGAGATATTATCTATTTTGCCTCTGAAAGAACCGATTTGAAAGGTCATCAAGGGAAATTAGATTTGTTTATGGCATTTGTACCGTCATTGTTCAAAACAATTACTGTCGTAGCAAATGTTATTGATGAATGTGCGAATACTGCAATTCCTGCATTAGTAACATTACGTAATCCTTTAACTAAAACAACCGACTCATTATTACTAAATACCTCTTCTATTACGGAATTCCAACGAGTTATCACCAGTGGTGACTTTATTGACCCGAATGATGCAGAAGGTAAATTAGTAGATTTTGTTGAATTTGAAATTTCTGCTTCATCTGCTACTTACGGAAAAACTACACAAAAAATCAAAGTAAATAAACCGGAAAAAACAAAAGATCGTAATGCGGCAAAAGAATCTTCCATTATCAATGTTCCATTGAAATTAGGAAAAAAACCAATTTTGGGTTCTGAGGTTGCTGCATCTGAATATACGAAAAAGAATCAAGGGAAACCTGAAGGAAACTTCAAAGGTTTAGTGATGAAAGAAGTTGTTACGATAGATTTAGCTCCTATTTTGAATTACATTTTCTTTGATTTAGGTTCTTCAGAAATTCCTAAACGTTACATTAAAATTAATCAAAATCAAACTGCTAATTTTAACGATGAACGCCTTCAAGGTGGTACATTAGAAAAATATTACCATGTTTTGAACATTTATGGTTATCGTCTGAATAAATTCCCTAATGTCAAAATTGAAGTGGTTGGTTGTATTGATGATGTTTCTCCAGAAGAAAAAGATGTTGCAATTTCTAAACAACGTGCTGAAAATGTGTACAACTATTTACGTGATGTTTGGAAAATCTCTCCAGACAGAATGAAATTGACAGCAAGAAAAGCTCCAGAAAAAGCTTCCAAAACTGGTGATCCAGATCCAGATTCAAAAGCTAATTCCATTGTGGAAAATAGAAGAGTAGAATTGCTTTGTACTGGTGATGCTGAAGAAGTTTGGCAAGTTATCAAACCATTGTTAGACAAAGATCCTAAAACATTCCCAATGCCTGAGCAAATGAACTTTACAATTGCAAATGGTATTGATAATGAAATTTTCGAATCTCGTAGAATCGTTGTAAAACGTGGAAACAATGTTTGGAAAGAAATCAAAAATCCTGGCACAACAGAACCAAAATTCCAGTGGGATTGGACAAATGAAGATGCGGAATATCCAAAAGATGAAGTTCCGTATACTGCACAACTTTTTGTGAAAAGTACTAGTGGTGCTGAGTGTTCTTCTGAACCTATTGTTATCCCTGTAAAACAATGGAAGGTTGAAGATATGTTGATCCAAAAAGATGATGCAAAAACTTTGGAACGTTACAAACTTATTCTTTTCCCATTTGACTCGTATGCTGCTGGACCTTTGAATGATAGAATTATGCGTGAATATGTTTTACCACGTTGTGCTCCAAATTCGGAAATCAAAGTGGAAGGTCATACAGACATCATTGGTATGGATGAATACAACAGAAAACTTTCTGTCAACCGTGCTGGTACAGTTGAAACTACAGTAAAAAAATCAACGGGTAACAAGTACAAAACTTTAGAATCATCTGGATTGGGTGAACTCGATCCTTTGTATCCAAATAACGTTCCTGAGGGTCGTTTCTATAATAGAACAGTGTTGATTCAAATTCAAACTCCTATTGAAGCAAAATAATCTTTCTCAAATTTATTCAAAAGGGTGTACGAGCAATCGTATACCCTTTTTTTAGTATATTTGCATCTTTTTGAACAATACCGCAATTTATGAAATATTCTTTTCTTTCGAAAACAGCTTGGTTGTTGTTTGCTTTTGGACTTATTATTGCCTTAGGAGGTCAGTTTATACGACTTTCAGTTATTTATGATTTATATATTCCCGGTACACTTACATTAAAGTCTTGGTATACGTGGCAAATTCAACACCAAACTATCAAGTTATATGCAAATGCCTTTGTTTATTGTGGTATTGGGTATATCATTGCGACAGTAGGCTCTCTATTGGCTGCTATGATGTCTTTTTCATATTTGCGACAAAAAGGATGGATGTTTATGGGGATTGTTCTATGGCTCTTAGCAGTTGCATTTTCAGCTAAGTCTATTTATTCAGATTATCTGCTTTCAACATATTTACTTTCACCATCGGCTAATACTTCTCAAGCATTAACAATGGTAACAACTTCTCTTCAAAAGGAAAGTGTTTATTTTTTAGTGTCATTACTTTGTCAAATCTCGGTTGTAGTTGTGATAGTTTTTAAACCATTAGACAAAAAGAGTTCAAACTAATGAAACCAGCGGTATTATATAATGAATTGGTAGAAATTACAAAGAGTTTAGGTATCACTTTACGTAAGGAAAAAGGCAGATTTCGAGGAGGACATTGTATTGTACACAGTGAAAAACTTTTGATTATAAACAAACTATCTCCTCAAGAATCAATTAATGCAGTTATTTTGCGTTATTTGGCTGGTTTATCTTCTATTGGTACCGTATTTATCAAACCAGCTATACAAGAGCTAATCGACAAAGAAAAAGAGTATTTAGAAAAAGAAGCTCAATACGACCCAATACTTATTGATGCACCAAAAGAGTCTACTACTGAGCAGTAACGGCATTGACAACCGATAATGTGAAATAATTCCATGTGTGAGTTTCTTTGTATCGACCAATTCCTTCACAATGATGAGAATAATTCTCAAAAAGTGTAGTTATACCTTTTGCTACATCACTTGGAGTTGGTAAAGGAACGACTACACCAGTTTCAAACGGTACTATCATTTCTGATAAACCACCCACATTCGTTGCAACCACAGGAACATTAAAATGATATGCTATAGATATAATTCCACTTTGAGTGCCTGTTTTGTACGGTAAGATAACAGCATTTGCTGCAGAAAAAAACAAGGGTACTTCTTTATCATCGATATATCGAACTTCAACAGTACAACGAGCTTGTAACGAATGTTCATGTATCAAGCGTTCATAACTTTCAAAGGAGCCATAGACTTCACCAGCAATAAGCAAATGATACTCATCAGATAGAAGATTCATTGTCTCTAAGAGTATATCTAACCCTTTATAATCGCGAATAAATCCAAAAAATAACAACACCTTTTTGTCAGCAGGAATAGAAAAATGTTGCTTCGATTGCTCTTTATCCAATTCATCGCCAAATTGGTCATACAAAGGATGTTCGCAAAGAGTAATAGGTAAATTTGGACGTATACTTTTGACATCATCAAAAACTTTTTTAGAAAGCACGATTGCATGTTCGATAGAGTTAAAAAAGTATGTCGTCAATGCTTGGTCACCAAAACGTTTTTCGTGTGGAATAGCATTGTCTATTATAGCGACTGGCTTGACACCGCGATTTTTAATTAATCGTGAAATACTTCCCAACGATGGTGAAAAAAAAGGCATCCAATATTTCATCAATAGCATTGATGCACCACTATCTACTATCGCATTAGCGGTTGGTATATACGTTAGTGGATTGATGGTTGAGAGGGTTCTTTTTGCTAAAAAGGCATTTATTGATAACTCTTCCTCTGATAAATACTGCGAACTTCCCGGAAAAAGAATATCTGGATATTGTGTTGTAAAGGTAAAAGGTGTTACTGTATGATGTTGTTTTCGGAGTTCTTCAGAAAACAATACATTAAATTGTGAAATACCACCTCGAAATGGAGGAAATGTGGACAAATAGGCAATATTCATTGGAGTAATTACTTTATATGACGTAGAATTGCTTCAAACACCATTTCAACAGTTATATCTTTCATACAATGTCTATTTCTTGAGCAAGATACACCATAAAAACAATCACATCCACTTGTTGGGCTGACTATCTCACCTCTTCCATATAACTCAAATTCATGTTTGTTGAAGATATTATTGAAAAGAATCATAGGTGTTTTGAGTGCAGTCGCTATATGCATCATCATAGAGACAGCAGTCACAACAGAGTCTAAATTAGCACACAGTCCTATAAATTCATCACGTGGAAAGAACCCAGGGTAATATACATTTGTCGTTTTATGGTAATATTCATTTAATTCATGTTCGTCTGGACCACCAATAACAACAGGAAAATAACCGTTCTCTTGGAGTTTTTGGATGAGGGAGACCCAATTTTCCTTTTCCCACATACGAGTAATCCAACGTTTCCCGCAACCAGTATTAAGTCCAACTATTTTTTTTCCATTTGCTAAGTCTCTCATTGATTTCCATTTATCGACGAATCGAGGTTGGACATTTAATAAATATTCTTCGAATTGAAAAGAGAATTCACAAATTTCAAATATTTCTTCTAAATAACTTTTAGTGTTTTTTTGAGATTCCGAATCAAAAAAGCCAGTAATTAACTTATGCTCAGCAGCAGGATTTGCAGGAACAATATGTTTACCATTCCAGCCAAACCCATATTTTATCGGTGCGGAAATTTTTTCTAATAGCAAACATGCTTCAGGTTCTTTGTCTAAATTAATTGCAATATCAAATTGAGAATTTTCGATTATAAATACTGACTTGAAGTCCAATGTATAGATTTGATCTATTTCATTTGGGGGCAAAACATCTGGAGTTAACGTCACCCAAGTAATATGACAATTCGGATATTCTTTTTTGAATCGAACTATTAATGGAGTAGTTCGTATGACATCACCAATCGCTCCCAATTTGATAAGTAAAATTTTAGGAGATGCGATTTGATAGTGTTCGCATGTTGGACAAGTACTATTGAATTGCTTATTAGGTTTGCAAGGAATATCACCACGAAAATATCTGCAATCGTATCGGATTTGATCTAAGGTCATTGATTTAAAAATGTTATTTTTTTACGTGCATATCGGTCGCATCAAGTGACCAAAGTAACTTTGTTCGAAGGAGATCAAAGTATGTTTTATCTGATCGTTTAATGAGTTTAACAACAAATTCCGATTTTTTTATTTTTATCGAATCTAAATGTTGCAATTTGCCAATGACGGTTCCATCAGCAACTATATTTGCTTCTGCCACATTACTTAGCAAAGTGAAAGTAATTTCAGAACTATCACCAATGATGAGCGGACGTACAGTGAGAGTATGAGGAGAAATTGGCGTAATTCCCAAAACTTGTGTTGATGGTGTTAAAATTGGACCTCCACAACTTAACGAATATGCTGTAGAACCGGATGGTGTTGTTAGAATTACTCCATCTGAACGATAATCGGCTACATGATGTCTATTAATATGTGTTTGTAAGGTCAACATTCTCGAAGAACTTGCTTTTTCTACAACAAATTCGTTGATTGCATAATATTTTTTACCATCAAAAGTGGTTTCTAAAACAGCTCTATCAACAATTCTATACGAACCTTTGACAACATTGTCAATTGCCTCATCTAATTCAGATATAGAGAACTCTGCTAAAAAACCAAGATGTCCAACGTTAACACCCATGATAGGGATAGTATCTTCAACCAAATGTTTGGCTATTCGCAAAATAGTGCCATCACCACCAAAACAAATAATGATATCAGCATATTTGGGAAATTGCTCTACCGTCGTTGGTTTAACTAACGATTGAACTTCATTGTCAAAAAAGGGAACGACATCATAGGCTATGTAACATGTCGTAGATGCCATTGAATGCAATTTTCGGATAGTGTAGTCTGCCCATTGAATTGCAAGAGGTTTGGACGTATTTACATGTATGGCTATATGGTTCATTCGGTCGTTGAATACAATGAATGAAATCGAGAATGCAATTGCTCAATAACAGAATCTAGTATCGAAGTTTCTGCTTCAGTCCTATTGCCTTCGGTTTTTTGTTTCAAAACATTTAGGTATTGAAGAATAAAACGAGCATGATTTTTATCGGGCTGCCATTGTTGATTTGGAACTGAAGAAATACCCAAAGCAATACTCCCTTCGTATTCTAAGACTTTAATAATACCAGTAAAATCTAATGGTTGCATTGAAGGTATTACATTAATAATTCACTAAGACTAACTAACCAATTAGGTAGTTGTTTTTTTCGTGAATATGCTTCATACATTGGAGTAAATTCTAAACTTCCAGCACGATCGCCAACTAAAACATCTTTACGTCCAGTTGTTAAAGAATCGATTGCAGCCTCACCGAATCGAGAAGCCAATACACGATCGAATGACGTTGGAGAACCACCACGCTGTAAATGTCCTAATATCGCTACTTTTGATTCGATTTTGTAACATTCCATTAATAAATTAGATAATGCAACAGCACCACCAGATTCATCACCTTCGGAAACTACAACGATAGTTCTTCTACCTTTACCAACAGTAGCAATATGTCTGTAAATCAAGGCAACATCCGTCATTGTTTCTGGAACGGCAACAAATTCAGCACCTGTGGCAATACCTACTTGCATAGCAATAAATCCTGTAGTACGACCCATTACTTCAATCATAAACACTTGTCCATGAGAATCGGCAGTATCTCGAATTTTGTCGATTGAACTCACAGCAACATTTACAGCAGAATCAAATCCAATAGAGTTTTCAGTTCCGTATACATCATTATCAATAGTAACTGGAACTCCAATACAATTGATACCATGTTCTTTTGAAAGTAAATAAGCACCTTCCATTGTCCCTTCGCCACCACAAACGATGAGACCATCTAAGCCTAATTTTTTGATATTATCTGCTGCTTTCTGACGTGTTGATGAATTTTTAAAATCATCATATCTACTTGTATGAATTATAGTACCACCTAAGGAGATGATGTTTGCAGTGTCAGCACGCTCAAGAGTACGGTATTTATTTTCAACTAATCCTTTATAACCACTTTGAAAACCAACAATTTCTACCCTTTTATTCTCTGCGGCTCTCACAACAGAACGTATAAGTGCATTGACACCGGGAGCGGAACCACCACTAACTAATAACCCAAATTTTTTCATTCTATACCTATTTTAAATTGATTACACTTTGTATACATTCACAAAAATAATGAAACTAATGGATAAACAATAGCATTATTTGTTTTTCTTTGTATAAATTCGAATTGTAGCTGTACCTTGACGAACAAAATCTAACTCTTTTGCAGCTTGTAATGACACGTCTAAGATTCTATTTTTAGTAAAAGGACCTCTATCATTTATACGAACTGTAACACGCTTTTTATTGGATACATTCTCAACTACTATTTCTGTACCAAAAGGCAACTTTTTGTGTGCAGCAGTATATTTTGAATTATCAAATCGCTCTCCACTGGCTGTTTTCCTTCCATTAAATTTGTTTCCATAAAAGGAAGCTTTGCCTGTGCTGTGGAGTATTAATTCACCATCAATATCGATAGATTCGATGTCATTAGAATCCAAAGGTTCAGAAACTTGTTCCTCAATATGTTGTTTTCTTACAGTTTTATCTAACTTGGTAGAATTGTATCGAATTGAAGAACTACAAGATAAAACCAACATCGAAACAACAAGCAGTATAACCATACTCATTACAAACGATTTATAAAAACTGCTGGATATTTTTTCTATGAAGAAAATCAACAACGTCTTTTACCGATGATGAATCTCCTCGTTGACATATTAGTACAGCATCATTTGTATCAATAACTATCAGATCATTAACACCAACCATAGAAACCAATCTCCCATTGGTGCTAACTAAACAATTTGAAACGTTTATTGCTACAACATCACCTTCTAAAACATTATTCTTTACATCCTTTTTGGAAAGTCTGTGTACTTCATCCCATGTACCAACATCACTCCAACCAAATGTAGATGGAATTACAAGAACATTCTTAGATTTTTCTAAAATACCATAGTCTATGGAAATTCCTCGTGTCACTTGATATGCATATTGAACACCAGCAGTAAATTCTTCTTGATTCTTAACATCTAACAATGGAGAAAACGTTGCAAAAACATCTGGTAAATGTTGTTCCAATTCCTTCCAGAATACAGACTTTTTCCAGACAAAAATTCCACTGTTCCAAAGGAAATCTCCGGCATCAACAAATCGTTGAGCAGTAGCAATATCCGGTTTTTCTGCAAAATTGGAAATGTATCGAACTCCTTTTTCATAAAATTGCTCTAAATCATATCTTTTTTCTGTGATTTGAATATAGCCAAAACTGGATTCTGCTCGAGTAGGTTCTATACCTAATGTTACTAACATATTTTTTTCTGTAGCAACATTGATCGCAAGTTCTAAAAAGTTTTGAAATTCACCAATATTGTTAATCAAATGATCAGATGGTAACGATACTAAAATGAGCTCATCTTTATATTTTTTGGATAGAACGATTGAAGAATATGTTAAAGCAGTTGCAGTATTTTTAGCTTGAGGTTCAACTATGAAATTACCTTTGGGAACCATAGGTAATTGCTCCTGCAAAGAATGTATGAGTGGTAGCGTTGTAATGACATGAATATCGTGAAGTTCAAACATTGGTAAAAGGCGAACTATTGAATTTTGTATCATAGTTCCCTCTCCAATCAAATGAATCGACTGTTTTGGTTTTTTTTCTCGTGACTTAGGCCATAATTGTACCCCTATGCCACCTGCTAATATGACTGGTATGACTTTCAAAAGAAGCTTATCTTGTTAAAGTGTTGGAACGTAGTTTCCTTTATAATTGTTGTATATCATTTACAACAATATATTATTGTATAACGTGTTACTATATCTTTATTGTTACTTCCTTTCTTTACTTATTGGATAGTGTTATGAAAACATACTTTTTACTCTTTTTCATTGTTTTGGTAGTATTTACTTCGTTAAAAGCATCAAACAAAGACAATTCACATTATGAAAAGCAAGCATTCTCGTATGAAGCTAATCGCGTTGTTTCACAAGATTTTTTTGTGATAGATTTAACGAATTCATCGTCATCTTTGAATGTTTTTGAACTTTCTTTTCAACAACCGATTGTCATCATCAACTATCTTGGAGCTGGATGCACTCATTGCATAGCTCAATTGAATGAGTTCAAAAAACATACGGACAAATTCCAAAAACTTAATGCTCGTATTCTTGCTGTAAGTCCTGATTCCAAAGAAAAGTCGCAAAATTTCTTTACCAAAAAAGAATTCAATCAAGGAATATTCACTTATACTTCTGATCCAAATTGGCAATATGCTTCAAAATTAGGATTAGTTACAACATCAAAAAACGAACAATCTTTACTTCACGGAGTTCAAGTAATTTATAAAGGTAAACTAATATTTGGAGTGAAAGGTGAGACTCCATTTATGGGAGTTTCGACTGTGTTAGACCATATTTTGAATGTAGCAAATCTTAACCCAAATATAGCTGCAAAACCCTCAAATATCGCAAAATGGAATATAACAACAGTACTCACTGAAAATGACGGACTCATTCGACCTGTTGATTTAGAGTTTAACTCATCGTTGTTTTTTGAAAATGATTTATGGATTGTCAATTCTGCGAATAATGGTCATCATACCATTACAATTGCACATGATATTGAAAGCCCTACTCGTTCGATTGTTCAAAAAGCGGATTCTCGTCGAAGCCATTTTATGTGGCGTACACAAGCGTTAGCTTTTGGTGTTAATGGTACGTTTGCGACTGCTCAAAATGGAGAGCAAGGGACATTTATGGGAAATGATTTCAAAGAATATTTGTTTATGGGTCCAACTCTTTGGTCATCAGATACAGCGATATTTGCTTCTAGAAATCAATTTCAACCAGGGTATTTAGGTTCTCATTTGGATATGCTTCACCAAAACCCGTATAATCTTGGAATTGCTCATGAGACTGCAAGTAAGTATTGGGTAAGTGATGCTCGTTACAACAGCATTAGCTCGTACGATTTTCAAAATCCTCATGAAGTTGGCGGAACTGACCACAGGGATGGAATTATTTATCGATATGTAGATGTAACGCTAACACCAGGAGCTTATGGAATTCCAGCTCACTTGGTGAAAGATAAAACTACAAACTGGTTGTATTTCATTGATGGTGGTGCAAAGCTTGTTAAACGATTGGATATTACTTCTGGCACAGAAGGCGAAACATTAGAAATGCCTAATTTTTCTGGTGAATGGGTACAATCGTTCAAAAGCAAAATTGGTGGAATTGTCGAAACTGTTGTTCCAACTTCAACAGCCACTCCTGTTGGTATAGATTGTAGAGATGGAATTTTGTACGTTTCCTATTACGAAACTGGAGATATCAAGCTTTTTGATATAAACAACAATTTTGCAGAAATTGAGACAATTACCACTAATTCTCCTGGTATTATGGGTATAACAGTTAATAGATTAGGAGATATTTGGGCAGCAAACCACGATAGTAGTTCTGTTCTGAAAATCTCAAGAAAAGAGATGATTGGAATTGCGTCTACAATAGATGTTGTTAAAACAAGTAAGAAACAACCTACACTAATATCATATTTAGTTTTCAACAACAAATCAGTTCAAGATACTATCACGCTATCAGTATCTGCAAATAAACCAAATAATGATTGGGAAGTACAAACTTCTGAGAAAGTTATTGTTCCCGCAAATAGTACGGTGAATAGTGACTTTACTATTATAGCCTCTGAATCACCAGATGTAATTACCTACACATTAACTGCTACCAGTGCAGACAAACAACAAAGTGCTCACAAATCTTTTCAAGTTGTTTCGTTGGATGCAGAACGATATTACGTAAATGATGCAACAATGGAAACATTTGAAGTACAACAACAATTAAAAGAAATTGGCAAAGAAAATTACATAGAAATTTCTTCTTCACTGTTTGCTCAGAATTTCAAATCTTTTCAAAATCTTAAAACTGTCATTTGGAATAGTGCTACTTTTGGCGATATAAATACTGTTGAAAAAGCAGCTATCAACGATTTGATTAATAAAAATGTTGAAGTAATGCTTATCGCCGATGACCCAATAAACACTATGCATTACGATGAAGGAAATAGCTCGTTTCTAGCAAGTTTTGGAGCTAAATTTGCTGATTTAGATACTACGACAGATAATGTAGGTAGTAGAATCTATACGATAGATACAGATTCTGAGGTAATTAAATTTGATGCAATTTCTGAATTTGATGTAAATCTATTTGGATTGTTTCATAATAAAGGAAAAGGATATATTCCGACACCTTTATTCACAGCTTTAACTCCATGGGCAAAACCGTTGATGAAGGAAAAAACTACGTCATTGGCTACAGCTATTTATGGCGATAGAATAAATCTTCGTACAATCTTATTTGGTTCTAATTTTCACTCATTTGTTGATGAAACCCTTCGCAATGAGATTTTACGACAATGTATTGTGTGGTTAGAAGGTGGTGCACCTCCAACGTCGGTGCAAGAAATGAATACGCAACCAGCAATGGTTTCGTTACTGCAAAACCCAATGCCTGAAAACACCTTCATTCGCATTACACCACAAAAGGAATTAACTTCTGTTCGAGTTCGCCTTTTCAACAGCACTGGAGCATTGGTTGCAAATATTGGTGAATTTCAGCAAGTAAGTTCTGAACAATTGATTCCATTTTCATCTCGCAATTTATCAAACGGTGTTTACTACATCGTCACGGAATGGAACGGTGGTTCAACATTGACGGTAGCAGTTAAACAACAGTAACAATATATGGCAACCTATCATACTTCCTTAGTATGGTTTAGAAATGATGTTAGGTTAACTGACAACGAAGCCTATTACAAAGCAACGGTATCATCACAATTTGTGATACCGTTTTTTTGTTTCGATGAACATTTATTCGAAACTTCTTCCTTTGGTTTTCCAAGAATAGGAGAACATCGTGCTACATTTTTGTATGATACTGTGGCAAATGTTTACGAACAGTTAACGGGTGTAGGTTCTTCATTAATCATACGTAAAGGAAATCCGATTGAAGAAATCAAGAAGATTGCTCAACAACTTCACATTGACGCTATATTTTACGGTCAAGAGCCTGCGTGGGAAGAAAAACAACGAGAGTCACAACTGCAAAAACTTCAGCAGATTTACCCAAAAGTAAAACTAATACCATGTGAAAATTTTTCTCTGTTGCGTTCAGAACAGTTGCCATTTTCTTTGCAAAATCTGCCAACAAACTTTACGGCATATTTCAATGAAGTAAAAAAAGTACTACCTACAACCCCAATAACGGTATTTCCCAAACCAGTTGCAAAAAAACTTCCACAAGAATGGTATGATGGTAATCCTGACGATACAATACCAACAAAACTATCAATATTCCCCAAAATTGATTTTACTAATGCCACACAAGAAACATATTTTGTCGGTGGTGAGCACTTTGGCAAAGAACGTGTCAAAGAATATTTGTGGAAATCAAATGCAATTCAAGTATACAAAGAAACTCGCAATGGTCTTTTAGGGAAAAACTACTCGAGCAAATTCTCTCCTTGGTTAGCAGTAGGTGCAATTTCCGCACGATATATTTACGATGAAATTTTGCGTTACGAGGAAGAACGAGTTGCCAATGATTCCACGTATTGGCTTGGGTATGAACTGTTTTGGCGAGATTATTTTCAATTAGTTGCCAAAAAATATGGCAAACAAATCTTCTTACCGCGAGGAATCAAAAACAAACAACAACCGATTGAATGGTCACGAGAATTTGCCGAACATTGGAAAAATGGAACGACTGGATTTCCATTTATTGATGCAGCAATGAGAGAACTTCGTCAAACTGGTTTTATGTCCAACCGAATGCGTCAAAATGTGGCTAGTTTTCTCATTCATGATTTGCACATTCCTTGGTTGTATGGAGCAGAATATTTTGAATATCAATTACTCGATTATGATGCATCAAGCAATTATGGTAATTGGGGATATATTGCAGGAGTGGGGTGTGATCCACGCGAAGTAAGAAAATTTAATATCCATAAACAGGCTCAAACCTACGACCCATACGGAGAATTTGTGCATCATTGGATCCCTGAACTTAAAAAGTCTCCATCTTCCTATCCTTCACCAATAGTCAAATTACAATTTTGAGCAATAAAGATTGTATAATTGGAATTGACTTTGGTGCTCAACTTGCTGGGACTACCTGCTGTGCAGTGAAACACATTGGCACCAATACAGTAACAATTTTAACAAGTATAAAAGGGAAATCTGCTGATTCGTTTATTTACGACTGTGTAAAAGAATTTACGCCAGTTCTCATTGGAATTGATGCACCATTATCGCTACCAATGTTTTATACTAACCCACAACAATATACAGACAATAACTATCGTTTTTGTGACCGCGAACTTTCCGCAATGTCGCCGATGTTTTTGGGTGGGTTAACTTCTCGTGCTATGAAGATACGGTATGAATTGGAGCAACAAAAAATCCAATGTATTGAAGTCTATCCAAAAGCGTTTGTAAAAAAGCATTTTTTAGATACATTAGGTTATAAAGAATCAAAAGAATACATTCCAAACTGTATCGAGGCATTAATGAAGATAGTTGATGTTTCAGTGAATGAACCGCTTTCAACTTGGCATGAGTTTGATTCCTTAGTCGCAGTAGCAATAACTGAACGATATTATGCAAAAAACGCTGACTCTGTCGGGAATGAAGAAGGATATATTTATTTTTAAAAGAAAAGTGGGTTTTTGATACGAAACCCAATATTGGGTACAACACCAGAAGTAAAAGCACCGTAACTGAGGTCATCAGCAAATCGTTCCACAGCAACAAATAGCTCAAAATGATTCAAAACACCTTTCCCTATAAATCCAACTTCTACCCTTCCACTGTAGATGTTTTTAGCATCCTTGTCTGGTCCAATTTGACGAAAAGGATCTGACTCTATAAAACCTACAATTCCCCAGCCTTTAGTGTATAGAGAAATATTTTTAGAGAGGTTATATTGGAATCGTATACCGGACTCTATTGTTCCTCGTAACCGATTTAACGAAGTACCTTCTAAACCCTTTGTATACCGATAATCTTCTCGAACAAAATTATAATGTGGTTTTATATAAAATTGTAAGTCTGAATTTTCAATTGGTTGTAACAAGTTAGATTGAAAATTTGCAGTCATTCCACCATGAATAGTGACTCTTTTTTGAATTGAATCAAGAGTAACTGGATTAGAAAATGGAGGATCGAAATTGTCTATTTCGTGTTTACAAAAGTGAGTATATCCAATAGTAACAGTACCGTGTTCAGTCCTTTTTGCAAATCCCAAAAACTCTTCCCATCGTGAAGTATTTGGATTGAATACAACAGATTCATTTCGTTCAGCTGTAATTTCTTTAGAAATAACTCCAATAATATGATCATTTGGGGTGAAGGAATATAAAGTAAAACCTAATAAAAATCTACCATTCCAAGCTTGGGATCGCACTTCTTCTGGGTTTCCAACTGATGCTTCCACAAGTAATGAATTTGTAGTCAAAAAACCAATAGAACTGTCTTGAAGATTTGCTATAACATACGGAATTCCTCGTGATACATTAGTTTGAGAGCGAAGTGTTGTTTGTTCACTATATAGAAGTATTATACAGAATAAAATGTAGAACATTTTTTGGAAAGATATGAAAAGACATTTGTTGAACATTGTTTCTTTTTATTGATGAGTTGAAATCAACTTCTTATACGGGAAATACATATAAATACACGCCATAACTCTACCACAAATTGTGGAAAATGCAGCTGCATATATACCAGTTATTGAATATGAATAAGTCAAAAATGCCATTAACAACACAGTCGTTGCTATTTCAACAACGACAGAAATGGTAACATGTTTATTTTGTTTCATATTGATTATCACCGCACGCTGTACTGCATACACAACAGATAATGCTGGAAACAATACCATTATTTGCGTTGGTAAAATCGCAAATTGTGTCAATTGAGGTGATAGCCCATAAACTGATTGATAGGCTATTGCCACCAATGGAGTGAATGCAACTGTACCCAAACCAACAACGGTAAACAACCCAATATAGACCGCAAAACGTTTGAGTGCTTTGTGGTGTTCATTTTCTTTGCCAAGAAGTGCTAATGCTGCATCTGTATAAGAAAAGCCAAAACTTCTGAATATAAAAACCATTGATTCTATAACAGGTAATACTGCCAAAGACTCTAATGCAAATGGAGACCTATTGATGAAGAATGTAATAAATGGCGTTGTGGACATCGTGATTAAAGACGTCAATGCCAAAGGATAATAGTATTTTGATAAACCCAAAAAGTCCGTTTTGGTTGTTGCTTCTGATTTTTCTTTTTTATAGCGTCTAATAACTCCTCGAGCCATATATCGAGTTGCTAATGTCTCGCAAACAACGCCCATTGATAAACCAAACGCACCTACTACAATTCCATCAAAATTTGTAAATAGTGAAACCGAAAAACCTCCGAGAAGAATTCCGATGATTCTCACCACAGTTCCATAGGTAACGCGTCGTGTTTCTCCCGCTTTGATGAGCAATCCTTGATAAAACCTTCGGAAACCAATTGCTGCAGGCCATGGTATGAGAATCCATAATCCTATGTAGGTTTTTTCTGCTACTTGTGGTGGCAAAAACAGCAACGAACCTGCCACAAAATCAAAAACTGGTGGTATGACTACCAAAAACATTCCGACTGTAACCAATATATTCAGTGCATACGCAAAGGCTCGCATCCTGCGAAATGAGGGTCCATTATGCACCATAGCAATTGTTGCAGAAAGTAACATTATGATTGGTGATTCGATAATCATCGATACAGAGTGTGAGACTCCGTATGCAGCAAGGTTAAACTTTGGATCTATCATTCTGGCTATGATTGAAGTAAGAATGGGGCTTTCTGCAGCCATCATCAACCAAGTCGCTGAAAGTGGGAACCAAAATTTAAAAATGTACAAAGAATCTAATTCTTTGTCTCTATATGAATGCATGTTTCTGGGGGAATTCTAACGGCGAAAATAACGTTGACGTTTGAAAAACAAAATTAAGGTTTATCTTCTATCGTCTCTATATTCTTTTATACCCAAAAATCTATTTCAAAAGAATTTATGTCAGTTCAATCTCGTTATAAATCATTTCATTATATACAAGACCTTTCCAAATTCATTGGTCAAGAAGTCGAACTTCGTGGCTGGGTTTACGATAGAACCAAAAAAGGAAAATTACAATTCATCCAATTGCGTGACGGAACAGGCATCGTTCAATGTGTACTTTTCAAAGGTGCCGTTACAGAAGAAATTTTCGAACGTGCTTCTGAAATTTCGCAAGAAACGTCCGTGAAAATCAAAGGTACTGTTCGTCAAGAAGAACGCTCTCCATCTGGCGTAGAACTCGATGTTGTGGATATTACTATCATTGGTCATTCTCAAGATTATCCTATCACTCCAAAAGAGCATGGTGATGAATTTTTGATGGAAAATAGACATTTGTGGTTACGATCAACACGCCAACATGCCATTATGCGAGTTCGAGCAAGAATCGTCAAAGCCATTCGCGATTTCTTCGATTCCAATGGATTTATTTTGCAAGATTCACCTATCTTTACTCCTGCTGCAGGTGAAG
This sequence comes from Candidatus Kapaibacterium sp., assembly GCA_016788785.1. Lineage (GTDB taxonomy): Bacteria > Bacteroidota > Ignavibacteria > Kapaibacteriales > JAEUSM01 > JAEUSM01. The sequence goes on from JAEUSM010000009.1 coordinate 180,245, forward strand.
GAACATCAACTTTGTTTTCTACCAAATACTTTGAATTAGGCGAAGTGTATTTGGCTCAAACTGGTCAGTTATACGCAGAAGCAACTGCTATGGCTCATGGGAAAGTCTATACATTTGGACCAACGTTCCGTGCGGAAAAATCAAAAACTCGACGTCACTTAACTGAATTTTGGATGGTTGAACCTGAAATGGCATTTTTCGATTTGGAAGATGATATGGATTTAGCCGAAGATTTGGTAGAATATATCGTTCAATCAGTTCTTGAAGATTGTCGCCCTGAATTGGTTCTTTTGGAACGTGATATTGAAAAATTAGAAAAAGTGAAACGTCCATTCCACCGTATGAGCTATACCGAAGCTGTGAAATGGCTCAATGAAAACGATGTGAAACTTATCAAAAAGAATGCTGACGGTACCGAATCGCACATTGATTTCCCTTGGGGTGAAGACTTCGGTGCTCCACAAGAAGAAGCGTTGATGCGTCAATTCGACAAACCGTGTATCGTTCATCGTTATCCAGCGGAAGTGAAAGCATTCTATATGAAACGTGACCCTGAAAATCCGTTATGTGCTTTGGCAATGGATATGTTGGCTCCAGATGATGCTGGTGAAATTATTGGTGGAAGCCAACGTGAGGACGATATGGAAGCCTTGGAACATCGCATCAACGAAGAAGGTCTACCAATGGAAGCATTCGATTGGTATTTGGATATTCGTAAATATGGCTCTGTTCCTCATGCCGGATTTGGTATGGGATTGGAACGAGTGGTCAAATGGATTACTGGTGCAAAACACATCCGTGAAGCAATTCCGTTTCCACGTACTCCGTACAGAGTTGTGCCGTAACGAATACTTTTTTAAGCCCTGACAATCAGGGCTTTTTATTTTTTCTTTTACCCAATGAGTGATATATCAAAACAGGACTATACAAAGATTATTTTGCAATCTCCCTATTTGCATACTCCTTGGGTTAATTCCGTTCAACATTTTTCGTTAGAACCTTTTCTCATTTCACGTACTGATTTTGAGCGGTTGCAACAAGCGGCTGAATCAATTGGCGAACTCTACGAAGAACTTCGCACCCACCTTATCGACAATCCAGAAGAGGCTGTGGAGTTTTTTCAACTCACCCCTTATCAACAATTTTTGTGGATGGCTTCGCTTGGTGAATGGCATGGAATTGCACGGTTGGATATGTTTTTTACCGAAGATGGTGGTATCCAAATTGCCGAGATGAATTCGGACACGCCCAGTAGTTTGGAAGAAGCTGTTTATTTGAATCGAACCTATTGTGAGTTATATCCTACTTTTGAAAATGTTGATATCAATATGTCATTGGAACATGATTTTTGTGAGATGATAGCAACGAGTTTTTACTCTACCTATCGCAACACGAAAAACATTGAGGGTGCAGTTGTTGGAATAGTCTACCCAACGGAAATTCCTGAGGATATGGGGTTGATAGAGCTGTATGCAGATTTGATGCGGTCGATGGGTTGCACAGTTATTATCGGTTCTCCTTATAATTTGGGCTATACTGAAAACGGAAAAGTAACGATATTTGGGCGTGAAATTGATCTTCTTTTTCGTCATTACAAAACCGATTGGTGGACAGAACGGCTTTCTGCTTGGACAGATGAAGAGGAAATTCCTGACCCAAAGCCTTTGGACAAACAATTGCGTTGGATTCTCAAAGCTACCATCGAGCAGAAGCTCTGCGTTGTAAACCCAATGGGAGCAATTGTTTCGCAAAACAAACATTCTATGGCGTATTTTTGGGAGCGAATAGAACAATTTACCGAAAAAAGCCAACAAACTATCCGTTCCTTTATCCCCAAAACCTACCGCTTCACCTCTATGGACAAAGACCAATTGCTAACCCAAAAAGAGCAATGGGTACTCAAAAGCATCTATGGTTGCGAAGGAGCAGAAGTCATCATCGGAGCCTTCACCAAACCCGAAGAATGGGAACGCTCCATCAACGCACTTGAGCCAAACCAATGGATAGTACAACAATTTTTCTCCATCCATCCCCAACCCAACGGCTCCTTACCCAATTTTGGAATGTACCTCATTGGCGGAACCGCCTCTGGCATCCTCTTACGCATCTCCAACTCCAACGCCTCCACCGACCTCTCCTCACTCACTGTCCCAATATTTTTGGGGTAGGGGGGGATGAATTTGTAAAGAAACCTTACAAGTTCAAATTGATTTGAATCTCAATTCCCCTCCTTAAGAGGGGTGGCGTCTTCGACGGGGTGGCTTCTTTTCTATTCCCCTCTTGAGGGGTGCCATGCAATGGTGGGGTGGAATGTTCTTATGTTTACCCCTCTCCCCATCCCTCTCCCCAAAGGGGCGAGGGTGTTGTCTTTGAATGAGAACAAAAAAGATAATTCCCTCGCCCCATTGGGGAGAGGGTTAGGGAGAGGGGTGACTATAAACTCGAACGGAGAATTATATACGCCTCATGCACCAAATCGACGAAATTAGTTTGATGGAATAAAAAAAGCCCCAAGAATGGGGCTTTGAGGTTTATATCTTATCTAACTCCTTTAATCTAAATGGGTTATGTATGTATTCAATACCTTTCATAGTTAGAGAATCGAAGACTAAAGAACTCTTTGTTCCATCTTCATATTTTCTTTGTTTATCAAAGGATGCAAATCCATACATTCTGCAAATTTCATAATATTTTTGCAGCACTTCTAAGCTCATATTGTTCAATAGAGCCTTTTCCTCAAAAGAAATCGAATTTGGATCGTGACTATTTTTTAGTACTGATACCAAGGTTTTTTGTTGAGTTGACATTAGTCTACCTTTCAAAAAATGTTAAGTAAGTAACACTATTAATTATGAATGTGTGTTACCCAATACAAAAATACTATTTTTTTCGTTGCTTCATAGTGTGGTTTCTACATTTGGTAAAATATTTTATACCTTTGATATTCGATACACAGTAAGGTCAAGGATTGATAATACATAGCCATGATAGAAGTGTATGTTCCTTCAATCTTCATAAACAACAACTTTAGTATAAGACATGTCAAAAAACGAAACAAAATGGTATAAGAGTATCTGGACAGTTAGTTTAGTTACATCAACTATATTGCCAGCTTTGATTAGTATAATTTATGATAAAATAAAATCTAATCCATTTCTTACAACATTAAGCGAAATTTGGAATTGGCTTTGGAATTGTATAATGTATTTACTGAATTATGAAGTAAAGATTTGGTGGTTGTTTGGTTTATCTACTATCATTTATTTTCTCAGGAAAATGATATTAAGAAGAAAAACAAATCAAGAATCCAAATATCCAACTTATATTGAAGGTATGTATAAGAAAATTTTGTGGAAATGGAGATACTTTTATTATTATGGCGAGCTAGGAATTACTAGTTTAGAACCACATTGTCCTAAATGCAGGACACTACTACATAGCGATGATTTTAGTATGGGTTATTCGAATCTACAATGTTTAAGATGTAAGAATAAAATCAAATATCGAGTAGAGTCTAATGATAAAGAAAAAATAAAAAAACTCATTTTAGGTAATATTGAGAATAAATTTTACCCTTCTTCTATTGATGCTAAGTCACCTTCAAATGGTTCAAATTCGTAGCTATTCAGAATTCCCCCTCACCCCAACCCTCTCCCTCGTAGGGGAGAGGGAGTTGTATCTTTGTTGAAGTGGTTTTTGGATTGTGTTTGTGAAGATTGGTGGGTGAAAACAACAAAAAATGGGATACTCCGTTGTGGAAGTATCCCATTTTTCCTGCTCCGCAAATAAGACTTGAACTTATGACCCTCTGATTAACAGTCAGATGCTCTAACCAACTGAGCTATTGCGGAATAGATTTGAATACAAAAATAAGGATATTTTTTGAATTTGCAAAGAAAAAATTGAATTTTTATGATAATTTCAGACGAAACGATTGTTTTGGGCTCGATGAAACATAGTGAATCGAATAAGATTGTTACCCTTTTTTCCAAAAATCATGGGAAAATTCGGGTAATTGCGAAGGGTGCGAGAAAACAATCGTCGGCATTGGGTGCTTCGTTGGAAATTTTGACGATTTCTGAGAGTGTTATTTATTATAAAACACACGGTGCTTTGCATTTGTTGTCAAAATCTTCGATGTTGTATTCGATGTATTCCCTTCATACGGTATATGAAAAACTGCTGTTGGGTATGGTGTTTGTAGAAATTCTGTTGTTATGGTTGCCAGAAGAAGCTCCAAATGAAGAATTGTTCCTACTTTCAAAGGAATATTTTTTGGCTTTGAATGATAGTGAAGTTGATAAGTCTTTTGTTGTCTATATCATTGCAATGATTAAGTTTTTTGATTGCATTGGTTTTGCAATTCATTTGAATGGTTTGTTGCTTGATGAAGTGAAGTTGTTCAAAGATTGTTCGTATTGTTATAATTCATTGAATGATTCAATTGAAGAAATTACAGAAGAAACCCAAAATTGTTTTGCACTTTCTCATACTGCAGTACAGTTGTTGTCTATGTGTTCACAATTACAATTTGAAGGTATTTCAGGTGGAATTACTGCTCCCAAAGAAAATATTTGTAAGGAACTTCATAATTTTTTTGTACATTACATTCGTTCGCACTTTCATAGACATGTGAAATTGCAAACAGAACTTTTTGTTTAATACCATTTTTTATAAATTTCAATGTTGTTTGCAATAGCAATCATCCTCTTTTTTGTTTTGCTCAACGGATTTTTTGTTGCAGCAGAATTTGCTATAGTGAAGGTTCGAGCCTCACAAATAGAAATCCGTATTCGTTCTGGTTCTCGTTTAGCTGAATTGGCGAAACATATGCTGGAGCATTTAGATGCGTATTTGTCAGCAACACAATTGGGGATCACCCTTTCCTCATTGGGATTAGGGTTTTTAGGGGAAAGTATCCTAAAAACACAGTTAATCATCATAGCAGACACCTATCTATCGTTCGATATTTCCCCTGCTGCATTGAGTAGCATTTCTTTTGCCATTGCATTTGGAATTACGACAGTGTTGCATATTATCTTAGGCGAACTTGCCCCCAAATCGTGGGCTATTCAACGCTCAGAGGATGTTACAATGGCAGTAGCAATACCAATGCGTGTGTTTTACATCATATTTAGACCCTTTATTTGGGTATTGAATGGTATTGCAAATAGTATGTTACGTGCAGTTGGAATAGAACCACTTCACGGCGAAAATGTCCATAGTGCAGAAGAAATATTGATGTTGGTCAATGAGTCAGGTAAAAGTGGTTTGTTGCTTTCCAATGAACAGGAATTGATTGAAAATGTATTCAATTTCACGGAGTTAACAGCCAAACAAGTGATGATCCCTCGTGGTTCGATATCAGCCTTGGAATTATCAATGACTTCTGATGAAATCATCGAAAAAGTTATTGAAGATGGATATTCACGTATGCCTGTATATAGCGAAACTATTGATAATATCGTAGGAATTGCATTCGCAAAGGATTTGATTACCTTGATGTCAAATAAATATCTGATAGTTCTTCACGATATTTTACATCCAGTGCATTTTGTTCGTGAGGAAGATAATATCAGCGAACTTTTGAAAATTTTACAAGCAAAACGCATCCATATGGCAGTCGTTCTTGATGAGTTTGGTGGAACTGCTGGTATACTTTCGTTAGAAGATATTCTCGAAGAAATAGTCGGTGATATACAAGATGAGTACGATGAAGAAGCAGCATTAATTGAAAAAGTTAGTGACAATGAATACTTGGTGCTTGCATCTGCAAGTATATTAGATGTCAATGAACTTTTGCCTGTAGAATTGCCAATAAATGAAGATTATGAAACTATAGCCGGATTGGTGAATAATATTGCCGGAGCAATTCCTGAAGTAGGTAAACAGTTAACAATAAGTGAATATTATTCGTGTACAATCGTCAAAGGCAATCCAAGAAGGGTTGAACAAATCCGATTAGAATTACTCAATACACCGTTAGATACTGAATAGATAATGGAATTTTCTCTCCCTACCATTTTCCCTGCACTTTCCGTACAAAGTCGACTACGTTCAACTACAGAATACTCTGGCAAAGGAGTCACAATTGCCTTGATTGATTCTGGTTTTGTGCAACATCCAGACTTGATGATGCCAAACAACAGAATCAAATTGTACTATGATGCAGTTGAAAACACAGAGCAGCCATTGCCTCCCAAAAAAGTAGAACACTATTCGTGGCATGGGACTATGACCGCATGTACGGCAGCTGGAAATGGGTATTTGTCGAGAAATAAATATTCGTCACTTGCTTTTGATGCTGAGGTGGTTCTCATTCGAACCATGCATGATACTGGTGATATTCCAACCGCAACGATAGTGAAAGCATTAGAATGGTGTTTGGAACATCACAAAAAATACTCAATCAATATAATTAATTTGTCTGTATATGCAGATGAATTAGACCATACATTGGAACATCCAGTGACAGCAACTATTGAAAAATTAGTATCAAAAGGAGTTGTTGTTGTTGCCGCAGCTGGAAACGATTCCCGTATACCTATGGTTCCTCCTGCAGTATCACCTTCTGCAATAACGGTTGGTGGATTGGATGATAAAAATTCCATCAATATAAAAGACGATACTCTGTACAATTCTTCCTTTGGAACGACAATTCACGGAAATATCAAACCAGAAGTGATTGCTCCAGCGATTTGGCTACCTGCTCCAATATTACTAAATACTCCAACCCAACGTGAGGCAGCAATATTGTGTGCTTTGGATGCACTACCTGACGATTTGTTGCCGGTGATTTTACCAGATGTTATTCACTCAACACACCTTCCGTCCAATATTTTTTTCGCAAAAGAAGTAAAGGAAATTAGAGTAATGATTTCGCAACGATTACAACAAGAAAAGGTAATATCACCATATTATAAACATGTTGACGGTACATCTTTTGCAGCACCAATTGTTTGTTCGATAGTGGCTCAGATGTTAGAGGTAAATCCTTATTTGATGCCACAAGATATCAAAGAACAATTAGTTATGACCGCTCAACAGTTACCAGGTTTTCCTTTAGAACGTCAAGGGTATGGAGTTGTGCAACCAACCTTAGCAGTTGAAAAGGCAGTGAGGAGTCGAAAAGAAGTCCTGATTCGGCTGTAAAAATCGGCTTTTAGCAATAAAAACACTCAGTAATCGTTTAGTAGTTTTTACCTGCAGAATGTAAAAAAATCTATCCTGCTATCTCTCAACAATCCTTACTCTATGAATTCATTTGAACAGCTTGGGGTCCAACGACCTGAATTTCTCAAAGCGTTGGAATCGCTTGGCTTTACTACGGCAACTCCCATCCAAGAAAAAGTTATACCAGTTTTATTAGAAAATAAAACAGATGTTATTGCATTAGCACAAACAGGAACTGGAAAAACTTTAGCATTTGGTTTGCCATTACTTCACACAATTGACCCAACTAAAAATCAAATTCAAGGCATTGTCTTAGCTCCAACGAGAGAATTGTGTGTACAGATTAAAGACGATTTGATTCGTTATGCACAAAATTTACCAGCACTAAAAATACTACCAGTTTATGGTGGTGCAAGTATCGAAAAACAGATTTCTGAACTTCGTCGAGGTGTTCATTTGGTAGTTGCTACACCTGGTCGTTTATTAGATTTACTTAGAAGAAATTCTTGTGATTTATCAAATATCAAAATTTTTGTTTTAGATGAAGCAGATGAAATGTTGAATATGGGCTTTCAAGAAGACATTGAAGCTATATTCAATACAACTCCAAAAGAAAAAAATGTGTGGTTGTTTTCTGCTACTATGCCAACTGAAGTAAGAAATTTATCGAAACGATATATGTCTGACTATATGGAATTGGCAGTTTCAAAAAAACAATCTACAGCTGAAAATATCTCGCACGTAGCTTATGTTGTTCATGCAAGAGACAAATACTTAGCTTTGAAACGTATTTTGGATATGTCACCGGAAATTTTTGGTATCATCTTCTGCCGTACTAAAATTGAAACACAAGAAATTGCAGAGCAATTGGTAAAAGAAGGATACGATGCAGATTCGTTACACGGTGATTTGTCGCAAGTACAACGTGATAAAGTAATGGCTCGATTCCGTAATAGATCGTTACAAGTATTAGTCTGTACTGATATCGCAGCTCGTGGAATTGACGTTGATGATGTTACACACGTTATCCATTATGGTTTACCTGATGAATTGGAAAGTTACACACATAGAAGTGGAAGAACTGCACGTGCAGGAAAATCAGGTGTATCTATTGCGTTACTTCATAGCAAAGAAATCTTCAAATTACGACAATTAGAAAAATCACTTTCTATTACCTTTGCTCGTAATCGTGTACCTCAAGGGTATGAAGTGTGTGAAAAACAATTATTCCATTTTGTGGAAAAAATGAAAAATGTTGAGGTTAATACAGAAGAAATCGAACGTTATTTAAAAGACATTTTTGTTGATTTGGAATCTCTTACTCGTGAAGATATTATCACTCGATTTGTTTCATTGGAATTTGATAGATTTTTGACCTATTACAGAAATGCTCCAGATTTGAATCCTGATATTCAAAATGAGACATCAAGAAAACATCGTCAAGGTGTTGAAAGTGGTGTTACACAAACTATGACAATCGATATTGGAGCAGAACATGGAATTACAAAAAAACAATTGATCTTCATTATCAAAGATTTGATTCCAAGATTTGCAGTAATTGGTGATATTACCGTTAGAAAATCATCTTCAGTTGCTGAAATTCAATGTTCAAGACCTATTTTCCTTTCAAGAGAAAAAATTTATTTCGAAAATAAATCAATTCCAGTATCACTTTCTGAAGCTACACAAAGCACCCAGTCTGAAGATGGGTATCGTGGTGGTGGAGGGCGTAGTGGTGGTTCTCGAGGTGGATATGTATCTCGTACGAAATTCACAGGTCGTTCATCTTCCTCACGCGATAGTGGTGGTTATGGTGCAAGAATTTCTTCAGGTGATTATTCAAATTCTTCATCTCGACGTTCTTCTTCAGATTCTAAATCATATGGTTCATCCAGTACAGATAGAAAACCAAGAAGAAAGTAAAAAGTTACATTAAATAGTTGTATATAACGATTAAAAGCAATTCATAACTGAATTGCTTTTTTTGTTACCATTCAATACGCCATTGTATCTCCTTGCCATCCATTCTAACCTTCAATCGTTTTGCTGGAACTTTGATACCATATTGAGGTGAATAATCGTAGGTTTCAATCTCAAAACTCGTTGAGTCATTTAGTAAAATTTGAACAAAACTATTCACTTTGTATCCATTGTCAACTTTTTCTACCGTACATTCTGGGGCAAAATGGAAATACAAATATTTCTTTTTGTTTATAGAGCAATAATCTTTGCCAACAATTTGATTGTCAAAAATTTGTACTTCCCTTCTGTGTGGAATGCCAAACCCAGAATGTTCCATAACAATGAGTTTTTCATCATAATAAAGCGTTTTTGCCTTTGCTTTATGACGTAACCAAAAGAGATTATGTCCTGAACCTTCAAACAGTATATTCTGCTCCATTCTCTCAACTGATAATGTATTATGATATTCCGTTGAGCGAAATTTGTTACGAATTTCAGGATAAGGAGTGTATGTAAACGTACCGGGGTCAACTAAAATACGCTGCTTATGCACAGATAATAGCATTGATAAAACATCATTGTGGGTATGTCCGCCTTTACCCAATTGTCCTAAGGTAGAATTGCAATGAAAAAATAGCGTTGCATTGGTCAAATTATATCGATAAAGCCCAAAATTGGGGAAAGACTGAACAATTGACTGATTCTGCAATTGCTGAATATTTAGTGGATTTACAAGCTGACTAATCCAATTCGCTACTAACGATGTACGTAATCCGTTAAAGCCATCGATGACAGCCTTTAATTGGGTAGAAAGTAGGGCATTGTCAACAGAGTGAAAATCAAGATGTGGTTCTAATTTGCACATTTGACCACTATCATCGTCTCCAATTTGAATGAGGGTGTGGTTTAAATCATCATACAAAATTGCTTCGGAAAAATTGAAGATGTTTTGCAGTCGTTGGTAATAAGAACTATTTGGATTTGACAGAGTATGTAACTTCTGTGTAAGTGAATTTGATAAATATTTATTGGATTTTGAAACGTACAAGACTGAAGCCAAACCAAACAACTCAATTTCTGCGGACAATCTATGATAACACGTTGAATCTTCAAAATTTGAACCATCCTCTTGGAATTGGAATAGTAATTCATTGAGCAGTTGTTCCGATGAAAAATTAATCCATTTATTCTTTTGAAGTATAGAGTCAGGTAGAATCATCGCACCTGCTAACAGTCCTGTTAGATTTGCAAGATAATGATTTCCTCGCATTCCGGATGACCATTCTAAATTGTTATATATATGATTACAATGATCAACAATTGAATTGGCGAGAATTTGTTCGAACTCTTTCGAAAAATGAAGATTATTTGATTTTGCTAAGCTATATGCAACAACAATAGTAAATAACCGGATACCTACATCCATCGATACTAACCATTGAATACCATATCTGGGAGGATTTTGTAGGATAAAATCAATAACTTGATGTTGAAATTCATCAAGATACTTGTCGCTATTGTTATTGTCGTTGCATGTTAATACTGAAGCATATATTAAATGCGGTAGATGTTGCATCCTGCCGAACTCAATTGGGTTTTTTGCATCGACACCATGAATGTATTCATAACGAATATGTTTATACCATTGTTTGTGAGAAAAACGATAGCTACTTTGAAAATCTTGCTGCCAATCTAAATGTTGATACTCATTTGGTAATGATCGTAAAAGCTTTTGAGCATAGTTGTTATTTTTTTCGTTTGGTACAAATTTATCAGTTAGATTATGATTTGCATTGACACCTAAATAGCAAAATCTATGTTCACAAATAGCTTCTGCATTTCGAAGGATTGTTTCTTTGTGTAGTGCTAATATAGAAGCAGAAATCACAAATGGAATAGGAGATAATTGTAGAAATTGTTCACTTTGAAAGTACGTAGAAATCTTAGAATCTTCTTCAAATTGTTTAGCAATCTTTTTCTTCGAAATGGACTTAAAAAAGAACTTTTTCACTGAAATATGCAGCGGAATTGCAGTAATCTGATAGATTATATCGAAAATTTTATTCATACGTTTGTTTTTGTGCTATGATATCCGTATTTTTGTATTCCTAATAAGCAAATAGACGTTCTTTATAAGCTCCAAGCCCCGTACATCTAATTCAAGCCCAACCCTGCCAGGTCCTAGCGGAAGCAACAGTAAGTTTCGAGTTAGAGTGTACGGTAAGCTTGGTTTTTTTTTGCTTTCAAAAAATCAATAGCTTTCTTCATAACTGCATCCCAACCATACTGCTCTTTAATATAGATTCGTTGATTTGATAATTCATTTTCAGTTACGGGGTTTTGCAACAGATGAATCACTTCTTTTGCAAAATCAGTGGGTTTATCTTGTATTCGTATACTCTTTCCTCTAAAACTAATTCCCTCAATTCCTATTGTAGTTGTAACCATAGGTGTTGATGCAGCTAAAGCCTCCAAAATTTTAATTCGAATGCCACTTCCACTTAATAACGGTACTACCATTACGGAATACGTTTGAAAAAACTCATTCGCATCAGGTACCATCCCATGGCATAGTATTCCGTTGTTATCACATAAGTTCAATAACTCTTTCGAGGGACTTTTTCCACCAATATGAAACTCAGATTGTGGAAGTATTTCTGTAATTATTGGGTATACATTTTCAATAAACCATTCTAAACCTTCAACATTCGGAGCCCAATCTAAAGAGCCAAAGAAAAAGTATGTTAGGGGTTTTCTTTGAAGAGAAAGTGGAGGAAAACGTTGTAAATCGACACACGTTGGAATAGCTTCAATGGGAGTGGTTACTCCCAGGGAAAGAAATGTTTCTTTATCGATTTCGGAAACTGTCATTACTCCCTGAACAAGTTTCATCAATAATAGTTCATATTGTTGTAACTGTTTGGCAGATATTCGATAAAAATGTGATTTTAACCAACTCTCAGTTTGTGATAGACGTTGGTGAATAGCAAACTCAACATTATGAGTTCGTAAAAAAATATCAATTGTTGAGGACCATTCGCGAAGGTCAAGAAGATATTCACCTAAAAATGGAGAATCTATAATCACAGTATCTATATTATGAGCAATAATCACTTCTTTCAGTAATTTCGTAAACTGTTTATCATAAAATCGCTGAACAATATAAGGTGTAAACTGGAAGAGCGATAGTAACAATGAAAATGGATTGATACTTGTATCAATTGTATGAGTATAGACTGTCCCAAAAGATTGTAAAACTTCTGGATTTTGAAAGTGTTTTTTTGTGTTTAAAGTAGCAATTGTAATATTGCCATATTGCTTCGATAGATGTTGAACAAAGGAATAATGACCAATAGCTCCACCATCAGTTAGTGGAAAGGGGATACGAGGTAAGACAACTAAAATATTCATATTCTCGTAGTCTTATTTGACATTTTCAACCAACTTTGTTGCTATTGCATTTGGGATTTGATGCAATTCATCACGAATATTTAAAAGCAAATCTAAGATATTACCGTAATGAATTTCATTTTCTAAGGGTATGTTTTTTTGCAATGAATCGTAAATTCGAAGTATAATAGTAACATATTCTTTACAATTGTAATCGTAGAGTATCACAATATGTTTCAAAAAATGTTCATGTAATGAAGCCTCTTTTGCTAATGAAATCTTTTCAGTACAAATTTGTAGATCTTGAAGAGCTAAATACAAAAACGTTGATAATTGCCATTCTGGTAAGGTGTGAATAAGTATTTTTCTAATAGCATCCCATTGTTGATTTGCTATCATTTCCAAAAAAATACGTTGTAGCTTTTCCTGTGGGAATAATCCCATTAATTCATTAAGGGTTCTGCTTTCTAATGCCGTTCGAATGTCATAGGAAATATTTTTTTGTTCCCACAAAAAAATCAATGCAGTCAGAATAATAACAACACACAATGACCCCAAAAACAACGACTGAAAAAAAAGTACTACTGTCAAAAGGCTTGACAATACAGCGATAAGTCCAAGAAGTATGGGCTTATAATCTTTGTAATTGAGCGAATTTGACGAGGTTAATTCCATTCTTAATAATCTATAGTTATAGAATCAGGAAGAATAAGTTGCGAAAGCATTTCTGCAGTTGCAGGTTCCAAATCACCGGGTACTTTTTGACCTGTAGTGAAATAGGTAAGCGGAAGTTGATGTTTTTTGAGTGCTTCAATGACAATCCCCATCTGATCTACTTCATCTATTTTCGACAAGATTATACCATTAAGACCTAAAGGAGTAAAGCGTTGAATCACAGAATCGATGGTTGCAGCAGAATAATTAGCTGGTAAAACTAACAAGGAGCTATTTGGGTTAACAGCGTCATTGATATGCGATAACTCTTCAAGGTGTTCAGTGTTCTTGTGAGAACGACCGACAGTATCAATCAAAATAATATCTCGAAATTGTTCTTGTTTGACTAATTGTCGTAAATCTTGGATTGAATAGGCTGTTTGGAATGGAATTCCTGCAATCGAAGTGAACGTTTGTAATTGTTCGGCTCCTCCAACCTTGATAGTATCTGCTGAAACGACTAAAATATTTGCTTGAAAGACTATTTTACAAACGACAGCTAATTTTGCAATCGTTGTCGTTTTTCCAGAACCAGTTGGTCCAACGAAAGTAATGATATTCTTCCCTTTTTTTTCTAATGGCTTTGAAAAAGTAATAGAATTGAGAATTTCTTTTCTCGCAAGTTGAAGTAGCGAATCCATACTTGACGAAGACTTCATCGCAGAAAGAATTCCTGCGATGCGTAACGCTTCGTTTTCCCCAATTCCCTGACCCATTAACTTCATATAGATTGCAGCACTTCTTGGGGAAAATGATGCAGCATGACGATACTTCATACTTTGCTCAATAGAAGCCAAATGTTTTTTGAGAATTGATAAATCCTCAGTAATTTTGGATTGTTCGTTTATTTGAACATGCGAGGTTGTCTCGATAGAAGAAGGAGGCGAAGATGAAGATAGCGAAGCACCTTTGTTTTCCAATTGCTCTTGCTCTTGACGCTCTCGTTCGAACGATTGCCGCACCAAATCCCCTATAGTAGGTTGTTGTTCGTCTGAGAAAATTGGCTCTTCTATACCTGCGACAATTTCTACCAATTCGACGTCATTGACTGTAGTCGTTCGAGTTGAAAGAATCACGGCATCCGGACCGATTTCTTCTTTCATCTTTTCTATACCTGCTTTTAAACTTGAGGCTAAAAACTTTTTAATTTTCATTCTGAACGGCTATATATATACGTCCGATGATAGGATCGGAACTACTAATTCGTTGTATTTTTTCTATCGTTGATTGAGTAAGAGTGCTACCTTTGGGTACTAACTTAATTCCAGAATTTGTTACAATTTCTTTTGATAATTTCATTCCTTCTTGTAACTCATACAAATGAACAATACTATGTGTTTTGACTGGAATGAGTATTTCGGAAACATATTGATCTAATAATATAACAAACCGTTGGTCATAGATTTTATTAGAATATTGTTTGATAATTTCAACGGCATTTTCAGGGGTTTTATTCGCACAATGATGCAATTCAACAAAATCAACAACAACCCGTAAAAGCCGAGAAGTCAAAGGTATTTGCCATCCCTGATGTCCATTGGGAAACCCAGTTCCGTCGAAGTTTTCAAACAAAGCTTCAACTATGGGAATAACGTTTGTAAAGTAGGGTTTATTTTTCAATGTAGCAACCGTAACGACCGGAATTTGAGTCATATACTCTTCTTGTAAAAACCCATTTTTCGTCGATGGAAGTCGAATCGCAGTATCTGGAAGAACAAGTTTCCCTATTGCCCATAATGTTGATGCATACCGTAAATGCTGTAATTCTACTTCACTAAAGTCCTCAAACTCTTTGGCAATCCATAGCGAAATTCTTTCTATTGATGTGAGTGTTTCGTCAAATGATGGTATACGAAGTGCTAAAAGTTCTTTGGTAATAGTAATATATTCTTCTGTTAATGAAACTGATTCTGGTGTAGTAGTTGTTGACTGTTGAGTTGTACTTTTTCGAACCAAAATTTTCCCAAAAGTAGTATCAAATTCCTCTTTTTCAAAAGGAAATATAATACAATCATCAAAACCAATCGAAATGCAATGGTTTCTTATTTGTTGTTTACAAATTGCCACTATGGAAAGATTTTTGTTTACACTGTGGGTACGAAGTGAATCAATAATTTCTTTATGTTCAATACTTAATTCAGTAGTATCAATAATAATGATTTCGAAAGGGCTAACTTTGAGGCTTTTTAGTGCTTCTTCAATTGATAATACATGAGAGATATCTGTTTGAATTGAATATTCTTGAAAGGAAGTGAGAAGTTTTTCAACAATTGACAGATTCTGAGCTATGAATAAAACAGAATCTGGTTTCATTTTGCACCTGTTTCTTGATTTTTTAGTCGATTATATTCTGATGAGTCAACAGTTTTTTGAAGTTTTGCATAAGAGTTTTCAGACCCAATAAAATCCTCAGGATTGAGATTTTTCACCAAGATACTAATTCTTCTATTTGTTTTATCTAGGGGATTTTCAGGCAGAAAGGGTTTTCTATCAGCAAAACCAACAACACTGATAATTTGTCCATCCCAAAGACCTTGATTTGCCAAAAATCTTCGTGCTGAATTTGCTCTATCGACAGAAAGTTCCCAATTGGTATAGGTAGCATTCGCTCCAAATGGAGAGGAATCTGTATGTCCTTCAATTTCGACATAATTACGTAATTTTCCAATAGAACGTGCTATTTTAGTGAGAACTTCCTTTGCTAAAGGAGTAAAATTTGCATTTCCCCGTTCAAAAAACATATTATCTTCTGACTCAATTAATTCAATACGAAAACCTTCTTGGGTCGAAATGATTTTCATTGAATTCAAAAGTTTTCCCATATCAGGTTGATTGGAAACAATATCTTGAATTTCTTTTTGGAGTTGCTTTTTAGTTTCTTCCAATCGTTGTTTCGAAAATTCACTTTTCGCTTGAGCTTCTTTGTACACTTTTTGTACTGCACTATCCAACATCATCTGACCCTTTTCTTTAGTAGAGCCATCTTCTTTGTAATTGGATTTAGAAGCGCCGATAGCGTAGTCGTAGTTAGTCACGCTCAGTTTCATTTCAACAGGAAGTGCTTTGCCAGACATAAAGCTGAAAACACCGGGTTGTGAAAAGTAATTTGCAATACCTTTTTTAGTTTCATCACTCATATTCAAAATCCACATCACCAGAAAGAACGCCATCATCGCGGTTACGAAGTCAGCATAAGCTACCTTCCACGCACCACCGTGATGCCCATGACCTCCTCCACCCTTTACCTTTTTGATGATAATGGGTTGTTCCTTCTTGGGCTTCTGTTCTTCGTCTAATTCTTCTGCCATGGACTGCTATAATGATTGAGTAACGGTTTACTTATTTTTTAACTGCTTGTTCAGTTTCTTCGTATGTTGGTCTGAAATACAATGATATTGCACGTCTACCAAATTCTACGGCTACAAGTGGAGGTGCTCCTTTGACAAAACTCAAGAGAGAAGCTTTTATACACATCATATATTGATGTTCATCGTGGGTAATGTTTTCCATGTTTTTCACCAACGGACCAACAACCCCATAACACAAAAGGATTCCAATGAAAGTTCCTACAAGTGCCGCACCTACCGATTGGCCTATGACAGCCGGTGGTTGATCAATTTTACCCATCGTGATAACAACCCCCAAAACGGCTGCTACGATTCCTAATCCGGGAAATGCGTCTGACATGGTATTCAAAGCTTCTGCAGGTTTTGCTTCTTGGTGATGTTGTGTATCCAAATCAATATCCATCAATTCTTCTAAATCATGCACCGGTAAACCACCAGAGAGAATGATTTTCATTGTATCGCAGAAGAAATCTACAGCATGATGGTTTGCTAAAAAAGAAGGATATTTAGAAAGGATAGAACTTTCTTTTGGTTTTTCAATATGCGGTTCGATTGCAATGACACCTTCTCGTTTTGAAAACATAAAAAGTTCATACATCATCTGCAGTAATTCAAGATAGTTCTTTTTTGAAGCGGGTGAACCTTTGAGTGTTCCAAGTGCTTTTTTGATAGTTGCTTGAATGATTGTCATTGGATTTGCTACGATAAAAGCTCCAATTGCAGCACCACCAATGATTATAAATTCAGATATTTGCCATAACACCAATAGCTGTCCACCGTGCATAGTGTACCCTGCAACCAATGAACCTAATACAACAACAATTCCAATTATTGCAAACACGTAGTTATCTCCACTTTTATCATTTTTCTAATCGTTCTTTTGTCGAAGTCAATTTTGGATCCATTTCCAAAGCTTTCATATATGCTTCTTTTGCTTTTGTTTTATTTCCTGACGCAGCATACGCATCGCCAAGATGCTCATATACTATAGCAGATGCTTGATTTGTCGCTACAGATTTTTCTAAATAGACGATAGCCTCTTCAATGTTTCCAAGTTGAAAGAGAATCCAACCATATGTATCCAAATAGGATGCATTTTCAGGTTCCATTTCTATGGCACTTTTCGACATTTTTAGTGCTTTCTGTAATTCTAAATTGCGTTCTACTAAGGAATATGCGTAATTATTTAATGCCAAAGGCATTGTTGGGTCTATTTCCAATGCCTTTTCATAGGCTGAATCAGATAGCTCCATTTTACCTAAGCGATTCGCACATAACCCCAAATTTACCCAAAGATAGATATTATTTTCGTTAAGTCCTATAGCTGAGCGAAAAATTTCTACGGCTTCTTCGAAATTTGACTTGTTTTGCAAGGCCAATCCTTTCAAAAAGAGAAAAACCCATTCTTTGGGATATCGTGAAAAATAATAGGTGGATTTTTCTATTGTTTCGTCAAATTTTCCATCTTGAAGCAATTGTACAACTAATTCATTTGCCAAATCCTTGCTTGTATCTGCTATAGTATTCAAGCGAGTAAAATAGCGAGTTTCTAAATCTTGCAACTTCGCCTTTTTTGCCAAATTTGCTGCATAAAAATTTACTTGTATATTCTCAGGAAATAGTTTATACTGTGCTTCTAAAAGCTCAGAAATTCCCGCTTCATTGAGTCTGAGTGAATCGCGATACAGATGTCCATTGAGTGCAAAAACATATTGCTCGTAACTGGCAATCGCATCTTTAGAACCTAGCATATTCACCAATGGTAACAATTTTTGGTATTGCCGAGTATCCATACATGCTTGAAAATGAGCATTCAAATAATCGATATTGTTTGGATTGGCGTTATACAGTTTTTCGACGATTGTGCTGTAAGTAAGAGTATCTTTTTTAAAAATCACCAAATCAGCTAATTCACGAATACTTTGTTCTTCTAAATCTTTTGACAAAATGTTTTTGACATATCGTTGTGCTTTGTCTTGTTGTTGGTCATAGAGTAGTTTTGTGATAATTATGAGATAGTCATCATTTTCTGTTTTTTCATAAATATCTGTGTATAGTTCAATTGCTTTATCAACTTGCTTGAGACTTTCATAACAAACAGCAACAGAATGTAAATGCGTAGGGTCATTTGACAAAGATGAAAGGCGAAGAAATATTGGTAATGCTTCTTCAGGTGAGAACAACGACGGAATTTGAGGATCTAACACCAATCGACCATAAGTATCCAACAGTTCTATATTCGAAGAATCTACTAAATATGCTTGATGAAAATGCTTTTTTGCACTTTGCAAAAAATCAGAACGATACGGCGTTTGAAAAGCGTACGAAAGGTAACATTTTGCATACAAATAACGCAATGAAGCTGATTCTGGACGAAGTTCCAATGCTTTTTGGTAGTACTGCAATGCCTCAGCATATTTCATATTCGTTTGAAATATACTAGCGTCTATGACTAAAGAACGTACCAATTGTTCGGCAGCATCAGTCGGTTGTGAAATCACTCCTTGATTGTTTGAAAACAAAACAATGGTTAGCAGAATGAACGAGAAGATAGGTTGAACGAAAAATTTCTTCAAAGTACTGGTTATGACTAATAGAGAATTTGTAAATATTGTCTTTATGGTAACGAATTACCTAATAAGAATAGTATTGACGAAAGAATATTTTTTGTAATTTTGTTGTTGACACTCATAATAACTTTCAAAATAGTATTTTCATCACTACAAGGTAATCAAATGAAAGCGATATTCACTTATACTTCAAAGTACATAATGAAAGACAGCATTGTCTTTTTTAAGATGCTGTTTTTTATATTTGAAATACAAATATTTACACTAATTTCATGCTTTGGTCAGGAGTATGTTTCACCAGAGATCTCTCCGAATTTTTATATACATGCTAATAATTCAAAGGTTGTTACATTTTCAAATGAATTTGATAAATTAGCGAAAGCACCTATTTATTATTTTGATGGTTTTCAATGGAATAATATACAATCAGATTCTGCACCTGAGATAAAATTTCAAGAACCAAATGTATATGTATCGGAATTTTCACAAAATATTTTCATACCATTTAAAAATTTTCTTTGGGAATACAAACAAGGAAATTGGCTAAAATATTCCATTCCTGATACATTTCAAAACAATAGAACTTTTGTTAATGTCATTGAGCAACCAGATAGTTCTTTATTGGTATCAACATCAATAGTTTTGGAATATTTAAGTTTTAATAAATATTTATTTCAAAATGAACTCTTTACTTTTAAAAATGGCGAATTTACAATGCCAAAACTTAAAAGAATTGCTACAGACACCAATCAAAATTTTTCTCAATTAAAAAAATATCCCAACGGAAATTATAGTTATTATACTAATCTTCACAGTGGAAAAGATTCTATTTGGGAATATGTACTTTTCAATGATAAAGAAATTCCCATAGCACAATTTGCAATTCCAACAATAGATGAGCAATTTAAAAATGCAAAAGTAACACTCACTGATTATTTATTTGATTCGAAAGGTTCTATTTGGTTTTTGACTTCCTCTAAACGCGAATTTCTAAAGGATTCTAATGGAAACAACGTTCTTGATACAAGTGGTTTTGTTGTATTTACACATAATTTTCCCGGTTTAATAGAAATAAACTCTAACAAAGAGATTAAGTACTACAATGCAAATATTGGTATTGATTCCAGCTTGTATGAATCCTTGTCGTTTGATATTGATAAAAATGATAATATTTGGTTTTTGTATAACAACAGATTTAGTTTTCCGGATAACTACTATCTTCCTACAATGTACAAGCTTCTTCCTGACAGAAAATCTGTACAAAAATATTCAAAAGAAACAATGCTCAAAAATTCGAAAATTTACAATGGAAGTAATGAAAATGAACCGTTTGAATTTACTTATTTACATAAGAAGCTAAAAGTAAACAATCATACCGGTTCAATTTACATTCTAACAAGTAGACCTCTTTTAGAGTTTTTTCCTGAATGGATACCAGCAAACGTTTCAGAAATTTCTATTACCTCAATTCATTTATACCCGAATCCTGTTCAATCAAACAACACTATCACAATTGAAAGTAGTGCATTTGAAAATGTTAACAATCCACTTTCAATAATCATTCGTGATATTAGGGGTGCAAATGTACTTGAAGAAACCGTTTCTAAAGTTGGAAAACAACTTCAAATAACTACTCAAGACTTAGTAACTGGTACATACTTCGTTTCAGTTGTAAGTAATAACAACACAATTTTACAAACCAAATTTATCAAGGATTAAGAACGAAAAATAGAAAACGATTCTTATCGTTATGAACGTTTCTTATTATTCAATAACATATTCAATGTACTACTATGATACTTACACTATTTCCTGAAATTTATTACACATTAGAAGACGATTATGCTGATGATGCTTCCTTCGACGAATTTGAAGAAATTAGCTCAGATGATGATGCCTTTCAAGTTGAAGAAGGTTACGAACAAGCCTTTTACGGTGATAATGATGAAGATGCGTAGTCTATGAAAACGATACCAATTTCCTTACTTGGTTCTGGTGCAATGGGAGCTGAACTCCTATTGCACGCAGAACGATATGCTCTGCCAGTAGCATCGGTTTTTGATATAAATACTCCATTTTTAGAAGAAAATATCACAAAAAAGTTTTCCGTTGCTATTGATTTTACCTTACCACATTTGGTGTTGAATCACATAAAACTTGCTGCAAAAAAAGGAATAAATGTGGTTATAGGAACTACCGGTTGGGCTGAGCACAAAGAGGAAATTCGTTCGATTATCAATGATTCTGGAATTGGAGTTGTGTATGGAAGTAATTTTTCCATTGGAATGCAAATAACCTTTCGAGCAGTAAAGGAATTGGCAACCCTTCTTAATTATGTAGATGAGTATGATGTTGCTATTCACGAATATCACCATACCAATAAAGTAGATTCACCCTCAGGAACTGGTTTGTCATTAGCCTCTATTTTGATAGATTCGATAGACAGAAAAAAAAATATCGAAAGGAATACAGTACAAGAAAAAATAGCAAAAGACTCTTTGCACATCACCTCAACTCGCTTAGGTTCTGTCGTTGGTAAACATATTGTAACAGCTGATTCGTCTTTTGACCAAATAGAAATTATCCACAACGCAAAAACTCGGACAGGATTCGCTCTCGGTGCCTTACGTGCAGCACGGTGGATAGATGGCAAAAAAGGCTTTTATAATTTCGAAGATATCTTTGAAGAAACATTACAAGTAAATGACTAACCTACTGTTGATAGTATTCTGTTGCTTTTGTATTGCACTATGTTCTGCAACAACAATCTTTGCACAGAAAGTATCAACAAGGGATTCATTAGTAAAATTTGAACCTAATAAAATAGAAGCATATATTGATTCAACAGGTTTTGTACAAGGATATATCACCGTTCTCAATCTGAGTGAAACAGATACGCTCCGAATTCCTCAAATAACTCCTTCGTGTTATTGCGGTATGTCAACAATTATGAACTCCTTTATACCTCCCAAAGAGCAGGGAAAAATCTACCTTGCAGTTAATACGAAACAATTTAAAAACACACTCAACAGTGTGGAATATAAGGTTTATACATCCTTTACTTCCAAGCCAGTAAAAATATATTTTGATTGTAAACAACGATGACAATATTTACACATTTTTGGTATTTCTCCCTTGTCTTTCTTTCCACATTTTCCATCGTTACTACCCAAGTTCAGCGTAATGTTGATGCAGAAGCACGGTTAAAAACATACGTTCAAATTCTTGCATCTGATTCATTAGAAGGAAGATTACCCGGAACTATTGGCGGAACGAAGTCTGCTCACTTTATCGCACGACATTTCAAACAATTTGGGTTAAAACCATTCCAATCGAAAGATTTTTATCAAAATTTTTCATTGTTGACTGGTGTGACCATTGGTAAAAAAACAAGTCTTTCTATCAATAAACAAAAACTTGTTATTGGGAAAGATTTTACTCCTGTTGGATTTTCTGCCAATGCTACTATTGCCAATAGCAATGTTGTATTTGTCGGATATGGTATTGTTGGAAAAGACATCGAATATAACGATTACAAAAATATAGATGTCAAAGGGAAAACTGTTCTCATTTTACGTGGTCAACCAGACCCAACGAATATTCATAGTGAATTTGCAAAATACTCTTCATTACGGTACAAGGTTCTAAAAGCTCGAGAAATGGGTGCATCGGCAGTAATGGTTGTTTCATCGAAAGCTCAATTAGATTCTGTTACAGATAAATTGATGAAGGTTTCAGTCGAAAGAACTGGTAAAGAACAAATTCCTGTTGTACATATAACACGAGAAACAGCAAATCAACTACTTGCTGGCTCAAAAAAAGGAATTGAATTTTACGAAGAACATTTTGAAACTAAAAAAACTCAATGGTCTTTTGCAACTGAATCTATCATTTCTTTAACAGTTGAACTACAGGATACAAAGGCAGAAGTGCCAAATGTAGTAGGAATGGTGGAAGGTAGCCATCCTACAAAGAAAAAGGAAATTTTAGTCATAGGAGCTCATTATGACCATTTAGGTAAAGGACATAATGAATCGTCAATGTATGCCGACCATAATCACAATCTCATCCACTATGGTGCAGATGATAATGCCTCTGGAACCGCTGGTTTAATGGAACTGGCAGAACGAATTACGAAAAATCCGCTGGAACGATCGGTTGTGTTTATTGCCTTTACTGCAGAAGAAATGGGACTCATTGGCTCGAAAGAATATTGTGCATTGCCCGATGTCAAGATAGAGAATACCATTGCAATGATTAATATGGATATGATTGGGCGAATGACCAAAAATTCTTTGCAAGTACAAGGAATTGGTACCGCTGGTTTTTGGGATAATCTTATGGATTCATTAGGTCGATTCTATTCATTAGAATTGGCAAAAAGTACATCTGGACAAGGTCCAAGCGATCATTCTTCCTTTAACAGTAAACAAATTCCAGTATTGGCAGTATTTACGGGATTGCATACAGACTACCACAAACCAAGTGACACTTGGGATAAAATTAATTTTGAAGGTCAGTCAACTACTGTTTCTTTTGTTGAATCAGCTGCTCGGTATATTGGGGCGTTAGATTCTCGTCCAGAGTATGTTAAGGTAGTTGCTGATACTTCCAAAAAGGGATCAACAAATTTCCGTGTATATGTTGGAACAATTCCTGATTACTCAGACCATCCTCGTGGAATGAGAATAACGGGAGTTTCAGAAGGAAGTCCTGCCCAAAAAGCTGGGTTGCAAGAAGGTGATGTGATTATAAAATTTGGTGCAAAACCAATTACAAATGTCTACGATTATACGTATGCATTAGCAGAATTTAGTCCTGGTCAGGTTATAGAAGTTACATATTTACGAGATGGTGATGAAGCAAAAAAACAAACTTGTTCTCTTACTCTTGGTAGTCGTTCTAACAAGTAGTTTTATCGGTAAAAACGAAAACACAAATAAAGAAACTCAAAACAATACAAAACATTTTCAAGTCAATACACCACTTATATTTGAAGATGAAAAGCACTTCAAATCAATTCGTCAAGTTACCTTTGGCGGAAATAATGCTGAAGCATATTGGAGTTTTGATAACAAACAGTTAGTTTTTCAATCGGATTATGCACCAATTGGAGCAAATGGATGTGATCAAATATTTATAATCAATCCCTTTTTGGATTCTTTGCGTCCGGTGATGATTTCTTCAGGAACCGGAAGAACGACCTGTTCGTACTTTATGCCAGATGGGTCTATTGTCTATGCTTCAACACATGAACATGGTGCTGAGTGTCCAACATTCACACCACCGGAAAAAAATAAATATGTATGGCCCTTATTTGATTCGTATAACATCTATCATCTTGGTAAATATGGAACTCCAGCAGCTCCATTAATTGCAAGCAAACACTACGATGCTGAAGCAACAGTTTCTCCTGATGGAAAATACATCATTTTTACTTCTACTCGTTCGGGGGATTTGGATTTATGGCGATATGAGATTAAAACGAAAAAACTCAAACAGTTAACCAAAGATTTAGGGTATGATGGTGGTGCCTTCTTTTCACGAGATTCCAAAAAAATTGTGTGGAGAGCATCGAGACCAAAAGCTCAAGATGCTATAGATTATAAAGATTTATTGAAAAAAGGATTTGTTCAACCGAAAGAGTTGCAAGTGTTTGTTGCGGATATTGACGGCAAAAATGTTCAACAAGTAACAAATCTTCCCGGTGCAAATTGGGCACCATTTTTCCATCCATCTGGAAAAAAAGTATTGTTTTGTTCCAATCACGAAACGCTCAAAGAAGGTGGTCGTGGATTTAGCATATTTATGTGCAATATTGACGGAAGTGGTTTAGAGAAAATAACCCATTCCAATACATTTGACGCGTTTCCAATGTTTTCGTATGATGGAAAATATCTTTCGTTTTCATCCAATAGAAACGCAGAACGTAAACCTTCTCGAGAAACTAATGTTTTTGTAGTTGAATGGGTTGATTAAACCACTTTAATTGGTTTCAGAAAGCCATTTACCACATTCTGAGGCAATTTCTTCTATCTCGTTCGGAGTAACGGTAGGTGAAATTGCCTCTATTTTTTTTGTTGAAAATCGTATAGTTGTAAAAGGAAATGGAACGGAAAATGTGTCCCAACTTTTTTTGAAAATGTATGCAGATTGAACATCAGGCTTTACAAGTAGAATAGGAGCCTGAGACCTTTGCGATGCTATGACTGCACCAAGTTTGAATGTTTCTTTGGGACCTCTTGGACCATCAGGTGTAATGAGAATTGTTTTTCCATTTGAAGCGAGATTTGTCATTTGTTGCAAAACTTCGGAACCACCTGAGGAAGAAGAACCTCTCACTAAAGTATATCCCCAAGCTTCCAAAAGATGGGACAAAATCTCACCATCCTTGCTTTTACTAACAATTCCAACTGGTTTTAGTAATCTAAAAAGGTACCAACACGGCAACATTCCACCATGCCAAAACGCTACAATTAGTGGTTCAGTTGGGAGTAACAATGGTTCCATTCTCCACGTTTTGGCAATAATGGTAAAGAGCACTTTTGTGATGAAAAGGAGTGTTTTTCTACCCATTATCGTTTACTCAACCTTGAAAGAATTAAATCAGCAACTGTTTTCGCAGCACCCTTAGGTGAAGTTAATAATGCTTTCATACGTTGCTGTTCTGCGATATATTTTTCACTATTGTGAATCTCGAGTATTTGTAATATATCAATAGCCATCAAAACAGGAACTGCTTCAGATTGAATGCGTTCGTGAATAATAGGTTCGTTCGCAATGATATTTGGTAATGCGATGTATGGTAAGGTAATTAACCGTTTACTAATGTGGTAACTTATTGTGGAAGTTTTGTAATACATAACAAATGGCAAACCAAGCAAAAACGATTCTAAGGTAGTTGTTCCAGTTTTCACCAAACCAGCTGCACTGGTTGTTTGTAGTTCTTTACTTGATTTGAACTGAAAAGGAACCTTCGATTGAGTAATTTCTGGAAATGATTCTAAGGGTAATGAAGGTCGTTGAGCAAACGAAAAAGTGTAATCAGGTAATTGCTTTTTGAGGATTTTTGCTGTTGTGACTAATAACCCAAGATGTCGTTGAATTTCTTGTTTTCTGCTTCCAGGAAATAATGCAATATCCTTTACTCGTTGAAGTTGATTTGTGGAAGTATACTCAGGAAAATCTAACAGAGGATGACCAACGAAGGTTGTATTTATAGAAAATTGTTGAAAGAATGGAACTTCAAATGGAAAAATGACAAATAATTCGTCAACAGCATTTGCTAATTTTTTTGCTCTATTTTTCCCCCATGCCCACAATTGAGGAGCAATGTAATAATATACTGGAGTGCCAATAGATTTTGCAAAAGATGCTAATCGAAGGTTAAAACCTGGATAGTCAATAGGAATGAACGCATCATATCGTTGAGTTTTTAATAATGCTTTCGATCGCTGTAATATATCGTTCAAAACAGTATAGCGTTTTAGCACCTCCCAAAATCCTACAACTGACATAGTTTCCAGAGGAATGATACTTTTCAAACCTTCCTCTTCCATTAAGGAACCCCCAATGCCATCAAAAGAACAATCTGGATATTGTTCTTTCATCGATTTCATCAGTAAAGCTCCGTATCGATCACCAGAGGGGTCACCAACAACAATAAAAAATCGTAACACTATGCTATTGAAAGAATAATTGTATATTTGTACTTTCGTACATTAAATTATTAGAAATACTATGAAACTCCGTCTACTTGCTTCTATTCTTGCTGTAATGACAATTGTTGCATGTTCTCCATCGAAAGATACCAATGAACCTGTTCAAAAGAAAGATTCTACATCACAATCACAAAAACAGCAAAAATCAGGCAAATATAGCATTAAATCTGCAACCTTAGAACTTTCTTTCGAAACAGAAGGTCCTGCTAGAATAAAAGCAAAAAATATTCTTATTTTTGATGATTATGGAAATAAGGAATATTCCGAACTAAAAACAGAAGCTGGTGCAATGATGGACGTCCATCAAGTACAAATCGTCAATAATGGTGTGTATTATTCCATTAATATGAATGAAAAAACTGGTTCAGAATCAAATACGCCATTACAACCAAAGTTGTATTTTTGTGAATTGAATGATGCAATGAAAAAGGATAAAAATATCAAAGAAGAAGGTGGCGAAACGATTCTTGGCAAACCAGCAACAATCTATACCATGAATGATGTCGAAAATGATATGAAAGCTACATATTCTGTTTGGCAATGTGTACCAATTAAAATTGTTGTTTCTGCTCAAGGCATGACAGTAAAACAAACCGTAACAAAAATTGACGAAACAACCCCTATCGATCCTGCGATATTTTCACCTCCCTCAGATGTGAAGTTAACGAAAGTAACTCCTCAATTAGATTCGAAAGATTCTGACTCAACAAAATAAATTTTGTGTTAATTAGGGAACTTTTTTTCTCTTAAAACAGTATTAGTGGTGTATTACAGCAACGTAATACACCATTTTTATATTATTGGGTATAGGAAAACGTCTATAGCCCAAATGAATAAGCATATATTAATTTTTTATAAAGGTTCTCAAATGAGAGTACTCTTCCGATTAGTTCTGTTGGTAATAGTTACCTTGGTAATTAGTTCAACTTCAGTTCTGTCACAAGTTTTTACAATAGGTGGGAATAGTGGTCCGAATCCACTAACTACGACAACTACTGTCGATCGTGCCTCAAATCCTTACATAGGTGGTATTGGTCTGGGGAACAATGCTTCTCGTCATTTGTTTTTATACAGAGCATCTGAGTTAAAAATGAATGGTGTTCCTAATGGTGTTATTAAAAGCATTAGGTTTAATGTTTCTGGTACTGTTTTAGGTGGTAATTGGAATACTATTTCTGGCGGTGAAACCAGAATTCTTTCCGTACGTGTTCGCCAAGTACCAAGAACAGTAAACAATCTTTCTGATTTCGATGCTACACCTGAAGGAACAAGTTTTCCAATTGTGTTCCAAGACAATAACTTCGATGCAAATCCAACCTATAATGGTGGTACAGCAGGATGGCAAAACTATGTTGTTGGTCAAGGTGTAGATGGCGGTGTAGCAACCGCAGGGTTTGCGAATGGTATCGTTTGGAATGGTGATAGCTCATTAGTTATCGAAGTTCATACACGTAATACTATCCAAAGAACATTTTCACTTTGGTCAGCTCAATTACCATTATTAGTTTCTAATCCATTTCCTCAAAACACTACTGTCGTTAGTGCAGGTAACAATTTTGGTTTGACAAATTCTCGTCAAAACCCACTCAATTCTACACAATCCTCTAATATTCGTCCTGTTTTACAATTGGAAATGCAACAATTAGGAGTTGCTGATATTTTTCCAAGTGACTCAATTGGTGCAAGAGGTGTATTGACGAATATTGGTACGTCCGCAACTGCTCCTCCTGTATATGACGCACTTCCAGAAGATGCAATAGCAGATGGTCGTTCACCATATATGAGAGTCCGTGTTATCAATGGTCAACCATATAGAATTCGTTTCAGAATCGAAGCAATGGGTAATTATACTCAAAACCCTGGTCCAGCACCGGGTGGTGGAGCTGGTTTTTCTGTAACAAATAATCAAGTAATTTATACAACTGGTGCTTCTACTTCTATTCCTGATCAATATGTATTGTGGCAAAAAACTGCTGCATCTGCAACGGAGATTGTAGACATTATGGATATTATTGGTGGTGGCGCTGCAAATTGGTCGCGTGTTCCAGATTTACCAGCCGTTGTCAATCCAACTCCAGTAAATTTCGGTTCAGGTAGAGCATTTGTTAAATTAGGTACTCCAACTATTGGTGCTATGGATTTACGTTCAGTTGTTAACGGAGCGGATCCATCTGAAGGAAATATTCCTGCTGGAAGATATCGTGTTGTTGGATATGTAGAGGTTCCAAATGTTGGTGGTGTGAATGGTGCAACGTTCAGAGATTCGTTGGTTCGCGAATTCACTGTTGCCTTCCAAAA
This sequence comes from Candidatus Kapaibacterium sp., assembly GCA_016788785.1. Lineage (GTDB taxonomy): Bacteria > Bacteroidota > Ignavibacteria > Kapaibacteriales > JAEUSM01 > JAEUSM01. Next base: position 209,420 of record JAEUSM010000009.1, read on the forward strand.
TGATATTGCGGGACTTCGCCAAGAGGTTCCACGTGCTATCACTTCTGCTGATAGTATTGCTTATCCAAAAGGGTCAACGTTAGAATCACGTGCCATTTTCGCGAATATGGGATTAGATTCTGTTGGTCGTTATAGAGCATACACTGAAGTTTGGCTTATCAAAGCTGGTGGTGATTCAATTGCCTTCCGTGATTCATCTAACTGGTATTTTAGAACTGATAATAATAATCTCCGTTGGAGAAATACAACAGTAGATACTGTTGAATTTTCTATTCCAGGATCAGCAGTTAATCAAGCAGGTCGCTATATAATGAAAACTTGGGTGCAAATGCGTGATTCCATCACCTCTGCTCCAATTGACCAACAAAGCGTCAATGATACTCTTATTACTCAATTTAGAGTGAGAAATGCCAATGATGTAGAAGCAGTTTTAGCGACTTCATTGATTCGTCCTTTTGGAACTGGTGCGGTTAATCGTCCAATTGCTCCACAAGCATTGTTCCAAAACAATGGTTCTAATCCTGCAACTTCTTCAAATGTTCGTATGATTATCACCAACTCAAGTAATGTGGAGGTCTACAATCAAACATCTGCAGTTACTATTCCAACTGGAAATGGTTTGTACTCACAAGCAATTGCAAATTGGAGTGCTTTATGGACTCCAACTGCTCCAGGCACTTACACTGTTAGAGTGATTTCTCAAGCACCTCTAGATGATAATGCTGCAAATAATGAAGTTTCTACTTCTGTAACTATTCTTGCTCCATTATCTGGAACCTACACAATTGGTTCAACTGTACCTGGTCCTAATAATTTTTCAACATTACAAGCTGCAATTGATGAATTGTTCTTCCGTGGAATTGGTGCTAATGTACGATTCGAGTTTACTGATGACAATCGTAATGCAAATCCAAGCTCTGACCCGTATATAGTTGGTGATACAAATATCTTTGCTCCAGCATTAGATTTGCGTTCAAAAATTTTAGGTGCAAATAATTTTACCATTACTTTTGCTCCTCATTCTTCAATTGCTTCTGTTCCACGTGCTGCGGTAATTCGTTTACGTACTGGAATGGGTGTTGGTATTGCTTTTGGTCAAGCATATACACCATTGAATAGAAATGCTATTCAACGTGATTTGCCAACAAATGCAAATAAATACTATAATTCCTTCGGTAATTTCATCTTTGATGGTGGTAATAACAGAACTATTGCTTTTGATTTAATTGCTTCTGATTCACTTCCTAATAATGCTGGACATCGTTCTGCATTGTATTTAGGGAGAGGTTCTCAAAACATTACAATTCAAAACTGTTTTGTTTCTACAAGTTCTTCTTCTCACAAAGATTCATTACCAAATCTTGCAAATTATACTGAAGGTAAAGTACTCTTTGACCAACCTGATATTCGATTGATTCAAACTGGACCTGGAACAGCTGGTTACACCTCGTATACTGCCGGTATCGTTTCTCGTGTAACTATGCCTCGTGTTGATTCATCTGGATTGAATATTCCTGGTATGGACACGCTCTCAAATAGTAACAACAAATTTATCAATAACGAAATTACAAATTTCGCGTATGGTATTGTTTCTATGGGGTTAGATTACCTTCAAAAAAGTAATGGTGGTGCTTGGACTCGTTATTATAACATCAATAACATCTTTAGAAATAACTACATCCATGGTTGTTACACTGGTGGTATTATTGTTGGTAATGAAGAAAATGCTCTTATTGAAGGAAATAGAATCGATACTATTGCACGTCCAACATCTGATATTGGGTGGTATTATGTGATAAATACAGATCCATTCTTTACGCAATTGTCGAGTCCTGCATTGTTCGATAGATTTACGACTGGTATCAAAGCTGGTGGTGATACGTTGACTGGAGTTTTGAATCTCCGTATTATTAACAATGAAGTAAGTAATATTGCTTCTGAATCCCATGCAACTGGTATTCATGTTGAGCAACAACAAACAATGTATTCATCTCCGAATACAACACTTCCAGTGGAAGCTGAGCAAACTTACATTGCAAATAACATTGTTTGGAATGTATTGGGTGCAAATTCTGCAATGTCTGGAGCAAATGCACATTTGGCAATTCGTGGAGGAATTCTTGTTTCAACTCGTCGTGAGTATTGGAACCCATCACAAATTCAGTCATTCATTAACCCAACTCCGCAAATGGGTGGAGCTTCGTATTTTACTGAACGTGATACTATCGTTAACAACACTGTTATTTCTGGTAATGATGCATTTAGTAATGAAAGCCCATTATTTGGTATTGGTGTAATGCAATCTCTTCGTCCAGTGGTTATGAATAACGCCGTTTCGGTCAATGATGCAACTATCAATTCGGGAGTTCAATCAATTAATGCTGCATTGCATTATGTTGGTATTTCTCCTGCAGATACTACAAATGGATTGCTTTCAAATTTCAACGCATTCTTTACGCCAGTTGGTGGGTCCATTGCAAGTTTTGTTGAAACAGATTTCAATTCTGTATTGTTGGATGCATATCCTTCAAATGCGAATTTGAATGAATATAAAACCATTCGTCAGTGGAGATATTGGACTGGTCAAGATTGGAACTCAATTTTAGGTGACTTTATTAGTGATCATTCATTTACTGGCAATCCAATCAGAGCTCGTATCAAAACTGCTCCATTCCCAACTAACTCTGTGTTAAACAATACTGGCTTCCGTTTAACCAGTTTAACAACAGATATCAAAGGTCAAACTCGTGGATTCGGTAACGATCCGTATGATATCGGTGCAGATGAATTTAATGGAATTCGTTTTGCTAATGAGTTCGAAGTTGCCGAAATCCTTTCTCCAGCTTCTTACAAAGCAGAAAGTGGTCAATTTAGCGATGCTGAACATATAATGACACCGTTACCATTGGCATTGTCTGCACGTATTCGCAATACAGGTGGATCGAATGTAACAAGTGTTCCAGTTCGCTTTAGAATGCAAATTGAAACAGCATCTTCGAATAATACCAATCCTCCAGTTCGTACATATAGCACCAATTTTGTGGTAGATACTACTGTATTTGTTGCTATCAATGCAGGTCAATCGCGTGATGTTTCTGTTGCATTACCAAATTTCAAACCGTTAACATATGCTGATCCTGATGCGTCGATGAGAGCATACTTCACTCCGTCACGTTTTGACTCGAGTTATGTTGGTCTTCCTTTAAGAAGAAAATCGAAGATGTTTCATAGTGTAACTCCTCGCTATCAAATGATTGTTTCATTACCAGCGGATGATTACTTTGCGAACAACCAACAATCAAAAGAAATTCGTTTCTTTGTTATGAAAGGTGGTTTACAAGTTCTTGCTTCGGTAACGAATATTGGAATCAACACACCTATTGGAAATCCTGGAAGATTAAATTCTGATTCATTATTGAGAAATCTTGATACCCTTGGTTTAGGATTTAGAATTGACTCTCTTCGTACTCCAACACAACGTCAAGATTACGATGAGTTTGACAGAGCATCATGGGAACCTCGTGGTGTGAATTACAAACATTATCGTACTATTTTCTGGGCTCACGGTGATAATGCACTTTCTCGTTTCGAACGTCGCGATATTCGTAATTATTTACAAAGCGGTACTCAATTGGACAAAAAACAATTTATGGCTGCTTCTCAAGAATGGATAGTTCGTCATGATCAACGTGGTGCTACTCGTGACAAAGAGTTTATGGAGCAATTCTTTCGTGCTGATACGCTTGGAACAACGTTACCTCAACGTACTCCTCGTCCTGTTGGTGGATATGAAGATAGACCTGTGATTGGACGTGGTTTGAATTTCAGCGTTGTCGATACAACTGATATCACAGGTGTTGCTGGTGACCCTGTAACGCCTGGTAACTTGATGCCAGCAATCATGAGAACATATACTGATGCTAATTCAACAGGAATTGTTGTACCAGCGTACAGATATGAATCTCCAACGTTGTTACGTGATACTTCAATGGGTACAGCGTATGCTTCATTGACATTCAATGCAATTTATCTTGGTACTGATTGGAGACACTTCCGCAAATCTGGTGCAGGGGCTAATTTCAATAGAGAATCTGGTGTTGTTCGTTTACTTCGTGGAGGTATTGACTTCTTCGATCGTAATGGTGGATGGATTGTTCCAGTTGAGTTAGTAAACTTTACTGCAACGCCATTTGCAACGTCTGTTGATATCAACTGGTTGACAGCTCAGGAAGTCAATAGTGGATATTTTGAAGTTGAACGTGCTTCTATCAATGAAGGTGTTCGTTCTAATTTCGTTCGACTTGCATCAGTTGCTGCTGCAGGTAATAGTCAAACAGCGAAAAACTATGGATTTATTGATGAAACAGTTGAAAGAGGAAACACCTACATCTACCGTTTACGTATAGTAGACAAAGATGGTTCTTTTGCGTATAGTAATGAACAAGCCGTTTCCTTTGGTACAAGTGCAGATCAATTGTGGTTAGGTGATGTTCTTCCGTCTCCATTCCAATCAACTGCTACTGTGTCAATGATGATTCCAACGACTGATGTGGCAACGTTACGATTGATGGATATGACTGGTAAAACAATTGCTACATTCTTGAATGGTCAAACTCCAGCAGGTGTACAACAATTTAGAATTGATGCAACAAATCTTCCATCAGGTGTATATACATTGGTATTACAACAAAATGGAATCACTGCTTCAAAAACAGTTCAAATCCTTCGTTAATCTTGTAAAGTTTTTCGAAACCTTGGAAAGTCCTCTTTGTATTTTACAAAGGGGACTTTTCGGTTTTTCGTAATAATTCCGTAAAAAAACAGTATATTTGTAGTCTTCAGACGAAACAATCTCTCGAAAACAACGAACAATTAGACAATTTCCATTTCCATGAAACAGTCACAATATTTTATTCCTACGTTAAAAGAAGCTCCAAACGAAGCTGTTATCCCATCGCATATACTTATGATTCGTTCTGGTTTAGTGCGTTCATTAGGCTCTGGTATCTATTCTTTTTTACCGTTGGGATATCGAATAATGAAAAAGATTATGACCATTATTCGTGAAGAAATGGATGAAATTGGTGGTGTCGAATTTCACATGCCAGCTTTGAACCCTTCTGAAATATGGGAGCAAACTGGTCGAAGAAATGTACCAAATTTTATTTTGTCTGTCAAAGAACGAGATTTGGTGTTAGCTCCAACTCACGAAGAGATTATCGCATTTCATGCACGTGCTGATGTCAAATCCTATAAAGAATTACCACAGATATGGTATCAAATTCAAACCAAATTTCGTAACGAACCTCGTCCTCGATCTGGAGTGTTACGTGGTCGTCAATTCACTATGAAAGATGCTTATTCTTTAGATTCTTCGTGGGAAGGTTTGGACGTATCCTATGAAAAACATGCACAAGCATATCGAAATATATTTTCTCGTTGTGGGCTGAAGTTTTTCGCCGTTGGTGCTGCTTCCGGTGCAATGGGTGGTACTGCCTCTCAAGAGTTTATGTTGGAATCGTATCACGGTGAAGATACCTGCGTTTTGTGTGATGAAACTGGTTACGCTGCAAATTTGGAAGTTGCTACTTCTGCATTGCCTCCTATTGGAAGAATTGATAACAATCTTCCATTGGAACAATTTGCTACCCCCAATAGTAAAACTATCAATGAATTAGTCAATGATTTTCAATTAGATGTCAATCGTTGTGCTAAATCTGTTGTTTATATCGTCGATAGTAAGCCGTATTTATTCATGCTTCGTGGTAATGATGAATTAAATGAATCAAAAGTTCAAACGCTTCTTACTGCTGCTGATTTGCGACCTGCAACTGAGGAGGAATTAGTCAAATATACTGGTGCAAATGGCGGTTCCATTGGTCCAATTGGGCTGAAAAGCACTGAAGTTACGATTATTGCTGACAATCTCCTTCGCGATGCGAATGGTTTGGTAAGCGGTGCCAATACGAATGGATATCATTATAAAAATATAGATTTTTCTCGCGATGTTGCTAATCTACAATATGCTGATTTACGTGTGATTGAAGCTGGTGAACCAGAACCAAGTGGAACTGGTGCGAAACTTCGCATCACTAATGCAATTGAAATTGGTCATATTTTCAAATTAGGAACAAAATATTCGATAGCACTCGGTGCAAAATTTTTGGATATGAATGGAAAAGACCAACCGATCATTATGGGGTCGTATGGTATTGGTGTTGAGCGAATCTTGGCGTGTTTTATCGAACAACATCATGACGACAAAGGAATCATCTGGGGTACAGCACTTGCGCCATTTACAGTTCATATTTTGGGCATTGGTTTGAAAAAATCCGAAAAAGTTCGTGAGTATTGCGATTCGTTGTATGCTCAACTTCAATCTGCTGGTATAGAAGTGCTATTTGATGATCGCGATATTTCTCCCGGATTCAAATTGAATGATGCTGATTTACTTGGTATGCCTTTGCAAATTGTCGTTGGTGAAAAAAATGCTGCAATCGACCAAGTAGAAATTAAGGTTCGTTCTACTGGTGATAAGCACGTAATACCATTTTCTGATGCAATGCAAACCATTACATCCTTACTTTCAACAATAGGTTCTTAAAAAACCACTTCACTTTTTTCGTATGCACGGCAAAATAGATTTACATCTTCACACTACCCATTCCGATGGGATTCTTTCTGTACAGGAATTGCTCCAAAAAGCACTTCGTATGGGAATTACTGCTTTGAGTATTACCGACCATGATACTATTGATGGGTATTTGGAAGCACTTACTCTTCCAGAGGCAGAGCAATTGGATATCATTGCAGGTATAGAAATTTCTTGTTTTGAGAATAAACAAGATTTTCATTTATTGGGGTATGGCATAGATGTAGAGCATCCCCTGATGGTACGTCATTTGGAAGTTATGCGTGGTGATAGAGAACGTCGTTCGATAGAAATAATCGAAAAATTAGCGTCAATGGGAGTTTCTATTTCCTTTGACAAATTAAAGGAATATGCAAATGGAGCCTCCATCACTCGTCCACACATTGCCGAAATGTTGGTTCGTGAGGGGTACACTCATTCACTCAAAGAAGGGTTTACTCGCTATTTGGATAAGCACAAACCTGCCTTTGTCGCAAAGATGAATTTCACCATTATGGAAGCAAGTAAGTTGATTCATGCGTGTGGGGGAGTTGCTATTGTAGCACATCCGCGAATGACGTATAAACATATTGCTTTGCCAAGTTATTTGGGGTCATTGGGTGTTGATGGTATTGAGATTACCCATCCTACTCAAGGAAGAAGTGTGCAAACGCTTTATCGTCAATTTGCACGACGCAATGGTTTTGTAGTTTCTGGTGGCTCTGATTATCACGGTTCACGTCATTATGACGAAAAAAACTTCGGACGTTCGTACCTTTCCCATCCGGAATTAGACCTACTCAAAAAACGGATTGAGTATTGGCAATCCAAAAAAACAACTGATGAAGTGGTTGTCGCTTAATTGCGAATAAATGGTTCTTTGTCGGTGGAAAAACGAGTGTCGTATTTTGGAATGGTAACTGGCTCACCAAAATATTCTACAAAATTGTTGTCCGATTCATATACTGTTACTTTGTGAAGCGTTCCTTGCGGAATTTTGTGCTCAATTTCTCGCCAAAAAACGATAGCAATATGTTCAGCTGTCGGAATGATTCCTTCGAAAAACTCCACATCAAAGTTCAAATGTTTATGATCTACTTTTGAGAGAATATGTTCTTCCAAAATTGCTTTGAGCTGTTTCAAATCAATCACATATCCAGTAAGTGGGTCTGGCGTACCCTTCACAGTAACATCGACGACATAGTTATGACCATGCCCAAAAAAGTTATTACATTTATCAAAAACTTGTTCGTTTTTTTCTTCGGTAAACGTTGGATTGAAAAGACGATGTGCTGCTGAAAAATTGACTCTACGTGTTACATACACCATAACAAATGCACCTGATGAAATAAAAAAACACTTCCCATTGCTGTAAACGTTAGGAAGTGTTTTCTATTGAAAAAATTATGGAAAGGTTATTCTTTAACGAAGCTAGTTTGTAAAATTACGTTATTGTTTTGAAGGACTGAAATGAAGTATGACCCACGTATTAATCCATCAGTATTAATAGAAATATTATTACTAATAGAATTTAAGGATACTTCATGGACTACCTTACCACTTATGTCCCGAATAACAATAGAAATTTGCGAATTGTTACTTAAACTGGTACTAACAATCTCTACATTTTTTCCATTTGGTACTGGGTTAGGATATAGTTCTACAGTTGAAAGTTGCCTATCCCATACAGAAGTTGGAACTTGTTCAGGAAAAAATTGTAGTAATGGAGTACCACCTCCACATATAAACAAACTTTTTGTACTGTCATTGTATACAAGTAAACTATATTCTTTACCATAAAAATTATGGTTTGTGTTTCCACCATTGTACATTGTAGAATACTGTAACATAGTTTCTTGTTTGTACTCGGTCAATGTTTTTCTGTCAGAATGAAGTTTATAAATTGATGGAAATATTGTAGCCATATTACTTCTATAGTTATAATAGAACCAAATATTATCTTCATCATCAATAGTAAAACTTCTTGGTCGAAGATCGCTCTTTTGTATACCTATATTGTCATTATAGAATCTAATAACTTTGTCTTTTGTTACTTCCACTAAACCTACAAAATTAATTGTCGTAGTTGGATAGCCATCTGGATCTAAAATCATATTTCCATTTGCATCATAGGCAATCTCATCTTCTGACCTTGTAAGATACCATAACGATCCTTTTGAATCAAAAAGATAATCATGGAATTCAACTTTATGATTCTTAAAACCAAAAGGTTCCAAGTTTGGAAAGATATCTTTTCGAACAATATTACCATTTTCTGAAGAGTAGGTTACCAACTCCCATGTATTATTGTCATCTGATTCATCCATAGTAAACATAGAATAGGTTCCATTCTTGTGTAGTTTCATCTGTTGGTACATTTCAAATATTCCATCATTTGGAGTTGTCCATCTAGATTTTACTGTTGAAAATGTTCCATGTTTGAACTTTAACACTTCATGGAAAATCTTTCCTATAGAGGTGTGATTTCCAATGCTACCAATGATAAATTCTGTAAAAGCAGTTATTAGCAATGAAGAATCAGGAAGCTCAATCATTCCTTGAAATCTACGACGATGATACAAAGAATCGTATATAGCATGTTTCAACCAATCTTTTCCATCAAATTCCCACAAGTGGAATTGCCCTGAAACAAATAAATGGTCTGAAAATTTAGAAAATGTACATCTCGAATTATGCAAATGAATTGTTGGCATGGTATCCTGAGAAATATTTTTCCAAACATTTTCAGAGTATAAAAAAGTATTATATTCTGAAAACTCGTTAGGTTTACCTAAAGTGAGGACTTTATTCCCTTTCACCACCAAAGCACTATTTGAACCAATTCTTATAGAATCTAATTTTTGTGCTAAAATAGATGTTGTAAGAAAAAATGCGAATAAAACTAACGTTTTCATGGTTTTTCCTTTATGTGATTTTTCAATTTTTATAGTATTTGTGAGAATCTAAAACAAAGTTACGAAAAAATACTTCAATCTGCTCTTTTTTCTACACATTCCAATATCAAAAGAAAAAAGAATGCTAACCGTTACTTTTGCAGTATCAACCAAAATTGCTAATGTATGGCACGAAATAGAAATAAAACCGACGTTCCGAAAACCCCTCTGTCCTTTTCCGAATCAACTTCACAGATACGATTTTTATATTCCATTTTTGAAGGGTTCAAAACCAAATTAGTGGTTTCATTGGTGGTATTGCTGATGATATCATCGCTTTCTTTGTTGCTTCCAGCGTTCACTGGGAAGATGATTGATGCAGTGATGAAATCAACAACAGATGGGTCGATGCAATGGATTATTGGTGCTTTGGTAGTTATTTTGGTGGTGCAATCTGTTATGAGGTATTTTCTATCTGTTACGTTTGCAACTATCACCGAAACGTCGCTTTCTCGTTTGCGGGAACGGGTCTATGGACACTTGCTCCATTTGCCGATGAAGTTTTTTTCTGAGCAACGTGTCGGAGAATTGGCTTCTCGTTTGTCATCCGATTTGACGCAAATTCAAGAAACCTTGTCGTTCACAATGGTGGAGTTACTGCGTCAATCGGTGATGCTTATCGGTGGACTTATCATCATATTTACCACCAGTTTTTCGCTCACGATTCCATTACTCTTGGTTTTGCCAATATTATTAGGCGTTGGAGCGATTTTCGCAAAACGCATTCGTTCATACAGCAAACGAACCCAGGACGCTTTAGCTGCATCTGCAGTGATTGTGGAAGAATCGTTGCAAGGAATATCGAGCGTCAAATCATTTGTCAATGAAGACTACGAAATCGGGCGATACCGAAATGCACTCAAAGAACAAGTGCGTTTGGCAATTAGCGGTGCAAAAATTCGTTACGCGTTCGTTTCGTTTATCATTTTCGCAATTTTTGGTTCTATTACTGGTATTATATGGTATGGTGGATCACTTGTCAAAGCACAACAAATCACTGTTGGAGAGCTAACGTCATTTTTGCTGTATGCGATGTTCGTCGCAGGTGCCATAGGCTCCTTTGCAGACTTGATTTCTCAAGTGCAAAAAGCATTAGGTTCTTCTGTTAGAGTTCGTGAGATATTATCACAAGAAAAAGAAGAACTCTTTTCACAGTCAATTACAACCATACCAGACAAAATCGATTCTATTCGTTGTGAAAATGTAACATTTGCATACCCAAGTAGACCAACGATGCCATCACTGAAGAATATCACCTTTGAAATTCGTTCAGGCGAGAAAGTTGCCTTTGTTGGCGAAAGTGGTGCAGGAAAAACGACAATGTTTGCCTTATTTCAGCAAATGTACGAACCAACGCAAGGTGCAATTTATTATAACAACTTTTCAAGTAAGGAATTAACCTTAGCAGATATTCGTAAAAACATTGGCATTGTTCCACAAGATGTGTTACTTTTTGGTGGTACGATTGCTGAAAACATTGCCTACGGAAATTTGAATGCAAGTAAGGAAGAAATTCGCCGTGCTGCAACGCTTGCTAATGCTTGGGAATTTATCGAACGTTTGCCCAATCAATTGGAAGAGGTAGTTGGCGAACGAGGTATCAAACTTTCTGGTGGACAACGTCAACGTATTGCTATTGCAAGAGCTATTCTGAAAAATCCACCGATTCTGTTGCTTGACGAAGCGACAAGTGCCTTGGATTCGGAATCAGAACATTTAATTCAAGAAGCAATGGAACGATTAATGGAACATCGAACAACCGTTATCATTGCCCATAGACTATCGACCATTAGAAATTGTGATACAATTGTGTTGTTTCAACAAGGAGAAATCGTTGAAAAAGGAACTCACGAAGAATTGAAATCAATGGAAGATGGTGTTTACAATCGATTGACAACGCTTCAGGCATTGCAACGATAGGATGCTATCGAAGAAGAGGCCATCCTCGACCATCATTTTGACGTCGAATTTCGCTATCAATATACTGTTGGATTCTTTCGCGAACTCTTCCTCGAAAACCTACATAGAGAACATGCAGGAAAATTCTACCGTCATCTACCACTAAATATTGACCATTTGGCCTTCTCCAACGATAGGGAGTAGTAGAAAATCGACGAATCAATTGCAATGCTTCTCGACAACCTTGTTGCTCACCACGTCTCCAAGCCTGTGCAGCTGTAGAAAGTTGTTCCTCGGCTTCACGTGGCATTGCTTGAAAATGAGGAACAGGTTCACGTAATGTGGGCCACTGATTACGTGGTAAACGCAAAAAGTCAGGAGAGGAAAACTGATTCGCCATATCTCCCAAGGCATTCCAATACCCTTGGCAACGAGCATTAAATTCACCCAATCTATCAGCAGAAGCCCATGCACCAATCAAACCAACGATTGACCCAACAATGGCAGTTGCAAGACCAAACAATCCCAAAAACGTACCCAAACTTGCTGCAGCACCAGTCAAAGCTGCAATCTCTATTCCTAATTCAATCACTCCTGCAGTAAAATTGACTATTTCCAAGGCTTGACCGGCAGTTTCTATTGTTGAATTTTCAGTATTTGTAGCAGCTCTATTTTGAGATTGAAATAATGTTTGTGCTTCTTCCATAGTGATTCGTTCATTCGGACCAGGTGGCGGTTGAACGACAACAGTATTTCGTTGTGTTTGAACTGTAGGATGCGGAACTGGATTTGAGCGACGAGGTCTTGGACGATTTGGTTGTGGCGTATATTCGTTCAAAGACGAAATCCAAATATCTAAATAGTTAAATACAGGAATATTCTCCAAGGTGCCTGAAAGTGGTGAAGGGCTATCCAAATCAAAAGCCAGAGTGTTTATTCTATCAGTTATAACACTGTCAGAGAGTCTACGTTGAAGTGTGTTGTAAATGTAAATCAACATTCTCGCAATCGCATGTCGAGAAGGAGTAGCACTTTGTTCTTGAGAAAATGCAGTATTTAATTGTTGTGCATAATTAATCAGCTGTTGGTCTTGGATATTTCGAATGTGACCATTGACGATATCAGAACGTAACCTGCGGAGCAATTGTTGGATTTGCGGTGACATTCTGTTATAGATTTACAGTGGTTTGAATTGTTCGAACGCCTGAGAACAATTGTGGCAGTAGTGAATTGAACGACAAAGAGTTGGTCCAAAAGGCGTTTGTAAGACAGTATTTTCGCTATCACAAAATGGGCAGGAAACCTTATGCAAAATGTCTAATTCAAATACCAAATCATATTTAGGCGGTGGAGCAAGTCCAAAATCTTTGAGAATTTTTTTTCCTTGTTCAGTGACTCGATTGGAATCCCAAGGGGTATCAAAAGAAACAGTGACTTTAGGATGTTCAATACCATTTTTTTGCAAAACTTCGATAACCCCATTTTTCATGACATCGATTGCAGGACAACCAACAAAAGTTGGTGTCATTTCAACAGAAACAGCACCCATATCATCAACGGATATATTCGTAATTACACCCAAATCAACAACAGAAATAGTTGGTATTTCTGGATCAAATACTTGATAGAGCATTTGACGAATGTCATCAACAGTATAGGTCGTTTGGTTCGTTACCATTCTGCACTTGGGTCAATTTGGAAGACGACAGTCATTTCATCTAAAAGTGGTTGTAAATATTCAGTATGATAATGATTTCTACCACCATAATGAACTGAATAATCAGCAGAAGGAAGCGTTAAGCCAGAAGCAGTGACGATGGAAGTCACTCTTTCGACCCAACGAAGTTGCAACGTTTCTTCTCCAACAAAAATGCCATCAGCAACGATTGCATCTTCAAAGGATGTTTTTTCAAATAGTGAAAATGCAATTGGGTAAACATCATTGAGTGCAGATTGGATACGTGCTTTGCTTTCTTCGTTACCGTTGCTTCCAAGTTGTTTTATCCATGTTTCAGCATGAAAAGTATGGTATTTGATTTCGCTTGATACTTTCTTTGCTAATTTCGCCAATGGTTCATACGAGGACTGTTGAAGTAATTCGTATCGAATTTTTTCTGCAGTGTCAAAGAGAAAATGACGAACTAAGGAAAAATCGTATTCACCGATAGGATATTCTACTAATTGAGCACAAAAAAACTGTTTTTCATTACGAGTGAATGCAATGATATCAGGGTCAGCTTCACCAAGTTCATGTAACAAAGAATATAATGCAAGAGCATGACCTAATTTGTCTTGAGCAATAGATGAAAACGCAATATCTTCTTCCAAAATTGGTCCTAAACCAGTCCATTCCGAATTTCGATGAGCAATAATAAGCGAATCATCAGCCATTCGGTATAATAAATTCTTGAGAGCTTCTTTATTCATTACGGTTATCTTTCTTATACTGTTCTACACGGTTTCTCACCATATAAGCACCAACTTCACGGTACTTTTTCTCAGGAGTTGCATCGAACATATCAACATCTTCTTCGGGAATTGAAACGATTGCATTCGTCGGTGCAATCCACATCCCAACAGATTTGCCTCTTCTGCCATATTGTTCTTTTGCAAAAAGCAAAGCGATTTCTTCGTTCGGTGCATGGACAGACCCAACATGAATAAAATGCCCACCACTTTTTTGTTGTTGGAACACTTCATACGTTACAAATTGATCCAAAACTTCGTATTGAGGAATGTGATCAACTTCTGTGGGCAATTGAGCCCTCGAAATTCGAGGGTCCAATGATTCAATTGTTTGTTTGTTCATAGTGAAGGTTTATGAAAATAAAATTTACGATAATGGAACAGTATATTTAGCAGTCGGTTTTTTGAGGGCGTTACGAACCCATTCACCATTGATTTCAGCCATACGACGTACTGCCAATCGTTCTTTGTTGCACGGTCCATCACCGTTGATAACACGTTTAAATTCATCCCAATCAGGATCGCCATAGCTCCATTTGCCAGTTACTTCATCTTTGCGTAATTCTGGATCTGGAACGGTAAGACCTAATTCCCAAATTTTTGGTACATATTGGTTGAAGAATTGTTGACGCATATCATCATTGGAAGCCATTTTGACCTTCCAACGAGTTAGAATTTCAGAATGTACAGAAGCAATATCAGGAGGTCCAAAGAAATGCATTATTGGTCTCCACCAGCGATTGAGAGCTTCTTGCACCATTGCACGCTGGGTAGGAGTCCCAGTTGCTAATGTTACAACATTGTCGTATCCATATTTCAAATGGAATGATTCTTCTTGGCAGATACGCTCTAAAGCACGGCAATACGGAGCATAGGAACCTTTGGAATTTGTAACTTGATTGATAATCGCAGCAGCATCAATAAGCCATGCAATGACTGCAGTATCTGCCCAAGTTTTCGCAGGGTAATTAAATACATTTGAATACTTTGATTTACCTGTAAGAAGGTCATTTATCATTTCTTCACGAGGTTTTCCAAGCGTTTCAGCAGCATTATACAGCAATTGTGCATGTCCTACTTCATCTTGAACTTTCGCCATTAATGCCATTTTTCGTTTAAATCCAGGAGCACGAGTAATCCATGTTCCTTCTGGTAATGCACCAATGATTTCAGAGTGAGCATGTTGTTCAATCATTCTAATTAATTGACGACGATAATCAGCAGGCATCCAATCGTGAGGTTCGATTTTTTCACCACGGTCAATTTTAGCTTGAAATGCAGC
This sequence comes from Candidatus Kapaibacterium sp., assembly GCA_016788785.1. Lineage (GTDB taxonomy): Bacteria > Bacteroidota > Ignavibacteria > Kapaibacteriales > JAEUSM01 > JAEUSM01. The sequence continues at coordinate 224,652 of JAEUSM010000009.1, forward strand.
TAATTTTTCTGGATCCTCTTGTGCGTTTTTTTTCCCGATTGCTTGATCGACGATACTGATATTTCCGTACATATAATTTTCCTTTTTTTATTTTATTCTATCTTCTAAACATTTTTGTCATCAAAAAGGTTTCGTACCTGTTTAAAAAGACCCACCTTTGGTTTTAGTATATCGAAAACTGTAAAAACTTAACGAATCCAATGCAGTAGGAACAATCGGATTACCTTTGTAAAGACTAATTATTTGCAATTTTACCCATGTTGGAGATTCTCCATTTGACAATCGCAAAACAACAGTTTTATTTGGATTAGGTGTTACAACTGTATTGGCATATTGGAAATACAAATTTTGTGGATTTCCTAATACTTGAGGATTAATAATTCTTTTTAATGTATCTGTCAAATAATCCGGATTAAAACCACCTTCCATGTTGGTAACAAATGAATAGGGAATATCTCTCATACCACCGGTTACTTCACCAACTGGATTGACATATAATGAGTTAAAGACAATATCAATTGTACGTGATTTTCCTAATTGTTTTATCGCAGGAAGACGGATATCCCATTTTTTTGTAGATGCATCAGAAGCGGGAATAAATTGGTCGGTTTCAAAGGAATAATATCGATATTCTTCCTCTTCAGATACCTTTTCACTGACGACAGTCTTTTCTATAATTTCTGATGTAACGGTATCGCTACAAGAAACAAAAAGAAACGATAGAAATGAAGTTAACAAAAGCAATAAGAATTTCATTTATTCTGATAGGTAATTGTTCAGGAAATATGTGTAAATATACGAAAAAAGCCTCTAAATACCTAAACTGTAAGTAGAAGCTAAATAATGAAGACGAACAAGTTAAGGACTATTCGGTAATATCACCTAACATTTTTTCCGCAACAGAATCAATGACAGCAGAGGTTTCATAATATCCATTTGAAATTTTTTCAAGAATATCTTGTAATCTTGGTGAGAGAACTTCTATGCCATTTTCATCTAAACGTTGACGTGCAATAGAAGATATTTCCAAAGAATCTGATTTTTTTTCAATAGTTTCTTTGGCAACTTCTTTGGAAGTTGCAGCGTTTTGTTGTTGATATTGTTGTACGGAACGAAGCGATTTGTCGTTGCCGTTAATTTTTAAGTTGCTCATTGTTGTTCTTTGTATAAAAGGACGTTTTTATTTTGATGCAAGGATTTTAAGGAAGTTCGTAACATCGATGCTTTAGTTTTAAGAATATCTTGCAATAGTAATTCCCTTTCTAAAATCGATGCAACCCTTTGCTTATTTATATCGGATGCTTTGACCAAAACTGAAATTTCAGCGAAGTCTTTTTCCCAAGTAACTAACGAAGCAATTTGCTTGCCACGAAGGTTATACAATTCTTCTACAAGTAATGAAGCATCAAGATCTATATCGCCATCAGTGTGTAGTAACTGAAAAATTTGATTTGTTGTTGTTTCAATTTCTGTAAGAATTTGGTCAAAAACGGAAATAGCATCAGATTGTTGCATCAGTTACTTGACCTTGTTCTAAAATTTCATCAACCATACGAGCAATTTGAATTGCTAATTCTGAAGGAAATTGACGAATTACTTTTTTCGAATCGGAATCAAGAACCTGCAAAATAAGTTCTTTAGAATCTTTATCGAAAGAAAATTTCATAGTAACAGAATTATCCAACGATGCAGATAGTTTTTGCTCAACCTTTGAAAAATCAACCTTTTGATTTTCAGTAGCAATTATTTTCTGTTTTTCAACCTCAAGAATTGCCTCCTGTGTCGATTTTTTTTGAGAACGAGAGGAAATTGATTCTATTTGATCTTGTTGAGTATCAGAATTGTTTTGTAATTCTGGCGATAATTGTTCATTTTTGGGAACAATTTTCGGTACCTGATTTTGAATTGGATTTATCATAACATTACCGGAAAAAGTATTTCAATTGTAAATATACAAAAAATTAGGTTACAAAATTTACGAAGTAAATAAGTTGCTGATAGTACTGAATTGATTGGATGAAAGCAAAAACGATTTTTGTATAGATTCGTATTGCTTCCGTAAAGAATCTGCTTGTCTATCTATGCGACTTTGTAAATTTCTTCTATTGGATTCTAAGGAGGAAATTTGTGTAGAAATTGATTGATTTCGTGAAGTGATTATACCGTTTGTACCAAGAAAGCTAGATATTGATTCACGAAGTTTGGCTGCAAATCCATTAGAAGATGTAAAAAGATTTGCAACATCTGTTTGTGATTTTTTTAAAGCATTCGTAAAGATTTCTTCATTCGAAATAGATAGTTGACCTATGCTATTTACAGACATACCAATGTCAGAAAGTCTATTTGGTTTTCCAGCTCCCAAGCCTGTAACTTCTTGTGAGACAGTAGAACGAATTCTAGAATTAACATTTCTTATTGATGGTTCATTCTTCATTACTTCATTTTGATTTCTCAAAAATGAAACAATTTCATTATAGGAGTCAATGAGAGGTTTGAGGGAACTCCTTACACCTGCTACATCTAATTCGGCTTGAATTGTAACTGATTGGTCAGTGGGTAATTGTTGTTTATTGAGAGTGAAAGTGTAACCTGTAATTGCATCATTGATGGTATTCGATGAACGTGTAATTTGAATACCATTTAACTCTATTTCTGAGTCCAAATTAGACGAAGCTGCATTACGAAAACCCGCCAATGTAGCATTAGAAACAGTTCTATTCTGAGGATCTGCAAATAATGCAGCTGTAATACCAAATTGTCCTAATAAGTTATCAGGATCACTAAAGGAAATGGAATTTTCAGCACCTGTTTTTTTTGTAGTTAACGTTAACCTTCCTAATGAGGAAGTTGTTTTAACAAAAGATGCAGAAACACCAATGTCAGTGGTGTTATTGATCGCTGAAACTATTTTTTGAAATGCTTGTTCATTATTATCAGAATCCTCTAAAGTTACTGATACATTTTTTGTTTGACCGTTTACTGTGATTGAGAATGTTTTTTCAGATCCCCCTCCGACATCAACAAGATTTGCTAAGGTTTTGGTTGAGGAAATAAGTATGTCGTTCGTAGCTAACCTATTCACCCTGAGAGAATTAACTCCTTCAGTTGCAGCAGAACCAGCAGTAACAGAAACAACACTGGCATCTGAAGAGGTAACTTTTTTTGCTGAAAATCTTGAAGTGAAGGTAGAAGCTAATACTTCGTCAATTCTAGAGGTGATTGATTCTAATCGTGTACGAAGTGAATTGAAGAAGACTTGTCTTGTTTCAAGAGTCTTTTTTCGCGTATCAATAGTATCGAGCTCACGTTGGCGAGTTCGCTTATATGCTTCGACTAATAAACTTGAATTGGTATCACCAGAATTGGAAAGTCCGTTCCCAACACTAAAGGTAGTACCTAAAACATTAGACATTGTATTGCTCCAAAAAAACTATTCTAATTCAAATGCTTGAGCCCAAGCATCTCTTAGTTCCTTTATTATCGTCAGAGATTCGTCAAACTTTTGCTCGAAGATACATTTTTGACAATATTCATAGATTCTGTAAAGCCGAGTAGCTTGCAATTCATCTTGTTCAAAATTGATTGCCCCCATCAACTCCACTAGAATCTTGTTCATACGAGCTATTTCGTGACGCTGGCAACTAACAATAAACAAATCGTAGGTTTTAAGTGTTAATTTTTCTTTAGACCATAATAAAACTTCTTGCTCCAAATAGGCTGGTGGTTGATTGTCAACACCACCATAGGCTTTGTTCGCCGCTAATTGTTGGGCAGGATCAATGGAAGATTGATTAAATTCCTTTTCAAAAGTCTCATTCATTGCTATGTAAGATTGTAGTGAGATAAAAAAGGCATCAATGTATTTTTGATGCCTTTGTATAAACGGTCATTAAAATACTGTATTGCGAATTGTTCTTATCGGAATAACTGTAAGAAACTTTGCGGAGACTGATTCGCTTGGGTTAATGATGTCAAGGCAGCCTGTTGCAAGAACTGAGATTTTGCCAATGACAATTGTTCCAATGCGACGTCAGCGTCTTCAATTCGAGAAGCTGCAGCACTATAGTTGGTGATTTGAGATTTAATAACATCTTCTTGAGACGATAATCTGTTTTGTACACCACCGACATAGGCCGCTATTTTATTAACATTTGTCAACGCATCTGAAATTGATGATAAGGTTAAAGAAACAATCGAAGAATCAAAGATTCCTAAATTTGTAGCACTTACATCATTCAAACTTAATAAGTTTAACCCATCAATACCAGCAAATCTACCATTATTGAATAACAAGCTTGTATCATTACCAGCAATATTAAATTCAGATGTACCAGTTGTTAAATCTAAACCAATGGTTAATAATTGGTTTGTTGCATTGAATCCAACGACGAAATCACCTGAGAACGTACCACCAAGAAGTTGTTTTCCACCAAAAACTGTTGAATCAACAACTGTCTGGATTTGTTCTGCTAATCTAAAAGCAGATTTTGCCAATGCAATTTTCTCATCGGTTCCCATTACACCAGAAGTAGCATAAGCTACTGCGTCTTTAATTTGTGTAAGTAGGTTGTTAATGTTGTCTAAAGAATCTTGAATGATTGCAGCAACATTCTTTGCATCTCCAACAGAATTGAGAGCAGAACGTAAGGTTCCTGTACGAGAGTTAATAGAGCGAACAGTGATATAACCAGCTACGTCATCTTCTGCGGCATTAATTCTTTTACCTGTTGATAAACGAAGTTGACGAAGTGCAATATTCCTATTCGAAGATTCTAATGCGTTGTACGCATTTTCTGCAGGGGTATTCGTACGAATACGTGCACCATTGGTAGTTGCTGAAGGCATATTCTACTCTTTCTTTATTAGGATATAATTTTTATAATTCTTTTGTATAATCGACTTTATAGTGGTGATTATAACAATTAGTTTGCCAAAAATCAAAAGTACGGTTTGTCGCAGACAAATAAATTAACTTAGTATATTCTAACGATAAAATTGATTGAAAATGGTTGTAAACAAGTGAGAATTGTCTACATGTGAAGAATATTAACCACTATTTGCTATTTTGGGTAATAATGACTCCGATTATAGCAATTACTCCTCCTATGACAAATTGAATGGATGGTAATTCTTTGAAAATAAGAATAGCAAGAATAGTGGTAAGCATTGGTTGAAGATTATTAAAGACTGCTACTTTTGACGTTTCTATTCTCGACAATGCAAATGAATACAATGCATATGAAACAACCGAAGTAACTAATCCTAAATATAGTAGTTCACCAATTGTTTGCAAAGAGAGTAATTGTGGTTCTAATGGTGCTCCAATCAGTGCGTAAATTGGTAAATATGTTATAAAACCAATAACCATTGAAATAGCAGTGACATAAAATGCACCATATTTTTGAATAAATTTTGCCATCATCATGGAAACTATACCCCAAGTAAAGCTTGCAGAAAGTACCATAATATCCCCCAAAAATTTCGACGAATCAATCGCCAATCCTTTTTCGAATAAAATGAGAAATACTCCTAAGAATGCAATGATTATACCCAAAAGTGCTTGTTTTGAGTATCGAACTTTTAGAAATAGAAAGGATAATATTACGACAAAGGCTGGTGTTAATGAGTATGCCAACGAGGCGTTTGGAGCAACCGTATATTCCAATCCCCAAATAAAGAGAAGCTGATTAAGAGGAATATTCATAATCCCCAAGACTATCAACATCCAATAGTCACTTTTATCAATTTTGGGTAACTTTTTCCAACGAATTGCTATCCAAAGACCAAAAAACAATGCTGAGAGCATCGATCTGTAGAGCATTATCACCGTTGGTTCCAAGCTGCTATTAACTGATTTTGCAACAATGCTTGCTCCAGCAGATATAAATTGTTGCAGAATGATGAGGAAATACAAAGAGTTCTTTTTCAATAAATTAGTGATGCGACACTATAACGGTTTGATTTGATAATTATGATAGTTTTCAAATCAATAAGTTGCTAAAAGTGTGTTTTTGAAGGAATTGTTATTTGATTATTAAATTGTAATCAAATTTCCTCAAGAAAATTTGTATTTTGTAGAAGTTTTCTCAATGTTTACATCCTCATAACGCAATATTCCAAAGTGAAAAAAGTTGTTTTTGTTGTTTATACATTTATACTTCTTGTGGTGAATCTTCATAGTCAAGTTACCTATGTTGAAAGAAATAAGTATGGATTGTATGGATATGGGATGTTTCAACAACATTTAGTGGATTTTAAAAACTTACCTGGAATCCCGAGTTGCTGTGATGGTTTCAAAAATACTATCGGAACTGGATTTTCTGTTGGTTTGATGAGTGATATTCCTTTTAATCGAAGAATAGGGCTTCAGTTTAGAGGTGGGTTTACACAAAAAAGTGTCTTGTTACAACGAGAGCAAAATGAAGTAATTCATATCGATAGAATGCCCTTTCCCGGGACATTCCGTCAATCAATCGACACAAAAATTCGTTCTTTTACTATTGAACCTATTTTAACGTTCACTTTGATGAACCAACTATATTTTGGTGCAGGACCATGGATGGGGATTACTACATCTTCATCATACTATCAAAAAGAAGAAGTAGTGTATCCCGAACAAGGTGGTGTATTTATTGAAAATCAACAGCGAATACGAAACGAAGTGAGAGGTTCGTTGTTACAACTGCGTTCAACGAGTTTTGGTACTTGTGCAGGATTATGGGTAGAAATACCTCTTAACAACAGCAAAAACTTTTTTCTTTCACCAGAAATATTTTACGTTGGGACATTTACACCAGTACTTACGGATATTTCTTGGAATACTATCAATTCATTTCGATATGGAATTTCTTTGAAGTATTCTCCGGAAGCTATTGAAATTCAACCAGAAATTCTCAAAAAACCGTCAGAAATCGTTGAACAATATCAAGAGCAAACGGAAGAAGAATCTATTGATTTGCTTTCTAAAAGAAATTCTGGTATACAATCCAGAAAACGATATCTTTTATCACCGGATATTCAATTTTTCAAGGTGTTTCTTTCTTCAAATACTGGAAAAAAAACATTTGAATATGCTATTCAACATAACGTCTCCGTGGATTTTTATCCATTATTGCAAACAGTATTTTTTGATGAAAGAGAAAGTTCTATTCCTGAACGTTACAAACAACTTACTTCGGAACAAGTGAGGGAATTTGCTTTGGATTCGTTGTTAGGAATCCCAACCTTAGAAAGATATTATTCCCTTCTGAATATTATAGGATATAAATTGACGCAAAAAGATACGTTGAAAATCAAATTACGTGGGTTTACGAATACTACATCAGAAAAAGGAAATAAGAGTTTAGCTGTCAATAGAGCCAATTCTATTGCTGACTATCTCAAATCTGTTTGGAATATTGCATCTAATAGAATTATCATTGAAAATGCAGGTTCTTTTACTCTTCAAAGCCAATTTCTCACTGAAAAAGAAATTAATGAGGAATCACAAAAAGTAACTATCAACTTTATGAATGATGAGGATTATGATGGCCTTTTTGTAGTTGACTCCACAAAAATTATCACTCCTTCACTTACAATGCTTGCTACAGAATTTGATAAAACTGACTCAATTATTCATTGGACAATTCAATTTGTTTCATCATCAAATGAAGTATTGAAAGAAGTTAGTGGTTCTGGAGCCTTCCCAGAAATTCTGGTTGTTGATTCCAAAGAATTACTTTCCCAAGTGAAAGATACAACAATAGAAGTAATAGCACAATTACGAGACACAAATGAAGTAGAGTATCAAACAACATTGGATGTAATAAAATTACAAACTTCAGAATCTTTACTTCAAACACTCAAACGTGCAGATTCAGCAACAATAGAATATGAAGTGTTATTTGAATTTAATGAACACAGATTAAACGAGTCTTCTCGTAAAAATGTAGAGTTTCTTCAAAAAATAGTTCCATCATCTTTTACTATCGAAGCAATAGGTTCAACGGACAATTCTGGGTCTGACGAATACAATATGAACTTGTCATCGTTACGTGCTAATGAAATACAGCCATTACTTTCCAACCGTTCGATTCACAGTATGGGTGTTGGAAAACAACAGCATCGTTTCCCAAACAATGTTCCAGAAGGAAGAAGTTATTCTCGTATAACCACAATAATACTGAAAAAATAACGTAAAAGACTTGGTGCATTCAAAATCACCTATTGCACATCATTCTTCCGATTTTTTGTGAAAATAGATATATCCGAATTGAAATAACACACTTGTGAAAATTACTTGACACAACTGCGAAATGAACAGTGATTTTTGAAACTTATGAAAGATAAAAAGTGTATTTAAAAACGGTTTATGGGGCATTTTGTAGTTTGGCTCAATTTTTTCTTGTAAAGTAGGAATATCTAAGTTTTCGTAAAGGTGTTCTACGTACTATTACGTAATTTACTGAAAATTTGGAACAAAATGTCGAAAAAAAGCGTACACTCAGTAACCAAAACGATTAGAAATTTTTAATTATTCAAAATAACAACGAGGTTAACAATGAAGAACATTCATTCAGTACTCTCAGCATTGATTGTTTTCTTACTACTGCCATTGGTAGTAGTAGCACAAACGAATCCAGTGCCACAAAACTTGCCCTACAGCCAAAACTTTAATGCATTGGCTCATGCGTCGGCAACCTATCCTGCTGGTTGGCAAGGATGGGAAATTACAGGTCCTTTAGCAGGAGCATTTCTTACCGCTGCTCCAGCTTTAGATTTGGCTCTTACTCCATCTGCAACTGCCGTCAACACTGCCGACGGTGTTTACAACTTTGATGGTAAAATCGGTATGTTAAGTGCTACAGGTAGTGATGTTTCAACATTAGTTGCTGCATTCAATACGACTGCACAAAGCAACATCAAAGTAAATTTCTCTATTTCTACTATTCGCAATCCGTATGACGGTGGTGGAAACACTATCCGTCAAGCAGTAGAATTACAGTATCGAGTTGGTACTGTGGGAGCATTTACTTCGGTTCCAAGTGGTTTTTATGAATCACCAAATGATACTGTGTATAGAAATAACAATATTACACAAGTAACAGGAACTATTGCATTGTTTGAAAAAAATTATGCAGTATTGTTGCCTCCTGCTTGTGACAATCAACCAATTGTTCAAATTCGTTGGGTTGTTCGCTCTGAAAGTGGTGTTGGTGCTGATCCAAGTTTTGCTTTGGATAATGTCACTGTTGCTTCCCCTAACCCTACAGTTCCGTTCTTCCAAGCAATTGGTTTGAACCAAGACTTTTCAGCTTTAGCATATGGTTCTACTATTGTTCCTACAGGGTATAAAATTATTCAATTACAGGGTGTTCCTGGTAATACGTTTAAAAATACAACTGTTGCTCGTGATACTACGATGATTGCTACATCAGATGCTACAAATACTAACGCTGGTGGACACAATTATAATGGAAAAATCGGGTTTTTAAATGGTGCAACTGCTGATTTGGGTATTGCAACTGCAATTAGTACAATAAACAAAAATAATGTAACAGTATCCTATGATATCAGTACTATTCGCAATCCGTATGATGGCTTGAATCAACGAATTTTAGAAGTTGAATTACAATATCGTATTAGCCAAGACACAGGTGCGTTTATATCTGTTCCTGCAAACGCATATCAATTGCCGAATGATACGTTATACAAAACAAATATAGCAAATCAAACAACTGCAGTTACTACTCCTCAACAAGAGAAAACGTATGTTGTAGTTCTTCCAGATGCTTGTAACAATCAACCGTATGTACAATTACGTTGGGTTACTCGTACTGTTAGTGGTGCTGGAAATATGCCGTCTATCGCCTTAGATAATATCGTAATCGAAGGTAAACCAACAGTACAGGCTTCAGCAGCAACGTTCGCAAACTATACTGGTACAACTGTTCAAATTAATTGGACAAATGGTAATGGAGAAAGAAGATTAGTATTTGTTTCTGAAAATACACCTGTTACATTTTCTCCAACAGATAACGTAACATATACTGGAGCGAATGCAAATATTACCTTAGCTACTCCATATGGTGGAGCGAATTATTTAGTGTACTCAAACACAGGTAATTCTGTTACTGTAACTAACTTAAATCCGACATCAGTTTATTATGTTGCAATTTACGAACATAATAATGAAAATATCGTTGTACCTTCTCGAATTTTAGAGAAATATACTGTTCCATCTGCAGTTCAATCTGTAACTGGTGTAAGAATTTCTCGTATTCAGGGTAAAAGACATACATCACCATTCAATGGTCAGATTGTTACTGCTATTGGTGGAGTCGTAACTGCTTTAGATGGTCCAAATGCATTCTATATGCAAGACCCAACAGGAGATGGAAATGATACTACTTCTGAAGCTATCTATGTCAATGCAACTGCCCATGGATTGTTAGTGAATGAGTCAGTTGTCGTATATGGAACTGTTTCAGAAGTTCGCCAATCTGGTGACGGAGTTAACCTAAGTAACCTAACTGTTACTACACTCAATGCAACAGCGATTGATAATCTTGGACCAGTTACTCCAGTAGCATTTACTACTATTGGAACCGGTGGAAGAGTTATTCCAACAACAACTATTGCTTCTGCAGCTCCAAACGGTAGTGTTGAAGATCTAACGTACTTCTTGAATCCTGTCGGAAACGGATTAGATTTCTTCGAATCTTTAGAAGGAATGAGAGTTTCTGTTCCAAATCCAGTCGTTGTTGGGCCAACAAGAAATAATATCGTAACTGTTGTTTCTGATTTTGGAAATAACGCTTCATTGCGTTCACTCAGAGGTGGATTGGTTCCATCTGCAACAGATGCTAACCCTGAAAGAATTTTCGTTTCTGATAGCATTCTCAATGGAGGTGCAATAGCTTCAGTTCCATTGTATGAAGTTCGTGATACCTTACCAACACTACAAGGTATCGTTGACTATAATTCTGGCAAATACTTCGTGTATACAACAATGGTTGCACCAAGATTGCCGGTTACTCCAACGACTTCTCAATTGAAAGCAGATACTTTGTCTTTGAATATTGATACTAATCACGTTCATATTGGACAAATTACGTTAGAGAATTTTGATGGAGTATCTATTCCAACAAATAACTCTGTTGCACAAAAAATTATCTTCAATATGAAGGCTCCAGATATCATTGCAGTACATAATATTGCTGATAATAGTGGTGCTGCTAATGACGGTATCGTTGGTGCAAATACGACTATCAATGCATTAATTACAGCATTGAGTAACTATGGTATCGATTATGGGTTTGCTCAAGTTAATCCAGTAAATAATGCTGATGGTGGACCACTTGGTTCTAACCTACGTACAGTATTACTTTACAGATTAGATAGAATTGGATTATCTGGAACTCCAGGTGGTTCAAATATCTCTAACGCAGTTCAAACTGTTGCAGGAAGACCAAATTTACAATTCAACCCTGGTAGAATTGCTCCTACATCTCCTATTTTGGCTGGAAGTAGAAAACCATTTGCAGCTCAGTTTACGTTCAAAGGAAGAAATCTTTTTGTCTTAACTAATTATTTTGACACTGATCTTCCAAACGAAACTAAATATGGTGTATTCCAACCTGCAAGAGACTCTATCGCACAACGCAGAGCTGCTCAGGCATTGATTGTACAAAATTTTGCTCAAAACATCTTTAATGTGTTTAGTGCTTCAAATGTTTTAGTACTATCTAACTTTAATGATGCTCCGTTTGCACAATCAGTTACAAATGCGAAAGGAACAAACCTTTTCAATCTTACTGATTCATTACCTGCAAATAACAGATATACAATTGTTAGAAATGGAAATTCTTATGCGACAGATCAGATTTTAGCTTCGGCAAATTTAGTTTCTCAAGCATTCAAAGCAATTGCTGTTCAGCATTTCTCTGCAGAATATGATCAACCAACTGCTACAGCCAACGATGGTATCGTATCTCGTTTCGAAATGTTAAGTTCGTATAATATTACAGGTACTGTACTGTATAATGGAAACCCTCAAGCAGGTGTGAAAATTAAATTAACAGGTGGTGCAACTGACTCTGTTGTAACTGGACCTGCTGGTACATTTGCATTTAACAATTTAGATGCTGTTAAATCTTATACAATTACACCATCATTAGCTGGATATGGATACAATAATGCTCCAAGAGTAATTCCATCATTGGAATCAAATACTGTTGTGAACTTTATTGGTACTGAATCTCCAGCTGATTTACGTGGAAAAGTATTATTGAATGATCTTCCATTTACGGAAGTAATGGTGTACTTGAATGGAACATCTGGAAATACTACTATTGTTGATTCTATGTTAACTGATTCTAATGGAGATTATGCCTTTACTGGTATTCCTGGATTGGGTGCATATACAGTTCGTGCTGAAAGATTAGGATATACATTTGTTCCGGGTGTTCATACTATTGACACATTATCTAAATATCCTTCAACTACTCGTTATAACTTCAACTCTTTAGTTACTCAATATACTATTAGTGGTAGAGTAATAAATAGTGAAGGTAATGGTATATCAAATATCAGAGTATCAATTAGTGGTGGAGTTTCTAATTTCATCAATACTGATGCAACTGGAAACTACTCATTTGGTGTTCCTGCATTTGGTAACTATACTGTAACAGTATTTGGAATTGGATATTCGTTTACTCCACAATCATATTCATTTTCCAATGTTACAAGCAGTTCTGCTAACCAAAATTTTGTGGGAAGTCTTCTTTCTTACGGAATTAATGGTACTGTAACATTAAATGGTCAACCTGAAGAAGGTGTTACTTTACGCTTAACTGGTACTGCAACAAGCAATACCAATACAGCCGCAAATGGAACATATACATTTGCAAACCTTCCAGCATTTGGTGTATATACTATCAGACCAGAAAAAACAGGAAGAGTATTTAGTCCTTCTGAATGGTCAACTAACTTGTTCTTAGAAAATGCAATTGTGAATTTCCAAGCATTTGATGTTACAAGTGTGAACGAATCAACAACTCCAAAAGGATATACTCCTCTTGCTGTTACTATTGAGCCAAATCCTGCAAATGAGAAAACAATCCTTTCATTTGATATGGTTCAAGATGGAATGGTTCGTATTGATATCTATGATGCGAATGGTTCATTGATGTCAAAAGTTGCCGATGGATTCTATAGTGTCGGTTCTCATTCAGTACAACCAGTTGTAAAATCTTTTGCAAATGGTACTTACTATGTAAGAATCACACATCCGAACGGAACAACGACTACTCCAATTGTTATCGTTCGATAAGATTAATTCTTCGATAAAAAAAATCCCTGTCTTTGAAAAAAGGCAGGGATTTTTCTTTTACAACACATCGAACGGATATTCGTACCTATTACGAGATTTTTTCAATTCCCATTTCCTATGCACGTTAAAGCAATTCAAATCACAAAAAAAGAGTTTTTAGTTGAGTTTCGCACTCGTTACGCGGTTACCTCAGGAATTCTGTTTGTATTAACGACATTGTCAATCATTGTTTTTAGTACAACCAATGATGTGAAAACTTCGGGAATTTATGCAGGTTTTTTGTGGATTGTTTTGTTTTTTACAACGATGACATTGTCTGGAAAGATATTCATTGAAGAAGAAGAAAAAGGAACATCGTTGTATCTACGTTCTATTGCAGAACCGTTCTCGATATTTGTTGGTAAATTGATGTTTGCGATTGTAACAAGTACCGTCATCAATATAATTGCATCGATGTTGCTTCCATTGTTTATCACTGAAGTAACCATCAAAAACCTTATTCAATACCTATTAGTAGTTATTCTTGGTTCCATAGCCTTGGCATCTGTAACAACTATTTTATCGTCAATAATTGCCAAAGCAAATTCGAAAAATGGACTTTTACCTATTTTAGGCTTTCCGTTACTGTTACCCTTAGTTGTTATAGGAGTAGATGCAACGTATCTTTCCATCCATTCAGCAGATTGGATAACCTTTTTGCAATCTATACTCTTTATGGTTTCTTATTCTGGGGTGATGATTATTGTGTCCATCTTTGTTTTTCCACTTATTTGGTTAGACTGATGAATGTTCTAAAACGTATTTTTAAGGCAATGATGTTGATTTTTATGAGTTCTTCATCAGTGCTCTCTCAAGAAAACTCACTTCACTTGGAGGATTTACCATTACATAGCCCCATGTTGTATTATTTTCGATTGAAAAATGGTGATATTCTTTCAGGGAGAATTTTTGACTACATTGTTGATAAAGAAAATGGTCCCGGAGTAAGAATACAAACAGAGATTGGAAAAGCAACGTTGTATGAATACCAAATTTCGGAAATAAAACCATTAGGGTCTGTCAATAAACATACGCACAGATCTTCACTGTTGCCAACCGCAGAACCCATTGGTGATAATCATTATATTGGCTTGTATGAGCTGATTGTTCCTGCAGTTGGATTTGGAATTACTGACTATGTTTCCGTTATCGCAGCTCGTTCTATTATACCAGGAATTTTTCCGAATGAGCAAATTTCCTTGCTGAATGGTAAAGTAACCATTTTTAATGAAAAATTGACCTCAACGAAAGACAATGCTATTTCAATGGCGTTTGGTTGGAATAGTTTGTGGGTAAATACTATTAATAATATTAATCATGCATATTTCGTAACAACCTTTGAAACCTATTCTGTGAGAGCAAGTGCTTTGTTAATGATGAAAATTGGTGGAGAAGATGCGTATGTTGCTACATTTTCACCATACACGGCCTTCAATGTGTTCGCTCCAAGAAATTCTCCTGGTGCTGGTATAACAACAGATATTAAGTTTAACGATACTCATGACCTATATGCGTTTGGTGAAGTATGGTTTAATTCGTTTCAAGGTGGAAATGCTGCAAACATACTAGCAGGTATAAGAATGGCTGATACTCGGGTTTCTGCTGATATTGGATTTCTCTTTACGACTGCTCCGGGGTTAGTTCCCATAGCAATTTTTTCTTGGACTCCATTTTAAGGTAATCTATCGCAAATGAGTTATAAATATTTACTTGTCGGATTGGGTAATCCGGGTTCTGAATATGCAAAAACGCGACATAATATAGGCTGGATGGTTGCTGATGCATTTGTGGAAAAACATGGCTCATCTTTCAAAGACGGAAAGGGAGATTGGTATGAAGCAGAAGTGATGTATCGTCGACAGTCGATATTGGTCGTGAAGCCAACTACCTATATGAACCTCTCTGGTGAAGCAGTCAAGGTGTTGATGAGAAAACATCAAATTGCTTCTGATAAGATTATCGCAATTGTTGATGAATACAACTTTCCTTTGGGAAAAATCCATCTCAAAACGGTAAAAAGTGATGGAGGACATAATGGTGTTACTTCCTTGCTTCAAAATATCCCCAAGGCAGATTTTTCATTACTACGTTGTGGAATTGCGAAAAATTTCGGTCCTGGTGAATTAGTTCGATATGTATTATCTCCTTTTGCTGAGTCAGAACAAGAGACTCTAAAAGCAATGATAGAATTGGGAGTAAAAGCAATTGAGGCAGTAGCAGCTCATGGGGTTTTGAAAAGTATGAACATTATAAATTCTTGGAAAACGTCAACAGAAAATATAGACAATCCTTAAGGTACAACAATGGCACAAAACGATACAAATCTACCTCCTTTACCAAAAGAGCTTTTTGATAAGTTTTTAGAATATCCTGACGTAGAGGATTATTGGAATACCCTATCATTTGATGACAAGTTCAAATACATCATGGGAATTGAGGAAGCTGAAGATGAAAAACAACGCAAAATAATGGTTGGCAAAACCATTTTAGAATTGCTGAATGCAGTTGATGAAATTGCAGAAAACTATGATGATGAGGATGAGTTTGACGACGATAAATATGGTTCGTATACCCACCCTGACTTCTAAAAAACAAAATTATTTGTCTATTGTTTAAAATAGCGTAATTCAGATTTTGAGAATATTTTGTCAAATATTCCCACTGATATCCCCATATAAAATCTACTGAAGTCAGTAGGATTTCCTAATAATCTATCGATAAAACCATTTGGTGTTATCGACTTGCCACTCAAGACTGCAGAAGCAATTATATATCCAGCAGTAAGTCCTAATGTAGTATTTTCGTTTAATCGAAAGTTCAATTTAGTACCAAAGTTATAGGATGTATTAGGAGCATAACCAAATTCAAAAAACGGCTCAACGGTCATCTCATCTTTTATAAGTGGTTGCCAAAAACCAATTCGAATTGGTAATATAGCATACGACCATTCACCCCAACCTACTCCAGAAAAGGACATTAAAGAAGTTCCAGCATAGAGTTGGTAATTGAGAAATGGTAATGCAATTGTTGTCGGTGCTACACGGAAATGAAAACCTCTAAAAAAGGTGTTTTCAAATGTAGTACCTAAAGTTGGTTTCTCAAATAAAGTAGATTCAGAAGAAGTATTAAGTACAGACATTTGAAACAATCCAATATTCCAAGCAGAATGTTTCATATATTTGAATTCTTCTTCTGTTTCTTCTTGTAGATTTAAAAAGTCTAATACGGATGTTCCAAAGCCAAAATAAGGGAAGTTTGAACCTGTTTCGGCACTTGGAGTGAAGTTCATTACATAACCCGCATAGGCACGCAGATTAAATCCACCAATCGAACCAATATCAGCAGTAACCCCCACATTTGCGTATTGAGAACCCAGATAACCCAATCCAACTGTTGGAGTTATAGCGACATACGGTATTTCACGTCTCAAAAAGAATCGTTTTCGCAAATATAATGGTAAAAAACTCATTACGGAAGTGTTTGTATCTAACCGTATTGTTTGTGGAAGTAGCCACTCAAAGGCATATGTTCCTATCGTCCAATCTGGGTCGTCATTAAACCAACGAAGTCTGTATTCAGTTGGCATAAATCTGTACATTGCACCTGAGAATACTGCAGATGTTTTTTCGTTAGATGTAATATTACCTAAAAGTTCTTCCAAATCAAAAAAGATTCCGAAAGGTCCTAAACCTAACTTATTATCACCGCTTGTGAATAGCAACCCAGCTGACTCAAACAAACCATAGCGAATAAAATTAGGATATTCACGTGTGACAACAGAATCAATTTGGTCTTTATCGCGTTGAATTTGTGTTACTCGTGTTGATGGGAAAATTGCTCCATTATTATTTGGATTTGAACCTTGCATAGTAGGTTCTAACCGTTCGCGTGAACCGGGTGGATATGCCACATTCGTAACTATGGTCGTATCACGTTGGGTGATAGTATAGGTGTCTTCCTCAATTCTGGTGAGTTTTATCGTAGAACAACTGCTCATAAAAACAGCAATGATGACACAAAGAATCGAAACGGGTACAAAACATTTCATACGAAAAGCAAGTATAATTTAGAAACAATCTTTACAAAAGTACGAATTTATTTTGGTTGTACTATTTCTAATAGTAGTGCAGAAGAACTTGCCATTTTAATTTCCGGTTTTCTGTCTGGTTTTGGAAGGATTCGTAAAGTAACTTCTTGACCTTCAATTTGAATTTTTTTTAAATCACTTTCATTACCTAAAAGCTCGATAAATTCTTTGTTTTTGTCGATTTTCGTTTCAAAAATCCAGTAGTCGTAGTCTTTGTAATTGACTCGATTCATTGTACCAACTGCTGTTATCTCGCCAGGAGTATAGGGAGGAATTGAAGTACAAGATGCAAGAATAATAACTAAAATAGTGAGCAGAAAAGTATGTAGTTTCATTGTAATGTTATAAAGGAATAATAAAATCTAAGCCAACATTCCGAGAAATGGAATTCGTTGGAGTGTTATTTTTGAGCAAATCTCGAAGTTGAAATTCGAGCGTTACTCCTTTAACTATAGAATATCGAAAAGCAGTAGAAAGTAGTCCCCCAGACGAATATCGAATATTGTCAACTACTGCATTGTACTCCAACAAGACGGATAATCTCGAAGTTAGTGCTTGTTCCAACCCAAAAAAGTAATTTGGTTTTCGATTCGACTCCAATGGGTCAAACGAATAGTTCACCCCACCATGAGTAGATAAAGAACCCAAATTCCACCGCCACTCTTTCGAAAGGGCAAGATAAATTCCGGGAGAATTTGTTTGAAATGTTCTGGAAGAATGATCAAAATTTCCACGTCCAAAAGTGGAAAATCCAAGTAAGACCGCTGGTAGAAACGTTCGTTCATTCATCATTCGCCATTTTAAATGTACTAAAGGTAGTAATGAAGTTTCAATATCATTTATTCCAATAAGATTATTGAAAACAAATCCACCACCAACTTGCACATCTTCAAACGGTGAATACGAACTTTCCAGTAAAACAGAGCCTTTCTCACGTACTAATGAGTATACCGTCAATGACTTTTTCGGCGAAATTCCAGCTGTAGGCATATCAACGATAGTACGCGATTCATACGACGCATTCTCACCAGAAGTACCTTGTGAGCAAAGCAAAAATGGACAGAAAATGAGAAAAAATACCGAAAGTATTGATATTCTTTTTGTAGGTCTCATATTTTTATGTAATTTCGTGGTACAACCTTAACGATATGCATTAAATTCTTATAAATTTAGAAATGAAATTTTCAACAAATGTCCTTGCAGCAAGCGAATCTCAAACCTTAGCAATAGCAGCAAAAGCAAAGATAATGCGCTCAAAAGGCATTGATGTTATCAGTCTGTCTACCGGAGAACCTGATTTTCCGACTCCAAATGTTGCAAAAGAAGCCGCAATTCAAGCCATCAAAGATAATTTTTCCCATTACACAAATCCAAATGGAATCATCGAATTACGCGAGGCTGTTGCAGAACGTTTTCGAGTAAATAATGGTATTTCCTCTGCAACTGCAGAAACAGTATTGATATCAACAGGTGCCAAACAATCTATTTTCAATGCACTCTTAGCGTTATGCAATAGTGATGATACAATTTTGATACCAAGTCCGTATTGGGTGTCATATCCTGCTATGGTAACAATGTGTGGAGCAACACCAAAATTCATTGAAACGACCTTCGAAGAACGATTTTTAGTATCCCCTGAAAAGTTACGACAAGCATTAACCCCCAATACGAAGGCTGTGTTTATCAATTCACCTTCCAATCCAACTGGCTCAATGTATTCTCGAGAGCAATTGCAAGCCTTAGTAGATGTCCTAAAAGATCATTCTTGCTACATTATTACAGATGAAATTTACGAACGTATTAATTTTGGGACAATCGAACATTGTTCATTAGGCTCTTTCCCTGAAATTGCCGAACGAGTTATCACTATCAATGGAGTGTCGAAAGTATATGCTATGACTGGTTGGAGAGTTGGATTTCTCCATTGTCAAGAACCGCTATTCAAAGAAATTGCTAAAGTGCAAGGTCAAATCACTTCGAACCCAAATTCCATTTCTCAAAAAGCTACCTTAGCAGCAATTCAATATGCTGATAATGATGTCATTCTCATGAATGAAGCATTCAAAAAACGTGCATCATTTATGTGTACACTTTTGGATGAAATTCCAAATCTTTCGTTTCTAAGACCTGATGGTGCATTTTATGTGTTCGTCAATATCGAACGTTGGTTACAAGGTACATCGTTGACCTCAGCACAGTTTTGTGAATCTGCTTTAGATATAGAACATCTTGCCATTACTCCCAGTGAAGCATTTGGTAAGTCAGGATATGTTCGTTTTTCATTTGCCGCATCCGATGATATTATCGAAGAGGGTGTAAAACGATTCCAAAAAGCATTAGAAAGAATTGCCCTATAATGCAGAAACATTACTTTGAGGATATCGAAACAAAACGACTAACGATAGAAGAAAACAGCATAAAACCTCGATTACCTTACGCATGTTTGCTTGCAAATATCCGCTCACTCTATAACGTTGGTTCCATTTTTCGTTCTGCCGATTCATTTCGTTGTGGCAAATTGTTTTTGGCAGGATTTACGGAAAAACCTCCACGGAAAGAAATCGAAAAAACTGCATTAGGTGCTACGGAATTAGTACCTTGGGTCTATCATCCTACTATCCATGAATCTATCAACGCAGCAAAAAGTGAAGGATATCAAATAGTTGCAGTTGAACATACAACAAATAGTATAGATTATACTACGTTCAAGCCCGAAAAACCAGTCTGCTTTGTTATGGGAAATGAGCTGACGGGACTTCGAAATGAAGACTTAGCATTGTGTGATATGGCAATTGAACTCCCTATGTATGGGGTGAAACACTCTCTGAATGTTGCCGTTTGTACTGGAATTGTCATGGCACATTACACAAATTTTTTTGTTCAAAATAAATAAACCTTTGTTACATTCGTATTTATCATTATCTTTGTGACAGATATTGAAATTTCCACCCTATCTTCAGTGTAATCAATATCAACAGTAGAACAAAAAACACACGTTCCCTACTCTCACGTTTTTAATCGTTACTCATCAATTTCTTTGATACCACTACTATTTCCAACCTCGGAAAGCCTTACTTTTAGGATGTTACATGACGAACAAATCTAAAGCTATATCAAATGGTCAGCAGTACATGTCGTACGATGCTGATATGTTGAAAGCCAAAAAAATCTCTGACCTTGCCACAATTGCCAAAGAAATAGGTCTTCAAAACTACCACGAGCTTCGCAAATCTGAACTAATCATCAAGATCATGGACAAGATTATGGAAGCACAATCCCACTCCCAACCTCAATACGATAAATCAAACGAAGGACTTTCTCTTATTCAAGGAGTGTTAGAAACGCTTCCTGAAGGATATGGATTTCTTCGTTCTTCAGCATATAATTACTTTTCTTCTCCTGATGATATTTACGTTTCGCCATCGCAGATTCGTAAATTTGGTTTGCGAACTGGTGATACTGTTCGTGGGTATGTACGTCCTCCAAAAGAAGGCGAAAAGTTTTTTGCTTTGCTCAAAGTCGATATGGTCAACTATGTAGACCCTGAGCAAATGAAAGAACGAATGGTGTTTGATGATTTGACTCCACTCTATCCACTAGAACGACTTGACTTAGAAACTACTTCTTCGGAATATTCAACTCGTATTGTCAATTTGCTTTCTCCAATCGGTAAAGGTCAACGTGGATTGATTGTTTCTTCTCCAAAATCCGGTAAAACGATTGTATTAAAGAAAATCGCAAACGCAATTACAAAAAATCACCCTGAAGTGAAGCTGATTGTATTACTCATTGATGAGCGTCCTGAAGAAGTAACGGATATGCAGCGTTCTGTGAATGCAGAGGTTATTTCCTCTACGTTCGATGAACCACCAGAGCGTCACGTTCAAGTATCGGAAATTGTTATCGAAAAAGCAAAACGTTTAGTTGAAGCAAAACAAGATGTAGTGATTCTTTTAGATTCACTTACTCGTTTGGCTCGAGCGTATAATACGGTCGTTCCACATTCCGGAAAAATTCTTTCTGGTGGTGTTGATGCAAATGCTCTTCACAAACCAAAACGCTTTTTTGGTGCTGCAAGAAATATTGAAGAAGGTGGTTCACTGACTATCATTGCTACAGCATTGGTAGAAACAGGCTCTCGTATGGATGAGGTTATCTTTGAAGAATTCAAAGGTACCGGTAATATGGAGTTGGTGTTGGATAGAAAACTTTCTGAACGCCGTATTTTCCCTGCTATTGATGTCAATAGATCGTCAACAAGAAAAGAAGAAGAATTGCTTTCGCCAGAAGAACTCAATCGAATTTGGGTACTTCGCAAAGTGCTTTCAGAGCTTAGCTCCACCGATGCAATGGAATTACTCATCAATAGACTCAAAGGTACTCGAAACAATAAAGAGTTTTTGTATACTCTCAATAGTTAATATCTTTAAACCTATTATAAAGCCAAGAAATTACCCTCTTGGCTTTTCTTTTTGGGTGAAAATTGCTAAAAAACTACCTATTATATAGGACATAAAAAGAATCTTTCCAAAAAATCGTCAAGTTACCGAACAAAAATCGAATTAATCATCAACTAAGGATAAACGGACATTTATGAAAAATGCCCTTCTTGTAATTATATTGCTTGTATGCAATATCGCTTTGAATACCTCCCAGCTTTCTGCCCAATACAAGCCAATTGCTTTTGTCGAAGATTCTTTGCCAAATGGTTTGAAGTACATTCTTCATATCGACAAATCGGCTCCTGTTATTGCGACTGTATTATACTACAAAGTTGGTTCTCGTAATGAAGACCCTGCTCGTACTGGTTTTGCTCACTTTTTCGAACACCTTATGTTCGAAGCAACGAAAGACATTCCAAGAGCAAAAATTCCCGAGTATATCGAGTCTGCTGGTGGAACCTTGAATGCGTTTACCTCTATGGATCAAACTGTTTACCATTTCAAATTGGGTAGCAATATGTTGCCTTTAGCGTTGTGGATTGAGGCTCAGCGAGTTCGTGATTTGCAAGTCAATTCCATTGGGGTTGAAACCCAACGTGGTGTTGTTAAAGAAGAACGTAAAAATAGAATTGATAACACAGCTTACGGAAATATGCGCGAAAAAATGTATGCAAAACTTTTCAAAGGTACTCCCTATGAATGGATGCCTATTGGTTCTGCACAACATATAGACAAAGCTGAAATCAAAGAATTTGTTGATTTTTATAATACCTACTACCAACCAAACAATGCAGTCTTAGTTGTCAGTGGTGATTTTGAAGCTGAAGATGCAAAAAAAATGATTAAAGAGTATTTTGGTGTCTTCAAACGTGGTGCTGTTCCTCCAAGTACAAAGGTATCATTACAACCGATGAAAGAAAATTATACCGAAACAGTCGAAGATGCGAAAGCACAACTTCCAGCAGTATTTATAGGATTCCATGGTCCTCAAGCTGGTACTCCTGACTATTATGCAATGCAAATGCTAACGACTATTTTGGGGACTGGAGAAAGCTCACGTTTATACAAACGCTTGGTATCCAAAGATCAAATTTCTGTTTTTTCTGGAATGAGTCATTCTGCACATCAATATGTTGGTGCAATTTTATTCCAAGGTTTTGCTAATCCTGGTGGTGATTTGGATAAAATTCAAAAAACAATTTTGGAAGAAGTCAATAATATTGTTGAAAAAGGCGTTACAGATGCCGAGTTACAAAAAGCAAAAAATATCAAAGAAGCACAATTTATTCAAGGAAAAACGGGTGTTTTGGAAAAAGCATTAGAACTTGCGGAGTTTAGTGCTTACTATAATAATCCAAAATTGATTAATACCGAAGTTTCTTTGTTTACGAAAGTAACGAAAGCTGATATCCAACGAGTAGCAAAACAATACCTTGGCAAAGATGTCAAATATGTTGCTTTGCAGTATGTACCTAAATCCAAATAATTCCACAATTTTTGAAAATAGACTATGAAACTATATATTTCTGCTCTTGTAGCATTATTCGTTGTAACGACTTCTGTGTTTGCACAAGCAGTTTCCCAACGTCCTGAACCTTTAAAAGCTACGAACTTTATTTATCCAACGTACAAGGAAATGCAAACTGATAATGGGTTGCGTGTTTTTGTTGTTGAAGATTTTGAACAACCGATAGTTACTTTCCGTTTGGTTATCAATACGCGTGGTGAGGAGGAAGTAGCAAAACCAGGGCTTTCTGAATTTACGGCTGAAATGCTCAACAAAGGGTTTTCGAATAAAACTGCTGATCAAATTTCCAATCTTATTGATTCTTGTGCTATCAGTTTTTCGGTAACTGCTGCTGGTGACCAAACAGTCATTGCAATGTCCGGTTTGAAAAAATACTATCCAGTAATGATTGGTCTTTTGAATGATGTTTTAACCAATGTTACGTTCCCTGAAGAAGAATTCAAAAAATTGCAACCGCAGTTTATGGCTTCCATTCAACAAAAAAAATCGAATGTCCAAGAGCTAATGGGGCAAATGAGCCGTATCGCTATATATGGAAAAAATCATCCATATTCTATTCGTCAAACGAAAGAATCAATGATGTCAATTACCTTAGATGACATCAAAAAATTCCATAAATCATATTATATTCCCAATAACGCTCATTTGGCAGTTGTTGGTGATGTAAAACTCAATGATCTCAAAAGTTCGTTTGCAAAAGGATTAGCTTCGTGGAAACGCGGTTCTATTCCTTCGTTTTCTATGCCACCTACCGCACCAGAGCCAGTTGGTGTGTATTTCGTTCATCGTCCAAATTCGGTTCAATCGCAGGTATTAATTTGTTTTGCTGCTCCTGAACATCGTAATGTTGATTACAAAAAATTACAACTTGCTGGTAGCTACATCGGTGGTGGATTTGTTTCTCGTTTGTTTAGAACACTTCGTGAGCAATATTCGTATACCTATTCTCCATTTGCAGGAATAACCGGTGCAAAAGAGTACAACCGCTTTTTTGCTGGTTCTGCTGTTCGTAATTCGGTGACCGATTCGACTATTATGGTTATCAAAAATGAATTAGCAAAATTCCGTTCTGATGGACCAATTCCTGAGGACTTTGCGGTCGTAAAAAATAGTGAGATTGGTTCTTTCATGCAATCAATGGAAAATCCGCAATCTATAGCGAATTATATCCAGCTCGCCTATTCATTCAATGAACCATTAGATTGGTACAAAACACAAGTGGAGTTTATGGAGTCAATGACAGTTGGCGATATGCTCAATGTTGCGAACAAATACCTCACTGATAATAGAATGTATATTATAGTAGTAGGAGCTCCCGAAGTTGGAAAGTCTCTTGCTCAATTTGGGAAGGTCTATGAATTCAATACTGACTTCGAGCCAATCTCAGGTGTTGGTGCTTTGAAGCCATCGAAAATGTCTGCCGAAGAAGTGTTTGATAAGTATAATTCTGCTATTGGCGGTTCTCAATCGGATATCAAATCCTTGATGACTGACTCAAAAGTGAATTTTTCTGTTCAAGGTCAATCTTTTGACGGAACCATAGTTCAAAAGCAAAAAGCACCTGACAAAAGCACGACCTTGATGAATTTGAAAGTGACAAACCAAACTATTTGGGTCAATGGTGCAAAAGCATGGATGCAACAAGGGACAAACCCTGCTGCAGAACAAACTGGTTATGAATACGAAAAACTTCGTATCGACGGTCAGCTATTTGGCTATGCTAAGTTACTCAAACAAGGGTATACTGCCAAAGTCAAAGGTGAAGACGCATCTTATATAGTTGTAGAAGTTACTTTCCCAAAATCAATTTCTGGTGCTGACCCAATGATGTTGTATTTTGATGCGAAAACATTTTTACTTGCAAAGGTTGAAACAATTGAGAAAAATGCTCAAGCAACCTTCCCATCGACGGTGGAATACTCTAACTACATTGACGTTGCAGGATGCAAAATGCCAAAGAATATAAAAAGTTCCAATCCGTATTTTGAAATAACCTTGGAAAATACCTATTCTCCAAATGTCGAAATTCAAGACGCTGATTTTACGCCGAAACAATAACAATTTCAAAGGGGATACTTTTTAAAAAGTATCCCCTTTTTTTTTCTCATTGGACAGTAATTTCTTGGAAATGAAACCCAAGAATATTCGTCATACTGTCTTTGTTCCACCTTCCATATTCCAATGAACGATACCCAAGCAGTTGAGGCACTCGCCAAAGATATAGTCGCTATTCGCAAAGAAATTTCTAAAGTTATCGTTGGTCAAAACGATATTGTCGAACAATTGTTAATCTCGCTTTTTGCTCAAGGGCATTGCCTTTTGGTCGGTGTACCAGGGCTTGCAAAAACGCTTCTTATTCGCACTTTGGCTCAAACAATGCAATTGAAATTCAATCGCATTCAGTTCACGCCTGATTTGATGCCGTCCGATATTACGGGTACAGAAGTCATTGAAGATAATGTTTCTACAGGTCAGAAAAATTTCCGTTTTGTGAAAGGTGCAGTGTTTTCGAATATCGTCTTGGCAGATGAGATCAATCGTACTCCTCCAAAAACCCAAGCTGCCTTACTCGAAGCGATGCAAGAACATAGCGTTACTGCCAATGGAGTTACCTATCGATTGGAAGAGCCGTTTTTTGTATTGGCAACGCAAAACCCTATCGAACAAGAAGGTACCTACCCATTGCCAGAGGCACAGTTAGACCGTTTTATGTTCAATTTGTGGTTGGACTATCCTTCCTTAGAAGAAGAAATTGCCATTGTTCAAGCTACCACTACCGAAAAGAAGGTTACTCCAACGCAGATTTTGTCTATTGAGTCAATTTTGAAATATCAAGAATTGGTACGTAAAATACCTGTTGCACAAAATGTAGTGGAGTTTGCAGTGCATTTAGTGCGTTCTACCAGACCATCAACCACCAAATCATCGATTGTGAAAGAATATCTCTCCTACGGTGCAGGACCTCGTGCGTCACAGTATTTGATATTGGGTGCCAAATCACGTGCTGCAATGAACGGCAGATTTACTCCAAGCGTTGAAGACATCAAAGCCGTTGCAGAACCTGTGTTGCGTCACAGAATCGTAACGAATTTCTCAGCTGAAGCAGAAAATATCACCGCTTCCCACATTATCGCTACGTTAATCAAAGAACTATAACAAAAAATTACAATCAAATATCTCCCCAAAAACCTATTTTGCTCCAAAATAGGTTTTTTTTGTTACAAAAAGCAGATTTATTTTGATATTACAAAACTTTTATGTAATTTTAAGCAGATATTATCACTTAGATATTCAACAACATTGAATTTTTTGAAATGAGGTCATTATGAATGCACGTATTTTTACATTGGTTTTCTTTATTTTTATTCCTTCCCTTTTGTTTTCACAATTTATCGAACCATCAATAAAATGGGAGTATTTCCATAGTGCAGCGACTGAACAAAAAGATTTTTTTACAGGTAAAAAAATTGGTTATTCTGAACGAATGAATGGTGTCTTTGTTTCTATTGATAATAGTGACAGTTTGCCAACCTTGATGTTCTTAGACTCAGCAGGGAATTTACGAAAAATTATTACAAACATTGATGGACGTGAATTTCTTGTTAAAGTAGATCAATATAATATCAATAAATATGCTCATATTTTTGCTGATGGAAATTCAAAAACAGGCTTGCCTTCACAAGTGAATATATGGAAAGATGAAAATGGTGACCCAGTGAAAACGATGAGGCTTTCCTATAATCCCGAGACTCAACAAAAGAGTACAAATAATACTTTTAAAGGTTCAATTGGTTGGAAAAAACTACCTTACACAACAATGATATCACCTTCTAAACCTGACATTTTTTATACAATTTCACATACTAAAGATACTATTGGAACCGATTCAGTTAAAATTTCTACAAATGTTTTTGAATTTAAAGATGGTGGTACACCTGTCAATGTATTAAATAATATTGTTTCTTTTACTTATCCATTAGATTCAAACACATTGTATCCATATCCTATGGCTGTGGCTAAAAGTGATGATGTAGATGAGTATTTCATTTTACATGCCCCAGATACTGTCTATCGCGGTAGTAAATTTACCTCCGGCGTTGTTACAAAGCATAAATCAGATTTTTCTTTGGATACGATTTATAAGCCTTTAACAACCTTTATAATGTTTGAAGGTAATACTTTATTTAGCTCATGGCAAAAAAAATTCGTTCCAAAGGCATTAAGTGTTTCTAAGAATTGGTATGCTATAGCTGGAGAAGCTAAGGATTCTAATGATATCCATTCCGCACTTATTTATCGTTCTAAATTAACACCATTAAGTGCATCAACATATAGACCTTCAAAAATCTGTTTCATAAATAGTTGCAGAGTTAATAATAATGGTGTAGTAGTAGCAGTTGGTAAAATACCAAATGGTACACTTGGTTCAATGGATAATTATATACATATTTATGATCCGAATGGTTTGCCAGAATTTCAGGATTATTCTTGGGGTTCTGGAGCTGATGAAGAATTATTTGATGTTACATTTGTTGAGAACAACGACGTAGTTGTTTCAGGTTCAGTACAAGGAAATTGTTATATTGCTCGTTTAGGAATACTTACCTTCACATCTGTTCAAGAATCCGTGTCTTTCTCTGCATCGATTGGATTTGCACCGAACCCTGCGTCATCGCAGACGTTAGTGCGGTTTGCTCCAACAACCGACGGAATTGCCACCGCAGAACTATTCGATATGCGTGGAATGAAGGTGAAGCAACTTTTCTCCGAACCTGTGCAACGAGGAAATGAGTACACCTTCCCAGCACCAGTGTCAGACGTTCCAAATGGCGTCTACACCGTCATCATCACCAACGGCATCACCAAACACCACCAACAATTACAAGTAATTCGATAAAGGAAAATACCATGAAAAAGCTACTATTCCTTATATTCCTACTTTTACCAATTTCCGTTTTTTCGCAATATTCAGAAGTTTGGAAAGCTACAGACATGCTGTATGAATCAGTAAATAAACCATTCGAAGTAAGTAAGATTAAAGTTGCATCGAATGGTAGTATTTATGTTTCATTAGCAAATCTACCTAAGGTTCCACAATTATCCAATGTGAATAATTCAGGTGAAGTATTGTCTCTTTTCTATAATGATGTAACAAAAGCTACGGCTATCGCACAAAATAAAGAGAAAACTTTGGTATTTTTTGTTGATGAATCGAATCCTAATAAGTTTTTGCTCCAGGAAGGTAATTTACAGATCAGATATTATAACTTACTTCAATCTGAAGATGTTAAAGAAACATATTCTTATCCAATTACTCATCCAAAATCATTTCCAATATTTTACGATAGTCCCTTGTTAAGTAAAGAGCAGAATCTGAGAAAATACTCTTGTATTTTTGATAATGATTTTGGTTTAGCGTATGCAGATACTGTTTGGTTAGGTAATGTATTTGAGGGTAAAAGGATTCAAAATTATATTTTTTCTTCATCAGGTGTTTTCAATGAAAATGAAAAGAACTTTTTTCTTAGTACAGACACATTAGAAGGTGATCCAAATCAAGCGATAGGAGTTCCAGTTGCAATTCGAAGATTTTCAAATCAGGATTTTTTAGTCGTTATTGCATCTGAAGATGTACCGTCATCAAAACCTGTAAATATATCGTATAGAATATTGGATTCTAACTTCCTAGAAACGTTTCGATACAAAATTGATGCGTCTAAAATGAATTTGAATGGTGGGAATCTGACTATTCGCGATGTTGAGTTGATGGGTGATGTAATCTTTATGACTGGATATACCTATACAAATTCTGGCATAAAACATCCATTTTTTGCTCGAATTAATCGAGATGGTACAATGCGTTCATACAAATCATTAAGCAACAATGCAGAGATGAAACGATTGGTGAAACTCAATGACAATGCATTACTTGCAGTAGGGAAAACAATGATTACTGAAGGTAATGAAGTAGTTACCAAACGTTACTTAGTAGAACTTGCTTCTGATTTAACGGTCAATCAATCTATCGAGTTTTCAGGTGAAGGAAATGGATATTTGAATGATGTTGCAGTTTCTCCAGAGGGTGAGGTCTACATTGGTGGTAGTCAAAATGGACTTCCCTACTTGGCAAAAGTGGCAAATAATGTAACGACTGTTCAAGCTCCTCAACCGGTAACATCAACGATGCCAAATGAGGTGTTTATCCACCCAAATCCTGCAAAAAGTTCTGTTTCTCTTACTATGCCTCAAGCATTACTTGGAAATGGAAGTATAAGATTATATACAATGGATGGTTCGTTGGTTGCAACCTTCTTTGAAGGCGTCTTTTCTCAGCAAAAAGACTTTACTTTTTCCGTTGCATCACTTCCAAGTGGAAGTTATTCGATTCTTATTGATTCCCCAAACCATAAGATTCGTTCAACTATTAACATTATACGATAACCTTCACAAAAGACCGCAGTATTGTTACTGCGGTCTTTTGTTGTTTTACAAAGTAATTATGAAAATTTATATATATTTAATTGTAGTTCTTAGTTCTTATGTTTTTGGATTTTCACAACAAATCCAAACTAAATGGGAGTATTATCATCTTGCTTCTAAGGCATTTGTAGATTTTTATCATGGAAAAAAGATTGCTTATTCAGAAATTTTTAACATGGTATATTTAGCTGTTGACAATAGTGACAGTATGCCAAACATTTTATATCTAAAAACAGATGGTTTATTTGTTAGAAGAATCGAATTCGATGCTCCTTCACCTGTTTTTGGTCCTTATATTGTAAAACAAAGTGAAATGAATAAATATTATCTTCACTCCAATTTTTATCTAAATCCTAATAATCCATCACTTTCTTTGATTATCCAATTTTACAAAAATAATTACGAAAGATTTTCTATACTTTATGGAGGTTTGAGGCCAAAGGATAATATGATGACTATTTGGGGAGGTGATGTTAAAAACCCTGGATTTTATCCTCATACAACTATTACTAGTCATAGGTCTCAAGGAAAATATAACTTGTTAGATTCTATAAGTGTAATAAATGGAGATAGTACTATTATAAGAATGAAAGTTGTTGAATGTTTTAACATTGCAGATATCGAATTTGAGAAAGACAGTGTTGTTTCATTTTCATATTCAACTTCACAATTTCCTTTGCTACCTTATCCAATGGCTGCAAGGCAAGATGATACCAATTCATATTATGTTCTTCATGCACCTGATACGTTGTATCGTGGCACAACTGAAACAGCAATTAGAGTTACTAAACACGAAAAAATGAAATTTGAGCTTGAGGAGATATACGTCCCAATGCAAAGTTCATTTATGTTTACGTTACCCCTAGATCCAAATCCTTGGCAAAAGAAATTTGTACCTAAGTCATTTGCAATATCTAAAAATGGTTTTACCATAGTGGGTAATGCAATTGATTCATTGGGTAAGAGTGCACCATTAATTCATTACTCGAGGTTTGATAAAAGTATCACAAGTACTATCATTGGGACAGTAGAAGCAGATTTGAATGGATGTAGGGTGCGTGATGATGGAACGGTTGTTGCCGTTGGAACTAAACCAAACGGAATTATGGGAACTAATGATTATTATTTAGCAATTGTAAAACCATCCGGAATTGACAGATTACAAGAATTTACATGGGGTGGTGCTTTTGACGATGCGTTAGCAGATGTAACCTTTGTTGATAACGGCGACATCGTCGTTTCTGGTAATGCAGGAGTGAATTGCTACGTTGCACGAATTGCAACAGACAACCCAACCAGCGTTGGCGAAAATGTGCCTTTCTCTGCATCGATTGGATTTGCACCGAACCCTGCGTCATCGCAGACGTTGGTGCGGTTTGCACCAACAACCGATGGAATTGCCACCGCAGAACTATTCGATATGCGTGGAATGAAGGTGAAGCAACTCTTCTCCGAACCAGTGCAACGAGGAAATGAGTACACGTTCCCAGCACCAGTTTCGGACGTTCCAAATGGTGTTTACACCGTCATCATCACCAACGGCATCACCAAACACCACCAACAATTACAGATTATTCGATAAGGAAAAATCCGATGAAAAAGCTACTACTAATTTTGACGATGATGGTTCTACCATCAGTACTTTTTGCACAATACACCCTTGATTGGGAGAGGATTGTAGATTCAACTGGTGGCAATGGCTATGCTTCAAAAGTTGCTGTAACTGTTTTTGGAGAATTTTTCGTAACAATTTCAAATTCTTCAAGGTTGCCATTTATGAAGAAATTTGATAGAGATGGTAAGTTATTGAAACAGAACAAGTTCAACTTTAATCAATTTCAAGCTCCATTTCAAAACTTTAATCCATTAAATGATACTTTATACACAGAGCAACAGTTAACTAATAGTTTCTTGTTTTATACATCTGGATTCCATGATGTTTACTATATAGGAGCGTTTCGAAGAACAAATGACAATAGAAAATTCCCATTTGTGTGTAATATTTTTGATTTTTCTTTTGAGCAAACTTCAATAAGAATGGAAGAAATGTTTGAAGGTACTAAAAGAATGCACGGAATTGCTCAAAGGGGTAGAAATCAATTGTATTTGGATACTACGCAACTAATTGAAACTCAAAATTCGGAACGTTTTCTACAGTATTCAATAGAAGAAAAAGATCTTCAATTCAAATCAATTAACACAACTGTATTATCACGAGATACAATCAGTTTTGCTGATAATGTATCTTTTGGTGTTCCAAGAGCATTGAAATACTTTG
The DNA here is from genome assembly GCA_016788785.1 of Candidatus Kapaibacterium sp. GTDB lineage: Bacteria > Bacteroidota > Ignavibacteria > Kapaibacteriales > JAEUSM01 > JAEUSM01. Next base: position 256,818 of record JAEUSM010000009.1, read on the forward strand.
CAGATAGTAGTATGGTGGTGGTGATTTCTTCGGAAGAGGTACCGACCAGTAAGCCTATCGGAATTTCCTTTCGGATTGTCGACAAAACAATGCAGGAAACTGGAGCGTTTCGCATACTGAATGATTCACAGTACACGAATTACAATGTATCAATAGTTGATGCTGCAGTTTTGAATGATAACATCTATGTCGTTGGTTATGAATATCTACCGAATAGTACCTTAAAACGTGGTTTCATTGCGACAGTTACCAAACAAGGTCAATTTTTGGGATATAAATATCTCACTCCCGAAGGTGTGTATTCAAAAATACAAGCAGTGAAAATTCACGGAAATAGTGTTGTTTGCGTAGGAGCAATGTCCGATTCCCCTGATAATTCAACCATTGTACCGTATTTGGTTAGTTACGATTCTGGATTAGATGAAGCAACAAAAAAAGAATACAAATGGACTGATACTGGAATAAATTCGCTTTATGATTATGTCGCTACTTTCGACAATAATGCCATCGTCGTAGGAAGCAAGGGTGGAAAGCCTTATATGGCGAAACTCCTACGAGATCCGAAAACATCGGTATCTGAAAGACCTACACAAATGAGAAGTTCTATAAATATACAACCCAATCCAAGCACAACAGAAGCAACAATATCTATGATGAATAGAACCTCAATGCAAGGAACTATTGATGTATTTAGCGTTGATGGCAAACACGTTGAGACAATTTATAACGGAGAATTAGACCTATATTTCAATCATACATTTTCGACTGCAAACTATCCAACGGGTTCTTATTTCGTAGTGATAAAAGGTGAAAATTTACAAGAAACTATCCCATTGACAATACAGAGATAAAGAAGAAATAGTAATATTATAAAGAAAATACTACAAAATTGATCAATTTGTGGAACTATATTCATTCAAATACAGTACTACCTGTATAATGAGTATTTTTGATTCAAAGTACGTTGGTGAAAATGTTGTATTTATTTATAAGTTTACTATTGTTTAGTAGTTTGTTGCTTAATGTGTATTCTCAAAATCGAGAACCTAAGACAATTTGGTATTCGTATTTTATAGCAAATGCTATGAAAAAAACAGAATATAAACCCAAAAAAATTTCTTATTCACCTCGACTAAACGGAGTTTCGATTTCGATAGATTGCAATGAAAATATACCTGTAATGTATAACATAATTGGAAACAACTCATTGTGGTACGAAGCAACAAATACTCTAAACAATACTTACAAACAAAAAAATGTTTTTGTAGACCAATCAGATTTGAATAAATATACTCATACGTATGTCTATGGAAGTTTCCGAAATGGGTTTCCAGCACAAATAAATGGTTGGAAAGATTCACAAGGAACAGTAAAAAGTATGATGTTTATGATGTATAACTTTAATGAGAATATTACTATATCGAATGAGTTTAGTGATACTACAACATCAGATTTATCCTATACAACAATAACCGCTCCAAATGAATTTGCAACATATTATTTGATAGATTCAACGGTGAATTCAATAGATATGAATTCATTTGTGATAAATACTGTATTTAAATCAGTTACAAATAGTGGAGCAATAACTCGCCAAAATAATAACATTTTTAGAATTGAATGTACAAGTAACCAATACCCATTATTACCCTATCCAAAAGCAATTGTCAGACAAGATACCAATGAATATTATCTTCTACATTCACCAGACACAGTATATACACAATTCTCAGATTCTGCAATTCGAGTTACCAAACATAACAAAAATTCGTTTGAAGTGTTAGAACACTTTGTTCCAACTATATCCTTGCAAGGAATAAAGAAATTTGTTCCAATATCTATAGCAGTTTCAGAAAATGGATTTGCAATAGTCGGTACAGCAATTGATTCATTTGCAAATAGTGTTGCATTAACGTATTATAATTCGTTCGACGAACAAACTCTCAAGACAACAATTGGTTCTATTCGCTCAAATATAAGTAGTTGCAGAGTACGAGAAGATGGAACTATTTCTGTTGTTGGAGCTGCATTAAATGGCAAAAATGGGAGTGAAGATTTTTATTTAGGTGTTGTAAAACCAAGCTGGACTACAATAGAAGAATTTGTTTGGGGAGATGTTACAAAAGATGCTTTGTCAGATGTTACCTATGTAGATAAAGGAGATATAGTTATAACTGGAAATGTAGGACCAAATTTTTATGCGTCTCGAATCTCCATAGATCAAGTTACTAATATTGAAAGTTCTTTACCTTTCTCTGCATCGATTGGTTTTGCACCGAACCCTGCGTCATCGCAGACGTTAGTGCGTTTTGCACCAACAACCGACGGAATTGCCACCGCAGAACTCTTCGACATGCGTGGAATGAAGGTGAAGCAACTCTTCTCCGAACCTGTGCAACGTGGGAATGAATACACCTTCTCAGCACCAGTATCCGACGTTCCAAACGGCGTATACACCGTCATCATCACCAATGGCATCACCAAACACCACCAACAATTACAGATTATTCGATAAAGGAAAATCCTACTTTTCAGTAGGATTTTTTGTTTACAGTAATGAGATTTGTTGTTGGGTGGATGGAGTATGTTGTCGTTCGAAGTCTAAAAGCCATCGCTTACGCCATATCCCACCAGAATAGCCAGTGAGTGAACCATTCGTGCCAACCACTCGATGGCATGGAATGACGATATTGATGCAGTTTTTTGCATTGGTGGATGCAATGGCACGAATTGCTAAGGGATTATTCATTGCTAATGATTGTTCCTTGTAGGTTGTTGTAGTGCCATAAGGAATCGTTTGAAGCGATTGCCACACAGACCGTTGAAACTCAGTTCCATTGGTTTGCAATTGAAGCGAAAATTCTTTTCGTTTTCCAGCAAAATATTCATTTAATTGTGATATGATTTCTTGATGATATGCGGACGGTTCGTTGTGAATCGTTGCCGAAAGTGCAGTAACCACAGATTGCACTTTCTTTTGACAATTTGGAGAATCATCGTATTCTATATAGAGCAACGAATTGTCCGTAGCACCTATTTGCATTAATCCAATTGGCGAAGTATACAACTGTGAAAAGATGTTGGTCATACACCTTTGGGTGTAATCACAGCCATAGTCGTCGTAGCTTTGGCAATGAGTTTTTCTTTCCCATTTTCATCAATTGTGAATACCTCTGCCTCACAAAAATGTAGATTATTCCCGGGTTTGACAACACGACCAATTGCTTTGAGCTTTTTACCTAATCCTTTTGCGAAATAGGAAATTTTTATTTCAGCCGTAACGGTATGCTCTTCTGGTCCGACCAATGTAAACCCAGCAAACCCTGCTGCAACATCTGCAATAGTTGCTGTAACTCCACCGTGTACCAACCCAATTTGTTGTTGGTGGATAGTATCAAGCTCGATTTCTGCAACGACATAGCCAATTTCAATAGTAGTAAGCGTACAGTGAATATGCTTCATAAATTCTTGTCGTTTGAGATGGTGAAGTATCGTTTCGCGAAAGTGTGGATTTTTAGTTGTTAACATAATTTTGTGCGAAAAAAAGTGTATTTTGGTACAAAGATTTTACAAATGTACGGAAAAGAATAATGAACTATCGACTTTTAGGTGATTCAGGACTGAGAGTTTCGGAAATTGTCTTAGGCACAATGACCTTTGGCAAAGAATGGGGATGGGGTTCGGAAAAAGAAGAATCGAAATCCATCTTCAAAGAGTATATTGAACAGGGAGGTAATTTTCTCGACACCGCCAACCGCTATACCGAAGGCAGAAGTGAAGAATATGTTGGCGAATTTGTGAACGAAATGCAAATTCGTGACGAAGTGGTGATTGCAACAAAATATTCACTATTCACAAAAGCAAATCGAATCAATGATGGCGGAAATCACCGCAAAAATATGATTCAATCAGTTGAGCAAAGTCTAAAAAGACTGAATACTGATTACATAGATTTATTCTACCTTCATGCGTGGGATTATTCCACCAAATGCGAGGAAATAATGCGTGCTTTCGACGATTTGGTATCGCAAGGGAAGGTGCTGTATATCGGAATTTCGGACACACCTGCGTGGATAGTTTCCAAATGTAATACCATAGCTGAGTTTCGTGGATGGTCAAAATTTATCGCATTACAAATAGAATATTCCCTACTTATGCGAGATGGAGAACGCGATTTGTTGCCAATGGCAAAAGAATTAGGTATAGGAGTAACAGCTTGGGCACCATTAGCCGGTGGAGCATTGACCGGCAAATATCTTCAGCCAAATGAGGATTCAAAACGATTAGCCGCCGATAGCAAACGTTTGAATGAACGAAACACAGTAATAGTAAAAAAAGTAGTAGAAATTGCCAATGCGAACAATTGCTCACCGGGGCAAATTGCGTTGCAATGGATTCATACCCAAGAACAGCAGATATTACCAATTATTGGAGCCAGAACACTTGAGCAATTCAACGATAATCTCCAATATCTACAAGGAACATTATCACCAGAACAAATTAACGAACTCAACGAAGTAAGTGCTATCGAAAAGGGCTTCCCACACGACTTTTTAGCTGCACCCTACGTGCAAACACTCCTCTACGGTGGATTCGAAAACAAAATTTCTCGCTAAAAACAAAAGCTCCCTCTCGATTAAATGAGGGAGCTTAGTATTTAGAAATCAGAGGAAATTTACTTCGAAATAACTAACGGAATTGACGTAGTTCGTGAGTTGTTTCGAACAACTACCAGATAATATCCGTTGGATAGTTCACGATTTGTAATGGTACTTGTAAAGTTTCCAGAAAATACATTCGTACTTGTTTTAGAAATTCGTTCACCATTCACGGTATAAATTTCAATTGAAAGAGTACCTTCATTGATGTTTCGAATTTGAAGCATGTTGTTTTCAAAATATGCATCAATTTCTACACCTTTCTTTGCAGATTCATTGACGGAAGTTGTAATTTCACCTGATTCGTGTAATAAGGAAGTATTTGGATCGATGAACATTCCATTTGGCTCAAAAGGAAGAGTGAAATTTGCCATTTGAACACGTTCATTGTTATACATATTTACAATTTTGTAATTGACTACACTATCATTTACTCTTCTGAAAAATACTATCTCAACTGGAGCTTTAAACACATCAGCAATACCATTACCTTGTTGTGTTTGACGTAATGTTACAGTAACTTCAGTTTCAGTTCCTTTGGGATTTGTCTTGTAGTTCGCAGTATATGTTGGATGACCAGCACCATAGACCCATTGGTCAAAAAATGCATTTACCGTTAATGGAATGGGAACCTTCGTTACATCATCATTAGGTGTTAACTCATTATGGAAGAAATTTCTAAAATCTTCAGTTGATACAGATTGATAGGCATACGTAGAAAAGAATTTTCGTAAAGCAGGACGAAATAAATCTGAACCATAATGACGATCCATCATATGATAAATCCAGCTAGCTTTGGAGTACGTAATCCACGTATATTGAAACAATTTATCGACAGGAATTCCATAAATAGGAGCAACAACTTGTTTCTGAGAAACGTAATAATCTCTTGCTCCCATCATTTTACTATTAGCATCTTGAACACTTTTCGATTTTGCTTCTCTCCAAACCGACTCACCCCAAGAAGCACCACCTTCGTTAATCCACAAATCATTCCAAGTAGCACACGTTATCAAATTTCCAGTCCAGTGGTGCATTAATTCGTGAGCAATTCCATCTTCGTACCAGTCTTCAATCAACCAAACACGGTTAATGGTCGACATAGTTTGATGTTCCATTCCACCAAATTGAAATGGTTGGATCACTGCCATACCATAAGAATTAAAGGGATATTCTCCAAAAATTTTCGAGTACTCTTCCATCATAGGAATCATAAATCGATACGCATTTTTTGCATTATAACGCCCATTGTTTCCTTCTACATCGCGTTCCCAAGCGTAGTAATGAACAGGAACTTTTTTCGTTGGGTCTGTTACTCTTGTATATTCATCAGACCAATAAGCAAATTTTGATGCTACACCAATCATTAAATAGGTTGGTATGGGAGTTGTATCACTATAAAAATAGGTAAGAGAATTGTCCTCGGAATGTGTAACAATAGAATCTTGATTACCGTTGGAAGTTGCCAAATTTCCCTCAGGAACTCTAATGGAAATAGCACATTTGTATTTATCATACGGAGCATCATTGCACGGCGTCCAATCGCGTGCATTGATAGGCTCACTCATTGTATAGCACAACGCAGCAGGTAATGTATCTCTGATGCCACCACCCATTTGAACAACTCTGTTTTTCTCATACATAAAAAAGCCTTGATTGAATGGACTAACATAGGTATAATGGAATGTAATCGTATACGGCTGGTTCACTGGAAATGGCGATGGAATTGGAATAGATTGCTCTTGAAAAACCTTAGAAGGAAGATTTTGAGAGTAGTACACACCATTAATAAATACAGAATCTATTCTCAATGTTCCTACATCAACAGTAACAGTAGATAGTGGAGACTCTGTATTAGCTATCGTCATTGATGTTATCCCTTTGTAAGTTCTAAGGGAACTGGGAATTGAATCAACAGCACTTAAAGGAGTCCTCCAATCCATAAAAATATTCATTGCAAGAACATCATACGGACGTTTAACAAGTGGAATGTCTGGAGCAGATTGAGCAAGCAAGTGTTCAACACCATGTTTGCAAAAAATATGTGATGACTCTGGACGAGCAAATGCAGCTGATTCTTGTGCCTTGACAGTAGATGAAATGCCAAAGATACTCAACAAAAACAATGTTAGAATTTTCATAATAAAGCGAAAAACAAAACGTTAAAGAGACAAAATCTATTTCTCCATTGTCGAAAAAGTCATGACAACAATAGAAACACCTTGCCGTAAAATATGCAAAATAAACAAAAAAACGGAACTTTGCGAAGGTTGTTTTCGAACCATTGAAGAAATCGCTCGTTGGGCTACCTTTTCATCAGCACAACGTAAACAGATAATGCAACAACTCTCCACGAGAGAATCCATTATCTTCAAAACACATCAACACCAATAATAGTTACTGTTACCGCTTATAAATTTTCTAAACCATCAAACTCCCCTCCTAAATTAGGAGGGGTGCCACAAAGTGGCGGAGTGGTATGGCTTCCTGACTACAGAGTGGTCACATATATATAGAACAAATTCACAAAAAATCAACTCCCTCTCCCCTTGAGCGGAAGAGGCGATTGGGGTGAGGGGTTATTCTGCATCAATGGGCGAAAAATGTTTCGCTCCTACATTATTTCACTATCACCACTGGTACTGTCACACGTTGCGAGAACGATTTTAGAACGCCATAATACGTGCCGGATGGCAGGTTGCTGACGTCGACGGTGTGTGTTGTGCGGCTGTCGTCAGTGCCACCTTTTGGTGTGGCTGGTTGACGTGTCCAACTGGTCGAATGTACAACATTCCCGAAGACGTCGATTATTTCGAAGGTGGTTTGTCCAGCTTCGATGATGCCAAATTCAAACGTCGCTTTGTGTTGTGCAGGATTCGGTTGAACCGACAAAATACCGAAACCAACGGTCGTTGGGAGCAGGTAACGTCGCGTTCCGCTGTAGCATACGTCATTTAGTACTATTCTTCCGTTTTGAGTCGTTACTGGGTATGTCGTTCCTGTCCATTGAGCTGATGTTAGCACAATTGTCGTGCTGTCTTGCTGACCGAGTAGGATATCGCCAATGAGTTCGGTTATGACGTCGCCATTTTGGATTGGTTCGGTTATCGGAACGGTGATATTTATCACATAATCGGTTGCATTTTGGGTTATCGTCATTGTTCCGGTGCTAACTGATTGTGGAATAAATTGTTCAAATGGAACGGTAATGGTTGCAGTAAACCCGCTCGGAGTAATCGGTGTATTTGGCGTTAAGCTTGCCGTTATTGGGAAGCGTTCGCCGAATGCAGTCGCACTCACTTCGCGTCGTGCGATTGCTACTGTCGTTGCTGTCGAT
>JAEUSM010000006.1 GCA_016788785.1 Candidatus Kapaibacterium sp.
TAAAGAAGTGTATGAATATTTACATAGACTTAGACGTAATGAAAAACAATTTGAAGAAGCATTAGAATATCATTTAAAATCAATTGCCCTCGAAAAAGAAATCCAATCCATTGAAGCAAAAAAACAAGCTGAACGTTTTGATATTGAACGTAAAACTGCAGAACGTGAAAAACAATTGGCAGTAGAAAGAGCAAGATATGAAGAACGTGAAAGTATTCTTCGAAACATACTCCCTGATTCTGTAACAGACCGCTTGGTAAAGGGTGAGAATCCAATCGCGGATCACTTCGAAACTGCTTCCGTTCTCTTTATGGATTTGGTTGGCTTTACGACACTTGCTTCCATTGCTCCACCAAAACAACTTGTCTATTTACTCGATGCTATATTCCAAAAAGCAGATGAAGTAGTAGAACAATTCGGTTTAGAAAAAATCAAAACTATTGGCGATGGATATCTTGCTGTAGCAAATGTAACAACACCACTCAAACACCACCAAAAAGCAACAGCACTCGCATCACTCCAACTTCTCGAAACGATGAAAGACTTTGTAGTATACTTTCCATCAGATTTGGGTAATACTGAATGGACAAAGGATATGAAAGACCTCGAAATTCGCATTGGTATCCATACTGGTGAAGTTGTCGCTGGGATCATCGGCAAAAACAAATACACCTACGATCTTTGGGGCGATGCAGTGAACGTAGCCTCTCGAATGGAATCAAACTCAGAAGCAGGTCGCATCCACATCAGCGAACAATTTGCAAAATCTATTGAATCTAATCCAGAATTTTCCATTATCCCTCGTGGCGAAATCACTATCAAAGGTAAAGGAATGATGAATACCTATTGGCTGGAGAAGGCGAAATGACAAAAGAAGAAATTCAAATAGCTATAGAGAAATTAATAGAATTAGAGAGAACTTCACATAATTTTGAGGCAAAAGAATTTGCTTTTATGTTATTGGAACAAACTGAATTACAAGAACAAAAAGAATCATTAGCAATAGTCTATAGAGTTTTGGGTTTAGTGTATAATACCTTATCAGAATTTCCAAAATCATTAGAATATCACAAAAAATCCTTATCAATAAATACAGAAATAGGAAACAAAGTAGGAATTGGTGGAACGTTAGTGAATATTGGATTGGTATATAATAAATTAGGACAATATCTAACAGCACTGGAAATGTTTGGAAATGCTTTAATAGTATTAGAAGAAATTGGCCATAAGCTTTTTCAAGCTAATGCATATGCAAATATTGGTATAATATATCAAAAATTGTTAGATCTTTCAAAAGCTATTGAAAATTACTCAAAAGCATTACAAATTAATGAAGAAATAGGAAATAGAATTGGAATAGCTGCTAATTTAAGTAATATTGGAAATATTTACTTTCATTTAATCAACTACTCAACTGCCTTGGACTATTACTCAAAGGCATTACAACTTAATAAAGAAATTGAAGATAAATATGCTATTGCAATTGGATACCTCAATCATGGAAATGTTTATTTCAAACTTTCTGACTATCAAAACGCTTTAGAGAATTATAAAACTTCTTTGCAAATAAATGAAGAAATTGGTAATATTTATGGCATTGCATTCAACTTAGGTAGTATAGGTTTAGTATATTTAGATCTAAAGAACATAGAAGAGGCACATGATTACTTCTCCTTATCTTTAATGAATTTTAAAGAAATTGGCTACAAAGATGGTTATGCAAGAACTCTCTTTTCTTTAGCAAAAGTATATTCTAATATATATTCTAAATTTTATAACACTTCCAAAACCGAAGAATATCTTACAGAATCTTTACAGATTGCTGAAGAAATTGGTTTAAATGATTTAATTATTTCTATTTACGAACTTTTACATTCTATTCGTTTGTCTGAACAAAATTATAAAGACGCACTAATGTATCAAACAAAAGCAATCACATTAGAAAGGAAGTTTGAGTCAGTTGAAATCAAAAACAAAGCACAACTATTTGATCAACGCCGTAAAATAGAAGAAGATGAAAGAGCACGTCAGTTGAAATTAGCTCGATTCCAAGAACAAGAACGAATCTTCCACAATATTTTGCCAATTCCTATTGCCAATAGATTGATAGAAGGTGAACAAACAATAGCTGAATCATTCGAAAATGTCAGTATCTTCTTTTCCGATATAGTGGGATTCACAACGCTTTCTTCAAGAATTGAACCGTCTGAATTAGTAAAAGGTTTAAATACTATATTTACTGCATTTGATAGAATTGGAACAATGTATGGATTAGAGAAAATTAAAACTATTGGAGATGCCTACATGGCAGTGTGTGGGGTACCCGAATCATTTTTAGATCATACTTCCCGAACTGCAAAATTTGCTCTTGAAATTAATGATGTATTAAAATCATTAGAACTTAGTGAAGAATTTAGCAAATTACAATTTAGAATAGGGTTGCATTGTGGCAGCGTTGTAGCTGGTATTATTGGTGAGAAAAAATTTGCTTATGATGTCTGGGGTGATGCAGTGAACGTAGCGTCACGAATGGAATCCAATTCAGAAACTGGACGCATTCATATTAGCGAAGTATTCGCAAAGTCTATCGAATCAAATCCAGAATTTTCCATCATCCCACGTGGCGAAATCAATATCAAAGGCAAAGGTACTATGAAAACGTATTGGTTGGAGAAAGGAATATGACTTCTGAGGAAATAAAGGAACAAATAGTTAGAATTGAAAATTATATAAGTTCATCTGAATATGAAATTGCTAAAGAAATAGCTCTAGAATTAAAATCTCAAATAAATGCTTCAGAGGATGTTATTGTAAATGCTAAAATTCATAATTTGTTAGGAAACATTCACTATTCCCAATCAGACCTAATAAAAGCCAAAGAGATGTATACTTACGCTTTGGAAAAAAATACATCTGTAGACTATAAAATAGGAATGGCAGGTAATTTAGGGAACATTGCTCTTATTTATTATCAATTATCTAACTATGATAAAGCTCTCGAATTTAATAAAGCTGCCTTAACGATAAATACTGAAATTGAAAATATATCAGGAAAGGCAATAATTTATGGAAATATTGGAAATATATTTAATATTCTTCAAGAATACGAACAAGCTTTAAACTATTATACCATAGCCCTAGATTTGAATAGAGAACTTAATAATTTGGAAGGTATTTCTATAAATTTAGGTAATATAGGTAATATATATTTCGAAAGTAAAAACTATTCAAAGGCATTGGAGTATTATAATAATGCACTTTCTATTTCATTATCAAATGATCTTAAGTATTCAATTTCAAATATTTATGGGAATTTGGGAAATGTATACAGACAACTTTTACAATTTGAAGAATCAATTAAGTATTTTTCAAAATCTATTGAATTAGATACATACAACAAAAATAAGCGCGGATTAGCCGTCAACTATTTTAATTTAGGTGAATTATATTTCTTTCAAGAACAAATCTCAAAAGCAAAAGAGTACTTAAATCAAAGTCTTTCAATTTGTATTGAAATTGAACATAAACTTCTTCAAATGAAAATTTACGAAATACTATCTCAAATAGAAGAACGAGTTCAAGAAGATAAACTTGCGTTAATTTATTATAAACAATTTACAAATTTAAAAGATGAAATCCATAACAATGAGATTAAAAGAAAAGTGTTTCAATTTGATCAACAACGTAAAATGGAAGAGGAAGAAAAAGAACGACAATTAAAAATAGCTCGATTTCAAGAACAAGAGAAAATTCTTCACAAAATACTTCCTGTTAACATTGCAAATAGAATCATCAAGCAAGAAACTTTTATTGCTGACCATTTTACCTCAGTTACAGTATTGTTTATGGATTTGGTTGGATTTACTCCATTATCATCAATAGTACCAGCAAAACAATTAGTCTTTATTTTAGACACAATTTTCTCAATGGCAGATGAAGTTATTGATAGATATGGTTTAGAAAAAATAAAAACCATCGGAGATGGATATATGGCAGTTGGAAATGTGACCACTGTAAACAAAGATCATCAAAAAGCAGCAGCACTTGCAGCATTAGAGTTAATTCATACAATGAAAGAATTTTCAATAAATATACCTTCTGAATTAGGTAATACTGTTTGGATAAAAGATGTTCCTGAAATTCAAGTTAGAATTGGTATTCACACAGGTGAAGTAGTTGCAGGAGTTATCGGAAAAAACAAGTTTGTCTTTGATTTATGGGGTGATGCAGTAAATATTGCCTCTCGAATGGAATCAAATTCACTACCATGGAAAATACATGTTAGCAATGAATTCGCGAAAGCAATTGAGCAACACCCAGAATTTTTACTAATTCCTCGTGGCGAAATCACTATCAAAGGGAAAGGCAAAATGAATACATATTGGTTGGAGAAACAAAAAGATTGTTGATGTTTTTTTGTAAAGAATTCCGATTTGTTTTGGTATTTAGATAATCATAAAATATAAAATTACTTTTTACTTCACTAAATTTTAACACAGATTTTTAGAAATATCACTTTCAAATTCTATGATAAATGTACTATTTTGTTGTATAGTCTTACTTGTGCTTTCATTTCAAATATCAGTTGCTCAATGGACAATAATAGCTAATTTACCTTCGACAGAATTTTCTTCATTAGCAAGTAAGGACTCATTGTTTTATGCAGCTACATTATCAAATATTCTTTACAAAAGTACAAACTTTGGTGAAGATTGGGAGCAAATTGAAATTGAAGGTAATAATGTTGTTATCGAAAAAATAGAGATTATCGATAGTATAGTATTTATAGGAACTAAGAACACTGGAATTTACGAATCAAATAATTTTGGTCAAACGTTTACAAAAACATTTCAATTTACATTGCCTATTTCTGATTTTGTTAAAAGAGGGAATACTATCTATGCAGCATCGTTAGGAAATGGAGTATATGTTCGAGGTGCTACATCAAATGAATGGTCTGAATTTAATTCTTCATTACCTTTAAACGTAGCTGGTAATGTAACAAATATTTTGAGTACAAAAGACTATTTATTCATTGCTTCTGGGGGAAATGGCGTATTTCATCAATTTTCAACGATTGACAATAGGTGGAAACCCGGCTATTTTTATGGAAATTTAGCTCCTGGTTTACAAATTACCGATGCAATTAATCTAAGCGATACCATATTTGTAGTGAATGGGAATCGTGTCATAGTTTCTACGAATGATGGACAATCATGGCAGGATGATAAACTTGGAACTATGAATGGAGTTGATAGGCTCATTTATCAAGGGAACACAGATATTTATCTGGTTACAAGTGATTTGCAACAAGGAACTTGGATACAAAAAAGAGAAAAATATTCTCCAATAGGAAGCAATTGGTCTTCAGATGATTATTATATTCCTAACTTTTACTGTTTTGATATAATTGAATACAATAACAGAATATATTTAGCAAGTGAAAATGGAGTGTATTATAAATCTACAACAACAACAGTTTCGGAAAAAGAAGAGAACAAACCTACACTGCAAATTCATTACCAACCAATATCAAATCTCTTAACAGTACATAGTTCTCAAGAAATAGTTTCTGCAACATTATTTAATATCCTGGGACAAATCGTTCATCAAGAAAAATCTAACAGTTCAGTGTTGCAAATACATTCACAACTTCAAAATGGAGTGTATGGAATTAGTATAGAGTTAATTGATGGAAAAAGTTTGTACCAAACACTTCTTGTTGAATCAATGTAAAAGTTGAAAATTTACTCCCACTCAATAGTTGAAGGTGGTTTGGAAGAGATGTCATAGACAACTCGATTAATTCCAACAACTTCATTACAAATTCTATTTGAAATTGTAGAAAGTACATCATACGGCATTGGGTACCAATCTGCAGTCATGCCATCAGTAGAGGTTACTGCACGTAATGCACAAACATATTGGTATGTACGTTCATCGCCCATAACACCGACCGTTTTCACCGGTAAAAGAACTGCAAAAGCTTGCCAAATTTCTTTATACAATCCTGCTTTTTTGATTTCCTCAATGTAGATTGCATCTGCTTCCTGCAAAATGAGGATTTTTTCTGTGGTAATTTCACCTGGAATTCTTATTGCAAGTCCTGGTCCCGGAAATGGATGACGTTCCACAAACCACTCAGGAATTCCTAGTAAGGTGCCGACATTTCTCACTTCATCTTTGAAGAGTTCTCTAAATGGTTCAATAAGCTTCAAATTCATTTTTTCCGGTAGTCCACCAACATTATGATGTGATTTGATGGTGGCTGATGGTCCTTTTACCGAAACCGATTCAATGACATCTGGATATAATGTTCCTTGTGCTAAAAATCGAGCATCTTCGAATTTTTTTGCTTCAACCTCAAATAGGTCGATGAAGGTTTTTCCGATTATTTTACGTTTTGTTTCTGGGTCAGAAACTCCATTCAATCGAGAATAGAAAAGTTCTTTTGCATCAATCAAATCTATCGAAATATCAAAATGCTCTTTAAATAGCTTTACAATTGTAGCACTTTCATCTTTTCGCATTAACCCAGTATCAATGTGGATACAATGTAATTTGTTTCCTATTGCTTTGTGAAGCAATACAGCAGCAACTGTAGAATCAACTCCTCCACTCAAGGCACAAATAACACCATTATCGCCTACCTTTTGTTTAATTTCGTTGACAGAATGTTCTACAAATGAACCCATAGACCAATTTCCTTCACATTTGCATATTGTAAAGAGGAAATTGCCCAAAATAGCTTTACCATCTATTGAATGATGCGTTTCTGGGTGAAATTGAACACCCCAAATTTGTTTTTTCGTAGAACGGATTGCACAAATTGGAGAATTGTGTGAATATGCAATTATATCAAAATCCTCAGGAATTTTAGTTAGATGATCTCCATGAGACATCCAAACTTCAGAATTCAAACCAATACCACGAAATAAATCATTTGAATCTTCTATAGTTATTGATGCTCTACCAAATTCACGTTTTGCTGCTTTATCAACAATACCACCATTTTTATGTGCAATCAATTGCAAACCGTAACAAATGCCCAATAACGGTACTTGAAGATTGAACAAATTGACAGATGGAATGGGCGCGTCTTCAGCATACACACTGGAAGGTCCTCCAGAAAGTATGACACCTTTTGTATCAACAAGAAGTGCATCAAATGTTTTTTGGTCTATAGAAAAAGGGTATACTTCTGCGTATACCCCTAATTCTCTTACTTTTCTAACTATTAACTGTGTATATTGCGACCCAAAATCTAATATGATGATTTTTTCGTTATGTTTCATTGAAAATTGTTACTGAACAATAGTTATTATGGAAGTTAATTTTTGCTTTGATGTTTGCAATTGTAAGAAGTACATTCCTTTTGGTAATTGATGTGTAGGAAGTTCAAATGTATATACCCCACCGTCTAATTCTCCCTGTATAGGAACGCTAACAACCTCACCTAAGGTATTCGAAAGACTTACAGTTACGTTTTCAAATGTAGGTAACGAAAATTCGACCGTAACATTTGATTGTGTTGGTGGATTTGGAAAAGATTTTAATTCTGTTTGAACAGGAAACTTTTGCGAAGTAATAATTAATGGGACATCGCAACGTGTATTGGAACTTTGCACAAATGGCACTCCAATACCGCGTAATGGGATTACGTGAGTATAACAACGGAATCCAAACATCAATGAGTCTGTCCATTCAGGAATTAATCTTGGGTTTTCAGCCAACGGTGCAAAACATACAATGAGCGATTTCCTTTCTTTTGGCTTTAAGATGAATGGAAATTGATATTGAGGCATGCTATAGAGTATATTTTGTTTTAATTGAAGGTAATCATATTCAATATCATAATTACCTTGATTAAAGAAATTGATGGTATCACAAAATACAGAATAAATAGTTCGTTTTCCATAGTTTATTGTAAACAATGTATCACGACCATCAAATTGAACAGTATAACCTTTTATCGTATCAATTCTTACTGTCACATTTGAAGCCGAATCTATTGCTTCGAAAGCAAAAATGGCGTCTTTAACAGCATCAATAAGACTCAAATAGAATCTAATACCATCAGGAAAATCGGAAACCACAGAATCCACTCTGATATTGATTAATAATGAATCTAAAATGCGATATGATTCTAAACCAATATCAGCAGGAGTATCATCAAGTAATTGAATAGTAAACAAGGTATCACATCTGTTATCAATTTTGTTAATTCTTGGTGGAATTTTGTCTTCACGAACGAATATCTCGAAACCAGCGACAGTTCTATTAACACATTTGTTTATCAATATCAATGAATCGATTACATTCATCTCAGCAAATGCTTGAAAACATATCTTTAATTTCACTGATTGTCCTGGTCGAATGCTATCAGGAAATACTGTGTCAGCGTAAGTCAATTGAGGACTAGAATTTTTGAAAGCGATACTATCAATTTTTTGAGGAAATTTCCCATAATTAAAAATTTCTACATCAAAGCAGTATTTTTTTGTAACAACTATTTGTTCTTCAATCTCCTTAGGACCATTAGTTGCAATTACACTTGTATGAAGTGTAAAACCAGGTACATCGAAAGTTTTTCTATTTCGTAGTCTTGAGGAATCCTGAGCAATAATTGTATAAAAACCATCCTGATAAGGGTCAATTAATTTTCCTGAAAATACACTACTATCAGCTTGGATAAACTGATATTGTTTTGTAACATTAAAGGAATTATTATCATCAAAAAACACTTGTTCAATTTTTGTATCTGCTTCACCAGTGTCTAAAATAGTCCCTGTAAACGTACCACAATCATTGGTAGTAAAAATTTGGGGGGCTCGAAAATCAATCTTTTTAAAATTCATTCCGCCAACATAACCATATGAATTAGCACTTCCATAACCATATACGTATATACCACAAATTGTATCTGATTCAACTGTATGAACACCATCATTTACTCTAATATTTGCATATGAATAGGTTGTATTCGGTATAATTCTAAAATTATTTTGGGGTATATTTCCTCCATCTAATTTTACTCTATCTGTGTAAAGAGTAGGCGAAACAATGGTAACATATTGTTCTTTGTATACTAAAGGTTCGTATCTAACAACAGTAGAAAATCCTGTGTTTTCTTCAAAATATTCACCAACTTGTACATTCATAAAACGATATGATTTTAAAAATTGTTCAGCTGGAGGAATTAACATCATAAATGGATCGCCTAAACGTAAAGTTGTACCACCTTCTCCTGAGGTTTTTTTAAATTGAGCCACAAGTACTGGGCTAGAAGCATCAATTCTTTTTGGGGTTGATGGGATATCTGCTTGGTAAAACTCTCCTTTATTTAAAATTGCAACTTCTATACTATCTATCATTACAATGGTATTATCATAGGCAGATAATACTCTAAAAATATCACTTCCTATTTTGGTTGCATTTGTTGGTGTAGGATATGGGGTTATGAATGCAGAAAATCCCCATGTTTGTACTGGTGGAAGTTGTTCAATTAATACATCTCTCGAATTTAAATCTTGTTCTTCAATTGGAATTACAGCTCTTTGATGTCCTGAAAAAATAGCAACAGGTTTTGTTGATTGTACGTTTGTTCCTGTTAAATCTAATCGGAAATTAATTCTAATATCTGTTTGTACAAGATACACATCACCTTTGTTTAAGGTAATTCTTTGTTCATTAAGACCATTCCTTACTGTTGGTGAGGTTGGTTTGATAGTAACTTCAGTATTATCTTCAGTTGCAACGATAGCAAATTGGGATGGTGTTGAATTAACATCTAATTCATTTCTTCTAGGATTTATAAATGCATCAGAATTGTAAGACATAATATAATATTCTCTATCTAGAATATCAACTGGAAGAACTAAAAATGCATCTGATGTTGTAAGAGCTTGGTTTATTGCATAGACAGAAATCTCTTCTTCAGAGGTGATATTAAAAGATTGTGGAGCTATTCTCTCATTTTGATTTCCTAAAAAGTTTAACTCTGCAGTAGTGTTAATACCTTTTAACTCATAATCATTAAATACTACAGAGAATTGGTATATTTGTGAAGGATTTGTAATGTTAAATGGTTCAGTTTTTTTAAGATTATTTATATCTGTATACGTAATACTTCCAGTTGTGGGTTTTTCTGAAACTATAAATATATGAAGTGAATCAGAATTTCGTAATCGATTATCATCTGAGAGAAGTCCTCTATGTAAATTGGGTAAAAAAGTTAGCCAAAATTCACGTCCTTTGCTGTCAGGACCTTCTAATTGGGCAAAAAGATTCGTTGTGAAAACAAACAAAAGGACTATTATGAAGAAAATATTTTTCATAGCTTATTTGATAGTATGGGTAAAGACAACATTACCGTGTTGATTATAAAACTTACAACGAATGTTTTTATTTGAAATACTGCAAGAGACGAATCCTCCGTTGGTATGAGCAAAAATGGTGTTCTTTCCATAACCAGTCTCTCTTGTACCACCTCCTGCACCGGAAATAAGTTGATAGAATTCATCATTGTCGGCTTTAATCAATTGCAAATCATGATCATGTCCTGATAAATACATAGTAACATTGTATTTATCTAATAGTGGTTTTATCGTTTTCATCATGAATGGTTGATCACCATAAACACCATGAGAACGAATCATATGATGTCCAATACATATTTTCCAACGTGATTTTGAAGCAGATAGTTCCTTTTCAAGCCATTGTAATTGTTTCTCTTTGTCAACTTTGGAACCTTTTATCAGCATTTGTGTATCGATACAGAAAAAATCAACTGTAGTATTATCGATATTTTTTGAAAATGAGTAATAGTTGTTCGGCATTACCCAATTTGTAAACACTTTAGAATATTCAATTTGTGCTTGTGGATTTAGACCATAATCATGATTTCCCAAAACCGAATACCAATTCATTTCTTGCAATTTCCCTTTGTATACATTGTGAAATTTTGTTTTCCATTGGTTATCGCTCGTTGAACTAACTCCGGATGGATAGAAATTATCACCAGTAGAAACTACAAATTGTATGTAATCTTTGGGAATTGTTTTTTCCATATTTGTTGAAACATTTTTTTGAATTACTCCACCAGCACCCCAATCACCAATGATAAGAAAATTTATATCTTGCTGATTAAAAGAAATGTCAGAAAATTCAATAGTAGTTGGTTGGTTTTTAACAGATTTGCTATTATTCTGTGAGAAACAAGTAGTAAATGCTAACGCAACTACGATTAAAAACGACAATGCAAATGTATGTCTAAATTTCATTATGTTGTTTTAATTAAAAACCCGATTGATTGTAAAACACCGAATATCATCAACAAAGCAGCAGATTGTACTAAAATAGTTGTCAACTCAGCACCTTGAGCTGTATCTATTGATTTCCAAAGTTTTCTGCCCAAAGGAATTGAAATGAACGGTAACAGATGATATGGATTCATTGTTAATAAAAATAACACGAAAACACTAAGATACGATACAACCAAAACGACTTTGTAAAGTTTTCTTGAATTTGCATCTCCCAATAATACTGCTAACGTGTTTTTGCGAATTTTTGCATCACCAATTCTATCGCGAATATTATTGGCAGAAAGTATGTTTGCTGCCAATAGACCAGGACTAATAGAACAAAGTAATGCATAGTGGGAATAATATCCAGTTTGAACGAAATACGTACCACAAACTGCAACTACACCAAAAAACAGAAATACAAAAATATCTCCTAAACCATTGTATGCTAATGGATATGGACCACCAGTATACATCCAAGCAAAAAACAATGATGATATTCCAATTAATAAAACAATAAATCCGTGCAAATACACCAAATACATTCCAAGAATAAATGATATGCTGGCAGTTAGAAAGATGGCTGTAATCATTGCTTTTTGTGATATCACTCCACTAGCAACTAATCGTTTAGGTCCAACCCTTTCTTCATCTGCTCCTCTACGAAAATCATAGACATCATTGGTGAAATTTGATGTAAGTTGAAACAACATTGAACACAACATTGCTACTACAAAAACATCAAAATGAAATTGATTGTGAGCATATGCTAAGCTACTTCCAACAAGTACAGGTACTACTGATGCAGGAATTGTTCTTAGTCTACCTGCTTCAATCCAAATTTTTATCTGATTCAAAACAAATTCCCTTTTCCGAATTGATTTTTAGGATCAAACAACGATTTTATTGACACAAAATAGTCTAATACTTCTTTTGAATACATTTTATGAAAGTACTGTTTTTTCAATTTCCCAACTCCATGCTCAGCAGAGATTGTTCCTTTGACTTCTAAAGCTTTTGAAATCATCGTATCATAAACATATCTTGATCTTGTAGTTTCTTCATCATTTTTGGGAAACATATTCGCATGAAGATGACAATTGCCGATATGTCCAAAAAGAACATATTGTACATTTGCTTGGTTCAAGAGTCGTAGATATTCCCAAAAATAGTCATCAAAAAACTCCGTTGGAACAGCCATATCAGTACCAATTTTAGCAGAACTCCCTTTTCCAATTACTTCATAGACCTCAGAGGGTAATTTATGACGAAATTCTGCCAATTTACGATGTTCTATATCATTTTGTGCAAACCACGTCTCATCTGCTAATGATGAATACTCAGCAATTATTTTCCACCAATTATCAATATCAATATCCATTGATTCTTCAATAGACTCTTGTTCAAACCAAATTGCACCCTTAGCACTCTTTGGTATCTCATGATAAAATTTACGCAAAAGATTCAAAGAATTTTCATCAAAAAATTCTATTAACCGAGCTTCAATAGAACCATCTGATTTCGTTTTTGAGATAGTTCGAACTTCATCTACAAATTGTAACAATCGTTTATAGTTGTCAAAGAATACAATTCCACCGAGAAGAACTTCTTCTTTTGGGAGTGTTTTCAATGTGATTGATTGAATAAATCCCAAAGTCCCTTCAGAACCAACAAATAGATCGGTAGTTCTCATTGATGGAGAAACAAAATACCCAGCAGCATGTTTTGTTGTTGGTATTGGAACTGAGAATAATTTAAAAGAAAATTCCTCTCCATTTTGAGATACAACAGAATAGGTTGAATTGTTAATAGTTTCACTTGAAATTGTAACGGTTTCACCATTAGAAAGAATGACTTCTAAAGAGTGTACCCATTCTCTCATTGCACCGTATTTGAATGTTCTGGAACCAGATGCGTTTGTTGATACTGCTCCACCAATTGAACATAGCCATTCTGTTGGGTTTGGAGGTAAAAATCGTGAATATTGCTCTAAAAAAGTATTAACATCTCTAAAAACAACACCCGGTTCGACAGTAAGTAAATTCGTTGTTTCGTCAAATGACATAGCAGTTAGTCTTTCTGTTGAAATAACTACTCCTCCATTTGGTACACGTGATCCTGTTAGTCCAGTACCAGAACCACTGACTGTAATAGGAGTTCCATCGACATATAAGGAACGAATCAATTCTTGAGCTTCTTCTTTCGATTCTGGAATATAGACTATATCGGCAAAACCAATCAAATTGGAAGCATCTTTGAGATAACTACTAATGTCTTCAGAAAGTTTTTTAATCATTAACTCGTTTCATCAATAATGTATTTGACTCAGGTAATTGCAAAAAGGTTTGAACAAAATTATGACATTGTTCTAATGTAACATTTGCATACTCTTTCTCTAGCGAAAATACATAGTCAGGTTGATTCTTCAACATTGTTGTGGTTGTTATAAAATCAGCAACTCCTTCAACCAATTGGGTTTGATAAGCATGAGAAGTCAGGGACTTGTTTGTAATTTTTTGCAATTCGTTTGCAGAAAATCCTTTCTCCAATACTGAATGTACAGTATCTCGTAGTGATTCTTCTATTTGTTCAGCTGTGATGTTTTCCTCAGATGCAATTGCTTGAATATTGAGAATTGAACTTTCTTCACGTGCATCAACATAAGAGTAAACTTCCGAACAAAGCTGTTGTTCACGAACTAAGGTGTTGTACAAAGTCGTACTTTTTCCTTTTCCAATCATCGAGCTGACAAAATTTCCAATTAAATACTGTTCGGAATACTTTTTAGGAATATGAAAACTTATATTTACACCTTCTAATGGAATTGAATCAGAATAAACGGAACGTTGATTTTTCAAGCATTGAGTTGAAGTAAACCCATACGGTTTCATTGCACCATTTTTTTGTGCAATTACTCCGAAATACTGTTCAATCAATTGCTCTGTTTTTGAAAATTCAAAATCACCAACAATGGTTACAACCGCATTAGTAGGAGAGTAATAAGAATTGTAAAATTCTAATGCTTTATCTAAGCTAAAGTTATTGACATCTTCGATTGAACCATACACTTCCCAATTATAAAAACAGCTTTTATCAAACATCATTTCGTTCATTTTCGTCGATAACAAACCATACGGCTGATTGAACACATTTTGATTTATCTCTTCAGTAACAACACTTTGTTGTGTTTTTAATGCATCTGAATTGATTGAAAATTTGTTCATTCTTTGGGCTTCTAACCAAAGTCCAAGTTCTAATTGATGATTTGGCAATGAGATATAATAAACAGTTTGGTCATAGGTTGTATAGGCGTTATTTTCTGCACCTGAATACAATCCGCACAAATCATAGAGTTTATCAAATGAAGAAGCATTGACATTATCAAACATTAAATGCTCAAATAAATGAGCTATTCCTGTCATACCTTCAATTTCATTTTTTGAGCCAACATGATAGCCAATTGTCACACAAACTGTTGGGGTTCTTTTAATTTGATACAGATTTACTCGTAATCCATTTGAAAGTGTATAGGTCTTTATTTTTGTATTTGTCATACGATAGATAGAAAAAATGATGGTTATTCTAAAAAAAAGTAGTAAATTTAGGAAAAAATACGGTCTTTGATGAGAAAATATGCAACAAGAGATTATACTAATTACATCAGTAGCAACAATACTTTTGCTACATTTTATCACCTATTTGAGTGGAATTCGGTACTATAATAACAAAGTTTCTCAGCTTCAATCAACGATGGAAAAAGAGAACAAAGTGTTTACAGAACAATCAATTTCCACCTTGCCAGCTATTGTTCAAAGGTATTTTAAAAACTCAATTCCTGAGAATCAAAAGTACCTTTCATCAGCAATGGTGTATCAACGTGGACAATTTCGTTCTCGCGAAAATCACCAGTGGTCTCGATTGAAGGCTAAACAGTATTTTACGACGAAACAACCGGGTTTTGTGTGGAAAGCAATACTCTCTCAAACATTTATTTTTAGAAAAACTGCCGTTTTGTCCTATATAGATAAAAAAGGGGAAGGTCAACTTCGTTTTTGGGGATCGATTGTTCTTAATGAACCAAAGGGAAATGAGACTACAATTTCTATGTTAGTTCGCTATTTGACGGAAAGCGTATGGTTCCCAACAGCATTATTACCAAGCAATACCATACATTGGGTTGAACATACAGATTTGACGGCAAAGATTGTTATTCGGGATGGTAGAAATTCTGCATCTGCATTAGTAACATTTAATGAAGAAGGTGAGATTGTTCAATTTGAAACAGAAGATAAATTTCGAGATTTCAAAGCAACCTTTTCAAACGAAAAATTTACATTACGTTGTTCACGATACAGAACAATTGATAAAATAAGAGTACCAACGAAGGTTGTTTTTTTATGGAATCTTCCCTCAGGTGATTTTCCGTATGCTGAAATTCAAGTTGATGATATTATTTATTCCTAAAAGTGACATCGAAGAAATATTTCACTAAAACACTTCTTCAATTCTTTTCTGATTCAACCATTACTTTGCCATGGAGAGGATTTAAACCTGATCCATACAAGGTTTTAATATCAGAAACGATGTTGCAGCAAACACAAGTTTCCAGAGTTATTGAAAAATTCACGGAATTTATAGAAGCATTCCCAACGATTTTTGAAGTTGCTTCAGCCAGTAATGAGCAAATAATCCGATTTTGGAATGGATTGGGATATAATTCACGTGCATTAAGACTAAAAAAAACTTGTGATGCAATTGTAAAAGACAATAATGGTGTAATACCGTATTCTTACAACGAATTACGTTCCTTACCCGGAATCGGTGATTATACAGCCTCTGCAATAGTTTGTTTTGCTTTTAGAGTTCCTGTTGTTGTATTGGATGTAAATGTAATACGAGTTTTTTCTCGATTTTTTTCACCGCAGGTTTACACAACTGATGTAATAAATGAAAAAGAAATTCGAGAATCTTTGGTAAGGATGTTGCCCAAAGAACATTCGTCAGAATTTTTTCAAGCTATTATGGATGTCGCCAGATTGTATTGCAAAAAATCTTCACCAAATTGCAATGAATGTCCTCTTTCACCAAAGTGTAAATCTAACAATAAATTAGTATTTAAAAAGGTTACAAAAAGATTAGAGCCATCTTATTTGGGTTTCCCAAGAAGAATTTGGCGTGGGAGAGTATTGAAAATAGTTACTGAACATTATTCAATTTCTGTTGACGAAATTGTTCAAATACTTGAAATGTCAGAACACATAGATTGGATTACTACCATTATCCATCTGTTAGAAAAAGATGGCTTAATTGAATTTGAAAAAGTAAATGAAACGGTAAGAATCAAAAGTTAATCAATACCATTCTTTTTCAATTCATTTTCTAACGCCAGTTTTTCTATTTCTAATTGCCGAATTCTGCGTTCAATTACATCTAATTCTTCAGGCATTGAATCAATTTCAATACGAAGTTTACTTGCTGCTTCATCAATCAAATCAATAGCCTTATCAGGCAAGAATCGTTCGTTGATGTATCTATCGGACAATTGAACAGCAGCAACTAAGGCACCATCTGTGATACGAACACCATGATGTAATTCGTACTTTTCTTTGATTCCACGTAAAATAGAAATTGATGAATCAATGGAGGGTTCTTCAACTAACACTTTTTGGAAACGGCGTTCTAAGGCAGGATCTTTTTCAATATATTTTTGATATTCATTGAGTGTTGTAGCACCAATAGCACGAAGTTCACCTCTTGCTAATGCAGGTTTTAAGATATTTGCGGCGTCAACAGTTCCACCAGCTGCACCAGCTCCTACAACAGTATGTAATTCGTCAATAAACAAAATAACTTCACCATCCGATTGGATTACTTCATCAATAATTGCTTTTAATCGTTCTTCAAATTGTCCTCTGTATGATGCTCCAGCAATGATAGAAGCCATATCTAAGGTGATGATTTTTTTCGTTTTTAATCCCTCAGGAACGTCTCCATCGACAATACGTTGGGCAATTCCCTCTACTATCGCAGTTTTGCCAACACCGGGATCTCCAATAAGTACTGGATTGTTTTTTGTTCTACGTGAAAGTACTTGTAAAACCCTTCTAATTTCATCTTCTCGTCCAATAACGGGGTCAATTTTTCCTTTACTTGCTAGATCATTCAGAACTTTCCCATATTTATACAACGAGCGATATTGATCTTCAGCTGAAGCACTTGTTGCTTTCTTTTGTGTGCCTCGTAATTCAGGTAGTACAGACACAATAGCTTTTTTTGAAAACCCTAATCCTCGAACGAAAGTACCGTATTTGGAGGGTTCTTCAGCCAATGAGATGAGCAAATGTTCTACAGTAATATATTCATCACCTAATTCCGTTGCTATTTTTTGAGCAATTTGTAAAGCACTCATTGAATCAGAAGTTAATCCTATTTGTCCTCCATTGGAAATGGAAGATTGGGGAATCTTTGATAACGATTCTGTAACTTTTATCAATATGAACGACTTATTTAAACCAATTTTTGTAACAATTGCATCAATAATAGGAGCAGATGATTGCATAAGTGATGCAAATATATGAAGTGGCTCAATAGATGAATGTGAGTAACTTAGAGCAATTTCTTTGGAATTTTCTAACGTTTGCTGTGCTAAAAGCGTTAGTTTATCAAAATTCATAGTGATGGAAATAGTAAGGATGAAATGGAAAAATTTAAGTTAATTGACGAATAATGTGAAAAAAATATTTCGTACGATTATTCAAAAACTGTGATTGCTGTTGAGAATATTTGTGAGTACGCCTCAACAGTGATATCGATGTTTTTGCAGTACCCACCTCCAATTGCAATCGAAATGGGAATCCCTCGTGAAAATGTTGATTCAAATACCATTTTATCGCGTTCGTGCAATCCTTTCATCGACAAATCAAGTCTGCCTAAAGCATCTTCTTTCAGTGGGTCAACTCCTGCTTGATAAAGAATAATATCTGGAGAAAATTCATACACTGTAGGCAATATATCCTTTAATTTTTGAAGGTATTCATCATCAGTAGTATTATCATTTAAACCAATATCAATTGAAGATGGAACCTTGGTAAATGGATAATTCTTTTCACCGTGCATACTGAAAATAAATACACTATCATCATTGCCTAATATCTCAGAATTTCCATTCCCTTGATGAACATCTAAATCTATGATTGCTATTTTTTTGACTTTTTTTTCCTTAATTAACAATCGTGAAACAACAGCAAAATCGTTAAACACACAAAATCCTTCTCCTGAGGAAGTCATTGCGTGATGTGTACCTCCAGCTAAATTACCAGAAATTCCATTTTCTAAAGATGTATAAGCAGAAGAAATAGCTCCTCCAACCGTTGCACAAGATCTACGAACTAATGATTCGCTCCATGGAAAACCAATTTTACGAATGGTCATATAATCAGCTGTTCCTTGAAAGATTGCATCAACGTATTGTTCAGAATGTGCCAAACATAAGGTTTCCTTTGAACATGGTATTACAGACTGTAAATCAGATTCTGCAACAATACCTTTGTCTAATAGATTATGACGTAATTTGGTATATTTGGACATTGGGAAGCGATGTCCATCAGGAAGGTCAATAGTATACAAATCGGAGTAATACAATTTCATATTATTCCGATGTATACTGAGTGTTGTTTTGTAAGGTTATTGAATAACACCAAGACTTTTACCAATTTTTGCAAATGCAGAAATAGCATGGTCTAATTGTGCTTTTGAATGTGCAGCTGAAATTTGTACACGTATTCTTGCTTGACCTTTTGGAACGACAGGATAGAAAAACCCAATAACATAGATATTTTCTTTTAATAATTCATCTGCCATTTTTTGTGCTAAAGGTGCATCATAGAGCATTACAGGAACAATTGGGTGGGTTTCACCTTTTATATCAAAACCTAATTCACTCATTTTAGAGCGGAAATACATTGTATTTTCTTCTAATGTGTCACGCAATTTTGTTGTTGAACTAAGTAAATTGAAAACTTCAATTGAAGAACCAACTACTGATGGAGGAAGGGAATTACTAAATAAATATGGACGAGAACGTTGGCGTAGAATATCGATGATTTCTTTTCTTCCAGTCGTAAACCCACCAATTCCCCCACCAAGAGCTTTTCCTAATGTACCAGTAATAATATCAACTTTCCCTGTAACGCCACAATGTTCAACAACACCACGACCAGTTTTACCCATAAATCCCATCGAATGGCATTCATCAACCATTACTAATGCTTCATAATGTTCTGCCAATGCACATATTTTGTCCAAAGGAGCAATAGTTCCATCCATTGAAAAAACTGCGTCAGTTGCAATCATTATGTACCTCGCACCATTTTCGCGAGCAGCTTTTAATTGTGATTCAAGGTCATTCATATCACAACTTGCATAACGATAACGTTTAGCTTTACATAAACGAATACCGTCAATTATAGAAGCATGATTCAATGCATCAGAAACAATGGCATCTTCTTCACCCAATAACGGTTCAAAAACACCACCATTAGCATCAAAACAAGCCGCATAAAGAATTGTGTCATCTGTTTGACAGAATGTTGCAATTTTTGCTTCTAACTCTTTATGAATATCTTGTGTACCACAAATAAAACGTACTGAGGACATTCCATAACCATGTGTATCTAATGCTTTTTTTGAGGCTTCAATAACAGATTGATTAGAAGAAAGTCCTAAGTAGTTATTAGCACAAAAATTGAGAACTTTAGAGTCTGAACCTGCAACTCCGATTTCAGCAGCTTGTTCAGTTGTTATAATTCGTTCACGTTTATACAATCCACTTGATTCTATTTCTTGTAATTCTTTGATGAGGTGATTTTTAATAGTGTACATCTTAAATATGGTTTATGTTTTTTTAAAAAATGATGTGCAAAAATACGAAAATGAAGCAAAAACTTCTAAAAAAAATCCCCTTAAGAACAAATCTTAAAGGGATTAGTATAATTGATGAGACAATTACCTTTCGATTGATCTAATATCAAGTCTATCGGTAAAAATTTCTTTCATTGCTATAAAAGTTGGTTTTGGTAAACGATCAAACTCTTTTGAAATAGCTAATTTATCTAGATTTGTTGTTTCAATATCATCAATATCATCAACAATATGAATCATTCGTTGAGTCAATTGTGTTTTAATCTTGTCATTGACTTGGCGAGAACGAATTCCCATAACAACGATTGATTTGTAAATACTTCCATTCGCAGATTCTTTCATTCGAACTTCAACTGGATTTACGACGTATGTTGAATTCATAAAAACTCCTATAAGGGGGTTTAAAAATTATTGAGCAATTACAAATATATGAAAAACTTTCGACATTACGAAAGTTTATTTCCATTTTGTAATTCTTCTTTGAACGTATCTATTCCAGCATTAGCAGCAGTTTTCAACGTAGAAATACCTTCTGAGACTGTATTGGAAGTAGTTGTAATCTTCGTACGAGCATCTTTGATGGTTTTCTCGGCATTTGCTATCAAAGCATCTGCTTGTTCTCTTGCAGAATAAATCATATCTTCTGCTTTTCGTTTTCCAGAATTGATAACATTAGAAATCTCATAAGAAGCATCTTGAGCCAAGTTACCTGCTTTGTGATACAATTCTGAAGATTTTTCTGAGATGTCTCTACGTAATTCTTCTCCACTTTTGGGAGCGAATAATAAAGCAGTAATCGCACCAATTGCACCACCAACCAATGCACCAATAACGAAACCTTTTGAGTAAGAATCAATGTGTTTAGACATACTATATCTCCATTTGAGTGTAAAATTAACTAATTTATGACTTATTTTTAAGTGACGATTATATCCCAATTTTAATTATTTGCATACTTACCAGGAATCTGGTAAGGTGATTGCTTTATTTTGGGCGATAAGAATTATTTCAACAAATTCTCGAACAGCTCCATGACCACCCATTACTGATAAATTGAAAGTGGCTACATCTTTGATTGATTGAACTGCATCCGATGGACAGGCACTTACACCAACGATGGACATTGCTTGTAAATCATTTATATCATCGCCAATATACGCTATTTCAGAGAGATCAATTTGCAACTCCTTTGCCAAATTTCTTACTGATTCTGTTTTGTGTCTTGAGCCAAGTAATACATGTTGAATGGTTAATTTTTTTGCTCTTGCTGTTACAATGGGAGAACTTTCGCTGGTGAGTATTGCTGAGATATGTCCAGCACGATGCCATAAATTTATTCCCATTCCATCTCTAATGGAAAAACGTTTCATTTGTTCACCTTCTGCAGAATAGTATACACCACTATCCGTCATGGTACCATCAATATCCATAACTAAACATCGTATATTAAGAAGTTTTTCTTGTAAAGTAGCATCATTCATAGAAATTCACCTATTTTTGTAGTAATTTTTTGAAAAGAAAGCCAATATAATGAAATTAAATTTGTTTGCATACATACTTGTTGTTATCGTTCTACTTTCCTCTTGCACAAAGGAAAATACGCCTATTGCAAAAGAGAAAGTAGTTGAAAAACAAAAAATATCTAAACCAGTTCCTTCATTTGATGGAAAATATGCATATGAAACTGTTGCTAAACAAGTTTCATTTGGACCTAGAGTGCCTAATACTCCGTTTCATGTAAAATGTAAAGACTATCTTATTGCAGAATTGTCCCAATATGCAGATTCTGTTTTCGTACAAAGTTTTGACGATTACATTGAAGGAGAAAAGGTTCAGTTATTCAACATTGTCGCTCGATTTAAGGGAGATGACCCTTCTAAAGTATTGCTATTAGGTGCACATTGGGATTCTCGACCTTTAGCTGATGAAGACCCAGATCCTAAAAAAGCTGCCAAATCTTTTGATGCAGCGAATGATGGAGGTTCTGGAGTTGGGGTCTTGGTTTCTATGGCAAAATCTTTTAAATCCGAAAAACCTCCAGTAACTGTAGATATCGTACTTTTTGACGGTGAAGATTTGGGTCTACATGGTAGTATGGAATATTTCTGTAGAGGTTCAAAATATTATACTCAACAGCTTACTCCGCTTAATCGACCTTCTCATGTAATTATACTGGATCTTGTTGGTGACAAAGAAGCACAATTTACTATAGAAGTAAATTCAAATCGTTCTGCACCAGCATTAATTCGTTCACTTTGGAGCGTTGGATTAGAGGTTGGAAATGGTACCTTTGCTAATCAAATTCGCTATGAAATTTACGATGACCACATGCCATTTATCTCAATGGGAATTCCTGCTGTAGATATCATTGATGCTGAATTAGTAGGCAATAGAGCCTTTAATCCACGTCGTCAATATTGGCATACTGCCGATGATACCATGGATAATATAAGCGAATCTACCTTGTCAGCTGTTGGAAAAACTGTATTGACCTTCATTTATCAACACTATCTAAATCTTTAATGCCTCGAGATCAATTTCAACTTGTATCGAATTATCAACCTTCGGGCGATCAACCTCAAGCTATCAAGGAATTAGTTGAGGGTGTTCACCGTGGAGATAAGTCTCAAGTCTTATTAGGAGTAACAGGTTCCGGTAAAACCTTTACTATCTCGAATGTCATTCAGCAGGTGCAAAAACCAACCTTAGTAATTTCACCAAACAAAACCTTAGCAGCTCAATTATATGGCGAATTAAAAAGTTTTTTCCCAAATAATGCTGTTGAGTTTTTCATTTCGTACTATGATTATTACCAACCTGAAGCATACATTGCAAAAACAGATGTTTATATCGAAAAGGATTTTTCTATCAATGATGAGATAGACCGTTTACGCATTCGAGCAACATCTGCATTGGTTGATGGGCGTCGTGATGTTATCGTCGTTGCATCTGTTTCCTGTATTTATGGTATCGGAACTCGTGAAGATTTTGCTGCTATGCTCACTCCATTGAAGGTAGGTACATCCTTTGGAAGAAAAGAATTTTTATACAAATTAGCAGAATTGTATTATGAACGCAATGATTTCGAACTTGGTCGTGGTACCTATCGTGTTCGTGGTGATGTTATCGAAGTAATGCCTGCTTTTGAAGAAGAAAAAACGATTCGTATTGAGTTTTGGGGTGATGAAATTGAAAAAATTTCCATTGTCAAACAACCAGAAGGAAAGGTTATTGAACATCGTGAACAAATTATTCTTTACCCAGCAAAAATCTTCGTAACTTCTCGACCTCAGTTAGAAAAAGCAATTGTAAAAATCAAAGAAGAATTAGTCGAACGATTAGAAGAACTAAGAGAACAAGGGAAGTTGGTAGAAGCACAACGTTTGGAACAACGAACGCTTTTTGATATTGAAATGATGAAAGAAGTAGGGTATTGTTCAGGTGTCGAAAATTACTCTATGCATTTGAGTGGACGTACATTTGGTGATACTCCTTCGTGTTTAATGAACTATTTTCCTGACGATTATATGTTAATTTTGGACGAATCGCACATCACTGTTCCACAAGTTCGCGGAATGTATAATGGTGATAGAGTTCGTAAATCTACGTTGGTGGAACATGGATTTCGTTTGCCATCAGCCAAAGAAAATCGTCCGTTACAATTCGAAGAATTTACCAAGTTAACGAATCAAGTAATCTATGTTTCTGCAACTCCAGCAGATTATGAATTAGAACAATCTAATGGAGT
This sequence comes from Candidatus Kapaibacterium sp., assembly GCA_016788785.1. Taxonomy (GTDB): domain Bacteria; phylum Bacteroidota; class Ignavibacteria; order Kapaibacteriales; family JAEUSM01; genus JAEUSM01. The sequence goes on from JAEUSM010000006.1 coordinate 23,971, forward strand.
GGTTGTCGAACAAATTATCCGTCCTACAGGACTTTTAGATCCTGAAATATCCTTACGTCCAGTTCACAACCAAATTGATGACTTGTTAGCGGAAATTCGCAAAAGAACACTCAAAAAAGAACGAGTTATTGTTACAACATTAACAAAAAGAATGGCTGAAGATTTGACAGATTATTTAAAGAATTTGCAAATTAGCGTTGCCTATATTCACTCCGATATTGATGCTTTGGAGCGAGTGGAAATCATACGAGATTTACGATTGGGCAAATACGATGTCCTTATTGGAGTGAATTTATTGCGTGAAGGTTTGGATATGCCTGAGGTGTCGTTAGTTGCTATTTTAGACGCTGACAAAGAAGGCTTTTTACGTTCTGAACGTTCGCTTCTGCAAACTGCTGGACGTACTGCAAGAAATGTTGACGGATTGGTCATTCTATACGCTGCGAAAATGACAAAATCTATGCAGAAATTGATTGATGTTACCAATCGTCGTCGAAAAATCCAAATGGAATATAACGAAAAACACAATATCAATCCTGTCACCATTTACAAATCCATTGAAGATATTTTAAGTTCGACCTCTGTTGCAGATATTCAAGCCTCACGTCAAGGAAAAATTACTGATTACGAGAATGCAAAAATTCGAAATACTGCTGAACCTCTCATCAAATATCTTACAGAAGAACAGAAAAAAGAAACCTTGGATCAATTGTACGAAGAGATGAAAAAAGCAGCTCGAGATTTGGATTTTGAACGTGCTGCCGAATTACGAGATGAGATTTCTTTCATTTCGGATACTCCATTGACCACAGCAACTTCAAAACCAAAACCAAAATCTTCAAGGAAACGGTATTAAGATGATTATTGATGCAAATTTTACGCACGAAGAATGTATCGCTCATTTCAAATGTCCAACGGAAATTTTGGATAGCTTAGTTACGTTGAATGTTCAGTATTATGATTTTGAAGAACAACTGCATCAAGGTCAAATCGTAGTTGATAAAGATATTGAAGAAGATGTCATTCAAGTGTTTTCACTTATCAAAGAAATCAAATTTCCAGTGCATTCTGTTATTCCAATACAAGTATTTTCATGGGATGATGATGCGTCTATGTTGGCAAATAATTCCTCTGCATTTAATTACAGACCTATTGCAGGAACAAATACTCTTTCGCTTCATTCGTTTGGCAGAGCGGTTGATATCAATCCGGTGCAAAATCCTTGGTATATTCGCGATGAAATTCATCCACCAACGGGTAAATACGAACCAAAAGCACCCGGAACCTTACTCAAAGACGGTCCAATTGTACAGCTATTCACTTCCTTAGGTTGGGAGTGGGGAGGAGACTGGATTTCTATAAAAGACTATCACCATTTTCAGAAACCACTACAAAAAAAATGATTCAATTTTTCGAACGCTTTGGCAGACTTATCATCAATTTTTTCAAGGAATTTGGCAATCTTTCCTTGCTTATTGCAAATGTCATTCGCTATATTCCACGATGCTTCAAAGACCGAAAATTGATTATTGAACAAATGAGTATCGTAGGTGCTGAGTCATTGCCCTTGGTTGTTCTTATCGGTGCATTTACTGGTGCAATTGCAGCATTACAGGCAACAAATCTCTTTGCAAAATTCAATCTCATTGCTATAGCACGTCCATTTATTGGTGGATCAATTTCGACGGTGGTCTTAACCGAATTAACTCCTGTTTTGACTGCTTTGGTTATTGCAGGTAGGGTTGGTGGTGGGATCGCAGCTCAAATTGGAACTATGTCCGTTTCTGAACAACTTGATGCGTTGGAAATGATGGCGATAGACAAAAATCGTTATTTGGCAATGCCTCGTGTTGTTGCAGCTCTCACAATGATGCCAGTACTGGCAGTATTTTCGAATATTGTTGCCTTAGCAGGTGCATTTGTGCTTACCAATATCAAATTTGATTTCAGTTCACTGACCTTTTTCGAATCCGTGCAACGATTCTTCTCTATGGCGGAAGTTTACACCTCGCTTTTCAAATCCTCACTTTTTGGAGGTGTTACTGCACTCATCGGTTGTCACGTTGGTTTTTCCACATTTGGTGGTGCTGAAGGCGTTGGACAATCAACCGTTCGAGCTTTCACCATCTCTGCAGCCTCAATTTTAATACTTGACGCCATCTTCGGAGCAATTTTCAACTAAATATTTTTGCAAATTTCACACAAAAATTTGTTTTATTGATGATTTTATAGTATATTCCAAAGGGTTTAGAATACTTTCTTGGATTTCAAACCTTTTTTTAAATAGTACAATTATTCTTTTTCTTCACGAAATATAGTATGTATGAAACACTTAGTACACCTTAGCGTTGGTAGAAAATTGTACAAATTTTCTATTATTTTTGTCAGTTTTACGATTCTGGCGATGTTTTCTTATTGCAATGTTTATTCACAATCAATTCCAACGAATGTTTTGGATAGTATCAAGGGGTTGTTTCCCCCAGATTCTATGTATGTGAAAAACGAAGTAATTATCAAATTCAAAAAAAGTGGTTTGTCATTAGAGAAGCTCTGTTATAGTTACGGAGTTTCTGAAAATATTTCTACTAAAAACGAAAAGAAGACTGAAAAATCATTTACGTTGCATCCAACCTTAGAGTATATACTTTCTACACAGCGCTTTTCAGTCGACTCTCTAATTCCTAATATTTCTTTACGTAACACAATGAAAGCCTTCGGTGGTGATACACTTCGGAGAGTTACCTTTGCGAATCCATGTGTTGACACCTTTTCAATCACTCGAATGGGTGATACAATTCCATGTACTGATTTCCTTTGGATGGTTCTTCAACTGAATAATGACACATCTGTTGTCAATGCTTGTATCTTCCTTACGTATCTGTTTCAAAATCAAATTGAAGTAGTAACCCCGAATATTTATTTCACAACTACAAGTATTGAACCTCCACCTCAAGATGGTGAATACGGCTCTCAAATGTCTCTACATGGAGGCTTCATGGGAATGGAATTTGTTTGGGAAAAAGGAAGAGTTGGCTTACCAACTACGTTAGTAGGAATCTTAGATAATGGTATTGATTATAGACATTGTGACTTAGGAAATGGAAATTTTGGTTCAAAAGTAGTTTATGGATGGTGGAATCAACTTTCAACAAATCAAGTTTTCATTGATTCACATCATGGCACTTCTGTTGCAGGAATTATTGGTGCATATTCTAATAGGATTACCTGTCCTACAGGTAATGGTGGAATTGCCGGAATTGCAGGAGGTTGGGGTACTTTTGAATCAAGTCCACCAGATAATCAACCTCCATTTGGTGTGAGTTTATTAGGATATAAACTTAATGATGTAAATCAAAATAATTTATTTCCACTATCAGAAGTAAAACAAGCAGTTAGACATGCCAGTTCTAATAATCCAAATAGTGGGTACGGTCAAGGTGTTCATATTATGAATAATAGTTGGGGTAATGCAAACAATCAACAATATTTAGAATGGATTAGTTTGGGGGAGGATATTAATTATGCTTTTGAAAACGATGTTACCATAGTTTGTTCACGTGGAAACTTAGGAATTGACGAAAAGACCCTACCAGCAAATTTTGAAAATCATAAAGTAATTAGTGTTGGGGGATATGGTTTTCATCGTGATCCACCTAATAGTGGAACTGAGGATCTTACCAGAAAGGTTCGTCATTATAGTAGTTCATGGGGTAACAATATGGACTTTTTGGGAGGTCCATTTGGTGCATGTGATAATTCAGGAGAAAAAACCATTTATACAACAGGATATACAGGAGGTACAAACTTAAACAATGTTGTTTGTGTAAATGGTACATCATTCTCTGCTCCTCATGCAACTGGTTTAGTTGCCCTTCTTCATTCTACTCCCGGCATTATATATGAAAATGCTGGTATTGCACAATTACCACCAGAAGACTACCAAGGTCTTTTGAAAGTCTCATGTATTGACATTGACGACAATGAAACACAATACGGACCCTATACCGAGCATTATGATGAAAAATCAGGCTGGGGTTGGCTAAAAGCTTCAAAGATATACCAAATGCTTCAAGATGGATACAAAATTCACCACTTTTCTGCTGAAGATTTGGATACAAGTGAAGATAGTTTTCCATTCTTAGGGATAAGCGGATTAGTCGGTTTTAATAATAATGGGAACTATTCAAAAATTTTAAACGGGAAGAAAAAAGTTTTCAATTCTATCGCAAGAAGAGAATTGTTTCATACTGTTGTTCATACAGAAAGATGGCATACTGATGGAAACCACAAAATATTTATTTGGGGAAGAAGTGGTGCCCATAATGCAAATACAAAGTCTGGGTACAATATCACTTCTGCGGGTGGTATAAACTATCAAAATGGGTTTACTGGAGTGATATCCGGGTATGGTGGTAATGGAAAAGATTATAACATGATTCACGATGCAAACGTTGGTAATCATACATTCGAATTTGTTACTTATCAATATCATATAGATGATGTTTTAAAAGAACATTTAAATGAATCAAATCAAGATATTGATATAGAACATGGCCTTTACTTACCCCAAAATAATCAGATTGGGATTAACTATACTGTATTTGCAAAACCTATAGAAATTACTTCAGTTATAGATGTAAATCAAGAAAGTTCTATTAAGTATTTACAAACTGAGACTAATCTTAATATTAAAGCTCCAAAAGATAAAAGTATTGATAAAGTTCAATTAGTAAATGTGTTAGGAGATATTATATCTTCGGTAGTTTTCAATCAATTAACATTTCAGACTTCAATTAACACTTCTATTTTACCTTCAGGACTTTACTTCGTCCTAATTTATACTAATAATAAAGTCTATACACATAAATTTTCAATATTGAGGTAACTATGAAATTCTATCTTTTAAGTTATATTTGTATTTGTACAATCATATTTATTTCTTGTAAAGATTCTAACGTAAATCCCATCCCAGACCCTGAACCAAGTCCGTGCGAAGTACCGTTATTTGGTATGTTTGATCATTTTTCTAAGGGTAAAGTTCCTATATCAATTTCAAGTGACAATAAAATATTAGCTTATAGAAGTACTTTAGATACATTTAAGAAAATATATTTTCAAAATTTAACTTCTAATCAAATTCATTCTATTTCTGACGCTAAGTTTAATCAGTATTTAGCAGAGTTTCAAAAAGCGTTCCCATCACCATACAATAATGATGAATTTATAGTTGTACATAAATTTCGTAATGATTCAATTCCATCTGGTGATACTAAAAAGGTGTTTTTTACTTCTCGAAGATTATACTTATTTAATTTTTCTTCTCAAACTCTTACTGAAATTACTCCAGTAAAATATATTAAATTTGGTTTGCCTGCCCAATTCAATCCAATAGTTTGGTTGAAAAATTCTTCACAAAACAACGACTTCGTAGATTGTGGGAATGGTGGAGTCATACACCTTCAATCTGGAGAAGTTACTATTTCAGATAAGCAATATTCTTCAGTATTAACCAAAAGTAATGATGGGACTATAGTTGTTAAAATAAACAGTAATGATTCTATGGTATCATTAAATGAGGTTCCATTAGTTTCTTGGACAAGTAGTTCAGGTTTTTCATTAGATAAGGATAATAAATTTCTTTCATTTTTAAATTATTCTACCATAGACACTATAAACACATTTCAAAATTTTTGGAAATTGTATATTGTTGACATTCAAAAGTCTTTGAATGCAAATAAAGTTGAATTCGTTAAAATAATAGATTTAAAGAATGATTTATGTGCATTTCAAACAAGAGATTTAATTACACTTAATGCAAAAAATTCTCTGGTTTTACCTCTTAGTAGATATACAATTCAAGAAAAATCTAACCTCTACGAAATTGATTTTAACGGGAAGATTTTACGGCAATTGACCAATGAGTAATCGAACTATGAAAATATTCTTTAGTATTATAATTGGACTTATGTTTATTTCTTGTAATGATTCTAATGTAAATTCTACCCCAGACCCTGAGCCCTGTGAAGTTCCTATGATAAACAGTTCATATGGACATATTTCAACATATTCATATCCAATAGTTCTAACTAAAAATAACAGATTTCTCTTTACAGTCTATCAAAACTTGGATACAGCATCTATATGTAGGGTGTATGATACTGAAAACAAGAATATTCATAGTATCGAATGGAGCAATATTTTGAATATTAATATTGACAAACAAAAGCTATTTAAAGTCTTTACATCACCTTATGAAGAAAATGTTGTACTTTTTGAAATAGGCTATCATTCTAATTCTTTTTCTTCAGTAGTAGTTGGTGGTGTTAATGCTTTTCGATATGTTAAATATAGTGCAAACAGCAAACAAATTCAAGATATAACTCCAACTCAGTATTTTGAAACAGGGGTGCCAAGAAGTTTAGGAATTAGATTAATGACATGGTTGTCAAAGTCAAGTTCAAACAATGATTTTTTTGATTGTGGTAATTCTGGTGTATTACATGTACAAACTGGTAATATTGTTGAACCACATTCTGGGGAAACTTATTTTTCAATAAGCAGTAGCGGTAATTATAAAACTTCAAGAGTTCCGGGAGATACAATGTTAAGAATAAATGATGTTCGTTTAGACAGATTTTCTTCAAGTACTAAATTTTCTCCCGATGAACGGTACTTGGTTCTGATGACTACAAGACAAGATACAGGTCTAATAAATTGGAGACATTTTTGGGAATTATATGTTTACGACATTAATAATACTGTTACAGAGAAAAAACCATTCATACATTCAAAAATTGATTTTCCAACAAAACTTTGTGCTTTTCAAGCGTCCTCAAATTTTGTGATTACTCCAAATAATACTATAATAATTTCATTTAGTAGATATACAATTCAAGATAAATCGAACCTTTACGAAATTGATTTCAACGGCAAAATTTTACGGCAATTGACCAATGAGTAAGGTAAATATGAAAATATTCGTTAACATTCTAATTGGACTTCTGTTCATCTCTTGTAAAGATTCTAACGTAAATCCTACCCCAGACCCTGTGCCGGAGCCTTGTGAAGTACCAATAATTTATTCAAGTGGTGGTCACGTGTTAGATTATACCTATCCTGTTGCAGTTACATTGGATAATAAGTATTTTATTTTTGCAGGTGGTAATCGAGATAGTACCATTGCATGGAATTTGTACGATAATCAAAAATCTACTGAAGAATATTTATACTTTGAAACATTTTTACCCGATATTATAAAGAATAGTCCAAGATATGGACGTGGCATTCCTTTTCCTTGTCCTTATAATCATAATTTACTTCTATTTGAAATATCATATGTGTCAGATTTATTACCACCAGCAGTTGCAAACAATGTTAATTCTATTCGATATATAGTTTATGATTTAACAAATAAATCAGTTAAGGACATCACTCCTTTACAGTATTTTGAAACAGGTGTTCCAAGAAGTTTAGGTATTAGATTTATGACATGGTTATCAAAATCTTCAGAAGGAAATGATTTCTTTGATTGTGGTAAAAGTGGCGTTTTTCATGTCCAGTCAGCACAAATAGTTGAGTCAAATCCAACAGTCATTGTTTATTTGAACGTCGGTTCAAGTGGTAAAATTAAAATTCAAAACAAAGTATCAGATACTCTTTTCAGTATAAACAATGTTTCTTTAAATTTTGATAGAAATAGAATACGATCAACCAGAATATCTCCAGATGAAAAGTTTGCAGCTGTTTTTGTTGAACGGCAAGGTACTGATTATTTGTGGCCATATTACTATTGGGAGATGTACATTATAGATGTGGAAAAAACATTATCAACTGGAACGATGGTCATACATTCAAAAATCGATTTTCCAACAAAACTTTGTGCCTTTCAAGCATCTTCAAATTTTGTACTTACACCAAATAATACTATAATAATTTCATTTAGTAGATATACAATTCAAGAAAAATCTAACCTCTACGAAATTGATTTCAATGGTAAGATTTTACGGCAATTGACCAATGAGTGAGAACTTAATATTGCCAAGTATCTTGCACGTAACGCTCTAATTCTTCACGATGGTTAGGATGAGCAATACCTATGAGTTCTTTTGCTCGTTGACGAAGGGATTTGCCGTAGAGATATGCAACACCAAATTCTGTAACTATATAGTGAACATGAGAACGAGTTGTTACAACCCCAGCTCCAGGATGCAATTGGGTAGTGATGCGAGATTGACCTTTGGATGTTTGTGATGGTAAAGCGATAATTGGTTTTCCACCTTTTGACAGAGATGCTCCACGAATAAAGTCCATTTGACCACCAACCCCAGAATACATTTTTGTACCAATGGAATCTGCACAAACTTGTCCAGTGATATCAACTTCAATGGCACTATTAATAGCGATAACTTTCGGATTTTGACGAATAATAGAGGTATCATTCACATAACTAATATCCTTCATTGCAATGAGTGGATTATCATCTATATAATCGTAGAGTTTTTTCGTTCCCATCACAAATCCAGTAACAACCTTTCCTGGTTCGATGACCTTTTCCTCGTTTGTAACAACACCTGATTCGATGAGTGGAATAAGCCCATCAGAAAACATTTCCGTATGCACACCTAAGCGACTATGCGAGTGAAGTGCTGCCAAAACCGCATTGGGAATTGCACCTATTCCCATTTGCAAAGTCGAACCATTTTCAATCAATTCCGCACAATATGCACCAATGGTTTTTTCCACTTCATCAGGCTCAGATGGAGCAACTTCCACTAACGGAGTATCACAAAGAAATGCAATATCCAATTCTGAAACATGGATAAATCCATCACCATGTGTTCGAGGCATTTTGGGATTAATTTGAGCTATTACTACCTTCGCAACTTCAATTGCTGCGATAGATATATCTATCGAAACTCCCAAAGAACAATAGCCGTGAGCATCTGGCGGAGAAACTTGGATAAGTGCGTAATCCAATGGCAAAATACCTGAACGAAACAACAACGGAACTTCACTCAAAAACACTGGGGTGAAATCTGCATTCCCACTTTGCACTGCTTTGCGAGTATTTGAGCCAATGAATAGACAATTTGTACGAAATGAATTTGCATATTCAGGAAGTACATAATCTGCAAATCCTTCAGTATGTAAATGAACTAATTCAACATTTTGTAATTCGTTATGCCTTGAAACTAACGCTTTGAGTAATTCTTGAGGTGCAGCAGCAACACTTTGAACAAAAACGCGGGAATTGGACTGAATGGTAGAAACTGCATCAAGTGCTGAAGAGGCAAAATGAGGATTGTTCACGGTTGTAATTTCTTTAAAATATTGATAATTCTTGTAAAGAGTTCGTCTAAATATTCGGATGAAATATCTAAATGAAACACAAAACGAATTAACCCTACTCCAAATTTTGAACCAAGTATTACATCTTCTTTACATAGGTGCAAAAACTGATTTGCAAGTACATCTGTCGAAAATTGAAATAGTATAATATTAGTTTGGGGTTGTGTAATGGATAGAAAATCAAACTGACCATTCAAATGCTGATAAAGAGCTTTAGCTTGAGTATGACTTTCTACAATTCGATCATAATTATGTTGAAGAGCAAATAAGGCACCTTGGGCAATGATTCCAGCTTGACGCATTCCACCGCCAAGAATCTTGCGTAGTTTTAGAGCTTTTTTGATAGTTTCTTTGCTTCCCACCAATGCAGAGCCAACAGGTGCACCCAATCCTTTTGAAAAGCATACAGAGATTGTGTCAAAGTCTTTCGTAAGTTCGGAAACTGGACAATTCAATGTAACTGCAGCATTCCAAATTCTGGCTCCATCACAATGGTAGTGCAGATTATGGTTATCACAAAATGAACGACCTTTTTTTATCGTTTCTTTGTCTATTACAGCTCCTGCATATCGGTTGTGAGTATTTTCCAAACACAACATCGATGAGGTTGGTAAATAGTAGATATCATCACGAACAAAATGTTCCAATTCATCGAAATTTGGAAGAGCATTGTTTGAATGAAATGGACGTAATTGCACTCGCGACAGAATTGATGGGGCAGCAGTTTCGTAATAGTAAATATGTGCTTCGGAATCAATGAGAATTTCATCACCAGTCCGAGTTTCTGTCATTATAGCAAGTTGATTACCCATAGTACCAGACGGAACAAAGAGAGCTGCTTCCTTTTGACATAACTGAGCAACATATTCTTCAAGGGCATTGACGGAGGGGTCTTCGTTGTAAACATCGTCTCCAACTTCAGCATTTGCCATTGCCTCACGCATAGCTTGTGATGGCTTCGTTACGGTATCACTTCGTAAATCAAACTGTCGTTTCATTCATTCCTTTTTCAACTTCTTCATCTGGGTCTTTGAATTTCATCCATTCTTTAAAAAAAAGAAGAATAATAGCGGTAGTTGGGATAGCAACAATAAGCCCAATGATGCCAAAAAAATGACCAAAAACAAATAATGAACCAAACAACACTATAGGATTTAACCCTACTTTTTCACCTAATACTTTTGGTTCTATGAAGTACGAATTTATAAAATGTATCGCATTGATAGTAATAATAATAGTCAAAATGGAAGAAAGTACATTTGGAGGATTAACGATAATTACCGTTAATATACTCAGCACTATACAAATTATCAGTCCAATTGTTGGTATAGGATTCAACAGTCCACATAGCATTCCAAGTACAATTCCGTACGGTACACCCATTAAGGAAAATACTGTTGAACATGTTACAGAAACTATAATAGCCGCTATTATTTGCCAAGAAATATACGAATTGATGATACTATGAATGTTTTGAAGAACAGGTAATGAAGAAGGGCGTATTCTGGTTGCAAGATTTTTGAAACCTTGCTGAAACGATGGCATATCTTTTATGAAATAAAACAATAGAACAGGAACTAAAATGATATTGATTAAATGTCCTGCTATCACCGAAACAGATGTTAATAAATTCAAAATACCGAACAGAAACGACTGTAAAATAGTCTCTAATTTGGGAACGACTTGGGTAGTAATAAAATCTCGAGAACTTTGTTCCGGTATACCCAAAGAAGTAAGAAAATCAAAGAATTGTTGTTGATCTTTGAGAGAATGAACTGTAAACCAATCACGAACCTGCTTCACAACAGAATCCAATTGCTGAAAAAGAATTGGAAAAAAGTAGATAGAAAAAACTGTAACAACACCAACGATAGAAAGCACAACAATGGTTGCAACGACAAACCGAGGTAATCCTTTTTTCTCTAATCTAACAACTATAGGTTCTAAAAGATATGCACCAATAAAAGATACGATAAATGGGACTAAACTGTAGTTCAGCTCAAATGCAATCCAAGTAATATACAAAACGATGGAAGTAGTGAGTAATCGTTTTGCTAAAACAGAATGTTGCCGAAACGGATAGAGTAAAAATACGACAATTGCACCCAAAACTAATGGCGAAAGAAATTGGGGTGCTAAATAAAAAAAGGCAGTAAGTACTAGGGTACTTACCGCCACGACTGTCGTAGGAGATTCAGAAAGTTGTTTTGAAATCTTCATACGGATTTTTGTTATGCACAAATTTTGTCAAAAGCACCAGTGAGTGCTTGAGCTATTTGCTCTGGCATTGCACCTTCGATATGATGGCGGTGCATCATTGCTACTAATTGACCATCTTTGAACATTGCAATTGATGGAGATGAAGGAGGTTGATCAGTAAAATAATCCCTCATTCGTTGAGTTGCTTCTACATCTTGACCTGCAAAAACAGTATAAATGTTGTCTGGTTTCACTGAATGTTGTAATGCGAGTTTCACACCCGGTCTTGCACCACCAGCAGCACATCCGCACACTGAATTGACAACAACTAAGGCAGTTCCTTCTGCTTTCATTGCTTCATCTACTTCAGCTATAGTACGTAATTCTTTCACACCAACAGAAGTGAGTTCTTCTCTCATTGGCTGAACAATCATCGGATCGTATGGCATATTCTTACTTTTTTAATAGTTAATACGTATTTTTCATCCCTAAAGACTGAAAAACACCCCTTTTTATTTTCTCAAGAACGGAAATTTTGGTAAATATCAAATTATTTCACACAAAAATTTGTTTTATTGATGATTTTATAGTATATTCCAAAGGGTTTGGAATACTTTCTTGGATTTCAAACCTTTTTTTAAATAGTACAATTATTCTTTTTCTTCACGAAATATAGTATGTATGAAACACTTAGTACACCTTAACATTGGTAGAAAATTGTTCAAATATTCTATTATTTTTGTCAGTTTTACGATTCTGGCAATGTTTTTTCATTGCAATGTTTATTCACAATCAATCCCAACGAATGTTTTGGATAGTATCAAGGGGTTGTTTCCCCCAGATTCTATGTATGTGAAAAACGAAGTTATTATCAAATTTAAAAAAAGTGGTTTGTCGTTAGAAAAGCTCTGTTATAATTACGGAGTTTCTGAAAATAATTCTACAAAAAACGAAAAGAAGACAGAAAAATCATTTACGTTGCATCCAACCTTAGAGTATATACTTTCTACACAGCGCTTTTCAGTCGACTCTCTAATTCCAAATCTTACTTTACGAAACACAATGAAAGCCTTCGGTGGTGATACTCTTCGAAGAGTTACCTTCGCCAATCCTTGCGTTGATACATTTTCCATTTCACGTTTAGGAGATACTATTCCTTGTACAGATTTCCTTTGGATGGTTCTTCAACTTAATAATGATACATCTGTTGTCAATGCTTGTATTTTCCTTACGTATCTTTTTCAAGAACAAATAGAAGTTGTAACTCCAAATCTTTATTTCGTTAAAACTGGTTTTTCTAATGATGAAAAATATCCATTACAATTATCTTTTCAAGCTAACGAAATGGAAGTTCCACTTATTTGGAATAGAGAAATTTATGGAGACCCATCTACGAGGGTAGCAGTGCTAGACAACGGAATAGATTATTACCATTGTGATCTTGGAAATGGAGAAATGGGTACTGGTAAAAAAGTGATTTATGGATGGTGGAATCAAGATAACTCAAATACAACAATATATCAAGATGCTAACCATGGTACTCCAGTAGCAGGAATTATTGGTGCCTATACCAATAGATTATGGCCCTGTGCTACAGGTGTAGGTATTGTTTCAGGAATTGCAGGTGGATGGGGAACATTTAGTTCAGGAGATAATCAACCACCAATGGGTGTGAGTTTATTAGGATATAAATTAAACTCTAAAAAGAGTGATTTTTACGAACTAGCTGACATAAAACAGGCATTAAGACATGCTAGTACCTATAATCCAAATAGTGAGTATGGACAACAAGTTCATATAATTAATAGGAGTATTTCTAACTGGGAACCACCTGAGGATCTTGGTTACGATATATGGAAAGCAGTTCTTAGTGTTGACTTAAACTATGCATTTGAAAATGATGTAACAATGGTTGCTGCGAGAGGTAATTTCCCTAATCAAGGATTAGATAGGCGAAATTTTCCTGCTGGATTTGAACATCATAAAATGATTTCTGTAGGTGGGTATGGATTTGTTATCGAAAATCCAAATACTCAAAATGCCTTAGACAATGAAAATCGTAAAATAAGACATTTGTATAGTAGGTGGGGCAGTAATATGGATTTACTTGCACCTTATGGAAATGAACAAGTGTATACTGGAGCCAGATATAATGTACATTCAACAAGTTTAACAAATAATGGTGCAAATAGAACAGCAACTTCAAATTATGAAGGAACTTCTTTTGCAGCTCCACATGCTACTGTATTAGTTGCTTTGCTTCATTCAACACCTAATATCATGTATGGAGAAACGGGTGTAGTTCCGCTTCCACCTGAAGACTATCAAGGATTGTTAAAAGTATCTTGTGAAGATATAACTAATACTGAAACAAAAAATGGGCCTTACACTAATTTCTATGATGACTATTCTGGTTGGGGTTGGTTACGTGCTTCAAAAATATACCAAATGTTAGATGAAGGTTACAGACTCCACCATTTTTCTGTTGACTTAGATCCGCAAGTTTATAACGCATCTAATTGGGAAAGAGTCAGAGAAGTCACTTTTTCAAATGATAATCTAGCAGAATATAAAATTGTAAAATCTTTTTTTTCTGATTATAATTCAGGCATAACTTCTCACAGAAGTGAAATTTCTCAAACTGTTACTCTTCCTGCACGTTGGAATAATTCTAATGGTGATAAAATTTATGTTTGGGGTCGAAGTGGTCCGCATAATGCAAGTACAAAAACTGGTTATAATATCACAGAAAACGGTGGGATAAATTTTCTAACAGGTTTTACTGGAATTGTCTCTGGTTATGGTGGTAATAACAAAGATTATAATATTATTCATGATGCTATAAGTGGCGACCATGAAATCGAATTAATCACATATCAATATCAGTTAAACAATTTAACCCTAAATCAAGTTTTTGATACGGATTTAGACCTTGAGTCCGGAATTGTAATACCTCCAACAGATAAACTTGGGTTTAATTTCTCTGTTTTTGCAAAGGAAACAGTTACGAGTGTTGAAGAGAAATTCCTTAATAATTCTATCAGAATCCAGCAATTTGAAAATTCGCTTTTAATATCAAATAAAGATAATTTTTCACATATTTCAAAAATAGAAGTATTTGACATTCTTGGTAATTCTAAATATGTTGTGGAAAATCCACAAAATAGTATCAATTATAATTTAGTACTTTCTGCTTTCCAAAGTGGTATATATTTACTGTGTATTACTAACAATAATCAAATTTTCACTCATTCATTTGCAGTCGTGAGGTAACTATGCGAACCTATTTTTATATTATTTATATCATAGCATTGTTTGTTGGTATTTCGTGTAATGATAAAACAGTCAACCCTATTCCTGACCCTGAACCAGAACCGTGTGAAGTTCCTAAATATAATCAGTATACGATGTATTCAGGTGCAATTAGAATACATAATATTTCTAATGATGGAAAGTTCTTATTTTATAGTAAACTTGAAAACGATGAAGATTATAAAAAAGTAACCATACTAAATACTCTGACAAATGAAAAAAAAGAAATAATGTTAGATAGTCTTATTTTTGCAAATTTTGAATTTCCCTTTGTCAGAGTATTAGTTTCCCCATATGATGAAAATGTTGTTTTATTAGAATTATTTCATAAACTTTCTAATAATAGTGAGTTATATTCAAAATATTATAAATACTTAATTAAAGATAATCAAATTCTCGACGTAACTCCATCAATATATTTTGACAATGGTATACCAATTAATAGTACAAGAGATAAAGTATGGTTAACTAATTCTAGTGCAGAAAATGATTATTTTTTTATTCTAAACAAAGGGGTCTTCCGTTTTCAAACTTGGGAACATATAGAAACTTCAAATAATTCAGTATTTCAATATGCAATCAGTAATAGTGCTAAATATAAAGTCATACAAATTAAAACGGATACTTTCTTTACATTAAATGAGTTTAACATCACGAATTCTAATCAGTTTAAACGGCAATTCCAATTTTCACCAGACGAACGATTTTTGATGTTTATCGAAGATATCCAATTTGATACATTAAATCCATTTACTTTTGTACAAAAATTGCATATTTATGATGTCGAAAAAACAATTTCGACTGGTAAAGCATCTTTGCTAAAAACAATTGATTTGCCTACAGATTTATGTGCTTTTCAATTTACAAATTATGTAATATCACCCAGAAACACTATCTATATTTCTATGAGTAGGTTTGACTTTAAGCCAATGAAAAATATCTACGAAATTGATTTCAACGGCAAGATTTTACGGCAATTGACCAATGAGTAGCGGGTAATTCCGTTTACGATGCTTTAATTGAATGCGTAATATTTATGATGATGTCAGGGTGAAGGCTGAGACTTACAGGGCATGAGCGTGGAATCGCCATTAAGATAGCCATTTCCTTTTCGGAATATTCACGTGCAAAAGTGATATGAGCATTTAACTGACCAACCATTCTTTTTGGTTCAGATTTCATGTGCTTTTCGACGGTAATCGATGCACCAGAGAGGTCAATAGAATGAGTACGAGCAGCTATCCCCATAATGGTGAGGACACACGTTCCGTATGCAGTAGCGAGTAAATCCGTTGGTGAAAATGATTCGCCCATTCCTTGATTGTCTTTGGGTGCATCAGTAACTAATTCTGTGTTCGAAGGGGTGTGTAATGCTATTGTGCGTAAATTTCCTAAATAATCAATATCTATTTGTACCATCTTACTTTTTCGTAAATTGTTGAAAGATTTTTGTAACGGCAACGACACCATCAACAATACTATCTATTGGAATTCCATTTGATTGGGATTGTTGTTTTGGAGCTTCATCGTTCGATTGAACTTCTTCATTATCTGAATGAACGTAGATTGGTTGTGATGACTTTGGAGAACGAAATGCTGAAATCATTGCTCCAATTCCTTTGTACAGTGCAGAAACGACATTTAGCGTACCCATTACAGGACCGTCAATTTTGTCAACAATTTTCTGCTCAAAATTTCTAACAGTTGAAACAATTTGATTGGAAGTTGCAATGACTTGTTCCATCTCTTGTAAACGAACTTCTGTTGTAACTGCTAATTGCGATATTGACACAATAGCATCATCAGCTTTCACTAATGATTCGCGAGTTTGTTGCAAAGTCAAATTTGCTTCGTTCAGAGTAACCTGAAGATTTTTCTCTAATTTATCTGTAGTATTTGACACTTTATCAAGTGACTGTTCTATATGCACTAATGATTGAGTAGTACGCATCAAAAACCGAATAGCATAAAGAAGAAATGCACCCAAACAAAGTAACGCTAACGATGCAGCAACATACAAGACATTTTCCATAAAATTTCACCCGAAAGAAAAGAAAGAAACAATCATCAATAGTATAAGAACGAAAAACCCGAAATATATTCTATTTCGGGTTAAAAATCTTAGTTTTTATTTTTGTAATTGGCTTTTTTGACCTTCGATTTGTCGGTTGTAGTTTGTTGTTTTGGCATACCCGGAACTGTTCTACCTTGAGAGGCAGCAATTTCTTGAGCTTCTGCCATTTTCTTTTGCAACCAAGATTCTTTTTTCGGCATTTTCTTCAAATCAGCTAAGGTAAGATTTTTAGAAGAAACTTTAGTGATATACAACTGTTGCAATATTCCCAACAAATTGAACATAAAGTAGTACAAATTCAATCCAGCAGGAAATGATGAAAACATAAACGTAAACATAAATGGCATCAAATACACCATCATTTTTTGATTAGGATCTGTGATTGTCATTTTTTGTTGAATGAACAACGTCGCACCCATCAATAAAGCTAACCCTGAGAATTGATCAATTCCCAAAAGCGGTAATTTGAACGGTAAATGTAAAATCACATCTGGAATGGAAAGGTCATGTATCCAAAATACAAAATCCGCTTGACGCAAATCAATTGCCGCACTCAATACTGCCCACAACGCATACAAAATTGGCATTTGCAATATCATTGGCAAACATCCTCCCATTGGATTAACGCCATATTCACTGTACAACGCCATCATAGCCTTTTGTTGTTCTTGCATACTATCTTTGTACTTCTCACGAATTTTCGTCGCTTCTGGTTGAAGCAATTGCATTTTGACTGCTGATTGCAATTGACCAATTGATAGGGGATACAATAGAATTTTAATAAGTACTGAGAAAAGAATGATAGCAATACCAAAATTACCTATGTATTTATAGATGAAATTAATAATTGGCAACATAAAGTACTCGCCAATTGGACGTACGAGAAATTTCCAGCCCAAATTTACTGTTGATTCCATTCCATATAATTTGACAACATCATAGTCAAGTGGTCCAACGTAGAGAGTATGGTTGTACGATTGTTTTGAACCGCGGTAAGGAGCTCGTAAGGAAATGTCGTACGTTTCAACCAAACCTTCGTTGGCAGCGGTTGTACGATTTCCCTCGAGATAGACAGTCGTTTCAGAATTTGGAGCGTTATCTACTAAAGCAGCAAGGAAATATTTCGATTTCACAGCCATGTAGTTGATGGTTCCTGTTGCACTGGTTTGCTTCTTTTGATTCAAATCCGATGCATCAATTTCTTCCATTGAGCCATTCAAATTTGCCATTGCAACAGAAGAATTGGATTCATCAACAGAGTTACGTTCTTGATAGTTAAGACCATTTTCCCAAGCGAAATCAATTTTTTGATTTGCAATGATTTTATCGAAATCAAGAACATCCATAGTGCGAACAATTCCATATTTATCGCCATACATTGTAAATGTTTTGACCATTTTTGCACCATTGTCAGCTTGGAATGTAGCAGTGAACTTTAACGAATCTGAACCTGTAATTTTGATGTTTTTTGTAGAAGATAACTGAAAGTCAAGATTACTTGTACGAACTACTTTTCCTTCGATCGTTGTGAAAATTTCATAGAATTGACGAGAATTTTCACGAATAAGTTGTGAACGAATGTTTGCTGAGTCGATTCCAAACCATGGTTTGAAGTTTTTTAATGTAAAGTATTTGAACGTACCACCTTTGGAGGAAATGAATACAACATAATTGTCTGTTTCAATTCTCACCAATTGTTCATTACCTTTTGTATAAGGAGCAAGAAGTTTTCCGTATTTGTTTTCAGTTGCAATAGTTTCTTTCAGAGAAGTTTTTGCAGAATCTGAAAGTCCTTTTAAAACAGAATCAGGTACAGTACTTGTAAGAATTTTATCTTCTATAGTTGCAACAGCAGTACTATCTGATTTTTTCTTTTGTGGTTGTTGAGCCGGTTGTTCAATAGGTCTTGAGGAGAAGGACATATACATCATCCAACCTACAACGATTGCGAAAATAAGACCTATACCGATGAGCGATTTTTTATCCAAGGGAATAACCTTCAATTTTATGGAACTTCGTCAATCCCGCCTTTGTGGAATGGATGACATTTTGAAATGCGAACGATACTCAGTCGCGTACCTTTAAGTACTCCAAATTTTTCGATAGCTTGTCGGCTATATTCCGAACACGTTGGATAGAAGCGACAAGAATTGGGGAGCAAGGGCGATAGTAATCGTTTGTAGACCTTCAAGAGAAAAAGAGCAATGGTTTTCATTGGCTTTTGGGAGGAGTGGATAGTTTTTTCAAACACACTTCAAGTGTGGAGTTGACAACTTCCATTCGAACTAATTGTGGATGTTCATTTTCGGCAGTCCACACCAATAAGAACCGATTATATGCAATATCACCATTGTTCTGCAATAACAATAGATCTTGCATTTGAGAAACAAAACAAACCCGCAAAAGTCGTTTTATTCTATTACGTAAAACGGCTCTGCGGGCACTTTTTTTTTAACAGAAATTCCGAATTCTACAGTCTGAGAGCCTTCAACTTTCTCCGCTATCAAAAGAAGTGATTGGTGTCGAACCTTTCTGCCATTCATTGATAATTGTTGAAAAGTAGTAGATCCCTTCAGAGATCGGATTTTCATTCTATTTATCACTTACAGTTAACTTATGGCGACCTTTTGCACGGCGAAGTGCTAATACTTTTCTACCGCTTTTAGTTGCCATTCTGGCACGGAAACCATGTTTGTTTACACGTTTTCTTTTGCTTGGTTGGTATGTTCTTTTCATTTTATTTCAATGTTTTATTGGAAAAATCCTACAAAAATACAGAAATATTTTCAATTGACCAAGTTTCTTCCGAAAAATTTACAGAAAAAGAAATTGGAATTAACACCTTTTGATTGGAAAAGGGGAAGTTTTAACCGCAAAGTTCGCAAAGGGAAGACCGCAAAGGTCGTAGAGAGGTTACAATTGCGTACTCTGCTAAAAACTCTGAGTTCTCTGCGGATAAATCCAAAATAAACCGTAGAGATTGTAACTTGATCAAATTCCCCTCCATTGGAGGGGTACCACGAAGTGGCGGGGTGGTTTTAAAAAGTTGGAGCAACCTTAAAGGTTGACCATTTATGTTGAATAACCCCTCTCCCCAACCCTCTCCCCATAGGGGCGAGGGAGATATGTTTTGTTGTTTTTTATTAAGACTGGGCATGCTCTGTCTCTACCTGATATCTGTCAAACTCCCCTCTATGGATCTGTGACTAAAGGTCGGGGTGGCTTCTACAAAGACGCAAAGCATTGCGTCTCTACAAAAAAACGATAACTTCCTCTCCCCTCTGAGGGAGAGGGTTGGAGTGAGGGGCATTCATCTATAATCATTCTTATTCACAGTTATTTTCGTATATTCGTATGGCTAAACCCATTCCAACCTTCCATCATAACCATGACACCCGAAGAAATACAACAAGCTCTAGAAAAATTAATAAATTTGTTTCATTCATCACAATTAAACGAAGCAAAAATATTTGCTTATGAACTATTAGAAAATCCTACAATTCAAATAATGCCAGAATCACTTGCAGATGTTTATAACGTTCTTGGGAATATTTACAGAAATTTCTCTGACTACCCAGAATCATTAGAATGTTATACAAAATCGTTACAAATAAATGAAGAAATCGGTAGAAAATCTGGGATAAGTGGAAATTTAATAAATATTGGAACAACATTTAACAACCTAAATGATTTTGTGAAAGCATTAGATTATTTAAAAAAAGGATTGATAATATCAGAAGAAATAGGACATAAGCTCTTTCAGGCTAATGCAATGACAGTAATCGGAAATGTTTATGGCCATCTTTCAGATTACCATAATCATTTAGAGTATAATTCTAAATCATTATACATTTTTGAAGAAATAGGAAACAAAGAAGGTATTGCAATGAACCTTGGGAATATAGGGGGTGTTTATTTGATGATTAAAGACTACCCAAGAGCCTTAGAGTATTATGAGAAAGCTTTACAAATATGTATTGAATTAGAAAAAAAAATGGGAATTGCAAATAGTATCGGAAATATTGGGAATGTATATCATAACCTATCAGACTATTCAAAAGCAATTGAGTTTTACACTAAATCATTACACATTTATGAAGAAATAGGAATCAAAGTAGGTATTGCAAGGTATAATGGTAATATTGGAAGTGTATATTTAACCAAGGATACTGAATTTTATGATCTTAAAAAGGCAGAAGTGTACCTTAAAAAAGCGTTGTTGATTGCTGAAGTAATTGAAGCTAAAGATGTCATCAAGGAAGTTTATGAAAATTTACACGAATTACGACTTAATGAAGAAAGATATAAAGAAGCATTAGATTATAAGCTAAAATCAATTGAACTTGAAAAAGAAATACAATCGATTGAAGCAAAAAAACAAGCGGATAATTTTCACATTCAACGTAAAATAACAGAACGCGAAATTCAAATAGCTGAAGAACGTGGGAGATTGTTAGAACGTGAAACTATCCTACGAAATATACTTCCAGATTCAGTTACCGACCGCTTAGTCAAAGGTGAAAATCCAATCGCAGATCACTTTGAAACAGCATCAGTTCTTTTTATGGATTTGGTTGGATTTACAACTCTTGCGTCAATTGCACCACCAAAACAACTTGTTTATTTACTTGACGCTATTTTCCAAAAAGCGGATGAAGTGGTTGAAACCTTTGGTTTAGAAAAAATTAAAACAATTGGAGATGGTTATCTGGCAGTTGCAAATGTTACTACCCCACTCGAGGAACACCAAAAAGCAACAGCACTTTCAGCACTCCAACTTCTCGAAACCATGAAAGATTTTGAGGTTAATATCCCTTCAGATTTGGGCGATACAGAATGGATAAAGAATATGACCGAAATCGAAATTCGTATTGGTATTCACTCAGGAGAAGTAGTTGCAGGAATCATCGGCAAAAACAAATACACCTACGACCTGTGGGGCGATGCAGTGAACATTGCCTCAAGAATGGAATCCAACTCCGAAGCTGGTCGCATCCACATAAGCGAACGATTCGCAAAGTCAATTGAACATCACCCCGAATTCTCACTCATCCCTCGTGGCGAAATCAATATCAAAGGCAAAGGCAAAATGAATACTTATTGGTTGGAGAAAGCGGAATGATGACACTTGAAGAAATAAAAGTAGAAATTTCAACTTGTGAAAAATTGTATAAAAATTCACAATATTATGAAGCAATAGCTTTAGCTAATGAACTTCTGGCAAATTCGGTAATTCAAGATGAAGTTGATTTACTTGCAACAGTAAATAATTTTCTTGGGATTGTTTACAATCGTCTTTCAGACTACCCCAAAGCTTTAGAGTTTTATTCAAAAGCATTACAATTATTTGAAGAAATTGGAATAAAAGTTGGTATTGGAGGTAATTTAGTAAATATTGGATTGATTTATAGTAGTATTAAAAAATATGATACTGCATTTGAGTATTTTAGCAAAGCATTAATAATTTTAGAAGAAATAGGACATAAAGAGTTTCAAGCAAATGCCACTTCCAATATTGGGATTGTTTACCGAAATCTTTCAGACTACCCTAAAGCCTTAGAGTATTATTCAAAGGCTTTACAGATTAATGAAGAAATTGAAAACAAAGTTGGAATTGCTTCTAACCTTGGGAACATTGGAGAAGTGTACCTAGAACTTTTAGATTACCCAAAAGCTTTAGAGTATTCGACAATTTCATTAGGCATCAATGAAGAAATAAATAATAAATTTGGTATGGCTCTAAATTTTGGAAATATTGGGATTGTCTATGCATCGAAAGAGTCTCTTTGTTACAATGTAGTAATTGCTGAGGAATATTTACAAAAAACGTTATTTATTTCAAATGAAATTGGTGCAAAAGAGTTTATAAGAGAATCCTATGTGCAATTACACAAATTACGACTTACAGAAGGACAATTTGAAGAAGCATTAGTATATTTTAAAAAATCCGTTGAAATTGAAAAAGAAATTCAATCAGAAGAAGCAAAAAATCAAGCATTAATCTTTGACCAACGTCGTAAACTAGAAGAAGATGAAAAAGCACGTCAATTGAAACTAGCTCGATTCCAAGAACAAGAAAAAATACTTCACAATATTTTACCAGTTAAGATTGCAGACAGAATCCTCAAACAAGAAACCTTTATTGCAGATCATTTTGAATCCGTTTCTGTTATGTTTATGGATATAGTTGGGTTTACATCTCTTTCTTCTATTGCTCCACCGAAACAACTTGTCTTTTTACTTGATGCAATCTTTCAAAAAGCAGATGAAGTAGTCGAGAACTATGGTCTCGAAAAAATCAAAACCATTGGCGATGGGTATTTGGCTGTTGCCAATGTAACTTCACCTCTAGAACACCACCAAAAACCAACCGCACAAGCAGCACTACAACTTCTCGAAACAATGAAAGATTTTACTGTTAATTTTCCTTCAGACTTGGGTGATAAAGACTGGATAAAGTATATGAACGAGCTTGAAATACGTATAGGTATTCACACAGGCGAAGTAATTGCCGGTATCATCGGCAAAAACAAATACACCTACGACCTTTGGGGAGATGCAGTGAACATTGCCTCACGCATGGAATCCAACTCAGAACCAGGTCGCATCCACATCAGCGAACAATTTGCCAAGTCAATTGAACAACACCCAGAATTCTCACTCATTCCTCGAGGAAAAATCAACATCAAAGGTAAAGGAACTATGAATACGTTTTGGTTGGAGAAAAGAAGGATATAACCGCAAAGGTCGCAGAGAGGATACAAATTTAGTCCTCTTCGAAAAACTCTGCGTTCTCTGCTGTTAAAATGCAAATTATTCCGTAGAGACGCCCTATATGGGCGTCTCAGCCAAGAAGATTTCACCCCACCGGTGACGGCACCCCTCACCCCATTCGCCTCTTCCGCTCAAGGGGAGAGGGAGATTCCAATTTATTAGTTTAAATCGTTTTGGTGATAGAGAGTTCTTTGAGTTGGGCGTTGTCGACTTCCGATGGGGCTCCATCCATTAGTGAGATTCCTGCTGTGGTTTTTGGGAATGCAACTACATCACGAATATTGGTTGTTCCACACAGCAACATCACTAAACGATCTAACCCAAAGGCAATTCCACCGTGAGGAGGAGCTCCGTATTGTAATGCCTCAAGCAAAAATCCGAATTTTGCTTCAGCTTCTTCTGGTGAAATTCCTAACAATGAAAACATCGTTTGTTGTAATTCATTTTTGTGGATACGGATACTTCCACCAGCTACTTCATAGCCATTAATAACCAAATCATACGCACGTGCTAACGCTTCTTGTGGTGCTGATTTGAGTGTTTCAATTTGATCAGCTTTTGGAGATGTAAATGGATGATGTCGTGCCACCCAGCGATTATCTTCTTCAGAAAATTCCAAGAGGGGAAAATCGACAACCCAAGAAAAATGGAATGTGTTCTCAATTGTTGCATAAATTCCAGTTTTATGTGCCAAATGTAAACGTAACGCTCCTAAAGATTTATACGTTACATCATATGTGTCTGCAACTATAAAGACGATAGAACCTACAGCAACAGTCAATTCTGAGCAAATTTGTTGCAATTTCTCAGCACCCAATACTTTTTCCAAAGGAGAGTTAATTCCATCTTCTGTAACTTTTATCCAAGATAGACCTTTTGCACCATGTTTTTTAACGGTTTCCGTTAGTTCGTCAATTTCTTTTCGGCTAAAAGTAGCTCCATTCTCAACGGTAATTGAAGCAATAGAACCTTTCGCTTCTATTACAGAATCAAAAACTGAAAAGCCTGTATTGGTTAATAAATCTGAAATTGTGCGAATTTCTAATGCAAATCGTAAATCTGGTTTATCTGAGCCAAATCGTTCGTACGCTTCTTTATATGTTAGTTTTGGGAAATTTGGTTCTATGGTTATACCTCGAATTTCTTTCCACAAACGAATGATTAACTGTTCGGTTAAGCGTTGGATATCTGATTCATCTATGAAGGACATTTCAACGTCAATTTGGGTGAATTCAGGTTGACGGTCAGCTCGTAAATCTTCATCACGAAAACATTTCACAATTTGCATATAACGGTCATACCCAGAAATCATCAAAATCTGTTTGTACAATTGTGGCGATTGAGGTAATGCGTAAAACTTCCCTTTTTGTACACGTGATGGCACCAAATAATCTCTTGCACCTTCAGGTGTGGATTTGGTGAGAATAGGAGTTTCAAATTCTATAAAATTCTGCTCAGCAAAATACGAATGCACAATTTGATAAACAGTATTTCGAATGATGAAATTCTGTTGAATTGATGGTCTACGCAAATCCAAATATCGTAAACGAAGTTTGGTTTCCTCAGTTGCAGTAGCAAAATCTGAAATTTCAAATGGCAATGCCTTCGATTCATTGACGATATGTAAATCAGTAACTTCTACTTCAACTTCACCAGTTGGAATGGTTTTGTTAGGATTTTCACGTAGACGTAAAAGTCCAGTAACAGTAATTACAAACTCAGAACGTAACGACTTTGCTTTTTCCACCAAATTAGGTGTTTCATTCGAATCAACAACGGCTTGAGTAATGCCATAACGATCGCGAATATCGATAAAGTAAATACTGCCAAAGTTACGGACAGAATGTACCCAACCATTTAAAATGACTATTTCATTGATATATTCTTTGCGTAATTCACCGCAAGTTTTAGTTCGTTTTTGAAAAGAAAATTGATTCATAGTAGTAAAAAGTAAAAAAAAAAGGAGGCTTTTAAAAGCCTCCTGCAAGAAAACGTTTGAACGAAGGATTTTATTTAATGACCGAAATTGATTTCACAAACAAGATGTTCATCGGATCTCGTACGATTACTGTATAAATGCCTGAAGTAACAACTGAATTTCTACTATCAGCAGTATTCCAATTGAATGAAAACTGCTGAGTTTGAGCTGGAATTGCAATAGTAAATACCTCGCGACCATTAACATCCACTATATATGCAATTGCTTGATTCATCGGTTTTACTGATTGAATTGCAATCAATGAGTTATTTTGAATAGGGTGTGGTGTTACTGAAATAGTAGAGCCACTAAACCCTTCTACAACCGAAGAAGGAAGTCTACCAGTACCAGATGCAGTAACTGTAAAAGGAGAATTTTGATCACAAGGAATAGTAGCAGTTACAGTCGTAACAGCATCTCCCTCAACGGTAGGAGTAAATTTTACTACAACAGTTACAGAATCATTTGGTGGTATTGTTGGACTTGAAGGAAGGGTTAAAGCAAAGCTTGTAGAACCAACAGCATTAGCTCCAGTAATAACACAAGGTTGAGAGCCGCTATTGCGAATAGTAAATGGGATCTCAGCACTTTCACCAATAACAACATCACCAAAATTTAATTGAGACGAAGATAAACTTATTGCACCAGCTTGAACACCCTTTCCTTTGACAATTAAACGAACTGGTGTTGGATTATCTGAAAGAATAGAAATCGTATCTGTATAATCACCAGAGGTAGGTGGGGTAAATGAAATAACAAACGGTTGTATTCCACTCGCATTTATTTCAAATGGTGCAGGTGATAATACAGCAAATGGAGAAGCCGACCCACCAGCTAATGAATACCCATTAATTGAAACAGTTCCATTTCCAATATTGGATAAAGCGTTGTTAATTGACTGAGTCTTTGTTTCACCTACTTGAGAATTTCCAAAATCATACGTCGTTGGAGTAATTCTCAAATTTGGTTCCGTACCTATTCCAGTGAAAAGTATATCTGCTGGAGTAGTGACATTCGCTTCGAGAACTAAAACGGTCGATTTGTTTCCTTTTGAACTAGGAGTGAAACTCACTGAAATCGCATGAGAATCACTCGGCAAAATATTTACAGGAGCATTTCCAGATGTTATTGAAAACATTGTTTCATCATTTCCTGCAAAACCCATTCCTGTAATTCTTAAAGTATCTTGACCAATGTTTTTTATAAACCCTACAAATTGTTTGCTTGCAGTTTTGCCTACATTTGCGTTGCCAACGACAAATTGAGTGCCATTAATTTGTAAAATTGCAGGTTGTCTTCCGGTACCAGACAAGGCTAATGTTTTTGGTCCACCGGCAGCATTTGAATTTATTGAAAGAATTGCAGTTCGATTTCCACTACCAGCAGGTGTAAACTCTAAGATTACATCAGCAGAATCTCCGGCTTCTATTGGCGAATCGGGTAATCCTCCTTGAGCAATTTTGAATTCGCCAGAATTATTACCGGTAAAATTCGTTGTTGAGATTGTCAAAGGGGCATTTCCTGTATTCTTAATTACCCCTTTTAATTGCTGTGTGCGGGTAGTTCCAACGGTAACAGTGCCAAAATTCAAAGAAGTTTGTTTTAAGAGAAAATTTGGTTGATTGTTTTCAATAATTTGAACTATAAATGGATTTGTCAATCTATTCCATTGATCGAAATTTGTAGCATTACCGTCATTCACATTCATGCAAGCTGCCACACGAATAAAAACATTGCCAGTCGTCGCAGGTGCAACATATTCAAAATCAAATTTTACAGTATCATCTGTTTTAATTTTCGGAGCAGTATGAGTGATTTGATTGTTAACTAATTTAGTACCGGAACCAGCGACAACTTGTAATCCAGGTTGAATTTGGTTAAGTTGATTTAATACAGTAACATTTACACCCCCAACTACCAATCCAGGTGCAGTATTGGTAATAATTGCCTTTAATTGAATAGTCCCGTTTGTAGTAACAGTATTTGAACCTTCAATGGTAATGGTAGTATTAGTATTTTGATTTCCATGACAAGTTCCGCAACCATCTTGCCAAATAGTAGGTCCAGTTATTCCATCATTTGTAGCAAAAATGTCAAGAGCGGAAACCACGAATAAAATAAAGACAAAAAAGAAAGATTTTACATTCATATATCTATACCGTAAAGATTGATTAACATTGAACAACTGCTAAAATAACACTTTAAAATGAAATAGGACACATTTTTTCACAAAGTATTTATTAAAAACAAAAAAAGCGAGTTGTAACTCGCTTTTTTGTGATGAATAAGTAATGGTATCATTTCACAACCTGAAAGAGTTTTGTACTTAAATTTTGGTCTTTATTTCGTAAGGTTACAGAAAAAGTGCCAGTATTTTTTGGTATGAAGGTAATGTTTTGTTCTATGGTTGATGGAATAAAATTTTTAGAGAATATTACATTCCCATGCAAATCATGAATAATGACTTCTAATTCTTGTTCAATTCCCAAATCTACTGATGAAGGAATCGAAATTGTTGTAATAGTTGAAACAGGATTAGGGCTAACTTTGAAATTTGTGTATTTCTCATTAACAGATGGGTTAAAAGTTGTAATGTATCCATCAATTGTAAAAGTTTCTAATTGACCAATAGAATTTTCTGAGTTTACAAACACCACTGCAGAAAAAGCATCACGTTGAAGTATATCTGGTTTAAAGCGAATAACAAGTGGAATTTTTTGCCATGGTTGAATTACAAATGCTGAATCCGTTTTAGGAGATACTAAAGTAAAAACAGTATCAGAAGTTCCATTTATTCCAAATATTTCTACACTTTTTATATTTGCTTCAATATTAGTTTTGTTTTCAATTGCATCTTTAAAAGTAGTAGTTACTTCTTCATTTAAATCTCCAAAGTAGAAAACTCCAACATCAGCATAAATTGATTGATGTACTTTGATTTCTGGGAGAAATTGATTAGACGTTCTGACAATATAATCAGTACTATCTATCCAGTTAATAGTATTTTGATCAGAATCTGATTTTGAAAAAGCTACAACTCTTACTGTATAATCAGAAGTTTGAAATTGAGATATAAATTCAAAACTAAAAATCGCTCTACCTTTATTAAGTATCAAAGGAACCTCACTCTTTAACCGTAGAGAATCTACAATTAAATTTTCACTCCAATGAGGTATTAATCCAAACACCATATTATTATTTGAATCTAATACTGTCACTGTAACATATATATTGTTTTGTTCATTATGATTTAGAATACAATATAGAAGAAAATTTTGCCCAAATCTAGCAAGATTATTACCTCTAATTAGTATATTAGGAGATTCATTTAATTTTTGAGAAAAAAGTGAAGTAGCACAAATTAGAAAAGCTGTGACAATGAACGATGTTTGAAATACTTTTCGCATAAATCACCAAATAGATAATAATGAATATACTAAAATAACTAAAAAACTGTATCAAAGTACATCTTATCAAAAATTAACAAAAAAAGCGAGTAAAAACTCGCTTTTTTATTAATGATTTTCAAATACGATTATTTCACAATTTGAAATTTTGAAGATGTTACGATGTTATTTTCAGAACGTACAATCGCAATAAATGTACCTGATTGCTCTGCATTCCATACTGTTCGTTCATTGCGATAATTTGGTAATACAGTTTTAGAATAAAGAATATTTCCGTTCAAATCAATAATTTGAAATTCAACATTAGTATGAATGTTTAAATCTTTAACATCAAAATAAACTTCATTTCCATTAATAATTGGAAGTAATGACAAATTTTTCAAAGAACCAGAATTAACAGAAGTAGTTGGGTCATTTCCAAAAACTCGAATTGGTGGAATATTTCCTACAGCGTCTTCAGAAAGGATTCTCAATCGAATCTCACGTAATGTGTTCGCAGTAGGAGTAAACTGAATATCCAAAGAAACTGATTCTCCAGGAGGAATAGATAAAGGAAAAAAAGCAGGACCGATTTCAAATTCATTAACATTCGTATTGTTAATACTTTCTTTTTCAAATCCTGAAATTGTTAAAGCCTTTGCTGATTTATTTTGTAGTACTCCTTGAAAAACAGCATTTCTACTCATTCCCGCTTCTACATCACCACAATCTAAATTGACATTTTCAATGGTCAATTCTGGTACATCACCATCAACGACAGTAATAGTAAAATCTTCAGATTTATTCCATTCATCACCACCAGAGGTTCCATTGAAATTGATTGCATTTCCACTGACAACGATTTTGTACGTACCTGGAGTTGAAGGAGCGTTTAAGGTAAAATCAAATGTTGCTTTTCCAGAAGTCATTTGTTTAGGACCATTATGAGTAAGTTGATTTCCACCTGCACGAAGGCCTTGACCTGACTTTACGGCTAAACCAGGAGTTACTTGGTTGTTTTGGTTTAAAAAAGTGATATTGATACCTGCACCTGTTTCAGAAGAATTTGCAACTACAGCAGTTAAGTCCAATACTCCACTCGGTTTAACACGATTGTTACCTTTAATTGAAACATTGGTATTAGAATTAGCAGAACCATGACAAGTTCCACAACCAGATTGAAAAATAGTTGAACCAGTGATTCCTCCTGAACTAGCTTGGAGTTCTACAGTAAAAATAGAAACGACAAAAAGGATGAAAACAGAAAATAAAGTCCTCATGAAATTAATCTCAGTAATGTATAAAAGTTAAAATTTAGTTTTGAAACAAATACGAAGTCAAAAAGTTACAAGTAATTAGTTTTGTAAAGACTTTTTTTGTTCTTTTCTATGGAAAAATATTGAAAGCACACCAATAGTTCCTAATACTAAGACTGCAGGTCCAGTATAATCCAACCCTAAAACGAATTTGTCTTTAAGAACAGTTTCTTGAATTTCAGTTCCAAATAATTCATCTTTTTTAGTAATTGTTTCAGGAACTTGAGTTTTTGTAAGCATTTCAGCTCCTGAGAAAACCCAAAAGCTTAGTAATCCGATTTCAGTTACAATAGCAATAATTGCCAAAATTTTCCACATAATTTTATCCTTCTATTTGTTGTTTTGAAAAACAATATGTCAATTCGCCAAGTTGATTGATTTGTGTTGAAGATGTTAATTCCGCAGATTTTTCTTCTAAAAATAGTTGTGCTTTTTCAACAGTTAATTCTGCCAATTCTGCAAATTGAAAAAGTGGAATTTCACCATATTTATTATTGAGAAAATACTCAAATACTTCTTCTTTTTTGTGTATAGAGGATTTTTTGTGTTCAAAATAGCTTGAAGCAAAAAGTCCCAAACAAACTGCAAGATGAGTAAAACCGACACCATACGTAATAATGGCATTTTGAGGTTCATCATCTTTAGCAAAAGCAGCACTTGCAAAAAGCATATATAGTAAACCAAATGAACCAATAAGTATGCCCATCAAGTATTTAATTTTTACCATAATGTAGAGGTTAGTACGTTCATACAAATAACTTTTTCATAAGACGTTCATAGTATCAATGTATCGTTTAATTTACAGTATATTTTTCATTGCACTTTTGCAAGGTTGTAGTTGGTTTGCTACAAGAACACCTGAAGACCCCTCGAATTCAGGTTTAGGATTCAAACCTCCTACAACACCAGACTTGGTAATTACAAATTTGCAAAATGCTTTCACAGATAATAACGCAGAAAATTATATCCTTTGTTTTACTGATACGTTAATAAATAAGAATCTACAATTTCAATTTACACCTTCTGGTGAAGCAAATGCGAGGTATGCTTCATTGTTTGCAAATTGGAATATCAATAACGAACGTGCAGCGTTCTTGTCAATGGTTTCTCGTTTAGAACAAAATTCACGATTGTTGTTGACATTATCAAATTCTCGATTTGATATTCTGCTTCCTGATTCTGCAGTCTATGTTAGTGATTATTCTATTTCAGTTCCAACAGTCGTAACTGCTTTTGAAAAAAACTATGTTGGTTCAATGCGATTAACTATCTCTCAAATTGGAAATGGACTTTGGGGTATTTCTCGATGGATAGACTCCAGAAATCCTGGAATTGACTCAACTCTTTCTACTTGGTCTATTTTAAAAGGGCAATATTCTAATTAGAATGAAAGTAAAAAGTATTTATTCGTATGCTATCACATTCTGCTTAGCCATTATTCTACTAAGCTGTAATCCATTTGCACCTCGGTTGTACGATCAACCAGTGGATGATTTTGGGTTACAAGACCAATTTACTACAGAAGCAATTTTTTCAAACTTTCGTTATTCTTATAACTTCAAAGATACCATAAGTTATGGTAGATTGTTATCACCCGAGTTTACTTTTATCTACAGAAACTATGACAAAGGAATTGATGTAACATGGGGAAAGGATCAAGATATGATTTCCACATTTGGTCTGTTTCAAGCTTCGCAAAGTTTAGATTTATCTTGGAACAATGTTGTCATTGACGTCGGTGATTCATTAGTCAAAGACATTTCTCGAGGTTTTACATTGACGGTAATATTTTCCGCCAATGATGTTGTGAGAATTGATGGAAGAGCAAACTTTCGGTTAGGTAGATCTACTTCAAGCGATGAATGGAAAATAATTCGTTGGAGAGACGAATCCAACTTTTAACGTTTCTGAAAGTTCCTTTTTTCCATTCTACCTTCTTTACGAATCAAAAACATCTCTATTTCACGTCTGAATTTGGTTTCAAACACCATAAATTTCGCAAACTTCTCTTCTGGTAATAACTGTTTTGCAGTTTTTAGTCTTTCTACGTTGAGATTCATAAATTCAGTCATTTTCGTAAACATTTGATCTGATTTTTTACGAATATCAGTTTGTTGTCCATCTCGAAGTGACCTTTCTAATTCAGCAGAAAGATTATCAATTTCTTGACGTATAATATCTATTTTTTTACTGTTTTGATGATCTTTTAAAAAGAATTTATCTGCAGTATTATCATCTAAATCTAACACTTCAATCAATTTCACTTTTCTAATTTGTTGGATACGTTCAATAGCTTTATTCGATGCAGCAGATTGATTATCCTGAGCATAACTAAAACTAACGGTTACAAATAAAAGTATGATATTAAAAAGAGAAATCTTCATTTTCTAAGGTTGTTATGAGGTCTACAATTTCTGGTTCATCAAGTGTTTTTAATGAATGAACAGGTAATGACATTGGATTAGCATTGGTCACTGCAAATGCAGTTTTGGGTTCCAATGTTTGAAGGGTTGATTCAACTATTTCATCTTCAATTTCATCTAAAGTATGTAAGGTTTGTGAATCATATTCTTGTAACAAATCTGTATTTTCAGAATTTGATGATGCTTCGATATTGTTTTTATTGTTCGCTTGTGTAGATACAACATTCGTTTTATTCATTGGAAGTGAATAATATACAAATAGAACAGTTCCAATAACAAATGCAGATGCAATTGCAGCAAACGAGGGGCGTTTGAAGTATGTCTTTTGTGTGTAAGAATAATTTTCTACCACTTTATAGGACAGATTTTTCAATTTAGAATCATATCCAGAACGCATATCCAATTCTTCTAACCCAGAGAATAACTTTAGTGCATTTTGTACTTCTTCTTGTAAATCTGGAAATTGTTTTACTTCATCTGAAAATCGTTTTTCATCTTCTTCAGATAAACGATGGAAACAATAATCAGGAAGTTGTTCTTCTAACCATTGTCTAATATCTTGATTATTCATTGTTTTTGTCAAAATAATGTGAAAGTAATTCCGAATCTTTAAGTAAAACAGCCAACTTTTTCACAGCTTGGAAATAATTTGCTTTCAAACCACCAACACTTGTGCCGAGTATTTTTGAAATTTCTTCGTAGCTTAGATCATCAAAATATCGTAATGCAAATGTTTCGCGTTGTTTCACAGGAAGTTTTTGAAGGATAAGTCGAAACTCTCGTTCAAAATCTTCATTATGAAACTTTGTATCTGCACCAACTTCATCAACAAGCAAATCGTCAAGTGTTACTTCCGTTTCCATTCCGAAAAACCGTTGGATTTTTCGTTTTCTGTTGATGGTTGAGCAAACTGAAGTTGTGATAGTATATAACCAGGTAGAAAGACTACTATCGCGTCGAAATGAACCGATATATCGTAAAGCTCTTATGAAAGTATCTTGCGTTGCATCCTCAGCATCAAATTCATTTTTTAGGTAACGTAACGCAATAGAATATACGTACTTTTGGTATTTTCGAACGAAGAGTGTACTTGCACGATGAACATCGCCAGTATCAAGTAATTCGTAGACTTCGAGGTCTTTTATCGAGTTCAAAACAGTAGTTTTCATACTTTTTGCAATTGGTTATTTCTACCTTTGACTCTTTATATGCGAAGAAGGTTTAATTACTTCGAAATTTTCAATATTTTGTACTCCATCATTCCAGCAGGTACTTTGACTGAAACAACTTCATCAAGTACTTTTCCTAATAATGCTTTACCTAATGGAGATGAAACAGAAATTTTATTTTGATCGAAATCTGCTTCTTCAGGACTAACTAATGTATAGTTAAATTCTTGTGAATTTTTTAAATTCAATAGTGTTACCTTGGAAAGTATATAGATTTTATCATCAGGAAAATCACTTGCTTCAATTACTTGTGCTTTAGAAAGTGCAGTTTGGAGTTTTGAAATTCTCATTTCCAAAAGTTCTTGTTCATGCTTGGCTGCATCGTAATCTGCATTTTCAGACAAATCACCATGCGAACGAGCATCTGCTATTTTTTGAGCAATTTCTTTTCTTGTATTTACTTTCAAGTTATGAAGTTCGGCTTCCATTTCTAAAAGTCGTTCTTTTGTTATATAGACTGCATCACTCATTTGGGTTCCCAATAGGGTTTTGAATTGTTATTTTAGAAATAAAACCGCTGACGCAATATCTCTATTGGGCAGCGGTATCTACAAATATAGGTATATTTTTTGGAATGTACTACGATTTTAAATTTTCGATAGTATATGTCCCATTTTTTCTTTTTTTGTTGTCAGATATTCTCTGTTGGATTCTTGAGGTTCGATTTCTAACGGCAATCGCTCTACAACAGTGAGACCAAAACTTTCTATTCCTACTCTTTTCGTAGGATTATTGGTCAAAAGTCGCATTTGACGAATTCCTAATGAAGAAAGTATTTGAGCTCCAATTCCATAGTCACGTGCATCAGGTTTGAAGCCTAAATGTGTATTTGCCTCAACAGTATCCATTCCAATGTCTTGAAGAGCATACGCCTTGATTTTATTGAGTAGTCCAATACCGCGACCTTCTTGACGCATATAGAGCAATACTCCACTTTCGTGTTGTGAAATGATTTCTAATGCTTTGTGTAGTTGTGGTCCACAATCACATCGTCGAGAGCCAAATACATCACCAGTTAAACATTCTGAGTGCACTCGAACAACGGTCGGTTTTGTTGAATCTACTCTACCCTTGATGAGTGCTACATGTTCGTTCTCATCACAGGTGTTTCGAAAAACCTTGATGGTAAAATCACCAAATTCCGTCGGCAATACAGATTCAGCAACTTCCGCAATCAATGAATGTTGTTTCAATTTATAAGAAATCAAATCACGAACTGAAATGATTTTTAGCGAATGTTTTTCACCAAATTGAATTAAATCTGGTAAACGAGCCATCGTTCCATCTTCGTTCAATATTTCACAAAGAACTCCAACTTGGGTTAGGTTTGCCAATTCCATTAGGTCGACTACTGCCTCTGTATGTCCAGCACGACGTAAAACG
Source organism: Candidatus Kapaibacterium sp. (assembly GCA_016788785.1). Lineage (GTDB taxonomy): Bacteria > Bacteroidota > Ignavibacteria > Kapaibacteriales > JAEUSM01 > JAEUSM01. Next base: position 59,393 of record JAEUSM010000006.1, read on the forward strand.
CCTTCTTCTTTTGCAATTAACGGAAAAACATGTCCTGGTCGACCAAAGTCCTCTGCTTTTGAAGAGTCAACAGCTAATGCTTTGATTGTTTCGGACATATCAAAGGTCGAAATTCCTGTCGATGTTCCGTGAATATAATCTATGGAAACGGTAAATCCTGTACCGTGTAAGGCGGTATTGGAACTTACCATCGAATCTAATTCCAATTCTTCAGCACGTTTTTTGGTGAGAGGTGCACATATTAATCCACGAGCATGGATTTTCATAAAGTTCACCATTTCAGGAGTACAGTATTCAGCTGCACAGACAACATCACCTTCATTTTCACGGTCTTCATCGTCAACAACAATGACAAATTTACCCGCTTTGATTTCTTCTATCGCTTCTTCTATTGTGTTTAGTTGTGTTTTCATACAAAAAAAGGCACCATTGGTGCCTACAGTCAATGGTTTGTGAAAAATTATTTATTATTCTTATTAAGAATCGAAACGACAGCTACTTTTTCAAATTTGATACGAGCATTGTCTGAAACTTGTAATGTGACAGTTTTTTCGTCCATTTCAACGATACTTCCGTGGATACCTGAGGAAGTAACTACTTTATCGCCTTTGGTCATTGATTCGAGAAGTAACTTTGCTTCTTTCGCACGTTTTTGCTGGGGGCGGATCATCATAAAGTACATGATTCCAATGACAGCTCCAAACATTACTAATGTAGTAATTAAACTTTGGATTGGATCGGCTGGTTGTCCATTTGCTCCACCTGATGGTGCCATCAACATAATTGCGTTTGCTAATATCATACGTTTTTTTCGGGGTAATAGGTCTCTATAAAATTATTTGACCATTGACGGAATGTTCCATTTCTTATTTTTTCTTTTGCAGTTCGCACTAACCACATATAAAACGAAATATTTTGCAATGTTGCCAAATGCAAAGCAAGTGTTTCTCCGCTTATAAATAAGTGTCGTAAATACGAAAGCGAAAAATTGTTTGCATAGGTATTGCCTAATCCGGGGTCGATTGGGTCTAGATTTAATCGATATTTCACATTGCGAATATTGACCTTTCCAGTTGTAGTAAAAAGTGTTCCATTCCGTGCATTGCGAGTTGGCATCACACAATCAAACATATCTACTCCTTTTTGAATCGCTCGTAGTATATTCGCTGGAGTACCAACTCCCATCAAATAACGTGGTTTATCTTGTGGATATTCAGGTACAACAACGTTCAAAATATCGTACATTTCTGCAGTTGTTTCACCAACGGCTAAACCACCAATCGCATAACCGTCAAAACCAATTTCGCATAATTGTTTTATCGATTCTTTACGTAACGATGGGTAAATACTTCCTTGTCCTATACCAAATTGTAATTGTTCAAATCCATAATAACCAGTAGTTGATAAAAAATGTTCTCTCGATATTTTTGCCCAAGAAGTTGTCAATGCGATACTTTTTTTGACATACTCATAACTCGAAGGATTCGGTGGACATTCGTCCAAAACCATCATTATGTCCGAACCAATCGAACGTTGAATATCAACAACACTTTCCGGAGTAAAAAGATGTTTCGAGCCATCAATATGGGAGCGAAATTCCACTCCATACGAATACATTTTTGTAAGTTCTTTGAGCGAAAATACTTGAAATCCACCACTATCAGTGAGGATTGGTTTATCCCATTGCATAAATGGATGCAAACCACCAGCATTTTCCAAAACTTCTCTCGATGGACGTAAATATAAATGGTACGTATTGCCAAGAATAATCTCAGCTCCAGCATTATGCAAATTTTGTGGGGTCAAGGTTTTTACTGTTCCTTGAGTGCCAACAGGCATAAAGATTGGCGTTGTGACTTCTCCGTGAGCAGTTGTCAAAACTCCCAATCGAGCATTAGTTTCAGTATCAGTTTTGAGGAGTTGGAAGCTCATTTGAAGGCTCTTTGGTGAAAAAAAATCGAATGAATAGTAACGAAAGTATCACACCTATCACATCTGCAATCCAATCATCCAAAGCTGCGGTTCTATTTGGCACAAACGATTGATGAACTTCATCAAGCAAACCCCAAACAGCACCAAAGGAAATCACAATGAGAATGCGATACAACTTTGGCATTTTGAACGGTGATAATGCAAAAAGTAGAGCAATTCCGAGTACAAAAAATGCAGAAATATGGAGCAATTTATCTTCGAATGTGAATCCCAAATCCATTAAAATTGGGCTTGGCTGATGAGAAAATAGTACATTTGTAAGACAAACGACAATTAGTGGTAGGACTCGAAAATATTTTTTCATCTACAAATGTACGGTTTTTTGAAGAATTTCTATGAAAAATGGGATAATTAACGCATCACATACCTTCGATATTTTAGTTACAGAAGAAATGTTAGCAACCTTTGATGGCATTGTCATTCATCCTGTGTATTCTACTTTTTGGCTATGTTACCACGTAGAACTTTGTGCCAGAAAAACCATCGAACCTTTTTTCGAGGATGAAGAAAATGCGTGTGGCGGAGGAATCGACATCATTCACAAAGCAATGGCTCCACTCGGTGCAACCGTTAGCATTTCCACACGAGTTTCCAAACTCTCCGAAAAAACCATCGTCTGTGAATTCGTTGCCTACCACGGTGAAACGTTACTCGCAAACGGCACCCAAACCCAACATTACTTTCCCCAATCCAAAATCGACACGTTGATAAGTAATGCTTATAAGCGGTAGGGGGGAGTTTTTAAAAATCCCTCTCCCTGACCCTCTCCCTTCAAGGGAGAGGGAATATCCTTTTCGTTCTTTTCTTGCGTAAAAACCCATAAAACAACCCCCTCTACCTTGAAGGGAGATGTCCACTGAGGCTCTCGAAGTGGATGGGGTGAGGGATTATATTACAACAAACTTCTTAATAACTAAGCCCAAAAACAACACCCTCTCCCTCGAAGGGAGAGGGATGGGGAGAGGGATTCACTATCCAAAAACAAATTTCACCAAATACCTAAACAATTGCCATAAAAAGACAATATAATTATGTATATTTGTCTTAGTTATAATAATCGAAAGGTAAAGATAATGAGCACATTACAGCATTTACATCAAATTTACACTCAATATGTCAAACTTGCTTATTTGACAGATGTTTTGTATCACAATTTTGCAAATGAGAAATTGGAAGAAAATAATATTGATATTCTAATTAAAGATTCAATATTAGTAGCTTGGAGTGCATTTGCTCGTTCTTTATTAGATTGTCTATTAACTGAAAATAAAAGTGAAAATGAAAACAGAAAAGATGACTTGATAGCCATAGATTTTTTTAATTCTCAACTAGTAAATGAATATTTAGCTACTCAAAATAAACTAAAAAGTTGTTTTGAAGTAACTGAATTTAAAAAGAGCATCCATAAATATTCCCTACATTTGACGTATTTTAATAACCCAGAAATTGAAGAATATCGAAGAAAAGTATTTGAATACTTTGATTTTATTCATTATGCAATGAATAATTTTCTTATCTATTTAAAAAGAGTAGAAGAATTTGAACCTATAATGAATAAGTATCCTTTAATTGTTCTAGAATTTTCAACAACAACCCCAGATTTTAAAATGAAGATATCAGGTGAAGTTAGAGGTATTACGTTATTGTCAAACTTAAGATTATTCGATGCTCTAAATGACATGAAGTTTTGACTAATTTTTGTTTAGAAAATCCTATATCGGAGCTTTTTTTTGTCGTGCACTGTCACAATGTCGTGTATATTGTGTGAAAGTAAGGAAATTTCTTACCGTAATTTACATTTTCGTATATTTGTATTCTATACTCTTACTTTATAATCAATTATTCTATGCCGTCATTACAGTGGATTGGGAAAGATTTTTAAATCAATTGTATTAGGATAATTGTGAAAGAACAATGAACTTGCACTGAAAACGTTTATAAATTAGCTGTCTGGAGTTGAGAATGAAATTGTTTTCATCGTTTTACTCCTTAGTCATCATACTTCATAGGTATGATGACTTTTTTTGTGTCTCAAACAATTTTCGTTTTTATTCAACGTTGATTAATCTGACTAAATGAATAAGTTCATGAGGTCTCCTTTAAGGAAAAATAAAAATAGCATAAGACCATCAAGCAAAATGTTTGGTGGTTTTATGCTTTTGTACAATCTGTTTATTTTAAAACCGTAATATAATTTAGGTTACGATTTTGTGCTGTCATAATCGCAATCTCCTTTAAAGCATAAGACCATCAAGCAGAAATGTTTGGTGGTTTTGTGTTATAAAAGAAATAATTGAACAAACATTACGTTTAAATATACTAATGAATACATGACTCATTTCAAGTTTGTCTACTGAAATGAAAGCCTCCGAGTCATCATATCTGTACTGGTATGGTGACTTTTTTGTATTCAATAAAATACATCATCTATCGTATAATAGTTATCGAAAGTCTATGGGAATTTGTTCACATAGGAGACTCCTATCGTAAAGTGTGAAAAAAGCATAAGACCATCAAGCAGAAATGTTTGGTGGTTTTGTGTTTTATGACATCACTCCTTCAAGGCACCGGATGTGAGTGATTGAATGATTTGTTTTTGGAAGAAGAGGAAGAGAATAAGGACTGGGAGTGAGGAGATTCCTGCACCTGCCATCAAATGCCCCCAGTCGATGGATTGTTTGCCAAGATAGAATGCAAGTCCGACTGGAAGTGTACGCAGGTTTGGGTCTGAAACAAAAAGAAATGGAAAGAGAAACGAATTCCAATGAAAAAGGAAAATGTAGACGGTTAAAACTGATAGAATGGGTTTACAAAGTGGGAAAACGATACGAAAAATGATTCGAAGCTCAGATGCACCGTCGATTCGAGCAGCTTCTTCGATGTCTTTTGGAACGGATTCGAGATATTGTTTCACCAAAAATATCCCAAATGGCGATACTAACCAAGGAAGTATCAACGCTGCGTAGGTGTCCAACCACCCAAAAACCGCCATCATTTTATACAGAGGTATCATTATCACTTGTGCCGGAATAAACAACACCAGTAGCACCGAACCAAAAAGCCACGCCGTTTTTTTTGAATTCAATTTGCGTGCAAATACATACGCAGATGTGTAGCAGAAAAGAAGATTCGCAATGGTAATTACTGAAGCAACCAATATTGAATTGAGAAAATAAATGGTGTAATTATCAGTTGAAAATGCGTCTGTATAGTTGACAATAGTGAATGAACTAGTAAGCAATTCCCAAAACGTAGTATACTGCTCTGGAGTTGATTTGAGTGACAAAAGAATCATCAATCCTAATGGCAAAATCATTGCCATTGCAACTATTGTGAGTACGCCATACCGAAAAAGTGATTTCATGGAGCGTAAAACCCTTTGACGTTAATGTAACGCTCAACTTCAGGATGCACTAAGTTAGTGATAGGACGTTTCGTTGCGATTCGGTGGCGTATTTCCGTAGAAGAAATATCGATAAATGGTGCATTAATCCATATTGGAGGACGTTGGTCAGACGAAGAAAGTTTTTTGTAATAATCTTGGTCTAAAATTACTTCTTTCAATGCTCGACGTGTGATGCACAATTGAACATTATCGACAATATCTCGCCATTGATGCCACGATTGGAACAATCGCGATTGATCTTCTCCAATGAGCAAATACAATTGAGAGTTCGGATATTTACTTTTCAAATGATGCACAGTATCGATGGTATATGAGACCTTTTGTTGTTTAATTTCATAATCATCAATAGAAAAATTTTCATTGCCCTTGATAGCAAGTTCTAACATTCTCATACGGTCAATATCATCAACAATTGGTGCTTCTGTAACCTTAAACGGTGATTTATACGTCGGTATGAAAATACAATGATCCAACTTCATTTGCTCCATAAAATACATAGCGTGTATTGTGTGAGCAATATGAACCGGATTGAACGAACCACCAAAAAAACCAATTCTTTGCATAGAAATAAAATGAACGTAGAGAAAATAATTATAAAATCAGTGTTCTTGCTTTTGATTTTAGGATTGAGTAATTGTTCACCAACATCTCAAAATCAACCAATACCAGAGCCAACATTTCGAACATTTGTAACAAAAATACAATCTCACAAACAAAGCAGAAATGCTTTGACAATCGAACCACTTTCAGGTCAGAGACCACTACAAATTGAACTCAAGATAAACGGAAATACGTACAAAGATACGGTTTTAGTGACAAAATCTATCGTAGAATTTCAATCCCCAGATGTAAGTACGATTTGCTCTATAATCGGAACAACAACAGACGGTAAAAAATTCACCAAGGAAATTCCGATTGAAATCATTTCACAAACAACTCCCGAAATGGTTCTCATAGGCGATACTTTGTGGGCAGCTACAAGCGAAATAACCCAAAGAATGTGGGAAGCAGTAATGGATACGAACGAATCTACTGTTGTTGGAGAAAACTACCCAATTGAAAAAGTAAGCTGGTATGAAGCAATAGAGTATTGTAACAGATTGTCTTTATCCAGAGGTTTTACACCTTACTACATTTACGAAGCAGACACAATACGTTACGACAAAAATTCGAAAGGATATCGATTGCCATTCGAATATGAATGGATTTTTGCCACATTCAATTCTGCAAAAACTGCTTTATTTAATGGAGAACTAACGCACGAAGGATGTTTTCCCTTGGATACATTATTAGATGAAATTGGTTGGTATTGTGCAAATACTCAGTTCCCAAGACCTGTGAAATTGAAAAAAGCAAATGATTTTGGACTTTTTGATGTTCACGGAAATGTATGGGAATGGTGCAATGATTGGGTCCTTCCCTTTGGAGATACCAAGTTACTCAAAGGTGGTTCTTGGTACAACGATGCACACTTTTCGATGCGAACACATTTTTACAATCTTCATCCAGCAGATAAGTTCAGAATTTACTCTTTCAGAGTATTTCGGTCAAACTAAATTTTTCGTTTTTCCTGAACTTTAGTATCTTTGTACTTTCTGTACAAAAATATACTACATGAATCTTTCTATACAACGAGCATTATTAAGCGTTTCGGATAAAAGTGGACTATTAGAGTTAGCAACTGCATTGGTTGCAAAAGGGGTAGAAATTATTTCAACAGGGGGTACTGCAACCTACCTTCGAAACAACGGAATCACGGTTACTTCTTTACAAGATATTACTAACTTTCCTGAAATTATGGATGGCAGAGTGAAAACTTTGCATCCAAATATTTACGGTGGAATATTAGCAAATCTTGCAGTCGAAGATCACAAAAAAGCACTCATCGACCATTCAATTTTATCAATTGATTTGGTAGTTGTGAATCTCTACCCTTTTGAAGAAACTGTCAAAAAACCACATTCAACCCACGAAGATATAATTGAGAATATTGACATTGGTGGACCATCGATGGTTCGTGCTTCAGCAAAAAACTACCTTTGGACAACTATTCTCACTCATCCAAACCAATACACTACATTTTTAGAATATTTCAACGATACTTCTTCAATTCCAGAGGAATATAGACTTCAGTTAGCAAAAGAAGCATTCCAACATACAGCTTATTACGATGCAAAAATAAGTGCTTATTTTGAAACGAAATCTGAGGATACTCTTTCATCTGTGTCGGTTTTAGGATATAAAGAAGATTTTCCTTTGCGTTATGGTGAAAACAACCACCAAAATGCAAAATTATATGGTGAATTTTCCTCGATTTTTACAAAACTACACGGTAAAGAACTTTCGTACAACAATATCGTTGATACTGATTCTTCTGCAAAGTTATGTGCAGAATTTGAAGAACCAACTGTAGTCATAATCAAACACAATAACCCTTGTGGAGTTGGTTCAAGTGCAAATTTGATCTCAGCATTTGAAAAAGCATTTTCGACGGATGTAGTTTCACCATTTGGTGGTATTATTGCAGTTAATCGTGAAGTTGATTTGAAGTTTACACAACGAATCGAATCATTGTTTTTGGAATTGTTAGTTGCACCAAGTTTCACTCCAGAGGCATTAGAATATCTCCGCAAAAAGAAGGATAGAAGGATTGTCACTGTAGATTATTCCCTTCTGAAATCATCAAACGTTAGAGAAATAAAATCTGTCAGTGGCGGTATTTTGGTGCAAGAAAGCGATAATATTCTCTTTGATAGCGAACAACTACGTTGCGTTACTAACCGACAACCAAGTGAAGAGGAATTACAAGCAATGCATTATGCGTTGAAAATTGCAAAACATGTGAAATCCAATGCAATTGTTTACGCTTCAGCCGACCAATCATTAGCAATAGGTGCTGGACAAATGTCAAGAGTAGATTCTGCAAGAATTGCCGTTTTAAAAGCGAAAGAAGCTGGAATAACACTCAAAGGTTCTGCTGTGGCATCGGATGCATTTTTCCCATTTGCAGATGGTTTAATGCAAGCAGTAGAAGCTGGAGCAACTTCGGTTATTCAACCGGGTGGTTCAAAACGAGATGACGAAGTGATAGCTGCAGCGAATGAACATAATATTACAATGATGTTTACTGGAATACGACACTTTAAACACTAAATGCTCATAACATTTGAAGGAATAGATGGCTCTGGAAAAAGTACCCAAGTGCAATTACTTGCATCTTGGTTGCAGGAACGTGGTAAAAAAGTAGCCACTTTTCGTGAACCGGGTGGTACCGTAATTACAGAAAAAATTCGTTCAATATTGCTAAATAAAGATACTGAGGAACTAAGTTACAAAGCTGAGTTGTTATTGTTTTTAGCGGCAAGAAATCATTTGTTAATGACGAAAATACTTCCTCTTTTGCAAAATGAAACCATTGTAATTCTTGATAGATTTTCTGACTCAACGATAGCGTATCAAGGATTTGGAAGAGGATTAAATGTCGAAGAAATACAACAACTGATTGAATTCGCAACAGACAAATTACGTCCGCATGTAACTTTTTATTTGGATATGTGTTTTACAGATACTGTAAAACGACTTTCTGCTGAATCTTCGCGTTTAGATCGATTCGAAACATTGGGAGAATCGTTTTTCGAAAAAGTTAGAGCAGGGTATCATTTTTTGCAAAAAAGAGAAGCACAAAGAATAAAGATGATATCAGGAAAAGAAAGTATCGAGACAATACATTCTTTTATAATAAAAGAACTACAAGAAAATTTTTCATCATTACTATAGATGGGTTTTTCCATGAAAAACATACGTTTACTACTATTGCTTTTCTGCATTTCAACAAGTGTTGTGTTTGCAGATACAGCAAAAAAAATATCAGCTACAAAATTCTTACAAATGGATAAATCCAAAGAATTTTTAGCTTCAACTGCAAGAGTTCAGGAATTTAAAGTTTCTACAACTGAGATGACTTCTTCTTTACAAGGAGTTACCAATGTAGAAATTTCTAATTTTCCAATATCACTGCAAGAATTAGGAACTGTGGTTTTAGAACGAGGAAGTGCAGTTATGGATGATTTTACCAATATTGTCCATGAAACTAAAAATGGTAATGTAAAAATTGCAGTTCCACAAATGGATGTTTATAAAGGGTATATTGTTGGAAATGAAGACTCAAAAGTTTTTATAAATGTTACAGATGGTATGATGGTCGGATTCATCGAAAATGATGGTATCCGTCATATAATCTCACCGAATGTAGAAGCTGAAACTAATAGACTTACCTTCAAAACACACTATATCACTCCTGAAAAAGATTTCAGACTTTTGGGTGAAGAAACTTCCTACAAATGTCAACCGATGGATTTATTGAGTGAACAAGAAGTTGCCGATATAATTGAACGTCGTAAAAATAAAAACTACGAAGAAACAATGGCTGATTATACTAAGCTATTGGAAGTAGAAATGGCGATTGAGACTGATGGTCGTTTGTATACTCGTTTTAATGGAAATATAGAAACATTAACTCGATACGTTAATACTATTTGGTCAATGGTTAATTACATTTATTCGGAGCAATTAAATATCCGATTCAAAATTGTACATTTGAATATCTTAGATCCTGATACAGATCCATATAACAATGAAACGAATATTGGAACCCTACTTCAACGATTCATTAATGAATGGAATGGAACCAAAACTAATGTACGACGTGATGTTGCACATTTAATGACGTTTTTCACTAACTCTGGTGGAGGAGTTGTTGCGGGTGGTATAGCTCGTTTACAAGGACTTTGTAATATGCAAGGAGGTTATGCAGTTAGTGGTGTAACTGTTACGACTCAATTTGCAAATGTTTATCCAACAAGAGCATATACATGGGATGTGATGGTTGTTGCTCACGAAACGGGTCATTCACTTGGTTCTTCTCATACTCATAACTGTGAAAATAATATTACAGGATATATCCCACCTTTAGATACTTGTGTTGTAGACTTACCTGTAACTCAAGATCCATTAGGAACAGGAGATGCTTGTTACCAAAATCTTTCCTTAGTAAGAAGACCAGCAGATCCTGAAATTATGAGTTATTGTCACCTTCGCTACGAAAGTTCTATGAAGTTGGTGTTTACCCCAAGAGTTGCAAAAAGAATTCGTGATTTTGTCAATAGTAGGGTTGGAACAACTGCTTCACGATGTGTAAGTGAACCAACAAAAATTATTGAGTTGACTTATCCATTAGGTTTTAGAAACGATTTAAATCAACCTCAAGTTCTTTCAGGTACTCCAAAAATTAAATGGGCTTACAGTGCGGATGTTTCTGCTGTGAAATTAGAATATTCTACTAACAGTGGTTCTACTTGGGAATTGATTGAAAACAATATTCCTGCAGTTTCTGGAAGAGATAATGGTTATGCATGGTCTATTCCTAAAAACTTAACTACAAACAATGGTCTCATTAGAATTTCAGACGTGAATGACGCTTCTATTGCAGATACTTCTATGGCTACCTTTGGAATTGAACAACAAGAGCTTAAATTAACTAAACCTGTTTTTGGTCAAGAACTAGGTCAGGGTGATCTTGTTTCGATTACTTGGGAAAAGGATAATGTTGCAAATTGTAAGGTGGAATTTTTTAATGGTACAAGCTGGCAAACATTAATTGCTTCAACTCCAGGTACATCATACAATTGGACGGTACCTGCGATTGCTATAGAAAATGGAAGAATCAGAGTTTCTGATGCATCCAATTCTGATTTGGCAGCAACAGCTGATGAACTGAAACTTGGAATACCAACTTTAACCGTGGTAAAACCTTTAACTCAAGATTCCATTTGTATTGGATTTAGAAACGATCTTAACTGGCAATCCCGATTTATAGACAGAATTAGAATTCGTTTTAGTGATGATGGCGGTAATCTCAAAAATGTGCCAAGTGGATTGAATGTTGATGCAACGTTAGGTACATTTAGTTGGAATGTATCAAACAGTTTACTTGAGACTACAAATGGTAGAATTGAATTTACCAATCAAACAACAGGCGCGAATAGTGGAACTGTTTTAGCAACTATAAATAATGTAGAATTCAAAAAATGTGTTCCTACTTCTGTAGCAGATTTTTCAGGAGCAGAATCGGTGTTATCTCTTGATGAGATTATCCCTAATCCTGCAAAAGAAAAAGCAATTATGAACTTGTCAATTTTCAATGAAATTCCATCTGCTCAATTGGATGTAACAATTACTTCCATCAAAGGTGAAATATTGGCAAAAGTATTTGTACCAAAACCGATGATGGGTATGAATACAATTACATTACCAATCGAAAACTTAGCTACTGGAACATACTATGTTGTTGCACGTTATGGTTCTTTCTCAACGTTCAAACAATTGACTGTCATTAAATAACCATTTCAAATCTTTCTTGAATCCTAAGGCGAATATGAATTCATATTCGCCTTACTTTTGTAAAAAATACTCGTGTCACTATTAAACTCTCTCATAGTTGGAACAATGCCCTTGATACCAAAAGGGATTGTCAAAAAAATTTCTCAACGCTACATAGCTGGTGATTCAATTGCAGATGCTATTAGAGTAGCAAAACAGTTAGAATCCGTTAATGTAGTTGCTACAATTGATGTTCTTGGTGAATTTAAAACACTCAAGGAGCAAGTAGAACGAGAAAAGAAAGAAACTATTCGATTACTCCATGCAATTAAAGAACATCAACTGAAAAGCTATTTGAGTATTAAGTTGACTTCAATAGGAATGGATATTGATGAGGACTATTGTTTTGAAAACTTGCTTGAAATAGTCACAATTGCAAGTGAAGAAGGAATATTTGTTCGATTAGATATGGAGAACTCTCCATACACTTCAAAGACATTAGATATGTATCGAAAAATTCGTGAGAAAGGTTTTTCGAATATTGGTGTAGTGATTCAAGCGTATCTAAAACGCAGTGAAGCAGATATTCAATCTCTTTTAGAATACAAACCTTCTATTCGTTTATGCAAAGGAATCTATGTGGAATCTGCTGACATTGCCTTTAAAGATCCTGACCATATTCGCACTAACTACAAAAAATTATATCACTTACTTATCGAAAATGGAGCTTACAGTTGTTTAGCAACTCATGATGTAGCTTTGATTGATTATTGCTTACAAGACATCGAAAAACAACAATTTTCGAAAGAACAATTTGAGTTTCAAATGCTATTGGGAGTTAAAGAAGAAGAACGAACAAAAATTGTTCAAAAAGGTCATACTATGAGGGTGTATATTCCATTTGGCGAGGATTGGTATGGTTACTCAACTCGCAGATTAAAAGAAAATCCACAGATAGCGTTATACGTGACAAAAGCTCTTTTTAGACTTGGTTAGAACGTTGCAATAAAGCGGTAATATGCAATTCTAAAACCTTCGGCATATCGTCAATAGCCACTGTAAGATTTTGTAATTCTGCTCGAATTATTGATTCTGGCATTGAAGGAGCAACAGCTGATTCTGGGGTTTGAACAAAAATAGTTCCTTTCATTCGTTTCAATTCTTTGGCACCGTTTGTTCCATCGTAACCTAATCCACTCAAAACAATTCCAGTAGCATTTTTTTTAAAATATTTTGCAGCTGAAAAAAACAACGGATCTGCTGATGGTTTCACAAAATTCACATCGGGTCCATCGCTAATAGTAATTGTAGCTTGTGAGTCAAAACTCATATGATAACCACCAGGAGCAATATATACAGTACATGGTTCAAAGGGGACTCTCTTTCTTACGACCACAACCTTTCTATCCAAAGCTGCGTCTAATCGTTCTGCAAAACTATTTAACATCCACTCAGGTCCATGTTGAACGATACAAAACGAAGTATGAAAACGAAGAATATCTGCAGTACATTGAAGTAAAAAATTCAGAAGCAACTTTGGACCTCCAGTTGAAGAAGCAAGTACAATTGGGAAGAGATTTTTTACCATCAGGTGAATTTGGTTATTAATTTCACAATAGTGTCGTTATAAGAAAATACAGTATATTTGCGAAGGAACGACAACTGTAAGTAGTATTTAAAATGATACAAATAAAAGATTTTCTACATAGGAAAAAAATACTGATTTTGATTGTTTGTTTGTTGATTGTTCAATTCACTCAACTGATTGCTCAACAAAAACAAATACGAATTGGTACTTTTAATATTGAATGGTTAGGAGATGGTAATGCTGATACAATTCGAAGAAATGAAAATGACTATCTTGCGATCGCAAAAATAATCGAAACCATTGATTGTGATGTTTTAGCGTTACAAGAAATAGAAAATGAAGATGCATTGAGGAAAGTAATGGATAAAGTAAAAAGAAAGTATTATTTATTCATTGACACTTCAACAAAAAACTTACATAAAGTTGCCATTTTATATGACAAGTCATTTCAAAAAATTGATGAACAATTCATTCATTTATCTTTTCAAGAAATCTCTTACAAACGTCCTGCACTTTATCTTAAATTGAAAAAAAAGGACAAAGAATTTGAATTTATTTCTTTACATCTAAAGTCTTCTAGTAAAAAGAATCATGATAAAAAGCAGAGCATTGTTTCACCAAAAGAAATTCGAACTAAACAAGCAAATGAGTTAATAGATTGGATGAAAAAACACCAAAAAAATCATGCAATTTTATTGGGTGATTTTAATGAAGAATATGAAAAAGGAACGATTTTGAAACAATTTGAAAATACATTTAATTCGGTTGTTATATCCAAAAACATGATTAGTTGTGCTAATCCAAAATGGAAAATGATAGACCATATAATTTTACCCGAACATTTTCGTAAAACGTACAAAGTAGAACGATTGCAAAATTACAATCATCGAATTATGTACACAACAACCAATGCCCCCAAAATTTCAGATCATTGTTTATTGTACTATACCTTACGTTACTAAGAATGAGCCAAAATACCGTCGCAAAAAAAACCGTTTTAGTTGTTGATGACATCGAACAGAATGTCATGGTTGTATCCCAAATTCTGCGAACAGCAGGATATAATGTTATACCGGCTTTTTCTGGTGCTACAGCATTGGGAATATTGGAAAAACGGCAACCACATTTGGTTTTGCTGGATGTTATGATGCCAGATATGGATGGATTTGAGGTGTGTGAACGTATAAAAAGTATGGAAAACTTACGTTCAATTCCTATCATTTTTTTGAGTGCATTACATGATACTGACAAAAAAGTTAAAGCACTCGAAGTTGGTGGTGTTGATTATATTACAAAGCCCTTCCAAGAGGCAGAAGTAATTGCTCGTGTGAATTTGCATATTCGAACCCATGAATTAGAATTAGAACGTAAGATGCATATTGACCAATTGCAAGAGCTGAATTCTGAAAAAGATAGACTAATGGGTATTGTTTCACACGATTTACGTTCTCCATTATCAGGTATTGTTGGGCTGTCTGAATTAATGAAAGAAGTACAAGAACCAGTTGACTCGGAATTTGTTCGTCAAATGTCCGAGGTCATTTATTCTACTTCCAGTCACCTCATTAGTTTGGTAAATGATTTATTAGATATTGCAAAAATTGAATCCGGCGACCAACATAAATTGCAACTTACTAATGAGCCAATTTCCGAAATTTTCAAAAGTGTCAAAAATATCTTTTTCCAATTAGCAAAGCAAAAGAATATTGATTTTCTTTTAGAGTTACATGATGAAAATCTAACTATTGATTGTGACATAGCCAAAATCAAACAGATCTTTAACAATCTGGTTTCAAATGCAATCAAATTTACTCCTGAAAATGGTTCTGTTTATTTAAAACATTCACATAACGATACTCATAATATTTTCAAAGTTCAAGACACAGGAATTGGTATTTCACCTGAAAACTTGCCAAAACTTTACGAAAAATTTGGTGATCACCAACGATTAGGAACAGGTGGAGAAAAAGGTACAGGATTGGGAATGCCGATAGTGAAATCTTTTGTAGATTTACACAATGGAACTATTGAAATTAAAAGCGAAGTTGGAAAAGGAACTACCTTTGTAATCTCTTTACCAAAAGAAATTTCTTCTACTCAGAAATAACTACATTTATTTTAGTATTTGGAGCAACCTTAGTGCCTGCAGTGGGTTGTTGTTGAATGATATACCCTGGGTCATAGGTTTCATTTCTTTGAAATGTTATATCTCCAATAATCAAATCAAATTGTTTTAAAAGATTTTCTGCATCTTCACGAGACAAATCAATGATTGATGGCACAACTAATGCAGTTGATGAACCTTTACTAATCACTAAAGCAATTGGATCGAGAGGGTTGATAATTTGACCGGAAGGAAAATTTTGAGCTATCACATAGTTTTCTGTTACAGATTCGCTAAATTCATATCGTTCCGTAGCGTTAGAAAGACCTAAACGGATTAACTCAACCCTTGCGTCACGAATTGGTTTTCCGACCAAAAAAGGCATTCGTAACGTTTCTTTGCCTTTGCTGACTGTCAAATACACTCTTCGACCTTCTTTCACCTTTGTTCCACCGAAAGGTAATTGAGTAATAACGACGCCTGCTGGAATTTTATCATTAAATTGTTCAGATATTCCTTGTACTATCAAACCAGATTTTAATATTGCTTCTTTTGCTTCTTCAGAATTCAAATTTTCAACATTTGGAACGACGATAATGTCATTTTTTGAAACAACTAATGGTAATATTATCGAGTCTAATAAAAACACTAAAAGTACAAAAACGGAGAGAAATCCGCTTATTACTAATAGGTACTGTGTGGCTTTTTGTTGGAGTATTTTCTTCATAACTTTTTTCTTTTCTCTGTAAAAATACAAAGAAATTTCTATTTTTGAAGAAATCAATGGCAAATAGACACTAATCGAATACCATGTTACCACAAATTCAACAAGATTTTGCTAAGAAATTTGAAATTCAAGACATTGACCAATTTAGAACCGAATTAGGCAATCAAATTGGTTGCCCGATAGAGTTTAAAATAAGTGAAATGCCTATTTTTGTTTCAAGACAATTTAAAAAAACACTCGAAGATTGCTCAATCGAACTTTTGTTGCAATGTACATCTGATGAATATATCAACAAAACTCAATTCCTACTGGAAGAACAATTTACTGTTCCAAATCAATCAAAAAAACCATTATTTGCAGTTGTTGATTTTGCTGTAACTAAAAATTCTTTAACTGGAGAATATGAACCAAAATTAGTAGAACTTCAAGGATTTCCATCGTTGTATGGATATCAGTATTATTATGCAGAATTTGCTCGAAAACAATATTCAATTGATGAGAAATACGATAGTTTTTTTAGTTCACTGACCTATGAAACATTTCATAGTATTCTCAAAGAAGCAATTTGTGGGAATGTTCCTTCTGAAAATGTGATTTTATTGGAATTACGTCCAGAAGAACAAAAAACAAAACCAGATTTTTATGCTTTGAAAAAACTTTTGGGAATTGAATCTGTTAATATTGAAGATGTTGTTGTAAAAGGTACGCAGTTATTTTATGTTCGTGATGGGAAAGAAATACACATCAAACGAATTTTTAACAGGACAATAATCGATGAACTTCAACAAGAACAAGCATCAATTCCAATAACATGGAATCAAAACTATGATGTAGAATGGGCTGGACACCCAAATTGGTACTTTTTGATAAGTAAATATACATTACCTTTTTTCAATCATCCCTGTGTACCTAAAACATTTTTTTTAGATACTGTTCAACTTGATGGATTAGATTTGACTTCTTTTGTATTAAAGCCACTCTTTTCTTTTGCTGGAAAAGGGGTTATCATTCATCCAACGATGGATGATATTTCAATAATACCACCCAACGAACGTAAAAACTATATCCTTCAAGAGAAGATTGAATATGATCCTTGCATTTATACGCCTTACGGAATGAATAAAGTAGAGATTCGAGTTATGATGGTCTGGCTTCCAGAATGGGAAAAACCACTTCCAGTCTCTTCATTAACTCGTAGTGGTAGAGGTGAAATGATGGGAGTTCGGTATAATACCATTCCATGGACAGGATCTGCAGGATGTTTTTTTGAAGTGTAAATTACGAACATTTATTTCCATTATTACAACAAGTCGAAATGTCAACTATAAGCAAAAAATTTGAAACTAAGGCTTCGAAAGAAGAGTTAAAAACATATATCAATACCAAGGTATTGTCTCGCCAAGAATTAGCACCGTTAATTAATTCCGCTGTTTGGAATGGTGATATATTAACAATCGATTCCAAATTTGGAAATGGAACAGTTACTCTATTAGATCAAGAAATAGAGGTAACTATTCATTTGTCGATGTTTGGGTCAATGGCAAAATCTGCTATTGAAAGTTCCTTAGATAAAGGATTTAAGGAATTACCTCCAAAAAAATAATATGGCTCAATTCACTCATTTACATAACCATACTCACTATTCGCTTTTAGATGGGGCATGTACCCCTGAAAAACTCATCAAAGCTGCCCTTGAAGATGGTCAAGAAGCTATTGCTCTCACTGATCATGGAGTGATGTTTGGTTGTTATGATTTTTACAAACAAGCCAAAAAATCTGGAATTAAGCCTATATTGGGATGCGAAGTTTATGTTGCAAATGGTTCACGATTTGACAAAGACAATAGAAAAGCAGGTGTAAAAAAGAGAAATTATTATCATTTAGTTCTTTTAGCCAAAAACAACATTGGTTACAAAAACTTGATGAAATTAGTTTCGTTCGGTTTCACAGAAGGGTTCTATTACAAACCAAGAATTGATACAGATTTATTGGAGCAATATTCCGAAGGACTGATTGCAATGAGTGCTTGTTTAGCAGGAGTTGTGAACGCTCATATTGTTGCTGGAGATATGGAGGAAGCTGTAAAAACTGCTAAATGGTACAAAGGAGTTTTTGGAGATGATTTTTATTTAGAACTTCAAAACCATGAATTAGATTTAGATGGTTTGATTTTAGAAAAAGTTCCTAAAATCGCAAAGGATTTGTCTATCAAATTAGTTGCTTCCAACGATGCACATTATATCAAAAAGGAAGATGCATTACCGCATAATGTGTTGTTACATATTCAAAACTCATCTTCCTCTAATAACGGCACTTTCGATGTTCATAATCTGAGATATGGCAAACCGGAGATGTATTTGAAATCGCAACAACAAATGATAGAGTTGTTTTCTTCATATCCTGGTGCAATTGAAAATTCGATGGAAATTGCAGCCAAATGTGATGTAGATTTAAAAACTGGTATTCACATGCCTATTTTCCAAATTCCTCCTACTTCAACAGCGAAAGATGATAATGAATATTTGCGTGAAATCACTTTCAAAGGTATGGAAGAACGTTATTCAGAGTTAACCGAATCGTTAATTGAACGCTTGAATTTTGAATTAGATGTTATTATCAAAATGGATTATGCATCTTATTTTTTGATAGTACAAGATTTGATTCAAGCTGCTCGAGATTTGGGAGTAAGGGTTGGTCCAGGTCGTGGTTCTGCAGCTGGTTCTTTGGTAGCCTATGCACTCAAAATCATCAATGTAGATCCAATGAAACATGATCTTCTCTTTGAACGTTTTCTCAATCCAGATCGTGTCTCAATGCCAGATATAGATATTGATTTTTCCGATGACAAGCGTGATCGAGTTATAACATACGTAAAAGAAAAATATGGCGAACAATCTGTAGCTCAAATTATCACGTTTAATACATTATCTTCAAAAGCAGTTCTCAAAGATGTTGGTCGAGTTTTGGGAATTCCACTTGATCAAGTAAATAAAACAACGAAATGTATCCCGACTACTTTAGGAAAAGTGATGCCAATTGGTGAAGCTATGAATTTACCTGATTTAGCATGGTTGAAAAATCATAATGACCCACGGTTCAAAGAGTGGATTGAATATTCCAAAACCTTGGAAGGTTTTGCACGAAACTCTTCCGTTCACGCAGCAGGTGTAGTCATTGCACCAAGTGATATCACTGATTTTGTCCCATTATACAAAGCACCAGATTCTGACCCATCGACTCAATATACGATGAAGGATTTGGAAGAGGCTGGGTTGTTGAAAATGGACTTTTTGGGGCTAAGAACCTTATCAATAATTGATAATACCTTAGAAATGATTAAACGTAATCATGGTATAGACTTGGATATTGATGCTATTGATTATGAAGATGAATTGACCTACAAACTTATCGGAAATGGAGATACCTTAGCGATTTTTCAATTCGAATCTGACGGAATGCAATCGTATCTTAAAAAGTTAAAACCTCAAAATATTGAGGAATTAACAGCTATGAATGCTCTCTATCGACCGGGTCCTATGGAGAATATTCCAGAATTTATCGATAGAAAACAAGGAAAGAAGAATATTTCCTATCTGCATCCACTTATGGAACGTTCGCTCAAAACTACCTATGGTGTCATCGTTTACCAAGAACAAGTTATGCAATTAGTACGTGATTTGGCGGGTTTTACCCTTGCTCAATCAGATATTATGCGTAGAGCAATGGGGAAAAAAGACGAAAAAACGATGAATACGCTCAGAGCACAATTCACCTCTGGTGCGGCTTCAAATGGCATAAGTGATTCTTTAGCAACGGATATATTCAATCTCATTTTAAAATTTGCGAGTTACGGATTTAATAAATCACACTCATTAGCTTATTCATATTTAGCGTTTCAAACAGCTTACTTAAAGGCACATTTTACAGCGGAGTTTTTAGCTGCCAATATGTCAGCCGAATTGAATGATTTGAAAAAAATTGTACAACTGATTGAAGAAGCAAAAAAGTTTGGGTTCATTGTTATTCCTCCGAATATTAATAAATCATTTTCTACATTTACTGTTGAAGAAAAAAAGATTATATTTGGACTATCAGCAATTAAAAATGTGGGTTCTTCTGTTGTAGATTCTATCATAATAGCTCGTGAAGAAAAGCCATTCGAATCGCTCTTTGATTTCGTTACACGGGTCGATAACAAAGCATTGAACAAACGAGGTCTTGAAGCCTTAATATGTTCCGGTGCATTTGATTGTTTGGAAAATGGAACTCGTGCACAATTGTTTGCAGCAATTGAGATTTCTTTAGAGTATGCTAAAACTGTAGCTGGTTCTCAGGAGGAATCCATGGATTCTTTGTTCGGTGAAGATGTTAATTCCATGACAATTTCAGAGCCAGCCTTACCGATGGTCAAAGACTGGACAGAATTAGAAAGACTGCAAAAAGAGAAAGAGTTTTTAAACTTTTATGTAAGTGGTCACCCAATGGGAAGATACATTTTGGAACATCATGCCCTTTCAACATTTACTTTTGATAAAATTGATGAAAGTTTTCATGGTAAAGATGTACAAGTGTGCGGACTTATTACAGAAAATAGAACAAGAATAGATAAATCAAACAGAACCATTGCCTTTCCTACATTAGAAGATATGTATGGAAGAATCGAATTAGTTCTGTGGGCAGACATCTATGAACAGTATCGAGAGTTGATAGATGTTGGAGAATTACTGTGTATTCAAGGCGAATTTGATTTTGGAGAAGAATCTGCAAAAATCAAAGTAACGAAGGTTCAAGCGTTTGCAGATGCTGTTAAAAACAATATTAAATCCGTTCAAATTCGATTACCAATTACTGACGAAAGTTTGGTGAAAATACAACAGTTACAACTTGAATTTGAACATGTCAAAGAATCCATTGAAATGCAATTTGTTTGTATGGAAGATGATCAAATAGTAAAAAGATTTTCAGCACCATCAGTGCCTTTTGATGTCAATTCTCGATCAATAGAAATAATTTCTCGTATATTTGGAAAAAATAATATTCGTTTACGTGCTAACTCTACGATTGTATCTTCGAAAAAACAATGGCAAAACAGAAAAAGAACGTAGAACTTTCTGAAAAAGATTTAGAAAAAAAGGAAATGACTGATTATCCTATTGCAACACTCTTTCAAGTGAGTATGTTGGCAGGGATAGTCTCGTTTTTTCTTTTTTACTTTAATAATCCTAATGGTGATATTTTCACTATGATTTTTAGAGCGTTTTTTGTCTTTACTATTTTCGCCATTTGTGGAGGTGTCATTATTGTCATCGTAGTTTCCATCTTCAATTCCAACAGAGAACGAGAAGAACGCATCTATTTTGATGAACAATATGAAAAGACAATCAAAAATATTGAAGAAGCGAAACAACGATTCGAAGAGGAAAGAAAACGTTTGGAAGAAGAGGCTCGTTTGAATTCTGAAGGTCCTGCAAAAAATATCTAATTGACCATAAACTACAGTAATGAATAAGAATTTACAGACAGAAGAACATCTGAATTCATTGTGGAAAGAATATCATTCTTTCGAAACTGTTGAAGTCAAACAACAGCTTATGAACCAATATTTATGGTTGATAAAATATGTCATAAATTCTATGTCTTTATCGTCGAATTCGATTTTAGTAGAACGAGATTTTTTGCATTACGGGATACTTGCTTTAGATGATTGTATCAAACGGTATCAACCAGAAATGGGAACAAAATTTGAAACGTTTGCTGTTCCGAGAATTAAAGGTACGATACTTGACGAGTTACGAAAATTAGACAAACTGTCTCGTGGAGTTCGAAAAAAAGCACAAGATTTTCTCTATACTCAAGACGCTCTTCGAAGTATCCAACAACGAGAGGTCAGTTTAGATGAAGTACGTGTAAAATTAGGTGTTTCTAAAGAAGAATTCCAAAGTTATCTTTCTGCTGCTGCCTCAGCAGTTGAAACAATGTCATTAGATGATTCTTTATTTGTTCACAGAATGAATGAAGATGATGAAGGATATGATGTATTAGGACAAATACCAGATACTTCACAAAATAATATTATTGATAATTTAATTGACTCAGAAAGAAAAGCATATCTGGTTGAATATATCAAAGGGTTACCAGAAAAAAAACGCATCATTGTATCACTTTATTATTACGAAGAGATAACTTTTAAAGAAATTGGTCAAGTGCTCAATATTACTGAATCTCGAGTGTGTCAAATCCATACTCAAATTATAAAAGATTTGCGTTCTTCATTTCAAAAAAGAGAACGATGAAATGGTTGTTATTGACACTATCTTTTGTTTTGAATATTTTGCCATTATTTGCACAAAGTTCATTGCAAGATATCAAGTTACTTTCACAACAAGGTATCATTATTCACTTTGATGTCGTTCCCACAAATATCATTTCAAATCTATCAGAAGACAAGACGCAAATTTCCATAGAATTTCAAAAAGTATCTCGAAATACTCCTCAAAAAACCTATTCTTTTTTATCTTCCATCGTTCGTGAATGTTCTATTGAAGAAAAAGATGTATCATGTATAGTTAGAATTCAAATGAATTCTAAAAATGGTTATACTATTTCCAATTTGTCTTTTTCAAATTCATTGTACGTAGAATTTTTTCAGTGGGACAAATTAACACAATCTGAAGATGTATACAGAACTGGTTTACTTTCACTTTCCGAAAAATTACCTGACGTTGCAAAGCAATACTTCGATTCTGCTTATGCAATGGGAAATACCGAAGTAAATGCTATTGTTGCTATTGAAAACCTAAATAAAAAGAATTATGCCTATGCATTAGAACATTCATTACGAGCGATTGAGAAAAAATCCCTCCATCCAGATAATTTTGCAATAGTATCATTACTATTAAAAAATCACTCAGATGAAGTTTCTTCACTATTCAATAAACAGTATACTTTTTTAACAGGACTTTCATCAATTCAATACGGTAATGAAATAGGAAAATTTAGAATACCTATCGAATTGGACAGCTTAGCAGCACGTTTGGCAAGAAGTTTTGATACAACAAAAGTAGTTTCCCAAAATGACACTTCAAAGACCTCTATTGCTAAAAACGATACCTTACCTCAGATTGTGACAAAAATTCCACGTCCTGCTGTTCAAGCATATAAACCAACAACTCAAACAATCGTTTTAGGGTCATTAGTGTTGTTAATTATCGTTGGGATAATTGTTTTTAGAAAAAATCTCTTTCCAAAAAAACAACCAATTGTTGATAATTCAATTGAAGAACAAGCTGAAGAAGAATCTTCGAACATAGGAGTTCATTTTGACGAAATTCTTAAGGACGAAAACGAAATGTTGACCGAATATTCTGAAGTCTCACAAGAAAATGTTGTTAAAGAAGAGTCAATTGTAAAAGAATCAAATGAAGAAAAAAACACAATCCCTCCTGAAATTGTTGAAGCAATTGAAGAAGCAAAAAAAGCGGAAGAAGTGAAAAAAGCAATTGGTCAATTTCACAACCAACAAGATGATTTGTTGCTGGGTATTCAAGAAATAGATCCAAAGTCATTAATGGCAATAAAAGGGAAAATTGACTTTGCTGAAAATCTCAAAGAACAAATTCAACAAAAAAAAGATGAAACCATTTCAAATTTGAAGGAAATTGAATTACCTACCGAATCATTTCAAATTTCTTCCAAAGCAAAAGAATTAGGAGTTGAAAAAGAAGTTTTGGATATTGAAAAATCACTTCAAGATTTGGATCAGGATGAAGAAACGAAGCAATCTTTGAAAAAGAAGTTTTTATAAGACTTTCATAATGTGAAATGAATTTTTGTGCTTTTCGTCTTTAGTCCTATTACAAACATACCTTGAAAAGAACGATGAACAGAATAATGTTCAAGTCAAAAATACATAGAGCTACCATTACTGAAGCTGAATTACACTATGAAGGCTCTCTTACCATCGACGAAGATTTGATGGAAAGTGCAGATTTGCTTGAGTATGAAAAAGTTGCTGTTGTGAATATCAACAATGGTGAACGTTTTGAAACTTACGTCATAAAAGGGGAACGTGGTTCAAAGGTCATTTGTCTCAATGGTGCGGCTGCTCGAAAAGGTCAAGTTGGGGATAGAATTATTATTATTTCCTACACGACACTTAGCGACGAAGAAGCAAAGGTACATGAACCTACTATTGTTTTAGTCGATGAGAACAATTCTATAGTTCAAAAAGCACATTCTGTTCAAGCACACCGATTTCTCAATAATTAATTGATGTCGAAAACAAACACAATCGCTACTATAATTTTAGCAGCTGGTATGGGTAAACGTATGAATAACCCGACCTTGCCAAAAGTATTAGTTCCTCTCAACGAAAAACCACTCCTCGGATATGTCATTGATGTTGCCAATCAACTTCATTCAAAAAGAAATGTAGTTATTGTTGGTCACAAAAAAGAATTAGTCGAAACTTTTGTTTCTTCTTTTGGTGATGATTCTTTAGTTTGTGTTACTCAGTCAGAACAATTGGGTACAGGACATGCTACTCAACAAGCAGAATCCGCTTTGATGGACTTTCCTTTAGATGGATTAGTCATCATACTTTCTGGAGATGTGCCGCTTATTCGAGCGTCTACACTTGAAAATCTCATAGATTTTCATACCCAAAACAATTTCAAAATGACCTTACTTTCAACATTACTCGACCAACCAAAAGGTTATGGCCGAATTGTGCGTGATGAATCTGGTGTTTTTCAACGAATTGTTGAAGAAAAAGATGCCAATGATACAGAACGCATGATTCGAGAAATAAATGCTGGGATTTACTGTATTGAACATCAATATTTGTTTTCACTATTGAAAAACATCAAAAATTCAAATGCACAGGGTGAATATTATCTTACTGATTTGGTGGAAATATTCAAACAAAACCAACTTTCCGTTGGTGCATTGATTCATACAGACCCAATTGAAATATCTGGAATCAATACAGAAGAAGAATTAAAAAAATTAGAAGCAATATATCTTGAGCGTGTGAATGATTAAAGGAATTAATCATATAGGAATAGCTGTCAAAAATTTGGAAGAAAGTATGAAAAAATTCGAAAAAATTTTTTCTGTAGAAAGCTTCCATCAAGAAACAGTAGAAGAACAAAAAGTACAAGTTGCATCATTTAATTTGAATGGAATTCTTATTGAGCTGACTGCTGCTACTGATGAAAGCTCACCAATTGCAAAATTTATTGAAAAACGGGGTGAAGGTATACATCATATTGCCTTTGAAAGTGATGAAATTCAATCTGATTTGACAAAATTATCGAACGACGGTATTGAACTCATCAACAAAACGCCAGCCGATGGTGCTCACGATATGCTTATAGCATTTTTACATCCCAAATCAACAAATGGGGTTCTAATGGAACTTTGTCAACCTAAAAACACTTAAAAAAATGTCATTACTTATCTTACTTCGACACGGTCAATCGTTGTGGAATTTGGAAAATAAATTCACTGGTTGGGTTGATGTTGATATCTCTGAGCTTGGTGAACAAGAAGCAAAAAACGCAGGCACCATTTTAGCCGATTTACCTATCGATGTTGTGTTTACTTCTGTGCTTACTCGAGCAAAACGTACTGCTTCTATAGCATTGGAAGTTGCTAACAAATCCAATCTTCCAACCTTTGAAGATCAAGCCCTAAACGAACGTCATTATGGCGATTTGCAAGGATTGAATAAAGAAGAAACTGCTAAAATTCATGGCGATGAACAAGTGCATATTTGGAGAAGAAGTTATGATATTCCTCCTCCAAATGGAGAATCGCTTCAAATGACTCAAGAACGTGTTTTGCCCTATTTCCAATCACAAATTCAACCGTATTTGGAGCAAGGAAAAAATGTATTAGTAGTTGCTCATGGTAATTCATTACGTGCATTGGTAGCAACAATTGAACATTTGAACAAAGAACAAATTTTAGCCTTGAATATTCCAACTGGAACGCCATTTTATTATGAATTAGCACCAGATTTGTCTATAATCAAAAAAGTATCACCATTTTAATGAAACAATCCTTCTTAGTTCTTTTCATTTCCATATTTGCATCTTCAATGATGCTTTTTTCACAGGAAAACTCAATTATTACAACGATGAACGAAGAGTTATCTCGTTCAATGAAGGAACTTTCTACCCAAAAGCAACCTCCCTATTTTTTGTCGTATATGATTACGAATAGAAATGCTACTTCCATAGCAGGTTCTTTGGGAAAATTAGAAGATGATGAACAAATTCAAGAACGATTTTTAGATATTGATATTCGTGTTGGAGATTATCAACTTGATAATACTCACACAATTCGAGGGAACAGAATCAATTTTACTGCATCAAAAGGATTGGCAGTTCCAATGCCCTTGACAGATAATCCTGATGCGATTAAAACCATTTTATGGTATAACACTGATAAGGCATATAAAGCTGCCGAAGAGCAGTATATGAAGGTGAAAACGAATATTGCTGTAAAAGTATCAGACGAAGATACATCCGCAGATTTTTCGAAAGAACAAGCCTTAGTAGATTTGACAGCACCTATTTTGAATCCCATTATTCCTCTCAATGCACAAGATGTGGTTCGATTGGCATCGCAACGATTCAGAAAATATCCCTTCATAACAAATTCGAAAGTGTATTTTCAAGCAGATTTTACGACAAAGTATTTTGTGAATTCTGAAGGCTCAAAATTGTCGTGGTCTGAAGGTTCATATCGTGTATTTATCATTGCTTCTACAAAGGCTGATGATGGAATGGTTTTGCCACTTTTCCGTTCATTCTTTGCTCATACGACAGGTTCTTTGCCATCGAAAGAAACACTTATTGAGACCATTGATTCAATGGCAACCTTACTTGCAGAACTAAAAAAGGCACCTTTGACGGACACGTATTCAGGTCCAGCTATATTATCTGGAGAAGCATCTGGTGTGTTTTTTCACGAGATTTTTGGTCATAGAGTGGAAGGACATCGTCAAAAAGACCCTAATTCTTCGCAAACATTCAAAGGATTTGTTGGTAAGCCAATTCTTCCTGATTTTATTGATGTGATTTTTGACCCGACTATCAAATTTCTTGACGGAAGAGAAGTTCACGGATATGTGAATTATGACGATCAAGGGGTCAAAGGGAAAAAAGTTGTTGCTGTAGAAAATGGGATTTTCAAAGAATTTTTGATGTCTCGTTCTCCAATTGAAAGTTTCCCAATTTCCAATGGTCATGGGAGAAAACAAATGGGCTATATTCCAGTTTCTCGACAATCTAATTTGATTGTCCGCTCAAGAAATAAAGTTTCAGTGAATGAATTGAAAAACTTGCTTCGCAAAGAATGTAAAGAACAAAATAAAGAATATGGTTTGTATTTCGTTGAAATTTCTGGTGGATTTACCTTCACCTCTCGTACAATCCCCAATTCCTTCACCGTTCAGCCATTAGTGGTGTATAAAATTTATGCAGATGGTCGTCCAGATGAATTGGTTCGCGGAGTTGATATGATTGGCACTCCATTAACCACCTTCCAAAATATCGTTACCACTGGGGATGATTTGGGAATTTTCAATGGAATTTGCGGTGCTGAATCAGGAAATGTCCCTGTTTCAGCGTCATCTCCAAGCATTCTCGTTTCTTCTGTTGAAGTACAAAAAAAGTCAAAATCACAAGCAAAACCCCCAATCCTCGACAGCCCAAACCTACATAATCATCCGTAGAACCTATTTTTGGGTT
Source organism: Candidatus Kapaibacterium sp. (assembly GCA_016788785.1). GTDB lineage: Bacteria > Bacteroidota > Ignavibacteria > Kapaibacteriales > JAEUSM01 > JAEUSM01. The sequence continues at coordinate 87,347 of JAEUSM010000006.1, forward strand.
TCGATTTGTTGAAGAAGAGGGATTTCCAAATAAAAGGAAGTCCCTTTTTTTGGTGTGGATTCTTTAATGAAGAGCTTTCCTTTGTGGTATTCTTCGATGATACGTTTTGAAAGGCTGAGACCGATGCCCCAACCGCGTTTTTTTGTGGAAAAACCGGGTGTGAATGCCTGACGTTTTACTGATGAAGTCATTCCCTTTCCTGTGTCAGAAAAGAAAACAATCATCTTGTTGTTTACTTTTGTGAGGTTCACCGAAATAGTACCTTGTTGTTTTTCAATTGCTTCAATGGCATTTTTACATAGATTTTCAAATACCCAAGAGATAAGGTCATGGTTTGCAAAACCTATAACATCCGCTTGAATAGATTTTTCAAATTGAATATCTTTTACTCCCGGAATACGTTTTTGGTAATAATCAACTACTTCATGTACAATTTGCGATAAATTTTCTTCTTTTAGTTCTGGTTGAGAGCCAATTTTAGAAAATCGAATTGCAATCGTGTTCAATCTTGCAATATCACGCTCCATTTCCACTAACGTCGTTTCAAAAAGTTCTTCCTCAGTGCGAGATTGTTTCAAAATTTCCAACCACGCCAATAGACTCGAAAGAGGCGTTCCAAGCTGGTGAGCGGCTTCTTTTGCCATACCCACCCAAACTCTCGATTGCTCACTTCTTCGCAAATAGGAGAACGCTACATAGCCCATAAACACAAATGCTATGACTATGATCAACTCAATGTACGGCAATAGACGTAATGAATTAACTAAGGCAGAGTGGGTATAATAGATTTTAGAGATAACTTTCCCATTATTATCCTTGATAAAGATAGGATTATAGGTTGCTCTCATCATGTTTATTTCTGAAATCAACATCTGCTTAATCAATGTGTCAGATTGGGTTGTATCAATGGGAATATTAAGACTAAATTGGTTATATGGATAATTTGGAATATCTAATTCATTGGTGAAAATCATTGGGAAGGAGACAATTTTCGGTATTCTATCCATAAAAAAAAGCAAATCCTCGGAATTACTATTGGGTAATTTTACATAATGTTCTATCACATCTGCATAAAATTCTACATTCTCTTTTTCCCTTTCAATAAGTTCATCTACCAAGGTTTTTGCATAAAATAATAAAACTGCGATTACCAAAAAAGACAAAAAAGCAAGTAAAACCTTTACTTGCCATTTGTTGAGAGATTCGATAATGGTATAGAGCAGTTTTGTTAATTTATTTTTCATTGATGGTTTGCAAATGTTGAATCAAAATCTGACCATCATTGTTGGAAATAGAGCAATGAATTTCAAAACCCTTGTTTTTAAACTTAATTTGAGAAGTTTCATTCGCTTTTACTTGTATCAAATCAATAAATGTCGCAGGTCCATCTGGAGTTTGAAGAGATGAGTTAATAGTTAAACCCTTGAGATTGTATTCTGTTGCAGAAGATGTTTGTTTTTTCGCAACAACTATATCATAAGAGAAGTTAGAAAACTGTCGAATGGTAGCTATTGAAAGTTGTACTTCATCTTGAAGAGGAGTAAACTCAAAAATGTATTCATTTTGTTCGATTTTCATGGTGATTAAGAAAAGAAAGTGGATATTTGAGACATTGGAATGGTTTTTTGCTCCGAAGTTGCCATATTTTTAACAGATACAGAACTTTTTGCAACTTCATCTTCACCTAAAATAAGGACAAAATCAGCCTCATTATTATTAGCATCTTTCATTTGATTTTTGAACGATTTTTCCGACAAATCAAAATACACAGAGCAGTTTGTTGAAGTTATGAGCGTAGATTGAAGTTGTAATGCAATAGTATAATACTCTTGATTTGCTATCAAAATATATACAGATGTCGGTTTTTGGATTCGCGCCGATTGACCTTCCAGCTCCAGAATTAACCGTTCCATTCCCAAAGATACACCAATGCATAGAGTTGGTTTGGCACCAAATTCTTCGAACATATTGTTATAACGACCACCACCACCAAGCGAATCTTGTGAACCTAATTTGGACCCAGTAATTTCGAACACAAAATGCGAATAATAGTCTAATCCTCTCACTAAATTATACGAAACTTCAAAATCAATAGATAGTGATGATAATGCATTTTGAATCGCTTCAAATCGAGCAATTTCTTCATCTGTGAGAAATTGATATAATTGAGGTGCATTTTCAAGTGCAAGTTTATCTTGTGGTGATTTTGAGTCCAAAATTCGTAAAGGATTCGTTAATAATCGACGTTGTGAGTCCTCTGAAAGTTCATCCTTTTTGGTTGCTAAAAACTGAACTAAGGCTTCTGAAAAGGAAGAACGAGTTTCTTTTGAGCCTAAGGTGTTAATTTTGAATTTGTGGGTTGTAATTCCAATTGCTTTCAAAAAAACATCAGTCAAAACAACAATCTCCACATCTGATTTGAGAGTGTCATACCCAATACACTCAACACCAACTTGATGAAACTGACGTTGACGTCCTTTTTGGGGTCGTTCATAGCGAAAAATTGGGCCAAAATAGAATAATTTTTGCAGATGTTTATTCAAAAAATCGTGTTGAATTGCAGAACGTATCACTCCGGCGGTAAATTCAGGACGTAAGGTAATGGAAGTATCTCCACGATCTAGAAAGGTGTACATTTCTTTACCAACAACATCCGTTCCTTCACCAATTGCTCGTTGGAAAACTTCAGTATATTCTAATAGTGGGGTTCGTATTTCTTTGTAATTGAATTGTGTGAATGTTGTTCTGGCAATTTGTTCGAGTAAAACCCAAAGATCAATTTCAGGTGAAAAAATGTCTTTGGTTCCTCTTATCGTTTGTTTCATATTGGCATTGTTTCGTTTTCTTCTTCTAAAAAGAGCGTAAAGGCGTCTTGCTGATTTTTTGAGGCGATAAGTTTTGTTCTAAACAGTGAACTGTTCATTATTTTCGAAATTCTGCTCAATAATTTCAAATGATTACCAACAGAATTTTCAGTACTTAAAAGCAAAAATATCACTGTAACAGGGTTATTGTCCAATGAATCAAATTCTAAAGGAGATTGAAGCACTGCAACAACACCAATTGTTTTTTCTATGCCACTTGTTTTACAATGTGGAAGAGCAAAACCATTTCCAATACCAGTAGACATAATTTTTTCTCGTTCCATAATTGCAGATAAAACAACCGTAGAATCAAGAACAAAACCACTTTTTTGTGCTTCAGATACTAATGTACGAATAGCTTCTTCTTTAGATGTAAACGTTTTATTCAAAAGAATTTGTTCTTTTGATAAGATGTCAGTGATTCTCATATTGATGTTTTAAGAAGTTATCCATTGATGGATAAGTGAACAATACTCATCGCAAAGTGCTTGAGACGACTGGAGAGAATCTGATTCGGCAAGTACTGCAAACGATGCTAATTCACGCTCAGGATACAAAATAACGCTACTTTTTTCAAAGAATACTTTTACTCCATCAACTAATTCGCGTTGCATCCCATGAGTATGTTGCATAGCTTTACGCATGACAGTTCCTTTAGACTCCCAAGGTATTAAGACGGATTTATGCACAATTTCACGTTTTGGTAGTTTTGCTATGAATGTTGCTAACGATTCATTGATTTTTGATAACATTTCCAATACTTTTGCAATGGTAAACATACTATCAGCAGCAAACATAAACTCAGGAAAAATGAAGCCTCCACGAGTTCCACCTACAAATTGGATTTCTGGATTTCGAGTTTCTTCCATCATAGCAGAATGGGAGTTCTTTATCCGAATAACAGTTACATTATACTGAGCAGCTAATACATCAATTTCTGAGCTTGCTTGAATTGGAACAGCAATAGAATAAGGTTCCAAATGACGATGAGTTTCCAAAAACAATGCAGTCATAACAGTGAGCAAACGCATATTTTCTATCCATGTTCCAGTTTCGTCAATGACAGAAATTCGTTCTACACCTGGGTCAATCTGAAATCCAAGTTCATACCCTTGCAAAGACTGAAGTACCGTTGTAAGTGTATGTTTGTCTTTATGTGCATTGGTTTGAGTATATTTATTAGCATCTACATAATTATTCATTGCCAATGTAGAACAATTGAGTTTTCCAAGTATAGATGGGAATATATTTGAACCCAACCCATAGGAATAATCAACGACAATTTTAAAGTTACGTTCTGTAATAGAGGTTGTATCAATTTTATTAACAAATCGAGCTATATACGATTCTAATGTCCTTTCAGGATATACAATCGTTCCAATTTTATCAAAAGACGCTCTACGAATGTCTTCACCATAGTAAAATCGTTCTACTTGTTTTGCTCGAGAAAGTTGAATATCACGACCATCAGAACTAAACAATATTATATCAATATTCTGAGGATTTCTTGGAGATGTACGAACATGAAATCCACCAATATAATTTCCACTGGTTAACTCTTGACGCGTTTGAGGAATAGAAGTAGATTGTAAATCGGTGATAGTTATACCTGTTGATAGCAAACCAGATGTAATAGTTCTTTTTATCATTCTGGCAGCATTAGAACCATCTCTTGAAGCTAAAATTGTTCCTGATTGACCAAAAGCATTACCAATTGCTACTCCTAATTTGGCAGCAAATTCTGGAACAACATCAATATTCGATAGACCTGTAATTCTGGCTTCGTTGAACAGTTCTCGAACCCATTTTTCTTCTTGAACTAAACTATGATTGAGTATAGCACCCGGTTCAACAACTTTATTAGGCCATAATTTTATATTGGAATGCAACAACGAATTTTCACCAATCGAACAACCATCCGCAATGAAAACGCTTTCATTGACTATTGCAGAATCACCTATTGTAATGTTATTACACAAAACATCTTCTGTGACTGAGGCTGAATGACCTATAGTCGTTCCATTCCAAATTACAGAACGAGTAACTTTAGAACCATTTTTGAGATGACAATTGTCGCCAATAATGGAGGTTACAACGGTGGCACCATTTTCAATGGTAACGTTATCACCAATAATACTGCCACCAATAAATTCAACAGAATCTCCAATAGTACAATTGGAACCGACATATACACCTGGACGAATTTCATTTCCAACTTTTTCAATCGAAACGGTATTACTTAATATATCCAACGATGCTTGTTGATATTCATTCAAATTACCAATATCTCGCCAATACCCTTCACAAATATACCCATACAAAGGAAGATTGTTTCGTAGCATTAATGGAAAAAGGTCTTTTGAGAAGTCAAAATCTTTTTGGTAAGGAATAAGATCTAAAACTTCAGGTTCTAGAATGTAGATTCCAGTATTAATGGTATCAGAGAACACTTGACCCCAAGACGGTTTTTCCAAAAAACGAGTAATTTTACCATCATCGTCAGTCATTACAATTCCAAATTGAATTGGATTTGTTACTCTGGTCAATAAAATTGTTGCCATCGAACCTTGTTGTTCGTGATATTCGAGAGCTTTGGTGATGTCAAAATCGGTAAGTACATCACCTGAAATAATAATAAATCTGTCGTCTAAGTATTGATATGCATTTTTAACACTACCTGCAGTTCCATAATCGGCTTCAGCAGTAACGTATTTCATGCTAATGTCAAATTCAGAACCATCTTTGAAATAGTCTTTTATTTTATCAGGTTGGAAGTACAAAAGTGAAACAATATCAGAGACACCGTGATGCTTTAATAAATTGACGATATGGTGCATCATCGGTTTGTTTGCAACAGGAGCCATCGGTTTGGGTGAAGTCATTGTTAATGGTCTTAATCGTGTTCCAAAACCACCCGCCATAATTACTGCTTTGTTCATATTTTTTCGATGCTCTCAAAGTGTAAAACCATACCATTTATAGCAAAGATAGAGAATTTTTTTTGCATTAGAAAAGAAATTGTTCAAATTGTTCTCAAAAAAAAATGCTAACCTATTTTCGGATAGATTAGCAATCATTTGATTTATTTATTTTGGTTATTTTGATACAACAAATTCATCATATAATTCTATGGATTCTGTTACTACGGAAACATAATAAGTTCCGTTAGAAAATTTGCTAATATCGATATCAATATTTGGTGCATCAGTCAAATTTACTGAAGTAGTAAAAACAGTTTGTCCTTGAATATTTCGAACAACAACAGTCGCTTTTTCTTTCAATGTAAGTCCATTCCAAGAAACAGAAACTGTAGTAGAGCTCGGATTTGGCGAGATAAAAAGACCTTTTACTTTTTCAAATGTATTATCTACAATGCCAGTAGAGGTACCAATGGTAAATGGAATAATTTCTCTATCTCCAAAACTTGCTTTAAAATTTGAACCACTTGATAACGCTGAATAGAACATTGTTCCAGTCTGATCTCTTAAAGAAAATGCTCCACGAACAGATCCTTGGAAAATAGGTATGAGTCCATCAGCAAATCCTTCGTCGTATATTACAAAATAATAACATCCAGGTTGCAAAGAGAAAGTGTCTCTTACTATAGAATTATCAGCAAATCCATTCTTATCCAAAAGAACACTTCCTAAATCTGTAACAACTTGATAACGAATTCCATTCATATCACCATTGAATATTGTGTTTGGTACATCATCAGTTTGCAATGCCAACGCTACTTTTCCATAGTATACACTCGGAAGAGTAAATGAGGTTTTTTTCTCATTATTATCTGGATATTCATCATTTGATCCATTCACTAACCGTACAGTTGCTGTAAATTCACCGCTGGTAGTACCCAAATCAACTGTAGGAAATTCTATAGTAGTTTCTTCTAAATATGATAATGTTCCTGTCCAATTTTCCGTTCTTTTATTCGAAGCAGTCCCGTATTCTATTTGCATAGATGTAACTGTTTCAGAACCATAGTTTTTTACTTTTATTTTAGGCTGAGAACCAGCACATATTGGGTTGATTCTCGAAAACTGAAAATCTGTAGTTGGCTGAACAATTGCAGTTACTTCCACGTTTTTAGCAAATATAGGCGGAGTTGTTTGAATCAATTGATTTTGAATTATATAAGATGCTCTTGAGCTTAAATTTGCATTCGTATAAGGTTGAAGTTTGTATTGAACACTTATCGAATCATCGGTTCCATAAAATGGATGTAGTGCAAAATCTTTGAATTTAACATCTTGCCCCGGACACCATCCTGAACGGTTATAATACCACGTACCAGCTTGAGGGTAGACAGGATTTTGTCCGCAGTCATCATTCCACATTCTGTGGGTATATCGTTCTTGTGCTTTAACAAGAATTGAATGCGTCTTGTCTGAAAACTCAGCAGCATTTTCTGTCCCTCCAAAACCATGACCAGTATTGAGAACTCTCAAATATGCATGATTTTCTTGTTGAATACCGAATTTGTAAGGAATCAACACATTTTCAGGAGGATTTGCAGGATCACCATACGTAGGGTTACCAGAGTAGATGACATCAACGGTTTTAGTAGTTCTGAAAGGAGTTCCCTCGATATAAATGAAATCCAAAGAGAATAATGAACCTTGCGACCATCCATCATAAAAAGCACGAATATCTACGTTGCCATTGAACAATGGAGCATAATCAGTAACATCAATATCCCAATAAAATTCTCTTCCTGGAGCAAACCAAAATCCATATGGAGTTATAACACGTCCAATTTCAATTTCACGAAATTTCTCGAAAGTTTTAAAACGTTGAGTTGTTTCAACAGTCAACATACTGTCATAACCAATTTTTACAGAATCTCTCAATCCACCAAATTGAGAATAATAATAATTCGTGAAATTTCCTTGATAGACTACAACTGAATCTGTGGGAACAAATGGAGTATTCGTATTTCTATAATAACGAACAGTTGAAGGTTCAACTAATGCAGAGTCTGTTCTTCGTGCAGTACTATTATAGAATGTTTTAAAACGAGGTTGATTTGTAAAATAAAACGTTTCAACCTTTACTCCATTCACATCAAAAGAAAGTGCCTCCGCTAAGGAAGAATCCAAAACACCTAACTTATCGCGAAGATAAATATTCGTTGTATAATCCCATTCCCCACATGCAGGATTTGGACAAGTAAGTTTGTAACGCATCAATATTTTACTATAAGTTTTAGTTTGTGTAGTAAAGTTTGCATTACGAATTTGAGAACCATTCCAAGTAAACAGGTATTTATCAAAAACAGGAACTATTGTTGTGTCTCCATTTTTTGCTAAAGAGCTTATTTGAACAAATAGAAACAATAAAATAGGTAAGGTATATTTCATAATTTTTACGAAAATTAAGTAATGAATTTTATGCAATTTACAGAGAAATTCCTAAAGATATATATAAACCACCGAAATTTTTAATAGGGTTTCGTAAAATACTTTCTAATCCCTCACCACCAAATGGCGAATATTGATATCGTAAAGAAATTTCTAAAGGTCGTATTCTATTGGAAAAACTTGCACCCACACCAATGGTCATAACTGGTCTAAAATAAATATTAGCTTCTTCCCATGCTTCGAAAAAACCTAATTGGTAAGGGTTAGAAAGTATGACATTCATTCCTCCATTTGCTTGAACAAAAGGCTTAAATTCCTTTGACAATTCCGCTGGGAATAGATAGGTTCTTAGCCCAATTGTCATTGGAAGCATAAACAATCGATTGATTTTTCCAGGAATGAAAAATTGTCCAGTAAATGGGTCATAAAATTCTAATTCATCGGTATTTCTTGCACCTGAAAAGAAAATAGAACCAGTCATTGAAAAAACTGAATTAAGTTCTTTCGTGGCATAATAACCAATGCTATAGCCATTATCAGACAAGGTTAATTCCAAAAAATTAATCAGTTCGGAATTAACAACTACTGTATCTCCCAAAAGAGGTCTAACAGGAGTGAAAATAAAGACAGAATCAACGGTTGGACTTGGAGAAGAATCATCTCCTTTACTTTGTGAAAATAGAATCGAACTGTTGAAAATAAGAAGAAAAACTAATAGTAGTTTATCAATCATTGATAAATATAAATAGAGAAAGTACTCATTTCAAAATAACTATTTCATAGTAACGTATGTTTTTTACGTATATTTGTATTATAACTCAGAAATTAAACATTCAAATTGTATTTATGGACAAACAATTAGACCTACTCGCTCGACTTTCAGAAATAGATGTTGAATTATTTGAAATGCAAGAAGAGCTTGGAGAATTACCCGCAGAAGTACGTTATTTAGAACAATTAGCTCGGGAATTTTTAGAGAAAAAAACACAAACTGAAGCACTTATTGAAGATATACTAACGTTTCGTTCAAATGCTCACATAACGTTGCAAGAAATTCACGACAAAGAAACGCATATTGGCGAACAACAAGCGGCTGTTCGTAATAACAAAGAATATGATGCAATGACCAAAGAAATTGCTTCTTTCAAAGAGAATAAAGAATCTATACAAAATGAACTCAGAACTTCCGTTGTAAAAGAAGAAAATCTTCGAATGATTTTATCAGAACAAGAAGAAGATTATAACAATATTCTTTTAGATTTGGCAGATAAAGAAAAAGAACTTAAAGAATTGTTCAGTGATCAAAATGAAGATGTTTCTGCATTAGAAAAAGAAAGAGCTTCAATTGTAAAAAATTGTGAAACAGAAGTGTTAGCGACGTACGAACGAGTAAGAACCTTCCATCATGATGCGGCTGTTTTTTTAAAGAGAGGTTCTTGTTCTGGTTGTTTTCGTTCAGTTCCTCCTCAAGTCATTGTAGAAATTAGAAAAAAACAACAAATCTATATGTGTGAAGGTTGTGGAAGAATCTTACTTCCAGAAGAACAAATGTAATGATTCTTCGATGTTACACTGATGGAGGAGCGAGAGGAAATCCTGGACCTGCAGGAATTGGAGTCTATATTTGTTTGGTCGATAAAACTCCGATAGCTTCCTATTATGAATATCTACAAGAACAAACTAATAATTTCGCAGAATGTTTTGCAGTTTTTCGTTTGGCACAATTATTGGTTAAAAGATGTGGATTCGCAACGAAGATTGAATTATACTTAGATTCTGAACTTGTTACAAAACAACTTCGTGGAGAATATAAGATAAAAAACGAGCAGTTAAAAGAAATTCATTCGAAAATTCGGGCTGTACTTTCTAAATTAACTGTTCCATTATCTTATAATCATATTCTAAGAGAATATAACTCCATTGCAGATTCTTTAGCGAATAAGGCTATTGATTCTAAATCGAAAGATTTTCAATGGTTTTATCAATCAAGTGGGGAAAGCGGGCAATTGCGGTAATTGAATCAATTACTGAGGAAAGTCCGAACTCCAAAGAACAGTATGCCGGTTAATGGCCGGGCAACAATGGCAATTCGCCAAAGTTGACGGAAAGTGCAACAGAAAAAATACCGCCTTTTTCGAAAGGTAAGGGTGAAATGGTGAGGTAAGAGCTTACCGCACAATTGGTAACAATTGTGGCATTGTAAACCCCATACGGAGCAAAGCCAAATAAAAATACTTTATCATCTCGGTGATAACTATATTGTTCGTGTAGATAGTATTTGGGTAGGCTGCTTGAGGATAGTAGCAATACTATTCCCAGATAAATAATTGCCTCCTTCCATTTTTTTTGGAAGAAGACAGAATTCGGCTTACAGCTTTCTTCACTGTTTTTTTCATTTTTTTAATTGTTAGAACAATGCAATTACCTGACGATCCGTTTATAAGAGAGTTATTACCTGAGTTTATTGACGATTGGATTGACCAAATTCAACAAAATTTTGATGAATATGTCCAATCGAATAATTTCGAAGATATGTATAGACTTGGTCATACATTAAAAGGCTCTTGTTTGCAATTTGGACTCGATGACCTTGCCGCTATTGGAATTGAAATAATGAATTTTTGTAAAGAACAACAAATGGAACAAGTTATTCCAATGAAACAAAAACTTCTTTCCACATTTACTTACGTTAAATCCTTAGTATAACCATTATGAAAACTATTTGTATTTTAGCAATACTCTTTTGTATTTCGTACATTGATACTCTTTCTCAAACAACAGTAGCGGTACTTCCATTCCGAAATATGGACGGTAACATTAAATTGGATGTCTATTCATCGAAACTTTCAGATTCTTTATATAAAGAAATTGAAAAAATTGCAGGAGATTTGGGTATTAAGTTGATTACAAATGAGCAAGTAGAAAAGACTATTTCTTCGCTAAAAGAGGGTGAAACCCATCCAAATTATGAAGCGACAATGTGGAAGGCTGCTGAAATGTTAGGTACAAATAAAGTAGTTTCTGGTACTTTCAATATGCAAAACGACAGATTGTTAGTCAATGCGTATATTTATGACAGTGTACTTCGACTACAAGACTCACAAAATAAGGCGATAAACCTCTTCAAAGCACCAGAAAGTGTTATGGAAGTAATTCCTATTATCGTTCGAAAACTCAAACCAGGTTTGAATTGATGTATGTCTGATTCTGCACCAAGTTTAGTCATAGGAATCTCTTCAAGAGCTTTGTTCAATCTTTCAAAAGAAAACGAGATTTTTGAAAAAGAAGGTGCGGAAGTATATAAACAATATCAATTACAAAATGAAGATGTCCTTTTAGATAGAGGAACTGGGTTTCATTTAGTAGAATCACTACTTAAATTAAATAGCTATCTACCAAATCAACAATTAGTAGACGTAGTGATTATGTCAAGAAATAGTTCTGAAATAAGTCTTCGACTTTTTCATTCTATTTCACATTATAACCTCGATATAACTCGAGCTGTATTTACAACAGGTGCACCTTTAGCTCCGTATTTACGAGCATTCAATGTCGACTTATTCCTTTCTGCTCATTTGGAAGATGTACAAGGTGCTATTGATGCAGGATTTGCATCAGCCATGATATTCCCTTTTCACTCAAAATCTCAAAGTCCATTACATCAAATTCGTATCGCTTTCGATGGTGATGCTGTTTTATTTTCAGAGGAATCTGAAACAATATTTCAAAATGAGGGAATGGATTCATTTATTGAACATGAACGAAAAAACGCTAAAACACCTTTACCCAAAGGTCCATTTGCACCGTTTTTGCACAAATTAGCAATTGTTCAATCTCTTCTACCTCAAGATACTGACTTGATTCGTACAGCACTTATTACTGCTCGTGATTCTAAGGTTCACGAGAGAGTAATTCGTACTCTTAGATCTTGGAATATTATTGTCAATGAAACGTTTTTTATGGGAGGACTGAGTAAAGCAAATGTATTAGAAGCATTTGGAGCTCATATTTTCTTTGACGATCAATTATCTCATATCGAACCAGCCTCCAAAATAGTTCCAACAGCCTTAGTTCCACACCCATCAAAACGAATATGAAATTACAATACAACTCCCCAGTTATACTGACATTTACATTGATTTCTACTGCAGTTTTAGCGATAGATTATGTAACTGCTCATTTTTTGATTACTAACTTTTTCACAGTTTCTTCATCAATGTCAATGTGGAATCCAATATCGTATTTTCGATTATTTTCCCATGTATTTGGTCATGCAGATTGGGGACATCTACTGTCTAATTTTTCCTTCATTCTACTAATTGGACCATTGTTAGAAGAAAAATATGGCTCAAAAATAATGATGGAAATGATGTTCATAACTGCATTATTAACAGGTATTATAACGTTAATTTTTATGAATATGACCTTGTTAGGCGCAAGTGGTATTGTATTTATGCTTATACTATTAAGTTCATTTGCAAATTTCAAAGCTGGAAGAATTCCAATCACCTTTTTATTGATAGTGTTGCTATATATTGGAAAAGAAGTGGCAAATTCTTTTACTCAAGATTCAATTTCACAATTTGCACATATATTTGGTGGGATTTGTGGAGGAATTTTTGGATTTATTATCAATAAATCTGGTGGTGAGAAAAAACCAATAGCAGAAGAATCTTCAATGTTTTGACATTAATTACTTCGTTTTAAGACCTCTTTTCTCATTGATGATTTAGTTTCAGAAGATCTACTACTTTCTGTATTTTTATAGAGTAAATCATCCCAAGAACCATACATTGGATTAGGGAAAATGATAAATTTTGAACCGAATTTATCAGCATTTTTCATTACATTCATTTCCCTTTCTTCTAATGATTTTGTGTCAAAAACATCATCAAAATCTCCTAAATTATCACCTAACAACAACTCAATTGAATAAGAAGAAAGAATTGTATCTCTTCGGTCTTTTTTGCTTGATTCAAATTTCCGTAAAAAGATATTTTCTTCATTTAGTCCAGGTAATTTGAAACGTTGTAGGTTTTCCAAAGTAACCTCTTGCTCATAATCATATCTATTAGAAACTAAAAATATCTCAAAGCCTAAAGAATCTGCTACAGTAAAAAATCGAGCTACACCCGGGAGTAAATCAGCATTTTTTTGAGATGTCCACTTACTCCAAAGAATATTATTATAATTTTGAAAAGAATACGCCAATTTTGCTTGAAATGGTGAATTGTCAAGAATTGTTTCATCTATATCTAATACCACAGCCAAATTCGTTTCAGATGGTTTATTGTTTCTAATTTCAATCAATCGAGAAATGGCAATATTATAACCTTGCAAATACAACGCTTTTGCTTCAGCAGATTTTTGGTACCAAACAATTGATGAAACACTTTCACGATTAAAATCTTTTGTATGATTTAAATCGGAGAAAAGTTGAAAAACCAATAACATGGTAGAAAATAGTTTGGCAAAATTATTGGGGTAAAGTATTTCCATTTTTTATTTAAGTATTAATATCCGTACTTTTTCAAATTAGTTATCAATTGAGGTACAAACAGATTATTATATGACTGGTAAATTTCTGCAATTGGCTTTATTACCAAAGTAGAAATCTTAGTTTTATCATCATAATCTTCTGTAGACAATACAGTTGTTATCTCAGGATAAAAGTCAGAATCTGCATCGAAAACTGAAATAGAAAAGCCCACCTCAGAAGTGGTATTTATATCAGAAATTATCTCAGAAAAGGGGATTTTTGCATACAAAACATATCCATTTTTTGTTTTGATTACATCCACCGTTGCTTCAGTCGTTGCTGGTAAAGATACAAATGATTTGGTTGTGGAAAAATCACCTAATGAGAATTCAAAATCAATCTTTTTGGACTTAATTGGCTTAGTTTGAATAGTGCTTTTTTGCAATGTTGAGAAAAATTGTTTTAAAACACCATCATTTGATTTATCATGTTGATAAAAACTAATTTTCACTTTATCAACGGATAAATAATTAGAACCAGCTACAAGAGAATCATCAATAACATCTATCATTGCATACAAAAAATCATCCTTTTTTGTTAACTGCAAAGTGAACGAACAATCTTCCTCACCTTTCCAATAATACGCACCTGATTCAACATATTGAATAGTGGAAAATTCACGCTTATTCTGATTCCCACTTTGGTATTTATCAAATTCTGCAAAAAGTGGAAAATATTGAATTTTGTTGATTTGACTAATTTTTCCAGATGAAGAATGTACTATTCGTTCTTCGGCGATGCTTTTAGAAAAATCAATTAAAGACTCTTTTGTAACTGCTGCGGTATGTTTTTCAGTTCTATAGATTGAACGCTGTTTGAAATTTCCGTTTTCTACATACCAACCAGTAATATTCCAATGAAATTGTTTGATTTTATTGGTAACATAACAAGTGTTTTCTTTGATAGCAATTCCAACTTCCAACGGTAATTCTACATATTTTTCTTGAAATTCCTTGACTTTAACCAAATAACCATCTATATCAACAACTAATGTAACAGTAAGATTTTTACCACTAACAGATTTATCCTTAGTTACAAAGGCCAAATCAGGATATCCATCCCCTGTATAATCACCTACATCCCAAGACCAAAACTGAGAGGATTCAATTTGAGGTTTCAATTGTATTAAATCTGAAATCATATCTTCTTCGTAGTAATTTAAAAGAGCTTTTTTAAACTCTGTATACGTCAAAGCTGATTGTGAAATTAGAAGATTAGTAGAAATTAAAAATAGTAAAACGTAAATATATTTCATAATGGTTTTGCTATTAGTCAATATATTGGAGAAAATTCTTTATATTACCTTTGTATCGTGCTCCCATTTGGGCAACAATTTGAGCAGATGCAAATGATGCTAACTTTCCGCTTTGTTTAACACTTAAACCATTCAACAATCCGTACAGTAAAGAACCTGCATACATATCTCCAGCACCAGTTGTATCGATTGCTTTCACAGAAACTGCGTCAAATGACTGTGTTTCGCCATACCATTTTACTCTGGAACCAAGTTTACCTTGCGTTAAAGCTACATTTTCAATGATTGAAGTTAATAGTGTAAAATTTTTCTCAAAATCATCAGAATTTGAATATGCAGCAGCTTCAGTTTCATTACAAAAGAGAAAATCGGTGTTTTCTAATATTTTTTGAACATCATTTCGAAAGAAATTCACAACAAAGGTATCAGAAAAGGATAGAGCAACCTTTGTATTGCTATTTTTTGCAATTTCAATTGCATAATTTATAGATTCAACACCAGATGGTTCAGAAAATTTATATCCTTCTATATAGAGCCATTCACTTTGTTCTATAGTACTAGGAAGAATGTTATTTTTCCCATACGTCGCATTAACACCTAAGGAAGTAAATAGTGTTCTTTCAGCATCTTCTGTAATTAAAACTGCACAAGTACCTGTAGAAATAGAATCTACTTTTTCAGCGTCTAATTTGATTCCCAAATCGACAAATTCTTGAGCATAAAAATTACCAAAAGAATCATTCCCGAGAATGGTTTTATGGGCAGCTTTTCCACCTAATGCACTAAAGGCTATAATTGAATTCGCTACAGAACCACCTGAACATCGAAAGGGTTGTGTATGGGAAAGTTTTGCAAGTAATTCCTCTTGTTCTTGTTCAGAAACAAGTGTCATTGTCCCCTTTTTAATTCCTAATTCTTCTAATTGTTGTGTAGTAGTAATTATTTCTAAATCTACTAATCCATTACCGAGACCGCATAGTTGTATGTTTTTCATTTGTTTTTTGGTTTAAAAATTTGTTCACTTACATAGACATTAATTTGATATGGTAATATTCTTGTCAGAAATACCATAATTGCGTTGTACCAGCCAGAAATTGTCAAAGCTTTTTTCGATTCTAATCCTTCCAAAGCTGTAAAAGCAACAATTTCCGGTGATTGAAGAGGAACAGCCATTGAAGATCTATCAACCTTTGCTCTGTCAAAAAAATTCGTTGCTGTTCCACCAGGACAACAGCACGAAACTGTGACACCAAACTGCTTTAATTCAGCATGTAATGCAACAGAAAAGTTTTTTACGAATGCTTTTGATGCAGCATAACTGGCTAAATAAGGAATTCCTGTGTAAGCTGCGGTTGAAGCTATGTTAAGAATTCCTCCTTTACCACGTTGAATCATAGGTTGTGAAAATAGGGAGCATAATGCTACTAAGGAATTAATATTACATTGTAACATTGTATTTTCTTCTTCTGCACTATGCGAAGAAAATAAACCATTTAATCCATATCCAGCATTATTAATTAATACATCTACATTCCACATATTGTTTTGTACTAAGGAATAAATCTCAGTCGCTGAATTTGGATGTGAAAGGTCATAATCCAAACAATGAACAAAAACATTATAGGAATCTCGTAAATTTGATGCTACTTGTTCTAATTTTTGTTTATTTCGAGCAACTAAAATCAAGTGTTTACCACGTTGTGCAGATAATAAAGCAATTTGTTCTCCAATACCTCCTGATGCACCAGTAATTAAAGTATACGATATCATAATTTTTGTAAAAATTTCAAAACTTCCCTTGATGCAGTCACACCACTTAGAGCAGCTCCTTCCATTGTCGCAGGAAGACCTGTATTGGTCCAATCTCCTGCAATAACAATTCCTTCCTTTGAAGTTGAAGTACGTAAACGTTCTAATTCAAAACTTGGTGTTGAAAGAAATGTTGCTTTCTTTTCTTTAATAACAACACTATGTTTTACATTTGAAGATTTTATTGATGGAAATACTTCTGATAGCTCAGTATAGATCATTGTAGTTATTTCATCTTTAGAAAGTGAAACAATTTTATCAGATGCACTGATTACTATAGAAAGTAAGGATTTTGCAAAATTTGAAGTTCTATTTTCAATTTTATACTTATTAAATACCCATTGAGTAATAGTGCCTATCATTCCAAAAAAAGAATCTTCTATTTCTGTCAATACTTCTTCGTCAAACCATAAATAGATTGATGTTATTGGAGAATGTTCATCAAACTTTGGTAAATTTATTTCCAAATCAGAAAGCAAACTCTTCGTTGTTGAAAGTGGAGTTGCAAAAACTATTGATGAAGTATAATATATTGTACCAAGAGAATCAAGAATTTCAAAAGTTTTTCCGTTCTTATGAATACTTTTAACAGTACATGAAGTTTTTGCGTTTTCCTCAAGTAGCTCTGCATGAGAAAAAAAGTGAGAAAGTCCTTTCGTTGGTAAAACAAAGGCAGATTTGGTGCCTCCACCTAAAAGTGCTTTCTCTAAAACAGTGACCAATAATTTTGCAGAAGCTTTTTGGATTGAGGTATTTATAGTTGCCAAGGTAATTGGTTCAAACAACCATATGATGAGTTTTTGATTGATATTTCTTCTTTGTAAATATTCAAATACTGTTTCATTATCAAAAGGTTTAAAAATTTTAAGACCAAGCATAAACCAGCATAACTGAATTTTTTCAGAAAGTGTAAACGCAGAAAAGTGAAGCAATCCAATCAATATTCCAATATTATTCGGTAGATACTTTTGTTCAAGTAAGTGTTTTTTGAAAGGTTGCAATGAATTTTGCGTTTTTGAAACAAAACAAACTTTCATTCTTTTTTGAGCATTTACTAGATTTATCGAATTTATTTCAGAAAGAAGAGAAAGAAAGTTTTCGTAACAATTCATCAAGATATGTTGACCATTATCAATTTCATCATTAGAAATTGAATCGATATAAGAACGTACTCTGCCTCCCAAAAATGGGCGTGATTCTAAAAGCAAAACGTTGCAATTGTTTCTTTTTAACTGATTTAATGATGAAACTCCTGAAATACCACCACCAATTATAATACAATCGTACATGAAAAAGCGAAGTTATGGAACAATAAAAAGAAGATATTTGTTTGTATTTGTAACGATACTATTGATGCAAATGTACCTTTTTTTTCTTGATAAATTTGCAAAATATAGTATAAATACGTACATTCGTAGAAATAGATAAGTATATAACACCATTACCAAATTATGAAGATTACGTACGCATTACTTATTTCAATTTTCTTAGTTATATCTTTTACATCATGTAATGTCAAAGGATTTTTTGTAAAACCCGGTGACGACCCCCAATGGGTTGACCCTAATCCTCAACCAAAAGCTGGTGCAATTGCTGAATTGCCTGGTGAAAAAGTTTTCAAGTCTAAATGTGCTGCGTGTCACCAAGCAAACGGAAAAGGTCTACCAGGTTCATACCCCCCTTTAGTTGGTTCAAAACTCTTGAATACTGAACCTACAACACCTATTAGAATAGTATTACATGGAATCCAAGGTCCAATTGTAAGAGAAGGTCAATCGTATAACGGAGCTATGACGCCTCACAAAGATATATTAAATGATCTTGAAATTGCAGAGGTATTAACTTATGCAAGATCTCAATGGGGTAATACAGGTGCTGCTGTAACTGAAGATGAAGTAAAAGCAGTCAGAGCAAAAACTGCTTCACAAACAGTTTCTTACACAGAAGCTGATTTAACAAAACCATTATAATTGTAAAGGAAAAAAATGATTTTAGCTGCAATTCCATCGTTTACAGAATTACTTGGTATGTTTGATATGCTCAAGTGGTTCCCAGAGAATGTCTCTACATTCGGACATGAATTAGATAATCTTTTTGCTTTCATTTATTATATTTCTTTAGGAATCTTTTTCCTTACATATGGAGTGTTGATTGCATTCATGATTAAGTATAGAAGAAAAGATAATGTAAAAGCATATTATTACCATGGTAATAACTTAGTTGAATTTACTTGGACTTTATTACCAACGATACTATTTGCCGGAATAGGTCTTTATTCGGATGGTATGTGGGAAAAAACAAAATACGAGAAAAAAGTACCTGTACCAGATGTAGAAGTTCAAGTTATGGGTTACCAATATGGTTGGACTTGTCGTTACCCAGGACCTGATGGAACTTTTGGTCGTCAAGATAGAAATCAAATGACAACATCGAATAGATTTGGAATAGATTCAGCCGATGCTGCAGGAAAAGACGATATCGTCAAAGACGGTTCTTTCACTTTTCCTATTAATAGAAATATCGTAGTTGGACTTTCTGCCTCAGACGTTCTACATAGTTTCTTTTTACCGAATTTCCGAGTGAAACAGGATGCTGTTCCTGGTCAATGGATTAAGGTTTGGTTCAATGGAACTAAAGTAGGTAAATATGAACTTGCTTGTGCTGAATTATGCGGTTCTGGGCATTACAACATGCGTGGGGAAGTTACTATGTTATCACAAGCAGATTTTGACAAGTGGCTATCTGATGAATCTGCTAAGAAACTGGGAGTAAGTTTTGCTGTATCCCCAGTTAAATCTGATTCTAGTGCAACTAAAAAGAATGATTCGACAGCAACAGTTGTAGCAGTTGCAACAACTGATACATCAAAAACAACTAATAAAAAAAGTAAATAATATTTAATAGGATTACTACTATGTCATCACCCGTTTTAGTTTCTGATACTCATCATGATGTGCATACCGATCATGGACATCACGAACATCACAAACAATCCTTTATAACGAAATATATATTTTCAACCGATCACAAAATGGTTGCAAAACAGTTTATGCTATCTGCACTTTTCTTTTTACTTATTGGTGGTGCACTAGCATTATTACTCCGCTGGCAATTAGCATATCCTGGTGAAGCTGTTCCACTTATTGGACAATTCTTACCTGAATTGATTGCATCTGATGGAGTAATACAACCTGGACTTTTCATTCAGTTAACTACAATGCATGCCTCCGTTATGATATTTTTTGTTATCATTCCATTGGCTGTTGGTTTATTTGGAAATTTATGTATTCCACTAATGATTGGAACTGATGATATGGCACTGCCATTTATCAATCTCCTATCTTTTTGGTTATATTTCTTGGCAGGAATAGTTGCTGCTGCTGGATTCTTTGTACAAGGAGGTGCTGGAGCATCAGGTTGGACTGGTTATCCTCCACTTAGTGCAATTGGAGGATTAGGACAAACCTTATGGATTGTTGCTGTATTTCTTGTCGGTTTTTCTTCTATTTTAGGTGGTATGAATTATGTTACCACGGTATTGAATAAAAGAGCACCGGGTATGAAAATGTTTGATATGCCATTATCTGTTTGGGCAATTTTCATTACATCAGTTCTAATGGTTCTTGGAACACCAGTTCTAGCATCTGCTGTAAGTATGTTGTTTTTTGACAATGTACTCCATACATCTTTCTTCATGCCTGATAATTTAACGGTAGCTTCTCCATATGCAAATGGAATGAAACATTCTGGAGGTGGACAACCTATATTGTTCCAACATTTGTTTTGGTTCTATTCACACCCTGCGGTATATATTATGATTTTGCCATTGATGGGTGTTGTTTCTGATGTTCTATCAACATTTTCTCGTAAACCAATATATGGTTACAAAGCGATGATTTTCGCAATAATGGCAATAGCTTTCTTAGGGTTTATCGTTTGGGGACATCATATGTTTCAATCTGGTATGAATCCGCTGTTAGGTACAACTTTCATGTTGTCAACAATAGTAATTGCAGTACCTTCAGCTATAAAAGTATTTAATTGGCTTGGTACAATTTGGAGAGGAAGCATTCGCTATACAACTGCCAATATGATGGCACTCGGTTTTATAGCTACTTTCATTATTGGTGGTTTGTCAGGTGTCTTTATGGCCTCAGCTCCTGTAGATATATATATCCATGATACATATTTCATTGTTGCACACATTCATTATGTATTATTCGGTGGTTCATTATTTGGTATTTATGCAGGTATTTATTATTGGTTTCCAAAATTATTCGGTAAAATGTTAAATGAAATTTGGGGACGTCGTCACTTCTTTTGGACCTTTATTTTCTTCAACTTAACATTCTTCCCAATGCATATCTTAGGTGTTGGTGGACACATGAGAAGAATTCATGATCCGAATGTTTATGACTTTTTGAAACCTTTCCAACCTTGGAATGAATTTATTACCATCATGGCAATTATTCTTGGTTTCTCCCAGTTAATTCTTTTTGGAAATATCATATATACTTGGATTTGGGGACCTAAAGCACCAAAAAATCCATGGAATGCAAATACGTTAGAATGGCATGCTCCATCTCCACCTCCACATGGTAACTTCTTAGCACCTGTAAGAGTTTATCGTTCTCCATATGAATTTTCTCATCCAGATCGTGCTGATGATTTCCATCCACAATGGTTGGCTCCAGGAGAAGTGGAAATTGAAGAAACAACTACTGTTTCAGAAACTCAAAATACTCATTAATTTATTGAAATGTTAAGAGACTTTTCATGAACAAAACATGAAAAGTCTCAAATTTATCAAAATGACTACAACTACCCATTCATTAGAACTCTCAAACCAAATGGTAAACTCCAAAGGTTTAGTAGAAACACATAGTAAGTTTTCTTCTTACTACGAGTTATCTAAACCTGGGATTACTAAAATGGTTGTTTTTTCTACAACTGTTGGATATTTTTTGGGATTAACTTCTGTAAGTTCCCATTTTTCAACTTTGGAAGGTTTAGTTCATTTTCTTCTTACAGTTCTTGGTACAACCTTTGTTAGTGCTGGTAGTTGTGCTTTAAATCATTACGTCGAAAGGTCATTTGATGCAAAAATGGCTCGAACTCAAAATAGACCTTTAGTAAATGGATCGCTTCATCCTACTCAAGGTTTGTTGTTTGCATTAGCTATTTCAGTAATAGGATTATATTTTGTTTTTCTTATTAATGACTTAACATTTACTTTAGCTGTAGTTACAACGGTAACCTACATTGCAGTTTATACTCCATTAAAACGAAAAACGACACTTTCAACCATTATAGGAGCATTACCAGGAGCTATCCCAGCTCTGGGTGGTTATACATCTGTTACAAATTCTTTTGGTATTCCCGGAATTTTGTTATTCTCGGTTCTTTTCTTTTGGCAATTACCACATTTTTATTCTCTTTCTTGGTTATACCGTGAAGATTATTCAAATGGCGGCTTTGTTTTAGATTCGGTTGTAGATCCAACTGGAAAAAATGTTTCTATAAAATCAAGTGTTTATATAGTATTGTTGTTAGCAACAACAACTGCATTTTATGTCTTTAATGTTGCTTCAGTGCTATTTCTTGTTGGCTCTACATTAGTAGGCTGTTATTTCTTGTATAATGCTATCTTGTTTATTAAAAACAGAACGAAGAAAGCATCAAGAACCCTTTTGATATCTTCATATATTTATCTTATGACGGTATTTTTTCTCTTGTTAATTGATACATTACTATAAATCTACGGTATAATTTATGTCAGGACTTGTACTCGATCATGAACCAGTAAGTGGCATACCGCATGGCAAATTAGCTATGTGGGTATTCTTAGCCTCTGAAATAATGTTTTTCACTGGTTTTTTTGCTTCTTTCATTGTTTTGCGAAATGCTAACATCGATCTCTTTACAAATTCAGCTCAAGCTCTTAATAAGTGGTTAGCACTTTTAAATACGATTGTTCTTATTGGGTCCTCACTAACAATGGCACTTTCAGTTTTGGCTATTGAAAAAGGCAACAAAAGAAATTTTCAATTGTACATGACTATAACCATTTTATGTGCTTTTACATTCTTAATTGTTAAGTACTTTGAATATACGTCAAAATTTTCTCATCATATATATCCTTGGACAGATTTATTCTATTCATATTACTTCTTAACAACTGGATTTCACGGAATGCATGTTATTGGAGGTATTATTCCAATGGTTTGGATGTTAATGAGATCTTTTACCAAAAAAGGGTATCATAATCATGTAAGAGTTGAAGTTTTGGGATTATATTGGCATTTTGTAGATTTGGTATGGATTTTCTTATTTCCTGTACTTTATCTTATGTTTCCAACTTCGTATGTTCCACCAATTCATTAATCAAGATTACAATGGCTCATTTGACTGAAACTGAAACGAAAAAAGAATATTTAAAAGTGTTTTTTGGATTAATGGCTTTAACCGTTTTAACAGTAGTTGCCGCGGTTCTACACTTTCCAGAAAGCTGGGGAAAAGCTGGTGATACTCTTCATATTGGAATAGGAATTCTCATTGCAATCGTCAAAGTGTTAATGGTGATTTACATTTTCATGCATTTGAAGTTTGACCACCCTTATTTAAGATTTATGGTGATTGTACCTGTATTTCTCTTTTTTGTACTTACATTTGCATTAAATGTACTTGGCCCATAAATTTTTGATTCTTGGATTGTCGTTCTTCATTTTTGCATGTAGTAAAACTTCTACACCAGAAAAAGAAAACAATACCTTAGAATCAATAAAAACGATTCCGGTGATAAAAGATGTTGGTGCTTTTAGTGGATTAACATCAACGAAAAAACAGTTTTCAAATAATGATTTGAAAGACATTCCATCTGTAGTATATTTTATGTTTACGACCTGTAAAGGACCTTGTCCGATTATCAATAAACAAACTGAAACTTTATTAACGGAAATACCAACTCCAGTACGCTTTGTTGCAATAACGGTTGATCCAGAAACAGATACTGAGGATAAACTATTAGAATATTCTAAAACATTTACTTTCAAAGATTCATCTTGGATTTTTGTTCGTACACATCCTGATAGTTTGCGTTCAGTCGCTGTGAAAAATTTTATGGTCGGAGATATGGAATCCCCAATGGTACATAGTACACGATATATATTAGTTGATAAAAATGCTAAAATTCGTGGTTACTATGATGGTTTAGATTCTAAAGCTATTGAAAAACTAAAACAAGATTTACAACTATTATAATTCTCAATGAATTTAGCAGAATTACCTTTGGTAAACGCTCTTTTAAATACACTGTCAGCTATTTTATTAGTTATTGGTTTTCGTTTTATCAAACAAAAAAAAATATCTCAACATAGAATAGTAATGATTACTGCTTTTGTAATATCTATCATCTTTCTTTGCTGTTACCTATTACATAAGTATCATTTGTATGTTACTACTGGTACCTACAATACAACGTTCAAAGGCGATGGAATTTGGAGAATAGTATATTTTATTATATTAATCACACATTTAATTTTCGCAATTATGGTTCCGTTTTTAGCTATCATTACTCTTTTTAGAGGATTAAAAATGAAGGTTGAAACACATAAAAAAATAGCAAAGTTTACACTTCCTATTTGGATGTATGTGTCGGTGACTGGTGTACTTGTATACATTATGTTGTACAAATTATTTCCATAACTATGAAAAAATTCGGATTTCTCTTTATAGTTACTCTTCTTGCTTTTTGCCTTGAGACATTTGCATGTCCAAATTGTAAGAATGCATATGCTCAAGATCCTACATTGGCATTAATTGGGGATGCTTACAATTACAGTATTTTTTTGATGATTCTCATACCAATTGCATTAATTGGTTCTATTACGTTTTTGGTGATTAAAAATGCCAAAAAAAATTAATAACGAATTGAATATTTATCTCGGATACAATCTATGTACTTTAGTAAAAAATTAGAAAATCAAATCAAACTCGGTGGATTGCTCGTAGCAGCAGCTGTCGGTTGTCTTTTTCTAACGGGTTATTTCGGATTTAATAACAGAGTTGCTGATAAGGGATATAGACCTGAACAACCTGTTCCTTTTTCTCATAAACTTCATGCTGGCGAATTGGAAATTAGCTGTATGTATTGTCACACAGGTGTGGAACAATCATCTCATTCTCCTGTTCCTAGTACCTCGACGTGTATGAATTGTCATAGCGTTGTTAAAAGTGATAGCCCAAAAATCAAATTGGTCAAAGAAAGTTATGAGAACAACACTCCAATTGAGTGGAAACGAATTCATTATCTTCCTGGGTATGCTCACTTCAATCACTCTCGACACATTCGTGCTATGATTGATTGTGCCTCTTGTCATGGACAAGTTGAAACGATGGGAGTAGTTCATCAAGAAAATAGACTTTCTATGGGATGGTGTCTAGATTGTCATCGCAATCCTGAACAGTACATTGTTCCTGCACGACCAATTTCTGGTATTTTTACTGGAGTTGATCCAATGAATGCTGTTAATAAAGAGACTGGTAAGTATAAACTTGCAGTTTCAAAACCTATTACAAGTCCACAATTTGGTCAGTATGAAACAGAAATTCCTAAAACAATTGTAGAGGGAATTCCTACTCCAAAACATGCTGGATTTGGACCAGAAAATTGTTCTGCTTGTCATCATTAATACGAAAGAAAAAATACGATACCTATGTCTACTTTATTTGAAAACAATCGGAAAAAATACTGGAAAAGTATTGATGAATTACAATCAAACGTATCTGCATCAACTCCTGAATTTCCAGAGAACTATGATAAACCCGTTGAACATAAAGACGGTGTATCACGCAGAAGTTTTTTAGCGTTACTTTCTGCTTCAATGGCAGTTACTGCAACTGCTTGTAGACGACCAGATCATAAATTGGTTCCGACTACTCAAGCAGTTGAATATCAAACTCCCGGAATGCCTCTTCATTATGCAACATCCTTTTCCTTCGGTGGTGTTGCTAGTTCAATTGTAGTTAAATCATTAGATGGTCGCCCATTACGCGTTATGGGGAATAAATTGGACGACTCATCTAAAGGTGGTGCTTCGACTCAAGCCGTTGCTTCAATTTTGGGTCTCTATGATCCTGATAGAATCAGACGGTCTAGAGTTAATAAAGGTGATGCCTCCACTCAAGTAGCTCTTTACAAAATATCTGAAAAAGTTAAAGCATCAATTTCAGCAGGTAAAGAAGTTCGTTTACTTATTGAAAAACATTCTTCTCCATCTATTTCTCGATTAGTTCAGTTAGTTGAATCTAAATTTCCACAAGTGAAATTCGTTCAATACGACCCTAATTATTCTTATACTGCTTCATCACTGTACAGTAAATTGTTAGGTATAGATGGTGAAATAGTTCCTGACATATCTAAAGCTAATTATATAGTTTCTATCGAAGCTGATTTAGTTGGAACAGATTCTCATTCAAATTACCATTCAGCAAATTTAGCAACTAGTCGAAATGTTAGTTTGTCCAAACCAACAATGTCAAAATTGGTTGCTGTAGAGTCTACTATGTCTTTGACAGGAATTAATTCTGATGAAAGAGTTAAGATTTCTCCTAATCAAATTGATGATTTTATTGCTGCGATTTTAAAAGAAATTTCTTCTGTTAAAGCAACTATTCCCGTCAATGTTTCATCATCAATAAGTGGAGAACTCGCTACTAAGGCAAAAGAAATTGCAAAAGAGTTGCTTAAAAATGGTGAAAATTCAGCATTTACTGTTGGTTCTCATTTGTCTGAGTCTGCTCAAAAAATGGGAATTACAATAAACTATTTGTTAGGTACAATTGCTACAGGCAAATCTTTTGACCCATCAAGGGTATCTCCGACATCTAAAAACCTTAACAATAGAATTCAAGAATTGGTTGCAGATTTAACTGCAAAAAAAGTTGAAACAATTGTTTTCTGTAATGTTAATCCAGAATATTGTGCCTCACAGAATTTGAAAGATTTGATTGCAAAAGTTGATAATAAATTTGCATTGAATATATATGAAGACGAAACTGCAAAAATTTCTACTATTTCCATACCAATGGCACATAGTTTAGAAACTTGGGGTGATTCAGCAACGTTTTTAGGTGATTTATTAATTCAACAACCATTAATTGCTCCTTTAGCTGAAAGTTCTTTAGGATTAATAGACTTTACGTTGCAATTGTTTTCATCAATTGATTCTACATTGTTTACTGAAACAAAATCAATGGATTTTGTTCAAAAAACTTGGGAACAAGGCCTTAATTTAACAGGAAACCCATTCAAAACTAAATGGGAAGCAATTCTAAAAGATGGATTATTTAAAAATACTCAAGCTGCTGAAATAGTAGTTACACCAAATACTACTGAATTCTCCTCATTTGGTACATTTTCAAAAATTAACTCTCAATATATTGGATGTGTATTACCATCGCTATCTATTGTTGATGGTTCATTTGCTAATAATGGTTGGTTACAAGAAGTTGCTGATCCAGTAACAAAAATTACTTGGGGTAATGTTATTTCTGTTTCTCAAAAAACAGCTAAAGCATTAGATGTAACTCAAAATGATGTTGTTAGAATAGAAACTACATCTGGTAATATTGAAGCTCCTATCTGGATTCAACCAGGATTAGCAGATAATGTACTTTCAACTACTACTGGTTATGGAAGAATTTCTGGTGGTATCGTTATGCAAAATATAGGCTCAAATGCTTATAAATTAGCAACGTCTGAAAACAAAACTGGTTATTTTTCCATTAAAAATGTAGTAAAAACAGGTAGACGTGAAAAGATTGCATCTACACAGTCTCATCATTCATTAGATGACCCAACTTTCTCAGGCGGTAGAAGAAATGATATCGTAAAAGAATTATCTCTAGACATTTACAAAAAAGGTCAAAAAGAAGTTGATGCAGCTATGAAAATGCATGCACCTGAAATTGGAACAAAAGGAAAGGATAAGTTCCTAATTCCTTTGAATATCGTAGATAACTATGAATACAAAGGTCATCGTTGGGGAATGACAATTGACTTAAATACTTGTACTGGTTGTAGTGCTTGTGTAATAGCATGTCAATCTGAAAATAATATTCCAGTTGTAGGTAAAAAAGAAGTCCTTACTGGTAGAGAAATGGCATGGATTCGTTTAGATAGATATTATTCAGGAGATCCTGAAAATCCACAAACATCATTACAACCGATGTTATGTCAACATTGTGAAAACGCTCCTTGTGAGAATGTTTGTCCTGTTGCTGCGACAACACACAGTCCTGAAGGATTAAACGAAATGACCTACAATCGTTGTGTAGGAACTCGTTATTGTTTGAACAACTGTCCATATAAAGTTCGACGTTTCAACTTCTTAAACTATCACACGGAAAAACGTTCTCCTTTGGATTTTGTATTTAATCCTGAGGTAACCGTCAGAATGCGTGGTATTATGGAAAAATGTACTTTCTGCGTTCAAATAATCAATGCTTCCAAATATCATGCTAAAGATCAAGGTCTTTCTCGTGTACCAGACGGTACAATTACGACTGCATGTCAAAGTGTTTGTCCAACAAGTGCTATTGTGTTTGGTGATTTGAATGATGCAAAAAGTCAAGTTTCAATAGCACGTCAAAGTGAAAGAAGTTTCCTAGTTTTACAAGAACTAAACACAAGACCTTCTGTATCATACTTGGCAAGAGTAAGAAATGGTCAATCGAATGCTATTGATGCACAAAATCATTCTGCGAGTAAACACTAATTAGATTAAAAAAATAAGGATATATTTATAATGGCTATTGAAGAACAAAAAGTCGTTTCGCATTCTCGAACGGTATCCTTAGGAGATAATACTCCAGCTTTACCGGAAGAATTGCGTGATCCATTAGTACTTGGAAATCCAAGTATTCATGATATTTCTGAAAAAATTGCAAGTATTACAGATTCGCCAATGAATCTAAAGTTCTTACTTGCAATAGGTGCAACAGCATCGTTGGCTGGATGGGGTGTACTAACAATTGTATACACTATTGCGACTGGAATTGGAGTTTGGGGACTAAATAATCCTGTTGGTTGGGGTTGGGACATTACAAACTTCGTATTTTGGATTGGTATTGGTCACGCAGGTACATTAATTTCTGCGATACTTTATTTATTCAGACAAAAGTGGCGTACTGCAATTAATAGAGCTGCTGAGGCAATGACTATTTTTGCCGTTATTTGTGCCTTAATTTTTCCTTTGTTACACACAGGAAGACCATGGTTGGCTATTTATTGGCTTTTACCGTATCCAAATCAAATGCAAATGTGGGTAAATTTCCGATCTCCTCTTCTTTGGGACGTATTTGCTGTCAGTACGTATGGTACTGTTTCTGCATTATTTTGGTTTTTAGGATTAATTCCAGATTTGGCTACTGTTAGAAACTATGTTAAAGGTCCAGTGAAAAAAATGGCATATTGGCTAACATCCTTAGGATGGACAGGTTCAAACAGAGCATGGCATCACTATGAAGTTGCATATATGATTTTAGCGGGTATTTCTACCCCATTAGTACTTTCAGTCCATACAATCGTATCCTTTGACTTCGCTGTATCAGTTCTCCCAGGTTGGCATACAACTATTTTTCCTCCATATTTCGTTGCAGGTGCTGTATTCTCAGGATTTGCAATGGTTATGACTCTTTTGATTATAACTCGTGAAATTTTAGATTTAAAAGATTACATTACTCTCAAACACTTAGATAATATGAATAAAATCATATTAACGACTGGGATGATGGTTGGATATGCTTATACTATGGAGTTTTTCATTGCATGGTATTCAGGTAATCCATACGAGTTATCAGTATTTATTAACCGTGCAACTGGTGATTATGCATGGTCATATTGGGCAATGTTTATCTGTAATGTTGTTTCTCCACAAGTGTATTGGTTTAAAAATTTACGTAGAAATATTCCTTTAATGTTTATTATTTCTATTTTCGTAAATATTGGAATGTGGTTTGAACGTTTTACGATTATATCTACTTCTTTACACCATGATTTCTTACCGGGATCTTGGGGATATTATTCTCCAACGTGGGTTGAAGTTTCTATCTTTGCAGGTACCTTTGGTATATTTTTAACATTATTCTTGTTATTTGCTAAATTTGTACCAGTAATTGCAATTTCTGAGGTGAAAGCTATTATGCCAACAGCTCAACCACATCATCATAACGAACACCACTAAAAATAGGAGATTAACATAATGAGTATAGGTACATCAACAGTAGTAATGGGCAACTTTACAGACCCCAATGCACTACTTCATGCTGCTGAGAAAATTAGAGATTCTGGTTTTAGAAAATTTGATGTTTTTACTCCGTACCCAGTTCACGGACTGGATGGGGCTATGGGTATCAAAAGAACTATTCTTCCTTATATTTCTTTTGGTGGAGCAATGTTCGGTTTATCAAATGCACTTTTGCTTCAGTACTTTACTGGTGCAATTGATTATAAACTCAATATTGGTGGAAAACCTTTTTTTGGTTGGCAATTTTCGATTCCTATTGATTTTGAATTAACAATCCTCTGTACAGCGTTAGCAACAATTGGAGGAGTGTTTTTCTTATCAAATCTACCAAAATGGCATTTACCATTTCAACATGACGCTGGATTCCAAAAAGCTGTCGATGACACTTTTGTTGTAGCAATTTCTTCTGAAGATCCAAGATATACAACTGATGGTACGAAAATGTTATTAGAACAATTAGGTGCATCAGATGTTCGAATTGTTGAACCTAAAAACGATTAATTCTTTACGAAAACAACTGTAAAAATGGAAAAAAAATCAATTATAAATGGAAAAACCATCTTCGGTATAATACTTGCAATCCCTGTGGTGTTGTTTGTAGCCGGAGTTTTATCTGCTCAAATTCCATGGTTTTCTGAGAAACCGCCTTTGGAATTTAATAGTGATATGGATAACCAATTTAAAGCGAAAACACAACAAGGAACTTCATTCTTTGCTGACCGTGCTACATCTCGCCCTCCAGTTGAAGGTACAGTTCCAAGAGAAGGTAGTAAATATAAACTTCAAATGAACGAAGTTGCCTCAGCAGATTCATTGTATAAAAATACTTTAGTAAAAAATGATTTTGTACTTGCAAGAGGAAAAAACAGATTTAATACTT
The DNA here is from genome assembly GCA_016788785.1 of Candidatus Kapaibacterium sp. Classification (GTDB taxonomy): domain Bacteria; phylum Bacteroidota; class Ignavibacteria; order Kapaibacteriales; family JAEUSM01; genus JAEUSM01. Next base: position 118,364 of record JAEUSM010000006.1, read on the forward strand.
TTTGTCTTCCATGTCATGGAGCTGATGGTAAAGGGCAAGGAAAAGTAGTTCAAAAGGGATTTGCTCCACCACCATCATTAGTGGTTCAAAAAGCATCTGATTATACTGATAGCAAAATATTTCATATTATCTCAGCAGGTCAAGGTGTAATGCCAAAATATGCAGATAAATTATCTGAAGTTGATCGTTGGGCTGTTGTTCATTATATCCGTTCTATCCAAGAAAAAAATGGTTTGAAGCCTAATTCAAACCAACAATTAGCTTTATCAACTTCAACGAAAGGAGAATAAAAATGGGAAATATTGAACCGTTAGTATTACAAGGAACTCAATTCCATAAAAAACTCCAAATGATTTCAATTTTTATGATTTCTGTTGGAGTGATTGGTTCTGCAATTGCAGCTGTATTAGATTTAGAACGATTTTTAGCAGCATATTTATTAGGTTTTGTCTATGTTGCCGGTATAACTGTTACTGCAATGTTCTTCTCAACATTACAGTTTTTAGCACGTGCTGGATGGTCTGCTGGTATTCGTAGAATTCCTGAAATGTTTGCTGGTTTCGTTCCGTATTTGGTTCTTGGTTTTATTCCAATAATTGCTGGAATGGGACACTTATATCATCATTGGATGCATGCACCAGCTGATGATTATATCGTAGCTCATAAATCAATGTACTTAAATTCTACATTTTTTACAGTTAGAATAGCAATTTATGCAGTTTTATGGTATTGGATGTACAAATTTATCGTTGGTAATTCATTCAAACAAGATACTGCAGAAGATTTCGGACCAACAAAAAAGAATCTTAAAAGAGCAGCTCCTTTTGCTATTATATTTGCATTAACGATTACATTCTTTTCGTTTGATTTGTTAATGAGTTTAGAACCACATTGGTTTTCAACAATTTGGGGAGTATATTCATTTGCGGGACATTTTGTTTCCACTATTGCAATGATAACACTCTTCACAATAGCATTGCGTGAAGGTGGCTATTTGAAACACGTTATCCGTGAAGATCATTACCATGATTTAGGAAAATTAATGTTTGCATTTACTGTCTTTTGGACATACTGTGCATTTTCTCAGTATTTCTTGATTTGGTATGCAAATATTCCTGAAGAGACTATTTATTTTACAAATAGACTTACTAATGGTTGGGAAATAATTGGTATCGCAAATGTTGCGTTACATTTTGTTGTTCCTTTTATGTTATTACTTCGTCAGGATGTGAAACGTAAAAAACAACTCTTAGTATTTGCATCATGTATTATTTTGATAAGTCATTTTATTGATTTGGCTTGGATTATTTATCCTGCAATTCACGGTTCCTCTTTCCACTTTAGCTGGCAAGAAGTTGTTCCGTGGATAATGATGGTTGGATTATTTTTGTTCGTGGTATCTATGCAATTTGCAAAGAAAAACGCGATAGCTTACAAAGATCCATTCTTCAAAGAAACCTTAGAATATCATAGCTAATCAAATATAAATTATAAAGAGACAACCTAGGTTGTCTCTTTTCATATTAGTCAAAACAATGAGTATAAAACTTCGATTTAAGGAAATAAAAGACAATAGAAAAAGTTTGTATTTGGATTTATATGTCCAAAAAAAACACCAATACAAATTTCTCAATTGTTTTATTTATTCAAATCCTCGAACAAAGGAAGAAAGAACTCATAACAAAGAAATACTAGCGTATGCACATAGTCAACTTTCACAATTACAACTTGAATTGTATAATAGTAACGAATTGTTTTTTGCTCCAGCACAAACGAAAAATTCAATAATAGAGTATCTTAAAGAATTGCAAGATTCAAAGACCACTAAACAATCACAATCAAATATATCATCCTTACAGTATCATCTTATAACTTCGAAACTTTTTGAAAGTATCGATGATATACATTTGAACTCAATTCAAAAATTCTCACAGTATTTGCAAAATACGGTATCCTCTAACAGTGCTAAAACCTACTTTACGCTCTTTCTCCATTTTCTTCGTTTTTTGCAAGGTAAAAAACTTTTACAAAATATTGATTTGAAAAGAGTGAAAAAAATTTCTGGCGAAGAAACACAACGTACATTTTTATCTGAATCTGAATTACAATTGTTATCAAAAACAGATTGTCCAAATGAACAAGTAAAACGTGCATTTTTGTTTTCCTGCTTATGTGGTTTGCGTTTATCTGATATTAAAACATTATCCTCAAAAAACCTTGATTGGGAAAATAATTGTATTGTGCTTAGAAACAAAAAAACATCTTCAATTCAATATATTCCAATAACAGAATCAATGAAAGTTTTCTTAGATTCTCTTCGAAATTCAGAAATACTATTTTCACTTCCAGATACTTCAAATGTTGAAAGAAATTTAGAAAAATGGGCAAAGAAAGCAAATTTAGGAAAAAAATTAACGTTTCATGTCGCAAGACATACCTTTGCTACATTATTATTAACAAAGAATATTGACATATATACCATTTCCAAATTGCTCAATCACAAAGATCTTAAAACAACACAGATTTATGCTTCGTTAGTTGATGAAAAGAAAATTTCAGCATTGAATACTCTTCCAACAATAACAATATAATAATGAGACCATTGTACTTCCTTTGCTTTCTATTATTTCCGTTTACTATTTGTTCTCAAACATTTCCATCTAACCAAAAAATTAAATCTGATTTAGTAGCAAATAAAATAATAGAAAAAGCTAACATAGGTTATTTAGAACAAACTGAGTATCCCTGGGAATTAGGTATAGTTAAACTCTACAATAGAAAAACGCAAGATTCTGTCATTCCTGATTATTTCAACAAAGCGAGTAGAATTTTAAAATATAATCTTCCTCCCCGATTTAGTATGAATGAATGTACAATAACCGTTGTATATGTAAAAACAAAACAAAACGAAGGTTGGAAGTATTACACAACAATTTCTGAAGGATGTCCTAAAGGTTCTATACATACTTATAACATTATTGAACAAGATTCAAAAGTTAATCATTCGTTAAAACATGCTTTTCTTTCATCATTTATAGAAAAGCCATCAGAATGGGCAGATGTGATATATTTAGAAGGTATTGATAAAGACTCTATAAATATCACAGAATCATTTGGAAAAGAAATGTTAACGTATTCTATTGAGTACAGTCTTTACTATTCAAACAATGGGAAATATCAAAATAAGAAGTTCATTTCATTAGCAAGACTTTTTAATAATAGATTTTCACCGAATGGAGATGTTGTAAAGAAGAATGAACAAACTTTCAACGAACTTCCTGCGTCTATTCAACGTATCAAACAATAGTTTGTCTCCATCGAAAGGTAGTAATAATATGAGTCATAGAATTCAAAAAGTCTCAAGTGTAGTTAAAAGGTCTGTTTCTTCCGTCATAAATAGTATTCTTAAAGAATATACAAAAGAGTTTGTCTCTGTTTCAGATGTTATAATGTCACCAGATCTCCAAATTGCGAAAGTGTATGTTTCTGTTCAAAATGAAGAAGTATGGAATAAAATCAAATCATATCTTGAACTGGAAAAAAGTAAGATTCGAAAGTTAGTTGGTAACGAAGTGAAACTACGATTTACACCAGAATTACGATTTTTTTACGATGACACACTTGATAAAATCGAAACTATTGATAAATTGCTTGCCTCAATTCCTAAAAGTGAGTAAAAATTGTCAGAAAATGTAGTTTTTATTCAAAAATATGTGCAGTTGGGAGATATTTCAAACTGTTTTGTGTTAATTAATAAGGAAGTTGGTTGGACAAGTTTTGATGTCGTAGCAAAATTACGATCAATTTTTAAAACGAAAAAAATAGGTCATGCCGGTACCTTAGATCCCTTAGCAACTGGTTTACTAATTTGTGCAGTAGGCAAAAATACAAAGCTCATTCCTTATGTACAAAATCTACCAAAAGTCTATAAGGCAACTTTTCGTTTAGGTGCAACAACTATAACTGATGATTCTGAAGGTGATGAAGAGAATGTTACATCAACTGATCATTTAACAAAACAAGATATTGTGAACGCATTAGCAAAGTGTTTAGGAACTATACAACAAGTTCCTCCTCAATATTCTGCAGTTCATATAAATGGAAAAAGATCGTATGCATTAGCAAGAAAAGGAATTTCAGTTGATATTCCTCCGCGAAAAGTGATAGTTAACTCCATTATACTAACTAATATTTCTACTCCTTCATCAATTGAATTAACCATTAATTGTGAAAAAGGTACCTACATACGATCAATTGCTCGTGATGTTGGTATGTTCCTTGGAGTCGGAGGATATATGTCAAAGTTAGAAAGAGTTTCGATTGGTTCCCATTTAGTGACTAATTCTTTAACAATATCTGAGCTAAAAGAAAAATTATCATGAAATAGTGTTGTTATTAAGTAGAAATATTATATTAAACAGTACCGATATTTTTTCTACATTATACTCAACTACAATTTATATATAGCGGTTATTAGACTTATTAATTTTCTACTATTTATCTTAACTATTAGTTTATACTTCATTTTCATTTTATCATATATTTTATATATTTAATATTTTATGGCAATTACTTGGGATTTTAGTCCAACGTTATTTACAATCGGATCTATAGAGATTCGCTGGTATGGTCTGTTATTTTCTATAGCATTCTATACTTCCTATGCTTTAATGAAGTATATGCTTAAATTAGAAAATAAACCAACGAATAAATTAGATTCGTTATCAATTTATTTGATTTTAGGGACTGTTTTTGGTGCAAGATTAGGCCATTGTTTTTTTTATGAACCTCAATATTATCTTCAAAATCCTTTAGAAATTTTAGCCATTTGGAAAGGTGGTTTGGCATCTCATGGTGGAATGATAGGTGTTTTGATAGCAACGTTCTTCTTTACTAAAAGAAATAAAGAGTATGGATATATTGGTACTTTAGACAAATTATCCGTAATATCAGCATCTTCAGCAGTTTTAATAAGACTCGGTAATTTGTTTAATTCAGAGATATATGGTAAGCCTACTGGAAGTGACTTTGGAGTAATTTTTACTGCAGTAGATGAATTGCCAAGACATCCTACACAAATATATGAAGGCTTTTGTTATTTAGTAATTTTCATTACATTATTGTTATTAACGAAATGGAAAACATTCTCTCAACCTGGTAAATATTTGGGTTTATTTTTAGTTTCAACATTCTCCGCAAGATTTTTCATTGAATACTTTAAAGTCAATCAATCGTTGTTTGAAAATGGAATGATGTTAAACATGGGTCAGATACTTAGTATCGTACCAATTCTTGTAGGTTGTTACTTTTTAGTGAGAAAATGATACTATCTTGTTACTATGCATTAACTTAATGGTTGTAAAAACTCCCATAATACGGCTTTTACGAAAGTAACGCAACATTATAAATAATAATGTTGCGTTACTTTTTATACTCTAATTCCACTAAAGAGGCAACTTCATTAGCTTTTTTAACCAAGTTGTTAATTTCAACTTTTTCATTCGGACCTTCATGTACAACAGCTACTGCCATTCTTCTATTTTTTCTCGTAGAGGGTTTTTTGAAAATGAATACTGAAGAATTTGGAATTTCTAAAGCTTTTTCAATATTTGTAAATAAAGGTTCATAATCAGAAGTTTCGGAAGCTAAAATTACCGCCGAAGCTCCTTTACGTATTAACTCAATTTTCGGGATCGGTATACCCAATATTGCACGTAAGTGTAACTCAAATTCATTGAGTGTCTGAGTTCCAGCCAAAGTAACCATACCTGTATCGTGAGGTCGAGGTGACAATTCAGAAAATATAACTTCATTTTCAGTTAGGAAAAATTCAACTCCCCAAATTCCAAATCCAGTTAAAGCAGTTACAACTGTTTTTGCCATTTGTTGTGCTTGATGTAAAAATTCTTCTGACATTGGATGAGGCTGCCAACTTTCTACATAATCTCCACTTCTTTGCGTATGACCTATTGGTGGGCAAAAAAGTACTTCACCATTTTTCTGCGAAATTGTTAATAATGTAATTTCAGAAGAAAAATGAATAAATTCTTCCATAATAACTTCAGCGGATTTTCCGCGAGACTCATTGATTGCTTTTTCCCATGCAGTCGACAATTCATCGTAAGAATGAACAGTACTTTGACCTTTTCCGGAAGATGACATAGTAGGCTTTATAACGGCTGGAAATCCAACAGAATGAGAAGCTGATTGAAGTTCTTCAAGTGATGTAGCAAAAGCAAATTTAGAAGTTCGAATACCTAATGTCTCTGAAGAAAGTTTTCTAATGCCTTTTCTGTCCATAGTTAGGTTAACAGCATTAGCAGAAGGAACTACAACAGCTCCCAACTTCTCTATTTTTTTCAATAATTCTGTATTTATTGCTTCAATTTCTGGAACTATATAATCTGGAGAATGATCTGCAATAATTTGAGACAATTGTTCTTCGTTTTGCATATCAATTGCAAAGGATTCGTCTGCAACATGCATTGCTGGAGCTCCCAAATAACGGTCAACAGCAATAACATATTGCCCTAATCTTTGAGCAGCGATGACAAATTCTTTTCCTAATTCACCACTACCTAAAAGGAGTATTTTATTCTTTTTCATTTTTCTGGATTTAATGGACTTGTTTTAGTGTTCTTGTCTAAAGGAATATCGATTCCAATTAGTAACTTTGTAAAGAAAGAAGGAACGTTTATAGGTAAATTTCCTCTATCAAAAATTGTAGCAAATTCTAATCTTGAAATAAAATTGACATCTGTATTTATTGTAGTTTTATAAATGAGAAAACCTGCCATAATACCTTTTAATCTTGTATTATCTATATCTTGATTAACTATTTGTTCAAAATTTGGATTTGTATACTGTACACCTTCAGTAAGAATTCTCTCAGATTGTGAATAATTTGTTGAAAGTTCCGAAACTATCCCTAATCTGGCTCCAAGAGAAAAATAATTGTTAAGAATACGTTCTATTCCAGTTGAAAATTCAAATTGATGAAATGAGAATTGAGAAGTATACTCAAAATCAACATTTTGAACCGTATTGTCTTTTAATATAGGATATGAATATTTCGAAGAGGTAGAAGGATTTACTTGAGAATACTGTAGTGCTGTAAAAAGGTTTATATCATCATTAATAATGAAAGAGTGAGAAATTCCTAATAAAAATGAATTAGAAACTGGTGAAAAAAACATCGGACAACAAGATTGAAAATCCAAAACCTTTGAATACTCAGTTATATACGCAGAATTTTGAAAACCTACAGAAACTCCGAATGAAGATTGACCAAACATCAATGATGGTATTAAATAGAGAATGATAAAGAGTATTTTCATCGTAATATGGGTATAAATAATGAATTTTTTGAATCTTTAACAATCATGTAAAATTGATTTTGCTCAATTAAATCAGAGTAGATTGAATATTCACTGTTTGATACTTTAATAGCATTAGATGTGATTTTTTTTCCTAATAGTGTGTATAATTCTATTTGTAGATCTTCTGTTGACTCAACGATTTGTTCATTATACTGGTATATCGAATTAGCAAAGTACAAAGTAAATAGTACTTGTTTAGAATTTTCTTTCACAAATACATCTCTATCTTCACAAATAGGAAGCATAGTATAATAACCATTCCTATAAATTGATGGTATTGAAGTATTTGAATTTATTTTCATTATTGATGAATTAGTATCTCCTAAAAGTGCCAAAAACCGTATAGTTTTAGAGGAAATACCATTAGAAGCAATTGTATAAGGAATAGTAATTCTTACAGTATCTGCGTCGAAAAATGGAGAATTATCTACTGGATATAGTAAGTACTTGTTCATTGATATTGTAACTGTATCTTGTATGGGTAAATCACCAGATAGCACTTCTGATTGTAAAGTGAAAACTACGGTATCACCTGGTAAAGCAGAAAGAGTATCAAGTTTGTATATTAATGAAGCAGAAGGTTTATCAACAGGTAATATATATCGAAACATACAATTTTCACCCCAAAGAAATTCTAAGCTATCATTAAAAGTTAGAGAATTTTTACCAATAGAAAAACGTATTGTTTGGAGAGAATCATATGTATAATCTATATTTTTTTTACTTTTCAAACTAACAGACATCGATTGCACATTGTCTTTTACACCTGTGGGTAATGTTATTACATATAGAATAGAATCATTTGTAGATGTTTTTTGAATTATAGAATTATTCACAACTTTAGATGAGTAATGTTTTATATCTAAGAATAATTCAAAACTTATGGTATCATTACAAGGCAATAACTGAGCTGTAAATTTCGCTTGATTTGTTGACAATTGGTCTATATCAACATCAAAATAGAGTGAGTCGTTAGCAGACAATTGAATGATGTTATTTTGATTGTTATGGGTTTGCAACAGAAGTCCAGGAATAGAATTTAATAGTCGTAAACTATCGTTATTGGGTTGTTTACGTAGAATTTTTTGAATAGGAAGTGATATTTTTAGTGTTTTATTATCGCATAGAATTGTATCAATATTTGTATTTTCTATGGAATATTGATTAGTCAGATTGATAATATTTTGAGATAAAACAATAGTATGCTTCTTCGTACATATTGAATCAGATATTTCAATTATGATTGTGTCTGATTGAGAAACCAATGAATCAGAGAATAAGTATTCTATAAATATACTGTCATTACTATTCACTTCATAAGAAACAAGATTAAATATAATAGTAGGAATATTATCGGTTTCTAATGTAATTATTTTCCTACTATTAGTGTTGTTATAAACAGAAATATTATGAGTTTTATTAGATATATTATTTCTACAATGTAATTCTTTATTGTGAATAATATTGCTTGGAATCACTACAATATTTTTATCAACATTCCCGACTAAAATTATCGAATCCGTTAGGATACATTTAGAAGAATATATTCTCACAATCGATGTTTGATTTTGATTTCCAAGAAAATAAATTGGAAGTATGTATGGAGTATTAGGTTGGATGGAAATTTGATTTTTCTTTCGAGTGACTACTAAAGAGTCGAAGGAAAATGAACTGTTGTCAATTACAATTGAATCAATTATAACAGTACTACTTCCCGTAGAAACTAATGATAATGTACCCTTAGTATATTGTTGACATTCTTGTTTTTCTGAAAAATCCAACAAATCTTCAGTGAAAGTTACTTGAATGATATCTATAGGAAGAATTCGAACAGTATCGACAATTGAACATGCATTGTTCTTGTTTTCAATAGTTATAAATACTGTCTCATTGGTTGAAGTATGAAATAAAATCAACGAATCTTTCAACAAAACAGAATTAGTAATTGGAACAATATTCGTCACTACCAAACTATCAGGAATACTAATAAACACAGTATCTGTTTCACAAAACTGAATAGTTTCAGGTAAGAATGTTTTAGGAGGGTTTTGTACACTAATTTGAATAGTATCTATACCTGTGCATCCATTCGAATCTGCAACAATAGCCCAATATTTATGGGTTTTTCTCGGAGCTAAGACAATAGTTTTTGTTTGTATATTCTTTATAGTTGTATCTGTAGAAAACCATTGAACCATTGGAAATTCATTTAAAGAAGAGCCAATTTCTATTTGGCTTCCCAAACAAAGAGTTGTATCATTCCCTAAAGTAACATTTGGTGAACCATTTATAGTGATAGAATGCACAGTTGGAGCTCCTATAACAACTGGAGAAGAAGATTTGACCCTTAATTTATATTTATCACTCGGAACAATGTCAAATGGAATAAAAAAAGGAATAAGACGAGGATTTGGGCTTTGTATACTACCAATTGCTCTTCCCGGTGAAAAATTTCCATTAGAATCTGATAGTTCTACAGTAAATGTATTATTTCTTTCAAAACCACCTACAAATGAAAAACTAACAGAATCTCTAATACCTTTACAATACGATAACTGAACAGAGTCAGTTGCTATTGTTGTGATTAAATCAGGAAGAAAAAAGGTTAATAGATACGCATCAAAAAATCCACCATTGAATGTTGAGTCAATTGAATTTAATGTCTGAAGAGTACTTGATTGCGTATAACCTCCTAAAGCCACTATACCGAAGGAATTTATCGATAAAGATGTAGATACATCTTGAAATATATCCCCATAATACGTTGAATACAAAATACTTTGTCCACTTCGATATAGTTTTGAAATAAACATATCGCCACTCCCTTTATTTTCCGTAAATGGAGCATCTTTTGACAATGGAAAATCATTCGAGTTTGTAAAACCTGTTATGTATATATTTCCAAAAGAATTGACTGCTAAATCTTCTAAATTATCATCGTTTATTCCACCTAAATAGGTTGAAAAATCTAACATTCTATTAGGAAGAATTTTTGCTAAAAATACATCATTTCCACCACGATTGTTTTTGTAAATCTCATTTACAATAGGAATATTAGTAGAATTCGTAGTTCCACCAATAATTATATTATTCTGAGCATCAAATGAAATTGCATTACCAAGATCGTCGTTATTGCCACCAAAATAGGTAGAAAATAAGACGGAAGAGAGATTCTGATTGTATCGAGTGATAAATGCGTCAGATAACCCTCCATTATATGTTGGGTACATTGGTTGTTGTAAAGGAAAATTCGGTGATGAAGTCGTACCTACTACTACAATCTCATTAGTAGAAGAAATGGAGAGATTTGTTATTTTATCTTCATTATTTCCTCCTAAAAAAGTTCCACCAAATAATGAAGATGCTGTTGGAGAAAGGGAAATAACAACTCCATCATTGCCATTCCCTTTCAGAAATTGTGCGGGAGAAAAACCTAATGGAAAATTTGCAGATCGACTCATCCCACAAGCAAAAATGCTACCTTGAGAGTTGACAGCAATCTTACTTAATACATCAGAATCACTTCCGCCTACAAAGGTAGAAAATTGTAGTGCACTCCCGTTTATTGATAGTCCACTGACGAATCCATCTTGATTCCCGCCATTGAATGTTGTTGAAAATGCACCTGCTGTTACTGGAAAGTTTATTGAATTTGTTTGACCACAAATGATAATTGTATTTGAAGCAATGTCGATACCATATCCTATTTCTGAGTTTGTACCACCAATAAATGTTGAAAAAAGTAACTGATTAGTGTTCAAATCAACTGCATAAACAAAAACATCTGCATTGGTAGTAGTGGACTTGTAAACCCCCGGTGTTGTAGGGAAATCTAATGAAGTTGTATAACCAACGGCGTAGAGTCGATTGTTGTCTAAGATTTTCACATCATAAATGTATTCAGAAGAAGAACCTCCAAGAAATGATGCAAAAGAAAATGTTGGATCAATGATAGCAAAATTACTTTGAACAGGTAACGTAAATGTAAGTTTTTGTTTGGTTGATGAAACAGTAGGCTTAATCGTACGAGATTCTGGGTAAACTAGAACAATATCTTGTAAAAAATGCTTTGAATTTGATGAAGTTGTTAACGAGACCTTTGACTGGTCTAAAGAAAAGAAATTTCCATCACTTGTAGTAAGTGATAAAGATTTTACTGATTTGTCTTTAACGATAAAATCAAATCGTAACGTGTTATTAAATACAAAAAATCGACAGTCTACATTTTTAGAAATATTTCTGTAGATAATAGATTCAAAATGTGAAGAAGAAGAAGCATTTGTATCAGAATGAAATCTATAGGTTTTTGCATCTAAATGATTAGTAAGCTGTGATTCGATAGTTGCTGTTGAATTTTCAAAATATATTGGGATATTTTCATAAGCAATTACATTTTCAGTTTGTTGAAATGTTTGAATAACAAAATAGTTTTCATAAAAATAAATGGAAGATTTTGGACTGCGAAGAACATACTTCCAAGTATCTTTTGAAAAACCATTATTTTCAACAAATGAAAGTTGTTGAGAAAATCCAACTTGAGCAAAAAGGAACCAAAGAACTATCGAAAAAAGGAATTTCATTTTTTACCTAAGAGAAAATAGGTTTTCATAAAGCCTTTACCTTTCATTTCAATAGGTATACGTTCTTCAAAATGAAAATCATTTTTTAATAATTCATAACTTGCCTCTGAAACTTGAATTTTATGAATTTCTCCATAGGATTCCATTCGAGAAGCAGTATTAACAGTGTCACCCCATAAATCATAGACAAATTTGTTTTTACCTATAACTCCAGCAACGACATCACCCGAGTTAAATCCAATGCGAAGTGACAGTGGTTCTTGAAATATCTCTGCATATTTTTTGATAATAACCAAAATGTCTAATGCAAAAAGTGCGATTGATTTTGCATGATTTGGGTCAGCATCTGGGACTCCACCGACACACATATAATTATCACCAATAGTTTTAATTTTTTCTAACCCGTATTTTTCTGTAAGCAAATCAAATTCATAAAATATCGTATTGAGAATTTCAACAATGTGATTCGGAGAAGAAGATGATGATAACTTTGTAAAACCGGCAAGATCTGCAAAAAGAACTGTAGTATTTTCAAAATAATCTGCAATAGGATTTTCATTTTTTAGAAGCCTTTTGGCTATCTTAGCAGGAAGAACATTCAAAAGCAATTTATCTGTCATTTTGTTTGCTTCATTCAATTGAATGTTAATTTCATGCAATTCTGAATTTGCTATCTCAATTTCTGTTGCTTGTTTTTGTAATACTTCTTGCTGGCGTGATATTTCAGAATATGCCGATTCCAACTCTATGTTTTTTAATCGATAAATTTCTGCTTCTTTTTGATGCATTTCCATCAAACGTTGTTTGTTTTCAATTTCATGTCGCAATTGAATATTTTTCGTTTTACGAGAAATTTCATCATTCATTACTATTTTTTCAATTGACTGATGCTTTAGAACATGTTGATATGCTAATTGAAAATCACCATTTCTTTCATAACATTGTGCTAAAATATCATTCGATTCTGATTCTAATTTTAAAGCTTGAATTACTTCTGAAAGCTGTAATGATTCCTTGCAATGTAATATAGCTTGTTCGATTGAATATTCAAAATAATCTGTTTGTAAATACAATCTAGATAGTTGATTGAGAACTCTCGCAATTCCTTTTCTATCTCCTAAATCCCAAAAAACATCTATGGATTTAGAATAACTTTCAAAAGAAACTTCAAACTCACGTACCACTAAATAATAGGAACCCAAACTTTCTAAGGCTTGAGCCTGGCCGATTTTGTTATTTTCATTTCTATAAAGTTCTAATGCTTCTAAAAGTTCACTACGGGTTTCTTCTGTTTTACCATGTTTTAAGTGAAGATTTGCAAGTTGCAAAAGTGTTTCACCTCGTAAAGAAGGCACTTGAATTTTCTTTGTGTATTCTAATACTTCATTAAAATTTTTCTCAGCAGAATCATCATCACCCATAGTAAAGTACAATAGACCAATTTTTGAAGTTATAGAATAATATTGTTGAAACTTTTTATTTTTTTCAACAATATGTAAACACTCCATCTGAATAGTCAAAGAAGTTACATAATCGCCTAATTCTAGATGAATCTCACCAATATATGAAAGAACTATTGCTCGTTCAATTTCATCTCCATGAGATGTATAATAAGAAATTGCGGAGTCTAACCAAAATAGAGCTTTTTCTAATTCACCAATTTTACTATATGAACGACCAATAAAAACAGAACATCGAGTGTAATAACTATCTGATATTGGAAGAGAATTTTGAGCTAAAGTGCAATATTCTAAACATTTTCCATAATGTGAATGTAAAAAGTAATAATAACCAATAAGGTAATTGGAAATGCTAAGAAAATAGGTGAATTTTTCTGTGTTTTTGTGAATCTTAGAAAGTACACTACTATGTTCAATCGAAAGTAGGTTTTCTAAAACTTCATAACTCGGTACAGTAGAATTTTGGAGCTTTTCTTCTATTTCCAAAAAATACTTTTCAATATCTTTATGTTCTGTATTCATTAATCTTCTTGTATTTTTGTCTTTACAAATGATTGATAACACAAATATACACAATGAACAGTAGTTTTACTGAGTTTTTCTATGAATTTTTCCAAAGAAACCTACTAAAATGAAAAAAACAGTCTAAAAATATAAACTGTTTTTTTCAAAGTGATATTTGTTTTGGGAATTATGAGAACTTAAATGACTCAATAGATTTCATAAATAACGGCAAATAGTTAACTTCATCAGGTCGATACCAATTGATTGTAACTCTGTATAATTTATTATTTTTTACCGTAAAGTATACTCTTGAGGCAACATCTTTTTGGAAACTGTAGTTCATTGAATACGCCGTATTGCCACCAATAGATGTTTTTGACGCATTGGAAACACGATATTTAGCTTTGTTATCTTCAACAATCTTATCCAAGTTATTCTGTTTAGACGCATCAAATACATCTACTTGAATATTACAATCTACCCTACCAGTGCGATTATTGACAAAGTTAATTGAACTTTCAGCTCCTCCAGAACGAGATCTGTTGTTGAAAAAATTATCTGGATATGAAATAGAAAATCCATTTCCAATAAAAGTTCTAAAGTTTTTAGAAGGAAGTTCCACTTCTGCTGTTTGTTTTGTCGTATCTGCTACTTTTTTTGCAACTTTTTCAGGAAATTCAATAGTCGATAAAACTTTTGCATACATTTCTTTATATGCATCAAAGGTAGAACCAAAAGCCGCAAAATCAACAATAGCAACTGTTGTAGAGTCCACTAAAAAGAAGTACTTTTCTCCGAAAAATTTTCCATCACTTAAATCAAATGTATAGGTGATTTTTTTTCCAGTTAATCCTTTTACATTTACATCAACAGGAGCAGTGTACATAGTAGCTTCGAACATTTTCGTTTCATCCATAACTTGTTCTAATGTTCTATCTGAAAGCTGTTGAATACTATATTCAATTTCAGCTCCACTTGCCCCATCATCGTTGAATTTAACAAATCGTTCAACGACATTTGGATTGGAAAACGCACGAACAGTTTGACCAGGTATTTCTTTCAAAACCCAATTGGAAGGGTATTGAATAGCATATTTTTTCGTAGCATCTGCAAACGAATATGTTTTTAATTCTTTGACTGGATCTGGCATTGCATTTGGTTTTTTTCCACAAGATACAATACCAATGACACAAAGTAACAACGAAAACTTAAACAAAATCTTCATGAGAACCCCTTAATTATTTTGAACAGTAAAATATTCTAACAGTGTACTAAAGTCATCATTACTGAGATAATAATGTTCATTGCAATAATGACAAATCAACTCATTTTGTTGCGAATCTTTCATTTCAACAATTTGCTCTTTCCCTAAAGTAAGCAATTGAGATTTGAATTTATCCAAAGAACAACGGCAGTAAAAATCTATAGGAATATCCTCAATATGTTCTAATTCCATTTCCAGAAGAATCGACAAATCCTCGAGGGGATTTTTGGAGTTAATAGAATAAGAATGTAACGGTTTCAAGGTTAGTAACTGAGTTTCTAAGATAAATTTTTCTGTTTGATCTGAATTTGGTAACATTTCTATTAACAATCCATTAGCAGAAACCAATGGACAATCCTCTTTTGATGAATCAAAATGAATGTCAGAAACTAATGCAGAGTCTATTTGCTCTGAAGTTTGTAAGTAGTGGACAATTTCTTGTTCAATTGTAGTATTTTTCAACTCTGTTATTCCAATCATTGGTTCGAATTTACCATAAAGCATTTTAGAAACTGAAATCGTTCCTGTACCTAAAAAATCCTTCATTGAACTAACAGAAACATCAAAATTTTTGTTTCCAACAACAAAACCACGCACCTCACCAACCTTGTTAGCTTCTGCATATAATTGCGAGAAGATTCCATTGCTTTTTACATCAATAGTAACGCGCTCTTCGCCTTTTAACATTGAAGCGATTAAAGATGAAGCCATAAGAACTTTTCCCAAAAAAAACGTCCCAATTTCGTCTAAATTATGTCGTTCTGCTGCAGATTTGACGACAGAAGAACATTGAATGTAGGATATGCGAAATTTTTTCTGCTTGTCAATATAACGAAAAACTTTGTCTCGTTGTAAATATAAATCCTTAATATTCATATATTACTGGTGATTCTAATAAGGTTAATGATTTTTCTTCCGTTGAAATTCGTGCTTTTACACCAAATGGAATAGTTAATTTTTCTAAAATATGTCCAAATGGGAAACCATATAAAACCGGGACAGATAAATGTTGAAATCTGTCCATCAATACTTCACGAAGCGAGAATTGTGCTTTAAATGACGCTGATTTTGACGTCGCTTCACATTTGGTAAAATGACCCATTATGATTCCATTACAGTCATCTAATTTTCCACCAAGTAGTAATTGTGTAATCATTCTATCAACACGGTATGGCTCTTCTAAAATTTCTTCCATAAAAAGAATTGAATCCTTCGTTTGAATTTCATATGGAGTTCCCATTGTAGCAACTAACATTGAAAGATTACCACCAACCAATCTGCCTTCAGCTGTGCCTTGAGCTAAAACTACACTAGTTGGTTCAATATAAGGAGTGTATTCAAACGGTTGTTCAGTATTTAAAAAGAGTGATTTTTTTAGTGAATCTACAGTAAACTTGTTATACGAAGAAGATGCTACTGGTCCATGAAAATTCACTAAACCAGAATTATTGAAAATGGCAGTTGCTAATGCTGTTATATCAGAAAAACCCATAATAATTTTTGGATTGTCTCTAATAACATCAAAATCTAAATATGGGAGCATCCTCATTACTCCATATCCACCCCTTGCACAGACAATTGCATCAATTGATGGATCTTTGACAAAATTCATAAACTCAGTTGCTCTAATAGTATCTGGAGCTGAAAGATATCCAAAATACGTTCCTGTTTTTACAGTATTTCCAATAACAACTTTTAACCCCATTGACTGAAAAAAATCAATTCCGGATTGAATATCTGAAACTGATGATGCACCAGCTGGAGCAGTAATAGCAATAGTAGAATTTTTATTGAGAGCTTTAGGTTTAATTATCGAAGAATGTTTCATAGAATACAATGGTAAGGATTTGAACGCAGTAGTAGCGGCAATAGAACCAAGCATCATAGTTATAAAGGTTGATCTATTCATCTTCATTATTTGTGGTTGATGTTGCCAAACGGAAAGGAAAAACTAAATACTTTTTTGCCAATTCATGAGAAGTATAATTGTCATCCCATGATAATACTCGAGAATAATATCCAATTGCAGTTTCTCTTTCCAAGAGTAAATCATAGATATTTCCAATACGAATGAGTGACAAACTTCGAAACTTTGAATTAGTACCATCAATTCTTTGTGATGCTTCTTCACATTTCAAAAAATATCGAATTGCTGAGCCATATTCTTCTTGCAAAAAGAGTAGTTCACCAACATAATACAATGCTTCACGAACTAAATATATGTCATATCCTGGCTTCTGTTTTTTATAATTCATTATGATTTCTTTCCATACTTGTTCAGCTTGAAAAACATTAGAAAGAGCATAATTTGATTTTGCAACATAACGATGGAAAACAGCATTATTAGGATACATTGAGTACAATTCCTCTGCCAACATTAGTGCTTCTTGTGGACGTTGTTCTAAATTAGCAAAGATTTGTAGCAAAGAAAATTTTGCTTCAGTTTTTGAATATTTCGAATGTTCAGCAGCGGATTTTAACTGCAAAATTCCCAATTGTTTATCACCTTTTGGAAATAAATATAATAAAACTGATAAAACTGGATACTCCTCAGGAAGAACTTCTACAAAATAATTGAAAAGTCCCGTACCTAACATCACATCGTGATTGTTTGGAGCTATCCTTTTGACTTCATTTAATGTTTCAAATGCAATTTTTACATCCGTCGAAGCTTTGTTCCAAATCCCTTTATTCGAGTAATATCTCCCTCTGTAACCATAAGCACCACCCTTAAAAAATAAAGCCATTGGAGATTGTTCTTTTACAGAAAGAATTTGGTTTGATACATCAATAGTTTTTTGCAGTCTCTCCAAAAAAACATCCTTATATTCTACATTTGCAGGTTCTAACAGCATTTTCCACCACAAAAGTAACGCATCTAAAAAAAATCCAGACGGATGGTCTGGAAATGCAGACATAAGAATATGCGTATTTCGAGATGCTTTGTCAAATTCAATAGAATAAATTTGCTCAAAGGTTATACTGATTATAGAATCAGTTTCTCTTTGAGAAAATACCCATTGGGCTTTTGATTGAACTGGACATAAAATACATGCAAAAACTAAATTTGTACAAAGTAACGACCAAAATGTATAGGAACGAAGATTCATTCGTTTTTACTTTTGATACGGAGTTTTTAGATATTTTCTCGCTTCATCATGGGAATTCTGCACAGAATTCCATGAAAGAACTTTGTTATATTGCTTTATCGCCTCATCTCGTTTACCCAAAATATCGCAAAGGTTTCCAATTTTCAAATTGGTTTTTACCATAAATCCAGAAGGATCTTGATCCAGTTTACGTGATGCTTCATCGCATTTGTAATACGCTTGCAAAGCATCTTCATAAGCACCTCTCCACATCATAGACAACCCAATGTAATAAAGAGCCTCACGAGCAGTATAAGTATCATAAGCATATTTTTTCTGTTTGAATTTTTCTAAAATATCTTTCCAAACTTCTTCAGCTTGTTGCATATAACCCATTTGAACATTTATTCGTCCTAAATACCGATGAAAATAAGGGTTATTTGGATATTTCGTATTCAAATCTGTTGCTACTTTTAACGCTTCTTGAGGATTTTTTTCGAATTGATAATACACTTGTAATAATACCACTTTTGCTTCAGTTTGAGCATATCGTGAATTTTGTGATGCAGAAATCAATTGTTTGATTCCAATTACTTTGTCACCACTTGGAAGAAAATAGAGTACAGTTTTCAAAACAGGTTCTTTTTCTGGTAAAGCAGCTGCATAGTAGTTGTATATACCTGTTCCAAGCAAAATATCATGGTTATTAGGTGCTAACTTTTGCGTTTTGATTAGAATATCCAAAGCAACCCTTCCATCATTCGCAGCTGGAATCCACTTTTCTCGAGAAGCATAATATCGACCTCGATATCCTAATGCTCCACCTTTGAAAAACAATCCAGTGATATCAAATTCATTCTTATCTAAAATTCTATCACAAACATCAATAACCTTTTCGATTTTCTTCATAAAAGAAGCGTCGTAAGCATTTTTGTTATTGGTTTCTAAGGTCATTTTCCACCAATCAATCATTGCATCTAAGAAATAACCTGCAGGATGATCAGGGTACATTTCAATTACTTTTTTGAAATGTGCTGCAGCTTGAGTGAATTGAACATTATAGATATTTTGTGTTCCAACCCTGATAAGCGAGTCAGCATCACTTTTCATCATAGCCCACTGAGATTTGGCAATTGAAAAAGTTGAAACAACAATTATAAAAATGAGAATTGATTTCATAAAAGGAAAAATTATTAACGGATAATTACAAAAGTACCAAAAGGTTGATTGAGTACAAAAATATCATCCAAAGAAATCGTAAAATAATAGGTGCCAATTGGTAAAGAATTTGAAAAATCATCTCTTAATTGCAATGGAAATTGATGTTCACCCAATTGAATTCGTTCTTTTTGGGTGGATACTATTTGTCCTAAAGAATTATAAATAGTAATTGTACAAGGTGCATATAACTCTGAACCACTATAGATAAATTTGACAGTAGCATCACTTGTTATTGGATTTGGGAATACACTAACATCGGTAATGGTAGTATTTCGTTCTCTAAAAATTGAAAAATAAAGTGTATCTCGATTACCACTACCATCTTGACCAAAAATTTGAACAATTGACTCACCAATTGGTAAAGAATCTGCTTCAAATTCAATTCGTAACTGACTTCCATTAACTGTTGTTGATTGTATTGCAGAGTTCAAAGCCTCAGTATATATTTTTGTATTGATTCTGACACGTTGTAATGATGGTGTAATCGGTAAAAACGAGTTATCTGATATTTCGACTCGAACCTTAGGTTTTGGACCAACTACAGAGCCAGATTTGACAAGTTTATCGTCCATATAAACTTGAATTTTTGGAGGAATAGTATCTTCGAACGTACCAATCGTAAATGAATAAGAATTGTTAAATTCAAAAAATTCTCGTTTATGAATTGGTCTTACAGAACTTGTTGCAGTAACATTCCCAGAAAATGAAAATGTTGGAACCTTCATCTTGACCAACGTTACAGAATTTGGTTTAATATCCGAAACCAATTTTGAAAGCTGGGCAACTTCTATATTATTTTCATTTTTGATAGATATAGCAACTTCGTATTGAGTATTTGTATCTCGTAAACTATGGTTATAAATTGAATGTACTAATTCTAATGAATCACCTCGTAAAACACTTGAGGAATTTGCAACACTTTTGATGGAAGTTTCCGTAAACGGGATAAATGCCAAAGAATATCGTTGAACTTCCACCGAATCATTCGTTCGTAAAGCAGAAGAATTTAGAGAAATTGTTGAAGTAAAAAATGGTTTTACAATGGTTGAATCAATTGGTGTCAACAAACTATTTGTATCTCCTTTCATTATAGAAGGAATCAAATTTGAATTTCGACTATCAAAAACAGTGAACATTTCTTTCACAAATTGAGTATCTCGCTGAGCTATTATCGATTTTGCTGAAAGTACTTCTGAAAGTGGTCCAAAACTCGGAAGTGAAACCAATCCATTTTTACCTTGAATTTGAAGTACCGTTTCAACGGAGATGGTTTCAAATCCTGTACTTATTTTTTCTATTGCTTGACCAGGTGTCCAACCCTTTTTCCCAATAAACGCAAATGATGTTCCTTGTTCTGTAATGGTGTCTATCAAAGAAGAACCATAGCCACGTAACCAAGTACGTAAAGAATCCATCGAACGAAAATCTGTCGGTTCTTTGTTCAAAAATCCACTAAAATTTTCGTCACCAACAACTAAAAATATGTAAGTATTTTGCGGTAATGTATCCAAAAATATTTTTAGTCGTTCATGGGCTGTGAAATCATTCGATAGAGAGTAAAAATCTCCTTCAAAAAGTGCACTTGTAACAGAATCAGACTCTTTCATTGCCAATATGGACAATACACGAGCATTTTCATTTTGAAGTGATTTAATGCCATTTATTTCAATTTGTCTGAATCGTACAACATTTCCTTGTTCATTGATGTATTTACCATTCGAGTATAATTTTATTGGGATTGATGAGAATGGTAATCGATACGATGTTGGGTATTTAGTAAGATTGTTTGAGGTAGAAATGCTTTGAAAAGTTTGAGAATTCAAATCCATTTCTACAGATTTATTAACAGTTGTAGATGCAAAAAATGGTATCGTTATTGGTAAAGCCTCTACTTCAGAATCTCGTTTTACATCAATAGTTACTTCATACAATTGTTGTTCATTCAGTTGAAGATTTGGCAACCAAGTAACAAAGTTATTTTCAATCGTAAATTCATTTGAATTAGATTTGAATGTTGTTTTTACCAATAACTCTTTGGAAACAGAATCAATTTTGTTCACTTTGTAAACTGAACATTCTATATCCTCAACTGCATCAACAGTTGGTACATAAAACCTAAAGAGAGGATTCGTAGTCGAGACATTCCAATACGGTGATGGATCGAATGACAAAGCTCCAAGATTAAATACAGTAAAAGCGATAGAATCACTGTTATTCTTTCTTTCTTCACGAGAATTATCCGTTTCAATAGTAAGTTGTACTTTGTAATCACCAATAATTCTCGGTAATCGAAGAATTTTTTCAAAAGATAACATCTCACATTGTGAAATAAATTTCAATGTTTCTTTGGAGAGAACACTATCAGATAACATCGTTGTAACAATTAATGTAATATTATCTTTTATGAAAGGATTTTTTCCTCTATTAAATATTCCACCACTAATCGAAACTACCGTATCAGAAGTCGTAAGAACAGTGTTAGAAAGTTTCAAATCCGTAACAACATAATCTGTTTTATTCGACAATGGCATTGAGATAAATGGATCCCCTAAAAACGTATGTTGCATTAATGAGTGAAACGTCATTGGCATTGAACGAGTAATAGAAATATCAAAAGGTATGTTACCTGCGAACATTCTTTCAAAATTATCTTTTTTTCCATTATAAAAGGCAGATCCCCAGGTATTATCAGCATCATTCAGAATATAAAAAACCATTGCCTCAGGGATACCACTTTCAACCCCTAATTCCCCCCATCCTGTGATTCCTGATGAGACAATAGAACCTTTATCTTTAGCAACAACATAGGTTTCATTTCTACAAGAATTTTCACTGTTAGAAAAATTCCCAGTTTGACAAGCACCTGTGAATAAAAAGAAATACTTTCCAAAATTTCTCAATTGCTCGACATCCCATCCACCAATTTGAAAAATATCAGATGAACCGTGAGCCAAATACAGATTCATCAAAACTCCATTATTAATATTTCTTATTATCGTATCAGCTTGGAGTTTAAAATATATGGGATCATTATTATTCAATTCGCGATTTATTGACTCTTGTTTACCACAAAACTCAATTCCGGAAATGTAATCGCCAATAAATTTACTTGATCTTTTACTTTTATCTATTTCAATTGGATTGAATCCACCAGTAATAAACTGAGTGTTTTTTAGCCATTGAGCAGGTGTTATTGTAGAATATTG
Source organism: Candidatus Kapaibacterium sp. (assembly GCA_016788785.1). Lineage (GTDB taxonomy): Bacteria > Bacteroidota > Ignavibacteria > Kapaibacteriales > JAEUSM01 > JAEUSM01. Next base: position 141,067 of record JAEUSM010000006.1, read on the forward strand.
TTTTACTTTAGAGACATAGTTTTGAGCTTCTTCAACTGATTGAGCGGGTACTCTTCCGATATAGAAATTTGCTCTAAATGTTGATGAATCGGAAAAAACATACCAATAGTCAGATGAAGGTCTTCCAAACGTAGGAACATAATCTGTTTTTATAGATTTAGGAATATACTTATTTGGGTCAGAGGATGCATCTCCAAAAAGTACTACATAATCTGGGGCTTTTTGCCAGTCATTTAACGAATAGTTGAGAAAATTTCTAATTGCATACGGAGATTTTTTTCCGAAGAAAAACTCATTGTAAATTTGTTCAACATCTACTACCTTCGTTTTGACATTTTTTTCTTTTGCATGAAACTCTGCCAATTCACTTGCTTCACGTAAAAAATCTTTGTGGGTAATTATGAGATATTTTGCATTGTTTTCTTCTGAACGTAAAGAAAATGTATCTACTTTTTCAATCAGTGCAGACTTCATTGAAACATTATCTGTTAAAATGTATGTAGATTGTGATAATGCTGGAACTTTAAGCGTTACTTGATATTTTTTTCCAGCAGGATTCAAAAGAAATGAAGAAAGATTTGATATTTTGTCTGAACTTATAGATTTCTTGACAAATTGATTAGAAAATTCTACACAAAATGTCTGATTTTCACCCTGAATTTGCAACAACGATTTCAATTCATTACTTAATAATGTTGAATTTTTCCCACTGATAATAACATAGGATATTGTTGGGTTATTCAAAAGTGAAGTTATTTGGTTTTGAGTAAGTTCTTGCGAAAAGATAACATTTTCTTCAGCGTTATCTGAGCGAATTGTTGTTATGGAAAAACTTTCTTCACTCGAATAAATTTTGTCATTAACTGTTACTTGAAGTGATTTAGTAGATACAGCTGATAAAACTACTGTCCCTGCAATGCCATTCAACGTTGTAATCGTACCATTTGTAGAATCCAAAACCGCTATTTTTGAACCACTAAACCCACTTAATACTATGTTTTGAGCATTTGTAGATGGTCTTGGAATAAAGCTGAATGAAGAATTGAAAACAAATGGTTGGACATATCCTTTTAACCTAAAATTATTAACAGCTTGCCAATCTGTAACTCCTTGGAATTGAAATAATGATTCTGGAATATTTGATTGAACGGAAAATGTATTTCTTCCGGTAAAGCTGTTTGAATTACTTAATTGTAAATCAAGGAGTTGTTGTATTTGACCAGTATATTCTTTTACAATAGTATCGTTTTGAGAAAGAAAGGTAGCTTTATGATTAGGTTCAATTCGAATTTGGGGAGTTGAGGCGGTATGATAATCATTCAAACCAATGACTGAGGCAGTAATCCGAAGTGAATCTTGAGGATTTGAACTCGGTACGAAGTTAATAAACTCTTGATATGTAGAAGGAGAATTAGCATTAAAGGTAGAAAGTAATCCTGAATATTGAGCTTCACCTAATGTTCGTGTTGATGGATATAAATATAGTGGATCAGCATCACTCGTTAAAGGATAACTTAAAAAACCGGGAAAATACTCTTTATAATCTTCAATAATTTGTTCAACTTGAACAGCATTTTGATTTTCAATTGCTTGAAAGTTTTGATCTAATTCAGAATATCGGATTGGATTATTTTTTGGTTCAAATGTTAAAAAGAATGCTTCATGTGAAGCATATTGATCTTTTCTTCTATCTACCCATTCTTCTTCACCAATTGGACGTTTACCCAGAAAAAGAAATTCATCATTTTCATCCAGAATTGTATCGTTACTAATAATGTAAATAGGAAGTGAAACATTTTTATGATATAAGAAAACTGAATTGATTGATTTCCCAACAAATTGAGCATTTTTGGAAAAAATGTCTTTAAATGAAAGAGAATATAATTGGTCAGAATTTGTAAGAATCTTTACTGCATTTCCATTAGAATACGGTAAGAATACTTGTGAAAATTGATGCGTACTTTTCTTCGGAACAAATGGGAAATTTGCAAAATGTTTAAACAGAGAAGTTCCATCTTCAACAATACTTTTATCCAACGTTTCTTTGTATACAAGTTCAATATAAACATTTTGATATAATGTTACTGTTGTACCATTACCAGAATATTGAACGGGGTTAATAGTAACTTTCTCAATTGGGTACGTACGTAATGTCCCAGAAGACAGAATTTGAACGGAAGTATCTTGATGTACTAATGCTCCAAAACCAGTTGTATCTATGGAAATTGGGTTGGAGAATCGTACTTTAATTGATTTAATAGGAAGTTGGAATTGTTCAAAAGAAAGAGAATGAATACCATTGATATTACTTCTAATTATCGAAGGATGTATAAACTCTTTAGTATTAATTGGAATATCAATTGATACTTGATAACCAACTGAAGAAGGTGAAAATTCTGTTGAAAATGAAAAAGATGTTGCAATGAAAAACAACACCAAAACTAAGATACTTTTATTCATACAACCTGTAAATCAATAACAATGATATTTAGTATACTATCGAATTAAGGGTATATTTATTTCAAAAAAAAAGCCATATCATCTGATATGGCTTTCATTTTGAAAACGATAAAATTACTTAGATTCTTGAGAACCACGGAGTCCTTGGAAAATTTTCGTTGCAATTTCTTCACCAACACGTTTTTCTAATGCAGGGTTAGATGAGAAGTATTCTTTGATAGCACGAGATACACGATCTTCAACTAACTGAACAGTTCCTTCAACAAGTACACCAGCCATTTTGTGCATATCTTTTTGTTGTTCTTTCAATGTTTCTAATTGACCACGAGAAGCATCTTCAACTTTCTTCATGATGTTATCCATTGGTTCTTCCTCAGCAGTATAGAGTAAGGCAAAACCTAATAGTGCAAGAAGGAAACCTTCTAATGAAATTGCTGCAAGAATCAATGATGGTTTTGTAGCCGGAATAAACTTAAGACCACGTACACCAATGATAACGATAAGAATCGCCGCACCTAAATACGCTGCACCAGTTACGTTATTTGAGTATTGGTGTGTAAAGTGGTGAGTCATATACAAACGAAGACCGTCTAATAAACGCAATTTGTTTTTAGAGTATAATCTAGCAGATTTTGTATCAACAATTTCACCTTTTACAGATTTAGAGAATGTTTCGTGGATTCTATCATACAAGACTAAATCACGGAATTCTGACATATCAGTTTCTTCAGAAAATAAATCATGAAGACTAACTCTTTTGCGTGAATCCATTTCTTCCATCGGAGGTTGAGTTCGATCCCAAACTCTTTGAAAATGAGATTCGATATAATCTCTATCTTGAGCATTTAATTCATTTGTCGGTAATGTTAATACGTTGACAGTTTCATCAGAAAACCCTGTTTGAAGCCTAATTTTGGTAGCAGTATGATGAATTTCACGTTCAATTTTATTAGAAAACAAACCAATTGATGATGGGAGTAAAATAGTAATTAAAATAGAAATTACACCAGCAATAAGAATCGCCAAAACAGTAAAGGCTAAAGGAGCTTCAATAATTATGGCTGCCTCACCCAAACCAGGAGCTTTTAATATAAATTCATTTGAAATTTTACTGTAGCCATCTTTATCATTGGTACGAACTTTATTCGTAAAATCAAAAATGTATTCTGTTTTGATAGCATTTTTTAACGTCTCACCTGGTGCTAATGCAATATTGTGACCAGAGCCTTTTGCTGGTTCTTTTGAAGGTTCTGCAAGAACACCATCAATAACATGAAGGGGTTCACCGGCTGGTCCGAACAAGGAAACAACTGCACCTTTTACAGCACTTGGAATAATGAAATCATAAAATACGTAGGATAAACTTCCTACAAGAAGTATAAACAGTAAATAATGTTGCAAACCAGTATTGTACTTTTTCTTTGCCATTCTAAAAAAACTCCAGATATGTAATCAATGTTATTTTTAATTGTTCAGTGTAAAATTACGAAAATAATTTGGATACTATGCACGAAAATTCATTTTTTTTTCAATATTAAGGAAAAACTTATGGAAAGAGTCGGTTTTCGGACATATTTCCACGAGAATCCACTACTTTAAATGATTGTAAATTTATGGTATTTCTTGAAATTGGGATTTCAAGTATCTGTCGAATCTTTTCATTCTCTTTGATTCTATTTCCGTATTTTTCTTCAAAGTTAATCATTTCTCCCGAAGAAGTAAGAATTTTTTCAATTTTATTTTCTTTTCCGTTTATTTTTCCATAGGCTTCTACTGTTATTACAAATGAACCATTTTGTTTGCGTACATCCTCAATTTGTGGATTTCGAAAAGGCATTATCTTAATAAAATAATTTGGCTCAATTCGCTGATTGTTCACATAGCGTTCTATGGTAATAGTTTTACCTATCATTTCTTTTGGCACAGAATAATATAAATTTCCTATCTTTTTTTCTTCTATAACCTTTCCATCTATTTTCAACTGCATACTTGTTTCAATGCCTTCTGTCGAAGGAAAATTCGGTTGAATAACATATTTTTGTTCTGCATAGATGTTTTCTTGATATTCTGGTTGTTTCAAATATAAAGATCGAACTTTAAAACTCGCTAAAAGACTATCCTTGGTTTGCTTATGAACTAATACAATAGAAACTGTTGACTCAGAATGTGTTGGTATTAATCCTTGAACTTCGAGATTTGCTGAATCTATGGAAACTATTTTTACTTGTGAACCATCAGAATTTCTAGTTTTTATAGAATAAGAAAAAAGTGAAATCGCTCCAAAAGCAGACACTTTGTTTTTCCAAACTCCTCCTGCTGAACCTGAAATTATTTGTTCCATTGGGATAATAATCCCGGAATTTCCATTAGAAGAAATCAAAGGAGTATTTGAAGTTTGCTGACTAAAAATAGAAGTAGAACTAAATGGAAGTAATTGATTCAGTGAATCATTCCCAGCGAATTGAACTCCATTTTCTGATTCATTTACTATATTTATTGAAAATTGTGATTCTATAACTTCACTTGGATTTATTGCCTTCTTGTCATTTACTTGCAATTTTACAGTCAATACGCGTGAACGGATATTTTTCTCAATGACAGGTCTCCAATGAAATACAACAGTGTTTTCATTAGGATTTTTTTTGACCGTAAATACTGATGAATACTTGTTAGATGCTGTGGTGAAAAGTATTTTTTCACTGGTATAAGCATCTTCAATAATGAATTGAACATCTTTATTCTCAATTCCAGACGGAATATAAATAGTGTTCAAAGAATCAAAGGAACGTATAATCATCCTCTCATTTTCAATTTCAAATCGAAATGTGAGAGTGTTTTTTTCAAGGAGAATGGAGTTGTTTTGCGATTGTGAATGTATATCAAAACCATTGGAAGTTTTCTTGTCAGGCAACAAAAGAACTAATGCTATTAAATACAAAATGAAGTAAATTTCAACATTTTTGCGAATTTTTACATTCTTCATTGTTATTTACTCAATTGAGAAGTGAGATATTTTTCTAATTCTTGACGAACATTGATTGCAACTTCTTCTTGCTTTAGTTTTCTTAATGACTCAATAAAATCGGCAATATTCACCGATAATTCCATTGTAACCTTGTTATTTTCACGAAGGGTTCCAAGAAGATCAGTGTTAGGTGCAACAGCTAATTGATTTGTTTCAACAAGACGTTGAATTTTATTGGAAAGAATCTCATTTGTAATCACTAATGATGAAAGTTCTGATGATATTCTGTCTAATTTTCCGGTAGCATTTGCAAAATCCGTTGCAATTTCTCCGATATCTGCCAAAAGCTCTTTTGTTTCATCTTCAGACAAATCACCCTCTGAGCCATCTTCAGTCGGTGCAAAAAGCATCAATAAAAATACTATCACTAACAAAAAAGATTCTAGAACAATACCGGCTATCACAAATGAATCACTAATTGAATCCGAAATCCGGCGAAAACCAATAAGAACTAACAGTAATGCTGCCCCAAGATATACAAAGGAAGAAAACGTAGAATGATAATATCGAGAAATGACTTCTTGTAACCATAACGTCGTTCCAGACCAAAATCCTAAAGGATGGACTATCGTCCCAAACTTTTTTGAAAATTTGCTTATATCACGTTCTTGTGTACATATTCTCCATAAAATGGCAATTGTCGAAAGTGAAGAAAGTTGTTTTTCAAACCGAAGTTCAATAAACAATTGCTTTAAGGATGATCTTCCTTCTAATGATGACAAATTTTCTATTGTTTTCATAGTATTATTTGATTCGTTGAATGTTGAAGATACCTGCGACAAAAAACAAGCCATTTGCAAACCAAGCAACAAGAATATGCGGTAATTGCATAGAAGCTCCAATGGATTGACTAATTTTTGCAAAAGCCATATACAAAAAACATGTTACCATTGCGGTTGCAATTTCGACGGCAATTCCACCTTTTTTACGAACGGAAGCAAATGGAACTGCAAAAATAACAACAATTACGTTTGCAAAAGGAAATGCATGTTGGCCATAATAATCAATCCACAATGCATCGACTTTTTTTCCACCTAATTCTGTCAATTCAATATATTCTTCTAATTCTTTGAATGTCAGTTCTGGCAATGTTAATTGCAAAGATACTAATTTATCGTTGGAAATATTTGACTTCAAGACCATTGGTGAATGAATTGTAGTTTTTACCGTCGAATCAAAATCTCTTTGAATCACTTTCCCAGATAATTTCCAAGAATTATTTACACTATCCCATTGTACAATTTCAGCATCATACCGTGTTTTAATACGGACATTAGGTGGAAGTGTAAAATATTCGATGGAAAAATTTGACCCAGATTTTGCTTCCGAATCGTAATATTGAAAGAGAATATTTGTACTGGCATTTTCTCGAAATCCAAGATGATAAAATTGTTTTGAAACAGTATTCTTTTTAAGATAGGTTCTTTCAATGTACATTTTCTTTTTAGTCGAGTTGGGAATAAACTCTGTACTTAAATATAATTGAAGAAAGGAAATGAAACAACCCCACAAAAGAAAGGGAAACAGCAATGAAAGAGTGGACATGCCACCTGTTCTCATCGCAATTATTTCATTTTGATTTGATAGCTTTCCAACGCTGAACAAACAAGCTAAGAGCATCGCGATAGGTGTAAGAAGTTTTAATATTTCGGGAAATTGTGAAGAATAATAAATGACAATTGTTCGTAAGGGAACTTTTTGATCTAAAAGTGCATCTAAATTTTCAAGTAAGTTAACCACCAAAAATATGACACATAGTGCTAACAATGCAAAAAAGAATGTTTGCAATAACTGTATCAATAAATATTTGTAAACCTTTTTCATTTTGAAGTACGTACAAATAGTTTCGTTAGCACACGATTCGCCAAATCTGGAATTTCTTTGATAATTTCAGTTATTGTTAGATGGAATTTCTTTCTAAAATACCAATAGGAGAAAACACCGAATATCAAGAAATAAAAAATGGTTCCTAAAGGGATTAACTCAGGCAAACGAAGTTTTCCAACTAACACCAAGGTAGCTGTTGAAAGTAGGGTTGATACGATTATAGCAGTCAATTGAGTTTTAATATCTCGTAAAGCTACAATCACAACAGAAAAGAACGCCATCGGCATAGCAACAACTGCTAATGAAAGTATATTGAAATATGGAATTGCTTGAACATATTCTTCCCCTTTGAACAAGTAACGAATTACTATATCAAAAAATCCAGTCGAAACTGCAATGACAACCAATGCAATTGGAAAGAATGATAAAGCAATTGCTTTTGTGAAGAGGATTTTCAAATCTGTTAATCGCTCTTCTGCAATGAGTCGAACTGAAGAAGGATACAAAAGAATCAACGCTGCATCATATCCGGTCTCATAGGTTCTATAAAGTGTTTTAGCAGCATTGTATATACCAACAATGACCGAAGAAAAATAGAATTGAACTATGAATACATCTAATTGTCTAATGACATTACCCAATCCAGATGCAAGTGCTTGTGATAGCGAAAAACGAATAATCGTTTTGCTTGAAATTGAACCATTCCATGAAAAATTCAATTGCTTCCAACTTATCAGAATTGCAATAAGTGAACTCATAGCAGCACCGCTGTAATTAATGATAACCATATCGTTTAGGGTATGCAACATATCATTCATTAAGAGATAAACTGTTACTATTGTCATTGAGCCTAACCATGCAAAATCGACCCAAAAGACACCTTTCATATTCATATCTCTTACTAAAACTCTGTAACAATAAGTCCTGGGAATAAATAGAATAGTGAATGGTATAAGTAACGTAGCAACTTGCTCAATTCCAGGCTCTTTGAAAACTGACACCAACATGCCTTTCATCAAAAAAAACACAGTTGGTATTCCTAAAGATATAGCAATATGCAATAAAAGAACGATGAGATTTACTTTCGGTCTATTTTTTTCTTCAGAACCAAATTGAATGATAGAAAGTAAGGCAGAGGAGTCAGATATAATGAAAACCCACGTTTGGATAGAAATCAATAAGGAATAAAGACCATATTCATAGACAGGAAGAGAACGGATTTGAAGTATTTGTATAAATCCATACAATACTATCAACACCTTTGACCCTGCAGTCCATGATATTTTGGCAATATGTTCTTGAATTTTCATTAATTATTTGTCTTTTTTCAGCATATCTGAGATTGTTTCAATTTGTAAATTTGCCTTTGAAACAATTTCTCTACATTCGACAATAAGTTCCGATGCTTCTTTAAATAAATCAATTGAATCTTGTAAAGAAGTTTCTTTTGATTCAAGTTTTTGAACTATTTCTTCCAAATGAAGCAATCGTTTTTCGATTGTATTATTTGTTTTTTTCATTCTGAGTTGTTTTTGTTATAACAGCAGTTTCTGTAAAGTGTAAGCGTTCTATCGCAATTGTTTCACCTTCCCGTAATTGCATATCTTTTTCAATTATTCCAATGGTTGATTTTATAATTGCAAAACCTCTATGAAATGGCATTGTTGGGTCAGATGCTTTGAGTGTTGATTCTATATTCACTAATCTATTTTCTCTTTCAACAACTTTCTTTTGTAAGGAATTTCGAAGTTGTTGTTCTTTTGATTGTAAGGTTAATTCTACTGTTGCACAATTGGATTTGAGTAAGGAAAGTAAGGAAGAACTGATAGAATTTTCTAAAATTTTCGAAATGGTAACTACTTTTTCATCAATCTTTTCTCGTATTCGTTCCTCATAAAAGTACAACATATCACTAATGGATGTTACTGTATTTGGCGTTGCCAATTCAGCCGCTGCAGTCGGGGTATTAGCACGTTTATCTGCCACCAAATCCGCAATTGTGGTGTCAGTTTCGTGGCCTATTGCAGAGATTATTGGTATAGGACAATTGAACATAGCAGTTGCAACTGATTCGGAATTAAAACACCACAAATCTTCTATAGAACCTCCACCTCGAGCTATGATAAGTACATCTGGTTTTGTTTCAATTTTTTGAAAATCATTAATTGCTTGAACAATATCTTTTTCCGCAGCAGAACCTTGAACTATGGTTGGTCGAACAAGTAATGTTACCAAAGGATATCTACGTTTAACTGTAACGATAATATCTTGTAAAACCGCACCAGTTTCTGAGGTTACCACTCCTATAACTGTCGGATATTCTGGTAGGGGTTGTTTTCTACTGTCGTCAAAATACCCCTTTTCCAAAAGTGCTTGTTTCGTTTTGAGAAACTCCTTATAGAAATCACCAATCCCATACTTTTCAATTTGGGAAATAATCAATTGATAACTTCCGCTTGAAGCGTATAAGGTTAACCGACCTTGCACTGAAACGACATCTCCATTTGATATTGGAGGTAATTTTAGTGTATTTTTCCAAACAATGCAGTTAATTGAAGCATTGGCATCCTTTAATGTAAGATATATATGCCCAGAGGAATGTTGTTTGAAATTTGACACTTCTCCCTTAACAAAAACAAAGAGAAACTGGTTTTCCAGAATCTCTTTGATTTCTTTTGTTAATGTGGAAACACTTTGTGGTTCTAACTTCATCTTATTGGACTAATACCAAAGTATGTACTTGTTGAGAACCATTTGCAAATGATATTTTCAAAAAGAATGTTCCTGAACCAAGTCCAGAAGGTATCTGAACATCATTTCTAAACCCAGAAATTGGCGTTGTTTGCACTAATTGTCCTTGAACATCATAGAATTCAGCTATAGACAGTTCAAGTTTAGAATCGATAGATAAACTCTTATTTCCAACCAAACGAATTGTTGACTCATTTACTCCTTTGGGAGATTCTTGTACGCCAACTGGAGGTGCACCAGACCCACTGACAACAAACGAAAATTCTGAATTTAACGCCGTAGAATACAAGGTAATCGTATCTCTATATTGTCTAATTTCACTTGGCGTAAATGTTCCTTTGAGAGTAAATGTTGGAGTAGAAATTGTCTTTGGTAATGAAGAAAGAAATTCATTATCAATAGAAAATACTACATTTTTATTACTCAAAGATGAAACTGAAAATGATGTTGTTGGAGTAGCAGTCAAAGAAATTTCAAATGAATGTGGTTTTCCGATTTCTTTTGCCCCTAAATTCAGTTCTGTTGGAGAAGTTATTGACAAAACAGTATTTGGGGAAGGTGCCTTAGACAGTAACCAATCTACAACCCTATTTACAAATAGTTTTCGTTGATTTCTATTTTGTACCCAGGCATCCAATGAAACTGTGTACATAAATATCTTCGCATCATTGTCAGTCATTCCAACTCCTACTACATTCTCAGTTTTGTCATCCGCATAAACAAATGGTTGTGATTTCGAACCAGAAGTAATACCTAAGATATCAGTAAATGTAGAGGAAAATGTTGGGCTAGTATTGATTTGGGCTGATATATCAGAAAAATATTGTGATGAAATGACACCTTTTACTGGAAATGCAACAGGTAGATTGTTTTGAGTTCTATTGAGACTACTATTCAACTCAATACCCATTGTATTCGATAAAAAGTTTCTTACTAAGGTTACTTTTCCATCATTTGCAGGAGTCGTATCCTTCAATGCCCACCAAGTTGCTCTTGGTGCAATGATGAATACTTTTTTGTTGTTATTATATGCATCAATAATTCTTGAAATAAAATTAGGTGTATTATTAGAAACTGAAGCCAATGGAATTCCATTTCTATTTTCTTGTTTCAAAATTGTTCCACCATGTAGGGCAAATATTGATACATCAAAATTCGTGATTGGATAAGCACTGAGCAATGAATCTGCATACCGCATTGAAACTGTTTCTTTATGGTATTGTGCAGTTTTCAAATCATTCATCAAAACTGTATCTAACGATCGTTCTCCAAAAGTATAAACTACGTTTTTTGCATTGGAAGATAAACAATGAAAATATTCGTTTGACGGAATATCAATTTTTTCAGAAACTCCATAAGCAAATACTTTAATATGCTGAAAGTACGCAGTATCGGTTGTCGATTGTAATGTTACTGTATATTCGGCACTTGCACCAGCATTAATCATTTGTGACTCAGGTTGGCACGAAAAATTCCATCCGTTTGGCATTGGAGAACCAGCCGTATCGAGTACCAATTTCACTTCTAAAGCTTCAGTATTAGGGTTTTTCACTGAAAATCTTCTTGTAACAGAACTGTTAGAGCCTATCGTTGGATATTTTGAATCTAAAAGTGCTAATTCAGTTTTTGTTTCTTTGTAATCAGTTGCACATTGAAATACTTGTCTGCTACTAGTATCTTGTACAAAAACTACTGGATAGGACATATCATTTGGCCAATATTCGTTTTCTAATGGTTTGTATTTTCGAACAAAGGTTTGCTCTACATTTGGAGTAAGTGTAAGTGGAATTCCACCATTTGGTAGCATTTCCATAAACACATCTTCAAAGTCAACCTTTTCATTAGAACCATTTAAAATAAATGGTAATTTTGGTAAATAGACACGTCTATTGACAATTGCTATAAAAAGTCTTGCATTCGATGGTAAAGCAACTGATGTTCTCACTTTGACTGTAACTGCTAAAGAATCTCCTTCTATAGTTTGATCAACGGACAAAGAAACTGGTGTCATTTGTTCACGAGCAGTATCTACTCGTTGGTTAGCTTGATTTTCATTGGCTGGATTGGCTGAACCTGTACCATTGACACGAATATTAGGGATTCCTGAAACAAAATTATTGCTTGAAAGCATATTATAAAATGAAGCTCTATCATGTATGCCTTGAATATTTTCTAAATACAAAGGATCATCCGCAGGTGGAAACTTAACATGATATCTAATTGAAAAGACATCTTCTGTTGGCTTAACTATTTTTGCTAATATTGGACCTGCAAGTTTACAAGGTTTGCACGTTGCAGAGGTGAATTCCTCAATAAGGATGTTTTTTTTGACCATTGCCTGAGAAAATGCAAAATGGTACGACGAAATCATCATTAAAATCAGAACCAATGTAGAATGTAGTTTCATTATAACCTCAAATAAAGTTAAACACCTCTTGTAGAAGGGTCCCAAATATACTTATGTAATTGAATTTGAAAACGAATATTTTTTCCAGTTTCCAATATTTTTTCGGCTAATGTCTGGTAGGACATTTTCGAAAATACTGGAGAAAATAATACTGTTGTTTTGTTGGTTAAATCGTATTGTTTACAAATTTGTAAAGCAAATAAAAAATCTTCGTCTGTGCCAATGACAAATTTCACTTCATCTTTTGAATCAATGTATTGAAAATTGTCATACAGATTAAATTTTGTCATATTAGATGATGGGCATTTGACATCAAGAATCTTTACAACTCTTGGGTCTACCTTTTCTAAGGATATATGACCAGCAGTTTCAATTGCAACAGTTTTTCCAATATCAATTAAATACGTGAAAAAGTCAAAAACATTTTCTTGTTCCAACGGTTCTCCACCTGTAAACTCAACAAATGAGCATGGTTTTGATTGAATGTACTCTAAAACTGATTGTAATGTCATTACATTTCCACCGACATTTTTATTTAATGCATACGGAGTATCGCAATAGGAACAACGGAGTTTACATCCATGAAGTCGAATGAAAATACAGGGTAATCCACTACGTGTTCCTTCTCCTTGAATGGAAAAGAACATCTCATTTATGTTGAGGGTTTTTGAAAGTAAATCCTTGTTTGTTTCCAAAGTATTATTCATAAAATTCTCAAAAGAGATTTACGTCGAACAGTATTGAACTAAAATTGATACAATACGGTACACAGCTCTAAATATTTGTAAGTTCTTTGCCTACAATGATAAATCATACTAATTCTCATCAAAATAATTTGACGGAAAGGGAGAAAAACATTCTTCGTAGTATAGTTTATTCCTATATACTCAATGCATCGCCTGTTGGTTCAAGATATTTGTCTAAAACTCTCTCAGAAGAAGTTCTACTTAGTCCAGCAACAATAAGAAATGTGATGAGTGATTTGCAAGAAAAAGAACTCATTCGTCACGCTCACATTTCCAGTGGTCGTATTCCTACCGATAAAGGGTATAGGTTGTACGTTGATTCTTTAATGAAAGATGAATTGTTGTCAAACAAAGAAATTACAACAATTACAAACTCTATTCTTACCGAAAAAAACGATTTTCTCAAAGATGTTTCAAACATTTTATCAACCTTATCAAATTGCCTGAGTGTCGTCAAATTTCCGTACTTAGTTGATATTATTGTCCAAAAAGTTGAGGTGATTCAACTAACTTCTACTCGAATTGTGGTAGTACTAGCTTTAGAATCTCCGTATGTTCGAACTCTAACATTGGAAACAGATACAGAAATTAGTTTTGACAACATTCAATATCTTACGAGTATTATCAACGAAAAAATTAGTGGAAAATCACTAAGTTTTTTGAGAAATCACTTCTCTTCCATTATAACCGAAACTTCAATTAACAATCATCCGTTGGTTAGATTATTTGTTGATTCGATAGACTCACTCTTTGAAGTATATAGAACAAATGATTCCAATATCATTATTTCCGGTGCAAACAAACTTGTTGATCTACCAGACTTTGAGACAATAACCAGCGTTAAAGGAGTGATTGAACTCATTGAAAACGAGGATATTATTGTGCATTTGGTTGAAAGTATAGAAGGTAGTGACCAAGACTCGACTGTCCTCATTGGCTCAGAAATAGGGAATGAACGACTTGAAGATTATGCCATGTTAGTGAGCTCCTACACAGTTGGCAAAGCTCAAGGTTCAATTGGACTTATAGGTCCAAAGAGAATGAATTACTCAAAATTGCTGTCAATTTTGAAATTAGTTTCCCAAACAATATCTAAGTAAACATTTATTTTACGGACAATTCGTCAAAGGATTTCAATTTATGGATATTAAAAACATTAAGAATACATACTTAAAAAACGAAGCAATTAACGATATGTCAAAAAAGAATGAACAAGTTGATACACCTGTAGTTGACCAAGAAGTAGAAATAGAAACTTCTAATCAACAAGAACGCATTGTAGCTTTGGAAAAAGAAATAGAAGAACTTAAAGATCTTGCTTTACGTAAAACCGCTGAATTGGAGAACTTTAGAAAACGAACCATCAAAGAAAAGCAAGATATTGTAGAATATGCAAATGAAAAACTTTTAGCTAAATTACTTCCTATTATTGATGATTTAGAAGTTGCAATAACAACGACAGAAAAAACACACGATTTCGCTGCTTTCTTTGAAGGTATGAAATTGATTCAAACAAAAACACATAAAACATTTGAAGAAGTTGGAGTTACTCCAATAGAGATAGAGCCAAATACTCCATTCAACGTTGATTTTCATGAGGCAATTATGTTAACACCTTCTGAAACAATTGAAGAGGGAAACATAGTTCAGCAAGTTCAAAAGGGGTATTTATTACGTGAAAAAGTTTTACGTCATTCAAAAGTTATCACTTCATCTGGAAAATAAAAAATGAAAAGAGATTATTACGAAATACTTGGTGTTTCTAAAGATTCTTCCATAGATACTATCAAATCCGCATATAGAAAATTAGCATTACAATATCACCCTGATAGAAATCCAGACAACAAGGAAGCTGAAGAAAAATTCAAAGAAGCAACAGAGGCGTATGAAGTTCTTTCGGATGCTACAAAGCGACAGCGATATGACCAATTTGGCTTCCAAGGTGTCAATTCTGGCTTTGGGCAAAGTAGTGCATCATACGATGATATTTTTTCATCATTCGGTGATGTATTTGGAGACTTCTTTGGTGGAGGTCGTGGAGGTGGAAGACGTTCTGCAAGACCTGTTGGAGAACCTGGTTCTGATATTAAAATTCGATTGCCATTGACCTTAGAAGAAATTGCTTCAGGTGTTGAAAAAACTATCAAAGTTAAAAAACAAGTAAGTTGTACTACTTGTTCAGGTAGTGGAGCTAAAGCCGGTTCTGGTTATGCAACTTGTACCACTTGTAAGGGTCAAGGAGAAATCCGACAAGTAAGCCGTTCAGTATTTGGTCAATTTGTAAATATTACTGCTTGTCCTACATGTAATGGAAGTGGTAAAACTATCAAAGAACGTTGTACTCAATGTAGCGGTGAAGGTAGAAATTCTGAAGAATCAAATATCAAATTCTCTGTACCAGCTGGTGTTTCTAATGGAAATTACATACATTTGCGAGGTCAAGGAAACGCTGGTAAACGTGGTGGAGAAGCAGGTGATATCATAGTAATCATTGAAGAAAAAGAACATAAATATTTTATTCGTGAAGAAAATGATATACTCTTTGATTTGACCATTTCCTTTATTGATGCAACATTGGGAACAGAAGTTGAAGTTCCAACGTTGGATTCCCCTGCAATACTAAAAATTGAAGCAGGAACTCAACCGGGAACTATCTTACAAATGAAAGACAAAGGTATTCCAAAGCTTAATTCGTATGGCAAAGGTGATCAATTAGTCCGAGTGAATATTTTCGTTCCAACGAATGTAAGTTCTAAAGAAAAATCAATTCTAAAAGAACTTCAGCATTCAAAACATTTTGTACCAGACCAAAAAGAAAATACAAAAGGGAAAAAAGATTTTTTCGATAAAGTTCGAGAAGCACTTTTCTAACAGAAATGAAAAAGCTCTATGAGAAACTTTCCGATATTTTTTATGTAACCAAAAGTGAAATCCGGTTAACTGCTACAATTTTCGGAATCGTTCTCTTGGGATATGGAATCAGTGTTTTAACTTCAAATTATGATGTTGGCGAACGAAATTTCCAACAACTTTTAGACTCTTTACAGCATGTTGATTCTTTAAAAAAAGTTACCTCTATTAGAATAGAAAGTGAACAATCTCAAGAAGGTTTTGAACCGAATCCAATTGAGGTAGATTCGAAGGGAAAAATACGTTCCATTCAATCCTTAGAAAGTGAAATAGGAAATTCTACTGAAAATCAAGATCAAAATCTTGGTAAATATCAGACCTATAATAAAAAAGAATTACCTTCTCATTTGGTCGATATAAATAAAGCATCTAAACGAAGATTAATGGAACTACCAGGAATTGGTGAAAAAACTGCCGAAATAATAATTCAATATAGGAAAATGGATACCTTTCGTCGTATTGAAGATATTCAAAATGTGAAAGGAATTGGACCTAAAAAGTTTGAAAAGATGAAACCCTTTATTACTGTGAAGAAAAAACAATGAAAAACACCCTATCATTCCATTTTGAGTCTGAATTAACCACAGTATGCGGATTATCGAAAAACTCTAAGGGGTTAGAATTAACAACTATTGAGACCATTCAAAAAGGAATACCAGCTCTTGGAGATAATGTTGCAATTTTTAAAAATAGTCTTTCAAAGGTATTAAAGGAAGTTGAATCACTCATCATAAATGCAGATAGAATCACCATTTCACTCCCAGCTGAAACATCGTTAGCAAAACAAATTCCATATATCGATGCTCATGAAGAAGAAAAACTTCGAGAACTTTTAACATTTGAAATTGAGTTACTATTTCCTAAATTTACTGTCGATGATTTCTTCGTAAAGTTATTCCCACTTGAAGGTAAAAGCAAATCAGCACAAATGCAACTTGCTATTTTGATGGAAAAGAATTTAATGCAGGCAATACAAGAAACCTTTGCCAATTTTGGTAAAAAGGTTGATGTTTTTCAAGTTCGTCAATTAGCTGCACATTCTACGTTTTTGTATAATTATCCCGAACTCCTCAATAATACTGTTGTAATTTTGGGTATACAAGAAAAGTTTTTAGACGTTTCAATTCTTCGAGAAGGTAAATTATTGTATTACGATTTGGCATCCTTCAATTCAGTAAAGGAATTAGGGTCTATTTGCCAAGTTGAAATTACCAAATTACTCTCAGGAACAGTATCCTTTATTGATCATGTTTTTGTTTTTGGAAATAGTCTAACTGCTGAGTCCTTATCTCAAGCACATGCATCATTATTCGGAATTATTCAAAAAGTTGAGCGATTAAATGCTTTTCGAATGATTACAACGGAATTAGACCAACGAACTAAAGAATATTGTTCTCGAACATCCCACTTATTTGTACCATGTATTGGTTCAGCACTGTTAGATCCGCACAAAGTTAGTTTTGTCTTAGAATGAGAATAACAAGCGGAGAATATAAAAACCGAGTTTTATCTACTCAAATTCCCTCAACAACCCGTCCTACCACTGAGGCTTTACGGCAGTCTATTTTTTCTGCTTTAGCGTCCATTTCAATGGTAGAACATTCTATTTTTTTAGATTTGTTTGCAGGTACTGGTGCAATGGGATTGGAAGCAATAAGCCGTGGAGCTGCAAAGTCAGTATTTGTCGATAATCAAAAAGAAGCATTACAATGTATAAAAGAAAATGTTTCGAGTCTACAAATTCCAAAATCAAAAGTTCAAGCATTTTATGGTGATGCAATTTCTGTTATTTCTTCTGGAGTATTATCTGATTCTTTTTCCTACATTTACATAGACCCACCGTACAAGAGCTTTTACACTGACCAACTTTTTGATTTGTTCGAAGACAAGAACCTTCTAAAATTTGATAGCATAGTAATTACAGAATTACAGACAGGTATGAAGGTTCCAACAAAAATATTTGATACATTTGTATGTGTTAATACATTAGAAACACCACAAGCCTCTGTTCAATTTTGGAAACTACTATGAAAATAGCATTATATCCCGGTACTTTTGATCCGATTACCTACGGTCATATTGATGTAATTGAGCGAGCAACTCAATTATTTGATCATTTGTATGTAGTTATTGCAATAAATTCAAAAAAGACACCATTATTTTCAACGGAAGAACGCATTGAATTAGCGGAGAAGAGCCTTTTACATCTTAATAATGTGAGTGTAGTTTCACATAATGGTTTATTAGTAGATTATGCAAAAAATATCAAAGCCTCTGCAATTGTCCGTGGTGTAAGAGCAGTAACTGATTTTGAATATGAATTACAAATCGCTCAAATGAATCGAAAAATTGAACCAAGTATTTCTACAATCTTTCTCATGCCTCATGAAAAGTATTCTTATCTTAACTCTTCAATAGTTCGTGAATTAGCTCGATATCATCAAAACGTTGATGAGTTTGTCTCTCTAGTAGTCTCAGAGGCATTACGAAATAAAAACAAAAAAGTATAGTATTTCCATTAGAAACACTATACTATATTCATTTTCATGAATTTCTTTTTAGTCTATTTACACACCAAAAGAGGAACCACAACCACATGTTTTGGTAGCATTTGGATTGTTGAAGGTAAATCCACGACCTGTTAGTCCATCAGAATAATCGAGCGTAATTCCCATTAAATAAAAAAGACTTTTGGTATCAATAAATATTGATACGCCCTCAACATTCATAATGACATCATTATCACGTGAGGTAGCATCAAAACCTAAGGTGTAAGACATACCAGAGCATCCTCCACCTTTGATTCCAAGTCGTAAACCGTAATCATTGGGAATTGAGTTTTGTTCTTTGATATTTTTTACTTCATTTAGTGCTTTTGTGGTAACATGAATGTTATCATTTTCATCTGTACCAGTAACACCCGTTGGTATTGAAATAATTGGGGTAGCTTCCATTTTGGGTGGTGCCATTAAATCTATCATATTGAACTCCTTTTAAAGAATAGTAACTAAATCAGCAGAAATAAACACTTGTTTGTCTTCAGATGTATCAGCAAGTACCAAATCACGGATAGTAAATAGGTTAAATGCCTCATTAATTTTATTTTGAATAATTTGTAGTGGAGTTTTTAATGTACATTTTTCGAATGCATAGCAATCGTGATTTTTATGAACATCAGTACACTCAACTAACGATTTTTTTTCAGAAGATAAATCTCTGATAACGTCTCCAACTGAAATGTCAGAGGCATCTTTGGTTAAAATATATCCACCATGAACTCCTTTTACGGAAGTTATATACTTCAATTTTTGGAGTTGTTGTAAAACTTTTGACAATAATTCAAAAGAAATTCCATAGAAATCTGCTATTTCTTTTGAAGAGTATTTTTCATCTGGTCTATTGGCTATAAATTGTAGTGCTAATAAACCGTATTCAACTTTTTTTGACAGGCGGATCATTTTAATACCCTTTTATTGGTCATAATCTACGATGACATTTTTTGTTAAAGGATGAGATTGGCAAGTAAGTACATACCCTTCTTCAATTTCTGAATCAGATAAACCTTCTCGCTCATCCATTGCTATTTCTCCTTCTACTCTCATTGCACGGCAAGTACAACAAGCTCCAATTTGACATGCATACGGAGGATCTATATTTTCTCGAATTGCAGCCATTAGTATAGTTTCATCAGGTTCTACGGAGATTATGTGTTCTTTTCCATAGATTCTAATGGTAACATCAACTGCTCCTGAGATAGCATTTTCTGTTTCAATTTGATTGTTTTCTGTTTCTAACATTTTCTCGTATTCTTAAATTTATAATAATCCCATTTCGAATAAAGCCTCTTCACTCATATAGGTTTTATCCCATGGTGGATCGAATGTAAGATCTATAACAACTTTTGTTACTCCTAAAGTTTCTTTTGCTACTTGTTCTACCTTGGTAGGCAATTCTACAGCAGAAGGACAATTTGGTGTTGTTAGAGTCATAACAATTATTACTTCATTCAATTCATTGATATTGATTTCATAAATGAGACCAAGATCATAAATATTAACAGGCAATTCTGGATCGTAAATTGTTTGAATCCCACGAATAATCTCTTGTTTTAGTGCTGATGGGTCAGATTGCAATTGTTTCATTCTATTTGTAAACAATGATTCAGTAGGACAAACTGGTAATTCCATATTCATTTTACGACTCCGTTGAAATTGTTTCGTTGCCATCAATTGCAGCTATCAATGTATGCCATGATAATGTAGCACATTTTACGCGTGCTGGAAACTCTTTAACTCCACTAAAAACAGCAATTCTTTCATCAAGTTCTTCAGTTGGTTCTTCTTCATTCATAACCATATCATGAAATTGATGAAAATATTCTTTAGCTTCTTCAATAGCTTTTCCTTTTACGATTGAAGTCATTATAGAAGCTGATGCTCTTGATATTGCACATCCGTCCCCTGAAAATTTTATATCATCAATGACATCATCATCAGAGATTTGAAGTTCCAATTTCAAATGATCACCACAAAGCGGATTCATTCCTACTGACTGGTGGTTGCACGTTGTTAGGTGACCAAAATTCTTTGGATTTTTATTATGGTCTAAAATTACTTGTTGATATAATTCTTTGAATTCTGAATCCATTTTATGCAAACATTTTGATGATAGAACGTATAGATTTGACAGTATCGTCAATTTCTTCGATAGTATTGTACATTCCAAATGATATTCTACTTGTTGCAGGAATACCATAAAAATTCATCACTGGTTGACTACAGTGATGTCCAGCTCTTACTGCAATTCCATCCGCATCTAATAATGAGCCAACATCATGAGGATGGATATTTTTTATAGTAAATGATATGACACTTGCTTTTTCTTTTGCTGTGCCGATTATTTGAAGTTCTGGTATATCTTGTAATTGATTTGTACATTCAATCAATAATGATTTTTCATATTCTTGAATTGCATCAATACCAATTGAATTCATATATGTTAAAGCACTCCCAAGTCCAATTACTCCAGATATATTTGGAGTACCAGCTTCAAATTTTGCTGGAAGTTTGTTGAATGTAGTTTTTTCAAAAGTAACAGAAAGTATCATGTCACCTCCACCCATAAACGGAGGTAATTCGTTTAAGATATTCTTTTTTCCATATAAAACTCCAACACCAGTTGGACCATAAAGTTTGTGACCTGAGAACACCAAGAAATCACAATCAAGCTCTTGAACATCAATTTGTAAATGCTGAGCTGATTGAGCAGCATCTACTAAAACCATTGCACCTTCTTTATGTGCAAGTTCTATCATTTCCTTTACAGGATTGATTGTCCCTAAACTGTTCGACATATGGACAATTGAAAGTATCGAAACATTTTCAGTAATCAAACGAGAAAACGCATCCATATCCAATTCACCTGACTCAAACATAGGAATTACCTTTATAACCGCACCATATTGATCTGCAACTAACTGCCATGGGACGATATTCGAGTGATGTTCCATTTGAGAAAGTAAAATCACACTACCTTGTTTTAGAAATTTTTTACCAAAAGAATTTGCAACTAAATTTATACCTTCAGTTGTACCCTTTGTGAAAATAATTTCTTCCAAAGCGTTAGCATTTATGAACTCTTTCACAACTGATCGTGTATTTTCATACAGTTTTGTCGCTTTTTGTGAAAGAGTGTGAACACCACGATGAATATTACTGTTAGATTCTTTGTAGTAAGAATTAATAGCATCTATAACGCTTTGTGGCTTGTGAGTTGTCGCAGCATTATCCAAATAGCGAAGTTTTTTCCCTTTGATGTCTATAGAAAGATTGGGAAAATGACTGCGTATTTGTTCTACTGGATATTGTACGATGGTGTCTAACATTGTTACTTAGTTCGGTTTGAAAGTAAGGTTAGAAAATCTTCTTCAATTCTGGTTCTTACAGATTCATTCTCAATTTTCATGATAACATCCTCTGCAAATGCAAGTGTTAACATAGACATAGCATCTTTGGTGGAAATTCCACGAGAACGGAGATAGAATATTGCTTCTTCATCTATTCCACCACACGTTGCACCATGAGAGCATTTAACATCATCTGCAAATATCTCTAATTGAGGTTTCGAATTAATTGTCGCTGTATCAGAAAGTAAAATTGTTTTATTTGATTGATACGCATTCGTTTTTTGGGCTTGTTCACGAACATACACTTTTCCATTAAACACAACTGTCGAGGAATCGGAAAGAATATGTTTGTACGATTCTGTACTGGAGCAATGAGCTGTTGCATGATCAATCTCTGTATGATTATCTATTACTTGTTTATCTTGTGCAATTGCCAATCCAAACATATTGGTATGTACATTTGACCCATTATGCACAGCTCTATGGTTGTTTCGTATCAACGAAGAACCATATGATACAGTAGTAGATGTAACAGTCGAAGAAGATTTTTGTGCAATAGACATAGAGTCTAATACTATTGACTCTTTTTTATCATTTTGCAATTTAACAATTGTAACATTTGCTTGTTCATCAACAAATACTTCAGAAGTAGCAATTGATAATGAAGTATTAGGTCCAAATGTTAATGTTTGTTCAATAATGGAAGCTTGAGAGAGTTTCTCTGCTTTGACAATATATCGAGTTGGTATTACAATATGATTATTCGTAGTATCGATAAAATTTAAAAGAAAGAGTGGCTTTTCTGTAACAACATTTTTGTCATATTGAACCACAAAACCATCAAAACTGAGAGCGGTAGATACATTTTCAAAAATTGTATTTGGCGATAATTGTAACGAATGAAATAAAGTCGTAAATTCATCAGGATGCTCATTATAATATTGATCTAAACCTAAGATTTTTCCTTCATAGGAATCTAAATTTTTACAAAGTTGAGGTAATATTTTTCCATTAACCAACACTAATGCAACATCAGGATTTATTGATTCAATCGAATCTTTAATAAAGATTGCGAACTCATTGGATATTACTTGAGAAGCCGAAAATTGAAAATCAATTGAGAAAAATGGAAAAAGATTCACATATTTCCATTCCTCATTTTTAGTTGTGGGAATTCCACTTTTCAAAAACGATTCAAAAGCATTTGCTCTAACAACATTTGGGTAAAATTTTGAAGAACCATTCAATGCTTTTTGAGCAGTTTCGAATGTATTTTTAAAATTTTGAACGAATGAATCTACACTCATTATTGTACTTCCTCTAAAGAAGGAACTTCACTTTTCAACCAGTCGTATCCTCGTTCTTCTAATTCCAATGCCAATTCTTTTGTACCAGTTTTGATAATTTTCCCTTGATAAAGAACATGAACAAAATCAGGAACAATATAATCTAATAGTCGTTGGTAGTGTGTAATAATTAAAAAACTACGTTCAGTATTGCGAAGCTTATTAACCCCTTCAGCAACAATACGTAATGCATCAATATCTAAACCAGAGTCAGTTTCATCTAAAATAGACAAAACTGGATCCAACATCGCCATTTGAAAGATTTCATTTCTTTTTTTCTCACCACCAGAAAAACCTTCGTTTAATGAGCGTGATAAAAAGCTTTTGTCCATTTCCAAAAGTTCCAATTCTTTTTTCATTACTTTCAAAAACTCCATTGCATCATACGGCTCTAAACCACGATGTTTACGTACTTCATTAACGGAGGCTTTTAAAAAGTTTGCAGTTGATACTCCTGGGATTTCAACAGGATATTGGAAAGATAAAAACAGTCCTTCTCTTGCACGAATCTCAGGATCTAAATCTAATAAATCCTGATTTTTAAATGTTACTGAACCAGAAGTAACTTCATAATCACTTTTACCAGCTAAAACAGAAGCTAACGTACTTTTTCCTGACCCATTTGGTCCCATTATTGCATGGACTTCACCAGGATTAATAGTTAAATTTATTCCTTTTAAAATCTCTTTTTCATCAATTGACGCACAAAGGTTTTTAATTTCTAATATCATATATGTATTGTCTGATTTTTTTTAAATGTAATTGATAAACTATCCAACTGAACCTTCTAAAGAAATTGCAAGAAGTTTTTGAGCTTCAACTGCAAATTCCATAGGTAATTGGTTTAACACTTCTTTACAATATCCATTTACAATTAAAGCAACAGCATCTTCTTGCGAAATTCCACGCTGATTACAGTAAAAAAGGATATCTTCATTAATTTTTGATGTAGTAGCTTCATGCTCAACAACGGAAGAGGAATTTCCGATTTCTAAATAAGGAAACGTATGTGCTCCACAAGTATCTCCCATCAGCAATGAGTCACATTGAGAAAAATTACGAGCATTTTCAGCTTTTTTCAATACTTTTACTAATCCTCGGTAAGAATTTTGACTTTTTCCTGCAGAAATACCTTTAGAAACAATTCTACTACGTGTATTTTTACCAGTATGAATCATTTTTGTTCCCGTATCGGCTTGTTGGAAATTATTAGTAACTGCCACAGAATAAAATTCACCTACAGAGTTATCACCTTGAAGAACGACAGAAGGATACTTCCAAGTAATGGCAGAACCTGTTTCAACTTGGGTCCAAGAAATTTTCGATGATATACCTTTACAAATTCCACGTTTAGTTACAAAGTTATAAATTCCACCAACACCATTTTTATCGCCAGGATACCAGTTTTGCACAGTGGAGTATTTAATTTCTGCTTTTTCGTGAGCGACCAATTCTACAACAGCCGCATGTAGTTGATTTTCATCTCTCATTGGGGCTGTACAACCCTCTAAATACGAAACATAACTTTCATCATCAGCGATAATAAGAGTTCGTTCAAATTGACCAGTATTTTTTGCATTAATTCTGAAATACGTCGATAATTCCATAGGGCAACGAACGCCCTTTGGAATGTAGCAAAAACTTCCATCGGAGAAAACTGCAGAATTTAATGCTGCGTAAAAATTATCAGTGTACGGAACAACTGACCCTAAATATTTTTTTATAAGTTCTGGATGGGAATGAACTGCTTCGGAAAAACTGCAAAACACAATTCCTTTTTCCGCCAATTTATCTTTAAATGTTGTAGCGACTGAAACTGAATCAAAAACTGCATCTACTGCAACACCAGCTAACATTTTTTGTTCAGATAAAGGGATACCTAACTTTTCAAACGTTTTGAGTAATTCGGGATCAACTTCATCTAAACTTTGTAGTTCCTGTTTCTTTTTGGGTGCAGCGTAATAAATAATATCTTGAAAATCTATAGTCGGGAAGTTGACATTTTGCCATTGAGGATCTTTCATTGTCAACCAATGACGATACGCTTTTAATCGAAATTCGAGTAAAAATTCAGGTTCATTTTTCTTTTGAGAAATAAAACGAACAGTATCCTCACTTAATCCCTTTGGAGCATACTCTTGTTCGATGTCAGAAGTAAAACCATATTTATACTCTGAGTCTGTCAATTCCGTTAATAATTCGTTTTCGTTTGCCATATATAGTGATGATTGAAAAATATACGACTATTTTAGTCCGTTTTTAACAATTGTCGAATGGTTTCAAAGAATATTTTAAATCTTTTAAGAAATTTTCCATATTTTTGTCATCGTAAATTTTAAAGCCTAACAATGAAAACCTTCGTATTGTTCCTTTCTTTCCTACTCTCTTTCAATATTTGTTTTTCCCAACTTCCAGTTTTTGATGGTTTACCTCCAGAAGTTAATTCAGGAGTAGTATCTGCTGGAACAGGAATAACACTTATTGATGGAGAACCCTTCGTGACGTTTCGACTCCAACCTGCTATTTCATTTGACAAATGGACAATTGGATTGGATGTCAATTTAGATTATGATATAAAAAATGGAAAAATTCGAGAAGAAAATTATGACGAGTTAAATGACTTTGTTTCAATGATTCGATTTGTCCAGTATGGAGAAAAAATAGCATCTGAACCATTTTTTGCACGATTAGGGCAGTTGAATACTACGACAATTGGAAATGGTTCTATAATGTATTTTTACAACAATTCACCTACTTTTGACAATAGAAGATTAGGTATAAATACCCAAATCAACTTTGAATATGGTGGTGTAGATTTACTTTATGGTAATTTTGCTAATCCCGGATTAGTTGGAGGGAGAGTACATCTGTACCCTTTTACTATCATAAAAAATGTTGATATTCCTATCATTAAAGATATGCAAGTTGGTGTAAGTCACCTAAGAGATTTAGATCCGACAGCTAATTATAAAACAGGAACATACGATACTACTCAAAAAGAAATTGTACCATTAGAAACAGTCTCTAAAGTTGCTGTTTCGGGATTTGATTTTACGTTTCCATTAATTTCGAGTGAGCTATTTTCGTTAAAAACATATTATGATTTTGCTACAATCAGTGGATTTGGTTCTGGAAATGCTATAGGTATATCTTCGAGTATAAAAGTATTTGATTTACTTCGTGCTGATGCTCGACTTGAAAGAAGAATCAATGGTCAAGGCTATGTTTCTTCGTACTTTAATGCTTTGTATGAAATTGAACGTATAAACATTGACCCATCTACCAATCAAATTCGTTCAAAGATTCATTCAGTATCTCAACAAAAAGCTGATAATGGGATTTTTGCGGATTTAATGCTCAATTTCTCTGATATAGTGAGGGTCTATGGTAGCTATCAAGAATTAGATAATACTCCAAATAGTGGGTTAATGAGAATTGGAGTGAATGTTCTTCCTTCATCGCAACAGTTTTTTGTTCGTGGAGGAGTTGATAAAGTGAATGTAAATTCGTTTCTCAATGAACTATTTGAGGCAAATGACAGAACATTCATTTATGCAGAAGGTGGAATTCGATTGGGTAGTAATTTACAATTGTCACTTTTATACCAAAAGACATTCCAAGCTATACGTTCCGAAGATAATACAATAATTGGGTATTCTCCACAAGAGAGAATTGAACCAAGAATTAATCTTGTTTACCCATTTACATTTTAAGTCGAGGGTCAGTAGCATCTCGTAGTGCATCACCAATTAGGTTGTAGGCAGAAACAGTGATGAAAATCATCAATCCAGGGAAAATTGCTAACCACCATGCTGAAGTAGATGAACGTGCTTTAAATAATACTGACCCCCACGTAACTACTGTCGGTGGAACACCGAAACCTAAAAATGACAAAGCAGATTCTACTAACACTGCTGAAGCAATCCCAAATGCCGCAGAAACTAATACTGGAGCAAGTGCATTTGGTAAAACATGTTTAAAAATAATTCGACTGGTTGAATAACCCAAAGCATCGGCAGCAACAATAAAATCTTGATTTCGCAAACGTAACACTTCTCCTCGAACAAATCGTGCAATTGATGTCCACCCTGTAAGACCAATCATCATCATTATCAACCACAGCGAACCTTTTTGCACCATGGCTACTATGGTAATAATGAGAAAAAATGTAGGGAAGGTAATTACTAATTCTATTAAACGAGAGATAATAATATCAATAACACCTCCATAATAACCAGCAATTGCACCAAGAACAATTCCAATACTCAAAGCAATAATCATTGCTACAAAACCAATAGCCAATGCGTATCTTGAGCCATGAACAATCCCAGCAAATACATCTCTTCCTATATCATCAGTTCCTAAAATATGCTTTGAGGATGGAGCACGCTCTTTTAATGTTCTAATTGATTTATCAACAGTCTTAGGCGAATAACGAACTGGTGGAAATAATGACCATTCATAGTTCAACTCATTCCAATTAACGGAAGTATAACGAGCATCCCATTGACTTAGACCCAAACTAACTGCATAATCTTTGAATATTGGGAAAACTACTTCATTGTTGACTTTAGCAACAATTGGTTTATCGTTTGAAATGAAATCTGCAAAAACAGCAACAAAAATCAAAGTAGCCACAACATAAAATGAAATCATCCCTAAAGTATTTTTTTTGTACTGCTTTTTTACGAATTGAAGATAGTTATTTGCCATTTTTCGGTGTTTCTGATGAGAAAGATTTAACGAATATATTAAAAATTACAGAGAAACATAGTGTAATCGAAAAAAATATAGTAGATTTGCACAGTTTTTCTTCAATTCTTAATAACTTACGAAGGATTCAAACTTGGAAATATTTCAAACAATACAAGACTATGGTCACGAACAAGTAGTAATTTGTTCTGACAAAACCTCAGGTTTAAAAGCCTATATTGGTATCCACAATACAACCTTAGGACCTGCATTGGGAGGTACAAGAATGTGGAATTATGCAACAGATGAAGAAGCATTGATTGATGTATTACGCCTCTCACGCGGAATGACATACAAAGCTGCAGTTGCTGGTTTAAATTTAGGTGGTGGTAAAGCAGTAATTGTTGGTAATCCACATACTGACAAAAACGAAGCATTATTTAGAGCATTCGGTAGATATATACAATCATTACATGGTAGATATATTACTGCAGAAGATGTAGGTACGAGTGTTGCAGATATGGAATGGATAAAAATTGAAACAGATTATGTTACAGGTGTACAATCACAAGGTGGTAGTGGTGATCCATCACCAGTAACTGCATTTGGTGTGTATCATGGTATGAAGGCGTGTGCTAAATATACTTATGGTTCAGATTCACTTTCTGGTAGAACTATTGCAATGCAAGGTGCTGGGAATGTAGCGAGATATCTGGCTGCACATTTGGTCAAAGAAGGTGCTAAAGTTATTGTTTCTGATATTTATACTGAAAAAGCAAATAAATTAGCAGATGAACTTGGGTGTACAGTTGTTGAACCTGATAAAATTATGTCCATCGACTGTGATATTTTCTCACCAAACGCATTGGGATCAATCATTAACGAGCAAACAATTCCTGAATTGAAATGTGCTATTGTTGCTGGTGGAGCAAACAACCAAATGAAAAACGAGGTGTCTGATGGTTATCTACTAAAACAACGTGGTATCAATTATGCACCTGATTATGTAATCAATGCTGGTGGATTGATGAATGTTGCCTCTGAAGTTGTTGGATATAATCAAAAAGCTGTTTTAACATCAGCAGAAGGAATTTATGGAATTGTGATGAATATTTTGACCTTAGCAAATGATCAAAATATCATTCCATCTGAAGCCTCAAATAAAATTGCAGAAGAAAGAATTGCAAAAATTGGTAAAATCCATAATGTTTACAATTCTATCCCAACCATTCGCGGAAACTAAATAATGTCAAAATCCATAGATAGTTCTTTGTTCCCCTTATCAACGTCTCGTTTGATTAAGGGGAACAGACGTCTTTTACGAATCAAAATAATTCAAATTCTTTGTGCTTCACAATTTGGCGAAATGCAGTGGCGAGAAGTCTTTGATCACATATTTTACAGAGAATTTATTTTTGATTCCCCAGAAAGTGAATCGGAAAAAATCCTCAAACCCTCGGAAGTAATTGAGTTAGAATCAGATAGTAAAATCCAATGGGAAGAAGAAGATATTCGATTTGCGTCTCGATTATTATATGCTATTGATTTAAACAAAAAAACTCTTAATGATTATGTAGAGGCAGTTTCTGAAAATTGGTCAGTGGAGAGAATTTCATCGTTAGATTTGATGATACTTTTTTTGGGAATCATAGAAATAGTCTTATTCAAAGAAATCCCACCAAAAGCTACGCTAAACGAGGCTATAGAAATTGCAAAAGCTCTTTCGAGTTCCAAGAGTACAACATTTATCAATGGAATTTTAGATTTCACAAATACTACGTATGATTCACTTATAGCAACTAAAAAAGATGAATATACCAATCCCGAAAATTTCATACTTTCAATTCTGAGGTCATTAGATTAGTTTTTTTTTCGTACATTAGTAATTATTTGGTCAATTACTCTATCAATTCAACTAATAAATGCAGTCTACACTTCTCATATTCTTCATTGGACTAACAGTATTCTCTACTTCGTTTGCTCAAAAAATTCGAATTACGAGAACAGATGTTGAGCCTGTGCGATTTGGATTTGCAACTGCAACTCTGAAATTTGGATTTGATATATACATTGATGATATACAAGATGCTAAGGGTGTAACGTTTACTTTAGAACATACAAAACAAGATGTTATCCAATTTTCTGGATATTCTAATGGTGATTTTCCAGAAAAAGGTACAATTGTAACGAATACTCCATTCCCAACAAGAGCATCATTATCCGTAGCAGCACTTTCTGGATTACAAACCACTGACCCTGGAGTTGATACTCCATTTGCTGTTCACTTAGAATTTGTAGTAACACCTACTGCAAAGCATTTAGACAATGCAAGATTTACGTTTTCCAACATTAGAGCAATAGTGGGTCCAGATTCATTAGTGATTATTCCTGATTCTATAATTGATTTAACAATCAATGGATTTATAAATGTGTATCCTGGTGATGCGAATTTTGATGGGGTTGTAAATTCATTAGATTATGCAGAAATTGCATTCTATACAGGTGCTGGTTCAGCGAATAGTACTGTTCGAGGTTTTAAACGTAAAAATGCGTCTGCAATATGGAATCCCCAACCAGCCTTAGCTTGGGATTCTGCTCAAGTTACAGACGTTGATTGTGATGGTTCAGGTGATATTAACTTATCGGATATGTTGGTTATCGCCACAAATATTGAAAAACGTCATACTGATAGAACGAGACGAACAATTTTGGCTATGTCATTTCCAATTGAAAAAGAGAAAAAGTCAGAGGAAGTAACTTCTACAAGTGAACAAATTTCACAGTTTTTCATTCCTCAAACATCATCAACAATTATTGGGATTCTCTCTAAAAAGCAGTCCAATATTTCATACAATGACATACTATCTCAATCTTCATTTGAACCCTACATCCATAATGGTTCATCCCAATTTTTTATTGGAAGAACATCTAATGAGGTAACTCAAGATTTTCGTTCAACCTTCCTTCAAATTACCTCTTCAGTAGCTTTACAAACACTACAAACTACTTTGTTGTATGACAATGGGCTTCAAGAAGATGTAACATTAACTCCAATTATTACATCAGTAGAACCAATGAAAATCATGTCTGCTTCTCGTACTAATGAGTCATTTTTGTCAATAAAAAATCCACCATTAGATTGCTATGTTACTGTTTATTCGGTTTTAGGTCAGCAATTATATTCGCAACATTTTACAAACATATCTTCCAATGAAGTGTTGGTAAACTTTCGTTCATCAACTCCAGTAATCATTAGAGTTACTTCAGATGATTCTCGACATATCAAATCATTTTTGATTCCTTAAACAGTCTACTGTTCATTTTCACGCAAAAATCTTTGCAATATGACACAAGCTGCAATTGCGTCTTTTTTTCCTTTTTCACTTCTACTTTTTTTCTTTTTTCCTTGTATTCTCAAAATATAACCTGCTTCAACAGTAGAAAAAGATTCATCTTGAAAAAAGATTGGAAGCGTAATAAAAGTTTCTAAAAATGCTTTAAATTTTAGAATATTCTCTTGAAATGGAGAAGAATCATTTTCATCATTAAATGGATATCCCAAAACAATTCCTGCAATTGTTTCCTTCGAACAGAAATTGCTTATGAATTGTTGGACTTCTTCTTGCGTATTAAATATTGTATCTACTGAATAAACGGAAATATGAAGTGGATCACAACTTGCAAAACCAATATACTTTTTTCCATAATCTATAGCCAAAAGTTTTTTATATTTTGCACTTGATTGTAAAAATTCCTTTGCTTCTAAACTCATTTAGTTCTCAAACGTTGAGGAATAATTTCAGGAATTTTGAAAATAATTTTCGTTCCTGTTCCAACTTCAGATTCTACTGAGATTTCAGCATTATGCAATGCTAACACCTTCTGCATTATTATTGAGCCAATACCAGTACCTCCATACTTTTTAGATGTAGTAAAATATGGTTTTAACATATTCTTTTTAGTATCTTCATCCATACCAACGCCTGTATCGTTAATAGAAATGTACGTAGTTCCTGTTTCTTTCCAAGCAGATAATTCGACAATTCCAGGATTTCCTTGTAAAGAGCGAATCGCATTTTCGACAGCATTTCTTACTGCACGTGAAAGCTTTTTGGGATCACAGACCATAGTAAAATCATTCGATTTTACTATGAAGGTAACTGAGGGATACATAATTGGATCAAACTCGTTAAAAACATCTTGAAGCAACACAGAAAGATAAACAGTTTCGAGTTCTAATGTTGAACTTTTTCCCACTGTTACTAAATCTCGAATACGCTGCATTAGCAGCTTTGTTTGAAAGATAATCTTTCTTGTTCGTTCTCCATCAGCTTCACTGTTTGACTCAATATTTTCTGCATTTAACTTAACGATAGAAAGGTTTGTTTGCATATCATGAGCCAGATGTGCCCAGTTTTCTAAACGTTTAGATTCTAATTGTTCTGTAATTTCCACAGCAGTAATCAGCACACCGGAAAATCGACCTGTAGAAGAAAGAATAGGGGTTGAAGATATCAAAAACTCCCTATTTACATCATCAGTTTCTATCACAATTTCTTGGGAAATTGGCTCGCGAACAGTAAAAGACTTTT
The DNA here is from genome assembly GCA_016788785.1 of Candidatus Kapaibacterium sp. Lineage (GTDB taxonomy): Bacteria > Bacteroidota > Ignavibacteria > Kapaibacteriales > JAEUSM01 > JAEUSM01. The sequence goes on from JAEUSM010000006.1 coordinate 173,728, forward strand.
CGATAAATTCTCGAAATGGGGTTAAGGCTTTATTTTCAAAATAATAATAGTACAATCTACCCAAGCCATCAAATTGAGGAATTTTTAACAAAACTCTTGATAATTCATTCAATAATGTTAATCTTCCTAATCCATCAATAACAAAGACCACTCCAACTGTTTGTAGTCCTAAAAGTGTTTGAAGAATTTTGTTTTTTTGGAAATACTTTCGTAGACCAAAAACGAAGATTATTCCGAGAAGTATGATAAGAAAATATTGACCTATTGAAAAGAATAGTTTGTAAAACCACCACAGATTATTTGGTGAATGTTTGAATACAAATGTGGAATTTTCGTTCGAAAGATAGGTATATTGATTATTTTCGATTAATGAGACTGGTAGGTCAAAAAAGTTACCAAATTGAAAATACTCTTTTGATAGTATTTCACCATTTTTATCTGAAACAATGATTCCATTTCTGAAGAAAAAATAGATATTTTTTTCCGTACAAAACAAGTATTCTGCTTCAAATAAAAATGGATCATTGATGACAAGAAGTTCGTTTTTTTTGAAATTATCATTAAGATTCAAAGAGTTTAATTGAAAACCATTGACCTTCTTTTCTAAAACAAACACTGTTGAATGAAAAAATTTTAGTAAATCTGTATTTACTTCAAGAGTAGTACTTCTGATTGTATTTGATGAAATAGATAACAAGTGAGTATAATTTCCAAAAGTAGAGGTAAGAATAACCCCTTGAGAATAATTATTAATGGATAAATATTCTTTTTTGTCAATTATATCTTGTTTAAGGAGCTTAAATGTAGTATCTCTTACTTCAACAATCGTTTGATTTACTGTCTGTTTTACCAACGTAAATAGTTTAGTATGTTCATTATAATCAACTAATTTAGAATCTGTGGATTGAAGAAAGATATTCTGATTTTCCAGATAAAAAAGAATAGTGCCTTTTTGATAATAGTGCTTATTTGAAACGTTACCAACAAATGATAAACTTCCAGTGCGAAGTAGTATGGAAATAGAATCTGGAATGATAATCGAAAATGTATCTAAATCTGAAGTAACTGTTAACAATGATAGTTTACGATTGTCCTCTACAAAGCAAATAAATTGTGAATTAAACTGAATAACCTCAGAAACTATTGAACTAACGTCTAAAGAAGTTGCTAAACTCCAGTCGGCATTGTATCTAAAAAATGTACTTTTTTGAGAAGCCCAAGAAGGTGATTTTTTTAAAAAGACGGTAAAATTATTAGAAATCTTCGGGTTACTATATTGTATTGATGCATCAATAGTTCTTGACAGGTTAATGGAAATCCTGTTATCATCTAAAGATAAAACATCCGAAGTAAAAACAAGGAGAAAAATGAAAATACAAATTAGTCTTTTTTGAGTAAACATACACTATATGCTTGAATTCCTTCCATTCTTCCAACAAATCCTAATTTTTCGTTAGTTGTTGCTTTTATATTCACACAATCTACAGGAAGAGAACATGCTTGTGCTAAAAACTGTTTTATTTGTTGTTTATACGTCATTAGTTTTGGTTTTTCAGCAACAATTGTACAATCTATATTGCATAGAGAATACTGTTTTGATTTCATTAATGTAAGTACTTCATTCAAAAAATCAACACTATCTCTATTTTTATTTGTAGCATCAGTATCTGGAAATAAATCACCGATATCACCTTCTCCCAATGCACCTAAGATAGCATCGCAAATTGCATGAAGAAGCACATCACCATCAGAATGAGCTTCGATAGAAAATTCAGAAGGTATGCGGACACCTCCTAGAATAACAGAATTACCAGTAATAAAACGATGAACATCAAAACCAAAGCCGACTTTATGTATCATAATGCTATTATTTTATTTTCTTCCATTCGAATGGATTCATTACTAATTTTTTGAATTTTACCATAGAACATCAAAGCAGAAGTTTCATTTGATTTCAATAAAAAAGGATATTTTTTTGTTGGAACACTACATGACACCAACTCTGGACCGAACAAGAACACTACTTCTAATAAACCTTCTTCAGCTTCTTTCACACTATGAAATTTACACGGGAAATCTAATGAAGCACCTTTATACTTCTCCATTGTTGCTTTTTTATCTTTTGATTCGCGATATTCACGTAAGATTGTTGAAGGATTTATAGATTTAATGTTACTACTTGAAGAAGAAGAAGGAGTAACATGAGCAAAGTAAGTAATCATATAATACATTCCTACTAAGCCAAGTAATGCTAATACAATCCCAAAGTAATTATCCGCCATGAATATTATTTTTCACAAATACTTTTTTAACAGATGTAGTATTGTTTATCCCAGAATGAGCTGAAACAATATATATTCCTGATGGAACATATTGTCCGTTCATATCCTTACCATCCCAATTTAATGAACCAGATGTAGTATTATAAAACTTCACTAATGTTCCACTACTGGTTAAAATTCTTACTTCCGAATCTATTTCCAACCCATTAATTGTCATAAATGAGTGTTGTCTTATGACAAAAGGACTAGGATAGCATTCTAAGGAAAATTGGTTTGCTGGAGTTACAATTGGTGTTTCAAATGACTGTAGTCCTATTGATGTACCAACATAAACAATACCATTTTTTTTGTCAATTCCAATAGTTGAAATTACGTTCGTAATCAAAGGGCTATTAGAAGTTGTTAATATTTGTACAACTTCTGTACCATCTTCATTAAGTACCCATATTCCCTCGTTTGTTGATACCCATTTTTGGTTGATAGCATCAACTGCAATATGATTGATAGATATATTAGAAAGTAATTGAGAACGAGTAATTGATGGAGGTCTTTGTGGATTTTGAAGTATCGCCGAAGTATTCATGATTCTCCAAATACCCGAAGTAGTTCCAACCCATACAACAGAATTATCATCTACTGCCATTGCAGTTGGGTTTGGCATATTTGAACCAAAAGTCTCATTAATTGTTCCCCAAATATCATCCGATTTATCATCAAAGGTTCGATTATAATTGAAGAAAAGAATTCCTCTTTGTTGAAACCTATTAGCAGATTTTACCCAAAATGTTCCAAATCTATCCATTTGAACTTGGTCATATTCAAAATTATCATTCGTAAAACGAGATTCACCAAATGTTTTCCATTCATTGTTTGGAGTTAATACACAAAACAAGGGTCCATTTTTTGTCCAACGATTTATAACAAATCGATTTCCAGAAAAATCCAAACAAGTTTGTCCTGTTATCACATAGTTAGGGTCAGAATCGACAGCTCCTACTAACGGTGAATTCGTATTGTCATAGCGAATTAAATCATATCCAGAATCAGTTGGAATTGCACGGATAGTTCCAACACCAAAAGAACTAAGCCATACTTCGCCATTTTCTAAGGCAGAAACATTGTCGTAAACATTATCTCTAATGAAAGGAGTATTAACTTTTTCGTAGAATTTCCATCTATCTTCTAATTTATAGGAAAAACCAAAACCTGCAGGATTTCCTCCTGTTGCAATCCATGGAGCAGATTTTGAATCGATGCCTATTGAAGTGACCGCATTTGAAATAATACCATCATTTTGAAACAAATTAAAGGAATTTGTTGCTAAAACTTTCCCAAATCCAGTATTTTGAAATCCTACAAAAAAGGCGTTTTTTGTAAACAATCCGGCAGAAATACTACCAATTGGAATATTTTGTTCATTATGAGAAAAGTACAAGATTGATGAACTACCTGCAAATCTAATTGAAAAGGCTGAATACACATAAACAATCGAATTTGATACTATTTGCAAATCTCGAATTGGGTAATCTGCTCTATCTATGGTGTCAATCCTAACTCCATTGTATCTAAACACAAAATCTGAATTTGCTATATACAAATATTGATTTGAAACCTTCATTTGAGTAAAAAATTCAGAATCTTTTAAAAAACCAGTTTCTTGAACAATAGACCAATTATTGGCAATTTGTAAGCTTAAAAGTGAAGTATTCTGCAAAGATATTTTAAGAAGTATTTTCGGAGTTAGAGCATATAATTCGTTTTTCCAAATTGCAATTCGATTCACTGCTGTCAAAGAAGGAAGGCTTTCAAATTTGTCTAACTGTCCTAAAGGAGTTAGTGTACGTGTATCAAAAAACACCAATCCAAAAGCTGTAGCAACATACAAAGTATCCTCTCTGGAAACCATTCCATTCACTCTTCTATTCGGATATTGTTTCGAAGCATCTAATATATCAGTAATATGACTCCATGAACCATTCCGATAAACATCAATAATTCCATTTTCATATCCAACAAATACTGACCCAGATTTTTCATCATGAAATATCGTTGAAACGCTTAATTCCAATAGTCCATTTGCCGTTGTAAAAGACCGAAGTTGTTTCCCAGCTGTATCATAAACAATGATACCACCTTTTGTACCCACCCATAATTCATCTTGAATTTCCACTATTGTTGTAACGGAATTAAAGGAGGTGTACGTCTTCCAATTGTACGTTTGAATAGCAGTTTGAGCATTGACGCTCATCGTGAAAACGAAAAATGAAATGAAGAAAATAATGTATTGCATACTTGTAAATATTTCTATTTGTGATTTGTATAGAACAGTACGATTATTACTGTTGTTTGTTGTTTCTATAGCCATTTTTGGGTGTGCTTCAATACCAAGTAGATTAGGGGGAGGTCCTGAAGACAAAGAACCACCAACGGTGATACGAACTTTTCCAGAAAATAGATCTGTTTCCTTCAAAGAGTCTACAATTGAAATAGAATTTTCGGAATATGTTAATCGGGGTAGTGTACTTCAAAATATCGTAATTCAACCAAGGACAAAACAAGAGTATTCTTGGAAAGGTACTATACTCAAAATTCATTTCATCGAACCATTACGAGATTCGACTACGTATTCATTGACTATTGGAAATGACGTTATGGATGTGAATCAAAACAAAGCAACTGCTCCAATTTCTTTGGCATTTTCCACAGGTTCTACGATAGATTCCGCTAAAATTTATGGTAAAATTATAGGCGCTTTTCCTGACGGAGTACAAATATTTGCGTACAAATTGGGGTCTGAAGACACTTGTAATCCCGAATCACGATTTCCAGATTATAACAGAAGAATTGCATCTGATGGATCATTTTCATTTGAGTCAATTGCAAATGGAACCTATCGTTTATTCGCTATAAAAGATGAAATTGGAAATAATCTTTTTGATATTGGTAACGATATGTTTTCAATTGCACCTTTGGATATCACCGCAAAACATTTTGTCACAGACTCGGTAGTTTTCAAAATTTGTCCAGCAGACTATTTTATTCGAGCAAAAATTATAGATGTTAAAGGTGTTTCAAATCAAGAAATTGAAGTACAATTTTCTAAAGAAGTGTTGATTGGAACATCGAGTTCTTCTAATTTTTCTATTATTGATTCTTCTACATCTGAACCAATGAATATATTGTCAATAAACAAATCAAAACATAGCCAAAAAGAACTAACCATAGTCGTTGACAAACCATTTGTTGAAAATAGAAAATATGGAATTTCTATGAATAACAATTCCAAACATTTCAAAGATATTCATAATTTCGAAGTTCCTACTCAAGATTCCATTCTTTATTTTTCGAGTAGAAACAGTCTATTTCCCAATAAAAACGCAATAGCATCAGTTTCAAAAAAAGATTCCTCAACGAATATTTCCTTATCTGACTCATTAGAAATATTATTGGAACAACCTATTTCGCCTACAGGAACAGTATCTTACATAACTCAAAAAAATGAAAAGATTTCGTTATTGACAAATCCTTCAATTAGAAATTACTTTTCAATTCCATTTACTACTTTTGCAAATAATCAATGGAATAATGTTACTGTAGAAATCAAAGACCCAGTAACGAAATTTGATACAATTGTAAGACTATCGTATCAAACAGTTGACAATAGAAATTTTGGTAAAATCAAAGGAACAATTGAGCGAAAAAATACTGAAATTCCATTGCTTTTCAAATTAAATTCTACAAAAAGAAATGGAAAAAACTATCAGTTTTTCGTTACAGAGAGTACCTTTAGTTTTGAGAATTTGGAAGAAGGTTCTTACATAATGGATATAATTGTTGATACTGACAAAAATGGAATATTTAGTTGTGGTAATGTAGATCCACTTCAATATTGTGAAAAAGTTATAAAACATCCTACAATTTTTGAAATTAAACCTCGTTGGAGTATAGACAAAGTTTTAATAAAAATCCCAGAATAATACAATGAAAAAAACTAATAAAACAACACTTAATGATATAGGAATTGACAAAAAATTGGCTGAAAAATTGTCAAAATCTTTGAATAATCTCTTAGCTGATTTCCAAGTATTCTATATGAATACTCGTGGATTCCACTGGAATATCAAAGGAGTACAGTTTTTCGAATTACATCTCAAATTTGAAGAACTTTACTCTCTTTTAGTGATTAAAATTGACGAAATTGCAGAACGCATTCAAACAATCGGTTTTATACCATGCCATAGTTTTGAATCGTATTTGAAATTATCCTCAATTAAATCTGTTGAAAATGTTTCAAATGGTGTAAAAGCTATTGAGCATATTCTTGCATCTCTTTCGATATTGATAAAAGCAGAACGTGAAATTATGTCGTTAGCACAAGAAGCAAATGATGAAGGCACTTCAGCATTGATGTCAGATTACATCCGTGAACAAGAGAAATTGGTATGGATGTATAAAGCATATTTAGGTTAAGTGATATTATAGAGCTGAAGCTTACGATAAAGTGTTCGCTCACTAATTCCCAAGTGATTGGCTACTAAACGACGATTTCCTGAAAAACGTTGTAAAGTAGCCTTAATCATATTCTTTTCCATATCTTCCAAAGAATACTCCTCTGGATCCTTTTCAACACTCTCAACCTTGGTAGCTTTGAATACTTCTTCATCCTCTACAAAATTTTGGGCTGGTTGATGTTGAGGTATGGTTATCAGTTGTATCACTGTTTTCAAGGCTAATTTCATTTCGTTTACTTCATTTGTCAATTGAAGTAATGTTTGATAAATCAACCCTAAATCAGGTGATACTGATGCAACTGGTGGTGCATTCACTTTTACAATTGCTAACGATGATTGAGGATGGTCAGCCATTTCTTTCAACGTTGGAGGAAGATGCTCCATCAATTGTTTTTTTGTCAAAATTCCTTTTCGTTCTAATAGAACAGTCGTTTCTATGACATTTCGCAATTCACGGATATTACCAGTCCAAGGAAATTGTTGTAACAATGTTATAACATCCTCATCAACTGATTGAAATGGAATTTTTAATTTTGCACAGGCTTTCTCAGCAAAATGCTCTACTAACAAGGGAATATCTTCAATTCTATCTCTGAGTGCTGGTAACTCAATGCGAATATTATTCAGTCTGTATAGCAAATCTCGTCGGAAATTTCCTCTATCAGCTTCATATTCTAAATTTCTATTTGTCGCAGCTACCACACGTACGTTGACTTTGTTAATTGAAGAAGAACCTAAGCGTGAATATGAACCATCTTCTAAAATTCGAAGTAGTTTTGATTGGATACTAATGGGCATTTCCCCTATTTCATCAAGAAAAATAGTTCCATTATTCGCAGCTTCAAAAAATCCCACTCGTTGTTCAATTGCATTGGTAAATGCTCCTTTTTCGTGTCCAAAAAGTTCTGCTTCCAAAAGTGTTTCGGGTATGGCAGCACAATTGACACTAACAAACGGTGCTTTCTTACGATTAGATAACTGATGAATAATACTGGCAAAAACTTCCTTACCAGTTCCAGTTTCACCATTAATCAACACAGAAATATCTGTTGTTGCTACTTTTCGAGCTTTTTCTATAGCCTCATAAAGTAATGGTGATTCACCTATTATCTCAAATCGTTCTTTAAGAAGTTGTAATAATTGTAATGTATTGTTGTCGAGATTCATAGATAAGAAAAGGGGGTTTCCCCCCTAAAAATTAACATTCAAATGGAACGAGATTACTTAGAAACAGCTCCACCTTTTTCTGTCCACTCTTTCCAACCATTCAAATAAATATACACATTTGTAAATTTGAATTGTTTCGTCAATTGGTCAGAAATCATATGAGAAAGTTCGCATTCTCCTCCACCACAATAGACTACTATTCGTTTATCTGGTGATAAATTCATTCCCAATAACTCTGGGATGTGTTTTTCAAATTCCATTGCATAGAAATTTTTTGCTCCCTTAAGATGACCTTGAGCAAATTCTTCCGGTTTACGTGCATCAATTATCAATACATCTGGGTCTTCAACAAGTTTAGAAACTTGTTCAAATGTTACACCTTTTGAGTCAGAATGCTGAGTAGATGTAGTTTTTTCAACTGTTGTTTCATTTTTTTGTGCATCCTTAGGTACTTCATTGTTTTGTTTACACGAAACTACCATTATTGACGAAACAAGGCACATTGCGATTAGGACATACTTCATTGATTTATTCATATTGTTTTACAAGTGAGTCTAAGGAATTTTTGTCTTTGATAGTTTTGAAACTTACTTCAATAAGAGGACTTTTCATTGGGATTTTATTGCTAAAAGTTTCTTTTGTAGTTGTAGAAAGAGAATCACCAATTGACCAAATCTGAACATACTTTGTATACTCTGTACTGATAGAAGCTAACTTCTGAGTTATTTTTGAATCAGTAGATTTCTTAAACGTATATATAGCTTGACAACTGGTTTTCAAGGAATCAACTCCAATGATAATAAACACTGTATTAGAACAGGTAAATTGCAGATTAGAGTTTACCGTTGATGTTGTATCTTTAGGTTTTGGTTTGAACAAATCTGCATCATCTACAAATGTTAACTTTCGTTCTTCTCGAAACCAAGGCAATGGTTTTGGAGCGAAATAATTGTAAAATGCCCCTAAAGCAGCTGCCAAAAAAAGTAGTATTATTGAATCTCGAACTAATTTCATAGTGGGTTAAAGTAATGTAGAATATGCTAAATTAATCAAAATTGTCTTTTCTTCAGCAATTTTTTGCTCGTGAGTCGATAAATGTTGCACTCTGTCAGGATGATATACCATCAATAATCGCTTATATGCTGACTTTATTTGGTCATTCGTCGGGTTTTCGTGTTGTATATTTAAAATAGACAACGCTTCTTTACGAGTTAACTTTTGAGTTTTCTGTGAACTTGATTGTTGTTCTTGTTTTTGGTGCTGATTTGTTTGAGCTTTTTGATGCTGTTTTTTTGAAAAAAGAGCATCAATTTCTTTCGCTAACGGATCATTTTCAATGGTAGAATTCATTGTTTTCTTTGGTGTTACTTTCGGTGCAGACTTTTGCGATGAAGATGCCGTTGGACTACTTTTTGTTGCATACGATGATGCAATTTTTATTATTCTGTTTACTATTCCCATAATTTCCTCATTGCATTTGACGTTGTGTACCCGTGAAAATTACAAGAGTTTCTTCTAATATTGATATTATCATATGGTTAGGAATGTATTTTTCATTAACCATAACCATTCTCTTTCCTATTTTTTCATTTTCAAAAGGTATAGTCTATCCTTTAGATGATGTTTATATTCATCTCACAATGGCAAAAAATTTACTTCAAAATGCTTCTTGGGGTTTGTTCCCAAATCAAAACATTGCAGCTTCATCATCACCTTTGTATACAATACTTTTAGCACCATTCACTATCTCTTCAAACGTGGCAATGTATGCTCCTTTGATACTTAATAGTTTCATAAGCATAGGATTGTTGTTACTTTTGAGAAGTACTTTGTTACGACTTAAATTGTCAACTCTTATTCGAACTATTCTTGGAGTAATTTTCATTCTCATTTTTCCACTTCCATCGTTAACAGTAATGGGAATGGAACATTTACTTCATTCTTTGTTAGTTGTTGGAATAATACTTGTAATATCATATGGAACAAACAAACAATGGTTAATTCCTATACTTGTTGCTTTTTCGTTGTTTTTGCGTTTAGAAACCTCGTTTGTACTTTTGGGTATTGGAATTTGGTGTTTATTTGAAAAAAAGTGGGAGATACTTTTACAAATTTCAATCGGTTTTATACTTGGAATTGGAATGTATTTTCTACTTTCTATCATCTTTTCCATTAGTATTATACCTAATTCAATCTTGTTAAAAACCATTATGAATGAACAAACTTTTTTAAGTTCTACACTTCAAAAGGTTTGGAATTCAAAATTGTTGTTGTTTCTTTCGATTTTGAGCGTAATAATACTTGTAGTCCAATGGAAAAATTCGAAATTGTACTTAATAGTGTCTATTACCTCAATTTCACATCTTGTGTTTGCACGTCAGGGATGGTTTTTTCGTTATGAAACCTATATCATAGTCTTGTTTTTTATTACATTTATTTTGGAATTTTTTAAAGACGATTCTCAAAGGAATAAACTGATTGCTGTTTTTTTTGCCCTTGCATTCCTAATAATTTGTGGTAAACGTGCATTTTTATCAATGTCTACAACCCATTTGGCAAGCAAAAACATCTTTGATCAACAATTTCAAACAGCTATGATAGTAAAACTATTACCTGCTGAAACTAAGATAGCTGTTAATGATATTGGCGTTATTGCTTATTACAATAATGATAAGAGGATTATTGATTTATATGGAATCGCAACGAAAGAAATTTTTTCAATGAAACGGAGTAATTCTTTTTCTTCAGAACAAATAAGACAATATCTCACCTCTCAAAATATTGAGTTTTTAGCGTTATATACATCTTGGTTCGAAAGCGAGATGTTTACAGATTTTAGAAAAATACGAGCAACAACACTTCAAAACAATGTTGTTTGTGGAGACACGGTCGTAAGTTTTTTTCAACGAAACCATTCAAAAACTCTAAATGCAAACTTCCCTTAAACCATTTGTAAAATTCTGTCCAGTTGTTGCAACTCTTCAAAAGTTACCATTCCTTCTTGAAAATTGGCATATAAATATGCGAGTTGTTGTTTTGCATCTGTAAAGTTTCGTAATTGCAAGTTCAATACTACTACTAAATACTTTTGAAAAAACCTATATTCCTTGTCAGAAAATTTGTCATTCAAAATATGCTTCATTTCTTCAAATCTGGATTGATGAAGTAACGCTTGTGCTATTCTAATTTTGATGAATTCAATTTGTTTTATTGATAATTCTTTGGATGTAAGTAGTTTTGTTCCTAACGTAATTACTAAATCCATTTTTTTATCTGCAAAGTATGTAAGAACTAATTGATAAGCTGAATAGTCATCGTTAGAAATTGCATACTCTTTCTCCAACAACATTCTATTTCGTTGTCGTTTTTCTTCTGAATTTTCCAAGTATCCATAGTGAATAATTTCAAAAGGAGACTCAATTACTGTAAAACCAGCATTTTGAATGGATGTTAAAATTTGTTCGTGAATCTTACCCTCAAATCGAATTCGCTTATCGTTTCGAAATATCCGTGTGTAAGTATGTTTTGAAAAAGAAGTTAGTGAATCATTAAGATAGTTTTTGATAGTTACTGAAAATCCACCAACCATTTGGTTTTTGTAATGTAGTTCAAAAAAATCCTTATCGAAGTAAGAAAGTTCTTCATCTGAATCTATCATTAGCAACCATGGAGTAGAACAATAAGCAATTGCTGTATTTCTTGCTTGAGAAAAATCATCCTTCCAACTGTCGTACCATACCGTACAACCGTATCGTAAGCAACATTGTACTGTCTTATCCGTTGAACCTGTATCAAGAATGACTATACCACATTGAATTGGAACTAGACTTTTCAAGGTTCTTTCAATAGTTTTTTCTGAATTTTTCGTCAGTATAAATGCTGTAATTGCTTCCTTAAATTGCATTTTCAATAGGGAATTTCGAAAGAAAAAAAGGAATTTACCATAACATTTCGTAAATTGCAACCTCAAAAGAAAAAAACATTTTATTAACATAACGATTCGAGTATGGAAAATACACGATTGATGTATCGAATTGTAGGGCTTTTAGCTTTTGCAGTTTCGTTAATTACATTTACTTTAACGGTTCAACCTTCCGTCCCATTTTGGGATTGTGGTGAATTCACATCTGCCTCTGTTTGGCAACAAGTACCCCATCCTCCGGGTGCTCCTTTATTTCTAATGGTGGGAAAACTTTTTCATTTGATGCCATTCGGTGATCCGGGTTGGAGATTGAATATGTTTTCTGTTTTGTGTTCAGCATTTACCATTATGCTTTTATATTTTATCATTGTAAAAGCCATTGAAAACTTTCGTGGTAAAAATTACGAAACATTAGGGGAATCACTTGCAGTTTATGGAAGTGCATTTGTTGGAGCATTAGCTTTCAATTTTAGCGATACGTTTTGGTTCAATGGGGTAGAATCTGAGGTATACGCAGCATCATCGCTTATAGTAGCGTTATGTTTGTATTTATTGATTCGTTGGAATGAAGTTGCAGATAAACCAGGAAATGAACGATATATTTTAGTAATTGCATATCTAATCGGGCTTTCCATTGGTATCCACTTATTGAGTATTTTGACTATTTTCTCGTTAATTTACTTGATATACTTCCGTAAATATGAAACAAGTAATCTGAAATTCATAATTACAGGTATTATTTCCATTGTTGTATTTGGATTACTCTACAAAGGAATCATCGGATATTTACCAAAACTGTTGGATTCTGTACCTTTCTTAGTTGTTATTGGAATTTTGGGAGTTATCGGAGCTGTTTATTACGGTGTTTCCAAATCAAAACCTATTATTGGATTAGCTGCTTCTACGATACTATTGTTAGTGTTAGGGTATAGTACCTACACTCACATTATCATTCGTTCGAATGCAAATCCACCAATGAATGAAAATACTCCTAAAACTCTCCATAAATTGATTTCCTATATCGGTCGTGAGCAATATGGCGACGCACCAAGTTGGCCTCGACGTTGGCAAACAGAATCGTATTTCATTCGCCAACACGAAAAATGGGGAGGTAAATGGTATCCTCCACGTCCTGGTACTCGTGAATTTAACCAAATAAATACTGCTGGTGAGTTATCATATCTTTGGAATTTCCAAATTTCTCACATGTATTTACGCTATTTCTATTGGAATTTTGTTGGTCGAAGTTCAGATATTCAAGACTCTCCAACGGCATGGTTTGGAAAAGGTGATTCGGACGTAATCAACTACAATAGTGGTTATTCCGATATGTATCCGATTCGATTTTTTGCCTTGCCATTAATTTTTGGTTTATTAGGATTGTTTTTCCACTTCTATAAAGATCCAAAAATTGCTTTTACGTACCTGATTGCATTTTTACTCTTAGGTGTTTTGGCAGCAGTGGCACAAAATCAGCAAGATCCACAACCTCGAGAGCGTGATTATTTCTACGTTTCGTCGTTCTTTGTGTTTTCAATGTGGATTGGTATTGGTGTTTTCTCTCTCATTGACCAATTTACGAAAAATAAAGGTACTCTTCCTACTGGAATAGTTAGTGGAGTTTTAGCACTTTCAATTCTTCTGGTGCCTGTCAATATGGCATTTGGTGGTTGGAAATTACACTCTCGTGCTGGAAACTACATTCCATTCGATTATTCCTATAACATACTACAGTCTTTGGAAAAAGATGCTATTGTCTTTACCAATGGTGATAATGATACTTTCCCATTGTGGTATTTGCAAGATGTTGCGGGTGTTCGTCGTGATGTGAGAGTAGTTAATCTTTCGTTAGGTAATACACTTTGGTACGTAGATCAGTTGAAAAATCAAGAACCTCATGGTGCAAAGAAAATTCCTCTTTCTTTCTCTAATGAATCTTTGAATGTAGATGAATCAGATCCTAAAGCATTACGTTACGAGTTATCTCCAGCACAAAATGTTGCGATTCCTGTGTCAGCAGATATTATGAAAAAATATCTACCTGCCAATGCAACAGTTGTACCAACAGAAATGCGTTTTAACTTTGTAGGACAAAATTTCCGTCAAGGTGAAAATGGTCAACCTGAGTATATTATGCGTGTTCAAGATAAATTGGTTTTAGATATTTTACGCCAAACAAAATTTGAACGTCCTGTCTATTATTCCATTACTGTAGGTCCAGATGCATATTGCGGTCTTGAAGAATTTTTCCGTATGGAGGGAATGGCTTACCGTATTTGTCCAGTTTCGCAGAAAAATTCTGCAACGGAAAGTCTTGACCCTGAAATAATGAAGGCATGTTTGACAAATATCGATAATACAGACAATTATTCTCAAACTCCAAAATTTGGGTTCAAATTTAGAGGATTGAATAATTCAGGCATCTTCTATGATGAAGTTCACCGTAGATTGATGGGTAACTATCGCCAATTATATTTGCGATACGCTTCATATTTGTTGAATGAAAACAAAAACAAAGAAGCATCAGAGGCTTTGGATATTTTGAATTCAAATATCTCAGCTGACCAATTCCCAATGCCATTTGTCTTAGAATATCAAATTGCTGATTTCTATTTCAGAGCTGGAAATACTGCTCAAGCAAATAGCTTTGCAAAACGTGCGATTGAATCATCGAAAGTACTAATTGCTAATCCACAGTATCTATCCCAAGAGCCGTATGCACGTCAATTCAGTCCGTATGACATTTCTGCGGAATGCTATGCGATTATGGGTGATATGACGAATGCGAAATTGATGTTAGACCAAATGCGTTCGCAAACAGGTTCTAATCCAAATTCCATTCAAGCGAAATTAGACCAAATGGAAATATCCAATTTTGAAAAACAAGGTAAATTCAAAGAAGCCTTAGATGCAACTGAACGCTTGAAAACCAAGTATGCAACGTCATCTGATGAGTTTTTCAAAACAATGATACCTTCCATCGAACAACGAGCAGGATTATATCGTGCAAAATTAGGTCTTTCTCCAAAAGACACCGCAATGAAATAAATTTCAATGCAAACCAAACAAAAAAAAAGCCCTTCAATCGAAGGGCTTTTTGTTATGGTTATAACTCAAAATCTAATACAAAACGTTTATTTTTTTCAAACTCTTCTTTCCATTCTTCATACGGCAGATACAGTTCATTTGACCATATTTTGTTTATATCCTTCACTTTTCCATTGATAATAGGTAATGCTCCATTTGAGGCAAAAGGATCAATTCGAATATATAAGTAATCGTGAGTTTTTGAACGAACATCATTACCTTCAAATAAAAAGACTACTGCAGTATCTCCTGGTTTCATTCTCATCATAAATTTTGATGCATCATAAAAATGTGGTTCATAATATTTGTACAAATGTTTTCCGTGTGACAATTCAGTGTTCTGTTGAACTGTTGAAGACAAATAGGAAAATTGAAACAATGGGAATGAACTTTTGATAGTTTCACCACTTTTTAAGGTATTATTTTCAGGCAACATTGGTATCTTTTTCCCTTTAAGTGTATCCAAGACTTTACAAATGACATTAAATTCTCGTGTAGAATCAATGGAATCTAAAGCGAAAACAACAATTTTTAAAACATAGATAGGTTCAATTAAAGAATAGACCTTCAATCGAAGAGAATCAGGTAAAGTTTTTGTCTTTTGAACTAAATTAAATTTAGTATGAAAATATTTACTTTTGTACTTAACTCCTCCATTAATAAAGGTTTCTAATTTATATTGTGCACTTTTAATAGGGTCATAATCTTCCAATTTGTATAAAAATTTCCATGCATATCTTATCGTATCTGAATTCCAATGTAAATCCTTTATTAGTTTATCAAAATGTTTACCAAATAACTGATTAATAGGCCTTCGAAACAAAGAATCTACATAAAAATACGTCAATTGGATATCCAATGGCATGGTTGTATCAATGGGTGGAATTGTTCTGAGTATAGGAAAAGCTCTATGAAAGGAAATATAATTATAATAATAATCAGTATAACCTTTTGGGCGTTCCCCGTTCTCATTTTGAGCAAAAGCACTTATGGTGCAAATAAAGCTAAATATAACTACAATTGTTTTCATGGTAGTGTCATAGAGAATAAACAGAATTTTAACCAAAATACAAAATTTACAGCAATTTTGAATCTGAAAGATTTATTTTACTTCATATATTTCACTGTGATGGTGACGGTTGTGTTTCGTCCTTTGTCGTCGGAGCAGGAGATTTTTTGTATTCCTTCTTTTGGTTTGTAGAAATACGGAGTGGTAGCTGGAGAAGATGAAATTAGTTTGTCATTAACATACCAATACACCACGGATACATCTGCTTGAACTGCTGCTGAAAGTTGGATTTTTTGGGTAGAATCATTTTCAATAATATAATCTTTTTCATTCACTAAGGAAGTAATAACTGGTGCACCTTCTTTGAAAAATCGATTACATTCTGGGTTATGTGGAGGCTCTGTATTCTTCTTGACTCCTTGCGATGAATAAAATGCTAATAATGACATTGGATAGTTCGCATACAATCGTTTTGTTGTGCCAATGACTGGTTGACAACTGGTGCAGTAACTGACCGTTTCATCTGCAGAAACGATAACTGTTTTTAAGTGTGAACACACCATACTATTAGATCGTAATGGAATGAACACATCGGAAATAAGTGATGTACAAAATGAATTTGGAATATCGCCACTTACTGAACAAACAACTCTTTGTTGCAGATTTTTAGGTAATTCGTAAGGCGAAACATCTCCTCGATATTGCAAAGAAGAAAACAACTCAAATAACAGCGGTGTTGCTGATTGAGCACCTGAAATGGTTGGAACACCAGTTCCATTAAAATTCCCAACCCAAACTCCAATGGTATACTGTTTGTTGTAGCCAATTGACCAAGCGTCTCGTTTACCATAAGAAGTACCGGTTTTCCATGATATTCGAGGTATACGAATATTCGATTCTATAGAAGTTGGCATATCCGGACGCGTTAAAGAAGCGAGAATCGTTGAAAGAATATATGTTGATTCTTCTTGCAATACTCTTGTAGTGTCAATCGATTCAGTGGTTTGAATAAATTGTATGGGAGAAAATAGACCCTGTTTTGCATAAATTGAAAACAACGTTGTTAATTCCTCTAACGATGTTCCACATCCCCCTAAAATAACCGATAAACCAAGTTTTTTTCGTTGTTTCAAGACTGTTTTCATCTGAGCTTTGTCAAGATCATCCAAAAATCGTGGTAAACCATATTCAGCAAGCAAATTCACTGCAGGTATATTCAAAGAGTTTATGAGTGCATCTTCCATAGTAACCGTTCCTCGATAGGACAAATCCAAATTCTCAGGAACATAACCGCTAAAATTTACAGGAATATCCAAGAGTTGCTTTTTGGGAGTTACTAATCCTGCTTCAAATGCTTTTGCATACAGCAATGGCTTGAGTGTGCTACCTGGAGAACGCGTTGCAGTAATGCCATCGACTTGACCTGCATGAAGTGTGTCATAGAAGTTATTCGAACCAACGTAGCCAACTACAGAAGAAGTTTTATTATCTATAACTATGACTGAGGCATTATAAATCCCTTGCGAGTGTAATCTTGCAGAATAATTTTTTGTCAATGTCGCTGCAAGTTGTTGGATTCTTGCATCAAGTGTTGAGTAAATTTCTGTTGTTCGTGGGTACCGTATGGAAAGACGAGTACTAAAATGAGGGGCAAAATTTGGTAATTTCGTCCGTTTTGGTTCGAACGGTTCGTATTTTGCTTCTTGAAACTCTTTTTGCGTAATTACATCGTCGTTTTTGAGTTCTTCTAACCATTTGGTACGTTGAGCCACAATTTGCTCATTTCCCTCTTGTAATCGCAAAGATGTGGGTTTATTTGGTATAATGGTTAATGACACTATTTGAGCCAACGATAATTTTTCCACAGGTTTTTGAAAATAGAAAAATGAAGCAGTTTTTATACCTTCGTAATTTCCTCCGTACGGCAGTAAATTGCAGTACAGTTCTAATATTTCGTCTTTTGAAAACAACAATTCTAATTGCAATGCTCGAAAAATTTCAACGATTTTATTCCAATACGTTCTTTTTTTTGGTAGAAGAAGTCTTGCAACTTGCATTGTAATAGTGGAGGCACCTGATAATCTTTTTCCGCTGACAGTATTAGAAAAAAAAGAAGTAATAATTGAGATTGGATTTACTCCAAGATGATAGTAAAAATATTTATCTTCTTTGTAAAGTAAAATTTCTTTAGTTCGTTCAGGAATTTCATTCAGATGTGCTTTTATTCTCCATTTGTGATCGTTGGAGAGCGTTACATGAAGTATCTCACCTTCTTTTGAGTAGACAATTCGTGAATAATCGATGAGAACTCTTGGTGGAAAAATGAAATGCAACAACATAAACAACATCAAAACTCCGAAGGTTGTTTGCATAAAAACTTGTAACCAAAAAGGAAAAGACTTCCAAACAGTTCGTGAGAACGTCCAGAAGTCTTTTACAAAAAAAATGAAACGTTGTTGTGTCACCTTAACGGAAAATAATTTCTACTCTTCGATTCGATTGGCGACCTTCTTCGGTGGAATTAGGAGCAACTGGTTTAGTTTCACCATATCCAACAGCTGTAAAATTAGCCTTACTTATTCCTTTGGAAACCAAATATTCTAATACAGAATTTGCACGATTTTGTGACAATGTTTTGTTCGCTGCGTCATTTCCAACGTCATCTGTATGACCAGCAATTTCAAATTTAGAACCAGTCATTGACGTTTTCAATACTTCTATCCAACGGTCTAATTCTGGGTACGATTCAGGACGCAAATCCCATTTACCTGTATCAAAGAATAGATTGTTGATAAGGAATGTTTTACCTTTAGAATTTTGGTTGTTCGTTGAAAAGAGTTTAAAATCTTTCGTATAGTTTTTACTTTCTTTTCCAGATTCTTTCCGTAAATCTAAATTTTTTGCATCGTGAATATATCCCTCTTTGAAAGCGAAATATCCATAATTTTTACCCGGTTGTAAAATCATAAAGTACGAACCATCAGTTGGGTTTGTTTTGATTTCACCCAAAATCATACGTGTTGTCAAATCTTCATATCTCAAAGTCGCTGCTAAGGGTTTCCCATTTTCATCAACAACCTTACCTGACAAGGTTATAACCGCACCAGCACGCATATTTTCCGGTAAAACGACTTCGTATAAATCTTCAGAGCCTCCAACACTACTTGCTTTTCTGCCTGAGAAAAATGCTTTATCTCCGGACGTTGTAAAATAGTATCCCCAATCGGCATCATAGCTATTAATTTGTTTACCAAGATTAACTGGTTCAGACCATTCAGTCCATGAATCTTCTCGTAATCTTGTAGATTTATAAACATCCAAAGATCCAACACCTGCATGACCTTCCGAAGCAAAATATAAGGTTTTTCCATCAGGATGTAAAAAGGGATTTCGTTCAGCAAAAGGAGTATTAATTGCAGTTCCTAAGTTAAATGGAGTAGTCCACTTACCATTTACAAATGTAGAAACATATATATCAGTATTACCCCAAGAAGAGCCGTGTTTTGACGTACCTTTTTTCCATGTTTCACCAGTTCCCCCTTCTCTATCTGAAACAAATAACAAATGTTTATTATCACTTGTAAAGAAAGCGTCAGATTCAAAAGAAGAAGAGTTTAAAGTTGCATCCATTGCTTTAGGATAAGACCATCCGGATGAAGAACGTTGTGATTCAAACAAATCTCCTCCACCCAACGAACCTGGGTAATTTCCAAAAACAGTCATTCTATTTCCATCCGAAGAAATTGACATTACAGATTCATGACCAGTTGTTGTAATTTCAGATAAATTCTTTGGTGTAGACCAATCACCATTTTCAAAATTCGAATACCAAACATCTTCCAATCCTTTACCACCACTTCTATCTAATGCAGTAAAAAACAATGTTTTTTCATCTGCACTGATTACAGGAATATATTCACTAAAGGTAGTATTGACTTTGGTATTTAAGGATTTAACTGTCACTTTAGAATCTAAAGGTGCTTCTAAAATAGAAATAATTTTAGAAAATCGAGAATCCATTGTAGGAAATTTCGGCTGAAACTCTTTGTAGATTGCCGCTGCTCCGGCATAATTTCCATCTTTGAGACTTATCCCTGCAAGTCGTTGCACAATGCGAAAGGCATCTTCACTTGGTGCATTGTCGTTGATAAACTGACGAAATGTCTCAGCATTTTGCGGAGTCATAGGCGTCGAAAATATCTGATTTGATGTTGTGTTCGTTTGCTGGTCAATTTCTTTCATTATCTGTTTGAATTGAGTACAGCCAAAACTTGTAGCGATAATTATCGCAATAATTGCGAGTTTAATACTGTGTCGGAAGAACATATTGTTATACTTTCTATTTAAATTCAATTTCTACTCTACGATTTAATTGTTTACCTTGTTCAGTTTTGTTTGTTGCACGAGGTTTCGTATCTCCGTATCCTTTTACTGATAATCGTTGTTTATCAATTCCATTAACAATAAGATACTTCAATACTTCGTTCGCTCTATTTTTTGATAATTCCTCATTTGATATTTTCCCCTTCACATTATCCGTATGTCCAGTAATAACAAATTCTTGCGATGGAGGATAGTTTTTCAAAATTTTAATCCATCTATCTAAATCTGGATAGGATTCTGAACGAATTTCCCATTTTCCTGTATCAAAGAATAAATTAGAAATTTCTATGGATTGTTTTGATGCAACAACTGTTTTGGCTTGTTTTAACACAAAATTTTGTGTCAAATCAGTATTCTTATTGGTTTTTAATTTTCGCAAATCTAAGTTTTTTGAGTCATGAATATATCCATCTTTTGAAGCGAAATATCCATAATTTTTACCTGGTTGAAGAATCATAAAATATGTGCCATCATTGGGATTCGTTTTTAACTCACCTAATACCTTTTTGGTTGACAAATCTTCATACCGAATTGTTGCCTCCAATGGCATTCCTTTGTCATCTTTAACAGTACCACTAAGAGTAATAACGGCTGTAGGACGCATATTAACTGGTAGCGTTACCATGAAAATATCACTGCTTTCATTCATACTTTCAGATCTTGAAGCAGCAAAAAATGCTTTTTCACCATTTGTTGTAAACGCATAACCCCAGTCATTTTTTGAGGTATTGATTTGTTTTCCCAAATTAACAGGTTCTGACCACTCTGTCCAAGAATCATCCTTGAGTCTTGTTGCTTTGAATACATCCAATCCTCCCATTCCCGGATGTCCCTCTGAAGTAAAATAGAGGGATTTACCATCAGGATGTAAGTATGGATTTCTTTCAGCAAATTTTGTATTGATAACCTTACCCAAATTGATAGGTTTTGTCCATTGCCCATTCACTTTTTCGGAAACATAGATATCAGTATTTCCCCATGAAGAGCCGTATTTATACTGATTTTTAGGCCAATATTCAGAATATGGGCTTGGTCTATCACTCACAAATAAAACGGTGTTATTGTCCGATGTAAAATTTGCATCACATTCGAAATAAGCAGTATTGATTGCATTTCCCATATTTTTTGGAACGCTCCAAGAACCCTTTTGGCGTTCAGAGAAGAAAATATCACCACCGCCATAACTTCCGGAATAATTTCCGAAAATAGTCAATGTATTTCCATCGGAAGAAATAGACATTGGTGCTTCAGAATTTTGTGTATTTAAATCTTGTAAATTTTTTGCAACTGACCACGTTTTTCCATCAAATTCTGAATACCAGATATCTTCTTCACCAAAACCACCTAAACGGTATTTTGAAGTAAAATACATTGTCTTTTCATCTGCAGAAATAATTGGAGAGTAATCATCAACATCAGAATTTACAAGTCCACTCAACTTCGAAAGAATAACACTTTTATCAGTGGGTGCAGAAAGTATCCCAATAATCTTGTTAAATCTGTCCTCCATTTCCGGAAACATCGGCATAAATTCTTTGTATATTTTCACTGCATCACTATATTTCTCAGCGACTAAATAAAAACCTATGCCTTTTTGTAATGCTCGAAAAGCTTCTTCAGATGGAGCGTGTTTTTTAACAAGTTCTTTAGTGTATGCTAAAGTCGTTTCATCATGTTTCATGAAGAAAAAGTTTGGGTCAATTGTACTATTAACAACGGAAATTTGTGAACGAACATTTTGTGAAATTACGAGAAACAACGTCAGGCAAACTATGAGGTATTTAATTGTGTTTTTGATTGATGTCTCGAACATATTTTGATACTTTTTTTAATAGGAGAAATAGGTATATCTTCAAAAATAAGAAAAAAACCGTATTTTTGAGAATACTAAGGAATTTTTTAGGAGATTATGGATAAATTTATTGTTGAAGGGGGCCACAAATTAAGTGGCAATGTTACTATTTCTGGGGCTAAAAATGCCGCTCTGGCTATCATTCCTTCTGTACTTTTGGCACAAGGAACTTTTCGATTTTCAAATATACCTAATATTAGAGATATCTGGACTTTATCTCGTTTATTGCATTCAATGGGTATACATTCTGAATTAAACAATGACGAACTTTTTGTTGATTCCACTGGTATAAATTCTACTGAAGCACCCTATGAACATGTGAAAAAAATGCGTGCTTCAATCAATGTTTTGGGTCCATTGGTTGCACGTCATGGACATGCAAAGGTATCTCTTCCGGGAGGATGTTCATTTGGACCAAGACCTGTAGATTTACATTTAAAAGGATTGGAAAAATTAGGTGCCACTATTACTTTAGACTCTGGTTATATACTAGCAGAAAGTAAACGATTACAAGGTGCAAAATTTCATTTTGATATTTCTTCGGTTGGTGCTTCAGAAAATGTAATTTCTGCTGCTGTTTTAGCAAAAGGATCATCACTGTTAACAAATGTTGCTGTCGAACCAGAAGTAACCGCTTTATGTAAACTTTTGGTGAAAATGGGTGCAAAGATCAATGGAATTGGAACAACAACCTTAGAAATTGAAGGAGTTGATACATTACATGCTGTTGATGAAGTGAATATTCCTGATAGAATTGAAGCTGCTACCTTTTTAATTATTGGAGCAATGACTAAAAGTACCATCACTGTTGAAAAAACAAATGCCTATCATCTAACGGCTGTTATACAAGCTTTAGAAGAGTCTGGTGCGGAAGTGGACGTAACTGGTGAGAATATTACCATTTCTATGGATAAAGCACCAGAACCAGTCAACGTAGCAACTGCAGTCTACCCAGGATTCCCTACAGATGTTCAAGCACAATGGGCAGCCTATATGATGATGACTCAACATGGAAATAGTAGGGTTACAGACAACATTTACAAAAGTCGTTTTCTCTATGTTCCTGAACTACATCGTTTGGGAGCTGATATTGAAGTAATTGACAATACAGCAATAATTAATTCTGGAGCAACACTCAAAGCTGCAACCGTTATGTCATCAGATTTGCGTGCAAGTGCTTCCTTGATTCTCGCTGCATTAGTAGCAGAAGGTAAAACGGAAATTCTTCGTGTGTATCACTTAGACCGTGGTTATGAAAATTTAGAGAAAAAACTTTCGAATTTAGGTGCGAGTGTTAAAAGAATCAAAACAGAAGAATATTAAATCCACCTATGATTTCCTCTCTCCATTTTCAAACTACATTTACAGCGATAGAACAGTTTTCTTCTCATCAGGAAGAATTAGTAGAGTTATTGTCATTAGCCGATTCATTGCGTGAAAATGAGTTATTTGGTCAAGCTATTGAAGTAACGCTCAAAGCTCAACAATTTATTGATGAAAATGGCATAGATTCTATTGAAATCAAATGTACCATTTGTGCAAGTTTGTGTTATTTGTATACACAAATTAATCAATTTGAATCTGTATTAGAGATCTACAAATCTGTAAGTAATAGTAAAAATATAGAAACAATTTCAAATTTTGAAACTATATACTATTACGTAGGGAATGCAAATGTACAATTGGGAAATCTTTCAAATGGTTTTAATTATTTTCAATTAGCCGTTTCTACTGCAGAAAAATCTTCAAATTATCATATCATTTCTTCTTCACTTTTAGCTTGTTCGAGTATTTTAGCTGAAATTGGTGAAAAAGAATATGCTCTTGTCTATGGTCAGGAATGTTTGGAATTACTTGACAACATTTCTGACCAAGAATTTATTCTCAATATCAAGGTTCAATACGGTCATATACTTCATACTTTGGAACTATACGAAGAAAGTATAGAAGTCTGTAATGTTATTATACGAGATATTACATTAATTGAATCGCAAAAGAAACAAGCGAGAATACTTACGACGGTCTTTTCGTTGATAGGTTCGATTTATTTGATTTTGGAATTACCCTCAGAAGCACATAAATTCTACAAAAAATCCGTTGATTTGTATAAATATCTCGAAGATAACGAAGGTGCTGGAAAGGTTTTAGCGAATATTGCGACTGTTCATGAGCGATTCAAAGAACTCAAAAAAGCAGAAAAATTTTATTTAGAATCCATCAAATTTTTGGAATCCAACAAAGAATCAACTGCTTATTTGAATGTATCGTTGATGTATATTTCGTTTTTGCTATCGAATAATTTCAATATTGATCTTCAGTTTCTCCATTCATTAGAAATTCAATCCAACAGAACAAATTCCCTAAAAATCAAATCTGATTTGTATAATTTGTTATCAAGAGTATACGAAAAATTAGGCGAATTACGATTTGCACTTCGATATCAAAAACTCTACACAGAAACAGCATTACAACGATCAAAGGAAAAAGAAAAGACCAAAATTGAAGAAATCAAAAACATCATTGAAATTCGGCAATTGCAAAAAATAAGTGAACTCGAAGCTCAAACTAATTCGCAATTAACAGAGCTGAACAACAAATTAGTCAATCTGAATAAAATTAAGGATGATTTTTTTGCAATTGCTTCACACGATTTGAAAAATCCTCTTGGAGCGATAAAACAAGTTACTTCTTTATTGCTGTATGATTCTGAATTAGATGAACAAACCAAAAATGAGCTGTTAGTTAGTATGTTTATTTCATCTCACTCAAGTTTGTTTTTGCTCAACAATCTTAATTTGATAAATGGGATTCAAGAAGGAAAGGTCAATCCATATTTTCAAAGTATCGATGTAAAATCATTTCTGAATGAAACCTTCATAACCTCCTATTCTTCGCTGTTGAAAGTAAATTCCCAAGAAATTGAATTAACACTCGATGACAGTATAAGGTCAACTTCCAAATATACCGTTGATACATTTTCTCTCAGTTCTTTATTCGACAATATAGTGTTACAATTTTTGGTAAATTCTACTTCTCAATCAACCTTACATACCTTTGCAAGAATAGAAAAAAATACTGAAGGTACTTCATTAATAACAGTATTTTCAAGCACATCCAGATCATTAGAAATCTTCAAATACCTATACGCAATCCAAGACAGACCAGATTATATCGGTAAACGCCAACTAACCAAAGAAGCAATGTCAATCCTATTAAGATTATCTGGTGGAACACTCCAATACACTCAAGAAAACGGCACTGAAAAACTGACAATTTCGATTCCAATTACCAAATCGTAGAAACTCTTACGATTGGTTCCCCTCTTGAGGGGTGTCATGAAATGACGGGGTGGAATCTTCTCGACTAAGACGCAAAGCGTTGCGTCTCTACAAAAACTACATCAAATTCACCTCCTTTGGAGGGGTGCCATGGTCACTGAGCGTAGCCGAAGTGTGGAGGGGTGGCTCTTTCAATCAATTAATGGGTGAAAAATTTTCCCCCCAACCATTGTATATTCTTTCTTAGCCCTGAATGGGCGTTCTATCTCAACGATGGGTCTAAGCCCATCGATGTAGTTTTTTCATAAAAAAAGCCCCAGTTAGGGGCTTAAAACTATTGTTTAAAATTGTCTGAAAGTGGTTGCCAACATTCGAAGTAGTTTTGTTGAAGAGGAGCTTGATTCATTGCAAAATCTGTTGGTTGAATTACAAATCGAGTCTCAAACATAAATGCTAATGTTTTTGATAGGTATTCAGGTTTTAGTTCAACTGTTGAAGCTTTTTCAAAAGTAGTTGCATCTGGTCCGTGACCACTCATACAATTGTGCAAACTTGCCCCACCAGGATTGAAACCATCTGCTTTTGCATCATATTGACCGTACACTAATCCCATAAACTCGGTCATAAAGTTTTTGTGGAACCAAGGTGGACGGAAGGTGTTTTCTGCAACCATCCAACGAGCTGGGAATATCACAAAATCTGCGTTTGCAGTTCCGTGCAATTCTGATGGTGCAGTTAAAACTGTAAATATGGAAGGATCTGGATGGTCAAATGATACTGTGTTAATAGTCATAAAACGGTGTAAATCGTATTTATATGGATAGTAATTTCCATGCCATGCAACAACATTGAGTGGTGAGTGATCTGTTTCAGAAGTCCACAAATTTCCTTGAAATTTTGCAATGATGTTTGTTGATTCGTTCACTTGTTCATACCATGCAACTGGAGCAAGAAAATCACGAGGATTTGCTAAACCATTTGCTCCAATTGGTCCCAAATCTGGCAATCGAAATGACTGTCCAAAATTTTCTAAAACATATCCACCAAAATTTGAAGATTGTAAGGTCACTCGAAATTTAATTCCTCGTGGAATGACGATAATTTCTCCAACAGCTACTTCTAAACGTCCCATTTCTGTTTCAAAAACCGCACTTCCTTTGTGTGGAACAATGAGCATTTCACCATCAGCGTTATAAAATACAGCGTTTGTCATCGAAGCATTTGCCTCAAACAAATGAACTGCAACACCACTTTGCGTACTAACATCACCATTACCTCCATAGGTAACCATACCATCAACAAAGGTTGTTGGTTTTGTAGGTTCAGGTAATGGAGACCAACGTAATTGGTTTGGAGATATAGGTACAGATGAATATGGATTGGAACGAACATTGGATTGTTGAATCAATGCAAATGGTTTATGAACAACAGATGGTTTGATTCTATAGGTCCAAGTACGTTTGTTTTGCGTTCTTGGAGCGGTAAATGCTGTTCCAGAAAGTTGTTCGGCATACAAGCCATGAGCAACAACTTGAGGAGAATTTTGACCAATTGGAAGAGTATTTGCAACAGCTTCAGTAGCAAATTCATTTCCAAATCCGGATTGATATTGTAATGACATAGGTATATAGTTACAATTATTTAGAAACAGGAGATGTAATAAGAATAGAAACAGTTCGACAATAGTATCTACCCTCTGGCAAAGCATTGTCATACGGTAAAACTGACGAACCGAGTCCTTTTATACTTTTAATTTTCAAATCAGGACTTGATTTTTTTATATATTCTGAAACAACATTCGCACGTTGTTGAGAAAGTTCGCTATTGTATTTAACTTCACCTAATCTGTCAGTAGAACCTGTTATATCAGCAATTGAGCCTGGTTTTACAGCAGTTTGAATAAAGTTTTTCATCATGGATTTATTCGTTTCTGTAATATCAGATTTGTCAAAATCAAATACAATCAGACTTAATCTGCTTAACTCGAAGGTATTATCCGTTTTGACAATAGGAAACACACATTTACCGGTGAATACCTCCCCATTTTCGCCTTGCACTTCCAAAACACCTTCTAAAGAATCAATTTGTTCAATTTTTGGAGCTAATGAAAGCATTTCAGCTGAAGAAAGATTGACATTGAGTAATTCTGGAACATTTCCTTCTCCTTTGAGGGTATTTCCTACACTTCCTTTGTGCAATACCTTTAGATTCCAATTTTTAACGGAAGTTGGTAATTGTAATTTTGTTCGAAATTGTTGAATAGATTTTTTTGGTTCGTACTCCATAAATCTGGAATGAACAACTGGTGCAAGAATAGATGGTTCATTGGAAGTTATTTCAACCCTTCTATTTTCTTCAGCACCTTCAATGTAGCGTTCACTGGTTTCTAATTCTGGCAATTCTCTTGCTTGTATGGTAATTCTTTTTTCATCAACACCAAAATTATCCGTAAAATATCGTTTGATTCTATTCGCACGTTGTGTTGCCAACAGTAATCGTTCTGACTGCGTCGGTAATTCATTCGATTCTGTAGTACCAGTAATGATTATCTCACTTTTTGGATACTTTTTCAATCTATTACCAAGTATTTGAAGTAATGAATAATAGATTGTTAATGTTTCCTTTGGGAGTGATTTTTCATCAAAATCAGAAACAACAGGAGTATTATATTTAGATTTTAAATCACTTTTTCCTTTTTCAAAAAAGATATACGGAAGTAAAGGAAATGTTTGCGTAATTACTGTTTGTTGAATTTCCAAAGGTTCTGAAGCAACATTACTAATAACAACAGGAATTGGGGCTGGTTTCTCTTCTACAACTATTGGTGGAGGATCTGGAATTTTTTCCTCGGTTTCATTGTAATCCATCCAACGAATTCCAATTCCAAATGCTATGGAATTTGAATTCCATTGTGTATAATTGACAATTGAATTTAACCCTAATCTATACGATAACTCTGGATAAGCAAATATATCTTTTGCAAGTGGTAGTTCATATCCAATTGCAGAGGTAAAACCATAGATTGTACCTGTACCGACAACTGCACCTGAACCAGTCAAACGACTACGAGTAGAATCAGGAAAAAACACGCCTTCTGGATCTCTTATGCGTTCATATTGTTCATACGAAGTTCCAAACAATGGTAAACCAACATCACCAGAAAATCGCAGGTAGAACGGAATTGAATTTTCGAAGGAATTATCAAGCAGATATCGTAAAGGATAGACCTTAAATCCCAAATCAACTATTAAATATGACAATGAACCTTCAAAGGTATGTTCACGCTGAAAAGGAACATACGTGCCAGTAATCGGACTTAGAACTTGAAACGAATTAACATCAAATGTTTGTAAATCTACTCCTCGACGTGAAAATAGTAAACGAGATGAAACTTCAAAAATATTTTTCCATTCTTTCTCTTCATTTAGCAAGGAATAATCAAAAGTAATTCCGCCAAAAAAGCCATTGGAAGATCCGTATGCAAAATTTGCACAATCTGTTGTACCTGGAATAACAGGCATTGTAGTGTAATTTTGAATAAACTGATATCCAGCAATTCCCCCAATAAAGAAATTAGGAGTTATGATTGTTTGTTGTGAAAAAGAATACGAAAAGAATAGGAAAAAAAGTACTATATATTTGGTCATAAAATGCTAACTAAATTCACTACAACTGTATCGAACATTTGTAAACTAACACGAATATACAATTTTTGTTACATTAAGTGTGAAAATAAACAAAAAAAAGGTAGCTTTTTGGCTACCTTCTAACTTTAAGAGAACGAAGAATTGGAAAGTTGTTTGTTCTTATTTCGAGTAAATATCTTATAAAGAATAAAGACTATGACTCCTAAAATTGCTAAAGCAATAAAAAGTTTGAAGAACGAAAAAGTAGGAGGATAGACAGATTCTATTTGACCATTTGCACCATATACATAGGTTGGTCTACCATAATAAAATGAACCAGAAAATGGATGCCACGCTGGTGCCATTATAGAACCTGCCAGATAACCAGCCATAAGTCCAGAAGAAAATCCACCATAATCGTTGACTCTAATGTTGGAACCGCCATACGACTGGTTGTAGGTTCTTCGTGGAGTACCATACGAACGAGATGCTTGGTCAGACGACATTCTGTTTCCATTTAACGATGCACCACCAGATCTTGGAGTAGCATACGTTGGAGAGTTTGTAGATTTTGAACCACCAAAGCTATTGGAAGTACTTGTCGATGGACGAGACGAACTAGTTGATGGAGTAGAACGAGTTCCTCCAAAAGCAGAAGAAGGTTTCGAATTATATGAAGATGAGGAAGAACTGGTAGAAGGAGTAGAACGAGAGCCACCAAAACCCGATGAGCGTGTTTGAGAGCTGGAAGAACTACTGCTGCTACTGGAACTAGAACGATAACTGCTGGAAGAACTGCTGGAGCGAGATCCACCAAATCCTGAAGAACGTGAGCGTTGTGCATCAAGTTCGTAAGGCATAGCCAAAAGCCACACAAACATAATTACTGTTACACAAATAGTACAGATACGAGATTTCATTACGTTTTCCTAATATCTATTGTTAAAAAACATTTTCTGTTGTTAAACTGCCATTATCTTCACGGTATGTGATTTCCACTTTGAACTCAGGGGTTTCGGGAATTTCTTTTTTTGTACTAAATAAAGAACGAAGACTTGGTCTATTTGGTGAAGACGAACCTTTGATATGCATTAGTAAACTAACGATACCAAATTGTTCTTCATCATTTCGAAAAACAAAGGTTTGTTCAATATTCCCATTACTTTCTATAGTCAAAAGCTGTAAAAAATCACTGTCCTCTTCTGAATACGCAGGTGGTCGAGTTTTGATATTCGCTAAATATTCATTGAAAATATTCTTTGAATATAAAACTCCATCGGTTCCTTCATATTGAATGATACTATCAAAAGTACCATCTTCATCCAAATTCAAAAAAATTTCTTTGACACCTTCTATTTGTTTTCCATTGAAATAAATAGCTGTGTCTTCTAAACGACCATTGCTTTCGATTGAAAATTGAGCCATAAATAAATCACATTTTATTAAGATAATTTTTCAAATGTACTAAAATTCTTGCGTAATTATAACTTCGTAACCATTTTTATTATTACCAACGAGGATAATTGAATAATTCTTACCTAATGGTAATGAAAGATTTGTAGCAGATTTCACTAATGTTCCTGATTTTTCACCTTCATTTCTTGCCCAAAAGAAAAACGATAATCGTTGATTGAGATTTGTCGTACTGACCGCAGATTGCGTTTGAGTTTCTAAATGTTCCAATTCAGCATTCTCCAAATTATTTTGCAAATCAAACACTAATTGCGGAGCTGTGGTAATTGTTATTTTAGTAATATCAGAGGCATTGATAAATCTTCTTTTTAGCACTCCATTTATTCTTCCACCGGGAATAAAATCAAAGGAATTCATTGTAATCATACTTGAAGATTCAGTAAATAGTTGTAATTTTTTTGTTGAAGTTATATCTATATTGAAACTATTTTGGTTGAAACTAATTTGATTGTTTCCAATTGGTAAAACAGTTACAATACTATTCGTAAAATTAAAACTTGCATCTGTTAAAATTGACCCTGACGATAACTTTGCACTATCCAAACCAGTAATGCCGTGTATAAATTGTACCATAGATCCTCGTTCTAAAGGAAGCAAAGGTAATGACTCATCTTCTTCAGATACAAGTGAAAGTTTTGAATCTTGAGATAGTGGGTCTTTTGAAAATATCAAAATATACCCTTTTTGCGGATCAACTCGCATTAAACTTGTCGCTAAAAGATTTGCTGGAGTAGCGTTATCAAATACTGTAATTGGTAAATATCCAGATGTAATAGCATTTCCAACACTCACACCGCCGAATGCAATGTCTCTTGCTAAAATTTCACCAGTACTAAAGTTTGAATTAAATTCATCATTAAATCTTGCACCTACTGATACAGTAATTGAAGAATAATTTGCATTTGCTTGAACAACCCTAATTCTTGATTTCTTTTCTAGTATAATGTCTGGAATAACAGGTTCAATTGGTATAGAAACATCAGATTGACCTATTTTAGAATCCGTCACAACAACAGTATATTTTCTCGGTGGAATCATCTGAAGCAATGTTGTTGACGTTGTCAAAGAACCAATTTTTGTAACAATTGAATCTTTATTTGTTGAAACACAAGCTTGAAGTTGTTTGAAAGAAGATGTAAATTGAGGTTGAAGTGTGTTTTCGAATTCATTATTGCTACCAGCAAACATAGAAATAACCGATGTGGAAACATTAATAGTTCGTAGAGAAACATTTTGTACTGATGTAGAAATCAATTCGGAAAATGCACTTTCAGAATTATCAAATTCTTTCAACAAAAATGGTTTGATACCAACATTCGTGTAATCTGTTAGTATAATTGTATATGATTTTTGTGATGATAAATTAACGGTATACGTCCCAATAGTTGAATCGCCACCATTTTGCAGTGTTTTTGTTAAAGATATGGTTTGTTCTCCTGGGAAAACTTGCTGGTAAGCAGAGGGAGTTTGATTTAAAAATGTATTAGTCAAAATAGTTCCATTTGGACATCCAGCTCGCAATGCAAATTGCTGTACATTATCTGTAAAATATAAAACTCGTATCGAAGCAAAACCACCTGGTGGAGAAAAATTGGAAGTAGTTGTTACTAAAACTGTATCAAAATTCGGCTGATTAGTAAATAATCTTGGAAGTGCATAAATTGTTTGAACAGAATTTTTGATAAATCTATATCTACGCGACGAATTATAAACAGTTGTTCCATTCTGTATTACCTTAAAAAAAACAGAATCTGCAGGAGAGGCAACTGCTTTTGAACCATTCATACTTGAAATATTATCAAAAGAAACAGTTTCATCCAAAATTGCTGTAATAGGTGAAGAATTTGGTACTACATTCACAAAACGAACTAAAATACTATCGTTTGTAGATGGAGGATTCACTAAAAGAGGATTTTCTGATGGACAACTTGTTAAGGCAAATAAACAACAAATCATGATTCCACAGGAAAGATACATTGAATATAAACTCTGTTGGTGTTTATTCATAAAGAGGTTGAGAAATTTCTTCATTTTGAAGAACTTCTCCATCGTTTTGTAGTTCATTAGATGTTTCTGTGACATTTTCTGGGGTAACATTTCGAGAAAACAGAGGTGTCTCATCAGTTCGAATATCTTCAATTTCTTGTATTTTCGGTAAATCGCTCAATTCGTTCAAACCAAAAGTTTTTAAAAATTCCAAGGAAGTTGTATACAGCAAGGCTTTACCAGGTGTATTTGTTCTACCAGCCAATGAAATTAATTCTCTTTCCAACAAATTATTAACAACTTCATTGCTACTGACACCGCGAATTTGTTCGATTTCACTTTTGCTAATTGGTTGTCTATAAGCAATAATTGAAAGTGTTTCTAATGCTGCTTGAGAAAGTCTCTTTTTGACCTTTGATTTCACAAGTCTTTGAATTATCTCACCATATTTAGATAACGTAGCAAACACATATCCATTTGCTACTTTGACAATTTTAAATGGCCTACCCGATGATACTAACTCTTCATTTATCTCATTTATCAATTGATCGATGTAATACGGTGTAATTTCTGATGATTCTATAATTGACTCCAATAAAGCTTTTTTTTGTTCAGGATTATTGTTGCCAATTAGAAGCAATGCAAATATATCTTGGGTTGTTAGCGGTTCTTCTGAACTAAACAATAATGCTTCCAAGGTAGCTTTTCGTTCTTGATGCTCTAATTGTTCGAAAGTAATTTTTTGATCGGTCTGAATCATAGTTAAATAGTTTCTTCAGGGGCTGTTAATATTTCTAAAATTTCCATTTCTTCTTCTTCTAATTCCTCTTTTGTGATTTTATAAATGACTACATCATCAAAAAGATTATTTTGCATAATTCTAATCTTTTTGTCTTTGACCAACTCTAAAATTGCTAAAAATGTAGCAATTAGATGATCTAATTCAAGAGAGTCAATAGTTTCAAAAAATCGTATAGAAGTAGTATTATGTAAACGAAGAAGAATTTCTTGCATTTTTTCTTCTGGTGTAATATTTCTTCGTTGAATGGTTCGAGTTTGAATTGGGATGTTTTTCGTCATTACTTTTTTGAACGCTTTGATCAAATCAAATAACGTTGCGTTTTTGTAATCACTCAGTTCAAATGCAATATCTCGTTCAACTTCAAAATATTCTCTGTAATGAACATATCGTTGTTCTTGTACTTTTTCTGCCAAAACGATTGAAGCTTCTTTGAATGCTTGATATTCTACCAAACTAAGTACCAACGGCGTTCGTGGATCCTCGTATTGTTCTCCATTTTCCAATTCTGGTCGAGGAAGTAACATTTTAACCTTGATTTCTAATAATGTCGCAGCCATTACTAAAAATTCACCAGCTAATTCCAAATCAAGTAATTTCATTATTCTCACATACTCCAGAAATTCATGGGTAATTCTGGAAATGGGAATATCGTAAATATCTAATTCGTCTCTTTTAATAAAAAAGAGTAATAAATCTAACGGTCCTTCGAAATTTTGGAGGCGGAATGTATACATTGAGAATTGATTAGTAATCTATAAACATTACATAGTTTTATACAAGAGTGTTTTTTGGGTATTGTTGCAATGTACACAAAAATCGAATTCTAATTGTAACTTTTTGCAAAAAAACACCTAAGTTTCGCATACAAATTGTACTATTCTTTGAAACAAACGATAACTTTAGTATTTTTGTTTTTTTCTACAAAGAATTGTTAAGGAATTGTATGATTGTTTTGATGTTAGGTGCACCCGGTGTTGGTAAAGGAACTCAAGCGGATTTATTGCAAAAAGAAAAAAATATCCCTCATCTTTCAACAGGTGCAATGCTACGGAATGCAATTGAAATACAATCCCCTACTGGCATAATAGCAGCCGAATATGTTAATTCAGGTCGATTAGTACCTGATTCTGTTGTAACAGCATTAGTGAAAGAATCATTAGAATCAGAAGCTTTTGCAAATGGGTGTATTTTGGATGGTTATCCCCGCAATAGTTCACAAGCTACGGAATTAGACGATATTTTACAAAAATTAGGCAGAAAAATACAAGTTGTCATCAATATTTTTGTTCCTGAAGAAACCATCGTTAAAAGAATGTTAGAACGTGGTAGAAAAGATGACACTGAAGATGTTATTCGTCACAGATTGGTTGTCTATAGAAATGAAACTGCACCGCTTTTGGATTATTATGGTCAACAGGGTAAGGTTGTAACAATAGATGGTGACAACACAGTCCACTCTGTTTTTGGGAAAATTCAAGATGTTCTGAGTGCATGAAATTAGTGTATAGTCTTCTATACGTTTTCATTACGTTCCCATTAATGGCACAAGTTAATACGGAAGTTTTTCGTAAATCGAACCAACCAAATGGGTTTGATGGTACAATTGCACTTTCATCACAATTAAATTCTGGAAACTCGAAGTTTGTAAATCTTCGTTCTACCATTCGATTCGATTACACTTCAGATGGAAATAACACCTTTTTAATATCAAATTACGAACGAGTTTCAGGGAATAATGCGTTAGTTTCAAACAGAGGCTTTGCACATCTGCGTACAAGTTTTCCTCTTACATCATATTTTGATGCTGAGGCCTTTGTGCAAAAAGAATTCAATGACTTTATCCTTCTCAAAGATAGACAGTTGTATGGTGTTTCGGGTAGGTTTTGTGTATTTAATCAACAGACTGATTCGATAACTTCTAAAACGGAAACAATTACACGAGGAAATCTCTTTATTGGTCAAGGAGCCTTTTATGAAAAAGAATTTATCGATATTGAGATTGACACAATAACCAAAATATTTCGTTCTACAACAAGTCTTACATCAGTCATTCAGTTACGTGAATACGTTCAATTTACCGTATCATCATATTTTCAATTTGATGTAATTCGATTGTCTGATTATCGTATTTTACTCAATAGTTCTTTACAATTTGAGTTGATTAAAAACCTCAACTTTATAGTTGGTATTCTATACAGATATGATAACGAGCCACCATCAGTTTCACTACGTCCTTTTGATTTTTCACTCACAAATGGTGTATCGTACACATTCTAATAAGCCCATTTACAAATCACTTATCTATTGAAGAGATTCCTTTGTGAAACAAAGTGTGAATTTCTGAAAATCTTTTTGAGAATGGTGCTCTTAACGATGATATATCTTGTCGTTGCATTCTTTTAACTTCTACTTCTGGTTCTGCGATAGTTGTATTTAAAAATACCAAATGGGTTTCAACAAGTTCGATTTGTTGCATTTCAAAACAAACTAACGTATATAAATCCATTTGAAGTGAATATAGTTCGACTAAATGTGTGGTTGAATTTTTGTATAACTTATTTGTCTTCCAATCAATTATGATTGCTTTATTTCCAGAAATATTCACACAATCAAAAATTCCACGAATCAAATCTTGTTCAAACATTGCTGTAAATGCAGATTCAAACTGAATATTTGAGCCATAAAACTGGTTTTTATCCAAATAATCCCAGGCTTTCAATGTTAACGTTTTCACCAAATGAGACTCATCATTATGAAATCCATATTTTAATCGAATACTTTCCTGAAGAGTCTGAAATATTGTTTCATTGAGGGTATTATTGGAATCATAACATACATTTTTTAATGCAATAAATTCATGTACTGCACTGCCAAATTCAGTTCCCGAAACAGTTTCATCATCAAAATTTTTACTCTCTTCAACTTCTATTTCGTTGAAAGCATTTTTGTTGGATTTTATTCCCAATTTTGTTGAATAGTAGTATTCTACAGGGTCTTTTGCAATTGCCATCAGTTGGGATGCTGTATGAATAATCTGACTTTTACCAATAGATTCAAAAAACAATGTTGTTGGCTGTGTTAAGTGGACCAACTTAGAGTGTTGTTCAGGATGTTGTGTTTGTTGAATAACGGAAATATCATTGTTCGATTTAGATGGAATTATTTGAATTGGAACGATGATTTCTTTTGTTTGTATGGGTTTGGTATCACTATCGTTTGAATAATAATCTAATCTAAATGTTTTTGAAATGGTTACAGGTTGTTGTTCCAAACTTTTAACAAATTGTGCATCAATGTCTAAGGACCTCATCAACATATCCATTGTACTATTAGCTACAAATTTGGTATCTTTTGAAGTTTCTTTATAAAATCCTGCTATAACCAAATGATCTTTTGCACGTGTTAACGCCACGTAGATTTTTCGTTTCTTTTCTGCAAATTCCTTTTCTTTTTCCCGAAGTGTAGTTAAGGTAGAAAATGGATTTGGTAATTGTGATTTCGAATTATTCTTTCGAATGTATAAATGTACGTTTATCAGACCAGAAATATCTATGACGGAATTAGTTTTCCGTCCAGATTTTGCTTCATTGTCTAAAAAAATAACAACTGGAAATTCCAAACCTTTTGAACCATGAATGGAAAGAATTGTTACTGCATCTGTTTGATTAGAAACTTCTTGCTGAGAAATAGTAGATTTTGATATAATTCTTTCTCGAATATCATCAATAAAATCTTCAATACTTTTGAAGCCTTCTTGTTGTTTTTGTCGAATAATTTCTATCAAGGATTCTATATTCTGTCTTAAAGAATTACCATTCGATTTTTTTCGTAAATATTGGTAATATTGTGTTTTGATTAGTATTGTTTTCACCAATAAGGTAATCTGCAATCGAGCAGCTAACGGCAATAAATCTGAAAGGATATTCCATGTTCGAAGATATAGTTTTTGTTGATTATTTGGGGATATCTCTTCAAATTTTTTTGCCAACTGAAGTTTACGCCACAATGAAACTCCTCCCTTAGTTCTCGATAATTCTATCAAATCTCCTGTAGAAAATCCAAAAAATGGTGAACGTAAAATAGATGCTAAAGCCAAATCATTCTCAGGATCGTATAAAAATTCTAAGAAAGAAAAAATGTCTTCAATTTCTGGTAATTCAAAAAAATTACTTTCTGAATCAAATGAACTAGGAATATTTTTTTCCGAAAATTCCTTTTTTAAATTTTTGTATTTACTTCTTTCAGCTGATATGATTGCAATATCTTTGTAAGTACAGAATCGTTTGGTAATTTGATTTGATTGTGGATCTATTTCTTCAATTTCTAACGTATTGACAATAGAATGAATATGATTAGAAATCATTTTCACAATGTCAATTGGTATAGCTTCGTTCTCTGTTTCATCTTGGATTGAGCCTTCTTCCTCAGATTCAATTTCAGTTTCGGCAACTATTTCAGTATCGAGTGTCGATTGTTTAGAAGGAACTTTATATTCGGCAATGAGAAGAGTAATGGTGGATGTAGATGGAAATTCCCACTTCCTGCCACACACCAATGGAGTATAGTCAACATCAAAAACTGAAATATCTTTTTTTATAAACTTTTTCCCAAATTCATTGACTATTGCACAAATAGTTGGTAACAATCTGAAAGTAGCTGTTAATTGGATACTACCATCTTGAAGTATGTTTCTCTCTGCATTAGAATTGATGATGTATTCTTTTGCTTTCCCAAAAACACGGACATCTGCACTTCTGAAACCGTAAATGCTTTGTTTCTCATCACCTACGATATAAAAGTTACCATTTTGTGATAGGTTTTTAGAAAACAAGGATGGAACTAAATAGGAAAAAATTGATAATTGTAATTGATTTGTATCTTGAAACTCATCTATCATATAGTATTTGAATTTCTGGATTATGTCCTTTTGAAGCTCAGGTTTTCTTACAATTTCTAACGCATATTGCAAAATTCCATCTTGAGTGTACAAACTTTCACTTTGTAAATGCTCGTGAATATTTCGAATGACCACAAATACAAACTGCACTATTTGTATTTGTAATCGAGTATATTCCGTTACATAATTTATAGAAAATTGAGATAGTATTTTTAATATTTCGATTTGTGAATTTATCGACTCTTTGAGGGAAATTATAGACAACGAAACTGGTTGTTTCAAATGATTCGTTCCAGTAATAACATCCTTAACAGACTTTATATATTCATCAATCAGTTCTTTTGAAATTTCATTCGATGAGGATATATTTTTTTGAAGGAAATTGAAAAGTGGATAAAAAGCTTCTTTTTTTTCTGGAAATTTTTTACTTGAGGTAACTTCTGATTCCAAAGCAGGAATATATTCTAACGTTTTTGTACCAATAGTCAAAATACATTCGTGAAAAGCATTCTCGTATTTCGACTGCAAATAGTTCTTCATCGTCTCAAAATCAGAACTATTTATAGATTGAATTTCTTCGATTCTATCAAGTTTTTTGACAACACTTTCTAAAATTGTGCGTAATTCTGGAATACTATATAATCGTAAAACCTCAGTGAACGAACCTGTATACGAAAATGAAGGCTGATTGATGAACTCTTTGAGAGTTCTGCTAAAGATAGATTTTTCTATCTTTTTATATTCAT
The DNA here is from genome assembly GCA_016788785.1 of Candidatus Kapaibacterium sp. Taxonomy (GTDB): domain Bacteria; phylum Bacteroidota; class Ignavibacteria; order Kapaibacteriales; family JAEUSM01; genus JAEUSM01. The sequence continues at coordinate 212,749 of JAEUSM010000006.1, forward strand.
ATTCTTCTATGACTACATTTGATTTGGGTAATCCCGCTTCAAAACCATACAAATCAATTAACGTCCTACAAAACTTATGAATTGTGCCAATAGAAGATTTATACATCGTTTTTTGGGCGGAAAGAAGCAACCGCTTCTCCAACTCAGTACATTCTGGCGATTGTAATTCTTTTTCTATGTTTTTGTAGATTCGTTCTAATATTTCCTTCGCTGCTTTTTTTGTGAAGGTAATAGCAACTATTTCTTCAGGTTTTACTCCGTTTTTTAGAAGGTTTATATATCGTTGAACTAAGACAAAGGTTTTACCCGAACCTGCATTGGCACTAACAGCCAAATGCGAGTCAATGCCCATTGCAACATCTTGTTCTGGAGTAAACTTAGTCTTGTTCTTTTCCATACCCTTTGTACAAATCGAATTTTGCCGAATACAACACAATATTCATTCGATGATCTCTCAAAGTTCCTCCTGAAGGAGAATAATAGAACTCACCAACACGATTTGTTTTCACTTTTGATAGGATACCAGAATCATCAATATAAAAATGTAATTTGTGATAGCCCAATTGGATTGGTACTTCTGCTGCTTGAGCCAATAGATGCTCATTGGTGAAAAGCAACAATTCTTCGTTGATAGTATTATGCATAGGTTTATCGTTTAGGAATTTGAATAGAAAACTTTTTATTACTTTTAGGAATTGAAGTGTTGATAAGCCATGGATTTAAATATTTTACTTCGCGAAGTGATGTTCCATTGTCAACAGCCCATTGAGCCAAATTCGCAACTTCTTCTACTTCTTTTGAAGTTACTTCATACGGTTGATAATAATCGCTTTCATCTAATATCAAACCATATTTGTCTTTATTCTCGAATATCACTTTAATAGCTAAAATTCGGAAAATATACCGATATGTCTCTGAATTTAGAAACAAATCGTAATAATCTTTTCGAGATTGGTTGTTAATTGAACCATTTAATCCGTTGTGACCCATGTTATAACCTGCACAAGTCAACGTCCAATTTTTGAATTTGGAATACCCTTGTTGTAAATATTGACATGCTGCAACTGTTGATTTGTCAATATCATTTCGTTCGTCAATATATTCATCAACTTGCAACCCCAACGAACGTCCTGTTTCTGGCATAATCTGCCAAATACCTTGTGCACCTTTTGATGAAGTATTGATTATCAATGCACTTTCTGCAACTGCCAAATACTTTACATCATTGGGGATAGAGTATTTTTTTAGGATTGGCTCAATTTGTGAAAACACTCTTCCTGAACGTTTCAAATACAAAACAATTTGTCCAGGTTGTTGTAGTAACAACAAAATTTCTTTTTCTAACCGTTCCCGAATTTCACTATCCTTCAAAGGTACTTCTTCGTTACAATAGGTCAATGAAGAAGGAATAAACACTTTTGAATACAAAGTAAAAACTGTTCCATTTATCTTGATGATTGTATCCTTTTGTGAACGAGATTCACAGGAAGTTGACACTAAAATAATTAGTATTAATAAGCAAGTGATAAGTCTATTATTGAAGAGGAATTTGAACATTAGTAAGATCTATTTCATTTTGAACATTAGAGGCAATAATGATGATTTTTTGCGATTTTTTGTAGTCATCAACTATTTTTTCGATGATGGAAAACCCACGATTGTCTAAATTTGTACTTGGTTCATCCAAAAGCAAAATATCAGGTTGATTGCTTGAAGCAACAAAAAGTTTTACACGTTGTTTTTGACCTGAAGATAAAGAACGAATTGGTTTGTTCATCAATGTATCAAGTTCATATTTTTCTATCATTTCACGAGAAAAAGAAGCAACAGTTTGTGCGGAAAATTGGAATTCGCATAGTTCTTTTACCGTCAGATCTTCATACAAATTCATTGCAGGAGCTACATAGCCAAGAGTATTTTTTCCACATTCTTCGTAACGAATTGTTCCAGAAGTTGGTTGAGAAAGTCCAGCAAGTAATCGTAATAACGTTGATTTACCGGAACCGTTGTTGCCAGTTATGCAATAACAGTTAGAATGGTTAAAACTATAGGAAAAATTTTTTATAACAAATTCAAATCCATTGTAAGATTTAGATATGTTGTTTGCTATTATTTGCATATTCTAACGTAAAACGACTTTAAATTGTTGTTGTTTATCATCTTGTTGTAATACTGCAATGTACAATCCTGGACTAAGTTGTTCAATTTCTTGTGTCAAAATCTGAATTTGAGAAATAGTATTTTGAAAGACAATTAACTTTGTAAATCCTGCAACCTTTATTCCATCTACAGAAAGAAATGTTACTTCAACGCTATTTTGCTGGGAAAAATCATTCGAAAGAGGAAAACATAACTGGGTATGTTGCTTACGAATAAACGGTAAGGGATAAACAAATTGTATATTTTTTACTTCAGAGCCGTAGCGTAAAAAGTACTCATAGGTAAGATTGGTCATTAACTTATAGGGTAAATTTTCAATCGTTGGTACGAAAAATTGACCCTTGAAAATATTGATAAAATACTCTTGTTGAGTATTTGTACCACTATACATACTCTCAACATCGAAATTTGAACTGATAAAAGAAAATGTATCTGGTGGTTGGTTTTTTCCATCTTTTGGTAATTGAACAGTAAACATTCGTAATTCAAATGGTTTTAACCTACCACTATGGCTATAGGAAGGATCTGTATAGATTGAATCTGCACTGCTGAACGGTTGTAACAAAGGAAGTGCATTTGCATTGTTGAATTTAGTGTTTTGCGTCAAAGAAGCACGATAATTCGTATAAAAACAATAGGGAAACAGTGCTGTAAATTCTTGTGAAATACTGGAATTTCTTTTTATAAGTGCTGAATCTAAAGCTTGGTAGGGGAAACTTCCATTTTTTATAAATTCCCACATATCTTTGAATAAACTATCAGAATATTTTTCAGACAACATAATCGCAAATATTGACCAATGATACCCTGAATTTGGATTTCCATCGCCGAATGGGAAAAGAGTCGTATTGGAAAACAAATCGGTAACATAACTAATATAATCTGGGATATCAGGATAGACGATTGACTCCAAATAGGTTGAATACATTTCGTAAATTTTTCGAGTATTATTGGGAGTTAATCCATAATGAGCATATTGAATGACGTGATGAAGTTCATGTGCAACAGTTACTTTTGCCCCATCAATACCCTTTGTATAATATCCACTATTTGCAAAATCATTATCAATTTCAAGATACGTCGGAGCTATCAAATGTGTGCTTGAAGTAATGACATCCGGGTAGGTAGCTCCATAAAGTGGAAATGTCTCAACCAAATACACATCTAAGGAAGCATCTGGTCCAAGATTGTCTGCAATTGGAGCTGGATAGCCTAATGAATCTACAATGATTTTGTACGAATAGTCAAGAGCCTCGCAAACTGCCTCTACATAGTCTGGTATTTGATTGTTGTTGGTATCTTCAATAGGAACTGCATTTAGTCCTGATAAAGTATAGTGAACAGTAGCAAAACCTGAGGATGTTTTTTGTGAAAACGGAAGATTTGGGCGAGGTTTTACAGAACTAATTGTTGTAGCATTTTTGTTTTTTTCGTGCGTTACAGCACACTTCGGTGGACGAATTTGTGCATTCACCACCAAAACAGAAATCAAAACTATAATACTACGAACTATAAGAATCATTCTACAACAAAAAATGGGTAATAGCTTTTACAAACTATTACCCATTAGACGAATTGAATTCGTTATTAATTCATAATAACTAATGGAGTTCTTGATACATTTTCACCTTGTTTTACAACAACAGTGTAAGAACCATTTGTCAATTTTGATGTCATCAACGAATAAGAATTTGAACCAACAGTTGGAGCAGAAATTTCATTCATCAATACTACCTTACCTTGAACATCAATAACAGAAATTGTTACTGTTTGATTTGATGTGGATTGGAAGTTAATAGTTGAAAAAATACTTGCAGGATTTGGCATTAATGACACACCAGTTTCAACTGTTGTTGCAACTGAAGTAGGACTATCATTTACTAACCAATCCATAATATCTTTCATTGTTGCATCTCTTAATGTTTTAGAACCTAAACATTCAATGGAAAATGAAGTATATACTAATCTTGAATTATTTGAAGGATTTCTATAACGAACACCAGCAAGATCGTTACTTACATTGTTGTAATAAAAACATGGAATAGATCTACTAGATGGAGAAAGCGAAAATACATCTGTAAAAGCTGCACCTTGGATGGTTCTTAAAGTTGGATCATTTTGTGGAAAAGAGTTACCCGCAATTGTCAATCCTTTTCCAATTGGGTCATTCATAACACCATTGATAGTAAATGTCGTATAACGTTGTCCATCATTTCTAGCAACATTGTCCTTATATTGTAAACCTAACATAGTTTGATAGAAATTAAGTGCAGAAGGTGGGTTACCTACCTGTGCAGAACCATTTGGGTTAAATGTAAAATACATACCATCTGTCGAACTGATATATACATGTTTTCCAGCATCTAAAAGCGTTTGAGCTAAAGCAGCTACATTGTGAGGATTGTTATTAATTGCTAATGGATAACCACCTAGTGCAATAATACTTACATCAAAACTTTCAGGTAAAAACACTTTTTCAGTTGGGAAATATTCGTTACCATCGATCATAGGTAAGAAGGCAATTTCATTCATATAATCTGGATTCGAAGATACTCCAGTATAGGCATCTTTCACAAAACCAGAGAAACCAGTATAGACAACATACTTTGTGCCTTTGGATAGAAACCCAAATTCTTTAGTTTCAGGTACACTAATACCAGCTCCTTCAGTAGAAATATTATATGCAACTGAAGAGTATCCACCTTTATCACCATTTGTGAAATTTACATTAATTTCTTTAGTTTCATTAGCTGCCAAATTCAAAGTCTCTGTTGAAAATTCAACTGAAGAACCAGGATGCATTACTCCATTTACATCATCAACTTTTAAAGAAACAGTTAATGGTATACTTGCTGGATTAGTTACTGAAACTTTTTTGGTTAATGTTGAGTTTCTATCAACAATAGAATATTTTGAATCTGAACTTACGAGCATTTTAGGTGCTTCAACTAAATTTGATTCTGATTGCATAACTTCTTTTGTACTTATATCTTCTACAAAAGCAACAACATAGATTTGTTTTGGATTTGCTTGAGTTGGAACCTGCCAAGTTTCAGTATGAGTTATTGTTTCATTTATGTTAATCGTAAAAGGTCTACCAGCTGCACTTCTTGTACCATTAACAGTCATGTCACGAACTACATATTCAAATTCAGTTTGTCCATTTGTACCAGCATTTGGATGGAAAAAATATCTTTCAATAAATGCAATATGTAATCTTTTGTTTGTCATTGTTTGAGAACTCGTAACATTGACTGTTGCTACTACCTGATTGCCATTATTTTGTTGATCAATGGTAATAGTAATAGGTGACATTTGACCTCTAAATGTATTTACAGTATTAACAATACTATTAGTGTCACCAGGAGCACCAGCATACCATTGTGGACTAGCTGCATGAGTAATTCCATTAGCTCTACCAGCTGGTACTCCAGTAACAGAATGATAAGCTCTTCTAGTACTAGGAATATCATTATTAATAGAATTAATAATATCACTACCAGGAAAGTTAACATGGTATGATATAGGAATTACAATTGATTTATTTGCAGGATTTGCCAAAAAACCTTTGTACGCTGGGTCTTGTGCAGCACATGGAGGGCAACTTGCGTTTGTAAACTTCTCGTAAAGAACTTTACGTGGGGAATCTGCTTTCAGATTCAAAAATGAACTACCTGCAACTATAATTGCAAGCAATAAGAAGATTTTTTTCATAATATAGACTTTGTTAAAATTTAGTAATATTGTGAAAAATAACAAAAAAAACTGAAATACCAAAACAATGAGTTAAAACATTGCAGATATTTCAGTTTTTAGCAAGAAATCAGGAAATTTTTACATCATTTTGATGTTTGGAAGCCAATCATGTCCATAGATGTTTTTGTTTCAACGACAATATAATAACTACCCGTTGTAAGGTTATTCGTTGGAAACCGTAAAAATTGCGAAGGTGAGATGACTTCATTTCGTTTTACTCTATCAGATACTATTGCTCCAGCAGAATTTATAATATAAAATACTGCTTCAGTATTTTCTTCAACAGAATATTCAACTTCAACATAATTATCGTTGCTTGGATTTGGAGAAACTTGCATCAATGCAATTTGTTGTTGTTTTGATACTATAAATCTTTTTCCGTCAACAGAACATAATTGAAGATTAATAGTAGTATTTTCTAAATTGGTAAATTGTGAGGTAATAGGATTGTTTGATTGATTTAACCATAAAAACCCACTACTATCACGACCAACTGCAGAGAAATATAGTGATGATGTTTCAATAGTATCCATCATTGCTACAAAACGAAGCAACAACAATGTACTATCGGCAGAATTGGAAAACGTAATTGGAGGAGATGACATTTGTCTGTAGGTCGAGCCAACATCCTCAGTCGTAAATGAGTTATTTGATAGTGTTGTACCATTGAAATAAATACCACCATTTTGATTGAGGAAATACAACATCCGTTTATCATATTCCAACCAAATTCTAAATTTCGGAACGGAACTAACATCAAAATTCGAACGTTCACGAATTTTCATAAAGACAGATAATGTATCTCCTTGAGCTATAGTATCACGATTTGTCGCAAGTATAATATTTGAAACACTTTCGTTTCCTGCTAAAGCTCTTCCACGACCAGAAATAGTACCACTTGCAACATTACCAGCAGTTGACAATACTGGCGTTAAGATTGTAGAATACAAAGCTTGAGTAGATGGTTTGAATTTTACCTTTAAGGAATAAATTCCACCAGATGGTATTTGAATAGGAACAGCAAATTGCTGAGGAATTACCGTAAATTCAGAGGTATTTGATGAGGAGACATTTTGTAATATTTGTGTTGCGTTGGTCAAGTTCTGTACTGTCACAGTAAATAGTTTCGAAGCATTTGCATCCACCGGAAAATCATCTAATGTAAGTGTATTGACTATCACCACATTTGTTTGAGCAGGTGGTTGTGTGGTAAATGACCAAACAGTTGACATTGCAGATTCTGACTGAGCAAATTGCGATTTTACTCCCCAATAGTATTGCTTTCCTTTAATCAGTCCATTGAATACGTTGAATGTATCTGCAACCACAACCGTTTGAGCAGTTGATAGGTTTTGAAGAGTATCTAATGAAACTTCATACGTAACCGCCGTAGGAACAACATTCCAACGGAGTGTAACAGGGTCAGTAACATTGTTACTATTGTTTAAAGGAGAAACTAACACTGGAGGTACTTCATTTTGCGATGAAACTCCTGTACCTTGAAAAATAGCAATGGTATCACTAGCAATGGATTGATTGTTGGAAATAAACACCAAGTTATCATTCGTTGCTCCAACAGTAGTTGGTTGGAACGAAACGGCTAATTTTTTCGTATCTCCAATTGCAATAGTAAATGCTCCAGTCCAATTGACGCCAAATCCAACATCAGAGCTTACCGTACCAGATGAAGTAAAACGATATGAAGTAACTGTGATATCCACATTTCCAGTATTAACCAAGGCAATACTATCTGTTTTTGATTGAGTAATTACGACACTTCCAAAATTCACATCTGAAACTGAGAGGGAAGCAATCGGTGCTTGTGAATAAACAAAAGAACTAAATTCTGAATCAAAACTTGAATCTATGGAAGTAATTGCTCTAACATTCCAATAAAAAGGAGTTTGGTCATTGTTTGGAATTGAGAAATCAACAGAATTCGAAACAACAAGTCCTTCTGCTTCTATAGATGTAAAATTAGAATCTTTACTAATGGTATATCGATAATTTTCCGCACCTTCTACAATATCCCAACGTAATTGTACATTGGATTGAGTAACCGTTGACCCTTTTACAGGAAGAAGGTTTTTGGGTCTAGGAACAAAATAATAATCGTCAGAGAATGCTAAACATCCACCAACTGTTTTGACAGAAACATGATAATATCCAACTTTAGTTGGTGCTATAGCATTAAAATTAGTATTTTGAATTGCTGTATCGTTTACAAACCAAGTGTAGGATGTTGAAGTTAATGAAGTTTGTAATGAATCTTCAGTAATATTTACTAATACTTCCGGAATAGGCTCTATAATTATATTAAAAAATGCAGTATCAGCGTTATTCTGTGAGTCGGTTACAATTAGTGCAAATGAATCTGTCACTGACGGTAAAAATACTGCGAATGTATCATTAGGGTTACTAAGTAATACAATAGAAGAAATAGGTTGTAATTGATAATTCAACCATTGATAGCGTAATGTGCCAATTCCACCAATTATACCTGGATAAAGTTCTAACGTATCACCTTCGCATAATATTTGGGTACTACCTAAATCGATAATTGGACTATCAGTATTAGAAATAGCTCGAAATACCCTTCTTTGAGTATAAGAAGTACCATTTGGTCCTAATGTACCTAAACGGTAATACACGGTAACAGGTAAATCACTAATGGTACCAAGATCGACCATTACTTCCGTTTCATTAGCATTAATATCAAAAGAGTAATCAACATTTGTGAAAGTTGAATCTTCTGAAAATTCTAAAATGTATTCGTAAAGAGTAGTAGGGTTTTTCCAAACAAAGATAAGTTCATCACTTGAATTTACAACAGTATCATTTGCTGGATATAGAAACGTAACAGTATCTCCAACAGTCATTGCAGGCGTTTGAAGATTTGTACCCAAAAACGTATATGATGTTATAGTAAAAGAACCGCTATTTCCTTTGAGAAATCCATTACTAATAACTGGATTAGTGATAGACGACTGTGCAAAAGCACAATCACATAACATTAACCCAAAAAAGAGAATAGAACAATATGTCAGAAAATATCTCATTATTTCTTAGAAGTTACTGTACGAACAGTTGTTTTGGGGTTTTCAAGCACATTAAGTACATTTTTTACCGTTGATTCTAATTGTTGTAATCGAAGTTCATAGTTAGAATTTTCAGCTTTTAAAGTTGAATTTTCTGATTGAACTTTAGCCAATTTCGCCTCTAATGCTTCAATGGTATGTTCTAAAGAGTGAATTTTTTCATTAGTTGTATTGGTACGTTCAATAAGTCCTTTCACACCAGCCATCAAAACTCCATCCATTTCTAACGTAGTGATTTTCAATGAATCAGCATGGGTTCCAAGTCCAAAATAATATTTAAAATCTTGAGCCATCGGACCCCAATGAATTACACTTGGTGCAGAAGTTTTATAATTCCATTGTGTAACAGGAAGTTTTTCTAATTTTTGTAAAACATTTTGAAAATCGATTGTTGTGAAGTTTTCTTTAGAATTTCTGTCCGACATTGTTTGCCAAGCATATCCATTTGCGGCTAATTCAACACCTGTAGGCTGTGTATTATTTGGATACGAATTTGTATAGAACTTGTAACCACCTTCAAAACGCATTACCATTTGACCGTCAGCATCATTTGCAGTTGGAGTAAATGATTGAGGTGCTAAAAAAGGTCCACCAATTATAAAAGAACTACTATAAGTACTATTGGTAACACCTGAACCAAACCCATAGGAATTTGGTCCTGTAATGACCAAACCATCTCCAATTGCAAAGGAACCTTCGCCACTAACAGTATTATAAGCTCCAAGTGCAACAGAAATTCCAGAAAAGGTTGTTGAAGTACGAATAGTATTGGAAACTCCTAATGCAATTCCCATATCTTGGTCTGATAAATTATTGTTACCAATAGTTACAGATCCTTTTCTACTTTCATTACCAGAACCAATTGCGATACCAGCAATGATACCTTCTACATTTAAACTACCTGAGATATTTTCAGAACCAATAGCTATTGAACCTTCGTTTGTTGCAGAATTTAGAGAACCGAATGTCAAAGAACCTGCACCATAAGAACGATTACCATCACCAATAGTAATACTATTGTCATCAGAGGCTCTATTTCCAATTCCCAAAGCAACACTATATTTGCCTTCAGCAACTAATGAATCAATAGTAATATCATCAGTATATTGTAAATTGACTGCACCAATACCTACTTTATTTAATATACCACTTGTTGATATACTTCCATTATTTGCTAAAACAAGTCGAGTAGTATTATTTACTTTTGCAATTAGAGGCTGGTTATTGGTTGTACCTAAAAAGTCGGTAGCAGCTACGATGTTACCACTTAATCCCCAACCACCTCCACCACCACCAATAACACGTTCAGCTTCATACGCTCTATGGGCGTAAAATGAGTATGGAGAAGGTGTAATTGTAACCCTTGGAGTGATTGGATTTGGGTCACCTGAAACTTGAATTTGCAAATAAACTTGACTATAAAACAATGAATCTTCTAATGAATTTACAGAACCAATTTCATGAGTGAAAAACCCATTCAACGTAGTTACAGATGCAGATTCAGAAAACACTGCGGTACCTCCAGTTGCTTCTTTGAACAAAGCAAAAGTAATTGAATAAGTATTATTGGATTTTATTGTACCATCATTATTCTTTAAAATTCCTTGAAAGGATATTTTGCGGATATGGTTTGAATTTTGACTAATGCTAACACCTACAGTTACAACAAATAGGGTTACAATGATGATAAAACGTTTCATTATCTATGCTTTCAATTTATAAATACTATTTAAAGAATATAATTTCAACTCGACGATCTTTTTTACGAACCATTTCTCGTTCTTTTGCAGGCATTGCTCCAACTTCACCAACCCCAAAACTACGGAATCTATGTCGTTGAATACCTTCTTTAACTAAAAATTCCACAACTTCTTTCGATCGTTTTTTGGATAGTGAGAGATTTTTTTGCTCAGAACCCTCAGAACTGGCATAACCAATAACCTCGCATTTTACTGCTTGATAATTATCCATCAAATCAATTATTTTATTCAAAATCTCCAACGATTCACTATCTACAGTAAATTTTCCAGAAGGGAAATACATACTATATTGTACTGAATTTGCTTCTAAAAAGTCTGGAAATTGTGGAATATTTTTATCTTTAGCTTCTTTTCGTTTGGCTATGGTTTTAAGCCCAGTTTCAATCGAGGCAGGTAATTCTGCCAAAACAATTGAAATGGGATTTTGTGTAGTTAATTGATTTTTCGTGTAATAACTATACTTTGTATAATACCCATTTGCTTTTACAAAAACGCCATAATTTTCAACAGAACTTTGAAGTTTGAGTGAAAATTTTCCATTAGTATTTTGTTCAAACAATTGGGTAGACTCATCATTGTCTTCTACTACAATAATCGCAGAGACAATTTCACCCTTTTTATTTTTAATGGAAAAATCAATATCTTGGCTGAAACTAACAATAGGACTTACTAACAGCAACAAGATTAATGGAAGTAATATATTCATTGGTATTTGCTTATGTTCTTGAGATAAATTCGTTGTGTTCATATTATTTTCCAAAGAATAATACGTTAATACACATAGCTTGTTCAGCGGTTTCTTTTGAATCCATAGATAATGGATTCGGTTCAATAGATATAGTTGCATCATCTGCAACACGCATAGAAGAACGTTTGACACCTTTGGCTTTCAAATAATCCAAAACAGCTTTTGCTCTCCCAGATGACAATAACTTACGTTTATCTTTATTAAATTCTCTATCGTATTCAACTTTTGAAACAAAACCATGAATTTCTACACGTACCTTTTCATTTGAAAGCAATAAATCAGCTAATCTATCTAATTCAGAATGTGCTTTTACAGATAATTCCGGTTTATTAAATTTGAAAAATACGTTATTCAAAACTATTGGTTCTGTAAGTACATTTTCTTCCATATCGGTAACTTTAAACAATGTTACTGGAGGTGGAGGTAATTTTTGCTCCTGACTTGAAACAACTTCAATAGGAATATTCTGAGATGTAGAAAAGTAACCGTTTTTCTTTGCATAAAACCCATAATGTGTCGATGCATCTACAACTGGTACTTTAAATTTACCTTTCTCTGTTGCAACTAAACATATAGTATTATTCGTAATGATATTTTCAAAAACAATTGCAGATTTAGCAGCAGTTGGTTTTTCAGTACTGTACTTTTTAGCAATTCCTTCTACTAACAAAATCGGTTTGGATGAATTGACAACACACTCTGGGGAAGTATTGATATCCTCTTGTTTTGCTTCTTTTTCAGCACGAACTTTTTCTTTCTCTTTAGCTTCTAAGTCTTTTTTCTTTTCTAGTTCTAATGCTGCTTTTTCTAATTTCAATCGCTCTTCTTCCGCAAGTGCTCTTTCTGCTTCTTTCTTTTTTTCTAAGGCAATTTTACGTTCTTGTTCTTCTTTTAATTCACGTTCTTTTTGTAAAGCATTTTTTTCTGATTCTGCTTTTGCAAGTGCTTCTTTTTCAGCTTTTTCTTTAGCAAGACGTTCACGTTCTTCGCGAGCTAATCTGTCCTTTTCTTCTCGTTCTGCTTTAGCAAGTGCTTCTTTGTCTGCTTTTTCTTTGGCAAGTCGCTCACGTTCTTCACGAGCTAATCTGTCCTTTTCTTCTCGTTCTGCTTTAGCAAGTGCTTCTTTGTCTGCTTTTTCTTTGGCAAGACGTTCACGTTCTTCACGAGCTAATCTGTCCTTTTCTTCTCGTTCAGCTTTAGCAAGTGCGTCTTTTTCTGCTTTTTCTTTTGCAAGACGTTCACGTTCTTCACGAGCTAATCTGTCCTTTTCTTCACGTTCTGCTTTAGCAAGTGCGTCTTTTTCTGCTTTTTCTTTTGCAATACGCTCGCGTTCTTCACGAGCTAATCTATCACGTTCTGCTTTTGAAAGATTTTCATTTGCTAACCTTTCTTTCTCTAAACGTTCTTTTTCATCTCGTTCAGCTTTTGCAAGTGCTTCTTTGTCTGCTTTTTCTTTTGCAACTCGTTCACGTTCTTCACGAGCTAAACGCTCCTTTTCATCACGTTCAGCTTTTGCAAGTGCCTCTTTGTCTGCTTTTTCTTTAGCGAAACGTTCGCGTTCTTCTTTTGCTAATCTATCTCGTTCAGCTTTAGAAAGATTTTCATTTGCTAACCGTTCCTTTTCTAAACGTTCTTTTTCTGCTTTGGCTAAAGCTTCTTTGTCAATTCGTTCCTTTTCTTCTTTAGCAATTCTGTCTTTTTCTAATTGATCAGTCTTAGCAAGATTTTCTTTTTCTATTTTTTCTTTTGTAATTCTTTCCTCTTCTATCCTTTTGCGTTCATTTTCTTGAGCTAAAAGAAGAGAATCTTGGTTCGGTTTAGGTATTTCGTCAATTTTAATTTCTTCGGTAATTGTCGGATTATACAAAAGAGCAATTCCTAATCTCAAAGAATTTACTTTAAAACTACCGTCTTGAGTAGTTTGAAAATTCTTGTTTTGGACTATTAATTCATTCGCAAAAGATGAAAGAGCAAAATTGAAAGTAGCCTCAGGAACTAATTGAAACTCTTGAGAAAGAGGAATTCCATAGCCAATTGAGCCCATTATAGATAATGGAAGTTTATTGACATTTGGAATTGTTCCTTCTTGTCTATTACGCACATTTGGTAAATTGGGTCCTAAAAAGCCGAAATTTGCCTCATCACGTATGCGTTCTTCCTGTACAAATGTAGAAGTCATCAAGGAATGAACAGAAACTCCTGCTCCGATTCGCAAATTTGAAGTTGGTTTGAAAATCAACGAAAAATCTGCACCTATTCCTAATAAATTATTGTCCATACTATGGTCAACAATTACTGGAACTGGTGTTCCATTGTTATTAACCAATACAGTTTCTTTAGCTATTAGTTTTGAACCAAATTGTAACACATTTGGTCTGATTTGAAAAGAAAGTATATCTATAAAATTGTATTCAATAGAAAGTCCTAATGCAGGGAATAATGACAATACAGAGGTTGACCCAAAGATAGTTGGACAACATGTAGGAATTGAATTGTAACCACTATATTGAGCATCAGTCATCAAAAATGGCACACCCGCATGGAACCCATAGGTCATTGAAGATTGAAAACTTGTATCTCGTTTAACTGTAGATTGTCCAAAGACATTCTGAACAGAAAATGAAACGAAAATTATACAAAGTAAAGACAAAAATAAACGGGATATTTGTAACATTCGGTAATTTCTTAACATCGTTAAATTGATTCGATAGTTCAAAAATACAAATGATTGACTACAAATCAAAGTTTTTGTAGGTAAATTATAGTACAAATTAAGTTTCTTTTTGTTGGTTTACGGTTTTGATTTCCAGATTTTATCATAAAAAGGGAGATATTCTGGTAATGCTGCTGAACCATACCACGTAAAAATCTCATAATCTAAAAGCTTGTTTTTAATTGCTGGGTCAGTTTCCAAAAGGGTAACAAGCGTATCCTTCGAAGTTACATTGTTGAAAATGAACAAACCTCTGTAAGATTTATCATTTTTCATAAAAGGTCCAGCTATGATAAGTTTCTTTTGTTCAACCAATCTATTTATATTTTCCATATGACCACGAAAATATTCATCAACGTTAGATTTTTCTTCGGTAGTATTGGTACCTGTGGTAAGTATAACAAAAAAGTAAGTTTTCATACCATAGTCGTCTCCACCTAGTTTTTCTGCTAATTCTGTATCATAATTCGGATTCATAGCACTATCTTTTTGAGAAATGAGTGAGAGTGTAGAAAAAAGGAGAATGGTAATTCCACTTAATAGATACTTTATCATAGTAAATTTGTTTTTTCATATTATTGAATAATGATTTTCTTCATTTGAGTTAATACATTTTGTCGTATTGAAAGAAAATAAATACCTTTCGGCAATGTACTCACGTCAATAGTTATTCTGTTTTCGTTAGTTTCTATTGAATACAATGTTTCACCAACAAGGGAAAGTATGGTTAATTCTGCTGTAAGATTGTTTTCTAATTCGATAGATAGTTCATTGCTAACGGGATTGGGATACACAGATGCAAATTCTTGCTCATCGAATTTATTCACCGATGTTGCAACCCCGACATTACACACATCTGTTGAAAGTGTTGGTATAGTAAAATTTGATGTTGTATAGGTACCGATGCCTATTTGTCCATAATTATTTCTACCAATACCCCAAATGGTACCCGAACTTGTAACCAATAAAGTATGTTCTCGGGCAGCTTCAACATGAATAATTTTATCGTTTATTTCAGGAAATTGTATTTCCGATGGAGTTCGTTTATCTACTGTAGTTCCATCGCCTAATTGTCCATAATTATTCTCACCACTATTTAGTCCACATGCATAGGCTTTTCCTTCCCTTGAAAGAAACATTGAATGAATCCCTCCTGCCTCAGCTACAATAATATTCGATACATTTGCAACTTGTTTTGGGGTACTGTTTATATTTCCTAAAGGTTCCTCTATTCCCAATTGTCCTAAAGTATTTCTTCCGCAAGCCCAGACTGTTCCGTCTGATTTTACAAAGAGTGAATGCCATTCTCCGGCTGATATATGTACAATGTTTTGTAAACTTGGAATTTGAACAGGAGAAAGTTTTGATTTATTCGTTCCATCACCCAATTGACCATAACTATTATGTCCAGATGCCCAAACAGTTCCATCTGATTTAAGATAGAGCGAAAATTCGGCACCGCATGCAACTTGTATAATTCTAGTGAGATTTGGTATTTTCACTGGTACTATTTTGTTTACATTTGTTCCATCACCCAATTGACCCGAATTATTCAATCCAGTACCATAAACTGTCGAATCTTCTGCAAGAAAAAGCGAATGTTCTCCACCACCTGCAGATTTGACAACTTTTGGAAGAAAACGAAGTCTTGTTGGAATGTATTTATCTGTTAATGTTGAATCACCCAATTGACCTCGTGTATTTCTTCCACAGCCATAAGCAATTCCATCGTTTGTGATGAAAATTGAGTGAAACAACCCAGCAGAAATGTGTGAAACATTTGATACGCCAACAACTGTAGAAACAGTTTGCTGTTGTGTAGAAGTTCCGTCACCTAATTGACCATATCCATTATAACCCCAAGAGATTACACTTCCATTTTCACAGATGGCAATAGAATGTCTTCCTCCTGTTATACACCTTTGAGAGTGGAGATGTGTAAAATTGAAAATCAGAATTCCGATAACGAATGCAATCGATAGTTTCAATGAAATACCTAAAGGAAGTGTTAGAAATATTTCTTTACAAGCATCAAGTAAGAACACAACTACTCACTCAAAGTTACAGAAACAAATCCAAATTTCAAAAGAAATAAATGATTATGATGATATATTCAAAATTCTGCACTTAATCTACGTTATTTTTTGATAAACTACGTCAATGTTTTTTGTTTTACAAAGGAATAGTTACAAAAGGATACACTTTGGCTTGGTCAACAATTCAATTAGAAGAAGATAAACAACATCAAAAAAGTCTTATTGAAGGGAATAAAATACCCAGACACATTGCCGTTATTATGGATGGTAATGGGCGGTGGGCTAAAAACCGTAGTTTACCAAGAGTTGTTGGACACAAAAATGGTTTAGATAGCGTCCGAGATATTGTCGAATCTTGTGATCAAATTGGAGTTAAATATCTCACTTTGTACGCATTTTCTATTGAGAATTGGAAACGACCAAATTTGGAAGTTACTTTTCTTATGAAATTACTTCGACAGTATCTTGAAAATGAAATTGAGGAATTACACCAAAACAATGTCCGACTTAATACAATTGGAAAAATTTCTTCCTTACCGAAAAATGTAAGATCAGTCTTAAATTCTTGTATGGAAAAAACAAAGGATAATACTGGTTTGGTTCTTACATTAGCATTATCATATAGTGGAAGATGGGATATTGTTCGTTCAGTACAAATGATAGTATCTGATGTACGACGTGGTAAAGTATCTCCAGAAGATATCAATGAGGAATTTTTTTCCAGTTACTTGCAAACAAACACCTTACCAAATCCAGACTTATTAATTAGAACAAGTGGAGAAATGCGGTTGAGTAATTTTCTTTTGTGGGAATTAGCCTATTCGGAATTGTATGTTACGGAAAGTTTATGGCCAGATTTCAGAAGAAATGATTTGTACAAAGCAATAGAATCGTTTTCAAAACGAGAAAGAAGATTCGGTATGACTTCAGAACAGATTACAGACAACACAGACCAAAACAAAGACACAAAAGGTTACATTCAAAGAGTACTCGATGCCTTCAATTCTCGTTAGAATTTTTTATATTTTTCTATTTATATATTCCTCCACATTCCTTTATTCTCAACAACGCGAAGAAACCAAAACTATCTTTTCGGTTGAAGTAGAAGGAAATCGTTTTACTTCCAAAGAAGAAGTAAAAGCTATTTCTAATTTACGCTCAGGAATAGTTCTCACTGCTGATGTTTTGAATAAGTCTGTAAAAAACTTATGGTCAAAAAAATTATTTTCTGAAGTAGAAGTTTTACAAGTTGCTGAAAATTCACTGGGTACGACTGTAAAAATAATCGTTAAAGAATTACCACGATTACGAACCATAATTATCAATGGAAATGAAAATATTTCTGAAGAAGAAATACGAAAAACAATTGATATTCCTATGGATATTTCGGTATCTGAGAATGAAATTTATCAGATAAAAAAGAAAATCAAAAAGCTTTATGAAAAGGAAGGTTTAGCATTTGCAACGATAGAACACAAAGAACTACTGAATGACTCCACCGGTTTTATGGTTGTAACCTTTATTATAAATGAAGGTCCAGATTTTAAAGTTACCGCAATAGAATTTGAAGGCAATTCCGAGTTTTCGGATGTAGATTTACGCGGAACATTTGATGATATTAAGGTCAAAAGTTGGTGGCAATTTTGGCGTTCTAACAAATTCGACAAAGCTAAATTTGAATCAGACAAACAAAAACTACTTTCATTCTACAAAAAGAATGGTTTTGTTGATGCACAAATTGTAAAAGATACAATCTTGTTCGACAAAGCTAATGCTTCAATTGTCATTAGATTAACGGTATTTGAAGGACAAAAACTCTATATTCGTTCAATAGCATTTGAGGGGAATTCTGTTTATCCTTCAGAAGCATTAATACGAAGATTGAATATTACACCCGGTTCAGCTTACGATCAAGAATTATTCAATCAAAACTTAGAAATAAATGCTGAACAAACTGACGTAAAGTCGTTGTATATGGACATTGGATATCTTAATACACGGTTTGTTCCAGAGATTAAAAAAGTAACAAAAGATTCTATAGATATTACCGTTAAAGTTTTCGAAAATGATCGAGCATCTATTCGTAACGTTTTAATTTTTGGAAATACAAAAACGAAAGAAAAAGTCATTCGACGTGAGTTATTCACTCGCCCTGGTGATTCTTTTTCTCGATCTGCAATTATTAGAAGTATCAAAGGACTTGGAGTTTCAAACTTTTTCAATCCCGAAAAATTGCGACCAAACGTAAAACCAGTTCCGGGAGATAACACAAAAGTTGACGTTGAATATTATGTTGAAGAACGATCAACTGATACATTCAACGCCTCAGTTGGATTTGCCGGTGTGTTTGGTCTAACTGGTGCAATTGGTTTTACATTCAATAACTTTTCAATTACCGAACCATTCTCAGGTGGTGCTGGTCAAGTTTTAAATTTTAATTGGGAATTTGGTCAAGCAAACAGGTTACAGACTCTCAATTTTGGATTCACAGAACCATGGTTTTTAGATACTCCTACGATGTTAGGTTTCAATATTTTTGATACTCAACAAAATCTTAACTTTCAGTCTCGTCAAACTGGTATCCAAGGATCGATTGGAAGAAGATTTCGGTGGCCAGATGATTATTTCAGAGGTGATTGGTCTGTACGAGCTCAACGAAACAACGTTGGACAAGGATTAGGTGTCAATAGATTTTTCCGAGTAGGAAACTTTTTTGAGACTACATTTACTCAAACGATTTCTCGTATTTCTTTGGATAACATTATGTTTCCGACAAGTGGTTCAAGAATGACCGCTGTAACTCAATTTGCTGCTGGTTCTATTGGAATTGGAAATACAGATTATTTACGAAACCAATTTACGATGGAATTTTTCAATCCTTTAATACAAATTGATGGATTCAATCGTCTAGTGTTATATCTCTCAGCTGATTTGGGATTTGTAACTGGTATAAAATCGGATACAACCATACCACCACAAAGTATGTACTTTATGGGTGGAAATGGTCTTGGTGGTTTCAACGTAACACCTTTACGTGGTTATCCTGATGGAAATTTATTAGGTTCTCCAAGCGGATCTCATGTAATGTCAAGATATGTTGCAGAACTTCGTTTTGCCGTTACTCTCTCTCCGATGCCGATTTATTTCATTACATTTGCTGAAGCAGGAAATGTATGGGATAATCTAACTAGAACAGACCCCTTTGATTTGAAACGGTCTGCTGGAGTAGGTATGAGAATTATGCTTCAACCAATTGGGTTGATAGGTTTTGATTATGGATATGGATTTGATCCTGTTCGAGCAGTAGGTCAAAAATCAGGTTGGCAATTCCACGTTCAATTTGGTAGATAATTAGTTTTTTTAACATATAAATTCTTATGAAATCTTTAACCCTCATTATTGCGTTACTTTGTGTAACTACAATAACATCATTTGCTCAAAAAGGAGCAACTTCTACATCCTCCATAAAAATTGGTATGGTGGATATTCCAACAGTTGTAAAAGAAATGCCTGAAGCTGTTACTGCAGAAAAAGAACTTATGGATAGAGGTTCTAAATTCCGTGATACATTATCGTTGTTACAGAAACAATTGACTGATAGATTAGAAGAATATAAAAAACAAGAGGCGATGTTAAATGTTCAAGCAAAACAAGAATTTCAAAAAGAACTTCAATCTATGCAAGAGCGTGGATTACGCTATCAAGAAGAAAAATTTGGTGTTGGTGGTGAAGTTGAAAAAATTCGAATGAAATTAATGGCACCAATTCAAGAGAAAGTACAAAAAGCAATTTCAATGGTTGCTTCAGAAGAAAAACTTACTTTTGTTTTTGACAAAGCTTCACAATTCGTTCTATATGCTGATGATCAATATGATCTTACTTATAAAGTGATTGATAAGATTAAACGTGGTTTGAAATAATTCTGTCTAATTAGTTAAAGTAAATGATGAACTGTTTTTTCAATGTGTATTTTTCATAATTTAAAAAAAATCATGCTTAACTTCATTGTAGGAACAGTTCTTTTTCTATTTGTTGCAACTACTTCTTTATTTTCTCAAAAAGTCGGTTATTTCTCTTCTAAAGGTGTTTTAGAACGGTTACCAGAATCTGCTCAAATCGAACAACAAATACGTTCAACTTGGGAAGAATGGGAGCGTGAATTGGATCTGAAAAAGAAGGAAATTCAAGAACTCGAGATAGAGATACGCAATAACCGTCTAATTTGGAGCGATGCAGAACGAATAGAAAAAGATAAAGAACTTGTTCGAAAGAAAGAAGAACGAGATGCATTTGCAAAAATAAAATTTAGCCCTTCTGGTGAAGTCGACAAGTTACCAACAACGCTTTATAAACCGTTGATAGAAAAAGTATACGCTGCAGTTCAAAAAGTATCAAATTCAAAAGGTTTTGATTTGATATTTGACAAAAGCACACATCAAATGGCGTATGTAAATCCAAAATTTGATATTACAATTTTTATTTTAGAAGAATTAGGGGTTGATGTTTCAGAAGATTTAGATAAGTTAAAAAAGGCAATTGAAGCAGATCCACGAAACCAAAGAATTGAACCAAAACAAGCTCCTCAAAAAAAATCTCGCTCTCGTTCGTCTAAATCAAAAGATACCGAAATAGAATAATAAATATTTTTATCAATGACACATACAATAGCAGAAATCGCCACGATAGTTGGTGGTAAAATTACAGGCAACCCTTCTACCATTATAACTGGAGTTTCTTCGATTAGTGACTCAAAAGAAGGTGATATTACGTTTGTTGCTAATCAACGATATGAGAAATTTATAACAACAACAAAAGCTTCGTGTGTCATTGTTCCAAGTAATTTTGACAAAGAAACTATTCAAAACTTGATTTTAGTTGATAATCCCTACAATGCAATTGTTCTTTATATTGAATATCTACTTTCTTTACAATCAAAAAAACCTGCAACAATTCATCCTTCTGCTGTCATTGGAAATAATACTTCACTTGCTGAAAATGTTTCTATTGGTCCTAATGTAGTTATTGGAGATAATTGTAGAATTGATGAGAATGTAAGTATTTTTGCAAATTGTGTTATAGAATCAAATTGTTCTATTGGCAAAAATTCCATAATAAGGGCAAATGTAACTTGTTACGAACGAACTAGCATTGGTGAACACACTATAATCAATAGTGGTGCAGTCATTGGTTCTGATGGATTCGGATTTATTGAAAATACTGATGGTTCATTCAGAAGAATCCCACATATTGGTAATGTGGTTATAGGTAATTATTGTGATATTGGTTCAAACACGACTATTGATAGAGGAACTATTGGTTCAACTGTAATCGAAGATGGTGTTAAAATAGATAATTTAGTACAAATTGCACACAATGTTCGCATTTGTGAAAATACTGCCATTGCTTCTCAGGCTGGAATTGCCGGAAGTACTACCATTGGAAAAGGAAACAGAATTGGTGGTCAAGTTGGCGTTATTGGGCATCTAACCCTTGCTGAGAATGTTATAATTCATCCTCAAACTGGTGTTTCAAAGAATATAACTAAACCTGGACACTATTTTGGTTCACCAGCTAAAGAGCATCTTACAACATTAAAACAAGAAGCTGCGTTGAACCAACTTCCACAGTTATTAAAAGAATTTCGTGAGTTAAAAAACAAATTCGACAAAGTTCAACAAATTGACGAGTAGCTCTTTAACCATGTATAGTTGCGGTATTTTCTAATAAATCAACTATTTCAGCTTCTTTTAGTGCCAATTCTTCCAAGCGTTGTTTTACAGTTTCTTTTGGAAAATACTCTCGAGCAATGTCAGTGTATATTGTATAATGACCTGCTTCAGAAGCTAAAAGATCTGAGTAAAATTTTTGCAATTCACTTGATTGAACATGTTTAGCCAATTGAGAAAATCGTTCACACGATCTTGCTTCTATTAATGCACCTACCAATAAAGAATCCAAAAATCTCATAGGCACTTGTTTTGAAATCAAGGTATGCAGATTTTGAACAAAGAAGTTTCCGGAGTCTTTGGTAAATTCAATACCTTTTTCAACAATATAATTATGAACTAATTGAAAATGTTCCAATTCTTCTAGAGCAATTTCAATCATTTTTGAAACCATCGATACTTTTTCTGGGTAACGTGTTGTCATAGATAATGCAAAAGTAGCAGCCTTTCTTTCACAATGTGCATGATCAACTAAAATTTGATCTAAGTTTTCTAAGGCATTTTCAACCCACTCAATTTTGGAATCTGATTTTAAGCACAACATTTACCGAGCCACACCATAATCTTCAAAAAACTTTGTAATTGAACCATCTTCTATTTTTTTCAACAAGGTTGTATTTAATAACGTTGTATGTTCATAATTGTGAGGTACGACAAAACTCAGATTTTCAACCTCATCATCAATCGCAATAATCATTAACTTATCATTTGGATGTTTGTATAAATGATATTGAAGTTGAGGTGCTCCAAATACCACTGCATCAACTTCTTTGTTTACCAATTGGTCTATACATCGTGCAACTGAGGTTTCTTTGAGTATTTTATCAGTATATTTTGAAGCAATTTCTGCAGAAGTAGTTTTTTCAACCGTTGCTACTTTCTTGTTGAGCAAATCAGACGCTTTTTCAATTGCTGAATTTTTCAACTGATTCAGTGTAAAAGCAGTTGCAATAGTTGCTGTCAATGAAGATGCAATAATCATTGAACAGACTATCCAAAATCCCGAAAGAACTCTCCCAAAATGAGACTTTACAACTAAATCTCCATAACCAACTGTGGAGAAAGTGACTATACTAAACCACATTCCATTCAAAACTCCACGGAAGTAATTTTTTGGAAAGCAATCAGTATTGATTTTTCGTTCTGCAAACCAGATGAGATTTCCTACAAAAAACAGTAAGCCTAAGAGAATTCCTATACCAACAGCAAAAGTTTTTGAAAATAATGGTGATATAAAATCAAAAAAACTTGATTCTCCTACAAAGGTCATAATACCCATTTTACCACGAGTATACGGTTGCATAAAATTTACTTTTTCAGCTCGACCAGCATTCACTGTAATTGGACCAACAAGTACATCATAAACTCCCATTTGTACAGAATCAATTGAGCCACCTACAGTTTTCCCTCTGGTTAAAGTGTATTGAATATTCAATTCTTTTGCCATACTTTTCCATATTTCTAATGATATTCCTGTTATAGTTTTTTTACCATTTATGACTGTATCAATCACAAAAGGTGGAGAACCTGCTACAACAATATTTAATGTATCAGTAATAGAAAAGAGAGATAATGGAAAGAGAAAAAGTATTACCGCAACAACAAATTGTCGGAGTTTATTGGAAGAATTTGAAGAGAATTTCATTAGTTTCCTTTACTTTAATCGTTTGAAGTACAGATGCAAAATACGATTTATTTCTCTTATTTACTAATTCATTTAAAAGTATTGAACGTTCAGGAATTGAAAGTGAAGCATACAACTGTAAAAGAAACGAAGTAACTAAAGGAGTATGTTCGATTTTTTGCAACAACCGTAAAGTAGAGATTTTACTGTAAGAAGTAAGACTTTTTTTAAATAATTGTTGTAATGTTACTAATGGAATAGAATCTGTTTGAAGTAATCCTGCTACAAAATTATTTCTAACAACTTGTTCATTGTCTTGAATAAATAATGATGAAGTTTCTTGAAGTGAACCTTTGGATAAAATACCCAATGAAAGTGCAACTTTTGAGCGTACATAAGGATGATTTGAAATACTTTGATTTTGTAACCAAGAAATACAAGTACTATCTCCGATTTCTCCAATTCTTTCAGCAATTAACGAAGCAACTTTCCAATTTTGACTCTCTAATAACATTCTATAAAATGGTAAAGCTTCTCTGATTTTCTTCTTTGTTACAACATATGAACAAATAGACAATACTCGTAAATTTACAGAAGTAGAAAGAGAATCTAAAATTACGTTTTTCCAAAGTGTACTTTTATCGTACACTTCTGGTAAAATCATTTCCAATGCTAATCTATCACGTGGAAAAACAGATGAAAATTTCGAAACTAAAAATGGAATAACTTCCATTTGTGGTATGCTAGAAAACTTTTTCCTTGCAGGAGTAACAATATATTGAAAACTATTTAAAGGAGTAGACGCTTCCATAAACAATGAATCCAAATTATCAGAGTGTGGATAGCTTTTAGTAACAGCACCTTGGTCATTTTTTGGAGAAACAATATCCGAATTAACATTAAAATTAAAATCCAAAAAAGTACCATAAGTTGATTTATGAGTAACGGAATTGTTGTTCAGAATTGAATTATAAACATCTTTACCAAAAGCATCACAAAAGATGCCCATCATACCATAATTTCTTCGAAAATCTGAATAACCAAATGTGTTAGTTTCATTTAAACCAACATAAGAATCATTTCCATGAAGATCATAAAACAGTGAAGATGCATTCGCATTTCCAGATCCTAATGATAAACTTTCAGCAAAATAATGATCATCTCCACTAAAATCAACTAAAGCTCCCATAGCAATATCATGTCCGCAACCTTGGGAAACGCCGTGAGAAGTGTAGACATCATTTCCAGCACTATCTAAAAGTATTCCAAAAGCTAAATGAACACCTGATCCTTGAGCATATTGATACGATGTGTATACATCCTCACCTTTTGAATCAACTAATGCTCCCAAACCAAACCAATATGCAGTTCCTTGACCATAAATATCAGATGAATATTTATCATTACCTTCTGTATCAGAAAGTATTCCAATTCCCCCAGAAGCTATGGGTCTGAAACCTAAAGAAGCTCCTTGGGTAAATGTAACAAAATGATTGTCATACCGCAAAACATCCAAAAAAGGTGAACTAGTAAGGTAATAATCATTTCCACCTTCTTCACGTAGAACCCCAATTCCTAATGTATAACCAAAACCTTGACCTTGAGATTGAACTGTATATATATCATTTCCACCTTTATCCCAAAGAATTCCAAATCCAAATGCCCCACTACCTTGCGAAGTGACTGCTGATGAATATGTATCATTACCTCCTTGGTCATACAGAACACCAAAACCAAAAACACCCGTACCTAAAGATAGTGAACCTGCTATGTAATGATCATTACCAACTACATCAAATAAGATTCCAGAACCAAAATACCCTGCACCAAAAGAATAATCTTTTCCTTTATAAATATCATCACCTTGTAAATCAATAATTAATCTATTAGGAACTTTTGAGAGTGTTTCTTTCGATTCGTTAAACATATAACTATCGTCACCTAAACAATCAATAATTAGAAATTCTGCTGAGGTATAAGTATCATTTTTAGAACTACCTATTACAATTCTGTAATGCTTATCAACCGTAAAGACAAATTGCTTTTGTATTTTTATTGGGTTTTTTAATAGAAAATTTTGAAGTTGAAGTAGCTCATGAGAAAGTAAATTCCCTGTTAATACAACTTTAGAGATTATCTGTCTATTGGCATGAATTGAATCAAACAATTTTAATGATTGATTATAAGAGGATATTTCATTTAATTTAAAGGAATATACCGTAGATTGCTCATTTGCTTCATTATTTCTCAATAAATCATCTACGTTTCGATAAAGATATTCAGAAGAATTTTTTGATGAGATTCCTAATGAAACAATGTTTTGTAAATATTGGATTAATTGAGGATACTCAGGATAACTTCCTAATACCTTTTTAAAATTGGTTATATCTTTAGAATTTAACGTATATTCACTTTTGGATTTTTGAGAAGAAGGAAGTTCTAAAGTTTTTGTAAGTAATTGGTAAAATTCTTGTGAAAAAGGGGAAAATTGTTGGTTAGATAAAAATGAGTTTGTGAATTGTAAAGTAGAAAGTGGATTTTCAAAGAAATCGCAAATAGTAGAGAAACGAAATGAGTCCTTATCCACTGCATCACAAGGCATTCTCAAATCATTTTTTGACATTCCTATAAAGGAAAAACTTGAATCAATAACTGCATCCAATTCTTGTGAAAATGTTAATTGAAATACACAAAAAAAGAATACAACTATTGCAGTTTTCATAGTTATTTCATCATCTCTTTAATTGCCATTATATAATCATCTGCACCAAAAGGATCTTCATCTCTTAGAAGTTCACATTGTTTCAATGCTTCTTCAAATTTATTCATACCTGCTAAAAATCGAATATAAACTTTTCTACATTCTCCAAATTTTGGGTCAATTTCTAAAGCTTTAATGAGATTTTTACTAGCATTTTCTTGATCATTCTTGTTAATATAAATGATACCTAAATTATACCATCCATGAGCATCATTTGGATCAATTTCAACAACTTTTTCAAAGATTTTTTTTGCAGATATATAGTCACCTTTACTTAACATTATTTCAGCTTTTAACCTGTAGTAAAAAGCAGAACTATCATAAGGAACCTTAGCAATAATTCTATTTGCATAGGTTAGGGCTTCTTCTGTAAATCCACTTTTTAAATATGCAACAGATAATTTAAATAAACAGTTTATATTGTTAGAATCTAATTTTTCTACTTTTTTAAACAAACTTATCGCCTCAGGGTATTTTTTGTTTGTTCCATAATGCTGTGCTAATTCCATCAAAAGTTCTTTGCTGTTGGGTATTACTTCTAATCCTTTTTTCAGTATCATTACACTACTATCGGCAATACCAAGTTGAGCATACATATCATACATATTTATATAGGACTGTGCGTTTTTATCATCTAATTTTAAAACATCATAATATAGTGATTTCGCATACATGATATTTTGCATTGACATTTCAAAGTCAGCTACAGTTCTTACCAACTTTACTTCATTTGGATATTCTTTAAGTAATTTATAAAAAAATAATCTTGCCTCTTTTTTCATATTCAATTTAGAATAGACAATACCAATTTGAATTTTAGCCTCTAAATCATTTGGCTCAAATTCTAAAATTCGTTCAAAGCGGTTCATGGCCTCAGTAAAGTTTCGTAGATTCTCTTCCATTTTTCCAAAATGTAAAAGAGCCTCTCTATTTTTTGGATCAAATGATAAGAGTTCCTTATACTGTTGTCTGGCTTCTTGCGACTTCCCTAAAATTGCTAAAGTAGAGGCTTTAGCTAATTTTGCTTTTGAATCTTTTGGATTTAGTTGAAGTGCTAGGTTGCTTAAGGAATCTACTGATTGATATTTTCCATTTTTAAACAATACATAAGCATATGGTGAATATACTTCTGGATAATTTGACTTGTATTCAAGTGCTTTAGCATATTGTAACTCTTCTTCTGCTCTTTTGGCAAATTTACCAAAATGTTTACCAAAAAGGTAGAATAGTTCAGCATCTTTCGGAGCTAGTTTAATTGCTTTTTGAAATAATTCCGTTCCTTCTTTTTCTAAAAAAGCTTCAGTTGCAGAACTTGCTGTCAGTTTAAGTATTTTGACATCTTTTGGAGACTTTTTCAATTGTTTCATTCCTTCTTCATACGCCTCAGAGAATTTTTTTGAAGCAAACAATTCTTCGAGTGAACTTTGAGCGTAAGAATCAACTGTAAAAAGTAATACTGTTATTATTATTAGCGGCGAAATTAAAAGTTTTACTCTAAACATATCAGATTAAAAAAGTAGATTAACACTAAAGAAATGACCCATTCTTCCACGAGAAATGTGGTCTTTAGCAATTGAATATTCTAATTCAAGGTTAACTGGAAATTCATTTGAAATTGGAGGTCGAATTGATATACCTCCACCTAAGGTTGTTAATGGAAGTATTCCAAAAGAACCGTTATCATTACCCAAAATAGTAAATCCACATCGAATAGTAACCAACGACAAAGGTACAATTTCTGCTCCGATTACTACTCTAGGAATTGTGTCGAATTGGGTCAGTGAAAAATCAACAGTGGTTAACACATATCGTTCTGGAAGCGTAAATTTTGGATGCACTTCTGAGTAGACATCCTCTTCTCCCAATGAAAATTTCTTAGCTACACCCGCTCGAATTGTGTAAGGAATTAACTCAATATCATTAAATTCATTCCAAGACATTTTCCCACCAATATTTTGAAGTGCAAACCCAATTGTATAGTCATCAATTAAGTGAATTTTAGTTCCAAAATCAAGTGCGAAACCATTTCCATTTAATGCAGTTCCGCTGAGATTTCTATTGAGGTATTTTGTTGTAGCTCCTAAACTAACATCTCCAACCTTATATCCAACTGAAGCACCAATTGCAATCTGATTTTCAGATAACATACCTATAGGATCACCCAAAGGATTTCGGGAAGTAAATTCTGTCCCAGCTAGATTATTGATAGTTAGACCAATTGAAAAGTCATTAGAAAGTTTTTTTGTAGCAGCTAAGGTTGAATGTACTCTTCCAAATTCTAATACAGCAAACGTAGTAGATATGTGATAAAAATCATCAATGACACTTAAACCACCTGGATTATAGAATAAACCATTTGGGTCATCAGCAATTGCAGTAAAAGCTCCACCTAATCCAGCTACTCTTGAACTAACTTCACGTTGTAAAAATGAAGTGGAATATCCACCATTAGTTGCTTGTGAGTAAACATTGATTACAGAAAAAAAAAAGAGAAGAACTGGTAATGAATACTTCATTCTATTAGCGTGAAATTTGAAACTTTTCAGCTATTCGGAAGTTATTGCCTTGTACTACACACAAGTACATTCCATTTGGAATACCGGCAGTATTGAAAGTAAAAGTTTTTCTACCAGCTTTTTCATATGATTGAGTTACATATATATCCATTACTCTTTTACCAAACAGATTGTAAGCACCACAATCCAAACGCGATTGATCTTGAGCTAATTCTACCGAAACTTCATAGTCATCATTTCTTCCTTTGATGGCAAGAATTTTAGAAGCTCGAGCTGAGTCAACTTTTGGTTTAAATCCGTACAAGGCTCCTAAATGAGAACGTAAAGAGTCATTGACTGAGAATAAGTCAAATGATGGTTTGAACGTTGAAGGTTTTTGGAAAAAGGATATTTTTTCTAATGAAGCAATGTTCATACCAGTAGAAACCATTGGTTGTTTGTTCTGCACATGAGCATATATCGTTGTTGAGGAAACAACGATAGAAAGAACCAATAACAACAAACATGTATATCTAACTATTGCCAGCATTTTTACTAAGTTAACCGATAAAAGATTTACTATTTCTAACGAAAATACGGAATTTTTATTGAAAAAAAAAGAGTACCTCGAAAAAAGGTACTCTTTAATTTTGATTAATCCCATTTTAACGTGATTATGAATTATTTTCTGGAATGCCTAATGGTATCGCTCGCATTGAATCTTTGTACTTTATTTTCAGAAGTACAGCCTCTCCAGGTTTTTTGGAATCAATGATTTTTTTGAGTTCAGCAACAGATTTGACTGCTTGACCACTTACAGAAACTATAACTCCATTCGTGGTAATTCCTTTTCTTGCAGCAGGACCTGCTTGTTGAACTGATGAGATGTATGCACCATCTGTTACATCGAGATTTTCTTTTACTTTGGCATCTAATGGCATTACTGTAAAACCTAATTTGTCAAAGTTTACTGGCTCATTTTTATCTTCATCTTTTTTCGATGGAGTTACTGATTCACCTGACGCTACGTCTGTACCATCGCGTGGTAGTAATTTGACAGATTTTTCGATGATTTTTCCGTCTCGGAAAAGCTTTATTTTTATGGTTTCACCTGCACGTCTAAGAACTATTTTACCTTGTAATTCATTCGAAGAATTAATATGAGTTCCGTCTAATTCTAAAATAATATCACCTTGTTCAATTCCAGCTTTTTCTGCTGGTGAACCTTTGATGATTGATTCTACAAAAACACCTTGAACCTTATCTAAATTAACAGCTTTTGATGTTGTTTCATCAACAGTTCTAATGGAAACACCAATATATCCTCTGTCAATTTTTCCATCTTCAATTAGGTCCATGATTACTGACTGAACAATGTCAATTGGAATAGCAAAGCCGTATCCCATATAACCGCCAGTTCTCGTCGCAATTGCAGTATTGATACCGACCAAACTTCCTTCTAAATTGAAAAGACCTCCACCAGAATTTCCTGGATTGATAGCGGCATCAGTTTGAATGAAATTTTCAACTGCATAGTTATTATTAGAAAGATTTAATTGACCTCTACCAATTGCAGAAACTATCCCTTGTGTAACAGTAGAACGCAAACCAAGGGGATTACCAACAGCAATAACCCATTCTCCAACTTGTACTTGTTCTGCTTTTGCAAAATGTGCTGTTGGAAAACCTATTCCTTCAACCTTTATAAGTGCTAAATCTGTCAATGGATCAGTTCCTATCAATTTTGCTTTGTATTCTTTAGCATTTGAGGTAGTAACTGTAATCTCTTTTGCATTTTCAACAACATGATTATTTGTTACAATGTATCCATCAGGTGTTACAAATACTCCTGAACCCGAGGACTCTGCTGGTGGTAATGCACCATTTTTGTCTTGGTTGGGAGATTTGAATTCGAAGAAAGGAAACATATCTTCAAATGGACCGAGATCCTGTTGCGATTGAATTCGTCCTTTTCTTTCAGATTTGACCGTAATTGAAACGACTGTAGGAGATACAGCTTTTGAGGCAGCTACAAATGCATTATTGAGCATTTTAACTGATTGGTCGGTTACAATAGGTGCTTTGTCTGACCCTAATTTCACATCAGCTGCGAAAAGTTTTGAAACTGAAATTGATTGGAGATTTGTAACCAATACGACACCAAATAAAATTCCGATGCTGATGAGCCCAACAGCAGCGAATAGATGTTTCTTTTGCATAGAATATACCCTAATTATTAATGAAATACGTAAATGGTACTAATGTTCAATAATTCTTTCTGTTTATTTGATAATTTACCACAATAAATTAACGAAATTTTTAGAAAAATATTGTTCTTTAGATTTATGTTAAACGATTAGATTTTTCTTTGAAAAACCCCCTAAAATATTCGTTGTTTTTTTTGTCGATACTTTGTTTAATTGGAGTATTGTCAATATTTGTTGTTACATTCACTTCACCTATAAACAAAAATAAACATCTTTTCATTCCATCAAATACAAAAACTATTTCGTTGTTAGATTCACTACAAAACACTTCTGTTTTTGATAAAACAATGATTAAAATAGTTGACCCTATTATTGAGTTGTTATTGCGAAGAAAACCCTATTCACAAGAAATATCGCTTATTAAAGGGACGAATTTTATTTCTTTCTGTGTTCAACTTAGAACAAAACAACCTATCAATACTGTTTCTATTTCAATTCCAGAGGGATTAAATATAATGGAAATTGCTTCTATTTTCCGTCATAAAATGAAAATAGATTCAGTTGCATTTCTTTCATTGTGTACCAATCAACAGTTCATTGATTCATTGAATATAAATGCAAATTCTTTGGAGGGGTATTTATACCCTAATACGTACGAATTTTATCAAAATTCTACTCCACAAGTAGTTTTAAAACGACTTACAAAAGAGTTTAATAAAATGTGGACTAAGTATTGTTCTTCCGTTGAAGTAAAAGACCAACGCTCTATTCTAACATTAGCATCCATAGTTGAAGCTGAAACTCCGATTATTTCTGAACGAAGAACTGTTGCAGGAGTCTATCAAAATAGAATTAACAAAGGAATGAAATTAGAAGCTGATCCGACTGTGCAATATGCATTAAAAAGTAAGAAAAGATTGTATTACAAAGATTTGGAGATAGACAATCCCTATAACACCTATCGTTACAAAGGATTGCCTCCCGGACCAATCAATTCTCCAAGTATCTCTTCTATTTTAGCTGCAATTTCACCAGAAAATCATTCGTATTTATTCTTTGTAGCTCGAGGAGATAATTCAAATCTGCATTACTTTTCTACAACGTACTCGCAACATTTAGAATCAGTAGCATTATACCGTGCGAGAAACAAATGATTTTTTCAACGATAGTCGCTCTTCGAAATAAGTATTACGATTCTCAATCTCATGTAAAAACTTCAAAAATTCCTGTCATTTCTATTGGGAATATCTCTTCTGGTGGAACTGGTAAAACTCCCACCAGCATATTTCTTGCGACCAAATTACAGGAACTCGGTTTCCACCCTGTATGTATTGGTAGAAATATTCATCCTTCTTCAAAAAAAACGATACTATCTGAACCAAAAAACCCATTGAGTGCAGAAATAATTGGTGATGAATTATGTTTACTTCAAGAAAAATGTTCAATTCCAATTCTTTCAACCACATCAAAATCAAAAGCAGCAGTTGAATTTGAAGAGTACCTCCTTCAGCATCTTGCTAAACCAGTATACATCATAGACGATGGTTTTCAACATAGAGCAATTTCACGATCAGTTGATATAGTATTAGTTGATGATGAGACGGTAAATGGACATTTGATACCGTTTGGAATAAATCGTGAACCACTTTCTTCCTTAAAACGTGCAGATATTGTATTGAATTTTTGTAAAAATTCGCCTAATGAATTTTTTCACCAGTATAGCTCACAAGTATTTACAGCAAAAAAAACGTATTCAAAACCTTATTTTTTACGAAAAGAACCGAAAATTGACCAAAAGCAAATCTTAGTTATTTCCTCAATTGCAAAACCAAAAAAATTTCGAAAAGATTTACTTTCTCAAGGGTATTTCATCGTAGGTTACAAAGATTTTGCAGATCATCATTCTTACAATGAGAAAGATATTCGTAGAATTTCTCAAGAATTTCAAAATTCAAATGCCAGTTATTTCGTAACAACAGAAAAAGATGTAGTGAAATTGAAAAAATATTCGGATTTTTGTAATTCATTTCCAATACTTGTTTGTCCACAGATTGTTACAATTGAGGATGAAACGATGTTTCTTCAAAAAATAGTTGATAAATTACCAATATGAAAATTGCATTCTCTAAAATTTCTGGAACACCACGATATTCATTGTACACAAAATGGTTGGAATCATATCAATCATTCGTTCCATTTGATTGTTCACAAGTTAGTATCGATGAGGCAATTGCAGAACTTTCCACATCAAATGGGTTGGTACTTACTGGAGGAGAGGATATTCACCCAAGTAGATTTGGTAAAGAATTTGAAATTTCTCGTTGTGAAATTGACGAAAACCGTGATTCTTTGGAATTCGCTCTAATTGAAAAAGCAATGGAGTTGAAATTGCCTATTTTGGCAATTTGTCGAGGTTTACAATTGGCAAATGTCTATTTTGGTGGTAGTTTGATTATAGATATTCCACAAGATGTTCCAAATTCATTTGAACACAGAAGAATAAAAGACACTGATAGTATTCATACGGTTTCTGTTGAACCTGGCTCTTTACTCAAAAAAATCAGTGGAACCTTTGATGGCTTTATTAATTCTGCTCATCATCAAGCCATTGACGTAGTTGCAGAAACACTTATGGTTTCTTCAAAATCTGATGATGGCATCATTGAATCAATTGAATTCAAAGATTATTCCAATGCACCATTCTTTTTAGGTGTTCAATGGCATCCAGAACGTATGGAATATTCCTCTCCATTTTCTGGTAAAATTGCTGAACATTTTTTGTTTGAAGTTGCCTCTCATTCATTGTTGTTTGCCAAATAATCAATGACAGCACCTACAATTCCTTCAAAATTATTACTGCGATTGAAAAAAGATTATGATGAGGCATTTCCTCCTATTGTCTCAGAAAATGCTCTTGAACTCTGTTTGCAATTGAAACGAATTGAACATAGGTACTCAGTTTTTGTAGAAAGTAAGTACTTATTAGAATTTGACATTCAGCAATTAAAGAATTTTTTTGAAACGTTTTCTATTGATTTTGATATTACGACCATAGAATATATACGTTCCTCAGACCGATGTGTTCTTAAGTCCTATATATCTCTACGTGAAGCACTCCTATTGCAAGAAAAGACCAAATCTTTTTCTATTCCATCAACCATTGATAGTTTAGAAAATGAATAAGGTGTTTTATAAGAATAACGATCAAGAAATTGATTCTGTAGATTCAATTGAAGAATTGATAGAACTTCAAACAATGGCTATTATTCGTTCCTATACCTTGGTTTGGCTATCTGAAAAAGAAGGGTGGAAAATGGCAGAGGAAACAGAACTTCGTTTCAAAGGGTTCGCAGAATGGTATTTGTATTTTGAAGATACTAAAGTGATGACTGGTCCATTTTATGTAAAAGAAATAGAATCTATGATTGCTGATTTGGAGTTAGAACCCTATATTTTATGTTGGTGCAAAGGTTTTTCTGATTGGAAACCATTAATACTCACGGATTTTGAACAATCATTCAAAAAAATCACCGATAACATTCCACAGTAAACATTTGGACACACATTGTGTCTTTGAATAATTTCCCATCAACATATACCTTTCTCAAAAGTCTTGCGAATGAATCAAAATTATCTTGGGTTCTATCACGAACGATACTAACAGTTTTCCCAACTAAATAATTAGTAGCAAAAGTTTTTGCTGATTGACCAATGATTAAGGCAACTTCTGGGTCTAATCCAACCTGTGCAGCTTGTTCATTCAATCGAGAACCTCTTCGAGACTCAAAACAATCCAACTCCAATACTCTTACATCAATAGTATCACGTTCAATAATAAATTCAAATGTATCGCCATCAACAACTCGATACACCTTTACGGTCGTAGAGTCATCAATAAAAGGATTTGAGAATTTTGGTTCCGTTGGAGCATTTGTAACTTCTTTGCACGATTTTACCCCAAAAACAATAGCAACCAAAAATATCAATGAAGAGAAGGCAATGATATAATTTTTCATAAGATTACTCAACGACAATTTCTTTGGTATAGGTTTTATATCTGTCAGTTATTTTGATAGTATTTACTCCTCTTTGTTTTGGTGTAAATTGCAATAAAGCTGTGCTGGGAACTACTGCTCTTGTACAAGGCAAATCTCCCTTAGGACGTACTTCAAACAAGGTACATTCTATCAATGAAGATGTTATATTATTGACTTTAAAATATCCTCTTTCAATACATCCATCACTAAACAAAATAGGAATTGTATCAGTAAAAGTACTTCCAAATTTCATAGTTGTTTGAAAAGGATACATTTCCAGATCAGCCAACCAACCTAAATTATGGATTTCATTATCAGAATTGTTGTCAGTTGGGTATTCTTTACAACTAAAAGTTACAAGAGTAAAAACTGAACAGAGAATGAGTAGTAGTGTTTTTATAATTATCAAAATTATCGTACAATTAACTTCTTGAAAAAAGATTTATGTCTGTCTTTAAATTCTAAGGTATACACACCGGTTTGGGTTGGTGAACATTGGTAAGCTATTTTTTCAACTATTGGTATTCCACTACATTTGAAACTTTCACTGTAGTCATACAAAACAAAAAGGTAATGATACTCTTTAACCTGTGAAACTTTAAAATAGGTTCTTTTTACACAATCATCGAATCTCCAACAAGAAATAGAATCATTATATACATCTCCTAAGCGAATAGTATTCGACGTATGAAAATTGTCATAATGATTCAACATACCAAGCTGTTCTTTGGGTATTTCAGATTCAGTAATTACTTCATGACAACCAAAAGACAATACTGCAAATACTGCAACCAAGATAAAATTCAGTGTTTTCATAATTTTCTTTCAAAATCAGTAATTGTTGTTTAGTTTTAACATTATCAACATCAAAACACACAAAAGAATATTTTGTTACAAAATAAATCTCTATCTAATAAACTACCAATGATTTTGAAATTGTATCCTGTCGGTCAATGATGAAAATTTTATATATTCCAGTTTTGGTTGGTTTAAAATAAAAAGGAGCTAAACCATGTCGCATATCATCAGTTCCACCATTTCCATCATGTTTATCTATTAACAAGAATTGATAGGTAAAGTCATTTACTATTATAACTTTAAAGTATGATTCATATACACTTCCTATAGTCCAAAATACTGGTATTTGTGTTGTAATTTCCGCACCTAATTGTAATGAATCTGAAAAGTATTTTGGTGATTGATATGAATTCAATAACCCCATTTTTTCAAGTGAACTATCAATTAATGGTTCTTCGGATTCGCAAGCAGTTGAAACAAATGCTAAAATGGTTATTGCAAATAGCAAAACAGTTTTCATTACAATTCCAATCAATAGTTTAAGGATATGAATTAAACGAAAATAACGAAATTTTCGATAGTAACATCACTTTCTACTATTTTCTGAAAAAAAATTTAATAAATAGATAAACACAAATGGAATACTTTGAGGATTTAACGTTCAAAAAGAAAGACTATACAAAAAATGCTCTTACAAATGGATTATATGAGCAGTGCAATTTTGAACATTGTGATTTTAGCAAATCTGATTTGAATGATTGTAATTTTACTGATTGTACATTTTCATTTTGCAATCTTTCTTTGGCGAATGTTACAAACACCAAATTCAATGGATGTACTTTCAAAGATTGTAAAATGATTGGCATAAAATTTCAATTGGTGAGTCAATTTGGACTTTCGTTTTCATTCTTCAATTGTAATCTCAATGATTCTCTCTTCACGAACTTACACTTGGAAGGTTCAACTTTTTCGAATTGTTCGTTGCAATTTGTGGATTTTACAGCTGCAAATTTGGAAAATGCAGTTTTGAAAGATTGTGACTTGCAAGATGCCGTTTTCTTCAATACTAATTTGGTGAAAGTGAATTTTACCGGCTCATTTGGTTTTATAATTGATCCAGATGCAAATTCGATATTGAAAGCTACTTTTTCATCTGAAACGTTATCAGGTTTGTTGACAAAATACAAACTAACGATTGTGTAAAAAAAAAAGAGGCACATTCAATGAATGTACCTCTTTACGTACGCCCGAAAGGATTCGAACCTTTGACCCACAGCTTAGAAGGCTGTTGCTCTATCCAGCTGAGCTACGGACGCAACTTAGAATACAAATATACGGTTTTTTCTTGATATTATCAAAAACTATGTCCAATTTTATGAAAATATTTTCAGCTTTTCTCTTCATTATTCTTTGTTTTACAACTATCGGATGTGAAAAATTGAAATATAAAATGGCACAACGGGAAACTCGCCAACAGTATTTCAAAGATTATTTGGATTCTTCACGTAAACAAACCTACAAAAGGAATGATTCTATTCGACGTGCATTACTTCGACAAGATAGTGTCGCAGCTAATCGATAACCCGTTTGATTCCAACTAATTTTTGGGAATATGGTTTATCTTCCAAATTCTGCACAATCACTCCACGAGAAGTGGAAGCATGAATAAATTTGTTATTACCCACATACATTCCAACGTGGGAAATTGGACTGGAAGTAAAGGTAAAAAAGACTAAATCTCCTACTTTTGGATTGTCAACCTTTTTCGAAATTGATTCATACTGCTGTGTAGAAGTTCTCGGTAACGAAATACCCACTGCTTTATAGACATTGCCTACAAATGCAGAACAATCAACCCCATCCATTGACTGACCACCCCATTTATACGGTACACCAATCCAACGTTCTGCTTCTGTAAGTAACTTCTCATAAACACCATGTACAGTACCCTTCTCAATGGATATTGGTTGAGAACGACCTTTTTTGATTTGAGTAGTCTCAGTATTTTCACTGGAAAAACGAACTGAAGTACTACAAGAAGCCAATAAAACAGTAAGAAAAACGGATATAATAATGTAGTTCATAAATTACCTTCGCTACTTTATAAATTTAAAAGCAAATATTATTCCAAAATAGAAAGACCTCTATGAAAATTACTACAATTCTTCTTTTATTCTTCATTCAGATAACTTCTGTATTTGCACAACCTGGTCAAGGTTGGACAGCAATTAATACTGGTAATTCTGACTCCTATCTTGATGTTCATATTGTTAGTCAAAATGAGGCATGGATTGTTGGAACTGGTGGAGTAGTATTGAAATCAAATGGATATATTGATTTATTTAATAAGGAAAACATCACGGATTTGGATTCTTCGTATATATTTCGTTCATTCCTAAGTTTAGGTGGTGACAAACGAATTATTGCTGGTGGTACTAATATTGCAGTTAATATCGTAGGTGGGAATGTTGTCAACCCAAATCGTGTTAGTGCCTTTCTCTCCAATGAT
This sequence comes from Candidatus Kapaibacterium sp., assembly GCA_016788785.1. GTDB lineage: Bacteria > Bacteroidota > Ignavibacteria > Kapaibacteriales > JAEUSM01 > JAEUSM01. The sequence goes on from JAEUSM010000006.1 coordinate 251,177, forward strand.
GCTGGAGGAAACTGGACTGCTTTCAATGGAACAGGCGTTACCAGTACAAATCGCTGGATGAGCGATTTGGCTCGACGTGGTGCAACACAAATTTGGGCTCCAGGATACTTTTACAATCCAACGCAAAAAGTATATCTTTGTAGAATTTTGTATTCTCCAGATTTGGGAACAAATTGGATTCAACACCCAACCATCATTGACAAAAAAATGAACAAAATGGTCTTTTTGACTGATGAAGTAGGATTAATTTGTGCAGATGCTGGAACGGTAATTAGAACTGTGAATGGTGGTGGTGCTTGGACACAAGTTTCTACAATGACAAATCAAGAATTAACAGATATTGTTAAAATCAATGAAACTACTGCTATAGCAGTTGGCAGAAACGGCACAATCGTTAAAACTGTTAATGGTGGCGAAACATGGAATTCACTACTATCCAATACTACAAAACATTTGTTTTCAGTAGATTTTGTCAATAGTAATGAAGGTTATATTGCAGGTCAAAGTGGTACATTACTTTACACTCAAGATGGTGGTAATACATGGACGTCAAATAATCTACCTACTACTCAAGATTTGAATGCTATTACCGTAACTAAAAGTGAAAATGACAGTTATGCTGCAATTGTCGTTGGAAATAATGGTACAGCATTTTGGACACAGATTGCTAAAGTTTCTGTAGCAGAAACTAACCAAAATGACGTTGAAGTATATCCAAACCCAGTTGAAAAAGTATTACATTTGAATATAACTTCAAACGAAAACTTTACAGTTAGCATTCTTTCTCATTTAGGAACGGAAATGCTTTCTACTGCAAATCAAACTTCAATAAACGTCTCTTCATTACCTTCTGGAACATATTACGTTCAAATTTCTACACCGAAAGGAATCCAAAGAAGCCGTTTTGTAAAAATGTAATCGCCATAAACATCATAAAAAAGGGAAGCAATTGCTTCCCTTTTTTGGTTTGTACTGAAATGCTTTATTTGAATGAATAAACGTCCCCCTAATTATTCGTAATCTTCCTGAGTATATTACCCTTCAAGTCCATTTCGTAGACATTGCCTTTGAGATTGTCGTGATAATGCATACTTGCAATAATTGTATTCATGGGCGTTAACAGAGCTGTTTTATCATATATGAAGAGACAATGCCTATATCCAGTATTTATCTTTGTTATTTCGGTGAATACTCCGGAAGATGTCCGTAGCTTTTCTACTTCCATAATCCACAATTCTCTTCCTCTGGCATTGCTATCTTGTAATACAAAACCTTCAGTTTCTTGAGGAATTACTGTAAACATAACATACCTGTTATCAAATGAGAAATCAATATTTACAATATTCAAGTAGTTAATGGTATCTTGTAAAGATATCATCTTATCATTCAGATAAAAACTTTTATTATTTCTACTTATGGTATGGACTTTGTACTCAAAATTTTTTGAGTATTTACCAATTATTGAATTATCTGATAAAAGAGTTTCGGTCTCTAAATGAAAGAAACTTCTATTAGTAGAACTCCTTGAAATAAAAAAAACGTTACTATCTTGTTTAGAAGTACCTACCCATTCTATAGATAATATTCCGCTGGTAATATCTCCAAATGATTTTGGTGTGATTAACTTGATTTCATTTGAAATTATATCGTGTAAAACAATTTCATCTGTTACAATGTAATTTTTCCCATCTCCTATTGTATCTTTTTGTACTTTTGCAGAAAAAACAACAAGATTAGAATTATATGGGCAAAATTTTCTATTTGAATACATAGAAATGTTTTTAATGTTTTGAAATTTTGCTTTGTCAAATTCTATTCTTGACACAATACCTGTAGTTAAGTTTAAGTTGTCAAAATATGTATAACTCTTACTTAATATAGATGCATTGATTCCATCATATGAAACAGAATATAGATCAACACTTTCTGGAAAAGTTAAATCAGAGGGTACAAAATTCTTACAATCAGGGTAGTAAGTGGTGGAATCATCCGGTTTATTGTCTTTTGGGTCTACGATGGTATCGTTACAAGAAATAGCTAATAATAGCACTAAAACTAATAGATAAATTTGCGTTTTCATAGTGGTTTCCCCGTTAATTATTCGTAATCTTCCTAAGAATATTACCATTCAAGTCCATTTCGTAGATGTTTGCTTGAGAATTGTTGTAAGGGTGCAACCCAACAATTAAAGTGTTTTGAGGAGTAAAAAAACAACCACTTGTAAAATAATGACATTCAGTAGTTCGAGGTTTGATTTTTCGTATTTCAGTAAATTCACCTGTAGATGCCATAAGTTTATCCACTTCCATCAGCCAAATTTCTGAATTCCTGTACACGTATGTGGGTGTGCCATATTCCCCATTATTAGCTGTTACACCCACAGCTAAATATTTATTATCCTTCGAAAATGAACCGTTCCCAACTGCTTTTATAAGCAAAGAATCTTCAAGAAATACCTCTTTGTCATTCAAATAAAACAAGTAAGGTTCTTTCCAATTCCCATTTCCAGATTTGTAAAAGCGATACTGTCCATCTCCACTAATGATAGTGTTTGTTAAGTCTTTGATTGAATTTGTTTCTTCAAGTCTATCTTCTTGTAGATGATAAATATATGTTATTTTATTTGGATGAATAATGAGAAATTTATCATTCCCTTCTGATGATGTTGATAACCATTGACAAACTAATTGAATTCCAGTTTGATGACGTATACCCCATTTCCCAAATATCGATGGAGTAATCTTTTCCATTTCCATTGTTTGAATATTATAAGTAAAATAATTATAAAAGCTATAAAGATTTTTCTTATCTCCGATAGTATCAATATCACATCTTGCTACAATGTTTATAATATTGCTATTATATGGACAGAATGAAAATCTACCAAATACTAACATTCTGTCGTATTCAGGAAATTGAAGTGTGTCAAATTCTATTGCACTTCCTGTTGCACCCAGTTTTCCATTTTCATTCCCACCAACAAGTATGTATTCACCTGTTTGTAGATTAAGAAGAAATCGGCTTGCTATTGTAACAACACTTTTTCCATCAAAATGTTTACGAATTACTGCAAATTTTCCATCGTGGGAAACCGAAAAAAGTTCATCATAGACTGGATCATAATACTTTTCATAGTCATAATTTGGACAATCGGGATAGGTGGTATCTTCATCTATCGGTTCTTTCGGGTCTACGATCGTTTCGTTGCAGGATGATACCACTAATAGTAGCAAAGCAATTAAAAACAAATGTGTTTTCATAGTGATTTCCTTCTTATAGCATTATTGCAAATTTGGTATGTAAAAAATTCCCTTTTGAGGTTGTGAAGAAGGGTGATTGTAAACAGTGTTTTTTTGAGATTTATTTAATGTAAAAGAATGTGACATTTTAGAGCCTTGAAAGGGTATTAACTACAGGAGTTTTATTAAACATAACCTTATTTCCTTTAAGTACCAAATATTTTTTTAAACGTACGATACTACATAGAGATAAATTCTTCGGATTATCAATAATTTATAATCCAAAGAAGCCGTTATGTGAAACTGTAATAACAATACATATGTAATAAAAAAGGGAAGCATTTGCTTCCCTTTTTTTGTTTGATGTATTAGCTGTTTCTATTGAATGGAAAGTCGACCTGCTCCATTATACGAACGATAGTTTCCGTTGTACATCGCATCTGCCATCACAGGACCCATTGTGAAGGTTCCTTTCGAAACTGCTCGACACAATATGTAGATGTTTTTCACTTTTCCATCTGCAGTAACAAAGAAACTTACGCGGTCATCTCGAATATCCATATTGTCAACTGGTGCCGCATCTTTAATCCAATCAAGTCCTTGAACTGCACTAATTCGCGGATTTTCGATTTCCAATCCTGCTGGAAGAAGATCTGTCAATACGACATTATTCACAACACTTTTATCATTGGTTGCAAGGCTGTACCGAATAACAATAAGGTCATTTTGTTTGAGAGAGTTCAAAGAAATTTGTGACCCATTGCGGTTGAAAAACGACTTTCTTGCTTGTAAGTACGAATCGATATCTTTGCTTGGAGACATTCCAATTCCTGAAGTTTCCCACGAATAATATAATTGACCTTTACCAGAAGTAGTGATTTTGACCATTTTAGAATTTTCTAACCCATTCTTCAAAATCAAATCCTGTCCAGAGGTAAAATCAGCAACCTTTTTACCATCAATTTCGATAGATGCTGTCAGTGAACTTTCACCCAAAGAACGAGAGTATTTCCCCAATGCCATCAATGCAAACGAGACCTCTTGCGTATGTAAAAACCCTGCTTTTTTCATTTGTTCTGATAAATGGCGAACCAATTCAACCACTTGTTGATTAGAAGGGTCCACATCAACAAGACAACTTAATGCAAGTGCTTGATCACGAACAAATGATGAGAAACTACCAGAAAATTCTTGTACAGGAATATCGTTTGAGAATTTTGACGGCAATAATTCACTATAATTTGCATTATCACCAAGCAATTTATAGGTAACTGCTAACAAATATTTCGAATCATCGGTAAGTAAGTTTTTATTCGATTTGAGATAGTTCATTGTCGACACTTCACGTTTTTGGTCTAACGCTAAAATGTACAATGAATATGCTACTTCACGAGGAATGTATTCACCTTTTTTGATGTTTTGATTATTGATAAAGCGATATTCTACTAAGGTGGATATTTTCAAACGTCTTGTTAAATACTCCAATGCCTTATCTAACACCATTCTATTCACTTGAAAACCAGCTTTTTCCGCTTCCAAAAGGAACTGACACGCATAAATTGATGACCACCAATGCTCTTGTGTACCACCTTGCCAATAGTAAAATCCACCACTATATGATTGCATTGATTCCACTTTTCGAATTGCTTCTTGTACATTATCCGATGGGCTTGAAGATACAAGTCGAGTTGATTTTAATGCTCTTGATAAATCTGCAAAATACATTTGTGCAAATCCAGTCGAAATTGTTTGCTCTAAACATCCATACGGATAGGAAACCAACATTGACAAATCTTTGCAGAATTGAGCAATTGGAGAATTTGATACCAATAATTTACGTTCTTCCGTACCTTTTACATACGGAGCTACCATCTCAAATGATTCGGTATTTCCTGCTGAAATAACACCATTTCCAGAAACTTTTTGAAGTGAAGATGCAGGTCGAACAGCTATATTTAACGAATCAATATAGGAATCTGAACCAGAATTTACCACCACTTGTAACGATGCTTCACCAATTTCATCGGTTGATGCACAAGTAAACGAGGCAATTTGTTCAGCCTTTCCATCAATTGACATTGAATTTGTCGAAGTGGAAAGTACTTTAATTGGTCCTTGTGTATTGATTTGCACTGAAACATTCTTTTTGTCTGTTGTTGTGTTTGTAACAATTACAGGTAAAGAGAAGGTGTCTTTTGGACTTAAAAATCTTGGCAAAGCTGTTGAAAGAACTAATGGATCTGCAACAACAATTGAGGCTTCAGCACCACCCATTGTTTTATCGTTGTATGCAACTGCCATTACTCGGAGAGTTCCAGAAAATTGCGGAACTTTGAAACTATACGTTGCTTTTCCATTTGCGTCAGTTCTCAAAACACCAGACCAAAACGTGACCAAATTTACTCGCTTATTGGTAATTGGATTGACACGACGAGAAAAATCTCCATCACCACCACCAAAACTAATTTTCCCAACAACAAATTCTGGATAGAGGAATTTATACATATCAAATGATTCGACAGTCAATGCACGTTTTTGAAAAAAGAAATCAAATGGATTTGGACTGACAAAGTTTTTCACTTGCAAAACCCCTTCATCAACAATTGCGACTGTTACTTCAGAATTTGGCTTTGCATTTACAGTTACTGTTTGCATGGTGTTTGCACGTGATGTTTTAGGAGCATCAACAGCAACATTCATTTTATAGGTTGTTTGGGACACATTGATATTATGATAACCATGAGCTACCGTTAATGGAATATCAGATTCTTGATGTGGTTTGATGAGAGTTGTCGAAATATACACATTCGGTGCAAATCCCTCTTTGATTGGTAATGATAGGGAAGCTGCACGATTGTCAGTTTGTAACACAAAACTTTCCATAATATTATTGCGTTCCACAGTGACCAACAATTTCCCTTTAAATGGAGTTTTGAATAACAAATTCGCTGTTTCACCAACGGAATAAGTTTCTTTGTCGGAAACAATAGTAACTTGACCTTCTTTGTTTACTTCAAAGGAAGATAAATCCGTAGTGCCATAATTATATGCATAAAAACTATAGTACGCATATCGAGATGCACCTGGTCGTTTGATTCGAATTTCATAATCACCAGATTGAACTACATTAACTGGCATTGTTGTTCCTGTTCCGCTTATAGCCATTGTTTTTTCAAACAAGATATCTTCTTTCGTTTGAGAAACATAACGATAGCCTTCGTCATAACCGCGTTCTAACACAGTATTCCAACGTTTACGAACTAATTGTACCGTTGCTTGAACATTATTAAGTGTTGCACCGTTTTTATCTAAAGCGATGATAGGAACAGAGAATTTCGTATTTGTTGAAATATACCGTTCAAACATTTTGATTCCAAAAAATGCATCTTGAGTAATCACATTGAATGTTTCTAATCTATTTACTGGTCGTGACGTTTCGTCAAAAACAGTGATATAGGCTTTTCCTTGCAACACACCAACATCTGCATATTCTTTTGGAATTGTTATTTCTTCTACGAATGTTCCATCATCCTTAGTTTTTCCAGTTTTGAATGTATTTTCAAAATACATTGAATTATCATTGTTAATGGAAAAATCATAATCGGAATAAAACTTTGGAGCAAAGGTACTTTTTCTGAAGTTAACTGAAACTTCATACGGTCTATTCGCAGCTGCGGTCCCGTAAAAATTCATTACGGAAGCTTTAACTTGAATAGATTTTCCCGGTACAACTTCAGTTGAACTAAGTGAAGGTGTAACTTTAATTCTATCTGGTAAAAACTCTTCCACAGAAATTGGTTCAGAGGCTAAGAGAATCTCATTGGAACTATAAACTTCAACAGTGTAAGTTCCAGTTCTCATAGAAGCTGGAAGTGGAATATTTGTTTCAGTAGCACCAAATTCGTTCAATGTTTTTTTGTACGAACTAAACTCTTTTCCGTTAGGGTCAATGAATTTTAACACTACCGGAATATTTGGAACTACTTGATGTTGTTCATTACGAACAATCACATTAGAATGATAGGTTTCTCCTGGTCTATAGATATTTCTATCACCATACACATAGGCAATCATACCAGAAGCATTTCCTGATAATCCATTGGTTTCATATCGAGCAGTCTCAACCCTCATACGTGAATTAAGCAGTAAAAACGTAAAGTCATTTTCACTTCTTGCTGTTACCATACCAGGTTTAAAATAGGTGCCACGAGCTTGTAAATTACTGAAGGTTGCAACACCTTTTGCATCTGTTTTTGCTGAGAAGAGTTCCTGATTAGAAGTAGAAAACACCTTAATTGTTATTCCTGCTAAAGGTTCTGCAGTGTTTAAAGAATTTGCAAACACCGTTAAAGAATTTTCACCTTGTTTTGCAATGAGTCCAACATCAGAAAGAGAAACAATTTGAGTAGAACGTTGCCATAAATCCTCACTAGATTGAATTCGAACGACATACATTCCCTTCATATCGCTCATATCATTCATATCAAAATTCAAAAGCGATATACCGTTTCCAGCTTGAGGGAGTGATGAAGTTTCGAATGTTTTTTCAGAAACAACATCACCATAATCTGTTGCATCTATATAGCCAAAATCACCCATTGATTGTATCATTCCCTCTTCGGTATATTGATACTTTTGAGCATCTCTCATATAATGGATGATGTTATTTTCGTAAATCTTTGAAATAGTTAATTTTGCTTTCGGTACATTTACGATTCGAGTTGCGATGTTTTTTGCGCCTTTTTTACTCAAATATCCTGAGCTAGAATTCACAAATTGAATAGTAGAAGGAATAGAACCAAACGAAATGGATTTTCCATAACGTTCTTTCAATTTTCCTCCCAAAATTCCTTTAAAAAGTGTATCATTAATTGTCAAATAATACTCATAACCAGGCTGAAAATCACCCAAAAGTGCAATACCATCCTCTGTTTGTTTTGCCGTGAATTTCACTTGGGGATCAATTCCTATAACAGAGCCCACTACAGCTGGTAAAAGAATTTCAGGTGCAATACTTTGTGAAGTTTTGATAGTAATCTGACCATTTGTTCCATCATAACTACCGTCGACTGATAAAATCTCTAACTCATTTTTGTTCGTTATAGAAGTTTGGGTAACAATTTTTTCTTTCGTTAAGGAAGTACTTTCGTGTGCCTTTATACCTTCTTGGATTGTAAATTCAAAGTTATTGTCAGAAAAAGAATCAGCATTGATTGCTAAAAGTACATGGTTATCTATAGTAGTTGAAAGTAACTGAAAGGGAACATTCGCACCACCTGATGTAACGGAAATTTTTTGAGAAATTTCGTTTGGATTCACTGGATAATTGAATGTTAGGGATGCTTTTACAAATCCTTTTGTCGATACTGTTGGTGAAGATGACCAAATTGTTTCTGAAGAAACTAATTTTAACAACGGAGTATTAAAAGCAATAGATTCGGATTTAACTGCAACTTGTTGTTGTTTTTTATCTAAAAATCGAGTAATTTTATCCGTTACTACAGCAGAATATTCTGTTGAATTTCGTAATTTACTTGAAGGAGAAAAAAGGAGTTCTTTCGAAGAAATCCATCGAAATGAACCTGGGATTGGAGGGTTGAAAGTAATATATTCTGTAGAATCCCAAAGATTTAACTTTTCTTCGGGAGCCAAATCCTTATCAAATTTGAATACAAAATTTTGTTTCTGATTTACTTCTTTTCCAAAGTTCGTTTCGACTAAAGAAACAGTATTTGGAGTTGAGCAAGAAACAAAGAGAATCAACAACCCTACAAATGTCGAAATGAGTAATCGAATTTTCATCGTAATGTAATTATGGTTTTTAGAAAAACTATCTTACAAAACTACGAAATTTATAGGTCTAAATTCTAGATTTTATCAATTTGTATCAGATGAAACAATTTTTGTAGTAAAACCAGCTTTTTCAATTAACTTTTGAACTTCTTTTTGAGACAAATCTGTTACTACTGTAAGTGGCTTATCTGGAGAATTTAGATCGACATTCCACTCACTAATGTTCGAAATTGCTTGAAACTCTTTTTCAATTTTTTGAACACATCCAGAACATTTTACATTCGTATTAAATATATATTTTGATGATTTCGTCTTTGATTTCGAAAATATATTAGAGAACATATCTATTTATGATTGGTTTAATAATTGCAATATCAGTAATATCCGTTTGGCTTTCACACTTATTGTATTGTCTAAACTTCGTACATCCAAATGAAAACATATTAGTGACTATCCTTCATGGGCTTACTCAAGCATATTTATTTACTGGACTGTTTATAACAGCTCATGATGCTATGCATGGGACGGTTTCTAGATATAAAACTATCAATAAAGTCATTGGTACGATTGCATGTTTTCTCTTTGCAGGACTTTCTTACAAAAGGTTAATTCACTCTCACGCACTACATCATAAACATCCAACTGATACAGAAAAAGACCCGGATTTTCATCATTCGAATAACTATTTCCTATGGTTTTTTTCCTTTATGGTTCGTTATACTACAATCTCACAAATTGTAATAATGGCAATTACATTTAATGTATTAAAAATCTGGTTTTTAGAAAGTTCGATATTGGTCTTTTGGGTGATTCCATCACTTTTAGGTACAATTCAATTGTTTACCTTTGGAACATACTTTCCCCATAAAAAACCCCATACTACGGCTATGCAACCACATTTCGCAAGAAGTTTACGAAAAAATCATATTGTTGCAATGATTACCTGTTATTTTTTTGGATATCACTCGGAACATCATCAATATCCTCACATTCCTTGGTGGAAATTATATTCCGTCAAAACTAATCAAACCGATAGCAAATGAAACATATACTCTTATTTTTTCTATTGATACTTTCTTTCCAAAAAGCAGTATCAGGTACATTTCACGTCAAGTTACAATCTTCTGCTTTTCAACAACAATTTGAGAAATTCTGTGAAGGAAAAGTGAAGGTTAAGAAGCTTTATTCTTTCCCTAAAAAGATTGAAAATGTATTGAATTCATCGAGTAGAGAATTAGAAGAGAAACTTTCAACTTACTATACAGTTACCTTTAATGAGTCAGTATTATCTCCTCAATCACTCTATTTACTTTCGTATGTTGAATTCGTTATTCCTATTACAAGGCTTCAACTGTCTTCATTTGGCACTAAAAAATTTCAAAGCAGTGTTGATCCACTAAAGGAAGAGCAATGGTATTTAAACCGAATTGGAGTTCCAAGTGCTTGGGAAGAAAGTACTGGTAAAGGAGTATTAATTGGTGTAATTGATACTGGGATTGAAGAAACCCATCCAGATTTACAAAAAAATTTATGGATTAACTCAAAAGAAGATATAAATAAGAATGGAAAAATTGATCCATATTCTTCTTCTATCGAATTAAATGGAGTTTTCGGTGATTTCGATGGGATTGATAATGATGATAACGGATTTATTGATGATGTAATTGGGTATGATTTTGTTGATCAGGATCTTATTAATTCTGGAGATTATACCACACGTGATGGATATCCTTCCGACGAACGAGGACATGGAACTTCTGTAACAGGTATAATCGCTGCAGAAAAAGATAATGGAATTGGAATAGCTGGAATTGCCCATAATGCCAAAGTAATGACCTTACGTGCTTTCGACATCACAGGAAATGGGCAAGATGATGATGTTGCTGCTTCAATCATATATGCAACGCTCAATGGTGTTCGAATCCTCAATTGTTCTTTTGGTGATGTTTTCAAATCTCCATTGGTCGAAGATGCAATTCAATTTGCTATAGCGAATAATGTCTTGGTAGTTGTATCGGCAGGAAATGAACGTGCATCATTCGATAGATACCCAGCGAATATTGAAGGAGTCATCTCTGTTAGTGCTACCAATAATCTTGACCGTAGTGCAAGTTTTTCGAGTTATGGGAATTTTATTTCACTTGCTGCACCCGGAGTGAATATAGTAACAACTGACATAAATGCTTCCTATCAATCCTTCGCAGGTACCAGCGCTTCTGCTCCAATCGTTAGTGCAGTTGCCGCTTTAGTGTTAGAAAAGAATCCTCAACTTCGACCAAATGAGTTAAAAAGTGTATTAGAATCAAGTTCTGAAGACATTGGTACACCTGGTTGGGATGTATTTTTTGGAGCAGGGTTAGTAAATGCAAAAAACGCAGTTCAAGGTGCCTATTCCACATCTATGGCTATAGAATCTCCTCAACAAGAACAACTGTTTTTGAGAGAATCTACATTGTCAATACCAATTACTATTTCAACAATGAATCCATTGTTTGAATCTTCCGAACTTTCTTGGGGATATGGCAATTCACCAACATCATGGAATGTTCTCGATAATTCTTCTGTGCAAGTTAGAAACAAACAAGTTTCGCAGCTTTTATCATCAAATCTAATAGATTCAACTATCATACTTCGATTAGAAATCAAATTGAAAAATGGAAAAACAATTGAACACAGAAAAAAGATATATTTGTATTCAAAAGATTCGTTAAAATTAACTTCATACAGTATTTTCCCTTCACAATTTGGTGCTTTACAAGAATTGTATGTTCAAACGACCTATACTGCTCCTTTGAGAAATTCGGTTGAAAGAATATCAAACGGAACTTCAATTTACTCAACAAATCAGTTATCATTGACCAATGAACATTTTCACAAAGTTGGTTTTGTAACAGATGAATCAGTGAATCAAATTTTTATAAAAGCTCAGCTACCAAATGATTCATTAGTATTAACAACAACATTTGTGGCAAAACCATCTTCTATGCCCGAACGTACAGTACAAATGCTGTCAGAGAAATTACCTCCAGCATATATTTGTCCAATTGTTCATCCAATGTATGACAATAAACCTACTACTTTTTTGAGTGATTTCTCAAAAGGAGATTGGGGAATGTTAAGAACATATACCTACGAAAATGGCAAATTCACTTTACGTGATTCATTGTCAAGAAATTGGGTTCCACGAGCTATGGGTAATACGAATGGAAATCAATTGCAAGAATTATTAGTGCAAGAATTTGGTAAAACGATACTGTACGAGCAAAATGAAGTAAACGGTAATCCATTTACAAATGTAATCTTTTCCGATACCATTGAACAAAACTTTTGGGGAGTTGGGTTAGATGATATTGATGGTGACGGAAATGATGATATTGTTGGGTTTAATGACTCAGCATTGGTTGTCAAATCTTGGAAAAACAATTCCTACATAGACCTTTATATTTTTCCAAATCCAAGTCGAGGTTCTAGATTTTCTGGGCGGAAATATGTTTTTGGAAATTTTGATTCAGATCTAAATAAAGAAATTGCTTATGTTGACTTTGACGCCGATATTTCCATTTATGAAATTTCATCGAATGGAATTAAACTAGAATATTTTTTAGAAAGAAATGGTATCGAAGCTACTCAAATGATTGCCTCTGGTGATTTGGATGGTGATGGAATTGATGAAATTGTTTCGGGTTTTGCTACTTCAGAACGAATCTCCGCACTACGAAAACCAACAACACCATTTTGGAATTTTCATGTTTTCAAATTTAAAGGGAACAGTTTTCAAATCATTGATACATTGATTATCAGTGATGTGCGGATTGGAGGTCCTTTTTCAAACAGTATTTCTATCGAAACTATTGATTCTACAAACAGAAAGAAGATACTTTTTTCAATGTTTCCCTATTGTTACATTTTTGGACTTGAAAATGAGCAATTACAACCTATTGGACTGACGTTCTCTAATAGTCCAACTATCGTTGCATTACCAGATAAGTCTTTTTTACTCAACCGTGGTGATACAACAATTCAATACTCACTTATTGCACCAAAAATAGTTGAAGCTCCAACTATCTATGATGGTTTTGTAGAAAATCAATCTGTAGCTACTTTTCGTTGGATTGGAAATTCAATTTTTGAAAAATATAATATTGTCATCATAAACAATAACTCGCAAGTACTCATAGATTCTATTTTAACATCTATGTCCTTTCAAACGAATGTCAGCAGTAATCAAACATATCGTGCTATAGTATACGGAATAACTGCATCTAATGATACCTCACTTCCATCGAGTGTTTATACCATTATTTCAACACCGCAAATAAAGCCGATTTCTGCTCAAGTATACAGTAAAAATTCCTTGAAAATAGGTTTTAATGGTAAAATCTCTCAGTTGAACCATCTTCCACAGTATTATTCAATTGTCAATAAAGAAACGAAAAGACAATTTCCAGTTTCAACAGCAAACCCATTTAGTGATAGTCTTGTTTTATTAACTACATATTCGAGTTTGGATACTGGAGAGTATACAATTTCTGTCCAATCGTTTCGAGATTTTTTTGGTAATCCATCAATGGAAAAAACACTCACATTTCAACAAACAAAAAGTGCCATTGATTTCAATTCTTTTTTTCTAAATTTTTCTGAATTACAAACCAATTCATTGTTACTACTATTTTTTAGTGAAAAATTTGATTGGAATTCTGTTACTTCTATAGAAAATTACTCTTTACAACCTTTCGGTTCGATAGCATCTGTAACAATTGTAGATTCAACGAAGGTTTTAGTTACATTTTCAGAGCAACTAAGACCTTTTGCAAGTGGAAAGACGTATACTATTACTGCAAAGAACATCTTCAATAGTACTAAAAATACTTTAATTGACTCAACTATTACTACATCGTTCGTTATTTCATCATCTTCGGCTGAAAACTCGTATTTTTATCCAAATCCTTTTATTGTGTCAAAAGAGAAAACTGGTTTTTTTGCTAATATTCCAAAAAATTCCATTGTAGAAATTTATACAATTGATGGACAATTGAAACAATCATTAGCAGAAAAGAATGGTAATGGTGGAATTGAGTGGGATGGAAGAGGATTTAGCGGAGAACAGCTTCCTGTAGGCATCTATATTTTCAAGGTTCGAAATGAATCAACTGATTGGAAAGAGTCAGATTTTAAGAAACTATTACTAAAGTAACACAATGAATCCGGGATTAACCACAGCTTCGTTAACTTCATCGTACACAACAAGAATTACCGTACGAACACATGAATTGTACGCTGACGAACCGATAGCGTTACAAGGTAACGATACGGCACCATCACCGATGGAATTACTGTGTGGAGCATTAGCATCATGCACTGCAATCACTCTCAAAATGTATTTTGGGCTAAAAAACATACAAACTGACCAAATTACTGTTGTTGTAGCAATGGAAGATGATGCAAATGGTCAAAAGAAGTTCATTCGTTCAGTTGAAGTACTTTCATCTGAGCTAAATGACACGCTCAAAGCAAAAATACTCGATATTGCGAACAAATGCCCAGTCCACCGAATGTTTGAACAACACACCATCATTACGAGTATATTGGAATAAGGTTTTACAACTAAATTTACAAAATAAAAAAAGGGTTCTTGCCAAAAGCAAGAACCCTTTTTGTTTGAGAACGAAATCAAATCTTATCGTTGGATAACAATTGATTGTGATTTTACAACATCACCAGTCGCTACACGAATGTAGTAGGTTCCGTTAGGAAGTGAGCTTACATCAAATACAATTGAGTGTTCGCCAATTCCAAGCATCATTTCATTGTGGAAGACTTCAACTGTTTGACCAATTGAATTCATCAATGAAACAGTAACAGCTTGAGGAACTGTATTCATTACTTTTACAACCCCATTTTTCATCATAGGATTTGGAGTAACGCCAGTGATAGAGAATACTTCACCTTTCAATTCACCAACAGAAGTTGGGTTACCGATTGTAAAGTTGATAGTTCTATCATATTCCATTTCTGGATCATTCACTAAGATAGCACGAAGTTTTGCTTCTAATGTGTTCGCCATTGGTACAGTCCAATCGAACCAACCTTTAGCAGCTTGAACACCTTTCGCAGCGTCTACCCAAGTAACACCACCATTTAATGAATATTGAAGATCGAAATTCGTAATGTCTGAAGTCCAACGAACTCGTTCGATAGTTCCAGGCATATATTTCATTGTTGGATCCAACAAATCAACATTACCAGAAAGAACTTTGAATGAGCTAGAACGAGCCATTTCATCACCTGATTGAAGATCAATCATTCTTACAAGTGCAGTTTTGGTTGTAACACCTGCTGGAACTACCCAAGAAACTTGTCCTGTAGTAGCGTCAACAGTTGATGATACAGAAACCCAAGAAACACCATCGTTTGAAGAAAATTCAAAACGAACGTTATCCAAACCAAGTTGAGACCAACGAATCAAATCTGTTGAACCAGAGCGATAAATTGGATCCATTTGAGATGGTTTAGAAATATCAGCCATAACATTTTGGATTCTGAATGTTGAAGCAGATCTGTCAACTTCATATCCAGTTTCTTTATCTACTACACGTATTAACGCTGCAGAAGAAGAAACAACAGGAGTAGTCCATGCGAATTGTCTGTCTTGAGCAGCTGCTTCACCGATTACATTCCAAGTTTGACCACCATCTAATGAGTATTCGATACGAACAGTTGCAGATGAAGTACCTGACCATTCGATGTTATACTGACGGTTAGCTCTCCAACGCTCACCACCATCAGGAATCATAATATTCGCTGTGTAAGAAAGTAATGCAGGAATAGGTTTGAAATCAGCATTTGAAGTAATGTTATTACCTTGAGTTTCGTAGATTGCAGAAGCCCATTGTTCCCAGTTAAAGGAGATTGGACGTTCTGTATCTTTGATTTCAAAACGTAAAGTTCCAAGGTAAGAGTTTGTATTTGGTACAACTTCACCCGAACGTTTTGAAAACGCATCGTAATTAACTTCAATAGTACGGATATTAGCTAATGGATTTGGAGTATTTGCATCTGGAGCAGATTTCACTACATCAACATATCCTTTTTCTGGTTTGTTGCTGAACAATACTTGATCAGCACCAGCAAATCCAACAAAGTCAAGAACTGCAGAATTATACCCTAATGCAAAAGTAGCATTAGCCATAGCCCAAGGCTGACCAACATTACGTACATATACAGGTACTTCAACAAAATTACCCAAACGAACAGGAGTTGCAGAAACTACAAAATTGTAGTTCGACATCAATTGATTTGTTTGTTTGTACGGTAATTGAGCCGCAACCTTACCGTTGTTAATATAATCAGCAGCAAGTGCATTTACACGAGCAAATAACTCTGGGTTTTCAGATGCAACCATCATTGCTTCTGCATTTTCATCACCAGATACATCTTTAGTATTTGATGCGAACATTAATGGGAATAATGGTTGAATTGAATTTGATTTACCAAAGTTACGTTGAACGATATTTCTATCAGAAGCATTGACGGTACCGTCACCAGTAACATCTGATTCGACATCAGCAGAACCACTTCTTGCTTGAACACGAACCACGTCAGCAGCATTGATTTGATTATCTTTTACAACATTTCCACCGACCATTGCAGCAATAGAGTTTGCACCAATAACGCCAGAAATACCGTCATTAAAGATTAATCCTGTTGCAGAATAGTTTATGTTTGTTGTAGTACTTATTGCTTGACCATAAGCAGAATAACCAACAGCACCACGAGCATACGTTCCAGCAGTACCTGCAGCGATAACAGCACCATCACCACCAGCACCATAACCAACATAGTTACCAAAAATAGGTGCATTTTGAGTTGCAGTCATAACAGTATTGTTTGCACCGTTCCAAGAAAGGAAATCCCAACCTGACTCAATCAAATACGAAATGTAGTTGTCTCCAATAGGATTAAATCTTGCAGGGAAACGAGACATTACAGGTAAGTGATTCAAGTGTTGAACAACAACCCAATAATTACCAGCCGTCAAAGTTGAGAATACGTGTGGAATTGTTACGTACTCTGAAGCAGCAGCAGGAGGAGGAGAAACTAATTGGCTAAAAGCTAAAGGTGCAACAGTTGGACTTAAAGATCCGTAGCCAAATGTAGATTCAGCAGAATCAACTAACGCTCCTGGTATACCACCATTATCAGCATATAAGTAGATTTTAGTTCCACCAGTATTATAAGTTGCAGGTAGGTTTACAGCATTTGCAGTTAGGTTGTTATGACGACCTTCCAATGCAACTCTCACAGAGAAGTTTGAAGAAGGTGCAACATCAAACAATGGACCTTGAGTAAAGGCAGTGTCAAATACTGAAGGAGCTGGGTTGTTTGGTAACGAGTACACACCACGCAAACGAAGTCTACCGTTTGCAGGAGCACCACTTAAACGACCAGCATCAGTTGTAGTACCATCATTATTAAAGTCAGGATCTGCGATTGATGCATTCAAATTACCAGCAAAACGTAGATTCGAACCAGTAGAACCAGCAAATACATATTGAGTTGTAGCAAAAGGACCAACAAGACCAAAAGCATTCGAAGCAGCTCCACCCCAAGCAGCGTTGGTAGTTGAAACTGGCTGATAAGGCTGAACCAAATTACCACCACCACCTAATAATGAGTATTCAACAGGTATACCTGCAGCAGTGATACCCGCAGCAGTTGAAAGGTTACCACCTTCATAAAAACCATTTGTTGCACCACCAGGACCAGTTGCATTATCATAGTTAAATCCAACCCAACGAACTTTTACGTTTGTAGCAGAAGCACGAACTAATTGTTTGTATGTTGGTTCAACTAATTTAATGAACGGTAATTGAGCGGTATAGGTTGGAGCTGTTCCAATAAATCTTGCACGAACATTAGGATTTGATGATGCAATGGATTTCCAATATCTTTCTGTAGATGTTGAAGGACCATTAACAAAACCACCCTGCTCTAAATTGAATGATGCAGCAAGATTTGTTGTATAGTTATTCGGAGTAGTTGCTAATTCATTTCCTTTTGCTGTTAAAGCACCTTGAATGAATTGATCTCTATTAGCAACTTGTGCAGGAACAACTGAGGCTCCTGGAGTACCATTCCACATTCTCACTTCACGCATTTGACCAACAAAACCTTGAGTAGTTCCTGGTTCAAAACCGATGTAAGTAGGAAAAGTATTTGTAGTATTCAAACGAACGTTTGAACCTAATTTATTTGTAATAACTGTATCGTTTTGAGGAACACCATCAATATAGAAAACTACTTGAGATTGTCCTCCATTAGCTAAATTTACAAAAGCACCGACATGTGTCCAAGTTGAATCTGTTGTAGAAAAGTTCGGAGGTAATACTCTTTTTCCAATTGCTGAGTCAGATACAGCTACACGAATTGTTCCATTTGTATCGCGAACAGAAAATTCTAACTGACCAGAAGACAATAAACGCAATGCATAGTGTAATTGTCCAGTTGTACTGTCTTTTTTCACTAAAATTGGAAGTTTATTGGTTCCTGTTGGGAATTGATACGGACGAATCCAAGCTTCAAAGAAAGCAGTTTGACCACTAAAGTTCAAATCCGTTCCTCTTGAAACTACCAAAGGAGTTGTGGACAATCCAGAAATAGCAGAATAAGGAGCTAAAGTCGCTAAACTTGAAGTAAATCCATAAATTGAATCAGGATTGTTAGTATTCAAAGGTACACGGAATACGTTACCACGAATACGAACCAAAATAGGATTAGAATAGGAAGTAGTCGTCAAATCAACGTTTGCATCAGCACCGTAGACACCATCAGGTAACAATCCGTTTGAGTTGAATGGACGCCATAAAATCTTCCCTAATTCCAAAGGAATATTATTTGCAACTGCACGATCACCACCAAGTTTATTTGCAGCAGTAGCACCAAGAGTGTTACGAGCAATTGACCAAGAAGCTCCGCTATTAATTGAATATTCAATCATTAACTCAGATGCTGCTCCAGATCCATTGGCAGGATTTAATGTTGTTGCGTTATCTAATACATCAGTAACTCCAATACCATAGCCAACCCAACGAATCTCAAAATCGGCAGTTGGGTTATTTGAAATACCCTCACCACCTGTTGGAGAGGTCAAACGAATATGTGGAAGATCTGGTCTGTAACGTATTGCTCCGTCATTTGCAGGACCATTGACAGCGGTATATAAATTGATGTTATCAATACCAAATTGATAAATAGGGTTAATAGCCTGATCAATCAATGAACCTTCTAATGTGTACGATACATCTAAACCTAAAGTTAATAACGTTGGTATAGTAGGATCAACACTTGAAGGAGTTGCTAAACCAGAAACTCTTTGACGGATAGAATCTTGGTGAAGAGCAGTTCTCCAAACTCTTGCACCTTTGATACCAGCGTTCAAATAATCACCGCTGGTAATTACTGGATTAGGATTTATACCAACATAGTATCTTCCAGAACCAGGATTACCATCAATACCCATACGAATATTAGTTGGATGATTAGTATTTGTAACACGCTCAATAATTTCACCATCTAAATATAATGTTACAACATTATTATTCACTGTAGCAGCTAAATGGTGCCAGTTATCTAAGTGTTGTGGTGTTAATGAAGCTGATGAAACGACCGGAAGTGGTTCTTTAGACCATACATCAGCAATGTAACCATTTGGTCCACGACCTTCGATTTCTCTTGCTCTAAATGCAGGATAACGTCCATCTTTTAAATAGAGCATCCACGTACCTTCAGTTGTGGAATTTGGACCACCACTAAATGCAACAATACCCGTTTCAGAACCATTTGGTTTGTATTCATTCAAATTCACCCATGCTTCTACAGTTAATTGAGTAGAATTAACATAGACACTTCTTGAACGTAAGAAATTTGATGCACCATCTAATTGAACAAAGAATAATCTACCAAGTACAAAATCATTATCGCTCATATCCATTCTATTTGCAAATGTTGAACGAGCAGTAATGTTTGTAGCAGTAAGTCCATCAAGAGCAGTAATACGAATTCTTGCGTTTTCAGATCGTTGTTGGAAATCTCTATTTTGTCTCCATATTGCTAGTAATGGTCCAGCAAATGAACTGGTTTGTGGACCTGTCCATGCTGTATCTGCAGGTAACGCTGCACCATTTTGTAAACGCAAACTTGTTGCAGTAACGATTTCTATTTCACCAGATTGATCAGTACCCGCAACAGGAGCTGCATTTTCTTCAATACGACCAAATTCTGTCCAAGATGAACCAGAATTTAGAGAATACTCAAATAAATATGCATTATCTGGATCGATACCCCCACCAGCAGTATGATAAACACTTGATGGGTCAACTGAACGCTCAAAATAAATTGGCCAACCATCTGCAATAGCATTGATAGTTGGAGCTTGTAAAGGATTATTTGGATTTGTAATACCACGATCTCTGTCGACAGTAGTATTTGCAGGTCCATTAGGGTACAAAACAGTAGTTCCTAAAATTGGAAAAGGAGCAATTGTTTCATATTGTATATTATTTGTAATATCTAATGAGTCGTGTGCAAATATTTTCACGGGACCGACTACACCATTGTTATTCCATTGGAATCTTGCCAAAGCTGTATCTGAAATTGAAGTTCCAGTTATACTAAAAATTAATTTTCCAACGAAAGTACCTCTACCCACAGTGTCTGGTACAAAAGCACCATTAGTACTAACTGCAGCTCTACGAACTTCAAATGAGAAAACTCCATCTGAAGGTAAACCATAAACTTGTACTTGAGGGTCTAAATACCCATTGATTCCACCACCACCAGCGCCAGGATAAGCTACGTTTGCAATTTGTTGTGCTCCAGTTGTAGCACTTGGTATGTAACGAACAGGTGCTGTTGCTGGAGTTGTAGCATCTACAATTCCGACATCAATAGAATCAGTAGTTAAGTAACGAACAAATTCGTTATTTACTTGATTTCCTGGGTTAGCAGCAGGAATCACTGGAGTTAGGTTTGTTGGGTCATATTTGACCGCAAACGACGCATATCCAAATCTTGGCGCTGAAGAGCTTGTCGCCTTCAACCAAATTTCGACATGGAGTTGATTGTATACCCTTCTTGGTCGCAACATTGCAATGTAATGCGTTTGAGCATAACTAATGCAAACATCCGTTAAACCAAGGAGTACTACCAAGGTTACCAATAGGTAATTCTTGATTGAACTAATTGAAGAATGATTGTCTTGAACAGTCATTGTTCATCTCCTAAAATTATTGATAAATGTATTTTAATTTATATATTTTTTACTTTTACACCAATCTATATTACAATATCGGTATTTGTACGTAGAACTTTACATTTCTTCTTTATTTTCTGAAGGTTTTTTTGGTTCTACAAATAATACCTCTTCTCGTTCCATAATTACTGCTCCATCAGCAAATCCTTTTTTTTTTCGAACATACTTTTTAAATGTATAAGAAACGGGCACCATCGTCCCATTTCTCGACTTGGAATAATACGCTACCAAAGCCGCTGCTTCCTCCAAAACTTCTTTTGGTGGAACAATTCCTTGTTTGGTATTCATTTTGATAATTCCATGCGAACCACTTACTGATCTGGCATGCAACCAAATGTCATTTGGCTTTGCAAAACGGAATGTTAACTCATCATTATTTGATGCACCCTTTCCAATGTACACCTTGTATTGGTTATGAATTGTAAATTCTTTAAACTTCGAAAATGTCTCATGTTTCCCCTTATGTTGTTGTAATCGTATAGTTTCTGCAAATTTAGTTAACTCTTTAAGTGTTGTAATTTGATCAAATTCTCTTTTTTTAGTTTTCAATCTTTCCAGTTCAGTGTCAACTATAATCCTCCTTTGCACCAATCGTTCTTTTGACTTCTGAACTTTTACTGATTTTTCCCGAAATAGTTGTGCATTTTCAGATATTGTTAATTGTAAATCAACTGGTATAGAATATGTTTTTCCATCCCAATGGGTAATCTCCAATGGGGTTTTCGCTAATTGTGTATCCTTCGGTAAGGAGTAAAGTATCTCTGAGTAAGTTCTCGGAATTTCAATTTTATCCTCGTTATGAAAATCCTGAGAAATATTTCTCAAAATTGACTCGTTTTTAGCAATAGCTTTTTCAAAATAGTATTCTAACTTTTTATGAAGTTCTGAATATTCACCTTCATATTGTCTCATCCAACGCATTGTTCTGACACCATCAGAAACCAAAGTGAATGCCTTTTCAATTTTTGGAAATTTAGTTAGTGGTATTAACGAAAAGATTTTTTCCTTTTCATTGGATAAAATGAAATAGCTATTTGAAGTCAAAAGTTCTTGTTGCAATAACAGTGCTTCTGATCGAATTTGTTCTATTTTTTCAGAATCAAAGTTTTCTATTATATCATTAGCTTTTATTAAGCAACGTGAAGCTACTTCTTCTGAATAGTAACTGGAAAAGGCAAATTCAGAATTTGATAATAATTTTGAAACTTTTATTGAACTTGCAGTTGTAACAAAATATTCAAAACTTTTTCTTTCCAAAGAAGGTGCATCTTTGTCAGAAAGTATTTTCAAACCTTCTACTAATTCATTTTCTGGCGAATATACGCCAATTGTACCATTTGCACCGCCATAGAACACACATTCTACTCTATAATTAGTAAAATAAATGTTCAAAACTCGTTCCTGTGGCATAACAGTACTGAATTGAAATTCTTTCTGTAAAAGTATAGAAAATACATCGGTTACATTGTTTCTTTTCCTGCTAAATTGTGGGTCTAAATAAAAGGTTCCACTTATTGCATCTACAGAAATAACTATATTAGTTGAGTCCTGATTTTGGGGATGATACAAAGAAAGTACTACTGAATTTTTTTCTTGTGAAAACGCTTCAAAGACAACGTATCCTTTGAGTTTGGAATCAAGCTCTTTTGATAAATGAAGCAATGTATAATATTGTCTAATCATGGTTAGATTATGAGTTTTAACTCAAAAACAAATGAAATTTTCGTACATTTGTACAACATTTATAGTAAAGAATTATGCCAACTACTCCAACTCTTTTAGAAAAACTTGATAAGGCGATGAAAGTTTCCTCTGGTGCGAACTTTTTGTCGTCAGCAGTTTTACTTGTTTTATTCCTTATTTTACGAAATCATCCAGACTTTGAAGCCATTTGGTTTTTATTAGGCAGTTCCTTGTTTGCTATTGCTGGTATTGGGATGATTTTGCTCATTCGTTCGTTCAAAAAACGACTTCAACAAAAAGAAGATGAAGCTGATTCCTCTGAATGAAGCAATTCCATTTATAAGAGATTCTATTCAGTTTTCTCTGATTCCTGAAGATAATGCACTAATTGCCTTTGATACAGATAAATATATAGAAGAGCCAATTGCATTTCATAGTCATATTCTTGAAATTTTAGAACTAATCAATGGCGAAAACACCATTATAGATCTTCATTCTATTCTTCACTATCAAAAGGAAATTGAAGTTACATTAGAAGATGTACAATCTGTCATTAGTTATATTGATTCAATAGGTATTTTAGAATCTGAACAGTTTTTCTTGTTGCAACAAAAAATGGATTCCGAATACTTTAATTCTCCAATTCGTAATGCAATTTGTGCAGGTTCTTCCTATCCAAAGGAGAAAGAAGAACTCCATACCTATTTGGATTCTGTATTTAGCTCGAATGATTCAGAACAAACTATTGATTCTGTTGCTGCTCTCATTCCACATATTGACTTTCGTGTTGGTATTGAGCCGTATGTGGCTGCATATAAACACATTCGTTTTACAAATGCAATCACGTTTTTTATAATCGGTACTTCTCACTACAGTAATTTGGATCAGTTTATACTGACCGATAAGGATTTTGACACTCCTTTAGGACTGGTGAAAACAAATAAAGAGATTATCCAACGTTTACATTCTTTGACGCAAAACAAGTTTACCAAAAATGATATAGCTCATAAGCCTGAACATTCCATTGAATTTCACGCTGTGATGTTGAAATATCTATTTCCAAATCGAGATTTTACCATTGTTCCTATTCTTGTTACATCGTTTCAGCATTTTATTTCTTCTGGGAAACTACCGACAGAATCTCAAAAAATACAAGATTTTTCCAATGCATTGTCTTCAATAATTGAAGAGTTGGGGTCTAACGCTTATGTGATTTCGAGTGGTGATTTGGCACACGTAGGGAAAAAGTTTGGCGACGATGTAGATGCTTACAGCAAAAAAGAAGAAGTATCAATAAATGATTCAAACCTTTTAGCGAAACTTGAATTAGGTGACAAAGATGCTTTTTATGCTAAAATTCAACAACAACACGATTCTTTTCGGATTTGTGGACTCCCACCTACATATTCATTACTTGCAAGTATGAAACCATTACAAGGAACAACTGTCGCTTTGCAACAATGGTATGAAGAAGATACACATTCGATGGTATCGTTTGGTAGTGTTCTTTTTCAATATAAGGAGGAAATTGTATGATAATAGCCATTGATGGACCTGCAGGTTCTGGAAAATCTACCATTGCGAAAGAATTAGCCAAAAAATTAGGGATTCTCTATGTTGATTCAGGTGCGATGTTTCGTGCAATTACTTATTCACTCATTCATAACTCGATAGAACTGTCGAATGCTGCAGTGTTGGAACATTTGCGTACCATCTCAGTTACATTAGAAATACAAAATGGTTCTCAGGAAACTTTTTTGAATGGAAAGAATGTTTCGGTAGAAATCCGAACAAAGGAAGTTACTTCTTTGGTTTCGTTGGTTTCAACATTACCGTCTGTTCGTGAGTGGATTTTGGTGCAACAAAGAATAGTTGCTGAAAACAATGACTTGATAATGGATGGGCGTGATATTGGGACAGTTGTTTTTCCGAATGCAACCTACAAATTCTTTTTGACAGCGTCATTGGAAGAACGTGCTAAAAGAAGAACATTAGAAATGAATCAAAAAGGTGTGGATGTTGAAAAAGTTACTATTCAACAGGAAATTGAAAAACGAGATGCCTTGGATTCATCTCGTTCTTTGGCACCGTTGCAAAAGGCAACGGATGCGATAGAAATTGACACAACCTTACTTACCATAGAAGAAGTTTCCTCAATTATTTTTACTACAGTAAATAAAGGCTAACGAAATATCAATCCTTTGAATTCGTTTACACACAAAAATTACATTGACAAAGCTATGAACGTTACTATAGATAAATTTTCTGGATTCTGTTGGGGAGTAGTTAGAACAGTAAAAATTGCTGAAGAGCAATTAGAAAAACCTAAACGCCCTGATGTGTATGTATTAGGACATATCATTCACAACCCCAAAGAAATTGAACGGTTAGAATCCAAAGGTTTAAAAACCATTTCCGTTGCAGAGTTCCCAAATATTGCCCATTCAGGTGCAAAAGTTCTCATTCGTGCTCACGGTGAACCACCTGAAACCTACATTCAAGCGATGAAATTGGGAATTGAAATTATTGATGCAACCTGTCCAGTCGTTACTAAATTGCAGGAACGTGTTCGTAAATTCTACGACCAACAGTACCAAGTTGTCATATTTGGAAAATATGACCATGCCGAAGTTATCGGAATTCGTGGTGTATGTAATGATGAGTGTATCGTTGTCAAATCTGTTGAGGAATCGTTAGAGAGAATAGACTTCTCGAAAAAAACAGTTCTTTTTTCACAAACGACAATGGATAAAGCTACATTTTACAATATCAAGGTTGCTTTAGAAGCCAAAGTAAAAGACCTTATTGTTGATACAATGGAAAACATTGCTACAGAATTTCACGCAAAAGACACCATTTGCGGACAAGTTTCTGGTCGTGAAACACAATTAGTCAAATTCGCTAATGAAAACGATGTCATTGTATTTGTTGCAGGAAGAACCTCCTCCAACGGCAAAGTGCTTTACGATGTCGCCAAAAGTGCCAATGAAAATACTTTTTTCATTGAGGATGCCTCCGAAATAAACCCTGAGTGGTTTTCAACTGCCCAAACTGTTGGCATCACTGGTGCTACTTCCACTCCACAATGGTATATGGAACAAGTCCGCACAGAAATCTTAGAGAAATATTCTGCGTAAATAGATTTTCTTCCATTTACCACTTGCAATTAAAATAATTTCACTATTTTAGTTGAAGAATTGTGTCTTTTACTTCATTTTGTCATTGGAGGCGTTATGGTTTCATTACGATTTACTTTTATTCTAGCCATTTTTGTGTTCGGATTTTCGAGTGCTTTTTCACAAAAAGGCTCTCCAGCCTTTTTTAATTACGGTGGTCTTGATAACACTACGAACAAAATTTGGCTCCAATTTCAACCACCACAAGTTCAAACTTTTCTTTATCATACCCTTGAAGAGTCTTCTGAATTAACAAGATTAGATGCAATTACTGAAAAACTTACCTTACAAAACTTTGAATCTTTCTCGTATTTTATTAGTGGAAAACATAGTGGTGAATTGTATACTGCTCATCAATTTTTTTGCTTTGATAATATCTACATCCTTCCTCTAAATTTTGGAATTCTTCCAGATATAGGGGATACAAACATGTTCGTTCAACTGAATAATAAATTTTATGATTTTAAAAATATAATTGGTTATTACGATATTGAAAAGTATATGTCATATACCAGAGAATGGTTTCAACAAAACAAGGGGAGTTATATACTTTTTAATGTATATCCATGGAATAATGACACAACAGAAATTGCTAACTTCAGACCACTTGAAGAAGATCAAATTTTATCGAATTCCGGTTTAGTATCAAAAACCATAGGAACTTCTTTACAATTACAAAATAAGACTTATTATACAACACACAACACCGTAATTATAAATCATAAGGGAGAAAACATCCCCATTTCTTCAATTTTAGAAGAGGATTTTGTTGAAATTAGTTATATAGTCTACATGAAGAAAAACCTTGCTTTGAAAATAACAAAACTTGAAAAACCCTTTGGTGTTTTACGTTATTCGGAGGATATTCAGCGAATTAGTGGTGATACGATTTATACGACAACTCATAAAATTCTAAAATCTGGAATAACAAAATTTCAAAATACTATTGGCTTGGAAACAGATGAAAGTTCATTTGTAAAAAATTCAGCTGCTATAACATTTACAAAATATAATCAGCATATTGTTAGTTCTTCTTTAGATCAAACCCCTTTCGTTTTAACCACACACGCGTACAATAACAGTAGTAATTCAATATATAAAGGTACTGTTTTTGGAAGAGTTACAAATCAAAACTGGTCAGATATTTCATTAGGAAATAACACCTATACGACCAATGACCAAACAATGGTTCAATTACAAGACGGAAAAATATATCAAATTAATCAATTATCATTACAACCCAATGAATTAGTAAAAATTTCCTATTTTATCGATAATGAAAAAGATTCATTGAAACCAGTTGTTTCGATGGTAAGCATTATAGATACTACAGTCTATACTTCAATTACGAACCAAAAAAATCTATTTGGTATAGAAGTATTCCCACATCCAGTGACTTCAAATCAAACTTCACTTCAGTATTATTCAGAGCATGAGAATGTTGTAACTGTAACAGTCTATTCAATCGATGGTATTATTCAAACACAATCAAAACATAATGTTGTAAACGGAACAAATTCTATTAATATTGATTGTTCAAAATTACCTACAGGTTCTTATTTTGTTAAAATAGTTGAATCTGTAAATTCTCCTTCAATTTCAATTCCATTACAAATTGTTCGATAATGTTTGTATGATTAACTTAATTATGTGAGGTATTTATGAAAACTATGTTTCTATTTTGTGTTGTAAATTTATTCATTGTTTTTCAATTCGGAATGGCTCAAATTGCTATAAAAACACAAAGCAAGCCTGATATTCTTTATTTGTTTGTTTTCAATGTTACAGATAGTTCTTTTGAAACATACGATATTCTAACAGATCAATCAATATCTTATCCAATTACAAACAATACAGTTTTAAAAATGTTAGATGGAACACTTCATACTCCTACTAAGTCAAAAATTGAAACACATGGAGGTTATAAGTTTACTTTTTTTTCTGAATCAAACAATGCAAATGCAGACACGTTAGAACAAGTATTTATGTTAGGAAGTATTTCATTTAATTCTGAATTATGTTTTGGCATTTTAAATTCAACTTCAGATAATTCCAAAATTAAAAAGCTTGATAATACTGAGATTGATTTTCCTATTTTTAGCAGTACTTTGTATTATCCATTTTATAGTGAACTAACAAGTGATTGGTTTTCTAAAAACATCGGAACATATTTATTCTATGGAACTCGATTTTACTCATTTGATAATAAGACTGTTATAGGCTATAGAAAACTTCCCAATAACAAAATTCAAAATTTCAAAGGTAAAATATCTCTTATCAATGGAAAAGAATTTATAATCTTTGGTAAATCCGTATTTATCTCACCATCAACTAAATTTTACGATTCTTTTGGTAATTCCCTTATTTTAGATGATTTTTCTGTAAATGATATAATTGACATTGATTTCACTCATTACGATATAGAATCACAAAATGATTATTATAAAGCAACGAACATCAACAAATACATCGCTCTTCGCATTACAAAATTGCCTCACAAGGAAGAAATAAATCGATATTCTGAGGATGTAATTAAAGTGTCAAATGATACTATTTATACCACTTCGCATTTTCTAAAATTAAGTTCTGTTCAATCCAAAAAGGACGTGAATGGAGATGATATAACTACAGATTCACTGTTTGCTCATTACCGAGCTGTTACTTTTGAAGTTTCGAGTAATGAAAATAGAAATGAAATTCGAAACGTAGATTTTCTTCATGTAACGTTTAACCAAAAAGACAGTTTGCACTATCGTGGTACTGCAATTGGACGAATTAACTCGATACAATTTCCCAATTTATCTGTCGGAGCGAATCAATATATTGTCGCAAATGATGCAAAAATTCGCAACAAATTTGGTGATTCGACTATTGCAAACGAGACTACTATTCCTAACAACGCTTTAGTAAAGTTGTTTTACTCAAGGGTTGAAAATGGAAATACAATTGACTTTGTAGTGAATTTTATTGCATTGGAAGATACGAGTACTTTTTCATCTGTTTTCGAACCAAAGGCCAATGTTCTTTCCGTCTTTCCAAATCCAATAACCAACGACCAAACGATGATTGAATTTGAAAGTGATGTTGATGAAATGATTCAGTTGAATATCGTATCCATAAATGGGAAAACGATACAATCACAAAATGTTAACGTTAACAATGGTATTAATACCATTATTACCAATTTGAAATCTATACCAAACGGACAATATTTCCTTGAAATAGTTTCTTCAAACAACAAAAAACGATATTCGACACCAATTCAGTTAATGAGGTGAAATGTACAATTTTTGACACAAAACTATGATATTTTTCTGAAATTTCTGCTGTTTTTTGCGGAAAAATTTTGTAGATTCAAAAAATACCCGTATATTTGTATGCTAAAATGTACGGAGAGTTCGCATAATGGTATTGCAGCGGTCTTGAAAACCGCCGTGAGAAATCACATGAGAGTTCGAGTCCCTCACTCTCCGCCAAGATAAAGAGAATGATTTTCATTCTCTTTTTTTTTATCAAAAATTGATTTACCGTTCAAATTACAATAAGAGTAGTAAACCCAACGTTTTTTTGTCTTTGTAAACAATCTTTTTACATTTAATTTCTAAATGAAAATGAAAAACATCATCTTTTTATTCGCATTATCAGTTATAGCACTTTCTTCTTGCTCTGATGATAAAACTCCTACCGATCCAGGTGGAGATACAAATTCAGCCTTACTTCCTTCTACTGTAGGCTCCTATTGGATTAATACCAACGTAGAAACAACACCTCCACCAAACCCAGCTCCAGATGAAGATACAAGAACTACAGATTCTTCAGTAGTTATTGGAAATAGTACTTATCAAGGTAGACAAGCAACTTCTGTTGTATATTATGTGAATGGAGCTGTAGCTGAAACAACTTATTACAACCAAAATTCGAATGAATTATTCTCTTACACATCAGGAATTCAAACTGATTTCTTCAGTTTACCTGCTGGATGGGTGAAATTGGCAGATTATACTGCAACTTCATGGAAACCATTTCCAGATACTACATTAGTAGATAATCCAATCACCTTTCAAGGAATAAACGCAGTTGTCAACGGAACTGTTACTTCTAACTCTACAAGAGGTGGTACTTCTACCGTTACTATAGATAATAAATCTTATACCGCCACCCAATTTACTTCGACAATTTCTATGAATTTACGTGCAACGGCAATGTTTGGACCTCAACCAATTGAAATACCTTTAAAATTTGATATTGTTTCGAGAGTTCAGCACGTTAAAGGTATTGGAGTTGTCTCTGCAATAACTGACGGATTTAATGTTAGTGCTGGTTCTTTTGGATCATTTCCTTCCAACGGAAATCAAACAACCCTTCTTAGATTCAAGATTAATCCGTAATTGGTCAATAAAATTTCCTTTATTTCAAAACCTCACACCATAATGTGAGGTTTTTTTGTATCTTTGAAGAAATAGTTATTGAAATTATTTTATTTTCTTAATTTAGTAAATCAAAAGTTGAAATGGAGCATTTACTTTTACCTTTAAGGAAAGACCTAGAATGTCTTTACGAGAATAACTTTGTTGAAAATGCATTAAACTTAAATAAATCATTAGGTTCAAGTTTTTTAACTAATGTTATACCTATGTATTTTACAGGACAATTTGATGCTAAAACTGTTTTTGTTATGTTAAATCCTGGAGATGGAAACGCTGTAGAAAGTTTCCTAACTGTACATAAAGGTAAATTCAAGAATCTTGAAGAATTTATAATAGAAGAAATAAATTCTAAGATATGCTATGGCAGAATTGATAGGAAACGACTTGATAGTTTTGATTTAAAACAAGCAGCTTTTTTAAGTAATTTTGAGGAAAGTGGAATATATATACCAGAACATTTTTGGGAAAAAGATATTTGTACAAAATATACAGCAAAAGAAAATGTATTAATGCAAAAGTTACAATTAGAATTGATTCCCTATGCTTCAAATACATTTAACCTCTTTAAAAATTTGAATGAAGCAATAAAGCATATTGAAAAATTTGAAAATCATATCTTTAGGATATTTGACTCTATTTTTGAATATGAAAGAAAATTTGTAATTTTTGGTTCTAAACAATTCTATAATATTTTCAAAACCCTTTCTGAAAAGTATCAAGATATAGTTTCTATTGACTTTGGAAACTTAAATATCGAAAAAATTCCAAATTTAAGTAAAAGAGTATCTTTTAGAAACATTAAAATTCGTTATTTCAACAAATCTGTTAATGCATTAATTGCTAACTCATTCCCGAGGAGAGATTTACCTAATGCTTATCCTCAAATGAGTTTATACGGAAGACTTTGTTTTCAGAATTATGGAAACATCTGAATTTTGTTTGGTTTGTTTTTACGAATCCAATTAGTTCAAGAAAATCACATAAAATTAAAAAACCTCACACCATAATGTGAGGTTTTTTTGTATCTTTGAAGAAATAGTTATTGAAACGTACATATAATTTGTGAAGTATTTTCTCCTTTCAATTCTCGTTTTGTTTATTTTGAACGGTTGTTCGGACGAACCAACTGCGGTTAACGGTGACAAAATTCAGTTGTTTGTTACTCCAAAACAAGCAGTAGTTTCAGCGGGATCGACGTTTCAATTGAGGGCAGAATATCCATTTGATGTGAATCATCAACTGATTTGGAGTGTAACAAGAGGTCCTGGGGCAGTCACTAATCAGGGAATATACATTGCTCCTGGGTTTTTGGTTTTTAGCTCTGATACTGCCATCGTTACGTGCTTTTCATCAACTGATTTGACAGTAAAGGATAGTGCAATCATTATAATCACTCCTCAATCAGGGTTTGATTATTTTCCAAAAACACTTGGTAATTACTGGATTTACGAACGATTTACTATCGATTCGAATAACAACGAGCTTCCAGCTTCTCGTCAAGTAGATTCATTAGTCATCAAATATACGCCAAAAATATTAGGATATGATGCGATTGGTTTGCAAACCTACCGAGGTGGAACAAGGGTGAATGATACCAGTTATTATTCACAAATTGGTCCGATTCTGTATCAATATCGCTCTCCTATTAACTTTCCGTTGATTCAATTACCACGTCGCTGGGTGAAAATTGCAGATTTTGTGGGCGGAGGATGGTCAGTATTTGATACAACACTTAATAATGCTTCTATTTCAGGACTTCCATTCACTGTTACGGGAACCATACAAGCAAATGCAATACGAACTCCTAACGAGCAAATTACAGTCAGTGGAAACCAATATACATCACAAAAAGTTGTTATATCAACCATTTATAATATCACGTTGAATCAACAGTTTTTGCCCATTCCAATTACATTCAACACAACTTCACGAGAGACAATTTGGTTTGTAAATAAGATTGGAATTGTAAAAAGTGAAGTAACCTCTGCAAGAATTGCCATTCCAATTATTGGAAATATTGGAATTGATGGCAGTAGAAGAAATCTTTTACGATACAATGTTGCAGAAGAATGAGCAGTAAGATAAAAGCCTTACTCTCGGACACTGCAGTGTATGGGGTAAGTACTATCATCGGAAGATTTCTTACATTCTTGCTGACACCCCTCTATACAAACTATCTTCTCCCAGAAGAATTAGGAGTATTTGTAACGATATTTAGCTATATAGCCTTTGTAAACATCGCATTTTCATTTGGAATGGAATCTTCTTTTTTTCGATTCTACGACAAAGATTCAGAAGAAAAAACAAAAAAAGTCTTTTCGATTACGTTTTTCACGATTGTTTCAATTGCTACATTTCTAATACTCCTCTTTCATCTTACCATTGTTCCATTTGTTGAATTTACTTCTTTAGAAGTTTTTTCTTCAGCAAATAAGATACTGCTTTATTCATCGCTAATTCCTTTTTTTGATTGTTTTATGATTATTCCATTTGCATTGTTACGAATGCAAAGAAAAGCAAAGAAATTTGCCGGAATCAAAATAGTCGGTATTGTCGTAAATGTAGCTGCAAACATCTATTTTGTTGTTTTTAAAGGGATGGGAATCGAAGGGGCATTATTAGCTGGGATAATTTCTTCCTTTATAGGAATTTTGTTCGTTTTGCCTGAGTTAAAACGATATTTACAACCACTTTTTGATTGGACATTGTTTAAAGAATTAGCAAAATTTGGATTGCCAACGATGCCATCGGGATTTGCATCCATGATGTTGCAAGTTGCCGATAGACCAATTTTATTATTTTTGACAAATGCTCAAATCGTTGCAATTTATAATGTGAATTATCGGCTTGGAATTCCCATGATGTTGGCGACAACAGTATTTGAATACGCATGGAAGCCATTTTATATGACCCATGCTGAAGATAAAGAAGCTCCCCAACTATTCTCACGAGTTTTTACACTCTACAATCTTTATGCTTGTATTGTCTTTCTAATTTCAGCACTTTTTATTGAGTATGTTATACAAATTCCAATCAAGAACGGAACCATAATCAACAGTCAATATTGGGTTGGAGTTGGGATGATTCCAATCATACTTTTTGGGTATATGCTCTATGGAATGTATGCTAATTTTTCCGCAGGACTGTATATTACCAAACAAACAGTCAAATTACCGTTGATAACAGGAACTGCTGCTGTAGTCAATGTACTTGGAGTCTTTGTTCTTTCTCCAATCTATTCTTACAATGGGGCAGCTTGGGCAACTGTATTGGCTTACGCAACATCGTCTATGATAATGTACTACTACGCTCAAAAAGCATTTACAATTCCTTACGAATGGTCTAAAGTCGGTGTTTTGTATGTTTTCACTTTTTTACTGTATTTCGCAAGTAAAATTTTGACAACATTAGAGCCAACTTGGATAAATTTTGCTATCAGAATAGGAATGTTCCCAATTCTTTTTGTACTTTTGTACTTCTGTAAATTCTTTCGACCTGATGAATTGTTGTTGTTTAAAAAACTTCTAAAGAAAAATTAACGATTATGAACCATGTACTCATCACTGGAGCAGCTGGAAATTTAGGATTAACTGTTACTAAAATGTTTTTAAAAAACTCATGGAAAGTAACAGCATTAACAAAAGATAGTATTGAATCCAATGTGTTAGAATCAGCGTTTAAAGACTTTGAGAATGATTTGACAATTTATAATTGTGATGTAACAAATGAAGAACAAGTAAAACAAATTTTTGAACTTCTTCATCTTCGTCATATTTCAGCAATTGTTCATTTAGTAGGAGGAATTTCAGCTGGACAACCAATTAATGATACACCATTAGTTGTTTTTGAAGAAATGATTTCTCTTAATACAACTTCTACATTTCTTATGCTTTCCCATGGGATTGAACATTTCAAAAAAAATGAAATACAAGGCTCAATAATCACCATTGGAGCAAAAGACAATTACCATCAATCAAAAAATAGAAGTGCCTATGCGGCATCTAAAGCTGCTGTTCAATCTTTAACACTTACAGCATCAGAAGAAGGAAAAGATTACGGAATTCGAGCAAATATCATTCTTCCTGGAATTATAAGAACACCTGCTAATTTGGCGTGGGCAGAAAATGGTGAAGAATCAAAATGGACTGACCCAAAAAGTATTGCTAACACTATTTTTTATCTTGCAACCCCTGTTTCAAAGGGAATTACGGGTACTGTTATAGAGATGTACGGTCAACTTCCAGCGTAATTTATTCTTCGTTGCGTTTATTTCTTGCACCAATTGCAAATTTGGATTTTAATCGAGGTAAAACTGAATCCCATAATTCGTTGAAGGGGATAAATTCATGTGGTCCGAGAAAGAACCCTGTATCACTTTGTTGTAATTCCAACATCAAATATCGTGTTGAACGAGATATTTCACCGGGATCATCACCTGATTTTATAAATTGTCGAACAATTCTCAGTAATAACAACAATCGTTTATTTCGAGCATCATAGCGAAAATAATTTTCTAAATAGTACTCAATCAATTTTGTGAATTTTTGCAAATCTGTATCTTCTTTTTCAAAGGATTCTAAAAAAAACTGCAACAGCAATATAGACATTCCAACGGTAGTATCTTCACTTTTTGGCGATTGAAAGTATGGTTTTGTGATGAATTTTAGTGCTGAAAAACCTTTAGAAAACAATGACTCCACTTCGTTTTTATCAATTCCATGTAAATACACTGCGACAAAATAGAGCCAAATCCCACAGATATAAAACTCTTCTTGCTGATATAATGAGAGTTGATTAAATTGAGGATCTTTTCGTACGGTATAAAATGTATTTAACGCCGATCTGATAGATTGAAGTGACAGAAAAACCACAATAGCCAACTGTTGAATTTCTACCCAAGTACTAAAAGAAATATCAGTATTTTCTTGGTAGACTCGAAGTATATTTTCTGCAATTTCAAACTTTTTACACGCAATTAACGCCTCTAACCATACTACAAAAACCTCAGGAGGAATGGTCAATATTTCTTTTTTACTTCTCGTTATATCTTCGTATTCTACTAAATATCCACATATCTTAGAATAATTTGCAGTATATTTCAAACCTTTTGTCAATAATGAAAATGCTTTGAATTTAATTTCGGACTGTGGATAGAGCAATAACAAGGCATCCAAAGGTTCCAAAGTAGCATCAATTTGACGTTGAAATTCTGTAAAAGGACCAAAATTTGTTCCAAGAACCTTTATAAGCGAAACTTCAATTTTCTCTAATGTAGTCAGAATCTCAAATGATTTTGCTAAGGATTCTAACTCCAATTGTAATTTAATTATTTCATTTCGTGAATATTTGTCGCGATAGGAAAGGACCTTTCGTATACAATCCATTTGTAAAATGACATCAGAACAGTCTTTGGAAAGTGTGTGAGCTTTTTTTACCAAATCATAGGCTTCATCACTAAAATTATTCTCTTCTAAAACATCAACCAACCATAATAGTTTTCGTAATTGAAGAATAATTGATGTTTTGGAATATTTATCGTTAGAACTAAATTGGTGAATAAATAGTGAATTGAGTAAACGATCTTTCAACTTGTTTTTAAGAATTGCATAGGTTTGTTTGTTCATTTCTGACCCATACAAATCCTTTAACGCCTCTTCATCCGATTGATATTCATTTGATTTAATTTTGGAGTAAAGAGTTTTAATGAGAGAATCATCTTCTACTTTCATCGCAATGATGACAGGCTCTTTTTGTACTAACGGAGATTCCAACAATGTAATCAAATTCTTTAAATTCTGCATTCTATTGAATTTTAATAAACTGTTTTGAATAAACGCCTTTAGCAGTACTATACTTTACTGAATACAATCCACTCGGAAAATGTTGAACCGAAAACTGAACATCTTTTGAATCATTTTGAAATGAAGTTACTAATGAACCAATTGCATTATAAATTTCAATTTTTGAAGTCATTTCTATGGTTGGGAATGACAAATATAAGTTATCAGTTACTGGATTAGGATTCATTGTAAAACCATCTTCTTCATTCGTTTCCTCAACAGACACTACAGGGAAAGTTGAAAAGCTCCACGTTGGCGACCAATCGCTCACCCAATTTACACCATAAGCTCGAACTTTCCAAAAGTAAATTCTGTTTTGCATCAACGAAGTTGGAAACGTTACTCTTTCGATTGAAAATCCACCATCATACACTGATGAAACCGAACTTTGTTCTGACAATTGCCATTCATAAAAAACGGTATTAGGGAATGTTGCCCACAAAAGTGGAGTAGTTATTGGTATACTTGTTGCAAAATTTGGCGGAAAAACTAATTGTGGTCGGCTGTTATCTAATGAAGGAACATAGACTCTAATGCGTTTCTTTACTATAGTTCCATTAGGAGATTCGAATTCTACAGCATACCAACCGATTGTTGTTCCTTCGGAAACAAATGCATTATAATTTCTACTCCCTTGTTGAGTAGTTTCTACAAATGATTGGAGAGGGGGAAATTTTAAACTATCTCGCACTGAAATAGTAGCATTTGGTTTTCCAACACAGAAAGAATCTAACAATCGCAAAGTAAATCCGTATGTTTCCCCCTGCTGTAATGCTATGATTGAATCTAGCGGATACACTCGAAAAATCTCATTACTACTCGGAGCATTGACACGTAAAAACGTAGTTTCAGTATTTGATGCATCATACCCAAGTTTATTAGCGATTATATCGAATCTATGCAACCCATTAGCATTTAAACTGGAAATTTGAAACGGGAATTGAACTATACCTTGTGCATTAGAAATTCGAGTAATAAACTGCGGAATAACAGGAGCATTAGTTGTCATTGTTACTGATGCACCAGCGACTGGAATGAACATTCTATCCAAAACTTGAGCAGTTAATGTAACCGAATCACATTGTTGTCGAGTTATAGTTGTTGTGGAAGGGGAAACTTTCACAATTAACGGTTCTAATTGGGGAGATGTTGGATTTATTTTTACTGTTCTAAAAATTGTATCGGAAGTTTGAAAAGAATTTTTCGAAGCAACAAATTTCAAAAGATATATTCCTGGTTGAATAGTTGGTGGTACTATAAACTGATACAAAGCAGTACCTTGAGAATTTGAAATTCTTTGTTCTGAAGAACTCAACATAGAATTGATTATTATAACGGTTGCTCCATTTTCAGGTAAACAAGTACCATTTTTAATAAAAGCTTGGTAAGAAATAGCATTTCCAATTGTAGATTCTATTTGAGCTATTGGAGTAACTTGTAAATACAGCGAATTAGGATTAAGTGACGTTAAATTTATCGTTACAAAATTTGCAAAAGATGTAAATCCAAGTTTTGAATAAGTAAAACGAATTCTGTGTGTTCCAGTGCTTTGCAAATTTCCAATAGTTGTGTAGGTGAATTCTCCTAGTGAATTTGTTGTTATGGTAACAACTTTACTAGGAAGAGACAACGAATCTACTACTTGTATGGTAACACTATTTTGAGGAACTCCATTTGTATTCCTAACAATTCCTCGAATGATAACGGTATCGCAATTTTTTGCAGTAATTGAAGTAGGAGTTTGAAATTGAATAGAAAATTGTTGATTCGTTTGTTGGTTTTGGATTACCCTAACTATCCGTCTTTGTTCAATGGAAGGAGTATATCCACCTTTTGAGGCTATTGCACGTAATCTATAAAAACCAAGCATTTTATTGTTAGTTCTAATTGTATAGGCAACTGTACCATTTAAACCAGTTATTCTCGCAGTAACTGCAATTGGTGAGGAAGCAGAATCAACTAGGGTTATGAGTGCATTTGGAACTAACAATCCAGAACTATCTGTCACCACAAAAGTTACAATTGCAGAATCTGTAGATCCCATCACAACTGTATCAGGTGGTATTATTGACAAATTCAACAAATTTTGCAAAGTATCTACTAAAAGAACAACCCTTTGAACTGTTGCAGAGGCTTTATATTCTTGTTTGGTTGCATTAAAACTTACTATGTATTGTTGTTTTGGACTCGTGGAGCTCGTAGACAGTCCAATTAAGGTATTTGGGTTTTGAATTTGAAAACTACTTACTCTATGATTTGACAACAATGTATCAGTTATAGTCAGTGCACACACTACATTTTGCCCCATCTCATCAACCACAGTAGCAGTAAAGAAAACAGAATCACCTCTAGTAATTTGTTGAGAGGTAATAGGTGCAACTGTAAGAAATAATTCCTTTGGTTTTAATCGTTCACCACCAAGACGAACTACCGCTCCAGTAGTAAAAAATAATTGATCTAAGGTATCAAGATTGAAAATTGATCTTCCTTTTAAATTACCTCCAAAATGTATCCACGATGAGTCTTGAGAAACATCAACAGAAGTTGCTATTTCTAATCCGTCACCTCCATAATTTGTAGCAGCAACAACATTTCCATTTAAATCAAATTGAATTAAGAAAATATCATTACTTCCTTTTGCAATCAATGGAATGGGATAATCTTGAATTTGAAGTGTATTTCGAAAAGAACCCGTTACATATACATGAGATGAAGTAAAAGTAATATCATTTACACGTGAGAACATTGAAGCATTTAAGGACTTCGACCAAACCAAATTACCATTGGAAGAAAATTTTGCTATAAATGTATTCTGTTCACCTTTTGCAGCTAATGTCGAGCCATTTGTAAACAACAAAGTATCTCCAAATGAACCTCCGACGTAAATATCTCTATTGTTATCAATTGCTATTGCTTTTCCTTCATTTATTGCAGATTTGGAACGCATTGTTCTTGTCCAAATTAGTTGTCCGTTAGGGGCAAATTTTGAAAGAAATATATCATAACCTCCAAACGATATTAACGTATCTTGTCTGGTACCACCACTTATATAGGATGTTTGTTGGAATCTACCTGTTGTATAAATAGTATCATTTTGATCACATACAACTCGATTCAGCTGTTCTTGTGAATTGATAATTGAAGAAGTTGTATCGACAAATTGAAGCTCACCAATCGCATCATATTGTGCAATAAATGCATTGTAATGTGATGCTCCTTGTAATGTTAATGGTGTTGACGATTGAAAAGTAGTCGAACCTGAGTAACTTCCTACAACTGTAGTACCAAGTTGTGAGTTCGAAGCAACACCTTCTAAAATCAAATTAGCTGGTCCATTGATAGTACGAACCCAAATTATCTCTCCATTACTATCATATTTAACAATAAATAAATCGGTATTTCCAGTATTTTGAAATTGTAACGTATCGTTACTATCTGTTATAAAGACTGTAGCAGTGAATCTACCTACTACGGTGATATTATTAGCAGCATCAATTGCTATATTGGTGATATTTTCATCACCCAAACCGTAAATATGCCGAGTAAAAATTGGAGTCAGATTTTGTTGGTAAACAACAATTGCTGCATCTATTCCTGCTTTAGCATCTAAAGTAGTGTCCAACAACGGAGATTGAATAAATCCAGAAAAGTCAATAGATACAACAACACGTTGTAGTAAATCGATTTTGAGGTTTTGTATAGAACTTTGTGGGGATTGAAAAAGAGATATTCTGCCAATATCAGGAAACTGTGCGTGAACGGTACCAGCAACAACAAACAATATTACAATTATGTACTGGTAAAATTTTGACATTGATTATTGAGTTCTTACAGTAAATAACAATAACAAAGTAATCACAGCTGTACCTAAATACAAGACAGGAGTAAGAATTTCTTCAACGATACTTGTATTTGTTTGCGGTAATTCAGAAACAATAATTGAAGGTACTAATTTCAAAGTTCTTTTCGCTTCATTTATTGAAACATTAGTTTTAAAAGAAGAATTTATAGGAGCCACAATAGTTTGCATTGAAGCTGTTGTAGCAATAATTCTACCTCGTAAAACCCCATTTTCTTCTAAGGAATCTTGAAATTGCTCTAAAACCTTCCATTTCAAGGAAAATTCTTCAGTTTGCATCCGTAAATGCAATGATTTCTTTATCGGCAATTTTCCTAAAAAATTAATACCCCTTTCTTGAAGAATTTGTGCAATTATTGGTTCTAAAAACGAATCATACTCATCTACTGTCGTTGTGAATGTTATTGATGTAATTGAATCAGTACTTTTAGCAATTAATTCAGAAATCGCAGTCTCTATTGACGTTTTTGAAAGTGAAAACACCGTTTTACCATCTGTATTGGCAAGAAATTGCATATTCATTGTGAAAAATGAAACTAAAAGAAGGAAATACGTTTTCATCTAAGTCCTTTAGCAAAATTTACTCTCAGCATATCAATCGATTTCATAAGCTCTTTTGAATCAGAGTAAATGCTCGGTCTAATACGAAGAAACCATTTTCTATTTCGTATTTTCAATTTAATAATGGTAAAACGACCTCTTGTTTTGATTTTATGTTCAAAAGTAACAGCAATTTTTTCTATGTCTTGTATGGAAAACCGTTTTTTTCGAAAACGATTTGCAAATTCTATATAATCTGAACCTATTGTTAATGTTCGATTTAGAATATAATTGATTATCCAAAAAAGAAATGTCAAAACGACAAACAAAAGTAAAAGTACTACTAAAGGGTCATGAAAACTAAAAGAGAAATTTTTAATATTCAACGTTCCTCTTATAAGAGAATATCCTATCAAAATAATCGAATAAATCAATAATGATTGCCAGTAAAAATCCAATTTATATCGAAATTTTTTTTCCATTATGCACTCGCCCCTGAATATTTTTTTAGAGAATGCTTAAAGAATTTATACGCTCCGACAAAATAAATCGTAGCAACTATTGCGGCTATAAACAACTCTATAATCCCAATTTGGGATAAAAGTGCTTTAGTTGGCAACGATGCTATCATTGATATTGGAAAAATGTACAAAAAGAATTTTCTCAACAAATACGAAAAGATTGTATCAGGTTTCCCAGCAATTTGAAAGGTTGAGTAGAATGAGTTAACAATCGATTCACCTGCAATTGACTTGATTATGATACCTGACAAAAGTACTTGTAATGATAGCAATATACTATTACCAAGAATAAAAAGCAACAAAAAGTTCAGAATATCCGAAATTGTTGGTGAATAGGACAATAAAGAAACACCCCAAAGTAAGAGAATTATACAACCAATTAGGTTGAAAATTGCAGAAATATACACATACCGGAATAAGACCATAAATGTCGTCGAAACAGGTTTCATCAGATAAAAATCCAAATCACCTTTTGACACATTTTCGGACATAGTCCAAAAGTTTTTTGCAAAGAGGAATTCATTGATGGAGTCAGAAAGAAAGAAGGTTGCAAGAAAAATTGTCATTTCTGGCTTTGTAAATCCTCCGATGGTATTTGTATGCAGAAAAATAACTTCAAACAAAGCTATTTGGGTAGAATACCAAACTACATCAACGACTATCATCGTTAAAAAATGACTTTTATACTCTAATTCACGCGAAAGTGAATTGAGGAAAAAATGCCACCATAAACGAAAGTATCGTATCATTTTTTAGAACTTCTTTTGATAACCGAAATCTTTTTCCGAACTTCTTTTGCAGACAAACAATGTAACACTTCTTTTGCTAACATTTCAGAATTATGTAGCGTTAACTTTCTAATTCGTTTTTTTAATTCTAAAACATTTTGGGAGGAAACACTCAATTCATCAACGCCTAAACCAACTAACAATTCTGTTGCAGCAGAATGTCCGGCAAATTCACCACAAATACTGACAGGAATACTATTGATTTTTGCTCCATTGATTGTCAGTTTAATCAATTGCAGAACCGAAGGATCGAAATAGTCAAAAATATCAGAAACTAAATCATTATTACGATCTGCTGCCAAAGTATATTGGGTCAAATCGTTTGTTCCTATTGATATAAAATCAACATATTGCGAAAGTTTATCTGCAATGAGTGCAGCAGAAGGAGTTTCTACCATTATTCCTATTGGAGTATACGTGTCAAATTCCAAGTTATCTTTTCGCAAAGAGTGTTTTGCTTGATCTATAATTTTTAACGCGTAAAGCACTTCATCTATTCTACAAACCATCGGTATTAACATTTTGATATTTCTATGGCAAGAAGCTCGAAGTATAGCTCGAATTTGCGTTTTAAAAAGATGTTCATTTCTTTGAAGAAAACGTATACCCCGTATACCTAATGCCGGATTGGGCTGTTGATAGACTATTCCCTTTGTAAACTTATCAAATCCAACATCAAATGCACGAATAGTTACTGATTTGGGGTATGCACGTTCGGAAATTTCCAAATACCATTTGTATTGCTCTTCTTCAGTTGGATAACGGTTAAGAGCAATGACTAAGCTCTCTGAACGAACCAATCCAATACCTTCTGCACCTGCCATCATCGCTTCATCGACATCTTCTAAAGTATTGACATTTGCTTTAACTTTTACTTTGTGAAGATCCTTCGTTAAGGCTGGAAGTTTTGCTATTTTTTGAAGCTTTTGTTTGTAGGTAGTTTCCTTTTTTTGTTGTTCGTTGAATTTTGCAATTGTCTCTTGTTTCGGATTGACATAGACAATTCCTGAATATCCATCAACTAAAATGGTAGCACCTGATTTGATAGTTTTGAGTAACCCTTTTAGTCCAATAACTGATGGTAATCCCATTGACCTTGCTAAAATAGAAGTATGTGATGCAATTCCACCAACTTCTGTAAGGATTGCCGAAACTCCAGCTTCTGCAAGTTGCATCACATCAGTCGGCGAAACTGCACTCGCAATTACAATTGCATTTTCCGGTAGATTGTCAATAGAAATTTGCTCTTGTAGAAATGAAATCAATTGATTTTGAATGTGATCCAAATCCGCAGTTCTTTCACGAAGTACTCGATCTTTTGCTTTTTGGAATACTTTTTTATTTTCAACAAATACATCAATTATGGCATTTTCAGCGAGAAAATTGTGATTGATTTTTTCTGTGATTGTTGCATTCAATGATGAATCCATCAATATCATTCTATATGTTTCTAAGATAGAAATGACATTGTGTTCATATTCTTGATTTTTTTCCACTAAGGAAATACTTAGGTCAATTTCTTCTAATGCCTGAATTTTTGCACGTTCGTAGCGTTCTAATTCGGTTTTTTTGTCTATTTTTTTGGGCGTTGTGAAGTGTTTGTTGTATGATTGTAAGTTGATGACATACGCAGTTCCTAAGGTGAGACCCGGAGAGGATGCAACACCTTTTATTCTTTTTTCCGAAAAAGATTTTCGTTCAGGTTCCCCAGAACTCATTGTATACCTTATAATAAATTGTTTAAATTATTTGATTTAATTTCAGAAATTACTTTTTTGACATCTTGAACTTTTTGCTGATTGCAGACCAATACTGCATCGTCAGTACATACAACAATCATATCTTCAATTCCTAAAGTAGAAACTACTTTAGTAGTGTCATTTGAATAGTTCAAAACTAATGAATTTTTTGTATCTATAGTTATAGAATTTCCATAAACTAAATTACCCTCAGTATTTGATTGACGAATTCGTAGTAAAGAATTCCAAGAACCAACGTCGTCCCAACCAAAACTAGCTTTGTGGACAAAAACAGTTCTTGCTTGTTCCATTAAAGTATAATCTATAGAAATATCAGGAAGATTTGCATACAAATCTACTAACTTTTCTTCATTTGCTGATTTAAAACTTTCAACATATTCGCCTAGCTCTTTCGAAACTGCTTGAAGTTCACGGAAAAAATAGTCCAATCTCCAAAAGAACATTCCACTATTCCATAAAAAGTTTCCTTTTTGGATATAATCTAATGCAATTTCTACCGTAGGTTTTTCAACGAAAGCATTTGTTGAATATAGTGCATCCTCGAGGTTTTCTCCTATTTGAATGTAACCATAACCAGTTTCTGGACGAGTAGGAACAATACCAATTGTTACAATTCCTTGTCCCA
This sequence comes from Candidatus Kapaibacterium sp., assembly GCA_016788785.1. Classification (GTDB taxonomy): domain Bacteria; phylum Bacteroidota; class Ignavibacteria; order Kapaibacteriales; family JAEUSM01; genus JAEUSM01. The sequence continues at coordinate 295,738 of JAEUSM010000006.1, forward strand.
TACTTGCAGTTGTACAACACTGTTGAAAACTTTTTTGGTAGAGTGAAATATCTGAAATAAAATGATCAGCAGCCAAAATGGCTATAGTGAGTTGGTTCTCTTCAAATCCAAGCTGTTGATATTTATTTTTTAAAATGGTACTGACAAAAAGCAAACATGGTCCAGTGTTCTTTTTTGCAGGTTCAGCTATGACATTTTCCGTTGGAATCATCAAATGAGTTTTATTTTTCATTTGATGTGACAACAGTTCATTAGTAATGATGTAAATATCATTTCTATCTACAATTCCGTCAACTCGACTGATTGTTTGTTCTAACATGGTCTGAGATTCTGAAACAAGACATTGGAGTTGTTTTGGTTTGTTCATTCTACTTAAAGGCCAGAATCGTTCTCCATAACCACCAGCCATGATGACGACAATTTGTTTCATTACGCTGTCTTCTTTAATATAAATAGATTTTTTTCTAATAGTACTTGGAGTATATCTACTGCGTTGGATGCTGCACCTTTTCGTAAATTATCCGCCACTACCCATAAATGCAATTCATTGGGTGTCTCTAATCGTAATCGACCAACAAATGTTTCATCACGCCCATTACTGTGTTGAACCGTTGGGTACAAATGGTCTTGAGGGTTATCAACTAAAACTATAGATGATGAATTTGAAAAATCTTCACGAAGTGTTTGTAAATTCATCTCCATTGCTGTTTTCACATATACAGATTCCGCATGACCTCCTAAAATTGGAACCCGAACACATGTTGCAAAAACAGACAAATCTGGCATTGAAAGAATTTTTTTCGTTTCATTTTTAACTTTAATTTCTTCTTCACTATAAGGTGAATTATCAAATGAATGAAAGACAGTATTATATGCTATTTGATGAGGAGAAATTCTTTGTTGTGGTGTTTCTCCTTTGATTTCACTTTGCAGGTGGTCAACACCCTTTTGTCCAGCTCCACTCACTGATTGATACGTCGAGACTATTACACGTTCTATCGTGTATTTTTTGAGTACAGAAATTGCTTCTACTAATTGAATTGTTGAACAATTAGGATTGGCAATTATACCATTATGATTTTCAAGAGCGTCAGAATTCACTGAAGGAACTACCAAAGGAACTGTCGAATCCATTCTAAATGCACTGGAATTATCGATGACGATACATCCTTTTTCAACTGCAATTGGAGCATACTTTTTTGATATGGTACCACCAGCTGAAAACAATGCAACATCTATCGTATTGAAAGAATCCTCTGTTAATTCTTCAACTTCAATTTCAAATGAACCAAAATTTATCTTCTTCCCAGCTGAGTTTTTTGATGCTAACAACCGAACATCTTTCGAGAAAAGTCCACGCTCTTGAAGAACTGAAATCATAGTAGTACCAACTAATCCTGTGGCACCAACAATTGCAATTTGTTTTGAAGTACTCATATTTTGGTAAGAAAAGTTTTTGGATTTGAAATTTAATATTGTTCACGTTTGAATGGTTGAAACCATGTTTCACCAATAGACAACGTAAAAGTAAATTTAGAATAATATTCTCGTAAAGAAGAAGATAACGAAGATCCTCGTGTTCCAGCAACAGTTGCAACATTGAAAATAGCATCACCAAATGGAATATCCATTCCAAACGAAGCGTATAGATCTGAAATAGGGTTACCTTGTAAACTTGCAAAATGAGATGTTTGACCTATTCCAAAATGATACCCTAATTTTTCGGAATACGGTACAGAAAATCTTCTCGAACCATTTTTCGAAAAACTTGCAGAAATACGTTGCATTGCTCCAAAGGTCGTACCCTCAGGTCTTCTATAGGTAATCGAAGAATAATCTGCTCGTTCAAAGTCGGCTGCTATAGCATAGTCACCGAACGAGTAGCCAAGTCCAATTCCCAACATTGAAGGAAATGGTTCAGAATTTACTTGTGTGAAGGTTGTATCAGGAAGTAAATAGTACGTATAGCGAATAGTACTCGTTGTTTGAATATTCGATGTAACACTATATTTTGCACCGATGGTCAAATTGTCAATTCCCGTGTAAACAAATCCAATATTCGCAGTTGTACCTCGATACACATCTTCTATTCTATTGAATGAAGAAAAAACATCCTCACCAATGATATCTGTTTGTACACTTCTAGTTGAATTTCCTAATAACGCAGCAAGATAAACACCGACAGTAAAATCTTGGATCGGGCTATATGAACCGGCTATATATGCATTCGTAATACCTCCTGCTCCTTCAAAAAAAGTTTTACTTCTAATTGGCACATTTGCAATTGTATCCTTAAATTCAGTTGAAGCTCTGTAATTGATGGACGTTGAAGGATGTATTCCCAAACTAAATGATGATTTTGAAGCAGTATCTATCATGAATAATGCAGAAAAACCATCAAGTTTGCTATTAAATTGAGCAACCGAATTACCTTCTTGAGGTACATTCAAATGCTGATTAAATCGAAAACCGACCTGCATTCTGGTAAATTCACCATATCCTAGCAATGCAGGATTGGATAAATTTATTCCATGTTTTGAAATAACACCTATTGACGTTCCTGCTCTTGCGTCATAGGTTGCACCTGTTACAGAACGTACATCACCAAAACCAAACAAGGAATAATTGGAACCACCTTGGGACAACAAATTTGTCGTTGTTAGAACAAACAACAAAGAAAATATTACTGGTAATTTCAACATTATCTTCTTCCAAATCCTGGTCGTGAGGAGTAAATGATTTTTAATGATGGTCTTTTTGTTGAATCTGGACTTTGGATTCCGTAAAAAGTAACTTTATCAATTTCCAGCAGTTTACTAGCACCTTCAGGCTCTAAAAACGCTATTCCTTTTCCATTGGAATAACGTAACCACTGTTCAACTAAAGAAACTATGGATTTAAAGGTATAGGTTTGTGTGTTTGCGGTTCTTTGTGCTAAAAATAATCTAGTAGGAGTTATTGAGGCGTCATCTGGATTTGCATAATACGCCAATCCAATTGTCTCATCAATTCCGTTTGTTCCACCTTTTGATTCTGCTTCATTTCGTTCAAATGACAATTGTGCATAATGGATAAAGGCATCATTCGGAATCATTGAAAGGTCAAATTCTATTTTTGCTCTATTCATTAATGAACCTTGAACAATTAAGTTTTGATTATTTTTTGGAGCTGCATCATTAACCATGGAAGCATCAACACCTGATTCCATAACTATGGTATCTAAAGCATTATTTTTCCGTTGATTTCTAAATACCACACGGAAAAACACATAGTTTGACTGATCAGCACTTGACAATGACTTTGTTGAAAACCTACGAATGATATTAGTATTTCCATTTGGTACTAATGCCAAACCGTAATTTGTTTTTCTTTTGTTAGTATCACTTTGTAAATCAAAAAATTCTGTTGCAATACTTTTATCTATGGCAACTTTTAAAGGAAGAGTATCTTTGGACGTAGATGTTCCAGAAAAACTTCCAAATTGCTGAGAAGTATAAAATGGTTGTTTTGATGGATCAACAATTGAATCCCACGTTGTTTGATTGAACCACTGATTGTTTATTCTATGAACTGTAAATTCTAATAGATTCGTATTTGTATCACCATAAGAATATCTTTGTGGAGTCAATTCTAACGTACATTCTTGGATATCGTTTTCCGTAACGTAATTTAATGTGTCGGGTATATTTGTAAATCGAACGAAGGTAATAGCAGTTATGCCTTCATATTTTCCTAAAAGTAATCCACCTAAACGAAACAAACCAAAACGCTTTGTATCATTTGATGTTGAAGAAAACAATGAAGTATCAGAAGTGGAGATTGAATGCAATGTTACTGTATCGGGCCAAATATCCGTTCCAACTTCTGACGGTTGGTCATTACACGAGCTTAATAATAGAAGAAGGAGTACTGTTACAACAGATAAATAGAAATGAAAAGGGTGACGTATCACTTGGAATTTACTAATTTTGAATAGAGAGATAGATATTGTTCTGCACTTTTACTCCATTGAAACGATAAAGTCATTCCATTATTTATTATTTTTGACCACAAAGAGGAATTTTTGTATATTTCTAATGCTTTAGCAACTGTTTGAAGGAACGATTCTTTCGAATATTCTTGAAATTTGAAACCTGCACCTTTTTTGCTGTTTTGGAGATAGTCTATGTAGGTTTCTTTAATTCCACCAGTTTCAAATGAAATTGGTACAGTCCCAAAGGCTAACGAATACAAGTGATTTAATCCACATGGTTCCACAGTCGATAAATTGAGAAACATATCTGAACCTGCTTCAATTTTATGTGCTAATTCCTCATTAAATTCAAAAAAACAAAATACATTTGAAGGGTACTTAGTCATTAACGCACCCAATTTCGTTTTATACTTTTTATCACCTTCGCCCAAAATAACTATAACTGCACCTGTTTTTACTAACGAAGGTAACGATTCAATCAACAAATCAACACCCTTTTCAGAGGAAAAATGACGAATAAACGAAAGTATTGGGATTTCTTTTTTACATTCAATACCTAAAATAGAACCCAGCTCCTCTTTATTTTCGAACTTATCCTCAATCGTTTTTAATGAATAGTTCTTCCGTAAATGGGGATCTTTTTCCGGATTCCAAACATACGAATCTACACCATTGAGAATACCATGAAATTTACGTTTTTTAGGAGCTATAAACGTATGCAAACCCGCAGTATCAACCGTTGCATTAAGAATTTCTTCTTTATACGTTTCGCTAACGGTAGTAATTGCGTCGGCAAATTGAATCCCACTTTTTAAAAAGTTTACAACTCCATTTTCAATAGCTGATTCTATAATCTTTTTGTGTAATCCTAATGACTCAATATCTTCCAAGGTAAAAGTTTGTCCAGCAGAAAAATTATGAATAGTCAGAACGGTTTTTGTTTTTGAAAATTCTTCTGGAAAATAGTGTCGAATTAATGCCGGCAATAAGGCAGTAGTCCAATCATTACAATGAATGATATCTGGAATCCATCCCAAAAGCAAACAAGTATGTAAAATAGAAAAGTTATAAATTAAAAAGCGTTCTGCATTATCTTTATACGGCTTATCAGTTTCTGGTTCAGAATACAACCCACGTTTCATTTCAAAAAATGCAGGTAAGGTAGTAATATAGGTTTGAACTTTTGCTTTGGAATTGTGAATGGATGATGATGCAACAGATGCTATTTCTTCTTTTTTGTTGATTACCATTGGGATTTGAGAAAGTCTATGAATCTCATAAATCCTATGTTTTCTTTCATTAAACCCATGATACTTTGGTAATATCATTCTGATATCATGTCCTTTTTCTTTTATAGCCAAAGGAAGCGAAAAAGACACATCTGCTAAACCACCATGTTTAGCAAATGGGTATGCCTCACTTGTAGCAAAAAGTATCGTCAAAGGTTCATTCATGATGTTGTTTTTGGTAAATCAAACGTGATAATTTCAACAGTTTTCAAAATAGATGTGCAAATATAAAGCCAAAAAGTGAATTGACCAATTGGTCGGTATGTAATCTAAAAAAAAAAGCCCTTGAAAAAGGGCTATAAAATTTTAGGTTTAATATTACCGAACAACCTGAAACGATGACTTTTGTAGTATTTGATTTGGAGTGGAAATTAGGTAATAATATGCACCTTGTTCCAATGTCGATGACTCCAGAGTAACTGCACCACTTCTATCTAAAACCTTTTCAAGTACTTTTGTTCCCGTTACAGAATACAAAGTAAGCTTAGCAGTTGAAATTGAAGAAGGTAAGGTATAACGAACAATCGAATTTGATGAAGTTGGATTGGGAGAGATAGTCGCAATTTGATCTTCAGCTTCTTTTACAGAAGTAAGTAAACCAATTCTATAGTCAATACAAATATCAAAAACATCGGAAGGATTATTTACATTAATAAACTTTGCACACAATCTTGAATCTCCTTCTGGTAATTTTGTATAATTGAAATCTTCGTCAATTGGTCCAACTAAATGTAATGAAAATAAAAATGAACCGTTTGAAGGAATTTCTTGACCAAAATTCAACGAATTTGTTTGCCCAGGTCCATAACAATTATCCCAACAGAAATAAAATTCGTGAAGTGGATTTAAGCCTGTGGTATCAATCACAACTCTGTAAGAAACAGGGTTCAATCCATTATTAAGAATATTAGATTCCCATTTGACATCTTCTTGTTCTATCGTACCTTTTTTAGTTCGAGTTGTATTCTCAATCATAGTTTGAGCATTCACATTCATTGTAAACATACCAACAATAATTGCAATAAGTAAGAGTAAATTTTTCATTTTAACGTTGAATAGAGATTGAATAAAAGTCAACTGGTTTTCCGTTGTTTCTGATTATAACATAGTAAACACCACTTGCATAATTGGAAAGTGGAGTTAATATTTCATTAGTAAAATCTTCTTTGTAAACTACATTTGCATTAGGAGTAACTATTTCAAACGAGTTTTGACCAGTTAGTTGTTTGTTTGGAGTAGCTTGAAAATAATCATTTGTTGAAACTACCTTGAAATGGTTTTTAGGCATAAACGCCTCATTCACAGAAACTGGACAACGTACATTAAAGACAATTGTAAATGATGTATTGTCGCTCGGATTATTACCATCAAAAATGGTATAGACTAATCTAGAAATTCCACAAACATTATTTGGCTCTAAATGTGCAAAAAAACCAGGATACGTTGTTCCAGGAGGGACTGGTAGAAAGTCCTGAGAAACTGTATCACCAAAACCATAACATAAATCCCAACAGAAATAAGATCTATGATGTTTAAGCAGACCACTAGTATCTACTTTCATCCAAGTTTCTAACATTGATGTTCTATCATTTCTAAATAATGCAGTTGCTTCTAATTTAGAAGCTTCTTGCGGACCTATGATAGTTATCGGATTTTCTTCTGAAATCATTGTCAGAATTGGTGTAGAGGGTTGTGAGTACAAATTTGTACTTAAAAAAACAATTGCAGGTGCAATCAATAATAGAAATTTCATTGTAAATTCTCCCAAAATTTATATATGAATGTATTCAAATCAGTAAAAAGTTATAAGTAGGTTGTAAACTAAAAATTTTTCCTAAAATAGGTTGTTATTGAACCTATTACCGATTAAATTTACGTAATATTTTACACTATAACAAATTATGTATCATTTTTGTTACATTTTCAGAGAATTTATTACAATTCAAAACAAATCGAAATACCTTGCGTCTAAATTTGAAAAGTGAATAATTACTGAATATATTGCGAAATTTGGAGTATATCGATGAAAAAAATGTTAGTTCTTTGTAGTTGTTTTTTGTTTGGAATTGTTTCTGTCTTATCTCAAGAAACTTCTACAAATACTGATCTTGTTGTTTTAGAAAAAGATCAAACACCTTCAACATTATTGCCACAAGTAAAAATTAAAAACTTGAATGGTTCACAAATTGGTGCAGAGTCTTTGGTTAATGAGTTAGGCGGTCCAACCATCGTTTCATTTTGGGCAACTTGGTGTAAACCTTGCCTATTAGAATTAAATACTTTGAATAAATTATATGAGCAATGGCAAAAGGAATTGAATGTCAAAATCATAGCAATTTCTTACGACGATGCACGAACTATTTCTAAAGTAGGACCAATGGTGAAATCGAAGTCATGGAAATTTGACATTTACACTGACGAAAACCAAGAACTTGCTCGTGTTATGGGAGTAAACATGATTCCCCATTCATTTATTTATGATGCTTCTGGTAAACTAATTAAACAACATAATTCATTTGCACCTGGTGATGAAGAAACATTGTATGAAGAGTTAAAAGCATTGGCTGGAAAAAAATAACCCTCTCTTACAAAGAATTAAAAACCACTCAAAAATCAAAATTTTGAGTGGTTTTTTCTTTTAGAGTGGAATTTTCACTATATTTAACAAAATAAAACTTGATACTATCATTACAAAAGGTCTGAAGTGAATAGATTTTTACTATGCATTCTTGGTGTTATCTTCATTGGAAGTTTTAACGTTGCAACTGTTTTTTCTCAAACTGATTTCGGAAAAATCTCTGGAAATTTCCAAATGGAAGCTCAATACTACAATCCTGATAGTATCATTGGAGCACCTCCTGTTGCAGAAAAAATCCTCTCAAATTCCTTTGCTAATATCATTTATAAAAAAGGTAATTTCACTGCTGGAATGCGGTATGAATCCTATCGTAATGCTTTATTAGGATACCCTGAAGGTTTTTCTAACCAATCTGGTATTGCATATCGATTTGCTCAGTTTTCCTCAGATGAATTTGATGTAACTGTAGGTAATTTCTTCGAACAATTCGGAACAGGTATGATTTTCCGTTCCTATGAAAATAGACCTCTTGGTTTTGATAATGCGATGGAAGGTGTACGCGTCAAATTTCGACCTACCTATGGTTTAGAAATGACTGGGCTAATTGGAAAAAATAGATTATATTTTGGTTTAGGTCAAGGGATAGTCCGAGGATTTAATGTCGACGCAAATGTTGGAGATATGTTCAAAGACTTACTTCCTGCTGATATGGTTTTGAAAATTGGTGGCTCTGCCGTTTCTAAATTTGAAAATCCATCAAGTGCAACATTGAATTTACCTGGAAATGTTTTAGCAACTTCTGCAAGAGTAAATTTTATTTATGATGCGTTTTCTCTTGAATCTGAATTTGCTTATAAAGTAAATGACCCAACTGATTTTAACAATAGCACATTCAATCCTGGAAATGGTGCTTTTTTACAAGCATCTTATGTTGGTGAAGGATATGGATTTACCTTCGGTGCTAAACGAATAGACAACATGGATATGCGTTCCCAACGTTCATCGTTGTTATTCGAAACTGCTATGAACTTTTTACCGCCTTTAACAAAGGTGCATACACGTCGTTTGCCAACGCTTTATCCTTACGCAACGCAAAACAATGGTGAATTTGGAATACAAGGTGATGCATTTTTTGTTATTCCTGAAGATGCTCCATTAGGGTTAGGTGGTTTAAACGGAACAACGGTTAATGTGAACTATTCTGAAATTCACGGTTTAGATACTGTTGCAACCGGTGATTTACGATACGAAGCTGATTTTGGAGTTGATTTCTTTCAAGGTGATAAATTATATTTCCGTGATTTCAATATAGATATCGAAACATATCTTAGCAAAAAAGTAAAAATTAATTTTGGATATATTGGTATTACCTACGATCAAGGTGTTATTGAATCTCCGGGAAAATCTATGTTGAATGCTCATACAATCTATGGCGATTTGTCCTACACATTAGCAAGAAACAATACGATTCGATTCGAAGCTCAACACATGTCTGTTTCTCATAAAGATTTAAACAAAGTTCAGCCTATCAATGGATCTTGGGTAATGGGATTAGTAGAGTATTCATTGGCACCTTCATTCTTTTTGAGTGCTTGGAATGAATATAATTATGGGAATAAAGATGAAGCACTTCGACAAAATTATTATGGCTCTCAGTTTATCTATGTAAAGGAATCAAATAGGTTAACATTCGGTTACTCACGTCAACGAGCTGGTATTCTCTGCGTTGGTGGTGTCTGTCGATTTGTTCCTGCGTCCAATGGATTTTCATTATCATTAACAGGTTCATTTTAATTAATTTGTAATATAGAAACTAATTATCTCGAAAAGTCGTTAATTGTAGTAGTACTACTGAAAGAAATCACTATGAAATATTTACTTCTCTGTTTAGTTTCTGTCGCAGTTTTAACATCCTGCGATATAATTGATGCACCATATAGAAAAGAAGTGAAAAATCCTGATCCAATTGACCCTGAGGACACATTATCACCACTTCGGTACGTGTTATTAGAAAAATTTACTGGTCATACTTGCGGTCCTTGTCCTCAAGCAAATGATGAAGCTCAAAGTGTTATTCAAGATTTAAAAAATGTAAGTATTATTTCTTATCATGCTGGACAAAATGCAAGGATTGAACCTTCTAACGGATATTTGTACGAATTTCGTACACAGTCAGGAAATGAAATAGGAACATCATATTTTAAAGTAGTACATGAAAGTATTATAACTCCTATTGGTGTTGTTGATAGATTAGGATATGGTACTGCTTCCACTATTCGAGTTGGTTGGAGAAATTGGAAAACAGTCATTTCTAACAGATTTGCAGATAGTTCACCAGTAGCAATTCGATTATATCCTTGGTATAATCCAAATACTAAAACTATCACTGTTTCAGGTTCTATCCACTATCTAGAAGATGGATTTAAAGATTATCATTTAACTATTGCATTAACAGAAGACAGTATAATAAAACCGCAAAAACTTCTTGATGGCTCAAAAGACACCAATTATGTTCATAAGTTTGTGTTTAGATCTAATATTCCCAATAATACTTGGGGTTTACCGATATCATCCGCAGATCAACAAAAAGATACTAAAATAGAATTTACAAGAAGTCTTCAATTTGCTAATGATTCGGATTGGAATCCAAAGCATCTAAAAGTTGTTGCTTTTGTCTATAGAAATTTAGATGCCCCAATTGTGTCTCGTGAAGTTCTTCAATCTAAAACAGAAAAAGTAAAAATTGTTCCATAAAGATATGAAAAAACTTTTGGCTTTATTTGTTCTGTCTTTTCTTAGTTTTACGACTGGTTGTGATATCATCGATGCACCATATAGAAAAGAAATAGAAAAAAAACCTATAGAAAAGAGTGATTCAACAAATAGGTTTAGAACAGTTTTATTGGAAAAATTTACTGGTTCTAATTGTGGTCCTTGTCCTGAAGTGAATACAATTGCTCAGTCAGTTTACAAAGATTTTATTCGTGTAAATGTTATTTCCTATCATGCTGGTGGATTGGCAAGACCTGATCCTGCATCTGGTTTAGTCTATGATTTCCGAACCTCACAAGGTACAGCAATTGGTATGGATTTATTAGATGGTTCTACTCCTTTGAATATCAATACTCCTACTGTAGTTATGGATAGATTAAATTATGGTACTTCGAGTTCTATTCCTGTTCCAAAAAGTTTGATTATTACTGAAGTATCGAAACGAATTGATATCCTATCACCTATAAGTCTTACTATTTACCCATGGTATAATCCTGATAATAGAACTGTTGAAGTTTCTGGTAATGTTATTTTTTACGAAGCAGTAGATAAAGATATGTTGTTGACAATCGCATTAGTAGAAAATGATTTTGTCAAACCTCAAAAAAAAGCAGATGGAAAAATTGATTCTAATTATGTCCATCAATTTGTTTTTAGAACGAATATACCAGATTTTGCATGGGGTTCTGAAGTAAGCCCCAACGATGTGCCAGTTGGTTCAATCATTCCGTATAATCGAACGTTCCAACTTCCAGCAAATGTAGATTGGAATCCTGCAAAATTTACTGCAGTTGCGTATGTATATAGAAATACCGATGCACCAATTTTAACGCGAGAGGTACTACAGTCAAGCAGTAAACAAGTTTCAATTGTCCCATAAAAAAAGCTCCAATTGGAGCTTTTTTTATGGAAGTTCTATTGTCTTGGATTCGGTATAAAGAGCATTCCCTTCTAAGATGAATGAATTTTTTGTTTCATCAGTTTGGTAATCTACCCAAATTCGTTGTTGTGATGTTGGAACAATTTCAATGGGAAAATCCACAATATGAAAATGATTCACAACGGTTGCAACTGATATTGCACCAGTTCCACAAGCACCAGTTTCAGCTTCTACTCCTCGCTCATACGTACGCATCTGAACTACATTATCCTCACCAATCATGTAAATCGATACATTCACCCCACGTGGTTCAAAACCTGGAGAGAATCGTATTTGTTTTGCATCTTCGGTAAAATCGTACGACCAAAATTCTTCATCAGAAATTCCAAATTGATTTTTGTGAACGATAAAGTGATCAGAACCAACATTCACATACGAACCTACATACACTTTGTCAGCAACTCTTACTGAAACTTCTTTTGTAAATTCAATATAGTCAGGCATTGTGACTGCAACACCTTTAGTAGTAAAGGTAGCAGAATACAAAGAATTTGCCATTGTAAATGCTATTTGTTGCTGTTCATTGACAATTCCTAAAGACTTAGCAAATTCAACTGCACAACGAGAACCATTTCCGCACATAGCTCCGTATGAACCATCGGAATTAAAAAACCATACATCAAAATCTGTAAGGTCTTCTTTTGGGGAATTTATTGCCATAATTCCCTCAGTTTTCTCACCAAATGCAGTTGATAATTGGTGTGAATTAGATTGGATTTCTTGAGTAGTTAATACTGATTCTCTATTATCAAAAATAGTAAAGATATTTCCAGCACCAGTCATTTTATGGATTTGAAGAGTTGTTTTCATCGTTGTAGCAGCAATAATTCTAATTCAACAGTTGATTGTAATTCTTCTAATTTTGAAGTTGATAATATCCTTTTTCTTCGAAGACCGTCTAATTGCAAATTACGGAAATCAATGCCGGAAATCTGTCCCAAATCTAATTTAGATTTGTCTATACTGAGAATTTTATCGGAAACTTCCACTGTTTCTTTGTTCAACATCACCAATTGTTGTAGGCGTTGAATTTGGTCAATACGTCGTTCCAAATCATTCGAAACATCATTTTCTAATCGTTTCAATGCAAGCTCTTCAATCGATACATCCAATTGAGAATTTTCAACTCTCGATGAAAAATCGAATGCTTGAGAAATTGGATACGACAATTGTAGTCCGAATTGAACTTGTGAAGTGATGTTCGATGCCAAAAACCCTGCTTCACTTGCTGAACGATTCAAACTAACTGACGAAACAAAATCAATTGAGGGTAATTGGGTAGCCATCAACGATTTTTTTCTGATTTTTGCCGATTCCATTCGAACAAGTGCTTCTTTGTAAAAAGGATTATTGGCATAATACTGCTGTTTCACAGCTTCTAACGTTGATACAGAATATGTTTTTGTTGGTGAAACAAATTGATAATTTTTCAAAGATTTTCCAACGATTCTGGAAAGTTGCAGAATTTGATTTGCTTGAAGATTTTCTAATTGCAAATAACTTATCGAATCATCTATAACTGCTTGTGATGCTAAAAGAACGTCATATTCAGTTGATAAACCTATGGATTTTCTGTACGAAGTTAATTCCAATCTTTCTCGAGAAATTGCAATATTTTCTTGCAGAATAGGAAGTTGTTCACTGGTTGTAAGAACAGAAAAAAATGACTGAGTAGCAATTATTTTCGTAGTGAGTTTTTGTTGATACGTTCGTTCATTCGATTCTAAAGCTGTCGACTCAAAAAGACTTTTACGATGAAACATCCCAAAACCATCAAACAAATTCCAAACAACTTGTACAGCAGCAGAGGTATTGGAAGCATTGGCTCCAGTTCGCACTAATTCTCGACCGTCAACAAAGGTTTGATTGGTATTATTAACACTTCCCGATGTTCCAAGTTGCAATTGAAGTTCTGGCAATTGACCAGAATTGAAACGAGAATTGGAATTTTCAAATTGTTGTTGCTGCAATGTAGCAATTTTAACATTCTCAGAATTTAGCACAGCTAATTGAAGTACTTCTTCCAAAGTAATTTTTTGAGCATAGACAAAAAACACATTTATGTAGAAGAACAAACAAACCAATATTTTCATGAAAGTAATGACAAAAATGATGTAGCAAGATTGTAAGCCTCAATTTCTGTTGGAGCTTCTGCGATACAACGCACAATCGGTTCGGTATTAGACGTTCTAAAGTGAACCCATGAATTTTCAAAATATACTTTTACACCATCGCGAATGTCAATTTCATTGTAAGGATAGTTGTTTTGTATTAATTTTATGATTTCAGAAAAACTTCCTTGAAAATTTTTCTTCATTTTCACCATAGAATATTGTGATAAATTAGAAGAAAGTTCTGAAAGAGATACGTTTTTCTCTGCCATTAAACCCAAAATCAACAATATACCGACAAAGGAATCTCTACCGTAATGACTTGCAGGAAGAATCACCCCCCCAGAGCCTTCACCACCGATGACAGAATTAGTTTGTTTCATTTCACCAACAACATTCACCTCTCCGACTGGACTTCGATGAATAGTGGCACCATATTTTTTTGCAACATCTTCTACCATTTTTGAAGTAGATAAATTGACAGAAACTGCATTATCATAGTCAGTTAATATTCCATACTTTTGTTTGAAGTATAATATTGATTCTGCTGCCAAGGCAATAGTTTTTTCTTCTCCAATTGGTTCACCCATCTCATTAATTAAAACTAATCTGTCTGCATCAGGGTCAACAGCTATTCCAATTGAAGCATTTTCAGTTTTAGTACGAGTAGCAAGCTCAACAAGATTTTCAGAAATTGGCTCAGGTGTATGGGGAAAAACTCCTGATTCATCGCAATAGAGTTTTACAACAGTACATCCCAAAGATTCTAAAAATGCAGGGATTCGAATAGAACCAGATGCATTCACCGCATCAACAACACAATGATATTTTTTTGCACGAATTTTTTCAACCAAATTCAACGATTGTACAAATGGTAAAGATAGCAACGATGAATTATCAAAAAAGGGTTCAGTTATTGTAAAGTCTGTTAGTTTATCTGGATAGGAAACAATCGGTTCGTCAACTAATTTGAATAAATCAGTATTTTGTTCATGAGACAAACAAATTCCATCGACGGTAAGAAATTTTAATCCGTTCCATTCTTGTGGATTGTGTGAAGCAGAAATAGAAATCCCACCTATTGCATGAAATTCTTTCACTGCCAGTTGAATAGTTGGAGTTGGGGCAACTCCTATGTTGATAACTGATATTCCTTTGGCTGCTAACGTTCCAATAACAATATGTTGTATCCATTGACCAGTTGGTCTTCCGTCATTACCGATTACCACTGTTCCTTCTGAAATCCAAGTAGCAAATGCATCAATGTATTTTGAAATAATTTGAGGTGTGGTATCTCCTCCAATTGTAAAACGTACACCAGAAACTGAACGTAAGAGCATAGTATTGTTGGTTAATACTTAATGAATTTAAAAATCAAAAACGTAAACGATATTAGAGAAAATAAGTTGCATCAATAATTAGAAAATCTCCCATTAATCCACGAATTATGGAAAAACAATAAAATCATTTGTTATTTGTCGTTTCAGAAAAACAATTTCGTAGGTTTTAATGTTCAATATTCCTGAGTTAATGGGTCAGTTTCAGAAAATGAAACAAGACCTTGAAAAAGCAAAAGAATCACTATCACACAAAACAACCACAACAGAAGTTGGTGGAGGCATGGTAACAGTCGTTATGTCAGGGGATTTAAAAGTTCATTCTATCACCATAAGTGATGAACTAATAGGCATGAACGACAAAAAAATGATGGAAAATTTAGTTGCTACTTGTGTTTCAAAAGCCATTGAAACCACTCAAGAAATGATGCAATCAGAATTAGGTTCATTGACGAATGGTATGATGCCATTTTTGCAAGGATTAAAATTTTAAATGTTCACATCAAAACCTATTGAAAAAATAGTTGAATTGTTTTCGACACTTCCATCTATTGGAAAAAAAACAGCTCAGCGATTGGTGTTTTATATTTTGCGACAAGATAAAGATTTTGCACTTTCGTTAGCAAATGCTTTAATCGAACTTCATGAACATACTCTTTACTGCTCTACTTGTTTCAACTTTACTGACACAGATCCATGCATAGTTTGTTCTTCTCAAACGAGAAAGAGTAGGCTTATTTGTGTTGTTGAAGAACCGCAAGATGTTACTGCTATAGAAAAAACGCGTGAATATAAAGGTATGTATCATGTACTTCATGGTACGTTGAATCCATTAGAAGGCATCGGTCCCAATGAAATCAAAGTTCGAGAGTTATTGCAACGCTGCACTACGGAGGTAGAGGAAGTTATTTTAGCATTAAACGCATCCGTTGAAGCCGAATTGACAATTCAATACATTGCAAAATTACTAAAACCACTTTCAATAACCGTAACAAGGTTATCAAGAGGATTACCAGTTGGAACTGATTTGGAATATACCGATGAGGCTACATTGGCTCGTGCGTTAGAAGGAAGAGTGAATGTACAATAAGAGAAGACCATATCATCAAGAATGGTTTACAAAATGGTTTGAAAGTCCTTGGTATACGACACTCTATGCTCACCGTCATACTGAAGAAGCGGCTTTAGCCATTGGTTTGATGCTTGATGCAACTCAATTAGAATTTGGTTCGAAAATATTAGATTTATGCTGTGGTAATGGAAGACATTCTCTTGCATTAGCAGAACGTGGATTTGAGGTTGTTGGTATTGATTATTCCAAAAACCTATTAGAAATTGCTCAAAAAAAATTGGAGCAAACTTCTGTGAAGTTGTTTAGACAAGATATGCGACACTCCTATCCGTCAGCTCCGTATGATTGTATCTGTAATATGTTTACGAGTTTTGGTTATTTTGATATAGAAAATGACAATAGAACTGTTCTCTATCGCATATCAGAAGCACTAAAAAAAGGTGGATATTTTTTCTTTGATTATCTCAATGCAGAATATGTCCGTTCTACTTTTACTCCATTTACGGAAACTGTACTTCCCAATGCAACAATCATACAAAAGCGAACTATAACTGATTTGCATGTATCAAAACGCATAGAAATATATACCGAACATACTTCTAAACCAGAAATATTTGAAGAAAAAGTTCGATTGTATACTTCAAAACAACTTACAAGTATGATAGAATCATACTCAATGACTATTGTTCAACAATTTGGCAATTACACTGGGGTTCCATATTTAGCAGATAGCTCTCCACGGTGTATCATTGTCGCACAAAAAACGACTATAGATTAAAACATTACAACCTAATTATAAACAAAATCTCCTATGTCAACAAATTCCTTAGACGTTGTAAGGCATCAACTTAAAATCTTAAATCAAAAAACTAAATTTAAAGATCAATATTGTGTACCTGCACAATGGGTTGATTCGAGCCAACAAGGTAGTATCGAAGTCAATCCATATGCTTTTTTTCTTTCAAAAATCGAACAAATATTTCGATTAGCAAGAAAACCATTTCAGTTTATCAACAAAAAATGGGGATACGAAGCAAATATTTACTCTATGTTGGTACGTTATACAACAGCCTATGACCATGATAGGGATGGTTTGTTAAAAACGCCATTAGGTAAACATAAAATGCGGGAAACAGGTAGCTTTTTAAAAGCTATTGCCATGTTACCGTATTTATATGAAATGGGGATCAATACAGTATATTTACTCCCAATTTTTTCACTTGGTGAAGATGAGAAAAAAGGTACGTTAGGGTCTCCTTACGCAGTCAAAAACCCAATGAAATTGGATGAGAATCTGGCTGAACCTGTTCTCAAATTGGATGTGAATACTGAATGTAAAGCATTTTTCGAAGCTGCCAAAATTTTGGGAATGAAAATTGTAATGGAATTCCCATTACGCACTGCCTCTATAGACTCAGATTTGGCGTTTGAACATCCAGATTGGTTTTATTGGATTGATTCAAAAACGGAGCTGAAAGAAAAACGTGAAGACCCTGATACAATGTACGGTGTACCATACTTTGATGAACAAAAACTTCGCAGTATTAGAAAATTAGTTGACAAAAAACTCTTTGTGAATTTGCCAAAACCATCAAAAGAATATTTGGCTCTGTTTACACCACCTCCAACAGAGGTGAAGCTATACAAAGACAAAATAAAGGGTATAATTTCCTCTACAAAATCAGCAAAAATTCCTTCTGCATTTGCAGATTGGCCTCCTGATGACAATCAACCAGTTTGGTCTGATGTTACGTATTTAAAAATGTACACTCATCCTGAGTATAACTACATTGCATATAATACTATTCGTATGTATGAGGATTTCCTTTTAGAAAGTGGTTCTGAAAACAAAGAACTTTGGGAGTATTTGACTAATATCATTCCGTATTTTATTGATAGATTTGATATCGATGGTGCTATGTTGGACATGGGACATGCTCTACCACAAGCACTTATTGAACGAATTATCAAAAAAGCAAAAAAAGCTAAACGGACATTTGTTTTCTGGGAAGAGAATTTTGTTATCTCGAAAAAATCTGCACAAACTGGCTTTAATGCGGCAGTAGGGTATATGTGGATAGATTCTTATAAACCAGAAAAATTACGCGAATTTGTTGAAACCTTTACAAATAGACGCCCTTCATTGTGTTACTTTGCAAGTGCAGAAACACATAATTCTCCTCGTACAATTACACGACATGGGGGAATTCATTTCTCTAGATTTATTGCTCGACTTTCAGGTTTGCTTCCAATGGGATTACCTTTGATTACAACTGGTAATGAATTAGGTGAAGATAAACCAATTAACACTGGATTAGATTTTACAACTGCTCAAATTCATGAACATTCTGTCAATACCTTACCTTTATTCTCAGAAGGAGTAATGTATTGGAAAAGTACAGAAACTGTTTACGAAGAGATAAAGAAATCGTTACAATTGCGTTGGGAGTTATTCAAAAACAATGCTTATGATGAAAAGTTTTCTTGTTCTAAATTAGAATCAACTGATCCATCAATTATAGCTATCTCACGTATTCAATTACATGTTCCATTTACTCCAAATGTTTATATTATTGGAAATCAATATGATCATCAAAAGAATGTTACAGTTTTTATATCAGATCCAGTAGTTCATTTGACTGAAAAATTTACGAATGTTGACTATGAAGTAAAAGATGGAAAATTGGATTTAACCTTAGAACCATTTACAATGTTTTGTTTTGCAATCAAACGATAATGAAAAAATTATCTGTAATTACTATTGATTTTTGGAATACGTTATTATCGAATTTAGGTTCTGAACGACGTCAACAATTGCGTGAGTCGGCGTTGAAAGAGGTACTGTTACGTGAAAATGTTCCATTCGATGAAACGCATTTCGCTACTGCTTTTGACGCAGTTTTGGAGCAGTTTAAACATATATGGTTTACAGAACATAGAACATTGTTGACGAATGAAATAACCGCG
This sequence comes from Candidatus Kapaibacterium sp., assembly GCA_016788785.1. Taxonomy (GTDB): domain Bacteria; phylum Bacteroidota; class Ignavibacteria; order Kapaibacteriales; family JAEUSM01; genus JAEUSM01. The sequence continues at coordinate 314,777 of JAEUSM010000006.1, forward strand.
TTGTTATTACAACAATTCAATTGTAAACCAACAAAAGAATCGTTGGACTATCTTACACATACTTTTTCTGTTGGTGTCGTTCAAGATCCCCCAGAGTTATTGCCTCAGGTTGAAAAATCTTTAGAAATTCTTTCTAAAGATTTTTCGTTAGGTGTCGTTTCTGACACTTATTATTCTCCAGGGAAACAATTGCGCAAAGTATTGAAGCATCATGATATTATTAAATATTTTTCTAGTTTTAGTTTTAGTGACGAAACTGGTGTTTCAAAACCTCATCAAAAAGCCTTTACTGTTGTTTTGAATAATTTCAAAAGTAGTGTAAAAGAATCATTGCATATAGGTGACATCAGAAAAACCGACATATTGGGTGCTAACGTATTGAATATGGATTCAATACTATATACAGGAAATCCAACACCTTTTACTACATCTTTAGACGACACATCAATTCTACCAACCTATGAATGTACCTCATGGGATGATATAGTTTCAACAATTTATCAACAGTATTCTCCAAAGTAAACGATGAGATTTCTCAGAATACTTCTTCGTGTATTGATTGTTGTGGTAGTATTATCAACCATTGTATATGGAATCTACTTTTACAATACAGAAATACATAAACAAGAAGAGTTTCTTCAACGAACAATAATTCAAGGAAATACTTTACTAAGTACTGAAGAAATTTCAGAAATTGCATCCATTCCTCTTAAAGGTACTCCAATGAGTAGTATTGATAAACGAGGAATCGAAAATAGAATAAAGACTTTAGATTATATAGATTCAGTATCAGTAGAAACAGACGAACAAATTTTACGAATCATCGTGAAAGAAGAACAACCAATTTCCTACATCGTCACAAACGATGGTTCAATAAGTTATGTTAGTCTTAAATCAAAAATATTGCCATTACGACAGTTTTATCCTTCGTTAGATTTACCCATTATTCAAGGTATAAAATCACCGTCTGATACTGTATCGTCTCCACTCTTAAAAGAGGCAATTTCTTTAGTGAATGGGATAAGAAATTATGGTGACAATTACATTTATACAATTACCTCAGAAATCGTTTTTAAACCCGAAATTAGGGCTTTTTTGATTGTAACTTCTGAAAAACAAGAGATTTTAATTGGCAATAGCAATAATTTAGATAACAAATTACAAAAATTATTGTATTTTTGGAATGCAGACAAAATATCAACCGCTGCGACTCGTTCAAAAACTATAGATTTACGATGGAATGGTCAAGTGATTTTGAAATCAAAAAAAGCCATTCAAGTTGATACAGAAACTCAAAAAACAGCTTAAATACTTTCTATTATATGACACTTAGTCAGACCTCAAATTATACCGATACAACTACTGTTCCACAAGATTCAGCCATTTATGTCGGCATCGACATAGGCAGTACGAAAGTATGTGTCATTATTGCCAGATCTGTACCGAATGTAGGTGTTAATATCATTGGACTCGGAACTGCTGACAGCAACAATGGTGTTTTACGTGGTGTCATTGTCAATATCGAAAATACTACTCGTGCTATTCAACAAGCAATAGAAAAAGCACAACAAATGTCCGGAGTACAAGTCAAAAGTGCTGTAGTAGGTATTTCTGGTGATCATATTCAAGTTTTACATACAAAAGCAGTAATTACTACGAACAATCCGAATCGAGAAATTACGCGTGCAGATGTACAACGCTTGATGGATGATTCACAACAAATTTCATTAAGCTCCGACAGAAAAATTCTTCACACAATACCGCAAAGTTTTGTTGTGGATGGTCAAGATGGTATCAAAGATCCAGTTGGTATGAGTGGACTTCGTGTTGATGCTGATGTTCATTTGGTTACTGCTGCAGGAACAAATTTACAGAATATATATCGTTGTTGTGAACGTGCAGGTATTGAAGTATCTGGATTAGTATTAGAACCTATTGCTTCGGCAGCAGCAGTGTTGGATGAAGAAGAAAAGGATGTTGGAGTAGCAATTATTGATATAGGCGGAGGAACAACAGATATAGCTATTTATCATAATAACGTTATCAGACTTACATCTTCTTTTGGTATAGCGGGAAAACAAGTTACCGATGATATTCGTGCTTGGTTAGGGATTACCTATGCACAAGCTGAAAAAATAAAAAGAGATTTTGGTCATTGTATTGAAGAATCTATAGTACGTGATGAGCATTTTCCCGTCATAAAAACTACCAGAACACCTGTAGAAATTTCTAAAAGTGAATTGTGCAGAATCATTCAACCAAGAATGGAAGAAATTTTCGAATTTGTTTGGGGAGAAATTTCTCGCTCGAATATGGCTCCAAAATTATCCGGTGGAATTGTTATAACGGGTGGAACAGCAAATCTTCGCGGTGCTGATTTATTAGCTCAACATATTTTTGGAATTTCTGTCAAATTAGGTATTCCAAATGGCATTGCAGAAAGAGCCTTAGCACCAGAAGCAATGAACCCGATGTACGCAACTGCAGTTGGACTTATCCTCTATGCAATTGAGGAAGGAAAAAAGGCAGAATATCTTTTACAAGAATCTGTTAGAGAAGAAATTCCTATTCGAGAAACATCCAGTTATATTAATTCTCGCATTGTTCAACCAAAGGTTCAACAACCTATAAAACAAACAAAACCTACTAATCAGAATAACGGTAATTTTATCAAAAAAGTTGTTGATTGGTTTACTAAACTATAATACTTACGAACATATACATTTGCAACAAAAGGTACGAATATGATTTCAATGGACTCCGAATTAATAAACGGTGCAAAGATACGAGTAATTGGTGTCGGTGGAGGTGGAGGTAATGCAGTTAATTCTATGATTGAAAGAGGACTTTCACATGTAGAATTTATCGTTGCCAATACAGATGCACAAGCATTGACAAAAAATCAAGCCGCAGTGAAAATTCATGTTGGTAGAGAGTCTACTCGTGGGTTAGGTGCTGGTGCAGACCCAAAAGTTGGGAAACTTGCTGTGGAAGAAAGTATCCAAGAAATCAAAGACGCTCTTACCGGTTCTGATATGATTTTTGTAACCGCTGGTATGGGTGGTGGAACCGGAACTGGTGGAGCTCCAGTTGTTGCTGCAATTGGTCGTGAGCTTGGTGCCTTAGTTGTTGGAATCGTTACCAAACCATTCAAATGGGAAGCTGCAAGAAGAGCCGCAATTGCTGAAGAAGGTATCAAAGAACTACGCTCAAAAGTGGATGCACTGATCGTAATTCCTAATCAAAAGATTATGGATATTATCGATAAACAAACTACCTTTAAAACTGCATTTAGCAAGGTTGACGACGTACTCTATAATGCAACTCGTGGTATTTCTGATATTATTTCTGGTAGTGGTCTTATTAACGTCGATTTTGCAGATGTGAAAACGATTATGAAAGATATGGGCGATGCTTTGATGGGTATGGGTGTCGCACAAGGTGAAAAACGTGCTACTAAAGCTGCCGAACTAGCTTTAAAATCTCCACTATTAGAGGGTCTTTCTATCAAAGGTGCAAAAGGACTATTAGTAAATGTTACTGGCGGTAATGATCTGAAAATGACCGAAATTCAAGAGGCAATGGATACGATTCTGGCTGAGTCAGGAAGTGATTCCAATGTTATTCATGGATTGAATATTGATGAAGCATTGGATGACTCAATCATGATTACTATTCTCGCAACTGGTTTCAATTCAAGTTCATCCATGGCTATTTCTGAAACCTCCAATGTTGACAAATATGGAGTTCGAAGAACTGAAGCTACTCAAAGTGATCAGGTTGAACACTCAGTACCTTATTCTGGAACGTACAAACCAAAAGAACAACGAACTCCTTCTACGTTACCAACACCAAACGATTATTCAGAATTAGATACACCCGCTTGGCAACGTAGACAACAACAAGGAAGTGTCCCTGTTCCACGTCCAGCAGGTTCTAATCCAAATGATCCAAATAAAAGTTCTCAAAATTTTCTTCGTAATATGATTGATTAAAACCTAATCACAAATTAGAACATCATTCTACAGCCAATCGAGATGCTATCGATTGGCTGTTGTTTTTTACAACAACTGTATAAATTCCTTTCGGTAAATGTTCGACAGAAAACGAAAAGGAGTTTCGCCAATTAATTTGATGTTCTGCAACTTTTTCACCAAGTAACGAAAAAATCTCAATTATATTCCATTCTGAATTATTCTCAGGAAACTCGACCGTCACTGCTCTATTGGCTGGATTTGGTCGTAAAAGTAACCCCTGTTGTTCTAACTTTTCTTGAATATTAGTTGTAATTGTTCTAATTTTAAATAAAGAACGCACTTTGTTGCCTTTGTTGAAGCGTAAAGTAGAATTGAGAGGAATATTGCTAAGAGTAAAAGTTTGTTGCTTCTGCGTTAAATAAACGACTGTATCGCCCACAAGATTTTGACCGTTATAAAAACCAATATTTATTGGAAGGGTGGTGTAAGTTCCCCAATCTACATTTTGTACCTGACGAATTGTAACGGAATAAGATCTGTCTTCATCACCTTTGACGGTATCAATATCCAGAACAGCATAGCCTTTTCCAAATATCCATTCGGAAAAGAACGGCTCTAAATTTATCGATGAATTTGCTTGAAAAGCAGCAATCACATCATTTGTTTGTGCATTTCCATATCGAAACAAATTTATATATTGTTTTAACGAAGTAAAATAGGCAGAGTCACCAATCATATAACGTAACATACCTAAAACAACTGCACCTTTTTCATAAATAGTACGTGGATAATTCGAAGAAGCTCCAGTTCGTAAAAAATCATAAATAGGGAAAATTCCTTCGCTCACAGAATAACTATTCATATACCCATTTGCTTGTTGTTCTTGATATTGAAGATATTGGGTTTTTCCCTGTTTATATTCATACCATAATGCCTCTGAAAACGTAGCAAAAGATTCTGTCAACCAAGCATGTCGGAAATCTAATGGAGTGACTAAATCCCCAAACCACATATGTGCTAATTCATGAGCTGCAACTGCATTCATAGAATCTTTAGTATTAAAAGTAGAAAACACCAAACTTCTAGGATAGGAAATCATTGTTTGATGTTCCATTGCACCTAATTGAGTAATACAAAAACCAATTTTTTCGAAGGGATAGGTACTATAATATTGCTCAAAACAATCAATCATTGATGGCAATTGTGCAAATGCATATTTAGTCTGGTTTGAGTCAGAACGTTTTGTATAGACAACACTCGGTGGTGATGTAGGATAAGTGATTTCTATAAATTCATCGACTGCGAAGGTCAAAAGATACGTTGCTACCGGAATTTCATGTTTCCAAACATAAATGGGAGCAGTATCATTGGGATTTTCAATTTGTAATAAACCATTCGATGCTACAAAAAATGGTTTTCTCGCTCTAAATCTTCCTGTAAAAGTTGCTTTATCTGAAGGATGGTCAAAACAAGGCATCCAATGTTGAGACATTGAAACATAATTGTTTTTGAAGCCAACTCCTAAAGCATAAAATGAACCTGAGGAAGGTTGAACACCACCCCAAGAACTACTTCCAGGCTCAGCAGTCATCATACCGTGATATTGAATTGATAGTTGTACTGTATCACCAATTTTAGCACCAATTGGTGCAGGCACTTCAAAGTGATATTCGGCTGAAGCCTTCGTACCAATTTCAGAATACGATATTGATTGACCATTGTAAAAAACTGAATCAATAATTAAATCTCGTAAATGAAAATAGAATTTTTTGTTGATTGGGTTTTCTGTCCAAACAAAGGTAATAGTATTTATCGCTTTAATGGAACGAAAAGGAATATTGTCGAAATGTGCATTCAAATCATAATGGAGAATATTAAATGCTTGAATTCTATAATCAGTGGGATTTGGTGGTTCACCAAGTAATAACGATGGAATGTTTTTAGAATTCAACGATCCGAATACAGTGGATGTTAGCAGCGTAGCTGTGAACAGAAGTATCAATAATTTCATAAAAAAAGCCCATTACAAATTGAAAGTAATGGGCTTAAAATACAAATTTTTTCTCAATTAACGTACAACAGTTATTTTTTGAATACCATTATTGGTTCCTTGACGTACCTTAATGAAATAAACTCCTGTTGTTAACGATTTTGTTGAAATAGAAACAAAGGTTTTACCAGTCATTGTCGGCTGTACGGTCGTAGAAATCACCTCAGAAGTCTGTGAAAGTAATTCTATACTAACTTCAGTTCCATTTGAAACAAATTCTACCGAAACCAAATCTTTTGCAGGATTTGGAAATGGATTATTAAGATGTAATGTATATTTAGTAGAAACTGGCGATTCTTGAACAGAAACGGTAATTTCTTCTTTTTCTAATTCAATTTCATTATCATTGTTATTACCATTACCAATTTCAATACTTCCACCTTGGGTTAAAAAACCAACACGATCAGCTTCATATTCAAAAGTTCCTGGTGATAATTCTCGACCTTGGAAATTACCAGATTTATCCGAAATCGCAAAATCAGAAACTTTTCCGTCATTATCTCTCAACAAGATAATAACACCTGGTTCTGTAATAGTAGAGAATGGTTGTTCAAAGCCTCCACTTTTTACTAAACCACCTTTTTCTTTACGAGATGTACGTCCACCCCATGGCAATAATCCACGCAAACCATCACGCTCAGGCAACACAAAATCACAATAATCTGGGTACATTACAGAATCAATAAATACTTTCGAACCTTTTATCCAAGGAAACTGTGACAAAGCTTCATTTTTTGCAAAGTAAGATGGGATGTATTCTTTTGTAAATGGTATACATAATAACATATATTCACCTGGATGAACATTTTTTATAAACCAAGCACCATATTCGTCAGAATTTACTGACCGAACATCTGCGATTGCTGGTTCAACTGGTTCACCAGCACCATTTTTGGTCATATAAATAATAACTGTTCCTTCCACAGGATTACCACTTTCAGAGATAATAGTACCTTGAATACCATTTTCTATAGGTGGGCACCCAACCATTCTAAAATTGATGTTATTCAAATCAGCTGATGTGATTGATATAACTTTCGCAGATGTTGCATCATAGAGTGAATCATAAAATAATGAACGGTAACCATCTAATCTTGCAATTGCATAATATTGAAAATTACTCGGCAATTCAGCAACATATCTTCCAGTAAATGGATCACATTCTACAGAAATAGAATAAGGAATTTGAGTTCCTAAATTTCCAATAGGTAAAAAGTGAACAGAAGCCCCAAGTGACGAATCATTTTTTGACCAACTTACTCTACCTTCCACCGCAAAAAGCGATGTAGGTGGAGTTGGAATTGAAGACAAAGTAAAATCAATAGTTTTTTCATCAGAACAATTTATAGGAAATTGTGTTGCCTCAGAAGCAGTAGCTACATCTCCATTCCATTGTTCTGGCAAATTATCACCATAAACTTTTACTAAATAATTTGTTCCAGCGGGTAAAGAAATAGTATAATTACCCTCGATAACTGGAGCAGTAAAGATTTTTTTTGCATTTACATTTGGAATTGCATCCAATCTCCATGCAGCAACTACACCATTTACTATGTCAATATCATTACCATCAGAATCTTTTATTGAACCTTTTAATTCAGCACAAAGTACATTTTCAGGAATTTGTAAATTACAATCTGTAATATTTACGAATGTTCGTTGAATTTGCGAAACATTAGGTAAACCAACAAAACTTGCTTTGATGGCAATTTGTATTACACCAATTGATGATTTATTTGGAGTCCACGTAAATCTGCCATCAGAAAGCAACTCAATTCCAGCATCTTTTGGCGACAGTAATTCATAGACAATTTGTTGTGGAAATGATGTTACTGCATTAACATTGTAAGTATACTGTTTATCTGTACAAACTTCTGATGGCGGATAATTTTGAAAACGAATTATAGATGTATCTTTATCGCAGTTTCTAACGGATATTCTATAGTTGATTCTATCATTAGCTGATGGATTGGAGGATTTATAACCTAAAACTCGTACTTTGTGTAGCCCTACAGAGGTTGGTGTCCAATTTAATTCTCCAGTTTGAGAATTGATAGTCATCCCATTTGGAGATTCTAACAGTTCATAGACAATATCGTTTACACCATCACTACTTGTGGCTTGTGCAGTGTAATTATATTGAGAATCAATACAAATTGATCGTTTATGATTTAAGTCAAATGTTACTTTTGGTGGGTTTTGTCCATTGTAATTAACCACTACAATATTACTTGGAGCAGAAATAAGTGAATTGTCATCATTTCGTGCTTCAATTGTAAATGAGTAAACTCCTTGAGTAATTGCAGTTTGAAAGGCTGCTAATGTTATTACTGTATCATATAAAACTCGACCTTTGTTGAACGGAAATGTTATAACACCAGTAGTTTTAAAAGTTGTTGTATCAAATGATGTTTGTTCACCATTTGCATATCGAAAAACAAATTTTGTTGCATTTGTTTCAGTCGGGTTATAACGCCACAACATTCGAATTATAAGAGGATTTTGAGTAGGTGTTAATACTCTAAAATTTGTAGGTTGTGAAATTTGAGCTTGAGAATCTAAGACAAATAACAAACTACATAGCAAAATTGTACATAACAATTTCATATAGGTTCTCACAAGGTGGAAGAAATTTTGTTTTATGATATCAAAATAGGAATATAATCTCTGACATTTTCCATTTTGTTGGTTTGTTGTATAGACTCAATAGTAGATTGTACATTGTTACCATCAAATGAATTCAGTAAAACTACTGAAGGACTTTGTACCAAACTATTTGGAGCCTTGAAATTTACTTTAACATAGTTTTCTGTGAAACCGTTCCATATTCCCTTTTCGTTGTCATATTTTTCTGGAATAACAGTTTTCTTCAATCCAAGCTGGGAAGTATAAAACACATTTTTTTTCAATTCGGATAACTGTCGTAAACGTGAAGTACGTTGTTTTCTTACAGAATATGGAACAGGCTGTTCATACCCTTTTGCCGGAGTGTTTTCTCTTTCAGAATAAGTGAATACATGCAAATAGGAAACTGGAAGTACTTCTAAGAACCGAAAAGTTTCTTCAAAATGTTGGTTTGTCTCACCAGGAAATCCGACAATAACATCAACACCAATACAGGTATCATTATTTTTTTCTTTTATTCTGTGAATTAGGTCTTGATAGTGTTGAACTTTGTATCTTCTTCTCATTTTACCTAATATTTCAGTGGAGCCACTTTGTAATGGAATATGAAAATGTTGACAAAATTTTGTGGATGAAAGGACAATGTCTAAAATTTCTTGAGTCAACAAATTTGGTTCAATAGAAGATATCCTAAATCGCGATTGAACATTAGATGATTCTATCAATCGTATGACATCGACAAATTTATACTGTTCGTACGAATAGTCACCAAGATTTATTCCTGTAAGGACAATTTCGTTGTAACCAGATTTTTCTATTTCTTGTATTCTCGATAGAATAAGGTCAAAAGGCATACTTCGGGAAGCACCTCTTGCCAAAGGAATTGTACAAAAAGAACAATTGTAGTTACAACCATCTTGAATTTTCAAAAAAGCTCGAGTTCTACTATCAGCTTCAAATGAAAACGATTCATTAAATTCTGTGATTTCCTCTTCATCTGAAACAAAAACCTTGGGTACTTCTGTTTTTTCAAAGGAAGCAATAGTATCGAGAATAGAAAATTTTTCCTTTGTTCCAAAGACGGCATCCACTCCATCAATTGAGGCAATTTCCTCAGGTTGAAGTTGAGCGTAACAACCCGTTACTCCAACAAATGCATTTGGCGAATGTTTCAGCGTTCTACGAATAACTTTTCTTGCTTCAGTATCAGCATTTTCTGTAACGGTACAAGTATTAATAATTAAACAATCTGCTTCTTCACCATATTGAACTACAGAATGTCCAGCCTGAACAAATTGTGAAGCAATTGTAGAAGTTTCAGAATAGTTTAACTTACAACCTAATGTATAAAATGCTACTTTCATTTACTTACTTCGTTAAATAGATATTTCACTGCTGCTTCTAAAAATTCATCATTCCCAGAGGTAATACCACTAATTGATTTACTTACTGGTATTGTTGGAGCTACTCCAACTCCATGAAATGGAAGTAAATTGTTATTCAATAATTTAGTCGATGTAAACGACGCAAAGTAGGATAATGGCAATGGAACACTTTGGGATGTACCATTAGTTCCAGCACTCGGTGAACCAATTATGACACCCAATTTAGAAGACTCAACCAACGATAGAATCGTTTCTGCATAGCCTATTGACCGAGAATCCATTAAGAACGCTGTTTTTATTTTCGATGCTTTTTTTGAACCAGCAACTTCAAAAAATGTAGTATCAAACTCAGTTCGAAGATAATCAGGATAGGTTATCACTGGAGTAAGCCAATAAGGTGATCGTATAGTATTTGAAGAAAACGATGTAAGAAATTTTGCTGTTACAGTTGGGATACCTCGAACATCAAAAACAATTCCTTTGTATTGTTGAAATGTTGGAATCAAATCGTTCATTTCTTTTTCTTCTAAACGTGTGATATCTACATACAATAAACCACCAGTAAGTTTTTGTATTGGTTTAAGTCTTGGTTCAACCATAAATCGTGAATTGATGACAAAGTTCATTTTAACAGAAAATGGTTTTGCTCTTTGTTTGTATGGTTTTACTTGTAGTTGAACAACACTGTCCTTGATACCATTTCTAATTTCTGCTAAAGCACGAACTGTTTTCCATTGTTCTGTAGCTGATGAAATCTTCTCTTTTTCTATTTTCAGATACTCTTGTACGGGTAAACCATTAATTCCTGCAATCGTATCTCCTGGTGCCACTAATAACAATGAATCAGGAAGAACGTCAGTTATTATCAGCTGATCTCCAACTATATCCCATAAAAATGGAAGTGAAAAGGTTTGTTTTATAGGCATTCTCCATACTCTAGATTGTCCATCATTGAGTTCTGCAGTAAATCGTTTAAGAACATGGGTCATTTCAGCTTCTTCAGGGGTTAGAGCAACACCACTAATTACGTTCATCAAAGATCTCGTCCAGCGTACCATTTCTTGGTCTTGATATGGGTAGAAATGTTTTAAGGTATTCCATAATATACCTGCAACTGCAATTCTGCTACTTTTATCACTATGGTTTGATGTAAAGCCCTCTGGTTTTGATTCAATTAGGTTAATGGAGGAAGTATTTGGAATGGTTCGACCTAATGAATCAACATATAATGCAATTGGAATCATACAAGTCACATTACCTTCAATTGGTACAACTAATGTTTGTGAAGGGTCATAACTTGTGTCAAAAGAATATTCTTGGGTTTTAAAAGACACAAATGTGTTGCTTCCATTTTTGCGAGATTCAATAGTAAATTTTACCGGTGAAGAAGAAATAGAAATATTCCAACCTTCTGGTTTTCCTGTTGCATCAATCTTTGAAAAATCTCCATTGTATATTTGAGCTACTTTGTATGCTTTACCTTCAAAAATTTCAATTTGAATATTATCAAAATTTGCCTCAGAATACCCCTGTATACCGCAACCATACGACAAAAATGCTATATCATTTTCCAATGTTGTTTCAATAGTAATTTTTGACCAATCATTTGAAGAAGATTCTTTTGCATACGATTCCGTTAATGTACCAAGAACATTGCTTTGTTTATCTTGACGTATCCATAAAAATGGAGCTCCTTTTTCTAAAGATCTTAGCGATTTAACAGTTGCTGTAATTCGCAATTTCTTTCCGGCAAATTCTTTTGCTTGAATTGTTTGACCAATAACTCCTTGTTTTTTAAAATATGGATTTGATTTTAAAGTTCGATAACTTGTTGGTGAGGTATATTTTTGTGAAGGTGAATAACCATAATGAGTCCAAAAAGTTACATCATTTTTACTGTTATTTTGTGCTAAAAGTTCCTCTGGAAGGGAAAATTTCGAACCGAGTTCTTCTGTTGAAAAAACCCTTACTAAAGGTGCTATAGGTTTGAAATATTGCTCCAAAGCATTTGCTAATTCTATAGGTTTGTCTACTTTTTCAACATAATCGATACCATTTATTACAAATCGCTCCCAATCAATTCCGATAGACTGATCACTTGGATGGAAATACCGAACATACCCATACATACGCATAAATGCCATAATGTTATCCATTTCCTTTTCATAAACAGGAAATGGACCGACATTCCCATCCCTAATTTGTCCTAACATAATTAAATCGACATTATCAAAATGTGCTTTTCCTTTTCCAACAAAATACACACCAACAGTAACATTTTGTGCAAAATCAGGAATTGAAGTCGAGACTTTGTAATTTGTCCAGTCTTTTCTTCCTTTGGGTAAATTAACCAATTCGGTTATTCTATCTGCATCTCCAATACTATAACTGATATAAAGATTTGCAAAACTTTGTTCGTCACCTTCGATTTTTATATCGGCTGTAAAACGTACTCGTTTATTGTGATATATTTTTGCAGGAAATGATTGCAAAAGAATACCGTAATCAGTATATTCTCCCTTCGAATTTTCTATAGTAATGATATTGTTTTGTTTTTCTTTGGTAACTGAGAATGAGTACCCAGTTTTTTTTGTAAAATCAGGTGCGTACCAATTTTTTGGGATTGAACCAACTATATCGGTTTCTTTTGTAAAGGAGGTGAATTCTGGTTGAACAGGTATCATGGAAAATTCTGTTCTTTTCCCTTGTGAAAAAACTATGGAAGAACTTGCGATAAACAGTAAACAGAAAATTAGAATTTTTCGATACATAATTGATGTTTAGAATGAATTGAGCAATGATATGTAACGTATTTTCTACCGTTTCATTTTTACATTTCTACTCTAATTACTAACTTGAAATTTGAAATGGGTGTTTTTCGTCGTATCTTTGTTGAAAGTGTTTAAAACTATTTGCATTAAAAATTCATGTCTCAACATTTTAAAATTGTAATTATTGGTTCTGGACCAGCAGGTTTTACTGCTGCTCTTTATGCCTCAAGAGCAGGGCTATCAGTAGCTGTATTTGAAGGTCGTCAACCGGGAGGTCAATTGACCATTACTACGGAAGTAGAAAACTACCCTGGTTATGAACATGGGATTATGGGTCCTGAAATGATGGATATTTTCAGAAAACAGGCACAACGGTTTGGTGCACAATGTTTTTTTGAATACATCGAAAAAGTAGATTTTTCCGAGCGTCCGTTTAAAGTAACTTCTGACAGAGACAACAAAGAATATACTGCTGATGCAGTAATTGTTGCCACAGGTGCAAGTGCAAAATTATTGGGTGCTCCTGGTGAAGATCATTATATGGGATATGGAGTTTCTGCATGTGCAACTTGTGACGGTTTTTTCTTCAAAAATCAACATGTTTATGTTGTTGGAGGTGGCGATACAGCAATGGAAGAAGCAAATTATTTGACCAAGCATGCTGCGAGAGTTACTGTCATACATAGGAGTGAAGAGTTTCGTGCATCTAAAATCATGTTAGAACGTGCAAAAGCTAATCCAAAAATTGACTTCATCTATAATTCAAAGGTCATTGAGTATTGTGGTGAGAAGTTACCGTCTGGTGTTCCAAAGCTTACCTCTCTTCGCTTACAAAATACGAAAACGAATGAAGAGTCAACTGTTCCAGCCGATGGAGTTTTTGTTGCTATTGGTCATCAACCCAACACCTATCTTTTTAACGGATTGTTAGAAATGGATAATGTTGGGTATATTCAAACAATTGGTAAAGGTACACATACAAACATTTCTGGTGTATTTGCTTGTGGTGATGCCCAAGATTCGGTGTATCGACAAGCAATAACTGCTGCTGGAAGTGGATGTATGGCAGCAATTGATGCAGAACGGTGGTTAGAAGGTCATTAAACTTTCCTATATTTATGTGAAAGCCTAAATTCGTTTAGGCTTTTTTTATGCCTGATTCGTTAAAAAAGGATTGCAGCTGTAGTGGAATTTCTTCACCTTCGTTTGTTACTACTAATGTTTTATTTTCAACAAACCAGATTGATTTTATAACATCTTGGACAGAATGAATATCATGTGTTGATAATAATACACCTATGTTATTATTTGCTATAGTTTGTAAAAGAGTAATGATATTTCGTTTTGTAGGTGGATCTAAATGTGATGTCGGTTCATCTAATATGAGAAATGTTGGTTCTTGGGCAATAGCTCTTGCAATATGACATTTTTGCTTTTCTCCATCACTTAACGTAGAAAATTGTCTTGTTCGTAAATGTTCTATTCCTATTGTTGAAATAGCAGAATCAATTGCTCGAATATCTTCTTGTTGTAACGTACCAAAAAAGTTCGTGTGTTGGTACCTTCCAAAACCTATATATTCCTCAACTGAAACAAAACCATAGACATCCAAATTTGATGGAACATACGCAATGCTTTTTTGAAATGGAATTGTTGCAATATTGTGTTCTACTTTGCCTTGCAAAGGGGGAATGATTGATAACAGTGTTTTTAATAACGACGATTTACCTTGACCGTTTCTGCCTAATAAAACTATAAAATCGTTTTGGTACAATTCACATTCAACATTAGTAATTATCTGTTGGTTTTTTGAATATCCAACTGATAGTTCCTTACAACGTATAAATCTGTTTGTAAAAGTATTAGGTACAGAATGGTTCATATTTATGGTTTTTTCCAAGACTATTACGATACAGTAGAATAAAAAGATTTTGTCATTAATATCCACAAAACTATTGGAACACCAATTATTGAGGTAATCAAGGAAATTGGAAGTGGGAATGTATGCGATAATGCAGAGGTTATACTATCACAAATAAGCATAAAACTTGCTCCACAAATTGCAACCCATGGAATGATTTTTTTGGAATCACTCGTATGAATTGAGTAGCGAACAATATGTGGAACGATTATTCCCACAAATCCAATAGGACCACAAAAAGCCGTAACACAACCAGCTAAAATAGAACATGATAACAATAGCAGAAACCGTAATCGTTGTACATTTATACCAAAACTTTTTGAAAACTCTTCACCTAAGCTGAGAATAGTGATTTGTTTGGAATATATAAATATCACAAAGGTAATACAAATTGTTATCAACAGAAATATCATCGATTGATGTAAATTTGCCAAATGTAACGATCCCATTGACCATAAAAAAAACGCCTGTAATTGATCTGGAGAACTAATATATTGCCATATCCCAACAATAGCAGTACAAATTGTTCCTACCATAAAACCTACTAATAACATCGTAGTCATAGATCGAATTTTTAAAGAAAGTAGCAATATCAACATTGTTGTTATAAATGCACCAATAATCGCAGCCCCAATTACAGAAGTACTATGCAAAAATGACAATGTTGAAAAAGTTGAAATACCAATAGAAGAACCAATCATCACAAAAGCAACTCCTAAAGATGCTCCAGAGGAAATACCCAAAGAAGAAGAAGATGCTAATGGATTTCGAAATAATGTTTGAAGTATATAACCAGAAACAGATAATGCAATCCCCGCTGAAACGGCTGATATCGATTTTGGAATTCTAATTTCAAATAATATGGTTTTGGTAAGTTCTGGTAAAATTTGATTAGTAAATACATACTCTAACAAATCTCTCAAGGAAATAGACACAGTTCCTGTTGTAATACTGATTGTTAATACAATCATTACAAACAACAGTCCCAAAAGATATAAAAGTGGTGTATGTAAAACCTTCATTATTGTAATTGTTGATAATATTTTGGTTGGTAATTGCTTTTTTTCTTCGAAATTATCCAAACTACATCTTGAAGAACAATATGAGGTTCGACAACTCCCATTTCCCAAAAATCATTTGCACCTCTCGGAAGAAGTTTTCGCGTGTAATTGAACACATTTTTTTGTTGAAAAGCTTTAAATTGTGGTGCTAAGCGTTCAATTTGTTCAACAGCTTTCAATGTGTTGGCAGTTGTTACATTGAGCCAAAATTCTGCATCATGACATTGTTCTAATACCTCTTCTTTGGAGTATGGTTTGCTCATGGTCGTTGTAATATTCTGGAATGGATATGAAAATCCTGCGTCTTTAAGTAACGTACCAAAATATCCATTTCCACTCGGAACATACCACTGATCATTAAACGATAAACCGACCATAACTTTGGGTGCATAACTTTTTGTCAAATTATGCATCTTTACATCGTTATATACTGAAATAACAGAATCTGAATACCTTGTTGCTTCTTCAAATTTGTTAAAAAACATCGAGAAAAATCGAACCCATTCCATTCGTCCCAATGGGTGTTGCTCCAGCCAATCTGGAATTTGTATGATAATAATTCCATTATTTTTCATTCGTTCAATCGTATTCGTTTTTTCAAAACCAGGTGAATAGCTCAAAAAAACAATATCCGGTTGCATTGCTAAGAGTAATTCAGTGTTTACACCTTCCGGAGTTGAGACATCTTGAATTAGATTATGCTCTAATTTTAAATACAAAACAGAATCATAGACCAAGTTTTTGTTTTGAAAACCTACAATTGAATTTGTTTCATTGATTACCTTGAGAAATCCCAAAAATGTTGTTGATGAACAAACTATTTTTTTTGGTTGAGAAACTATAAATATCGTATCATTTCTTTGGAAGTTTTTTGGTGCAATTGAATCAAAAACTATATGAAGTGATGGATGTTCAGGATAAGAAATAGTAATGGTTTTACGATCTTCACTCACTGAAAACAACGTACTATATTGCTTAAATTTGTCAGTACTTTCTACTATTTTTTGTTTCGAATTACTCTTATTACATGACAAAACTATCATTAAATATGTTAAGTGAATTAACCACATTTTCAATTTCATACTGGACTATCCATACTAATTACGCTGACTTTTCGTCAACTGAAAAAAATTATTTAATGAAAAAAACAAGGTTTCTCATGTTCTCAATCGCCACAAAACATTTCGTAGTTGTCATTTTCCTTTTATCACTATCACAAGGTTTGGCACAAACAACATTACAATACAATGTTCAACCAAAACAAAAATTTGGGTATTCAATGACTTCATTAATTGACCAACAAATGACTCAGATGGGCCAAGAGATGAAAATAAATATGAATTTAGCAACTGATTTGAATTTGGAAATTACAAATGTAACAAAAAATATCACGCTTCAGATGCAATATATCAATCCAAAGATTGAAATGAAAGGTATGGAAGCTATGGGTGTAGCTGATACGACTATCGACGCTAATTCTCAGTTGAACTTCAAACAAGAGTATGTTTTTACTAAAAATGGCACGATGGTTTCTCATAAATTGATTGAAGAAAAACAAGAAGAGTTGGATCAACAAGCAAAAATGATGAAACAACAACTTACTTCTCAATTGAAACAAAGTACTGACTTTTTAATATATAAATACCCAACAAAATCTGTTAAAGTTGGTGATACTTGGAATACAAGCGATACCGTAGACGTAAATGGTTTAAAAACTGTTCGAAATTTCATTCACACCTATACTTCAACAAAAAAACTTAATGGTGTTGATGTAGCGGAAATCACTACTAAAAGTACTAACATTTCTATAAACGGCACTATCAATCAAATGGGTATGGAAATGGAAGTTCGTGGTGGCATGAATGTCAATGCAGTTGCAACAGTTGATATTAAATCTGGAATGGTCATTACTATGGATATGAAAAACAATTCCGATTTTACTATGTCAATGACTACACCAATGGAAATGACAATTCCAATTACTCTAAATATTGTTACCTCTCTCAATAAAAAGTAAAACAATTTTTCAACAAAGGGAGCCTTGAACAGCTCCTTTTTTCATTTTTACTATGAATATACTCATTGTTAATTTTCTTTTTCTACTTTTAATTTCCACAGGAACATTGTTTTCACAAATTAAATTGGATATTCCCGACGATGACAATGGACCGGTAACAGATAAATTAATTTGTTATTCCTATAAGTTCTCAAAAGGTGATACATTAGAATATCTCATACACTCTTATGATAGTATTACTTTCCCAGCGACACCTGATGTTTTGAAAGCACGTAAGGAAGTATTGCAAATTATTTGTGATTCTGTAAATGAAAAAGGTCATTTTTTTCTTCGACATACCCTAAAATCTGTTACTATTATGGAAACAACACAAGGAACAGGCACAATTACTCATTCGACGCACCCTTGGATAAATAAAACAGCAACAATTGAAATTGACTCAGTTGGTAATAGATATTCTTGGAAAGTTGGGGATAGTACTAAAGCAATTCTGTCTCCTGGTGGAGCATTTCAAAGTGTGTTATTTTTTCCTATTAAAGAACATTGTGTTCGAGAAAATTCCAGTTGGTTAGTGGAAAAAGAGGATTATTACCCAGAAAATGGGATTCCTGTTTCGTATTGCAACTATGGAGCTTTATTCAAAACTACGAAAAGTTTTGATACTTTAGGTTTTGAATGTAATAGATTGCAATATGCAAAAACTGCTAAATCCGGTGTAGATTTATTACAAATTGGAACTAAAACGTCTATATTTGTCGTTTCAAATTCTTTTGGAAAACTTGCTATCAGTAACAAGTATAAAGTTCCGGTGCATTTCTTTTCGACAATAGAACAAAAATTACAAATTGTGAATGATACAAATCCTGAAAAGATACTTCAAGGAAAACATCATATAATGAGTAATGCTACCTTGACACGATTAAACCAAATGAATGTTAATTTTGTCAAACCGTAAATTTCCACAATTAACCCTCAAATAACCTTCATGTATATCTACAGATATAGTTGCATCATTTTGTGTTTTTTCATTGTAAATGTTTCACTTTTCTCTCAAATTGATGGGGAAGTAAAGGTATTTACCTTAGAACAATGTTTAAAAATTGCTGAGAAACAAAACTTTACTAATCAACTACAAGAAGCTCAAGTTGAAGTGGCAAATGCAAATTTGTTAGCTTCTTTTGGTGCATATTTACCAGGTGTGAATTTTAATTCTGGCTATTCACGTCGTTTGAATGTTGATGGTGGTCAAGCAATTAACGTGGGTGGTCAGGTTATTAGAGGATTTGCTCCTCCTGCAAATTCGTATTCTATGTCTGCAATTGCAAACTATACTATTTTTGATGGTTTTTCTCGTGAATCCAACTACAGTAATTCAAAAATTTCTATAGATGTAACAAGAAACACTTTGGAACAAACGAAATTACAAACGAGTATTGATATACGTCGACAATATCTAACTGTTTTACGAAACAAACAAGTAGTCGAAATCAGAAAAGAAAATCTTGCTTTAGGAAAAGCACAATTGGATCAATTGAAAGCTGCTGTAGAAATTGGAACGAATCAAATTGGTGTTGTTTTTACACAAGAAGCAGAAATTGGAAATAGAGAATTAGAAGTTGTTACTGCAGAAAACAACTATAACATATCAAAAGCTCAATTGTTGTCAACTATGGGATTATCTCCAGATACTCCTGCAGAATTTATCGATGCTTCAATTCAAAATGAAATTCAAAAATCTGAAATTTCTTCCTTTAAACAAAAAATAGGTTCAAAAGACAAAGCGATAGAAACTTCACTACAACAACGTTTGAATTTGAAAGTAGCAGATTTGAACAAAGAAGTAGCAAAAACCAATTTGACAGCTTCAAGAAGTGGGTATCTACCTTCTATTTCTGCAAGTGGTGGTTGGTCTTGGTCAAATTCTGAGTTAAATAGTTTTGGATTACTTGGTCGTTCTTTTGTGGGAGTAAATCTTTCAATCCCTATTTTTGATCAATTTCAAACCAATTCCCGCGTACAAAGTGCTGAATTAACGATAAAACAACGTGATATTGAAAAAGAGCAAGCTGTTCAAACTGTAAAAACAGAAGTTCAAACTACCTTACTGAACTTAGATGCAGCGGAAAAACAACTCGAGATTACAGACAAAACAGTTGTTTCTTCTGAAGTAAATAACAAAATAATAACTGAGCGATTTGGAAATGGTTTAGCAACCATTATCGATATTCTTACTGCGAACAATCAGTTAGTAACATCTAAAATTACCAAAACGAACGCAGTGTACAATTACATAGATGCTCAGTTTCAAGTATTGAATGCACTGGGAATATTACCTTTACAACAATAAAATAGAAATATGCCAAAGAAAAAGAGTCCAATCAAACTCATCATTATTCTCTCTATCGTAGGTCTACTTGTACTTTACGGTGTTTATGCAATTTTTTTGAAAAAGAATGATGAAACTCCTGCAGTAACCATTGAAAAAGTTTCCAAACGTACAATTGTTCAAACAATCAGTGGAGTTGGAAAAATTCAACCAGAAAAACAAGTGAAAATCTCCTCAGAATCTTCTGGTGAGATAATTCAGTTAAATGTTCGTGAAGGAGATACTGTTAAAGCAAATCAATTAGTTGCAAAAATTCAACCGGACATTATCAACTCACAGGTGTTACAGGCTCAAGCTACTGTTCAATCTTCTCAAATGAATATTGCGACTATTCAAGCGGAAATTACTCGCAATGAAGCTGATTTGAAACGTATTACGGAATTATACAAAAAACAATATGCTTCAAAACAAGAATTAGATGCTGCTACCGCAAGTTACGAATCTTCAATTAATCGTAAACGTGCCTCTGAGGCAGATTTGCAGCGATCTATCTCTTCGTTGTCACAAATACGTGCATCAGCTTCAAGAACCTCAATTTTTACTCCAATGTCAGGTGTAGTTACCTCTTTGAAAGTTGAACAAGGGGAAAAAGTTGTTGGTACTGCTCAAATGCAAGGAACAGAAATGATGGTTGTTTCAGATTTATCCATAATGAATGCTTGGATAGAAATTTCTGAAAATGACATTGCCTTAGTTTCTTATGGTGATACTGCTGAAGTTACCATTGACGCATTTCCAGATAAAGTGTTTAAAGGAGTTGTTTATGAGATTGGTAATTCTGCTCTGACTTCAGGAACTGGAACGCAAGATGAAACAACCAATTTTCAAGTAAAAGTTCGTTTAGTAGATACTGATTTCAAATTAAAACCTGGTATGAGTTGTTCAGTTGATATAATCACTGAAACCAAAAAAGATATTATTGCAGTACCGTTAAGAGCCATTACAGTCCGATTGGGTAATGAATTTGGAGGTAGAGGACAAAGAGCTCAAGGTGAACAAGGTAATGCTACCAAATCAGATGATGCTCCAAAGTCATCACCGAACAAAAAACCTCCAACAATCATCTTTTTGTATGAAAATGGGGTCGTAAAACAGAAAAAAATCAAAACTGGAATTAGCGACAAAGGATTTATTGAAGTTACTGATGGTCTGAACGAGGGTCAAACATTTGTCTCAGGAAGCTACCAAATGGTATCGAAAGTCCTTCAAGAAGGAATGAAGGTTACAGTTGAAAAAGAAGGTGCTGGTAAAAAACGATCTGGTGGAAAACCACAGTAATTCTATGAATCAACCAATTATTGAAATCGAACACATTTCAAAAGTTTATGAAATGGGTTCTGAAGAAATTTTCGCTTTACGTGATGTTTCATTATCTATATATCCTAATGAATATGTTGCTATAATGGGACCTTCTGGTTCAGGAAAATCAACATTGATGAATATGCTTGGGT
The DNA here is from genome assembly GCA_016788785.1 of Candidatus Kapaibacterium sp. Lineage (GTDB taxonomy): Bacteria > Bacteroidota > Ignavibacteria > Kapaibacteriales > JAEUSM01 > JAEUSM01. The sequence continues at coordinate 336,421 of JAEUSM010000006.1, forward strand.
GTTTAGATACACCATCTTCGGGAGTCTATAATTTCAAAGGATTAGACGTCAACGAAATGGACGATAATGATTTGGCAACTATACGAAATAAAGAAATTGGTTTTGTATTCCAAACTTTTAATCTCCTTCCGAGAGCTAGTTCATTGAGAAATGTTGAACTTCCTTTGATTTATGCTGGTGAAAGTACTACCAAACGCAAACAACGTGCAGAAGAAGTACTTGCAAGTGTAGGTTTGCAGGATAGAATGGGACACAAACCCAATGAACTTTCTGGTGGTCAGCGACAACGTGTGGCGATTGCTCGAGCGTTGATTACAAACCCAGCAATTATTCTTGCCGATGAACCAACGGGGAATTTAGACTCAAAAACTGGTGTTGAAATTATGAAACTATTTCATGATTTACATTCCAAAGGAAATACCATAATTTTAGTAACTCACGAAGAAGATATAGCTCGTCATGCTCATCGAATTGTGCGTTTAAAAGACGGATTAATTGAATCAGACGAAAAAAATTCACAACCAACATACTATGAAACTATCTGAAATTGTTGAATCTATCCGATTTTCGTTTGAATCACTGAAATCAAACAAAACCAGGTCATCACTAACAAGTTTAGGAGTAGTTATTGGTATAGGCTTTGTAGTTCTTATGGGTTGGTCACTTAATGGATTAGAACAAGCTTGGGATAAAACTATTTCAACAGTCGGTGCAGATATGATGTATGTAGACAAATGGGATTGGACTGGTGGTAGAAAATGGAATTCCATTCGCTCTCGAAAAGATATAACAATTGATCAAGTAAAATTATTTGCAGAAGCAAACCATGGAGCTGATTTAACCATTCCAATGCTTCGTTCTTGGGGAAAAAGAATTGGATATAAAACGAATTCTATTGGTGGTATTGCCATAATGGGAACTGAAAGTTCCTATGGACGTACATCCGCAGGTACCATCGAAACTGGACGTTTTTTCACTGAATTTGAAGATGAACGAACGACTAATGTCATCGTTTTAGGTTATGGTGTTGCAAAAGCATTATTCCCAACGGGTAATGCACTTGGAAAATCCGTTAAAGTAGGTAAATACTCCTTTTATGTCATCGGCGTTTTGGAAAAACGTGGTTTCCTTTTTATGGATTTTATTGATAATCAGGCATTTGTTCCATTAAAAACTTTTATCAATAATTTCGGTTCTTCCCGCAGAAGTTTTTCAATTGCTGTTAAAGCAGAATCCGTTGCTGATATGGACAGATTACGTGAGGAATCTCGTGGTTATATGAGAACAATCCGTGGAGTTACTGCCGATAAAGATGATGACTTTTCTATAAATGAATCAAAAGCCTTTGACGACAATATCAAAGACATTCGCCTTTATATTTGGTCAATTGGTATAGGGCTTACCCTACTTTCCTTTATTGTAGGTATTATCGGTATTATGAATATCATGTTTGTTTCTGTTGCAGAAAGAACAAAAGAAATTGGTATTCGTAAAGCATTGGGAGCAAAAAAATCCTCAATTTTGACCCAGTTTTTAGTAGAAGCATCGTTATTATGTTTCATCGGTGCTATTGTTGCGTTCATAGGATGTTCTATTCTCATTTTTTTTGGGAAAATGGTCATTGTTAGTTTTTATCCTGATTTATCCTTTATTTCAGGGTATTTACCGCCTAATTTATTAATTATTGCCTCAATCGTCTCTATTTTTGTCGGAATATTAGCTGGGTTGATACCGGCAATGCGTGCTGCAAAGTTAGATCCCGTTGAATCACTTCGATTTGAATAATACTCTATGCGTCAAATAATTGAAGGTATCCTTATTGCATTTGATTCTGTTCGATCTAATAAATTACGGTCGTCATTAACCATTTTATCAATTGCAATTGGTATTTTTGCTATCAGCGGTTCGACATCTGCTATAGACTCTCTCAATTCTTCCGTATCACGACAATTACAGGAAATTGGTGAATATTCTTTTAGTATTACAAGAAATCCAAAAGTGAGTTTTTCCATAGGCTTTCGTCGCTTTGCTCGTAGAAAGCCAATCACCTACAAATTAGCAAAAGAACTCCAAAGTGAACTTACAACAACATCCTTAGTTTCAGTCGAAAATTCTACCACTACTTCGATTAAAGCAAATACTGGAATAACTTCTGATCCTGATGTGGAAGTAACAGGTGTTAATGAATACTATTTTACCGTCAATAATACTCCTATTGAGGATGGAAGAGCTATATCTATGGAAGATGTATTCAACAAACAATCTGTGGCTGTTGTAGGAAATGATGTTGTTGTTAAAGTATTCAATGGTAATAATCCATTAAATCAAACTATTACTATTGGAAGTACTAACTATACCATTATTGGAGTTCTGAAATCGAAAGGTGCTGTCATGGGACAAAGTCAGGACAATGTTGTTATTATTCCAATTACAACGTATAACGAAAAAGTAAACGACAATCGCTTTTCATCTGTCGATATAACTATTAAAGCCTTTTCAAAACCAGAGTTAATAGAGATTATGGATGAAACAACGGGAATTTTACGTTCGTTACGGAATGTAAAACCAGGTGAAGAAAATGATTTCGAGCTTCTTTCCAATGAAAATGTTTCCAATCAATTTTCTACATTCACAAGCTTTATTTCTGTTTTTGGTGCTGCTTCCGGAGTAATAGCTCTCATTGTTGCTGGAGTAGGCATAATGAATATTATGTTAGTTTCGGTGAAAGAACGTACAAAAGAAATTGGCATACGTAAGGCAGTCGGTGCTACGAGAACAACTATTCTATTCCAATTTGTTGTTGAGGCAATCACCATGTGCCAAATTGGAGGTATTTTAGGTGTAAGTATTAGTTATGTTGGGTTACTTCTTTTAGGACATTTCACTAATATTGAAATAGTGTTCCCAATAAATTCAATTTTGCTTTCATTGTTAATTTGCACGGTTCTTGGTAGTAGCTTTGGACTTTACCCTGCATGGAAAGCATCGAAATTAGACCCGATTGAAGCACTTCGTTACGAATAATTAATGTGGTTCGTAAATTAATCTGAAAAATGAGCCAAATCGTTGATTATCCTTGCTAATCGGAATTTCGGTTACAATCCCCATTAAAACATTTTCAGAAATTCCAACCCTCATTTGAGGTCTGATTATCATATCAAATTTATTAGAAAACACCTCTTTATTCATTTCTAATCCAATGAAATTTCTAGTTCCTGGAATCATGTAATGGAAACTTGAATTGATTTGCCAAACAGAGTGAATTGAGTTATCAATCAAATGAGAACCAATAGCAGGACCAGTATAGAGTAATGTATGATAATTGTTACCAAAACGTTTTGCCCCAACGAAAAATGGATTGAACACATTCCCGGTAAATAATTGTCTTTTTCTATAATTACTAAAATTAGTAAGTTCAAATTCATGAATGTATCCTAATGCCAGAGAAGTAGCATTTTCCTCGGAAACATAGAAAGTATATTGTGTCGCTAATTTCAAGCTATTCAATTTACTACCCAAATTTTGAGATGAAGCTCCATTTGGTATATAGAACGTGAAAGGTAATTCAATTTCAAAACCTAATCTATCAAATTGTGCCCACTCATATTCTATCAATGCGGAATACTTATCGACACTATTATTGTCAGTCAATCCAAATCCAACATTCCATTCAGCTTCTCCTTTTCTTGCACCCAAATCGCGGATTAAATCAATAAACAAAGGTTCTGCGTGTAAGACTTTGTCTTTTCCTTTTACATCTTCAGTTTCAGAAATGTAGACACTATCTTTTTGAAAATCTGTTTGTAAATCAGGATTATCCTCAGTTGCAAAAACCTCGAATGATAGTAAAAGAAAAAAAGAGAGAATTGAAAGAATTTTCATAGTTTTTGGTTTTTGTGAATAAATTTTTGTTTCCAAAAACGAAACAATTTTAGTAATATTGAACAATTACTATGTCGTAAAGATGGATAAATCCAATACTTGAAAATTTAATGGTTTATTACATTGCAAATTGAATAGAATAAAGATTTTTGTACACTCCATTTTCAATTTCTATTAGCTCAGAATGTGTTCCATGTTCGACAATTGATCCATTCTCAAAAACATAGATACAATCACAAGATAAAATAGTAGAAAGTCTATGAGCGACAACTATTGCAGACCTATCAATAAGTAAAGTGTTTATTGCATCTTGAACTAATTTTTCAGATTCAGAATCTAGAGCAGAGGTAGCCTCGTCAAATAACAAAATTTGTGGATTAGCAACTAATGCTCGTGCAATAGACAATCGTTGTTTTTGACCTCCAGAAAGCATAATACCACGGTCACCGATAATAGAATCATACCCATCAGGTAGCTCAGTAATAAATGAATGAGCGTTTGCTAACTTTGCAGCAGAAATGATCTCTTCGTCTGTTGCCTTGGGTGAACCAAAAAGAATGTTGTTTCGAATAGAATCATTAAATAATTGTGCTTCTTGAGAAACTACTCCAAATAATGATCTATATTCCTCCAATTTTACATTCTTTATATTTTCACCATCGATAGTAATTGTTCCATCGTTTGGATCATAAAACCGTATTAATAAATCTAACATAGTCGATTTTCCAGATCCACTTGCACCAACCAACGCAATTTTTTTAGATTTTCCCAATTCCAAACTAATATTTTTTAAAACTGGATTATGTTCTCTGTACTCAAAACTTACATTCGAAACAACAAGAGAATCATTGAAGCCAATGATAGACTTTGAACCATTTTTCACTGATTCTGTAGTATCCAATACTTTAAAGACACGTTCTGCAGAAACAATACCTCTCTGAATTTGAATTGGTATATTTGTCAATCCAGAAATAGGAGACATAATAGCAAATAAGGCAAAAAGGAATTGCATGACATCAGCACCATTCATAGTTCCTTCAAAAACTTGACTACCACCCATATATAATACAACAGCCAACGAAATTATAGCCACTAAATCATTTATACTCGGTGCTAAGGATTGAATTCTTGAAACTTTTACTAAATCTTTGACCATGTCAGTTGTATGTTTTTTAAATACATCAATCATGCGTTTTTCTGCCGAGAAGGATTTAATAGTTCTAATTCCATAGATAGTTTCTTGTGCAACTGCTGTGGAATTTGCATGGGCTTGCTGTATTCTTTGTGCATACTTACGAATATATTTTGTCGCTATTCTAATCACAATCACACCCACAAAACTGGTGCTAAAAGCAACGAATGTCAACCAAGGTGATAAAGAAAGTAATAAAGCAAGTAAAAGTAATATTTCTACGGGATTTCTAAAAATAGTAGACATAAATGGATCAATGGAAGAATGCATTGATCCAACATCATTATTCAATATAGAAATCAATTCCCCTGAACGATGTTTCGTATAAAAATCCATTGACAAAGTGGATATTTTAGAAAACAACGTATCTTTCATATTTTTAATAATTTTTTCGTTCAACCTCGTACTTGTGATACTACTTATATACTTTGTTATATTTCTGATTAATGATAATGAGATAATGAACACACATAATCGTAACAAGCTTTCATATTGATTTTCAACCAAAACAATTGAACGAATAGAGGCGTAAAATGAATCTTTTATACTCCCTAAGGCAGATACATTGGTTAATTGTAAATCTGAAGTTGAATTAAATAATATTTGCAAAACTGGGTGAATAACTGCGATAAAAACAGTAGAAAGTAAAGCAAACAGTATATTGAAAGAAATTGCAATAAAAAAAAGCCCTATAAAAGGGCGTACGAATTTTAAGACTCGAAAGAAAGTTTTCATAGTTTTCTATGTTTTAGCTACGATTAGTTAGCTAATAATATTTCAATTTTATCAGAAGCACCTTCGAAAAACTGCTCTGGTCCTTCAAAACCGGATTCAGTAAATTGTAAATTCCCTTTTTTGTCCAAGTAATATTTTGCGGGTATTCCTGTTGCTCCAAATTTTTTCACCAATTCGTCTTGTTCATCCATATAGACTGGAAAAGAATATTGGTTGTTCTCCTTGAAAAAATCTACGACTGTTTTTTTCCTGTTTTGTGAACGTTCCCAAACATTCACAGCCATTATCACAACATTCGGATTATTTTTGTACTTTTCGTAGAGTTTTTGGAAAGTACCAAATGACGATCGACAAGGTCCACACCAAGTTGCCCAAAAATCCAAAAGTACTACCTTCCCTTTCAAACTTTCTAAGGTAATGGTTTTACCGTCCAATGTTTTCACTGATCCAGTCGGTGCAGTTGCATTCAATTTTTGTTCAGCTATGAAAGAACGTCTAACTTTAGAAGACTCATCTTTTAATTTATCAAATTCAGCTTGATAACCTTTTTCGTTTTTATTAACTGCTGTAAAGAGTTTTTTATGATGTTCAGTTATTCGTGGATTTACCTTTGCTGCTTTGATTGCTTCTTTGGATACTTCATATGCGGCTGCAGAATCTTTCAATTCTATATTGACTAAAATTAACATTTCAAACAAATCTGAATTTGATGTTTCTTTCAAATAACTAAATGCTTTGTTTAGTGAATTTTTTGATTCTTTAAAGTTTGAATTTTTAAAATAGATTGAACCATTTGTTGCATACAAAACTCCTAAAAGTTTATCTTGCGAATTTAACCATTCATACTCAGTAAGATAAATTGGTTTTTTCATATTCAAACCCTTTTCTGCATTTGCTATTGCCACATTCGACCACTCAACTCCCATCTCTAAGGTAGAATCTTGGGCTGCTAACCACTCTGCAATTTGTGATTGGACTTTAGGTGGAATTGATTGCAAGTTTAAAACGAATTCCTTTGCCTCTTGGAATTGTCCTGCATTCAGTAAGGTTTGAACCAAAGCATCTACGACAGATTCAGTATTGAATTCATTTGGAAACTGAGTAACAAATGCACGAGCCGCTTTGACAAACTGATCTTTGTCTTGAATCGACGACAAATTCGACAATGCAATTTCTTGTGCTAATTCTGAACTTGGATATTTTTTGACAAACTCTGCCTCTAAACTATTAGCTTCAGGAACTCGATTGAGCATTTTAAAGGCACGTATGGCAACTCTTGTACTATTCTCATTTTCTTTGTCAAATCCTTTTGCCAAATTATCCGTAAGAATTTGTTTAAATTGATCTTGTGTAATTTGTTTGTTCGTAAGTCTCATCGAGTGAAAAGCAATGAGTGCTTGGAAATTGGATGGATATAGTTCTACTTCTTTTGAAAGAATTTCTTGAACTTTTACAAAGTCAGTTGCTCGTCGACATTCTTCTGGCAAATTACCTAAATAGGACATTCCTTTTCTCATATAGGCTGATTGCAACGGTTTTTGGTCATTCGAATACACCATAAAATCCCAATAAGCACCATTGTTATTATCATCTTTAGTTCTATTAGAAATTTTCACCATTCCAAAAACTGCATTTGTTGGAATTTGGAATGAAGCGGTATATACATTTCCTTTGTCAGAAAACTCTAATGGAATTTCTAAAACTGGTAATAAGGAACCTATGTCTGGCATTGTATAAATTTGCGCATACAATTGTTCCTTAGGTAAAAATGAGCCAGTTGGTCTATAACTAACTAACATTGATTCATTTTTTGTTGGAAATTCAGGAGAAAGCGTAACGGTTCCTGAAAATAAAGAGCTGTGAATTGACAATAATACAATCAAGAGAATGCTAAATTTAAGAGATTTTTTCATATTATTGGTTTGTAAGTAATGAAAAAAGTTTTTGAAAATCATTTTTAGTAACTACTGAAGGAATGGAAAGTTCTTTAGTTTTGCGAATTTGTTCCAATTCGATTGAATCAGAAAAACAGACAATTTGTTTTGAGGGAAAAATTGATACGAAAGATCGTAATTCATCGAAAACTTGATCTTCGTTTGAAGTAATATCCACCAAAAGTATAACAGAATGCAAATCATTTACTGATTGTAATAATGTCCTTGCAGTTTCAAAGTTAGGGAGAATATCGATGGAAATGCCTTCTTTTTTGAATGATGAAAAAAAAGATAAAGACATTAAGTCAGTAGTAACAACAAAAAATTTTCCATTATTAATCATATGCGATTCTTTGTAAATCTTCTATAAATCCCTCTAAAACTTTTGCTTCCCATTCTTGGTTATGTTTTTTGTGAGCATGCACCAAATTACGAGCAGTTCTGACAATTATTGAAACATTTGTAGCTCGTTCTAACATATATGGTTCAAATTGAAACCCACTATTGACAATAAACTTTTTACATTCTGCTTCAGATAAGAACACACCAGTATTAAAAACATCAATATAAATATTCAAATTTGGGTTGTACACCACAAAATGTAATGGCATTCCAATTCCATAAATATCTATTCCTACTCTATTTGCAATAATCATATACAATACACTTAAGGAAATAGGAATTCCCTGTTTGGATTGCAACATTGACGCTAAATAGGTATTTTCTGGAGAATAAAAATCGTTTGAAGCAGCTCTAAATTGTCGTTGTTCAAAGAACACCTGGTTCAACATCATCAACTGGGTCAGATTGTTATGAACTTGTAATTCATCTAACAATGTTTGAACTTCGTTAGCGATAACACCAATATGTGAGAAAATTTCTTCTTGAGAAATTCTCGGATATTTGAATTGAGAAAGTAAATATAACGCTTCTTCCAAATCAAATTCTTCTTCGTCTGTAATTGACGTCATAATAAGAGAAGTAAGACGTTGTAATGGAAGTAACCGTAACGATTGAATTATCGCTGAACACTTACTTTGGATAACATCGGAAGCTTCATTTAACATCAGATCTTCCAAATGACCAATGACATCTATTCCAAACGACAAAAAGCGTTTTTCTACTTGATTTGTTACTGTTTCATCAGAATCCTCTAACAATGAAACCAATTGACCGACTATCTGGGAATCAAAATGTACTGCCATTTATAAATTATGAGTTTCCGTTAATTCTGTAACAATGTAGGAAAAAGCTTCTTCTACAGTTGAAACAATTCTGAATAAATCTAAATCTTCAGGACTAATCATTCCAACTTCAGCCAAATACTCCAAATTCACAACTTTATTCCAAAAATTTGCACCGTATAGAACTATTGGACGTTTTTTTATCATTTTTTCTGTTTGAATCAAGGTAAGTACTTCAAATAGTTCGTCAAATGTTCCAAAACCACCTGGAAAGACAACGATTGCTTCCAAAAGGTTTGCGAACCAAAATTTCCTCATAAAGAAATAATGAAACTCAAAATTGAATTTTGGAGTGATATACGGATTAGGATTTTGTTCAAATGGTAATGCGATATTGAGACCAATTGAACGTCCACCAGCTTCATAAGCTCCTCTATTTGCTGCTTCCATAATTCCGGGACCTCCACCAGAACAAAGCATAAATGCTTCAGACTCTTTCATAGTTTTTGTCCATTCAGTAATTTTTTTTGCTAACAAACGAGCATCCTCGTAATAGAGAGCCATTTCTTTTTGAATGGGTGTCAAATTTGGAGTATCCAATGGTTTGATTCGTGCTGAACCAAAAAATACGATTACTTTATCAACTTTTTCTTCACTGAAAACTTTTTCTGGGAATGAGTATTCCGAAATAATTCTAATTGGTCTTGCCTCAGGGCTATCCAAAAATTCAATATTATGATATGCTTTTAATTCTTTTTCTAATGAATCCATTGATTACTTCTTACTATTTATAAACTTTGACCGCCATCTATACATAACGTTTGACCCGTTATAAATGGTGTACATGTGGCAAAAAATTCTACTGCTTCTATAATATCGTTTATATTTCCATATCGTTTCATAGGTATAGAATCTAAGCTTCCCATTTGTGCAATAGATTCTTCATTTTCATCTTCTAAAACTATTGCTCCGGGACAAAGACAATTGCATTGAAAATTTGGAGCAATTTCTTTCGCAGCAGCTTCAGTTAAACGAATGACAGCGTTTTTACTCACAGAATAATCCAATCGATTTTTCAGTATTTTTTTTGCCCCAATTGAACCAAATGTGATGATTCTTCCCGATTGTTCTATAGAAGTATATGCAGAAATGAGATCAAACTGAGAAAAGACATTTAACTTAAACGTTTCTTCAAATCTTTTATCCGTTATTGTTTGCAAAGTACTTCTTTCTGGAAATACACCAACAGTCGAAACTAACACATCTATTGAACCAAATGATTGTTTGACTGAATGAATTAAGTTCTCAATTTCACTCTGATGTAAAAAATTTGCTAAAAATACTTCTACTTTTGTGCCATATTGTTGTAATTCTTTCACTAATCTTTCTGCATCATTTTTGGATGAAAAGTAGTGAAGTGCTACATTCCAACCCTTTGAAGCAAAATGACGAGCAATAGAGGCACCTATTCGCTTTGCGGAACCGGTTACAAGGATGTTATTCATGTTCCATAGGAAGTTTATGGACTGAAGCTGTCATCAATTCCTCTGTACTATTTTTCACGACTACTGAATAACCTTCTTGAGCATATTCACCACGGATGTAACATAAACCCATATAGGTTTTATTTGGAAGTTCTGTAACTGAAGTAACTGCTCCAACCACAGAATTTTCAACGATAATAGATGCTGTTGTTTCAATTGGATATTTAGATTTTATACCAAATAATCGTTGTTTGACTTTATTATAAGAATCTAAACGTGCAATAACTTCTTGACCAATATAACAACCCTTTTTGAAGTTAATAATATGCAACAATCCTGCTTCTAACGGATTGTAACGATCATTAAGTTCATTAGGAGATGCTCCAAGTCCAGCTTCAATACGAAGGAATTCTTTTTCGTATACAGATAATTGTTCTAATGATGATTCGATAGATTGGATTACCGAAGAATTTTCTTTTGGTATTATGAGCAAAACTGATATTTCACTTAAAGAAGGAATTCGAAGTATGACTGTTCCAGTTTCAGAATGAACTGAATACGTTTGAAATGTGCATTCGAAGTTTTCAAATGAAAAGAGCTCTTTAACTACATCAATACTTCTTGGACCGTGTAATTCTATACCAACATACTCTTGCATGGTTTTGATTTTTACATCTTCCATTATTAGATATTTTTTCAGCCATTGTATCGTTGGTTGAATTGTTGGATTTGAACTAAGTACAAGCAAATCGTTGTTATCTTTACATACAAGAGTCAATACATCGATTATTCTGCCTTTGTCTGAAGTGAGAACTGTTTGAATAGATTCTCCCTTTTTTAACGACAATACTTCATTGGTTGATATTCTGTTGAGAAAATCTAAAGTATCTGAACCTTTGATGGTGGCAAGTTCTAATGAAGATGGAATATAATATGCAACATTTGTTTTTGCATTAGCAATTGAAGAGGAGATTTTTTGTTCCATAGAGTGATTATTTGACACTTTTTCAGTAAATTGTATTCTGATTTTAACATATTGACGATAACTATACTATTTTAATGAAAGCATTTTCTATTCTCATACTCTTAAGTTGTTTTATTTCTGCAACCCAATTTTCTTTTTCACAGAATCAATACTACAGAGTTTTTTTTAAAACAAAAGGACCCGAAAGTTTCTTTGCTGGAACCGACCTCTATAACAAAACTTTAGCATCCCTTTCTCAAAAGTCCTTAGACCGTCGTAAAAAATTTAATGGTTTGGCAGGCTTAATCTCTATTGAAGATGCTCCAGTATATTCGGTTTACGTTGATTCGGTTTTAACCACTGGAGTTCGATTACATCACACGTTAAAGTGGCAAAACTACATTGTAGTTGAAGCAGATTCTACTCAAATGGCAACTATTTCAAAATTCTCGTTTGTAAAAAGTGTTCAACCAACATCCTCAAAAGCAACATTAACTTCTTTAGGTCAATCAACCTTATCACTTCTTGAACAAATTTCTAACTGTGGTAATTATCGATATGGTTCATCATTCAATCAAATTTCAATGATGAATTTACCCATTTTACACTCAATGGGTTTTTCAGGAACGCATTCTACCATTGGTGTATTAGATAATGGCTTTATTTGGAGAAATCATCTTGCATTTAAACATCTAAAACGTATTAAGGAATATGATTTTATTTACAATGATACTATAACTTCAAATGAAAGCAACGATGTTGGTGGACAAGATGATCATGGAACAGTAGTGTTAGGTTCTATTGCTGGATATTTGAATGATTCTTTGATTGGTTCAGCACCATTTGCAAATTATTATCTTTGTAAAACAGAGGATAACAAACATGAACGTAGAATTGAAGAAGATCACTACGCTGCAGCAATAGAATGGTTGGAGGCAGAAGGAGTTGATATTTCTACATCATCACTTGGGTATTTTCCTTATGATGGAACAGAAGAATTACCAACCTATTCCGAATTGGATGGGAAAACCACCATTGCTTCTAAGGTAGTAAATACTGCAACGAAAAAAGGTATGATTTGTATTACTGCTGCTGGTAACTCAGGTAGTAATTTTCGAACAATAATTTCTCCTGGTGATGCCGACTCAGTATTTACCGTTGGTGCAGTTAATCCAGAAGGAAACCCTGCTGGTTTTACATCTCGAGGTCCTTTAGAAAATGGAAAAATCAAACCAGATTTTGCTGCACAAGGGGTACAAGTTTTTACGGTTAGTCCCCAATCTACCGAAGGATATACTCGAGTGAATGGAACTTCATTTGCAACTCCACTTTTTGCTGGAGCAGTTGGAGTTTTGTCATCAGCATTTCCAGAATTACCACCATACAAAATAAGAGCTATATTAAAAGAGAGTTCATCTCAGTATTCAATGCCTGACTCTATTTTAGGTTTTGGAGTACCGGATATGGTGAAAGCTTTTAAAAAATCTGGAATTTCTATTGCACCTCCATCTTATTATCCAGCTTATAATAAATATCAGCGTGTTGTAACGAACATAGTATCTGATGCCCCAGTAAGCTTAAAACGACTGCATGTTCTATTTGATGGCGAAAATGAGGAAACTATCTATCCTTTGGTTGAATGGAACAAGGAATATATGGTCTATGCAGATATTCCTTTAGAATTATTTAAATCAACCATAGCAAAAGCATATATCACAACAGAAAATGCAAATTTTAAAAAACGTTATCCGTTTGGAGATTCCACTTATTTTGAAATTCAACCTAACGAATTATCTATAACTTGTGGTGTTAATCAGGAGGATTTACCAGTTTCGGTAAACGATGCATATACTTCTATGGTTGTTCCGTCTGTTATTAGCTATGATAATTATGCCACTACGAAGGTAATTACGATGGTACCAAGCCAAGAAGCACTTTCCATTTCCATATTTGACATTTTAGGTAATGAAGTATCGACTGTGCAATTGCAACAACCTACCATTGGCTTAAACTGGATTCCAATTCAAACAAGTTCATTGTCTTCTGGATTGTATTTGATAGTAGTTAAACAAGGTGCAAGAACTTCTCAAGCATCCTTCATCATAAATAGATAATATCGTTATTTCTTCATTAAATGTTGAAATGGCGTAAAATCTTGCATAGAAGTTATATTCCCTTTTTCATATTCATGGAGAAGGGAATATCCTTTTTTGAATAACTGTTCTGCTTCTTCTTTCGCATCTGGCAAATGTTTCACTAAAAAAGCAGCTGTAAACAAATACCCCATTCCAATGGTTGGATGAGCTGTTGGGATTTGCCTCATTATCTCTATTGCGAATTCTATATTTCCCAAACGTTCATAGACAGCTGCCAATTGACGTCTTGCACGAATGAAGGATGGTTTTGAACCAATTGCACGTGAAAGCCAATAAATTGCTCGTTGGTCATCCCCTAATTTGATGTACGCAGTTGCAATCGCTGCCATCGTAGTTTCTTCGTCTGGGAAAATCTCTATCATTTTTTTACCATATTCAACTACTTTTGCCCATTCTTGTTTGTTTTGATATGAAAGTAACTGAAAATTATGATAATTATAGCAAGATGGATTATGCTCTAATAGTAATTGAATATAAGGATTAACTTCTGTTTCAAGATCAATTTGTTCACCATTTGTATATAGCCATTGCATAGTGAAACAATATTCTGATAAACCTAATGGAATAGTATTTGGTTGTACCAATCGAATTCCCCTACGACAATAATCCAACGCTTCTTTTTTACGTCCCTTCCAAATTAATGAAGAGCCTAAGGTCATAAGTACTGTTGCATCATTTTGTTGCGAACACCAATAGACAAATTGGTCTTCAATTGTTTGATCTTCTAATATACAGATATATGAAGCCTTTACATAGCCAGAATCTGTTTCTTCGATTCCATTGGTAAAGGAAATTTCTCCATCTTCAGGTTTATTATCTCTCATGTGTGAATATGCCAAAATAACATAAGCTTGAGGAAAATTTTTGCTATCCAAATCTATCGCACGATTCAAAAACAATCGTGCTTCAGAAAGTCGAGACCTTGATTCAAGTTCGATACCCACTTCGACTAATGTTTCTGCTTGATTCCAGGATTGGTAACCTTTATGTAATAAATCCGTTATAGTTTGAGGCATAATCTATTCCTTTGTATATTTGTAGTATAATTTAAAAAAATTCTTTATTCAAAAGGTTCAAAATGGCAGTTACTATTATCGATAAACTTAACCATCTTCTTCAAGACGAAATTGTTGGAATGCATATGTATTTGCATTATTCTTTCATTGTTTCCGGTCCAAATATGATTCCATTGAAACAATATCTCACTGCTCAAGCTGCTGATGGCTTACGACATGCAACATTGATTGGCGATAAGATTGCTTCTTTGGGTGGTACACCTGTTACAAAAGCATTGGACGAGGAATTTCCAACATCCTTTGATAATGCCAAACAAATGCTTGCAGCATGTTTGAAATTTGAAAAAGAAGGTATTGGAGAATACACCTCTTTACTTCACGAAGTTCTTAATAAAGACATTGCTTTAGAAATGTTTTTGAAAACAATCATTGCTGATGAGATTCATCACGTTGAAGAATTAGAAAAAATGTTAAAAGAATTTTAATTCTCATCTTTGCGGTCAAAAAAAAAGTGCTTGAGGTATCTCAAGCACTTTTTTTGTTTAGTTTTTCGGGTCGAGCATTTTGTCGATATATTTAGTCAAATCTTTGTAATGTGCAGAAATCGTTGGATCTGTAGATTTTGACTTTGCACAATATGATTTAATATTTTCCAATTGAATCCTTGCTAATCCACGAATATCAGTATTGGATACACCAGGACTCATATTCACTCCATTGATTATAATAGTAAAACCACCACTTGCTGAAGCAAATGCAGCCTTTTTCTGTAATTCTTCTACCAACGTACGTTGTAAAATCCGTTGAAAATAATCTGGATTTGGACTTCCGAAAACAGAAGTAACTATTTTATTAAACAAATCAATGACTTTAAACGAATTTTTGTTTATTGCTTCTTGTTCCATCAAACGAACTAATTTTTCGTTGGAAATAGTGTTTCGTAAAAAGCTTGACATTGTATTGACAATTGTAGAGTAATTGTTATTCGGTGAAAGTTTATTAGTTATGGTAGTATCCAAAAACATTATTGGAGTTTTCAACGCTTTGTCAAGTACAAATTGTAATGCTTGTTCCTGACGTTCTTTTGAAACTGGAGCATAAATGCTTCCTTCATCACCATAGACTTTACGATTGATTTCTACACCACCAATGATATTTATTACGTGATTTACTTCATTTCTGTATTGAGATAACGTAACATTGTATAACTCATAAAGTTCTTCATACGAATTACCAGATTTATTGAAAGCATTATACAAGGATTTCAATCTTCGTTCGATATTTTGCAACCCATATGTTGATGCTTTGATTGCGTCATCGCCAATATCTTCAATTTGAGCACTTGGATCTACAACAAACCATTGTTGTGCTCCAAATCGTAACATTGGGTCTTTGAGTGTTTCTTTTGCCCATTCACGTAATGTTGGCAACTCTTCTTCTGGAGTATTCGCATTGATAATTGGTCGGTATCCCCATTTAGTTACAAACAAATCATACGGACCAATTGAAGACATAGTAGCAACATTATCACCAGGTTGAGCTACATAATTGAATCGTGAATAATCCATAATTGATGCAGTAATTCCATATTTTTGTGTAAATGACGTTGATCGCAATGAATCAACAGGATAGGAATTCGACGCACGCATATTATGGGGAAAACCAAGTGTATGACCTACTTCATGGGCACAAACGTACGCAATCAATTCACCAGTCAAATCATCTGGCAAAGGATATGTATTGGTACGAGGATCAGACATTACTTGAACAAAATACAAGTTTGTCATAATATTCATAACATTATGAAACCATCCAATATCTGATTCTATTATCTCACCACTTCTCGGGTCATGAATATTTGGACCATATGCATTTTCTATAGGTGATGCAAAATATCTGATAACAGAATATCGAGCATCTTCTGGACTCCAGTCGGGGTCTTCTTCAGGTGTTGGAGGGTCTAAAGCACGAATTGCATTTTTAAAACCTGCTTGTTCAAAGGCTTTATTCCAAGATTCAACCCCTTTTTTCAAATATGGACGCCATTTATAAGGAGTTGCTGGGTCAATGTAGTATGTAATTGGTTTAACGGGTTCAACTAATTCACCACGTAAAAACGCTGCTGTATCCTTAGGCTCTAATCTCCAACGGAGGATAAATGCACGTGTTTTTGTTTTATTGATATTTTCGCTATATTCTGTTTTAAGAGTAGCAAAAAAACCTACTCTCGGATCAACATAACGAGGACGCATTGGTTTTTCTGGCAAGCGCACCATCGATTGACGCATAGTAAACGTTGCTGTTTTTGTTGCTGGATTTTGTGGAGCTCCATCGCTAACAAAAGTAATCACATTTTCTACTTCTATATTTGTAGGAAACGATTTTATATACTCAATATAAGAACGATTACGATCTAACATCGTAATTTTATAGGAAGATTTTAATTCTTTTCCAGGTGTAAAAATTCCAATATCAGTAGTAAACATACTTGTTACATCAACTAAAACCGACGATGAATCTTTGTTGAATGCTAATATCGGTAATGCAACAACAATCTCTTCTAAATTTGATTGGCGAATAGCTTGATACAGCGGAGTAGTGTCATTTGCAATGTTGTTGTATGACTTAGTTTTTAAGAATATTTGATTATATTTTCGTTCAAAAGTTATCACTTCCGTATTACTTTCCTCACCACCATATCCAATTTGTGGAGTTTTAGAAAATCGAGATACCAACAAAAATTCTTTACCAAATTCACTTTTTGGAATTTCGTAGTAAAATTTATCCTCAACTTTCACTACATTAAATATTCCGCTGTCAATTTTTGCTTCAGCGGTAATAAAATCTGTAATTGGTTTTAATGTACTTTTGGGAGTAGTTGAAGTCGGAGCATTCAATGATGGCGGTGGTGGTTGTGCTACTGAAGAACAACTTACAACAACAACAGCCACTAAAACGACAATAATACGTTGTAACATACAAAATTCCTACTTGAAACATGAAAAACGAAGTACCGTTGAAACGGTTAAAATTAGATAATATTGACTTTCTTCAACAATTTGTTTATTTAGAATATTTTTATTACATTACGTAATAAAGCAATTTTTTTACCCCCAAAAATAATGCAAATACACGTTTCATTTCTGCCAATTGAAAACTTTGAACAGAACAACTTCTCAAAAGAGAATACCATTGTAATTGCTATAGATGTTCTTCGAGCAACTACGACAATGTTAACTGCATTTGAATTTGGAGCAACTTCCATTCTTCCTGTTACTACTGTAGAAGAAGCTTTAGAAATATTTGAAAAATCTCAACCGAATTCAGTACTTTTGGGTGGAGAAAGAAATAATATTAAACCAATCAAATTTCACTTTGGAAATTCCCCTTTTGAGTATCAAAATAAGGAAGTCTCGAATAAAAAGGTTATATTTACAACTACAAATGGAACAAAACTCTTACATAGATTACAAAATTTCCCAAAAATATATTTGGGTTGTTATAGAAACGTCGAGAGTTTAGTTCAGCATATTTGTATTCAAAGCAATGATAACACCAATATTTTAGTAGCATGTGCAGGATCGAATGATAAATTTTCTTTTGACGATGTACTTTGTGCTGGTGCTTTTGTAGATGCTTTTCAATCAATATCTTCTGCAAATATACAACTGACTGATACTGCAAAAGTTGCTAAAATGCTTTACAGTCAATCCAAAAGTACTATTGTTGATTTTGTTAAAACAACATCGCACGGTGCTTCGTTAGTTGAAAGTGGATTTGAACAAGATGTAAACTATTGTTTTACGAAAAATTCTTCAAACATTATCGCGGTTTACGAACAAAACTTAGTGAAATCACTGTAAAATCAGTTATGAAAAACTCCTTACTTTTACAACCCAATGAACAAACTTCTTTGCAAACACAATTGCGTGTTTTGGGAGTTTTGACATTTGTGCTTTCACTTTTTATGACAATTACCATTTTGTCGTATACACAATCGGATATTCAAAATGGTTCAGTTCCTTTTAAAGCGTTATTTGGATTCATTGAAGACATTGATGATTTTCGTGCTAAAGTTGAAATATCTCAAAATAAATTAGGATTACCAGGATCCTACATAGCAACCTACTGTGTTCATAAGTCCATTGGATATTGGTCTTTAGTGCTGAGTTTTTTATTGGCAGCATGTACTTGGGAAGTTTTTGTTAATGGATTTTTGGGTTTCAATTTCTTTCGTAGAAGTTTTTGGATTGTTCTTTTAGCTGTATCTATGAGTGTATTATCCTCAATAGTCCAAGCAACCATACTTCCAACCTTACCTACAGAATTCACAGGTGCATTATCAAATTTCATTGCAAAAAGTCTTTTAATCGGAATTGGAAAATTAGGAGCTTTTCTATTCGTTAGTTTGTCGATACTTGCTTCTGTTGCCAATATTTTTACGTATGGTTTGAGTGGTCTGTATCTTTCGACTCGCAAAAAACAAGAACCTACTATTCCTGATGACATACTTCGTGCTCAAGCGAGATATTATGTTGATATTTATTCTGATGATGAAGAGCCAATTGAAGTTCTTCGTTCTACAGTTGATGTAGCCGACGATATCGATAACCAAAGCCAAATTGAAGAAGAAATTGAAAATTCTCTTACTGTTGAAGAATTACCAAGTGCATTAGTACCTATTGAGGAAGTCGAAGATTTTGATGATTATTCTGATTCTAATGATATTTTACAACCAGTAGAAGTTTTAGAATCAATTGAGGAATTTTCTCTTCAACCTGACGAACTATCACAAACTGAAGCCGTTCCATATGAAGATTTTGATGTTATAACTCCTACGATTATTGGGTCAGTTCCTGTTGAGGTATACGAAGATGTTGTGACAACAGAGGAAGAAGTTGTTGAACAAAGGTTTTCAAGTACTGAAATTCCAAACAATTACATTGTTGAGCATGAACCTACTGAATCTGTTTTTGAAGAAATTGAAAGTGAAATAGTTTCTGAAACTGAACAGCCAAATGAGATTGAATCAATTTCTGTTAACGACCCAGAGTCGATAGAGGTTGTTGAAGAAGAAACCATCAACCAAATTTCTGATAAGATAGTAGATTCTCCAATTGTTTTAGCTGTTCCTGAAGAACAATATATCGAGGAAGTTGTGAACGAATCGGTTGAAGAAGAGGACATTGAAACTCCGATTTCCTTCGAACGTATTGAATTTTTAACCGAAGAACCGAGCAATCAAACTATCTTTATGCCTCAATTGGGTGAAACTATTCTTCCTGATTTTGAGGAAATTGGGGAAATTGAACTTGATGAGGATATGGTTGATAGTGTGATGGAAGAATTTCCTGTTGTAATTGAAGAAACTGAGGAAATTTTACCTGAACAACATGATACACCTGAAGAAACAATTGTTGTTTCAACCCCAAATATTTCTCCAATTTCAACCGAGCCTACACAAAGTGTTCTTCCTTTTGAATTTGCTCCAACTCCTACATCTTCGAAAGATCTATCGACTAAGACAAGATATTTAGTAGATTTCACCCAAGAATCACAACAATCTAATACTGCATTATTACGAGCTAAATTAGAAAGTGTTCACATCCCATTTAGTTCAATCGAAGAACAAGATACCTTGCTTACAACTAAATATACTTTGTATTTTATCAAATCTTTTGATTCCATTCAAGCACAAGCAATGCACAGCGAAGTAATTGAGGCATTGAAGGCACCGGGAGTTGTAATAGAATCGTATCTTAACACGGAAAAAAGTATTGTTGTTGAAATTCCAAAAAAGAATCTACAAGAAATAATTTCTGCAATTAAGGTTGTTCAACCAAATACAAAAGGTATTTTACCCATAGATTTTGGTTACAAAAACAATGGAGATGTCATTCGATTGGATGTAACTGAGTGTTACAACATTCTTATTGGAGGTGCCAATGGTACGGGTAAAACCAATCTCTTGGTTTCCATGATACATTCACTTTCTAAAAACAATGATGCAGTTTCATTAAAGTATCTTCCGATTATTTTGAATACACATCCGTATTCATCTGTCGAACCAATTTTCAAACATTCGTTTGCTGTTGTTGAAAGTGATGAACAACGTACCATTCATACAACAGAAATTCATGCACTTCAAGCTATCAAAGCGTTATTTTTTGAAACAAAAAAACGGTTAGAGCTCTTTGATGCAGAAAGAAAAACTACTATTTCAGCATATAATTATCTAAAAAATCCGTTAGAACAACTTCCGTATATTGTCACAATCATTGACCCAATTGAAATGATTTCAGCACATAAAGAATCTCGAGAATATTTATCAGTCATCTTGTTGTGCGGAAGTGCTGTTGGTATCCATGTATTGGCACAACTCAAAAATGTACCAAGTATCGATACATTATTATTACAAAGATTCCCTTGCACAATAGCGTCGTTTACAAATTCAAAAACATCTTCTCGACTATTGCTCCAACAATCAACAAGTGCAGAGGGTTTATTATCGTCAAATGATTTTATATTCAATAGCTCAACATATTCTCAAAAAACATATTTCCGCTTTTTTATGAGTAGTGAATTGAAATATTCATCATCTGTGCAAAATTTGCGTCAAGATTCTTATCCTTATCATTTGCCAAAAATTGAACAAAAAGAACAAGTAGGTTCTAAAAATATTGACCCAATGTTGCTCAAAATAGCAGAATTTGTAGTGAAAGAACAAAAAGCGTTGATTGGTTCTATTTTACACAAATTCAACTTATCATTCGAAGACACTGTATCATATATTACACAATTGGAAAAAGCTGGAATTTTAAGTCAATACAATCAAAATAATCGAACAGTTTTAGTAAAAGATATTTCCGATTTACCACGATATTTATAGGATGTTACATTCCCTTTCTATCGAAAACTTTACTCTTATTGATTCTGTTTCTCTTCAGTTTTCCGAAGGTTTATCAATCATTACAGGAGAAACTGGTGCAGGAAAATCTATTCTTTTCGATGCGATTTTGTATGTTCTAGGTGAACGGTTTTCTCAAGATATATTAAAAGATTCTACAAAAAAAACCATTGTTGAAATTACATTTTCTTCTACATCATCCTTACAAGTATTACTAGAACAACTTGGTTTTGATTCTTATCCTGATACTATTGTCTTGCGACGTGAATTATCACCAAAAGGAGTAACAAGATGTTTTGTCAACGATACACCAACGACTGTTGCAAATTTAAAAACAATTGGAACACAGATTGTAGACTTTCACGGACAATTTGACACACAAACCATTCTTGCAAAAACAAACTATTTTTCTTTAATAGATTCACTGTCAACAACTACGACATTTTTGGAAGAATATGAAAAGTTCTATGCTCAATTAACGGAAAAAATTCACGAACTTGCAGAAATAAAAGAAAAAATTCGTTCAGCAAATGAAGTAAAAGATTATTATCAATTGCAATTGGAAGAATTAGAAACTATCAATCCAAGTTTAGGTGAGATTGAAGAAAAAGAACAATTGTTAAAAAAATTAGAAAATGCAGAAGACATTTTCTTTCGCACCAATACTATTGCCTCGTTATTACAAGATGATGCAAATGCGGTCTTACCTTCAATCCGTTCCATTGAGAAAGAATTTGACAAATTGCAACGTTTTGACCCAGCTTTTGAATTGTATTCCAAAGAATTACAACAAGCCTTCATCATTTTATCAGAAGTTCATAATTTTGTTCAACATTACAACCGAGATGTCGATTTTTCTGAAGAACAAGTTCTACAAATAAGACTACGTTTACAAGAACTTCATAAAATTCGTAAAAAGTATGGCTCAATTGAACATGCGTTAGAAAAACAAAATTTTTTCCTTTCTCAATTAGAACTTTCCAACAATTCTCAGGAAATTCAATATCAAATCGAACAGCAAATTACTTCAATTCGTCAACAACTTTCCAAAAGTACATTCTTACTTTTTACTGCACGAAAACAAACAGTACTTGCTGTTGAAAAATCGATTAATGCCATTTTGAAAAAATTAGGTATGGTTCATTCTACCTTCCAATGTGTGTATAATTACACCACTATTGCACAACCTCAGAATGAAATGTATATCCCAGATCAATCTTCAGATGGATTTTGTCCTTTACATAAAAATGGAATTGGTTCAATAGATTTTCTCTTTAGTTCCAATCCCGGTGTTGAGCCCAAAAGTCTTTCTTCCATTGCCTCTGGAGGAGAAATTTCTCGTGTAATGTTAGCATTAAAATCAATAGTTGCTGATAAAGATTCATTACAATTGCTTATTTTTGATGAAATTGATACAGGAATTTCCGGAAGTATAGCACAAAAAGTTGGGATTGTTATGAAACAATTGTCAGTAAAAAAACAGATTTTAGCTATAACCCATTTACCGCAAATTGCAGCATTAGCTGATACACATTTTTTGGTACAAAAAGATACTTCGGCAAATAAAACGTCTATATCAATACAAACCTTACCAAAAAGTGAAATGTACAATGAAGTTGCTCGGCTTTTGAGTGGTGAGAATATAACTGCTTCGTCACTTCAAATAGCAAAAGAGTTAGCTACGATTCCATTAGATTTTTAATCAATGCAATACCATAAATCCTTTTACAGTTTAGATGAAATTCGGGAAAAACTCCTTCCCAGCATAGACCCTATCTCCATGCTGAAAATAGTTGACGCATATGAGTTATCGTCAAATGTGCACCAATTTCAAGTGAGAAATGATGGTACTAAGTACTTTAATCATTGTTCAAGAGTTTGTAAAATACTTATTGAGGAATTGTATATCACAGATCCAACGGTGTTATGTGCAGCGTTATTACATGATGTTTTAGAAGATTCTGATGTTTTAACTGTTTCTGTCATTGAGTATAATTTTGGGAAAACTGTGGCAGAATATGTGGAAATTTTAACAAAAGATTTGAATTCGTACAAACAAAATCCTGATATTGTAGATTTAGAGCATTTGTTTATTTTAGAACAAGCACCTGATGATGTTTTAATTATAAAGTTAGCAGCCAGATTGGATAATTTCCGTTGTTTAGAATTCAATCTCAAAAGAAATCCATTGGTGTATATTCAAAAAACCACCGAACAATTTGTTCCTTTAGCAGAACAAAGAAAGAATAAGAAATTGGATTATTTAGTTTCGGAAATTAAAAAAGAACGGAATAAATTCCTTGGGTAAGTATTTTGTTTTTGTGTTGTTTCTTTTAGTTCAACACTCGTTATTTTCTCAACTTTTTCTTAAAAATCCTACCAAACAGGCTGGACCTTCATTGCCTATAATCCTCAATCATGCTGACTCATTGGTTGGGAAAGATTCACCCAATGGTGCATTGACGTATTTACTGGGTAATGTGTCACTCACACAAGGAAATGTGCAAGTTACCTGCAATGAAGCTATTCAAAATAACAGTCTTAATACTGTCATTTTAAAAGGGAATGTCGTTATTACACAAGGGAATGGACGAATTTATTCTCAGTATGTAGAGTATTATGGTAATTCCGGAATTGCTATTTCACCCAATGGAATCAGATTGCAAGACGAAAAAAGTGTTTTAACTTCCAAATATGGGGAATATTCTACACAAAGTTATATCGCGTTTTTTAAAGATTCGGTTCTCATTGTTGACCCTAAATCCGTTATTGAATCAAAATTTGCTGAGTACAACCGGAAAACCAAAAATTCTATTGCCACTGGTTTTGTTGTGTTTGAAACAGATTCTGCTGTGTTGTATTCAGACTCATTGTTTTACTCGCCCTCTCAAAAAATCTCATCTGCATTTGGACAAATCCTTTTAGCCTCAAAATTTTCATCATCTTTACTAGAAGGTGACAGTATTTTTTATAATCTGTCTAATCAATCTTCAATTGTTATGGGGTATCCAAATGCAATGTATGTTGATTCTTCAAATGTCCAAGATACTCTGTTTGTAACTGGTGATACATTGTATGCATCTCGGTTTCAAGATTACGATGAAGTAAAGGTACACGGAAATGCAAGTGCTATTCGTGCTACATTCAATTCAATCTCCGATTCATTACATATTTTCACTTTTCTACGTAATGATACTATGATTTCTAAATTCATAGGAAGACCAATAATTTGGTACGATTCTACTCAACTTACAGGAGATTCTATAGTTTCTATTACAAAAGAAAATGAGCTTCGAAATATCAAATCGTTTAGAAATTCTTTTTTACTTTCGAAAAGTAATACAAAATATCTAGACAGGGTTGACCAAGTAGAAGGTGATACTATAACTATCAATTTTTCGAATCAGCAATTGCAAACTATTTATTCTGAAGGTAATGCACAGAGTTTATATTATTCTTATGAAGATGATATAGCAGATGGTAATGCGAAAAACTTTGCAGATAAGATAGAAATACAATTTATCGAAAATAAACCAGATCTAATTAATTGGAAGGGTGGAATACGTGGGGAATATTACCCAGAAAAATTTGTTGAAGGGAAGATCAATTCTTTCAACCTCCCAAGATTTCAAATTCGAAATGATAAACCGAAGAAATACTATTTTCGATCAAAGTATTTACCAATTCATTACTCACGACCTTTCAAAAAGAAATCCAGTTCTAATTAATATCACTCAACATTGTCTTCCTTCAGTATGAAATTTTTGCTAATTCTTAGCTGTCAAAAATTTTATTTCTACAAAGCTACCGATTTTTCCAATACATTGATTTTATTGTAAAAATAAATTTCATTTTTTTGAAAAATCTACCGTAAATTAGTAGTCCCAATTGTAAATAAACACTAACAAATCAACAAATATTCAAGACGACAACCTATGGGATTTGAGACTGACAATACAAACGATTTTACGAACGAATCGCTTGCCTACCAAAAAAAATCAATAAAAGAATTAGTTCTTTTTGAACCGAATAAACGAATTCAAATGCCATTTTCCAATGATGCGGAAATGGCTGTTTTAGGTTCAATGATGTTGGAACAAGCTGCAATTTCTCGTACGACCGAGTTAGTTCAAAAAGAATCTTTTTACAGAGAGCAACATCAAAAACTGTTTGAAGTCATCGTAAGTATGTCTGAACGTGGGCTAAGTGTTGATTTTATCACGTTAATCGATGAACTTCGTCGCAGAAAGCTTTTAGAATTTGTCGGCGGAAGCCATTATATCGTTCAGTTACAATCTTCGGTTCCAACTGCCGCTAATGTTGAGCAATATGCACGAATTGTTCAAGAATATTATCTTAGAAGAAAACTCATCACTACTTCCCAAGCAATTATCAAAAGTGCCTATGATGACAGCAATGATGCACTATTGGAAGTCGATAAAGCAGAATCAATGATTTTTGAAATTGCCGAACAACGAATCAAACGTAGCTTTTTGAGTATGAAAAGCTTGGCAACAGTTGCAATAACCCAAATACTTGAAATACGTAATAAGGGTACGGAAGGTTTATCTGGGGTTCCAAGTGGTTTTACAAAATTAGATAATATCTTAGGTGGATTTCAACGTTCAGATTTGATTATTTTGGCAGCAAGACCATCAATGGGTAAAACTGCTTTAGCCTTATCGATTGCAAGAAATATGGCAGTTGTATTCAAAAAACCAATCGGTTTTTTCTCCGTTGAGATGGATTCGCGGCAATTAGTTACACGTCTACTGAGTGCAGAGGCAAGAATTAATGCACATTTTATTAGAACTGGTAAAATTTCTGATAGTGACGTTCAAAAAATTATTAAACAGATGCAGACCTTGTCTGTCTCACCAATGTATATTGATGATAGTCCAGCTTTGACAATAATGGAATTGCGTGCAAAATGTCGTCGAATGAAAGCTGAACATCAAATAGAAGCAATTTTTATAGATTATTTACAATTACTTCATGAACCTCGAGCTGAAAGTCGTGAGCGTGAAGTATCGACTATTTCTCGAGCATTAAAACAAATTGCAAAAGAATTGGATATAGCTGTTATTGCTTTATCTCAGTTGAATCGTAATGTCGAATCTCGAGGCGATAAAATTCCCATGCTTTCGGATTTACGTGAATCTGGTTCTATCGAACAAGATGCCGATGTGGTGATGTTTGTTCATAGACCTGAGTATTATAAAATTACTACTTATGAGGACGGTACACCTACTGAGGGAACTGCACAACTTATTGTTGCAAAACAGCGTAATGGACCTGTAGGAGATGTTCGAGTAGCCTATTTGAAAGATTACGCACGTTTTGAAAATTTGACGACTGATTATAAAGATATTCCTGATTTTGATAATTTTTCACAAGATTCAGACCCAGGTTTCTAAACAATCGCGTAAATTTTCGTAAGTTTGTAATTGTACATAACCTATTTTATCCCTTCATTTTTTTTCTTTCCATGGAATTAGAACAAGTAGAATCGATGTATTCTGAAGTAGAAGTAACTGAAACCGTAGCAAAAGATCTTGGTTTGACGGCTTCAGAATATCAAATGATTGTCTCAATTTTAGGACGAGTTCCCACATATACAGAGCTTGGAATCTACAGCGTTATGTGGTCAGAACATTGTTCTTATAAAAATTCTATTCTCCAATTGAAAACCTTACCTCGAGATGGTGATAAGCTGTTAGTCTCTGCTGGTGAAGAAAATGCAGGTGTTATTGATATTGGTGATGGTTATGGAATAGCCTTTAAAATTGAATCTCACAATCACCCATCTGCAGTTGAGCCATTTCAAGGAGCTGCTACTGGAGTTGGTGGTATTCTACGAGATATCTTCACAATGGGTGCAAGACCAATTGCCGCACTCAATTCCCTACGATTTGGTGAATTAAATACTGATAGAACTCGCTTTTTAGTCAAAGGAGTAGTAAAAGGTATCTCTCATTATGGA
Organism: Candidatus Kapaibacterium sp.; assembly: GCA_016788785.1. Classification (GTDB taxonomy): domain Bacteria; phylum Bacteroidota; class Ignavibacteria; order Kapaibacteriales; family JAEUSM01; genus JAEUSM01. Next base: position 363,858 of record JAEUSM010000006.1, read on the forward strand.
AATTGTTTCGGTGTTCCTACCGTTGGTGGAGAAATATATTTTGATGATTGTTATTCCGACAATCCATTGGTAAATGCCATGGCAGTTGGTATCGTCAAATCTGATGGAATAGCATCTGCAATTGCAAAAGGAAACGGAAATTCCGTCTATATTTTGGGAAGTCGCACAGGTCGTGATGGTATTCACGGAGCTTCTCTTCTTGCATCTCGTGAATTTGACGAAAAAACCGAAGATATGCGACCAACTGTTCAAGTTGGCGACCCATTCGCTGAAAAACTACTTTTAGAAGCAACCTTAGAACTTATTCAATCAGGTTCAATCGTTGGTATACAAGATATGGGTGCTGCAGGAATTTCTTGCTCTACTGCAGAGATGAGTGCTAAGGGAGAATCAGGAATGGAAATCAATCTCGACTTGGTTCCATTGCGTGAAGCTGATATGAGTGCGTATGAAATTATGCTATCTGAATCCCAAGAACGTATGTTAGCAGTGATACATCATGGTAAAGAAGCAATTGTAGAAGCTATTTGCGAAAAATGGGATGTTCAATGTACAAAAATTGGCGTTGTTACAGATCAACCAATCTTAAATTTCCGTCGACATGGAAAATTAGTGGCTCAACTTCCTGCTGAATCATTAGTGTTAGGTGGTGGTGCACCAGTATACAAACGAGAAACTGCAGTTCCAACATATTTTGAGCAAACAAGAAACTTTGATACTTCAATTGAAAACAAAAAAATATCCGATTCTGGAGTTCCAGATACTAAAGATACCTTACTTTCATTACTGAAAACAGCTACTGTTACTTCAAAAAAATGGGTCTATGAACAATATGACTCTCAAGTTGGTACTAATACTGTGTTCCGAACAGAAGGCGATGCAGCTGTACTTCGTTTAAAAGAATTACCAAATAAAGGTATAGCCGTTTCTACAGATTGCAATAGCCGATTTACCTATTTAGACCCATACAAGGGTGGTATGATTGCTGTATGCGAATCTGCTCGAAACATCGTATGTGTTGGAGCTGAACCAGTTGGTATTACGAACTGTTTGAACTTCGGTAATCCATACAATCCTGAAGTGTACTACCAATTTTCGGAAGCTATTCGTGGTATTGGTGATGCTTGTCGTGGATTGAATACTCCGGTGACTGGTGGAAATGTTAGTTTCCATAATGAATCTCGTAATTTCGCAGTCTATCCAACACCAACAATTGGAATGTTGGGTATTGTACACGATTTGGAAAAAACAATTGGCAATGGATTTGTGAATGAACACGATGTGGTAGTTCTTATCGGACCAAATCGAAGTGAAATTGGGGGTTCTGAGTTTATGAAGTTACACTATGGTGTTGTTTCTGGTAACTGTCCTCATATTGACCTCCAAGAAGAAATCAATCTTCAGAAAGTCGTATACCAAGCAATTCAACAAGGATTATTAAATTCAACTCATGACTGTTCTGAGGGTGGTTTAGCTGTTGCATTAGCAGAAAAATCTATAAATTCTCATGGTAATTTAGGGATGCTCCTTACTAATAACACCGAGCTAACAATTGGGCAGTTTTTTGGTGAATCTCAAAGCAGGGTTATTGCTTCATTGACTGAAGATTCATTGGAAAAACTGAACTTACTTGCGAACGAATTCAATATTCCAGTGACAATTTTAGGGAGAGTTATTCCTGAAAAATTCTCTATTGTTGGAAACTTTACTATCCCAGTCGACGAATTACGATCAGTATACTTCCGTAGTTTTGAAGATAAAATGAATGGCAACAATTAATTCATTTGAATCTTTACGCTCAATTGATTCGCAACAACTTCCACTTTCTCAAGCTTTTACTCTTCTTTCGGAATGGTATACAGAACAATATGTGTTTGATGAAGAAATCAAACACATTTTTTCTAACCAATGGAATTTCCTTTGTTTAGAGCAAAAAATACCTCTCAAAGGTTCTTTTACAGTTCTTCAATATCTTCATCATCCTGTTATTGCTGTACGTGATCGATCTAATTCGATAAAGGTTTACTACAATGTCTGTCGACATCGAGGTGGTCCTTTGGCTTATGAAGATGGAATAGCAACTACCAATGTGTTACAGTGTCAATATCATGGTTGGACATACATGCTTGATGGGTCACTGCGTGGTGTACCACAATTTGATAAAGTAGATTTGTTTGACAAAAAAGATTTTGGGTTGATTGAAATTCCTTCAATTGTTGTTAATTCAATGGTTTTTATTTGCTTTGGCGAACCAATTGACGAAATCCCAACAATCATTTCTACATTAGACCAAAAACTTCCTGAACAGTATTTTTCGTCCAAACGATTTCATTCATCAGTTGAATATATTGTGGATTGTAATTGGAAAGTTTATGCAGATAATTATTTGGAAGGATACCATATACCGTTGGTTCATCCCACGTTGAATACGATGCTTTCATACCGAAACTACAAGGTTGAATCAAATTCGGAATATGTTTTGCAACACTCACCAATAACCAATTCCGATGAAAATGACTTAGCATTATACTATTTCGTCTATCCTTCGATGATGTTGAATATTTTACCCGGTAGATTACAAACGAATGTGATAATTCCTATCGAAACAAATCAATGTAAGGTCATTTTTGACTATTATTACGATGAAGAGATGTTTGAACTAAACCAAGAATATATTCTCGAAGATATACGTTTTGCTTATGAAGTGCAAAAGGAAGATGCAACAATTTGCAAAGCAGTCTTCAAAGGTCTATCTTCAAGTGCATATTCCAAAGGCAGATTTTCCGTTGAAACCGAATCGGGTGTGTATGCATTCCAACAGTGGTATCGACAACAAATGTGCTTTCTTAAATAATACCAACAACGACATATAACAAAAACTATACTATGAATTCTCGAGAAATACGACAATCTTTTTTAGATTTTTTCAAAGAAAAAAACCATACAATTGTGCCATCTGCACCTGTAATTCCTCATGGTGACCCAACATTGCTGTTCACCAATGCTGGTATGAATCAATTCAAAGATGTGTTTTTAGGAACTGGTTCGCGTCCATACACTCGATGTGCTGATACTCAAAAATGTATTCGAGTTTCTGGCAAACATAATGATTTGGAAGAAGTTGGTTATGACACCTACCACCATACATTTTTTGAGATGTTGGGGAATTGGAGTTTTGGAGATTACTACAAAAAAGAAGCAATTGCATGGTCTTGGGAATTATTAACTACTGTTTGGAAATTACCCAAAGACCGACTTCATGCGACCGTATTTAGAACTGATGATGAAGCATACGAAATTTGGAAACAGTATTTACCCGAGACACAAATTCATCGTTGTGATGAAAAAGACAATTTTTGGGAAATGGGCGAAACTGGACCTTGTGGACCTTGCTCAGAAATTCATTACGACAGAACTCCCGACAAAAGTGGTGCTTCATTGGTCAATGCAGGGTCACCAGATGTTATAGAAATCTGGAACAATGTCTTTATAGAATTTAATAGAACTGCAGACGGTACTTTAGAAGAATTAGCTGCTAAACATGTTGATACGGGTATGGGATTCGAACGAATTACTGCTGTTTTACAACAAAAAGATTCGAATTATGATACAGATATTTTTGAACCAATGTTATCTTTTTTGTCAAAACAATCTGGTAAAACGTATCAAACGACTTTAGAAGACCCTTCGAGCATTGCAATGCGAGTAATCGCAGATCATATCCGTACATTAGCATTTTCAATAGCTGATGGTGCTATTCCTGGTAATGATGGTAGAGGGTATGTGTTACGTCGTATCATTCGAAGAGCCTCAAAATATGCACGGAATCTTGGATTCACCAAACCTATTCTTTTCTCGTTAGTTCCTATTCTTACTAATCAAATGGGAGATATTTTCCCAGAAATTCGTGAGCAAGAATCTTTAATCCAAAAAATCATCCTTCGTGAAGAAGAAAGCTTTTTGCAAACATTGGAACGTGGTTTAGAGCGTTTTTCTGAAGTTATTTCCACTCTTCCACAACATTCTACTATTTCTGGTGCTTCTGCATTTTTGCTGTATGACACGTTTGGTTTTCCGTTAGATTTGACTACGTTATTAGCCAAAGAAAAAGGATTTACTGTCGATGAGATAGGTTTTGAAAGTTTGATGAAAGAGCAAAAAGAACGATCACGTGCAGCAAGAGTAAGTACTACAATTGAAGCGACTAAAGAACAATCTGAGTATACAACTACTTTTGATGGTTATAACCAAACTGAAATTGAAGCGACTGTTTTGTATGTTAAAGACAATACATTTATCACCAATCATACACCGTTTTATGTAGAAATGGGAGGACAGTTAGGTGATAGTGGATTGGTTTCCGTGAATGGAAATTCGTTTAAAATTGATTCGACGCAAAAAAGTGGAAATGCAATCATACATATAGCTTCACAAGAATTAGATATTGTTCAAGGTGAAACAGTGCTTTTGTCCATAGATGAACAACGTCGCAATCATATTCAACGAAATCATTCTGCAACACATCTACTTCATGAATCATTGCGAAGAATTTTGGGAACCCATGTTCAACAATCTGGTTCGTTGGTACATCCTGACTACCTTCGATTTGACTTTTCACATTATCAAAAAGTATCACCGGAAGAATTGCAAGATATTGAGGAAATGGTGAACGCAAAAGTAATGGAATCTATTCAACAAGTGACATTGGAATTACCAATTGAAGAAGCCTCTAAAGTATCTGGAGTCAAAATGTTTTTTGGTGATAAGTATTCCGATACTGTCAGAGTTGTCATCTTTGATGAAAATTTTTCTGCAGAATTTTGTGGAGGAACTCATGTGAAAAACTCCTCAGAAATTGGTCTTTTTAAGATAGTTTCCGAAGCATCTATTGCCTCTGGAGTTCGTCGAATCGAAGCAGTAAGTGGCATTGGTTCACAAAAACTATTCAAACAAATTTCCTCTACTCTTTCAGAAAAAGCCGTTGAAATTTCACGTTTGCATGACGTCATCAAAACTTACGAAAAAGAGATTTCTTCATTTCATGTGCAGATGATAGCAAATTCTTTTGGGGAATTAGTTCAAAATGCAACGCATATTGGTTCGACAAAATTTGTGTTGCAACAAATTCCTGATGATATCTCAATGGAACAATTACAACAATTAGGTGATAAACTTCGAAATGCCCTTGGTTCCAATGGAATTGGTGTTTTGCTGACAATCCAAGAAAAATCGAAAGCAATGATGGTGGGAGTTGTTACTGACAATCTATTGCCTACGATAAAAGCTGGAACTGTGGTCAATGCATTGGCGGAATTTATTGCTGGCAAAGGTGGAGGGAAACCACATTTGGCTACTGCTGGTGGAAAAGATTTGGCAAACTTACCAATACTGTTTACGAACGCACAACAAAAAATCAAAGATTTATTAGCATAAAATGAATATACTTTTACTTGGTTCTGGTGCAAGAGAACATGCTCTTGCTGTATCAATACTTCGGTCGACATCAACATCAACGTTACACTGTATTCCAGGTAATCCTGGCATTGCTTCAATTGCAACATGTCATTCAATCGACGTAACCAATGAATCGATTTTGGCTTTTTGTCTAGAACATTCTATTGCTTTTGTTGTTGTTGGACCTGAACAGTATTTGGAGCAAGGAATTGCAGATGTATTACGTGATAATTCAATAGCAGTCTTTGGTCCCTCTCAAGCAGCGGCAATGTTAGAAACATCTAAATCTTTCTCAAAAGATTTTATGAAAAAACATTCAATACCAACTGCACGATATGCGAATTTTGACAGTACACAGTTAGTGGATGCTAGTGATTTTTTACATTCGTTATCGACGCCAATAGTTATTAAAGCTGATGGGTTAGCCGCTGGAAAAGGAGTTATCATTGCTCAAACGAAACAAGAAGCTCAAGAGACTATCGCTCAGATGTTTTCGGGAAAATTTGGAAAAGCAAGTTCAAAAATTGTGATAGAAGAATTTTTAAATGGTGTTGAAATTTCAGTTTTTGCAATATGTGATGGTAATGACTTTGTACTCCTTCCAGCTGCCCAAGATCACAAACGAATATTAGAAAATGATAAAGGTAAAAATACTGGTGGAATGGGTTCGTATGCACCAACTCCTTTTGCTACAAAAGAAATAATGCAACAAATCTCTGAAAACATTGTTGCTCCAACATTACAAGGGATGAAAAACGCTGGAACTCCATTTATTGGGTGTCTATTTGTAGGTTTGATGATTGTTGATTCCAAACCGTATGTTATTGAATACAATGTACGTTTCGGCGACCCAGAAACGCAATCTGTTTTAACGCTTTTACAAGGTGATGTTGCACGTTTGTTATACTCTGCAACTAAAGGCTCAATTGACAAAGAAACCATTTCCATTAGTTCTGGATATGCGTCTACTGTTGTGTTAGCCTCAAAAGGATACCCTGATGAATTTGAAAAGGGTAAAGTCATTTCTGGATTAGACGCTATAAAACCTGAAAATGTACAAATCTTTCATGCAGGTACTACAACGAAAGATGGCTCAGTTGTCACAAATGGTGGTAGAGTAGTAAGTGTTACATCGTATGCTCCAACGTTAGAGGAATCCTTGGAAAAAGCATATCAAGGTGTTCAACAAATTCAGTACGAAAATAAGGTCTATAGACAAGATATTGGATTGAAAGGAGTGAATCAATTAAAACTTATTTCCTAATCAATCGTCATTGCGTTTGTTCATTACCAACGCAAATAACATTATGAAGATTGCCATTACAGGTGGCGCAGGTTTTATTGGTTCTCACATTGTAGATTCGTATATTCAACAAGGGCACACTGTTGTCGTATTGGATAATTTTTCTTCAGGAAGCAGGGCAAATATTCATCCAAAAGCTTCAGTTATTGAAATTGACATAACTTCACCAGAGCTCATTTCTATCTTTGAAAAAGAACAATTCGATGTTGTCAATCATCATGCTGCTCAGTTAAATTTACGTGTTTCGACGGAAAAACCAACGTTTGATGCAACTGTCAATATCTTGGGTACCATAAATGTTTTAGAAGCTGCTGGAAAATCTGGTTCTGTTTCTCAATTCATTTTTGCATCTACTGGTGGAGCATTGTATGGTGAATTTACGGGACAGTATTTTACTGAAGAGGATGAAGTTTCGCCTCAAGCTCCCTATGGAATATCGAAACTTTCTGCTGAATATTATGTAAAGTATTTTGCAAAAAAATATGGCTTTATTTATTCCATTCTTCGTTACACAAATGTTTATGGACCTCGTCAAAATGCCAAAGGTGAAGCTGGAGTTGTTTCAATTTTCATCAATACAATTTTGGATAACAAAAAGCCAACTATCAACGGATTAGGTAATCAAACAAGAGATTACGTATTTGTTGCTGATATTGCCTCTGTAAACACATTACTTTTGACATATAAAGAGAATATAACACTTAATATATCTTGCGAAGTCGAGACATCCGTCAATGATATATATAAAGAAATACAAATAGCAACAGTTTCGAACATTGAACCAAATTTTGGTACTCCAATTCCTGGTGAAGTAATGAGAAGCTCTTGTTCAAATTCGAAACTTAAAACAATTTTTTCTTGGTCTCCATCTACGACACTAAATGATGGAATCCAACAAACTGTAGAATTTTTTGTGTCGCAACGACAGTAGTTTTCTGTCAGAAATTAGGTTTATACAATGACAAGTGGCAATTATTTAGTATTCGATATCGAAACAGTCGCAAGACCGATTGAAGAATTTGATGCGTCACAACAAGAGTATTTGCTTCGTGGTGCTACCACTGAAGAAGAAATACAACAAAAAATCTCCCAATTTGCATTATCTCCATTTACCGGAAAAATTGCATCAATTGGGTTATTGTACATGTCCATGTTCAATGAAGAATGGAATGAAATCAAAATTGGTTCCTATACTTTAGACGAGTCAATGGCTGATGGTGAAGAAAGAATTGGGATTTTACCCTTAACTGGTGCTGAGGTGAAGTATTACAATGAAAAAACCCTTTTAGAAAACTTTTGGGAAATTTTCAAAAAATCTAACCCACATCTAATTTCCTTTAATGGTAGAAATTTTGATTCCCCATTTTTAATGCTTCGATCCGGTATTTTGGGAGTTCGACCAACTCGAAATCTTATGGAAGGTACTAAATTCAATTACCCTCATCATTATGATTTGATTGATGAACTAAGTTTTTATATGAATGATCGTATCGGTGCTGCGAGAAAGTTTAATTTAGATTTTTATACAAAAGCTTTTGGAATTGAATCTCCAAAAACTAAAGAAGTGAATGGTTCAATGGTTACTGAATTATTCTTTCAAGGTAAAATTGAAGAAATTGCTGATTACTGCCTAAAAGATATTCGTGCTACATGGGAATTGTTCCTAAAATGGCAAAAGTATTTACAGTTTAACTAAAACAAAAAAATCCTTCTTCGGAAGGATTTTTTTATGTCGATAACCCACTATTTTTTGCTTCAATGTCTCGAAGTTCAGAATAATTTTTCTTCCAATCGATCGAACCATGCGTTTCCCAAGCAACAATAGGAATATGATTTTTTTCCGCTAATTGACGTAATAACCTTTTTTCACACTCTATACTTCTGTGAAATTGAAATGGATTTCTAAACTTTTCATCATGTAATTGTGGATACATCGAATCGTTTTTCTGAATTAATAGTTCTAATTCTTTACCTCTTTGAAACATTCTCTGTAAAAATGGCAATGAAAATGGTAAAATTTCTTTTCGATGTTCACTATCATTTCGAACCCATTTAGCCCAGTCAAATCCATATGAAAAATCATGCAAATACTGAAAACGTATGGATGAACATTTTCCAAACAATTCCAAAAGTGAAATATAGGTATGAACATATTCGGAAAGAAACATTTCTTGTTCATTGCTTGGAAACTGACAAATTTGTTCCAATAAGTAAATCAAAATATAATCCTTATCCCAAAAGATATTGTTGGGAAAATGTAATAATTCCTTTTTGACAAGTATTGTTATCGAATCTATGAATAGATGTAGTTGCACTGTTTGAATTTTCTGAAAATATTCAAATTGTTCTTCAAAGGAAGTACAAATATTCTTAAGGGGATTCAAAGTAAGAACATCTCCTCCACAATGATAGTGCATCATTGTATCCAAAGCACGAATCTTCGGGTGAATTTGTACAAAACTCATGAGTTGTATATACTTACGATTGTAATCACTATTGAAACAAAAAGAAGTGTGTACCAAATACCTTTGTGGAGAAAGTTTTTCAATATGGCAATTTCTGCAAATGTATTTGTTTGAACATTCTCTGCAATTCCGAACATTTTTGTTACGAGAAAAATTCCAAATAGACCCAAAAAAGAACCAGATACTGTTGTAATAGTATTTTCCTGAGTTAGTAAAACAGCCGTAAGCATTCCCATTCCAAGTGAAAATGAAGTAATAAGGAGCAATGTTGCTTTTTTTGAACCAATTAAAGCTACTAATGTTCTTTTTCCGCCTATTTTATCACTTGATTCATCTGAAAGTCCACTTGCAATAGCAGATGATAACGACAAAAAAAAGCTTGGTATCAACCAAATAAAATCGTGTTTAGATAATGTAGTGCCGAACAATTGAAAAATCGTGAACGGAATAACTATTGATATACCCATCGCTTCTAACAGCTCTCCACCACCACGATAATTCAATCGAAATGGACGTAAAGAATACATCCAAAATGTCGCAATTGATAGTAAAATCCCAGAAAGTGAAATAGCATAAAAATACAAGTATGCTATTATACCAACAAACAAAACGAGTGCTAACGAAAGTATACCTGTACCTAAGACTTGATTTTCGGTAAGAATACCATCAGGAATTGTTTTTGGAGAACAATGTTCAGGAAACATTGCACGTTTGATTCTATCGACTTCTACATCAGCATAGTCATTCAAAAGGACTATATATACTACCAAGAAGAAAATATATAACAGACCTAAAATTATACTTGAGACAGGTAGAAACTCAGTCGTATGATATAGTAACGAAACAGAAAACACATAGGGAACAAGTACTTTTGGCCAACTTCCCAATTTTAGTGAATAAACTACTTTTTTAAACAATGATTCCGAAACATTGCTCACAAATTAGTCTCTTTCTTTATTCTTTTTTCTAAAAATGAAGGAGATTGGAACACCAACTAAATCAAATTCTTTTCGTAAACTTCGTTCTATAAATCGTTTGTAAGAGTCAGGAATGTCTTCCGGATAATTACAGAAGAACGCAAAAACGGGTGGTTCTGATTTTACTTGCGTTACAAAGTTAATTCGCAAATCTCTACCACGAACTGCTGGTGGAGGTGTATTATCTAAATGTTGCAATAGTTTCTCGTTTAACGTGGCAGTTCGAATTCTCGTAGCACGTTTTTCTTGTATTTCTTTCGACATTTCGATTAACTTCGTCGTACGCTGTTTTGTAACTGCAGAAATGAAAACGACAGGTGCATAATCGTATGTTCGTAACTCTTCGTAAATTTTATCTCGGAAATTTTCAGCTGTTTTTTCGTCTTTTTCAATCAAATCCCATTTGTTAACAGCGATTATGATTCCTTTACGTGCATCGATAACTTGCGTGATTATTCTTTTATCTTGATGTTCCAAACCACGCTCTGCATCTAAAACGACAATAACAACATCACTTCGCTCAATTGCTCTTGTCGTACGAATAGTAGAATAATATTCTACTGTCTCAACAACATGCGATTTTCTTCGTAATCCTGCCGTATCTATAAGAATAATCTCTTCACCATAGTATTTTACCACAGAATCAGTAGAATCACGTGTCGTACCAGGAATGTCTGTTACAATTGCACGATTTTTACCCAAAAGCACATTTGTAAGACTTGATTTACCAACATTTGGTCTTCCGACAAGTGCTATTTTCAAACGCTCATCTTCAACTTCTTCCGTTCCATCGAATGTTTCTGTCGCATGATCTAAAAAATCACCAGTATTTCTGCCAGATAGTGCAGAAATGGCAAAAACATTTTCAAACCCCAATTCATAAAACTCATATGATAACTCATCTAATTTTGAATTGTCACATTTGTTTATCACAACTGTAATGGGTTTTGTACTTCTACGAAGGATGTGTGCAATTTCTTTATCAGTTTCTGTAATACCGTCACGAGCATCACAAACAAAAATAATTGCATCTGCTTCTTCAACAGCCAAAAAAGCTTGTTCTTTGATAACAACATCAAATACTTCTTCTGAATTGGGAACAATACCTCCAGTATCTATAAGCATAAAGTGTTTTCCTGCCCATTCTGCCTTCGCATAGTGGCGATCTCGCGTCACACCAGGTTGCGATTCAACGATTGCCTCTCGTCTTTCTATGATTCGATTAAACAAGGTTGATTTACCAACGTTCGGTCTTCCGACAATTGCAATAAGATGTAAAGACATATCGTTTCGTCTAAGTAAGTATTCGGTTGTAAAAATAGGCACAATCTATGATTGTGTATTTATATATGTAAGTTTTTAACAGTAATTTTGTTAATGGTATGCTACGACGTATAACCCTCGGCATTGTGGTACTTTTCACGACTTTAAACGTATTTAGTCAAAATAATTACGATCGTTCCGTTAAAAACGAAGCTTTTGGTTTCAGTGAACGATTGAATTATGACATCAAATATAAATTCATCAAAGCTGGTGAGGCGTCATTTATTGTTGGTTCGAAACCAGTTTTAATGAATAACGGAAAAAACAAATGTTATGACATTCGATTTGAAGTCAATTCCTTAAAAAGTTTAGAATTTTTGTACAAAGTTCAAGATATGTATAAAACACTTTTGGACATTGACGGTATTTACCCTTGGTTTTTCCAACAACGTATTCGAGAAGGTAATTACAAAAAAGATTATAAGGCAACATTTGATGTACCGAATCTTAAAGCACTGACTACTGATGGAAATTTCGATATTCCATTGCACGTGCATGATATTGTCTCTGCATTTTATTATATTCGTACACAAGATTTATCTTCAAAAAAACGCGGTGATGTCATTAAACTCAAAAACTTTTTTGATAAAAAAACACACGATTTGGGTGTCAAAATACTCGGAAAACAAACCATCGAAACAGAAGCAGGATCATTCAACTGCGTTGTAATCGAACCAATGATAAAAGAAGGTGGTCTTTTTAAAAGCGATGGCAAAATACTTATGTGGATGTCCGACGACGACCGAAAAATCCCTGTAAAAGTAAGTACGAGAATTCCCATCGGTGCAATTGACGCTGAACTAACTTCCTACTCTGGTTTACGAGGACCCCTCACTAGCAAAATAAAATAAATACAGCAAATTTACCAACAACATCAAACTCCCCACCTAAATTAGGAGGGGTGCCACAAAGTGGCGGGGTGGTATGGCTTCCTGACTACAGAGTGGTCATATATTTATAGAACAAATTCCCAAAAAATCAACTCCCTCTCCCCTTGAGGTAGAGGGAGATTTGTTCTTTATGGGTTGTTATCTTTGTTTTGGTTGGGCGTTTTTGATGAGGGGTTCGGAGTCCCAAGCATTATCGTGTTGTGTGAGAGTGAAATGAAGGTCTTCCGAAAGTAGTTTTTCTTGGAGTTCAATTTGTTCACGTACACTTAATATGTATTGTTTGGTATCGTGGCGGTCTTTCGCTAATTTTTTCATTGCTGCTTCATCAAATGTGATGAAGTCTTGCCCTTTTCGTTCTGCAGTATAAGCTCTCATACCCAGTTTTGCGAGTACATCAACTGCCAAATGGACAGCAGTATACAACGTTTCTCTGTAAATGGATTCTATACCCATATCTAAAAGTTCATAAGCATCATATCTGTTTTTAGCTCTGGCGATAATTTCCAGATGTGGGAAGTGTTTTTTTACTAAGGTAATAATCTGTTGATTCACACTTGGCGGATCAACTGTTGCTATAAGGTATTTTGCTTTTTCTGCACCTGCTGCAAACAGCAAATCTACATCCGTTCCATCACCAAAATAGACGTTGAATCCCATTTTTCTTAGCATTGTAACCCTATCTGGGTCACTGTCTAAAATTGTTGCAGAAATTCCATTAGCACGTAAAAACCGACCGATGGTACTACCGAAATGCCCAAAACCAATTAAAATGACATCATGTTTTGAGTGAATTTCATCTGGCTTTTGTTTAGGTATTTCGACGTTTTTTAACGTAAACTTCTGTACAATTTCATATACAACCAATAGCATTGGAGTTATAACCATACTAATTGCAGTTACTGCCATTAATAAGTCAAATGTAGTTTTATCAACAATGTGTAACGTTGTGGAAAAATTTAGCAAAACAAAGGCAAATTCACCAACTTGCGAAAGTAATAACGCAGTCAAAATGTTGTTTTTAAATGTCATTTTGAATAGCTTTCCAATAGCAAATAAGACTATACCTTTGACTATCATTACTCCTAAAACAATTGATATAACTTCTACAGGTTTTGAGCCAATAATTCCGAAATTGATAGTAGAACCAACAGCAATAAAAAACAACCCTAATAATAATCCTTTGAATGGTTCAATAGTTGATTCTAAAGAGTGACGATATTCAGTAGTTGCAAGAACAATTCCCGCTAAAAAGGCACCCAGTGCAGGTGAAAGTCCAACTAAAGTCATTGCATACGAAACACCGATGACAATTGTTAGTGCAGCTGCAACAAAGACTTCTTTTAAGTTTACTTTGACAATTAAGTTAAGCATTGGAGTTACTACAAAACGAGTTACAGCATAAACCAATCCGATAACACCAAACACAACAAATGTTTGAGCATATCCTGGTAAGCCACTAATTAGGGTGTGATTAGTAGTGGGAGGTGCAACACCTGGGATAGCCAATAATGGCAAAACAGCCAAAATTGGTATCACCATAATATCTTGAAAAATGAGAATTGAAAAAGAAGCTTGACCGGGAATAGTATTTGAAATACCTTTCTCTTTGAGGGTTTGAAGGATAATCGCAGTTGAAGATAAAGCCATAGATAATGAAACCGTAATAGAAACATTTACTGACCAATTGAAAAAATAGAGAAAACACAAGAATAGTAAAAGTGAAGTACCAAACACTTGTAAGGAACCAAATCCTAATATCGCTTTCCGTAATCCCCAAAACTCTTTAGGATCTAATTCTAATCCAATAATGAATAGTAACATTACTACCCCAAATTCCGAAGCATGAAGAATATCTTCACCCTCAGCACCTATGAACCCTAAGACAAATGGTCCTAAAATAATCCCTGCAATTAGGTATCCTAATACAGAACCCATTCCTAATTTTTTTGCAATTGGAACACAAAGTACAGCTGCTATTAAAAAAACTAATGCTTGAAATAGAAAAGAATGTTCCATAGTACTGACTTAAATGCTTTTGAGTAATTCGTTTAACAATGTAACGTTCGTAAAATCTGATGAAGTATTGATATCGTCATTTTGTAACATTTTGAGAATTTGTTGGTACTGAAGACCTATATCTTGAAGTTTAGTCTCTATAAGTCTATGAGAACCTTGAATTGCAAATGGAGGTAGATAGGTAAGTTTACAAAGTTTTGCTGTTTGTTTGAATGGCAAGAAAAACTCTAATAACGTATGTTGATGTGATCCTTCCTTAGTATAAGCAGTTGTACTTCCACCAGTTGAAACAACATTACACATCAGTTTGCCTTCCAATTTATTCCCACCTACTCCATATGCCCATCCATACGACAATACCAAATCAATCCATTGTTTAATTATTGGAGGACATGAATACCAATAAACAGGATGTTGTAATATTACCACATCATGCTCAAGCAATAATTGTTGTTGATGTGCAACATTGATGTTAAAATTAGGGTATTGTTCGTACAAATCCTGAATAGTAATGTTCTCTAGACTTGAAGCTGCTTCGATAAGTGAGGAGTGAACTTTTGAATTTTCAAATCTTGGATGACCGAAAATAATAAGTATTTTTTTCATAGATTGTTTGTTTGTTGTACATCAAATTTGACGGTTAACTTTTTACCGTCGTGTGTAAATATCTATTTGCATATTCCGTTTATGAAAGTATGATTACAAAATCCCAATTTTTTATTATATCTTCTTTACTGTTTTGTGTTGTCTTTACAACACAATGCTTTTCACAATCTTTTTCACTTTTTAGTATTGATACAACCAATTATCCTGTTCTACGTGCGAAATTTTTGAATGTAACAGCTGAAGGTTTTTTGTCAAACATACCTGAAACATCCTTACAACTAAAAGAAAATTCAGCACCAAGAACTATACTTTCCGTTAATTGTCCAATACAAAATCCTCCAAAAACTCTCTCAGCAGTTTTGGCTGTAGATGTTAGTGCATCGATGGGATTTGGTCCTCTAAACGCAACAAATATGGTTTTTGCAAAAGCAGCTGCGAATGCATGGATAAATACTTTATTTGTTGGAAATAGCGAGATGGCTCTTACCTCGTTTGATCAGTTTTCTTATCTACTTCAAGACTTTACCAAAGACAAAACGAAGTTAAAAAACGCACTTGTTTCGCTTGTGCCTCAAGGGCAAACTGATTTCAATAATGCGTTTCTAACCGTACCCACGGGAGCAATATCCATTGCAAAAAACGGTAAAAACAAGCGAATAATTCTCTTTGTAACAGATGGAGATGCACCGGATACTGATATTCAAACAATTATTAACGAAGCACAGAATAATTCAATTACAGTATATGCTATTAGTATAGGTAGAGATTGTCCACAATCTTTGAAAGATATTTCTCTATCAACAGGTGGTTTGTGGTTTGAAGATGTACAATCATCTTTACGTGCAGAACAAATATTTTTTGAAATTTTTTCTAAAGAAAGTCAAGTTTCACCTTGTGAAATCACATGGGAATCACTTAATCAATGTAAAGCAGAAACTATCATAGTATCGTTAGAAAATACAGAAAATAATACCGTCGCACAATTACCCTATACTATTCCACAACGAAAAAAGGGAACTATTCAAGCCTATCCTGCATCGGTTGCATTTTCAGATTTGCCACTCTTTGTTCCAAAAGATACAACAATTTATTTACGTGCAAATGGTGCAAATACAACCATTAGTTCAATAACTTCTTCAAACCCTCGATTTTCGGTAACTCCAACAAGTGGTGTAATTTTAGAAAATGATTCTATTCCTGTTGTCATTCGTTATACACCAACGGATAGTTCATATCAGTGGAGTGAATTTACTATAGAACATTCATTTTGTACAGCAAGCTTTTATTCGAGTGCTCGATATAGCAATGCTCAGTTTTTTCCAGTTGTTCAACTACTTGCTCCTAATGGTGGAGAGACGTATTTAAGTGGAAGTGATACGCTAATACGTTGGGACGGTATTGCTCCTTCTGATACCGTTCAGTTGGAATATAGTAATAACAATGGAAAAAGCTGGAATTTGATTGAATCAGCAGTTACAGGAGGTTCCTATCGATGGAAATTACCTAATCAAATTGGTAATAATTTTTTAGTCAAGGTTTCTTTGACTGGTAAAAACGATATTCTAACCGATGGATGGGCAAAACGAAGTGGAAGTTTTTTTGAAGAAATCGGTTATTCGCTTTGCACTGCTTCAGATGGTTCAATTCTTTCCACCGGTTCATTTCAAGGTTTGTCAAGTTTTGGTTCAACAACAATTCAACTAACTTCTCAAGGTGCTGAGGACATATTCGTTCTCAAAATCCGTCAGGATGGTTCCCCTGAATGGGCAAAAGGAATAGGAGGAATTGGAAAAGATGTTGGCAGAAAAATTCTTACTTTATCAGATAATAGCTTTGTCGTTATTGGTACTTTTCATAATCTAATAACATTTGAACAAGGAAATCAGAATCAAAAAACACTTACTTCCAATGGAGGTTCAGACATATTCATTGCCAGATATTTGGCTGATGGTACATTTGTCTCTGCATTCAGTGAAGGTGGAGTGGGTAACGATATTGTTAATGATGCAACGAGAAATCAACTTGACGAAATTCTTATTACTGGTACATTTACACAAAGTATCAATTTTGGTAATTTTCAAGTATCTTCATCTGGCTTGAGTGATGTTTTTGTAGCTTCAATTACTCCTCAAGGTTTAATTCAATGGGCGACATCCTTTGGAGGAAGCAATAACGATGAAGGAACTGGAATTGGAGTTAGTACAGATGGGAGTATTTATGTTGCTGCTACTGTAAAAGGTTCGTTTCCAATTGGTTCATTTCCCATAATTAGTACAGGATTTGACGGTAATATTGCTTTAGTAAAATACAACTCCACAAAATCTATTGAATGGGTAGAACAAATTGGAGGAATCTTTGAAGAAACAGCAAACGCTTTAGAAGTAGATGCAAACAACGATATCCTGCTTTCAGGTACATTTATAGGAACATTCAACCTCCAAAATACTTTCTTCACATCAAATGGACTTGAAGATGCTTTGCTCTTGAAATTTGACAGAAACAAAACCTTACTTTGGGGAACAAGTTTTGGTGGAGTAAGTTTTGATAAAATTCGTTCGGTGTATACTGACAATTCAGCTTCTGTCTATTTGGCTGGGTTTGTGGAAAAGCTTTCTTCCATTGGTAATTCCGAACTTGTTAATTATGGATCTAAAGATGTACTTATTGCCAAATATTCGTCTACTGGAGTCAATGAGTGGGCTATTACTGCTGGTGGGAATGTAGTTGACGAAGGATATGATGTTTTTGTAGATAACAATGGAAGTGTTTTTTCAACAGGATTTTTCAACTCCAATGCAAGATTTGGAATCTTCCCTTTGAACACTTCCAGTGGATTTAATGAGATTTTTCATTGGAAAATCCCAACAATAAGACGAAAATCCTTTGATATTTCCGATACAACTTTTTCACTGATTCGTGTTCAACCAATTGCTGACTCTTTAGATTTTGGTGAAGTATTATTACAAACTTCCAAAGATTCAGTATTTCAACAATCATTACGAAATAGCAGTCCATTTACAATGGTAATTGACTCTGTATCGTTTGAACCACCTACCGATTTTCGTCTTTTTTCTTCCATTCCTTTCCAATTGAATGCAAATGAAGCAAAAGATATTGAATATTCCTTTGCTCCAAGTCAACTTGGTTTACGTCAATCTTCGTTGCGATATTGGGTTCGTAGCACAGATACACTCAATAATGCCACTACAGTAATCAAAGGAGTTGGAGTTCAGCCCCAACTTTTGGTGGAAACTCCCATTATTGATTTTGGAGATGTTGAAGTAAGCACAAATAAAGATACTATTATTCCAATAGTTTTACGTAATGTAGGAAATGGACCCTTAACAATAGTTGGTTCTTCGATTATAGGACCAAATACTATTGACTTTGTGCAATTGTTACCTTCTTCTTCTATAACCTTACAACCAAATGATGTCATTTCTACAGAACTCCGATTTTCGCCCAAAGTATTGGGAAGAACACAAAGTACTATCGAGTTTAATTACGATGGAGTAGGTGGTAAAGAACGAGTATTTCTTTTTGGGAATGGAATTGATTACAATCAAAGTATATATTCTCTTGGTTGTCAGACCATAGAAACTACTGTTGGATCACTTGTATCAATACCATTGCGAGTTTCAACCATTAAATCTGGAAACACCTTTTCCAATGAAATTGTGAAAGGATTTATGAAGTTTAATGAAACGATATTAGCACCTATTCAAAATACCCCAAAAGGTGTTGTTATAAATGGAGATAGAATAATTCCATTTGAATTTCCTTTAACAGCTTCTAATGAATTGTCATATACCTTTAGAGTTGGATTGGGAAATGATTCGATGACTTCAATCAGCTTTGAAAATGTGACAATAGAAAATTCTACAGCTGAAATGGAATTAGACAATTGTACAGTTTTGGTAACGGATTTGTGCTACGAAGGTGGTACAAGATTAGTCAAGTCAAATAATGCATCGGCAATAGTCTCATTAACTTACAATCAAGCCACTAATACCATTGATGTTTTGTTTTCAACCATTGAAGATGGTTCAATGATTTCTTTGATTACGTTACTCGGTACAGAAGTATTTTCAAAGGAAGTTGAAATAAAAAATTCATTTGTTCAAATTCCTTTTGAGAATTTTGCTAATGGTGTGTATTATATTGTGCTATCTTCACCAACTATTGTGATTTCAAAACCTATAGTTATCTCACGGTAAATATGAGAAAAAGTTTCAAATTAATTATAGTATTTTTCTATTTTTTTGTTGTAGGATTTGCGTCATTGCATTCACAAAATCCTATTATTGCTGTAAGAGCATATGGCGGTTCTAATGAGTTAACACCTCCCGTATTGTTACTCAAAAACAATCAAAAATCTGTTTCGCCAATTGGAGAGGAGACTGTTACTATTGAAATGGATGTGTTAACTGAAAATCCTCCACAATTGTTTATTAAATTTGTGCATTGTAATGAACGATGGCTTGAAACAGATAATGTTATTATAAATTCTCTCGGTATTTTTCAAACTTCTGCAGTTGATTGGACTCAAGCACCTGGTCAGTCTAAATACTTTCGGTGGAGAGGAAAGGTTCAAATTCCTTCTGCTCAAATGCAGTTTCCAGTTTCAGGAAATTGGTTAGCAAAGATATATTCGTTAGATAATACAGAAGAAGTTCTCTCTACAGTTAAAATCTTTGTAGTAGAAGCATTGATTCCCTCTCGAACAGTTATGATTAATGATTTTTACAAACCAACATCCCGATTTGCTGCAAGTTCAGCTTACAATTATGAAGTGGTAGTTGATGGTACTCCAAGACTTCTCGACTTTCAATTAAATACAGTTGCTATGTATAAAATGAATTGGTGGAACAATCCATTATATATTTCGCTCAACAATAATGAAGGGAAGGATGAATATACCGACGAAGAATTATACGGAGATGGGGAAAGTATTGATAATACTTCTCCCAAAAACAACCCACATCGTCAACAACTTTCTTCAAGTATAACTGATCAAGGACCTTTTCCAATGAATATTTCTGGTTTTGCGAATGTAAGAAAAATGTTTCGAGTAAATAATGTTCCTTCAGTTAATGAATATAGAATATTTGATTGCTCTAATCCTGGATTGTTTCCTTTTGTAGAAGAAGGAATACAACTACCATTTCGCGATTTACGTAGAAGAAATCAGTTTTTAGAATATGCAGACGATGGTTTTATCGTAACTTCAAGAGTTAGTCAGTTTGCTGATGAATATATTAGGGTTGAGTTTGTGTTAGACCCAGAAAAATTACCCGTTGAAAAATCAGTCTTTGTTGTTGGTTCTTTCAACAATTGGACGCCAACTCGTGAATGGGAGATGTCTTTTGACAATGAAAGGGAAGTTTATTCTTTAAAACAGTGGATAAGAAGAGGAAGACATAGTTACCTTTATGGAATTGGCTCGTTAAATTTTGAAAAAAATAACGTTGAAGGCTTGTCTTTTGAAGAATTTGAAGGAAATACAATCCATTCACGACAAACAATGATAAGTTTCGTTTATTATCGTGAATTACAATACGGAGGTTATGATGCAATCATCAGTGTTAGTGCAGTCAATTCACAAGGCACTTTCCAACGATAATGGAATTACAAGAAACATATTCTTTTACCACAGTTGTTGATGTAATAATACCATCATTTAACAATTATTCTTCCTTAATTAAAACTCTGCGATCGTTAGAACGACAAACAGTATCAAACTTTTTTGTCTATATATGTATTGATGGAGCCTCTGAAGAAATTGAGCAGAAGTTACTGAATGAGAGACTTACTCTTCAGTATCGAGTAATGACGCACCCAAACAATGAACATAGAGGTCGAAATGCTACCAGAAATTTGGCATTACCGTATGTTAAAAGCGATTACATTATCACAATTGATTCTGATGCAGTTGCATCTCCAACATTGATTGAAGAACATTTGAAAGTCGTTAGCAACAATGTTATATCTGTTGGGATGTTTTGCTATACTAATACTAACGATAATCTATGGGCAAAATATCTTTCTACTCGAGGGAATTCTAAACGACACCATTTAGATGAAATACCTTATTATTATTTTAAAACAGGAAATGTGTGTTTTCCATCATCATATTTTACTCAATTAGGTGGTCAAGATGAACAAATGAAACACTATGGTGGTGGAGATACAGAATTTTCAATACGTATTCATAATACTTTTCACCCCAAATATGTTAATAATGCAAAGGCTATAGTTTTTTCTGAAATGGATAAAGACATTGCTTCTGCATTACAGCAATTTTTTGAGTTTGGTGCAATAAATCTTCCGTACATTTTACAAAAACACCCTAGTGAACAGCAGATATTTTCTATTGATAAACTTTTGAACAATCGTTTATATTTTCATGTATTAAAATTGCCAATTACTTCGCTTTTTATTCCAATTCTGTCTATACTTCCTACATTTTTGCAGGAAAGAGTTCTTCATTTATGTGTTGCCTCTCAAATTGTCAGAGGTTATTCATCCAGAGTAAAAGTGTAAGTAAATTTCAATTTTTATACTAAACTCCACTTTCGTAAAATTCTCTTCAGAAAAAGTTAGTATTACTTGTAAAATTTTCGTAATTTAGAAGATATAGTTATTTACCCAATCAAATTATCAATGTCAATTCAAAACGAAAAGTTAGCTCGATATACACAAACACATACACCAGTAACAAATTTACAACAAAGTAAAAAAAGAAATATATTTGCCTTAGTACGAGATTCAATCTATTTCCAAAACTTCGTTTTGGTTATGATTATTTTTACAGGAATCCTTGTTGGAATTGAAACAAATAAAGATTTGATGGGCTCTTATGGCACATTAATTCGATTGTTAGATTTGCTAATTGTCAGTGTGTTTGCAATAGAAGTTTTAGTAAAAATATTTGCTGACGCAACAAAACCATGGAAATATTTTTTAGACCCTTGGAATGTCTTTGACTTTGTCATCACTTTAGCCTCAATTATCCCACTTTTCTTTTCATTACATTACGAACTTATCAATGTTTTACGCATTATTAGAGTATTACGGATTATTCGATTAGCACACGAATTGCCCCGATTAGAATTAGTCGTTGGAACAGTGTTACGTGGTATTCCAGCACTTTCTTCAGTAATACTATTTATGGTATTACATTTTTATGTATATGCTGTTTTGGGTGTATTTTTCTTTGGTTCTCCAACTCCTCCGGTTGGAGATGAAAAACATTTTGATACTATTCCGACAGCCATGTTAACACTATTTAAAATTGTTACCTTTGACGATTGGTCTGAAATACTTACAAGTACCATTCTAGCTAATTCGACTATACCAGAGACAGTGATTAATCTCTTTTTTATCAGCTTCATCGTTATCGGAGCGATGGTTATTTTAAACTTATTCATTGGAGTCATCACTTCAGAAATGGCAGAAATGAAAATAAGTGAAGCAAAAAAACTCATTGAGTACAAGGAACATACTATTATTTTAGGTTGGAGTTCGCAAGTGTTTACTATAATTCGTGAACTTGCAATTGCAAACCAATCTGAAAAAAAGTCGCTGATTGTTATACTTGCCGATCAACCTCATTCTCTTATGGAGCAAGAAATCAAGGTTAAAGTTGGAAAAACAGGAAAAACTCGAGTACTATGTCGTACAGGAAATCCTTTTGATTTGGCTGATTTAGCAATAGTTGCACCACAAAATGCAAAATCAATTATCTTATTGCGAGTTGAAGGTGATTTTGTTCAACCAGATTCTCATATATTCAAGATTATTTTAGCAGTTATAAATCACCCACAAAGAAGCGACGAGCCGTATTCGATAGTAGCACCTCTTGCAGATATTGGGAATTTTGATATAGCAAGTGATATTCCTAAAATTGTAGATAAAGAAGATAAGATTCAATTTATTGTCACAGATGATCTTATATCAAGAATTATAACCCAAACATGCCGCCAACCCGGACTTTCTGACGTTTATTCCGAATTACTGTCATACGCAGATAATGAGATATACTTCTATCACCATTCATTTTTGATTGGTAAAAAGTTTGAAGACATACTTCATTTCTTCAACGAAGCTACTGTTATTGGAATTTGTCATTTTGACAAATCAATGGAAATTAATCCAAACCCATCTACTGTATATAAAGAAGGTGATAGTGTTATTGTCATTGCTGAAGATGACTCAATGATTGATAAACCTCGTGCTATTCCCTATTCATCTAATGTTTCTAAGTTTGCAGATGTCGTTTTACGAACACAAAAACCAGAAAGAACACTTATTATGGGTTGGAATCACCGTGTTACAATGATTATTAACCATTTAGACAAATATCTGACAAAAGAATCAGTTATTGACGTTGTAGCAGATTTTGATAAAGGAGAAGAGGTTATTCGCAGACGTTGTTCTGATTTGAAAAATTCTATTGCAACATTCAGACAGGGATTAACAACTGAACGATTGATGATAGAACAAGTTATAAATAACGACTATGACCATATCATTATTCTTAGTAATGAATCCGCAACTTCAGCACAAGAGGCAGATTCTCAAACAATGTTCACGTTGTTGCATATTCGAGCAATAACACAAAATGATCATGAATTTTCTTTAGTTTCAGAAATGTTAGATGATAGAAATAGACAAATTGCTGCTGTTACAAATCCGAACGATTTTATCGTTTCAAACAAAATAGATTCACAAATGATGGCTCAAATTAGCGAAAATGCTTTTTTGATGGATATCTTTAATTATCTTTTAGACCCTGTTGGTTCAGAAATTTATTTGAAACCATTTGATAGGTATATTAAAGAAAATGAAGAAGTTGATTTTCATTCTGTGATTGAATCTGCAAAACGATATAATGAAATTGCAATAGGATATAAACTTCATTGGAAAAACACTCCAACGAAAGAAACTTCGGCAAAAAGTGTGTTCATCAATCCAACGAAAAATCAAAAAATTCGATTCAAAAAGGGTGATAGAATCATTGTCATATCAGAATATGAATATGATTTGAATATTTCAAAACTCTAATTATCTTCTCAATTTGTAAAAAATGGCACGTTTCATTTGATACGTGCTATTTTTGTTATAATAGGAATTGTTACGGTCTTTTCTTGATTTTCTTCCCACATTGAATAAATATGGGGTTTGATAATTTCAATTGCATCGTTGCCAGTTTCTTGATTATACTTTTTCACAGCAGACCAAGTAGAAAGATACACTATAAGTTCATCTCTATTCCAACGCATCTTACAATTGTATTGAGGAATTTTTACTTCTTCAAATGGGAAAGGTATTGTTGAATATTGTTCATCAATATACCTTCTTCTTTCATCCCAATAATCATTTAACTTGTTTGTATAAAAGTCAAAGACACATTCGTCAATTTCTTTCGAAATAGATAATAATTCATATCCAATAATGGCTATGATTGCATTTGGTTTAGCAACCCTTTTAACTTCAGAGTAAAAAGTATCAAATTCAAACCAATGAATCGCCTGTGCGACTGTTATCAAATCAATACTACTATTTCCAAGAGAAGAAAGAGAAGATGATTCTACTTTGTAGTGTATATTGTCATTCTTTTGTGCATTGTCAAGCTGTTCTTGGGAAACATCTGTCCCTATGACTTGTTCAAAGTAGTTAGAAAGTTCAAATGTTAATTGTCCATTTCCACAAGCGACATCCCAAGCAGAAAATAGATTTGGTGAAAGACTCACAATAAGTTCTATCAACTCATTTGGGTATGTAGGTCTATAGAGAGCATATTGATCAGATTCTAGAGAAAATGGATTCATTATTCTAAGTAAAATTGGTTAAAAAAAAAGCCCAACTATAGTTGGGCTTTTTTGAGTTTTTGAAATGCTTATCTTCTGATAACTAAAGAAGATACTGCTGTTTTTCTTCCAGAACGTACTAATATCTTATACGTACCTTGTTCAAGGTCTTTTGCAGAAAGTGTTGCATCGAATACATCACCAGTTAATACAAAGTTTTGAACCAATCTGATTCTTCCTAAATAATCCATAATTGTAACTTCAGCATCTCCTTCGGCACCAGTCAGGTGGATTTGGAAGTTCGTTGCTACAGGATTTGGATATACAAATGAATTGGAAGACATTTCAATCACACTCGCATTTGTTGAATACAAAGGATGTCGTTGAATTATAATTTGACCAGTAGTGTCACTGTTTTCAACAACTTCAATTTGTCCATTAGAGGCTAAAAACCCAACTTTAGATGCTTCATATTCAAAAAATCCTAATTCTAAATTATCTAACTCTACAAATCCATTATTAGAACTTATAGCATAATCTGAAACTTTGCCGTTGTTATCATTTAGCATAATGATTACTCCAGGTTCTGTAATAGTAGAACTTGGTTGTTCACGTTGCTTTCTTCCAAATTTTAGACCCGCAGCTTCTGAATAAACATTTCCAGTCCACTTATGGATTCCTTTGGTACCATCAGTTGCTTCCAATCGAATTGTTGGAATTTGTGTTGTTAATTGAGTAGTTATTGGAATTTCCGTTGCATCTATCCAACTTCTTGGCGCAGATACAGCTTGGAAATTTGCATAGCCAGGTATATATTCCTTAGTTTTAGGAATTGCTAATATGACATAAGTACCTTGTTTAACATTTTTTAAAGTCCAAGTACCCAATATTGAGCTAACAATTGTCTCTGTAGAAGTAATTTCTGGAATTGGGATGATTTGTCCAGATTCATTTTTAATTCTATGAGCAATTATTATGGCTTCCACTCTTTGTCCAGAACTATTCTCCACAATACCATTCATAACATATTGTGTAGGAACTTCAGGAGTCAAAACAAAGTTGATAGCAGATTTATTTTGAGTATTTATATCAACAGTCGTTGCTTGAACAATTGATGAAGCTTTATCAAAATATTGAGAGTTATAATCAACTGCTGAACAGAATACTAAGTATTTTTGTGTAGCATCAATTGTTGAATTATAAGTTCCATTAGTAGTAGATACTACTTCTGTTACATCTCCTATTTTTTGACCAGCAGAATTTACAGGGATAAATCGAACACTTGCAACCAAATTTGCTCCAGCAGAATTTGTCACTCTTCCACCAAAATTCATCGTGGTGGTACTTGATGGATTAGCAATATTATTGAAATCAATTACTTGATTTTGATTACATTCAGTAGTTACAGTTTCTGCATCTTGAATGGAAGTTCCATTATAGTACCATTTTGATTGATAATTTACCCCACTAAACTGCAATTTGTAATTACCAGCAGGTAAATGTAATGAGTATGCATTATTTACAATAGCAGCTTCATAGGTCATAATCATATCAGTATTGATTTGTTGATCAATTCTATGAGCAGTTATTTTTGCATTAGTTACATTGTGGTTATTTGCTGTTATGATTCCACCT
The DNA here is from genome assembly GCA_016788785.1 of Candidatus Kapaibacterium sp. Lineage (GTDB taxonomy): Bacteria > Bacteroidota > Ignavibacteria > Kapaibacteriales > JAEUSM01 > JAEUSM01. The sequence continues at coordinate 390,339 of JAEUSM010000006.1, forward strand.
GTTACACTAACACATTTTACGTTGTACCATTGTGGTGGCAAACAAGTTGTTACTGTAACACTGTATTGTTGTGTATCTCTAATTGCAGTGTTGTACGAAGAAGTAACAATTGTTTGGAAATTATAGATTCCATTTGATTGTGGCGTCCAATTGATTGCTCCATTCATTTGATTGAACGAAACTCCTGACGGTGGATTTACAATTGAATGCATAACCGAACCTAAGGTCGTCTTTTTCAATGATGGAGTATAAGAATAGACACTATCTTTACAAGTACTCAAAATTGGAGCGGAATTATACTTCAAGGTATCCGCATTAAACGAAATTGTTGATGAGGTTCCTGCTGGAAATTCAGCAATTGAAGATGCAGGTCTCAAACGAATGGTATGAATTCCATGTTGAATTCTTTGATCATTAATTTTTGAGATTTTGTATGTTCCACCATTAGAATTTAACGTTCTTGCAATAGAATCAATAACTACAAAAGTAGATGGATTTGAACCTGAACCATATTCAATATATATCTTCGAGGTTGTGGAATCTTTAGGAGTAATCACCCAATTAAAATGAATATTTCTTACAGAATCTCTAACTTCTGTTGTTGTAACCACATCAGTAGCAGTAGGAACTACTCTGGTTAGATCACTAGTTGTAGGAGGACCTGTTTTTGGATCTTTTGGTTGTTCTCCGATAATGACTAATGCTGTTGGAACTACATCATAAGTGTATTTTCTGTGTGGATTAACTCCATTATCTGTAAACACATAGTTTTCAACCGTTGTATCTCGAGGTACAACTGCCAACACTTCAAATTGTGCTTCTGTATTATCACCATTGATACCAAAATCTTTTCTAACAACATAAAATTTATTAGAGCGAATAGCATTCGTTTGTAATGACCAATTCAATCTAACTGAGACCTTATTCGTATCAGGAATTACCGTAGTTAATGTTGCAGGTACATCAAATGGATGAAGAGTAGAAACAGATTTTGTTTCAGTGTAAACGTACCCTAAATCATTTTTAGCAAACGCTCTGTAATAATACAATGTAGAGTCTTTAAGATTGGTAATGTTTGTACCAAACAATCCTGTTCCTGAGCCAACAACAACCTTAGTTCCTAAAGTGACTGTTAAACTATCAGCACTTCTGCTGTAAACAAATCCACGTTCTGTTATAGGATTATTACCATCATTGATTACATTTGCAGAAACTCCAAACGAGAAAGGACGTACTCCCCAAATTGTGTCATTTTCTACAGTTGCAGTAATATAATGATCAAACCCACTCAACCAAAAATTGTCGATACCTTGAGAAGTTCTAACAATTCTTGTCGTAGCTTGGTCAGGATTGAAATCTGAAGAATCTTGAAAAGATCCAGCACTTCCTATTTTTTTCAAAGTTTGGTTATAGAATAAAGAAGTTAATTTTTCATCACCAGCACCACCAGTTGTTTTCACAAAATTAAATGATAGGTTAGCAGATGAATAACTCGCAAAGAAATTATCTAAATTTCCTTTACTTGGTATCATTGTAGCACCATTACTTGGGTCAAAATCAACTAAAGAACTGAAATTTCCGCCCAAAAGGATTGAGTTTTGCCATGAGTCAATAGCCAATGAAGAACTAATGTCACTACCAGTACCACCAATAGAAAAGCCTTGTTCATACGAACCATCTGAAGCTAGATACTTACCAACAAATATATCAGTAGAACCTTGGGAAATTCTAATTGCACTTCCACTATTTGGATCTAAATCCATTGCAGAAGTAAAATTTCCACTTACGAAAATGGAAGTTACATTATTTGAATTTTTCACTGCTACCATGTCTGTTAGTGAGACATTACCAGTAGAAGATTCAAATTGTTTAGCATATTCGAGGTTTGTCGAAGAAGAAAACTTCAATAAAGCAGCATCTTCTCCAATTAGACTTGTTAATAGCGTAGCATTGTTAGTTGGGTCTGCGTCAAAAATACCAGTAAACTCAACACCAATGTAAACATTTTGATTTTCATCTACTGTAATGGTTTTACCTTTACTACTATTTGTTCCAGAAAGAATAGTAGCAGTAATAATTGCACCATTTTTATCAACTAATTCAAACCATAAATCATCCCAAACTCTCGGAATTTTGGTTAATGCAGCAGGTCCAGCATCCAAGTCAATTGATCCAGTTGTTGAACCAGTCATATATATACGACCAACTGGGTCAATAAAGAGGTCATATACATTACAAGTACCTACAGTTGTATGGGTTGTATCAAATTTTCTTGCAAAAATTAACTCCCCTGTAGAAGAATATTTAGCATAAAAACCTGCTAAATCAACATTTGCAGTCATTTCGGTAGCTGAAAAACCCGGATCAAAATCCACTGTTCCTTTGAACTCTCCAATGATGACAATATTTCCTTCAAAATCAACAGCATGCTTGCGTACATTGATTGAGGAATTACTGGTTGCAGTACGAATTTGTTTAGCCCAAACTAATTCTTCTGAAGAAGAGTATTTGGCAATAAACCCATCCTGAGTACCAGTAGGATTGAAAATTGTGGAAGTTGGACCTGGGTCAAAATCAACACCACTGTTGAAAACACCTGCGACAATGCTATTACCATTGTCATCTACAGTAATACTATTGGCAATTTGTTTTTGAGAACCTCCAATAGTAACAACAGATTTTAACCTTACGTTTTGTTCTGCTGCTTCAGTTTTTACAACTTCAAATGCTCCGATTACGAGGAACAAAAGAATAGTCCATGTTACCTGACTAATTTTGAAGAAATTTTTCATAAACATCTTTCTACGATATAGAAGATAAAAGTAAATTGTTTCGATATTTAGGGCAAAAAAGGGGTAAGAACTCCCAATTCGTAGCAACTTGATACTAAACCTACGGTCAAGTATCATGTACAACTACGATTAAGATATAAAAAAATTCTATTTATACAAAATATCTTAGAACTTTTTTTCCTGAGTACGTGTTTTTGTTACTTAAAACTAAATTACCATAGGATGCAATAGGAATCACAAAATCAAATATTACAGTAACACAATTCTCTTTCTAAAAACCTTACCATTACACTGAAGTAGTCGAACTTCTGAAACATAATCGCCCGGTGGCATTTTTTGACCTGCGTCATTTTTGCCATTCCAAGTCAGTTCGTAGGTACCAATGCCTTGTTCGGATTTTAGTATTGTTCTAATTACCTTTGCTTGCATTGAATATACTACAATTTCTACAAAACACGGTTCTAACAATTGATACCGTACTGTTGAAGAGACGTCTTCATTCAATCCAAAAAAAGATAGAATATCTGATATAGCAATTTGCATACCAGGGTTTCTGTGTTGAAGTAATCCCGGTACATAAGTAGATTGATTGATTGCATATTGGTTTAATGCAACCTCTTGTGGACTTGGCAGATAATATTGTGATGGTATCTGCATATTTCTATTTAATATTTCTGCTGATGTTAATTCTTCTGTTGGAATACCTTTTGATAGTCTTCCAAAGACTCGTAAATCATTCCAAAATCGCGAATTAGCACTTATTCTCATTCGTAATGCTCGTTGATACAAAGTGTCTTGAATAGCGGTGAATGTATTTCCAATCCGTTTTACCGTATCTGAGGGTAATATTGGTTTAGAGGTATCTTTTGCTATAATAGTTTTAACAGTATTTTGTGAAAACACAAAAATTGGCATTAAAGAAAAACTTATGCAAAAGAAAAGAATTGCTGTTAAATGGGGAATTATAATGTTCTTACTTTTCATTTTATCTCTATTTATGGTCTGTGACCAATTCCACCTATGTTAATATTGACACCATATTTTCGAACTTCCTTTACAAAACCAGAAAGTGAGTCAAAAGCACTATCTAATTTATTTGCTAATTGTTGATCATATAAAAGTCGTGAAATGAGGCCATTTCCATTTTTTGTATCTTTAATTACTCCATCTACTGAACTTAAGAGTGAATCAACTTTCACAAACGATTTGTCAGTAGTTGCTAGTAGTTTTCTTGCATCATTGCTAACAATTTGGAGACTGTCTAACAATCTCGAAACTTTGGGTTCATTGTTTGCTACTGCTACACGTAAATCTGATGTAAGTTTCTCTATTGACGTTAAACTGGTTTTTAAAGAGTGTTTATTATCTGAAACTACACTTTGCATGTCGGTTATGAGTTTTTCTGCAGAAAATACACTTTGTTTTATAGAAGCGATAAACTCTTCATCTTGTACTAAACCGGTTACAGAACCGGAAATTGTGTCCAAACGTTTAAGAAGGATTTTCGCATCGTCTGTCATCATTCCCAAACTTGCAACTACTTCTGGAATGTCTGGTAAGGCGATTCCTGAAATTATCTGAGATTGATCAATTTTCGTTGAATTAGTCCCTGGAAGAATTTCAACCTTTTTACCTCCAGTAATTTCTAAAATAGAAATTTGGGCTGTTGCATCAACTTTGATGTCGTTGATATTATCCAAAGATACAACAACTATAACAGAATTTTTATCATTTTTAACATCAGTAACTTGTCCTCGTTTTACGCCATTGACAACAACTGGTGAGCCTTCGGTGATACCACCAGAATTTTGAAAACGAATTTTTAAGGGAATTCCATCCCCAGATACATTTAATCCTTTCACGGATATTACTGCAACTACCAAGAGGATTAATGAGATAAATGAAATAATACCTACTGTTACTTCTTTGTTGTTTTTCTTCATTCTACTTTAATTTTTGATATATAATTTACATTTTAAAATGGCTCGTCGTCATCAGTTTCCTCAAATGGAATATCTGTCAATTGCTCGAAATAATGTGTATCTGAAGATAGAGAATTATCTCTGAGGTCATTTTCTTTCTTTTTTGCGTCTAATATCAAGAGTTGTTCAGCAACTACTTCGACGACTGTACGTTTTGTTTTTTCTTGAGCATCGACAATTCGAGTTTTTAGTTTACCTTCAATGTAGAGTCTAGAACCTTTTACAACTAATTTATGTGCAATATCTGCAAGTGATCTCCACGCAACAATTTGATGCCAATCTGTAGTTTCGACTATTTTTCCGTTTTTATCTTTCCAGGATACCGAAGTTGCTAAGGAAAAAGTCGAAACTGGAATGCCTGATGGAGTAAATTGATATTTGACTTCTGAACCAACATTTCCTAACAAAAATACTTTATTGACAGATCTATTCATTCTAACCTCAAATAAAAAAGGTTCTTAATCTACTACATACTATGTACTATAAGTGTGTAAACGTATGATTGAATACATTGTTGAAGTTTCTGTACAACACCAAAGTGTTGATGAATGGGTAAATTGGATGTCAAATGATCATATTCCAGATGTTATGAGTACTGGAATATTTCTTATCAATACTTTTTTACAAAAAGCATTAACAAAAAATGTCTTTGTAATAACTTATACTTGCGAAAGTTTAAAAGACTTTAGGAAGTATCAAATGAACTATGCTAAGGAAAAGCAATTAAAACATACCAAACGATTTGGAGAGGTTACTTCTGCTCAAAGAAAACTTCGAATAGTTACATCAATAGATATTTAACAATTTCTATGTTCTATTTGATGGTGAACTGAAATAGTTTTTGATGTGTACTTTCTATTTTTACTACAGTAACTTCGAATTGAGTATTTACATTCATTTTCACCAATGTAGTAAAGTTATTCGCTGATGAATTTATACATTTTTGAAGAACAGAATCTACAGTAGTATACAGTTCAATTGGGAAAAGATGTTCAAGTTCAACTCCTTGAATTTCTTTTTGATCATTGGTTAAGATATTGACCCATTTTTTTGCTATTTGATTATAATTTCTAATTGTATATGGTCTTTGAGAAGTTATGATGAATATTGGGTCTGGATTGTTCAAAAATGCACTATAATACAGTTCATTATTTTCGTGTATTTCATTGTCTTTAAAGTAATTTACTGCTTTGTTAGCAACTTTTACCATTTCTGCTGAAACTTTTATTGCTATAAACGATAATGTAGAATGAATGATTTCAGCAAATTGAAATGAAGTATTATGGAACAAACATATCATTCCTATTACTTCATCATTATTGTTTACGATTTTTTTGAAGATGTACTTTTTAGCAGCTAATTGATTAATAAATTGCTCTTCTTGTAAATCATCTGGAATAGAATGTTGAACTGTCTCATCTTCTGTTGTTGATATACTTTCAAAAAATGAATACAGGTCATCCGAAATTGGAAATTTCTGAGGTTCTTGATTAATATAAGAAGATAGTAATGAAATTTTCCCATTTACAATTTTCAAGATACATGCACATTCTACACTCAATACTTTAGTTAAAGATTCTGAAACTATTTCGAACAATTCAATTCCAGAGTTTTGGGAAGTTTTTGGTAAAAGCTCTGAAACAACTGAAGTCATAATGCTTTCTTTTTGCATGATTTTATAACCAGCAAAAATGGTTTCAATCGTAGTAGTCAAGGGACTAATTTCATCACAAATTTCTTTAGAATAGACCTGAGAACTATTCGCTAACATCAAAAAGCCGATAAGCTTTTTATTCATCTTCAATGGCTTTAAAACAAATGTTGATATTTCTGGAAATAATGGTGAGAAGGCACTATTTTTTAAGACTTTTGTACTAACATTTTGAAAAACAAACGATTCAAGTGTAGCTGGTTTAAACAAATCATCCGCTTCTAAAATCATTGGATACAATGAAGGTATTGCTTGTTTAACTGCCCCATTTGATTTTTTTACTAATGCTGATAATACTGTAATTGATGAAATAGGTACCAAACACTGAATCTTCTCATCTGTTACTTCCGCTACTAGTCCAAAGGTCGATGAAGTATTATTCATACAATCTAAAAGAATCGAATGAAGACTGTGCATTGAAAATCGTGTAGAAATAAACTCTTGTTGTAAAGCTGTAATGCTTTGAAACATTTGGTTCTTTTTTAACAACTGTTCTTCAGTTTGCTTCAACTTGGTAGTATCTAATGAAGATGCTATTACTCGAAACACCTCTCCATTTTCATTTGTAATTGGAGTTAATCTTGTAAACCACCAGTTTTTCTTTCCATTTACAATGATGTTTTCTTCATATTCTATAATCTCATTGTTATTAAAACACTCAGTATATTTTTGTAGTAAAATTTTTGAAATTTTATCATTAACCAAAACTGGAATTTCTTCGGGTGATTTTCCTATTAACTCCTCTCTTTTAATTCCTGATAACCGTTCATGAGCAGGATTGGAATCAGTGTAAACTATTTTTCCTTCAATACTTTTTTCAATTACAAAAATAGCTTGATCGACACTCGAAAAAACTGAATGAAAAAATTGATTTGATTGAACTAAGTCTGTATCCTTCTTTTTTTGCTCTGATATATCTATATTTACACCAACAAAATGTGTAGGATTCCCTTCATAGTCATATCTAGCTTCTGCAATAACTCTCAACCAACGTAATGTAGTATATTTTGTTCTTATTCTAAACTCTTCATAGACTTGAGTTTTATTATCAATAGAAGCAAACATACTTTTATTCACTCTTTCTATATCATCAGGATATACTTGTTGATTCCACTCCAAATTTGTTTTTGAAAATGTATTTTCATCTACATCATATAAAGCAAGCATCGTTTGGTCCCAATACATTTCTTGGGTTTGAATATTAAATTCGAAAATTCCTGTTCTTGCAGCCTTTGTAGCTCGTAAGTATCGGTCATATAAAGATGAAAAACGAATATTATCATTTATTTTATCAGTAACATCTTGATAGGTGCCGTATATTTTGAAAATTGTATTGGAAGAAGTTTTCTCTGCAGAAGCATTGAGCATTATCCATACTTTATTTCTATGTTCAGTTTGTAAAGGTACCTCTATTGAAATATTTTTAATAGAACCATTCATCAATTGTTCGAAAAGGAACAGTAGATCTGTTCGGGAGTTATTTTCAAAAAACTGCAACATTTTTTCAAAACTTGGATTGTAACTTGTAGATACATTATGAATGGCATACATCTCATGCGACCAATTCAATTTAGATTGTTGTATATCATATTCCCAAGTCCCAATTTTGTTCAATCGACTAATTGAATCTAAAATAGAATTTTGAACCCCAATCAATTCTTCTAATTTCTTTTGATTTGAAATATCGCGTCCTAAACAACAAATATAACGTTCATTTGAACTATTAATAGATTGAATAGTCGCTTCCATTGGTAAAGTTTTACCATTCATTGTTCGAAGTGCAAAAGTAAGAGTGTAATTCATTTCTTGTGAAGAAGATATCATCATCATCCAAACGCTATTTGTTAGATGAGGACTTAATTCAAATATTGACCTTCCTAATAATTCTGAAAGTGAAAATCCTATCTCTTGAATAAATTTTTCATTAGCATAAACAAATTTACCTTCTTGAGAGAGATAAAATACTAGAATGGAACTATTTTTGAGGACTAAAGAAGCGGTTTTAGATATTAGGGATTCTGAGTATTCGGTTTGCATATAAAATTAGCAGAAAAAGTTAATCCCAAATCCTATTGTTAATGATTTTGGAAACATCTTCATACAACGTTTAAATTTTTGTTTCATTTCTATTTTCTCGGAGAATTTGTGTATAAATTATTTTCTAACTTACGGCAATTTATCTTTGAAGACTTTCACTTATTGTCTCCAGAACATGGCAAATCAGTTACGTTAACAATCACATTCTGTTTGGTTGCATTAGTTGTTTTTCCTTTTTTTATGCTAGCCCACTTATTAATGGGTGATACAAATGGTGCTGTATTTCTTCTAATTTTTAGTTTACTATTTGGAGGATGTTTAGGGATTTTAAAACTTACTCGTAGTATCTCGTTGGTTGGTAACATCGGTACATTTCTTTTCTTTTGTATTACAACCTATTTCTGTTATACTCAAGGTGGTTTTGAATCTACTAGTATTATTCCGAAAATTGCATCACCAATTATTGCTTATATTTTGGTTGGTAAACGTTCGGCAATTGTTTGGCTTATTTTGGAATTTATTTCTATCAGTCTGTTCTACCTTCTAACTAACAGTGGGTATCAATTCCCTAATGCAATTTCATCTGAATGGATTGATTTTGATAGATATTTACAATTGATTGGTTCTTTATTCACGTTATTTGTTTTGTTTTTGTATTCAGAAACATCAAGACTTCAATTACTAAAAGAACTTCAGATAGAACGTGAACGATCAGAATCGCTTCTTTACAGTACACTACCTAAACATATCGCGTTACGATTAAAAAACGAAAAAAAGCAAATTGCAGATTATTTCCCTACTTGTTCGGTGTTGTTTGCAGATTTAGTTGGGTTTACTGCATTATCATCTAACAAAGTACCTGCAGATATTGTTAATTTATTGGATAAAATTTTCTCTAAATTTGATGAATTAAGTACAATTCATTCAGTGGAAAAGATCAAAACAATTGGTGATTGTTATATGGCTTCGGTTGGACTAAATGATGTAGAATCATCAGATATTTCAAGTCATAAAAATCTTGTAGAATTAGCGTTTGCAATGATAGATATAATTCAGGAGATTAATAAAGAAATTGGGTTTCAATTGCAGATTCGCATTGGGATTTCAAGTGGTGAAGTTGTTGCAGGAGTAATTGGATTTGAAAAATTAGCGTATGATTTATGGGGAGATACAGTCAATACTGCATCTAGAATGGAATCTCATGGGGTTGCAGGACTTGTACATTGTTCTGAATCAACATATTTACTACTGAAGGACAATTTCTCCTTTACAAAAAATGATAGTATCAACATAAAAGGTAAAGGAGCAATGAACACTTACTTCATCGCTCCATTACGGTAGTTCATTCAATTTTCATAGTTAGTATCTACGATAACTTGGCACGAATCTTTTTTTCTAATTCGATTACTATATAAATAACAACTCCAATCCCAGTAATTATCAACCAATCCAATCCAGTTATTGGAGCAGAATGAAACGCTTTGTTCATCCATGGTAAATAGGTAAATAGCAATTGCAATATAGTCATTGCACCAACCCCTATCCATAATGGGATATTAGTAAATAATCCTAATTTGAACATAGATACATCCAATGAACGACAATTAAACAAATAGAACAACTCACCCATAACGAAGATATTCACAGCCAAAGTTCTTGCTTCTTCTACTGTTCGTCCGTAATGATAGGCAACAAAAAAGTAAACAAAACTTGCAATACATAGCATCATCGAAACAATTACAATTCTTCCTATGAGTTGTTTTGTTAGAATTGGAAGTTTAGGGTCACGAGGTTTTCGATCCATTACTCCAGGTTCTTTTGGCTCAAAAGCTAACATTAGTCCCATCAGAACTGCTGTAGTCATGTTAATCCAAAGAATTTGAACAGGTAATATAGGTAATGTAACTCCCAAAATAATTGCAAATATGAGGACTAATCCTTCTCCAAAATTCGTTGGTAGGGTCCATGCTATAAACTTTATGAGATTATCATATACTCCACGGCCTTCTTCTACAGCCGCTTGAATGGTAAAAAAGTTGTCGTCAGTTAACAACATATCTGCTGTTTCTTTAGCCAAATCAGTGCCAGTTAGACCCATAGCAATTCCTATATTTGCTTGACGAAGTGACGGTGCGTCATTGACTCCATCTCCAGTCATAGCGACAACATTGTTATTTTCTTGTATTGCCTTCACCAAGCGTAATTTATCTTCAGGAGAAACTCGAGCGAAAACAGAAATTTTTTGAACAACGTGGACTAATTCTTCATCAGTTAATTTGGTTATCTCTTTACCATTAAGCACCAAACTATCGTCCTCTATAGTGTCAACTATTCCTAATTTTTTGGCAATAGAAACTGCAGTTTTGACATGGTCACCGGTTATCATTTTCACGGTAATCCCTGCTCTTTGGCATCGTGCAACGGATTCAATAGCTTCATCTCTCGGCGGATCTATCATTGCTTGTAATCCTAAAAAGACTAAGTCATCAACCAAATCTTCATGGGTGATTTCTGTTTTTTCGGCTGGAACGACCTTCATTGCAAATGCTAAAACACGTAAACCTTGTAAAGCATATTCATTCGCTTTCGTATAGAGCAATTGCTCTGATGGGTCAATAGATTCATTATGAATCGAAGAAGAATATGAACATCTATCAACGATACTTTCTACAGATCCTTTTATAAAGATAATATTGGTGTTTTCAGTAGTATTTTTGTGTAAAGTAGCCATGTACTGGTATTCAGATTCAAAAGGAATTGAATCTATCAATGGGTATTGGTGAATAGCTGTGTCCACATCGAAACCTCCTTTTTTTGAGGAAACCAACAATGCACCTTCAGTGGGATCACCTTCGACTGCCCACATACCTTCTTTTTCAACCACTCTCGCTGTAGAACATAAAGTACCAGCCAGTAATGTGTTTTTAAGCGAGAAGTTTTCATTAACATCTGTTACTTTTCTATTATCTACTTTGATTGTACCATTCGGTGCATATCCTGAACCAGTAACGTCGTATTCAATTTTTGCTGCAAATATCTTTTCAACAGTCATTTGATTTTGCGTCAATGTTCCAGTTTTATCGGAACAAATCACCGTTACAGAACCTAGAGTTTCCACTGCAGGTAATTTGCGAACTATGGCATTGCGTTTTGCCATCTTTGACACACCTATCGCTAAGGTAATGGTTACCGCTGCAGGAAGACCTTCTGGAATCGCACCAACCGATAGAGCAACTGCTGCCATAAACATTTCAACAAATGTCTCTCCACGGATTAGACCAACAACAACAGTTACGGCTGCCAAACCAAGAATAATATAAAGCAAAAATGCACTAAATTGTTGGATTTGTTTTGTTAAAGGTGTTTGCAAAATATCTGCTTCAGAAATCATTGTATTAATTTTTCCGATTTCCGTGTCATTTCCAATGGAAGTGACAATTGCTCTACCAATACCATAGGTTACATACGTACCTGAAAACCCCATATTTGTACGTTCACCCAGAACACTATGTTCGTCAAGTGCAACTGTTGACTTTTGAACAGGTACAGATTCACCAGTCAAAGCTGATTCTTCAACTTGTAGTTCTTTTACTTCAACAAAACGAACATCTGCGGGAATTTTGTCTCCAGATTGTAAAAGTACTACATCACCAATAGTAACTTCCGAAGATGATATCACTTGCCTTGTTGAATTACGAACAACTGTAGCAAAACTTTCAACTGATTTTGATAATGATTCTATCGCTTTGATAGCTTTTGATTCTTGTACATAACCAATGATTGCATTGACAAGAACCACTCCCATTATTACCGAGCTATCAACCCATTCTCCTAAAATAGCAGTTATAACTCCAGCAAGTAAGAGAATATATACTAAAGGTTGATTGAATTGTTGAAGGAATATGACTAATTGGCTTACCTTCTTTTTGTGAACAATGATATTTTTGCCATATTGTTGCTGATTGGCAGTAACTTGTTCTGTAGTTAATCCGTGAGTTGTATCAACAGAAAAAGTTTGTATTATTTCATCTATGCTTTTCGAATGTGGGCTTGCAATTTTCTTTGTATTCATAAGGTATTTCTATAATTTCTTCTCCTAAAACGAAATTACGTTTTCTTTAGTTCGATTTAGTAAATTTTTCGATTTTAACCATAGCTAATCAATGTAAATCAACAAAGTATTATTTGTTATTTACCTTGCCTTCTCCAACCAAAACGTCTTCATGAGACCTTTACCTTTGATGGAGATTTCACCACGAGGAATAATTTTAAACTCTGGGAATTGTTTAATAGATTTTGCAAACTCACTGCTTATATGAATACGACCTGCTTCTGAGTTGGATTCCATTCGAGATGCCACATTCACTGCATCACCCCAAAGGTCATAGGTGTATTTGTTCTTGCCAATAATCCCTGCGACTACTTCTCCAGTGTGAATACCAATACGAATTTCAATGTCGTTTATATTATGAATCCTATCGGTTTCGCCCAATTCAGAAGGAAAAATCACTGTGAAGTTTTTCATAGTTTCAAGTAGTTGAAGAGCAGCGTTTGCAGTTGCTTTTTGATGATTTTCGACAGGAGTTGTTACATTTGCTACAGCCAAATACCCATCTCCAATGGTTTTGATTTTTTCCAAACCAAAAGACTCTATTATTTCATCTGTTTTTGTGAAAATAGTATCGAGAAAATAGACAAGTTGTTTGGGTGGAATTAGTGAGGAAAGTGTTGTAAAGTTAACGATATCAAAAAAAAGAACTGATGCTGACTCAAAGTAATCAGCAATGAATGTTTCTTGTTGAAGTATACGATCTGCAATCTTGATTGGTAGTATATTTAAGAGAATTTTTTCTTGTTCTTGAAATCGTGCTAATTTTAACTGTCGAGCTTTCTCATCTTCTTCGATTTTACGACGTTGCTCAAAAAATTGTGCTTTATTTTTTGTTTCTTCATTATGAATTTCTTTCTCAAATTCTATTGATTTTTTGTAATAGTTAAGTGCCTCTTCAAAGCGATTTTCATTTAAACGAAGATTATGGAGTGCATAGTAAACTACTTTCATATCTTCTTTACTACCTATTTCATTTGCAATTGCTAATCCTTTGAAGAGATATTCTTCAGCTAAATTTTTATTATAATAAGAATTTTCTTTGTTAGAATACATCATTCCTAAGTTAAGAGTTGCAATTACTACTCCCAATTTATTTCCAACTTTTTCATAAAGGGAAAGTGCTTCTAAAATAGACTCAAAAGCTTTGTCATATTTTTTTAAATTACTATAGCTACTTCCAATATTATTTTTTGCTCTTGCAAGATATAAACTATTACCTATTTCTTCAAATAGTGCTAATGCTTTTTGTGAATATTCAATACTAATATCAAATTTTCTAGAAGAATTATAGACTGACCCAATATTTCCAAGAGCCTTTGCTTTTCCTTCCTTATGATCTATTTCCTCATAGTGTGACAATGCTTTGAAATAAAATTCTAATGCTTTATCATAATCACCAATAGTATCGTAAAAAATTCCGATATTACTTATTGACTGAGCAATTCCATCTTTATAGTCAATTTCTTCACATATTTGAAGAGCTTTTGTACAATAATCCATAGCTTTTTCATTATCACTGAGTATACTATAGACACTTCCTATTCCTAAATATACATTTGCAATATCTTTCTTATTACCTAATTCATTTTGAAGTTCAATAGCTTTTGAAAAAAATTCAATAGCACTTTGGTATTCAGAAAGGTTATACATTATGATACCTAATTTATCATAAACTATAAATAATGTTTCACTATCAATCTTTGTATCAAAAGAATCCAAGAATTCAAATGCTACACTTTTGGCTTCTTCAAATGAAGATGTGTTTATCAATTGTAATATATTCTGTATTGTTTCTTGTGAAGTCATTTTGCCTTCTCCAACCAAAACGTCTTCATGAGACCTTTACCTTTGATGTTTATTTCACCCCTTGGAACAACAGAAAATTCTGGATATTCCGATATTGATTTTGCAAATGCTTCACTAATGTGGATTCGAACTGCTTCTCCTTGTGTCTCAAGCCGAGACGCAACGTTTACTGAGTCACCATATACATCATATTGAAACCGTTCTTCTCCAATTATTCCTGCTCTTACAGACCCACAGTGAATCCCAATTCTAAAGTTTATAGTATAATTCGAAGGAAGTAACTCTCTAATTTCGAATGGAATATTTAGATTATTCATTACGTCAATTGCTGACTTGGCAATTTTTAGAGTATGTTCAACATTAGGAATTGGAATTCCACACATCGCAACATAACAATCTCCAATAGTTTTCAAACGTTCGCATTGATTATTCGAAATAATAATATCAATTTGACCCATAATATAATTTAACACCGTAAAAATATTCTCTGGGGACATTGAATCTGCTATTTTTGTATAACCTACCAAATCTATAAACATAATAGAACAATTATCAAATTGTTCTGAAACATCTTGTTTTTTTAGCAATTTCGATGCAATACCAGTAGGTAACATCTGTGAAAGTAACCGTTCAGTAATTACTTTCTCTTTTTCGCTTAATAGCATTTTGTTTTTAAATTCATTATTACGGATTTCTAACAAAGACCTGGTTTTAGCGACTTCAATTTCTGTAGCATTATACAACTCAAAATAAAGAAACGCCATTTTCCAATGTTCATGCTCTTTGTGTAAATTTACTAATTCCAAATATACTTCTTTTAACTCTACTTGGGTTGGCGATTGTTTGAAATAAGTAACAGACTCTAGTAATATCTGTTCTGCTTTTTCAAAACTATATAATGAAAATTGTTTTTTACAATAGATTTTTGCTTTTTTAAAATTTAGTAAATTTTGTAGATGGGAATCATTTACTTGTTCAAAGTAATCAATGGCTTTATTATATATTTCATAAGCATCATCATACCTTAATTGTTCAAAATAGACATCTCCCATGTTTGCATATACAACGCCAATTCCTCGAGGTATAGAGAATTCTTCAAAATACACTAATGATTTTGAAAAAAATTGTAAGGAAGTATCGTAACTTTTAGAATGAAAATAATAGAGACCAAGCTGTAGATGTAAAAAAGCAATTCCACGATCATATCCTATGGATCTGTGCAAATCTAAGGCTTTATGAAGATAGTATAATGAAGTATTTCTATCTTCTAAACTACTATACACCTCTGCTATGTCTGTGTAAATTTTTCCCAAAATTCTCGGTTTATTTAACGTCTCAAAATATTGGAGAGCAAGTAATAAATTGTCTAATGATTTTGAATATTCACGAATTTCAGAATAAACATTACTTAAGTGAATATATCCAAAGTATTTTAGACCACGAATATCATCATCGGGAATGAATTCTAAACCTTCATAAATACATTCCAAGGCTTTATAATATTCTTGTTTGTAAATATACCATTGGGCAAGAATATATTTTGAGGTAGTTTTTTCAAAGTATGATTGTGCACTTATTGCATATTGTTCTGCTTCTATAGCATATTTGTATGCTAATTCAAAATCAGTTTGTCTTAAATTTATCTCGGCAATAATATTATAAATCTGTGCTTTTAGCGCTAGATTTGTTTTATATTTTTCGTCAAATGAATAGGATTTTAGAAGTGAAAAACATAGATTCTTTGCAGAATCGTAGTCACTATTATCTATGAAAGTGTATGCTTTCGATATTTCGTCTTTGCAAGTTTCTAATGTCATCTAAATACTTTGTTGAATTTAGATTCTAATTTACATATTTTTGCTGTATTAACCTATTTTTTGTGATGAAAATTTTGGGTATATAATCGCTTTATCAAAAAAACACCCTAAAAAGGAAAAAAGAGACCTTTTTAGGGTATAAACACAAAAAGAAAATCTAATTTATTTAGAAATTACAAATTTGGAACGAATTTGGGTATTTCCTTCAGTAGCTTGTACAAAATATACTCCATTTGGCAAATTTGCCACATTGAAAGAAACTTTATCATCAGTTTGAGCAATTATTGAAAAGTCAACCTTTAACCCATCAGCATTGTACATGGAATATGTTGGATTTACTAATGCTTTATTAAATACTACATCAACTTTATACTGAGCTGGGTTCGGAAAGGCTTCAGCTTGGAACATCGGTGTAGTTGAAACGGATGTTATCCATTTTTCGAGAGAAACAAGATGCAGATTAAAATAGTCAGAATAAAATGCTATTTTAGAATTGTTTACATTAAACTGAGGTTCTCTAATGTCATAGACATCTCCATTTATATTGAAAAATTGAACTTGTGATTCAATAGTATTTGTGGTTAAATTAAATGAGTATATTTCATTAAAGTCTGTAAAAAACATCTTGGTTTCAGATGGGTCTACAGTAAAGTTATATACTGCGTAATCATGATGAAAAAAAGATTGACCTTGTTTAGTTTGAAGGTCTATTTTGAAAAACATACCATCAAAATCAACTACATAAATCTTTGAATTATCTTCATTCCACTGAATTTTCCAAGGTGATTCCACAGTGTTGTATTCAAATATTTGATCTCCTGTTTCAAAATTATAAACCCGAACATACTTATCTTGTGATGCAACTGCAAAAAGTTGTTCATTAGGACTAATTTTAACATCATAAATTCCAGATTGAGCAGTGTTAAATCTATATTTTTCAGTAGCAACACTCATATCCCAAACGACAACATTACCCTGAGCATCACCTGAAATTGCTTTTGAGCCATTCGGTGTAATATCCACAGACCAAACTGAAACTTGATGAGCATTTAACTCTATTGGTTCTTCAAATGCTCTTCGAAGTATTAATGAACCACCACCTCCACCAGTAAAATGAATCTCTCCAGTTTGAGAAATATCAAAAGCAAAAATTGGTGCATTTTGTGTAACAAATGAGGTTAGATAGTTACCAGTATTAATGTTTATAGTTCGTGTTAACCAATCAGAACTTGTAAATAAAAACGTATCATTTTGTGAGAAATTAATAGGTCCTACTCCAAAACTAGTAACTCCTATGTTGATATTATTTACATTATCGAAATTAACATTAAATTCTCTTAAAACTCCATCATTACTGGTAACAAGCAATCTTTCTGAGGTACTATTTAATCTTGCTCCAAAATTTGAGTACCGACCAAGCCGTACTCTTTGAACTTCATTTGTTGATAAATTTATTAAGTTTACTGGCCCACCAAATCCAGCGATAACAAGGATGTCATCAGCCTCATTAAAATTAATTGAATTTACTTGATCATTTGATATTGAAATTGAAGGTAGAGGTATAGAATTTTCTACATTTTGAACAATCACTCGTCGATCAACACCTCCAGCAGCAATAAGGTTTCCCTTTTTATTAAAACAAACAGCAGTAACTGGTCCTGTAAAAGTGGATAAAGAAGAATGAAAATTTAACGAGTTTGCATCATAGACAATGACAGAATTATCATTTCCAGCACTTGCTATTTTCGTCCCATCATAATTATAGGTAACCCAATTAACAACATCATTATGTAGTTTTACACGATTTACCAATTGTCTTGTGAATGAATTATAGATAATCACTTCTCCATTCGTATTTGACACGACTATGTTGTGACCATCTGGCGAGAACTTTGCATGAGTAAATGCGCTGTCAGTTAATGGCGGAGTAATTATATTTCTAATTTCTCCAGACTCAACATCATAGATGTTAATCGCATATCTTGAACAAGTAAGAACTCTTTTTTTGTCTCGTGATAAATCGACACTATTGATAACCCAAGTAAACGTTGTGAAATTACGTATAAGTTGTTTTGATCGTAAATTAATTAAACTCGCTGAATAAAATCCTGCAGTTACGGCTATTGAGTCATTGAGATAAATTGGTTCAAACAATGAACTTCCATGTTCCCATAGCTGATACGGTTTCCAATTTTGTGTTCCGAATGAGTGGAAAGAATGCTCGAATTCTTTTTTATCCTTATTTTTATTTTTTCTTGGTAATTGAGGTTTTTCATCGTGAGATGAAGTATAATTTGGTGGGATTCCCTGACTAAATACATCAGAAGAAAATACAATTAAAGACAAAATTACGCTGATTAAGAGAAATGTTGTTGGTTTCATGAAATCTCCAAAAAACTAGTAAATATTTGACTAATATAATCAAAACTTTTGAAAAACTAGTTTATATTCATTTAATTTTGGATTTTCCAGTTATTGAGCTAACAAAGGATTTTTCATAAAGTTTTGGTCAGTAAGAGTATGTAAGAATAGGGTGAGGACTCGTTTTTCCTCAGAAGTAAGTGGGATGCCAAGTCCATTTGGTATTCGAAATGAACTATCTAAGGTTGGATGGTCAATCATCCCTGAGGAATAATGATCTAATACATCGGAAAGTGTTCTAAACTTTCCTGTATGCATGTATGGAGCAGTTTCGGCAACATTTCGTAGACTTGGAATGATAAACCTATATTCGTCTTTGGGGTTTAAGGTTATGGAAGCTCTTCCTTTGTCTTCAGGATTGACAATAGGTATACCATTATTTGTGAAAGCTTCATTGGTAAATAGTGGCTCTTTATGACATGATTCACATTTTTGTAAAAAGAGGGTATAACCTGCTTGTTCATCTGAAGTAAACGAAGCACCTTCATTTCGTTTTACTTTGTCGTATTTTGAGTCTGCTGAAACACACATCAATTGAAATTGAGATAGTGCTTTTAAAAGTCGTTCAGTATTAATATCTTTTGAACCAAATGCCTTGTCAAAAAGTGAAGGATAGTCTTTATGATTTCGCAATTTTTCGAGAACATTTGCCATTGTTTCTCCCATTTCGTTATGTGCAGTAATAGGATTAATTGCAAACAAATCTAAATCTAAGACACCTCCATCTAACATAAAGAATCGTTTCCACGCCATATTTTGTACAGGCGGAGTATTACGAAGTGTCAAAAGGTCGTTTATTCCGTGTGAAAGGTCATGCCCATGTTGAGTAAAAGCAGAAGTTTGAATGTGGCATGTTGCACATGCAATTGTTCCATCGAGTGAAAGAATTTCATCATAAAACAACTTTTTGCCTAATAAAAACCCAGCCTCGGTGACTGGGTTTTTCGCAAAGTTGTAGGTTGGTTGAGGGAAATTCAAAGGTACAGAAAAACCTTTGAATTGTCTGTCTGTTGGTTGATTTGATTCTCCACACGATGTGAAAACAATCAACACTATTACGGTAACAAGAAAATACTGAATATCTTTTTTTAATGAAATAACAATACTGTTCATATTAATCCATAATTTTTCCAAATTGAAACATGGTTGCATATTTATTTGCAACATTTACTGAATAAGGAGAAAACATCACTGTTGGGTTTGCTTCAATGGAAATTGCTTCATCACCTTTAAACAAAGTTGAAATATCAGCGGAAATATGTACGTGTGGTTTATTTCCTTCTCGAATTTTCAAAACAGATGAACCAAATGGGACAGTAATTGTTTTAATGTTATTTAAATTTGGTGCATTGTATCCACCAAATCCCCCAATATGATATTTAAACGAATTATTAATCAATCTTGGTGTTGTATACATTCCTTCTAAAGCGAAAAAAATGTAACCAGAATTCCAAGTCCAATACATAGATTTTGCTTCACCAGCAACATCCAATACACCTATTCGTTCGCCAACAGGTGAAACAGATTTTGCAGAATCAATACCCAAAATGAAGCTAATTGAGGAGTAATCTCCTTCTGGAATATATTGCAAGTTAATACTTTGTGTAATTATCTGTGCTTGATTAATAAGAAAATATGAAGTTTCTTTTGGAAGAACATATTGTGAACCGTTCGAATTGTTCAATACTATATTACTAACATAATATTTAAAATCTTCGGTAACAACTGTTATTGAATCATTCAATGTGAATCGTTTCAATAACTCAAATTCTTCTGAACCAAATTTATTTTCGAAAACAACTAAAAGAGAACCTTTTTTTGAAGAATCTGGAGTCGGATCTGTAACATTGCTTGAACAAGAAAGAACAAGAATTGAAAGTGCAAAAAATATAAAAAGTCTAATCATAGAAAAATCACAGTAATAGTTACAACATCGTTAATTGACGAAAATAGAAGACTATTTAGTATTTCCCACCAACTACCCTTTTATTTAGGCTGTTTGCATTTTCTGAATGTAACGGCACACCTTTTGGTTGTTTGTTCAATTTGGAATAATCCGTCAAAGAATTCATAAATGCTATGATATCCTTTATTTCTGCTTTTGTTAATTCTAATTTTTCTGTCGGCAATGTTTGATTCTCTAAGTGAATCCCAATTCCTGCACCACCACCGTTGTTGTAAAATTCCATCACCTCTTCTAATGAATTATAAACCCCATTATGCATATACGGTGAAGTCGCATTAACATTTCGAACAGTAACAGTTTTGAAAGAGTGTTTGTAGATTTTTGAACGCTCTTTCAAAGGACCCAAATATCGACCCAAATCTGGATCAAGAGTTTGTTTTCCTTTTTGGGCAGTCAATGGTATACCCAAAACTTCAGACTCCATTTCACGATACATTGGAGGAACTGAACCATTAAAAACCGGAAGAAAATGACAAGTTGCACATCCTGCTTTTCCCAAAAACAAATTTGCACCTTTGTAGACAGAAGTTGACAGTTTAGGTGTTTCTTTTCGCATATACTTATCAAATTCTGAATTAAAACTTGTGAGTGATGCAACATAAGAACTTAGCACCTCTTGAATACGGCTTTTTGTTATAGGTTCAGTTTCATTACCTCCATAGGCTACATTAAAGAGTTTTCTGTATTCATCTATTGATGATATTTTATTGATAATTTCTTCAAAAGAAGTATCAAATTCTTTTTCTGAAATAACAACATGTTCTAATTGTGATTCTAATACATCAGCTCGTAAATCATAAAAAAATTTGTCTGAATATACAGCATTGACCAATGTAGGTGAATTTCTTTGTACCGTTCCTTCAAAATTCATTGCAGCACTTTTTGGAAGTCCATCAGTGAATGCAAGTTCGGGTCTGTGGCAAGATGCACAAGCACGTTCGTTATTTTTTGACAGAATCGGGTCAAAAAACAACAATTCACCTAATCGTTCTTTTTGCGAAGAATTTTCAGCTTCTGTTAACGAGGTGAAATAGTATTTGTTCAAAAAGTTTTCAGAAAAAATCGAACGAGATTTATAGTTTAACGATTGTTTGAAAGGAGTTGTTTCATACACAAATTCAATGTGTAATTGTTCTTGAGCATCAACTAGTTTACCATATAACGGGTCAGCGAAATCTCTGATGAAACGCACTCTATCAAATTCATCAGGATTTTTATTCTTTTGAAGTTGAATAATTGATGTAGTTAGAAGTTTTTCTATTTCACCCTTTAGCTTTGGATTAACTTTTTGTAATTCTGATGAATATTGAATAAAAACATCTTGAATTGTTTGCAAGGATATGTTAGTTTCAACTAAAGAATTTGAAGATGCTGGAGTATCAAACCCAGTTATAGTCAAAGTCATTATGCGAATCATTTGTAATTGCATCGCTTCAAAAATATTTCTATCTGAAAGTCGGATATTGGGTTGAAATCGGACAAATTCATCGACTTTGGTAATCAGTTTTGCAACCTTATTGCTCAATTCGTTTTTTGTTTCTGCGCTTGTCTCCAAATCATCGCTATAGACTATTTCTTCTATGGCTTGAAGTCCTTCAGGTTCTAATTCTGATAACTGAGCAAAGTTTCGTTCCAAATGTGGTAATGGCGGACCATTAACATAATCTTTAATGAAATCAGGTTCTAAATATTCTGCCAAAAACTCTATTTTTTTGTATTGTAAACGAATCGTTTTGAATTGATTTTGAATAGTTGATTGTACTATTGTTGGTTTTTGTAATTCTAATTGGAATTCTTTTAATAGTTGCAAAAAATGTTCTGAATTTTTTCTATAGTTTGCAAGAATGGAATCTGTTTTTTTTGGTGTTGAATTATTGAAAGAAAACAATAACATCGAAATACAAATCAATGCAAACGAAGACAATAGTAGTGATAGTTTTTTCATACAATGGTAAATTTATATACAGAAAAATGGGCATTTAGAAACAAAACTAAATGCCCACTTTGAAGAAATTATTTATGAATTATTCGACGATAACTTTTTGTGTTTCACCTTCAGCAGTACGAATAAAGTATGTACCAGCAGAAAGACCAGACATATTGATAACATTAGAGTTTCTAATTACTTTGATTCTGTTACCAGATGCATCATAGACAGCAACATCAGTAGTTTTGTTCATTTTCAACTCACGGTTTACCGGATTTGGCCATACTTCAAAACCTTGAGAAGGCAATGTAGGCTCATTGAAAATAGAAGTAACAGCTTTATCGAATCCAGTGATAGCATATGTTAATGAATTACCCCAAGGGAATGGTAAATCTGCTTTAGGGTGTTGAGAATTAACGATGATTGATTTACCATCAGGAGTAGCTACAGCACCTGTTACTTCTGCACCATCAGGAACAACACTGATTCTTTTCAAATTCTCAACTGTCGGAGCATCGTCCATATCAAGTAGATACATTTCACAAGTATTATTAGTAACACCTTCGGCAACTCTACCAAATGAACGACCAATTAAATCTTCTTGAATAATCATATAAGTTTTATTTCCAACAGTCATAAAACTTAAACCATCAGGAGATGTTAAATGATTATTTGGGTAATTTGCTGCAGAAGGAGATGTAGAATAGTATGGTCCACCTTCTAGGAAAGAAGTAACTTTGTTAGTTGCTGGATCATAGCAAAGTACTCTACCATAATAATCATTAAAACGACCAACTCTCACTGAGTCTAAAATTTGAGCATCTGTCATAGTAGGTGTCAGCCATGATGGATTTTGTAATTTAACTGCTCCAACAAAGTGATCAGGAATTGTTCCTGTTCTTGCAACACCAGAATTAAAAGAAGAACCCCAAGAATCACGTCCAGTTTCAGTAAAATATACTTTACCATCTTTTTTACAATATGCACCCCACTCTAAGCGGTTGAACATTGATGCACCATTACGCATTGCAATGTTTCTCATTTGCAATGTAGAATCAATGTTATTGTTTGGAAGAACAATCCATCCACCAGGTGCATCTTTTTTATAAGCATACAATGTTCCTTTTGTAAAATCACCAGCTACATCAGCGACGAATTTTGTAAATACTCCAGGTGACATATCTTCGAAACCATACATAGTTCTGTTGTCAGGCATAATAACTCCACCTTCCCAACCGCCACGACCCCAGTTGTATTGTTTACGAACAGCTTTTGCAGTACGTGGATCAATTTCAACAAACCAGTTAAAGTTTTCAAATTTTTTGATAGTACGACCATTGTAGTTACCGTTAATAGTTGACTCTATAGTCCAATCAGCAGTATCACGAACACCTTGACCGCGACCACCATTAGAAATTGGTGGATTTGCTCCCCAATAAATAGTATTTGAGCCAACAGATGCATTATCTGCATCGTTAGCAACGCGGAACCACTCTTCCGCTGTCCAAATTCTACCATCAGCTTCAGAAATAATACCACCGCAATTCATTCCAGTTTCACCAACAGTGTTTGCGAAATCAACATTGAAAAACAAACCAGTACGACCGTCAGGTAATGTTTGAGGTACGATAATCAATGTGTCGTTTGTTGGGTCACGACGAATTTTGAATGTAGTCATTCCACCACCATCACCAATTTTGTCATCATTCCACACCATTTCGTGATTTACTGACAACCAGCCGATATCTCCTGAACCAGAGTTATCTTTAGTTAATCCGATAAAGTCATGCCATTGTTTTGCAACAGCAGTTCCATTTGGCATACCGTTTTGGTCTAACGTTTGAACCAAATGATGACCACCAACAAACAATACTTGCATTGTCAATGGTGATTTTGGTAACGTAACAGATTGAGCTGCCCATTCAACTGAAATTGTAGGGTCAAATTTGATTTGTGCTGTTACTTTTGCCATTGGACTTATTAGCAACATAGCAACAAGAATGAGAAGAGAGTTTTTCATACAAAACACCTAAATGAAATAAAAATAATGATACAAAATTAGGTGTTTCTTTTCCCATTTTTCGTTATCAAATTGTTATTTTTTTGTAACTAATTAGATTCTGTATAAACAACATTCGAATATAAAGAAATCATCATCAAATTGTTATCTTTATGTCAAGAAATTGTAAAATGTACATACATTACTGTTTTAGCGTTCTATACTTGTATCATTTTATCTTCTAAGGATGAACTTCATTGAATTTAGAGTATATTTGTAGTATTATTTTACAAAAAGGTATTTATGAAATTATACTATTATTTTCCTCTCTTATTGTTTGTATTTCTATTCAATTTTCTGTTTTCATACTCTCAGAATTATCAATTTCCGGAAAATGTAAAATCTATTTCCCAAATTATAAAAGATCTACCTCCATATTTAGATTCTTCAGCAACACTTCAAGCTGATTTTAACTCCGATGGCTTAATTGATTTTGCAATTGTGGTATCAAACAGCAAACATCTTATTGAAAAGAATTCTCCAGTGAATTTAGGTATTTATTTAGGAACATCTTCTAAAATATACTCCTTACATACGACCTCAACTTCAGCTATTTTGCCACTTACATATGGAATGGAATCTACTTTTCCTTTTTCAGGTATGAACTTTGAAAAAGGTAAACTCAGTATTTTTCATTATTATGGAGAAGAAATTATCACTTCTATTGAAGACACCTATATGTATATGGAGAATACGTTCAATTTAGTTCAAAGTTCAAACAGTATCATCCAACGTGATAACGATATGCTTACTACAACTGAAGTTTACAATTGGCAAAAAGGTATCAAAGAAGTCAAAAAGAATAATTTCCATCAGAATTTCAAAACTAAAACTTCAAAATTTCCTGTAAAACCACTTTCTCCAATTACCAAACATATTCCAGGAACTATTTAATTCTTTTCTATATAATCCTATGAAACTTTTTACTTTCGCTGTTTTCAGTGTTCTTTTTCTTTATTCGATTTCTTTTTCTCAAACAACAGATTTAAACAATCCACCACCTCACGAAATTGATTCATATCAGTTTCCTAAATCTATTACCTCTCTACAGACGTTATTTGCTACATTCCCCAAAAGGGTTGATACATCAGCTACAGTTATTGGAGATCTCAATAATGATGGTATTCAAGATTTAGTTGTTGTGATTACGTATCCATTTCTTGTAGATTATGATGAAAATATGCCCTATGATGGAGATGCAATGGTTCCACTCGCCGTTTATTTGGGAACAAAAGATGGCTATTCACTTTTAGTTCAATCAAATAATGCTGTTCTTTGTACAGGGTGTGGAGGTATATTTGGAAACCCATTTAGTGGTCTTGAAATAAATAAAAAGAATCAATTACTTATTTATCACTATGGTGGTTCTTCAGAGCGATGGGCTTATACTGATGTATATGAATTTCGAAATGATAATATGTATTTAGTAGAAAATTCTTTTACAAATAGTACAACTCATAATATGTCTTACACTACTGTTTGGACAAACTATCTTACTGGTCAGCAGGAAAGTGTTTGGTCAAATGGTGAAACTAAGAAGAAAAGATATAAAGAGAAAAAATCCAAAAAGAAATTGAAAATCAAACCACTAACCTCTATCGACAATTATGAACCTATCAACTAAATCCAACGTTCATTACATGAATAGAATACTTCTTTTACTTGCTTTTATAGTTCTTCCTACGTTACAAATATTTGCTAAAGAAACTACAGCGTATTCTTTTCCAAAAACTATCTCCAATGAGTTAGAAATAGAATCAAACCTCCCTCAAGGATATGAAATGATAGGTTCTACTTATGGAGATTTGAATAAAGATGAAATGATGGATTTAGCATTGATTGTTGCAGATACCCGAGAAGATGTAGAATTTGATACACCAGTATATTTGGGTATTTATTTCAAAAATGCAAAGGGTTCATATGATTTGAATGTAGTTTCAACTACTGCAATGCTATGTTTTAAATGTGGAGGTGTTATGGGTAATCCATTTGCAGGAATCGAAATAACGCCAAAAGGAATTTTACAAATTCATCATTACGGAGGTTCAGTTGAACGATGGGGGTATATTGATAAATATCGATATCAAAATGGTGCATTTCACCTCATTGGACATACTTACACTGAAAGTAGCCCCGATAGTCCCAAAACCAAAAGTAC
Organism: Candidatus Kapaibacterium sp.; assembly: GCA_016788785.1. Taxonomy (GTDB): domain Bacteria; phylum Bacteroidota; class Ignavibacteria; order Kapaibacteriales; family JAEUSM01; genus JAEUSM01. The sequence goes on from JAEUSM010000006.1 coordinate 417,126, forward strand.
AGACACAAATTTATTGACAGGAGATCAAGAAATCATTGAAGATCCTAATATTGCCTCAAAAAAAGACAATGTGAAAAAAACTCGCTCTAAAGTAAAAGTTAAACCTTTAAAAACTATAGATTCGTATAGTCCTGGAAACTTGTAATTTGAATGAAATGACAGCTGAAGAAATATGTACCCAAATACAAGAATTTAAAAGTTTCAAATCTATTTCTAAAGAAGTAATTGAAAATGAAATTACGAAACTTGAAGGCTATGAACTTTCTTTGAACTTGATTTCACCTCAAAATGAAAATAATGAGATTCAATATAGTTCAATTAGTTCAGAGATAAAGTTATTATTAGCAACACGGTATAAATTCCTTGGACAATACCAAAATGGGGAAAAGAAGTTGCTTGAAATAATAGATTCTAAATACCAATTAAATCAATTTAGTAAAGCAAAAGCATATAACATTTTGGGAAACATATATGATGACCAAAATGATTATGTACAAGCACTTTCTAGTTTTTTTCATTCTAAATCAATTTATGAACTAAACCATGACGTAGAAAATCTATCAGGTGTTCATATTAACATTGCAAGAGTTTATACCAATTTAGGAGATTATCATCAATCGTTACAATTTGTATTTTTTGCCCTCAATGAATTCGAAAAGTTGAAGAACAAAAAAGGAATTTCTTACTCTTTAAACATGATAGGTACAAATTATAGGTTTTTACAATTGTATAATCAAGCTTTAGAGTACTTTTTAAAAAATTTACAAATTGATGAAGAACTAAATATACCTATAGAAATAGCATCTTCACATTCTAATTTAGGCATAATTTATTCTTTAATTGATGACAATATTCAAGCACTTTTTCATATGTTAAAAGCTTATGAAACATTTGATAAAATTGATAATAAACTTGAACTTGCAAATTGTAGCATTAATTTAGGTATATTCTTTATGAAAGTTCAAGACTTTGAAAAGGCATATATTTATTTAAACAAAGCTTTAGAATCACACATACTTTTAGAAAATGAATATGGAATTGCAGTTTGTTACCATAACTTAGGAAATTATTTTCTTCAAACAACTTTTGATGACTTTGATAAATCATTAGAATATCAACATAAGGCACTTATTGGATTTTCAAAAATTCTCCACAAAGAAGGGCAAATGAATTGTCATAAATCATTGTCAGATTTGTATAAAAAGCAACATGATTTTGAAAATGCTTTGTATCATATTGATTTTCACTATTCTATAAAAAATGAAATTCAATCCGACGATCTTAAAAATAAAGCACTTCTTTTTGACCAACGTCGTAAAATTGAAGAAGATGAAAAAGCTCGTCAATTAAAACTCGCTCGATTCCAAGAACAAGAGAAAATTCTTCATAATATTCTTCCCATTAATATTGCAGATAGAATTCTCAATCAAGAAACCTTTATAGCAGACCACTTCCAATCAGTTTCAGTTCTTTTTATGGATTTGGTTGGGTTTACTTCTCTTTCTTCCATTGCACCTCCAAAACAACTTGTGTACTTACTTGATACCATTTTCACAAAAGCAGATGAAGTAGTCGAGTCATTTGGTTTAGAAAAAATCAAAACCATTGGAGATGGATATTTAGCGGTTGCCAATGTAACAACTCCTCTCGAACATCACCAAAAAGCTACAGCACTTGCATCACTCAAACTTCTCGAAACAATGCGAGATTTTACAGTGAATATTCCAACAGAATTGGGAGAAACCGATTGGATTAACAATATGAATGACATTGAAATTCGCATTGGCATTCACACTGGCGAAGTTGTCGCAGGAATCATTGGCAAAAACAAATATACCTACGACCTTTGGGGAGATGCAGTGAACGTTGCTTCACGAATGGAATCCAACTCGGAACCAGGTCGTATACATGTTAGTGATGAATTTGCAGAGTCTATCGAAAATAACCCTGAATTCTCACTCATATCCAGAGGAGAAATTTCCATTAAGGGCAAAGGAACAATGAAGACATTTTGGTTGGAGAAGAGGATATGATGCTCGAGGAATTACAAGAAAAACTTCAATTAGCGACTGAAGAACAAAAACGAGGAAATGCAAAAAATGCTGAAATTCTTGCACAAGAAATTCTAACACATTTAGATTCTTTCTCAGATGATATAAATTCCGAAGAAAATAATTCTGAACAGAGCATTCAAATTCATACAATCAGAGCAAGGACAATGTATTTGTTAGGATTTTGCTCAGCTCGATTAAGTGATTATGATAAATCAATTCAATATTTAAATTCCTCAATTATTATTGCTGAAGAATTTAATTTACAAGAAATAATAGCTGAATGTTATAATGGATTAGGAAATACATACTCTAATCTTGGTGACAAAAACCGTTCTATGAATTATTATTTGCAAGCTCTTGAAATTTTCGAAAAGCTAAATATGTTAAATAAGATAGCTTTAGTCAAATCAAATATTGGCTTAATTCAAGATGATTTGGGATTATATGATTTAGCAATTGAGAATTTCACTTTTTCTTTAGATGTTTACGAGAAGTCCCAGGATATAGAATCATTAGCACGTATAACTAGTTATTTAGGGAATTTATATGTAGACATCTCCTCAACAGAAAAGGCAATGGAGTATTATTTACGTTCCTTATCTTTAAGTGAAGAAATTGGTAATAATCATAGCGTTGCTACAGTACTATGTAATATTGGAACTCTTTATAACAAACAAGGCTCATTTCAAACTGCTTTACAGTATTACAATAATGCTCTTGAAATATATAGTGTCTTAGATGATAAAGCTAAAATCGCATTAATATTTAGTGCCATTGCAGTTGTCTACAGAGGTCTAGGTTCGTATGAATTAGCAATTGAGTTTATTAGAAAATCTTTAGATATTAATCAACAAATCAAAAATAAAAACGGCGTTGCAAATAATTTATTAAATATAGGAGTAATTTATGGTAACTTAAAATCAAATGACAAAGCAAAAGAGTATATTAGTGAAGCACTCACTATTTATGAAGAAACTGGTGATATTTTACCTATTGTTCATTGTAAACTTCAAATTGTATTAGTTCATATTAAATTAGATCAATTTGAAAAAGCAAACAGTCTTTTACTCCAATTAATGCCAATGGTTGAAAATCTTGGAATAAAAAAACACATCGTTTTATGTTATTCAAATTTGGGTACAACATATTCAGGATTACATAACTATCAAGAAGCAAAGAAATATTTCGTAAAAGCATTATACATTCAAAAAAATGAAATAAAAACAGACGAAGGCATTGCTAATCTTCTCATTTCATTAGGTGAAGTTTTTTTGTTCGAAAAAGACTACAAACAAGCAATCTCATATTTTAAAGAGTCATTAGAGCTTTCTACTAAAACACAAGACAAAATACAAATTTGCAAAGGTCACAAGTATCTTGCAGAAGTCTATTCTCAATTACATAATTGGAAAAAATCGGATTTTCATTTTCGACAATTTTATGAAATTGAAAAATCCTTACATAAAAATGAAGTAATAGTAAGTGCTGAACGTTTTGACATAGAACGAAAAGCAGCTAATCGAGAAAAGGAGCTCGCAATTGAAAAAGCTCGATTCTTGGAACGTGAAAGTATTCTCAAAAACATTCTCCCAGATTCTGTCACAAATAGATTGGTAAAAGGTGAAAATCCTATTGCAGATTACTTTCAATCTGCAACTGTTTTATTTTTTGATATTGTTGGGTTTACAGCACTTTCATCTTTTATTCCTCCAAAACAACTTGTGTATTTACTTGACAATATATTCTCAAAAGCTGATGAGATTGTTGAGTCGTTTGATTTGGAAAAAATTAAAACAATTGGCGATGGTTATCTTGCCGTTGCGAATGTAACAACTCCTCTCGAAAATCACCAAAAAGCAACTGCATTGGCAGCACTCAAACTTCTCGAAACGATGAAAGATTTTACAGTGAATATTCCATCCGAATTAGGTAATACCGATTGGATTAAAGATATGAACGATATTGAAATTCGAATTGGTATTCACACTGGCGAAGTTGTCGCAGGAATCATTGGCAAAAACAAATATACCTACGACCTTTGGGGTGATGCAGTGAACGTTGCTTCACGAATGGAATCCAACTCGGAACCAGGTCGTATACATGTTAGCGATTCGTTCGCAAAAACAATCGAAAATAACCCTGAATTCTCACTCATCCCACGTGGAGAAATCACTGTCAAAGGCAAAGGAACAATGAAGACATTTTGGTTAGAGAAGGGGATATGACATCAGAAGTAATACAAAAAGTAATCGAAAAAATAGAAAATTTATTGAGAACTTTTAAAAATGAAGAAGCAAAGGAATTAGCTTTTGAACTATTGGAGCAACATGAAATCTTAGATGATGTAGAATCACTTGCTAAAGTATATAGTACTCTTGGAATAGTTTATTATCATTTATCTGATTTCATAAATGCAATTGAGTATTTTGATAAAGAATTTTATATATTACAAGATACTGAAAGAAAAGAAGAAATTGCACATAACCTCAAAAATATTGGAACTGCCTATGCTTCTCTTAACAATAATGTAAAAGCATTAGAATGTTTTGAAAAAGCCCTACAAATAAATGAAGAAATTGGAAGAAAAGATGGCATTGCTTCAAATTATGGTAATATTGGGATTATTTATAGTTCTCTAAATGATTATTCAAAAGCATTAGAATATTACGAAAAAGCACTTCAAACAAATGAAGAAATTGGAAGGATAAAAGGAATTCCATTTAATTTAGGTAATATTGCGAATGTTTATAGTTCTCTTTTTGACTATTCGAAAGCTTTAGAATATAACAAAAAAGCTTTAGCAATTTTTGAAGAAATTGGTCATAAAGTAGGAGTCGCCGATAAGTTACATAGTATTGGAATAATCTATAGAAATTTTCTCGATTATCCAAAAGCTATTGAATATTATAAAAAAGCTTTATTCTTAAATGAGGAAATGGGAAGAAAAGCAGGTATTGCAGCTAACCTCGGTTGTATTGGTAATATTTATTCGGATCAATTAGAATACCCAAAAGCATTAGAACATATCAAAAAATCTTTAGACATCAATAAAGAAATTGGTAATAAAATTGGAATTGCATATAATCTTTTAAACTTGGGAGTTACTTATAAAGAAATTGAAGAATTTTCAACTGCGTTAGAATATATTCGTCAATCTTATTCTATTGCAGAAGAAAACAAATCCTATGATATCATGATGAATTGTATTGAACAATATTCTCAGATATATGAAAAAAAAGGTGATATAGTACAAGCATTTTCATATTACAAACAATACATTGCTTTAAAAGATGAAATTCAATCTAAAGAAAGTAAAAATAAAGCACTTCTTTTTGACCAACGTCGTAAAATTGAAGAAGATGAAAAAGCTCGTCAATTAAAACTCGCTCGATTCCAAGAACAAGAGAAAATTCTTCATAATATTCTTCCCATTAATATCGCTGATAGAATTCTCAATCAAGAAACCTTTATCGCAGACCACTTCCAATCAGTCTCTGTTCTTTTCATGGATTTGGTTGGGTTTACTTCTCTTTCTTCCATTGCACCTCCGAAACAACTTGTGTATTTACTTGATACCATTTTTACGAAAGCAGATGAAGTAGTCGAGTCATTTGGTTTAGAAAAAATTAAAACAATCGGTGATGGATATTTAGCAGTAGCGAATGTGACAACACCGCTTGAACATCACCAAAAAGCTACAGCACTAGCAGCACTCAAACTTCTCGAAACGATGAAAGATTTTACTGTGAATATTCCATCTGAATTAGGCAATACTGATTGGATTAAAAATATGAAAAACATTGAAATTCGAATTGGCATTCATACTGGAGAAATAGTCGCAGGAATTATTGGTAAAAACAAATACACATATGATCTTTGGGGTGATGCAGTGAACGTTGCCTCAAGAATGGAATCCAACTCAGAAGCAGGTCGTATTCACATTAGCGATGAATTTGCACATTCTATTGAATCTCACTCAGAATTCTCCCTCATCCCACGTGGCGAAATCACCATCAAAGGCAAAGGTACAATGAATACCTTTTGGTTGGAGAAGGGGATATGACACAAGAAGAAATGCAACAAGCAATCGAAAAATTAAAAGATTTGTGGGAAACTTCACAAATTCAAGAGGTAAAAGCATTTGCATACGAACTCTTGGAAAATCCTGAAATCAAAGAAGACCTCGAATCTCTCGCTAGGGTCTATAATAGTCTTGGACTTGTTTACGATAATCTTTCAGACTACCCCAAAGCCTTAGAGTATTATTCAAAATCAGTACAAATTAGTGAAGAAATTGGAAACAAAGTGGGAGTAGCTAATAGCCTTGGTAATATTGGGTTAGTTTACAGAAATCTTTCAGACAACTCTAAAGCATTAGAATATTACACAAAAGCATTACACCTTGATGAAGAGTTAGAAAACAAAAATGGTATTGCGCGGCATCTTGGGAGTATAGGGAGTGTTTATTTGAGAATTACAGACTATCAAAAAGCATTAGAATATTTTTCAAAAGCATTACAAATCAATGAAGAAATTGGAAACAAAGTTAATATTGCTACTTACTTAGGGAATATTGGACTTGTTTATTCAAAACTTTCAGACTTCCCAAATGCTTTGGAGTATTATTTAAATGCATTACAAATCAATGAAAAAATTGGAAACAAAAAACATATTGCTTCCAACCTTGGTAATATCGGGCTTGTTTACTTTTCTCTTTCAGACTACCCAAAAGGCTTAGAATATCTATCAAAAGCATTAAAAATCGATGAAGAAATTGGAAATAAACGTGGTATTGCAATACAACTTGAGAATATTGGGAATGTTTACGCAGAACTTTCAGACTACCCAAATGCATTAGAGTATCATTCTAAAGCATTAAATATAAATCAAGAAATTGGTTATAAAGATGGAATTGGAAGTAACCTTGGGAATATAGGGATTATTTATTGGAGTCTTTCAGACTATCCCAAAGCTTTAGAGTATTTATCAAAAGCACTTCAAATCGATAAAGAAATTGGAAACAAAGCTGGCATAGCACGTCATCTTGGGAATATAGGGATTATTTACTGGAGTCTTTCAGACTATCCCAAAGCCATAGAGTTTTACTCAAAAGCATTACTAATCGATGAAGAAATTGTAAATAAACGTGGTATTGCAATTTCTCTTGTGAATTTAGGGAATGTTTATTCAACAAAAGAATCAACTTACTATGTTGCTAATAAAGCAAAAGAGTATCTTCAAAAAGCATTACAACTTGCAGAAGAGATAGGTCTTAAAGAAGTAATAAAAGACGTTTATGAACATTTTCACACACTCTGCATCAATGAAAAACAATATGAAGAAGCATTAGAATATTACAAAAAATCAGTAGAAATTGAAAAAGAAATTCAGTCAGAAGAAGCAAAAAACAAAGCAGTACTTTTTGACCAACGTCGTAAAATAGAAGAAGATGAAAAAGCTCGTCTGTTGAAATTAGCACGGTTTAAGGAGCAAGAACGAATTTTTCATAATATTTTACCTGTTTCTATTGCCAACAGATTAATTGAAGGTGAACAAACCATTGCAGAGTCGTTTGAAAACGTTAGTATCTTCTTCTCAGATATAGTTGGTTTTACAACTCTTTCCTCAAACATCGAGCCTGCTGAATTAGTCAAAGGATTAAATACCATTTTTACTGCTTTTGATAGAATTGGCACAATATACGGTTTAGAAAAAATTAAAACAATCGGTGATGCCTATATGGCAGTATGTGGTGTTCCAACCGAATATGAGAATCATGCACTAAGAACTGCAAATTTTGCGATTGAGGCAATTGAAGTAATCAATAGTTTAGAACTTGGAGAAGAATTTAAGAATTTACAAATTCGTATCGGTTTGCATAGTGGTAGTGTTGTCGCTGGTATAATTGGAGAGAAAAAGTTTGCCTACGATGTTTGGGGTGATGCAGTCAACGTAGCCTCTCGTATGGAATCATATTCAGAAGCAGGTCGGATTCACATTAGCGAAGCCTTTGCAAAATCAATCGAAAATAACCCAGAATTCTCACTCATACCTCGAGGCGAAATCACTGTCAAAGGCAAAGGTACAATGAACACATTTTGGTTGGAGAAGGGGATATGACAAAAATAACATCGCATTCTCTCTATTTATTTCTTTTTGTAAGTCAATCTACTTGATAACTTCTTTAATTTTGAATCTATGAAATCGAAAACACATCAAGAGATTGAAAGGGAGTTAGAAAATGATCTACCTGTTGAAACAAAATTATCTTTACTAAATGATTTGGCTTTTTCTTGCAAAGAACGTTCAAAATATGAAGAAGTAAAAAGTATCTCAGAGCAAATTCTAACTATATTAGAATCGTATCCTAATGATCTTGAACATGGAAGAATCCTTAATACTTTAGGGTTGATGTATTTAGATAATGGAGATTTCGTTTTATCGTGTACAACCTTACATCAAGCTATTTCAATATTTACCAACATAGATAATCAGGAGTTTCTATCCGTTGCATTATGTAATATTGGGGCTGCTTACCGTTCACGTGGAAAGTTTCAAAAAGCAATAGAATATTTGCAAGAAAGCATTACAATTGCTGAAAAATACTCGTTTGAAAAAGTTATAGTTGGTTCTTTCATTAATATAGGAAACGCCTATCGAAACCTTAAACAATACCCATTAGCAATTGAATATTATAACAAATCATTATCAACTAGCAGAAAAATAAATTATTTGAATGGAATAGCAAATTCATTAGGAAATTTAGGAAATGTGCATAGTAATCTATTGGAATATGATACAGCATTACAATTCCATTTTCAATCCTTAGAAATCTCTCAGATTTTGGAAGACCTAACTGGAATATCTATCGATTTAGGAAATATTGGAACTATCTATTTAGAATTGAAAGATTATCCAAAAGCAATAGAATTCTTTTTACAATCACTAAATATTGCAGAACAATTAGGAAATAATAATTCTGCTGCAATTAAACTAATTAATTTGGGAGTAGTCTATGGAAGTTTAGATTTTGTCGGCAGTGATGTTATAAAGGCACTTGAATATTTAGAAAGGGGATTACAAATTGCCATTGAAAGTGATGATAAAAAAATCCAAAGCATAACACACCAAAATATCGCAGAAATTCTTAAAAGAGAAAAAAAATGGGAAGAATATTCCTATCATTTTGAGAAGTTTCATGAAATTCACTCTGAGTTAAATGATACAAAAGTTAAAGAATTTGTACAACAATTTAACTTGGAAAGAAATGAAGCAGAACGAGAAAAAGAGCTTGCAATAGAAAGAGCTACCGCAGAAGAGAGAACGAAAATACTAGAAGATATACTACCGAAAGAAATTCTTCATCGTCTAATACAAGGTGAAACAAAAATTGCTAATTATTTAGAAAATGTAGGCATTTTATTTGTAGATATAGTAGGTTTTACTCAGCTATCAGAGTCAATTTCTCCAAATGAATTAGTTGATTGTTTGGACATTGTTTTTAGTCATTTTGATATAATTTGTCAAAGAAATTCGATTGAGAAAATTAAAACTATAGGGGACGCTTACTTTGCAGTAGCTGGAGCAACATTAAACATTAATAATCCATGTTTTCATTTGGCTATTGCTGCTTTAGAAATGTTGGAAATTGCAAAATATTTACCAACACTATTGAACAACCGACCACTTGATTTTAGAATCGGTTTGCATGTTGGAGAAGTAGTTGCAGGAATCATTGGCAAAAACAAATTTACTTTTGATTTGTGGGGAGATGCAGTAAATATAGCCTCTCGAATGGAATCTAGCTCTGAGCCAGGTAAAATTCAAATATCTGAAATTTTTGCTAATTCAATAAAAGACTGTTCTGAATTTAATATCATACCTCGAGGAGAAATCAACATCAAAGGTAAAGGTACAATGAACACATTTTGGTTGGAAAAAGCCTAATTATTAGATTTAACCGCAAAGGTCGCAAAGGGAAGAACGCAAAATTCGCAGAGATGAATTGCTTTGAGTTGTAATATTTAAGATAAATAGCGACCTCTGAGTGAAGCTTAGCGACCTTTGTGGTTAAATCTTCTAACACAAAAAAAAAATCGCTAACACAATGGGAAGAACGCAATGTTCGCAGAGTGAAGAAAAATTTATTCTCTACATTCGAATTAACCGTAAGGAAGGCAAAGTTTGCAAAGAAGTTTAACAAACAATAATTTTAGGAATAGAACTTGTTTTTATATTTCTATATTCAATAATATAGATATGATAGAAAATGAGATTTCAAATAAGATTATATCTTCTGCTATAAAAGTGCATTCAAAATTAGGACCAGGTCTGTTAGAAAGTGCTTATCAAGAATGTTTATTTTATGCAATTAGTAAAGATGGCTTAAAGGTAGAAAAGGAGAAACCAATGCCATTGATTTATGAAGAAGTAAAATTAGAATGTGGATATAGAATAGACTTGGTTATTGAAAATAAAGTTATTGTTGAAGTAAAAAGTGTAGAAGCAATAAATGATATTCATCTTGCACAAACTCTTACCTATTTAAAGTTAGGTAATTACAAACTAGGTTTGTTAATTAACTTTAATGTTTCTTTACTGAAACATGGAATTAAAAGGGTTGTAAACAGATTGTAACAAACAACTTTGTGACCTTTGCGGTTTTCAATTTGCGACCTTTGCGGTTAGAACTGTAGGCTCAATCTCACAAATAATTCAATGATTTAGAAATAATTATCCCTTCCCTTATACTGCTTTTTTGTTGAAAATGGAGAGGAGTTTTAATTTCCAAACGAGGAAGGCTGCTTCGTAAACGATGTTTTTGCTCATTTTGGAAACGCCGTTTATACGGTCGATGAATATGATAGGTAGTTCACGAATTTTTGCACCTTTCACCCATAAACGGAACGTCATTTCAATTTGAAAAGCATACCCATTCGATTTGATTTTGGAAAAATCTATTTGTTTGAGTACTTTCGCTCTGAATCCTTTGAATCCACCAGTGGCGTCTTTGACTGGCATTCCAGTGATAATGCGAGTATAAGCATTGGCGAAATAGCTCAAAAGCAATCTGCTCATAGGCCAGTTGACAACATTCACTCCTGTTACATAACGAGAACCTAAGACAATATCAACTTCGTTTAAGGCTTCAATAAACCGTAACAAATCCTTTGGATCGTGCGAAAAATCAGCATCCATTTGAAAAATGTACTCAAATCCAGCCTTGATTGCATATTGGAAACCGTCGCAATAAGCAGTTCCCAATCCCATTTTACCTGCACGTTGAAGTAAATGAATGCGAGGATTTTCCTCCATACGTTTTTTCACCGCATTGGAAGTACCATCTGGTGAATTATCATCAACGATGAGAATATTGAGCGTTTGCTCTAAATCCAAGAGTACATCAAAGAGTTTATTGATGTTTTCAATTTCATTATAGGTAGGAATGACGACTATTTTTGAAGGCATTTTTGGTGTTTCTTTTTCCATACTTTTCGAATTACGCTGTACCTCGTGAGGTAAATACGCGGACTACAGTTCTCAGTAAAATTTCAAAATCAAAACGTATTGACATATTTTCGATGTAATACAAATCATATTTTAGTTTCTTTTTTACAATTTCAGGAGTTTCTTCCAACTCGGTATAACTTATTTGCCAATACCCAGTTAAACCGGGACGTACCTTATGTCGACGTGAGAAATTAGGAATTGTTTCCTGAAATTTTTCCACAAAGAATGGACGCTCTGGTCGAGGACCTACCAAACTCATCGTTCCTTGCAAAATATGAAGGAATTGTGGTATCTCATCTAAGTGAGTTTTCCGCATAAATTTACCGTATGGTGTTACACGTGGGTCGTTGGAAGTTGCCCATTTGGGACCATCTTTTTCTGCATTTTGCACCATTGAGCGAAACTTACGAAGCATAAAAAGTCTTCCGTCTTTGCCCACACGCTGTTGCGAATAGAAAATAGGACCTTTAGAGGTTACTTTTACTAACAATGCGACGATAATCCACATTGGTAAACCAAATAGTATAACTGAGGCACTAAAGAATATATCTAGAAAACGTTTCACAAATCGTTCCCAAGGCTTCATTAACTCGGCATCCATTTCAATAAATGGTGAACCATAGATTGGGTATGTTCTGGCAACTCCCACTAAAACGTCGTACAAATCAGGAAGTATTTTCAATTTGATAGACCGTTCTTCACAAATCTCAAGAATTTCTAAAACTTTTTCGTGGTCTTTATTCTCAAATGTAATGATAAGTTCGTGTGGATGTTTTGCTTCTATGCTATCTACTATGTTGGAAAAATCACCAAGTACTTCAATGGAAGAAGTCAAAGGATGGTTCTTCCAATCATCACAATTTTCTATGGAATCTAATAACACACCTTCAATTTGAAAACCCCACCAAGGTGAGGAATGAATTTGTTCAATCAAATCGAAGAGTTTTTCTTTCGAACCTAACAGTAATACTTTTGTTTTGAGTATACCATTTTCACGCAATCTTCGTTGAAGTAATCGTGAGAGAATTCTTCCAATGAGTGACAACACAACAAACAAAAACAAATACAAAAGCATGTCAAGACCAAAACTTTGTCTTCCACTTTTGTTATCTATCAACAAAATAAATGCTACAATTCCACACCCCACAACACTCGTTTTGACAATGGTGAAAAGTTCGTCAAATGGAGAACGAATGAACCAATTTCTATATAATCCTGCAAACCAAAATATGACAAACCAATACAAAGAAACAAAAAGTGAAATCGTAACAACATCAGCAATTGTCCAAACAAAATCAGCTTTGGACATACCAAAAAATTTTTTCAATGCCCAGTACAAGAGAATCGAAAAACTAAACGCCAAAAAGTCAGCTAACCCTTGCGTTACCTGTGGTGAGTAACGGTAAGAAGTGCTCTCGAATTTATGTTGTATTTGAAAAATTTTGGACATTATGTTAGTAAGAATTTGCCTTTTTCGAGTGTAGTATGGTTCGTAGAAGTTGTTGAATTTCACCCATTGATGTTAATCTAAAAATGAAAAGTAGAGAAATAAAACAACCAAAGGCAATGAAAGGTTTTACAAATATAGGAAGTTGGGAGGTAAAAAGGAAAAAATTTACCGTAAACATCATACAAATCACCAAAATTAATGCAACAATTGTTGAAACTCGAAGAATGGAGGCGTCTATTTTCCATAGCATCGAAACAACTAAAACACAAGTTACAACAAATGCTATTCCTTTGCTGATAATTGCCCCCAAAACGCCATACATTGGTATAAGCATAACTCCACAAAGTACTGTTACAATTGCCATAGTAATTGGTAAAATCATATTACTTTTAGCTCTATCCAATGCTACATTTATTTCTAACATCAACAGAATCAGGCTTGATGGAATATACGTCCAAATAAAATAGAAAAACTCCATCGTATAGGCATTATAATTCCCTTTTGTAAAAAGGTCAACAACGAAGGTCATTATTGATGTAAAAAAAACCGCAATAGATATCGACAAAATGAGATAATACCGAACAACTTTAGACATAAAATCTATGGCGTTCGTTTTATCCTCTTGTCCAAATCGATGGACGACTTGCGGTAAAACTGCTTGACCAATTGAAAACAAAATAGTTGAAAACGGAGATCCTGTTCGATAAACAGCTCCCAAAACTCCAACATCTATAGGAGTAGCAAAAGTTTGCAAGAAAAAAGTGTCAATTTTGTCATAAATTTGATAGAAAATCTGTGTTGAAAAAAGAAATCGACATTCTTTCGCAATATTTCGTAAAACATCCAGTGAAACAGAACCCCATAACGATTTCCATAAACCTTGTGTAAACAAAATCACCAAAAAAGAAGGTATAGATGAACCTAAATAGCACCAAGCAACTGAACGAGAGTGAAGAGGTTGTTCGGCAACAAATCTTAATAAAACAAAAAATAGGATACCATCAACTACCTGCAAAAGGTTTATTAACGCAAAATCAGAATGAACCCTACGTTTAAATTCCAATGTATATCGTATAAACGGTGTTTTTGCGGATAATGCACATGCAAAGAAGATGATTATAGCAACATCAACGGTTGAAGGATAAAGAGAATAAAAGACGCTAAACAAACCAATTGCAATAAGAAACAAGAGTGCAATTCTAGCGAAAAAGAACGTTCGAAACACCTCGTCAATGCGTTCTTTGGATTCTATCATAACCCGTTGTAATGCACTGCTTACACCAAAATCTGCACCAAGAACCATCACAAACAAAACTGTTTGAAGAAAAAAGTAGTAAACACCATTTTCATACAAAGACATTCCTAAAACCTCACGTTGAGCTAAAAAGAACGAACCTTGTGCAAGTACTTGACCTACGACATTAATGAGAGTGCTTCTGGCGAATGATTTGACCTTTGGTTGGTGAGAGGAGTCTATGGAACTCATTGTTGTTCATTACTCCAAATTGAAGTTGCTTTCCCTTGTAAAAATTCGGTTATTCCAACTATCATAGCGATATTCAAAGAAAAGAAATAGCCAAATATTTTTATTTTTGACGGTATCTCAACCTTATCTTCTAAATAGAAAAGCAACAGTGAAAGGAAAAGAATACTCAATTCAAATGCAATAAAGTACAAAGAAAAAAACGATGTTTCAAGTAAAAATGACGTTAGAAGAATCGTTATAAGATACAATGGTGTGAACCAACGAAGCATTTTATGCGACCACATAAAAAATCCAATCCATTTTGAAAATGGATTAAGAATAGTAGGAATTGAGGCGATAGTTGCTAAACCACCCGAAACTGTACGTATTCTCCGCTTAAAGTCACGTTGTACTGAACGATCTCTAACTTCCACCACTTGTGCATTTTCTGCTAAAACAACACATTTATGTTGTAAATTAACTGAAGAGGTAATAAAAAAATCATCACAAACAGCTAACGATGGGATTGGAGTAAACAATCGAGTTCGCAATGCATAACAGGGACCAAATGTATTGACAGTTGACCAAATTTTTGATTCAATTTTTTGAATAAAGACTTCTAATGAATGATAAACACCTTCACTCATAATAACAGTTGAATTGCTATCGTTAATCTCAGAATGCGTTCTTCGAGCTAATACCGCACCTACTCTATTATCCGTGAATTTATCTAAAAGTTGTTGTATAGTGTTTTTCTGAACACGAATATCTGCATCAACTAAGACCACAAACGGATACAAACTATGATTAATTTGTTCGAAAGTCTTATTTAAAGTTTTATTTTTCCCACCACGAGGAAATGGTAGTAAGGTAACCGAGGGGAAATATCGTTCGTATTCTTGTACTATCGCATTGGTTTCATCTGTTGAACCATCAGAACCAACAAAAATTTGTAGTGTAACTCCATTCAGTTCCGATGCTAAAATAGCATCAAGACAATCAGCAATAGAATTTTCTTCGTTATATGCAGCAATAACGACTGCTACAGAAATTCCTTCTATGTTTGTTACGTGTGTTGTTTGTTTTTTTGAAAATAACAACGAAAGAATCCACAATAAACATGGATAACCAATATAGGTATACAGAAATACACCTATACTCACAAGAAAGATACCGTATATCACTTGTTCCATGTAAAGATTCTATGGTTAGAATTAAAAATCTTCGAATCGGAAGATAAGTTGACCTGTTAATCGGGTTTCGTCATTGACAGACTGTGCTTTCACAACAGTATGTAATGAAAATCCACGAATAATCTCATATCCAATAGAGCCTTGGAATGTGAGAATTTTTTGAACATCCCCTTCTAAAAACTTGACAAACTCACTATCGAATGGTCTTCGAGTTTGCAAAACATCTCCCCCTGCATTGAAGACTAACGCTCCGGTAGAATCAAAAACATTCTTACCGTATCGTTGATAGGAGGCAGTAAGTGTAATTGGATAACGATTCCCTAACCACCAATTCACAGTTTGAAAAGAAAGTATATCGCTATTAGGAGGAACATAACCAGAAAAGGCTATTCCGTCATTTGTCATTGAGTTTTGAACATTGAAATGTGTAAACACATACGGACTATTTCTCGTATACTCTACAACAATGTCTGACCCAAAAGGAGTAGCATACAATACACCTACTGTCGACGAGAATTTGTTGTGCCACCAGTCTGTATTCAACGTAGAAAAAGATATATCATCCATTAAAAATGATGCACGAATTTGTATTCTATTCAAAGGTCGAATTGTGGCGTCAAATCCCAACATTGAATTATCTCTATCACGCAAAGAATGTTCGACTGATTTCAGAAATGTTAATGGATTTATATATGCCAAATCGAAATTTCTTTGAGAATACAAGGTAGATTGAACGAAGGAAAATTCTCCCCAAGTTGGGCGATAAGAAAATCGACTCATTGCCAAATACTTTGGTGGAATGACTGTTGAAAATCCTGCGCTGACACTTCCTACTGGAATCCCTAATAAACTTGCATGAGTAAATCGATATTCGAATTTTTCGAAAGTTGCACCTACTTGAATAGCATCCATAGGTGGTGCATTATCTGAAAGAAAAGTTCGTTGCAAATATCCCGCTCCAACTAACCGATTTTCTCGTCCAATGATACCATAAAACCAATCTTTTTGAAATCGAATGTGTGATTCGGTAAAATCAAAATCGCTATTAAATTTAGTGAATTTGATATTTTGACTGAGTCTTGGAATTTCTAATGCGACGTTTCTATCACCTTGCAATACAGTTCCATTTGTTGTTTGAAGGAAGTATCCAAAATTATCACCAATCGAACCATGTATTCTCGCACCAATCTGTCCAAGAACTCCGGAAAGATTGTCAGATTCATTTGCTGCTTTGACAGAAATTGGCTCTAACGATACTAATGGATAAATTGAAATCATTGTAGAAGTATCTGCGAAAAAAAAGACAAGTTTCTCAGCAGATTCATCAAACATTTCAGTAGAAAGTACTTGCAACGAATCTGATTGTGAAGGAAATACAGTTGCATTTTTACGTTCAATTACTCGGAATTCACGTAAAAATCGCACTAATGTATTGCGTTCCATTTCGGATAAATCAGTTGAATTTTTTTGAATTGAAATGAGAGCATCAATCACTTGTTTTCGTTGCAAAGGAAGTTGCGTCAATGATGTATGCCCTAAAAACCCTCTCACCTCCATACGAGTTAAAAAAGTATAGACTGGGTGATATATTGGAGTGTGTTCTACTTGTGAAAATAAAGAAATAGAAGAGAGTAAAACAAGCCCAAATAACAAGAATTTCTTCATTCTTATCGGAACAAATTGATAATGGTAGACACTAAGAATGCTGTGGAACTAATTATACCACCATACGCTCCAATTTCTTGGGCACGAAACATAGCTGACATAGGAGTAGGTTTTGGAACATATATTACATCTCCTGGCTCTAAATATACATCATCATCGCCAACAAGAGTAACAAAATTTCTACCTTTGATGATTCGGGCTCTATCTTTATCAGCACTTTTTAAATAACCACCAGCTCGATTAATATACCATTCCATATTTTTATTTGGAACGTATTCTACATAACCATACTCTTTTAACTGACCATATACATAGATTGATTTGGGTGTTTTTGGAATAACTATTTTATCACCATCTTCCAAGAGTACATTATCATCTGCAATGTTTTTAGTAAAGGCATTGACGAAATCACAACTGACTGTATGAGTTTTTAGTAATTGGTCTACAATATAAAATACAGTATCTTCAAGTGCAAAATCATTAAATTGCATTTCTAATAAAAGTCGTTTTCTTATTTCAACGGGGTCGATAAGTACTTCATACTTACGAAATACTTTTGCTAAATTCAAAGCAGCTTCGGAATTAAAACCTCCTGCTTTTTCTATAACATCTTTTAATCGAGTTTTATTTGGTTCTATGATATAATTACCAGGAGTTAGAACTTCACCTTCAACTTGAACAATTCCAGTAGAACTAAACTTTTTACTATCGTCTAATTGTTTGCGACCAACAATAATCCGTGAACCATTTTCTAAAGGAACATCATTAAGTAAGTTACCAGCTTCATCTACTTGAAGTTGCTCAAATACATCACTACCAGGGTGGAATAACTGAATTGCATTTTCATCAAAATCTTCATTTAACCCTCGACAAAGCATAAATAATAATGATGCTTTATCTCCTTTTTTAAATGCAACTTCTATTGGTCTTGCAACTGCTCCAGATATCGATACTTTTGGATACTGATTCGGGACAAATGGTACAAATATATCATCACCTTCGCGGATGTATGGGTCAAAATTGCTCTCTGGTTCAACCATCCCTTGAATCAAATCTACTATTTGAACAGTACCATCTTTGTGTAAAACACGAATATTTCTTGCACTATATGTATGAATTGAACCCTCGGATAAGGCGATACTTTCCTTTTCACCTTTACGAACCGCTTCAATCATTTGTGTATACCTTGCATTGATATCTGAGCTAGTTTGAGTTGCACCAGGTTGATTAGAAAGTTTTGCTACGCTACTAACCTTTAAATTTGCTTGGCGAACTGTTGTAGACGGTAAAAGAACATTTCCTGAGATGGAAACCATAACCGCTCTAGGTCGTTTGAGAATTATAGAAGGGTTTGCTTTCGGATTGCGTTTTTTATAAAGAGCTACGACTGTATCCTTAACTTGTTGCAAGGTTTTTCCTCGTAGAGAAATCTCTCCACCAAATGGTAAAAGAATTGAGTTTTCTGGAGAAACTATCAATGGAATTTCTGGTATATCTATGGAAATTCCAGTACTTAAAGACAAAACATCTCCTGGTCCAACGAAATATAAACTTGGAATAATGACATTATCACTAACACCTGTTGCTAATTTTTCGATATCTAATAACGCAGATTTATTTGCTGATTCCATCAACGAACTTCCGTCTAACATCAAACCATTGTTCGATGACCCACCAGACAATTGAGCAAAAGATGGAGCAATTGAGCAAAACAAAAATATCGTTAAGAGAATTATCGTTTTTATCATAGTAATATTAGTTTTGTAAAAATGTTGTTACAATTTCAACAACTCTTTCAGAGGCATTACCATCCCACTTTGGGGGAATTGCACCTTGTTTGATTTTACCATCTACAATTGGCAAAACCGTTGAAATCATAGTATCATAATTCGGATCAATAAGAATATTCGTACCTATATCAACAGTAGAAGGTCGTTCAGTCGTTGTTCTGATTGTAACACAAGGAACTTGTAAAGCAGTTGTTTCCTCTTGAATACCGCCAGAGTCTGTCATCACAAACGTTGAATATCTCATTAAATTCAAAAAATCAACGTATCCTTGAGGATCTATTAATTTAAATTGATTGGTATTTTCAACATAATTTTGTAACCCAAACAATTCGATATTTTTTCTTGTTCGTGGATGAATCGGAAAAACAACAACTATCGACTCCGAAAGTTTTTGTAGAACTTTTAAAATCATTTCTAATTGCTGTGGTTCATCTACATTGCTAGGACGATGTATAGTAATGAGTCCAAATGCTTTTTTTGTTAAGCCCAATTGTTCCAAAGTAGATTTTGTATCCGCCTTAGGAAGTGCATAGTGCAAAGAATCTATCATCGTGTTTCCAACGAAATGCACTTTGGAAGAATCAATTCCTTCTTTTATCAAATTGTCCAAACCACTTTGTTCTGTGACAAAAAGAATATCACTTAATACATCAGTGGCTATTCGGTTTAATTCTTCTGGCATAGTTCTATCGAAACTTCTTAAACCAGATTCTATATGACCAACGGGAATTCCCATTTTTGTTGCAACAATTGTTGCCGCTAAAGTAGAATTTACATCTCCAGGAACTAATACCAAATCAGGTCTATCTTCGATAAATACTTTCTCTAATTCAATCATTGTCTTTGCTGTTTGCACTGCATGGGACCCAGAGCCTACTCCAAGAAAATATGATGGTGTGGGCATATCTAAATCTGCAAAAAACGCATCTGACATCTTTGCGTCATAATGCTGGCCAGTATGCAATATAGTATTAACATACTTTGAGGTATCTACCTTTTGAAAAGCTCGGTGAATAGGAGCAATTTTCATAAAATTAGGCCTTGCACCAACTATCGAAACGATTTTCTTCTGCATTATTTACCATCACCCAAAAGAACAACATTTGTTGCATCTTTTATATGTTTACAAGCATTTCTTGTATCTAAGACTACTTTAGAATGTTTGACTATCATTTCGTAATCGAAAACAGAATGGTCTGTAGTTATTACTACAACATTTGCAGAAGAAAGTAATTCTGGAGTTATACTTTTCGTTGAGGTGTAAATAGTTTCTCCAATTTTAGTTGTAGGAATGTAAGGGTCATGATACGTTATATTTGTAATTCCTTCTTCCAATAATAATTCTGCAATTCTAAGTGCTGGAGAATGACGTAAATCATCAACATCTTTTTTGAATGCCATACCAAGTATAAGTATATTCGCTGATGCTAAAGAAACTGGTTGTTTTGCAATTTCTTTGATAATCATCGAACGAACATAAAATGGCATTGATTCATTCACTTCAGCTGCTAAGGTGATGAAATTCGTTACAAAATCATATTCTCTTGCCATCCATGATAAATAATATGGGTCTATGAGAATACAATGTCCGCCAATTCCAGGACCCGGATAAAACGGCATAAATCCGAATGGTTTTGTAGATGCAGCTTCGACCACTTCCCAAATATTCACACCTATTCTATCACATAATTGTGCTAACTCATTAACCAAAGCAATATTCACTGAACGGAAGATATTTTCAAGAAGTTTTTCCATCTCAGCAACTCCAGGAGAATTGACCGGTACTACTTTTGAAATAATGATTTCATTTGCAAGTACTGCCAATTTTGTACAATTTTCTGTAATTCCACCAACAACTATTGGTGTATTGGCAGTGTGCCAAACTTTATTCCCTGGGTCAATTCGTTCAGGAGAGAATGCTAAAAAGTATTCAGAACCACATTTCAAACCTGCTTCATCTAAAATGGGTTTTACGTATTTTTCGGTCGTACCTGGAAATGTCGTTGATTTTAGTATTATAAGTTGTCCAGCACGTAATGAATTGGTTACACCTCTTGTTGAATCAACAATGTGAGAGATATCGGGGTCTTTATTGACAGTGAAAGGAGTAGGAACGCAAATAAATATAATATCACATTCGCTACAAACAGAAAAGTCAGTTGTTGCAGAAAAGGTCTTTGAAGTTACTATTTCTTTTACCCATTCTGAATTAATATCAGCAATGTAGTTTTCACCACGATTTAGCATCGCAACTTTTTCTTCTACTACATCAATACCAATAGTTTTGATACCTTTTTTTGCATATTCAACTGCTAATGGTAAACCAACATAGCCTAAACCAATGACTCCGATTGTACAGGTTTTCTCACGTAAAAGTTTTTCTAATTGTTCTGAAGCAAGACTCATATATATTCGTTTTTATATTGACATTTTGGAAAAGTGTTGTTTGCTTTTTACCTATTCCGAATTAAGGGAGTAGTTATTGTTGGTATTGTCCACTCTTAATATTTTCTATCCACTGTTTGTTATCTATGTACCATTCGACTGTTTTTTGAAGCCCGACTTCAAAACTTACTGTTGGTGACCATTGAAGTTCCTTTTCAATGAAGCTTGTATCGATTGCGTAACGGAAATCATGTCCCTTTCTATCCTCTACAAATTCAATTAGAGAATTATCCTTACCCAAAATAGAAAGAATAGTTGTAACTACATCTATATTTGTACGTTCTGATTTTCCACCAATATTATACACCAAACCATCAATCCCATTTTCAAACACATTCAAAACTGCATAGTTATGGTCTTTCACATAAATCCAATCACGAACATTGAGACCATTTCCATAAACTGGTAGTTTTTTGTTTTGCAATGCCAAATCAATCATTCGAGGAATTAATTTTTCTGGGAATTGATAGGGTCCATAATTATTCGAACAACGCGTTATAACAGCAGGAAAATTATGTGTATGAACAAAAGAACGTACTAATAAGTCAGACGATGCTTTTGAAGATGAGTATGGTGAATTTGGTGCAAGAGGAGTTTCTTCTGTAAAGTACCCTTCATCGCCCAATGTACCATACACTTCATCAGTTGAGATATGAACAAATCGCTTAATTCCATGCGAACGTGCCGCTTCTAAAAGCGACAATGTACCCATGACATTCGTTTCAAAAAATGGTGATGCAGATTCGATTGAACGATCTACGTGTGATTCTGCAGCAAAATGAATAATAGCTTCAACAGAATGTTTATGTAATAATTTCGTGATTTCTTCTCGATTGTTAATGGAAGTTTTTGAAAAGGTATATCGAGGATGTTTTTCTATTGAACGAAGGTTATCCAAATTTCCAGAGTATGTCAAACAATCTACATTAACAACAGTATAGTCAGTTTCTTCTATCAATAAATGAATAAAATTACTTCCTATAAAACCTGCTCCACCAGTTACGAGAATTGTTTTTGACATAAAAAATGATTTTGATTTGCTTTTTTGGCAATAATAACGTTGTATTTGATAAGAATACTTAAACGAATGGTAACTATTATATTGTAAGTATTCTTCGTGTTTGAAACGCTACAAACAAAAAAAACTATCTACAAAGGAATGTAAATAGTTTTTGTATGGTAAATAGATTGCTAATTTCAAAAATTATTAATACTATTTTGAGTGGTTAGGGAGGGAATTGAACCCCCGACACATGGATTTTCAGTCCATTGCTCTACCAACTGAGCTACCTAACCGACATTTATTTTTCAACATATTGAAGAATAGGATACAAATATACGGCTTTTTCCTTATTTTGCAAAATTATTCTCTCTTTTTTTTCCTCTAAACAAATAAAATGTATCTTGACGCTGAAATTACTGGTGAATCTTTTGATTCTATTTATAATGAAATTGAACTGAACTTTAATGACCAACGCTACGAAACTGTCATACAACTTTGTGATGTTCTGTTGGATAAAATATTACCATCACTCCAAATTACAGAAACAGAGTTAAATCAAAAACTCATTTCTGTGTTTTACTATAAAGCAGAATCCTTGGTCTATACTGAACAACTCGAGGATTCCATCGAATTTTATGCAAAAGCAATTGAGCTTACGGAAGTATTAAAAGATGCTGAATCTGAAATCGAATTGATTTTCACTTATTTAGAAATTGTTATTCAAAATCAATTAGATAGAGAAGTTGATTCGTATTTTCAACGAATTGCTGATTTACATTCCATTCGAAAAGATAATTCGATATTAGCCCAATGGTATGCACTCAAAGCTGGATATGCTTTCAATTGTGAGCAATTTGACGATACAATAAAATATTGTCAGATGTTCGAACGCTTTAATAATGGCGATACAGATTCTTTGTACACTATTGATGTTGCGACACTAAACATTCGAGCGAATAATGCCTTAGGAAATCAAAAAACTGCACTGGAATTATCTAAAAATGCAATGGATGAGTTTCAATTGCTCCTTCGAACAGAAAAGTATTGTGAGTTATTGGTAAACCATGGTCTTTTGGAATATAACAATCAAAATGCTCATGAGGCAATTTCTACGTTGCAAAAAGCATATCAAATTTCCGACGAAGAAGGATTTTCTTTGTGTGCATTGAATGCTCTTTATACTGTAGGATTTGTGTTCTTTTCCAATGAACAATTTGAAGAAGCATTAAATATTGGTTTACAATTTCTTGCAAGAAAGGATTGCGAATTAATCACTGAATTGATTTCTGAAGTCATTGTTTTTGTGGGAGTTTCTTACGTAAAATTGGAACGTTGGAACGATTGCAAAACTTTTATCGATAAACATCTACAAAATCAAGAATCAAGTTATTATTTTTCTGTTGTAGAAAAATTACTGTTACTTCAAAAAATGGTTGATGCTCAATTATCATTAGATTAACACACTTTTCAAATATTATCGAAAGGAATGTCGTATGAAATTTCGTTTTGAAAGCTCCGCAGAAAAAATCATTGCAGGTTTGCCAGTGTTCGGAAAACCTGATAGCGGAATATTTACAAAAGCATGGGATATGTTTATTCCGATAATGGATAAAATTCCGAATGTAGTTAGCCCAAAGTTGTGTTATGGAGTAGAATGGTACACCAATGAATTTATGCAAACTGGTGAAATGTTTTATATGCCAGGTGTTGAGATATCAGACACATACGGTCTTCCAACTCCTTTTGCCATTAAAATAATTCCAGCAGCTGAATTTGTCGTTTTTGAGGCTATTGGTGGCGTCAAAGGAATCCATCAAGTTTGGAATTACTTTCATTCAACATGGAAAAATGAACATGGTTATGATATATCTTCAGGCATTGATTTTGAACTCTATGACGAACGCTTCAAAGGTATTGATAACCCTGAAACTATTATTGAAATTTATATCCCCGTTCATAAAGTATAGAAAAACTGTTATTACTAATTCCTTACAAAAAAGTACTATGAAAAATTTTCGTAGTACTTTTTTGTTTTATTTCATAAAATTATAGTATATTTGCTATAACTTTTCTTTCAAACATTTCACGAGGTATCTCAATGAATAAAATCGTACTTTCTTTTCTTGCTTTCTTTTTTGTTTTTCTAACTGCCTTAGACCTTTTCTCTATTGAATTGGGTAGAGGATTTATACTAGTATATCATCCACAGTCTGCTGGAATTGTAAGACTTTCTGATAATAAGCTTATACAAGCAGACAATGATGGTAGTGTAATGGTTGATCTGATCACTGGAGAATCAATACCTTTTGAAAGTGCTAATTTGAAAATCGGTACCGTAGTTGATTATATTATTGATGGTACAAAACTAATCTCTTTGAGTGTAGATTTTGGTGGAATATTTGGAGAATATGCAGTTGTAGGTGGTATGGATTTTTACAACCTCAGTTCTCAAACTTGTCGAGTTAATGGAACAAGACTTAAATTTGATTCTCAAATCAAGTTTAGATCTCGTGGCAAAGATGTTTCCCCAAACATAATTCGCAATACAGATTTAGTAAGAGTAACGTACAAAAAAGACCCTGTCAATGATGAAAATATAGCTACAATCATTGAAGTAATTAGTGGAACTAACTTTGATATGAAACGTACTGGTATTATCAGAAAATTTTCTGTCAATGAAATAATCTTAGGTGACCCAGTTGATCCAAACTATCAAGAACAATTTATTGTTCATACTTCTTCAAAAATTTATGATAATAATTTTGAATCTGGTAGTAGATCTCTTCTAAAAGTTGGTACTTTGATTGATGTTTATGCTATGTATGATTCTATACTTTCAACAAATATTGCTTACGAAATTCATGTCAAAGATATTCCAAACAACAATGATTTTTCAATCACTGGTCGTCCTTTATCTGCTTCTGCAGGATTTTTGACTACGGAATTTGGAGTTTTCAACTTCTTACCAACAGGGAAATTTACTGACTTTAGTGGTGATGCAATTACTCTTACTGAATTACTTCAAGGAGAAGCTCGATATTTCTCTGCAAATGTTGTGAGAGGTAACGAAGTAAATCTAACTGCAATTAAAGAAATACCAACGGTACAAACGGAATCTACTTTTGAAGGGACGATTACCATTTTACCAAGTTCTCCAATTGCTCAAGGAATTCGAGCTAATAGTGTGAATCAGGGCTCTTCTTTAGTACCACAAAGTTTGTTAATAAATCAAACAAAAACACAATTTAAAGGACATTATTACAATCAACTTGAAGGTCGAACAGCTCGAATTACGGCAAGAAAAGGTAGTAATGCAAATCTAAGACAAAGAATTTTAGCAGAAACTATGGCTATTGAAGCAACTGATCCTGTTAATCCGAAGTTCTTCATTGGTGTAATTACTGAAAGTTCAGGTTCGTTTATCACCATTAATGATATGAAAATCAATCTTAATAGCAATACCTCATTTGTAAAAATAGATGGTACTGTTGGTAATATTACAGATTTTGTCCCAGGAAATTTTGCAGTAATTGAAGTAAATCCTGGAACTGATATTGTTGCAAAAACTGCTTACCGTTTTAATCAATTTGAAATAGTAGGTCGAATAAACTATACTCAAAATGACCAAATATCTGTTGGTGGAAATATGTTACCAACAGGTGATTTCACGTATTATCGTGGACAAGGTAATCAAGTAACTGAATTAGACAAAATTCTACCTAATTCTGTTGTGAAAGTAGTTACTTTGCATGGTGCTGCTGAAGCAATTACAAAATTTACCGGTAAAGGTTTTCCAACAACTGCAACTGTTGGCACTATTGCAAGAATCGTTTATGTTCTTCAAGGTCCTGACCCAGTATCTACCAATGATCCAGTTGTTACGTCAACAATATTTCCAAACCCATCGTCTACAACTGTTTCGATTGCAGCACCTGAGAATGTCGTTTCTGAAGTTACCGTTTCTACAATGCTAGGCGAAAGAGTATTTTCAAAAGCAAATGTAACTGGAACAACACAGTTTTCTACTGCAACATTGCCGATTGGACAGTACTTAGTCAAAATCACCAACAACAAATCAACCACAAACCAAATCCTGCAAGTGATTCGTTAAGATTTATAATTATATTTCAAGACAAAAAGCGATGGTATTCATCGCTTTTTTTGTATTTTAGAATAACGATTTAGTTAAATTTGATTCTTTTTTTTCTCCTAGTCACATTAATATTCAGAAAGTGTCTTATGAAAAATTCCTTCTTTGCGATTACTCTATTTATAATTTGTTCACTCAATGCCTTTTGTATTGAAAATGGTAGAGGTATTATTGAATGGAAATCACCAAAAACCATTACTCTTACTAATCCAAAAACTTTTCAATATATATACTTTTTTGCTGATTCTTTAATGCCTTTTCAATTGATTACTGGTGAAGTTATTCCATTTTACAAAGCAAAACTAGAATGGAGAATGACCATTAACTTTGAATATCAAGATTCTATTATGTTATCTGCTGCAGTTGATAGGTCTGGTGAATTTGGTGAAGAATACATTGTAGGAGTATTAGATAACATTGATACAACTAATCAGTTATGTAGAGTCAACGGTAATCTATTCAAAACCAATAAAAATTTAAACCAACATCTAATAGAAAATATTACACCATTGTTTGTTAACAATAAATCAAATTTGGTTGCATTAGTATATACTACCGATTTTCAATCACAAGAAAAACTTGCTAAATCAATTGATATAGTCCATGGTGGTTATAGGGATGTAAGTCGTACAGGCATCATAAGGAATGTTTTCCATAATGAGTTATCGATAGGTGACCCAGTTGATACTGCATTTCAAGAGAAGTTTCTTCTTCATAATACAACCAAAATTTTTAATAAGGATTTTATTGAAGTCAGCAAATCAAATGTTTTATCTGGTAGTTTAGTAGAAGTATATGCCTTTTATGATACATCATTATCAAGAAATTTCATTTATGAGTTACATATAAAAGAAATTCCAACTAATGATTATGTCACAGTTACTGGAAATGGTTTTTCTTTTTCAGAAAACAATATTTCTTGTGAATTAGGTGATTTTGTAATTTCTCCAACAACTCATTTTACTAATTTTATTGGTGAGAGAATTTCATTGAATTCTTTATCAATAAATAATGCCATGAATTATACAATTCAACTCAATAAGAAAGTGAATGACTATGAAGTTCATGGTGTTAAAGAATTACCTATCATACAACGAGAATCTACTTTTGATGGCCTAATTGCAGTTTATGATTCTTCACAAAATACATATTTAGGACGAATAGCTAAATCTGGAATTCCTCCAAGTATCGCTATAAATAGATTTACAACTTCTATGAAGGATTATGTATTCGAAGAGTTACCAGATAAATGGGTTCGATTTACTACCCAAAAAGGTTCAAAATCAAACAATAAAATATTTATGTATAATGATGTGATGGCTATAGAAAAACCTTCAACAACTGAAAATATTTATATTGGTTTAGTTACTGAAATTACAAATTCGGTTATAGGCATTAATGATATGCGATACGCATTAGATTCCAATTGCAATTTTGTAAATACAAATGGTGATATTGGTACAATCAATGATATAAACATAGGTAATTATGTAGTTATAAACCGACAAAATCTTATCAAGAATGTGTATAAATTTAATCCATTGGAAGTTATTGGAAGAATCACCAATATACAAAATGACCAAATTACTGTAGGAGGTTTTACTTTCCCGGCTGGTGAATTTACATTATATCGTGGACAAGGAACTCAATTTACAGAAAAAGATAAGTTACTTCCCAATTCCTTAGTAAAGGTATTATCATTGCATGGATCAACAGAAGCAATTGCTAAATTTACAGATAATACTTTTCCTTCAAATTCTGCAACTATTGCAAGAATCGTCTATGTTCTTCAAGGTCCTGACCCAGTTTCTACGAACGATCCGATTGTTACTCCGACGATATTTCCAAACCCATCGTCAACAACAGTTTCGATTGCAGTACCTGAGAATGTCGTTTCTGATATAACAATTTCTACAATGCTTGGCGAAAGAGTATTTTCAAAAGCAAATGTAACTGGAACAACGCAATTCTCTACTGCTTCATTGCCAATTGGACAATACTTAGTCAAAATCACCAACAACAAATCAACCACAAACCAAATCTTGCAAGTGATCCGTTAGGATTTGTAATCTTATTTAAACAAAAAAAAGCGATGGTATTCATCGCTTTTTTTGTTTACTATATTTAGGATAAATTGCTACTTGACAGCTTCTTCTGAGAGAGTCAAAACTGCGTCAACATAAGCACTTGAGTTGTTATAATGAAAAACTGCATTGTACTTTTCTTCTTCAGTTTCACCCCAACCATTCGTTTTGAGATAGTTGGCTACTGAATGAATCGCATCAGCAAAGTTATAAAGATTAATTTTTCCATCTTTATCACCATCAACAGCCCAAGAAAGATACGAAGCAGGAAGAAACTGAGATAACCCAAATGCTCCAGCCCAAGAACCTTTGAGTTCTAATACATTCGACGGAAATGTCTTTTGCATTTTTTCTAATGCAACTAATTGTTCAATAGCCCAATCTGCTTTTTTCTGAGAACGTTCTTCCAATTTTTTGTAGAGTACTTGCAACGTCGATTTTTTCTTGTGTGTAGCACGTAAATCTTTTTTGTTTTCTTCCAAGTATTTATCTTCAGATGCCATTGCAACGCTCAAATACACACTCGGCACGTGGTTATTTCCTGTGTATTTGCCAAATCTTGTTTCAACCCACAAAATAGATGCAATCACTTCAGCAGGAACATTATATTTCTTTGATGCTTCTTCCAAAAGTACTTTTTGTTCTATAATGAAATCTTTTGTAGATTTTATGGAATTTGCAGTATACACATGGTCATACGCAGATGAACGAGAGCGATACCCTTTTTTGTTTCCAGCTGGACGTAAGGAAACATTGATTTTCACTAACGATTCTTCAAATTTTGTATCGGAATGAGCAAGCATCTCATCTATGAATTTTTGCGATACCCCTTGCTTTACCAGACGTTGAACAACAGGCTCAAAAGTCTTTCTTTTTTGCTCCAATACCTTATCTGCTACTGGTCTATTCATTGTCACAGGAGGCATAAACCCTGCAAACATAAACAAGGAGCTAAGAATGGACAAAATCCACTGTTGAATTGATAAAGGAAGGAAGTCAAACATGGTTGTAATACATTTTGTTCGTTTTTGTAACAAACGTCTAAATTCTAAAAATAGTTCAATTTTGAAAATCGCAAACCAAAATAGGTAATAGTACGGAGACTCTACTTTATTATACGACAAACATCGACTAAAAGTTCCAAAAATAGAGCAACATCAGAAAAAGAGTTATACATTGGAGTCGGTGCAACACGGATTACCCATGGTTTACGAAAATCCACCACACAATTTCTTTCACCTAATGATTTGTAAATTTCAGGTGCTTTTTCTCCCAAATCTAATGATATTTGACATCCACGCTCTTGTGGGTTCGATGGAGTTATAGAATGAAATGGTAAGGAATATTCTTTAGAAATCAATTCAATTCCGTATGCTAAAAATTGGGTTAAAGCAATTGATTTTTCACGTAATTGTTCAAATGGAACAGAATCAAAAATTTCTAACGACGCTTTATGGGCAGCCATCGAAAGCACTGGAGCATTTGACAATTGCCAACTTTCCGCCGTAAGTTTTGGAACAAACGAATGAGGCATCGTAAAACGCGTCGCAGGGTCATTACCCCACCAACCACCTAAACGAAGTACTGATTCATCTGAGCAATGTCGTTCGTGAACAAACAAACCTCCAACTCCACCAGGACCACTATTCAAATATTTATACGTACACCAAACGGCAAAATCCACATTCCATTCGTGCAATTTCAACGGTACATTACCAATGGTATGTGCCAAATCCCAACCAATGGTAATCCCTTTGGAATGAGCATATTCAGTGATGGATTTGATATCAAACAATTGACCGGAATAATAATGAACACCAGTAAATAGAATCAAAGCAAGTTCATCTTGATATTGATCGATGGTAGATGTGATAGTTTCAAACGAAATATAGGATTGTTCATCCAAAGGAATTTCAATAACCGCTTCTTCAGGATCAAAAGAATGAAATGCCGCTTGGGTTTGAACAGCATATCTATCTGATGGAAACTCAAAACCAAAAATGAGAATTTTGTACTTTTCAGCAGTTGGTTTGTAAAAACTCGCCATTGCCAAATGCAAATTCGTCGTTAGAGCATTCATAGCAACTACTTCAGTTGGTTTTGCACCAACAAGTTTAGCTAAAGAATTGGAAAACAATTCATGATAGGAAAACCACGGATTTTTTGCTTTTGTATGACCTTCTACTGCCAATTGTTCCCAATCCAAAAGTTCTTGCTCAATGGAAGCTCGAACAGATTTAGGTTGTAACCCAAGAGAATTTCCACACATATACACAGATGGAACGCCACCTTTTGTAGGAAAATGGAACAAATCTCTTAGTGATAAAAGAGTGTCGTTTTGATCTAATTCTTTTGCTTTTTGGTGTAGTTGTTCAAGTAAATTGCTCATTTTTTCGTAGCCCAAACTGTAAAATTAATATTTCTATATCCTTTTTCTTGAGGAATATCAGGCTCTTCATATTTGAAAACCTGAAGCCCAACACGTTGAAAATACCGTCGTATTGTGGTTTCGTCAAAACCAATGCAATGAAAATCACCTGGATTAGATTGACCACCGAAAATCATAAAAGAAGCAATATCCGCATCCCAAACGCCACTTAGATACATTTCCGCTTGTTTTCTTAGCGATGGAGATCGTAAAACAATTTCACCACCCTTTTTCAAAACTCGAGACCATTCCTTCAAAATTGACTCAGTTTCTCTATGAGAAAAATGTTCCAATACATCTGAGGCAATGATACCATCAACACTACCATCTGGAAGCTGTAATTTTCGAATATCCATATACACAACCTTCGGATTATCGCTGTATAAATCAATATTCACACAATCTTCACGGATATCATTTCCACAACCCAAATTCAAATACAATGGTGATGGGAGTGGATTGGGCATTTTTCCATATGCCTTTGCTTTTGAAAAACCAACTTCATGTTCCTCAATGGAAGTAGTTGAATTTTGAGGAAGTTTCGCAAAAAGTGCTTCTTCAAATGACAATTCTTTGACATTACCAGTAGTATAAAGCTGATTATACCATTCCACAACGTCGTTAAATCCATACGGTAAAAATGAATTCGTTTTTAACGTGCGAAGAATTGTTTTGTCGCTAAGTATTTTGTTCAATATTTCGACAATTGCCGTTGCATTATCAGGATTATAGATGTAACCATTCACTCCATGAAACACAAAATCAGTAAAACCACCCAAGGATGGTGCAATGACTGGTTTTCCATAGCCCAATGCTTCAGTGATAGTCAAAGGAGCACAATCTTCCCATAAACTTGGCAATATCATCAAATCAATAGTGGAAATTTTTGTCCCCAATTCTTCAGTAGTATAACTTCCTTCCCATTGAACGATACCTTTGGTATCAATGGATTGTAAAAACTCTTTGTACTTTGGTTCTACAAAGCCAAAAATTCGGACTTGTAATTGCATATTGGAAAATGGTTGAACGCTTGCAATTAACAAATGAACGCCCTTATGTGGCATCACACCACCAATATACCCAATTTGCAATGGATTGTGAACAGTTCTATTATCCTGTGGATTTTGTCCAAATTTATGCACTTCTGCAATTTGGTTGACAACATTCATTTTTTCTGGAGCAATACCAAACTCTTCGAATAATTTTTTCTGTCGATGAGAAACAGGTAGAATAGTATCGATTGAAGAATTGAGTACAGTAAGAATTTGTTGCTTACGGAAATTGTAATCACTCAAAATAGCAGGATTTTTTATGGCATCTTCTGAATTTTGCTCATATGATATAGACCTCCAACGCTCCAAATTTTCGTTAATCATATATAACTTTGGGTCGATGCAATGATAATTATGGGTGGTGAAATAGGTTCTCGCACCAGATTCTTTTGCTAATGTTGCAAGTGAATACCCAAGTCCCAAAAAGTTATGAAAGTGAACAATCTCTGGTTGTTGAGTAGCTACTATACCTTGAAAAATTGTATAAATTTCTGGATATTGAATTTCTCGTTGTAAGTTCTTTTCGTCTAAAAACGAAGTAGGACGATTGAAAATTCCATAAAGGATTACTCCATCTTCTGAGGATTTTTCAACGAAAAAGGGTTCAATTGAAGTTGATGATGTTCCACCTGCATACATAACAGTTACGGAATGACCCAATTGCACTAATGCTTTTGCAATTGCTTTTGGATAGGAAGTTCCACCACCAGATTCGTTCCAACCAAACATCGTCATCAAAATTCGTTTTGGAGATACTTTGTTTTCTGTTTTGCTAAGATATTTCTTTTGCAAAAATGATTTCCACTTTGAATCAAAATATTGTTGGTTTTGAAAATCAATATTCGTAGGGTCATTCAAAAAACGTTGAAATTTTTCAATTCCTTCTTCTAACTTCGTTTTTGATTCGTAATGATAGGCAACAATGGAAGCATTATAAAACACCTTCAATCCATTTTTAACAACCGACAAACATAAATCCAAATCTTCGTGCCCGAATCGAAACTGTTCATCAAAACCATTTATTTGTTTGAATACTTCTGTCCGAATGGCAAGAAATGCACCTGTCACCATAGGAACATCTCGTGATATTGTAACTTTTTCATTCCATCCATCTACTGTTAGGAAAGAATGTTGATGAACAAATTGGTTCTTTTGATTGAGAATCTCGTTATTAAATTCTATACCTGCATGTTGAATTGTATGGTTGGGATACAGTAATTTCGCACCTTGAATAGTAATTTCAGCTTGTTCTTCAAAAGTAAGGACAAGTTGTTCTGCCCAATTTGGAAATAATTTGGTATCGTTATTTAAAAACACCAAATATTGCCCTTTTGCAATGTTTGCACCTTGATTGTTTGACTGTGAATATGTTTTTGGTTCAGAATTATAAATGTAATTAATTGAGGCAGAAGTATTGATTGATTCTATGAAACTCTTAGTTTCGTCCGTTGAGTCATTATCAATAACTATGATTTCGTAACAATTATTTGGTGTAAATTCACGAATAGATTGAATGCAATGTTTCGTATAATGTACATTATTCTTCACGGGAATAATGATACTGATGATTTGTTTGTTAGTTTTTTGAAGTTCCAAACTTTTTGTCAACAAACGTACTTCTGACATCACATTCATTTTTGTGGCGAGATTGAGAGCAGTAGTTGTAATTTCTGTATTATTCCCATCCATTCTGCGTAATTCTTGCAAACGAGCAAAATGGTAATGATTGAATGTTACATCTTCAGAAATGGTAACTACAGATTTAGCATCATATCTTTTGGCTAATAACTTAAGATTTTCGTTTGTTTTATTAGCTCGACCTTCAGTACGACCTTCATAGTGAAAGACTATGGACGAAGGAACAAGCTTCACTTCAAAACCAGCGTTTTTCATTCGAAAACACAAGTCTACATCCTCACATCCATTCACAAATTCTTCGTCTAATTTGCCAATTTTTTGTATAACTGATGTACGAATCATCATACAAGCACCAGTAACCGCAGGTACTTCATACGGTTCTGTAGTTTGTAATGCTGAACGATGGCAATATTGAAATGTATGAATTGGAAACACTGGAATCACATTCTGTTCATCTTTGTAGGTGCCAATTTCAATTCCAGCATGTTGAATCCATTCAGTTTCTGGGAACAGCAACATAGAACCAGCAATACCGATTACTTTATTGGATTGCATTGTTTCATACAATGTTTCTAACCAACGGGGAGTTGGCATAGTGTCGTTATTGAGCAGAAGTATGTAAGTGCTATTTGATTGCTCGATGCCTATATTACAAGCTTTAGCAAAACCAAGATTTTCACTATTACGAATGTATCGTAAAAAAGGAATACTTTTTTGTAATTCTTCGATTACTTCACGAGAGCCATCTTGTGAAGCATTGTCAACGATGATAATTTCGTAAGAAATAGTTTGAGGGGTTGACTCAATCAGATGTTTCAAACACTGTCGCGTATATTGTATCCCATTATATATTGGAATGATAATGGAAACTTTTACTGATTTTTTTTGTCGTTTTTCTTCTTCATTGTAGAGTTGTTGATACTTTGCGAGAAGATGAGGTTCTTGTAACTCTTTGTAGACAAATATCAAATTTTCCATTGATTTCAAAGAGTGGGGATCTTCCAATAACACATCACGAGTTAATGATTCTACCATTCGAAGATACGATTCTGCGGTGACAGGAATAGTTTTCGACCAGATGGAATTCAGCAACACTTGATTTTGTTTGTCATTATCATTTCTTCCAGGAGTTTGTGATTCCAAATGAACCACAATTGACGCTGGATTGAAGATAATTTTGTAACCATTACTTCGTATACGTAAGCACAAATCAACATCTTCGTAACTATTGACAAATCGTTCATCAAAAGCACCATACTTATCTAACAATTCTTTACGTATCATCAGACAAGCACCCGTTACCGCCATATATTCTTTTTTTACCAAAGCCTGAGGAGTTTCTTCGATAGAACGACCTCGATATATATGAAATGGAAAAATAGTTTCTTCTACTTTTCCAATATCAACCCCAGCATGTTGGATAATCATACCTTCTTGTGGGTACAATAGTAAAGGACCGGCAATACCAATGGATGGGTCAGTGAATGTAGAAAGTAAGTTTTGCAACCAGCCTATAGAGACAATGGTATCGTTATTTAAAAAAACAACATATTCACCTATTGATGCTTTGTATCCTTGGTTACACGCCTTTGCAAAACCCCTATTCGTTGGATTTGTTATTATTTCAATATCGGAAAATTCTTGTTGGTATCGTTTGAGGATTTCTTGTGTAGCATCTGTAGAGCCATTGTCTACAACAATAACTTCATACAGATCAGTTGGTGGAGTATTAGCAAAAATGCTGGAAAGACATTGTGCAGTTAAATCAATCTTATTTAAGACTGGAATAACAATTGAAATTTTTTTTTTGCTATGAAAAGTTTTTCATTTCCTGTTTGTAATGCTCTTGGTTGTGTGCGAACTATGAATTTGCCAAAGTTTGAAATTTCTTTTCGAATCTTTTGTTGGTCAACTTCATGTAATTGAAAAAATGGTTGTAATTTTTTTGGTATTTCTGTACCTACAAACAGAACACCTAAGCCATGAGAATGCAAAAATTCGAAATGTGGATAACCAGTTTTAATTTCGTTCCAATATTGATTTACACCAAAACCTCGCTCGAAAACTTGTGTATCATGAAACAAAACTACACCTTTTCTGCTCATTTTGGGAAGCCACGTCTCGAAATCAACTTTGACCGCTTCATATGTATGCAAACCATCAATATGAAGTAAATCTATACTGCCATCTTCAAAATCATTGACTGCTTCTTCAAAATACATTTTTTTCAACGTTGCAAAAGAACCATACAACGGTTTATTGTACGCTTCCAAAACAGAATACACAGAATTTTCATAAAATCCTGCATGTTCATCACCTTCCCAACAATCAACGGCATAGGCTTTTGTAGGCAAACCTAACATTTGAATTGCTTCACAGAATCCATTAAACGAATCACCTTTGTGAGTTCCTAACTCTACAAGAATTGAAGGTTCTAAAAGCTCAACGATATTCATTGCAAACGGAATATGGCCCTGCCATGAACGAACATCGGATATAAATCGAGGTAAAATATTGGATGTTTGTAATGATTCTATGGAAAAATTAGTCATTTTTCTTTGGTCTAATGTTGATAGTAATTTTTCTACAAATGCTATAGCTTTTTCTTCTGTACTTCGTTGAGGAAGTGCGTACGATTTGAGAATTGATTCTATGTGTTTTTTTGATTGTCCTATATTCTGAAATAAATATTCGACTTGTTCAAAAAATTCTTCATCGGTATCTACAACGTATAAAGCCCCATTTTTGTATAACGGAGAACTGTTATTGAGAATATGTGTGTCATCAGTAACCGATGCCCATCGAATTTTTGGATAGACGATTACGGGTATGGAAGACAGGAAACAATCCCATGCAACAGATGAATACGAGTTAATTATTGCAACATCTGTAGCAGATAGAACGGTTTGCAAAGGTATATTTGCTCCAGAAACATAAAAGTTTTGAATTTGTGCTTCTGCACAACATTCATTGAGATACTCTTGAATTTCTTTGCATTGTTCAAGTGTGTATGCTGGATGTAAACGAACGATAACAGAATGCGAATGATTGTTTTCTCGAAATTTTTTCGATAGCCTTACAACACTATCAAAAAAAGAAATTTCTTCTAAATATGCACCCAAAATATGCGATGGTGAGGATGCGTTAATCCAAGAACAGAATACAGTAATAACTGGATAAGAACTTGGAATAGATAGTTGTTGACACGCTTGTTTTTTTGAAATTAAGGCATTTTGAGGTGATGTTGTTTGTGTCCCACAATCCCAAAAAGTGGTAAGTTCAACTCCCAATTTTTTTTGATGACTATTCCAATATTGCACCTCTAATTTATTATCCAAATTAGTAATATCGGTCATAAATGGAAAATAAATATGAGCTAATTGTGCATCAACTCCTGGAAGTGTACCTACATATCCGTGTTCTAAATTTATAGTCAGAATTCCTAACTCTTTTGCTGTCATCACAGCAGTTCTGCGAAATGCAGAAGAACTGGAATTGACAATCAAACAATCAAAAGAATGTTCAATATGAGCAAGCTCCAGTGCTGCTCCATAAATTGCTGTTTCAGTAGCTATTGTTTGTAATCGTTCCTGTTCTTTTTTCGTAATTGAGACTGGGTCAGAAAAACCTTGTTGTAAAATTTCTAAGGTAGTGTAAACAAATTCTTTAAACTCATTGTAAAATCGTTCTGGGTCAATAATTTTAGAACCCTCATCAATCACTGTGTCCAATTGAATGATGGAGCTTTTGTCTTGTACCCAATATAGTTCTTGTGGTAATGCAAAAATAATACAGTGTTTTTGCAGTTCCTTTAATAATACAGCTTGAGTTTGAGTAAAACCCCAAATTATAATTTTAGGCTTTCCCATTATTCTTTTCTGCAGTAATTTTATAGTTAGAAACTCTGTCAGCTATTGCTTGAGAAATGAAATAGATATAGTCAAAATATCCTCGATGAGCGTAAACGCTATATTGTTTAGTCGACAAATCCTGATGATTGAGTTCTTTATACAATTTTGTTGTTATTTGCTCATACTTTTTCATTGGTTTAGAAAGCAATTCTGGTACATTTTGTTCAGTGTATTGGACAACTTGTTTTGAAGTCAAATGCAGTTTTCCACAACAATTTGGGCATAAATACTTTGTTGAAAAAAGTAAGGTTCTTTTGAGTAATTTAGCGTGTTGTTTGCTACAATGTGAGCATTCAAGATACATTTCGAAATAACCACAACCTTGATGGTCTGTGGTGATGTTCATATCTCGAATGTGAGCAAATGAAGTTTCGTCTTTCGAAGTATGTTTATAAATTGAAGTCCAACCATCAAATGGCACAAATAGATTTGCTATAATTTGTGGTTGGTCAATAACTATTCCAATTCGTGTTAAATATCCAATGGTAAGATGTTTTTGGAAAAATGGAATTCCTAAGTTTTTAAGAAGAAGTAGTAGTTGATTTTTTTGTTCTAATAATGTACAGACTTTAATAAATTCTATTATTATTGGAGTAGATTTGACACCTGATTTTATTGCTTTAAGCAACAAAGGAAGTGCCATCTTTACATTCAAAGAAAGACGTAATGTTCGAGAAGTTTTCAGTAATTCTTGTATTTCAGCCGTATTCATTATCACTCAAAAAATGATTCCATTGAAGAGGAGTTCCCTTCGGAATATCTTTGTTCACTTTTTTTCCAAGAGCAATATCGTAAAATTTTGGTTCTAAACCTAATCCTGGGCGTAAAATTCGTATGTTTTCTTCTGTAAGCACATCTCCTTTTTTCAAATCTTTGACGACAAACATTGAGCGTTTGTACATAAAACTTTGCTTTTCTACTTCTTGAATACCGTATTTCACTGTCCCTAATGAATGAAATGCTTGATGAGATTCATCTACTAATGCTTTTAATTCTTGAGGCTCCAATGAGAATGCAGCATCAACTCCACCTAATGACCTATCGTCAGTAAAATGTTTCTCAATTACTCTTGCACCTAAGGCAACTGCACCAACAGAAGTGCCGATACCTTTAGTATGGTCAGAAATTCCAACAACAACATCAAACATTTTTTCCAAATGAGGGATAGTGCGAATATTCGAAGTTTCAGCCGATGCAGGATAAGTACTTGTACATTTTAACAAAACAATCTCTGTTGTTCCATTTTCTCGAAGTGTCGAAACAGCTTTTTCGATCGTACCTATATCTGCAACACCAGTAGAAAGTATGACAGGTTTTTTAGTTGAAGCAACCTTTCTTAGAAGTGGAATATCTGAATTTTCAAACGAAGCAATTTTGTAAGCTGGAACATTGAGAGATTCTAAAAAATCAACTGCACTTTCATCAAACGGTGAACTAAAAGCAGTTATTCCCATTTGTTTTGCATAGTCAAAAATTTCTTTGTGCCATTCCCAAGGAGTGTATGCTTGTTTATACAAATCAAACAAATCTCGTTTTTCCCACAATGAACCATCTTCCACTGTCCAAACTCCAGGTAAGGTCATCGTTTCCGCAGTGTACGTCTGTAATTTAATCGCATCAACACCTGCTTCTGCAGCTAAACGAACAATTGTTTTTGCTTTTTTTAATGACTGATTGTGATTACCTGACATCTCCGCAATAATATACGGTGGGTGTTTAGGACCAATGAGCCGACCATTGATAAAAACTATTTTCATAACAGAATTTACAGTGTATGGAAAAAATCGTTAGTAACTTCATCAAACGAATTGATACTTCTTTGAGCCTTATACTCTAAAGGCAAATTTAAGTTCTTGTAATTTCCCCTCAATATCTGTACCGTTTTAAATCCTAATGGAGTAATTCCTACAAAATCTTTTGTTTGATTATCACCAAAGTATACTGCTTGATTGGTTGGTATTTGTTCTCTTTCACAAATCAATTGAAATGCTAAAGGATTGGGTTTTTCGTATTCAACTCCCCATATATGGGTGAGATAGTAATAAATATCGAATTTCTTCAATTGCAAAGCTTGTATTTTCGCTCTTTGAACCTTAGGATTTCCATCAGTTACTATGTACTTTTTCATTTTTGGAAACCTTAATAAAAAATGAATTACATCTTCAAATAATTCTAAGGTTGGAGTGTGATTTCGATAAATGTTCAGGCATTTAGAAACTAATTCTGGTGAAAAACAACCAAAATGAAGCAAAACTTCATCAAAAATTTTTCCACGATTGTTTGGCAGAAAAGAACACATTCTTAAATAACACTCTTCAAAAGGAAGAGAGTATTCAGCTTCTAACATTTTTGCAACTACTCTAAAACCACTTTTTACGTAACGTACTTCTTCATAGAGTGTGTCATCTAAGTCTAAGATTATAATCATTGTGTGAAATACGTAGGAAGTTAACTAAATATAAAAGTCTTTTGGAACTCGAATCATTTGAGAAATATCTGATCGTTGTTCAAATTTTGTTTGCTCTAATTTGATGAGTTTTTGCTCATTTGCAAACCATAAAAGAGAAGTGAGACCAACTTTCATCGCTAAGGATGAAGCTCCACCAACCCTTGGATTACACTCAATTAAGATGAATGAATTTGTTTCTTTGGATCTAATTCCTTGGAATACACAATGTCCTTCAATGTTTAATGCTTTTGCGGTTTTTGAAACAATAGTTTGAATTTCTTCATCTTCATTTTGAACTGTTGACACTGCTGACTCTCCATTTATTATCACATCACGAGTACGTATCACCAATGATACTTCTTGAGATTTGGCTGACCGATAACAATCAATACTATATTCTTGACCTTCAATGAAAGGTTGGACGATAAAACCATCCTCATTCTTCAAAATAGAAGTCGCAACTTCACAAGGTACATCTATAAACGCAGTATGTGAACCTGAACCAAACCGTGATTTGACAACATAACTCTCGTACAGATCTTTTTTTAGTCCCATTGAAGTTTCAACTACTGGCAGACTACTATTTTGTAAAAACTTATAAAATTTCCATTTGTCATAACACAGTCTAATTGTTTTTCTTGATGAAATCATTACGAAAATTCCACTTTTTTTTAGAGTGGATTTATGTATTGACCAAAATTCTAACTCTTCATCACGAGTTGGTAATATGATAGATACCTTATGGAGATGACAATAATGAATCACTTCTTGAATTTGTAAATCGTGTAATTTGGGCATATGCCAAAATTCATCGACAAAATACTTCCCTAAACAGTCGTTAGAGGCGTCCCCACCAATTATTTTAGCATCAATATAATGTTCTTCAAACATCTCTCGAAGTGAATTGACTAATGGTACTTTCTTTGATAAGGAAGTGACCAATATCGTTATTTTTTGTCGAGTTTTTACAGCAGGTTGGTTTTGATACTTAGCATGAATAACGATATCGCATAATTCACCTCCAACGACTGTATGATTCTTCATTCGTGCTTCACAAACAAAACCATGCTTCTCTAATGGTGGATACAAATACGTACGAATATCATAGGCATAGGTATAGATTTTGTCTAATGAAAGTACTTCAAAGGAGACTTTTTGTAAGAACAGTAAAAATTCATCAAAAATTTCTGTAAAAGAACGAATATGATTATTTAAAGAAGGTTCTAAAAGAAAGGATATTTCAGCTGTTTTTGCTGCCCAATTGAAATGTACCAAACCACCATATCCAATGAGTATGGAATCTTTGAAAATACTAAATAGAATCTGATTTGGTTGTAACTGTGAAAATGTTGGTTTTATGACTTGATTGAAATATTGGCGTTGTTGTAAAACAGAAATCTCTTCATTTTGTCGCAGAATATCCATTTGCAAATTTCGCCAAATTCGAATCGATTCCATATCTTTTTCACGAATTGGAACAAATGAAAACGATTGTTGTTTCCATCGTTTCTGTGGCAAAATTTTGTAACTCATATTATTGCAATTGTAAAAAAGCAATTAATTGACGACCCAACCCAATTGATGCTAAGGAACGAAAGAAATCTCGTTTTTTTTCTGGAGAATGTTGATGCAAATAATTGGTGAAATTTGTTCGAACATTATGAGCCTCTTTCCCTTTCGATCTATCGATATAGTAATTGGAATGTTGATTCAACAAGAAAAAATCTATAGGAAAATCTGCTAAGAGGTCTACAACATTCCAACCCACTGATTGAACTGCAGCTGTTAAAGAATCTTTTGTAAAATATGCCAAATGATCTGGATATGCCACCCAAAATGGTTTTTCAATAAGGTTATTTTGGAGTAAGTAGTTTTGTAATAACGAAAAGTCATTTGGTACTTTGATTACAAATACAGTATTTTTATGAGA
Organism: Candidatus Kapaibacterium sp.; assembly: GCA_016788785.1. GTDB lineage: Bacteria > Bacteroidota > Ignavibacteria > Kapaibacteriales > JAEUSM01 > JAEUSM01. The sequence goes on from JAEUSM010000006.1 coordinate 459,343, forward strand.
AATGTACTTTACTTGTTGCAACAGTGCAAGTGGATCTTTGACATGTTCCAATACATTATCTAACATGATTACCGAAAACGTTTTTCTTTCTTGGTGGAGCTTGTTAAGAGATTCGTAGATATTCCCAACAATCAAGTTATCCAAGAGGTGAGGATGATATTTTTTTATAGCAAAATCCCCAAAATCGATGCCCAATACATTCCATCTACGTTGTTGAAAATAGTCCAATGTCCAACCCTCACCACAACCAATATCAAGCATTGATTTATCAGAGTTTACTTGCTGTATTTGTTCTATGATTGTATAAGAATCTCCAATTATTGCTTGATTGTATGACAATTCTGCCTCTGAATACGCCAATTCATATCCACCAAGACCATTCTGAAAATATTGATTTTCATAATATGCTGTAAGTTCTTCATCCGTTGGTGGAGGGTCTATTTGATAAAATCCTAATGTATGTTGTTTTAAAGAGTATTGTTGATTCATGTACTTTATAGATTTAGGATTTTTGTTGAACAAATTGATTAATAGTGGCTAACTTTGGGTTTGCATCCAAAACTTCTATAATTGCCTCAGCATCCATACCGTCACAATGATGTTGTTCGATAAGCATAAGCAGTAAGGAATAATCATCTTGTTCATCGAGTGTAATACGGTAATAACTTTTGTCAGAATTTCTCATAAAGTGGCGAACTTGTACATTTCCACGTTTATTGGTTTTGATGAACGGAGTTACATGCTCTTTTTCAAAGTCTAATTTGGCATATTTGTATGCATCTTCTAACAGTTCAAAAGAAAATATCTCAAAATCAAATCCTCTAGGATATGTTCGAACCATAGAATTAGACATATACATCAACGGATTATCCCAATATTGGTATTGTTGAACAGCTTTTGCAATCAACTCACCATCAATGAGAGGACAATCTGAGGTAACTCGCACAATATCTTGCAAATTGAACGCTTTTGCAGTTTCGTAATATCGTTCCAACACATTCATTTCAGAGCCTTTATAAAAGGGAATCCTTTTGGCTTCACAAAACACTTCAATATTGACATCTATGGGGTTTGTAGTTGTTGCAACATACACAGGAAGTTTGGATTGTTGCAACCGTTCAATATGTAATTCAAATAACGTTTTTTTCTTTGCTGTCAAAAGAATTTTACCGGGCAATCTTGTGCTTGACAGTCGAGCCTGTGTAATGATACCTATTTTTCTCATATCGATAAAAGTTTATTGAGAGTATTAATCACACTATCTTGTTCAGCAATTTGTAACGATGGATACAAAGGTAAGGAAAATTCTAATTCATAGAATCGTTCTGCAATAGGGAAGTCACCTTTTATAAATCCAAAATTATTTTTGTAATAGGGTTGCAAATGGACTGGAATGTAATGGACTTGCAAACGAATACCATTTGAAAGCATATGTTGAAAAAATTCAATCTTGGTGATAGGAAGTTTTTCAAAGTTTACGAGAATAGGATATAAGTGAAACGCACTTTGAATTGATGATTGTTCAATTGGAAGTTGCAGTAATGATTGAGTTGTATCACCAGATTCTGTTAAAAGCTGTCCATGAAGATGAAAAAAAGCATCTGTGTATCGTTTTGCTAAGTCTTTTCTTTTTTGAATAAAACTCGGAAGTTTTTTTAATTGAGACGATCCTAATGCTGCTTGAAAATCCGTTAATCGATAGTTATATCCCAAATCTATCATTTCATAATACCAAGGTCCGTCATTTTGAATTAACATATCCGCATCTTTAGTCATTCCATGAGTTCGTAGAAGTTGAACTTTTTTATGTAATTCTTCATTATTCGTAAGAATTGCACCTCCCTCACCGGTAGTTATGTGTTTTACTGGATGGAAACTCAAGGTTGTGATGTCTGCAAATCGTGCAGCATAAGAAGTATCATTGTTATAGGACGCACCTAAAGAGTGACAAGCATCGGCAACTAATTGGAAATCAAATTCTTTTGACAACTCATACAACGCTTTCCAATCACAAGGATGACCAGCATAATCAACAGCAACTACTGCTTTGATGTGTTGATTGTGATTTCGATAAGATTCTATTTTAATTCGGAGTTTTTCTACATCAATGTTGTAGTTTTCTGGGTGAATATCAACAAAATCTGGAGTTGCCCCAGAAAAAACTATAGCGTTGACACTCGAAAGAAAGGTAATTGGAGTAGAAAGAATGATATCACCTTTTTTCCAACCTAATGCAATTCCAGCCAAATGAAGTGCAGCAGTTCCATTGCTAACTGCAGTACAAAAGGTTGCTCCCGTAAAAGAACACAGACCTTCTTCGAAGTGAGATATTGATGGACCTTGGGTTAAAAAATCTGATTGTAGAACAGAAATTACCGCCGAGATATCCTCGTCATCTATATATTGTTTGCCATACGATATCATACGGAATATAAAAACGTGCTTATAAAATTTCCGCTTCTATTTCAAATTGTTTTGTTGGTTTTGTATTTTTTACAATTGGTAATTCTACAAAGAATGTTGAACCTTTTCCAACTTCAGAAGTAAAGAACACTTTACCATTGATAATATCTAAAATCTGTTTGACGATATACAATCCCAAACCAACACCTGAAACAGTACCTTGAATTTGATTTTCACCCCTTCTAAATGCCTCAAAAATGATTGCACGTTCTTTTTCTGGAATCCCGATGCCGTTATCCGACACTGACAAGGTAACTACATCATCATTTTGAGAAACGGTTACGATAATTTCTTCACCCTCTGGAGAATACTTTAATGCATTATTCACCAAATGTGTGATAATGTGTCTATACCCAATTGCATGAATTTTTGCATAAACTTCTTTATATTCAGAGTTTACTTTAACTATATGTTTGTTCATATCCGATGAAGCCAATTCTTCACAAATTTGTTTAGACATGTTGACAACTTCAATAGCATCAGTTGGTTCATGAGCAAATTCGGTATGTTTTTCTACTAACAGAATACTATCTAAAATTTCTGTTGTGTTTTTGACTGTTTTCCGTATCCTATCTATAAGCCGTTGTTTCTTTTCTTCATCTAACTTTGGATGAAGTAGCAACTCTGATGACGATAGGATGACAGTCATAGGAGTTCTAAATTCATGGGACATCATTTGCACAAAATCTGATTTTGCATTGAGAAATTCTTTTTCTTTTTTGAGTGCTTTTTCAAGTTCTAATTCAATTTTATATCGATTGTCTATTTCTTGTTTTAGTTGATCATTGGTTTCGTACAATTGTTTCGTTCTGTCTTTAACTCGCAATTCCAATTCTTCATTTTGTAGGCGATAGTTTTCTGCTTCTAAACGTGCTTGTTTAATTTCACTCATTAACTGAAGATTTTTGATTTTTTCTTCAGCTTCGATTTTCAACATTTGAGTTTTCAAATCAAAGAAATCTTCGTAATGTTCTAACGCTTTTTGATATTCTTGAATGAATTTATACGATTCAGAGAGTTGTTGATGGAGTTTTGCTTCAACATCAATTTCAGTGAATTCTTTTGCTAAATCTAATGCAGAAGTTAGGCACTCTATTTCTGACATGGGGAAGTTGTAATTACTATCCTTAGGCACCTTTGACATCAATTCACCAACTGCTTGGAGCGTTTTTACCTCACCTAATTTGTTACCAGTCTTCTTTTGCAATTCCAAAGATTTAATCAAATGATCAAATGCTTTGGGAAAGTCCGCTATGGTGAGATACAATGTACCAATAGTGTATAATGAAGATGCAATTGCCGGTAAAATTCCTAATTCTGTACGGATTTTTAAAGAATCATTATAATTTTTCAGAGCAGCAAAATAGTCTTCCATTTTGAGATAAATATTCCCAATATTGTTATAAACAACAGCCATTTGTGGCTTATCATTTAACTCAGTATTTATCTTCAAACAAACTCGACAATACTCCAACGCCATCGGAAAATTTTCACGCATAAAGTGAATAATTCCAATGTTGAGAAGCAACTTTGCTTCATTTTTCTTTTGACCTATTTTTTTGTTAATCGTTAATGAATCACCCAAATACTTCAATGCGGATTCATAGTCGTTAATATTGTAGTGCACAACACCAATATTATTCAAGGCAACTTGAATGGAAAATTGGTCATCAATTTCTTCCGCTAACTTGTGACATTCTTGATATTTCTCTAATGCTAAGGTTAGTTTTCCTTGTTGTTCATAGACCTTACCAACATTTTCAATAGTACGTATGTACCCTTTCGTATCACCTAATTCTTTACGAAGGTTCATACTATATTCAAGATTTTCAATAGATAAATCAAATTCAGAGAGTTCTGAATAGATTTTTGCCATATTGTTATAGCATTTTGCTAAATTTTCTTTGTTGTGAAGTTCAGTATAAAATACAATTGCGTTTTTATAATATTTGATGGATGCTTGATATTTTTTTGCCATTCCGCACACAATAGCAATGTCAAAAAGAATATTGGCAATATTCTCTTTAGATGAAACTTCTTCAAATATCTGCAATGCTTGAAGGTACAGTTTTAATGCACTTTCATATTCACCTTTAGTACGGTGTGTATCTGCAGTTAATCGTAGATTTTTTGCTGTTTCAATTTTTTGAGCTGACATTACTATACGGTTTCTTTTGTTTTTTGCAAACACTTTTGCAAATTATATTCTATTAATTCTCCCCATTTACTGGGTTGAAGATACTCAATCCAAATGAATCGAGCATATTGAAATCTTTCTATCAAATCTTGAGACTTATTTGCAATAAAAAATGGTGCCAAAAAGTTTTCTAATTGAGAAATACTTCCTTCAGAAAGTCTCAATATAGCCTTGCTATATTCTATTTTCTCTTCTAATGGTAACAATATATCATCAGAAATAAGAATTGGAACTCTCCCCATCGAAAGTACTTCAAAAAATCGTTTACTTTGCACTCCATATCCTTTTGGGCAACAAACTGTCAACGATTTATGAATAGTTTCTATAAATAGTTTCTTTCTTTGTTGTTTTTCTTCAATTGAAGGCAAATTTTCGTGAAAGGTATCGACAGTATTTGTATAAAACTTTAACTTATTAAAGCTTGATAGAATTTCCACTAATTCTTTACGTAGAATATTTGTTGAAGTGGAACCTACAAAGGATGAATGATATTCTATAGTTTCTAATGTCGTGCCTTCATCAAAAACAACATACGGTAAAGCAAATGTAGTTGTTGTTGCTGCTGATTGTTTTACACTCGCACGAAAGAAAATCGAGGAGGAACGAATTGCATCACTATAATCATGAAATGAAAAGAATATATGTTTACCTTCATAGTTTTTGTACAATGGTAATGTTTTTAGAAATGTTAGTAATGATTCTTCAGGAGTTGAAGTCTCTAAAATTCCATCAATTGCTATCGGGAAAATGATAAAATCTGCTTTTTGAGGACTTGAAACCTTTTCAAATAAATCAGTTCTTTTAAATAAATTTACAGAAGCATATCCATTTCGCTGTTTTTCCGTCAAATGAAAATCAGAATAGGTATAGGAATAAATTCGAATTGGTGTTTTCATAGCTAAAATGACCGAAGATCCTCTGTATAAAAAGTCCATTCAGGTGTTGCAATTTCTTTCGAATTTGATAGAGAATACCATGGATTGGAGTTTGTTTTTTTTGGATTCAGTAAGATTTGTATTTCTTGTGCTGGCATATAACTTTGTGCCAAAAGATATTGTATTTCTTTTGTTTTGGTATGTTGAATTTTATCGACAACAATGACCGCATGACCATAAGGATTTCCCGATTGGATAAACACATCTCCTATGTTCAATGACAAAATATCTTTGGGCGATAAATCATTTTTTAGTGAACGGGTATTTGCATACATAAATGTAGTCGTCATAAATTTCATAAATCCTTTGTATGATTTGTCTGGATGTAAAGAAAACATTCTTTTTTTTCCGTCCTTTACATAAGAAAACCCTATTTCTTCATAACGTTTCTGATGGTAGAGATATTCTCCTCGAAGCCGCATAACTGCGTCAGCACACTGCTGTAAATCTGCTTTTCCAACACTAACATCAATAACTGCAACATAGACATTTTTATTCTTTTTCACTGTTCCATCAAAATATAACACTTCTGAACCATGTGGTTTTAAAGGTAGATTTTGCAAATATTCTTCAAATGAATTTTCTTTAGTTGCAACTCTTTGGAATCCTTCTGGGACAATAAATCGAGATTTGATAGTATTTCCTTTTGGATTAAGAAATTGAGACATCAACGGATATGATGTACACCAAAACAATAAAATCAAATATTTTATAAAGTTCATACTCTTTATGATAATAAAACAGAATTAATAAACAAAGATTTCTCACATGAAACATCTACCTGCATTCTTGCTTGCACTTTTAGTATTCATTGCTACAGATACAAATGGATACTCATTCAAAAATAGCCAAATTCAAACAAAAAGTAAAAATAATTCTTCAAAAAGTAGTTATACTGCACGGGTATGTACTCCAAACGAAAGTAAACAAGTTATAGCTTTACATAACAGTTTTAGAACTCCCTTATCAATTCCACCAATAACATATTCAGAGAATTTAGCACAATTTGCCTTAGAGTGGTGTAAAGAATTAGGAAGGAAAAATGGGGCATTCGAACATAGACCTCGTACAGGACCTTTTGGTCACAAATATGGTGAGAATATTTATAAAGGCACTAAAACAAACCAACCATTTACAGATGCAGTGAATTTATGGTCAACAGAAAAAAGCAAGTTTCGCAATGACATTTTGAACCGTTCAAATTGGTCAAAAGCAGGACATTATTCGCAAATGATTTGGAGAAAATCTGTTTCAGTTGGCTGTGCGGTCGTAGAAATAAACGGTATGTCCATTGTTGTTTGTAACTACGACCCAGCCGGAAATATGATGGGAGAGAGAACGTATTAATTTTTAAACACAAATCCCGAAGCCGTTGCTTGTTTTTTGATGGATTTATTAAGTGCCTGTTCTAATGATGATTCAGTAGAAAGAGTTTTACGTTTTTCGTCAATGAACTTTTTTCGTTTTTCAGAAAGTTCTGATATATTCTTTTGAAGAACAAGTCGTTCTGTAGAAGTTTTTTCTACATGTTTGATAATTTCATCGTTGTTTTTACCTTGAAGTTCTTTTGGTAAGTCCTCTTTTTTGATTTTATCTAACACTTTAGGGTCATTTTTTACTGCGTCTACTAAATCAGCTCTTGAATAATTATACAATTTAGCATTAGATTTCGTTGCAGCACGTTCCGCTAAATTTGCAGCTCCATATTTGGAAGAGTTTGCATCTTGTGAAACTTGGCGAGCTGCTTGAACTTTGCCTTCTTCACCATACCATACATAGGTTTGATTGATTGTACCATTGAGCTTTGCTAACTCATCATCATAAGGAGTAGCAATAGTTTCAAACTTTTTATCAATATCAATATTATTATAAGCCCCGTTGGTACAATTAGACAAATCATCCCATCCAATTTGTTTTCCATTGTTGTAATCTCCACAAAAGATTGTATTCACATAAACATCCATATCTTTTGCTTTTTGACAAGCAACTGCTGTTTTAATTGGTCCTTGTTGAAATTCTTCATTCCCTGCTATGATAATCAAACGTAAATCATCTCGGGAATTTGACCATTTCATTTCTTCCAATGAACGTACAACAACCTGAGGGCAATGTTCTGAACCACCATTAGTCGTTAATTCAAACAACTTTTCCGAAATGAGATCAACATCAGTCGTAAATGGGACGACGTTTCGAATGAAACCATCTTTCGTTGAAAGTCTGTCATTTCCATACTCATAAAGAGATAATTCTAAAATGACATCTTTTTGATTTTTTTGAGCTCGAGCTAATTCATTGATAATAGCCCATAACTGAGATTTTGCTTGGTCAATAAGACCATCCATTGAGGAAGAGGTATCCAAGAGGATAGAGAGTTGAATTTTTGTTTGACCTTTAGATTGAGCAAACAACATCATTGGCATTAGTAATACCAACAAAGAAGAAACAAGGAGCTTTTTCATACCATCACCTTTGATTAAGTAAATACAGTGTATCGAATGGTAAGCTTAGTTCATGAGAATTTTACAGTAATGAGTAAGATTTTCTCATTTAGATACTTCGGTATTGTAAATGGTTTAATGCATAGCGATTTTCAGTACTTTTACGTACTAACTTCCTCAGTAATAGTACTTTTTGATGTTCGAACGTATCTGTAAATCGAAATAAAAAAACCTCCAACCATTGCTAAAACTCCTAACCAAACCAAATTGATAAGTGGTTTAATAGACGCTTCTATAACAAAAACTTCCTTTGGAAATGTTTCTGGCTTTTTCGTATCTGCAACTAAAATTTTTGCTTTTGATTTTGACAATTCTTCTTTGTTTGCCAAAAGATTATCAAAACTCACTTGATAGCTTGTTCCGGGAATGAGAATAGGCTCTGAAGTTATAGTACCAGAACCAGATCTATTTGCAAATGCAGTAAATGTTTTTTTGGTGCTATCAGAGGTCGCATACACCAAATTTGCTCCCATTTTAATTGAGCCATTTTCATTAGGTGTCATTAAAAAGCCTTCTAATGTTAAAGAAGCAGTCGTATCTAATGGAAATGGTTTTGGCTCAAATTTTCCTAACATTACTTCAGGAAGTTTTCCTTCTGTTTCTAATGCTTTAGGAGCAACATAAAAATCGTGTTGCAAAGACCAAGAAATGCCCGGTTCTAAAAATGCTGATTGTCGTTTATTAAAATCTGACCAATACAAAATTGGAGTAATGATTGTAGATTTTCCATCTTTTTCAACTGCCAAAATATATCGATATTTCTCTCTGTCTTTATATTGCTTTTCTATTTGTTCTTTTCCTTTGAAAGTAACGGTGTATCCCAAAACTGATGTCGGTTTATCTTGTACCAATCGAACACTTTTATCAATGACCGAATACGAAGATGTTGTTACGATTCCAACCATCAACAAAGCTATACCAGTATGCGAAATATAAGCACCAATATTTCCAATTGATTTTCTTGCAATAACAACTCCAATTTGAACATTAATTACCAATGATAGTAATGATGCAAAAACAATGAGTATCATTGCAATGTCTTGAATTCCCAAAAAGAAGCTAACTATTGTTAATCCAACAGATATTGAAAGTGGAAGGACAATCTTTTTACGTAATATATTCCAAGAACTTGATTTCCAAGCAACCATCATTGAAATTGCATTGATAAACATCATTCCAATTACAATTGGTATATGCATTTTATTATAAAATCCAATTTCGACCGCTACTTTTGGTTTGCCCAAAACTTCCATAAAAATAGGCCAAGAAGTTCCAATAAACACTATGATAGTAGACGCAACGACCAATGATGAACCAATCGAAAGCATAAATTCTTTGGATTGAATTGCTAATTTCTCTTGTTTAGTCGATATATCTTTCAATCGAAAGAACACTAATCCAAATCCCAAAATAGTAAATGCACCCATAAACACCATTAATAGTACATAGGCAAAAAATCCTGGGTCAACGAAAGAGTGAACCGAAGTATCACCCAACACTCCACTTCGAGTAAGGAATGTCGAATATAATACCAAGACAAAAGTCAAAGTTGAAAGTACAAAATTTGTTTTCACTAAACCTTTTGTTTTTCTTTGTACTAACATCGTATGAACTAATGCTACAGATGCTAACCATGGTAAAAGTGAAGAATTTTCAACTGGATCCCAGCCCCAAAATCCACCCCAACCTAAGGTCTCATATGCCCAAAATCCTCCTAACATAATTCCAAAACCAAGAACCGCAGTTCCGAATAACGTCCAAGGAAGTGCCACTGTTATCCAATCTTGATACTCTTTTTTCACTAATCCTGCCATCGCAAATGCAAAAGGTATGGACATGGATGCAAATCCGATAAAGAGGATAGGAGGGTGAATAGTAATCCAAATATTATGTAAAAGTGGGTTTAATCCACGACCATTTTGTGGAAGGAAACCAAGTTGGATTCCGTCTTTGGCATATGTTTCCCAAATAAACGAGAATGGATTTTTTACTACTAACATTAATCCTAAAAAACTGATGATTAACGCCATAAAGCTCATTACAGGAGCTTCATAATTATGCTTTTTCAACCATGGAATTAATGTAACACCGATTACACTTACCCATAAAGTCCAAAGCAAAAAGCTCCCTTCTTGTCCACTATATGTTGCAGCAAATAAAAACGGGGTTGAAAGTTCTTTTGATGAGTACGACCAGACATAACTATAGGTAAAATCATGTTGGAGGATGTTGTAAAACACCAAAAAAAACGTTGTTATTAACGAAACTGTAGTCGCATAGAACAATGTTCTTGCAGATAATTTATAATTTTCATTGCCCCTGTAAGCTAAAAAATAGGCAACAGTTGAAAGTAATGATGAGACAAAAAGAAAATGGATGATGTATTGACCAAACATTAGTTGTTTCTTGAAAAGTTTGAAATAGTAATTAGATTTGGAACACTCAATTGATATGCTGTGGTTCCTTTTTCAGAAAAGTATTCTTTGAACGAATCTTCAATTTTAGATGCAGCTACTAATTGTTTGCGAGAATTTAACTGATGCATTCGTTCGACAATTGTTAAACTTCTTACTAATTTTCCTGCTGAGGCTGAAATCCCAATCGCCTTTTTGTAGTTATGGGGTTCAGTTCCGATGTAAAGAAATTGCCAATTGTAGATATCTCTCTGATGAGAAATCATGTCAATTATTAACTCTTTTGTATATAATTTTGAGGAGGAATCCACTCCATCACTTGCAATAATAACTGTAATTGAACCTGGTCGCTCCCAATCATTCATATCTGCATATCGTTCACCAGCCTCTGAAAGTAATTGTCCAATTGAATCAAACAACGATGAGGCACCATTGTTAAATTTTGGAAAGTCTTCTAAAGATGGAAGTTGTAATGCAGCAAGTGAAGTTCGAAAAGTTGTGAGCTCAGAACTAAAAAAACCTAAGGTAATATCTACTGATTGTTCTAATGTTTTTGCTTCATTAATTTGGGAATATAATGTTGTTATTGCTTCATCTCTGATAGTATTCATTGAGCTGGAAGTATCGAGTAAACAAAGAAGTTCGCGATGAGAATAATTTGGCATTACAACAATATCGTAAATTAATTAACAACTATTAGTTTTAAGATAATTACAAAGGTAGGGAATTTATTTGTTTTGTGAAAGAATTAGAAATATAATTAGAAGATTTGGTGCAGTTATTTGATAATCACTTGTGTCGCATGAAAATAGGGTGTACCGCCACCATGCGTATGTCCAAAAACTACAATTGACTGCAGATGTTGCAATTGAGGTAAAGCATCTTTTCCGGTGTAGTTTATTGGCAATATTTTCCCTTCAGAATCCTTAGCAAAGAAGGTGAACATTGACTCTGGTTGTTTAAAAGGATATTGCTCTGAAATCAATACTTGAGCTTTTACTTCAACCTTTTTGGCTTGTTCAATTTCCTCTTGAACTTCTGAATATTTCATTGCTTGATCAAAGGTATATGTAGGAATTTGACCAAACTGTAAGGCTATGTAAACAACTACAGGAATACCAATAATCGCCACTATAATGAGAACTAATCGTAAATTCATTAACTATTTTTCAATTGTTCCGCAGAACCTTCATACTTAGAAGGACATTTTGTGAGAATCTCAGAAGCATGAAATTGCGAATTTTCCATCCGACCTTTGACTACTATGCTTTCTGCAATATCAAAATTATTTGGTTTAGAGCCATGAAAAACTACTGGAATTGTTGTCCCATTTTCGTCTTTCATCGTAAATTGAAATTGATTAACCTGAGAATTGAAATTTGAACCTTTTTCTTTGATATAAGTACCTTTGACTTGGACTTTTTTCAAAGTGGAAGTTGCATGAGAAAAGTTTGTATATTCAATTTTATTCAAATCCAAGGAATATAAACCGATAGCCAAAAATGCTACAAAAAGAATTCCACCAATGATATACCGCTTATGCATATTATTCTTTGTTAGATGAAGTGATTTGATCTAAGTTGTTCTCTAAAAGTGATACTTTCTTGTCTAATCTCCATAAAAAGAGAATGAATCCACCAAAAACGAGTAAGGTAGTGATTAAGACAACAAAAATGGAATGTTCGACCAAGAAATTATACATTGTTGCTTTCAAAAGAGAATCAGTATTGCTCCTTTTGACGAACAAATTCTCTTAAAATTGAAAAAAGTTTTTTAGAATTCGAATATTTATGTAAATTGCACTGCTAAATAAATTTATTACTACAAAAGAATGGATTTTTGACAATGATTGACCTTCAAAATCCTAATGTTTTAGAGGCTTTAGATTCTCAAAAACAGACCAAAGAATACTTTTCAAATGAAAAACTAACGTTACTAAAAGCAGATGCTACAAATTCAAAGTTATTCGATAAACCTTTCATAGACTTAATTGTAACATCTCCTCCATATAATGTTGGAATAGAATATAATTCAAACGATGATGAACTTTCATATGATCAATATTTAGAATTTACTAAAACTTGGTTATCTAATTGTTATAATTGGGCAAATACAGAATGTAGACTGCTTTTGAATGTACCTTTAGACAAGAACAAAGGGGGTCAACGTAGTGTAGGTGCTGATATTACGACAGTAGCACAATCAGTTGGTTGGAAGTATCATTCTACTATTATTTGGAATGAAGGAAATATTTCAAGAAGAACCGCATGGGGTTCATGGCTTTCCGCATCTGCACCGTATGTAATTGCCCCAGTAGAACTTATATTAGTACTGTTTAAAGATAATTGGAAAAAAACAAAAGGTTCACAAAAATCAGATATTACGAAAGAGCAATTTATGGATTGGACAAATGGACTTTGGACTTTTAATGGAGAAAGTAAAAAAAGAATCGGTCACCCAGCTCCCTTTCCTAAAGAACTTCCTTATCGATGTATAAAACTATTTAGTTTTATTGACGATGTTGTTTTTGATCCTTTTACCGGAAGTGGAACTACTTTAATTGAAGCTGTTAAAAATAATCGTCGTGCAGTAGGTTTAGAAATTGACGAAACCTATTGTGAATTAGCGAAGAATAGAATTATAAACCAGTCAAACACCTTTGATTTTAGCTATGAGTGAGAAAAGTCAAATTCAATTAATTAAAGAGTATTTTCTTAAAAGACCAAACAAAGAAATTTCTCATCCAGAAGTAGTCGATTTTGTTACTGCTCAATATAAAAAGTTAACTAAAAAAGTTTTTCGTGATCCAGATAGAGCAATCAGAAGTTTACATCAGCAAGGATTTTTAGTCAAAGTGAAAACTGGGGTATATCTTTATGACCCTACTTTAGTTACCTCCAAAAGTGCTGAAAATTTCTCAGAAAAGCAACGAAAACTCATTTTAGAACGGGATAATTATAAATGTGCAGTTTGTGGTAAAGGCAAAGCTGAAGGGATGGAATTACACATTGACCATATTAAACCTCGAGATAAAGGTGGTAAAGCTACCTTAGAAAATGGTCAAGTGCTTTGCTCTCAACATAATTTTCTTAAGAAAAATTTGAATCAAACTGAATCAGGTAAAAAAATGTTTATCAATTTATACAATCTCGCAAAATCAGCTGGAGACAAAAAACTACTTGATTTTACAAAACAGATTCTCAAAACGTATGATAAATTTGATATAAACGGTCATATTGATTGGGATGAATAATTTTTGATTGATGTATGGATCAGACTATACCTTTAGATGAATGGTTGGAACAGTTGTTTTACGAGCTGAAAATGGCACGTGATATTGATGTTTCTGCAGAAAGAAGTAAATATTTTTACACAAAACTTCTTTCTGAAGAAGGATTTTACCGTGAAAAAGCTTGGGTGTGGATTATTTATGGTGATTGGTCTTCTCACCAAACTCGTCTTGAATTACCCGATTTTTTTCCTACGATGGAACAAATTCAATCTGTTGCTGATAGAAAAGGGTATCGTATTTTGACCATTGACCAAATAGAACAAGTCAAAGAGTACGCACGGTATATTCGTTTTAGTGAGTTAGAAACCGAAGTCAATCAACTACGACAACAAATTTTGGAATTAGAAAATAGTCGTTTGGAGACTAATTTAAAATTAGAAGTTGCAATCAAAGATTCAGAAATATTAGAACTTCGTACTGAAAATGAAAAATTACGAAAAAAGTTAGAGTTGTATACTGGAAAATCTGTTGTAGACATCATCCCTCCAACTCCAGGTGCAACACAAGTTCGTATTCCTTACGAACAAGTGCTTCACGAAATCCAATCAAGTATTGCCAAGAAGAATGAAGAATGATATCATCAATAGTCTCTATTCATCTGAACGCGAAGTAGTTTCCCTCGTTACTTCTCTTTTATCAGATGATTTTGCTAGGTCAATCAATGATGGTTGGTCGGTTGGTTTGAATTTACAACATATCTTGGATATAGAACTATTAGTTTTTGAATCTGCCCAAACTGTTAATTCGGAAATCGAGTTTACCAATAAAGCTGAACAAATTCACCATATTATGCTCATTTCTGAACGCAAATTCAAAGCACCGTCAATGTTTTATCCTAAAGAACCAATCACTTCAGCAAATGAATTCATTTCAAAGTTTAAATCAATACGATCTCGAATATATTCATATATAGAAAACAACTCATTAGACGCTATGAGTAACGATGGACACCCATTATTTGGTTCATTGTCTCAACAGGAGTGGTTTATTTTCTTGCATACTCATACATTAAGACATCTTAAACAAATACAATCAATTTTATCATCTTCTTTTGAGATAAACGATGGCACTAATTCATAGCACCAAAACTGCTTGTGAGCAAACCGGTACCACATTGAAACATGCAGCAGCTTTTCAAAAGGTTGCTAACGAAAAAGAATGCGTGATTGTCTCACGTGCAGTTGGAAAATGGGCGACAGGACTTATTGAAGAGGGATACGCTTCTAAAGGATATCATATCAAATCGAAATCTTGCGATTGGGGACCCATGGCTGGTTTTATTTGTACAGACCCTCGTTTTACCAAATTAGGAAATTCTTCTGCCGCATTGGAAGGTCAGAGAAAAGCAAATGCAAAGGCTTTTGACCATCATGCTACAGAAACTGATATTTACATTTCTATGGATAGATGTAAATGGTTAATTGACAATAAAGCGATGCATGTCGTTAGTGCTGATATAAATACCAAAATTGTACAGGCTTCATCTAATGATAAAAGCGTTACGATGAAATTTGTTTTGAAAAGAACATTATTTGTTCCCGGTTCAAATCTTCATATGTATCAAGTGTTTTATCATCCTGATGAAAAAGTAATGTATGCAACTTTGCAAAGTCCACTGAAACGTGCTTCAATGTTGTATCCAGTTACAGCCTTTGTGGATCCATTATGTCCACCAGCTGTAAAAAGAACGTACAAAGCAGCAATGACAGGAGATTACGATTTGTGGGCAGTGTTTCCAAAAGCTTCATCATTTGACCCGAGAAATAAAGATGCTCGTCCAGTTGAATGGTCCAATAGACATCAAGTGAGAATGCAAGGTGTTCATTCTATAAAGAATTTCGAAAAGGTTGAAACCGCCAAACATGAACATATGGGTAATATCACAAAGAGAATTATCGACATAAAAGATGCTCTCAATGGTGCTATGAATCATCCTGGTGGTATGATGGTTCATCATTCTGATGAGGCTGGTAGACCTTTAGTTAAAGATGTTGATTTGAATATTATTGCGTTTGTTCCTAATGACAAAGATGCTTACGCTATAAAAACTCATGATGATTTGGGTGCTTTTTTTGCAAAAGTAATAAGAGAATATCACGTTGTGTTAAATCCAGGTTGGGGTCTTGACCAAAAACTACTTCGTGGTGGTTTCAGTGCAACTTCTGGTGGAAATTGGGAAGTATAATAATTAGCCTATGGTAATTTTTTACAAAAAATAACTTCTATATTTTTCCCTATTTGAAGCTTTTACTTTTTATAGGAAAGTAATTTAACATAAACTTTATAAGAAAATAGTATGAAAAACTTCCTTCTTTCTATTGGGTTGTTGTTTGTGACAACCTCTGTCTACACATATGCAATCGAAACTACCAATCTACTTCAAAAAACGCTTATTCATTACACTCCACAAGAGCAAAATAGTCGGGTAGCTTTTGCATATACTGCTTCTGTTTCAAGATTTTATCACAGTCCTAAACCTTACGACACCTATACCAATAACTCATTTGGTAGATTTGAAATAGAAGGAAACGTTTTTATAAAACATGATAGTATCTTTGCAGACAATAAATACTACAGCAATGATTATTTTTATGATGAACAAGATTTACTATCCAAATCACCATCTGATTCCTTGTTTTTACCACAAACGAATAGTGCTTTACAAGAACAAATCATTCATTTGTCATTCTATTCACCAATACCATTACTTCGTTTTGCACTGAAACATCAAGATGAAGTAACAGTAGAATCGACAAAACATTTAGCAAAAATTGAAGTTGGAATTGAAGAGTATACTATCTTAATGTTTATCAATAGAGACAAATTGTTAGTAGACTCTTTGCAAATTTTCTATTACGATAGTTATTATGGGAATATTAAAAATGTTCTTCATTACAAACATTCAGCTATTGAAACACTGTATTTTCCCGCTACTGTACTCCATTTCAAAATGAATAGTAAAATCATCGATACACTTCAAACTTCCTTTGTGGGGTATAATATTTTTGAAAAAAGTGACCCTCAAAGACCTAAAGATTTTGCGTACCAATCGAAGAAAAAAACTCAAACAACACTCAAAGATACAATTCTTACTCCTACAATGAGAGCTTTACAATTTCGAGAAGAGCGAATTCAATCGTATTTGTTAGAATTTTCGAATTTTTTAGTTATTCTCGAAGCTCCTTTGACTTCTGATATTGGTGAACAAATAATTCAATATGCAAAAAGAACGTATCCAAACAAGCCAATAAAGTATGTAAGTTATTCTCATCACCATCCACATTATACTGGTGGATTGAGACCGTTTGTGCATAACGGAACTACAATTGTAACCAAAACTGAGAACAAAGATTATCTTGAAAGTCTTTTCACAAATTCGCACTCTCTCAATCCTGATAGTCTCGAATTCTCTAAAAAAATACCTGCTTTCATAACCTATGACAGTACATTTACTATTACTGATGCCATTGATTCACTTCAGTTGTTACATTTAGGTATTCGATCCAATCATACTTATGACTATACACTTTTTTACAAAACAAAAGAAAAGCTACTTCTTGTCGGTGATTTAGTTTGGATTACTAATAACTCTATTGTGAATAAAGCAGGGAAAGGTCAAAAAGCATTGTATGATTTTATCAACGAAAAAGCCATACCAGTAAAAACAATCTACCAAGCATGGCCTGTTATGAGTCCGAAATATAAAACCATCATTCCATTTGTAGAGCTAAAAGCCTCTGCAGAGATGAGATAAGTCATACCAAATTTTTAGTAAATCTAATTACTAAATATAAATAAATACCTTTCAAAGAAGATATTTTGTTTAGAAAATTAGAAATTCAACATAGAATTTTAATCATAATAATAAAGTTTCTCATCTGGTTTAAGTATTCCTTTTTCGATAATTTCATTTCTGAAATACTCAAAAGTAGGTTGGTATTCTTCATCGTCAAATTCTAGTCTAATCCATTTATCATTTTTATGTTCTTTGGGGACAATTTTTGTTGAAGTTTCAGATATTTCCCATGGAACACCATCATAAGTATATTTTACTTTGAGTACTTGATAAAATCCTCGATGATCACCAACCCATTTTTGAAGTGTATAATATTCAGTATTGTTAGAAAATCCTAAATATTTCATGTGTTCTCCCAGTTTAAAGTCTACTTTTAACGCTCTTAATCCAGTTTCTAATCTATTGTGTATTTCAGATTCTACTTGATTTCCAAACTTGTCAGTCCATAAACCTTTAGCATTTTTTGTATACCTTTTTTTGTTATAATCTACAACTACTGTAAGATCATCTAAATAAAGTATTTTCATTTTATATAAATTCTAATATTTCACAATAGTATTGTTTCCTTTTGAAGAAACTATCAAATAAACTCCTGAAGGTAATTCTTGAATATTCAAACTATTAGATTGAAGAGTTTTCGTTAGAACTAATTCGCCGAATGTGTTATAGATGTTGATTACTTCACCATCGTTGCTATCTCGAAAAGTTACCAATCCATTCGTTGGATTTGGATAGATGTTTTGTTTCCATTCATTTTCATTGACGCTACTAAGAGTAAAAATCTCGTTCAAAAGTTGCTTTAATTTGTAGTATGTAGGATAAACCTTTGCTACTTCGTTGCTTTTTACTGCCAAAACTCCAGCAACATTGATGTTTTTTAAATAAAATGGAGAAAAACCAAATTTTCCTTGTGAGGCAACTTCTATATATTGATTTGTCAAAGGGTCTTTTTTCTCTAACCAACATCCAATTCCATAACGAGTTTGTGCCAAATCTTTATCAATTGGCAAAAATTGTAAAAATGGAGAATACAAAATTGTTGCGTCCTGTGTTTGATCTGAACACATAATTTCCACATTTTCAGGCGAAAGAACTTGTTTACCTTTATACATTCCATTTTGCACTAACATCGTAGGAACTGAAACATATTCCAAAGCAGTGGAATATACGCCGCCATCTATTCTGGGGTTAGCAGTAAAATATATGGGAGGAACATCAAACCCAGTTCTCGTCATACCTAAAGGTTGTTTTACATATTTTGCATAAAGTGAGTCCCAACACTCGCCAGAAGGATAGGGTAATCCGGAAGCCATTTCTGCCATTCTTCCTGCAATGTGCATCGAATTTGATCCATAATTCAAAAATTGCCCAGGAGAACTTGACAAATCTTCATTCAAGATATCATTCACACATTCTGCTAAGGTTCCTTTGAATTGAATATCCTCCACACACGCAGTTGGTCCACTAAGATTTCCTGCAAAACCAGATGTAAATGTGAACAATTGACGAATGGTTATTGAAGCTTTTTCTGGTGATAGGTTCGGGAAAAATTTACCACATGAATCGTCTAATGAAAGCAATCCATCTTGCACTAATCCCATTATCACAAGCCCAGATGACCATTTACTTGCAGAAGCAATGGGCATCAACCTCGTATCACTCACTGTTTTACCGGGAAGATTATAGGATTTGTTATAAACAATATTCTCCCCCAATGATACAATCACACAGACACCTCCAAAATCGGATTGTCCTGTTCCACCCAAAATTTCTAATGAATCTTGGAGTAACTTATCAACCTTGCTAAAATCAAATTGTTGAGCTTGTAAAAAAGTAGGAGTTAGGGATAAAAGAAAGGTTAAAAGAACAAGTAAGCGAATTTTCATAGTATTTCCAATAGTATTTTTCTCATCTGACAATTTCTATCATAAAATGGTTTACTTTTTACTTTCCAATTGTTTTCTTTCTTTCGCTGTTTTAGAAATAACCATAGATTCAGAACGCGTAAATTTTTTGATAAATTCAATTTTCCGGAAACGTAAAGCTGACCAATCCTCATCGATGGCAACTTGCATCACCGGCTCAAAGGTCAAATCACTGATACCATCCCAACCACTATCTCGATTGATTGTAGAAGCATATTTTTTTGACGTTTTTTTGGGATAACAGAACCAAACGATTTCATCATTTTTTACAGTATCTTTTATAGATCGAAAAAATGAATTAATTACATCACTATTTGTTCCAAACCCAATAGCAACCGTAAAATCGGAAGTATTAGTTGATTCCATAGCCCCTATTAACTCTAATTCACTCCTCATCCATTGCAAATCATCAGGTAAATTAGAAAACATCACCGTTGCACCCGATTTAATCTGTAATTTTTTCAATATTGCATTCATATCTTCTCCATTATTATAATTCAAAAATACAAAAAATTCCAATGTGTGATATCAAACATTCTATTCCCCTGTTTTGGAGGAGTGCAGTCTTTCGAGGGGGGCTTCTTCAGAGACGCAAAGCATTGCGTCTCTACGTTAAGTTCAGAAGATTGGTTCCCCTCTTGAGGGGTGGCACGAAGTGACGGGGTGGATTCTTCGGGAACACACGGCCGTGCGTCTCTTCGTTTAGCACAGAAGATTGGTTCCCCTCTTGAGGGGTGCCAAGAAGTTGTAGAGACAGGGCATGCCCTATCTCTACGAAAACAACAAAACACATCTCCCTCGCCCCTTTGGGGAGAGGGATGGGGAGAGGGGTAATTCTGAATCAATAAAACCTAAGAAATAGATGGCTGAGGCTCTCGAAGCCATATATTAAAAAAACGGTACTATCTATAGACTTTACATCCCAAAAAAAAGGCAGGAATACCTGCCTTTTTCTTATTTACTAATCACAAACTTTCGGAAAATTGGTTTCTTGGAATTGAGTACTAATGTATATGCACCATTCGATAGAGCAGAAACATCAAAGGTAAATCCGTCTGACCCTTCAGGAATGATTCCTGTTTGAACAACTGCTCCATCAACACCAAACACAACAAATTCTAACGAAGTATCAAAACTATACGGAATTGTCAACGTAGTGTTAGTTGGGTTTGGAAATAACTGTGGAATTTTTCCATCAAAGTTATTTTCATCTTCTTGAACTGACACATTATTATAACATCTTTGGAAGTCAGGACAGCAATACATTCGTTTGTAAGCACATCTATCTCTCCAACTTAGTTGTTTTCGTACATTATCATCATAGGCACGATACATTATTCCGTCTTCAGTATCATCAATATCTTTACAAGGATTGTCTCCATCATTATCGAAATGATCAAATCCTAATAAATGACCCAATTCATGTAATACGACAGAGTAAATATCATAAAATCGCATTTTGTCACCACTATAACTTCCGTTTTCGATATTTGAACCTTCTGGGATTAGATCTCTTGAAATAAAGAAGTTTCTAGGCAAACTGGTAGGTGGAGCACCATCAGGTTGAGGAGCTTTGAAACGTTGAGTAAAGGCATTAGTTGCATTAAATCTAATTCTAAACGATGGTGTTTCAGCATTTGGGTCGCAGTTATAGTTACAACTATTATAATGAGGTCCACTTGGTATTTCACTTAATTTTGCATCTGAACTTGCATATGCAATCGCAGTTTTGTTTTTGTGTTTAATTTGTTGTGGATCAGTAACAAATGATACCTTTACACAACAGGTATTTTCTTCTGAATCAGGATTATCAGTTCGTTCACAAATATTATTCCAAGTATTAAATGCACGTTTTATTGGATTTATATTAGGGTCTGAACTTTTTAAATCATTAATATTAAAAACTGTTTCAGGACCTTCATCAGTTCCTCTTACTATAAGATTCCAAGATTCTTCTCGAGTATCATCCTTTGGGTCAACCGAATTAATTGTCCATGGAAATGTCGAAGCATCAAAATTAAAACACAACACACCATTTCTTTTCATTAAACATTTATATGCCATTTCTTGCTTTTGTGAATCAGGAATTGGAATTTGTAGACAAATTGTATGTTTTTCAACAGTATTTCCATCACAATAAAAATGTGGATAACGATGAGGTATTGTATTACATTCAGTACATGTGGGATTTTGAGGGTCAATTGGTTCATCACCAAATAATGGAAAATATAATAGTAAGTTTAGAATCAAAAAAAGTATGGTTTTCATTCTCCAAATCCTTTGATAGAATTTTTTACATTGTTAAAAGTATTCTTCCATGTTTCATACGGAGTAAACTCATCATTCGACCAAATTCTATTCACATCTCGAACAAGCCCATTCCGAACAGGAAACACTGGATATCCATAAAAATTATTTAAACATAATCGAATGTAGTCATATTCTCTATTCGACATAGTCTCTACATTATTAAGGAAAATGATAGCAGTATCTCCCAATCGAAATCGCAACATCCTTTTATGTTGGTCTAACATAGTAAAATCAACTAATCTAAAAGGAGAGTTCTCTGCACCCCAATATTCTGTTGTTTGTGGTAATGCCCCTTCTCCAAATTCAACATTGAATGTTGGATATGAAAAACTTTGAATTTTTTCCTTATTCTTCAAAGTATTATGAACTGTCATTGGAAGAATTGTTCCTTTGAGCGAGTCTAAAATATTTAAGGTAAGATTATAATATATGTATTTTCCTGAATCTGAATCACTTCTATACCAAATAGGTGGTTTCATTGAATCAATTTTAACCACAACACCTTTTAATATAATACCACAATCAATCAATGATAATCTTCTATATTTTTGAGAATCATTTGATTTATACATTTTCATAATGATTGGATATAGGATTTCTGAAAGATTCAATCTATACTTGCCTGAATTATTGTACTTGACTTCAGTAAGATACTGTTCAAAACGAATGTAATCATACTCTTGTAAAAGATACAAATACTTTATAATGTATTTCATTGTATCACTATCAGGTTGTAAATTCTTAATAAATGCAATTGCAGTTTCTGTTGTTAGCAATTTTGCTAAAGAGTCAACAACTAAATAAGCATTTTTTACCTCAATTGGCATTATTGTGTCAACAGGAGGAATATTTCTTATAATAGGAAATATCTGTTGATACGTTAAAGCCTCTTCTCTCACTCCGCTATAATTATAATTCAAAGCTCTAATCCCTGTTTCATTTTGAGAGTATAAACTTAAAAATGACGAGATAGCAATAATCAACAATAGTATAGGTTTCATTTCTGAATTAGATATAGTTTAACATTACTTTTTATTCCATTTACCGTTTTTATATTCAAATACTTTGTACTTATCACCCTGACATCTGCGGTCATCTGGATGTTTTTTCTCTAATGCAATAGCTACATCACTGTATAGATATCTTTGATGATCATAACTTGGGTAGAATGTAGGATTTTCTTCTAAATAATCTTTGCCACCAAAAGGGTTGTTATCTAAATTATTAAAATCAAGAAAGTACAAATCGGGTGTATTCCAATTTAAAAAAGGCTGAATCATACTTTTACATTTAGAAAAATTTTCATTTTTGACATCCTCGTCTGTAATGCCCGATGTTATAAAGTCCAAATATCTGATAAGGTTGTTTTTAAAGAATTTTGAATCTAAACCCTGAATTAATGCTTTGTTAATTTCATTTATAATATCATCCTTATCTGGATCATTAGGATACAAAGAATTTACCGTATCCGAATACTTATCAATGATTGACTGAAGCATAGTTTTGAAAGAATCAATTAAAAAATCTAATAGTACTTTCGCATCTGGGAGAATTGATGCAAAAGGATTTTTAATTCGTTGTTCAATCTGTTTATAGAACTCCTTTAATTTCAAACAAGTCGGACAGTTCGGAGTTTTTCCATCGATGGGATCCGAATTACCAGTCGTTACATCTATAGGATTAGTACCACCACCCAAATTCCAAGTATAACAATCCTGTGTGTATCCTTTAAATTGATAAGAAATATTAATTACTGGCTGAGAATTTCCACCAGTTGGCATATCAATAGTTTCTGTTCTTTCCCACTCCGCAACTGTAAAACAATCTATAAGTGTACCTGATGCTCCTGTATATGCTGGACCAAATCTCATCAACCCTTGTGGTTGATTATCCTCTTCGTGTCCACCACAACCACAATCACCGAGCTTTTGGCTACTGGCAATTAAGCCTTGATAACTACTTCCACCACAACCACAATCAGAATCAGAAGTTACGGCTGCATTAGGATTTGCAACCGTAGAACTTCCAATTTTTTGGTTTTGTGATTGTGCTATAATTGAATTTGCAAACATAGTGTTACCTCATAATTACGCTTGAAGTAAAAAGCAACGTAATTCAAATATAGAAGACTGATTGGTAGTACTTTCTAATCTAATTCCGATATTTAAAGGACCAACATATTCACCAAAGAGAAAATCGAATGTACCAACACCTGTAAATGGACCTGTACCAAAATCATATACTTGTACATTACCATGAACATCACCACGAGTTACAGCAGATTCCATAATTCCAATTTGGAGTTTGTTGTAGTTATTTGCACCAAGATTGAATTTGATTTGAGACATCCACTTCGATTGTGTAGGATTGTTATACAAATACACTAAACCACGAAGTTGTGGAGGAACAGAAGTTCCATAATTTGCCATTAATGTTTGTGCATTCATAGCTTGAGATTGTAATAGATCTGTTGCATTATGCGAGCCATTAATCGCATTGACTGTAGGTTCATCATTGATAACAATAGGAGAATCTACCCATGCACCACCGGTTGGATTGTTAAACACATTTGAATACTGAATTTGAGCATTGATAACTGGTCCGGCAAATTGGCATTTGACAAATGAAAGATACGGAGCAATCGGTTGAGGATTTGAGTTTTGGAGTGATAACCACCCACCAGAAAATTGTTTCATAGCAGTTACTATAATTAGTTTGTAGAAGGAAAAAACGTATAATAACTACTAATATATATATATATATATATATATACAAAAGCAAATATGCGGATAAAAAAATTTTATTAATTTTTGGTAACATCCTTCTAAAACTCGGTTTTAAGCCTATTCTCAGGTTAAAGATAGTGAAAATTAGACAAAAAATGGTTTCAATCTATGCACATAAGTTTCTATCTTAGAGCATGTAGATTCCACCCCGTAACACTTCGACTTCGCTCAGTGACCAATGTCACCCCTCAAGAGGGGAACCCAGACATACCACCCCGTCACTTCGTTCTACCCCTCAAGAGGGGAACCAATGTTGTTTCAGAAAATGTAGTTGCAACCTTTACGGTTGTCCAATGAATTCAGAATGACCCCTCACCCCTTTCGCCTCTTCCGCTCAAGGGGAGAGGGAGTTGTTTTTATTTGGTCATTCGTTCTATAAATATGTGACCACTCTGTGGTCAAGAATCAACAAAACTACCGATTACATCTCACAAACAGTCCATATATCCTGGCATAGAGTACCATTCGCGGATGAGTAGTTTGCCTTTTGCATTTCTGCGGAAGGTGATGGTATGGTGTGAACACGATTGGTCGAATGGTTGTCGTTTTGAAGGAAATCGTAAGGAAAATTCCATTCCAATTGGTTCACGTGCTTTTGATCGCTCAGATACAATGATGTGTTTTTTGGGGATGTTTTTCGAAATGGTGGCGAAAAATGCTTTTACTTCTTCAAATTCGAAATCTAAAGAATCACTTTCTACTGCATAGAAAATAGTGTCTCCTTTTGCAATTTCGGTTTGCTCTAATGTGTATTTGGAGAAATGTTTTGCTATATTTTTACTATTTTTTGATTTGATAGTTTTTTGAATTTCTTTGATGCGATTGATTCCTTGATCTTTCAAATCATCATTGACAATTTCTATAATTTTATCAGTAGATACACCTTTTGACTGTTGTGATTGAACAGAAAATGGAAAAACTGTGAACAAATACAAACTTATAATTGCGAAAACTACCTTCACATGAGACCTTTCAGAAAATATATACAGAAAAAAAACGTACATTTGCTCAAATTTACAACGAAATACCAAAGGAAACAACAATATGTCGCAAAGAAACGCAATTTCTCAATTTATGGAAACCCATTTTCTCCATTTCAATGCTGCTTCTGTAGTCGACGCTGCTAAAGCATACGAACGCCATTTGGCTCAAGGTGGGAAAATGATGATTACGTTGGCAGGTGCAATGTCAACAGCTGAATTGGGAAAATCACTTGCTGAAATGATTCGCCAAGATAAAGTGCAGATTATTTCTTGTACTGGAGCAAATTTGGAAGAAGATATTATGAATTTGGTTGCTCATTCGCATTACAAACGAGTTCCTAATTACCGTGATTTGTCCCCTGATGATGAGTGGGAATTGTTAGAGCAAGGGTTTAATCGTGTGACAGATACTTGTATTCCTGAAGAAGAAGCGTTTCGTCGAATCCAAAAACATATTTTTCATTTGTGGGATAAAGCTCAAAAAGAAGGAAAACGCTATTTCCCACACGAGTATATGTATGAATTACTTCGTTCCGATGTTATGAGAGAACATTATGAAATTGATACCAAAAATTCATGGATGATTGCAGCTGCTGAAAAAAATCTACCTATAATTTGTCCAGGTTGGGAAGATTCGACTATGGGTAACATCTTTGCTTCGTATTGCTATACTGGAGAATTGCAACCATCTATTATGAAGTCAGGTATCGAATACATGACATTTTTGGCTCAATGGTATCGAGATAACACGACTATTGTCGCTCCTAAAGACGGTCAAGATTTTGTTGCTGAAGGAACAATTGGATTTTTCCAAATAGGTGGGGGTATTGCTGGTGATTTCCCAATTTGTGTAGTGCCAATGTTACATCAAGATTTGGAAATGGAAAACATTCCGTTTTGGGGCTATTTTTGTCAAATTTCTGACTCAACAACCAGTTACGGTTCATATTCTGGAGCTGTTCCAAATGAAAAAATTACTTGGGGTAAGTTATCAAAGGTAACTCCACGATATGTCATCGAATCTGATGCAACAATTGTTGCTCCTCTAATTTTTGCTTGGGTATTGAATTGGTAAAATTTCCGTAATTTTGCAGAGAACAATGCACTTCAATCGAAGTGCATTTTTTTTTTGTACATATTCATATCTCAAATGAGAAAACGCACAAAAAGGATTCATACAACTCCTGAATTGAACAAAATGTCACCAAAATCACGATTTAGACTTGTTGCAGTAGTTTTAGTTCTCTTGTTATTGGTTCTCATACGATTTTTTTCTAAAAAACTTGGTTAATTTTTTTCAAAAAAATATTTGCTTTGTAGTTTAGGAAATTCGTAGTACGGAATTTTTTGTCTCATTCCAAATTAAATTGACCTTTGTGGAAAAGTAATTTTAAATTGTGGATAACTTTGTGGAAAAATAAAAACTACCGTTACTTTTACAAAATGTAACATACCCATTTTTCGATACATAGAAATTTTGACTCCCCATAAACCGAGACTTAGATATTACAAGCGGTAAAAGTTACGCAAAATGGGAGGGATTGAGGATAATGTGGATAACCTGTGGATAACGTTGTGGAAATGTTCCAAGTTATCCACAAAAAATGGGGATTTTTGTTGAATCCCCATTTACCGATGTCTAAAATTTGTTGTCTAAATATAACCAGATTTTTTCTTCAATTGGCTAAAGTACAATTTCTATTTTTGAAGCAATTGTTTCATCCTATCTGTAATCAAAGCACTTCTAAAATGTACATTTACCACCCAAAAAAATGCAATTATAAATGAAAATAACGAAAGTGAGAAAATCACTTGTTTGAATGGATTTAATGCATCCTCATCAGTTGAAAGAACTGGACCAATATTTTCAGAACCTGCCCCACCTGGGTGCAAACTTTCCGTAATTCTTGGAATGATAAAAATCAAAAATGGAACAGTAACAAAGGCTAAAATAGCATAAACCGAACTTAATCTCGCTCGAGGTTCATCTTGTTGAATTGCACTACGTAACACAAAATACGCACCATAGACCAATAGAAGCACGAAAATAGTTGTTTGTCGTGGATCCCAATTCCAATAGTATCCCCAATTGAATTGAGCCCAAACTGCTCCTGTAATAGTTGCAAGTATACAGGTAATCGTACCAATCAATGCAGTAGATGCTGATTTGCGATCATATTCCATTGTTCGTTTGCGTAAATATTGAATAGCATAAACCATACTTATCAAATATGCCAAACATGCAATCCACGCCATGGGAACATGGAAATACAAAATTCTTGCACGTTCATCTAATCCAAACATATATGGCAAAATTAACGAGGGATTTGTCGCAACAATTCGTTCCAAAGTTACAAATGTATGTGAAGTATCCATCGAACCACGAACAATGTATTTGGTATCTTTTACTAATGATTCGATTAACTCTTTAGAACCTCGTAGATTTGTAGACCGAGTTTTTTTGGAATAATCTTCTACTTGAATTGATGATGTTGTTGCATCAATTGAAACTGGTGATGATATGGGCTTGACAGTCATGTTAATAGACGAGACAGTATTTGTAGACATCATTGCCGAATCAAGCAAGGTACCGCCAATTGGTGGAAATAATGCCAAAAAGCAGGTAAGTAATAATGAAGCGATTACAATGAGTTTCCACCAAACTGGTTTCGGTTTAGAAATAGAGGGGAAAAAACCCAACAATATTCCACCTAAAACTGCAGCAGTCATTAACAAATGTTTCATCTATTTTTTTTAGAAATGTTACGGTATTTTCTGATTATTTTTCTACGACGTAGGTAATGATTCGCAATTTTGTGGAAAAACTATTACTTTTGTTTTTCCATCAAAAAATATCGCTCCCAAACTAATCATTGAACCCAATGAATCCTCAAATCCAACATTCGGTTAAAAACTTTTGGAAAGTTCGTTTTATTGGCGTAATTATACTCGTAGGTATATGTTCAGTCATCGGCAAATTGTTTTATATTCAGAATCTGGATGCAGAAAAATACCAAGCTAAAGCTCAAAGACAATACGATTCACGTATCGAACTGCTCCCAGTTCGCGGAAATATTTATGATAGGAATGAAAATCTGATAGCGTCCAATACGCAATCTATTTCAATTGCAGTCGATCCGAAACAAATTGAGAATATCAAATACGTTACAACAATGATTGCCTCAATAACCAACAAAAAAGCATCGGATTACGAAAAGATGATAAAAAAATCTAACAAACGATTTTTGTGGTTGGCTCGAGGTATTTCAGTTCTTCATGCAAATAAGATTGATACGTTAAAGGACAAAGGTATCATTAGTATTAAAGAACCAAAACGTAACTTTGTTTATGGCTCTGTTGCATCACAAATTATTGGTACAACTGATATTGATAACAAAGGTAGTTCTGGTTTGGAATTGCTGTTAGATTCCTCGTTACGTGGAATTCCTGGTTATAAGATATTGCAACGAGATGGTCGTGGTAATTTGAGACCATCGGTCGATATGCAATTACTACCAGCAGTAAATGGCAATACAGTTACGCTGACATTAGATATAGATATACAAAAAGTAGTTGAACACGAATTGCAAAAAGGTATAGAAGAAACACAAGCATCAGCAGGTTCTGTGTGTATTATGGATGTACGTACTGGAGAAGTTTTAGCAATGGCATCCTATCCAACGTTTTCTCCAGACAAATTGGCGACTGCAACATTCGATGCAATGAGGATTCGTTCAATAACCGATACCTATGAACCAGGCTCTACTTTCAAGTTAATCACTTCAGCTGCTGCTTTGGAAGAAAAAATTGTAACTCCCAATACTGAAGTTGATGGAATGGGTGGAGTTATGAAATATGGAGAATTTCTTATAAAAGATTCTCATGGAATGGGAAGAGTTCCATTTGTAAAGGCGGTAGAAAACTCATCGAATGTTATTATGGCTTCTATGGCTATGAAAATGAGTGATAGAAAGTTTTTCAAATATGTGCGTGATTTCGGATTTGGATTGACTTCTGGGATTGATTTGCCAGGTGAATTAGCTGGTTCTGTTCGTAAACCAGAGAAATTTGATTATACTACAAAGGTATATATGGCTTTCGGTTATCAACTGAGCGTTACTCCTTTTCAGATGCTTCAATCGTATGCAACCATCGCAAATGGTGGTAAAATGATGAAACCCTACTTTGTCAAAAGTATCAAAGACCCTAAAGGGAAAATACTTGTTGATAACAAACCACAAATGATTCGCCAAGTGGTTTCTGAAAAAACTGCAAAACAACTTACAGACATGTTCACTGGTGTTGTTGAACGAGGAACTGGTGTTGCAGCTCACGTTGACGGTGTACTCATCGCTGGAAAAACTGGTACATCTCAACAATTGGTGAATGGTATTTACTCTAAACAAAACTATAACGCTAGTTTCTGTGGATTTTTTCCAGCAAATGACCCTAAGGTTGCCGTAATGGTGATGGTTGATAGACCAAAAACAAATATTTACGGTGGAGTTATTGCTGCACCGATATTTAAACGAATCGCTCAATATTTAATAACTGTTCGCGGATTCAACACCCAAACAGACTCAGTAAAAACACTGATTGCAAAATCTGATTCTATCATTGTTCCTGATTTGGTTGGTTTAGAATTAGATGATGCAGAAACTATTGCTAAACGATTAGGATTCTTTTTGAAAGCCAGAACTTTAGATGGTATTATATATGAACAAACACCAAGTAGTGGAAAAACGGTACCCTATGGCACAGACATCCTCTTACGTTTAAAAACAATTCAATTTAGACTAGATTCTGGATCTATTCAAAAGAATACTGCTGATTCGAGTTCAATGTTTGCAGACCCTTCACGTCCTAACGTTGTCGGTATTCCACTCAGAAGAGCGATTGCCATTTTAATGAAGTCTAAAATCCTTGTTACCGTAAAAGGATTTGGTGTTGTAAGAAGGCAATATTGGTCTGGTGGTGCAACAAAATCTTGTGTTCTGGAATGTAGTTTATAATTGCTAAATACTATGGTTTCTATTTATACAGCGAAAAATGGAAAATTAAAAACCTTGACTATCCAAGAGCTTTTTGCATTACGGAATGATGCGGAAGAATACAAAAAAACCACACTTTGGATAGATTTGGACAATCCTACTCAAGAAGAAGAAGAAACTATATTACTCCATTATTTCTTTTTTCACGAACTAACCATCGAGGATATTCAACGCGAACGGTTGGAACCCCGTAGAGGAGATCATTATCCAAAATTGGAGGATTATAATGATTATCTGTTTTCAATTTTGAACCCGCTCATTATTCCGAAAAATCTACCCGGTTCGAAATACTTTGAAACGGAAGATATCCCCTTGGAAGATTTGGAATTGCTTTTTCCAACACAACAAGTTAATGTGTACATTGGTGCGAATTATTTAGTTACCCATCATTACGAACAGAATTTAGCTATTGATTATGTTATTGAATTTTTCAAACGTAATCCAAAGTCCATAGAACGTGGTCCTGATTACATATTCCATAGCATTTTAGACGAAATTGTAGAAAACTATACTCCTGTTTTGGAGTATTACGATATGCAAATGGAAACTGTTGAAACGGAAATCTTTGAAAATTTGGAAAGCGTTACCTTAGAACGAATTTTAGAAATCAAAAAAGGTTTGATTCGACTTCGAAAAATTATGGCATATCAACGCGAGATTTTGAATCGACTTTCTCGCGGTGAATTTCGACATATTTCCAAAACGGAAATGCACTACTACCGAAACGTCTATGACCATTTAGTGCGAATCGCTGATTTACTTGAAACCTACCGAGAAAATATTTCTGGTTTATTGGAAATATATATGTCCGTAACTTCTCAAAAAATGAATCAAGTGATGAAGGTTCTGACAGTAATTTCAACTATTTTTCTACCTCTCACTTTTATTTCATCAATCTATGGAATGAACTTCGACTTTATGCCAGAACTTCGTTGGGAATATGGCTATTTTATGATATTGGCGTTTCTTTTAGCCATCGCCTTAGGCATGTTGGGATATTTTAGAAAACGAGGATGGTTAGAATGAGATGTATACTGTTAACTACTATTTTTGTCATTTCTACCTTAACCGTTTTTGCAAAAAATAATGGTTCGATAACTGCTATTTCTATCAAACAAAACCCAACAGGAATAGAAATCACCTTCACCTCAGATAAAGAGTTATCACGATTTCAAAAACCTGAGGTCAATGGAAATACCATTATTTTTCGAATAAATGATATTCAACATAAAATAGGGAAAATTCCTAAACCAAAAAATGTTCCTTTTCTGAAAGAATCAAAAGTTGTTATTCTTAAAAACCTCGTTGCATATACTTTTGAAACATCAAAAAACATCCTTTCTACCCAGATTAGTAAAAAATCTGAAAAAGTATTAGTTCTTTCAATCACCTTGTCAAAACCACCAAAAGCAAAAACAACTAAACCAATTGTCAAAGGCAAAACCCCACAAAAACCTACAACAACAAAGAAAGAGACAATCGAAAAAATTGAAGTAGATAAAGCCTTAGTTGAAGTCGAAATAAAAACGAAGAAGGGCTCAAAATTGCCACTTCGATTTCAAGATTTGAATGTTGTGGTCATAGATGCTGGTCATGGTGGTGAAGATGTTGGAGCCATTAGTATCAATGGTCATTACGAAAAGGATATCACCTTGGCAATTTCGTTAGAGTTGCAAAAGCTCTTTAAAAAGCATTTCCCAAAAATGAAGGTGGTAATGACACGAACTACTGATGAATTTATAGAATTAGGAACTCGTGCCTCTTTTGCAAACAAAGCAAAGGGTGACTTGTTCATTAGTATACATTGCAATGCAGCTGCTGAAAAACCATCTGATGCGAACGGATGTGAAACCTATATTTTACGACCTGCAAATACTGATAATTCTTCCGATAAAAAGGGTGGAGATGAAAAAGCCACTAAAGACGACGGATTAAAAAGAGCATCAAAAGAACAAAGTATTTATCTGCCATTTAGTGAGTTATTCGCAACACTTATACAAAAAGAAGTACCAAACTCCATTGGCTTGACAAATCGTGGCGTTCAAACAGCAGGATTTTTTGTTTTGGCAGGAGCAAAAATGCCAAACATCCTCTTTGAAGCTGGATTTTTAACCAATGAATCTGACGAAAAAATTCTCATCTCCCCAAAACAACAACGCAAAATCGCAAACGCCCTTTTTAAAGCATTCCTTCTCTACCGCAAAGAATTCCAGAATCTTCTTTAATTAAAGATTCCTCCTTAATTATAGGGGAGTTCTTACCGCATACGGTAGAGACGCAAAATTTTGCGTCTCTACAAAAATAGATTTAATTCACTTCCTCTTGAGGGGTGTCACTGGTCACTGAGCGTAGTCCAAGTGTGACGGGGTGACTCTTCCTTCTATGAGACGCCCATATAGGGCGTCTCTACGAATGCGTATTTTACAGTATGAAGTTTACTAATTTTTGTGGGACGGAAACTACTTTCTTTGGAGTAGTTCCTTGTAAAAGTGCGGCAATTTCTGGGAGATTTTTTGCTAGTGTTTCTTGTTCTGCTGAAGTTGCAGATGTTGAAACCATTAACTTAGCTTTGATTTTTGAATTGACTTGAATGATGATTTCTACTTCATCAACAACCAAGTATTCTTCATTACATTCTGGGAAATTTTCGATAACAATGGAGGTTGAGTGTCCATAGATTTTCCAAAGTTCCTCAGCAAAATGAGGTGCAAATGGTGCAAGTACTTTTAAGAAATCCAACATCATTGACTTTGGTTTTGTTTCAAATGTTGATGCTTCGTTCAAAAATATCATCATCTGTGCAATTGCCGTATTGAAGCTCAACGTTTCAATATCATTCGAAACTTTCTTGATAGTTGAATGCAATAAGAACAATTCTTTTTTGGTCATTTCTCGCTCAACAACATTTTCTGCAATGTGTTCTGTTTCTGGGTTGACATAAAATCTCCATAATCGATTTAAAAATCGGAATGACCCTTCAATCCCAGTATCTGACCAAGGTTTTGTTACTTCCAATGGTCCCAAAAACATCTCGAACAATCGGAATGAATCTGCTCCATATTTTTCGATTACATCGTCAGGATTAACAACGTTTCCAACAGATTTGGACATTTTACGTTTGCCATCTGTACCCAAAAGCATCCCTTGATGGAATAAGCGTGAAAACGGCTCTTTTGAGGTTACATATCCATAATCGTAAAGGACTTTGTGCCAAAAACGAGCATAGAGCAAATGCAATACAGCATGCTCAGAACCACCAACGTACAAATCAACTCCATTTTCACCTAACCAATATTTCTCTAAGGTTGGATCACAAAAAGCTTCTGTATTTTGTGGGTCAAGATATCGAGCATAATACCAACAAGAACCTGCCCATTGAGGCATAATGTTCGTTTCAAAAGCACCTTTACGACCATCTTTATCTGTAAAATTCACCCATTGTTCTACTTTTGCTAAAGGAGATTCACCACGTAAACTTTCCAATGAGTCAATTTCTGGTAAAAGTAACGGTAATTCATCTAATTCCAAAGAACGTTTAGTTCCATCTTCATAGAAAATAATTGGAATTGGCTCACCCCAAAAACGCTGACGAGAAAACAGCCAATCGTGAAGTTTGTACGTAATTTTTGCTCTACCAATTTTGTGTTGTTCAACATAGTCAATAATGGTCTTTTTTACTTCAACAGTAGGCAAACCATTCAGTTTCAATTCAGTATGATTACAATTAATAGCAATACCATAATCTGTAAATGCCTCATCAGATGGAATTGCTTTTGTTGAATCAACGGGTTGAACTACCTGAATAATTGGTAAATTAAATTTGGTTGCAAATTCAAAATCGCGATCATCGTGTGCCGGAACAGCCATAATTGCTCCAGTGCCATAATCAGGTAGAACATAATCTGCAATCCAAATTGGAATTTCCGTATTTGTTAACGGATTAAGTGCATAAGCTCCTGTAAAAACTCCTGTTTTCGTTTTTTGTAATTCTGTCCGTTCGATATCGTTTTTCTCTTTCGTGATAGTACGATATTCTTCAATTGCATCTTTTTGTTCAGGAGATGCTATCAAATCGACTAAAGGAAGTTCCGGTGCTATCACTAAATAGGTAGCTCCGAAAACAGTATCAGGACGAGTTGTGAACACCGTTATATATTCTTCTTCGCCTAAAACTGGAAATTGAATTTCAGCACCTTCACTTTTGCCAATCCAATTGATTTGCATTTCTTTGGTGGAATTAGGCCATTGAACTAATGCCAAATCTTCTAATAATCTATCTGCATATTCTGTAATTCGCAACATCCACTGACGAACGGGTTTTCGAATAACCGTATATCCTTTGGAACGCCATTCTTCCACCTCTTCATTTGCTAAAACGGTAGAGAGTTCTTCACACCAATTCACAGGAATATTGGCAATGAATGCCAAACGTCTGCTATCAATATATTGATTTATATCTTGTTCGTAATGTATATCAGTTGGAATTGGTAATTCTTCAATGGGACGTGACTTTTTTGTATCGTGACAATACCAAGAGTTATACAATAACAAGAAAATCCACTGTGTCCACTTATAGTAGTCAGGATTTGAAGTTGCTATTTCTCTATCCCAATCATAGCCTAAACCAATAATTCGTAATTGCTCTTTGAAACGTTCGATATTCGTTTTAGTCGCCTCAGCTGGGTGAATACCAGTTGTCATGGAATATCGCTCTGTTGGCAAACCAAAGGAATCAAATCCCATTGGATGCAAGACATTGAACCCCTTCATTCGTTTATACCGTGCAATAATATCGGTTGCTATATATCCTAAGGGATGCCCAACATGAAGTCCAGCACCACTTGGATAGGGAAACATATCAAGAATATAATATTTTGGCTTAGAAAAGTCGTTTTTAGTAGAATAAATAGAAGATTCTTCCCAATATTGTTGCCAATATTGTTCTATACGATGAAAGGGATAATTTGACATTGTTTGTAGAATAAATTGAATGTAAGAATGCAAAAATACAAAATTCTCATTGAACCTAACGAAACAAATAGAGTAGATGGGATAGAATCAACAATTACGTTGTGCCAAATTCGTTTACACGTACATATTTTATCCCTTCCATTCCTCGAAAGAAAATAGCCTTGTTCAAAGCTCGCAGTAAAAAAAGCCCTACCAGTTCTCGTTCAAAATTTTCAAAACCTTCACGACCATTGAAACGAGAAGATTCTTCAACATTTAAAAAATTTGAACGTAAAGGTTCTACACCATTTCAGTCGAAAGAACGTTCGAACGACACCGAAAAACCACGTTCTTCTCGAGGTAATGATTCTCGCTCAAAAACACCCTTTCAAAAAAGTGAACGAACTGAAACAGCATTTAAAAAGCCTTTTCGTCAGAGAGAGGATGGCGATTCCTCTGAAAGACCACGTTCTTCGAGAGGTAGTGAATTTCGCTCTAATACACCTTTTCAACGAAGTGAACGAACTGAAACAGCATTTAAAAAACCTTTTCGTCAAAGAGAAGAACGAGATTCCTCTGAAAAACCACGTTCTACTCGAGGTAGTGATACTCGCTCAAAAACACCCTTCCAAAGAAGTGAACGAACTGAAACAGCATTTAAAAAGCCTTTTCGTCAGAGAGAGGATGGTGATTCCTCTGAAAGACCACGTTCGACAAGAAATAACGATTCTCGTCCAAAAACTCCTTACAAAAGAACTGATCGTTCTGATTCTAAACGTTTCGAAAAGTCCTCACGAAGAGATGTTGAAACGGTTGAACCGTTAACAGTAAGGTTAAAATCAGCACCCGTGAAAATATCAAAGGCACATTCTGAATATGTCGATGAAGAAAATAAAGAAAAGCGTGTCTATGTAAAATCAACTCCTGGAAAACGATATACTGCACGTAGACCTTCTGTATTGAAAAAGCGTGGTGAAATCAAAAAAACAACACTTTCAACAAAAAGTAAGTTGTCGGTATCTTCGATGTTAGAAAATGCACCAATTCGTTTGAATAAATTCATTGCTGACGGTGGAGTAGCTTCTCGAAGAACAGCGGATGAGCTTATTGAATCAGGGAAAGTAACGGTGAATGGAGCAATCGTCATAGACCTAGGATCGAAGGTGACGAAAACTGATTTGGTTGCTGTAAATGGAGAACCAGTAAGTTTTCAAAAACACTTAACATATATTCTTTTAAATAAACCAAAAGATGTTATTACAACAGTTTCTGATGAGTTAAAAAGAAAAACTGTCTTTGATATAGTGAAAATTCATACTCGACTTTTTCCTGTCGGTAGATTAGATAGAAACACCACTGGAGCATTACTTTTGACGAATGATGGAGAATTGGCATACCGTTTGACGCATCCAAAATTTGAAGTACCTCGTGAATATATTGTCAAGGTTGATAAGAAAATCAGCCTTGAAGATGCAAAGAAAATTTCGGAAGGTTTAGAACTCGAAGATGGCCTAACAAGTCCCTGTGTTATTTATGTTGATCCTTTGGATAAACATCGTGCAAGACTTGAAATTAAAGAAGGCAAAAATCGAGAAGTTCGCCGAATGTTCGAATATTTAGGGTACGACGTTAAATCTTTAGATAGGAAAAGTTATTCTTTCCTCACTACCAAAGGTTTGGATCGTGGACAATATCGTCATTTGACGCGGTATGAAATTGATAGACTTCGTTCCATCTTAGGTCTTGAGGATACACTATATTAATATACACTCGTATGAAAACATCAATTACTTTTTTTGTTGTACTCTTTTTTGTTAGTACATTTTCCTTATTTGCTCAACAACAACCTGACGACCCTTTGAGACCGTCTAGAATCGTTTATCCGGATAAAGTAAAAGCATTAACGAAAGTTTTCTTTGAAAATGCAATTGCCGATAAAATGTCGGAAGGATATGATTTGTTGACGATGAATAGTCCAATTGTTGATAAGGTTGAACAAAAAATGAATATTCTTTCTCAATTCCGTAAGGCAACGTCGTTATATGGTGTTCCATTGGATTATGAAGTTGTAAAATCTGCGTTTATGGGAAATAATTTGATTGAAGTTCAATTTGTTACTTTACACGATAAATTACCGCTCCGTTGGAAAATGATTTTCTATAAATCTCCAAAACGAGATTGGATTGCAGTTTCGATTTTATTTGATGATCAACCATCTGAATTTTTTACCAATTAATCACACGTACCAATGGATTCTACCAGAAGAGATTTTCTTACCATGGGAGCTATTGCAATTCCTGCAACAATGGCAGTAGCAAATGCTCAGGTGAATATCGTTGAAACAACTCCAACCTTGCACACATTACCAACTTTGGATTATGCTTACAGCGACTTGGAGCCATACATTGATGCAAAGACAATGGAAATTCATCATTCTAAACATCATCAAGCTTATGTGAACGGACTGAACAAAGCTGAAGAAATGCTCTTTAAAGCAAGAGGTGATGGGGATTATTCTTTAGTACAACATTGGACACGTCAACTTGCTTTTCATGGTGGTGGTCATGCACTGCATTCATTGTTTTGGAAATCAATGAAAAAACCAGTTTCTGGTATCACTCCAAGACCAGGTGGAACGTTGATGGTAGCAATACAAAATGAATTTGGTTCATTTGATACCTTTAAAAAACATTTTTCTGCAACAGCAAATTCTGTAGAAGGTGGTGGATGGGCATTATTGAGTTTGCGAACTTCCGATAAACGCCTTTTGATAACCCAAATAGAAAACCAACAAAAACAATCATATTGGAACTGTATACCTCTTTTGGCTGTTGATGTTTGGGAGCATGCGTACTATTTGAAATATCAAAATAAACGAGCTGACTATGTTGAAGCATGGTGGAACCTTGTTAATTGGGACGCTACTCAACAATTTTACAATCAAGCACTTCAGTTTTAAATCTTAATTACGATATAAGTACTATGACTCCAACTCCATTACGTCCAGAACAATTACATTGGGTTTGTGAAGAATCCCAATTTCCTTTTCAATCGACAATGGATATTCCACCTTTAATTGGTATCATTGGTCAAGATAGAGCAATGGAAGCTATTCGTTTAGGTGCTGAAATTACTTCAAATGGATACAACATTTTTGTATCTGGTGCCTTGGGAAGTGGACGTTTGGCAACGGTACAACAAATTATTCGTGAAATCAAACGCTCTCCTGATCTTATCAGGGACTATTGTTATGTTCATAATTTCAATTTTCCAGATGAACCTCATTTGTTAACCTTTCAAAAGGGTAAGGGAAAATTATTTCAAACGGCAATGAGTGATGCCATTACGTTATTGCGAAAAACAATTCCACAGTTATTTGAACAAGAAACCTTCAGAAATTCTCGTCAAGAAATTGTCGATAAATTTAAAAGTGCAGAACGTGAAACCTTACAGGCCTTTGATGCTAAAATTCGCCCATTAGGATTTGTGTTAGGGCAAATTGAATTAGAAGAAGGTGGTTACCAACCAGAAGTTTTTCCA
The DNA here is from genome assembly GCA_016788785.1 of Candidatus Kapaibacterium sp. Lineage (GTDB taxonomy): Bacteria > Bacteroidota > Ignavibacteria > Kapaibacteriales > JAEUSM01 > JAEUSM01. Next base: position 498,483 of record JAEUSM010000006.1, read on the forward strand.
GTTGTTGATGGAAAACCTGTACATATTTCTTTACTACCTGGAATGGTCGAAGAGGGGAAACTTACGCAAGACAAGCAACAAGAATTTTTGAAAGTGTATTCCGAACTTCGTAAACGCTTGGTTGAGCTGGGTAGAATCAGTATGAAGCAAGCTCGTGAAGTGAATTTGTCATTAGCTGAATTTGATAGAAATGCAACTTCAACGCAAATTAACGGAGTTTTGGCAGATATTCGTTCTCGTTTTGAAACAGCTGAAGTGGTTGAATATTTAGAACAAGTAGAAAAAGACATATATCAACATATTGAACTGTTCCAACTTCCAACGGAATTTACTCCTGGTATGAGTGAAACTGAAGCGACTATCGTTGAAAAAGTCAAAGAACGAATGAATCGATATGCTGTGAATGTAGTTTTGGATAATTCCCTTACTGAGGAAACGCCGATTGTTATCGAAACATCTCCATCGATGGTCAATTTGTTTGGTACCATCGAACGCAAAATGGACAAAAACGGTGGGATTCACATGGATTTTTCTAATATTAAAGCTGGATCTTTCCTTAAAGCAGATGGTGGGTTCCTAATTCTTTCTATTGCAGATTTGACAATTCAAACATGGCAAACACTTCAACGAGTGCTTCAATACAAACGCTTAGAAATTCAAGCTGTTGATAATTCTACAATTGGAACATTGACCTTGCTGAAACCTGAACCAATTGAACCGAATGTAAAGGTAATTCTCATTGGAGACCAACGTTCGTACTATTCGCTCTACTTCAACGATGAGAATTTCAAAAAGATATTCAAAGTCTTAGCAGAGTTTAACTACGAAACAGAACTCAATTCTCAAATGATTGAGTATTACGCCAAATTCATTGCTCGAGTGTGTGTGAATGACAATTTACCACATTGCGACAGAAGTGGTGTTGCAGCTATTTTAGAATGGGCTGTATCGAAAACAGAAACGCAAAACAAAATCTCTCTCATTTTTAGTGATGTAGGTGATATAACTCGTGAAGCTGCTTATTATGCTACTCAAGTAAATTCGCTACTTATTACCCGTGAATTTGTAGAAAAAGCTGTTGAAAATAGACGTCGTCGTAATAGTGTGTATGATGAAAAGGTGAAAACACGTATTTTGAATAACACCATTCTCATAGACACTTCAGGCTCACGTGTTGGTCAAATTAACGGACTCACTGTATCAAGTACAGGATTAGAAAGTTTCGGTCAACCTGTTAGAATTACTGCAACAGCTGGTGTCGGAAACGAAGGAATAGTAACTATAGAACAAGAAGCTGAGTTAAGCGGTAAAATACTTAACAAAGGTTCTATTATAGTTTATGGTTTCTTTTTAGACAGATTCGCAAGAACCAAAACGTTTACTCTCACTTCCCATGTTGCATTTGAGCAAACATATGGTGGTGTCGAAGGTGATAGTGCATCAGCAGCTGCTGTATATGCTATTATGAGTGCTATATCTGAAGTTCCAATCAATCAAGGACTTGCGATAACTGGTTCTATGAATCAAAAAGGAGATATCCAACCGATTGGTGGAGTGAATGAAAAAATTGAAGGCTTTTTTGATATTTGTGCTATGCGTGGTTTGGATGGAACTCATGCAGTTGTCATTCCAAAACAGAATGTTCCTGACTTGATGTTGAAATCTGAAATCATTCAAGCAGTCAAAGAAGGAAAATTTGCAATCTACCCTATTGAAAAAATCGAAGATGCAATCCCATTATTCTTTGGTATTGAAGCTGGTATCACAGAAAAAGATGGTACGTTTACAACTGACTCATTGTTTAGCAAAATAGACACAAAATTACAAGAATTTGCAAAACATTTTCAAGAATCAATCAAAGCAAGTAACAACTAATGTCAATTCAAATAGCCCCTTCATTATTATCCGCTGATTTTGCTAATTTGGAGCGAGATGTTCTTCGATGCCAAAATGCTGGTGCTGAAGTATTACATATCGATGTGATGGATGGTCATTTTGTACCGAATATTACTATTGGACCATTGGTTGTCAATGCATTAAGACCCAAATCCAAAATGATTTTTGATTGTCATTTGATGATTTCCAACCCTGATCAATACGTGTCACAATTCGCTGAAGCTGGTGCTGATTGGATTTCCATTCACGTTGAAACCACCAACCATCTGCATCGTTCAATAGATTTAATCAAAAAAAGTGGTGTAAAAGCAGGTGCTGTAGTCAATCCTTTGACCCCACTAACTACTGTCTACGATGCATTGGAATATCTTGATTTTGTTTTGTTGATGTCGGTTAATCCTGGATTTGGAGGACAATCATTCATACCAAGCTTCCTCAAAAAATGCGAAACCCTCAAAACCTTTTTAGTGAAAAACTCTTTAGACAACATTGCAATAGAAGTTGATGGTGGAGTAAAACTCTCCAATGTTCGTGACGTCGTTTCTGCAGGAGCATCAATTATCGTGAGCGGTTCAGGTCTTTTTTCTGGTAATTTGGAACAAAACATCCAAGAAATGAAAAATGCAGTTATAGATTTATAAAATCTGTAGTACATTCCTAATTTGTAAGGAAGCCCTATATGAGCGTCTTTTTTTTACCACCTACTTTGTATGGGTGGCTGAAAGGCGGGGTGGCTTCATATTCTTTCGACAGGACAGGTCGCGACCTGTCCCTACAATACATCAGTTCCCCTACTTTTGGGGGGTCGTAAAGCTGCTGGGTGGTTTCTTACTATCGCAATGCGTAGAGACGCCCTATATGGGCGTCTCAGGTGTGTAAATTTTTTATCTTTATTTTGGTGAGACGCCCATATAGGGCGTCTCTACGAAAAATTTTGTTTTTCTGCATCATTGGGCAACCTTTACGGTTGCCCCTACCTTTTGAAGATTCCACCCCGCCACTACGTGGCACCCCAAAAGAAGGGAACCAATCTTTCGAAATGGTATATAGAGACGGAATGCTTATCGTCTATACAAATTATCGATATCTGCCTCTCCCTCAAGTCAGTAGGAATAAATCAACATGAGATTGAAAATTTCATTCTGACAAGTGGTTGATTGTTTTGAACAAAACCTATGAAGTTTATAAACAAATTGAAATCACTCAACTTCTCGAACAGAAAAAAACTCTTGGATTTGATAAATTAATTTTGTAATTTCGAGAGTAGTAGTCTGAATTTTCAATTTTTGTCAAAGTTTAGTCATGAAAACTCTATTCTCAATTGTAGTTTTAACAATACTTTTGCTTTTTAGTGGAATCAATTTAACTGCCTCAACAACTCCCAAGATTGATTGGAATCATGTCATTCCTTATAATCAGGATTCTTTGTTGGCAATTCAAGGAATGCAGGTAATTAGCACCTCAGATGGTGGATGTTTAGTGTCTGTTCAATCTGAATTAAGTTTACCAATTTTTTCTAAATACTCATCAACTGGTACAAATGAATGGTTTAGATTTAGACCTTTAGATGTGCATAAAGAACTTTTTAGCAACCTAAAATTAAGTTATACATTTAATTCGCACCAATTGTTAGAAAAAGATGAAGAATATTTAATGTATTCCTTTTACCATATACCAAACCCTTTTGGAGATATTGGCAATCTTGGTACTGCTTATGTTGTAAAAAATAGCACTGAAGGTATTGGTGAATTGATGCTTAGTCAAAAAGATGAGGATAAGTTGATTAATGTAGTTTCAATTAAACCAATTCCAAATGGAAATGTACTTATAGCATCAAACCCTACGTCTGCACTTTATAATATACTTTCAGAAACAAGGAATGGGTTTAATCTATTACCAAAAAAATTTACATATCGAGATAGTGAAAGAATATTTACGATTCCTTTGAGTATTTTAGATGCAGAAGACTCAAGCCGATTTATTTTTAATGCAGGTGCTTCGTCGCTATATACTCCAGACGGCAAGGTGACAATTCTAAAAATTAAGGATACCAATTTGATTGGTAAAATTGAATTTGATAGAACAATTACTGGAGAAACATCCTATGACTTTGCTTATAGTAATGCCCATTATACCAATGGTATCTTTTATTTGGTAGGAAATTTAAAAGAAAAGAACTCCAATAATAAAAGAGCTTTTTTGATAGTTATTGATACTAACAAAACATTGATCAATTTTACTAAGTACGACTTAGGTACGGTTGTAGTTGGTTCTAGTCTTAGTAAGGACAATGATCAAGTTTCTTTAGTCGGCTGGTATGAGAAAACTCCTTCTAAACGACAATTTTTTGCAACCAGATTTAACACATCAAACTTCTTTTCAAATTCTTATACTTGGAATTTAAACGAAGGTTCCGATGATAGATTGATGAAGGTAGCTTATGGGAAATACAATGAATTGTTTGTTACCGGTGGAAGTAATAGTGATTGTTATACTGCAAAATTGCAAAATGAGCCTATAACTTCAGTTTCTGAGAATTTAAACAATTCATCATCAATTCTTTATCCAAATCCTACTTCTGGTATATTGAATTTTTCTCCATCTGTGCATACAAACTATACTTCGTTGGAATTGTATGATATGTTTAATAGAATGGTTCGAACTATTCGATTTGACCAATACAACAGTACAGTATTGTCAGTTGAACAACTTTCCCAAGGAGTGTACACTGCAGTATTTAAAGGCATAAATGGAAATAAGGTCGAAAAGATAGTTATTCATCGATAATTTCTGCAAAGAATCAAAAAGCCCCATATTGGGGCTTTTTTTTTAGGTTCATAAGAAATGTTGGTGATAGAATCTTCAAGAAAATGTAGGGGCGACCTATGTGTCTGCCCATTTATACAGAATGTCCCCTCTCCCCATCCCTCTCCCCAATGGGGCGAGGGAGTTATCGTGTTTGCGTCTCTACGATGGCGTTTTTCTCTTGACCACGGTGTGGTCACATATTTATAGAATTACCAATACAATGAATATTCGACCCCGTAGGGGTCGTACCTGATTTTCGATGTCAATTTTATAAATATAGTACCCAGCAGGATAAAGAAAAGGTAGGGGCAGACCTATGTGCCTGCCCATTTATGCAGAATACCCCCTCTTCCGATCCCTCTTCCCAATGGTGCGAGGGCGTTAACGTGTTTTGGTTTGGAAAAGATTCCACCCCGCCACACTTCGACTACGCTCAGTGACCGGTGGCACCCCTGCAGTTTCTTCAATTAAATGTTTTTAAAACAAATCGATGTAAGATTTTACTTTTTTGACGTAAGCTTGGGTTTCTTTGAATGGGGGGATTCCGTCGTATTTTTTGACGTTTCCAGGACCGGCGTTGTAGGCTGCTAAGGCTAAATCCAAATTTTCATCAAATTGGTTGAGCATTTGTCGTAAATACTTTGCTCCACCGTTGATGTTTTGTGCTGGGTCGTACGAATTTGTTACTCCCAATCCTTTGGCAGTTCCATCCATTAATTGCATCAATCCTTTTGCACCAACGGAGGATTTTGCACTGTTTTTACCAGCAGATTCTGTTGTGATGACTGCTTTAATGAGAGAAGGTGGGATTTGGTGTTCTTCAGCAGCTTTTGCAATTATGTCTTCGTATCGTTCTAGTCTTCCAGTTACTCGCTCCAAAAAATTACCTTTGATGGGTTCAATTGGTTCAGTCAATGGTTTTGGAACAATCAAATTAGAAGCAGTTGGTTTTGGAATACTAGGAGTTGGAAGTGGTTCTATTTTTTGTGGGAAAGAATGTACTCCAGATGGTTGCACCAACGGTAATTTTGTTACCGTTGGAATTGGGTTTTGGGGTGCATCTTCACCAGTGAGGTGTTTGTAAATCATTGATGCAACACCAATTCCAGTTTGAGATTTGGAAACATATTCAGAAAATTGAGTATCGGCATATCCTTGTAAGATATCCGAACCAAAATTCATTGCACCTTCTTCGGAATCTTCATCATCTTCGTCGTCTAACATTGCTTTTCGCATTTCTTGCAACATCATCGAAAAAAACATTGCTTCAAAACCTTGTGCTGCTTTGAGTAATTCCTTTTTTTCTTCCTCAGAAAGATTTTTTGCACCAATGGAAGAATGTCGTTGCAATTTGGATTCTAACGATTTCATCTGCTGTTGCATTTCTGAAGTAAAAACGGATTCAACTCCAGCCTCAGGATCTTGCGAAAGCAAAGAATTTCGTTGAGCCAACCCTTTGGTTATTGGCTTTTCTGGTTGAAGTTGTGATAAAAACGTAGAATCTAAAATCATTCTTGGTATGCTATTGAATTATCAATTCACCTTGCAAAACTCCCGCTTCCTTTAATGCTTGAAATATTGCGATGAGGTCACGAGGAGAAACCTTGAGCAAGTTCAGTGCAGCTGCAATATCTTGTACAGATTGAGAGGCAGGTATTACTATTGCTTCTTTTGGTTGCTCATTTGCACGAACAGTTGAGTTTGTAGCTCGACCAGGTTGACCACCTAATGTAAACGGATTTGGTTGTGTAATGGTGTTTTCTGTTTCAACTTGAATCTCCAACCCACCATGTGCCACTACACCTGGTAACAAACGAACAGCACCATTCGTTACAACAGTTCCTGTACGTTCATTAAGAACGATTCGACCTTGAATATCTGTTTGCACATCTAATGCTTCAATTTTTTCAATAAGTTGCATTATTTGTGGTTGGGTTGAACCAGTCGGAAGTTTGACTTCGATAGTTCCTTTGTCTGTTGCGGTTGCCGCATTTGTCAACCCTTGAACGGTATTGATTGATGTCGCTACTCGTGAAGCAGTTGTCCAATCAGGTTCGTTCAATAAAACTCTCAAAACTCCATTTGTAACAATGGTTCCCTCAACATCACGCTCTAAGATTCCGCCATTTGGAATTCTGGCTGTGGTAACAAAGTTTTTACCAGCTTGAGAACCAGCAGAACGAAATGAATATCCACCAACAGATAAAGGACCTTGAGCCATAGCATACACAGATCCATCAACTGATGATAATGGAGACATGATGAGAACTCCACCTTGCAAGGAAGTGGCATCACCTAAGGTAGAAACTATAACATCAATTCGTCCACCTTTTTTCATAAACACAGGAATCGTAGCAGAAACATTCACTGCAGCAACATTACGAATACGCATATTGAAAAAATTCAATTGCGGAACGGTAATTCCAAACCGTTTGAGATAATTTGCAACGATTTGCAATGTAAACCGAGAACCTTGCGAATCACCTGTATTATTCAAACCAGAAACTAATCCTTGACCTGTTAGCTGAATATACGATGCCCCATCAAAAGTGGCAATATCTTTCAACCGAGCTGCATCTGCAAGTGAAAATGCTACAAAAAATAAGAGAAATATTGAATGAAATAGTTTCATGGATTTGTTATTGTCTAATTAGAACAAAAATCGTAAGAACTTCGTAATCAATCCCGGTTCTTGCGTTTCGGACAATGTACCATCACCATCATAAATCAACGTCAGATCCATCACTTGGTAAGAATACACACTATTTGCATCGTTCAAATCAACAGGACGAACTAACCCTGACAAGGTAATTTTTTGATTTTCGCCATTTATTTTTGTTGTTCTGGTTGCTTCAATTTTCAAATTTCCATTTGGCTCTACAGACAATACTTTGGCTGTCAATTTTGCACGGAATGTCTCACCACGATTTGTTTGACCACGACCATTGAAACCATTTTGTGTGCCTATAGAACCATTAACATTCCCCTGCGTATTTCCGATGCCACCTTGCAAGGTTGCACCAAGTGTCGTATTCGCACTTTGGTTTGTATTAGCAGTATTATCAGCTCTGGTATCTTCTACGATGAGTATCGTCAAAGCGTCTCCAACAGTATATGCTTTTACATCAGAAAAGAGTGATCGACGAGCGTTCTCTACCCATTGTGCTTCGAGAGTAGAAACTGCACCCAAGGATACAAATACCACAATAATTACCAATAGTTTTGCAAAGTTTTTCATAATTTTATCCTTTATTTCGTTATAACAACGACTCCATTTGGTTGAACAACACCAACAAGAACAGTTTGTGATCCTTCTCGCGAAATTCTAATTTTATCACCTACATTCCCATTTTCTAACGCTATTGCAGATCCTCGAACTGAAACAGACCCAATAATTACTACTAACGAAACCACATCACCTTTTCTAATAGACTCTGGAGACAATATAACATTCGAAGTAATAATTGCACCTTGTTGTAATGATTGTTTTGTTCTAAAACCGATAATTTCAGGTTTCGTCACTATTTCCGATTCTTTGTACGCAGTTATCTCAACCCTTTTTTCAACTATGTCTTCATCTTTGAGTGTATGACCTGATGGTAATGTAGTTGCAGTCGTTGGCAAAATTGAAAACAATTTGACAAAAACTGGAACTTGAATTGTACGAAGAACTACCGAATTCTTTTTGAACTCAATTGTTACATTCATTTTTCCTTTAAAAAACGGAATGTCTTCTACAATAGATGCTTCCACAGATGATTCGTCAAATTTTTGTGTTTGTACCACATTGACGATAATCTCACATTCGGTCAAACATCGTTCTTGTATATGAGAAAGAACAGCTTCTTTTAGTCTTGTACCTGAAAATGTAGATTGTGCAATACCATTTGAAATAGTAATGAACAACAAAATTACAAAAAACAGATACTTCATCATTCAATTATCGTTTCAATTGAACCGCAGTTCCTAAGATTGTATCAGCAGTTTGTACAGATTTTGAGTTAATCTCATACGCACGTTGGGCGACTATCATATTCACCATTTCTTGCACCAAATCAACATTTGAAGACTCAATGTAGGATTGGATAATTTCACCAGTATTATTGATACCCGGTTGTTCGAAAACTGCAGGGCCTGATGCAACTGTTTCGACAAACACATTTTCGCCAATCGAACGAAGACCAGCTGGATTGATAAATCGTGCTAATTGGATTTGTCCAAGAGTTTGTTCATCAACAGAACCTTGTAAAATGACATTCACTACACCATCTCGGCTAACATTGATTTGTTGAGCGTTATCTGGAATCATAATTCCTGGTTCTAAAATAAACCCTTGCGAAGTAACCATTTGTCCATTTCTATCTCGAACAAAAGAACCATCACGCGTAAAACCAAAAGAATTATCAGGACGACGAATTATGAAGAAACCTTCACCATTTATCGCCATATCAAATTGGTTATTCGTTGCAGTAATATCTCCGGGAGTAAATTGTCTGGTTGTCGCAACTAATTCAGTACCACTCCCAATTTGTACTTCTTGCACAGGAACAATACCGGAACGTTGAACATTCCCAACTGTTTTCATTGTTTCATAGAGCAAATCTTGAAACTCAGGGCGAACTTTTTTGAAACCATACGTATTGACATTCGCCAAGTTATTCGAAATGATTTCAATATATTTTTGTTGAGCAGAAAGCCCAGTTGAAGCAGTACGTAGTGTTTTATCCATTGTTATTACAAGAAAATAAATTAAGAGAATCTGCCTAATTCTATGCTGTAATCTAAGGTAGAATCATTTGTTTGAATTACTTTTTGCCCAAATTCGAATTGACGTTGAGCTTCTATCATTTGTACCATTTCTGATACTATATTCACATTCGAACCTTCAAGATGGAATTGTTTTACCATTTTATCCCCTTCGAAAGTTTCATTGACTATTGTTTCGGACGTTGGTATAAAGGTTTGGTCAGCATTTCTGCGTAAGGTTTGCGGATTGTCAACTTGTACCAATTTAATCGCATTGATTGGTATTTCGTTAAAGAATACTTCCCCATTTTCTGCTACACTAATTTGTGAAGCACGAGCTACATCAGGGTTGACTGCAGCTAATATTCCTGACATCATTGGGATTTGAATTGGTCCACCATCGCCCATTAACATTTTACCATCTGGTGTTGTAACAAAACCTTGTGGGTTGAGCATAAATCGACCAGTTCGCGTCAATAGTTCATTACCTTGTGCATCCATAACAGCAAAAAAACCATCACCATTGATAGCAAAATCCAATGGATTTCCAGAACGACTAATGCCACCTTTCGAAAAATCATAGTATGTTCCGACGGTTGTATCTTCAGGCTCAGGCTCAGATTGGGTGTTATAGAGATTTCGTTTTGCTTCTGTGAGAGCATGTTCAAATACCACTTCACGACGGAATCCAGGAGTAGATACATTGGCAATATTATTGGAGATAACTTCCAAACGAGTCATTTGGGGAATCATCCCCATTGCAGCGGTATGTAATTCTCTCAGCATTATTGCCCTTCCTTACTTTGTAATTTACTTTGCTCATCTAATTTATATATAAAAGCCAGAACTTCTGCAACAGCTTTGTATAACTCTTCAGGAATTTCATCCAAGACATCTAGAGTTGTCAACTCTTGTATCAAATCTGGATTGTTCATTAATGGAACATTGTATTCATCGGCTAACTTCATAATCTGTTCAGCCATCGAACCACTCCCTTTTGCAACAACAACAGGTGCAGAATGACCGTCAGGATGATATGCTAAAGCAATTGCTTCTTTGATGAATGTAGTTCTATTCGTCGTAGAAGTAGTTGCAGGAGAATTAGATTGATTTGCTTCCGATTCATTGGTTTCCATTCACAGAATAATTCAATATTTATGCCAAGAGGGTAAAACGAGAGAAAGGGTTTAGAAATATCCCCATAAACCGTACAATAGAGAGATTTTTTGTAACGTCTAAAAAAATTGGTCTAAAAAATGAGACAAGAAATAAATTCGCAATTGGTTATTATTCAACACACAGATTCAAATCATTGGTTACATATCGTCGGGTGGTGAAAAATTTATGGTGGTATTTAGTTGTTTGTGGTATGTTCATATCACTTACAGCCACGACATATCGTACCCAAATTGATAGAACTACCCTTCGTGATACCATAATGTATGTAGATTCAACAGATACTACAACAGTGACCGAATCTTTGCACGATACTGTCCCACTTCTAACACCTGAAGAATTAGAACTTTTAGATGAGGATAGTTCAATTATCAAAGCAATTGAAAGTGATGCAATTACCTTGAAGTTAAATTTGTCAGCTCAGGTCTTGGTACCAGATATTTTGAATTCATTTTCAGAATTACCGAATGTACAGTGGTTTGAAGCACGATATTGTTCTTTAGATTCGATCCCTGAGGAATTATCAGATTTTTGGCACTTACAATGGTTAGATTTATCCTATAATAACATTCACAAAATACCTAAATATTTTTCTGAAAACTCTTACTTACGTTCGATAAATCTTTCGCACAATCAGTTGAAACAATTTTCGAGTATTTTTGCTACTTTTGATAGTTTGTTGCTATTAGCAGTTCCGAACAACAAAATTTCATCGTTTGATACAATGAAAGACTCCTCGTTTCAACTGTTACGTGGATTTTCCATTCATGATAATGAACTGACTTCTTTCCCAGAAATTTTTTCTTCAATGAAACAACTTCGTTGGTTTGATGTTTCTTCTAACAAATTGAAATCATTACCAAAAACATTATTCAACGCAGAACGATTGACGTGGTTATATGCAAAAAAGAATCAATTACAGTCATTGCCTGATTCTATGAGCAAACTCTATAATGTACAACAAATAGATGTTGCAGAAAACAAGTTGAAACAACTGCCAAATGATATAACCAATTTACGAAGACTTTCTGTTTTCGATTGCAAACTCAATTCTCTTCAAAGTCTACCTACAAAAATTCACAATCTCAAAAGGCTGTCATTATTAAATGTAGCCTATAATTCTCTTGATTCTTTACCTGATAGTGTGGGATATTTGCCAAGATTATCGGAATTGTATTTACAGGGAAATAAAATCAAAAAACTACCAAATTCATTTTCAAAATTACAGAACTTATTCATCGTTGATTTAAGTCAAAATCAAATAGATTCATTGCCTTATGATTTTGCAAAAATCAAAAATCTACGTTTATTGAAAATTGATAATAATTCAATCAGTACATTACCTGACAGTATCGAATATCTTGATGGATTAGCAGAAATTTCTTTAGCAAATAACAGATTTGTTTCGTTACCGGATTCGCTGCCTAAATGGGGTGGTTTGAAGGTGTTGAACGCGAATTCGAATTATCTTACAACCATTCCGAAATATATCGGAAATTTACGTTCAGTGTTGAAATTATATTTTGAAGCTAATTATATTGAGGAAATTCCTCTTTCATTGTTTCAATGTAAACAACTTCGTGAATTAAATCTTTCTATCAACAAAATTTCCTTTGTACCAGATAGTTTTCACTTACTTCAAAAATTAGAAGATCTCCAATTAGCATCGAACAAAATCACAACACTTCCACCATCAATAGGAATGTGTAAAAAATTGACTTCTCTTTCGATTTCAAAAAATCTTATGACTGAAATTCCAACTTGGATAGGAGGGCTGAAAAAGCTTACTTCTTTTAAAGTGAAAGATAATCAAATTACAGAATTACCAGAATCCATTTGTACCATTGATTCTTTAGTAACACTTTCATTAAGTGGAAATTATTTAACGGATTTACCGAAGAACTTTCACAAACTCCGATGGTTGCAAACCTTAGAATTAGACAATAATCAAATCAAGCGACTTCCAGATGTTATAACTAAATTACCATCACTAAAAGTACTGAATTTGAAAGGGAATCCAATGAGTGAGAAAGAAAAAAACCGTATTAGGAACTTACTACCAAAGGTGAAAGTTACACAGTAATTACGGAAAATCAATGGATTTTTCTTGATCTTCTGCTTTTTCTTTTTTCCGTTTTGAAAAATACATTATCATTGCAATAACGATAAACCCTATAACTAAAATGAATGGTAAAAAGATATATAAAAAGAAAATCATACTATTGTTTACTTTCTAAATTGTGCTGATTTGAATTCTTGAAACAGATGCTTCACTTTGTTACGTTGGTATTTTCCCGTTGAAGTAACTGGTAATACATCAGAACATATAATTACCTTTGGTCTTTTATGGAACGGAAGTTCGTTTTCGAAATAATCTAATAATACTTTATCATTTTGATAGTGTTCATTTGGAATAATTAACGCACCAATTTCTTCACCATACATATCATTTTCGAAGCCGACAGATATTCCAGCCTTCACACCAGGAGCTTTGTTTATTACTTCATCAATTTCTAAAGGAGATATATTCACCCCCCCACGAATAAATAATTCTTTCAATCTTCCAGTTATAAAGAAATATTTATTTCCATCATCGCCAATTTTGAAAAAACCTTCATCACCACTTTGAAACCACCCTTTAGAAAATGTAGATTGATTAGCAGTAGGATTCTGATAGTATTCTTTCATAACATTCCATCCACGAATGACAATTTCCCCTCGTTCAAGTTCATTGCATAATGAACCATCACCATGTATGATAGCCATTTCGTTACATGGAAGTGGAACTCCTATAGATGGAAATTGAAATTCTTTTAACCAATACTGTCGTTCTTCATTTGACAATTCAATTGGTAAATAACACGAATAACACGTCGTTTCCGATAAGCCATACCCATGAATAATTGGTATAGAATATGTCGTTTCAAATCGCATAGCCAAATCACAGGTCAAAGGTCCTGCACCACAGATAATATGACGAAATCCTCTTGATATTACTCCCATACTTTCAGCTTTAGCTTCTAAAAGAAATGCTAACAATGTAGGAACAACAGATGCTATATGAACAGATTCATCGTAAATTCGTTGAAAAAAAGTAGAAGGACTGAATTTGAAATTCAATACAAATGATGCTCCAACCAACAGTGGAGTAAACATCGTTACGACAATTCCATTAACATGGTGTATAGGCAAAACGCACATCATTCGAGTTTGAGATTCTATCTTGTGCCAATCAGCTATTGCACCACAATCTGCAAATAGATTTATTTGTTGCAACAACACACCTTTTGGGTTGCCTGTAGTACCAGAAGTGTAAATAAGAAGAGCATCATTGAATAAATGATTAACATCATGAGTGATTGATTCCCCTTCTTGAATTTGCTTACTATATCCAACTTCAATGTGAAGAGAAGATTGAAGTGAAATTCGTTTGACAATTGATTCATATTCAGCTCTACAAAGAATAACATTGGTATTTGAATTGGAAATAATAAATTCTAATCTCGCAAGATCTTCGGACATATTGAGTGGGACAACACAAGCACCTAAATACCATATAGCAAAATATTGAATTACAGTTTCAATATGATTACAACCTGCAATAACGACCTTATCATTTTCATTTACTCCAAGTGATGATAAATAATTTGCCAATCCTCGGACTTCAGAAAGTATATCAGAATATGACTTTGAGATTCTTTCCCCTTGTTCAGTATAATAAATACAATAATCTTTTGTTGGATTTTCATTAGAATGAAATTCTAATAACTTTTTGAAAGAACTGTATTCTGGAGTAAAATTCTCAATGGGTTGTGAATTATTTGTTCGTGCTTGTAGGATTAGATGGTCAATATCGTTATGTTTCATTGTCTTAACTTCTTTTACAGATATTCTTTCTATTTGATTTATTATTGATTTTTGATAATTGTACAAACTTTTTTATCACCTTCTAATAAAAAGTACATTCCATTCGAAACATTACTAAAATCAATACTTATCTCTAGCATGTTATTTTTGATTTGAGGAAGGGGAATTATTTCTCCAGTTGTATTTAATAATAATAATTGTTCTGTACAATTCCCATTCGGAATGGTTACTGTTCCATCATAACAAACTTGAAATGTTTTACTATTTACAGTTTGAGTATGTTGAGATAAAACAGAAGTATTCACTTGACAAGGAAATTCTAAAAAATCTACTATAGCACTGACTCGATTTGAAGTAAATTCTCCTTCAGCACGAGAAATTGACAATTGGCGTATAAAACTGGTACTGTATGAAGAGTTCAAAAATCGAGCTTCAGGCCATTTGGATGGATTTGCTACAACATCAGCAATGAGTTCACTTTGCGTAGGAATAAGGTAATTTGAATCATTCAAAACATTATTTGAATCCAATTCTATAAAGAGTTTTCTGCTTATTTCAATTGGAATTCTTCCAGATCGAGCAAACACCTCAGGATATAGAGGTGTTGGACGAGTATAATGAATTGAGGCACATTTCCCCGTATTGTTCAACGTATCAACATATCGTTGATTGAGAGCATTTTGAAAATTCTTATCATTCACAGCTACATTAAACAGTAATGGTACTGTTTGATTAGTTGCTGAAATCGAACTATTTGGCTCTGAATTTATAACAACACACGCTTTGGCTTTGAATAACTCTGCAAAACCTTGAGCAAACTTACCCCCATTTCCATGTCCAATTGCATACATTGCTTCGTTTTCTTCAATTATACCATTCGATATAAGATTTGTAATTACAGATGAGCATGTTTGATAATCGAGATTATTATCAACTGAATGAGGTAGTAACTGCCAATTAATCGTTGAATCATTATTAATTTCCGAAGAAGTTGCACGTTCTTCACAATCAAAGAAAACCACAGTATATCCGTAAAAATATAAAGCTTTTACTAATTGAAACTGGTCATAAAAGTTCGGAGTCCATTCGTTGCTGGTAGATGCTTCTTTATGAAATAATAAGACTGTTCCTTTTGGGTTTGGAGCTTTGATATAAAATACTTTTTTGCCAATTGTAGGTCCTTGGATTTGTATATCCTGTAGAACAATTGGTTGCGATAAATATCGGAAACTTGGCGTTGCAATGATTGGAAAAGGAGTCATTCGAAACCAAACGGTACTTTCAAATTCACCGTCAAGAATTTCCGTTTTGGAAAATGATTTCAAATCCCAACGATAAAATATCTCGTCATTTGCTAAGGTTCGTGAGAATAAGTAACCGCTATCTAATGGTAAAATTGGCTTACCAACATATCCATTGGTGATGGTAACTTGCGGTTGAGCAGAGAGTTTTGGTAAGAAAAGCCCAAAAAACAAGAAAAGTATTAGTATTCGCATTGTGTTTTTTTGTGAAAAATACGAAAATTCTACGAAATTGAGAACTTAAAAAGTATATTGAACTCCAAAAAACACGGAAAGTGGTTCTGCTGGAATGATACCAGGTCCGGGATATCCCTCTGCACGACGAGTGAAATAACGATTGTCAAAAAGATTATTGATACTACCCTCGAATCGAAGTTGTTCATAGGTATAACTTGCAGACATGTCAAAAACATTGTATGCTGGAATGATTCCATTCACTGCAGTTGATGACCATTCGGCATTTGTAGCATCGGAATATTGCTGAGAAACAAAAGAGCTTTGTAAAGAAATTGAAAATGTTGAAGTTTTAAAAGTTACTCCATTTCGTATCATGTTCTGTGGAACATACTCCACAAATTTATTGCTAATTGATTTGTCTTGAGATTCCAAATACCGTGCATCAGTATAAGAATAGTTACAAAATAAGGATAACGACTTATCTGTTGGTGAACTTGAAATTGCTTTCAAAATATCAAATTCTGTAAATAATTCAATTCCTTTTGAGACAGATTCACCAATATTTGTTCGATATCTATACGGCAAAAACAATGGCGCTTGATCTGCCATCAATTTCCATCCAATTCGTTGATTGTATCGGAGATAATACAACGATACATCAAAAGACAAAACCGACCCAACGGTGCCACGGAATCCGATATCTGCATTATAACCACGTTCGTCTTGTATATTGGTATCAACTGCAAAATTTGGATTTACAATTCGCAAATCACTAAAGGTAATCGAACGGTAATTTTGGGAGATATTAGTATAAAGTTCCAATGAATTTGCAATGCGATAACTGGAGCCAATTCCAAACAATGCAAAACTACGTTCACGATTTTTAGTATCATCAATTTTCTCAGATACAATCACATTTCCTGCAAAATCTTTTACCGTTTGTTTGTAATAACCATTCGAGTACGTACCGATGTATTCTATTCTCACTCCAGGAGTTATGGAAAATTTTTCCGTGAAGTTTATAACATTTTCTGCAAATACTGCATAATTTCTACTTGGAAAACGGTAATCAGAATTTTCTAAATTTTCTGGGTTCAAAAAAGCAAATTCTGGATTCTGATTCGCAGATGCATCACCTTGTTTTCTTGCAGTAAATCCGTTGTAATATCGAACACCTGTGATAAATGTAGAAGGGAGTGAAAACAGTGAATATGTGTGTATAAATCTACTTTCAAATCCTATATTTCTATATTGATCTTCTAATAACGTTCTATTTCCACCAAGATCAATCATCGTAATTCGTTCCAAATTTCCTAATGATTTTCTCGCGGATAATTGCGTAAACAATCGAAAATCAACCTTAGTTGTCGCATTTATAGTATACATACCAAGTAAAGAAACAATTTGCCAATCAACCGAGAAAAAGTTCCTTGCTCGAAGTGATTGTTCTGGGTTTTGATTGAACATTGCATCCGTCAAGCCTCCCGGCTGTTGTGCTTGATATTGAAGACCTGTATATTCCAGTTTCAATTCCATATTTTTTATTGGGTGATAATGTATTGCTGCAAATCCAGTATTAGATGTGAAATTAGAATTTGCTCGCCAACCATTTCCTTGTTTTCGTTGGAAAAAAGTATAATAATGAACATTACCGACACTACCTCCAACGGATGTAAAACTATTGATGAAATCATAAGAACCACCAGTTAGACGCGTGGTAACCTCAACATTTTTATCTTGTGGACCCTCTTTAAAAACAAAGTTAATCATCCCTCCAAATTGTGGTCCATACTGTAATGAGGATGCACCGCGAACAACTTCAATTTTTTCAATAGCTTCTAATGGTGGTGTATAATAACTTTCAGGATAGCCTAATGCATCTGCAGAAATATCATAACCATTTTGTCTAACAGTAAAATTGGAAGTGCGATTTGGAGAAAGACCTCTTGCTCCAATATTCAATTGTAGTCCTGATCCATCATTCTCCCATACGTTAATACCAGCAATTTTTGAGAAGATTTGACGGGCATTATTGGTCGCAACATTCGCAACTAATTGAGGAATTTTGAGAACTTCCGTTTTCTTGGACTCATAGATTCCCATTCCATCTACAGATTTTAATGGTGATATACCAAATTGGTTTCGATAACTTTGCTCAATTAGAACTCCATCCATATTGTAGACTTTATTGGAAAGTTCGATTGTATCAGCACCAATAATGTGTTTTTCCTTTTGGGCAAACACATTAATAGTCATGAGAAGAAATACTATGTATATGAAACTATATTTCATTCGTTGTTTGTTGTTTGAAAAGGTCGAATCCACGTCTTATTAGCGAAGGTATCTTCAAGTGAAGACAAATCGATAGTAGAATCTACGTATAATTTTGATGGTCTACCGTTGAGTGTTACATATATTTCGGCAGTAACTTTTGGATTGTTCACTCCCATTTTTTGGTATTCATTTTTTAAATGTCGAGCATATTGCACTATCATATCAGGTTGAAATGACATTTGTTTTTCTTGATGAATATTGAGAAATTGAGAATTATCCACAAATCCTTTTTTTCCTGTTTTTGTGTCAGTAATATAAAAAGTTGTTGTTCCTGCTTTTTCCATTAACATTACTCTCCAAGAAAAACGATACCCTTGTTCTGTCCAATACAAATTTCCGGGATAGAGCAGATATCTCATTGGTAACAACAACTGTATAAATACATAGGTCAAAACAACAAATTTGGTAATTCGACTGGTTGAAAACTGATTTTCAGTGTAAATTGTATTACCAAGATCAAACCAATTCTGAATTTTATCTACAATTCGTTTATGAAATTCGTTGGAGAAAAATACTGTTGTTAGCATTATCATTACTATAGGAAATACCCCAATTTGAAAGAGTAATCCTGTAACAACATGAAACGAAACCACCAATATATATGCAATTATTCTTGTTTTTCGAAACAACAATAAAAGCGGTATTAAACAATCAAACAGCATTCCGAACCAACTTGAGATATACGCAGTTATCTCATATTTGAATACAAATCCTATAATTGGAATAGTATCTTGAGCTGGTAACCATATTTTTAAGGGCAATGCATTCATCAGCCAATCACAATTAATTTTTGCAATACCAGCAAAGAAATAAACGCACGATATTTGAAATTTCAGCAGATCTATTGTCCAATGAGGAATTATCGTTTTTTGAATCGATGGATTTCGTCTACAATCTACTGAACAAAAGCAATTTGCTGGTAAAAAACAAAGTATTCCTGCTATAAGCGATACAAAGTAGTAATGGTTGAGATAATATGATACGTCCAATAGTTCAACATAGGTAAACAAGAGAAAGAACAATAATGCAGAAACTCTAAACCAAAACCCTAAGGTAATGCCTAAGGATGTAAGTATCATTAGTCCGAAGACACAATACATTCCAATTTGGTTCAATGGTTGTACCCAAGAAAAACCGAAATAGGTAAAATGAAACGTCGGTTGAACATATTGCACATCTATCCACCCTAATAAAACAAAGCGAATAGTGCTAATCAGCATCAACATTCCAAAGGCAATACGAAAGGTTACCAATGGATAAATTGGGGTAGTTTTTTGCCAATAATCTTCGAAAAACTGTTTCATATCATAACACAAACAGCGACAATACCTTTGAGGATATTGTCGCCGTTGAATTGATGTGAATCTGCTAACTTAATCGCCATCACCACTCGAAAAAGTTATTGATATTCCCATCAGTGATGACATGTCACTTTTTATAAATCGCGTTAACTTCGATAGCTCTGTAAACAATGAGCCTACCAATGGGTCTTGCGATTGAATTTTTTGAGAAAACGGAACTGAACTTGCATAAAGTTGCACCAAGACAGTATCGATAGCATTCATTTGCGGTTGTGTAGATTGAATCAATGCATCACCACCAGAAATGCTTCGAAGGTAGTTCGTAAAGCCAATAGCATTCGTTGAATCACTATCATAACCTCTGTATATAGACTTGATCGATTCAAAATGTATCTTTGCAAATTCTATCGAAAGCCCACAATAAAAGCCTTCTACTTTTTCCGGTTCAGCTTTCGTTTGACCTGCTCTTAAACCAGATGGAACTCCGACTTTGAAATTCTTTAATTGTTCAAAATGTTTCAAGAACGCATTGTACAGTAATGAAGTAGACGAGCCAACATCTGTACCTTTTGAAGCTAAAAATGTTGATTTGTATTGACCATTCCAAGCTGAATGTAGTTCTGTTATACGATTTTTAATATCATTAACGACTGCAG
The DNA here is from genome assembly GCA_016788785.1 of Candidatus Kapaibacterium sp. Classification (GTDB taxonomy): domain Bacteria; phylum Bacteroidota; class Ignavibacteria; order Kapaibacteriales; family JAEUSM01; genus JAEUSM01. Next base: position 518,745 of record JAEUSM010000006.1, read on the forward strand.
TAGTATATAGTCTACGAATTTCAAATTGAGTCCCAGTTGTAAACTTTGCAACTATAGAGGCTTCATTGTCAGAAAATAGAAGATATTCTAATCCCAAAAATCCACGAGTATCACGATAGAAATTATTTAATGAATAATCTCCTTCTGCAATCAACGTTTCAATTCCTTTTAGCGTTGTTCCTGCAGCAGAAGTACCACTCTGCACCCTTACAGGAAATGTACCAATATTTTCTGTAATTGTTCCGAATGTTCCTTCACCAGGTCCAAAATCTAAAAAAGAAATTGTAATCCATTGTTTGTATGCTTCAATCCATTGTTGTTTTGCAATCTGCAATGTCGAAACTGTTGGATTTTGCACAAAAGCATTTACGTCTACTTGAAGTTTGTCTGTTGCCTCTTGTGCTTTTGAAAGTCTTGGAAGTATTACCTTTTGCAATTGACTTTCCAAAAGAGTCGTCCTATCAAAAGTATCAACAGGTTGTAATGTGTCATCATTATTACAAGAAATGAGACAGAAAATTAGCAAAAAATATATCGGAAATTGAAAGAATTTCATAAAGAATTAACGAGATTGTTCGGTTACTAAATTTCTTTTAAATAAGTCCATTTCAGCAGGAGTAAATCCATAAATTCCTTGTAATTTTGTTACTACTGAAGTTAGCTTCGTTAGACTTTGCGGCTCTTTAACAAATAAATACGGAGTAGCAGTTCCATCTACTGGGGCATTAACTAATGATAAAATTTCGTTGATTTGTGGCTCTGTGATTATTAACCCACTAAGTCCTTTCATTCCTTTTACAAATCCAATTAATTCTGATAATGAATGTAATGCACCAGAAATATCAGTAACAGTTGGAGAAGTTTTAGATAGCTTCGCAACAACATCATATCCATAGTTAATGGCAGTTGCAGCAATAACTTTTTCCCAATTTTTCTTTAACTCATTGATTGCAGCAGTTCTTTTTTCGGTATTTTGATTGACTGTCCAATGACGAATTTCAATAAAGTTCTTTTTACAAGCGAAATACAATCCATTACCACTATTATCATCACGACGAGCAGCATAATTTGCAGTGTAAACATCAGGAAATTGGTGTTTAGTAGCAGTTCCACTATTTGCAAAACGATAATGAGCACCAAAAAGATTGATAGCTCTATCAACAGCCGTAACTGAGTTATCAGCAAGTACATTTGTGAAAACTTCGTTGTACATTCCGCTCATGAAAAACCCTTTTTCCAAAAGTTGTTCGTGTTCTAAACCATATTCATCGAATAAATACGCTCCATACACACCTCCTTGGCCATTTTCTTGCACAGTTTTCACAGGGTCATACGTTCCACCTGATGCTCGAGCAAGTTCTTGAATCGAGTTTTGTATAACTTCTTTATAGTACGCAGAAGTCAAAGTGTTTAAAGAAATTGAACCTTGATTGAATAAACTTGTTAAAGTACCAGCTTGAACTTGCGTTCCTGAAACTCTTCCTTTTTTGATTTCATTTACATATAAATTAAAATTAGTGAGAGTTTGTGCATACATTTGAATTGCAGTGTTATATGTAGTAGAATCATAGACAGTAGGTATTTGTTGGTCTGGATTCACTGGAGAATCTGATGAACAAGAAGAAAAGAATAATAACGCAACTAACAACAGAGATGAAAGTACTATGTTTTTCATAGGTAAACTGGTATAAATAAAAATTGAGAGTATTATCTTATTTAGATTTAGTCCAAATATAATATAAATTTGATAAACAACCAAATCCCGACTAAATTACTCGTATTTTATTCGCAATATTTTCAGAATTTAACATAAAGAAAAAAAGCATAATCTTTTGATTATGCTTTTCTAAAAAAATTTCTCAATTAAATGATTTATATAATTCCTCTTGCCCAACGAAGATATATGAGTGCTACAAAGTAATTGGATTGTTCTTTTGCTAATTTTTCTTGTGAAGTTGCTAGGAAACGCTCACGTTGATTCACCAAAAACAAGGAAGTTTCTCCAGCAATCAATCTTTCTCTTTCGAAATTCAATAGTTGAGAAGCTAACGATACCTCTGAGATGAGAAGTTGAATCTGATCAAATGTTCTATTTACAGCTGTAGCATAGAAATTAACATCGGCAGTTACAGCAGCATCTAATTGAAGAGATTGGAGATCGATTCTTTTAATTCCAATATTGGCTAATTCTTCTTGTGATCTTGCTTGACGAAAAAGGATCGGTTGAGACATTGTAAGACCAAACTTTAAATTACCGGGTCCAACATCACTTAAACCATACATCATCAAGTCTACATTTGCATTGATGTTGGGACGTAGAAATTCATTTGCTAAATTCAAATCCAAATTTGCCAAATTTCTATCTAATTGTAGTAGTTTTACTTCTGGTCTCAAAAGCTTAGCGTCATTTTGAGCAGCTTGTATCTCTTGTTCCGATAGTTTATTTATTGTTTGAAAAGGTTCAGGAATTCCAGGTAATGGAGTTTGTTGTTGGTTATTATCCCAAACATAAACTTGCAAATTCACACTTGCTTGTTCATATGCTTGTTGTTTTTCGAGTAGTTTTCCATTTCGAAAAACAACTTCCAAATTTGCTTCCAATGAATCCATTGCTGCAATATCACCAGCGGTTGCTCTATCTCGAAGTTGTTGTGCACGCTCTTGAGCAATAGTAAACAAATTTTGAGCAATTTGAACTTGTTGATAGGCTTCTGCCCATTTCCAATATAGCGACAAAGCTTCGACTAATATTTTGTTTCTCTTTTGTTGAAATTTTGCTTGACCTATTTCTGGTTTTATTTCTGCTTGAAAAAGTTTATTTCGTTTTTCATCAGTAAATATGCCTTGACCTAATGGTAAAGAAACACCTATTGAGGCATCAAAAGGAGTGCTGGTTCTATCCGCAGGATTTGTACTTTCAGCAATGGCACGTCGCATTTGAGCTTTAACTTTTGGTCCGAACATAGATGCAAAAGGAATTTCTAACGACAAATCAAGATCGTTAAGTTTATCTTTTGCATCTTGAGTTTTAAGATTGAATCCACCTGAAAGAACTGGGTCAAATAAGCCTCTTGCCCCAAACAACTCTGCTTCTGCTGCAGTAATCTCATATTTTGCTTCCAAAACTAATGGGTTAGATGTTACTATTTGATTGTAATATTCATCAAAAGTATACACTCTTTGGGAGTGAAGCTGAATAACTGAGACGCATAAAAAGGCTACAAAACAGAGGAAAATTCTCATTTTTGTTTTACTCCAATCGTCGGTTTTTTGACTGGGTATAGTGGAGGGAATCCCATAAACTGTCGCCAAAGTTCATACCCAAGTGGCACTGTTGTCAGTAACACCCATCCTGTAGCTTCTGTTCCTTGTCGAATATATTGACGAGAAGGCCATTTAGTTTTTGACTGGTCAGGTACAACTAATAAACGAAATCGTCCTTCGCCATCATCTGCTTGGTCTATTACGCTAACGATTCCACGAAATATACCAACACCTAAATCTGGCAATCCGGAAAATTGAAACGCTGGGAAACCAGAGAATTGAATAGTTACTTTAGCACCTTCATAACAAATTGCAGCATCGAGGGAATTGACAAATAGTTCAACAGCTTGATCTAAAGTATCTGGTACAATACGAGCTAAAATATCCCCTTCTTTTACTGTTTGTCCAGCACCTGCAGATGAAATTCTGACAACATGACCGTTTATAGGAGAACGGATAACCGATGCGTCTAAACGTTGTTTAGCGTTTGCTAATCGAAGTTCAGCCTCAGCAATTACAGCATTTGCGTTATTTACAACACGCTCTTGATCTTCTTGAAAAATTATTATATCATGCTGAGCTTGTAAAACCGATCGTTTTCTCAAGGTTGTATCTTGAACAGCATTTTGATATCGTTGCAAAGTATTCTCATATTCTCGAGTAGATTTTAGACCTTTTGATGCCAATGAATCATCTCGGTTTTTTTGTCTCTGTACTAATATATACTGTTCTAACGAGTTTCTATAAGAAGCTTCCGCTTGAATAAGTCTTTCCCTCGCTTGATTTGTTCTTTGTTCAGTTTGGGAAATAAGATTATTTTGAGTCTTAACAGTATTATTTCGTAAAGATAAAATTTGATCGTAAAAATCTGATGCCATAAAGTTTTGATTGATATCTTTAACTAAGGCAATAGTATCTCCTTCTCGAATAACATCACCTTCGTGGACATACCATTTAATAATACGTGAATTTATCACAGCTTGAATAGTTTGAGGACGAGCAGCTACATTAAATGAAGTAACTTTTCCTGATCCACTTACTGTTTGTTGCCAAGGAACAAATAATAACATGACGATGAAAACAACCAAAAGGGTCATTAGAAAAATCATAAGTCCTACAGAATTTTTAGGAGTTCTTACTTTTTCTAATGATTGTAATTGTAATGGATTATAGTCTAATTTTGCCATAGTTAAACCCCTTTAGAAAAATATAAAACTAACCCTGGAAACAATTCAGCAAACAATGATTTTTGTTTTGCTAACTCTTCTGGAGTACCTTCTTCAACTATAAGTCCTTTTTCTAAAGTAATTACACGTTTAGATCTGAGGATAATATCAGAATCCATTGTAATATCCAAAATTGTCCAATCTCGATTAGAATACAAAGAATTGATAATAGAAATTTTATCTTTTTGAGCAACACCTTCAAAGGCTTGATCTAAAATAAGTATTTTAGGTTTTGAGATAATTGAACGTGCAAACATTATTTTTCTAATCATTCCTTTTGGTAAATTAAGACCCTCTGAAGTAACTGGAGTGGCTAAACCTAACTTGAAATTCATAACATCTTCGTATAAGTGTACAGTTTTTAACGCCCAGTTGATTTCCTCATTAGTATAGTAAACTCCTAAAGTAATATTATCTTCAATAGTACCATCAAATAATTCATTCATTGGTAAAACAATGCCTATATGACGTCGTAATTCTTTCAGAGAAATTCGCCGAATATCAATATTATTTATTTCTATTCTTCCAGTTTCATGCTGATTAAAACCCATCATAATTTTAGGAATAGCTGATAGCCCACTTAATGATGCACCTACAAAAGAGATTTTATCACCGGCGAGAATTTCTAAGTCTAAATGTTGAATATTGCACGTTGTTTCCATTGTATTTTGGTATGAAACATCTTTCAACGATACATTCATTCCTTCACCTTGGCAAACAATTGCGTTATGATGTTCAAAAGAATCTTCTAATTTCTTATCTCGTACTTCATTAATTTTACCCATTGCTGCTATCATATCATAATAGCCATCAAACATTCCCAAAAGCTTATCTATAGAGGACAACATATAGATAATCATGATTTCTGCAGCGACTAATTGGCCTAATGTTAACTGTCCTTCCATTACTAACAATCCGCCTAAGCCCAATACACCCGCAATTGCTAAACCTTTAAAAACTGCAGTTCCGAGTAATTGTCGTGCAATAACAGTAAAATGCTTTGCTCTTTTTTTGATATAATTTACTGCAATTTCATCAAAACGTTTGAATAAATACGGTGAATCAGGTAACAATTTGAAGGTTGTTTGACAACGAGCAATTTCTTCCAACCATTGTGCTTGGCGATATTTTTCTTTTGAAGTAAGTATAGCAGATTTTGCTCCATTCCATCCTAAAACATGGATTAAAAAAGGAATAAAAAGCAAAAGTCCAAAATCAAAGAGAATAAAAAACGGATGATAGATTCCTAACAATATTAGTCCTGCAAAGATAACCAAGAGTGAATTGATACCATCAATAAGAAATTTACCAACATTTTTGTGAATAGTGACAATATCAAAAAAACGATTAATCAATTCTGGTGCATAGTGTTGTTCAAGTTCTGAGGCTTTAATTGCTGGGATTCTTTGAGCAAATTCTAATGATAATTTTACAAATATTCTTCGTTCCATTACATCAATTATATAACGCTCTAATACTTGAAAACCACCTGCAAAGAGTGTTCCAAGACCAACAATTAAACACAATGTTAACAATTGTGTGGTAAACACTCCCAATGCAACAGCATTTACAATTGCTTGAGCAACAATAGGCATTATAAGTGATAATAGAACTGAAATAATTGAATAGAAGACTACTAACCAAATTTCTTTTTTATCACTGCGAATAATTCCAAAAACATCTAAAGCTAATTGGAAGGATGTTTTATCTATTTTACTTGCCATACTCTTAAATTAACCGTTTAATTTTTAAATTGTTTGTATAACGCCATACCGTAGTCCTTTAGTGCTGACAAAACATGAATTTATTCTAAAAAATTGAAATATAGACTTCAAAATCGAAGTTCCTGAAGGCAAAATATCAGCTCTTTCGGGATGAACTCCATTCATATCTTTTAATTCTTCTATTGAAATCGAATGAAATAGCTGTTCAAACTGACAAAGTTGTTCAAACTGAATTTCATAGTTATGTACCTTCGATTCATCATAAATTTCCAAATTTTGTGCAACTGCAGCAATAGTAGTTGGAGTTCCTGCATTTGCATAGATAAAGGATGAAGATGCAATGTTCTTTTGAATTTTATCAGGAATACTAAGAAGTTCATTAAAAACCAATTCATGTATATGAGTAGACTTATCTGACTCATCAAAAAAACGTTCAGTACAAGTTACAGCACCAATAGGAAAACTATTTCTCCATACTATCCCATTATTTTTTGAGCCATAGACAATTTCTGTAGAGCCACCACCAATATCAATCACAACAGAAGGTTCATCGTTTTCGACAGTTCCCAAAAATGTATATTGAGCTTCTTCATCACCAGAAATTATTTCTATTGGAGCGTGAATATGCTGTGTTAAAGTATTTAGTACATCTTTAGAATTTGATGCAATTCGTAATGCTGCAGTTCCAACGACTCTTAAAGTATATGTTCCATAATTTTGTAACAGTTCATAATATTCATCGAGAATCAAACATGCACGTTCTAATGCTGATTGGGAAATATATCCAGTTGAATGGAGTTTTTCTCCCAATCGTGCAATTCTATGTACATTCGTATATTGATGTTGAGCTGTTTCAATAAGCATTAGCAAGGTATTTGTACCAATATCAATTGCTACTTTAACCATCTTAGGCTCTGTTGAGAGAAGATGAGAAAAACTCAAACGTTGACTGAACTAACATTGAAATTCCAAATTTCATAGCATCTTCTTGGGGTAAAAATCGTGGATTATGAAGTCCCGGCATAGAAACAACATCGTTAGGTTTTACTCCCAACATCCAAAAACATGCAGGTATTTTTTCAGCATAAAATGCAAAATCTTCTGCCCACATTTTCGGTTCAAAAACTTCAATATTTTGAATACCTTTTGCATTTCTTGCAGCAGTTCGAGCTATGGAAGTAGCAAAGGTATCAGTTACTAATGGTGGATATCCAATAGATGGATTGCAAACTCCTTCAACTCCATAAAGCTCACAAATTTCAATAGTAGCCTTTTTGATTTTTTCTAACGCTTCAAATCTCCATTCGTTGTTAAATGAACGAAGGGTGCCCATCATTGTCAATTCTTCCGGAAGAATATTGGTAGCTGAACCAGCATGAATGGATGCAACACTCAAAACCCCAGGGTATAATGGATTTCTCATACGAGAAACGATAGTTTGTAAATGTTGTATAAGTGCAGATGCTGCCACAATTACATCATTTCCTTTGTGTGGTTGAGCAGCGTGAACTCCATGCCCACGCAATGTCCAATATAGCTCATCTGCGGAGGCTAACATAGGACCTTCTGCAAAACTAACAGTTCCTACAGTAGCATCAGGATCTACATGCTGACCAAAAATAATATCAGGTTTTTGTCCTAATTCTAATAGTCCTTCTTTAAGAAGTATAGAAGCACCACCGGGAGTTTTTTCTTCACCCGGTTGAAAAATCACTTTTACTTTACCAGGTAGAACCTCTTTATTTGCGAACAGTATTTTTGTCGCTCCCAAAAGCATTGTTGTGTGCATGTCATGTCCACAAGCATGCATTACTCCATCATTTTTGGATTTAAATGGTATTTCATTTTCTTCAATTATTGGAAGTGCGTCTATGTCTGCTCGTAATGCCACACATTCACCACCATCTGAGCCAAATTCAGCAACAACCCCTGTATTTGCAAGAATAGTAAAGTCCAAACCAATTGATTTGAGTTCTTTTTGGATTAACTGAGATGTATTATATTCTTGAAACGACAATTCAGGATTCTGATGAATCGTTCTACGTATTTCTACAAGTTGAGGAAACAATGAATTGATGGTTGCATCAAGTAAATCTGAATTCATAATAGTTATTTCCTTATTGCCAAGATGTAACAAACCAACGTTCTTCATTTTTTACAACCGAAAACTCTATTGGTTCCAAATGATTAAAATTTGCTTTGACTATTGCACTTGTTTGGTTTTGAGAATACGCAATGTCTTTTACTATCAACTCTTTACCTTTGGATCGTGATAATAAACGTTGTACTGATGATAACTTTGATAACTTTTCTATTCCATTTAATGGTCGCAATTGTTGGGAAAGCATTAAATTCAAAACTGCTGTCGTGTTTAAAGAATCTAACTCTCTTTTAACTAACATCACAACCCCAGTTGGAGATTTTTGGTTAATATCTGTCAATCGAATAACTGTATATGGTTGACGTAACACAATCAACTCACATCCACTAAATACTGTCAAAGTTACAATGACAAACACAGAAAATTTCAAATGGTTTATGTAATTCATTATTAACAATTGTACGGGTCTTCAAAAAACGATGATGTCAAATTTAAAGCAATGTTTAGTGCTTCTGGAATTGCATTCATTGGATGTTGAACAGAAAACGTATGACCCGTTTGGTTTATTTCTTTGTAATGAATGATTTTCTGCGGATTTAATTCGGGTAATGAAGAAACTTCTTGTGGTCTTATTACTAAATCTTGACTTCCATGGATAAACAACATCGGTTTTGATGTTTTTTGAACTGCATTTATGATGGATAGTTTTTCCTTATTATGTTGCAAGTCTTCAAAGTAGGAATAGTTTTGATGAAGCATTTGCCCAGTTCTACTATTTGGAATTTCTAATTTCCCTGTTTCTTTCCACCGTTCATTTTGTCTTGAAGTCGTTCTTCCAAATTTGCCGACACTTGCCCAATGAACAGAGGCTGTTACGTTATCATTGATGCTATTAGTTAATGCAGCAATTCCACCACCTCTGGAATGACCAAGAAGAAAGAGTTTTTTATTCCATGGAATGTCCATTTTTTTGATTTGGTCATTTATCAACCAGTTAATAATAGTTTCAGTTTCAAATAGTTCACGAGACAACGTATTGTTTGCAAATTTATCTACGTCAAATTCATCTCCAATATCATCAGTTACACCATTTAATGAAAAATTGATAGTAAAAGTAGCATATCCTAAATTACTAAAATGTTTGGAAACAAATGGGAAGAATCCCCAATTTTTAAACCCTTTAAATCCATGAAGGATAAGCAAAATTGGAATTTCTTTGTGAAAATTTGGAGCGTAATAATCTACGCTAATTTTCTCATTATCAGGCAATTTTAAGTTTAAAAGTATTGGATTCATTGTTATTCGAGACAAATTCCTGTTAATTATGAAGAAAAAATAGTATATTATGGATAATTAGCATATTTATAGTACTAACAAGAACACATAACGAACAAAGGTTCATTTACATATAAATGGAAGAAAAACTCTATTCAATCATTGAAAGATATAAAAAACTCGTCGATCAAATGAACGACCCAGACATTTCAAATGACTATAAACTGTACAGAGATGTTTCGAGAGAAGTCAAACAATTAACACCTCTTGCAACAACTTCGGAACGATATTTGTCTGTTGTAAAAAGCATTGAAAATAACAAAGAATTACTCACAGACTCTTCATTAGATTCTGAGTTGAAATCATTGCTTTATGATGACATCAATGATTTGGAAAAACAAAAAGAAACATTAAATGAAGAATTGAAAATACTATTGATTCCACGAGATCCTAACGATGTTAAAAACTGTATCGTCGAAATAAGAGCAGGAACTGGTGGCGATGAAGCCGGTATTTTTTGTGGTGATTTATATGAAATGTACAAACGTTTTGCCGAAATAAAAGGTTGGACCTTAGAGATTATTGATTTTGCTGAAAGCGAAAAAGGTGGTTTCAAGGAAATTTCTTTTTCGTTATCAGGAGAAGATATCTATGGTACGTTAAAATTTGAAAGCGGTGCTCATAGAGTTCAGCGAGTTCCAGATACTGAAGCCTCAGGTCGAACACATACTTCAGCTGCTACAGTTGCTGTATTACCAGAAGCTGAAGAAGTTGATGTTGAAATCAACGATGGTGATATTCGTATGGATATTTATCGTGCAGGTGGGAAGGGTGGACAAAACGTCAATAAAGTAGAAACTGCGGTGCGGTTGGTTCATATTCCAACGGGAATTGTTGTTCAATGTCAAGAAGAACGATCGCAATTGAAGAACAAAAATAAGGCTATGAAGGTACTTTTAGCCAGAATTTATGAGTTAGAATTAGAAAAACAACAATCTGAGATAGCTTCGGCACGAAAATCGATGGTAAAAAGTGGAGACCGTTCAGAAAAGATTAGAACCTATAATTATCCTCAAAATCGTGTTACGGATCATCGACTGGAAGGCGATGCGAAAAACTATCCTTTGCGTGAGATAATGAATGGTGAACTGAGCGGTTTAATCGATCAATTGCACATTGCTGAGCAAGCACAATTAATGCAAGAAGGAATATCGTAAATGGCTGAATATTCGCCAATAATACAACAAACAGAACAATTTGTTCGTGAACTCTTTTCTACTCAATTAAGCGAAGAGTTTAAATTTCATACACTGGGGCATACAATGGAAATTGTCAACAGCTGTAGAAATATTGGCGTTGCTATAGGTATCTCTGAAAATGACATGGAAATGCTTCTTATCGCTGCTTGGTTTCATGATGTAGGATATACCAAAACCTATGTTGGTCATGAAGAAATCAGTTGTCAAATGGTTGAAGAATTTTTACAGACTATTTCTTATTCTCAAGAAAAAATTGATATTATTAAAAATATCATTATGGCAACAAAAATGCCACAGAATCCTAATACTACTTTGGAAAAAATCATTGCAGATGCTGATTTGTATAATTTAGGTAGTAAGGAATTTTTTGTGAGGAATGAAGAAATTCGAGAAGAATTGTTTTTACGGTTAGGAAGAACGTTTACTGATGAAGAATGGGCAAAAAGTAATCTTGCCTTATTAGAAAAGCAACAATTTTGGATTCCGTATGTAGAAAACTTAGTTCGTTCCCAATTGAATGAGAATATAGAACAAATTAAAAAATCTTTAGATAGTTAAACTGTACATTTTACGTTTCTCTATGAAATATTTATACATACTTCGACATGCAAAAACCTCATGGGATAGTGTAACTGATTTTACACGGCAATTAGATCCCACAGGGAAAACTCAAGCAAAACAATTAGGAAAATTCCTCAAACAAAAAGGAATTCAATTTGATGCTCTTCATACCAGTTCAGCGACTCGTGCTTCACAAACAGCAACTATCATTTGCGAAGATGTTGATTTTAAACTATCTTCAATTGAGGAGACTGTCGGACTTTACGAAGCAAAGGTCATTGATTTGCTCCAATATGTTCAAGCATTATCTAATCAGCAAACACACGTTCTAGTTGTTGGTCATAATAATACAGTTTCTAATTTTTGTAACTATATTTTGACTGAACCAATTGGCGAACTACCGACATGTGGTTTGGTTGCTATCCGTTTTTCAATTTCTTCTTGGTCTGAGGTTGATAAACAAATTGGCGAATTACTCTTCTATAAAAAACCTGATGACCTATAGAAGTCAATAACACCACTGAACATGATCCCGCAAACATCCCATTTTCGTGTTGATTACAACCAAAGCGTTAAAGATTTTTTAACTCAATGTGATGTTTATATTGAACGTAAAGAAATCAGCAAAGCTCTCAGCATACTTTCACGACTTTCGTTATTTCAATTTCAAAACAATCAAATACAAAGTGCAATTGACACTTCTAAAAGAGCTCAATTACTAGCGTTAGATTATAAGTATATTAAAGAGGCTTCGTTTTTATGTCTTCAAGAAGCCGATTTTCACATTGGTTTGTTTGCGTATCCTTACTGTTTAGGTAAATACATTGATGCACTGTATCTTACCAAAAAAATTTCTGATTCAGATTCGGAATTTCGAATTACTCAACGATTTGTTGATTTATACAACAATCACAGTGCTGTTCACGGATTAGTATGTTCATCTTTTGCAACTATTGAAGTAAGTTATTATGTCAGTAATGTACATTTCTTTCAAATATTCTCGAATTTAATTGTTACGCTTGCAAAAAAACTTTTAGACAAAGGAATGTACAAACAAAGTACCGAATTGTATTCGTTAATTCCAATAGTTATAAGACATTTCGAACATTCTTTGACTTCGTTGAATGATGATTCATTTCAACAAAATTTACAAACAAAGAATGAAATTGATACTTCTCATAACGACAAACTGGAAAAAATTGAAAGGGAATATAATTCTGTGAGAGATTCATTGGAAAGAAAAAACGCATTTTTGCGAGCATCTATTCACGATCTCACAAATCCAGTGCAGAACATTCGAATGTTTTCAGAATTATTACAACAATTACTACCAGAAATTCAAAATAGTGACATTGAAGAATTAACAGAAACATTACAAAAATCAACGGTAGATGTATTACACATACTATCTCAAATGAGCATTTACAGTACAGTAGAAAGAAATGCTTATGATACTAATGCTGTTGAAGTTCGATTTCCTTTACTTATTCAAAATGAGGTGAATAAATTGAAAGAAAAATTTCAACAAAAGAAAATAACACTTCGTTTTATGCAAGAAGTACCCGACATCAGTTTCAAAACCTATGTAAAATCATTAGGATTTATATTCTCCGAAATGTTACAGAACGCATGGAAATTTTCTCCAATTCATTCACTAATAGCCATCAATATTCAATCAAAAGCACTTTCAAATCAACAATTGTTGATTCGAATATCCGTTCGAGACCAAGGAGCTGGCATAAAACAAGAAGAAAGTCATAAAATAGGTGTTCCATTTACAAAACTTTCATCTAAACCCACAAATAATGAGCCCTCAGCAGGATTGGGACTTTCCATCTCTACCTTACTTGCTCAACAATTGCAAGGTAAACTACATTTTGATTTTCGACAACAAATTGGATGTACAGTTCATTTTGATTTTACTGTGTCTATATAATGAGGTATATAGATGAACTTTATTAATTTTGAAGAAGTAAAAAGTCAGTTACAGGAGTTGACAAAATATCAGCACACTGCTCCCTCAAAAATTATTGACAAATTAGAAGCATTACATTCACAATTTGAATCAGTTGAGGGTATGTATAGTACTAAAGAATTTCATACTCTTGCCTCAGATATTCTCATTGCCCTTTCAATAACTAATTTTAATTTAGGAAACTTTCCAGTTGTTGAGGTATTGGCAAAAAAAGCTGACGAAAAATCTCGACTTGCTGAAAATCCCAAAAATATGGCTACGAGTATCAATTTACGCGGACTTGCTGCAATGAGGATGAGTCAGTTCAAAGAGGCATTGCTCTTTTTTGAAGATTCTAAATCTATTCGGGAAGGTCTTGATGACAGTAGTGGTGTAGGTCAAGTACTTATTAACATGGGTATAGTATTTCGTACAATTTCCCTTTATGATGAATGTGTTGAACAATTTGAAAAAGCTATTCCATATTTTGAAAAAACTTATGATAAAAGTGGACTAGCATTAGCCTATGATAATTTGGGTACAACCTTAGTCAAAATGAGTAAGTATGCTGAAGCTATTGAACATCTTCAATCTGCTTTGCAAATTTCTCAAGAATTAAATGATACTTCTGGTATTGGAGTAACGTATCTCAATATTGGTTTGGTCTATGACAAATCTAAAAAATTTTCTAAGTCTTTAGAATATTTTGAATTAGCTTTGGGATACTTTAAAGCTAATAACGATAATCATAGAATTGCCATTGCATATACTAACATGGCAAATACGTATTCACGTTTAAATCAGTACGATAAATCAAAACAGTATATTGAATTATCAAATTCGTTATTTGAAGAATCTAATGACATACTGGGTATTACTCGTAATTTAGGCACTCTTGCAAGTTTTTATGAACAAAAACAAGAATATTCTGAAGCGTTGCGTTTGTATGGAGAATGTTATTCTCTTTCACTTAAACATCAATTCCATGGTGTTAAATTACAAGTAATACAAACACTTATTCCTTTTTATCATTCTGTTTCACTGAAAAATGAATTCTACGAGATTCCAGTTTCCATTATTAGTCAAACACCAGAGGATATTAAAGCTACCTACAATCTCAATAAACAGCGGTTTTCTAATTTTAAAGAATTATCTTTACAAACAGCCTTATTATTGTTAGAATATTTGAAATTTCTAAATTCAAATCAGTCTTTAGAACAGAATAATTACTTTTATGCGAATTTCAAATACTTAGTTCATAAAGAATTGCGTCAATATGAATTAGCATTATCTTTTTATGAAGAGTCAATGAGATTGAAAGAAGATATTACTGGAAAAGAAACGATTGTTCGATTAGCAACATTTGAGGCTTCGAGACAATTGGAATTGCTTCAAAAAGAACGAGAAGTAACTGATTCACTTTTGCACAAGATGTTACCTGGTGCATTGGTGGAACAATTGAAATATTCTCAAACAGAAATTGCAACGTTTTACGAAGATGTAACGATTATCTTTATGGATATAGTTGGATTTACGAAGTTATCTCAATTAGTTTCAGCCAGAGAATTAGTGAAAATTTTGGGTGATATTTTTTCTTTCTGTGATGGAATTGCTGACAAACATAATATAGAAAAGATCAAAACTATTGGTGATTCTTATATGGCGGTAGGTGGTGCTACCATTAACAACCCTATCCATCATTATTCTAGTATTCAAATGGCTTTGGAAATATGTGAATATATGCAGAATTATACCATTCCTGATGTAGATTTTGAATTACAAGTACGTTTTGGTATTCATTCCGGTGCTGTAATTGGAGGAGTTATTGGTTCCAAACGACCTTCTTTTGATATTTGGGGGGATTCTGTGAATATTGCATCGCGATTAGAATCTCGTTCGGAGCCTAATAAAATTAATATTTCAGGTTCATTGTACGAACGAGTAAAGGATATGTTTATGTGTTCTTATAGAGGTAAACATTCTGCAAAAAATATTGGTGATATGGAAATGTATTTTGTTGACAAACTTATAGATTAACGCATTTTAAACCCATGACTGCACGTCAACTTTATACAATTGCACTTAAAGAGAATATTCTTTTAAACATTCCTCCAATTTTAAAAGAATGTGAACAAATGTTCTCCTTGTTGGTTCCGTACGAATCGGAAGAAGAACGTTTTTTTCTCAATGCAAGTTTTGGAGTATTGTATAAAACTCTTTTGGAATATGATAAATCGTATCAATATTTCACTGAAGCCTCACCTTTTGCAGAAAAATATCTCCAAGGTATTGATATTGTTCCTTTTTATGTTGTTTTTGCAAAAGTTCTCAACAAAAAAGAATTTTTTATTCAATCCATTGAAACACTTACTCAAGCAAAAATTGAAAGTCAAAATGAAAATGCCTTGGAATTACTTGCTAATATCTATTTTGAATTAGGTACTAATTATTCTGAATGTACTGTTACTACAGTTGCACTTGAACATTTTCACTTATGTTTAGAGATTGCCTCGAAGTTGCAATTAGATTTTCTCATTACATATGTATTACTTTCAATTGGTGTTATCAATAAAAATATTGGAGATTTTGAAAGTGCAAAAATTCATCTTCAAAAATCTTTAGATATGGCGATATCCATTGATTCTGAGGAATTTATAGCAAAAATTTACTTTGAACTTGGTGATGTTTTCGTCACAATGGGCAAATTTGTAGAGGCTGAGGAGTATTTACACAAATGTATTGAATTTTCTATTTTGTCGAATCAAAAACGCATCGAATCAAATGCTTACAGGAAGATTGGAGATATTTACTTCCCCAAAAAGAATTATGATTTGGCTATAGAATATTATCAAAAATCTTTGACCGTCAGTGCTACAGTTGGCTTTACTTTGAATTTGTTCCTTTCTATGTTAAAAGTGGCAACTGTCAATATTCATCAACAACTATTTACAAAAGCTCAAACACTTTTAGAAAAAGCAGCAAAGATAATTGAACATTCTAAAAATTATCATTTACATTCCCAACTTCATACAGTTTATACTTTGTTATATCATACCCAAAAAAATTGGGAACAATATGAAACATCATTTGCGAAACAACAAGAATATGATGAGCTTAACAGACAATTAGTTCAAAAAAAACAAGAGGAATATAGAAGCGAAATTCAACGGTTGGACAAAACCATCATCGATGGTTCAACAGTGCTTTTGCGTTTTGAAAAAACAACAACACCTATAGATAAACCTGTCATAAATGAAAAAGATGATATAAAAGCATTTATGCATTTGTTTGAACACGCTCCATTAGGAATCTGTATAACAACTACATCGAATATTATAGTCGCAACAAATAAAGAATTTCAAAGAATTTTTGGGTACAAAAATAATGATTCGAATGGAAGTAACTTTACTAACTTACTGACTACTGAATATTCGATAGAATTTGAAGAACATACAGCAAAACTCATTGCTAATCCTCAGTTGAAATACAGTATCGAAGAACAATATAGAATTTCTCAAAAAAATCAAATATGGTTACGTAGAACAACATCAATGAGTTTTATTCCCGATTTTGATCAAGTAGTTTTCATTCATATGCTTGAAAACATTCATGAAAGAAAACGTGCTGAACAAGAATTAGTAGTTACTCTTTCCAAAATGCATAGAAACACGGATTTATTATTTGAGCATAAAAAACAATTAGAAGCAAAGAATGAGGAATTTAGTATTGTTAATGCAGAATTGGAACGAAAGAACGAGCAACTGTTACGACTTCAAATTGCAGAACAAAATATAACTACACAATTACAATCACAATATGTAGAAGCGGTTTCATTACAAAATTCTTTATTACCTAACCTATCCTTTTTTCAACAAACTTTTGACCATTCTTTAGTTTTCAACAAAGTTTGTGATAATTTAGGTGCTAAAAAAGATTTTTATTGGGTATTTTCTAATCCTTCAATTCAAGCAAAATTTATTGCTGTGGCAGATTGTTCTATTTCTGGATACTCAACTATCTTGCTATCTGTTCTGGGAGTTTCACTTTTGACATCAATAGTTTACGAAGACCCAACTATGGTACCATCAGAAATATTGAAAAAGTTTCATTCGTTATTTCAAAAAACTCTCCAATCAAATTTTGAATCGAAACAATATTACTCTTTTGATATTGGGTTGATAAAAATTGAACCAGACAGATGTATATTTTCTGGTGCAAATACTCCATTGTATTTTATAAAAAATTCTGAAGATGAACAAGTAACCTCAAGCTTGGAGATAATTGAACCAAATTTCCATTCAATAGGAGGCTTTTCAAATGAAGAAGAATTTATTTTTGAAGATACAGTTATTTATCGTGAAGTAGATGTGGTGTATTATCTGACTACAAATGGTTTTTCAAAGCAATATAATGAAGAAATGAATGTTCCATTTCAAAAAAGTATCAAAAACAAATTAAATGAGCTTTCACAATTATCATTTAATGAGCAACTTGGACTTTTAGAGCAAGAACATTTGGAATATCTGAAGTTTTCACGATTAGTTGATGACATTTTACTCATTGGCTTTTCTGTAAAGGCTGAACACAATGAAAAACTTTCTTTAGAATTATAGAATTTATACTTTTTAATCTTCAACTTCTTTGAATCTGCATATTTTGGAATACGAACAACGGGGACAATCTTTTTTGCTTGGTTGAATTGGAAAATTTACTGAAGACATTTCTTCTACATTCATTTCTACTAACGTAACCGTTTGATGTATCAACTCTTCAATAGATGGAACTGTTACATTTTTGATTTTTGTTTCCAATATATTTTCTTCTACAAAGCACGGTATTTTTTCTAAAGTTAAAGATTTATCTTTGGAAATTTTCGTAGAAAAAGCATAGTAAATTCCGCCTTTGATCTGACAATGACGTTGGTATTTTTCAGCAAAATACACTTCAAATGCTTTCGCATATAAGGGCAATTGAAACTTCTTACCACCCAAAATATCTTTTAATTTTGGTAAACTTCCATCACCTAATTTATAATCACTAATGATAGCTTCATAGTTTCCATTCTCACCAATTCTCATTTCAATTCTATCAATTTTTCCCTTTATGGAAGTTTTATCAGTTATGTGCAGTGATTCTGTAGATGAAAAGAGTTTATCTTGAGAATATTTCGGTTGTAATGCTCCAAATTCTAATTCAAAAAAATACGGATAAAAATTCCAACCTTGCTCCAAAAATCGTAATTCAGCTTCTAACCAAATATCAAATAGTCCAGATATTTTTTCTTGGTTTTCCATTGTTGCACCAAGGAAATACTCCTTGCTGAAGGAAAAATATGGATGATCAATACTATATTCATCAATGATTGTTTCGCCAAGCGAATTGAGTAATTGGGAATATTCTTCATGGCGTTTTGGATTTAATCGTACAAAATGTAGACCATTTACATCATTAGACGGTTCTTTTTTCAGAAGTGTAGAAAAGAATGCGTCAACTGTGGCGTGAAAAATAGTTCCTTTATTCATCGAAGATAAAAATTCATCGATTTCTTGAATTTCTTTAATTTGAATAATCTCTGAGACCATATATTTATATGGACACAGTGCATACATTTCTAATTTTGACGATGAAAATGCTTTTGTACGTAACGATGCAATTTCGTCAATAGTCATTGGAGATAACTGTTCTACAATTGGTGTTGATGTATACTCATTATGATGAAATTCTTCAACATTCCAATCCAATTCGGAGAAAAATAACGTTTGTTTATTTTGTTGTAAGTCTTTATCAATTTCTGGTGAAGTCGCCAAATATTCTAATAATTGTTCTTTCGATGAGATTACTGAAAAGTCATTAGTTTTGGTATCAATTTTCTTTGATGTACATTCTAAAATAGATTGTAATTCACCTAAGTACATCGATGGTAATAGCATCTCTTTTTCAGAAGATTGGGTGTAAAGAAATTGAAGTTTATTTGTTTCTTTTGAGAGAACCCTTTGTACTAACATCCAAAAAGTATACAATTCCTGTGACATTGCCATACGTTCTGTTTGTTCTAAGTTCAATCCTAACACTTTTTCGGTAGTGTAGTTTTTTGGGAAAACACCTTGATTCATTCCCAAAACGAATATGTGTGAAAAAGGAATCCCACGAATTTGTTCAATGGAAGTAACGAGAATACTACTCCCTTTTTGTTCACGAATTTGGTATTTTTCTGTTAAAATTGCATATCGTAGTCGTTTAACTAATTCAGAAAACTTTTTTGCTTTATGGAATGATTTTTTTTCGAACAAGGAAAAAACTCTTACTAACTCTGCAAGAATTTGTCGAATTGAATTTAAAGCCCTACCATCTCGTTCAGCCTCTAAAACGAAGAAATTACGTTCAAACTCGTTCAAATATTGACGAGTCGCAATTTCTACAGAAAACAACTTTATGTTGTTCACTATTTGGAAGGTATCAATAACTTCCTCAATGGTTGAGGAAAACTCCTTTAAAGACATCATTGTATCTGATGTTGGAAGCATTAATGCAATACATTTCAAATCCTCTAATGCTTTTTTTCGTATCTGGAGTTTTCTTTGAAGTGACTCAAGCTCAAATACTGTTGTATGAACAGAGTCAGTCATCATCGTTACTTTCTGGGTATAATAGTCAATTTCACTTTCTAATTTTTGATACCATCCTTGTAAACCTCTATGTTCAAATCCACCTTCAAATCGCAATTCTTCCGCAACATGAATAAGATTATCACCATTGATATTGGATTCTTGATTGTAATGAGAATTAAAACTTAGATATGGATTTCTAAGTGCTTTTTGAATATCTTTTTTTCTAAATCCATAAATAATTATATCTAAAATAGAAAACAATGCGATGACAACAGAAGACTGCATTAGTGGAAATCTGTCCGTAATATTTAGTAGAATTTCGGCATTAAAACTTTCTTCACGCAAAAACTCTGAGTACGATTCAATATCACGAGATATTATACAAATTTGTTCTTTAGGTATTTGTTGTTCAATCGTAAGTTTTTTTACTTCTGAAAGTACAAATGCAATTTCTTCTTTTTTTGAAGCTATTTCATTGATTTCTATATTGTTAATACAATTGGCTTTATTGATTCTTTTTGTAGAATATGCACCAAAATGTTTTGCAAAATTTTTCTCAATATCAGAAACATTATTGCTATAAATTGGTGCAAAACCATTGTTAGAAAAATACTCTATCTGGGCTTCGGTAATTTGAAATACTTCATCATTGAGATGTGAACTTCCAAAACTAATTCCTATACCAATTTCTTTTTCTGAAAGAGCTTGAATAAATAGTTGTTCTGGTTTTTTAAAATGAAAAAACTCCAAGAAAAATATCTGGGGAGTTACTTCAAGATCTTTTGTGAGAAAATTTCTTAACAACAATTGATACATTTCTTGTTGAGCTTCGATTGTTGCTATATCTTCTTCTGTTATTGCTCTGAAGACATTTTTTTGATCTAAACAAAAGGTACAATACTGAACAAGATCGGTTGAATCAAGTAAGGTTGTTGAAAGTATATCTTCGTATTGTTTGTACAGTTCAATGACATCTCTAAATCGTTTTAAACCTATGGTTGATGTTGAGTCAATTTCACCCAACAATTTGTGATAATCTTGTTCAAATGAATGAATCGTAACTGCATCTTCTTTTACTCCAAATATGAGAGAAGATAAGTCTTTGATATACCCAGTTTTTAATAGTTCCTTATTGGTATAATATTCTAAATGTGCGTTTTCACAAGCCAATTCAAATATACTGGTCTGAATTCCAGAAGAGATAACAGTTTTTTTTGAATTTATAAATACTTGAGAATACAGTAACGAAACAAATTCGTTGAAGGAGTATATTTTCAGTCCAAATACTAATCCACCAACGTTCGTAAGTTGAACTCGAGAAGCAAGTGATTCATAAATATAGTCTTTTAGGCGTGAAGTAGGAACTACAAAGGTCAATGAAAAAAGTTGTTCTTCTTTCCATTTATTGAAAATGAAATCAAGAAACTGTTGCTCCAAAAATTCCTGAGAATAACGAAACTTAGCATTGAAGAGAACAGTTTTCATTCGCTTTTTTTGTTAGTATACTTCGCGTAAACGAATTGTTCTATTTTTTGAAGTATATGCTAACATAAGAGGAATTTTTGGTTCTTCATGGTACCAATATGTGTGAACATATTCTTGCTCAAATTCATTCAGTACAACAATATGACACCAAACATTATAGGGGATTCTGATAGCATCTCCTCTGACAGGAATATGAAGTTTACCTTTGAAAATGGCAACAAAGTCAACAATCTTTCCATAAGCATTCATCGACAATACAGAAGAATCTGAAGATGAAATTGCCATTTCTTTGGGCATATATAACACACTTGGGTCTACGATTGCACCAATTTTTTTCGGCAACTTTAAAAGGCTACTTAAAGAGTCAGAAACCTTCAATTGTGCATCTTTTTTATTTTTTACGAACCGAAGTTTGACATTTGGAGTTAGTTCTTCCACCAATATCGAAAGGGTTTGTTGTTTTGAGTTTTCTATTACATCATAAACCAATGTGTTTCCTTTTTGTATCATAAAAGGAGATTGTGCAAGCGATATTATAGGAAAGAATATAGCAAGAATAAGTAAACGTATCATGTTGTTAGTAAAAATGAATGTGAAACATAGTTCAACTATATAATCGAAAGTAGTGTCTCTTTATTATTTACTTGAGAATAGTTTTTGTTTGATTGTAAAAGAAAAGAAAATCCATTTCCTCAACAGAAATATTAACGAATTGAGAAAATTCTTTCCATAGTTCCTCAATCCGAAGATAGGCATTTTTACTTGTTGGATATTTCGTTTCAAAGTCAACAACCCCTAACTGTTGCAAATTTCTGAAAGTATGCCTATCGATAATGGCAACACCCTCTTTTCCAATATTTCGTAAAAAATGCGATGATTCTTTGAAACTTAACCCCAGTACAGACTTACTCAATTGCTCACGCAATCGCACAACATCATCAATAGTGCGGAGTATTTCTTCAACAATCGAAAAATTTCTTTTCATATCCTGCAAGTACAGAATCTTTTTGTTGTGAAATCGAATGTAGTGACTATTACCTCGGACAATTTTATATAAATCGATGTCATTTTCTTTGAAATGTAAATCCATTAATTTTTGTTGTACTTTCAGTGCATTTTGAGCTTTTGTCATAGGCGTACAAATACAAAAGCAGAGTTCATAAAAGTATTGATGAAAAGGCACATTTTTGAAAGATAATAAACGTTCTTGAATCTGAGGTCGAATTTGATGAAACATTTCGAGTAATTCAGATGGCAATGGTGCAAACATTCTTTATTTTGAGGATTGTAATGTTGAATACAATTGAGATAGTTCTTCTAATACCGGATTGAGATTTTGACGTTTTGCCTCATCAATTCCCAAAGCACAGTACATTTTTGCATTTTCTAATTCACCCTTAGCATTCGATAGTAATGCAAAGGAATGAAAAATATTTACCATATAGGTTTTATAAACACTTGAATGAGAGAGTGCAATTGCACTATTGAGATATTCTTCTGCTTTGTCATTATCTTTGAGATGCAACGAAATTGTAGCTAAATCTATATAGGTTTGGATAGTGAGACCTGTATATTTATTTTGTAAGGTTAAATCTAAGGTTTTTAATGCCAATACCTTTGCTTCTTCAAATTGTTGATGATATTTGAGAATTTCACTTTGATAGATACCTAAATAGACAGTATGTATATCTTCATTGGAAGATTTTTTTAAATCTTCGTTTGCTAAATTCATATATTCTTTCGAAGCATCTTCATCACCTAACAATAAATAAAGATATGAGAGGTTTGCTTTGATTCTCGATTGCAGTGCAAAATTTTCTGTACTTGACAACAAGGTGGCTGCAATGGATAAATTTGCTATTGCACTTCTATATGTTCCCATTACTTCGAATATATTTGCAATATGCACCAATGCAATAATATGCTGCATGTCTTGTGAATTTTCACTGAAATACGAAGAGACTTTGATAAATGTTTCCAATGCTTCAGAACGTTTTCCCATCATATCTAAAAGAATTGCTTTATTACCAAAGGTTTTCATAACTTTATCAGTATTACCTTCTTCCTCATATAGGTCTATAGCTTTTTCGAAATGTTGTAACGCCAGTTCTAATTCTGAAACTAGTATTTCAAATTGAGCTAATAACCCATATATCCTTCCTAAAGAATTGCTGTCAACCCTTCCCTCCGCTAAAATTACAGCTCTTTCAAGTAATTTTTTCCCTTCTAATGGATTTCCTGTTTTGACATTCAAACTCGCTAACACAATATATGCTTCTAATTGGTCATCAATAGAAATATCAATTTCTGTTTCTTCTTGAAGTAAAAAATATGCCTCAAAAGCTTTATTTAGGGCTAAATCAAGATTCTTATCCTCCATGAAAGTTTTGGCTTCATGAAGTAAAGTTTCAAACAATTTTGAATGAGAGCTTTTGTTCATATTAGGAAATAAACAATTTATTAAGTATTTGTAACTCTTGGGTATATTGCTTTTCCAAGCGTCGATTAAATTGTTGTTTTGCTTCCCAAATTGCCTTTTGCTTATATTCAATAGCCAATGACAATTTTTTGTCCTTTTCAGAGATATTCGACATCAAATCATAACAATCCAATAAATACAACTCATTTGATGTTGAAAGTGCTAATTGTTCTGCTTGTTTAACCTTGACAACTGCTTCATTGAAATTTTGTTTTCCTAGCAAAGCACCAGCACTACGTAAATGCAGTTGAATCAATGATGGATACATTTTTTTTTGTTCAACTAACGGAATTTTTGATGCAATTTCTTGTAATGCCTCATCAAATTTATGTTGAAAATTCAAAATGTCAATTGAATGAATATCCAAATGTAAATTCTGAAATCCTGCTGGACTTTTTTCTTGTAATACTTTTGCTTTTTCCAAATAGATAATTGCATTATTTACATCGTGAAGCTGAATAAACAAACCTGACAAATTTCCATATATATTGACTAAAAGTGGGATGTATTCATTTCGCTCTTGTACCGTCAAACAAGATTTCATTGTCTCGACAGCACTTTCTGTATCTCCCATATAATCGAATAAACTTGCAATTTTCGACATAGAATGTAAAAACTCTAAATCCATGTCATTAGATTTAAAATACTCCGATACTTCTTTGAAGCCGGTAAGTGCTTCTTCCAAAGAGCCCAAACTAAATAAAATGCTACTTAAATCTGCTTTAAATCGGTTGGAAGTTTGTAACTCGCCTATTTCTTCTAATTGATTGACTGCTTTTCGTAAAACTTCAATTGATTGTTGAATATTGCCAGATCTTCTCAGTGAAATTCCTAATAATCCTAATAGTTGTGCTTGTAGTTTTTTGTCAGTAAGTTCATTTGCTAATTGAATAGCCTGCTTTATTACATCCTCTGATGCTTTTGTCTCACCAGTTTCATGGTGAATAGCACTTAAATTCGATAAAAACCTTGCTTTATAATATTGAATTGTATCAATTGAATCTGCAAAATTGGTGTCATTTTTTTGAAGTTCTAACTTCATTATTGAGGTAAATAAAAGCTCTTTTGCCTCAATATAATTCCCAGTTTTACGAAGTTCTGTCAACTGTTCTAAAACAGCGGTATAGTGTTCTTGAAGTTTCATTTACGTATTTTTTCCAACATTCTCGAAAGTTAAGAAAAATTTTCTGAAAAACAATACATTTCCGTAATATTTCTCTTTTTTTTCCAACAATGCTGTGATTGCACAATAATTCAGCAAGTTATGCTTAAGAAATACAGATATTTTGTTATACGTTTACATACAAATAAACGTAACCATCTTAAATATCTTCATCAAAAATTCGTCAAAAAGGCATCTTACTCAAAATACCTCTATGAAGTTATACATTACGAACAAAGACGAATCGATAACGCTTTTCAAAAATCCAATTTTGAATGCTTTATCACATATTCACCCAATGATTCCTGTAGTTTCGTATTTACCTGTTATACTATACAATTTGTTTTTTGCAATTCCGCAAACAGGCTATTATTTTACGTGGGTTTTGTTTATTTCAGGAATTATAGTTTGGACTTTTGTTGAATATATAATGCATCGTTTTGTCTTTCATTTTCATCCAACAAATGCTATTTTGAAGAAAATTCACTATCTTACTCACGGCATTCATCACGACTATCCATCTGACTCATCACGCTTAGTTATGCCACTTCCTATAAGTATTCCATTGGCATTTCTATTTTATTTAGTACATTCGTATTTCTTAGGCACTTGGACACAGGCTACTTATGCTGGTTTTATTAGCGGATATTTGTGGTATGATATGATTCATTATGCAACACATCATTGGAAAATGCGTTCTCCAATCGGTAAATTTTTACGAAAAAATCATTTAGAGCATCATTTTGCTACTCCTAATAAATCCTTTGGAGTAACAAGTCCTTTGTGGGATTACATCTTTTTAACAAACAAAAAATAATTACATATTATAAGGAAAACAACCTATGTCACTAAGTAAGGAAACCATACTCTCCGTTGCACAATCTGTGTTTACAGGAGTAGAACTTTACGAACATCGTGATCAATATTCTCTTATTGTTCTTCCAGAGAATCTTATTGAAGTTGCTACAGAATTACGTGATAACCCTGCTACGCAATTTGATATGCTTTTAGATACAACTGGGATTGATTGGTTGAATACAAAAAGTCATCGCTTTGAGGTAGTGCATACATTTTACTCACTTCCATTCAAAAGTAGAATTCGTATTAAGGTACCTTTGGAGTCCAAAGATTCTCCTACATGTCCATCATTGGTCGAATTATGGGAGTCCGCAAATTGGTACGAGCGTGAAACATTCGATATGTATGGAATCTATTTCGAGAACCACCCTGATTTACGTCGATTCTACATGCCTGAGGATTTTGTGGACCCTTCAAGTGGAGAGCCAATTTATCCATTACGAAAAGATTTTCCTGTTATGGGTATACCAGGTTCATTACCACTACCACAATACCCTGAAAAAAATCAACAAGCCTAAATACAT
This sequence comes from Candidatus Kapaibacterium sp., assembly GCA_016788785.1. Taxonomy (GTDB): domain Bacteria; phylum Bacteroidota; class Ignavibacteria; order Kapaibacteriales; family JAEUSM01; genus JAEUSM01. The sequence goes on from JAEUSM010000006.1 coordinate 545,225, forward strand.
CCTTATGAATGAATTCGCAATAAATGCAAGTAAGATTGCCTCCAGAGCTATGGAGGCAACTTCCAATGGTGATGACAAAGGTTCTGTAACATTGTTTAAAGATGCTGCAGACCTATTCAAAAAGGCAGAGGAATTTGATAATTATGCACAAATGATAATCAATGCTTCTATCGGTACATTCAAATTAGAAGATTATTCTCAGACAATCGCCTTGATGAAATCTACATTGCCGTTCAAAGAACAGATCTCCAATTCATTTCTTGCGACCATCTTCTTACAAATTGCCCAAACATATATCACACAAAAACAAGCCGAATTGGCAAAACCCTATGCTGAAGAAGCATATACTCGTATTCTTAAAGAAACTGACCCCATAGACAAAGCCATCATCGAAGATATGATGGTGCAATTGCATTACGAACTATCTTCCTTTGATTTGGCAGCTGAATTTTCCAAGAAACTCTTAGATTCGGTTGTTATGGCATCTATAAAATTTGAAATTCCTCGAGCTATTTTTTTAGCTCAAAGAACATTGCTGAAAACGGAAGACAAAGAATTAGAATTTCAAATTGCATCAACAATAGCAACTTTCGAAAAATCTCCGACTAAAGACGATATTCATCTCATCCATGCAGCAAAAGCAATACAACATCATTTAGCACAAAAACCATTCGAAACTTCGTTAGAAATATCCTATTCCCGTAGATACCTCACTAAAAACGCATTCAATCTCGAAAAAGAGATGGAAGAAGTCTTTGAATTGATACAGTAAACCAATCAATTGAAGTATATTTCACAAAATTTTCGTAAATTACCGAAAATTATCATAAAATAGGTTTCAATGTTCGAATATATACTCAAACGGATTCTTCTTTTTATACCGACATTATTTCTCATTACGGCTATTTCCTTTGGCATTAGTCGATTAGCCCCAGGAGATCCTGCTGCTGCAAAAGCAGCTGCCGGAGCTGATGGTTCCTTATCTGGAAACAATGCCGTGAATGAAAAAACTATTGAGCTGATTCGAAAACAATGGAATTTGGATAAACCAGTATGGCAACAATATCTTATTTGGACAACTAATATTTTCAAATTAGATTTCGGAACTTCTTTTCAAGATTCACGACCAATAACGGAAAAGTTTGTTGAGCGGATTCCTATAACCTTGTTAATGAATATTTTGGCAATTATACTATCCTATTCCATTGCAGTACCTTTAGGTATTTATTCTGCAACCCATCAAGGTAATTTTTTAGACAAGCTGTCGACCTTTTTCATTTTTGCACTCTATTCACTTCCTACTTTTTGGATAGGAACAATGGGAATTACCTTCTTGTGTAATCCAGAATATGTCTCGTGGTTTCCCTCTGGAAATATTCGTTCCATCAATTTTGATGCTTCGTGGGGATTTTTGGAAAAACTTACTGATTATGCTTCTCATTTGGTGTTACCGATGATTGTCTACACGTATGGCTCATTTGCGTATATTTCGCGTCAAATGCGTTCAGGCATGCTCGAAGTCATTAGACAGGATTACATTCGTACAGCACGTGCTAAAGGGCTTCCTGAGCATATTGTGATATTCAAACATGCGGTTCGAAATTCATTGATTCCAATTATAACCTTGTTAGCTGGAATTTTACCAGCCTTAATTGGAGGAAGTGTTATTATTGAAACTATCTTTTCCATTCCGGGAATGGGTAAATTATCCTTCGAATCGCTTATTGCAAGAGATTACCCAATGATTATGGCAATATTCACTGTATCGGCAGTGATGACCTTAGTGGGTATTTTAGTAGCCGACATTCTTTATTCTGTAGTCGACCCTAGAATTGCGTACGGAAAAAAATCGTAACCATTAGAACAAAGATAAATCATCACTTTGTAGGCGAATATATTGTTTGACATCAAATTTTGATGCACATCCATTATAATTCATATACCGAATTTTCCCATAAACAGGTCTTTCGAACCAAGCACGGTCATGCACTCCACCAATTGACCATGCAACGCCTACATAGCCATTTGGGTCTCTACCATCAATTTGATATCTATCATTAAGATAGATTGCAATGGTGTGTGCTTCTTCAGGTGTTTTTGTCCATTCTAATATTTTTTTTGCCCAATACATTCGCATATAACCGTGCATTTTTCCTGTTTTCACCATTTCATTCTGTGCTGCATTCCACAAAGCATCATGTGTAGCACTATTGTCAAATTCTTCTAAAGAGTAAATGAAATCACGTTTATCATTTCTATGTTCATTGAGCGATTTTTTCGCCCAATCTGGGAACCCCTCGAACGAATCATAGTGAGCATTGTACAAACAAAAGTTGTCGGAAAGTTCTCGTCTAACAATCAACTCTTCCAAAAAGCTTGCAACTGATTCGGGAAATTCTTCGGCTAATTGTTTTGCTTGAACAGCACATTCAATTGCTGACAATTGACCAAAATGAAGATATGGAGAAAGATTCGAAATCATACCCTTTGTTGGGTCATTCCGTAATGTTCCATAGGATTCAACTTTTTGAGAAATAAACGTATGCAATACTTTCAAACCAGCTTCTCTTCCTGGTAAGTATACCTTTGAAGGAAGAACAGAATTTGACACTTTCAGAGAAGCATAGACATCATCCCAATTTGTAGTATTTACAACTTCTGAAGTAGTAAAAACATTTTGCATTGGTTGAGGAGGTGACTCAAAGTATTCATCGAGATTCTTTTTTATTTTTGGTCGGATGGTATATGCACCAAATTCGACTTTTTGCGAAACCCATTTGCATGGAACAATATTATGAGCATCAACCTCAATTAGTGGTACATTTGTTTGCGAAAGTATACCTTCTTTCCAAATTTTTTTTATTTTTAATGGATCAAAGTCTGTTATCACAGCTCCAATCTGATGGGATTGAAGATATTGTACAAATGTCGGAACAACTTCCCCTAAAAGCAAGGTAAACGGTATATTCAATGACGTTGCACGTTTTTCCACTTGTTTCAATCCCTCAATCATAAACGAATATTGCCTCAAAGTTGCATCTAAAAACACTGGTGACAGTGTAAACACAATTCGTAAAGGAAGTTTGTGCTCAATAGACAATTGCTGAGCGTAGGTAAATGCCCAATTAGAATCAATGCGTTGATCGCGTGACATCCAATAAACAATTTCGCCTTGGATAGGTTGTTCAATTGAACGATATATATGTATTCTGTTTGTATTCATTTTGTGATTATATCCATAAAAAAAGCCGTACGAAGTGAGAACATCGTACGGCTTAATAAAATTCCAATACGTATTATCTGGTGATAACAATTGGAGTAGTTGCATTCAACAAGCCAGATAAACAACGTAATGTGTAATATCCTGTTGGCAAGTCTGTCAAATCAACTGTTTGTCTGTAATCACCAGCTGATAACGGGACATCAACTAATTTACGAACTACAATACCATACGAATTGACAATCTCAATAGTAGTATGTGCATCAAATGCTATCGAGAAATCCACCGTAGTGCTTGTTGTTGCTGGGTTCGGGAACGCAGACATCAAACCATAAGTAAATCCACTGGATGTAATTTGATTCAATCGTAATGAACACACATTTGTCAACTGTAATTTCGTAGTTGCTGTTGATACTTGCGTACAAACACCAGACTGGTAATTACCACTGACAACGAAATCTGAAATCTCTGCATTACCCAATAACGGTTTGAAAGTAATATCCAAAAGATTTTGTAATGCAGCTGGAGTTGTTATTGGATTATTTGCAGATGCACTACCTCTGAATGTCATACTTTCTTCTGTATTAGAGATAGTAATCTTTGGTTGTGCTAACCATGACCAATTTTTACCAGTTTTATCAACATTCGATTGATAACTTACAATCGAAGGATTGTAGGTAACGGTAACATCCAAGTTAGTTATTTGTGTTGAACCAAAGTTACCGAATGTTGCACTAACAGGAATCGTTTCGTTTTTACCCGGTTCAATATTATAGCTTGTTTTCGGTATGCTAAATGAAATTGGCGAAAGAGTAGCTGTTCCAGAAATTGCTACAACAATTTCTTCACCATCTGCTAATGTCAAACTCGCAACGCTATTGAATGTACCGATAGATGTTGGTGCAAATGTTACAGGAATAGTAACAGTACTATTTGGTGCAATCACAATATTATTTGCATTCCCACTAAATGGTGAGCTCGTAGGATTGAAATCAATTCTAGTAATAGTAACTGGATTAGAACCTTGATTTGTTACAACCAAATTCTGTGTAACTACTTCACAACCATTAACAGATCCAAAGTTCAATGCAGGAGAAACCACTCCAGAAGAGCTACAAGAAATCGGAATAGCTGTTGTTACTTGTGGGTTTTCATCAGGTCCTGGTGCGGCATCACTAATCACATTTACTATCGTTGAACTATTTCCAGGTGAAGTAGGTGTATATGTAATAGTAATTGGAACACTTCCTCCCATTGGAATGGTAGGTATGACAGGTTTAACACCGTCTTTAAATGTAAAATTACCACCATCATTATTGATAAAACTTATATCTGTTATCGTCAAATCTGAAGTTGTCGATGGATTGGTTAACGTTAAGGTCTGATCTATACTCTCACCAATTTTAGCACCAATACCGCAATCCCAAGTATAAGAGATTTTCGGTAAGAAGCTAAATCCGCGAATATTTGCGACCACATCAGGTTGACCAGTAACTTGGAATGTATAACTTCCAGCAAATTGACCTTCAGAAGTTGGACTTGGAGTAAACTGAACACCTACTTGTAGAGGTGCTCCTGGTTGAATTTGATCGCCACTATTTAAAACAGTTTGAATTTTTCCAAAGATTCCTGGAGTTGGACTTTGAATTACAGGATCACCACTTAAAGCTACTGCAGATGTTCCTCCATTGTTTAGAACAACAAAACTATCTTTGCTTGTTCCTGCTCTTCTTCTACCAAAGTCAAGATTATTGACAGTTACATTGACAATATCTACACCATTACCTATCAAATTAGTAATCTGCTCACCGCAATCATTCACGTCAAATCCCCAATCTAACGTTGCTGTTCTAAGACCAGCCACTTCTGGTTTAAATAAGACTTTAACTGTATGAGTACCACCTGGTGGTAGAAGAATTGACCCAGCTCCTTGAGTAATTACAAATTCAGTTTGATTAGATCCAGAACCAGGAACAATAGTTACATTACCAGATTTAAAGGACAATCCTTCATTTTTAATGGTAATATCTTGTGATTCTTTATCTTTACCTAAATCCACATTCATAAAGTCGTAGATATTTGTTGCTGTTAGATTACAACAATCTTTCACTTCACCATAATATGTAATTTCTATTGGTTCAGAACAAGTAGCCTCAATCACCATAACAATACTGAATGGACCAACTTGAGAAAACTTAAACCCAACTTCAATATCAAAAAATTCACATAAATCACCTAAAATCACTTTTCCTTTAGGAGAAACAATTATAATCCCATTTGCAGTATTCACTTTGAAGTAAACATTAGTTACAGTCAAAGGAATTGTTCCTTCATTACAAATAGTAGCAGCAGATAAATGAGTAAGTTCTTGACCTAAACAAACAGTACCTAAATCAATGAGTGGAGTTTTACAAACCAATTTTGGTGCATCAACTACGAAAGGTGCAACATTTTCATAAGAATTACCTGGTGTTCCACCAAATCTTCGAATAAATCCATCTTGACCACCAACTGCATTATCAGTCCTTGTGCCAGATGTTAAAGTATTAGAAAAGAAACCACCTTCAAATAGATTTCCATCGGAATCTGTAACTGATTGAGCACTCTTAATTGGAGCATTATTAAAAGGTACAGACTTACCTACTGCTAAAGGAGCAGCTAATTGACCATTTTCGTTGAATGTTGCTGTAAACTGATTCCAATTAGTGGAATTAGGTAAAGTTCGAAGTGGAGAAGCCGCCAATTGATTACGATATTTACCCGTAACATAAATTCGTTTTTGACCTTGGGCATTTGGACCAATAGCAATTTGCTCAGGATATGCCTCAAATTGATTCCAAGAAGCTGATGCAGAAATATCCGTATTTATTATCGTTGCTGCTCCAGAAAGTGGGTCTAATCTGGCTAAGAATATTCCCATTTTATTAGGAACTTCAAAATTTAATGGAGACACACCAATTGATCCTGTTGAAAAAGTCCCTCCAGCAACCCAAACATTATTTCCATCAACAAGAACACCTGAAGGAATTTCATCTAACGGTGAACCAACCTTTGTTACCCAATCGAAATCACCACTAATGGCATTTTGTTTACCAATAAAAATATCTTTAAATCCAGAGGAAGTATGAGTAGTATTGGAGTTAAAGGTAACGGTATTGGAAAAAAACCCAGTCGAATAAAGATTGTCTTGAATTCCATTCAGCGCAACTGAGCTAACAGAATCTGGGCCAGATGAACCAATTACTTTTACCCATTGATAAATACTTGATGGTGGTAATGTAACTCGTACATAATAAGTTTTTCCTTTTACTGTTGGATTCCATAAATATACAAGACCAGTTACTCCATTTGCAATAGGCTTCCAATCTGCTGTTTCTGATTCTTTGAACAATAAGTTAACTGGTGTTGATGGGTCTACACCTGCCCAAACTATTGCAAAAGTATCACATGTCGAAATAGTATCACCACCCTCTGGTTTAATTAAACGAACTGTTTGTAACCCACCAACAAGTGGTATTTCAATGTTACAAGGAATTCCATTTACTACCAATTCTGTTTGATGGAACATTTTTGTGGCACCTTGAGTAAATCGAACCTTTACTTTCAAGACATCATTTTTGTTCATTATGAATGGAGTTACTGGCAAAGGTCTTGGCGTACCATTATTTACGGTTACTTCAATAACTTCGTATTGTGGGATATTAGGAACTGGTAATATACTCGTAATAGTGTAACCGTCGATTGGCACTCGGAAAGTTAGCTCATCTTCTTTCGATAGATTTGCATCTACATCTCCAAACGAAAGAACTTGGCTTGAAGCAACGATTGGTGCAACAGAATAATCTGGAGCTGTGTAACGAGCAGTATCAATTTTAGTTAATAATCCAGATCTGCTGAATCGAACTGAGGTTAAACGTTGTCTACTCGCTTGAGTACAACCGTATGGTGCAGTCCATTCTAATTCGCAAACTTTTGTACCTTTTAATTCAGCTGCAATAGCGTCATATACTGCTTTAATAGATTGTTCATTGATGTTTTGAACAACAAAAGCTCTACCACCTGTCGCATTAGCGATTTGTTTTAATTCTGGAGCATCAACACCAATAGAAATTGAAAAGAATCTAATGGCATTATCTTGGCAACGTTGCACAACTTCTGAAACATTTGTTGCTTCAATTGGTAAACCGTCTGTTAGAAACAAAATAACTTTACAATTATTCGGTTGTCTGCGAGACAACATTCCAATGGTTCCATCGCCAACGATAACATTTCTAAAGTTTAATGGATCACGTAAAGCTGAAAGAAGAACATCATTATATTTAGTAGAATTTGCAGGATTGATAAGATCTAATGCAGTAATTATGGGCTGTTTGTTAACAGTGAAATCTTGATTTAAAAAGCCCATCCCATCGAAGGATGCTAACATTACCTCGTTTTTACCATTAAATTCAATGGTGTTCAAAAAAGAATTGATTCCAAATTTTACTGCATCCCAACGAGTTTTGCCTGGTGAAATTGGATCTAACATAGAACCTGATTTGTCAACTATCATTGAAATACTTAAATCACAAACACCTGCAGCTTTACAATTTACTTTCAATGAAGGAGTAACATTTACACCGTTGTCAAATATTGTAAAATCTGAAGGTAAACCATCAATAGGCTGACCGTTACCATTTGTGACAAAAAAACCTGCTTTAATTGTTGGATATCCACTTGCATCAACATTGAAGAGTGAAAATGCTTGCGAATGAACTTCTTTTGGAATGAGTAATGCGAAAAAAATTACTCCTATTCCTAAAAGAACATTTCGTAAAGTTGTTGAAATAACCATGACGGTCTCCTTGAAATATGTATTCTTTTTATTAACAAATTTAGGTGTATTAGTACAGTTGTTTTACTAATAGACAGTTAAAAATATAAATAATTTTTGACTTTTCAAAATATTTTCCTAATGAGTAAGTAAATAAAGAACTTTTTTATGTTTCTTCAAAACTCCTGTCTTTAGATAAGAAGGTTTAAATCACCTATTTTTCTGTATATTTGTGACAGTAATATTCTACATTTTCATCACTAAACTCGATATCCTTAAACATGTCAAATACTCATACTCACAACCATAATCAGCAAAAAACCTCTTCGATTATATGGGCTTTGGTTCTAAATGCGAGTTTTTGTATTGTTGAAATTATTGCTGGGTTATTGTCAAATTCAATGGCAATTCTCTCTGACGCTGTTCACGATTTGGGAGATACAATTGCTTTAGGGTCTGCGTTATTTTTTGAACATTTTTCGTTAAAATCTGCTGATGATTTGTATACATTCGGATATCGTCGTTTTTCAGTTTTGTCAGCAATTATCAATAGCATTATATTATTAGTTGGGTCTGTTTTAATCACTTTTTTTTCTGTTAAGCGACTTTTTGCTCCGGAGGTTGTCTCTTCAGAAATTATGTTTTGGGTAGCAATCGCTGGTATAGTTATTAATGGATTTGCAATGCAAAAATTGCATCCCCATTCTCATTCACACAATCATTCTGTTTTGTCATTGCATTTGTTAGAAGATGTTTTGGGTTGGGTTGCAGTACTTATTGGTTCAATACTCATTTATTTTACACAATGGTATATCTTAGATCCAATACTTTCAATTGCTGTTTCCCTCTATATCGGTATTCATGCGTTCAAAAGCATTCAATCTGCTCTTAGAATTTTTTTACAAGCTGTCCCCAAAAATTTGAATAGTCACGAAATTCAACAACTCCTTACGCAAGTTCCTAATATTCTTTCTATCCATTCGTTTCGAGTGTGGACTTTGGATGATGAAAATCATATAGTTTCGTTTCATGCTGTTGTGGAACCTCATCTTCCTCCGAATGAAATGATTCTTTTAAAACAAGCTCTCAAAAAAATTACATCACATCATCATATAAGTCAAACAACAATTGAATTTGAATTTAATAACGAAGATTGCAAAGGATAAATAATGAAAGTATTTATAGCCGTTGATATGGAAGGAGCAACTGGAGTTGTGCATTCTGACCAATTGATGCCTGAAGGCAAAACCTACACTCAAGCACGAAATTTACTCACTGATGATGTGAATGCTGCCATCGAAGGTGTGTTGTCAGTAGTTCCTGAAGCAACGTTTGTGGTGTGTGATGGTCACGGAATTATGCGAAATGTCGTGTTCGAAAATCTTCACGAAGCTGCTTCGTTGGTGATTGGACCTGCTTCGTATGAAAACAAACCGTTGTGCCAATGTCAAGGGATTGATGAAACATTCGATATGGCTATGATGGTTGGGTATCATTCTATGGCTGGTACACCCAATGGACTTTTGGCTCATACCTACGTTGGTTCATTGATTACCAATTTACGATTGAATGGCAACATTGTCGGTGAGATTACGATGAATACTGCCATTTTTGGTTCCTTTGGAGTTCCTGTAGGATTAGTTACTGGTAATTCATGCTTAGAAGAAGAAGCAAAAAACATTTCTCCTGCGATTGAATTTGTGTCGACAAAAGAATCGTATGGATTTACTGCAGCACTCTGTTATCCGCCGAAAAAAACAAAAAAACTCATTTTCGATGGTGCAGCCCGTGCTACGAAGAATTTGTTGCACAATCAATTGAAACCAAATGTAGCTCAAACACCCGTAACGATAGAAGTTGAAACCTATCGTAGAGAAATGACTACTCGTGCAAGTGCAGTTGCTGGAATAGAAAAAACTGGCGAGCGTACATTCGCTGCAACAAATTCAATTTCTGCTGCTGAATGTTTTAAAACCATTTGGAAGGGCGTTACGACTGCGATGGATCAACCTGCAGGTTGGCTTCAATAATGAATGTTGAAGTATTGATTGTTGGGTTTGGACTTGCAGGTGCAACATTAGCACACACGTTAGAGGCCAAAGGAATTTCCTTTCATATAGTTGAAGATTCATACGATGGTTCAGCGAGTTGTATTGCGGCTGGATTGGTAACTCCATTAACGGGCAAACGATTTGTGAAAACATGGCGATTTGACGAGATTGCCCCAGTTGTTAATGCGTTTTATCCTAAAATTGAGCAGAAATTGTCTACGAAATTTTGGCTTCACATTCCGCAAATAAAGGTGTGTACCAATGATTTCGAAGCTCAGCAATTGCAAAAGCGATCTATCGACCCAGAGTATACAGAATTTTTGGGTGCATCGGTAACATTACCCTCATATATTCATCAGCAGTATGGTGCAGTAACTATCGAGCGAACGTCGTTATTACAATCGCAAAAATATATCGAATCGTCGTTTGAGTATTTTTCGATGAATGGTTTCATTTCAAACCAACGATTTGTATACGAAGATTGTACAATCTCTGAAAGTTCTGTTTCGTTTGAAGGTATCACTGCTCGATATGTCATTGATTGCACTGGGTATTCGTTTTGCAAAACAGTGTTTGGTGCGTCATTAGGATTAGAACCGAGTAAGGGTGAGATACTGACCATTCGAACGGATGTTGAGACGTTGCCCTATGTTGTTAATGCTGGGTTATACGTCATTCCATTGGGTGATTATTTGTATCGCGTTGGAGCAACCTACGGACTTCTACACGATACGACAGAACCTACCGAAGAAGCACGACTGTTACTCACTACTCGCTTTGAGAATTTGTGGAAGGGTACGTATGAAGTTGTTGCTCATGATGTGGGTATACGCCCAAAAGTCCCCGACAAACACCCCATTATTGGTAAGGTACACCCCGACTTTCCGATTTACACACTCAACTCATTGGGTGCAAAAGGTGTTTCGTATGCACCTTGGTCTGCGAAATTACTGGTAGAACATATTTTTGAACAAGGATTAATTGATAAGGAATTAGATGCAACTCGATACCAACCAAAATAATATCTCTTTTTCGGCAGTAACATTGTCTCATTTGTATGCCTCATCTGTCATTCGCCCGAATGATGTGGTTATTGACGCTACGTGTGGCAATGGGAATGATACGATATTTTTGACAGAAGCTGTTGGAAATGGTGGAAAAGTCTATGGATTTGACATCCAAGACATCGCCATTGAAGCAACACACAAAGCATTATCTGCCAAATCTTTGCTCCAGCAAACGGAACTGTTGCTCCAATCGCATGATGAGATGCTGTCTTCCATTCCATCAAGTTATCACGGGAAAATTCGCTGTATAATGTTCAATTTGGGCTATTTACCCGGTGGCGACAAACACCAAATCACCCTTCCAAGCTCCACACTCGAAGCATTGCAACAGTCCTTGCAATTATTAGATGTAGGTGGGCTTATCTCTATTTGTGCATACCGTGGACATGACGGTGGTGAAGAAGAAGAAAAAGCAGTGGAAACATTCTGCTCCCAACTGCCAAAACAATCCTACAATTGCATCAAAACCGAACACATCAATGAACAACCCAACCGCCCAGTATTGTACTGCATCCAGAAGCTGTAGGGGGGTGTGGTGGGAGTAATCTTTTATGTCAAATATACAGTTTCTTACTAAAACGCCATTTCTATATTTCTTTCTATAAAGAATTTATGATATTTTCGAACTAAGGAGTATTTATTGTAACAATCATAACCGTGAGCTATATATCTAACCTTAGGCATTTCTAAAAAGGTATTAGGAAATATAGTAAATATTTTACAATCAAATTGATCAAAAAGTATTTCCTCTATAATATGAAACGATTTTTTAAACGATTGTGGAAAGTCACCTTTTTTGTTTGTTAAAATCGTTCCTTGTATAACTATGTCTTTTAAATTTGTAAAATCCCCATCATCAACAAAGCGATTGTTTGAGACAATTTCAACCCCACAAGTTCTTAAAATTTTTACTTGGTCACTACTGGTTAAAATTAGTTCTTCAATTGAATTTGGTAAATCAGAAAGATGAAAATAATAAAATAATGAACAACTAATTCTCAATTCTTGAATGTTTAAATTTTGAATTGGAAATTTATTTAATTCAGAATTTACACTAATATTCGCATATTGAATGTATGTTTTTGTATTATTAAGTAGAAAGGCAATTTCATCTGTACAATTCTTACATGTTACATTCAAGTAACGAATTGTGTCAACAGATTTAAGATACTTCTCTAATTTAGTAAGTGATTTTTTGTTTGTTACCAAAACTGTATCTATAGTTTTAATAATAGAACTATTTTCAGCAAAATTCTCCCAACCCTTTGAGAAAAGACTAAAGGGAATTAAAAAAATAATTACAAAGTAAATTAGATTTAAAATTTGTTTCATAATTGAATTTTAGTTCATCTACTCGAAATTCAGTGATGTATACTCAACGTTTTGTAAGGCTTTGAGTAAGTTATTATGGTTACTTTTCTTCCGTTCTTTGATGATGATATGGTCTATTCTTTTTGGAAATTTTGTGTTTTTTGTTAGAATGAGTTTATCACATTCGAGTATTAGATAGCTTGAGCGGAGTGTGGACAAATCGCCGATTGTTAGATTTTTAACTGTGGTGAAGTAAACTACATTTGTTTTCTTGGGGAACTCACAGAAAGGATTGTTGATTTCTGCAACAAGATCTTTTGATGCAGAACTGATTTGTAATATTTCCGTTGAAAACGGTTGCAAAGGTACTTTGGACTTCACTTCATCAACCACAACCGCCAGTACACCAATCAAATCCTTATTCTTTGTTACTTCTTCGATAGGAGTTCCCGGGAAAACATAGGTCATACTTTCTCCCAGTTTTTCATACACCCCGTCAATAGTCTGACGCTTTGTAGAGGAGGTGACCTTCGATAAGTCAATCGATACTTGCGAATATAACGAAACCGCAGTTAGTAAAAAAAGAAAAAGAATTTTCATAGAATGTAAAATAGAATTGTTTATACCTGTTGAAATATTTAAACACGTACATTTCAAAGGTACATTTGAATTAGATTTATTTATCTGCAACTTTATTCTTTTCGGTTTTGAACATATCCTCATGTTTGATGAGAATAGTATACTCTTTGAATACCATTGGTGATTTTTTTGAAGCATTTTTTGGTTGAGCGACCATAGAGTGAATGTATTTCCCGTCTTTGGAAATCACAGATTTGGAATCAATGAGAGGTTCTTCCATTGAAATGACATCTTCTAATTTTCGATTGGAGTATCGACGTAAAATCTTGTAATGTTTCAACAATTGGCTATCGTAAACATACCGAACAAACGTAATCAAATTACTTGTTTGGTAGTTATCTTGACTACGCAGAAAATCCATATTGTAAGCTACTGAATCAACTTTATCAAATGTATGTTCTTGTAAATTTATTCTTTGTACCAAAGAATTTTTGCTCTCTTTAAGAAGCGAATCTTTTTTTCTAAAATATGAAATTCCTTGCAGAAGAATAAAGTTAGAATTTTCATTCTCTACAATTTCTTTCAAAGATCCTGCAAAATACCAATAACCCCTACAATCTAATTGATTATTATAAAGAAATACGTGAAGCTTTCTATAATTTTTTCTAATATCATTTGGCAATAAATATCTATTGAAAAATTTATTATACAAAGGAACGTAACCTGAAGTCGTATGTATAATCACTCCAGAATTAGGATAATTTGAATACAAAAACGCTTGATTATCATTAGCATTAAACAATTGAATTCCGGCTAAAGATTGATTTTGAAACGATGTATCAGTTCTTATAAATCCTATATTGTTTTGTCCAGAAAGTTTATACAGTCCTGACAATTTATCTTTGGAAAATCGCACTAAATACAATCCATCTTTTTCACCGAAAAGTTGATTATTTACAAAAAGTGAGTTTCTTTTTTCTACCAAACAAACAAAATTATCAATTGAATTTGCTTGACTAACCACTAATCCAAACTCAGGCTTTATTGATTGTGAATTGAATTTTATACTTTGAATAATTTCACCTTTACTATTTACAAATAACAGTATATTCGTTTCATTTTGTGTATTTAAAATTGAATCATTTACGAATAGTTTTTCGCCTTTTGGAATGGAAAGTGAAAAAATTGTTTCATTTTCCGTATCGATAATATCGTTTTGTGAGCACGTTATCAGTGAATTATTGGACATTCGAAATTTCAATGCCCATTGAAATTTGCCTTGTTCATTTGTTGTAAGATAATACGAGTAGCTTTGCTTCTTTGAAGTGAAATGTGAAGAAAACATATGAAGATTATTCTTCATTCGATGTTTTACAACCCCAAGAGTAGCGATGTTGTACTTGGATGGGATAATTTGAAGTGTTTCTTTATGTTTTATCGTTTTTTCTTTAGCCGATACATCACACAAAAACACAAACAAGAGAAAAACCGAAAGTAATCGTAGGATTATAGATACTGCATTCATATAAATTTTGCATTTGTTCAACACAGACTCCATACTAAACACGATACCAATCGGTAATAATTTTTTTGCAGTGAATTTTAGGCATAAAAAAAGCCCGAAGGTTGTCTTGGTCTTCAGGCATGAGCATCTTTACAAAGCGGTCAGGGGAGAGAACACTTTTCAACTCGCTACAAATATACAAAAAATATTCAGAACAGCAAAATTTTAGAAGAAAAAGTGGGGTTTAATAACACATTTTGTATATATGAGATGCAATTTCTTTTTTTAGATTATAAGGCCTTAATGTAATAGAATGAATCTTATGTTTAGAAATTGCAGGAATTATTTTAGGATTATTTGAGATGTACATATCCAGTTTTCGAATCTTTTTTGGCATATAATTTAGATTAATTTCTTCAAAGTCAGGAAAGTAGTATTTAATAACATCCATCGATTCATTTGCACTTAAATCTGGCATTTCTTTTAAATCTGAATGTCTAATATCAACAGTTTGAAGATTTTTAGGTTTATTAAATAAGTCTGGAAAAACTGTTTTATTGTTAATCTTTCCATTTGAAAAGAATAATTCTGTTTTGTCCATATTACATGTAAATTGTTTGAGTTTTCTATGAGATTCTATATATATTTCTCTAACAGTTGCTGACTTTTCAATTCCTATTATTTCATGTTCTCCAGTTAACAAAATTGCATCTATTTGTTTTGTTCCTTTGATATAATACCAAGATAGTTCATTACTATGTATGCAAATATTGTGAAGTGTAACGTTGCTATTGTTAACTTCATTAGTTATTCTTTCAACATAAAGCAAGTTTTTAGTTGCTAAATACAAGTACAAATCTGCATTGCCAGTATGTTGTTCTAAAGATTTCTTGAAACTATTAAAAATTATTTCAAAGTTATCCTGATGTGCAATGAAAACAATAATCTTTCTTTCGTACTTATTTTGATGTATGAATTCAAAAGAGGAAGTAGTAGTATTAAGTTGTTCATTCTTGATAAAACTTTCATAGAAAACCTTCATCTTTGATGGAATATTATCATAAATAAACGTTCTTTTTGGAATTTCTTCGTACTCTTTCCTTAATAATTCTTGCCTTTGTTGTTCTTTTCTATTTCTTTCTCGTTCTTCCTCAGTAAGTATAACCTCAGGTTCTTCGCCACATATTGGTATTGCTCTACTATTCTCCCTTATTCCAAACATCCTACACCCATTGAATACGATTAATGGATTGAGTAAGAGAAATATCAGTAGTAGTAGTTTTAATGGAGAGTTTTTCATAATAACAAAGAATGAAAAAGATTTTGCTACTAAAATACGACAATTTTAAGAATTACAATGCAAATAGGTATGCACAATTCAGGCGAAAGAAGAGTGATGTATAATCTTGTTTTTTGAGAACACTTGGTCGGTACCCAGCGTGGAATGTGGTTTGGAGGTAGCTTCCGTTTTTGATAGCGAAATCATAACCAATAAAAAGCGAGGGTTCTATTATGAGCGTTTGATAGGTTTGATTGAATCCAACAAGAGTCTTTTCAGAAAATAGTGGGTTTGAACCTGCATTTTCTGATACATCCCGTTCAATGAGTTTTGTTGATTGAGCAAATGGTACTGCAAGTGCGACTGCTCCACCCACAGAGAAATTTGTACCGGAAAATCGATACTTACTTTGTGATTGTGCTGTAATAGCAAAGGAAGAAATTGAACCAATATATTCAGTAACTAATGGAGATTTATCTCGACGTTGAATTGGATCAGCTTTTTGTGAAAGTGATGTCATCAACTGGGAAAGTCCAACATTTCCGCCAAAAGACCAATGAGGACTTAGCCAATACTCTGCAGAACCTCCAACGGACAACACCGTCGTTGCACCTCGTTCAAATTTGCAACAAAGTAGTTGATTTTCAAGAATAGGAATTGAGGTATTATCAATCGAATAGGAAACAGCAGCACTAACTCCACCAAAAAGCTTCGTAAATGAAGATGGCTCTCTCAATGATCCATAGAAAGGCAGACGTTGAGCAAAGACATCAACTGAACACAGCAACAATAGTAATACCCAAATTTTCATTCTTTTATTAGCAATTGTTGAACTATTCCGCTTTTTGTACGAATCGCAACAACAATAAGTCCTTTGTGAACCTTGTTTTTCAGTTGAATTGGCACTAGCATTGTGCCTTGTTCAAGAGCTAATTGTTCTTCAAACAGCACCGTTCCGAGTGTATTGAGAACTGAAATTGTTATCGATTGTGCTTCATACGATTCAATAGGAAGTAAAAATTCATTTCCAATAGGGTTTGGAGAAATCATTCCAATTGCCAACGTTGACAAGGAAGTTTTATAGTCCAAACCACAAATTGAATCAACAGTAACCCTACCAGCGTTTGGAGCAACCGTCAAAAAATTTGGGCAGGTACTATTACCAAATTGTGCATTCACAAATTGTAGTAATGTTGAGCGTTTTTCACCCAAATACACCCCAAAATGCAACATCACTAAGGTATCTGAAGTAAGATAATTGGAATTTGGAGCATTTATGGAAATTGGTAATATTCCTCGTGATGATTCTGCAATGGAGATAAACTGTTGCGGTGTATTTTGCAACTTTGTACCTGCTATAAAATACCCTTTGTATTCTAAAATTTGTGGGTCATATTGGAGCTGTTGTTGAATAGAGGTAATACCTTCCAACGAAGATGATATTCGTAAAGGAATGAACACATCGCTACCCGGTTTAACGCTATATTCATCAAATCGTGGCGAAACCGTTTGTGCTTGAACACCTCTTCCACGAAGATACACCACTTTTTTTGCACCAGTGATGCTATTTGAAACAACTTCCATTGAATCTAAAAATTCGCCAGTGTTAGCTGGTTCAAATTCGACCGTGAGATTTGTCACAGCATCTGGTGATACATTCGAATTACCTTGTGAGGCTATTCGAAAAGGAGAAAAGGTAGTGGGTATCGTTGCGGAACTTATATTCAAATTTGTAGAACCAATGTTTTTGATTTGTACTGATCTTGATGAATTCAACCGACAAGGTGATTGTTGCGAAATTGGAACATCACCCAAATCAATCGTATCCAAATTTACTTGCAACGATGCACCAACACCATTGATGGAAAATACGATTTTCTTTGTTGCATCAAGTGGATTGACACCATGAAAACCTCGTGAGAGTAAATTGGTTCCCAAAACTAATTCTGTGGTATGTTGACCTAATGCGGATGGTGTAATTTCAAGTATAATACTATATTCCTCAGAGGTTTTTATGACTGAAGTGGGATATGGAGTGACAATCGATGATATTGTCGTAATTTGATTGGCATTTTTGAATGATTGCAAGGTTTGATTTTGAACTGTATATTCTATATTTCCATCATTTTTGAAACGAAGCATTACATTTTTTTTTGTTCCCCAATTCATATCACCCAAGTTAATAGTTTCAGTTGGTGTAATTGGTGTTCCGTCAATTGTTACACTGGTTGTAGTGATAACTTGTTCAACTCCCACTCCAGACAACTCAATTGGAAGTGTTTCTACATTTCCACTTCGTTCATATTGCAGCCAAAACCGTGCAGAGTCAAAGCCACGACCTTTTGGACGATAGAGCAATTCAATTTCTCGAGATTCTTTTGAAGGAATGGGATTAATAGAAGCAAAAGAAAATTCGGAGTCGTTAGGTGTATAGTAGGATATATCAGTTGTAGTAGTAATCAAATTAGTAGACAAATTCAACAAATTCCATCGATACACCTTCGGAGTTGTAGTATTTACATAGACAGAATCAAAGCTATACTTTGTAATTCTTGTTCCCAACCAAGTTTTTGAGCGATATCCCAAAAGAAGATAGGTTCGGGTTTGATTTACTTGCAATGATGAAGTAGGAGTTACTGCCAATGTAAACAAGGCATCTGCATAATTCCCTGGCGAACTGACAGATACATTTGGTACATATTCCAAGGTAATTTTGTGTTCACCATTTGAAGGAATGGTTACTTCTGGTAACGTTTGTATAGTGCTTTTAAACTGCCGAAATCTATCTTCATTATCTTCTCCGTTATTTCTAATTTGAAACCAAGGTGTAATATTCCCACCAAACCGAATTGCATTAGCAGAACCATTGTTGATAAAAAAGTCTTTCAAACTTTTTTCACCTAATAAGACAATTCCAAAATCAACAGTATCCACTTCCGGAGTAATACGAATCAGTGGGTCTATTTGGGCAGAAAGACTTCCCAAAGACAGTAAAATCAGAACTATTGATTGAAGTAAAAACCGTTTCATTGTTGTAATATACTGATTTTTTTGATAAGAAACTTTGAGATAGAAGAAATTTTGTCAGCACCATTACCAATTTTGTCAGCATTATTGCAAATTTGTCATATTATTTTGTTATTTTGTCAGTTTTTATACCAACCAAGTGTAATTTTGTCAGTTTTTTCGCAAAATTTTTCACTTGGCACAGCAAATGCTTATAGTATAACAACATTAATTTTTAATCGTACAAGAGGTTATTATGCCGGTAGTCGTAACATGGGATCCATCAAAGGATTTCAAACATCTCGAAAAAGAGTTATACAAAAATTTTGTTCGCCATAACTGTGCAACAAAATCCGAAACAAAAGAAGAAACTACAAAAGAAACGACATGGAAACCAACAGCAGATATTTATTCTGAAGCTGAACATTACATTATCAGTGTCGATTTGCCGGGAGTTTCAAAAGAGAACATCAGTTTGACATTTGAAAAAGGTATTTTGACCCTACGTGGAGAAAGAATCCAACAGCAAAAAGAAAAAACAGTTCGCAATGAAAAACAATTTGGTGCATTTGAACGAAAATTCAAAATGACTACTGAAATTCAAAGCGAATCAATAACAGCCGAATTTAGCAATGGTGAATTACTTATCACTGTTCCTAAAAAAGCTTCCGAAGAACGAGTAATTACAATTTCTAATAACTAATATTTTATTAACAATTTTAAGAAAGGATACTCTTATGAGTTACATCGTAAAAAACCCAACTAACGCAATGTTGGATGTAGAACGCGAATTTGGTAAATTATTCTCCATGTTTGGAACACCATTTCGCAAAGTTGATTCTGAATACGAAAATGCAGTTTGGACTCCATTAGCAGACATTGCTGAGGACAAAGGCAATTACTTCATCACATTAGATCTTCCAGGTATCAAGCCAGAAGATGTGAAAATCACCGTCAATAACGGAAAAATTTCCATCAGTGGCGAAAGAAATTCTGTTTCAGAATCAAATGAGAAAAATTACCACAGAGTAGAACGTTCGCATGGTAAATACTATCGTTCGTTCACCTTACCAGACTCAGTAGATGTCGAACAAATTAATGCTGATTTCCATAATGGACAGTTAACCATTACAGCACCAAAAATGGAAAAAGCATTGCCGAAAGAAATCTCCATTACTGTGAAGTAATTGTTCAATCAATCAGAACACGAAAAGCCTTTTGGTAGCTGCAATGCCAAAAGGCTTCTTTATTTTTTCTTGATGTTATATGTTAAAACTTTTTGCCGTATCTAAAAAGGTCTGAATATCAATTCTATCGGGAAATAACTTTTGGGCATATTCTAAAAACTGAATTGCTAAGTTTTTTTTACCTAATTTCAATGATACATCTGCCAAACCAACCAAACAACCAACTTCTTTTTTATTAAAAGAAAGTCCTTTTTTGAAGGAAATTTCTGCTTCTTTGAGATTTCCCAATTGAATATAGGTTCGTCCAAAACGAAACCACAATTGCTCAGGTGGAATTGCATATTCACCAGCAACTGACGAAAGTGGGTCAGGAGTTGTAATGGAAGCTTCAAATGCTTTATACGAAGTTAACGCCTCAGAATATTCCTTAGTTTCGCTATAACATTCACCCAAAATAAATTGAGCAAATCCTTGTTTTGGTAGTATTTCTAAAGATTTTTTTGCACATTCTATCGCTTCCGAAATCTCTTTACGTTGAAATAACACTATCCCCAAATAATTCAATGACTGTGGAGTTACAATGGAGTCAGTTGTTGCGTTTTCCAACGATAATCTCAAATCAGCTTCAGCTTTACTATTGTCGCCCAATGCCATATAGGTTTTCCCACGTTGCATAAGATTATACGCATTATTGGGCTTTTTTTCTAATGAATACGATAGTAATTGCAAATTTCTTTCTTGTTTTTTCTTCATTTCATTGGGAGATAGATTATACCCTTTATGAAGAAATTGAATATTGGAATAGGCAACTTCCAAACCAGCAGCAAAAATTGTTTGCAAAACCTGCTCGTGAATGATTCCTTTAAAGTAGATGTTGGGATTATTTCGAAACAATCGTAAAAGATTTGTCGTAAATACATCTTTCCCACCGTCAGCTCTATCAAAATACGATTGAACTGACAACAAAAACCCTCCAATGGTCGATTTAGCACTGTGTATCGAAGTTAATACTTCTTGTGGATTGAGTAAAACTTCATCGGCATCAATACTCAATATCCAATCGGAACTTGCCTGTCGAAGTGCAATATTTCTCGCTTTGGAAAAATTATGTTCCCATGGACTTTGTATTATGATAGCACCATACTCATTCGCAATTTCTATCGTTTTATCAGTCGAACCTGTATCGACAATGATGATCTCATCAACGATATCTGTCAAAGCGTGAAGGCATTCGCGAAGATTCGCTTCTTCGTTTTTTACTATAAGACAAGCACTAAGTGTATTCATAGTTTCAAATGTACAAAAAAAAGCACCAACAAAATGTTGATGCTTGAAAATTCTACGAGATAGTTCTTCTATTATAAGAATGGAATTTTTACAACTTCTGCTTCAAACAGTTTATTTCTTGCAGAAATATTGATGATACTTCCAGGAGTAGAAAGTGCTGTAGCTACATAACCAAGTCCGATTCCATATCCCAAATTTGGAGATAATGAACCACTTGTTACCGTTCCAACAACTGCTCCATCAGCAACAATTTCATACCCATTACGTGGAATAAACTTTTCTGCTAACACTTTGAAGCCAACCAATTTACGTTGAACACCTGCAGTTTTCACTTCTTGAATAACGTCTGAGCCATTAAAAGCACCTTTGGCAAGTTTGGTTATCCAACCCAAACCAGCCTCCAAAGGATTTGTTTGTTCAGTAATGTCATTGCCATACAAGCAATATCCTTTTTCCAAACGAAGCGTGTCTCTTGCACCTAAACCAATTGGAGCAATGCCAAATTCTTCCCCAGCAGCAAAAATTGCATCCCATACTTGAGTAGCAACCGCTTCATCACCTTTGAAATACACTTCAAAACCAATTTCACCAGTATAACCTGTTCTAGAATAGATTACAGGAATTCCATTAATTTCTCCATTGACGAAGCTATAATAAGCAACGGCACTTAGATCTATTGTAGTGAGCTTTTGAAGGGTTTCAATTGATTTCGGACCTTGTACCGCCAAAAGTGAATATTCATCAGATTCATCACTGAGAGAAACGGAAAAACCTGCAGTATTTTGTTTAGCCCAAACAAAATCTTTATCAATATTAGCACCATTAACAACGAGCATATAATAATCACCACAATGATAGACCAATAAATCATCGACAATACCACCATTCGTAAGACACATAGATGAATATTGAGCTTTCCCTAGTTCCAATTTGGAAGCATCATTGGTAGTAAGCTTTTGAATATAAGCAAGAGCATCATCACCTTTGACGATAAACTCTCCCATATGAGATACATCAAAAACTCCGACAGCTGTTCTGACTTTTTCATGTTCTGCAATGATACCAGATGGATATTGAATCGGCATGGTAAAACCTGCAAAATCAACCATTTTAGCTTGATGTTGAAGGTGTTGATTATACAATTTCGTTTTTTTCATTCTATCTATTTTTATATGTAAGTAAATTCTAAATTAGCGTTGAATATGAGCTGTAATCCAGTCAGAAATTCTGTTGGTAGCCTCTTGAGAGGGCCAATGACCTCCTTCAAATGAATACATTTGTACAGAAACACCGTATTTTTCCAAAAGAGATTTGTATAATTGAGATGTTTGAATTGGTACAACGGTATCTTGTGCACCATGCAGTAACAAAATTTCTATACCATATCGTTTCAAATTAGGAACATTATCTTCCATTTTTCCCTCTTGGAACATACTTCCACAAATTGAAACAACATTAGAGAAGTTTTCTGGATATCTACTTGCAAGTACTGATGCATAAAACCCACCTTGTGAGAATCCAACTACAGTACAAGGATCAAATTTATGAACATTCAACTTTCGTTTTGCATCCATAATGACATTATTATACCATTCAGCTGAATAGTCAACAACTGTTGATTTGAGACTTTCGGGGAAAAGCAAATCCTCTCCAGCTGCTGTGAATCTGTATGCTCCTCGCTTTAACGTTTCACCCAAATGTGTATACGTTCCTTCAGGACAAACATAAATAACATTTGGAACAGTTAATTGCTTTGCCCACCGTAATAGAACCGATGGTTCCTGTGAGTTTCCGTGGAGTAACAGAACCAAAGAGCATTTCACCTTTGGGTTATATTTTGGTGGATACAAAATTCTATATCTTCCAAGTCGTTTTTGTGGAGCAAATTCAAAAGGAAATTCCTCTTTTGATTTTCCGTTTTGAGCCAAAAGTGGAAATGACATCAAGAAAAAACTGATGATAAGAACTATCTTCATCATTTACGATACTGTTGGACATTAATCTCATATCTGCGGATTTTGTTGTGCAAGGTTTCTCTCGAAACATTCAACATTGCAGCAGTTTTCGAAACATTGCCATTATTTACTTTCAGCGTTGATTCGATTTTCATTTTATCCACCAAGGACAAATCTTCCTTTAAAGAACGTTCTGTTGAAAACACCATAGGATTTTGGTCTGCAACATTTTGTGTCGGCTCACTATACAACGAACTCGTATGAGACAACGCCAAGTGCAAATCTGATATTTCGATATCATTTTTCATAATGGTTTGTAATGCTACTCGCAACGATGAATAGAGTTCACGAATATTACCGTTCCATTCCCTATTTTTGAGGTATTCCACTGTCGACGGCGAAAACGCTTTTGTTTGTTCAAATTCAGCGTTGTGTACCTTGGTATAATATTCAATGATATGAGGAATATCTTCGCGACGTTGTCTAAGTGGAGGAATGTAAATTTCACATTCACGCAATCGGTGATAGAGCTGCTCTCTAAATTTAGCTTCTTTGATAGCTCCTATCAAATCCTTATCTGTGGCAGATACGAAACGAACGTCAATTTTCTCAGCTTCTACAGAGCCAACTTTACGTATAGTTTTTTCTTCAATAGGAAGAAGTAAATTCGCTTGTAATTCAGGTGACAAATCACCAATTTCATCTAAAAACAAGGTACCTTTTGTCGCCTGATGAAAAAGACCTTTTTTATTGTCCATCGCACCAGTAAATGCTCCACGAACATGACCATATAATTCAGATTGAAAAATTTCTCGTGGAATATTAGGAATATCAACGGTTACAAATAAACTTTTAGAACGTCGTGATGCAGCATGAATGGCACGAGCAACTAATTTTTTCCCAGTTCCAGTTTCGCCTGTAACCAACACATTCAAATCTGTACGTGCATAATTGAGAATTTTATTGCCGACCTCAAGTATTTGCGGAGAAGTACCAATAATTCCTTGTTCTTCTAAAAAACGAACTAATTCTGTATTTTTCGTTTTGTTACCAATAGATTCACTTGCAGATTTTAACACATCTATAATTTTGTCTTGTGCAAGGATTGACTTTTCAATGAAATTTACAGCACCGATTTTGGTAGCAGTTACTGCAGTTTCTATAGTTCCTTTTCCAGAAATCATCACTACAGGAATGGTGAAAAAGTGCTTCACAGTATGTGCTAACATATCGAGTCCGGTCATACGTGATCTATCGCCAAATTCGATATCTAAAAACATTAACGAGATGGAATTTGCATTTTTTTCCAAATATGCAATTGCATCTTCTGGAGAGTGTTGCATAACGGGTTTCCACCCTTGAGAACGAACAATCTCAGCCAACGTGGAACAAAAATCTATGTTGTCATCTACAATTAATATATTTTGATTCACGATGTTCCTTGTATTGGATTTATTAAATTTAGTTACTTAGTGGAATCTGGCAATTGTTGGGACACAATAATATTTAAGGTATCGTACACTTCTCGAAAATATTGGCTTCCAATATTTGAAAACTCTGCATTCCACAGACCAGTTTTCGTAGTTTGTGTATGAGGATTCGTATAGGTAATGTATCGTGAAATTGGTCCTGGAGAATAAAGAGCTTGTGTTTTGACTATCGCCAGTTTCAGACGTTCATGAATGTGACAAACTGTTTCTAAGTTTAATACTGCAATTTCTCGTTCTAAAGATTTATTTGTTACTGAATCATAAGCGAAAAATTTCACTGTTCCATCAGTGAGCAAATAAAACCCATTAGAACGATGCTCTTCTGCATCTCGTTGTCCCCAAGTTATACGAATATCCTTTGTGTTTTCAGAAAAACAATCTGCTATTCTTTTTTCTTTAACGGTTACAGTACTTCCTCCACCACAACCAACGATAATAACAGTTGTAATGAGTACGAGTATATACTGAAATCTTTTCATGTTCTTCACACACTAATTATGAATTTCTAACGGAGTGATAGGTAATTCGACCATGGTTACTTCAATAGTTTCTCCAGTTTTGGGGTCAATTCCCTCAGTAACAAATTCTGTCATTTGGTTTCTAAGTTCAAGAATGGATTTCAAACGACGAACAACGGCATTTTTCCCCAACAATTGAATAGTAGAATACAAATCTGCTCCAATTTTTTTACCAGTAATTGCTACACGTAGTGGATGAACAAATTTCTTCATTGGAATAGAATTATTCGTCAAAAATTCTTTGACAGAAGTTTCAATTTGCTCATTAGTAAATGGCTCGATAGAAGAAAGTACATCCAAAAAAGATGTTACAATTGTTTCGGTTTCTTCATTCCAATGTTGTTCCAAGTAGTCTTTTTCAAAATGGATAGGATCTTTGAACATATAGGTTGAAAATGGAACTAATTCATTGACAGTTTGAACGCGTTCTTTCATCAATTGAGCTACATTTTCGATATATTCTTTGCTTGCATAGGTTACGCCATTAGCCTCGAGCATGGATGCAAACTCTTCACCCAAACGCTCTTTTGGTTCTAACCTAAGATA
The DNA here is from genome assembly GCA_016788785.1 of Candidatus Kapaibacterium sp. Lineage (GTDB taxonomy): Bacteria > Bacteroidota > Ignavibacteria > Kapaibacteriales > JAEUSM01 > JAEUSM01. Next base: position 571,038 of record JAEUSM010000006.1, read on the forward strand.
ATGAGCATTCATCCAAGCAAGACGTTTGTAATCGAAGATTGCACCAGCCTTGTGAACTCTTTCCAATGAAAATGCTTCAACAAGTTCTTCCATTGTGAAAAACTCTTGTTCAGTACCAGGGTTCCAACCCAAAAATGCACAGTAATTAATGAGTGCTTCAGGCATAAAGCCACGCTCCCGGAATTGATGAACTAATACATCACCAAACCGCTTACTCATTTTCGAACCATCAGGGTTTTTAAGTAATGGTAAGTGAGCAAATTGCGGTATTTCCCATCCAAATGCCTCATATAACAACACGTGTTTTGGTGTTGAAGGCAACCATTCTTCACCACGAATGACATGGCTAATTTGCATAAAATGGTCATCAACAACATTTGCCAAATGGTATGTTGGAAAGCCATCGGATTTGATTAATACTTGGTCATCAATTTCACGACCAGCTATAATAATGGCACCATGAACTAAATCTACAAAACGGACATCTCTATTGTGAGGAACTTTTAACCGTATCACATACGGTACTCCAGATTCGATTGCTTCTCGAGTTTTTTCAGATCCGTAAGTTAGCTCGTTATTCATTTCACCACGCATGTAACGAGGAGCAATACCAGCATTCCGTTGACGCTCACGCATAGATTCGATATCTTCTTCGGTATCAAAAGCGTAATAAGCAAACCCATTTCCTTCTAGATTTGGGTCTACTAATTTTTTTGCATGTTCTTTGTACAAATCAAATCGGTCTGATTGTACATAAGGACCTAATGCACCACCTTGAACGGGACCTTCATCGAACATAATACCCGCTTGTTTAAACTCTTCTATTAACCCCTCTTGAGCACCCTCTACAAAGCGTGTTCTATCGGTATCTTCAATACGTAAAACACACGTTCCACCGTGCTTTTTGGCAAATAAATAGTTATAAAGGGCAGTACGTAACCCTCCAATATGTAAAAACCCTGTGGGTGATGGTGCAAATCTAACGCGAACAGACATAATTTTTCAGTTATTTTGAATCGAAAAGCAGATACTGTCTATGCTCTTCTGGAATAATTTTACGAACGGTTGCTGAAGCTTTTTCAGTTTCCCAAATTGATACTTCTATGTAGTCGATAGTATGCTGTATAGTTTCTAAAGTTTTTATAACTCGGTCACACAAATAACCAGCGATATTTTCAGCGGTAGAATAAAATTCGACATTCGTTGCTTTGAAGGAATGTTCATTCAAAAAATCAATAAGAAGATTATCTTGATGATCAACCATAAAACTATGATCTAATTCTTCAATGATTGGCTTTACTAACTGTGATAGAACATAGAAATCTATGACCATACCAGTATCGTTGATCGGACCAGTTAATGCTATTTCAGCTCGATAAGAATGACCATGAATATTTTTGCACAATCCATCATGAAACGGTAATCGATGCCCCATTTCCCAATGAAATTCTTTCTTGATGGTTGTTATCATTCTTTGGAATACTTCGCTTCAATAATCGAACTAATACCACCACGAGCTCCCCAATGAGCTGTAATTGTCATTTGTTGTGGTTGACAAGCTTCTACTAATTCATCTAAAATGAGGTTCGTTACAGCTTCGTAAAAAATCCCCTTATTTCGGAATTCAAGAAAATAATATTTCAATGATTTCAATTCCAAACACAATTGATCAGGGATATATTCAACTTCGATTGTTGCAAAATCTGGTAATCCTGTTTTTGGACACATTGAAGTAAATTCAGGATTTATGTGAGTGATTGTATAAGGTCGTCCAATTTTCGGATTGGGAAAGGTTTCTAAGCGTTCCATTTCGTATAGGTAGTGTTTTAAAAAACAAGTACAAAAATACGATTTTTTGACGAAGTTTCCGAATAGAATTGACAAATGCGATTATTTCGCATCAATAATAGGGACTTCTGATGGATTTAGAGTGAATAAATACGACAGTCCTACTGATATTGAAAGTGGCATTGGATTATATTCTTTACCCAAATTTGCAGGAAACCCAGTTGCATCTCGAACTTCTTGGCTTATGTGCTGATAAGCATCTACAGAATTTGTATAGATACCTGTCATTACGTAACCACCATTGACATGAAGATTGAGCCTTCCACTTCTATCGTAATAAATTGGGAACATCGCACCTAATTTTAAATCTACTATTGGTTGCAAGTTAGCAGTTGGAATTGAAGAAGAAAACATCACTCCTTTGGCACTATTGACATAGGTGCCACCAACTGGTAAACCTAATCCCATTGACATTGTAATTGAACGAATTGCAACTCCCACACTACCTGATATGTAATTATGGCGAAACACATATTCTTCTCGTGAATTTGGCAAAGAAGCAGAAAATTCGTTGTTCAGATTTTCTCCGTACGAATTTGTAATGAATCCAAGTTCACCGATTAATGCAATTTGGTGTTTTTTGTGAATAGGAAAAAAGCACATTACACCAAAATCTGGGATTCCATTGAAGGAAAAACTGGTAGAGCGAGTAAAGGGAATTGATGCTGTGTTAAGTCCAATTTTGGAATGAATATATCCACCAACTGATGCTGGATACTGTTCTTCGGCTTCCGAATAAAGCATTACCGAATCTTTCATTGCTTGAGAATTTGAAGATTGGGCAGCAACATTGGTTATTCCTAATGCACATAAGAACACCAAGCTAAAAAGTCGGAAACGTAGAATCATGGATGGATTTTCAAAAGTTTTTCGAAATATTAACGCAATTTACTTATTTGTTCACGATGTTCCAAACGATTTTTTCTGCGGATTGCAGCATCTTCGTATCGTCGGATTTCCTCTTCTGTTTCAGGCTTGACTTGAGGAACCTGCAATGGCTTACCATATAGGTCAATAGCAACAAAGGTCAAATAAGCAGTTGCTGTATGAACAGAGTTTCCATTAAGTGTATCTTCGCGGTAAACTTTCACACCAATTTCCATCGATGTTTTGAAGGCTCTATTGATAGAGGCGTACAACTGTACCACATGACCTAACTTGATAGGTTCAAAGAAATTTATCTCATCAACGGAAGCAGTTACACAGACTTTCCCTGAGTGCTTCATAGCAACTAATGCTGCAGCAATATCAACCCAATGCATCAACCTACCACCAAGGAGATTTCCTAATTGGTTCGTATCATTTGGTAAGACCAATTCAGTCATTGTTACTATCGATTGCGTTGGTGTTTTTCCGTCCATATTCATAATGTTTTTCGTTAATTATGTTTAAATTTACTTTTTTCCAGTGGAAAGTTCTGCTAATTGTGTTAAAAATTGTCCTCTGGGATACATTTGTTTATAGGAATCAGAAAGAATAGCAACTTCTTCAAATTTTTTCATCCAATGAAGCATCGCTATTTTTTCGAACATTGCTGATTCGTGATAAATTGAATCAAAATACTCTTCTAATACTTGATCAAAATAAATCACTGCAGAACGAGGCATTTCCTGTTTTTTGTAAAAAATACCGGTTTCATATACCTTTCTTGCCAATTTATTTTTGAGTTCATTGATTAAATTTAATGCTTCTTTAGAAAGAGAATCATTCGGATAGGCAACATAAAAATCAGTGAGGGATTGAATGGCTTCATACGTATATTTTTGATCTCTATCAAAATTAGGAGAGAGATTGTAATAACTTAATGCTTGTTTGAAATAGGCAGATTTCGAAAATTCACTACTTCGGTAGGTTGTGAGGAGTAATCGATAGTTAAATGCCGCTAAAATAAATTCTTTGCGTTTAAAATTTATCTCCGCAGTATAATATTGGGCATCATCTGCAAATTGAGATGCAGGATATTGTAATTTGATGACTTCAAAATACTTCATTGCTGAAAGATAATCTTCATCATTAAATGCCTCCATAGCATCCAAATAGGTTGTTTCAGCAGTTTGTATTTTCTTTTCTGTGGATTTTGTGCTACTACAGGAAGAAACCAACATAGTAGTTATAATCAGTAAAACAAAATTTGTGCGTAACTTCATCAAATCAGAAAATAGAGAAACAATAATGATTCGTATAACGTTTGGATGTACTATTTGTTTTCAAAAAAAAAGATGACCATTTTCTTTGATCATCTTTTATTCATTTTTTGAAATCAATTTACGCTATCGTAATTTCTTTATCTAAATAGACATCTTGGATGGTGTTTAAGAGTTTGACGCCTTCGTTCATTGGGCGTTGGAATGCTTTTCTACCTGAAATAAGTCCCATTCCACCTGCTCTTTTGTTGATGACTGCTGTTTCAACTGCTTCTGCAAAGTCGTTTGCACCAGATGCTCCACCACTATTGATGAGACCAGCACGACCCATATAGCAATTTGCAACCTGATAACGGCACAAATCTATTGGATGGTCACTCGAAAGTTCGGTATACATTCTATTATCTAATTTACCATAGCTTGAATTACCCATATTCAATGAAGTAAATCCTCCATTGTTTTCTGGAAGTTTTTGTTTGATGATATCTGCTTGAATGGTAACACCGAGATGATTAGCTTGGCCTGTCAAATCAGCAGAAACATGGTAATCTTTGTCTGATTTGAAAGCACTATTCCGTATGTAGCACCATAATATCGTCGCCATTCCGTATTCATGAGCCAATGCAAATGCCTCAGCAACTTCTACAATTTGGCGAGAACTATTGTCAGAACCGAAATAAATGGTAGCGCCTATTGCTGCGGCACCCATTTCGTATGCTTGTTGTACGGTCCCAAAAAGAATTTGGTCAAATTTATTCGGATAGGTTAGGAGTTCATTATGGTTGATCTTTACGACAAACGGAATTTTATGTGCATATTTTCTTGCATGAAAACCTAGTACCCCAAATGTAGATGCGACTGCATTACATCCACCTTCAATTGCTAATTTGATAATATTTTCGGAATCAAAATATATAGGATTTTTTGCAAACGATGCACCTGCAGAATGCTCGATACCTTGATCAACTGGAAGAATCGACATATATCCAGTATTGGCTAAACGTCCATGAGAAAAAATACGTTCTAAATTCCCTAAAACCCGATTATTTCTGTCAGATTGTCCAAAAATATCATTCACAAATGTTGGAGATGGTGAATGAATCATTTCCTTAGGGATGGTTGAAGAGGTATGATTGAGATAATATTCTGCTTTTGGTCCTAAATACGATACAATTTCTGATAACATAGCAAATCCAATAGATATTTATGAGAATAATTCCTACAAAAATACTATAATGTTGTTACCTAACGTCGTTTTTTCTAAAAAACATCGAATTTTCTTCTATGAATGCTGACATAATACTCGAAACATATAACCGAATTGAGCCGTTTATAAACCAAACTGTCGTTTTGACCAATTCGACACTCAATCAACAATTTGGATGTGAAATATTCTTTAAATGCGAAAATTTCCAAAAAACTGGAGCATTCAAAGCAAGAGGTGCGATGAATGCAGTTCTAACAACACCAGCCGAATTACATCAGAATGGTTTTATCACCCATTCTTCTGGCAATCACGGAGCCGCATTGGCTTTTGCAGCAGCAAAGGTTGGGTCCGTTGCTACAATCATTATGCCGAACAATGCACCCATTCCAAAAATTGAATCGGTCAAAAGGTATGGTGGAACGATTGTTTTTTGCGAACCAACTCTCCAATCACGAGAAGAAACTATGGCAGAGGTTCAAAAGAAAACTGGTGCAACAGTTGTTCCTCCTTATAATCATCAGAAAGTAATCGAAGGTCAATCAACTTGTGCGTTTGAATTACACCAACAAGTTCCAAATTTGGATGTAGTTTTAGCACCGATTGGTGGAGGTGGTCTTATGAGCGGTACGGCACTTGCAACATCGTTGTTTGCACCAAAAACAACTGTAATAGGCGTTGAGCCTTTCAATGCCTCAGACGCTTACGAATCGTTACAATCTGGAATTATTCAACCACCAAAATCAACAACTACTTTAGCAGATGGACTTCGAACTTCCTTGGGTGATATTACCTTCCCAATTCTTCAAAAACATCTAAAAGAAATTCGATTAGTACAAGAAGAATCTATCATTACGGCAATGAAACTCATAATGGAAACGCTCAAAATAGTTATTGAACCTTCTGCTGCAGTAACTGTAGGTGCGTTATTAGAGGATGCCTCATTTGTAATAGGAAAAAAGGTTGGCATTATTATTTGTGGTGGTAATGTAGATTTGTCCAAACTTCCTTTTTAAGAAATTACTTTGCAGAGTATGGAATCTAATTTAGAAAATAAAATCCAAAAAATTGAACTATTACGTTCCCAAATTTCATCACTTCCACCTCTTTCACAAGAAGTAGAAAAAGCTCTTTGGGACAAATTTCGTTTGGAATGGAATTACAATTCGAACCACATCGAAGGAAATACTATTTCGTACGTTGAAGCAAAACAGTTTTTGTTCAAAAACATTACTGCAAATCTTCATACGATGCGAGAATGGGAAGAAATGACTGGTCATAATCTGGCAGTTGAAACTATCAAAGAATGGGCTTCAAACACAGAACAGCCTTTGAACGAAAGCGATATTCGTTCTCTTCATACAATGATATTAGTAAAAAACTATTGGTCAGATGCTGTAACTCCCGATGGTGCTAAAACTCGTCGAGAAATTGTAGTAGGTGATTATAAATCATTTCCAAATAGTGTTATAACAAACAAAGGAGAATTATTTCACTACACTGACCCAATGAATGTTGCAGCTGAAATGAAAGAACTTATGGAATGGTATAGAACTTCAACTAATGACCATCCTGTTATCAAAGCAACAGACTTTCATTATAAATTCATTCGTATTCACCCATTTGATGATGGAAATGGACGACTTGCCCGATTACTCTTAAACTATGAACTTCTTGTGAATGGATTTCCACCTGTTATTATCAAATCAATAGATAAGAAGAAATACCTGAATTGTCTACAAGCTGCAGATTCTGGAAATTTTGAACCATTTTACGAATTTATAGCTGACTGTTTACTATGGTCTTTAGAACTCGTTCTGAAAGCTCATAACGGTGAATCGCTCGAAGAACCAGACGATTTGGAAAAGGAAATTTCTTTGTTTAAGAAGAAGATAAAGGCAAAAAGTGTTCAACCGTTTACTCAATTTAGTCTTGAAGATAAAAAGAAAGTAATTTTGCAACAATTGAACGAGTTATATATACCGTTAATTGGTAGAATCGAAGAAAAAGTAAGAGATTCGTTTACTGAAATGTTTGATTCGTTTTCACATAATTCAGTGTTAACTTATAATGGTAAAGCATTTCCGTTTGATAATCCTATGAAATACATAAAACTCTTAGATGAGAATCTCAATCAAAATGAGTTTAGTGTACATGAGTTTATACTGTATTTTTATAATCATTTTATTACTCCAAAATTCAAATCTAAGGTAGAACAAATTTCTTTTACCGTTGAAATTAGATGCAATTATGTTTCATTTGATATGATTTTCTGGATAAATGGAGAAGGTAAAGTAATTAAGAATTGGCATATAACTGAAACTATAGATACAAAAGAACAAGATGAAATAGTAAAATCAGTTCTAAAAATGGTTTTATCAGAAATTGATAAATCAATTCTATAGTTTTCAATGAACTAATTTTGAAGTTTAGGACGGTATTTATCAAAATTAGAATCAGTATCTACAAGAAATTCCGTATTTTTGAATTCCTATGTTGAAAGAATTGAATACACGAAGTACGAATATGAGATATACTATACAAAAGGTTGGACTAATTACACTTTCTTTCGTAGTTTGTTGTATACTCCTTTCGTGTACAGGAATGACATTGCCCAAACAGCTCAATTGTCCTCCTCCACCAGTGTATCCATGTAACCCACAGCTAAATACTTCCGCTCCTTTTGATACATCGAGTGCAAAAAATCCATCAAAGGATTTTTATAGAACTATTCGCAAAGTTTCGAATATTTCCAGCACTAATGCTTGGCAATTTGTGCCATTTTCCAAAGACAAAGGTATTCTCACTCATAGTGATGGACCATCTTTCGAATTTGTTGATCATCAAATTTCAGAGGTTATTTTTGATTTGACTGATGAAGTAAAACAAATTAATTTGTTCGATAATCACAGTGTAATTTACGGAACAGCATCGGGTAATTACAAAGAATTGGTTGTTGCGGTTGTTGACCAAGAAAACAACTCTCGCGATGTATCCTTATATACTGCAACAGTGGATGCAGCACTTTCATTGACGCTTGGCAAAGAAATCGTTTCTGTCAATCCATCACAACGATGGATTGCTCATCCAGCAGTTTCTCCAGATGGAAATACAGTCGTATTTGCAGCAGAATCTCCAAATGGAATAAAAGGTACAGACCTGTATTATATCAGCAAAAAAAGTGATGGTACGTGGACAAAACCAAAGAATTGTGGCGATATACTAAATTCTAACTGTGATGATATTTGCCCTTCATTTTCTAAAGATGGCAAGGAACTTCTCTTTTCTTCTTATGGTCATTCAGGATATGGTGGGTACGATATTTATACGTCAACTGTATCGACATTTCGACAAAATGAAGGCACTATTGAATTAGAATTTAGCAAACCTATAAACATTGGAGCTCCAATCAATACATCTCGAGATGAACTCTTCCCTACAACTCCAACATCTTCAAACGAGACGTTGTATTACAGTACCAATCAAGAGAATCAAAAAGTATTTAAACTATTTGTTTGTTTCCAAAAAAGTTTTCGTCCAAGTACTATCGCTACGTTAGATCCTAAACGTATCAACCCAACTCGAAACGATGAAAAAGAACGTACTCGCGATTCTATTCGAAGAGCTAAAGAAGAAGAAAAACGTATCGCTGAAAATCTTGACACAACAACAACGGTCAAAATAGACGGAGTTGTTATTAATGAAAAGACAAAACAGCCAATTGAAAACGCAGATATCACCGTAACAGACAAACAAAAAGTCATTGTTGCTGAGACAAAAAGCGATAAAGAGGGCAATTATACTGTTACGGTACCAATCAATAAAGATTTAGAAGTAAAAGCAGAAGCTGAAGGAGTATTTTATGATGTTAAAAACATTAGAATATCCGATACATCGAACGTTCCATTTATCTCCTTGGATGTCCCCATCCAGTTAGTTTTGCGAATCAATTTCCCTTACGATAAATGGGAAAATCCTTATGAATTTGTTTTGGATGCCGATGGTAATGAAACCAATATTCCATGGCAAAAAGCTATTGAACAAGTAGGCGAAAACTTGATAAAATATTCTGCAGAATTTGAGTCAGTTACTATCATTGGACATACCGATGATATTGCCTCAGATTCATACAACATCAACTTAGGGAAAAAACGAGCTACCTTTGTTAAGGACAGATTAACCGAACATTTCCAACAAAAGGGTGTTCAACCAATCAAAATGAATGTCAAGTCAGAAGGTAAACGACAATTACTACCTGCACGTGAGAATGAAGATATAGATACACGTAGAAAACGTTTACGTAGGGTTGAGTTTGTTAAAAACACCAAACAACAAAAGTGGAAAATAGTACCACCAAAGAATTAACTTGGGAAGAACTACAAATTGAAGAATTGGAACGAATTGAACAGCAGATTCGAAAATCGGTTCACCAATTCGAACATTCTTTGAAGGAATATGAACATTCCTTCAAAAAGAATCACCATACGGTACCAAAACAATCAGTTCAGTACATTCAGCTATATATCAAACGCTTATGGGTAGAATATTTTCACAAAGTTGGAAAAATTGAAGTCGCAAAGAATACCATTCACGCCTTAGTTGAAGCATCGGAAGAAATCCAATCACCGTATCTTTTAGCATTAGTTCACACAACTGCTGCATCACTTTCAATGATAGAAAGTAATTACTCAGAAGCAATGAACCATTACGAATATGCCTACCAATTGTTACTTCCATTGGGTAAATATGACAAAATGTTGCTTATTCTTTCGCAAAAAGCACTTATCGAAAATTTTTTGGGAAATTATAATACTTCTTTAGAAATTCTCATACAAGGAATTCAGTTTGCAAAGGACAATGAAGTCGAGTATTCGATAGGTTACGTTTATAAAACATTAGGTATAGTTTATGCAAATTTGGATAGTTTTGAGCATGCCCTCACTTGGCAATTAGAAGCAAAAAGTCAATTTGAAATAGATGAAAATACTGTTGGATTAGCGTCGGTTTTGGGTGAATTAGGAAATATATATTCTTTTACAAAAGAATATTCAGTCGCATTAGAGTACTACAATCAAGCCTATGAACTTGCTCGATCTATAGGGGATTCTCTTACAGAATTAACCATACTCACGAATATTGGCTCAACGTACCGAGATATAAATGACATTGATAAATCATTTTCGTATGCGTACCAGAATTTGGATTTATGTAAACGGAAAGAGAATAAACGATTAGAGAGCTATGCACTACAATTGATTGGCTCATTATACTTGCTTCAAAAGGAATTTGACCATGCAAGGGAGTTTTTTACTCGCTCCTATCTTCTTCGTAAGGAATTGGGATATAAACGCGGTGAAATCCTTTCATTGCTCGAACTAGCAACAACCCTCCGTTTGATGGGAGAACATCAAGAAGCTATCAAATTACTATTTCAATCTTTGCAACTTGCAGAATCTATTGAAACAAAACGCATAAAAGCTGATGTTCATATCGAATTGATGTATTGCTTTCAAGAGTTGAATTTGTGGAAAGATGCTCATCATCATTTACTGCAACACACTATTTTATCGGAAGAAGTGTATAATGAACGAGTTGCTTCCACAATCGCAAAAGAACGTATCGTTCACGAAGTAGAAAGCAACAAAAAAGAAACTGCACTACTTAAACAAAAAAACGAAGAATTAGAACAAGCTTACAGACAGTTAAATGCCAATAATCTTCTTTTAGAACAGCAACAAAAGGAAATTGAAGGGCAATTACAGTTTTCAAAAAAGCAAAATGAACGTTTGGAATTACTTTCGAAAGAAAAAGATGAAATATTGGCAATTGCAGCACATGATTTGAAAAATCCTCTTGCTATTATTTCACTCTCATCGTCAAAGGTTGGAAAGTTTTTTGATAAAATGACGAATGAGCAGATTCTAAATGAGATGAAAACCATTCAAACTACTTCAAAAAGAATGAGTGAGATTCTCAAAAATCTTTTGGAATTGCATAGTTTAGAATCAGGTAAATATTTCCGTAGAATAGAAATGGTAAAATTGAATGATTTGCTTTTGGAAATAATTCAAGAGAATATTTCATACGCTAAATCTAAAGAAATTTCCCTTATTTTAGAACCCTCTAACGTTCTACAGGAATTTACAGTTTCGATTGACAAATTTGCATTCAAATCCATTATAGAAAATCTACTTTCTAATGCTATAAAGTTCTCTCCAAAAAGTTCATTGGTTTTACTTCGTTGTAAAATAGAACCTAATAATTTCTTTATGAAATTTTCTCAAACATTTTTTGTTCTTGAAATTCAAGATCAAGGTCCTGGATTTAAAAAAGAAGAACTTTCTAACCTTTTCACAAAATTTGCAAAACATTCTGCAAAACCTACTGATGGAGAACATTCAACTGGTTTGGGTTTGGCTATTGTGAAAAAATATATTGAAAAAATGGGTGCATCCATTATGTGTAGATCAGTCGAAGGAAGAGGAACAACGTTTTCTTTACGTTTCCCACAAACAGCTTTGTAATTATGCAAGGAACAAAAACAACATTTCACGTTGTTATTCGACCTATTTTCTTTTGATTTACTCTTCTTTTTCTATTCAATGACCTATACTACCATGCCTTTTGTTCGAGATGAAATAAAAGATATTCGTTACGAAACTACCTATACAATTTCGGCTGAAAACCAAGACATCATTCATTTGGACAAGAATGAAAATCCTTTTGACGAAGTATTTACGTACAATAGATTTCCTGAAAAATTTCAACAAAAATTCCGTTCTACATTTTGCACATACTATAATGTATTACCACATCAAATGGTAGTAAATAGAAGTGTGTCTGAACATTTGTTACGAATATTTTTGATGACATGTCAATCTGGCATCGATAGCATTGCCTTTGCAGGAACAATGCCTCAAGAATATGTCAGTATTGCGAAACTAGCAAATATTAGCTATACTTTAGATTTGCGTTTAGACCTAATTTCAAGTTCTAATACATTTAATGATTCTAAGGTCATTGTTATTAGTTCTCCAAACCATTTCACTGGTCAAACACTTAGAACTGATGAAATACTTGCGATTTGCAAAAACAATGAAAATTCATGGATTGTTGTAGATGAGTCGTTATTTGAATATACCGACGCAATTTCAGCAATTTCGCTTTTAGATGAAGTGAATAATCTCATTGTGTTACGTAGTTTTTCTCATTTTTGGGGAATGGCTGGTGTAGGAATTTCCATAGCAATTGCAAAGGAAGAATTTGCTACGTTGTTACAAAATGTAACTCCAACGTATGTTGTTGATACTCAATCTTTGTCGTATATACAACACATTGCCGAAACGTTTAGAAAATCACGCACTGTTTTTCATACAAAAACTGCTGTGATTACTGAACGTGAACGCTTGGAGACATTCTTCCAATCTTCACCCATTGTAAAAAAAGTATTTCCATCTCAAGCAAATTTTCTTTTGGTATCATTTAGAAAAAATTCCTCAGAAATATATGAAGTACTTTTAGAAAAAAACATTTTGGTTCATTATTGTCACGAACCAGAATTTGTCAAAGAAAACTGTTTGAGAATATCTGTTGGTACTCCAGTGGACAATACTGTTTTGATTGACGTTTTACAATCATTAACGTAATCAAATGAAAGCAAAACCGATTCTTTTTTTGGATAGAGATGGAACCATTTTAGTTGAAAATGATCATGATTGTAAAATCAAAACCTTGGATCGTTTTCACTTTATGCCTAATGTCATAGATGCATTATTATCAATTAACAAATTGGAAAGATATTATTTTGTTATGGTAACAAATCAAGATGGGTTGGGAAGGGACTATTATCCAATTGAGTATTTTCAACCATTTCAAGATTTGATGCTCTCCATACTTTCCTCACAAGGGATAGAATTTTATGGAATTCATGTTGATAGTACTGAGAAAATAGAGAATAGTCCTACCAGAAAACCAAATACTGGAATGCTGACGGAATATCTCAATAATCCCCAAAAATTTGATATTAAAAACTCTATCGTTATTGGTGATAGGCGAACTGATATCAAATTAGCAAAAAACCTTGGTTGTTCTTCAATCTTAATCGAAAACGAACTTCATAAAGGGTATAATGCTACTATTACAGAAGATGAAGGAAAAACAATAGTATTTCGAAATGAATCTTGGAAATCAATACAAGAATTTGTTCTGAATCGTCAAATAAACTAATACAATCCCCCATACAATGAAAAATATTATCCTTTTTGATGTCTCTCCCAGTAGTTCTTTGCAATTGCAAGAAACTATGGCATCTTTGGGTAATCCTTTACGAATAGAACACAATATCCGCGAATTTTTTTTGGCAGATGGAGTTATCATTTATGGTATTGGTAGCTTCAAATCATGTATTGAGCAATTACAATTCATTGGCATTGATGGTCTAATTACGCAGTTTGAAATGCCAATTTTGGGGATTTCAATTGGTATGCAACTCTTTGGAACCTACTGCACTGAAGATGAAAATGCGACTGTTTCTACTGAAGGGTTTTCATTTCTTCCAATCAGATCATCTATTTTTCTCCAACCAAAATCGTTTGAGCATAAAGGTTTTAGTTCTATCACTTCAATTCGTGGGATGTTACTTTCTGGTATAGATGAAGGTTCTGAAATGTATTTTCATCATCGAACTAAAATGTTGCCTTCCAAAAATTATGCGACTTCATTATGTGGTACTGGAGAATTATTTTCTTCTTCTATTGAAAAGGACAATTTATTTGGTTGTGAATTTTTACCAGAGCAAAGTGGAGAATTGGGGAAAATAGTCTTACAAAATTACATCAACATACTATAACAGTCTGTACATTTTGCCTTTCACAGTTGCGAATTTCAACGTCATTTGCACTTTGTCATTTTTCAAGTACACCATTCCTACATTCTCTGCAAATTTACTAACTTCCTTTTTGTTGCGAAATTCCCACATCGAATGAGTACCTGACTCAAAATCAACGAATGTAAATGAGGCTCTAAACGAACGCAAATGCTCTAATTGATCTTCACTTAGTGAAAGAGAAAATTTTTTTGCTATTTTTTCGGTAAATTTGACAGAGCCGTCAGAGGGATGTTGAATTTGAAACATTGGAACTGTTTTGTTCACTGCTGTAATGACAAAACCATAATCCACTGTCTGTAAATATTCTTGAGTATACGTCAAAGAATCATTTTGAAGCCACTCTTGTTTAGTTTTTGCAAAGGGTTGACCTTGAATAGTATCCAAAGAAATTATTGTGAATTTTAACGTTGATTTTTGGACACTATCCCCAAGAAAATATTCCCAACTATCTCCTACATTTAGCGGATAATAGCGGTTGTTATTCGTTTCATTGGTTGAAAATGATTTTGTAGTTCCGAATAATAGTGCTAAAATTATGAAAAGAGATTTATGCATTAAATTGTTATTTGAGAAAAGAGAATGCTTAAAAAAATTAGTTCCCCAAAAAAGTAAAACATTTTTACGAATTCAACATTATCATTGAAGCAACAACACTAATTCTTCGTCAAGTTTACGAAGTTCGATGATAAACTGTGTTGCATCTATCCCAAACAATAACTCTTTGAATTCATTCGAAAAGAGTGTTTCTTTGCTTTTATCTAATTGGAAACTACAGAATAACGATTGTACTGCATCTTCATATTCTGATAGAATAGTGAGGACTTTCCCGAGCAAATAATACGCATCAACATTCGATGGGTCAATAGCAATTACATGGTGCAACGCCAATTTGGTTGAAACAAAATCATCCGTTTCATAACAAGCAATTGCATAATCTAACCAACATTCAGAGTCATTTGCATTGTATCGTAAGGCGTTTTTATATGACTCTAACGATTTTGAAAGATTTTTGAGGTTATAATGAACAGATGCTTTTGCATACCAATACTCAGAACATTTTGGGAATAGCAAAATGGAAATTTCATAATCAGAAAGTGCCTTTTCAAATTGTTCCAATGCGTCGTAACAAGTTGCTCTTCCGAAATACGATTCGTGATGTTTGGGATTTTGTTCAATTGCCTTAGAATACCAATCAATTGCTTCTAAAAAATCACCTCGAGTTTCTAACGTAGATGCCAAATTGTGATACAATGAAAAGTCCGTAGCGTCTAAAGTAATTGCTTGTTTATAGTATTCAACTGCTTTACACAATCTTCCTAATTGTGAATAGGAATTCCCCAAATTTACATATGCAGAGGTCAATGATGGATCTAAGGAAAGTGAATTTTCAAACGCTTCAATGGAACGATAATATTGTTGCTTATGCAAATAGACAACACCTATATTATACCATACATTGTAATCAAATGGATCTAAATCTAAACAAAATTGATAGGAGAACAATGCTTTTTTGAATTCGCGAATACTATCATAACAATATCCCAATTCATAATGAGCATCTCTGCGATAAGAAACAGAAGTTGTTAATTTTTCTAATATGGATATTGCTTCTGTGAACCGCTTATTGCGAGTAAAAATCAATGCCATTGTCATCAAAGCATCTTCATTCGTTGGATATCTATCCAAAACTTCAACTAAGGTATCGATTGCTATTGTTATGTTTCCACATTTATCGTGAATTACTGCTTTATTTATCGAGACATCAATATCATTTGGACTTAACGACAATGCTTTTTCTATTGATAACAAAGCGTCTCTGTGGTTACCCAAACTCGATTGTACAAGTGAAAGTTTATGCCATGCATCAACATTAAACGGTGCTATTCCTACCCAATACTTTGCAATTTTTAAAGCATCTGTAAAGCTCTGTTGGACAAAACAATCAGCCACAAAACGTTCCAATTGTTCTGAACTTGGTACTGTCGATACATTTTGATTCGCCAAATCACTTAGAAAATTACGCATTTGTTCACGAAATTTCTCAGAATTTGTCAGATCATCGGTAGGTAAATCGTCATCAAAGTCAAAATGGTTCATACAGTTATAGTTTGTGAGAAATTGCAACGTATGCAAATAATAATGGTCATGCTATCAAGAAATTTTTGCTAATAAAGTTACTCGAATGTCTTTCACAACAGAATAGGAAAACCCCTTACGAAGCAAATATTGTAGTTCTTTTTCTATTAATTCTTTTGTATATTCACTCTTTTTACGAAAACGTTTTTCTACTACCTTTAGTGCCAATTCCGTAATATTTTCTTTAGGGTAATACTGTTCTATGACCGAAGAAATTATTGTACTTGGAATACCCTTTGTTTGTAAGGTATATTGCAGTACTTTTTTGCTCATTGGTTTTTTTTCCAGTGAAGCTTTCACAAAATTTATTGCATATTCTTCATCGTTAAGATATCCAAAAGAATACAGAAAGGCTATTGCTTCTTGAATGCTATCATGTTCAAATCCCTTTTTGTTCAAAGCATCTCTGACTTGCTTTTCCGTACGTGGTTTGTAGGTTGCAAATTGCAATGCAATAGAACGAATCACCATAGATTCGACAGTTTTTCGAAAAGAATTGATTACTTCTTCCGTGAAAATTGTTTGTTTGGTTATTTGATGTTGTAAGACTGCATCATAGGGATACAAACCAAAATATTCACCGTCTGTACTGATAAAATACACATACCCTTTTTTTTTTTTGGAAGCGTGAATTTCTGTAATTTCAATTCCAATTTCTGGGTATATGATAGGCTTCATTGCCATAAACTACAGTTGAAACTCTTCAAAATCAAAATCCATTGTTGGTAATGGAGTGTATTGAGAATATTTCCGCAAAACTTGCAACGTTGCTCGCATATCTTTGGGCATTTCACACGTAAACGTTACCTGCTCATTGGTTTTTGGATGGGTAAAGCTCAATGACCAAGCGTGAAGTGGTGTTCTTGTAAGAATTGGAATTTCGTCAGTATTTTTTTGGACTCTATAGTTCTTTTTAACAGAAGATACATAGAATGCTGTAACATCGTTATAATCTTTGTCAACCAAAAGAGGATGACCAATTGAAGACAAATGCACACGAATTTGATGTTGACGTCCTGTTTTCAATCGACATTCCACAAAGGATGCAGTACGGAATTTCTCCAAACATCGTACAATTGTCAATGCCTCTTTTCCACGTGCAGTAGGCATCATCAGTCCCAATTTTTTTGGGTTTTGAGCCATGGGAATATCAATATCTATAACATCATGATTGAATATCCCACCAACAATTCCATAGTATAACTTATCTACTGTATGGTCTTCAAATTGTTGATTTAAATTTCTATGAGATTCAGCATCTTTTGCAAACACCATCACGCCACTGGTTTCTTTGTCTAACCGATGGATGACAAAAATTTCACCATATTTGTCCACTAACATTGTTCGTAAATTTGGCAAATGCGGTGAGAATCTATCTGGTAAGGTTAACAGATTTGCAGGTTTATTGACAACAACAATTGCATCATCTTCAAAAATTATGTCAAAAGATTTGACCGATGGAGGTGTAACTGGTGTGGCTTTTGGTGTAGGTGTAGGTGTTTTTTTTCTTCGTAGCATTTAGATGTCAATTATATTATTTCCTATGCGAATTTGATAGCCTTTTCCGATTTTATTCACAGAAAAAACAGAATCTTTTCCTTCTTTTCGCAATTGTCGTCTTCGTAATTCTTCTTCTCGTTTTACACGATCTTTTTTCCATTTTTCTACTAACTTTCTTGCACCATTTTCAATGTCTTTCTTTTTAGGAAAGAATGCTTCCATATACTTGAACGCTAAGGGAAATCCCATTCCAAACATCACATAATATGACCAATCCCAACCAGTGAATCCATTGATAATTGCTACATCAAGAATGAACAACAAAGCATTGACTATACCGTAAGTTCGAGCAAATCCACGAAAACTATCCTTCTTTTCTTCTAAATATTGTTCTTTTGCTTCATCATATTCAGAAACGGCAGCATACTCTTCTAATGCCAATTCAATTTGTTCGATAGAAATCCCCAATTCAGCAGCAGTCATGACAATTTCTTCATAGGTATATTGACCACCTTCTTTCAATGGCAATTTATTCATAGCCAAACGCAAAATATCTTGCATTTGTTCATGCGAAAATTTCATCGAATGATCTGACATAATTATATGACCTTGGTACAAGGAAGAATAGTAAAGAAGTACGTATTTTCTCCCATTCTATTGCTAAAATGATATATTCCACAAACTAATAGTAGAGACGCAATGCTTTGCGTCTCAAAGATTGTAGTTATATCTTCCTGACCAAGTATTGGTCACATATTTATAGAAAAAAAGAACCAAAAAGAAACGGCATTGCTCCCCTTCAAGGGTGCTGTCCGATGGACTGAGGGGTTCTCTATTCAATAAAATACCACCCCGCCTTTCAGGCACCCCTCCTAATTTAGGAGGGGAGTTTTTCTAAACTGCTCCCCTTCAAGGGGAGCTGTCCGAAGGACTGAGGGGTTTATTTTATCCATTTGTCAGACACATAGGTCTGCCCCTACAAATATCCTGGATTCCACCCCGACATTTCAATTAACTCGGTTCTTCCAAAAACTCAGGCAATAAGCGAAATGAAGATCGGATGTGGCCGAATTCTTTTGCCAAGTTTTGTGGTTTTGTTTTGGCAGTAGTTTGTAATTGGTGGGAGCAATCACGCAATTGTTGTTGACGTTGTGATTGGAGTGTTTGTCTTTCGATGGATGTGGTATTTGGCAGTGAAACAGGATGTATTTCATCGAAAAAATGTTTCATCAATGCAGACGAAACCATTGCTCCAGCAGTCTCTTTGGCGGTCATTGTGTACCCTGCAATGTGCGGAGTAGCGAGTTGCGTTGCTAAAACTGAAGTTGCTTTGATGGTTGGTTCATTTTCCCAAACGTCGACATACCATTCGAATTGGTCACTGGTGTTTGGTAGGAAAAATGCTTCTTCATTCACAACACCACCTCGACAAGCATGAATAATCGTTGTTCCGTTTTTAATTGCTGAGCAATGCTGATGGTTGAGTAAATTTCTTGTTGGATGAAGATTACTATGCAATGGAACATGCAAAGAAATGATGTCAGAATTGCGAATCAATTCATCAAATTCTGCATAGTGGTAGCTTGTATTGTTAAGGATATTTTTGCGTTTGAAGGGGTCATTGACGACTACTTCGAATCCCAAATCAGTGGCATATCGAGCTAATCGAGAACCAATTTCTCCATATCCAACAATTCCCAAAATGCCTGATGTTCGACCTGCAAATTCTAAACAGTTCAAAACATATTCGCATACAGCAATGGCATTTGAACCCTTTGCAGTTCTAACCGTTATGCGGTTTGTCATACAATACGATTCGTCAATATGGTCATCACCAGATGTGGCAGTACCGACAAAATGAACGTACGTACCTTCTAACAACCGATAATCAACCTTCGTTACTGAACGGATGAGCAGACCATACGCAATGGTGGAACGCAATAATTCTTGAGTGATTTCAGAATGGTGAGCACGGAGAATATTCAGTTGTGAGTTAGTTTGAATATACTCCGGTAAAATAATCTCGCTATCGACAACAATTGTTCGCATAGAGACTATTTTTCAAATGGTGGACGTAGTTTTCTGTCACCAAATTTGGAAGTTCTTGGGGATTTTGAAAATTCCTTCTTTTTAAACGGTCGATCTGAGTCAAATTTTTTGAATGGTCGTCTGTCATTGCCTCTTGAAGACTCAGCATAGGCTGTTTTTCTATCAAAACGTTTGATAGGTTCGATGGTAGTTGAGCCTTCGAACACTAAGACAAAATTGGCTTTTACTTTTTCTTCTGAGAACTTTTTGTGCAATTCGGCAAAGGTTCCGCGGTGATAAGTTTCATAAGGAAGCGTGAGATTCATACCAACAAAAGCACGACGATTGGGAGCTATTTTAGCACCAGCTTCCAAAACTTGCACTAATCGATAGGGAGTTTCCAAAAGCACTACTGTACGTGGTTCTTGCAATAACTCTTCCAATTCTTTTTTGCGGATATTTGGTTCACGAGAAACAAAACCTGCAAACAAAAACTGATGCAATGAAAATCCACTCACAACTAAAGCACTCATCACACTCGTTGGACCGGGAATTGCTGAAATAGTGATATCATTTTCGATGCAATAACGAACCAACAATGAACCTGGGTCAGCAAGTAACGGGGTTCCTTGGTCAGAGATAAGTGCAACATTTTTACCGGATTTGAGTTTGTCGATTACCGTAAATGTTTCCGTTTCTTCGTTATGTTCGTTCAGTTCAATGAGGGGTTTTGAACTATTCACCTCACGCAAAAACTTTGCACCAACCTTCAATTCTTCGCACACAACCAAATCAACACTCGAAAGTGTTTTTGATGCTCGCATACTAATATCGTCTTTATTACCAATATGCATAGAAACAATATGCAAAGTTCCGTAGTTATTTTTTGGTTGATCAATCATCAGATGCAGAATTGGTGGTAAAAAAAAAAGTGTCACATTTACGAATGCAAATACGACACTGTCATAAAATAATTGAATGGAATTAAACCGTTGCTAATGCTTGATTAATATCCCAAATGAGATCTTCGTAATGTTCGATTCCAACTGAAAGTCGTATCATTTTGCTGGTAATGGACATTGCTTCACGTTCTTCAAGTGCAACTCCTGAGTGCGTCATAGAAGCTGGGTGTTGTGCCAAAGATTCGGTTCCACCAAGTGAAACTGCCAATTTGATAAGTTTCAAGGAATTTAGGAATTGATAACTTTCAGCCTCTCCACCTTTGATGTCAAAAGATACCATAGCACCAGCACATTTGTATTGACGTTTGTATACTTCGTATTGTGGGTGTTTTTCGTCAATCAATCCCAAATAATAAATTTTTTCGACCTTAGGATGGCTTTGTAAAAACTTTACAATTTGTAAAGAATTTCGAGCTTGAGCTTCCATTCTGATTTTCAATGTTTCCAAACTTCTCATCAGCAACCAACCAGTTTTTGGACCTGCCATTGTTCCCATAGCAGAGCGTAGTTTTTTCACTCGAGCCATTTTATCATCGTTACCCAAAACTGCACCGGCAATGACATCTGAATGTCCACCAATGTATTTGGTAGCAGAGTAAATCACAAAATCAGCTCCATGGTCTAAAGGATGAGACCACAATGGTCCCATATAGGTATTGTCAACAGCCACTACAACTTGAAAATCAGGAGTTGATAGCATATCAGCTGCTTTTTTGGCTTCTTGAATATCAATAATTGAGCATGTTGGGTTTGCCGGAGTTTCAACATAGATAAATGCTGGTCTTCCAAGATTACACTCACGAGCAATTTTTACAATTTCTTCCGCTGAATGAGTGTTGTTAAATGCAACAACATTGATGTTGAATTTAGAAAGAAACTTTTTGATAAAGACGTCAGTTCCACCGTAGAGTGGGCTTGAGTAGACAATCAGATCACCTGGTTGCAAATATTCCAAAAGTAGGGTTGCAATTGCAGACATTCCACTTTCAAACAAAGCACACGATTCTGCTTTGTCCCATAATTTGAGACGTTGTTCGATAATTTCCAAATCCGGATTATTGAAGCGACTATACGAAAGTGGGGCAGATTCGTTCGGTCCCAATACTTTACGACCTGACATATAATCAAAAGAAGCCTTACCTTCTTCCGCATTTTTAAACACAAAGGTTGATGTTTGAAAAATTGGGCATTTCACGGCACCTTCAGACCATTCCGGATTATATCCGTAGGTCATCATTAAACTTTCGGGGTGAAAATCATTGTCGTCTAAAGTATACATAGCGTTTCTCGAACAGGTTGGAAAATGGAGGAATATCTACAAAAATACAAATCCTTCACCCCATTACCAAAAAGTAACATGAATGAAGGATAGAAATCTGTAATATTACTCCTAACTACTTACTTCTTATCGACGAATATGTTTTTGAGAATAGGGGGTCTTTGCCGAATTTTTCTTTTGATTCGCGAAGTGCTTCTTCAAATTCTTTTACGGCTCCCATAAATTCTGATAAGCCTGTCATGGAAGCTTCTTGAGGGGTCACTGTTGATTTGAAATCAAATTGTTTGAACAATTTTTCTACTTTTTCAGAATTTTTTTTGAGAAATTGTTTGTATTCTTTGAGCACATTCGTAGCAACCGAAGCAGATTTTGCTTTTTGTAATCTGGTCACATAGGAACGAAGAAGTTTGGCATTTTCCAGATTAAATTCACGGAGTTTTAGTTGACCTTCTGTCAATGAATCGAGATTTACTTTGGCTGAAAGTAGCGTTTTTATAAGTTGTTCGCGTACAGTACTTGTTTGAGAAAAATGCTCGAACATTGCCGTAAATTGTTTGTTGATTTCCACGGAATCTTTGTATTGCTTATGCAGATTTTGGGCAAGTGTAAAAAATTCATCGGAAAGTGAATTCGTTCGAACCATCGAAAAATACAACAACGTATCACCCTCTGGTGATGGTTGAATTTTAGGATGCATTTCAAAAAGTATATTTACCTTTTCTTGAACAACCTGCAATGAATCAATTTGTGCTTGTATAAATGGTATACGAGTTTTCAATTGTTCTGGGGTTGACACTTTGAGCATTTCAATCAGCTCTGCCATTGTTTCATTGATGTAGACAGTTTGAACAAGTGCCACATTGCGTATTTTCATTAGATCGTCTGGCAATTTTGGTTGTGCATATGACAAGGAAGTCAAACAACAAAGGAACACAACACAAAGTGAAAGGAAACGAATATTCATAGACTAAGTAGAAATTTTTGAGACATGTTTTAAGGCTTCACGAACACTCAATGGTTTTAGTTTTACACGTTCGATAAATTCTTGCACTTCTTGAGGGTGGCGTTTCGCACGTTCACGTAGTGCCCATCCGATTGCCTTTTGATGAAAAAATTCATTTGAATCTTTATGTTTTTGAATCACAAAATACAAAAATTCCGTATCGGTATGTTCCCTGTAGGTCAATTGATGCAAGATTGAAGCTCTGTTTAACCACATATTTTGGTGATTCGCCCAATGATGGAGTATAGATTGTGATGCTTCTCTATTTTTCAACACATAAGAACCAATACTATTGGAAGCAAGAATATCGACTGTATCCCACCATGACTTTTGGGTGAGAAATGTTTCACAATGCTGGAGAAAATCAGTGGAAAACTTTCGTTTGTATTTTTTGAGTATTGTCAAACCGACATATTGAAATTCTCGTTCCTCTTGCTGCCAAAGTTCGTGAACAAGCTCCAAAATAGAATCGCCACTTTGCGTTTGCAAGGTAGCGATAACTTGTTTTGTTATGTCTTCCCGAATTGGTGTTGGAATACCAAAAAAGGGAAATTTGTTTTTCATATACCGAGCCATTCCATCAGCTTTGATGGGGTCGGCATACGATTTCAATATTGATGCTATTTCATTCAGAATCATCGACCTTCACTTCATAAAGAGCAAAAACTGCACCTGCTGGGTCTTGCAAAACGGCAAACATTGACCCACCCATCTGTCTTGGACCGTCAACAACCGTTCCGCCAGCATCTATACATTTGTTTGCAGTCTCCGATACAGATTCGACAGCAATGTAATTCAGCCATTGAGAAGGAATATTTGCATTCGAACCACGTTTGTAGCAAATGCCCGTAATCACATCATCTGAATGTGGTGGATGTACGTTGAAGTCTCCGTCATGTTCCGTTGTTTTCCAACCCAAAACTTGCGAATAAAAATCGCGAATTTCAACCGCATCAGGCACGGTTAAATCAGTCCAAACAACTGTCCCTATTTTGCTTTTTTTCATTTTACTCTAAGAATTTTTTCAAAGTGTTTTCCAAAGAACCACCTCGTAATTCACTACTGGTTGCTATGATAGTCCCTTTGTCATCAACTAAAACAACTGAAGGGATTCCAGCAACTTCGAAAGTTTGCCCCAATTTACTTTCGAAACCATCTTGCACAAATCCGTGATTCCATGGCATAGGGTATTTCCCTTTTTTGCGATGTTCAACTACTTTATCTGGACTTGCATCGTATGATAAGCTGAGGATAGTAAATCCTTTTTTGCCTTTGAATTTTTCGTATGCTTGATGCAAATTGCCCATTTCCGCCATACACGGTCCACACCAAGTAGCCCAAAAATCAATTAGATAATATTGTCCTTTTAGTGTTTTATTAGAAATGGTTTGATTTGCATTTTCAAGTGATGTAATTTCAAAATCAGGTACTGGTTTTCCAATTTCTATTCGCTTGTCAGGGTTATGCTGAAATTGAATTTGTTTGATATATTGATACCCTTTCAAATCGCTCATTGCTTTTTCATAGACATCACGATGAATTTTGGGCGAAACAACCCTAGTTTCATACATCAAAGAAGAGTATAATCTTGCTTTTCTTTCTATATCTACATCTTCATTACAGAATCTAACAATTTCTTGAAATTTCTTTTCTACATCTTTTCCATAGACTACTTCTAAAACTGTTGTCAATAACTCATTATTAAGACTCCAAACCTTATTAGAATATGGAACTTTTTTGAAAAAATTTTCAGCTACTTTTGTATCATAATTATCTTTTTCTTTTGGATCACTTTCATAAAAACTTTTTGAAAGTATGTAATATGCATCAAAAAGCAATTGCATTGATGGGTCTTGGTTTTTTGCTCTGTATGAAAACAGCAAATTATTCCATTTACTTACATCAAAAGTAAATCCTTCTTGTGATTTGTTTTTCTCCATATACCCCAACATTCTGCCGTAATATTCACGTTCAATTTTGGAGAATGCTTGTTTGAGTTCAATTTTTGTTCTCATTGGTTCGCTAATGACACGAGCGTAGTATTCTCCAGCAGGTTTCATTAGTTTTGATGGATCAAAAATAATCGTTGCTTTTCCATTAATTACCGGTATGGAACTGTAAAAATCACCAGCTTTATCTTCAATTAGCTCTCCCATGGTTCCATGGGAAGTACGCATAGAAGGCTGACCTTCATAATCGAAGCTATACATCACTTGGTATTTGAGCGATTTTGCAGAAGATTCCACTTCATAGCTATACGTCCCATCAGCTTTTTTTAGCATCGGTAACGACTTATTAAAGTCAAATTCCCCTGCTTCACTGATAAATCGAACTCCATCAGCAGGTAATTCCAAAGCTTGAAGTTTTATTTCTACTTCAATGACTTTCTCTTCATTTGCTGGAAGAACAAAGGTATACGGTGAGTGAAATGGAGCACCAGTTAGCAAGTAAATAGTGTTACCTTTTCCATCATAGACCATCTCAAATTTCCCATTTGTAATGGGTTTGGATTCATTATACGTTGCATTTTCACCCTTTGTGAAGGCCACAATACCATTTTGAATCGGTTTTGAATCTGCACCAAGAACAGTTCCTTTGATGGTAACTTGGCTCATTAATGCCGAAGTACTCAAAAGGAAGACAATCAAAAACATGAATTTTTTCATAGTGTATCTAGTAAGTAAGTTGTTAAATTGCTAAGTATTCGTACATTTTATTCTATTTTTTTGCAGACATATTCTCCACCTTGTATGAGTTTCAATCTATCGACAATGCCTTTTTTATTTTCTAAAAACTCTACATCTGCTTGTGTTACTTTCAAAAAGAATTTCCATTGGTTATGGGCATACAATTGAAATTTTTCTTGACCAGTAGCTTGAAGGAATAATCCACTTTCTTCTTTTGTAACCCTCAAATTCATTGATTCATCTAATTTGTAGACACCTACATATTTCGATAAAACAGAATCTGCAACAGTAATAAACGGACGAAGTTCTTGAACAATTTTGGTGGTATCCAAAAAATACTGCCCTAAATCAGTAAAAACTATTCCCGTATTATTTGTCAAAAGGACAATTCCTACAGAATTTAGGGTGTCTAATCCTATAAATGAAGAAAATCCACCTGTTTGACCTGAATGCATTAAGACTGTTTTTGGAAAACGCTTTCGTTTGTACCATCCCAACCCAAGATCCATTGTTTCAGATTCTTCAAAAGTTGTTACAGAAGTTGAAGCTATCAAATTTCGAATGAAAGGGTTATTCGATGTAAGACTATTTTGCACAAAGGTTGCCATGTCAACAATTGTTGATTTAATTCCTCCAGCACCTGCAAATGACGGTAAATCCCAAAATTGCATTTCTTGACTAAATGCGTATCCCTTGCTTCGACGACCAACTAATTTTTGAGGAACTGTAACAAAGGTTTCTTTCATTCCGAATGGTTTAAAAATCCGTTCTGTCCATAACTTTTCTATTGATGCTTTTAATTTATTTTCTAAAATATTTCCTAACAATGCAACACCCAAATTAGAGTATTGGCTTTTTAGTCCAGGTTTATAGAGTAACGCAGTTGTATCGAGATATTGATACATTTGCTCTACAGTATAATCTGCATAGGGATTCATTGGATTTTTGGGAGCAAAATTCCCTGGCATTCGTACTAAACCCGAAGTATGATTGGATAAATGAAGTAACGTGAAATTTTGATTTGAAAAAGTAGGAGCCTTTTTACCAGCTGGAAAGTACTTAATTGCTTCATCTTGCAACGAAACTTCCTTATTCGTTACAGCAGTTTGCAAAAGAAGTGAGGTAAAAACTTTTGAAATTGACCCGATTTCAAAAAACTGTTGTTTGAGCGTTTCCAAATTCGTAGTGTCGCCTATTGAAAAGTACTCTATAGAATTTCCTTTCACAATAGCACCAACTACAACTCCTTTTTTGATATACGAATGGCGAACTTCCAAAATCGAACGCATCGTTTCGTCAATATTCGCCTTATACTGTGCGAAATTGAACGTTGGAAACGCTAAAAAGAAAATCAAAATAGTATAAAGAAATCTCAACATCATAGTTCTCTTTCACAAATGGAAGTGTAATTTACTAAAAATAAACTGATTTTCAGTTACAACTTACATTGAAATCTATAAATATTAGGAAAAGTGATGTAATTTGATTATGTTTTCACGAATATCTAAATTTTCCCTTTTATTTAGTAGTATTTTATGTCAATTTTCACCATGAAAAAATTGAATTTATTCATTCAATTTTTCGTTGTTCTATTCTTTAATGTTTTCACTCTTTCTGTTACTGCCCAAACGAAGAAGTACCCAGTTCCACCACCTTGGAATGTGTATATTGATTCGATTCCGTTTCCGTGGCCTCATGACAGTACCTTCGTGAAAGATGAGATAATTATTCGCTTCAAACCAGATGCAATTATCCTTGAAAAATTATGTGTTGATTATTATAATTTCAGGCAAGATAATATCAAATTCAGAAAAAAGTCTGAACAACCGATGTCTAACTTACAAGCAGAGTTAGCCTCTTATTTATATTCACAATCCTTTCCTGTTGATTCTTTAATAACAGATGCACCTTTAGCAAATTTTATGAAAAATAATGGAGCAACCACTTTACACAGAATTTCCGTAGCAAGTCCATGTCGAGATACAATTTCCATCACACGTCGTGGCGATACAATAGGAAATTCATCCTATTTGTGGATGAAACTAAAGTTTAACAACGACAGTGTTGCAGTGTTTATGTCAATTGCTCTTACAGCATTTTTTCAAGAACATATTGAAATTGCCGCACCGAATATGATTAGTGAATTTCGAGCTACACCAAATGATGAATCATTTGATATACAGAAGTCGTTAAATAATTCTACTTTTGATATTCAAAGAGCATGGGATACAACTACAGGTCATCCTGATGTAAAAATTGCAATCTGTGATGCTGGTGTTGATTATATGCATTGTGATTTAGGGGGTGGCATTGGAGCAGGATTTAAAATAGTATATGGCTATAATTTTGCTACAAATACTACTAATGTTCGAAGAGATAGTACTGAACCATTAAGTCCTTTTAGATTAAATCATGGAACAAAAATAGCGGGAATCATAGGTGCTTTAACAAATTATAATTGTGGTGATAACAATAGAGGTGTAGCAGGAATTAATGGAGGCTGGTATCCTGAATCTATCGGTAGTCCACTCTACTTTTTTGGAATTGCAAGTGCTAACCCAACACCTTCACCATATAAATCACTAAACAGTGAATATCTTATACGAGCATTATTAGATGGAGCTAATAGTAATCCAAACCCTTTATTACAATACGGCTATGCTATTGATGTTTTTAATTTAAGTCTTGGAGAGGGACTATTTAAAAGTGCGATCAGTGAACCAATTCGTCATGCTATTTTCTCTGCTTATAATAATGGTGCTGTGGTAGTAACTGCCGCAGGAAATCAGAGTTCAAATGCGTATGACCAAGTTTCTTGTAATGATCATCAAACGGTTATAAATGTAGGTTCTGCAAATTATGATAATACAAAAATTTGGTATTCAAACCATAATGAATATGTGGATATACTTGCATATGGAGGTAAGCGAGAACCACATCCAGATAGCAGCACAAATCCAGTATATAATGTTTATACTACGACTACTGTCGGTGAACAACACATAGATACAACATATACATGGGTAGAAGGAACATCTTTTGCCGCACCACATATTGTAGGTTTAGTTTCTTTGTTACAATCATATGAAAAACAAAAAACACGTCCAGAATTATTACATCCAGAGGACTATGAAGGTATCATCAAAGCAAATACTTTTGATGTTAGTGCCTCTCCAGCGAAAGTAGGGTATGATACATTGTCTGGATGGGGAGTAGCTAAAGCAGGACAAATATTTTCTCGTTACGCCAATGATGGATATGCTGTCTATCATAGACAATTTAAAGATACAATTAATTTTTCAAAAAGTGCATGGTCTGAGCCAATTTCTCTACATATAGCTAATGTCGAGGGAGTAAATACTGTCCCCTTACCTGGTTTTTATACGGTTCGGTTACGCACATGGACAAGATACGATGTATTAGTATTGAGCCAATGGAAACGTGGTAATGGAAATAATGTCTACGTTTGGGGAAGAGGTGGTGCAGGACTTTCCCATTCTGGTTGGGATAGTTTGCCATATAGGTATATAGATTCTGCCTATCATCAATCTCATTATAAAAATAACTATACAGTTATTAATTCAGGAGACGGAGGTAATGGCAAAGTAAAAGGAATTATACATTCAAATAATAGCTTGATATCCGCTTCAACGTTTCAATATCAGGTATGGAAGGGTGATTCGTTGGTTGGCATCTATCCACCAAATGAAAAAATTGGAGTGAATTTTTCTATTTATGGAGCATTAGTAACACCCACAAGTGTTGAAGAGCCACATCATAATGCAACAGACGTCTCAATACAACCCTCTATAATAACTACTAAAAGTACACTTTCTTATATTTTCACATCATCAGGTCAAATAGAAATTCAAGTAACAGATGTACAAGGAAGAGTAATACTTAAGAAACAAAGTGAGTATCAAGAAGGAACGACAGGTATTGAAACTTTGGACTTATCAGACTTCGCTAATGGACATTATATAATTACCCTTCTTCATAATCTTACTGGGGAAGTTTTACAAACCAAATGTGCAGTAATGCGATAAGAAAGGAGAAAAAAATGAAAAAGCAATTATTATTTCTTTCTATCATACTATTAGTTTTAGTTTCTTGTAACGATACATTGGTTGAACCAAAAGTACCTATTGAAGAGGATACGACGCATAAATATCCAAATTGTCCTTTATATCCTGATATCAATTTTACACAACGATGTGATAAGATTATTTCAGTTTCGTATGATGGAAAATATTCTTCTATTGAAAAAGCAACACAAGGTTCAGGATTGTTAATTAATCGATGGATACTCAATAATCTCACTGGTGAATACATTTTGTTAGGAGGAAATAATAGAATTATAGAATTCGATAGTACTGTTTTCACTCAATTTAGATATATTGGTCTAAAACATTTTTATGAGTTTAACCCATACAATAGTGATATTGTAGTTTTTACAACTTTTACCTTAGTTGATACAATCGGTGATAAAAAAGAGTTTATAGGTAGGGATAATCTATTTACCTATAACCTCCAAACAAAAGAATTGAAACTTATTACTCCGAGTGCATTTGGAAAAGGTGGTGCAATTTATTTGAATAATGAAGGAATGAGAGTTAAATGGCTTCCCGAATCTAAACCAGGTAATGATGTATTTTTTATTCAATATAATAATAGTAGAAATTATAAATACTATTTACAACAAGATAAGTTAGAGGAATTAGTGCTTGAATCTTACCATGCTATTAGCAATGATTTAAGTATTCGGTTTTGGGCGCATACAAATTTTACGAATACTCAAAAAAAATACCTCCTCAACAACAAAGAGCTATATTTGTTTGACACCTTAGAATATAGAACTTCTATGTTACCTATAATATCATTTGATAACAAGTACTTACTTATTCAAGTAGCTTCTACTTTTCAAGATGGGGTTGACACTACACAAGGCTTTAGACATTTTGAATTATGGATAGTAGAAGTAGAAAATTGGTTAGCATCTACTGGAGAATTTAAAGATTTTACAAAAATCAATACAAGATTTCAACATTGTATGTACTTACAGCCTGGAAATCCAGTTGCTTTTACTCCATACAACACAATAATCGCAAGTATGCATCCATATAATAACAATCAAGGTAATGTGTACGAAATGGACTTGAAAGGTAATATAATCAGGAAGATTACGAATAATTAGGGAATGATTCTTGATTAAGTTATGTATAAAGGCTTTGGAGTACATCCAAAGCCTTTTGTGTTTCATCGTATTAGTTGATATTGAATTTGTTATATTCCTCATTGAACTCTTGAATGTTTTCAGAATTAAATATACTTGTTTAGTAATTGAATTTCAAATTATTTAACATTTTGACTTCGAACAAATTAAAATCTATATAATACAGTACACAATTTGGATTTTTTAGGAAAAAACTGTATATTTGTAGTCTTTTCCAAAATCGTCGCAAATTTTTGTAACACTATTATTTGTTCTTTGTAATCAAGACTTTTTTCAGCGACGAGAAAAAACACATTGATTAGAGAGAAATTGGAGCAATACAGAATGTCTGTTGAAACAACTGATACTCTTTCCGAAAATGTCATTACTGTTGATTTTGAAACAGCAGTAGAAGGCACTCGTTCTCGTCATTTGACAGAATCAGAGCGTCGTACAGCAATCACTTCAGCATTTGAAGAAGATTTTAATGACATTATCGATGATTCTACATTTTTATCTATGTACGAAAAAACCATTACTAACATCAAACAAGATGAATTGGTAAATGGTAGGGTAGTCCTAATGACGAAAGAAGAAATTTTCGTTGATATAGGATTCAAATCATTAGGGGTGATACCTCGTGCAGAATTTATTACTGCGGATACATTGGTCATAGGTGATATGGTGGATGTATTCGTTGAAACGATTGAAGATGCGTCTGGCAAATTAGTTCTTTCTCGCCGAAGAGCAGACTTCATGAAAACTTGGGAAGATATCCTAAAACTTCACTCCGAACAAAAAGTTATCCCAGTGAAAATTCTTCGTAGAATCAAGGGTGGAATGGTTGTTGATTTACTTGGTATTGAGGCGTTCTTACCAGGTTCTCAAATTGATGTTCGTCCAGTTCGTGATTTCGATTTTTGGGTTAATAGAGTTATAGATGTTCGTGTTGTGAAAGTAAATCACCCGAACGAAAATGTTGTTGTATCGCACAAAGTGCTTCTTGAAGAGCAATTGTCTGAACAACGTGGTGTTATTCTTGAGAAATTGGAAAAAGGTCTTATCCTTGAAGGAACTGTTAAGGCAATTTCTGATTTCGGTGTATTCGTTGATCTTGGTGGTGTTGACGGTTTGGTTCACATTACTGATCTTTCATGGGGTCGTGTTACACATCCATCGGAAGTGGTTGAACTTGATCAAGTTGTGAAAATTGTAGTACTTGATTTCGATACTGACAAACGTCGTATCTCTTTGGGTATGAAACAACTTACTTCTCATCCTTGGGATACTATTGGTGAGAAATACGAAAACGGTACTACTGTTCGCGGTAAGGTTGTTAGCCTTACTGATTACGGTGCTTTTATCGAAATCGAAAAAGGTATCGAAGGTCTTATCCACATTTCTGAAATGTCTTGGACTCAACATATCAAACACCCATCTCAAATGGTTTCTATGGGTCAATCAATCGAAGCAAAAGTTTTGAATATCGACAAAGATACGAAAAAACTTGCTTTAGGAATGAAACAATTGGAACCAGATCCTTGGCAAGATTTATTAGCAAAATTCCCTGTTGATTCAGTTCACAAAGGTATCGTTCGCAATCTTACTAATTTTGGTGTGTTCGTTGAATTAGAACCAGGTGTTGATGGATTAGTTCACATCAGCGACTTATCGTGGACAAAGAAAATCCGTCATCCGGGCGAATTTGTGAAAAAAGGTGAAGAACTTGATGTTATCGTATTGAATATCGATGCAGATAACAGAAGAATCGCTTTGGGTCACAAACAAATTATTGACAACCCATGGGAAGTCTTTGCAGAGAAATACAAAGTTGGTGCTGAAACTGAAGGTCGTATTGAGCGTATCATCGAAAAAGGTGTTATCGTTGAATTGCCTGACGGAGTAGACGGTTTTGTTCCAGTCTCTCAATTATCATTTGCTCCAGTACGCGTTATTGCTGATTTCTTCCAAGTTGGTGAGTCATTGCCATTGAAAGTTGTTGAATTTGACCGTGAAGCAAAGAAAATCGTTCTTTCTCCAGTTGAATATCTTCGTGGAAGAGATCAAGAAGAATTGGACAAATACAATGCACAACACCCAGTTCCTAATGCAGAGAAATATTCAACAGCAGATGTTCCTGCTATTGACAAATCTGAATTGGAAGCTGCAGCTGAAGCTGTTGGGTTTGGCGTTATTGCTCCTAAATTGGAAGATCTAACTCCTGAAGAAATCGCAGCTGCAGCAGCTGCTGCTGACGAAGAAAACGCATAAGCTAAATCTTCATTAAGAAATAAAAAGCCCATCAATTGATGGGCTTTTTTATTTGAACACCTTCTTTAACAGATTAAATTTTTCGAAACTACTTTCCGTTCCATTTCGCAATCTCTCGATGTTTGATCGATGTGTGATGAACACCACTATTGACAATATACAACAAGTAGTGAGAAGAATGATAAATTCTCGTTGTTCCCAAGGGTACAGCCAATAACGAGTAGTTACCATAATTGGTAAAAGAACAGCAGCTGACATTGAAGAAACGGAAATTATCCCAGTGGAAAGAAACACAAGAACAAAGCCTAAAAAAGCAAGCGAAATATCAATTGGTGAAACTCCCAAGAGCATACCAAGAATTGTGTTAATACCCTTACCACCTTTAAACTTCACAAATGGAGAGAAGATATGACCCAACACTGCCATAACGCCAATTGCAAGACGTGTACCAACGGTAGACTCAAGCAACAAAGGTTCTGTTGTGAAGAATGAAAGTAAAAATACCGGTAAAAACCCTTTGACGATATCTAACAGTTGAACTGATAGACCAGCTTTCCATCCCAAAATTCTGTAAACATTTGTAGAGCCAATGTTTTTACTTCCATGCTCGCGAATATCTGTTGAATAAAACAATTTGGAAATAATAAGTCCAAAAGGAATTGAACCACAAATAAAACTACAGAGAAGAAAAATCACTATTTCCATTATTACGACAGAACTACCTAACGATACTGTAAATTACGATGCGTGAGAAAGACGTTTATCTAATAATTCATAACATATATTTCTATCTTCAGAAAGTTGCGAGAGGAATAAATCCAAGGTTGGAAATTTTTGCTCTTCACGAAGAAAGTTATGAAAAGTAACGGAAATTTTGTAATCGTAAATGTAATGATTGAAATCAAAGAAATGAACTTCTAAAATTGGCTTGTCTGTCTCAACAAATGTAGGTCTCACTCCAATATTCGCCATTCCATAATACCGAGTGCCATTTATTTCAGATGATACAAAATATACCCCGTTTTTAGGTAACAATTTGTTTTCGTCTAATGGAACAACATTTGCTGTAGGGATTCCTAACGTTCTACCTCTACCGTCACCAGAAACAACATTACCCAATAAAGAATATTCATAACCAAGCATTGAAAGTGCCGTATTCAAATCACCTGATAACAACGCTGTTCTAATTTTTGTAGAACTTATTTTTTCGCCTTCCATATCAAAGGCTGGAATTTTTTCTATTGCAAATTTATATTCTTCGGATAACTTGGTAAGTAATTCCTCATTACCCGCTCTATCTTTACCAAAAGCGTGATCGTGTCCAATCAACAATGTATGAATACCTACTTTTTCATAGAGGTATTTAACAAATTCTTCTGGATTAGTATTAGAAAATTCCTTTGTAAAATTTACAACTGCTGTGTCAGAAATCTTCATTTTATAGAACAGATTTAATCGTTCGTAGATTGTCGTAAGAAGTTGAATTTCTGGTTTATCAGGATTTTTAAGGACAATTTGTGGGTGTGGATCAAATGTAATGATAAGACTTCTTGCATATTCTAATGAACTTGCAATCTCATTAAGTCTATTTAATATGACCGCATGTCCTCTATGAACCCCATCAAAGGTTCCAATAGATAGAACGGTATTTGGATTAAAACCAACAGCATCTAAATTCGAATGTATGTACATACGTTTCCTCTATAGAATAAATGAGTGTTCAACCTTATAAAAAAACCATCGACAAATTTAAAAATTCATCGATGGTTGTATTTGTCAACCTATTTTCTTGCTTGATCTTTTGGAGGTACTTTCGGCGTAATGCCTTTGTTCAAAAATCCAACAAATTCTTCTTCACTTCTAGTATATGAGATAGTAGCAATTGTTTTGTCATCAGGAGTTACAATCACATATAACGGAAGTGCTACATCTTTGAATCTATCCAATTGCATCTTTTTATTCGATACGTACGGTTCTTGAGGTCTATCTGTGTAGAGTTGCACTTTCACAAATTGATCAAGTCGTTGTCTAACAGATTGTTTGATGAACATATTTTTTTCCATCCATCGACAGTTCGTACAGGTAAATCCTGTGAAGTCAATGAATATTGGTTTGCCAGTTTTTTTGGATTCTGCCAATGCTGCTTTGTAATCAGAGTGCCAGTTATCATGTGCAACATAATCTTTTGCTTCTACTTTTTTGTGCGTAACAACTTCCTTGCTATTGACCGCCATATTGGTAGACGCTCCATTCATCAACTCACGGTAATTATCAGGTGGTAAAAATGCGTCTAATTCACCCAAAGGTTTACCAAATAAACCGGAAAGGAAATAGAATGTACATGTCATAAAGACAATCACAAAAACTGCACGTAAGGCACCTACTTTTTCCAATGGTGTATCGAGAGGCATTCTAAAGAATCCTAACAAATAAATTGCACTCAAAATACAACATCCTATCCAAACAGAAAGGAACAACTCACGAGAAAGAATTCCCCATCCCCATACCAAATCAACATTCGAAACGAATTTTAATGCAGCAGCAATTTCCAAAAACCCCATTACCACTTTAAGATTGTTCATCCATCCACCGGCTTTTGGCAATGAACTCAATGAACGAGGGAATAACGACAGTAAAAAGAATGGAATTGCAAATGTTCCTGAAAAGGCTAACATACCAATAATTGGATAAAACCACTCTCCGTCTGATGCGGATATGAGTGCTGTTCCAACAAATGGTACTGTACATGTAAATGAAGTCAAAGAAAATGTCAATCCCATCAAAATAACGGAAAATATTCCATTTTTACGGGATGCCATATTCAATTTATTGAGAATTTTGGTTGGTATTTGAATCTCAAATGCACCAAAAAGATTAAAGGCAAAGATAAAGAAGATACCAGCAATAAAGATATTTACCCAAGGATTTGTAGCAAAGTCTCCAACACCTGTTGGACCTAAGACTGCAGCTAATATCACTCCTAAGATAGTAAAGGTAGACATAATACCTAAACCATATGCAATTGAATCAACCAATCCTTTGGTTTTCTTTTCAGCACGTTTTGTGAAGAAAGAAACCGTAATTGGAATCATCGGAAACACGCAAGGTGTCAACAACGAAGTTGCACCAGCTACGATAGCTATCCACAAGAATCCTAAAATACCATCTTTTCGATTGGCATTTCCTTTTCCACCAGGATTATCTACTGATTCTTTCGAACCACCTACATTTGCAGATATTGCTTTTCCATCGGTTTTACCAGAATTTTCACTTCCACTTGCAACTACAGCTGCTTTGGAAGTATCAGTTGTTGGTGTAGTTGCCGCTACTTCTGTTTTATCATCATCTTCAGTTTTACCTTCTACCATTGAAGATTCTGTTTTGGATGTGTCTTCGATGAATTCTAAAGTAGATTTTAGTTCTAAACCATTCTCACTAATACAATTTCCTGTTACATTACTACAGGTTTGAAAATCGATTGAAAAAACTACATTTTGTTTTGTACCAAGTTTGATGGATTTATCAATTTTGACTGGAATTGAAATTGTAACAGTGGAAGTATGTTTATAAACATCAGCTTCAAAACCATCATCAAAAACTTTTTTTGCCTTTGGTGATTCTGAAAGTTTTCCAAAGGTAATTCCTTTGATAGATGGAGTTTTTGCCGTAATTGGTAATCCATTTGTTTCTTTAAGTCCATATGCATACCAATCTTTGTTCGGAGTAATACTAAAGCGTATTTTAGCTTCTCCGCCAACAGGAGCTTTTAATTTATCGGTTAATACTTTAACAGTTGCTTTTGCAGCTTTTGGGGTATAACTTGTTTGAGCATTTGCAATGGAAAAGCAAAAACTCAGCAGCAACACTGTTAAAATTAAAGGATGGAACTTCTTCATTTTATTACCCCCCTAAGTAGAAAGGATATAGTAGAATTATAAGTATTGAACAGGAAATGTTGATACATTCTCTTTACAAATATAATAACGTTTATGCAAGAACTTTTGTTTCAATTTCGGAAATATTGCTTTAAAAATTCTTAATATTATGTCTTTGATAGTAAAAATACAAAAAATATTCAACATATCCATACGGATGGGTGAAATTTCCATCAAATTACTACTTATTTTGTGAAACTCTCACGATATCGTAAGTCAAAAGAAAAAGGAATGTCGTTATTTTGAATTGTTGGTTGATTGTTGGCAATTCCAGTAACGGTTGTTATCAAGGTAGCTTTTACTGTTTCGATTCGCTTTTTGGGGTGCTTTTCTAACCTTCTCACTTCAGCAATTAAGAGGATAGTATCTCCACTTTTTTCTATTTCTGTTTTTTGAACTTCCAATTGTGCATCAGCAGGAAAATTAAGCTCAAAAGATTCTATTTTTTGCTTGTTTTTTGAAGGAATCACCTTAAAAATCACCACAAACATCGAATACTCTTTTGCTGTAAATTGAGTGTGAATTTGTTGAAGTGCTCCAAAAGAAAAATTGCCCAAATTTCTTTGAGCAAAAATTGTAATCGGGAAAAGGAATAATAAAATGAAGAAACAAACAATTCTATTTGTCATTTTAAATCTATAATAAATTTGACAGGTACAAAATCATAAACAGCCATGCCTTTTGAATATGAAATTGATTGAAAAGCAATTGTTACTTCTATTTCAATACGTTTTTGCTTTACAATGTTTGAATTAACTGTTACAGGAATATTTAGTGTTGTTGTTTTTTCATGAATAAAAACATATTCTTCAAAACCCTCATCATAAATTTTTTTTGGATTTGGAGATTCAGAAGGTTTGCCAAACTTAACACCATTTAATTCTGGTAAGTCAATAGTTATCGGTGATCCATTCTTTTCTTTTAGCGAGTATATACAAAATTCTTCAATAGGAGAAATCGTTAATTGGAGAAGTGCTTTTCCATTTTTACCAACCTTGACTTTATCTTTCAGTACTTGAATAGTTGCTTTGGCATTCTGTGGTTGGTAGACTGTTTGAGCATTGACACAAATCGGTAGTAACAAAACACAAACAAATACACTTAAGCAAAACCTTTTCATCCTATTTCACCACTAACTCATATTTGATGGGAATTTCATCTTTGACACATTGACCTGTAGCAGAGTTACATGTTTGAATACCTAAGGTAACTTCAACAGGATATTTGCCTTTTTTCAATTTTTTCTTCAAGTGAATCACTTGCGAAAATGTTACCGTTTTGTGATGTTTGTAGGCTTCATCATCGTAAGCTTCATCATAAGATTCTGTTGGCGGAGGATTTTCTGTAGTAGGGTCTAAATGATCAGCAACAGTCATATCCAAAAGCATCATTGTTGCTGGTACTCCATTGCGTTCTTTAACGCTGTAAATATACCATTCTGCAAATGGTTCCACTTCAATTTCAAGTGTGATTTTCTCACCAGCTTTGGCTGTAACACTGGGTTTAGTAACCCTATATTTCGCTTTCACTCTGTTCATATCCGTCCAATCTTGTCCAAAGCTATTGACTGGAGAAACTGCAGAGAGAATGGCAAGAGTGATTGTCGAAAAAATGAGAAAATGAGAATATATTTTGAACATAAAATTACCTTTTTTTAGACGATGATTTTTTTGGTTTTGGCTTGAACATTACCGTAAATGTTTGAGTATAATCATTAGGGGTTGTACAAGAAGCGTCTGCACACAATTGATAGAGAATTGATATCTTACCAGTGACAGAATCTCCTTCTGGGGTAGTATTTATCGTTATTGGAATGGTAAATTGAGCCTTTTCTTTAAATTTTTCCACATCCATTTTATATTCAGGATCATAATGTTTCGTTGATTTACCTGATTTTATTGCTCCTTTAACAGAAAACACTTCATTAGGTGTTACAGTGATTTCTGTTGCTTGCGGTCCAAACCCATCTTCATCAACAACAGGAGTCAAACCATAAATTCCCCAATGGGAAGAAAATTTTCCATTTAATTCAAGATTGAAAGTCTTTGTGTTTTTAGGAAGATAAATAATAGAGTCTTTCAATGAAAAGGTAGCAACTCCTTTAGTTTTGGGAGCTTCACCGTCTTTCCCAGCGAAAAGTTGTTGGTTAATTCCAACAAATCCAATGAGAAGCAAAATGGCAATATGTAGAAAGGGAGTTAGTATTTTCATATCCAATTTTAATAACAAAAACTACTGTTCAGTATTATTGTGGTAACGTTCAAGAAGTGTAATAATTTTTTGAGCAGTTTCCAATGGATTTTCATTTAACAATTTACCTTCTAATCTATCTCTTTCACCAAGAAGTAAACTATCTGCTAAGGTATTTATTTCAGCAGAAAAGGAAACAGTTTGAAGATTTCGTAGTATTGCCAGAGCATCTTTGCCGTATTCTGTTCCAAATAAATGCAAAATAGCAAAACCTACTAATCTTCTGGCACACACACGAACCTTGCCCATATTCCCTGTTTTTTCTGCGGATTGGATGTATCGCAACTCTTGAGAAAACTCAGTTCCAAATCTATTATTATCTTGTAAATTTTCCATCGATATCATCAATATAAGAATTATTTAGAAACACTTTTTTGACCCAAAATACGTTAATTAGTCGATATACTATTTACCAAATTATACAAAAAAAGTAATGAATGATTTTCTGAATGAAGTGTATTACAACTTCAATGACCCAGCAATTGCTTCTAAACAACGAGCAGCAATTGACACTGT
This sequence comes from Candidatus Kapaibacterium sp., assembly GCA_016788785.1. Lineage (GTDB taxonomy): Bacteria > Bacteroidota > Ignavibacteria > Kapaibacteriales > JAEUSM01 > JAEUSM01. The sequence goes on from JAEUSM010000006.1 coordinate 610,900, forward strand.
ACAATCTCAATTTGGAAAAGAATACCCAAATATAATCAATGGCGAGAAGATTTTCACACAAAATAAAACAACATCACTTAATCCTTCAAATACAGACCAGATTGTAGGTGTGTTTCAAAAATCTGGTAAAGATGATGCAGAGAAAGCAATGCAAGCTGCATTGACTACATTTGAAACTTGGAAAAAAGTTCCACCTGCTGAACGAGCTAACTATCTATTCAAAGCTGCTGATGTAATGAGAAGACGTAGATTAGAAATCAATGCTTGGATGATTTCAGAAGTTGGGAAAAACTATTTGGAAGCTGATGCTGATACTTGCGAGGCAATTGACTTTTTGGATTTCTATGGGAGAGAAATGCTTCGATATGCAGCACCTCAACCAATTATTCCTGACCCAGCAGGTGAAAACAATGAAATGATTTATATTCCACTTGGTGTTGGTGTTGTAATCCCACCATGGAATTTCCCATTTGCAATATTAGCGGGTATGACTGCAGCCGCATTTGTTGCAGGTAATACTGTCGTTTTAAAACCTTCCTCAGATTCACCTATGATGGGGTGGTTGTTTATGGAAATTTTGGAAGAAGTTGGCTTGCCAAAAGGAGTTGTTAATTACTTAGTTGCCTCTGGTGCTGAAGCCGGTGATTATTTGGTAACGCATCCAAAAACACGATTTGTTTCCTTTACTGGGTCTATGGAAGTTGGTTTACGCATCAATGAATTGGCTGCAAAAACAGTTCCTGGTCAAATTTGGATTAAACGTGTTGTTGCTGAAATGGGTGGCAAAGACTCAATGGTAATTGATAGCGATTGTAATTTAGATGCAGCTGCTCAAGCAGTTGTGGCAGCTGCTTATGGCTTCCAAGGACAAAAATGTTCTGCTTGTTCACGAGCTATTGTTGTAGAATCGGTCTACGATGAATTTATCAGCAAAGTAAAAGCCATAGTTGACACTATTGAAGTTGGAAATGCTGCCGATGACAAACGTATGGGACCAGTTGTTTCGAAAAAAGCATATAATTCAATTTTAGACTATATCGAGATCGGCAAACAAGAAGGCAGACTAATTACTGGTGGTGGTGCTGTTGAAGGTAAAAATGGTTACTATATTAAACCAACAGTTATCGCTGACATTGACCCAATGGCAAGAATTTCTCAAGAAGAAATTTTTGGACCTGTTTTAGCAATTATCAGAGCAAATGACTTTAATCATGGTTTAGAAATCGCCAATAACACTATTTATGGTTTAACTGGTGCAGTTTTCACTAATGACAAAGCAAAATTACAAAAAGCACGTGAAGAGTTTATGGTCGGTAATCTATATTTGAATAGAAAATGTACTGGTGCTTTAGTAGGTGTGAATCCTTTTGGTGGTTTCAATATGTCTGGAACTGACTCAAAAGCTGGTGGGAGAGATTATCTTTTACTCTTTTTACAAGCGAAATCTATTAGCGAAAAATCGGTTTCATAATTTCTTAAAATCAAAAAGCACAGAAAAAATTCTTTTCTGTGCTTTTTTTTGTTTACATTGTATACAATTCTTTCAAAATTATATCTTAAAATCAATCATGGACGATCAACAACAAGGACAACAAATCAATATCCAACTCGATGAACAAATCGCTGAAGGAATTTACTCCAATTTAGCAATCATCTCTCACTCACCTGCTGAGTTTGTCATTGACTTTACTCGTTTACTTCCGGGAACAGCCAATGCACGCGTTCATTCGAGAATCATTATGACACCTCAACATGCGAAATCACTTTTATTTGCATTACAAGGAAACATTCAAAAATTTGAAGAACAATACGGCGAAATAACCTCAGAAGCAGTCAATCCAATGGGGTTTAACGGTGGAAATAACGTTATAAATTAATCAAATCATTTTACGGAGAAAAGGTATGTACGCAGGTAATATCACAATCGTTCTTCATACACATTTGCCATATGTTTTACATCATGGCGATTGGCCTCATGGTACTGATTGGATTCTTGAAGCTGTTGCAGAATGCTACATACCTCTTCTTAATGTTTGTAATGAATTGCTCAAAGAGGGTATTTATCCGAAATTAACCTTTGATATTTCACCAGTATTATGTGAACAATTAGCTCACAAAGAATTTCCTGGTCTTTTTCGAAAATACTGCCAAGAAAAAGTCAATGCAGCCATGCGAGATGAAGCACTGTTTGTAAAATCTCGAGAATCTGCTCATCAAATTTATTTAGCTAAGTATTGGCAAAAAGTATATTCCGATCGATTGTACGAATTTGAACGAGTCTATAATTCTTCGATTCTTGGAGAAATGAAACGCTTGCAAGATATTGGTGCAATTGAAGTAATGACCTGTGGTGCTACCCATGGATACTTCCCATTACTAGCGGATGATGCGAGTATAGAATTGCAGATTAAAACTGCAGTAGAAAATTATAAAAAACATTTTGGTCGTGCACCACGTGGTATTTGGTTACCTGAGTGTGCTTATAGACCTACCTACGAATGGCGAACGTTCATTGCTGTTGATCATTACAGCACCAAACATTTACGTCCAGGTGTTGAGCGGCTTTTGGCTCAATATGGGCTTACACATTTTATAACTGATGATCATATGCTCAAAAATGGGCAATGTATTGGATTAAAAGATGTTGATGCAAATGGAAAACCATTTGTACGTGATTGGATATTCAATCGTTCACCGCTATCAATATACAATGTTAGTTCAGACAAAGAAATTCAATATGGAACTTCCATTGCATTTACACGTCATCGCGAATTAGCAATGCAAGTGTGGTCAGGCGATTCTGGATATCCTGGTGATCCTCACTATTTAGATTTTCATAAAAAGCATCATAATTCTGCATTGCGTTATTGGAGAGTTACTGATAACAAAGCAGATATGATGTACAAATTGCTCTATATCCCAGATGCGATAGAGAAAAAAGTGTCACTTCATGCTCTCCACTTGACCAAATGTATTGAAGAAACAATGTTGTGGAATTACAAACAAACGCGTGAATTTGGAACAATTTGTTTGCCATTTGATACTGAACTATTTGGGCATTGGTGGTTTGAAGGACCAAAATTTATTAAACAACTATTGCGTGGATTGTACAAATCTCCATATTTGAATACCGTTACAACGTCTGAACAAATTGAAGCTGTCAAACCTCGGTATGTCGTTGCTCTTACTGAAGGTGGTTGGGGTAAAGATGGTAATCATGAAAATTGGACAAATGGTGCAACAGTTTGGACTTGGGAACTGATTTACAAGGCGGAACTACGTTTTAAAACCATAATGGAAAGCCTCGAACTCGAAAGTATCAAACCAACCTTACGAAGAGTTCTCACTCAAGCATTGCGTGAATTGATGTTATTACAATCTTCTGATTGGCAATTTCTCATTTCTACTGTTTCCGCGAAAGATTACGCAGAACAACGTGTTACATTCCACAATTCTGATTTCCATCGATTGTGTGATATAGCAGAACAGTTTATCAAATCGAAAAAAATTAAAAAAACCGATACTTTTTATGTGGAAGAAACTGAAATTCGCAATGCAATTTTCCCTGAATTACAATTAGAATGGTGGAATACGAAGATTTACCCACTTCAGAAGAAAACAGAAACTATCGAAATAGAATCAGACTTGTCTCAGGAATAGTCAGTTTTATAGTTTTTCTTCTTATTTCTTTCTTCATTGCACCGTTAGGTTTTTCACCAACGGATGATGGATATATACTCTCAATGAGTAATAATATCTTTCACGGACAAATTCCACATAAGGATTTTATAACAATACGACCAGTTGCTTCATCTATACTGGCATTATATTCGTATTTCCCTATTTTTGATTCAATTCAACTATTCGTTACAAGAATTATATGTGCTTTGGAATTTGTGCTAATCGCTTGGATGTGGATTCAAATAGTTTTTCAACGTAGAAATATAGAACATCCCAAAATTTTCATTGTTGCAATTACTGTCATCACGACTGCTATTACTATTCACGACTTCCCTTTGATGGCTTGGCATACAATTGATGGAATATTCTTTTGCAGTCTTGCATTGTTAATTCGAACAAAATATCAAAATAAACCCACCAATAGTTCATTATTTTTTTCATACCTATTTTTAGGTATAGCAGTACTATGCAAACAAAGTTTTGCTCCAGTTGTTCTTGCATCGTTGATTCTGTTTCAGGATTATAAACGAATTTTTCCGTTTGTAGGGTTTTTGCTTTTTCCATTACTTTATGTTGCATGGATAAACTCAAATGGAGGTTTGATTGACCTACTTATTCAACTTTCTGCTCAATCGAAAATTTTAGGAGTTGGATTCAAACGGTATGTTGTTGATCTTTGGTTTTTGGGTGGAATAACCGTTGGTATTGGTGTATGGATTTTACAAAATAGCCGTTTTGAAGACTACAAAAAGTCAATAAATTTATTTCTTATTATTTCGATGGTTGTATTCCTTCTGTTCGACTTTACATTCGGAAATAACTTATCGAAAAGTTCCGTTGTTCTCTTTGGTATTTTAATACCAATTTGTTTAAAGGCTATAATAGAAAAACGAGAGTTTGCTATGGTTACAACTATGATTATTGGCATAGCTTGGTCATCTGCATTATCCATTGGTTACTCGTTCCCATCGTTGCTATGCGGTGGGATGTTGCTTGTTCTTTTTCTTGAATTAGAAATTGAAATTCAAAACAACTGGAAAACAACGTCGCTCAGTTTTGCCATTGCTTTGGTTTTTGTTTGCTCATTTGTCTTCGCAAGAACAACTAAGATATACCGAGAACAATCAGTTCAGTATTTACATTATCCTTTGGGAGAAGTATTAAAGAATGGGAAAGGAATATATACGAATGGAAACACCTATTTTTTTCTCTATGATGTACAAACTCTTCGTCAAAAATACAACCAAAAACTCTTAATTTTTGCTCCAGATATGGCTGGTTTGTATAGCTCAAAATTCTATCAACAACCTACAATTTCTCCATGGGCTAGAGATTTAGAATTACCCTCTCAATTACTCAAAGAACATTTTGCTCATAATCTCCAACAACTTGGTAATTCAGAATCGATGTTTGCCGTTTCAAAATTTAGAGTAGATTCTTTAGCATTTAAACTAACAACTTTCAATACAGAAACATCAGATTCCCCAGTTGTTCGATTTGCAAAAAAAGAACTTCGTCTTGTTGATTCGACAAGATTCTTTTATATTTACACAAAATAATCGATTCTACCTACACAACTATATGCGTCAATACCTCTTTCCCATCATAGCATTTACCTTAGTTTCCGTGCTATTTGTCGTCGTTGAAGTTTCAAGACCCAAAGAAGTTGATTGGAGAGAAAGCTATGCATTGGACGATAAGAATCCATTTGGTGGCTATTTGCTCTTTGAACGGTTGCAAGATTTTAATGGGAATAAACCCATCAATACTTCCGATAAATCCATTTTTGAAGAGTTACAAAATCGTCAAGGTAATTACCTTATTGCTTCAAAAAAAAGTTTTATACAATCAAATGAAATTGATGAAAATTCTGCCTTTTACGAACCCGAGATTCAAATTGTTGATAGTTCAAAAGTGGGAAAAGATACTCTCTCAATCGATAGCGTTTCAACTGATACCATCAAAACAGCAGAAGTCAAACCTTTTTTGTATGTTGACACGAATTTGACAAATCGTTGCGAGAAATGTACCACATTTTTATTTGTAAATGGTAGTGTAACACCAGACAGATACGAAACAGAAATGCTCAAAAAATTTGTTGCAGAAGGAAATACTGTCGTAATTGCAGCAAATAGTTTTGGGAAATCCTTTTATGACTCATTAAAGGTTTTTACTCGTGATTATTTTCAAAATCCCTTTCAATTTGACTCGACAAGACCTAAAACAAAGATTGATTTTCATCCTCGAATTTCTTCCAAGACTCCAAGTGTTTTCAACGTTGCAGAGCGAAGAATCGAATTTGATAGATATATTCTCAGCAAAGATTCGCTTTTCACTTCAATAATTGCTTCAAAAAATGATACATTACCCATTGGCATGAAAATATCGTATGGTAGAGGTCAATTTTTACTCTTTTCTACTCCTAAATTATTTACTAATTATGGCATAATCAAACCAGAAACGTCACCGTTGGTTGCTGCTTTGCTTTCAACCTTACCAAAAAATGAGATTTTGTGGAGCAATTATTATAAATTCAACGGCACAAATAAATCAACTTCACTACTACGATTTATTCTTTCGCAAGAAGCCTTACGATGGGCGTATTATATGTTTTTATTGGTATCACTCGTTTACATTATTTTTGCAATGAAACGAACCCAGCGTGCAATTCCAATAGTAAAACCTGTTTCGAATGATACAGTTGACTTTGTGAATACCATCGGTACCTTATTTTTCCAAAGTAAGGAACACCGATTGATAGCATTGAAAAAAATCCAGTATTTTTTCGATTTTCTTCGAACTACATATTATTTGAACACTAATAATTTCGACAAAGCATTTTTTGAAAAAGCTTCTTTAAAATTGCAATTACCACTTGATGAAACTATTTCCTTGTTCTCTAAAATCAATGGTGTTTTAGAATCCGACACCATCGACGAAGAAGAAATGAAGGGGTTGGTTCTTACAATAGATAAACTCATTGCTGAGGGTCAGGGCAGAAAAAAAGCAACGGTGTAACCGTTGCTTTTTTTTTTAAATATCTATCTCAAAAATCTATTTCACTATTTGCATTGGTTGTGATTGAACACCTTTTTTGTTTTTCACTACAACGTAATATTGTCCAGATGGCAAACCCGGAACAGTAAATTCGCAATGTTGTAATTGTAATTTGTCCGCAACTTTGTACGAGACTGTTTCACCAAGTGCATTTACCACAAACACTTCATTTGATTCTTCTGCTTGTTCTGAACTCACAACAAATGTTGAATTTGTAATTGATGGATAAACTTTCAAGGAAGAAGAAATATTTTGCTCAGCAACACTCACGATAAGTCGTTGCATTGCAGCAAATATATTGAGTTTACCCCAACCCCACGTTGGGTTTGGAACTGTTCCTGTATATTGATCTTTATCTGCTGTTTTGATAAGTAAGGCTCTCACTTCTTCAACTGTCAAATTTGGATTTTGTTCGTACAATAATGCAATTGCACCACAGACAACTGGAGAAGACATTGAAGTACCGGAATTGGCAATAAAGCTAGTATCACTTATCTGATTATCTTCATCAGCTTCAGAATATCTACTTTTTGCAGAAATAATATTATGCCCCGGAGCAATTATATCAGGTTTTACTCTTCCATCTGCTGTAGGTCCTTTCGCTGAAAATGGAGCTATTTGACCCTCGGGGACTTCCATTCCTCCAACAGAAGCAAATGCACCTGATTTGTTCGTAAACATAAGTAAATTAGAATAAGCCCCAACTGTGATAACATTTTGAGATAAAGTTGGAAATGTTCCTATATTCATTAAATAGTCAGCCTCGATTAAACCACTTATTTGTGGTAGTCCTCTTTGAACTGGAGTTTCAATAAAACCACCAAACCCGTCATTTTTAAATACATGTGTTTTCGAAGTTCCGTTGATACTAAATTGGAAAATATCAAAATTCATATACGAAACAGATGAAGCTGGAATGGTTTTGTCTGATATTAACACTGATACTTCGACGACGTGTTGATGAACTCTTGGAATAATCGTATAAGAACAATCATCTGGTTGTCTATTTGGTAGACTAAATGAACGAGAAGCAAAACCACTTTTCATTAGGTCAGTTAGTTTTATAGATGGAGTTGCAGAGTATTTTTGGGGATTCAAAATAAAGTTTGAAATCGGTAAAAATCCGATAATTTGAAAGAAACTTAATTCATTTTGAATAGAAATTGGATTTAATTCAAAGTTACAAGTCGCAGTATCTTCAATTGGAATACGTAATGTAAATGAAACATTCGAAGTATTCTCATTTCCAAATCCAAAAGCATGCATATACACACTCGATGATCCACTTTGATTCAAATTGCCACCCCAATGAAGCATTTCTTCACCGTCGTTTGAAGCTGCAACAACGCAAATTGTTTGTGGATTTTGAGCCAAAAGTTCATCCAAGGCAACTGAAGCAATATCTGAACCATCTCGAATACCTTGAGTAATACCCAAAGACATATTATACACCATTGGTTTTTTCTCCAATTTTGCAAACTCAGCAGCAAATTCCATTGAAACTAAAATTTCGGAAGTTAATGAGGAATAACGCTGATTCTGATCAACTTTATTGAGAGTTTTTACCACTACAATTTCAGCATCAGGAGCCATTCCTGTCAATCCAGCAGTGGTGGATGCAACGTGTGTTCCATGACCATTTTCGTCAATAGTTTCTAATGCAACAGTACTATTTCCATCAATCGTCGCTTGAATTTCTTCCCGAGTAAAATATTTCCCATACGGTAGGTTGAATGGAGGAGTATTAGACTCTAATCCTGTATCATAAATTCCAATGATTCTTGTTTTGGTAACATCATCTTTTTTAAAGAAGTCTTTATGAAAGATGTCAATTCCAGTATCCAAAATTCCAACTAAAACACCTTTCCCAGTAAATGCTCTTGGCAATGGAGAATCACCATTGTTTACTTTATCTGCTCCAACATGCTGTTTTGCTTTTGTATTTTTTACAGAAACCACTTTTGCAGATTCCATTTTCAATACCTCAGGCATTTCATGCAAAATATCAACTACTTTATGTGGTACTCTTACGGATACTATTGCAGCTCCGTAGGTTCCCAAAACAATCCCTTTATTTGCCAATACTATATCTTTGACTGTCGATATTGATGTTGTTTGAATAAACACATCAACAACACCCGGATTGAATGTAATGGATGCAGAAAGCGGAATATCCGTTCTTTTTGATTGAAGTGACAAACTTAATAAACGTAAGTCTGCATCTAATTTATCAAGACCTGCTGAAAGATTGTCTTGACAAAACAATAGTAACAAGATAATTAAAAGAATTTTTTTCATAGTGATAACTTATGGAGTGTTTTAGAATTATTTCAAAGGAGTTTCTACGATTACTTCAACGGTTCTGCTGTACATTCTTCCTTCAGGAGTATTGTTATCAAATAATAAGACCTCTTCGCCAAGTCCATTTGTTATTACATTTTGTACATTCAAAACTTTTTTTGCTTCATTTGCACGATCGAAAGAAAGTTTCTTATTTAACGCATCATCACCGATTCTGTCTGTATAACCAGTGATAGTAATTGTTGAATTATTTTTGATGTTCGATTTTATTAATTTAGCAATTGTATTGTTATATTCACCCAAAGAAGAGCTATTGAAATCGAACAATAATAACTTATAAATATCAATCTCTTTATCATTTCTGTTATTATCACGTTTGTTCTTTAATGATGTAAATTTCACATTCAATGAGGTAGTAGCTGTCGTACTTTTGTCAGTTGTAGTTGAAGCTTGTAATTCAAAAGGAATGGTTTTAGAGAGTTCATTTACTATATTTTGAGAACGAGCAATATTATAATCGTAGGTATTTGCTTTTTGCGAAGTTGTTATCTGTTTTCCACCTGTAGAAAGAACTACTTCTTTGAGAGTTTCAGAAGTTTGTACTGTAGGTTTTAATCGTATTATTTCAGGTGTTACTTTTCTAAATGCATCTTTTGATATAACAACTGCTAAAATATCTGCTGAAGATGTAGAAATTTCGACACGTCTATTTTCTTCGATACCATCTTGCAATGTAATATTAGAAGGTTTGGCAGGAAGATTTTTTGATTCAACGGTAATTTGATTTGGTGCAATACCCCAAGTTGAAACAAAATAGTCTTTTACAGCATTTGCTCGTTGTAATGACAACGATGTATTACCTTCTTCAACTCCATTATTTGAGTTACATCCAGTTAAGGTAATAGTCGCTTTTGGATTTTGTTTTAGCCTTGAACCAACAATGTTGAGGATATCATAATAAACATCAATAGTAGATTGTTCTTTCGCTGAAATTGTATACGAACTAACTTGATTTGGGGATAATTTTTTGTATTTCGATTGAATTTCGGATGAACCTTCTTTGAAGAAAACATTTGGTAACAATGGATGTATTACTTTTGATTCAAATTCTTCAATTTGTACTTCTTGAATTTGTTGTTCTTGACCTTTGTCATTCAATCCTACTGCTGTTAAGGTTGCAGAAAGTTGCGAAGAAGTAGTTTTTGTATTTGCAAGTTGTTTTGGCAAACGTAGTTCATACGTTTCTGTGACAGTTTCTGTTTCGACTATGTTTGTAGGAGTCTCATCAACTTTTTTGGAACTTGTTGTGGATTTTAACACAATTGTTTGAACTTCATTATTTGTTTGGACAGAAACTGTATCTCTGACAACAATTGTATTTTTCAACGTTGGTTTTGAAGATGTAAACTCATATTTTAGTGCAAGACCTGCTCTCAAGCCATTAGCATTCCAATTCATTTCAGAAGCTACGGAAGTAAGTCCAATTTGATAAAACAACTCCGGAGAAATGAGTAATGATTTTGATTTGTTTAATGGAAATTCGTAAGCCATTCCTAAGAGCATTCCCATATATGTACCATTTGCTTGAGGTATTTCTCCAGAAAATACATTGCGAACACGTTGACGTGAATCATTACCATTGCTATCTAAAAATGTCGCACCATTTGCTGGTGTTGTGATGCGTTCTTCTTGTGCAAAGGTAGAAGAACTAACCATACCAAAACGCAAACCTGTAGAAAAGTATAGTTTCTTGACTGGGTTCCAAATAAATAAACCGTCAATGCCTATATTCGATAACGAACTTTCAACTGAATGGGTAAATGTTCCTCTTCTGGCAACACCATCTACTATAATAGTTGTTCCCTCATCTGCTTTCAACGTTGCACCAATCGATTGAATTCCTACTCTTGCTCCAAGTAAAAATTTGTTAGAAATTGGAACTTCCAATAAACCTCCAAATGTATACCCAGAACCTGAACCAGATTCAAAACGTGGGCAACAATTTGGGATTCCAGGCAAATTGCTAAAATCTGCTGAATGAATTGACAACAGATAGTGTCCAAATATTCCAATTTTTGTGTTTGGAGTATCCTGAGTGTATACAAGTGTGGTTGATAATGAAAAAAATATCACCAAAGCCAACATTTGACAGGAGCGAATGAAGTAAGAACTATGTTTCATAGAGTGTTTCTTTACATGTTGTGAAACAAAACAAATTTACGTAACTTTTGTTACTAATATAGGAAAATAATTGAAATAATTAACTAAATTTCACTTAACATTACTAATATTATCGAATTTCTTTAAATTTTTATGTTCATTATTCCAAATTTTTGACAAATTTAAGGAATTCATCTGCGAACTTTTTGCAATATTAACCTAATTAGTCAACGAAAAATATCGTACTTTTGTAACATTCAAAAACAAAATACTGGATTATTTATGCAAATTCCTCCACTTATTCCTATTGAAACATTCTTTAGAAATCCTGCAGTTACACAATATACTATTTCTCCTGATGGGAAGAATTTTGCTTTTTTAAGCAACAAAAACTCGAGATTGAATATAGTATTATTCAACAAAGAACAAGCTACTGAAGAATTTATCACTGATGTTTCAGAACGTGATATATCTCATTATGTATGGGTAAGTTCTGATGTGATAGTGTATTTTTATGATACTGGCGGTGATGAAAATTTTAAAGCTTTTGCTTGTAATATTCATACGAAAAAAACTACCAATTTGACTCCGTTCGATAATGTCGTTACTTCCTTAGTTTCTCGGTTATACAATGATCCAAAACACATATTATTGGCAATGAACAAGGAAAATCCGCAAATTTTTGATGTTTATAAATGTGATGTCGAAACTGGTGAATTGATCATGATTGCCAAAAATCCTGGTAATGTAATGGCTTGGATGTGTACTGATGATGGGACTATTCGATGTGTGTATGTTCAAATCAATCCAGAATTAGAGGCAGTTGGACTGTGGAACTCAGCAGATAACACCTACTCTGTCATTGTAGAGGTTCCGTTTCCACATTCTGTTGATGTTTCGGGTATTTCCAAAAACGGCAAAATTCTTTACCTATCAACGAATTTATTTTCAGATTTAGAACAACTTTTTGAATATTCTATTGATACAAATACATTTACTCCTTTATATCAACATCCTACAAGAGATGTTTCAAGATTAATCACATCTGATAGAACAAAACTTCCAATTTTTACCTATGTCTATGATAGTAAAAGAACTATTCACTATTTTGATGAAAAACTCAAAGCAATTCATCAAAAAGTCGCAGAACAAATTGGCAGAAGTTTCGAAGAAGTAATGATTTTGGATTTAGATTTTTCTGAAGAAAATTTTGTGTTTATTGTCAATAATGATCGCTTACGTGGTGAATACTATTCATACGAAGCTAAAACAAATACGTTAGCATTATTCGGTTGTGCCACACCTTGGTTAGAAGAAGAACAATTAGCTACAATGAATGAAATCAGCTATACTGCTCGAGATGGAAGAACCATATACGCATATTTGACATTGCCAAATGGTGTTGAACCGAAAAATTTACCCCTAATTATGAATCCACACGGAGGTCCTTGGGTGCAAGATGTGTGGGGATATAATCCTGAAGCACAATTTTTGGCAAATCGAGGTTTTGCTGTAGTTCAACCTAATTATCGTGGTTCTTTGGGGTATGGACTTTCTCATTACACTTCAGCCTTCAAACAATGGGGAAAAACTATGCAAGATGATTTGACTGATTGCGTACATCACCTAATCAATACGGGTATTGCAGATCCAAAACGCGTCAGCATTTACGGTGCTTCCTATGGTGGATATGCTACATTAGCGGGAATAACGTTTACTCCTGATTTGTATGCTTGTGCAATTGATTATGTTGGTGTTTCTAACTTATTTACCTTCTTTGAATCGTTTCCTGAATATTGGAAACCATTTATGGGGAAAATGTTTAAAATGATTGGAAATCCAGATGAAGATAAAGAACTTTTACACTCAAGTTCCCCAGTCTTTTTTGTTGACAGAATTACAACACCTCTCTTTGTTGCTCAAGGTGCGAATGACCCTCGTGTGAAAAAAGCAGAATCTGACCAAATAGTGGAAGCCTTAGCAAAACGTGGTGTTAGTATTGAGTACATGGTCAAAGACAATGAAGGGCATGGTTTCCGCAATGAAGAAAACAAAATGGAGTTCTATCATGCTATGGAACGGTTTCTTTTGGAACACATTCCTGTGCAGTATCGCAACTAATTTTTCATAATAACACTTATTCTTTTCCAAAATTTTCGTAAATTGCAGTGAAAGGAACATTTTTTATGAAATTTAGTTTTGAACAAGACGACGATATAGCGATTTTTACGCTCAAATCAACTTCTTTGGATGCAACCATCTCAGGTGATTTGAAATCGGAGTTTTTAATTCTTTGTCAACCCAATCTTGTCGCGTTGATAATTGATTTGTCCTATGTCGAATTTATGGATTCGGCTGGAATCAGCTCACTTCTCATTGCAGAAAGGCAGATGGCTGAGCATGAAGCACCAGTTGTAATTGTAGGTGCTAACGAGCATATACAAACTACCTTGCGAATATCTCAATTAGACCGAATTTTCGAGATTGTGCCAACGACTGAAGAAGCGCTCCAAATGCTTCGCTCACCAGCAAACGACTAACAAAAAAGCCACTTTTCAGTGGCTTTTTTGTTATCTATTCTTTTACAAATTTCAGTACTTCCAACTTTCCATTTTCGTAGTATATTTTTACGAAATACATTCCACTTGCGAGATTATTGACTGGTATTTCCGTTGAATATTCAGATACTGTTCTTACAATCATTCCAGTAACATTAAGTATTTCAATTTTTGCAATATCATTTTGTATATTACTCAATCGTATACTTTTACTCCCTGGATTTGGATAGATTATCGTTGGCTTTTTGATGGATTCGTCGACAGAAGTTGTTGGGTCATCTGTCATTTTGAGAATGAAGTTTTCTCCTGCTATCCAAATATTACCAAACTTATCAGCTAACATTCGTTTGATTTCTAATTTGCTTTGAACTGGGTCGCCATTCATTAGAATATCAATTTCTGTTTTGAGATTTTCTTCTGAAATGATAGAATAATCTGGTCTAAAGATAGTTGCATGTTGCAAATACGTTTTCCATTGCAAAGTATCAAATTTGTTTTCACTATTAAGCTTGTACAATTGAAGATTTTTTGCTTCAGTATACCCATTATTTTGCATTACAAAAAGATATTCATTGTTTTTCAGCTCACACATATCCGCAGGTGTAGCATAGCGAATATATTGGTCATTAAAATTCAATGAATATGGAGTATTGTTTTCCTGTGTATATGTATACCAATCAGTAGTGTTATCCAATCTGGCTATCCCAGAACAACAAGCAGTTTCAACTCCAGTATTTTGATTGTACCCTTGTTGAAATCGCATCAAGAAGAATACTCTATTCTTAGAATCTACATAAATCCTATTCAACTTTTTCAAACTTTCACTATAAATTGGTTTGTCAATCATAGGTATAGTTAAGTTCTTCGAAGTTCCGTCATATTTTGTATATAATATTTCAGCTCTTCCACCATTTTCACTATCAGGACGGAATCCTTTATCGCCAAATAACATTATACCATCAACTAAACTTCCAGAATTATTTACATCTTTGTTATAAAAAGATGATTCATTTTCTAGCGGAAAATCATCTGGATAATAACCGAACTCTTCTAAATACTGATAAAATTCACCATTTTCAAATCTGTATAATCTTCCTCCTCCTTTTGAATTTGGTGGAGTGCCTTGAATAGCATTCACAAAAACCCAAATCCTACCTTGTTTATCAAAAACAAACTTTCTAAATGTAGAAATCTCTTGGTTAATATCTTTAATAGAATATCTTGTCCATTGTTCATTTTCAAAATGATACAAACCATCAACTCCTAGTAACCAAATTGTTCCATTTGCATCAAATTTAACTTCAGAAAATGTCATTCGAGCATCATTATCATAAGGAATAAACTTTTCAATTCCATTAATGTTAGCGGTTAATGGTAGAGATGACCATTGGTTATCCTTGTATAAATACACTTGTAGAATATTTTCATAATTTCTTCTACCAACAATTGCTACTTGATCCTCGTAAACATCCATATCAAATATTGGATATCGTGCTTCACCATTTATAGGGAACTGCTTGTAAGTTTGTGCAGAGACATCTTTGCTAAAAAACAACAAGCAAAGGAAAGAAAGTGTAATGATTATTTTCATACTAATTCCATTTCATACTGAATATTTCATTGAATACAATTTTTTTGCAATTTTGTTACAATCTTAAACAAAAAAAGCCACTTTTCAGTGGCTTTTTTTTTATCGGATTATTGATATTGGGTGGCTTTTTTGCATTGTTGGAGATGTTGCGACTAACAAATACCCTCCAGAAGCAAGGTCAGTGATGTCGAATTCTGTTCGCAAGTACAGTTCTTCTGCAATTGTTTTGCTAAATGTGCGAAGTTTTTGACCTTGTAGGGAATATAATTCTATTGAAGTTACTCCTATTTCACGTGTTTCTACAACCACTTCCAATTGAGTACCACGCAAGATAGTAATCAAACCACCTTCTACTTGCGTTGGTTCGATATGCAGCAAACGTGTTCCTCCTTCCTTACATAAACCCAACAGTGAGAACGTGCCAAAACTTGTGTAATATTCTATTCCTGCTGGAATTGTGATGTTTTTGAGATTCAATGGTGAATGTTCTCTATTTCCTAATCCTGCTTTGACGTTATGAGTACCAATGGTTCCAATTTTGAACGGAATATTTGCCATCGACAGTAGCGACGTAGTATCGTCATAGATAGTTCCTTGATTTCCAATTGGTGCCAATACGCTCGGATTATACCCAAAATCCAACGACATGGTTTGCTCAAAGAATGTTTGGTCACGTACACGTCCTGCAATTTTCACAGGTATTTCTTTAGTTACACCCGGAAATGCTTCGTGCGATTCGGTGTACAGCAATATTTCTCCCGGTGAGGTTGCCGTTCCAGTCAAATTGATATACGCAGGTGCTGATGGATCATCTGCAAGGAATTTCAAGCGACTGCTCACCGTTCCACTTCGCACGGGTTTGTAGCGAACATCCATTCGATACTGCGAGTATCCTGGAATGGTTACAGGAAAATTATTCGTGAGAACTTGGAACGACTCCGCATTTGGGTCGGCAATTTCAACGCCAGTAAGTACTAATGCACGTGAGCCATTGTTGTAAAGCACGTATTCGTTCAAAACGTCCTTTTGGTCACCCAATTCGATGGTGCCAAAGTCAATGTCGTTCGTTGCAATTTGTAATCTATCGCGAACTCCTTGTCCACGTACTGGAATATCGTAAATATCATTAACGGCAATTCCACCATTGGACAAATAGATTTTTTCTTTGCCAAAAAATTTGAGCGTTGCACCGTAGGGGATATCCACCGTTGGAGCGAAACGAAATTCCAAATTGATGGGTTCGTTTTCATTAACATATATTGGGAATTTGTATTGGTGGTGCATAGAGATGACGCCCCAAGGGTTGTCGAGCCAAATAGAATCTATCCGTGCAAAGAGCGGTGTTGTTCCCCACATTACCGATGTCGCTGGGTAATCTTGTTGCGTACCAACCACCACTTTGCCCAAATCTACAATAGGAACTGGCTGAACCAATGCAGGAGTTACCTCGAATAAGGAATCCGATGTGTCTTGTTGGAAAGGAGTATTTTCCAAAGAAAACACCTTTACTTTTGCATCCATATCACCAAATGCAACGACCTTCGAATCTGATGTCCATTGTATGTGGCGAGATGGTTCCTTGGTGCGTGAAGTATAGACAATTTTATCCGTTGCGATTTCTTTCACAAAATTATGGTAACCAAAACCATTTGGATCTGATTGTCGATAGGCGACATATTGTTCGTCATTGCTGACAGCTCCAATTACATCATAATTTCCTGGTACTACCCATCTACGTATTTGATTCCCCGTAAATGGCTCATACACTTCATAAGTATAATTTGAATATGAAGATTTACCAACGCGTATAGTATTATCATCAGTCCATTCGCTTTGTGTGTATCTTCCGTCATCATTAATTATGGTATTTACTAATTGGAAATTTGCATCGTCATATATTCTGATATATAATTTGTTATCTGAATTGTCAACATTCGCTATATAAAAATATTGACCGTCTCGACTCCATTTGAATACGCCACCTCCTGATGGAAATGCCATGCGTTTAATACTTCCATCATCCAAATTCAATCGTTGTAACCAATTTTGAGTGGTTAGTATCAAAATGACATTTCGCTGTGGGTTCCAAGCAACTAATCGAGGGTCTACCTTCACCGTTGGGTCATCTGTCGTCAAATTTGTTATTTTTTGTATTTCTTGACCTGTTTTTGTGTCCCATATTCTCATGGTTTTATCAAATCCTGTTGTTGCGATTTTTTCACTATTAGGACTCCAAGAAGCATCATAGACTTGAAATTGGTGACCTAAAAGTTTCTTTGTTTCGCCTGTATACACATCGCTCAGCATAACAAAATTATCCCTTCCCATAGTAGCGAGTTTACTACCTTCCTTATTCCAATTTACTCGTATTACCCAATCTTGATGTTGTTCGAAAACGTGAGATTTGCGAACCTTTCTTTCTGGATAACGAGAGATACGAATGAGGCAGTTTTTACTTTTTGGACCCTTGATTCCCATCCATTTGTATTCGCCACCAATGCCGAAACCAGTAAGTACTGTCCAAGACGTTCCACCATCATTAGAATATTCTATCATCACTGGTTCTGTAGGCGGTACACCCGACCACTGAATCACCGTGTCTTTGTCCATTTGGAAATACTCTCCGCCATTCGGACTCACGACCACGATATTGTCGTTTTTGTTGGTGACTGAACCCCCTGCAACGACAACAGATGCAGGACAGAGAGTATTTTCTACTGTAAAATTTCCCCACGAAAACGACGAAGAAGTGGGTGTAAATCGAACTGTTACTTTTTGCGATTTGCCAGATTGAAGCGTGAAATTCGTCGGTTGAAAGGTGTATTCGCCATTCGTTCCTGATATATTGGTGATGGTGCTACTGCCGTTTATTGCCGTTATGGTGATGGTCGTATCATACGAACGACCAATTTCTCTATCGCCAAAATTAAGATATTGAGGTGTTACTGCAATTCGTTGAATACTTTCTTCTGTGGGGAAATAGCGAATAGAATCTCGTAAATCTAATTCGGGAATTTGTATTGTTACATTTCGTTGATTTGCTCCACACTCTGCAGCAGAAGTCCATTCAATGGTACACGTTTGCATACCAGAGGCTATTGCCAATATCGTCATATAGGCAGTGGCAGCTTCTTGTTCGTTGGTAATGTCATCAAAATACAATCCACCAGTTGCAGTAGCAATTTCTTGCAAACTTTCTGGCGTTTTCATTCGCAAGGTTACAACATAAATTGTTACGTTCTCTGCTAAGGCTCGTGCTTTGATTGATGGAATATCTGCTTGACCAAGACCATCAGTGAGCATCACAATGACCTTTTTGTTACGCCCTTTTGATACCATGTCAATCCCAGCATTTTTATCCAATAATGCTGCATTGAAATTCGTACCACCTCGCGGCTCTAAGCCATTGATAGCCGTTGCAAGTAAACCTTTGCTGACGGTCAGCCCTTGGTTGGAATAGGTCATATCGTCAAAGCTCACCACTCCGCATTCACTCGGACCTAACAGAACGGAATTTATCCACAGCAGTGCAGCCTTTTTTGCAATTGTCATATTTGCATTGCCAATCATAGAACCACTCACGTCCACGACCAATACCGACGACAAATCAATCGGTGGTGGTGCTGGAGTACACGTCAGCGATAGCACTTGACGTTTCGCACCATTTTCCAAAACTTCGATGTCATTGCGACTTTGCAGCGTTTTTGATATACCATTTTTATCTAATAAAAAGAGTTTTGCTCGAACTGTAGGATAAGTACTCGTATCCGTTGTCAACACCGTCAATTGCTGTGAATAGAGTGATGTTGCAATGAAGAATGAAAGTAATGTGAATACTTTATTCATTATTGCACCTAATTTTTATTATATTTAACATTTTCAATACTTCCATCTAACCGTTTGATTTTGACCATATAAAAGCCTATTGGAAGAGAAGATACATCGATTGATTCAAAATCTTTTTGAATTGAAAGTACATCTTCACCAAGCAACGAAATAAAATCAATTTGAACAATTGATTCTATATTATTACTCAAGCGAATACTCTTATTCCCTGGATTCGGATAGATAACGGTTGGTTTTTTGATAGATTCAGCAACTGAAGTTGTTGGGTCGTCTGTCATTTTGAGAACATAATTGTTTCCAAATATCCAAACATTCCCATACATATCTGTTTTCATTCCTGAAATTTTCAACTGACTTTCCATCGGACTTCCATTTTTCAATATAGTTATTTCATTTTTGAGAGCTTCTTCTGTTATACCAAAATAGTCTGATCTGTAGACTGTTGCATTCTCTAAATAGCTTTTCCATTGAAGAGTATCAAATTTGTTTTCACTATTTAGTTTATAAAGTTGCAAATTTCTTGGTTCTCCAGTACCATTATTTCGCATAATAAACAGATACTCATTGTTTTTCAACTCACACAAATCTTCAGGGTTCGCATAACGTATATAATTATCATGAAAATTCATGGAGTATGGTGTATTGTTATCCTTTGTGTAAGTATACCAATCTGTTCCATTATCCAATCGTGCTATTCCTGAACAACATTGTGTAATAACTCCTGTATTTTGGTTATACCCTTCTTGGAATTTCATCAAAAAGAAAACTCTATCTTTAGAATCGACATATATTCGATTCAGTTTTTTTATACTTACCTTTTGATCAGGTTTATCAATCATTGGAATTGGTAAAAAATTTGCAGTACCATCTGATTTGACAAACACCAGATCAGGAGGATTATCAGATAATTCTCTTACTAAATATCTTCTGTCGCCAAACAACACTACACCATCTGATAATGTACCAGTATTTTTAATATCCTTATTATCCAAAGAAGATACATTAGGTATTGGGAAATCATCTGGGAAATATGAATATTGTTCTATGTACTGAGAAAATTCACCATTCTGAAATCGATATAATCTTCTTCCACTTTTTGCTGAATCTCCTGTAGTGATAGCAACACTAGCCAAAACCCATATACTACCTTGCTGATCAATTGTAAAATGAAAGTAGCTTGTATATTTTTGATCTACATTCTTGATGGAATGCTTAACCCATTTATTTTCTACGAAATTATACAATCCGTCAATTCCAAGTAACCAAATTGAACCCTGATTGTCAAAGCGTATTTGAGGATACATAAGTCTACTTGGTTTTCGATTTAGTATGTACTCTTCATTACCATCTAAATAAACCGTCATCGGTAATGAAGTCCATTGATTATTATCAAAAACATTTACTTGTACTTTGTTGTCACTAAAATCAATACCGGCTACTGCTACCTTATCTTCATATACTGCCATATCATAAAGATGATATATTTTATCACCATTAATCGGGAACTGTTTGAAGGTTTGTGCTTTTGAATTTTCTATTATCAAGAATAGACTTAGTATAGAGAATATAATACTAATTTTTTTCATAAAGGTTTTCATTACAATCTCCTGTGCATGGGTTTATGGGATTAAAATTACTAGGATGAGGGCAGTTGGGGTTACTATACTCAAAATCTTCTATACATGTACTATTTTCATATTCATTTCGTTCGAAACTAATCAATTTCCAAGATCTTGGAACAAGAGGTAATTGAGGAAACAAACTTTCAATACAACGAAACTTGTACTTCAATTCGCAGCACTTCCACCCACACTGGGACTTTCCTGCATTTATATAATAATACTTGTTGCCTTGAGCATCCGTATTTTCCCCTCCTTGATGAATGTACTCAAATCCAGGCATATTTGAATAATTAAACAATGGAGTAGTACTATTAGAATCGATTAAATTTTCATCATTTCTTACAGTATTACAGCACATTTGTGATACAATAGGTATACGACAATAACGTGCTTTCCAACAAGGTGTTCTTTGAAGAATAGTAATGGTAACTGTATCACTAAAATAACTTGCCAATGCACAAGGAAAAGTATTCACTAATTTTTGAGCAATATCCATTCTTGCAAACTCTAACATTGAAGAATTATCAACTCCTATTAACCAGCCAGAATTAGTATAATGATTGGATTGAAGTTCGTAAATAAGTCCATCGGCAGTAAAATCTATTGAAACCAATAGTCCACTACTATTAGGATTTGTCCTTACCATTACATTTTGATAAGGATGTTGGTCCCAATCTGGAAAAAATGTTTCTCCATAATAGAACTCTTCTGGTCCTGAGAGTATGCAATTATTTTGAACTTGCGAGTAAATTTTCTCTTGAGCAAGAAAAAGAAAAACTCCAATCAAAATAAAACTATACAGAAATAACTTGGTGTGATTTGTTTTCCTGATACACCAATCAATCAGGTAAAAATTCGGTTTCATAATGAACCTCACTGTAAAATAATTAAAAATATAATTGTTTGGAAATATAGATGGAAGAACCTATATTTCTCGGCGTGATTGAGAAAATGAAAGCATTCTCAATCGGTCTGAAAATCCTACCCTACTATTTCTTCAGGTAGTGGGCCGTGAGTGTTTTTTTGGAATCAATATGAACCTCCAATAAAGTGAAAAGAACTATAAACAGTATTCTTTACCTACAAACATACAACATTTTTTCAAATAACAATACCTTTTTAGCACTTTTTTTCATGTATAAGTAAAATATTTTTTTAACCCTCCCATATTCCCATTAATTAGCCCTAAAACCTAATTTTTATTATATTTAACATATTCGACAGTGCCATCCATCCGTTTGATTTTGACCATATAAAAGCCAATTGGAAGAGATTCTACATTGATTGACTCAAAGTCTTTTTCTATCGAAAGTACATTTTCACCAAGTAATGACACAATATCAATTTGAACAATAGATTCTACACTGTTACTCAATCGTATACTCTTATTCCCTGGATTCGGATAGATAACGGTTGGTTTTTTGATAGATTCGGCAACTGAAGTTGTTGGGTCATCTGTCATTTTAATTAAAAAACTTTCACCATACATCCAAACATTCCCATACATATCTGTTTTCATTCCCAAAAAGTTCAGACCGCTTGGAATTGTATCTTGATTCATTAATTTATTAATTTCAAACTTCAAATGATCTTCATTAATTCTAGTATAATCTGAACGGTAAATAGTTGCATTTACTAAATATGACTTCCATTGAAGAGTGTCGAATTTGTCTTGATTATTGAGCTTATACAGTTGTAAATTCTTAGGTTCTGTATAACCGTTATTTTGCATTACAAAAAGATATTCATTGTTTTTCAGCTCACACATATCAATCGGAGTAGCAAACCTTGTATAATAATCATGAAATCTTTGAGAGTATGGTGTATTGTTTTCTTAAGTATAAGTATACCAATCCGAGCCATTATACAACCTTGCTATTCCAGAACAACACTGTGTAAGAACGCCAGTATTTTGATTAAAACCTTCTTGATAACGCATTAAAAAGAAAACTCTCTCTTTAGAATCAACAAAAATTCTATTCAGTTTTTTGAGACTACCGCTGTAAATGGGTTTATCAATAATAGGGATTTCTAGAAATTTTGCAGAACCATCCGATTTGACATAGGCAATTTCTGTTTGTATTCCATCTTCACCAGCATATAAAAATCGTTTATCTCCAAAAAGGATAATACCATCTGACAAAGCACCAGTATTTTTCACATCCTTGCTACCTTGAAATTCGGCAACATCAATTAATGGAAAATCATCAGGATAATAGGAATATTGCTCAATAAATTGAGTAAATTCTCCGTTTTCATATTTATACAAACGAAAACCACCTTTAGTAATATTTCCTGATGTAACCACAGCCCTAATAACAGCCCATATACTGCCCTGTTTATCAAAAACGAATTGTATATATCTGGTTAAATCATCACGAACATTTTTGAGAGAATGACGTATCCATTGATTATTCTCAAAACTATAAATACCATCTATGGCATTCATCCAAATAGTACCATATTTGTCAAAATATATATTTGGATTTATAATAGTTGATTTTTGTTGATATGCAAAATATCTATCATTTCCATCAACATTAACAGTCATTGGTAAAGCTGTCCATTGGTTATCTTTAAATAAAAAAACCTTTAACCTTTCTTCACTTCTCAATCTTCCAATTACTGTAACTTGATTTTCAAACAATGCAATGTTCAGAATTGAATAATTTTGTTCAATATCAATCGGCATTTTCACATAATTCTGACAAATTAAGTTTGGAGAAAAAGATAGTAAGTAAACAAAAAAACCTGATATTATCGATATTTTAAAAAGCGTTTTCATTACAATCTCCTTTACATGGGTTGTTTGGATTAAAGTTTGTTGGATGAGGATGAACTAATATACAACAAAATTTAAAAGAGAAGATATTCTTATATGTAAAATTTTGATAACAAAACAAAAAAGCCAATGAAACATTGGCTCTTTTGTAAAGGAAATTCTGTAGAGAATTATTTATATTGGCGAAGGAATTCTAAGCGATCTTGGAGCTTAGCAACTGGGATTAACAATTTGTCCTTCCCATAAATAGCATCTTCGGGAGATGTGAAGACCAATTCATAATCTTTGGACATCACAATTGCTTCTTCAGGACAAACTTCTTCGCAGAAACCGCAATAAATACAACGAAGCATATTGATTTCAAACAGTTTTGGAAAACGTTCTTTTTCTTTGTCGGTTTCACCCGCTTGAACTTCAATCGCCAAAGCTGGACAAACTCGAGAACATAACCCACACGCTACACAACGTTCGCCATCTTCCTCTTGCACCAAAACAGGTCTACCGCGATATGACCCTTCCGGTTCCCAACGTTCTTCGGGATATTGGCGAGTCATATTTGGTTTGAACATTGCTTTGAAGGTCAATCCCAATCCACGAGCAATTTCAGGAAGATAGAGTTTTTCCCAAAAGTTTAGGCGTTGAGCCTCTGTATTTTTAGTAACATTTGCCATAGTTAAAAATAATCTTATGAATGATTAACGAAAATACGCATTAAATACGGAAACACCGATACCAGTAAGAAGTATATTTGCTAATGCTAATGGAAGGAAAATTTTCCAACCCAAATTCATCAATTGATCGTAACGGAAACGCGGTAATGACCAACGAACCCATACGAAGAAGAAACAGAAAAATCCCATTTTCGTAAAGAACGAACCTGCTTGCAATAGCACTGTCAATGGAGCTCCCGGATACGCTGGAATACCCAACGACTGAAGAACTTCCAATTTCACTGGCAAGGTCCATCCACCAAAAAAGAGTACTGTTAATATTGAAGAAGCTAAAATAATATGCGAATATTCCACCAAGAAAAACGTTCCGAATTTCATACCCGAATACTCTGTATGATACCCACCAACAAGCTCAGGCTCAGCCTCAGGCAAATCGAATGGAGCACGGTTGGTTTCAGCAAATGACGCTACCAAAAAGATGATAAAGCCAATCGGTTGGAAAAATACATTCCACATCATACCATCTTGTTTGTACACAATTTCTGTCAAATCAAGTGTACCAGAAATCATCAAAACACCAATAATCGAAACACCCATACAAATTTCATACGAAATCATCTGAGCAGAAGAACGAAGTCCACCAAGAAGGGAGTATTTATTATTCGATGACCACCCAGCAAGAGTAATCCCATATACACCCAAAGACGACATCGCAAAAATATACAGCAACCCAATATTCATATTCGGAGCAACTGCCAAGGAAATATTACGACCAAAAAGAGTAATATAATCACCAAATGGCAACACAGCATACACCGAAATCACCACCGAAATGGAAATCAATGGTGCAAGAAAATGATAGGTTTTATTGGCATTATCAGGAACAATATCTTCTTTGAATACCAATTTAATTACATCGGCAAATGGCTGTAACAATCCAAACGGACCAACACGATTGGGACCAGAGCGATATTGCATCCATGCAGATGCCTTACGCTCAAGCCACACCATACCTGATGCACCAAGAAGCATAACATGAAGAACAATAACAATTTTGATAATTGTTATGATTAATTGAATAACCCATTCTGGGGCAGTTGTAATTAATTCTATCATATTTTTACTTAATTTGGTTTCATTACGTGAGATTGATACACAATTGCTTTTTTCTCTGGAAGAGATGATGCACCAACAATCAGTCCTTGGAATTCATCAAGTTGAGCATAATTCATCAATGAGAATCCTGCATTGGAAGAAGCAATTTCGGTGAACACATCTTCAGACTGTTTGTAATTCCAATCCTGCCCCAATTCAGAAGCTAAGGATTGCAAAATAGACCAACCAGAACGAGAATTGCGTTTTTCGCCTTGAGTCCAACGGTCGTTATGAGCACCCATTGCATCCCAACGAGATTGTTTCATCCCCATAAAACGTTGATTTTCTACAGTAGCGACTGCTGGTTCGATATGCTGAACACGATTTTGGAAATTCGTAACCGTTCCTTCCACTTCAGCATAGGTGCTAAGAGGAAGAACAACAGCTGCTTTATCTACAATTGCAGTTTTGTTCGATGCAAAAGCAATGATTGCATTTGCACCAGAAACCGCATCAACAGAAAGCGAATCATCCGTTGTAATCAACAAAGGAGTATTTTTCACTGAAAATTTATCAGCCGTAGACGCTTTTGCTTTCAACTGCAATGCATTTATTCCAAAAGAATTGTATGATTTGTCAGATTGTTTCAAGAAATCATCACCAAAAGATGGGTCGATATTGGAAATATATTCAATAGATGATGTATTCAATAACGATGCAAATTTTTGTAATGCAAATAAATCTTCGTTCGTTGATGAAGCAGATGCAACTAAAGAAATGTCTTTCGATGGTACTCCAGAAATTAATTTAACTGCTTCTGCAATAGCTTCATCCCAAGAAACAGCAACTAACGAACCGTTTTTACGAACCATTGGCTCAACGACACGGTTGTTGTTCACACCTTCATATTGGGTCAAACGACCATAATCACACATCCAATATTCGTTTACTTCCATATTGGTTTTTGGTTCTAAACGAACGATGGTATTATCACGAACGCCAATTTGCATATTACAACCGCGAGAACATCCTGGGCATACTGAATCGGTGAAACTCATTTCCCAAACGCGAGTTTTGAATCGGAAATCGATAGAAGTTAATGCTCCAACAGGACATAATTCGATAACATTCATCGAATATGGAGAATCAAATTGAGTATTCTCAAATGTTTGAATTGTCACATGATCACCACGTTGAACGAAGGTCAAAACAGGTTGTTTTGCAATTTCATCAGCGTATCGAATACAACGTGAGCAAGAGATACAACGTTCTCCATCGAACATAATCGTTGGACCCCATTGTACGCGTTTATCTTTATGATTTTTTTGTTCATCAAAACGGCTTTTACCCTTAGAATGGTTAAAAGCATATTCTTGTAATTTACATTGTCCGGCTTCATCGCAAATTGGACAATCTAAAGGGTGATTGATAAGTAAAAATTCCATCACCGCTTCTTGAGCTTCGACAGATTTTTTCCCAGTAAGATTGACATGCATCCCATCAGCGACAGGAGTAGCACACGCAATGGCAGCTTTCGGTTGATATTGAATTTTTCTATCACCATTCTCATCAACATCATCAGGGTTTCTACTTGGGAACCCGATATTGACCAAACACATACGACAATTCCCGGCAACTGTCAACGATGGATGCCAACAAAAGTGTGGAACATTGATTGAATGTTCCAAAGCAGCTTCGATAATTGTCTGCCCCTCTTTTGCTTCTATTTGTTCGCCATCTATAAATATTGTAGGCATTCTATACCACTCCGTTCGAATTTATGTTCACTGTTCGAATTACTATTTTTGTTCCAATAACTACTAAGATACGAATTTTTGGCAATATCTCAAGAAACTTCGTGTATTTCTTGCTCAATTTCTTCTTCAATAAGTCGCCAAATCTTTTGACAAGGAAATTTATTTTCGTACAACGCTTTGCCAATAACCACAGAATCAATACGATTTGAAGAAATTTCTTGCAATCGCCAAAGATGTTCCGGCATAGCAATACCCCCACCAACCGTCAATTTCATCCGTGTTTGTTCTGCGAAAGACTGAATACGTTGGTAATTTGGACCTGATAACGTACCATAAGATTCAAGATCGGTGTAAATCAATCTTCTTCCACCGAGAGAATACACCTCTTGTTCGAATTCAACATCTGGAATACAAAATTCTGAAGTTTTGGAATGAAATTTTTCTTTTGTTGACAGCAATCCAAAAACTACTCTTGATGAAGAATATTCCTTGAGAAGTTTACGAACTTCCGTTGGTTCTTTCAGTGCCAATTCGCCAATGACAACCCTATAAATTCCATTATCCAAAAAGGTAGCACATTCTTCGACTGATTGAAACTGACAAAAAAGCTGAATTGGAATATCAACTGATTGGGCAAGCATCAGAATCAAATGACGCTGAATTGTGCCAGCTTCAAAGGAATCATTGTCGGTTATTTGTAACGATTTAGCATTTTCCCGTCTCCACAACTTAGCAAGCTCCAATGGGTGATTGGAAAAACTTTCATACAGTTGTTCTTTTCCCGGAGTTGCTTGAATACAATGGTTACATCGACCATCGCTTAATTCAATATGTGGAATAATTAGTAACATATTCTTGTTTTAAATAGTACTTACGACATCGAAAATCGTAAAGCATGTTTTATCAAATTTTCTACAGAGCCAACAATTGATGGTTGATTTTTTATAGCCAATTGAATACTTTTTTCGGCAATTGACTTTGAAAAACCTAATGATTGTAACGCAGCAACTGCTTCTATTTGTACTGCCGACAGCATAACACCACCTTGTGACGAACCAGAAATATTCGTCATTTTATCTCGTAATTCAATGACAATTCTTTCTGCAGTTTTTTTACCAACACCTGGTAATTTTTGTAAAAACACCAAATTATTTTCTAAGACAGCTCTTTGCATATCATCTACGGAAGTAGCTGAAAGCATACCAATTGCAATTTTTCCACCAATGCCAGAAATAGAAGTAAGAAGTTTGAAAAATGTACGTTCATCTTCGGTGGCAAAACCAAAAAGTTGCACCATATCTTCGCGTTGTTGATAGATAGTATAGACCAACGCTTCGGAACCGATACCCGGCAAATGTTCAATGGTCCTTATACTTGCCACAACTCCATATCCAACACCATTGCACTCGATTACAAGTTCATTGGTATTTTTCGATGTGATAATTCCTTTTAAATGATGTATCATTGTTGGTCTGTTCTTCAAAATAAGAAACACAAAAGTAGTGTATTTTGTTCTAAATTCTATCAATAAATTGATATTTTTATTAACTAACCATATTCTGTGGTCACAATCGAGAATTTTTCAAGGAAAAAAGAAGGTTCAATACAATTAATTTGGTAGTCTTTCGATACAAATGACGATGTATATTGACAACATTTCGAAAGTACCATTATGAATTCAGTATTAGAAGAAACCAAAAGTTCGATGTCAAAAACAATCGAACATTTTCAACAACAGCTCTCAAAAGTTCGTACAGGAAGGGCAACGGTCAGTTTGTTAGATCCAGTGAAGGTAGATTATTATGGAACACCAACACCACTTTCACAAATTGGAACCGTTTCAGCTCCAGATGCTAAAACATTGATAGTTCAACCATGGGAGAGAACAATGTTAGCTCCAGTTGAAAAAGCAATACAAGCTGCTGGTTTGGGACTGAACCCTTCTAATGATGGCACCATTGTTCGTGTACCTATTCCACCATTGACAGAAGAACGTCGTAAAGAATTTGTAAAACAGTGCAAAAAAATCTCTGAAGAAAGTAAAATTGCCGTAAGAAATGTTCGTAGAGACCACATGGAAGATTTGAAAAAATTAGAAAAATCTAAAGAGATTTCTGAGGATGACCGTAAACGTGGAGAAGATGAAATCCAAAAGTTTACCGATAAGTTCATTAAAGATATCGATACAATTTTGGCGAAAAAAGAAAAAGAAATCTTAGAGGATTAAGATACATTTCCGTAGTTAAAACAAAAAAGCTCTTCCACATAGTGAAAGAGCTTTTTTTATAACTGCAATCAATTTAGGTTAGTTTAATTTTTCTTTAATCGCACTACCAAATTGATCTTTAGATCTTGCACCAACAATGACACTTTCAGGCATGTTACCTTTTCTATCAATCACAAAGGTAGTAGGAATAGATTGTATTCTTTCTGTTCCAAAAGCTTCTATTAAATCCAAATCTCCTAAAATAATTGTATAGTTTACGCTACGATCTTTGGTGAATTTTTTCACCTTATCAATTGCTTTGCCATTATTATCATCTTTGTCTAATGCAATACCAATAATAGCAACATCTTTGTCAGGGAATTCTTTTTTGAGATCACAAATATCAGGTACCTCTCTTCTACAAGGACCGCACCATGTAGCCCAAAAATTTAAAAAAACAACTTTGTTTTTCGATACTTCTGAGAATTTTTGTGTAACTCCATTTTCATCAACCCATGAAAAATCCGGAACTTTACCAGCTGCACCAGGAATAACCTCCGATAGAGTATAAACTGGTGTTTCTACTGCAGTTGCACCAGTTTCAGAAAATGTTCCAGATGAAAAAGCAACCTGAAAACCAAAGCATACAGTAACAAAAAGAATTGCTATTACGTTAAAAATCATACTTTTTCCCAAGAAAATAATTTTGCTAATTGTTCTACAGGAATATCAGATACTACAGTGCAAAGAACATCGTTCTTTTTCCAAGCAACAAAGGAAGTATTGTTGTTGACTTTCTGCCAGTACCATCCACCCTGTTTGACAGTCGATTTGACATCGTCGTAAATTGGTAGAGGGGTTTTATCTCCCTCCATTTTCATTTCAGACATTGCTATTAGTTTATTCTCTTTCGTTTTGTAAACAACTGTTACAATTTTATGAGACGAACCTTCACAAACTGTAGCACCTTGAAATTCACCATCGATTATCGGAAGTTCAACGGTAAAATTCAAATTTTTCGATTTGAAGTAACTCCGTAATTCTTCAATATTGTTGGTTTTCAATGCTAACGATGCTGAACCAGAATTCAATAATTCATAATTGACTAACGACTGTGAACAAAAATTATTATCTGAAGAAAAATTAATTGACTCATTTGGTAAAACCATTTTTGTAACACCGTACCCTACCATTATAATAAGTAAGAAAGAAGCAACAGCTCTGTACGGTCTTGCTATAAACATACTAAATACTGATCCAGTCATTTTAGATGTAGAAACATTTTCATTTTCTGTTTGTTGACTTTGTTGTTGGTCAATAGCATCTAATTGGCTTAAAATAGATGTACGTAACGACTCTGGTGCAGAATGTCGTAGTGATGGACGTGATTGAATAGTATTTTTGGTTGCACGTTCAATTTGTGCATAAAATTGTAATGATGCAGACTTGGCAATTTCTGCGTCAATGCTAGATTGTTCTGACTGTGAAAGTTGGTTATCAATAGAACCTGTTACCAGTTCGAACATTTGGGGAGTCGATTGTTTCATCTTCGTACTCAAAAAAAGAAAAATAACACTAAATGTAAATAATTAACTATCTTTTGCAAATCCTTTTGATTTGGCATATTCTAACAGCGTTGTAGCAAGCACATTCCTTGCTCTGTGTAATCGTGAACGAACAGTACCTATTGGACAGTCCAAAAATTCCGCAATTTCTTCATAGGTCATTCCTTCAATATCACAAAGGATTATAACCGTTCGAAATTCATCTGGTAATCTTTGTAATGCAGTCGATACTTCGTCATCAAATACATTTTCAAATATTGTATCTTCTAAGTTAATAGAATTGCTATTCGTATCGCGAATCAGTTCATAGAACTCTTCAATAGACCCATAATCAACCTTTTCTGGCTCTTTCGTGTCTTTACGATACTTATTGATAAAAGTATTCTTCAAGATTCTAAACAACCATGCTTTGCAATTAGTTCCAATTTCGAATTTATCAAAAAATCTGTACGCTTTTAAAAAGGTTTCTTGTACCAAATCCTCTGCTTCATCTGGATCATTGCACATTCTTTGTGCGTAATTGTAAATAGCGTCCATGTGGGGGATCGCTTCTTTCTCAAATTGTTTTCGTTGTTCTTCGTTCAGCATTCTTTTCTGAATTATATGTAGTATTGTTGCTATAAGACGTATAAAAATAATCCTATTGAACAAAAAAGCCTTTCAAATCATTGAAAGGCTTATTTTGTTATCGATAGAAAGGAAAATTACCAGTTGCGTAATGCTCTATATAACAAGCGAACACCTACTCCAGTGCCACCTTTTGGTACATAATCTGATTCCTTTGAAGTCATGCCAGTTCCAGCAATATCCAAATGTACCCATGGACTATCTTTGGTAAAATGCTTCAAAAACAAACCTGCGGTGATAGTACCAGCTCCTCTTCCACCAGTATTTTTCAAATCTGCAACATCTGATTTGATTTGTTCTTCATATTCTTCAAATAATGGCAATTCCCATACATATTCATTCGTAAATTTTCCTGCTTCTGAAAGTTTTGATTTCACTTCGTCTGAAGTTCCCATCATTCCAGTAGTAACAGTACCTAATGCGATAACACAAGCACCAGTAAGTGTTGCAAGATCAATGATAGCACGAGGTTTCAAATCAGTTGCATAATCCAACGCATCTGCCAAAATCAAACGACCTTCAGCATCAGTATTATCAATTTCTGAAGTTTTTCCACCACGGTGAATAAGGATATCTCCCGGCACAATTGCAGTTCCAGAAGGCATATTTTCCGTTGAAGGAACTAAACCAATAACGTGTATTGGTAAATTCGCTTTTGAAATTGCAACCATTGTTCCTATTACAGAAGCAGCACCATGCATATCCATTTTCATTGCAGCCATACCCTCACCTGGTTTCAACGAAATCCCACCAGTATCAAAGGTAATACCTTTTCCGACCAAAACAATAGGTTGTTCACCTTTTTTGGCACCTTTGCCTTTGTATTCCATTATGATGAAAACCGGAGGTTTGACTGAACCTTTGTTCACACCCAAAAGTCCACCCATTTTCTCTTTTTCAATAGCTTTTTTGTCTAATACTTTTACCGTAAAACCGCTTGATTTACCTAATTCTACAGTTGTTGAAGCAAGTGATTCTGGATAAATTTCATTATCTGGAGCATTTGCCAAATTACGTGCTACCAAAACTCCTTCGCAAACAACAACTGCTTGCTCTACTTCTGGAGTAACTTCTTTAGAAATTTCTGCTGAATCTGAATAGATTGTAACAGTTTTGATACGTTCGATAGTATCTTCTTTGTCACGTGTAGTAATGTATTTGTCAAATTTATACGAATTCAACATTGCACCTTCGGTAATAGCAAACGCTATATCACCATTAGTTACACCTTCTTTGGTTGGAAGATGGAATGCAATAGATTCAACGCGTTCTGCAATAGCACTTTTGACAGCCTTAGCAGCTGAACGACGAATCGTTTCTAAAGTAAGAGAATCTTTTTCACCTAATCCAGCAATCAAAACACGTTTGCATGATTTTGAACTTGTGTAAACAATTGTTTGAGTAAATTTTTTCCCTGCTTTTTCCCCTTGAGAAGCAAAGTAATTTGCAGTTTCAGCATACGCTTCGCTGATTAGTTTCGATTGACCTTGTAAAATTTTCTTGTCAGAAAAAACGAAGATGACATTCACATCTGCTTTTACTGCACCAATTTTGTTTGTTGCGACAGTTACGTTCATTATTTTGTTAACCTAAATATATGTAGAAAAAGTGTTGTGAAAGTTGACGATACGAACGCCATAATCAATGTAAATTGGCGATGTATCTCGGAAAATCCGCAATAATTGTTAAATTTTCACAACAAGATTACAAAAATACATATATATAGGTACTAATCAAAATAATACCCAAATTATACATACAATTACTGAGAAAAAATCTTCAATTACCCTCCAAATTTAGAAGGGGAGACATGTAATGGCAGGTTGGTATCTTCCGCAAACCGTAAAGACGCAAAATTTTGAGTCTCTACAAAAACAACATCAATCTCCCCTCCTAATTTAGGAGGGGTGCCACGAAGTGGTGGGGTGGTATCTTCTTTAGGCAGGACAGGTCGTGACCTGCCCCTACAAAAACACGATATCTCCCTCTCCCCTTGAGGGAGAGGGATGGGGTGAGGGGTCATTCTGCATCAATGGGCAGACACATAGGTCTGCCCCTACAATCCGTTTTTCGCCCTGAAGGGGCGACCTATTGAAGCGTAGGGTTTTAACCCTACGGTAGCATCAATGGGCGAAAAATGTTTCGCCCCTACATTATCTCGTTATCACCAACGGAACTGATTCCCTCTGCGAGAACGATTTCAGAACGCCATAATACGTGCCGTTTGGCAGATTGCTGACGTCCACTGTGTGTGTTGTACGGCTTTCGTCAGTGCCACCTTTTGGTGTGGCTGGTTGACGTGTCCAACTGGTTGAATGCACGACATTCCCAAACACGTCGATGATTTCGAAGGTGGTTTGTCCTGCTTCGATGATGCCAAATTCAAACGTCGCTTTTGTGTTTGATGGGTTTGGATGAACAGACAATATACCGAAACCAACGGTTGTTGGGAGCAGATACCGTCTCGTTCCACTATAGCAAACGTCATTCAGTACTATTCTTCCGTTTTGAGTCGTTACTGGGTATGTCGTTCCTGTCCATTGAGCTGATGTTAGCACAATTGTCGTGCTGTCTTGCTGACCGAGTAGGATATCGCCAATGAGTTCGGTAATGACCTCGCCATTTTGGATTGGTTCGGTTAGCGGAACGTTTATATTGATAACGTAATCAGTCGCAGTTTGGGTCATTGTCATCGTTCCGTTTGTCACAGATTTTGGAATGAACTGTTCGAATGGAACGGTGATTGTCGCAGTAAATCCAGTTGGCGTAATCGGTGTATTTGGCGTTAAGGTAGCTGTAATTGGGAAACGTTCACCGAATGCAGTCGCACTCACT
>JAEUSM010000007.1 GCA_016788785.1 Candidatus Kapaibacterium sp.
AGTGAGTGCGACTGCATTCGGTGAACGTTTCCCAATTACAGCTACCTTAACGCCAAATACACCGATTACGCCAACTGGATTTACTGCGACAATCACCGTTCCATTCGAACAGTTCATTCCAAAATCTGTGACAAACGGAACATTAACAGTAACCCAAAATGCAACCGATTATGTTATCAACATCAACGTTCCGATAACCGAACCAATCCAAAATGGCGAGGTCATTACCGAACTCATCGGCGACATCCTACTCGGTCAGCAAGACAGCACGACAATCGTGCTAACATCAGCTCAATGGACAGGAACGACATACCCTGTAACAACTCAAAACGGAAGAATAGTACTAAATGACGTATGCTACAGCGGAACGCGACGTTACCTACTCCCAACGACCGTTGGTTTCGGAATATTGTCGGTTCAACCGAATCCTGCACAACACAAAGCGACCTTCGAATTCGGCATCATCGAAGCTGGACAAACCACCTTCGAAATCATCGACGTCTTCGGGAATGTCGTGCATTCAACCAGTTGGACACGTCAACCAGCCACACCAAAAGGTGGCACTGACGACAGCCGTACAACGCACACAGTGGACGTAAGCAATCTGCCTTCCGGCACATACTATGGAGTGTTGAAATCATTCTCGCAACGTGAAGTTAAACCACTAATAATCACCAAATAAAAGGAAAAAAATGAAAAAATTCCTATCACTATTTGTTTTCGTATTGACTTCTTTTTGTGCAAATTCATTAATTGCACAAACTGGCTCAATATCACTAAATTCATTAACACAAATTGGTGGATTTGCTTTTGCTTCTTCAAATATGCATTCAGCAGATTTTCAAACATTACCAGGTGTTTTTGGATGTTCTCCAGGTTACAAATCTGGTTCTGGGTTTGGATTTTCCATCGGAGGGATTTACCAAATTCCCATCAACAGTAATCTCTCTTTACAAATGAGAGGTGCATTTTCCTCGTTAGGTAGTACATTATCTGTTGAAGATAATATTGGAAACTCTCGTGTGAATAACGAGGCAGTACCAACTATAGCTAAACATACGTTGGAAAGTTCAATTTCTACGATTGAAATTCAACCAATGTTGTATTTTCAACCTTTAAATAATCCATTGAATTTATCAATTGGTTTGAATACTGGTTTGTTAGTTGGTGCATCGTATACGCAAAAAGAAGAAATTCAAACTCCTTCAAATGCTTTATTCGAAAATGGTTTGAGACAACGAAATGTTTCTAATGGAACTATTTCCAATACTACAGCTCTTCAACTTGGTGCATTAGTTGGAGCTGGGTATGATGTCTTGGTTGGCAGAAACATTTTTGTTACTCCAGAAGTGCAATATGGTTTACAATTAACCAATTTGGTGTCCGATGTAGCTTGGAAATCAAATTCTTTACGATTTGGAGTATCTGTCCGATACATATTACTTCCGAAAGAATTAAGTCCAACTCCACTTGAACCAGATGAAAAACGATAATCGTAGCAATCAACCTAAAAGCCTCTTCGATAGAAGGGGCTTTTTTTTGGTATAACAATCACCTTTTTAGTAATTGTTAAAGAATAGTTTCTACGTCTACTTTGAAGTTGCAAAAATTTTACCTAATTTTGTAATTCCGTACTGTAAATTCATTCATATCTGAAAAAAATCGTGTCCAAAAAAAAGACTAAGTATTTGTTCATTTCCGGCGGTGTAGTTTCATCAGTTGGTAAAGGAATTGCCTCTGCTTCCATTGGTTTATTGCTCAAACAACGTGGTTATTCTGTAACCATTATGAAATTTGATCCATATATCAACATTGACCCTGGCACAATGAATCCAATGCAGCATGGAGAAGTCTATGTTACTGATGACGGTGCTGAAACAGACTTAGATTTGGGACATTACGAACGATTTTTGGATGTATCAATGTCTAAAAATAATAATGCAACTGCTGGTCAGGTGTATTATGAAGTTATCCAACGTGAACGAAGTGGTGATTATCTTGGAAAAACCGTGCAAGTAATCCCACATATTACAGATGAAATCAAACGTCGAATGACAATTTTCGATTCACAGTTCAATATTGTCATCATTGAAATTGGTGGTACTGCTGGAGATATTGAGTCGCAACCATTTTTAGAAGCAGCTCGTCAAATTTGTCGTGAAAAAGGTGAAAAAAATACGTTAAATATACACTTGACCTATGTTCCCTATATTCGCTCCGCAGGTGAAGTAAAAACAAAACCAACACAACATTCTGTCAAAATTCTTATGGAATTTGGACTTCGTCCAGAAATCCTTCTTTGCCGTACAGAACAGCCTTTAGAAAAAGATGTTCGTGATAAAATTGCCTTATTTTGTAATGTTGACGAACAATCCGTCATTGATGCTGTCGATGTGCAGACAATCTACGAAGTTCCAATTCATTACGCAAAAAGAAATTTAGATACAATCATTCTTAAAAAATTGGGAATGCCAGTTCAATCATTAGATTTAGCAACTTGGACAAATTTTGTTGATAATATCAAAGCTCCAAAGCAAACAGTAAGAATTGGTATTGTTGGAAAATATGTATCACATGTCGATTCCTATAAGTCTATTTCTGAAGCTCTTATTCATGCTGGAGCAATTAACGATACTTTAGTAGAAATCCTATGGATTCAATCTGAAAATATTACTGACAAAAACGTTGAGTCCACATTAAAAGGTTTAGATGGGGTCTTAGTTGCTCCCGGATTTGGCGATAGAGGCATTGAAGGTAAAATCAAATCAATCAAATATGTTCGTGAAAATGGAATACCGTTTTTTGGCATTTGTCTTGGTATGCAGTGTGCGACCATCGAATTTGCAAGAAACAAATGTGGTTTGAAAGATGCAAATTCAACAGAATTCAAAAAATCCAAAAACAATGTCATCGACATTATGGACGAACAACGAACGGTAGTCGATAAAGGTGGCACTATGCGTCTTGGAACATTTCCTTGCTTGATTGACAAATCTTCAAAATCATTTAGTGCCTATCAAAAAGAGTTTATTGCCGAACGTCATCGCCATCGCTATGAATTCAATAATGCATTCAAACAAGTTATGGAAAAGAACGGATTGTTGATTGCAGGTACTTCGCCAAATAACACCTTAGTTGAAATTATCGAAATTCCATCACACCCTTGGTTTGTTGGCGTTCAATTCCATCCAGAATACAAATCAAGAGCAGTATCTGCCCATCCACTTTTTATTGGTTTTGTTGGTGCTGCTTTGAAGCACAAAAACGGAATTGGTGCATAAGATGCAATTAGATGGAATAGTACTTGTTGAACAACAAACTGATGACTATTTTCCGTTTTCAATTTTGCATCCTCAATGGGAATTACGTACTGGTTTTTTTCAACAATGGGAACGAATTCAAAATCAATTCCCAAATATTCCAATCCACTTTTTGGGGAGAGATGACCAATCGTCTCTTTTTTTTGAAAAAAACGCCAATCTAACGAATCAATGCATTGTCAAAGGCACTATTCTTTTTCTTGACGCTCGATTTGTTCCCTCAATTGTATTTGCGACAGATATTGAAGTAATTCTTCAAAAGCAATCACCAAGCGATATTACCTTAGTTGATAAAAGTGCAAATAACGTTATCGGATCAATTCGACAGTTTGAATCAGCTACAGAATTACCTACTTATTCAGAAATTAGTTTTGAAAATTCTTCAAATAAAGTCTCAGTTACTGGTGTTACAATCCACTATATCTGGGATGCAATCTATGCTAATAGTGAGATTATTCAGCGAGATGTACTCACACTTGCTCCAACAACTGTAACTCCACAACACTTATGGCAATTTGGTGTATTTAGCTATGCAGATGGGAAGCCCATCCACCTTGGCGAAAACGTACAACTTCACGCAACAGTTGTATTGGATAGTAGAAATGGTCCTATTATCATCGGCAATAATGTAACAATAATGGCTCATTCAGTGATTTTTGGACCGTGTGTTGTTGGGGAAAATACCGTAATTAATTCGAACACTTCCATAACGGGTGGATCGACCATCGGTCCGAATTGTCGTGTGAGAGGTGAAATTTCTGTGAGTATTTTTCAATCATTTGCCAATAAAGCTCATGACGGATTTTTAGGTCATTCGTTTGTAAGTGAATTTGCAAATTTGGGTGCTGGTACCATTACCTCAAATCTCAAAAACACGTATGGAAATATCACAATAGAATTTCCTAAGCAACGAAAAATTCAAACAGGAAAACAATTTATTGGTTCAATCATTGGTGATCATTCCAAAACCGCTATAGGTACGACCTTAAATTCTGGTACTGTCATTGGAGTATTGTGCACTATTGCAGTAGCAGGGTTTCCACCGAAGTATATTGAAAATTTTTCGTGGATTTTGCAAGAAACGAAGGAACGAGTTATTCTTTCAAAAGCTCTCTCAGTAATGGAGCATGTCAAATCACGTCGTAATCAACCTATGTTTGACAGTGAACATTCCATTCTTACCAAACTGTATAACGACACCAATGCTGACTAATTTCACCTTGCTATGATTGTCGATTCACTTGTTCTCAATTCATTTCGAAATCATTCGCAAACACGTTTAAAAAACTTACGAAACGATGTCAATATTTTTGTTGGTAACAATGGTGCAGGTAAAACCAGTATTTTGGAAGCCATTTCACTTTGTGCATTGAGTAAAAGTTTTTTGGAAGTTCCTGATGCTTCGTTAGTTCAACAAGGTGCGAATACTTTTTCTGCAACATTGTATTGTAGCACGGATTTACAAACTCCCTATACGGTCTCTATATCGTATGAACTGGGTGCAAGAAAAAAAATTTCCAATTCCTATGCTGATTCCGTTTTACCCAAAGACCTTATTGGAATCATTCCATTGGTGATAATGTCGCCAGATTATAAAACGCTTACGGCAGGTACTCCAAGTAGTAAACGGTCATTTTTAGATACGATACTTTCTCAATCTTCAAGAGTATACGCTTCAACTTCTTTAACTGTAAAAAAAATACTCAAACATCGCAATGCACTTTTGCAACAAGCTCGAGATGGAATGGGGTTCAATCGCGATATTTTTGAAATTGTTACGGAAGATTTTATCAAACATTCCGCTCAGTTGTGTAATTTCAGACAAAAATTTTTGAAAGAGTTTTTACCGTACATTCAAAAATATTATTCACTTATTGCTCAAAATCCAGAAGAAATTTCGTTTCAATTTAGTGCATCTGGTTACGAATCTGGAAGTGAAACTATTGAACGTGAATTTCGGAATTCACTCAAACACATCGAGAAACAAGAGCTTCAACGAGGTGTTACACTTTTGGGCCCGCAAAAGGAGGATATTGATTTTTTGCTTAACAATCGAAATGTGAAAGACTCTGCTTCACAAGGTCAACACAAAACTTTATATTCGAGTATCAAATTTGCAGAATTTTTGTATCTTGAGACATTATTACAAGAAAAACCACTGTTATTATTTGACGATATTTTTGCAGAAATTGACGATAGTCGTTCATTCAATATATTTTCCTTAGTGAATGATTGCAAATGCCAAACCTTTGTAACCTCAACAGATTCAGCAAGAATAAGACAAAGTATTGAGTCAAATGTATCTTGGGCAATTTTCTCAGTTTCGGACGGAAATGTACAATCGAACTATGTATAATGTAACTCACATCCAATCTATTCTTGATGAAATTCAAGAATTATCTGGTATAAATTCATTTGTAAAAGAAAATAAGATAGAATCTGCTTGGAGTGAAGTAGTTGGCCCAATTGTTGCTCAAAGTTCTTCTGTACGTTCTTTCGAAAAAGGTAAATTAATTCTCAATGTTTCTCACCCAGTGTGGAAGACAGAAATTCTTATGAAAAGAAAAGAGTTAATTAATCGTCTTAATGAAAATATCGGCTCTGCGATTATACAAGAATTGATTGTTAAATAAATTTATACAGAATTAAAAATCAACACTAATACTGTTGAATGACAAATAGAGTATGAAATTGATTGGAATTGTTTTTTCTCTCCTGTTGCTCATTGGTTTTATACAAACAAGTGTAGCACAAACTGAAGGTAAGAAAAAACACGATAAACAAAAAAAGAACGATCCAAAAATTGAGATTTTGCATGAAGATTGTAATGTCTTTATGGGTACAGATGAAACAAAAGCCATTGGCGAAGTTTCCGTTTCCGAAGGCAGAACAATGTTTCAAGTGCGTTCAGTTTTGAGAAAAAACATCGGTGGTGTTCTTAATTGTTACCGAGAAAACAATGGAGAAGAGAAGAAATTGACTGCGAATTTAATGGTCGCTTTCAAAATCAATATGGAGGGAGATGTATACGACATTCAAATGCTCTCGTGTTTACTTTCCAGCCCAAATCCGAATATTGAACCGTGCATTATATTACTTCTTGGAAAGATTAAGTTTCCTAAATGTGAATCCAATTACGAAGTTAATGTAATGTTTCCCCTGACCTTAGAACCTCAAACCTAATAATTTGCCTATCGTTGATAGGCTTTTTTTTACATCCTTCTATCGTTTATGACCTCATCAAAAAAAATTAACACTTGTGAACAAGGTCACATTTTCATTAAGAATTCGAGCTGTCTTTCATGTCCTGTTTGTGAAGCAAACAATTTGCCCGAAGGTGGTTTTTTGTCTTCTCTTGCATCGGTCTCTCGAAATGTTATGAAGAAAAATGGCATTTCCACATTAGAACAATTATCCAAATTCACAGAAGACGAATTACTGGCAATTCCATGGAATTGGGAAAAGCAGCATCCCTAAACTCCAAGCAGAGTTACAAAAAGCAAATTTAGAATTTCGTTTGTAATATCAGTAAGTAATGTCGTTCAAAATTCGCCTCGTACAAGAAAGCGACGCTTCAGCAATTGCAGAAATTTACCGTCCGTATGTAGAACAAACCAGTATTTCTTTCGAGTACGAAGCACCATCACCAACAGAAATATTGCAACGCATTCAAAACATCACTACTGAATATCCATGGCTTGTCTGTTTAAATGGCAATACTATTATTGGGTACGCGTATGCTGGAACCCATCGACATCGCACCGCCTATCAATGGTCAGTAGAATCAGCAATCTACTTTTCTCAAGAATTTCACAGCAAAGGTCTCGCACCCATACTATACAAAACACTCTTTTCTTTGCTTCAAAACCAAGGGTTTCATACAGTATTGGCAGGAATCACCACACCCAACGACAAAAGCGTTCATTTTCACCAAAAAATGGGTTTCACCCATCTCGGCACCTACACCAACATCGGCTTCAAATTTGGCAAATGGCACGACACCCAATGGTACCAACGCCCACTCAATGACTACACCACCGAGCCTTCCACACCAAAAAAGTTTCCTGAAATTGTCAATACAGAAGAAGTGCAAGAAATTATACAACAAGCGAATAGAGAATTGGAAGGGAAGTTGGAATGCTAATTGTAATTAGAATGAAAAATTCTTTCATTCGTTCTTACAATATTGTTGAAACCTCTTTGTATCAAATTGAAAATAGTCCAAAACATAGAAAGATTAGAATATCTTCTCAAATTGTATAATTTGAGTAAGGACGATTTTTTATTGCGTATAAGTGAAGGATTGAAACAACCTTTGTCTGAAGCAGATATTTTCATTTCTAACATTGAAGAAAAACATTTACTGAGGATTGATAAGATTTTTAAAAAGGGAATACATTATTATGTCGACACAAATTCTCCAAACACATCACAAGATGTTAGTATTTTTTTTAGGAAAAAAGATTTATCGTCTGATTTGAATTTAAGTGCAAAGTTACTCGTGAATAAATTTGAAGAATTGAAGATTTCACTATCTACGATGAATAAACTTTCCGATATTCAACTTCAACGTACCTTAAAGTCTTATTCTGTGAGTGATTCTCCTGAAAGTGTGGCAAATGAAATTCGCACGATTGTACAACCTACTTTTCATTCGAATCTAAAGAAATACTTACAGAGCCTTATAGAAGTTTTGGCTCAACAAAACATCTATGTTTTTGAATATATTGAAACTTGGAATAAAAAAGAACCCAGTAATATTGATGGTTTTTATTTGAGACCAAATGTGATTGTTCTAAAACGACAACAACAATCTTTTAGACGGGAGATTTTCACACTCGTTCATGAATTAGGGCATTATTTGTTGAACGAAGAGGATATTGAGCAACTAAATATTTCTAAAATGCTTTCCAATAATCTCTCTGAAGTTGAGCAATGGTGTAATAACTTTGCATTTTTCTTTTTAATGGGTGAGACTTTACAAGAGTTCAATATGCTTAGAAGTGTTACCCAAATAAACAACTATTATGAAGACGAGATAAAGGACTTTACTGCCAAAACGCATATTAGTTCGCTTGCACTCTATACTCGGCTTTTAAAACAACGCAAGATTACTCAAAATGATTACAATAGTGTAAAAAAGAAATTAGACGAAGAATATCAACAGCGTTTAGCAAAGAGTAAAGAAACAAAGGAACTAGAAAAACTCTCTGGCAAAGAAAGTGGTGGAGCTATACCCAAACCAATTCTATCACCACTATTTATATCAACTATTCAAACAGCATATTATGATGGTATTATCAAAGAAATCGATGTTTGCAATACATTGAATATTCCTCCAACACAACTGCACAAATATATTCAATGACCGCAGTATTTGATACAAGTTCTTTACTTTCTTTAGTTCGATACTACCTACCCTTTGATAGTAACCAAATACTTTATTCGTTTGTAAAAGAAAAAATCCAAAATGGCGAATTTGTTATCATAGATGCAGTATTAGAAGAATGTGTAAAGACTGCTAAAGGAATTGTTATTACCTCATTGGATTTTTTAAATAATGCACAGTTTCTTAGTGAAAGTAAGACTCCACAAAACACGGAAAATGTATTACATAATTCACCACAAAAATTCCTACGAATGGTAGACAGTAATTTTATGAACAAACAATTGATGTCAGCAAAAAATCTTACTGAAACCGAAATAGAAAATACTAAAAACAAGTTTTTGGCTGATGCAGATTGTAGACAAATCATTTTTGCTTCAAATTTACTTCATAAAACTAAATCAGAATTTAATTTTCAAGGCGATAGACCCTCAGTAATAGTGGTTACTGAAGAAACAAACGTCAACAACGATAATAAGCTTTTCAAGAAGATACCCGTTATTTGTGATTATTTAAATATTCCATGCACAACATTACCACAATTACTTCAAATGTACCCAGAAATTAATTTGAAGTTTGAATCTTTTTAACAACGACATTTGAATAGGATGGAAGAAATATGATAGAAATTTTTAAGTGCTTAGCTCAAAATAGATAATACAGAAAAATCTCAATTTTTATAAAACAGTTCGAAGGGTACGATGATGGCGAAAATTAACTTTGAAATTGGTGACAGTTTTCAAAATGCAGTAAACTACGACTTAACCATTTTGTGTGGACACATTGGATTAAACTCTTTGGGTGCTACTTACAAAGACTTCAAAAGGAATTACAATTTTAATGTTGAAAATCCTTTTTTGGATTTGGATAAAGTTTTTACTTTATACACAGAAAACAAACAGATTGTATTTCTTAGTGAAAATGAGAATCATGGTATTAATGATTCGGAATTAGTTACACTTCTAATTGAAATTCTGACTAAAGCAAATTCTTTGGGAATTAAGAGTATTCTTTTTAATGGAGTTAGTAATATTGATAAGGGGATGAATACTCAAGATAATGTTGAAAGTGATGATAAAAGAGTTAGACTCATGGTTGAGTTTATCAAATTTTATTTAACAAATTTTCAAACAAGTATTACGGAATTCAACTTTATCGATTTGAAAGATTCATATACTAGATTGTATCCTAATTCTATTTATATCGATTAATTTAAGTTGATTAAGTACGGAATTCAAATTTCAAATATTATCATTTTCAGTAATTAATACTTATTCTGAGACGTAGCATACTACGTCTCTACAGTTACTATACATTCAACTGAATCCCACTCCATTTGAGGGATACCATAGGTCGTTGAGCGAAGTCGAAGTGTGGCGAGATGGCTCATTTTGTACTTTATCTACGATGGGTTAAAATATCGCTAAATAAAGGAAGCCCTTTCAGGGCTTTTTTTATGCTATTATACTGTTCATTCTTCGTCCTGAAAGGACGTCTTTTTAAAGCATAGGGTTTTAACCCTATGATGTTAATAAATACAATGAACAGGTCTCGACCTGTCCCTACAATTCAATCCCCTCCCCCCAAAAAAAAATCCCCCTCTTTGGGAGGGGGATGATATTAGTTGTTGGTGTTGAGGGTTTGTCGGAAGCGTGGGAAGCTTTGTCCCGGAAGTGCTGGTGGTGCGTAATCGTTTCGCACGATTCCAACGCCATTTGCTACCCAAAAATACGATACAAATGTCAACGGAATTGGAGAACCTCCCGGCGTTAAAAATGCGTTAATCGTAAAAGTAACGGCGATTTTTTTCGTTTTGTATTCTTTGTTGTAGTAGGTAAGTGTTTCCTCTTTTTCAACTGCTCCACTTAC
Source organism: Candidatus Kapaibacterium sp. (assembly GCA_016788785.1). GTDB lineage: Bacteria > Bacteroidota > Ignavibacteria > Kapaibacteriales > JAEUSM01 > JAEUSM01. The sequence continues at coordinate 10,576 of JAEUSM010000007.1, forward strand.
GTTCACAACACCAGTTATAGGAGTAGGAACTCCGGCAATTGGGAAGGTTACATTGATTGTATCATTTGTAGAAATCACATACGATTGACCAATAGGACTTAATGGACGCAAATACTCCAACCAACGAGGATTCGATGGCGGAATAGAATTTTGCGGAATGATATCTCCGAGCAAATCGGCAACACTATTGATATACAAAAAGTAATTTCCGTTTTGTGCTGCATAAATTGCCGTGTCTTTTCCAGCCGTTGCTGGAGAATTAGCACCAGGAACAGTTTCAGTTTCTAATAAATATCCTGATTTCCCTAATAGTGTTACATTTGAGATAATCCTTTTATTCAACTGACCAATTTGGAAATATCCAGCTTCGGTTGTAGTGGTATCTTGATAATAATCGTATGTCCATTTTGTACCAACTGTTGTTGGATAGGTATATACTTCATCTTTTGGGACGACAGGATCGTCAGAACAAGAGCTAAGAGCTACTGATGCTATTGCAATGAATAGCAAACGAAAGGTAAATTTCATCATTTTTCTTTCAAATATTGTACATTATTTCCATTTAATTCCACAGCCTATACTTGGTTTTTGGTCTGTGGATACTTCAAGTCCTTCAAGCAAAGAATCTAACGCATTTGTTAACGATTCGCCAGTAACAGGAATAGTATTTCCGGGACGAGAATCATCGAATTGACCACGATAGACTAATTTGTTTTCACCATCAAAGATATAAAAATCGGGAGTACAAGCAGCTCGAAAGGTACGAGCAACTTCTTGCGTTTCATCAAAAAGAAAAGGGAATGGATAGCCAAATTCCTCAACGTCTTTTTTCATAAATTCAGGACCATCTTGCGGATAATTCACAATATCGTTAGAATTTATCGCAATGAAAGAAACTCCGCGATCAGTATATTCTTGTGCAACAGCAGCCAAAGTTGGTTTCAAACGAATCACAAACGGGCAATGATTGCAAATAAACATCACAACCGTTCCAACAGATGAGGCTAAATCGTTAAACGAACGTTTCTGACCTGTTACAGCATCAAGCAACGTAAAATTGGGTGCAATTGTTCCCAAAGGGAGCATAGTGGATTGTTCTGCCATAGTAAAATTAATAGGTGATTGAAATACTTATTTCCAAACGTCTTTAAAGACGTTTGTCGCAGAAATTAGTTCAGCAGCAATACCATCTTCCATAGCAGAATGCCCAGCATCAGGCACTATTACCAATTTTGCTTCTGGAAACGCCTTGTGCAAATCCCAAGCAGAAGTCATCGGACAGACCATATCATAACGCCCTTGCACGATAACCGTCGGAATATGGCGAATCTCACGAATATTTTCAAGAATAAAATCAGGATTGTCAAAAAAAATCTTGTTGATAAAATAATGACATTCAATACGAGCAAATGCCAATGCTAACTCAGGATTGTCAAATTCTTCCACATTTTCAGGGCTATAGAGCAATTTTGACGTTGCTGCTTCCCATTTACTCCATGCTTTTGCAGCTTCCAATCGAGTTTCAGCGATTGGCGAAGTAAGTCGTTTGTAGAAAGCACTGACCATATCATGTTGTTCTGAAGCAGGAATAACTCGCACATAGTCTTCCCAATAGTCAGGATACACAAATGACGCACCCTTTTGGTAAAACCACTCAATTTCGTGCGGACGGCATAAAAATATACCACGCAGAATAAGTGCCTTCACTCGATTTGGATGCGAAATTGCATAAGTCAATGCCAATGTTGACCCCCATGAACCACCAAAAACCGACCATTTGTCGATACCTAAATGCTCACGAAGTTGTTCAATATCGCTCACCAAATGCCACGTCGTATTATCTGTAAGCTCGGCATGAGGAGTGGATTTGCCACAACCACGCTGATCGAAAAGAATAATTCTATAAAATTCTGGGTCAAAAAACTGTCTAATTTTAGGAATAATTCCCCCACCAGGTCCACCATGGAGAAATACAATTGGTTTGCCATTTTTGTTGCCACATTCCTCATAATACATTGTATGAAGTTCCGAAACGTCTATAAACCCTGAAGCGTACGGTTCAATTTTAGGATAATATTCTGCCATTTGTCTACCTCTTGTTTTACCAAATTTTATCGTTAGAAACTGCAAAGATATAAACTTTTCGTAACTCTACAATTTGTAGAGATAAAAAGAGTATTTTTGTTGAAAACCACTTTGGAATATTATGCCAATACCAACCATTGTCTTCTTCATTTCTCTGCTGATTTTTATCCTTGCAGACTATTACCTCTACCGCCGATTTACTCATTATGTTACATCGAGAAACTGGCACCCACTTCTGCACAAATCCTACTTCGTTATCGGCTCAATTTCTATCATTTTCCTTGTATGGGTGGGATTAGAACGCTTACTGTTACCAATGCTCACAAAACCTGCCTTGGTGATGAATTCATTTTTGGCTATATGGTACGTACCAAAACTATTGATAGTTCCTATTTTGCTCATCATTGATGGTATTCAATGGTTAGTAAAAAAATGGTTCCATTCAAAAATTGACGTTACTCCTGCAGAAATTGAACCACAACAACAAGAAATTCCAGCTCGTAGAAAATTTGTGCAAAATCTTGGTTGGGCATCAATCGGAGCTCCATTTGTGCTGGTTTCAAATGGTGTTTTACGTGAGTCAATTGATTTTCAAACGGAAAACGTCACTTTACACCTACCAAATTTGCCTCGCCAATTTGAGGGATTTACTATCGCACAAATTTCTGACATTCATGCAGGTTCATTTTATAACGACAAACCAATGCAAGAAATTCGTCGCATCACCCATTCGTTACGCCCAGATTTGATAGTAATGACTGGTGATTTTGTAAACTTTGCGACAGAAGAAATCGAAAAAATCACCCACGAATTAGGAAAATTTTCTGCTCCATTTGGAGTGAAAGGTTCGCTTGGCAATCATGATCACTATATGAATTGGCAAAATCATTTGTTGCTCAGAAAAGCAATTCGCGATACTGGAGTTGATTTGTTGGTCAATCAACATCGCAAATTTTCTGTTGATGGAGCAACCTTGCAACTTGCTGGAATTGATAATGTTGGGTTTAAACAAAATTTTGGTAATCTTCCCGTTGCAATGGATGGTCTTTCACCAGAAAACCCAACCATACTTTTGGCACATGACCCCACATTTTGGGATAAAAGTGTGGTAGGAAAAGCTCCTATTGATTTGATGCTTTCGGGTCATACACACGGTGGACAAGTAGCGTTTCACTTTTTAGGGAATGAACTGTCTGTCATCAGAATGGTATACGATCAGTGGGCAGGATTATACACCAAAGGTGACCAACATTTGTATATCAATCGTGGTGCTGGAACTACAGGTCCTCCAATCAGAATTGGAGTTCCACCAGAGATTACGTATATTACACTCAAAAAAGCACAAAAATTTGCTTCAAAAGCGTAAAAACTATGTCCGAACTCTATTCTCTCATTCGATCGTTACCGACTGAACAACGCAATCCAAATACTGCGACCATTGACGAAATGTCAATTGAAGAAGCATTGAATGCCATGAATGTTGAGGATAAAACAGTTGCATTTGCAGTAGAAAAAGAAATTCCCTATATCAAAAAAGCCATAGAAAAAGTCGTCACAAGTTTTCGTAATGGCGGTCGATTACTCTACGTAGGAGCAGGAACTTCTGGGAGATTGGGAATAGTTGATGCAAGTGAATGCCCACCGACATTTGGCTCTGACCCAATGATGGTGCAAGGAATCATTGCCGGTGGAACAAGTGCTATTTTTCAAGCCGTAGAAGGTGCTGAGGACTCTTTCGAATTGGGGCAACTGGCTATGATTGATTTGAATGTTACTCACAACGATACAATTTGTGGCATTGCAGCTTCAGGAAGAACACCCTTTGTTTTGGGAGCATTGGAAGAGGCGTCAAGTCGTGGTGCAACGACTATATTCATAACCACCTCTACTCGTGAAGCGATTGCCCCATTAGGCATGACATTAGATGTTATCATTGCTCCGTATGTAGGTCCGGAAGTTGTGGCAGGTTCTACGAGATTGAAGTCAGGTACTGCTCAAAAAATGGTGTTGAATATGCTGACGACCATTTCAATGATTCAAATTGGTAAAACCTACGGGAATGTGATGGTGGATTTGCAACTTTCCAACCAAAAATTGATTGAACGTGCAAAAAACATTCTTGTAACCTTAGGTGGTGTGTCGTACGATGAGGCTGGTAATTACCTCACTTCAGCGAATAACCATGTTAAAACTGCCTTGGTAATGATACTTGCAAACGTTGATGCCGCTACTGCATCAGGTGCATTAACGGCATCACAAGGAAAAATCAAAGTAGCAATTTCACAATTGCAATTAACAAAATAACCCGTAATTATTCATCAAACAGTCCAAACCCTTTGTTCTTATCCTGATTTTTTTGGGTAAGAGTAATTGGTCGAATTGACGTAATTGTTGGCACAATTGGTTTAGGAGTTTCTTTAGGAATATCCATAAGAGATTGTTCAAAATCACTTACCATTGGCTCGATATTCTGTGGTTCAAATTGTAATGGGTCAGTTGTTGGAACATGCGGTTTTGGTTCGTCATCATTGTCCAAACCATCATCTTCATCATGAATAACCACCACCATAGTCACCAACGGATCAACGCCTGAAACTGGGACGATTTGCGTACCATGAATAACGCTTCCTTTTTTACCGATTTGCGAGAGTTCGTAGCGTTGAACATCATTTTTCGAAGAAATGGTAATCAAATCTTCCGAATCATTCACAGCTACTATACCAATAACATCACCAGTTTTCGGTGACAATTGTAAACTCTTTACTCCTTTTGCACCACGTCTTGTTAAACGGATATCTTCGTATTCGGATCGTTTTCCTATTCCTCGTTCACTAAGCACTAACAATTGAACATCACCACGTTTGATATCAATTGCCGAAACAACTTCATCAGTATCATCAAGATTAATACCGATAACGCCTGTTGCTTGACGTCCCATAGGTCTAACTTCGGTTTCGCGGAATCGACAAGCCATCCCTTTTTTCGTACCAAGAATGATATCACACTCACCATTAGTCATCGATGCACCGATTAACGTATCATCATCGCCCAAATCAACAGCAATCACACCATTTGCACGAACATTGGCAAATGCAGAAAGCGTTACGCGTTTGACTGTACCATTCTTCGTTGAGAAGAAGATATAAGCATCATCAACAAATTCTTTTACTGGGAAGCAAGAGATAATTTTCTCATTAGAATCTTTTTGAATACAATTGGCAATGGAACGCCCTTTTGTGCTTTTACCTCCTTCCGGCAAATCAAATATTTTGACGCGATAACACCTACCCTTGTCAGTGAAAAAGAGTAAGAAGTTGTGGGTCGTGGTTGCAAAAATGTATTGCAAAAAGTCGTCAGGATTCATTGCATTTTTTGTGGACTTACTTGATTTGTAATTTCGCATTGGAGTCCGCTTGATAAGTCCTTGATGGGTCATAGTCACCACCACATCTTCATTTGCAATGGTATCCTCAAACTTCATTTCGGTTGTATCGTAAAGAATCTCAGTTCGTCGGTCATCGCCATATTGTTTGGTGATTGCTTCCAATTCTTCTACAAGAATATGCAATTGTAGCTCTTTTGATGATAAGATTGAACGTAAACGTTTGATTTCTTTAAGTAAGGCGGTATATTCATTCGCAATTTTTTCACGTTCTAAAGAAGTCAAACGTTGCAAACGAAGTTCCAAAATCGCTTTGGCTTGTAGTTCACTCAGCTCAAATGACGCTTGAAGTTTTGTGGAAGCGTCGGCAATACTTTCCGCTTTTTTGATAATTGCAACAATTTCGTCTATGCGTTCTGACGCAATTTTTTTGGAACCTTCGAGTACTGCACCACCAAATACTTTCAGATACCCTTCCAAAATATGTGCACGTTTTTCTGCAGCATTGAGGTCGAATTTTGTACGTTTGACAATTACGTCAATACGATGTTCCACATACGCTGAAATGAGTTCTTTGAGGGTGAAAATCTTAGGTCTTCCGTTTTGTAGCGCCAAAAGAATTACGCCAAAGGTCTGTTGCAATTGCGAATGTTTGAATAGCGCGTTCAGTACCACTTTTGATTTGGCATCTTTTTTCAATTCAATCACCAATCGCATACCATCACGGTCGGATTCATCACGAATATCGGAAATTCCATCAAGCACTTTTTGTCTTGTTAGTGATGCAATTTTCTCGATAAGGGTGGTTTTGTTCACCTGATAAGGAATTTCAGAAATAATGATAGATTCTCTACCAGATTTAGACTTTTCAATGGATACTCTTGCCCGAATGACAATCTTTCCACGCCCTGTTTTATATGCATCTGCAACACCATTATATCCATAAATTATACCACCAGTAGGAAAATCTGGGGCTTTTACATGCGTAACCAATTCATCGATTGTTATTTCAGGATTTGCAATGAAAGCCTTGATACCTTCCGTAATTTCTTTGAGGTTATGCGGTGGAATATTCGTCGCCATCCCAACAGCTATACCACCAGCTCCATTCACCAACAGCGTTGGTAAAACTGTTGGCAATACCGTTGGTTCTTCCAAAGAATCGTCAAAATTTGCACGAAAATCAACTGTTTGTTTGTCAATATCTCGTAATACATCCAACGCCGGTGTTGCAAAACGAACTTCTGTATAACGCATCGCAGCTGGAGGATCGCCATCAATAGAACCAAAATTTCCCTGTCCATCTACCAATGGATATCGCATTGACCAAGGTTGTGCCAAACGCACCAATGCATCGTAAACAGCCGTATCACCGTGAGGGTGATATTTCCCCAAAACTTCCCCAACCAAACGTGCTGATTTTTTGTGCGGTTTGGTAGGATCCATTCCCAATTCAGACATTGCGTACAAAATTCTTCTGTGAACTGGTTTCAAGCCATCACGAACATCAGGTAATGCTCGAGAAACAATAACCGACATAGAATAATCTAAATAGGAGGATTTCATTTCGTCTTCCATCAACACAGGAAGAATTTTTTCGCTTAGTAATGCCATATATCGAATTGAAAATTTATGGTTTTGGGATACGACGTTCTATTTTTTCATCACAAAAATACAAAAAAAAGGTATGGAGACCATACCTTTTTACAAAAATTAAGAAACTTTTTTCATTTGTTAATTAATGACTCTTATTTCAAAATCACAATCGAAGTTGTAAATGTACCATCTTCTGTTTGTAAAACGAGAGTATAAGACCCATTTGCAATTCTATTTGCATTCACTGGAATAGTTGTTACATTTGAATATGCTTGTTTAAACACTTCTATTCCTTGTAACGATAGTAATTTGACGGTAACAAAATCTGTAGGCGATGCAAAATTGATAGAGAACTCACCAGACGTTGGATTCGGATACAATTCTGCAACAATTCCACCTTTAGGATTTTCAATCACAGAAACAGGAAATTGTCTGGTAACAAAGTTAAATGTTTCTGTCCAAGTACCAATATCAAAGCAATTGATTGTTCGAACTTTCCAATGATAGGTAGTATTTAGCTCTAATTGTGTAGTGTACTCCGTATTCGGTGTAACAATACTTACTGGATTGGTAAATTGTGGTGACGTAGAATATTGCAATTCAAACATAGCATTATTTTGCGTTTTGTCCCAACGGAAACTAACTTGAGGAACAACTTCAGTAGCGTTTTTAGCAGGTAACACTAATGTAGTATTTTCTAAGGCTTGAATAGATGTAGATGGCAACTCAATTAAACCAACTTTTTGAGATGTCTCATCTGCATCGTTCCAGCGTTGTGAATTTGCCCACACTTCTGCTACATCCTCTATAGTTGCCCAATTATCTGGTTGACCCCCACCCCAATAGGTGAACGTAGATGTATCTCCAGAAACCCACTCCCATTTTCCTTCTTCTTTTTTATCATTGTACCCAATCCAGAAATTCGCACTTTTGAATGTTGTATCAATCCATTGAACTTCTCTTTGCGAACGAATTGTAGCCAAATTAGCACCAATACTTTGTGCATAACTTTGTGCTTGATTCCAGTTCATTTGCGGTGTTGTTGCATAGTAACTATTATTTATTGAGCTTTTCACCCATTTTGTATTGGAAATAGAACGAGTAGGTGACCACTGAGACAAATAGGTCGTATCTTTGGAAGAACGAACTCTCCAAAAGTAACGAGCAAAATCAGTACGAATAGAATCAGGAACTACAAAAGAATTCCCTGATTGTGTTAAGGTTAAAAGAGGAGCTGTAAATTGATTATCTAACGCTATCTGCAAAGTATATCTGTTTGCAGAAGTGTCTTTTTCCCAAACTAATTGTGTGTTTTGGTAAAAGCAGGTGCTACTATCTGGTGGTGAAAGTAGCGTTACTTTTTTGTCAGTTGTTGCAGGTTGTAAATACACTGGAATTTCCAATATAGAACGATACAATTGACCATCATTTACATCATTCCAACTTCCATCAGCTCGAATGCTGGCATAATGTTCATTGTTATTAAAATTGTCTGGTTGGTTGTTACCCCAATTAAAGTATCTTGATAGTTCCCCACTAAACCATCTCCAATCACCTTCTTTTACTTTGTCAGTCATACCTAACCATGTTAATTCTGCACCAAAAGTTGAAAAAATCCAATCTTGTTCTGCTTTAGAACGTATGGTAAGTGGATATGCAGAAAATTCTCGTGAGAATTGCAATGCAGATTCTGAAGAACCAGCATTTGCCACGGCATAGTAATGTCCATTTGCAGGATTACGAACCCAATCTAACTTATAAAACTCCCAAATAGGAGACCAAAAATCATTCCCCTCACGATAGACTCTCCAAAAATATCGTTTACCTGACGGCAAAAAGTCTAATGAAAGAAGAGTATCGCTTGTTGTAAACACAAAAGAATTTGTTGAAAAAATTGGAGTTGTATCAATTTGAACCCTAACTTGTTCCACTTCATCTGTTGGTATTTTCCATTCCAAATTGCTCAAAAACCCCGCATAGCCTTTATTTTTTGGTCTTTCCAATTGTGCTGAACCATTAACAACAACTCCACGAAATGAACCACTTAATGAGTCATTTTTAGGATTTTTATCCCCTTGTAACATCGTTCTTACGGTCATGGAATACTGTCCATCAAATGGAATTCTGAAGATAGGGAAATTAGCAATATTTTCACCTCCTGCAGGGATTGTTGGTATAACAATTGAATCAACATACGCAATCGAAGTAGAAGCATGATGAACCATCATCAGTCTAACAGGTACATTATTTAAAGCGTTTGAGGAATTGTTTTTGATAATCACCTGAGGTACTATTGCCGTATCTAAGGTAAACCCTGTAAATGCAGGTGCTTCAAAATGAATTGGCTGAACATCTGCACCAACTATAATGGAAAAAGTTTGTGTGCTTCTTGCAGCAATAGAACTATTTTCAAATGAAGAAATCTTCACTTTGGCTTGTGTTGTTGGAACAAAGGGCACCTTCCATCTGAAAGAGCCTGTTGTAGCAGGTGTTTTTGAAATTACATTATTCCATGTTATTCCATTGTCTGCAGTATATTCAATTCGTAAGTCTTTAGTAATATTCGTTGTCCATGTTATGGTTGTACTATCACCTGCAGTAATTTGTTCACCACCATTCAAATTAGTGAGAGTAATTGTTTCAGCTGGAGCAGTTCCAACTTCAAATGTTACGGACTTAGTATTATTTACTAAGTTATTATCAGCAGGTGGTAATGCTCTCACTGTTGCTTGATAATACCCATTTGTTGTAACTGTCATCGCTGGAAATGAAATAGTACGCGTTTGTCCTACTAGTAAGGCTGTCATTGTCTGAGTACGAGTTTGTAGGGAAGTTGTGAACATATTTGTATCAATCACAGACAAATAAAACGTCAGATTTGCACTTGGAATCGCAGTTTTTCCAACATTTTTCACAACTACTGTTGGCGTAAACGCAACATTATTTCGCACTAAACTTCCGCCGATGGGTTCAGTAATTGCTAAAACTGTCAAATCAGAATCATTTGATCCTGCAGGCTCATACATACAAAGAGCAAGTTCAGCATTTGAACGCATCAATGCAGCTACTCTTGGGTGAAAAAACAATTGGGTTCCAAAAGATGTTAAGTGACAGTAACTCATTATGGTACCAATTCGAGGTTTGGTACCTGTGAAACATCCACCTTCAGCTCCATAACAAGAGTCAATGGCAGGATTCCACGAACAATTATGGGTATGTGGTGATCCAAAATTATGTCCCAATTCGTGACTAACTACATCAATATCCCAAATGTAATTGTCAGCAGGATAGGTTACATTCTCACCAATACCAGAAGCTCCAAAACCATATCCATCATTAACATTTGAACACAATGTATTTACCCAAGCAACTCCACCATATCGACCTGCGGACATCAACATAGCCAAGGTTCTTGGTATATGTCGCATACTTCTTAACCAATAATCGCGAAATTGACCAAGCATTCCAGCATCAGTTGCTGGATACGGATCGGTAACAGTCCAAATACGTAAATAAGGAATTTGAAATGATACATTCACATCACGTTCGAAAACAGCCGAAGATGCACCTACAACGGTGAGTACATAATTTACTGCTCTTGAAACATTTGACTGATGTGCTTTGAATAACTCATTGTCGCAATCAATTGCTAATTGACAAACTAAGTTTTTAGAATTGAGTGCTTTCTCATTATTTTTGAGGTTTTCTGCAACTTGTTGCATACTTTTGTGTACATCAAAATCATAAGAGGGTAAGGCTTCAGTATGGCACTGAAATGGTCGTGATTTGGAATCATCTTTTGTAACAACCATTAATTGGTTACTATTTTTTTCAACTGAGATTGGTGCGACGACAAATCTCTCTATAGTATTTTTAGTTGAGGTTTTCTCAATAAAACCAGCAGTATAATGTTCAAAAACTGCTAAATACACAAACGAAGATTTGTCACCTTTGATAGTACCTTTGAAAAAGGCAACTTTATCCATTTGTACAGGAATATCACCAATTTCAGTTCCTATATACAACATTCCTTCTGGAGCCATAAGTTCAAATTTTGTCAAAATCAAATTTGAAGATTCCGTTGAAGAAAGTGGGAAATTTGGTATTTCCACAACTGCACCTTGTTGAGCATATACAGATTCAAAAGCTTTCTTTTGCATTGAAAACATTCCAGCAGTTGATGGAATGGAAAGCTGCATAGGCTGTGGGACAGATTTAACAGAAGTAAATAATTGTAATGGGGTCTGTGCTGTTACTGAGGATACAGCTACCACTAAACAAAGTACACATTGAAGCAGTAAATATTGAAATTTCATACGATTTTTTGGATTGAAATATAGCTCTATAATGTATAAAAATACTGAATTAAATTCACATAACAATGTCTATATAACCCATTTGAACCGCTTTTAGTTCGAACATATGTTTTTATTCAAAAAAAAAAGACCTAAAGAATACCTCTTTAGGTCTTTAAACGTTATTTTTTAGAGAAACAACTTTCTTTATTCTTCATCGCATCCTCGTTCAACAACGACTGAAATACGTCTGTTTTGTTTACGAATGTTTTCTAATTGCTCTTTAGTTACAGAACTTTTTCCTTTTTTCCCTGTAACTTTTGGTTCAGGGAATTTTGGTCTAGTAGAACCAAATCCAATTGTATTTGCAATTTTTTCTGGTTTTACGCCTTGTTCTACTAACCATTGTCTAACCCTTTTTGCTCGTAAATCAGATAGCTCTTGATTTCGTTTTGGATTTCCCTCTTCTGAAGAGTGTCCTTCGATTGAAACTTGTAATAAATCACATTGTTTCAAATATTCCAAAAGCTTACGAAGATTATCCAAGGTACTTGGCAAATCAAAGTTAAATTCATCAGTATTCACAATAAAGAGAATCTCAGGGAAATCTGTTTTAGTACCTTTTTTCACTTTTGGTGGTGGAGGTGCTTGAGGAGGCATTGGACATCCAATTTTTGGTTGGTTATACGATGTTTCTGTTACACCTTTTTCTAATGGACATTGATCTAATCCATCAATAACAGTATCTCCGTCAGTATCAGGATTCAACGGATCAGTATTCATTGTGAGTACTTCTTTTGAATCTGAGGCTCTATCGTCATCAGTATCTGCTTTCAAAGGATCTGTTTTGTAGATAGTAATTTCTTGACCATCTTTCAAACCATCTGCATCAGTATCATCAATATTTGGATTTGTTTTATGCGTTAAAACTTCATTTCCGTCAGTCAATCCATCACCATCAGAATCAGCGTTATTTGGTTTTGTTGAATGTTTTTTCACTTCATCACCATCTTGTAGCCCATCACCATCAGAATCAGTATTTAATGGGTCAGTCATATACGTAGTGATTTCTTCACCATCCAACAAACCATCACCATCAGAATCTGTAACTAATGGATTCGTTTTTCTTGCTATTTCATCACCATCTCTTAAACTATCAGAATCTGTGTCAGCAGAAATTGGATTTGTTTTATGAACAACTAATTCTGCTTTATCACCCAATCCATCACCATCTGAATCTTGTTTTAATGGATTCGTTCTAATTGAAGATTCAGGCAAATCACCAGCTTTTTCACGTAATCCACGAACTTCATACCCATCAGGCAAACCATCACCATCGGTATCAAAGTTGTTTTTATCAGTACCCAATCTATCTTCTTCATCATTTGATAATCCATCACCATCATAATCAGCATCGCCAAAAATATAGTACGAAAATCCTAAAGCTCCGACAAAGAATGCATCATTTTGTTGTGCGACAGCATTCGGATTTGGGTTTCTAATTGGACCATTACGAAGCAGCACGTTATTTTCGTCGGTTGCCAAATCATCGATATAATCAGTTTGAGTAAAGCGATAGGTAGCTTTACCATTTAAGACTAAACTTTCGGTCAAATACAACTCGAATCCTGCTCCAACAGGGAAGGAAATTTGTGTTTTTTCGTAAACACCGTCCAAATTATTTGGTAAATCTCCACGACCAGTAGGACCAGCTTTAGGTTCGAAGTTCATCATTCCAACACCACCAAAGATGAACGGAACGAATTTTTCACCAGGTATCAAATTAATGGAAGCAGTAATATCATAAGTTAAAACTCGAGCTGAGTTCAACTGTGTAATTGCCGTAGTAGGAGCTTGAGGATAAAACCCCGGATTTAAAGGATCAACAAAATAATCTGGGTAATCTTGTCTTGGTTTAAAGTTCGAATACTCAGTATCCCAACGAATCTGTTGTAATCCAAACGATGCATTCAAGGAAAGGAATTTTAGAATGTTATACCGTAAAAAAACATCACCACCAATGTACCATTGATTATCAAAATATTCATCACTGAACAATTTTGTTGTTCCGACATTGAATCCAAATGCAGTTCTACCTGCTTCACTTTGAGACAATGCAAATTGATATGAACTACCAAGTAGCAAACACACTATTAGTATTTTGTACATATTTTTCATTGCTACATCCTTTCTTCTATGTTATTTTTATTATTTAACTGTTGTTTCCGACCTTTAAAATCAAATCTACCATTCTGTTTGAATAACCCCACTCATTGTCGTACCAACCAACGACTTTAACCAATCTACCATTGACCATTGTACTTAATGAATCAAAAATACAAGAATGTGGATTACCAATGATGTCAGTTGACACTAAAGGATCTGTTGAATATTCTAATATTCCTTTTAATGAACTTTCAGCAGCTTGTTTAAAAACAGCATTGATTTCTTGAACGGTCACATCTTTTTCGACAATAGCGGTAAAATCGGTTAATGAACCATCTGGTACTGGTACACGGACAGCATAACCATCTAATTTGCCTTTCAATTCAGGCATCACTAATGCTACTGCTTTTGCAGCACCTGTTGTTGTTGGAATAATATTCACTGCTGCAGATCTAGCGCGACGCAAATCTTTATGTGGCAAGTCTAAAATTCTTTGATCATTTGTATAAGCATGTACTGTCGTCATAGTTCCTGTTTGAATTCCAAAATTTTCATGGAGAATTTTCACCATTGGAGCCAAACAATTTGTCGTACAAGAAGCATTTGACAATGTTAGTTCGTTACCTGTGAGAATAGAATCATTTACACCCAAAACAACAGTTGCATCTAAAGTATCTTTTGCTGGTGAAGACAATATAACTTTTTTTGCATTATGCGAAGTAGCATGTAGTTTCAATTGTTCATTACTTGTAAATACTCCAGTACACTCCAAAACAACATCCACTTTATCTTTCCAAGGAATATCTTGAATTGTTTTCGATGCAGAAACTGGTATTTCTTTGCCATTGATAATAATTGCATTATCAGTAGATTGAACATCTGCTTGGAATCTTCCATGTACAGAATCATACTTTAATATATGTGCTAATGTTTTTGCATCTGTTAAATCGTTTATACCCACAAACTCTATATTGGATAATCCACGTTGGTAAACAGAACGGAACAACAACCTTCCAATGCGACCAAATCCATTTATTGCTACTCTTATAGCCATTATTACAACCCCTTAGGTAAAAAAAATTTGAATTGAATTACAAAAATACGAATTTTATTCTAATCTAATTTCATATCAAACTTATTAACAATTATTAAATTAACTTGATTTGTCTTTGATAGGAATAATCACTAAACAATCATAAATTCTTTAAACAAAAAAACCTCAAATTGAGGCTTTTTCTAATCGTTAATTTATCTTGTCTTTTGAGTCAAGCATCACCTTACTTCCAGATGGAAGATGCACAGGAAAATGAAACAGCAATTTCGAAACTACGGAATTAACATCCTCTATTGTTGTCAAATCAGTATTCATTGCTGACGAACGAAAGATGATAAATTCCACTTGTTCTAATGATAGTAATCCCAATTCTTGATACTCTAAGATTTTCGACCATGCTTCTGGAGAAAACAATTGTTTCTCAGCACTATTAAGTATTCGAAACGATTTTGAACGAAATCGTACTTTTGAGAAAACGAGTAAGGAACCATCAATTTCTACCTTGTCAACCAACCAAGAAATTGCAGCAGATATTTCTATTTCCGAATACCCTTTTTGTATAAGTCGTTCAATATTAATCTCTTCTATCTTCTCTCCTTCAGTAATTTCAGAAAGAACGAACACTAAGATATCTAAAATTCTATCGTTTGAACGAATAAATATGTCTTCGTAATTTTCCATTGTCTTACCTTTCGAGATAATAATTTTCTTTTGTTTGCATTCTACTGCGAAACTCGTCTGTAGAATCATCATAACCAACTAAATGTAAGGCGCCATGAATTGCCAATCTACGTACTTCATTGTGCAATGACACTTTGTATTCTTCCGCTTGTTTTTTTGCTGTGTCAATAGATATATATATTTCAGCGTCAAAATCATCAACTTCTTCGTTAATAACAAAAGTTATAACATCTGTGGGATAATCATGGTTCAAATATTCCACATTAAGACGATGAATTTCCATGTCGTCTACAAAAATAACACGAGTTATACCACCTGAGGAAAACTTTTCAGACTCGTAAACTCCCTTTAAATCACTTGTGATTTTCTTTTTTGGAAGTCGTTCAGTCTCTGTAGAATTATATACTTCGATGATCATACAAACGTAGACGTTAAGATGACATCAATGTTTTTATGGTAATTTCACTCCACCTAATTGCGAGGAGATGAGTGAAGTTCGTTTTTTGATATATTTTGTTGGTTGGGAGGCAGACCATTTTCGAGGATTTGGAACAATTGCGGCTAAGGCTCCAGCTTCACGAGACGTAAGGTCTTTAGCAGATTTTCTAAAATAGAATTGAGATGCTGCTTCTACTCCATATATACCATCACCCCATTCTATAACATTCAAGTAAACTTCCAGTATACGTTCTTTACCCCAAACGGCTTCAATTAAGACGGTAAAATAAGCCTCTAACCCTTTTCTAAGATAATTTCTTCCATGCCATAAAAAAACATTTTTAGACGTTTGCATTGAGATTGTAGAAGCACCCAAAACACGTTTGCCTTTCATTCGTTCATTATATCGCTTTGCAGCTTCAATTGCTTTCCAATCAAAGCCATCATGCTGCAAAAATCGTTTGTCTTCACTAAATATCAATGCTTTTTTAATATTCTTTGACATTTCATCATAAGAAACCCACGATTTATCAATACCTACTGCTTTTCCATTAAAAACGCCTTCAATAGATCGAATCACCATCAAAGGAGTCAAAATTGGTGGAATGAATTTATAAATAAACACCAAAACCACTGATGAAACAACAAAAATAACTATAGACCAAAAAACCCATCGGAACAACGAACGAAGTATTCGCTTCCACATAGGTGTTTGTAAATGTTCTGGGACTTCTTTGTATACTACCATTTTTGAAGATATTTTTACGAAAGTACAAAAAAAAAGCATTCCATAGAATGGAATGCTTAAATATAATCCAAAACAGCAGTTATTTTTTCTGTTCAGCTGGAGTTTGTTGTTGAGCTGGAGCTTGTTGTTGAGCTGGAGCTTGTTGTTGAGCTGGAGCTTGTTGCTGGGTTGGCATTGATGTCGGTATTTGTGCACCTTGTGTTGCAGGAGCTCTTCCACCAACCTCAGTCGTTGAATCAGACACAAAAAACTTATTTGCTAAAACTGACAAAATCATTACTGACATTGCTAATCCAATAGTAAATTTCGTTAAAAAGTCTGCAGTACGGCGAGTTCCGAACATAGAACCAAATTGCCCACCAATTCCACCACCAAAACTTGCACCCAAATCACCTTTACCCGGTTGTATCAACACAGCCGCAACTAATAAAATAGAGATGAGTATACAAATGATAGAAATAATAGTTATAATCATATTTATACCTTATTCGCTTTTAGGTGTTTCGTCTTCAGAAGGTTCAGCAGGAGTTTCGTCGGTAGACGCTACTTCATCTGCAACATCTACAGATGCTTCAACAACTTCGTTTGTAGATTCTTCTGCGATAGTTTCAACTGTTTCAACAAGTTCTTCAGAAGCAATTTCTGCAGTTTCTACTACATCTTCAACAACTGTTTCTTCTACAACTGGTGCAGAAGCAGTAGCAACAACTGTAGCTGGAGCTGGAGTAGTTTTTACTCTTGCTTTACGAACGCGTTTTTTGATTGAACCATCTTGTGGATTTGACCAGTCAACTAATTCGATAACCGCTTCACGAGCATTATCACCACGGCGTAATTCAAGTTTGGTAATTCGTAAATACCCACCTGGACGTGTTCCTATTGCAGGAGCAATAGTATCAAAAAGTTCTTGTAACACAGCTTTATTACGAATAACTCTTCCCACAACTCTTCTGTTATGAACATCTTTTTCGCCATTTGGCACTTTGTTATTTTGCTCATTATTCAAAGCATGAACTGCACGAGTAATAAGTTTTTCAGCGTAAGGACGGAGTTCTTTCGCTTTCGATTCGGTTGTTTTGATACGTTTATGTTCAAATAATGACGTAGCCAAATTTGCAAGAAGGGATTTTCTATGTGTATCCGTTCTTCCTAATTTTCTACCTTTAACTGCGTGTCTCATTTAAATTATCTTCCTGATTTCAAAAGTGTAAGTAATATTCTAACTGAAATAAATGTTTTATGCTTGTTTTGGAGTTTCACGTAAAATTTTCTCTACGTCCATACCAAAAGTAAGATTCATAATTTTTACAACATCAGAGATTTCAGAAAGAGATTTTCTTCCAAAATTTCTAAATTTCAACAAATCCGGTTCTTGTAATTTTACCAGCTCAGCAAGAATTTTAATATTTGCCGCTTTTAAACAATTGTTTGCACGAACTGAGAGTTCTAATTCATCAACAGGAGTTAAAAGTAAGCGACGTAGTTTAGCTCTTTCAGCCTCTTTAATTTCGTCTTCGCCATTAGATTTAACAGGCTTTTCTGCAGGAACTCTATGACGAACAACATCTACAGAAATAAACATTTCGATATGATCTAGCAAAATATTTGCAGCTAATTGAACTGCATCTTTTGCTGAGATAGATCCATCAGTTGTTACATCCAAGCTCAAACGATCATAATCTGTTTTTTGTCCAACCCTTTGAGGTTCGACATTATAGATAACATTTTTAATTGGAGTATAAATTGCGTCAATTGGAATCATCCCTATAGGAAGTTCACCTAATTGATGATCTTCTGAAGAAACATATCCACGACCTTGTCCAATTCGTAATTCTACTTCAAATTCAGCATCATCTGCAAGTGTCGCAATGAAATGAGATGGAGAAAGAACTTCAATCTCAGGACAAGCATCTTGAATATCTTGAGCAGTCCAATTTTTTGGACCTTTTAATGTAAAGCTGATGCTTGTAGTTTCTGGGTTTAATAAACGAAAACGAACACCTTTAAGATTTAGGATGATTTCGCAAACATCTTCTTGCACACCAGGAATCGTTTGAAATTCATGTAAAACGCCACTAATTTTAACAGCGACAAAAGCACAACCAGGAACAGAGGAAAGAATAACTCTACGTAGAGCATTTCCTAATGTTACTCCATACCCTTCTTCCAAAGGTTGCATGATAAATTTTCCATGAGCTAAGGTGTCTGTTTCTTCGATGACTACTCGCTCTGGCATTTGTATTGGAAATTGTTGTTCCATAGGGCTATAGTTTCATTTAAATGAATAAAAACTTGTAATTGTACAGTATTAGCAACAAAATTGCTTATACTCGACGACGTTTTGGAGGACGGCATCCATTGTGTGGAACTGGTGTTTTGTCAGTGATATTCATAACTTCCAAACCAACATTCGACAACGAACGAATCGCTGCCTCACGACCAGATCCAGGACCTCGTACAATTACTTCCACCTTACGTAGACCCATTTCAAATGCTTCTTTTCCAGCTTTTTCAGCCGAAACTTGAGAAGCATACGGAGTATTTTTCTTTGAACCTCTGAATCCATTTCTTCCGGCACTTGACCAAGTCAATGTATTTCCATAAGCATCTGTGATTGTTACCATCACATTATTAAAAGTAGCTCTTACGAACACTTTACCATGGACATCGGTTACTATTTTTCTTTTTACGCGCTTTTTTGCTGCAGCCATTGAATTTCCTGTAATCTAAAAATTATGAGTAATAGATTTGTTCGTTTACTTCGATTTCGAAGAAAGAACATCTTACTTCTTCGCTGCTTTTTTCTTATTAGCAACGGTTTTGCGGCGACCTTTTCTTGTACGAGAATTTGTTCTAGTACGTTGTCCGCGAGCTGGCAAACCTCTACGGTGCCTCAATCCACGATAACATCCGATGTCCATTAGACGCTTGATGTTCATTTGGATTTCTGATCGTAATTGTCCTTCTACTTTATATTCTAGAACAATTTGACGGATACGAGCAATCTCATCGTCAGTCCAATTCATTACTCTTTTTGAGTGTTCAACATTTGCTTTGTTGAGCACTTCTTCTGCAAGTGTTGGACCAATGCCAAAGATATAACGTAAACTTATTATACCGCGTTTGTTTTTTGGTAAATCAATACCACCAATACGAGCCATAGTATTCCTTAATTAACCTTGACGTTGTTTATAGCGAGGGTTCTTTTTGTTAATAACATAAACCCTTCCTTTACGGCGAACGATTTTATCGTCCGGGTTTCTTTTCTTAATTGATGCTTTTACTTTCATATCTTGCCTTCTTTTTCAGTATATGTTACCAAAGAGAAATTGAGTGTTGTTCTTCTTTTATTAAGAAGAGCGTCGATTATTTATATCTGTAAACTATGCGTCCTTTTGATAGGTCATACGGTGATAGTTCAACCGTTACCTTATCTCCTTGAAGAATCTTTATAAAGTTCAATCTCATTTTCCCGGAAATATGAGCTAACACTTTATGTTCATTTTCTAATTTCACAATAAATTGTGTATTTGGAAGCGTTTCTTCAATGACACCATCTACTTTAATAAGGTCTTGTTTTGACATCGATCGTTAATTCCAGAGTGTTAAAATAATTGGTTTTTCATTATCTACGATAATGGTATGTTCAAAATGCGCCGATGGTTTTTTATCTGCTGTTATGATTGTCCACTTATCAGCTGCTGTCAGTACTGAAGCAGTTCCAACATTCACCATTGGTTCTATTGCTATCGTCATACCTTTTACTAATTTTTCATTCGGAAAATGCTTTCTATAAAGTAAAGCTGGTACAAAGTTAGGAACGGAAGGTTCTTGATGTAAGTTTTTTCCAATTCCATGACCTGTTAATTCGCGAACTACTGAAAAACCGTTTTGTTCAACATACGTTTGAATGACTCGAGCAATGTCGTATATTTTATTCGATACTTTCGCTTCTGCAACTCCTAATTCAAGAGATTTTTGCGTAACATCTAAAAGTAGTTGTTTTTCCGCATCTATTGAACCAACTGCAAAAGTATAAGCACTATCTGCATGGTAACCATTTTTGTACACTCCACAATCGAGTGTTACTATATCTCCTTCAACGAGAACTCTTTCTGATGGAATTCCATGAACAACTTCTTCATTGACTGAGATACACATTGCATGTTGAAATTGATTCTTACCAACAAAGTACCCTTTGAATGATGGTTTTGCATCATAGGAAGAAATAATTTCTTCCGCTTGCAAAGATAATTCTAAAGTCGTTACTCCTGGTTTTACTGATTTTCCAACTTCTTGTAATGTTTTTACAAGAATTATTGCTGACTCTTCAATATACTTCCTGTCATCAGGAGGAAGGAGTAAATGTTGATTTTTAACAGAATCTTTGTACATACAATCTTAAATTAGAATCCACCGCCTGATGGAGTGCCTGCACCTACTCTACCACGAATCTTACCAGACTTCATAAATCCATCATAATGACGCATCAATAAATACGATTCGATTTGTTGTAAAGTATCTAAAGCAACACCAACCATAATAAGCAAACTAGTTCCACCAAAGAAGGAAGCAAATTGCATTGGTACACCCAATACATTGCTTACGAAGGTTGGAAGAATTGCTACAATTGCTAAGAAAATAGCACCTGGCAAGGTAATTCTTGTTAATATACTGTCTAAATAATCTGCTGTTGGAGCTCCTGGTCTTACACCTGGGATGAATCCACCTTGTTTTTTAATATTTTCTGCAACATCTTTTGGATTAAATGCAAATGCTGTGTAAAAATAAGCAAAGAATACAATCATTAAACTGTATAATATAGCATACACAACTGAAGATGGAGATAACCAACGAGATACGGTAATCGCTGCAGATGAGTCAGGGAAGAAACTTAAAATTGTTCCAGGAATAAATACAATTGCTTGTGCAAAAATGATCGGCATAACACCAGCTGTATTAACTCGTAAAGGAATGTATTGAGTAGTTCCACCATATACTTTTCTATTAACAACACGTTTAGCATATTGAACAGGAATTCTCCTTGCACCTTGCGTTACCAAAACCACTAAGGCAATGATACCGACAAGCAAAACAAGCATAATTAAGTCCAAAATCCATAAACGGGAACCAACCATAATCAATTGAATCTCTTGTTGGATTGCAGCCGGTAGTTGAGCTATAATACCGATAAAGATAATGAGAGAAATCCCATTACCAATACCACGATCTGTAATTTGTTCACCAAGCCACATTAAAAAAACTGTCCCAGCAGTCATCATAAAAATAGCTGTTACCGTAAACATAAATCCTGCATCAGCAACAACTGGCAATCCACCCGGACCTTGTGTACTAGCAATTTTAATACTTACACCCCAAGATTGGAGAGCAGCTAAAAATACCGTACCAACCCTTGTGAATTGATTTAATTTACGACGACCTTCTTCACCTTCTTTTTGCAATTTGGCAAGTTCAGGAACTACTGCACCTGCCAATTGTAAAATAATTGAAGCTGAGATATATGGCATAATACCCAACGCAAAAATAGCTGCATTTGAGAACGCACCCCCTACAAAAAGGTCATACAGTCCAAAAAGAGTATTCGAATCTGTTGATGCAGAAGCAGCATTTAACGCTACAACATTTACACCAGGAATTGTAATGTATGCCCCAACTCGGACAATAATTAAAATTCCGATTGTGAAGAGAATTCTCGTACGCAGTTCTTCAATTTTGAAGATATTCTGCAATGTTTCTATTACATTAGCCATTGGTTACTACAGAGCCTCCAGCATTTTCAATCTTTGATTTTGCACTTTCAGAAAATGCGTCGACAGTAACAGTAAGGGCAGTTGTTAACGTGCCATTACCTAATACTTTCACTGGAAGGTTACGTTTAACTGCTCCAACTGAACGTAGAATCTCAGCAGTAACAACTCCTTGAGTAAATGCTTGAGCATCTGCAAGTTTTTGCAAAAGTTCTACATTAACAACTTCATATTCTACTCGGAACAGATTTGTAAATCCATTTTTCGGTACACGACGAGAAAGAGGCATTTGACCACCCTCAAACCCACGTGTTTGATTGTATCCAGTACGAGATTGGTGACCTTTGTGACCACGTGTTGATGTTCCACCACGTCCAGAACCAGCGCCACGACCTATACGCTTTTTCTTCTGGATAGAACCTTCTGCATACTGTAAATTACCAATGTGTTTCATAATTATCTTTAACCTTTATTATGCAGTGAGTTCTTCAACATGAACAAGATGACGAACAACATTGATCATGCCACGAATTTGAGCATTATCTGGTTGAATAACAATGTTATTCGGATGCCCAAGACCTAAAGCTTTAATAGTAAGCTTCTGTTTTTCTTGAGTTTTGATGATACTCTTTATTTGAGTAATTTTTAACTGAGACATACGTTGATCCGTATTTTTTTCGTTTAAATTTAGTTAGGGGTTCATTTGTAAAAAACAAATGAAAGTAAGTTTTAGTATTAACCGTGTAATACTTTTGCAACGGGAACACCACGACGAGCTGCAACCATTGAAGCATCTTCTAATTGACGAAGTGCTTCTACTGTAGCTTTAACAGTATTGTGTGGATTAGATGATCCCATTGATTTTGTCAAGACATCATGAACACCAGCTAATTCCAATACCGCACGAACACCGCCAGATGCAATTACTCCTGTACCAGCAGATGCTGGACGAAGAAGTACCTTTGCTGCACCAAATTTACCTAAAACTTCATGTGGAATAGTTGTATTAGAAAGAGTAACCTTTGTAAGATTTTTCTTAGCTGATTCTGTAGCTTTATTAACAGCATCAACAACTTCAGAGGCTTTTCCTAAACCATATCCAACATAACCTTGGCCATTTCCAACAACAACAATTGCTGAGAAATTAAATCTACGTCCACCTTTTACAACTTTCGCAGTACGACCAATATAAACTAATTTATCTTTAAGTTCTAAATCAGAAACTTTTACTTTTGCCACAAGTGCACTCCAATGTTACTTTTGTTGTTTCTTAAAACTCGAGACCAGCATTTCTTGCTGAATCTGCAAGTGCTTTAACGCGACCGTGGTATAAAAACCCATTACGATCAAAAGCGACTTTTTGAATATTTTTTGCCACAGCGCGCTCGGCAAGTAACGTACCCACTAGAACGCTAATTTCAGTTTTCGTCTTTTTTCCAGACGCTACAACATCTTTAATTTGCTTTTCAAGTGATGATGCAGATACTAATGTTTGCATTGCAACATCATCAATTATTTGAGCAGAGATATTTGTCAAACTTCTTGTAACGGTCAAGCGATATCGCTCAGGACTTCCAGAAATTTTTTTCCGGATATGTTTTTTTCGACGCTCATAACGAGTCGATTTTAATTTAATAGCTGTATTCATTACTGTAATTGCATTAACTGTTAAAAGATACCTTATTTTTTCGAAGATTTTCCTGCTTTTCTACGAATTACTTCACCTTCATAACGAATACCTTTGCCTTTGTACGGCTCAGGTGGACGAAGATCACGAATAATAGCAGATACTTCACCAACAAGTTGTTTATTAATACCTTTGACAGAAAACGATGTCGGAGTAAAGACAGCGAATTCAATACCATCAGGTGGTATAAAAAGTACTGGATGGGAAAATCCTAATGTTAACAAAAGGCGTTTACCTTTTAATTCAACCCGGAATCCCACACCTTCGATCCCTAATTTTTTTTCAAAGCCTTCTGAAACACCAGTTATAGCAGAATTAGTTAATGCTCTGGTAAGTCCATGTAAAGCTCTTACTTTTTTGTCATCACTTGTACGAGAAAAGGATAATACACCATTTTCTAAAGTATAGCTGATGGATTCAGGGATTTGAACTTTCAGTTGTCCTTTAGGACCAACAGATGTAAGTTCATTATTTTGTATTGTTACCGAAACTGACTTCGGAATTTCAATGATTTTTTTTCCAATTCTGGACATGTACTACTCCCGTATGGCTTGTTACCAAATTGTGCAAATAATTTCACCACCGACATTTAACGATCGAGCAGCCTTATCGGTTACAACACCTTTCGATGTTGAAACAATGGCAATGCCTAATCCATTACGAACTCTCGGTATTTCAGCAGCTGGCGTATACACTCTACGACCTGGCTTGCTGATACGAGTTAGTTCTTTAATAGAAGGTTGACCATTGCTATACCGCAATTGAACGCGTATAATACCTTGTTGGTTATCACCATCAAGTTTCTCGAACTCTTTTATGTATCCTTGATCTTTTAAGATAGAGGCAATTGCCATCTTCATTTTCGATGCTGGGACATCAATCGTACGGTGTTTTGCAGCTAGTCCGTTACGAATTCTAGTTAAAAAATCTGCAATAGTGTCTACTGGCATAATTGTAATGCTTTATTCTTTAAATTACCAACTTGACTTACGAATACCAGGGATTTTACCTTCGAGAGCCAATTGACGAAACATGTTTCGACATAGTGCAAACTTACGATATACCCCTCTTCCTCTACCAGTAAGAGAGCATCTGCTTCTTACTCTGGTTGGAGCGCTGTTACGCGGAAGCTTTTGTAAGCCCTCAAAATCGCCTAAACTTTTTAGTTCAGCTCTTTTTGCCGCAAATTTTTCTACTAATCTTTTACGCTTTTCGTTACGCGCAATAATACTTTTCTTCGCCATAAATATGCTTTCTTAATCTCTTTTACGGAATGGAAAACCAAACTCTGTGAGTAATGCGTGTGCTTCTTCATCTGTTCTAGCCGAAGTTACAAAGTTGATGTCCATACCATTGATACGAGCTACTTTGTCTACATCAATTTCTAAAAAGATAATCTGCTCTTTAATACCTACATTGTAATTTCCACGTCCGTCGAAACTTTTGTCAGAGAAACCTCTGAAGTCACGAATACGAGGAGAAGTTACATTAATAAATCGATCGAGAAATTCATACATTCTCGCACGACGAAGTGTTACAAAACATCCTAATGGTTGCCCAGCTCGGAGTTTGAAATTTGCTATAGATTTTTTTGCTCTTGTTACATACGGGCGTTGACCAGATATTAACTCAAGCTCATTTATAGCTGACTGAAGATGTTTTGAATCGCTTACAGCTAAACCAACACCAACATTGATTGTGATTTTGTTCAATTTGGGAACTTGCATCACTGAACTATAATTGAATTTCTTCATCATAGCAGGAACAACTGTCTCTTTGTAAAAACCGTGCAGACGAGCTTCTAAACCCTCTGTGGTAGAAGTTGGAGCAGCTTCTCTTTTTCCTTCGAACTTAAAATCAAGTTTTTTAATTACTTGTTTCGCCATAATTGTCAGAACTCATTGTAAAATTAACGATTTGCCGGAGATTATGACTGTTTAACAGGAGCACCATTTGATTTGGCAACCCTTGTTTTGATAGTCTCATCATTTTTTGTTTCGATGTTGATTCCTACTCTTGTAGGTTTTCCATCAGAATCAACTAATTGAACATTTGAATAATGAATTGGCATTGCTTTGCTCACTATTCCGCCTTGTTGATTTGCTTGAGTTGGACGAGAGTGTTTTTTTCTCACATTTACCTCATCAACAAGAATTCTCATTTTTTCTGGATAGACATCAAGGACTCTTCCCGTTTTACCTTTATCATTTCCGGCTATAACTTGAACGAGATCACCTTTTTTTATACTAAGTTTTTTCATGGTACTTTTAGTCCTATTTCTTATAATACTTCTGGTGCTAACGATACAATTTTCATGTAACTTTTTTCACGAAGTTCACGAGCTACAGGTCCGAAGATACGTGTACCACGAGGATCTCCTTGATTGTTCAACACGACAGCTGCATTTTCATCAAAACGAATAAATGAACCATCGCGACGTTGAATTTCTTTTTTGGTGCGAACAATTACTGCTTTGACTACGTCACCTTTTTTTACAGCACCATTTGGCATTGCTGCCTTAACAGCAGCAACAACGACATCACCGACACCTGCATAGCGTTTTCCATGTCCACCAAGGACACGGATACAACGTATTCTTTTGGCTCCAGAGTTGTCTGCTACTACGAGATTTGTTTCTTCTTGTATCATTGTTTAAACTTCCTTTTTCAGTGAGGATTTTCATGGTAGGGAATTCATACCATGAGTTCCTTACTTTGCTTTTTGAAGAATTTCTACCAGTGTCCACCGTTTGTGGGCACTTAACGGTCTTGATTCCATAACACGAACCGTATCGCCGATTGAAGCCTGTTGCAATTCATCGTGTGCCATTACTTTTTTCGTCTGTTTAAAGTACTTTTTGTAGAGCGGATGAACAACTTGTCTTTCAATTGCAACGACAATGGTTTTTGTCATTTTATTCGACACAACCTTACCTACACGGATTTTTTTCCCATGCGTTGGATCATGTGGTTGTGCTGTTGTTTCATTTGTTTTTAAATCTTCCATTGGTGTTATCCATTGATTGATAGTTTTACGGAATTATTCCCGTAGGCACTGTTATTAATTCGCTGAGCGTTCTTTTCGTTTTTTTCTAGTTAAACGACGTACTGGAGTTTGCTCTTCTGAAAGAATGGTCTCAATACGTGCGATATCTTTGCGAAGTGTTTTAAGATACGATGTATCTTGCAACTGACTTAACGCATGTTGAAAACGATTTTTAGCGAGCGTTTCACGGCTTTCTTCCAACGAACGAACTAATTCATCTTTGGATAATTCTCGCAAGTCCGATGCTTTACGTGGTTTCATACGTTTATTATCCTTCTAGATCAATCCGAGAAACAAATTTTGTTTTTATTGGCAGTTTATGAGATGCTAAACGCATTGCTTCAACTGCTCTTTCTTTTGTAACACCATCGATTTCAAAAAGAACTCGACCAGGTCTTACTACTGCTACCCAAAATTCTGGATTTCCTTTTCCAGAACCCATACGAGTCTCAGCGGGTTTTTTAGTGACAGATTTATCTGGAAAAATACGAATCCAGACCTTACCATCACGACGGAGATATCTATTGATTGCAATACGTGCAGATTCAATTTGGCGGTTAGTAATCCAAGCTGGTTCCATTGCTTTCAAACCGAAAGACCCGAAAGAAACTTGAGCTCCACGTTGCGCCATACCTTTTCTTCTACCACGTTGCGTTTTGCGATATCGAATTCGTTTTGGACTAAGCATAGTTATTATCTATCTAAAGAATGTACGATCAGGATATTATTCCGTTACCTGTTTTCCGATGACTTCGCCACGGCAAATCCATACTTTAATCCCTAACAATCCATAGATTGTCAAAGCTTCAGCAGTTCCGTAATCGATGTCTGCACGAAGAGTATGCAAAGGAACACGTCCTTCTTTATACTGTTCCGTTCTAGCCATATCAGCACCACCAAGACGACCAGAAGTCATAACTTTGATTCCTTCTGCTCCTGCACGCATTGTTGAAGAAACTGCTTGTTTCATCGCTCTACGGAAAGAAATTCTTCCTTCAAGCTGTTGAGCAATTGTTTCAGCTACCAATGTTGCATCCAATTCAGGACGTTTAATCTCAGTAATGAATATTTTAACCTCTTTTTGGGTTATTTTTTTCAATTCTTCTTCTAATTGAGCAATATCTTTACCAGAACGGCCAATGATAACACCCGGACGAGAAGTATGAATTGTTAAACGAAGTTGTTTTGCTGTTCTTTCAATTAAGACACGTGAAACACCCGCTTTTTTCAAGCGTTTTTTCAAGTATGTTCTTAACATCATGTCTTCTGAAAGTTTTTCAGCAACATTTCTTTTATCGAACCAATTTGCGTCCCATTGACGAATAATGCCTAAACGCAAACCTATTGGATTAGTTTTCTGACCCAAAGTTTTTGACTCCTTAACTATCTTGTGTTGAAACCACAATGGTTAGATGATTTGAGCGTTTTCTTATACGGTACGCTCTTCCCATAGGTGCCGGCGAAATTCTTTTTGCCGTAGGACCTTGATTTACAAATGCTGCTTGCACCACGACCTTTTCAGGATTCACAGATGCACCGTCATTAACATTTGATAGATTAGCTATTGCAGAACGCAATACCATTTCCGCGTCTTTTGCCGGTTTTTTTGTAGAAAAACGAAGAATAGCTAATGCTTCTTGTGCGCTTTTGCCACGTATCAAATCGATCACCAACCTCATTTTACGAGGGGAAGAACGAATATGTTTCTTTAATGCTCTTGCTTCCATGAGATTATCCTATTTCCTTATTTCTTCTTACGATTACCGGAATGACCACGAAACGTTCTTGTTGGAGAAAATTCACCAAGTTTATGACCAACCATATTTTCTGTAATATACACTGGTATAAATTTATTGCCATTGTGTACTGCCACTGTATGACCAACAAAATCAGGAGAGATTGTTGAACTTCTTGACCAAGTTTTTACTACTTTTTTCTGAGCAGTTTCATTCAGTGCTTCGATTTTCTTTTCCAACTTGACACTGATAAACGGACCCTTTTTGAGAGAACGAGCCATAGGTATACTTTATAAATCTATGATAAATTATTTTCTTCTGTCTCTGACAATAAGATCATTACTTTGTTTCTTTTTCTTTCTTGTCTTCAGACCACGAGCCAATTGACCCCATGGAGAACGTAGGTGTTTACGACCACCACCAGATTTTGATTTACCTTCACCACCACCGTTAGGGTGATCAATTGGGTTCATCGACATACCTCTTGTTTGAGGACGTACTCCCAACCAACGGTTTCTTCCAGCTTTTCCAAGCAAGATGTTTTCGTGATCAGAGTTTCCTACAGTTCCTAAAGTTGCTAAACAGTTTGCAGGCACCAATCTGATTTCTCCTGAAGGCATTTTCAATTGTGCATACTTTTTGTCTACATTGACAACTTGTGCGTATGTTCCTGCAGAACGTGCAATTTGTCCACCTTTACCTGGTTTCATTTCAATGTTATGAACCATCATACCAGCTGGTATTTTGTTCAATGGCATTGTATTACCATCTTTGAATTCTGCAGTTGCACTTGAAATAAGAGAATCACCGACTTTAACTTTATTAGGAGCTAAGATGTAGCGTAATTCACCATCCGCATATTTCAATAATGCAATTCTACAAGAACGATTCGGATCATATTCAATACTGATTACTTCAGCTGGGATATCAAATTTGTTACGTTTGAAATCTATAATCCGATACTTTCTTTTATGTCCACCACCACGATGACGTGAGGTGATTCTTCCGGTATTGTTACGTCCACCTGATTTTGTCAGGGTTACAGTAAGAGATTTTTCAGGAGTGCTTTTTGTTATTTCAGAAAAAGTACTTACTGAGTAAAATCTTGTACCAGGAGTTATTGGTTTTAATATTTTTAGTGCCATTTTTTCGTTACTGTACTAGTAGTTAAACTTAGTCGTTACCTTCTGCTTCACCTGATACGATATCAAGTGTTTGTCCTTGCTTTAAAGTGATATAGGCTTTTTTACGTAATGGTTTTCTTCCAACCATTAAGCCTTTTTTCGTCATTCTTCTTTTTACTTTCCCTTTAATTAGGGTAGTACGAACAGAGATGATATTCACTTCGAACATTTGTTCTAAAGCTTGTTTAATCTGGATTTTATTTGCATCAGGTGTTACTTCAAAGCAATACTGGCGATTTGCCTGCATTTTTGATGCTTTTTCAGTAATGATTGGACGCTTAATAATTTGAATCATAATATTACTCTTTCCTTAATTTAGGTTTACGAACCTAAAGTCGCTACGAGTTTGTCAATTGCACTTTTAAAAATGACTACTTTTTTGTTACGTAAGATGTCGTACGTAGAAGCATCAAGTGCTGGTAATGTTTGTAGATGTTCAATATTTCTTGCTGACAAGTATGCATTTTGATCATACGTTGGCAAAAGCAAAAGAGTTTTTGATGTATCTACATTCAAAGCTTTCAACATCTGTGCAACTGGTTTTGTTTTAACTTCACCAAATTGTACATCATCAACAATCACTATATTACCTTCGGTAGCACGGAGTGATAATGCTGATTTTTTGGCAAGTCGTTTTACTTTTTTGTTTAAGTCGATATTGAAATCGTGTGGTTTTGGACCATGAACTGTTCCACCACCAACCCAAACAGGAGAGCGATTCGAACCAGAGCGAGCTGTACCACGACCTTTTTGTTTCCATGGTTTTTTGCCACCCCCAGAAACTTCATCGCGAACCTTTGTTTTGGCATTGCCTTGGCGTTGATTTGTTAAGTATGCTTTCACAGCCAAATACATAACATGTTCGTTCGGCTCGACACCAAAGATTTCTTTTGGAAGCTCGATTGTTCCTACGACTGCACCATTATTTGAATAAACATTCACTTGCATGTGTATACCTATTTGGTCTATTATAATTTTACAATTTCTACGATGGAGTTAATTGCTCCTGGGATAGAACCTTTTACTAATAAGAGGTTCGAATCCTTCATCGTTTCTAAAATTTCAAGGTTACGAATAGAAATTCTTTTTCCACCCATTCTTCCAGCCATTCTAAGTCCTTTGAAAACTCTAGAAGGGAAAGAAGAAGAACCAATTGATCCTGGTGCTCTCATTCTATCTGACTGACCGTGAGTAGTTTGTCCAACTCCACCAAAATGGTGACGGCGAACAACCCCTTGAAAACCTTTTCCTTTACCAGTTCCTGATAATTTAATTTTATCACCTTTTTGGAACGCATCTACGGAAATTGTATCGCCAACACTCCAAGGAATATTAGTCAAACGAAATTCTTTAAGATGTCTCAATGGACTAACACCAGCTTTTTTGAAATGACCAAGCAATGGTTTAGTCAAGTGTTTTTCTTTAGCAGGTTCGAAGCCGATTTGTACCGATGTATAGCCGTCAGTTTCGTTAGTACGAATTTGAACAACTGGACACGGACCAGCTTGGATTACTGTACAAGGAATGTGGTCGCCATTTTCGTTGATGATCGAAGTCATCCCGATTTTTTTACCTAATATTACGCTCATTACTTTTTCTTCCTTAATCTCTTAATTAAACCTTCACCTCGACATCGACACCAGCTGGTATCTCGAGACGCATTAATGAATCGATGGTTTTGCTATTGGAACTTGAAATATCAATGAGTCGCTTATGAACTCTCGCTTCAAATTGTTCGCGTGATTTTTTATCAACGTGTGGAGAACGAAGTACTGTATAGATAGTTTTTTCTGTCGGTAAAGGAATTGGACCTGATACCGCAGCACCTGTTTGCTTCACTGTTCGAACAATTCGTTCAGCTGATTTGTCAATCAAATTATGATCGTATGATTTTAATTTGATTCGAATTCTTTGCGTAGCCACACTTTTCTCCTGATTTAAGATAAAGAAGTAGGATAACCAAATTGTTAGGTTACCCTACTTTTCTTTTATATACGAGTATTATTCGACGATTTTAGTTACAACTCCAGCACCTACTGTACGGCCACCTTCGCGAATCGCGAAGCGTAATCCTTCTTCCATAGCGATTGGAGTAATCAATTCAATTGACAAGTTGTCTAAGTTATCACCAGGCATAACCATTTCGATACTTGCTGGAAGTGTCGCTACACCAGTTACATCCGTTGTTCTGAAGTAGAACTGTGGGCGATATCCGTTAAAGAATGGTGTATGACGTCCACCTTCATCTTTATTCAAGATGTAGACTTGAGCAGTAAATTTATGGTGTGGAGTGATTGAACCTGTTTTTGCAATAACCATACCGCGTTCGATTTCTTCTTTATCAACACCACGAAGTAATAAACCTACGTTATCACCAGCGCGACCTTCGTCAAGAAGTTTACGGAACATTTCGATACCAGTGACAGTTGTTTTCTTTTTAAGACCAAAACCAACTAATTCAACCTCTTCGTTTACTTTTACGATTCCACGTTCAACACGACCAGTTGCAACAGTTCCACGACCAGTGATTGAGAATACGTCCTCAACTGGCAACAAGAATGGTTTGTCAACTTCACGAGCAGGAGTTGGAATATACGTATCAACATTACTCATTAATTCATAGATACATTGTAAACGCTCGTCAGTAACATCAGCAGTTGGAGTAGATCCAGCTTCTAATGCATGAAGAGCAGAACCTTTGATAATTGGAATTTCATCACCAGGGAATTCATATTTAGTAAGAAGCTCTTGGATTTCCATTTCAACTAACTCAAGTAATTCTGGGTCAGCAATATCAACTTTGTTTAAGAATACAACAATTTTAGGAACACCAACTTGACGAGCAAGAAGGATGTGTTCACGAGTTTGCGGCATCGGACCATCCGTAGCAGCAACCACTAAAATTGCACCGTCCATCTGAGCAGCACCAGTAATCATGTTTTTTACATAATCGGCGTGACCTGGACAATCTACGTGAGCGTAGTGACGGTTTTCAGTTTCGTATTCAACGTGTGCAGTTGCAATCGTGATACCACGTTGTCTTTCTTCCGGTGCATTATCAATAGAATCGAACGCACGGAATTCTGCATTTCCTTTTTTTGCTAATGCAGCTGTAATTGCAGCTGTTAGCGTAGTTTTACCATGATCGACGTGTCCAATAGTCCCAATATTAACGTGGGGTTTGGAGCGGTCAAATTTTTCTTTAGCCATCGTGTACTCCTGTACTTAAGGTTGCTAAGATGAAACAAAAAATGTATGTTATTTAATTAAGAACGCGTATTTAATAGGTCGAATTCGATTGTTGTGTTACTGTCGGTTCGTAATGAGAGAATTTCATTGTATAAATGTCTCTTCCTTGCGTAATCGAGCGTAACGTTGTTACGTAACCGAACATCTCAGAAAGTGCAACTTTTGCTTTAATTATTTGCATTGTGCCTTCTTGATCTATTCCTTCTATCCTACCTCTTCTTGAATTTATGTCGGCAATTACCTCGCCGAGAGTTTCATTTGGTGCAGTTATTTCTACACTAAATATTGGTTCAAGAATGGTTGGTGAAGCATGACGTAATGCTTCTCGAATTGCTGAAACTGTAGCGATTTTGTAACCAAGATCAACAGATTCACCTTCAACTAATTTTATATCTTCTAAGGATACAACCACATCTACTAATGGATATCCCACTTTCGGACCTACTAAGGTTCCTTCTTTGGCTCCTTCTTCTATTGCTTGCATAAAAGGAGCAGGGATTACCTGTGATGATACGTTGTTGACAAACTGAAAGCCTTTACCTACTTCATTCGGTTTGACTTCCACTAATACGTAGCCAAATTGTACTTTGCCAGAAGCAAGTGTACGTTGGTACGTGTAATCTTGGCGGTAGGTAGCTTGGATTGTTTCTCTATAGGCTACTTGAGGTTTGCCGGCTTTTGCAATAATGTTAAATTCAGTTTTTAACCTATCAACAATTATTTCTAAATGCAATTCACCGACGCCACTAATGATTGTCTGTCCGCTATCTTCGTCGATACTGTACCTAAATGTTGGGTCTTCTTCAGCCATTTTTTTCAGTGCTTCAAACATTTTATCTTGCTCTGCAAGAGTTTTTGCTTCAATCGACTGATTAATAACTGGTTCTGCGAAATTTATTTTCTCATACACAATAGTTTGTTTCAAATCACAGAGAGTATCACCTGTTTTGGCAAATCGCAATCCTGGAATGGCGATTATATCACCAGCATAAACTTCTGCAATCTCTTCTCTTCTATTGGCATGCATACGCAGCAATTTCTGTACTCGTTCTTTTTTATCGGCTATAGGGTTATACACTGTTTCACCAACACTGAGTTTCCCTGAGTATAATCGAATAAAAGTAAGCCTTCCCACGAACTGGTCTGTTAGTATTTTAAATGCTAATGCTGAAAATGGCTCATTATCATTAATTGAGCGGACAATAACATCATCAGATTCTGCACTTGGATGCCCTTCTAAAGAAGGAGCATCATTTGGCGACGGAAGATAATCAACAATCGCATTTAAAAGTAACTGAACACCTTTGTTTTTGAAAGAAGAACCTGCGAGAACAGGAACTAAAGATACATTTTTAACTGCTTTTCGAACTGTTGCTTTTAAATCTTGAAGTTGTATTTCTTCATTCATAAAGAACCGTTCTAAAAGACCATCATCATGCTCAACAATTGCTTCTATGGCTTGAGTACGATACTGTTGTACTTCTTCAATCATGTCTTCCGGTATTGGTATTTCCCTTACCGTACTACCATCATCGTTTTCATCAAACGTATACGCTTTTTGCTCAAGCAAGTCCACAACTCCAACGAATTTATCCTCTGCACCTATTGCTAATTGCAATGGTACTGCATTGACATTGAGCTTTTCTCTCATCATAGAAACTACTTTGAGAAAATTTGCTCCGATGCGATCCATTTTGTTTACAAATGCAATGCGAGGAACTTTATACGTATTTGCCTGATACCAAACAGTCTCTGTCTGAGGTTGCACTCCTGCTACTCCACACAATAGACCAACTGCACCATCTAAAACGCGTAAAGAACGTTGCACTTCAGCGGTAAAATCAACGTGACCAGGTGTATCGATGATATTTATCTGCGTTGTACCCCAAAAACAAGTAGTTGCAGCAGAAGTAATTGTTATACCTCTATTTCGCTCTTGTTCCATGTAATCCATTGTCGCAGTACCATCATCAACTTCACCTATTTTATGAACAACGCCTGTGTAAAACAGGATTCGTTCGGTGGTGGTTGTTTTGCCAGCATCAATGTGAGCAATGATACCGATATTTCTGATATTTGCAATATCTACTTCTCTCGGCATACTGCTTCTTTAGCTTCCCAACAATTTATCAAAGAACATTTTCTTTTTTTATATTACCACTTGAAGTGAGCAAAAGCTTTATTCGCTTCAGCCATTCTGTGGATTTCGTCACGACGCTTTACAGCACCGCCTTCGCCATTCGACGCTGCGATTAATTCTGCAGCTAAACGATATGACATACTTTTATCTTTTCGGTCAGAAGCATATTTTTTCAAGAAACGTATTGCTAATGCTAAACGGCGAGCTTCACGAACTTCTACCGGAACTTGATATGTAGCACCACCAACACGACGAGAACGGACTTCTATGACAGGAGCAGCATTTTGAACTGCTTTTTTGAAAACTTCTAATGGTTCTGCTTTTGTTCTTTCTGCAATAACATCCATTGCAGTATAGAGCAATTTACGAGCAGTATTTTTCTTTCCAGATTCCATTATACAATTGATAAAACGTTCAACAGAAAAATCGTTGTAACGCGGATCTTGTATTAGTCTTTTTTTGAGGACTCTTTTTTTTCTCATCGGATCGAATTATTATCTTTTAATGAATCTATTTACGTTTTTTACCGGTTTCAACTGGTTGCCCTGGTTTAGGGCGTTTTGCACCGTATTTAGAACGACCTTGTTTTCTTCCACTTACACCTTGAGTATCGGCTGTGCCACGTACAACGTGATAACGAACTCCTGGAAGATCCTTCACACGACCACCACGAATCAATACGATTGAGTGTTCTTGCAAATTATGTCCTTCACCAGGAATATACGCTGTTACCTCCATACCGTGTGTTAAACGGACACGGGCAACTTTTCTCAAAGCTGAATTTGGTTTCTTTGGAGTTGTTGTATAAACACGGGTACACACTCCACGACGTTGTGGGCAACTCAACAAAGCTGGTGACTTACTTTTATACGTAACTTCTTTTCTACTTTTTCTTACTAATTGACTTATTGTTGGCACCGATAATCTCCGATTTCGCGTTTTTATTAATACTAAACGTCTTGCGTTTGTGTAATAGCCTACAAAAATACGGCAAAACTTTTACTTTTCCAAATTTATAGAAAGAAAAATCTCTCCGAAGAGAGATTTTTTTTCATTCATTCCCATTTATGGGACTAATTATTTTTTACCTTCAGCACGTTTTTTCTGATATTCTTTTACCATTTCTTCTTGAACATTTTTCGGAACTGGTGCATATTTCAAAAATTCCATTGAAAATTCACCTTTTCCTTGTGTTGCTGAACGAAGATCTGTTGAATAACCAAACATCTCAGAAAGAGGTACATCTGCTTCGACGATACAGTAACCAGCATCTGTTCCAGTTCCTACTATAAGACCACGACGTTGGTTTACTTGACCAATTACCGCTCCTTGGAATTCTTCAGGAACTGATACTTCCAATTTCATAATTGGTTCTAAGATAATTGGTTTTGCTTTGTCATAAGCTTCACGGAGTGCTGTCATTGATGCAAGCTTGAACGCCATATCTGAGGAGTCAACTGCGTGGAATGCACCGTCATTTAGTACGACACGAATTCCAACAAGTGGTTGACCAATCAATTGACCTTCTTTTGTTTGCTCTTTGAATCCTTTATCGCACGCTGGAATAAATTCACGAGGAATTGCACCCCCAACGATTTCGTCTACGAATTCATACGTTTCTACAGCATCATTTGGAAGTGGCTCGATATACCCCGCAACACGTGCGAATTGTCCAGCACCACCAGTTTGTTTTTTGTGAGAATAGTTAAATTCTACTTTACTTGTAAATGCTTCACGGAAGGCAACTTTTGGTTTACCAACGATGACTTCGCAATTGTACTCACGCTTGATACGCTCAATATAAATTTCCAAGTGAAGCTCACCCATTCCTTTGATAATTGTTTCACCTGATTCTTCATCACGGTAAACTTGGAATGTTGGATCTTCTTTCGTAAATCTATTGAGTGCTTTCGAGAAATTCACTTGACCTGCTTTTTCTTTTGGAGAAACAGCTAATTCGATAACCGGATTAGGAACAAACATTGATGTCATCGTTACATTCAATTTTCCGTCAGTAAATGTATCCCCAGATGCACAATCAACACCAAACATTGCAACGATATCTCCAGCTGAAGCTTCTTCGATATCAATCATATCTGAAGAGTGCATTCGTATTAAACGAGGAATCTTCACTTTCTTTTGGTTCATAATATTGATGATAGTATCACCTTTTTTGATTGAACCTTGATATATTCTCATATAGGTTAACTGACCAAATTTACCATCTTCTAATTTGAATGCTAATGCAACCAATGGTTTTGTTGGTTCAGAGACTAATCGTACTTTTTCTTCATTTTTATCTTGATCTAAAGCAATATTTTCTACTTCAGATGGATTAGGCAAGAAATCACCTACTGCATCCAAAAGCACTTGAACTCCTTTGTTTTTCATTGCAGATCCGCAATAAACTGGAGTAATGTGGTGATTGATAGTTGCTTCTCTGATAACTGGAATTAATTCTTCAACAGTTATCTCTTCTTCCATCAAAAATTTTTCGGTAATGTTATCATTGATTCCAGTATTAGCGATTGCTTCTACTAATTCATGGTGACGTTTTTTTGCTTCTTCTGCATATTCAGCAGGAATTTCTGCATAACGTACATTTTCACCATCATTACCCTCGAAGTAAACAGCTTGCATACGTAGTAAATCAATAACTCCGGCAAATCTGTCTTCCAAGCCCATTGGCAAGGTCATAATCACTGGATTGTGTTGTAATTTTTCACGTAATTGATTCGCAACACGATCAGGATTTGCACCAGATCTGTCTACTTTATTAATAAACGCTAAACGAGGTACATTATAACGTCTCATTTGACGGTCAACCGTGATAGACTGACTTTGAACACCAGCAACAGCACATAATACAAGAATAGCACCGTCAAGTACACGCAATGCACGCTCTACCTCAACGGTAAAGTCAACGTGACCGGGAGTGTCAATAAGATTGATACTGTATTGTTTCCATTCGCAGAAAGTTGCTGCGGATTGGATGGTAATCCCTTTTTCGCGTTCAAGATCCATTGAATCCATTGTTGCACCAACACCATCTTTTCCACGAACTTCGTGGATTGCGTGGATTTTACCAGTATAAAATAAGATACGTTCACTCAAGGTAGTTTTCCCTGAATCAATGTGTGCAGATATTCCGATATTACGGACGTTTTCTATGTTTGCCATAGTCAAGACTGTTGATTAAAGATGAATGAATTACTTCGTTGTCAATAGAATTTATTGTATTTGTTCTATTGTGTCGTCTCGCCGTCAACGAATAAAAATGATTATTATTTTGAAATGTTTGATTTTCACCAAAAAAACATGTAGATTTGTAATCTGATAATACTTGCGCCCGTAGCTCAACTGGATAGAGCATCGGTTTCCGGTTCCGAAGGCTGGAGGTTCGACCCCTCTCGGGCGTACAACGTAAATAAATATTGAAAAAGCCCCACAATGGGGCTTTTTTTTGTTGAGGGTGGCGGGGTGAAATAATCTGCTGTAGAGACAGTGCATGCCCTGTCTTTATGAAACAACGATATCTCCCTCTCCCCTTGAGGGAGAGGGATGGGGAGAGGGGTATCTCAATTACATCAATTATTACACAAGTCTGTTACAATTATAATCTCAATTAACAACTATAAACTGTTTACTAATGGTATTTCTACCACTCCGCAGAACTGCATAATATGTACCAGAAGACAAATCTTTAGTATTTACTGGAATTTGGATATTTCCTGTCGCACTTTCAATTTGAATACGTTGTAGAGTTCTGCCTGACATATCAACAATACTAAGTGTAGAGCCATTAACAAATTCATGATTATTAATAGATATAAACACTTCAGATTTTGAGCTTGGTAAGGGTAAAATATCTATAGAATTGGTAAGACTTATATCATTATTTGCCACAGAGGATGGAGTTTCATTACCAGTTATTTCTAAAAATCCCAATTGGCTTGCAAAAAATGATTTGTTTTCATGATGAACGAGCGTAACAAATTCAAATCCACTTCCTGAACCAGAGACTTTTGATGGAAAATATCTGAATTTTTGATTTACCAGACTATCACGAGAGTAAAATGTTAATTGATTTTGCTTTGGCTTTGTTTCATCAATTGAAAAAACACCAAAATCTGTAACTCCCCAAATTAAACCAGTTTTTTTGTTAATTGAAATATCATGAACGCTCAATGTAGGTTCAAAACGACGATCATTAAAAAGTTCGCCTTTAAGTCCGTCAGATGAATCCCAATAAAAATGTGTTCCATTGACAGTAATTTTATGAACTCCATTAGAGGGTGCTAGATTAAAAAATTGACCTGCACACTTAACAGAATACAATAAATTTTTGTCAGTATCATATACCATAGAAGTTACTTTTGCAAGAAGACCGTCAGGGCTTACAGGAATCGTCTCGTAACTTAATGCCCCATTATTATAAATCATTAAGTTGTTAGTTACTTCTGCAAGTATACAAGATATTGCACCGTCTGGTCTTTTCGTAATGGCATGAATTGCATCAAATTCATGTTCTAATTTATGATTGAACTTTTTAATAACATCATAACTGACGGTAGGAGTTTTAGTATTAATTTTTAATAATTCATTATTAACACTATCATAAACGACATAGACAGTTCCATTTACTGTTTCTCTATATCGTTCAAAACCAATCATAACACTTACATATAAATTGTTTTCATTGTCAAAACAAAAATCACGAAATTGTCTGTTTGGTAGTAAATCTGGAGGAGTTTGTACGTCGATCCACCCTCCATTTTCGTACTTCCATAAATTACTTTTGCCAAATGCCCAGATATTCCCAAAATTGTCAAATCGTACTTTTGATTGAACATTTAATTCTAAATTTATATCTTGAGTAATATTTGTAATTGATAATGAAGTATCATTTACGTTTTTTGTAAAAATTGAAAGTAGACCATTTTTTTCCCAATCATATCCTAAGATTAAAATTTTATCCTTGTATACATCTAATTGTTTAGGAGCAAATTGACCTAACGGATTTTGACTGATTAATCTTACATTGTTTGTTAATATTGAAAGTAGCAAAAGAATAATTAAATTAATTTTTTTCATTTTAGCACCCATCCTGACAAGGAATAATTTGAAATAAAACCACCACAAAGATAACAATTAATATTTTGAAATTATCGTAATAACAATTGAGATTACAAAAAATCCCAACTATTTTCAAAGAAGTTTAGAATGTTTGGGATTATGGGAGATGTTATTTTTTGATATTTTTTTGATTTTGTGAAATTGGCGTTTTTTGATTTAGAATGCCCCCTCACCCCATCCCTCTCCCTCGTGGGGGAGAGGGGGATGATTTTTGTGAATGAACCACCCCGACACTTCGAGGGCCTCAGTGAACACTAGCACCCCTCCAATGGAGGGGTATTTGACCTACATAGGGTAGAGATAGGGCATACCCTGTCTCTACGAAAGCATTTATAGCCC
The DNA here is from genome assembly GCA_016788785.1 of Candidatus Kapaibacterium sp. Classification (GTDB taxonomy): domain Bacteria; phylum Bacteroidota; class Ignavibacteria; order Kapaibacteriales; family JAEUSM01; genus JAEUSM01. The sequence continues at coordinate 51,305 of JAEUSM010000007.1, forward strand.
CCATTTTTAAATGGGGGGTTAGAAGATTGAACCACCCCGACCTTCGGTCACCCCTCTAAAGGAGGGGAATTTGATTGTAGTATGTAATTTGTTTTTCATTCGTCTTTTTAGCTATGATAAAATACCTTCTCATTTGTTTTGCGGTTCCGCTGGTTGCATTTGCTGAAAAACCGGCTGAAATGCTTTTTGCTCCACACGAATATGACTACACCAAAAATATCGTTTCGGTGGAGGCAGGTTCTGCCTTGTTTTTTTCTGGATTTGGGCTTACGTATGAACGTTCCTTTAGCAAATCATTTTCACTTCGTGGGTCTGCTGGATATATTGTGAAAAGTGATTTTCTCGATGGTACTGAGAATATACATTCTACCTACCCATCTGGAGCAGTTCAAGGTGTTTATGTTTTTGGTAATGAAGGATGGGGATTTGAAATCTCTGGTGGAGTGCAGTATGTAAATGTTATTCCATTAAATGGACAAAAAAATGTGTTTTTGCCTACAGCTGGATTAGGAATTCGATATAAACCAGTTACAGAGGGGATTTTTTTTCGAGCAGGAATTGGAACTTCAGTATCTATTATGGGACTTGGTGTAGGTATTGGCTATACGTGGAGAGATTAAGACAGGTATAAAAACACAAGAGAGCTAACCGAAGTTAACTCTCTCATGGTGATACACTCTTCCTTCACTGAGAGATGGTGAACCCTCCCAATAGAGTATTTAAAAGTAAAACCATTTAATTAAGCAGAAAGTTCCCAAGATCGAAAATTTAATAATTTACTAAGCTTTTTACTCGTTCGGCAATGTCTTTCACTGACGGAACTACCACATCCATCAAACGCAAATTATACGGGATTGGAATATCAGGAGTTGCAAATCTATCGACAGGTGCATCGAGATAGCTGAATGCTTCTTGTGCAATTACTGCTGCAATTTCAGCACCAAATCCAGCTGTAATTGTGTCTTCGTGCAATATCATCACACGGTTAGTTTTACGAACTGAAGTGAGTACGGTTTCTTTATCCCAAGGAGTAATAGTACGTAAATCTATAATATCTAATGACAATCCAGTCAATTCTGCGACTTGTTTTGCACGAGAGACACATTCACCCCAAGTAACTATTGTTGCTTGTATACCTGAAGTAACCAAATCTGCTTTCCCAAATGGAATTGCATAATTATCCCCTGGATATGGCGAACGTCCTGCTGATGTATCTAAAAGATTTCTGTGTTCCAAAAACAACACCGGGTCATTTCCGCGGAGAGCTGTGCGAAGCAAACCAACAGCATCGGCAGCATTGGACGGCATTGCAACTTTCCAACCAATCGTATGGGCGAAAATAGCTTCACCGGAAACACTATGCCAAGGGTCACCTGTCCGTTTGCTATGACCGACTGGAATACGAACAACCATTGGTGCAGCAAATTGGTTATTTGTTCGCCAACGGATTGTTCCACAATCATTCAATTGCTCCATTGCTGGATCTAAATATTTTCTAAATTGAATTTCTGGTACTGGCATCAGTCCTGCAGATGCAAGCCCAACTGCTCGTCCAATGATTCCCTCTTCGGATAAAGAAGTATCAAAAACTCGAGAAGAACCAAAATTGTGTTGCAAATCAATGGTTGCACCATGAACACCACCCTTTTTACCAACATCTTCCCCAAAAACCATCACGCGATTATTGGTTGCAAGTTCTACTTCTAATGTTTTACGAACAGCGTTTATGAGATTCATACGAGAACCTGCAGTTTCAGGAATATCTGTAGTAGTTGGAAAGGTAATATTTTCAGGTAACAAACCACCAACAATCTGTGATTCGCCTTGAAAGAAAACATGATCTAACACTGAATTCAAATCTGGGTCAGGTTGTGCAAGAGCAGCCTCAGCTCCAAGTCGAACCTCTACTTCAACGGAAGCAACTAATTCATCCCATGATTTTTTTGTGAAAACTTTTTTCTTGATAAGGTAGTTTTGTAATTTATCTAATGGGTCGTTAGCAAGTTCATATTCACGCTGTTCTTTAGTTTTATACTGTTGGCTATCAGCACCAGAGTGTCCACAGATGCGAGGAACTACAGCACGAAATAGAACAGGAGATGTCCTAGAACGAAGATGAGATACAGCTTCTTCGATTTTTTTGGCTAATTCTTCAGCATTAGTACCGTCACACTCAATGACTTTAAGATTCGTAAATGATGACAAATTTTTGGCAATGTTTCCTCCAGGAGTTTGAAAATCACCCGTTACCGATATTCCGAAACTATTGTCTTCTACAAAAAATAGCATCGGAAAATTTTGGGTAGTTGCAATGGTAAGTGCCGCCCAAAAACCATTGGTGGCACATGCAGCATCACCAGAAAAAGCAACGGCAATAGATTCATTCCAAGAAGAATCGTTCAATACCGAAGCACGATAGGTTGCTGCTTGAGCCCAACCAACAGCAGGGGTAAATTGAGCACCGACATCCCCACTCGCAGAAAGAACCGTTACACCATTTCGAGGCACCAAATTGTGGACTACGCCAATATCACGACCACCATTACGCGAGAACTTCGATGCAAAACCACCTGCAAACGCTTCTTCTATGGTCATACCTGCTGCCAAAACAAACGGACGTGATCGATAATAGACAGTCGCACAATCATGAGGATTTGTTAGAAATTGTGCCATCATAATTTGTGCAAGTTCATGTCCAGTAGAGGAAAATTGATACAGTATCTTCCCTTGAGGTGCAAATTCTTTTTCTTCTATGATATCAATGAATCTGGACGTCAGAAATTGTTTTGCAACCAGTTTCCAATCTATTTGTAATGACATAATTTTTTTAGAATCGAATGGTAAAAATTATTTCGAATGCAAAAATACGAAAAATTCGTCTTAAAGTATTTTTACAAGAAAATGAACATTTGGAAACGAAAGAATTTTTATGATATTTGACAATGAAAAAAATTATTTTTCTCTATGGTACGTTATAAGCATTTTTATATCATTTTCTGCATAATCTATGAAAATTTTAGTATTATCACTTATTTGCTTGAGTATTCTCGCATGTAATGCTCAACCATCGGAGAAAAGTAAATTGGAAAACCAAAATGAAAAAGTTGCCTATACAATAGGTATGAACATTGGTAAAAGCTTAAAAAGAGATAGCCTTCAGTCATTAGACCTAAATTTGATTCTTCAAGGAATGAAACATGGTCTTTCAGGAAAAGACTCATTGTTGACTGAAAAAGAAATGAACGATGTAATGATGGCATTTCAACAAGAAATGAATAACAAAGCTGAAGCAGCAACAAAAGCAAAGGGAGAAACGAACCTTAAAGCAGGTCAAAAATTCTTAGAAGAAAACAAATCTAAAGATGGTGTGAAAGTTACTCCAAGTGGCTTGCAATACAAAGTAGTAAAAGAAGGTACTGGAGCTATGCCAACTGCAAGCTCTACTGTTACTGTTCATTACAAAGGTACATTGATTGATGGTACTACATTTGATTCTTCAATCGACCGCGGTGAACCGGCGTCTTTCCAAGTGAACCAAGTAATTCCAGGTTGGACAGAAGCATTGCAAATGATGAAAAAAGGTTCTAAATGGATGCTATATATTCCTTCAGGATTAGCATATGGTGATCGTGCTGCAGGACCAACAATTACTCCAAATTCTACGTTGATTTTTGAAGTAGAATTAATCGATATTAAGTAAATTTAATCCTACGTTTTACCGTAATTATAGTTGATTACCGTTTTAAACACATTGCGACGATGAGCGTTCAATTTCGAAATGCTGTCGTCGCATTTTTTTTCTTTTTTACACACTTAACACCAAAAGTATCGTATGAGAAAATGGCGTATTGATGATGCAAAAGAATTGTACAACATCCAAGGATGGGGTATCAATTATTTCGATATAAATGATAAAGGAAATATCGTTGCGAAACCGCGCAAGGATGCCGGTCCGGAAATAGACCTCAAAGAAGTCATTGATGAATTACACGATCGTGATATTGCGATGCCGGTGTTATTACGATTTCCGGATATTTTAGATGACCGAATTGAACAAATTTCTGCATGTTTTGATCGTGCTGCAAAAGAATATAATTATAAAGGTAAATATATCAATGTATACCCTATAAAAGTAAATCAACAGCGTCCTGTATTGGAAGAGATAGTTCGATATGGTAAAAAATTCAATATTGGTTTAGAAGCAGGTTCAAAGCCAGAACTTCACGCTGTTTTGCCAATAATGGACAATTCTAAAGCATTAATTATCTGTAATGGATATAAAGATGAAAATTTCATTGAGTTAGCATTGTTAGCTCAAAAAATGGGAAAAAACATATTCATTGTAGTTGAAAAACTTAATGAATTGAAACTTATTAAAGAAATTTCTGAACGCTTTTCCATTCGTCCTAATATCGGAATTCGTATCAAATTAGTGTCTTCAGGTTCTGGTAAATGGGAAGAATCTGGAGGAGATCAAAGTAAATTTGGTTTAAATGCTTCCGAATTGCTTGATGCAATCGATTATGCTGAACAAAACGATTTGTTAGATTGCATTCGATTGATTCATTTTCATCTTGGTTCTCAGATTACGAATATTCGAAAAATAAAGGCTGGTTTGCGTGAAGTTGCACAGTTTTATATAGAGCTGAAAAATCTTGGCTGTGGTGTTGAATATGTAGATATTGGTGGTGGTTTGGGAGTTGATTACGACGGTTCACGTTCTGCAGCTGCATCATCAATTAATTATTCAATTCAAGAATATGCCAACGATGCTTTATACACATTAATCGATGCAGCAAACAAACACAATCTTCCACATCCAAATATTATTACAGAATCTGGGCGAGCATTAACTGCTCACCATTCTGTTTTGGTGTTTAATGTTATGGAAACAGCCTCTGTTCCAACTTGGGATGCGAAGCAGTATGAAATCACAGAAGAAGACCACGAGATAGTTCGCGAGATGCAATCCATATTACAGTATCTTAATGGACGGAATATGCTTGAGTCATGGCACGACGCTCTCCAATTGAGAGAAGAAGCACTTGACAGATTTTCTTTAGGATTGTTAGATTTAAAAAACCGTGCATTAACAGAACGGCTATTTTGGACTATTGCCCGGGAAGTAAATGCACTTGCTTCCGAAATGAAACACCCACCGGAAGAAACACGTATTCTTCCAAAAATGTTGGCTGACAAATATTTCTGCAATTTTTCCCTCTTTCAATCCTTACCAGATTCGTGGGCAATAGACCAATTATTCCCAATTTTGCCTATCCATCGATTGGAAGAAAAACCAACAAAAATTGGTACTCTTCAAGACATCACCTGTGATTCGGATGGGAAAATCGACCATTTTATAGGGGCAAGAGAATTTTCTCATCATTTGCCACTTCACGAATTAGAACACGGTAAACCGTACTATCTTGCTGTATTTTTGGTAGGTGCATACCAAGAAATTTTGGGTGATTTGCATAATCTATTTGGCGACACCAATGCAGTGCATATTCTTTGTGATGGCAAATCTTACGAAATTGATCAGTGTATTGATGGTGAAACAGTGGAAGATGTTTTGGATTATGTTCAGTTCAGCTCCAAAAAATTGGTTCGTACAATGGAAGCATGGGTGAACGCCTCTGTTACCAAAGGTAAAATCAGCGTCAAAGAAGGCAAAGAATTTTTGGCGATCTACCGATCTGGATTACATTCTTACACCTATTTAGAGTGATATCTGCACTTTGATATAAAAAGCCCATCAATCGATGGGCTTTTTTTGTAGAATCATCCTCATGTTCCCCTCTTGAGAGGTGCCACGAAGTGACGGGGTGGAATCTTTCCTTGGAGACGCAAAGCATTACGTCTCTACAATAAAATTAGGGCGAAAGATATTTCGCACCTACGTTTTACTGAAATTTCCCTCTTGAGGGGAGCTGTCCGTAGGACTGAGGGGTTTCTCGTCTGAGACGTAGCATGCTACGTCTCTTTAATATTTATGGGGGGAAAGATGTTTCGCCCCTACGTTTTACTGTAATTCCCCTATCTTGGAGAGGTGGCACCAATCACTGAGCGTAGCCGAAGTGTGCTGGGGTGGCATATTCCATTGGTAGGGGCAGACCTATGTGTCTGCCCATTGATTCAAAATCCCCCCTCTCCCCATACCCTCTCCCCAAAGGGGCGAGGGAGTTGTTTTTTGGAAATTGGTTCTATAAATATGTGACCACTCCGTGGTCAAGAGAAGCCAACCCACTCCGTTTCGAGAGCTACCCCGACCAACGGACACCCCTCCAGTGGAGGGGAATTAAAATCTATTTTCTTTTTTTAGGGGGGGGAGAATTATAAGAAATCTATTTTATCTTTTTGGAGATTGTTGGTTTTGGTTTTGATGGGTCGCTGAAGACGAACTTCTTACCATCAAAAACGAGTATTCCTGATGTGTGAAATTTTTCGTTTTCTTTAAATTGATTTTCTACTACACCGGTGATAATGTCTTTTTCTTTCGAAGCTAAACGTATCCAAAATGTTCGCTCTGGTGTAGCTTCGTTGTTCTTATTTGCTTTTTCGATACTTTTTAGTTTTTTCTGAAATTCTGCTTTGACTTTTTCTTCTGGGAATACTTCGGCAGTAACATCCTTCCAAGGAGTTGCGGAAGTATTATAAAAGGTGATTTTGGAAATGATACACGATGGTGTACAGGTCATGGTAATAAAACCAACCAACGACACTCCATTTTCCAATTTATACCGCAACATAATTTCCTTTTTTTCAACTCCAGGAATACCATAGACTAATATATCATTGACGGTATCATTTTCTTCAAAAGTGAATTTTGGAGGAATGCCGTATGCCTTTACAAATTGATCAAAAAATTCATTAGAATAAAACTCTTCAAAGAGCTTTCCAATATGTTGATGATTTTGTGCAGTTCCAGTAGTAGGATTACAAATGAAAGATAGAAAGAAAAGAGCGAATATTGAGAAAATATAATTTCTAAACATTGATACTTCCATAGAAATAGTATGGTTAACGGGTAAAATTTTTGTATTTTTGCAACAAAGAAAAACAAATGTAACCCAAATTCAATTGGTTACTTACCCTCATAATTTATAAGGATAAGGTGTTTATATGGCTAAAAAAGTAGGTGCAACCCAAAGAAATGTTCTTTCAAAAACAGAACCACATTCACATAAAAATGGGAAGATGCAGCCAAAACCTTTTCCTTTGACGACGGAAGAAATACTACAAGATTATAGAACTGCGTGTGAATCTCGCGAGGCATCACTTCTGGGAAGAAAAGAAGTATTGTCTGGCAAAGCCAAATTTGGAATTTTTGGTGACGGAAAAGAAATTGCTCAATTGGCTATGGCTCGAGCTTTCAAAAAAGGCGATTTTCGTTCTGGTTACTATCGTGATCAAACATTTATGTTTGCCTTAGGAATTTCAAATGTTCAACAGTTTTTCGCACAATTGTATGCACATACAGATGTAGATGCTGAGCCATCTTCAGCTGGACGTTCAATGAATGGTCACTTTGGTACTCGTACCTTGAATAGTGATGGGACATGGAAAAATTTGATGCAAGAATATAATTCTTCTTCTGATGTTTCGCCAACTGGATCACAAATGCCACGTTTGGTTGGTTTAGCATATGCGTCCAGATTGTATAGAGAAATTCCTGAGTTACAACAATTCACTCAGTTTTCTAATAATGGTAATGAAATTGCTTTCGGAACGATTGGCAATGCAAGTTCTGCTGAAGGAATGTTTTGGGAAGCAGTGAATGCAATTGGCGTTCTCAAATCCCCAGCACTCATTTCTCTTTGGGATGATGGCTATGGAATTTCTGTTCCAAATGAGTTTCAAGTAACAAAAGGTAATTTATCAGAACTACTTTCTGGGTTTGCAAAAAATGACTCTCATCAACAAGGGTATTCTATTTATACAGTGCCAGGTTGGAATTACGAAGCATTAGTAACGACCTATCTTGAAGCAGCTGAATCTGTAAGAAAGGACCATATTCCCGCAATAATTCACGTTCCTGAGTTAACACAACCACAAGGTCATTCTACCTCTGGAACACATACTCGCTACAAATCTGCAGAACGACTTCAATTTGAAGTTGACTATGATTGTATTCCGAGAATGCGTCAATGGATTTTAGAGTCCAACTATGCTACTGCTGAACAACTTGATACAATTGAAAAAGAATCAGTTGATTATGTAAAAATAGCACGTCAAAATGCTTGGGATGCCTACATGGCTCCAATCAAAAGCGAAATTGCTGAAATTACTAGTATTATCCGTGCATTAGCTTCTGAAATTCCACAATTTGCTGAACAATTGCATCAACAAGCGAATGCTTTGGATGCTATAAAAGAACCTTTCAGAAGAGATAGCATGGCAACAATTTTTGCCGTATTATTGCTTATTAAAGATATACCAACCTCGACAAAACAGCAGTTGATTGCAATTCGCGATAGAATTAATGCTGAACAAACAGAACGTTATAGCTCATATTTGTATTCTGAATCTAAAGAACAAGCATCAAGAATTGGCGAAACGCTTCCTATTTACTCAGAATCTTCAAAAAAAGTGAATGGTTCAGAAGTGTTAAATGCGTTTTTTGACGTTGCATTGCAACGCGATCCTCGCATCATTGCATTTGGAGAGGACGTTGGACAATTGGGCGATGTAAATCAAGCCTTTATCAATATGCAATCCAAATATGGAGCTTTGCGAGTATCTGACACTGGAATTCGCGAAGTAACTATTTTAGGACAAGCCATTGGTATGGCTATGAGAGGTTTGAGACCAATAGCAGAAATTCAGTATTTAGATTATATTCTTTACGCATTACAATTAATGTCCGATGATTTGGCAACGGTTCAATGGCGTACAAAAGGTGGTCAAAAAGCTCCTGTTATCATTAGAACTCGTGGTCATAGATTAGAAGGTATTTGGCATGCTGGTTCTCCGATGGCTGGTATCATCAATCTTGTTCGTGGTATACACGTTTGTGTTCCAAGAAATATGACTCAAGCTGCTGGATTTTACAATACCTTGTTGCAATCAGATGAACCTGCGGTAGTAGTTGAAGTACTCAATGGTTATCGTCTAAAAGAATTAGTTCCTGATAACATTGCGTCTATTACAATCCCCTTAGGAGTTCCGGAAGTGATTCGTGAAGGTAGCGATGTAACGTTAGTTACTTACGGTGCAAGTTGCAGAATTGCAGAACAGGCTTCTGAACTTTTAGCGAATGTTGGTATTTCTGTTGAAATTATTGATGTCAGAACCTTACTTCCATTTGACAAAAACTCAATGATTGTAGAATCATTGAAAAAAACTAATAGAATAGTATTTTTAGATGAAGATGTGCCAGGTGGTGCAACGTCGTATATGATGCAACAAGTTTTGGAACGTGATAATGGATATCGATATTTGGATTCAAAACCAGTTACGTTAACAGCCAAAGAACACAGAACAGCTTATGGAACTGATGGAGCATTTTGGACAAAACCAGATGTTGAGCATGTATTTGAAACAATATATGGTATAATGCACGAATCTAATCCATTACTCTACCCAATTTTCTTCTCGTAATAATGCAACCAACGAAAAACGGACATAAAGTATTTGACCTCAACGAGCCAGTTCCTGCAATTAAAAAATCAGAGAAACTGACTAATGAACAAAGGAAACAGTTGTACTTCCATATGATTCAAGCTCGAGAGTTTGATTTGGCGATGCAACGGTTAAATCGTCAAGGAAAAGCATTCGGCGGAGTCTACTCACAAAAAGGCAATGAAGCTACAGCAGTTGGTTCAGCATTTGCGTTAGGTCCAAAAGATATCCTATTTCCAATGCACCGTGATATTGGTTCACATTTTGTGTTTAAAGCAGAAACTAAACAATTGATGCTCAATCATTTGGCAAAAGATGGTTCACAAATGCGTGGAACTGATGGAACCGGTCATTATGCAGATGTAGAGAAAAGAATTTATGGAAATGTTTCCCATTTGGGAGCGATGATTCCTGTTGCTGCAGGGTTTGTCATGGCATCAAAAATGCGAAATGAACCAATTGTTGCAATGACATATATCGGTGATGGGGGAGCACAAACAGGTGAATTTCACGAAGGAGTGAATTTTGCTTCAGTTCAAAAACTACCGTTGATAGTTATAATCGAAAATAATCAATATGCCTATTCATCTCCTAATTCCGTAGAATTTGCCGCAGAACGACTCTCTGACAGAGCGATTGGCTATGGTTGTTATGGTTATACAATTGATGGTACTGATGTTGAATTAGTCTTTGATGAATGTCAAAAAGCTGTTGAACAAGCACGAAATACTGGAATTCCTGCACTAATCGAAACTATGACCATGCGAATGCGAGGACATGCTGAACATGATGATGCTGGGTATGTTCCAAAAGAAACTTTTGAATATTGGGAACAACGTGACCCAATCAAACGATATGAAGATTTCCTACAATCTGAGGGAATTTATACTCAAAGTGACATAGCAGAAATTAAAGCATCTATTTCAAAGGAAATGAAAGATGCTATTGATTACGCATTAGAAATACCATATCCTCCTGCTGAAGAAGGGAAGAAATTAGTCTTTGTATCATAACAATTGTACATATAGAAACTAAAATAGGCTACCAAATGGTAGCCTATTTTGTTGGTATTATTTCTTTGCTTTTGTTGCTTTCGTTGTTTTAGCTTTCGAAGCAGATGCTTTTGAGTATTTTGCAGAAGGCGGTTTTGCTAAATGTGCTTCATACAACTCTATACATTCTTGAAGTGTCAATTCAGCCGGTACCTTATCTTTTGGGATTTTCACATTCACTTTATCAACGGCGATGTATGGACCATATCTTCCATTTTTTACGACTACATCTGGGCGTTCATCGAAAGTTTTAATTTCAATATTTTGAGGTTGAGCTGAACGCATTTGTTCAATCACTTGTATTGCTTCTTCATATGTTACCGTATATGGATCGTATTCTGGAGGCAAGGTATAAAACTTTTTGTTGTTCAACACATACGGTCCAACAGAGGAAATACCAATTTTGACTTCAGAATCTTCAAATGTACCAATGATTCGTGGCAAAATAAATAGTTGAATAGCTTCTTCTAAAGAGATAGTTTGAAGAGATTGACCTGGTCTTAAACTTGCATAGGATTTATCTTCATCATCATTTTCCCCAATTTGCACATACGCACCATTTTTACCAAATCGTGCGTAAATGTTACGCCCATTAGATGGATGGGTTCCCAGATGACGCTCTCCATTAACTCGTTCGCTACTTTTTTGAACTTTTTCGATTGTTTTTTTGAATGGCGAGTAAAATTCACCAATCATCTCAAACCAAATAGTTTTTCCCGTTGCAATCGAATCAAATTCTTCTTCTACAGTTGCAGTAAAATTATAATCCATCACTTCAGGGAAATTTTTGGTAAGATAGTCAGTAATAATGATACCCAAATCTGTTGGGAACAGTTTTTTCTTTTCTGCACCATAGATTTGAGGTTTAGTCAATGATAGAATTTCGTTGTTTTTTAACGTAACTAAGGTGATTTTTCGTTCTTTCCCTGGTCTATCTTCTTGAATGACATATTCACGTTCTACCACGGTCTTAATAGTTGGAGCGTACGTAGAAGGTCGACCAATTCCTAATTCTTCTAATTTTTTCACCAATGATGCTTCGGTAAATCTTGCCGCTGGTTTTGTAAATGTTTCTTCTGCAACGACTGAATCATTTTTCAAAACATCATTGAGCTTCAAAATTGGAAGAACCGATGAATTCTCTTCATCATCTTCTTCGTCATCGTTACTATCAATATAGAGCTTTTTGAAACCATCAAATAACAATACTTCTCCGATTGCCTCAAAGAGTTCTGGTGTAGTAGAAATGGCAATAGTTGCAACAGTTTTTTCTATTTCAGCATCTGACATTTGAGATGCAACAGCACGTTTCCAAATAAGTGAATACAATTTCTGCATTCTGTTATCACCGGAAATTGTTGCTTGTTTGAAGTTTGTAGGGCGAATTGCCTCGTGAGCCTCTTGAGCATTGGAGGATTTGGTTGTATAATTTCTTGGTAGGGAATATTTTGCACCAAACAATTCTAAAATTGCATCTTTTGCAGCGGCAATTGCACTGTCAGAAAGATTCACAGAATCGGTTCTCATATAAGTGATATATCCTTCTTCATACAATTTTTGTGCAAGTTGCATTGTTTGGGTAATTGAAAATCCCAATTTTCTACTTGATTCTTGTTGTAAGGTTGAAGTCGTAAATGGAGCCGGTGCAGACGAACGTTTTGGCTTAACATCTAAACTTTTGAGTGTAAATGTGGCGTTTTTACATCGTTCTAAAAATGACTCTGCATCTTGCAAGGTAGTGAGTTTTTTTTCTAACTCAGCTTTGAATGGCTTTTTTTGTGTTCCATTTGGAGAGAAGAAGTACCCATTTACTTTATATGAGGAAGATGGAACAAATGCCAAAATTTCATTTTCTCTATCAACCACTAAACGTACTGCAACCGATTGAACTCTTCCAGCTGAAAGTGATTGTTTACGATATTGACGCTGTAATATAGGAGAAAGTTCATACCCAACCAAGCGATCTAAAATTCGACGAGCTTGTTGAGCATTGACCAAATTCATATCTATTGTACGTGGTTTTTCAATAGCCTTAAGAATTGCATTTTTTGTAATTTCATTAAATACAATTCTGTGTGTGGTTTCAGAATTCAAACCCAAAGCTTCTGCTAAATGCCATGAAATAGCTTCACCTTCACGGTCCTCATCTGTTGCTAACCAAACAGTTTCCGATTCTGCAACGAACTTTTTTAATTCTTTCACTAAATCTGTTTTTTTATCACTAATGGTGTATTCCGGATGGAAATTATTAGCAACGTCTACACTGATTTTTTTGGAAGGAAGATCTCGTATGTGCCCCTGTGAGGACTTGACAATCCAGTCCTTTCCTAAATACCCTTCAATGGTTTTCGCTTTAGCAGGAGATTCTACAATAACAAGATTCTTTATCGATTTTGACATAGATTTTCAATGGTGATAGGTAATATAATTTATTGGTTATGTTCGCAATGTCTTGGGTCTTTACACACTGCAAACAATTGGAGTGAATGTTCTATTGGTTCAAAACCAAATTGTTCACAAACTTTTTGTTGAATTGATTCAACTGATGGATCTCGAAATTCTATAATGTGGCCACATTCAATACAAATAAGGTGATCATGATGAGGAAGTCTCGAAGCTAATTCGAATTTAGCACTTTCACTTTGAAAACGATGTTTCATCAAGATACGACAATTCGAAAGCAAGTCTAAGGTAGAATAGACAGTAGCTCGAGAAATTTTATCACCAGAATTAAGCATATAGACATACAATTCATCTGCACTAAAATGTTGATCTAATTCTGCAATTCTATCGAGAACTAAGTATCGCTCTAAAGTGTTACGGTACTTCTTTTTACGTAAATAATCAGAAAATTGTTTTTTTAGTTCCTCTACGTTAATACTCTCAGTCGTAGATTCTTTATTCATACAGGATTTGTTTATATTCAAAAACAGAAAAGTTTCAAATTTGGTTCAGTATATATCTTGAGAATTCAAGTTTATATATCAATATCGATCGGTATAACAGGTAAAGACACAATAAATGTAGAACCTTTTCCTAATTCGGATTCGACCCAAACTTTCCCATTATGCAATTCGACAATTTGTTTTACAATTGATAAACCAATTCCACTCGAAGATTCGCCACCAGTAGGTTGGGCAGATAGTCGTTGGAAATACCCAAACATTTTTTCTTTATCCTCATCCGAAACGCCTGGTCCTTGGTCTGTGACACTAACCAAAATGTTTGATTCGTGACTTTTAATAGTAACTTCAATTGGTTTAGAAAATGGAGAATATTTTATAGCATTGGAAATAAGATTATCAAATACTTGAGAAAGACGTTTCGAATCTGCTTTGGTCATAAAATAGTTTTGGGCTGTATCAACAGAAGTAAGATGCAACTGCTGATCTTTCATTTCTGCAGTTGGTTTATTTTGCCATACTGCTGCTTGAACCAAATCCTCAATACTGACAACATCGGTATTTAATTGAATTCTACCAATTTCTAATGCAGCAGAATCTAAAATTTCTTTCACCAAATCTAACATAGAAGTGGAGGATTTTTGCATCAAATCTAATGATTCTACTATATCTGCATATTTGGTTAATCTATCATCTGAAATTAAAAATGAAACTAATCCTTGAATACCACCTAAAGGATTTTTCAAATCATGTGCAACCATTGAAAGCATACGATTTTTCATCGAATTTGCGTTTTTCAATTCTGTATTTAACGATTCTAGGTTTTCATTGGATAGAACTAATTTTTTATTGGTTTCTTGCAGCAAATCTGTAGCTTTTTTTAGCGACAAGTGTGTATTGACTCTCGCAATCAATTCTGATGAATTGAATGGTTTTGAAATATAATCTACTGCACCTAATTCAAAACCTCTGACTATATCTTCTGTTTCTACAAATGCCGTTAAAAAAATTACCGGAATATCTTTAGTTAAAGGGTTTTCTTTTAATAACTTACACACTTTAAAGCCGTCCATCTCTGGCATTTGGATATCCAAAAGTATCAAATCTGGAGTTTGAGTTTGTGCCATTTCAAGTGCAATTGCTCCTGAAGAGGCAGGTGCGACTTCATATCCTTTTGATTGCAATAGCCCTCCAAGCATTTGTAAATTCAAAGGAACATCGTCAACGATTAGAATATAATTATGTTGCGTTGTTTGTTCATTTGAAACATCGCTTTCAAGTACAGAATTCGTCACCATAAAAAATTACCAATTAAAGTGTAGAGAGAATATGTTCGTATAAAGTAGAAAATTCAATTAAAACTTGCTGAGTATTTACAACATCAAAATTTCTGGAAACCATCTGAAGTTTTTCAGCATAGTCATTCAACGAAGTTATACAAAATTCATTGCCTATTAACAGCAATTGCAATGCAAAATCATGAACATGGGAAATAATCATAATCTTTTGAAGTTTTGAGTAACGTTCATTTGTCAATGCTACTAATGTAGATTTAAACTGATTCTTTTGTGTTTCATCTAAATTTCGAATTTCTTTTGCAAGTAATTGTTGATCAAATACGAATCCGACATTTGAAGAAAGATTGTTCGAAAAATTATCATCAGCATCTGAATGTAAAGTAACATTTAGGAAATTCAGTGTAAATTTTGTACCACTATTGAGAAAGCTTTCCACTTCGATAGTGCCATTCATCATTTCCATTAAACGTTTTGATATGGTAAGACCCAATCCCGTTCCACCATATTTTCTGGTACTTTGCCCATCTTGCTGACGAAATGCTTGGAAAATTATATCCAATTGATCCTCTGGTATTCCAATTCCTGAGTCAATAACAGAAATATGCAAATCACTGGTCGAATCAGTATTTTTGATTGCATCTATTTGTACTTTGACAAACCCTTTTTCGGTAAATTTAACAGCATTTCCAATCACATTAAAGAGTATTTGTCTCAATCTCAAAGCATCTATTTCTATAGAAGTTGAATCTGGCACATTATTCATAAATTCTAAGGTGATACCTTTTTCATTTGCACGCAGTGAGAAAATTTGTACAATTTCTTGCATCAATGATTGCAAATGAACTTTTTCAGATTGAATAAGGAGTTTTCCAGCTTCAATTTTGGATAAATCTAAAATATCGGTTATTAAGTTCAACAAATGCTTCCCACTACTAGTTACTGCATCTAAGTATTCAAACTGTTGTTCAGATTCAAACGTAGATCGTAGTAATTCTGAAAAACCAATAATGGCATTCAATGGAGTTCGAAACTCATGAGAAATATTTGCCAAAAATTCAGATTTTGCTTTATTCGCTGAAATGGCTTCCTCACGAGAATGCAACAACTCATCTTCGAATTTTTTTCGGTCTGTGATATCTTGAAAAATAGAAAGAATTTGTATTGGACGATTATTCTCATCAAATGCAAATGGTAGGGAACGAGCAAGAATCCAAATAGTCTCATTTTGTTTGTTCAAAATTCGAATTTCTTTTTCATGGAATAAACCATAACTTGACGGTTCTAAAATTCTTTGAATCAAATTGGTTGTTGAGTTTTCAATCTGAATATCGTTGAATTTTTTGGCATTAAAGAGCAATTCTTTTGGATCATATCCTAAAATTGAACGAATACCTTCTGAAATGAATATTGGTTCTTCACTTTGTATATCTATAATTATAATCACATTCGGAATTGTAGAAGCAATTCGCTCAATGAAGTAATTTCGTTCTCTTAACTGAGACAATGCTTCTTCACGTATAGTGATATCTTGTACAAAGACAGAAACACCTTGAACTGTTCTATTTTCACCCCAAATTGGATTAAAAAAGTATTCAAAATGATATTCTTTTGCATTTCGAATAAATGACAACGTTGAGTTGAAGGCTTTTCCTTGCAAACATAACTCTAAATCTGAGTATACTTTTTTGAATTCATTCGTTTTTGAATAAAAATCCTTGATACTCATGCCAATTGATATCTCAATTCCTGTTTCTTTACGAACAGCTTGTTTGTGTTTTTTATTAAAAGACAAATAACACTGATTAACATCTATAGAGAATATACCATGGTTCGTCGATTCTAATACTGCCAACAACTGGGCATTGGTAAACTGAATAGCTGCTTCATTCAATTTTCGTTCAGATATATCTTGAATTGAACCAATGATTTTAATGATTGAATTCGTAGAATCTGTTACTGGTCTAGCAGTGTGATAGATATATTTAATACCATCACTTGTTTGAATCCTATAATCCAATTCAAAATTGGTGAACGTCGATAACGCTGTTTTCCAAGCTTGATTTACTCTGTATTCATCTTCAGGAACGACAGTAGTAAACAAATCAAAATGAGGTTGAATCGAAGAATTTCCAGATATGGAAAGAATATTATAGGCTTCTGCTGAATAGTGTGACTCTCCAGTTTTAAAGTCAATTTCATAACTACCTAATTTAGCCAATTTCTGCGATTCAGAAAGAATTTGCTGACTTTCTCGTAACTCGTCCTCGATTTTTTTACTTTTAGTTATATCCCTAATTACCGTAGAATAAAACTCTACTTGACCTAACAATGATTTATGAGCTACAATAACCTGTGAGCCAATTATCTGGTGTCCAAACCTATTGATAAACGAAATTTCTCCATACCATGAACCTTGTTCATCTGCCAATGGAATGACTGTTTTTTCAATAAGAATTTTATAGGAATCTGTACAAAACGAACTTAATGTTTGATTGGAAACTTCATCCTTCATTATTCCCAAAAACATTCGAAGGGAAGTATTCATATATACAAAGGCTCCTGTACGATCTGTAAAACCGATATAATCAGGAGCTTGCTCAAATAATACTTCAAATTTTCTTCGTTCTTGTTCTGCTAATTTTCCTAAGGTAATATCTGTGATTCTTATCAAACCAAGTGTTTGCTTTTCAATGATTATACTTGTTAAAGCGAGTGATCCCCAAAAAACTCTACCTTTTGATGTAATAAATTCTTTTTCTTGTAAAATTGAACCACCAAGTCGTAAAGTTTCAATATATTTTGTTGTATCACTAATGGTCACAGCTGACTTAAACAGAGAGAAACTAGCAGAACCAATAAGTGCTGTTTTGTCTTCTAATTCAAAAATTTCCAACGTTCTATTGTTGCAATCAACAACAGTCCCAACACGATCTATAAGAATAATCGCATCATAGGAATTATTATAAATCGCACTAAATTTACCTTCACTTTGCAAAAAAGCTAAGTGTTCTTCCCGATATTTGGTTACATCATGTGAAACACTTGCCAAAACAAATACTTCATTGTGAGAATTGAGTATTGGGATTAATGTTGTTTCCCATACTTTTTTTGAATCTTTTAAATCAATAACTTGTTCAAATTGAATTGGCTTTTTATTGGCTACTGTGGCATCGTAATGCTCAATGACACGTTGAGCAATTTGTTCAGGTAATGCTTCTTGTGGAGTTTTACCCACTAAATAGTTCGGTTCAAATCCACTCATGGAAACGTGGGATGGATTGACATTCTCATACACATATTTCGAAGGACCAAGAACCTTAATGAGCGTGATAGCATCGGGGATACTGGTAAAAATACCCTCAGATAATTCTTTTAACGATAATAGTTGTTTTATGTATTGTTTATACGATACTTTTGGTAGTGCATTTCCATTAGAACGAATAACAGTTTCAACTTCTTTTGAGGTTGATTGAAATGCTTGATCAACTTCTTGTTGTGGTGAATTTTTTGACAACAAAGACTCTAACAAATTTACAAACTCTGATTTTTTTTCAGCATGCAAGGAATCACTTTCTTGTAAAAAGGTGATAAGATTGGCAAGTGTTTCTTTTTCAGCAGTTTGCATTATAGTAGATGTGCAAAGTAAAAAGAGAAGTGTTTAATTAAAAAAACAGAATGTACACACAAAATACAAAGTTACAAAAATACTTCTATATTTTATGCAAGTATTCGTTGAACTCTGTCGGAAATATTTGTAAGAATTTCGTACGATATCGTTCCCATGGAAGTAGCTAACTCATCAGCTGTGATTTGTTCACCACCTTGATTACCAATAAGAATCACTTCATCGCCAATTTGTACCGGTGTATCACCGACATCCACCATACAAGCATCCATACAAATTGAACCAACAATTGGAAATTTTTTACCTTGAATTAGGCAATAAGATTTCCCTTCTAATAGCCGAGAATATCCATCTCCATAGCCAATTGGTATGGTTGCAATGGTAGTAGTTTTATTGGTAACATATCGTTGTGAGTATCCAACACTTGTATTGGTAGGGACTGTTCTCAAAGAAGAAACCATTGTCGCAAATGAAAGAACCGGTTGCAATGGCAAATGCGAAACTTCACCTAAAAATGAATGATACCCATACAAAAGCAATCCAGGTCGTACCAAATTTCCATGTGATTGTTTTGTTCGAACAATGGCAGCACTATTGGCACAATGAACTACAGGAAATTCAAATCCATTTGATTGTGCGAGATTGACGGTTTGTTGGAACGTAGAAAATTGTTCATCAAAGAAAGAAGAATTTGGATTGTCTGCTGTAGCAAAATGCGTACAAATTCCAATTATAGAAATATTCGATAAAGGCTTGATTCGTTCAAGAAACTCTAAAACATTTTCAGGTTTTACTCCATATCGTCTCATTCCAGTATCGATAAAAACATGTGCTTGAATAATGATACCACGTTTTTTTGCAAACCCATTTAATTTCGTGAGAATATCAATATCTACTGCAATAGTTTGTAATCCATACGAGCAAATATAGGGAAACATTTCTTCGGTTGGAGGCATTAATACTACTATTGGATTAGTTATTCCTTGTGAACGTAACACAATTGCCTCTGTTACGAAAGCAACGCCAAAACTATGGATATATTCTTCATCTGTAAGCACACTCGCACATTCCACAATGCCATGCCCATAACCATTTGCCTTGAGCATCGGCATTATAGGTACAGAAGTGTATTCATAAACAGTACGAGCATTCTGCAATAATGCTTGTTGATTGATGATAGCAGAACTTTCCCGTAACGATTTAATAGTGTGCGGTAGAGGTATCATTTTGTATGATTTTTTTTGCTCTCACATTTGCAGAGTCAATAAGAGTACGAAGAATTTTTGGGTCTTGATTCATATAACGGAAAAATTCTTGTTTAAAAGTTTCCTGTGTAAAACCATTATTTTTTATTACTTCCGCTATCTTACTATTTGCAATAGCAGTGTCAGTTGTTCTAAATCGTTCAACCAATATTTCTGTGTAGGTTTTTAAAAATCGTTGGTCTTCTGTACTTTGATCTTTTGAACAACTTACCACTAAAAGCACGAACGCACTAACCATCAATAATTTTACAATTTGTTTCATTCGGAACCTAACTCAGATAGTTTGAAAATATCTTTTTCTAAACCAAAGACAACTAAAATATCATTGGAATAAATAATCTCAGAAGGAGTTGGTACCCCCAAAATACGTACAACATCTCGACGTTCACCCATTGTCAAAAGACCAGTATTTTTGGATTCTACACGCTTAATTGTAACCAAATTGAGGGAATAATCATTTCGTAAATTTAATTCTAACACAGATTTACCTACAAATTGTGATGGAGCCTTGATTTCAACAATACTATAGTCTTTGGAAATTTCAAACGAACCCAAAACTCCTTTTATCATCATTCTATCTGCCAATTGAGCTGCGGCTATAGCCTCTGGCACAATCACATCAGTAATATTCATCGCGTTAAGGATTCGTTCATGGGTAGGAGAAGTAACACGATTGATGATTTTTTTTACACCAATTTCTATGAGTAAGGCTGTTGTCAAAATAGATGCTTCGAAGTTTTCGCCAATTGCTACAATCACTCCGTCCATCTCTTTGAGACCTAATTTTCTCAACGACAATACATCTGTAGAATCCATTTGAGCAGAATAGGTGATTTTATCGGTAAGAAATTGCACTTTCGACTCGTCAATGTCGATGCCGATAACTTCGGCTCCTTCTTCAACTAAACGTAAAGCTAAATTTACTCCAAAATAGCCCAAACCAATAACTGCAAATTTTAAATTTTTTGCCATAATTTATCCTATGATTATTGTTTCCTTTGCATAAGAAATTCGAACATTTGGTTCTTGTTTTACAAAGGCAATAATTAATGTTAACACACCGACTCTACCAACGAACATAACGACTGTTATCAAAATTTTACCTCCATCACCCAAGAATGGAGTAGTATTTCTTGATAATCCAACAGTTCCCATAGCAGAAACAACCTCAAACAACAAATCTAACGTGTTTTTTGAAGGTTCTATAGCAGTCAAAACTACACTTGCTAACCCAATCACAAAAACAGAAACGATGATAGCAGAAAATGCCTTCCGAATGCTTTCATCGCTGATTTGACGATTAAACAATTCAACACGTTCTTTTTTTCGAACAAAATTGTAAATCATTAATAATACAACAGCAAATGTAGTAGTCTTCACACCACCACCAGTAGAAGAGGGTGACGCTCCAATCCACATTAGAAACAACAAAACAAGAACTGTTGAAGGATGATACAAATTCATAGCAACCGTATTAAAACCTGCGGTACGAGTTGAAATAGACATAAACAATGAATGAAACCATTGATCAAACAACGACATATTGTTTATATGTGGAGAATTGACCATTTCCAAAAACCAAATAGAAATTGTCCCAAAAATCAACAAAAATACTGTTGTTATTAACACTAATTTTGTGGTCATAGACAAACGGTTTATAACACCTTTTTGATTTCGATTTTTAAAATACGCCCATAAATTTGATAAAACTGGAAATCCCAGTCCACCAAAAATAATCAACCAACCAATGGAAGAAAGATACACATAATTAGAATTTACCTGAGCATTCATCATTCCATCTGGATAGGTTGAAAATCCAGCATTACAAAAGGCAGAAACAGAATGAAAAATGCAACTATAAAACTTTTGGTGATCCAAAGGAAAAATTGTTCCTCCTAAGGACGTGTAAAGAAATAGGAATCCAATTGCTTCTATCACAATAGTAAATGTTGCAATTTTTAATAGTAAACCTGAAACTTCACCTATACTATTTTCACTCAACAAGTCAGACATAAACAACCGTTCTCGTACACTCAACCCCCCTGCAAACAATAAGGCAAAAAAAGTAGAGAGCGTCATCACACCAAGCCCACCGATTTGGATAAGAAATGTTATGACAAAAAGTCCTAACGGCGTAAAAGTGGACGGTACATCAATTGTAGTAAGTCCTGTAACGCAAACTGCACTAGTCGAAGTAAACAATGCATCAACGACAGAAATCCCAGTTTTTGTTGCTTTTGGAAGAAGCAACAGCAACGTTCCGGTTATAATAATAAATGCAAAACTCAGTGCAAAAACAGCTCCAGGTTGAATTTTTACCTTTGTAAGAACATGATTGTATCGCATTGCTCCAATGAGAAATGCCAAAAAAAACAAAATCTGTGAAACTGCAAGATAGGCTAAAGTAAGTTGTTCCGCATTAGAATTTGGAATGAAATAATTGAAAAATTGTTGAAAAAATGGAGGGTAAGCAAATTGCAAAATTAATAAACAAACTAAGGTAATTTCAAACCATCGTTCTTTGAAAAACACGTGTTTATTGGTATAGAGGATATAACGCAGTATTTCCTGTGCTATAAAAAACACAGAAATTGATTTGACAAAAACTTCTATGAGTGAAAATTGTTCCGGTGTTATGTAAAATCCAAATTCAAAAAGTAATGCACCTACAGATAAAATACCTGAAAAAATGAGAAGGAAATCAAGTGTAGAAATGATTCTTTTTTTAGTATCGATCTTTATCATAGATCATAAAGTTTCTATAGAAAGCATGTTAGTGCGAGACTTCTTTTGAAGCGGACGACCAATTGTAATCACAATATTTGTTCCTGCTTGATAGAATTTCCGTTTTACCAACATTAGCTTAATGTCTTCGATAGTTTGGTCTGTGGTAGTAACTTGTTCGATTAAAAATCCCGTAGTTCCCCAATACAAACCAACTCGTCGAACAGTTTCTATTTTTTCCGAGAATGAAATTAATGGTGCATTTGGTCTACGTTTAGAAATCAATAATGCAGTCTCACCAGATAAAGACAAAGTAGCAATACCTGAAATTCTTGGGTCAGAAGACATAGTTGCTGCCGCCGAGGCAATAGCATCTGTTTTGTGTTCTTTTGACGCTGTTTTATATTGAATCGTATGAAAATCTAAATGTAATTCACGTTCTGTTTCTGAACAAATCATTCGCATATAGGTTACTGCTTCAATAGGGTATGCACCAACGGAAGTTTC
This sequence comes from Candidatus Kapaibacterium sp., assembly GCA_016788785.1. GTDB lineage: Bacteria > Bacteroidota > Ignavibacteria > Kapaibacteriales > JAEUSM01 > JAEUSM01. The sequence goes on from JAEUSM010000007.1 coordinate 74,300, forward strand.
TGCCGAAAGCATTACAGCGTCTGTACCATCAAAAACAGCATTTGCCACATCAGATGCCTCAGCTCTTGTAGGACGTGGGTTTTGAATCATCGATTCTAACATTTGTGTTGCCGTTATAACTGGTTTGAAATAGGCATTACACATTGAAATAATTTTCTTTTGAACAATTGGAACCAATGCAGAACTAATTTCTACGCCAAGATCTCCGCGAGCAACCATTACTCCATCGGATACTTGAATAATTTTTTCTAAATTTACAATTGCTTCTGGTTTTTCAATTTTTGAAATTATAGGAATAGTAACACCAAAATTTTGCATAAACTTACGGATACGCAAAACATCACTGGCTGTTCTTACAAAAGAAGCAGCAACGTAATCTACTTTATTTTCAATTGCAAATTTCAAATCAATCGCATCTTTTTCGGTCATGACAGATTGAGAAAAATTCGTATTTGGTAAGTTCATTCCCTTTCGAGATTTAAGCAAACCTCCATTGATGACAACTACTTTTACCAATTCTCCTTCTTTTCCGATAACTTGTACTTTCAACAACCCATCATCAAAAAGAATTGCATCTTCAATTTTGACATCTTTTGCAACGGTTGGATAGGTAATAGGAATAACTTCATCATAGGAGAGTTTGTTTTGTTTGACATACTCAGTATCTGCAAGATACATTTCTCTACCTGGAATAAGATTTATTCCTCCGTTAACTCCTAAATCAGCAACACGAAGCTTTGGACCTTGTAAGTCAGCTATAATGGGAACATAGTATTGCAATTGCTTTTCAGCTTCTCGAATAATTCTGATTGATTCTAAATGAGTTTGATGACTACTATGAGACATATTCAATCGAAAAGCATTTGCTCCTGCTTGAATAAGTGCAACGATTTTTTCAACAGAAGAGATAGCTGGACCAACGGTACAAAGTATCTTTGTTTTATTATTTAAAGCTCTGGTAAAATTCATACAGAAAATATAATTAGTTAATTTGTAATTTCTTCAACGGAACGTACAAGTCCTGGAGTCATAATTCTCTCAATCGAGATAGATTTCCCAGTTTCATAATCTACAACGAGGAATACTCCACAAACTTTTGGGTTAGTCTCTGCAGATTCATATTTATGAGCAGTTTGCAACAACATACGCTGCAAAGCAATATCTGTTTTGAGTCCCAACACTGAATCATATGGTCCTGTCATACCTACGTCAGTGATATAACCAGTTCCTTTCGGTAATATTTGGTCATCAGCAGTTTGTACATGGGTATGTGTTCCCAAAATAGCACTAACAGAACCATCGAGATAGTGTCCAAAAGCAACTTTTTCGGCAGTTGCTTCTGCATGTAAATCAACTATAACTACTTTCGTTAGTTGACGTAATTTTGGTACTGCAAAATCTGCCGCTTTGAACGGACAATCAATTGGAGGCATATAGATTCTTCCTTGCAATTGCAATACACCAATAGTATAACCAGATTTGGTAGTAACAGTACAAAATCCTTTACCAGTATTTCCAGAAGGATAATTCAAAGGACGTAAAACTGGTAGATTCGATGCCAGTAACGGTTTTGATTTCCAATTTTCCCAAATATGATTGCCAGTAGTTATACAATCAACACCCAAAGAAAACAAGGTTTTTGCATCAGCTTCGGAAAGTCCTTTTCCATTCCAAATGTTTTCACCATTAACAATGGTGCAATCTACCGAGTATTGTTGTTGCAAGATTGGTAAATTATCAACGACTGCTTTTAAACCGACGTCACCAACAACATCGCCAATAAATAAAATACGAACAGTAGATTTTGTCATTATGATTTTTTCTTTGTAAATAGTGGTTTATTATTCATGACCACTTCTTTTGCTAACTCTATATATCGTTTTGCTCCAGTTGAATTTGGATCATACAACAAAATTGGAAGACTATAACTTGGAGCCTCTGTCAAACGAATATTTCTCGGAATGATAGTCGAATACACTTTTTCTCCAAAATAGTTTTTCACTTCATCGACCACTTGATTTGCCAAACGAAGCCTTGAATCAAACATTGTCATCACCACACCCTCAACTTCCAACTTCGAATTTAATGAAGAACGAACTGATGAAAGAGTATTTAATAATTGTCCTAAACCTTCTAAAGCATAATATTCAGCCTGTACCGGAATTAGAAGAGAATCGGCAGAAACAAGTGCATTGAGTGTCAATAAACTTAAGGATGGTGGACAATCAATTATTATAAATGTAAATTTGTCTTTTACAGCCGAAAGGACATTTTTTAATACAAAATGTCGGATCTGTTCATCCTTTTCTACTAATTCTACTTCTGCACCTGCTAAATTTATAGAAGAGGGTAATACTTTCAGTAGATTAATTGCTGTTGGAACAATAGCAGCGTTAATATCTGCCTCATTCATTAATACATCATAGATGGTTTCATTAATTTGTTCTTTTTGAACACCAACACCATTGGAAGCATTTGCTTGTGGATCAAGATCTACCAACAAGGTAGAAACTCCAGCTTTGGCTAATGATGCAGCTAAGTTAATGGAAGTGGTGGTTTTCCCTACACCACCTTTTTGATTTGCAATTGCTATTATTTTTCCCATTGTCTACTGTTTTTTTGCGAAGTACAACAAAAGTGCACTCATAATTATCGAATGATTTATTTCAGAATTTTGGATATTCTCCATAACTCTTTCTAAAGGAAGCGTTACTACTTCTATATCTTCCAGTGTATCTAAGGCTTGAGAAGATGTCAATGTACACTCTTTCCAAAGGAATGTGTGACATTTGTTATTCAAAAATGCTGGATTAGGGTAAGAATACCCCAAATACTCTGCTTCTAATTCTGAGCTGTATCCAGTTTCTTCTCTACATTCTCGTTCAGCCGCTATGCGGATATCTTCGCCTACTTCGATTAAACCACCCGGGATTTCCGTTGTTATTGTCGAGGTTCCATGACGAAATTGCCTCACTAACACCAATTCATTATTTGTAGTTATTGGTAATATGTTCACCCAATCTGCTGAATCTAACAAGACAAAATCGCCAATATGATTTGAGATTGGATGTTTTCTTTTCTCAATTGAAAGTGTAAACAAACGATAATCTTTTTCGTAGTGAGTACCAAAACTTTCCCAATGATTTATAGCCATTTTTTTGTAAGGTTTTTCATAATGGAATGCAATTTACGATTTTTTAAAGTACAATGTACGTTATTACTGTGAAATTATACTGCTCTTAGTTGAAAATTTAATAATTTAAGTGACTTTTGTGAACATTTAATCACTCTAAGGGTAACGAAAATGAAAAGGTTGCACCCTTTCCTATTCTACTTTTTACCCAAATTTTTCCTTTGTGAGCATCAATCATTTTTTTCACTATCCACAAACTAAACCCTTTGACTTCTTTTTGTTGAGAACTCGAATTCAACTTTTCAGCTCCTTTGGTAAAAGCTGCGTATAAATCTTCTTTTGTTATTCCCGGACCTTGATCTTGGATTTCAACTATAACGTTTTTGTTTTCTATAAATGCCGAAACTGAAACAGCTGTTTTAGGGTAGGTATACGAAATTGCATTTTCTAATAAACTATCGTAGGCTTCAGTAATTCTTATTGGGTCAAATGCAAATTTGGGAATATTAGTTAACGCTGAAAATGTCAAAGCAATTTCTTTTTCTTTACAGTCTTTGTGGTATTTTTTATGAACTTTTTGAATAATTTTTTGAATGTCATTTTGAGATGGTTCTAAATTGATTTCATCTGATTCAAGCATTAATACTTTTGTGATGTCTTTTGAAATCGCAGAAATTGAATTTGCTACATCCTTAATTTCGGAGGCTATGGATTTTTGCGTCATTGCGTTCAAGTCATAACCTTCTAAAACATCCATCATAAATGATACTTCTTCATCGCTTGGTATCCATATCTCATCACCATGATACAATGAAGTCAACGATTCTTTTTGTGATTGGAGTTCCACTAACATTCTATCATTATCCTCAAACTTATCCAATGTCATATGCATATCATTATTACGTTTTGAAAGTTCATTGGTCTTTTTCGATAACAATGAAATTTCATTTTCTAACATAGTCACTTTGGCTTGGAGAATTTTTGCTAATTCATTAGATCTATTGTTCTGAGCTGTGATTTGTTTAATAACAGGTGTAGCAACCGCTTTAGTAACTTTTTGTTTTTTTGAAAATGAAAAAATTGATAACCATGAAAAAACACTTCTCAACGAAAATTTTGTCTTAGAAGATTTTGTGGAATTTTTATGTCTAAATGTGTGGAAATAAAAGAAAAAGAGTACTGCTAAAGATGTTAGTATTACTGAACCAATAATCAAATATATTAATACTTTTGTTGACTCCTCTTTTGCTTTTTCATATTTATCTATAGCAAGTTTTGATGTATCTGATAGTGTATCAATGGGAGTGGGTTTCGAGCCTTTATATTCTTTTGCTCTTTTATTATCAATGGTAAATTGTACAATAACTGGCTCAGATTGCCACTGAGATGGTACAAAACCTTGAATAATCATTCTGTAGGTTCCTTCAGCCAACCCAGTATACAGAACGGTACTACCTTGATAGGTATTGGTTATTTCGGTTGAATCTGTGCTATTTTTGAGGGTAATTTTGAATAAAGGTAATTCGTTTTCTTGCAATTGGCTTTGAACTGTCGAACCAATAATAAGTGAATCGTTTGAAGATGCGATAATTGAAGTAATCTCGCTTTCTGGTAAGACAAAGCCATTGATAGCAATAAACGCTAATTTTGTGATTCTTTGAGAAGAAATAGTTGTTAGTGTTAGACTATCTTCCTTATTTTCCTTTATTGTTGATAGATTTTGTGAAAAAATTACATTACCACTCAACAAGAATGTACAAAAAAGTAGAAACACCTGGCTAATGGCATTTTTCAATGGAAATCCTATGGGTAATAATAGCAATTATTCTTGCAAATATATTGCCATTCGTTGAGTAATTTTAGAATATTTTGACTTTTTAAGGTTTTTTTTACTATGATGTTCCAAGAGGATTTGAACATCGAAAAATGATTTAAAAGGATAATACGAAATATGATTTTGAGCACAATAAGTATCTAAGCTACCTTTTGCAAAAACTATATCAGCATAATGAACAGGACAAAAGTCAGAACGACCATCTCCAATATAAACAACAATATCATCTAACAAATGATTTGATAACATTGCATTCCGTTTACAAGATGCACAAAAACAGTCACAACCTTCCACTGCAAATGGGAATACGGGTTCATATTTTGAACCGATACTTTTTAGTTGATTTGAAAGAACAGGAAGTTGAATTTGATACTTTTGTAAAATTTTGTCAATATATATTTGAAATCCATCACTAATAATAGTCAATGGTATTTGCTTTGTTGTGCAGTAATTAGTAAATCGAACAAAATATGGATCAATTTCTAAGGTATCGACAAATTTGTCAATTTCTGTATGTTCTAATGGATGTGGTAAGTGTTCAACCACAGATCGATAGTATTCTCTTACAGTAGTTTTGCCATCTAAAAGCATACTGTGGTGCGGTTCAAATTGTGAAAATGTCTGAAAAAATAGGTCACCACTATCTTTGAGAGTTACAGTTCCATCAAAATCACAGAATATTCTCATTTTGTGTTGTTGGATATGTAAAAAATCCCTGCCCTACAGATTTTCCAACCCTACCTGCCCGAACTAACTGTTTCAAATAGACACAAGTTCTATAACGTTCTTGCTCGTATTCAACACTTAATGATTGTAATATAGCTATCACAACGTCAATGCCAATCATATCAGCCCATTCCAACAAACCATAGGGATAATTTACCCCTAATTTCATTGCATTGTCTATATCTTCCGCAGAAGCTACATTTTCCATCACTGCAAATGCAGCCTCATTAATGAGAGTAGCTAAAACTCTTGGCGTTACTAAACCAACCCTATCTTGAACAACTTCTACAGAATAACTAAGACTTTCGAAAAATTCTTTTGCCATTGTAAGTGCTTCTGGTTCGGATTGTATTGAAGGAGCAATTTCCATTACTTTTTGGTTTGTTAAAAGAAATGGTGTTCCATTAAAACCAATGATTTTTTGATTGCTATTGTGTAAATACCCAGCTAATTCTGTAGCTGTTGTTGTTAATGTTGAGACCAATAACAAAGGATCACCTGGTGAAGAAAGTAACAAATCCAATACAGCAATTCTGTCATCTGTATCTTCAATACTAACATCGATAATTATATCAAATGGAGTAGTTATTGATTCAAAACTACGAATGATCGTATTTCGATAATGTTCTAAAATTGAAGGAATAGATGGGTCTTGTGATTGTTCGGTAATTGCTTGTTCATGTTCTTCATCGATAGGTAACAATATATTGAAAGCAATTTCATGTTTTTCCAAAAGTGATGCTACTTCAGTTACAGCTGCAGGATAGCCAAAAAGTAGAATTTTCTTTTGATCGTTGTTTATGTAGTAAACACCCATATTGGTAAATTTTTGTAATTTTTTTTTGGTAATATTAGTTAGGTAACGGAATAAATGAAACGGAATTTTACTTTTTTTGAAATAAGGGGAAAGTACCATTTCGTTTACCCCGAAATCCACGAAGAAATTCTGATGTTTTCATTTTGCTTTTGTTCGGTAATTGTAATTTTTCGATAGAAATGACACCATCCGAACAACCTACAAAAAACTGAGTATCTGTCATGTTGTACTCATTCGGAGCTAAAGCCACATCTTTTGTACAAAATGAGATAGAATGTACTTTCATTATTTCACCTTCAAATTCTGTCCAAGCTACGGGGTATGGCGACAATCCACGTACAAAGTTGCTGATTTCCACAGTTGTTTGATTCCAATCAATCTGTGTATTTTCACGAAAAAGTTTTGGTGCAGATGATGCTTCTTCATCATTTTGAGAAATTGGAGTAACATTCCCATCAATCAATTGTTTGCATGTTTCTATTGACAATTCAGCCGCATACGACATCATTGCATCATGCAAATCACCAGCAGTCCAATCGGATTCAATGGCAAATGAACGTTGTCCAATGATATTACCAGTATCGACGACATCTGTAAGCAAAAAAGAAGTAACCCCAGTTGTTGTTTCACCCCGAATTATAGCCCATTGAATAGGAGCTGCACCACGGTATTTGGGTAGCAAAGAACCATGAATGTTAAAACTACCTAACTTAGACAATGAATATACTTTTTTTGGAAGGATTTTGAAAGCAATAACTACGATAATGTCTGGCTGAATCGATTCGATTTGATGTACAAATTCATCATCCTTTAAGCTTTTAGGCTGAAGGATAGATGTTATTCCAAGTTCATTAGCTTTCTTTTTTACAGAAGACTCAGAAATTTTTAACCCACGTCCTATTGGTTTGTCTTCAATCGTAACAACAGTATGAATAGGATAAACCCTGTGAAGATGCTCCAAGCAATAGGCTGCAAATTCTGGAGTACCCATAAATACAATTTTGGGTTGTAGGTTTTGGTTGTTCATTACACTCCAGTGCTTCCAAATCCACCATCACCACGAGCAGTTTCATCCAAAGAATCTACTTCATTCCAATTGATACTTTCATATTGGGCAATTACTAATTGAGCAATTCTATCACCAGTTTGAATGACAAATGGTTCTTTCCCAAAATTCGCCAAAATCACCTTAATTTCTCCGCGATAATCGGAATCAATGGTTCCAGGTGCATTGAGAGCAAAAATACCATTTTTTGCAGCTAAACCACTTCTCGATCGAACTTGGCACTCATAACCTTTTGGCAATGCTATAGACAAATTTGTCGGCACCATCGCAATTGCTCCCGGTGCAATTTCAACATTTTTGTCTACTGTAGCATATACATCCATTCCTGCTGAACCTTCAGTTGCATACTGTGGCAGTGGAATGGAGGCAAATTCTTCGTTAATTCGTTTGATGGAGATGTTCATAATAGTCTTGTTGTTCTTGGAGAAAATCTTTTTCCTTTCTCAGGGTTGCTCTGTATAACTTCTGAGCATTGTACAAAAGAAATACAACGATAAAACTTGAAAGCACTTTATCAATCCATTCAATATGGGTCATCATCATTACCAATGTTCCAATGATAATAGACAATGACGACATTATATCGGCAATCAAATGAATATAAGCACCACGAGTTGCCAAGTTCGTTGTATTTCTCAGAAGAAAGGCGCTAATAAGATGGGCAACAATACCAAATATTGCAGCAAACAAGATGAGTATGTGTTCTTCATCGTGTGAATGTCCAAATTCAGAATGGGAATGATGGTGGAATACAAACATTTCCAATAGTATCCACAGTGAAAAAGCAACTAATAAAATAGCATTAATTTTTGCTGTTATTAATTGATTTTTTACGATGGAAAATTCTCTATTTTTTGTAAATGAATTCTGTTTTTGAAGTTTTTTTGAGATGGAAATAGAAATTAGGGCGACTGCTAATGAAGAACAATCGATAAAGATATGAGCAGAATCTGTGAGTAATGCATAACTCCCTGTACTAAGACCAACGTACAATTTTACACAAAGAACCAATAGTGCTGTTGAAATAGCAATCCATAATCCACGTATGTCAGGCAAAGAAATAAGAGGTTTTGTTGGCACGATAAGTAGAATTAATCTTGAATATCGCTTATGACGTATAAATAATGCAAACTATTTGCAATTAGAGAATTTGAAGCATTTTCCTTGCTTGAGGAACATAAGAACTTTTTGGGTAGAGTTCTATTAATCGTTCCATTGATTTTTTTGCTTCTTGTTTATTTCCTATTTTTTGTTGTGCCATCCCAATCATATACTGTGCATCATCGAGTTTTGTTCCGCCATAGACAGGGCTAACTTTTTGAAAATGTTGTATTGCTTTGGAACTATTTCCTGAACGAAAGTAAGCTTCACCCAACCAATAATTGTACTGGGATAACAAGACAGGATTTTTCGTTGAATTCGCTAAACGTTGAAACTCTTGTATCGCTTCGGTGTATTTTTTTTGCCCCAATAAAGCGTACGGATCTTTTCCGTTAATTTGTGGAGTCGTTGAAGCAACTTCTTTTTTCGTTTCTTTTGGTGTTACTTCCGCTTTTTTTTCATCAGAAACAATGGTAGTTTTTTTCTTTTGTTGTTCTTTTTTTTCGGTTTTGTTGGCATTTTGAGACTTTCCAATTGATTCATCAGATAGAATAGTACTCTTTTTCCCTTTAGAACTATTTGTTTTGCTCGTATCGACTAATTGAGCCTCAGTTCCATCGGAAGATGCCCCTTTGTCAGTTGTAATTCCTTTTTGTGGCGTTGGAACCTCAACGACTCCATTTTTGATTTGAAACTGAGAAAGAATATTTTTAATTTCCTCAATATCCTTTTTCATCGTCTCAGTATCTTTTGCTATAGTCGTAACCTTAGCTTCTAACGATTCTGTTTGAGCTTGCAAAGTGACAAGTTGTTCTTGAAGCGACGGTAATTTGCCATTTTTTTTGGGTTGTGAAGCTTTTGATTTTGTTGAATCGCCATTTGTAAATGCTGAATCTTTTTGTAATTCATTCGACGAACTACAACTACTCAAAGCTACAAAAGTAACAATAGGAAAAACTAAAAATATTGATAGAAACCGTTTCATAATGTCCTTTTCATTCATTCAATTGCTTTACTATCAATTTTCTAACCGTTTTTTATAATTTCAACTAATCAATGGAAATTTAAGAATGAAATTCGTGCTTTTCTGCTTTTTCACATTCCGGAGAACAAGATCGTTTATGAGTAATTTCACATTCAGGGCAACATAAAAATAACTCGTGACATTCTTGATTAGCACAATTCAAATACTTTGGAGTTGGGGTTCCACAGTATTGACAATTGGTAATTACGGTTGCTTCTTCAGTATGATTAATCGGCACTGATATTCGCTCATCAAAGACATAACAATACCCTTCAAAGTTTTTACCTTCCATTTTTTTGCCGTAGTTAATAATACCACCATGCAATTGATTAACATCGGTAAATCCTTGGTCTAATAGAAATCCCGTAAATTTTTCGCAACGAATACCACCGGTGCAATAGGTCAAAACTTTCTTATCTTTATATTGAGATAATGTTTCTGCAGCCCATTGTGGCATGTCTTTGGACGTTTCAACTTCTGCTCTGATAGCATTTTTGAAGTGTCCCAAATCATATTCATAGTCATTACGAATGTCAAAAATAACGACATCTTCTTCGGTCATTGCTTTATAAAATTCTTCGGGGCTAAGATAGTTGCCAGTTTTCTTTAATGGGTCAATTTCATATTCGAATCGCCATGTAACCAATTCTTTTTTCGGTCTGACGATCATTTTTTTGAATGTATGTCCTTCTACTTCATCTATTTTAAATTCAATCCCAGAAAAAACAACATCATTAGCCAAAGCATTTCTGTAAATAGCTGTAGCCTCTTTTGTGCCAGAAACAGTTCCATTGACACCTTCTGATGCAATCCAAATTCTTCCTTTTAACCCCAAAGACTCACAAAATCTTTTGTGTTCTGCAGCAAAAAACTCTGGATCTTCTATGGTTGTAAATTTGTAATAGAGTAAAACTTCAAACATTTGTAATTTGATATATCGTTGTTGACTATTTCGATTGTAACTATTTTAGTACGAAATTTAGGTCGATTTATTGCTGAATTGTCACACGTCTTGAATCAACTTCCATAGGAAATACTATCAATTTTGGGACTAAATGCGATAAACCTAATTTCCGTAAAAAGTATGGAGGGAATGCTCTAAACAATGTACGTACTGAAATGTTGAATTGTTTTGTGTTTTTTAAATTATTTGCCGGTATGGTGTAATTACAGTATACATGTCCATGTGGGGCAATGGTGCTATTTTGAACTGCTTCTGCTTCCCAGAAAAATTCTGTCGGCATACCATGTTTTTGAGCAGTTCCATTGAATAAATAGAGATTTGTATCCAAAGGAAACAATCCACCTTTTACAAAGTCACTACGTTCATTTCTCAAATCCTTGTTTGGGTCTAAAAGTCCTGTAGAAAATAGCGTATCGTTTGTTTGAACATCTGTTGCCACGACCTCTACCCACATTTGGCGTTCGAAGATGGAACCAGAGGGAATATTATGCCCAGTAATTGAGTTTTCTACCAAAACTCTGAAATCAAACGGTTGATCTTTTGGAACAGTATTTTTTATATCCAAACTCATTTGAATGGAATATTTCAAAAGAAATGCAACGAGTTCAATCGTTTTTTCTCTTCCCGGAAAATCATCTTCAAATGGAACATCAACTCCCACCATGTGATGTTCGTGGAGTGTTCGGACTTTTCCATTCACTGCTGCTGGACCTGTCATAACTTCCATGTGGCAATCTTGACAAGGAATATTTCTACGTGGATAGGTGCTATTTTCCCATTCAGTATATGTTTTTTCCACCAATACTCCTCTTGGGTTACGAAAGTCATGGCATGGCTGACATACTTCTGAAGTAAGAAAACGTTTATCGTATTGAGATGTATGAAATGAATTTGGAACAGGATCTTCAATTGTTCCATATTTTACTCGGTTTGTGTGGTAAGTTGGAACGTTTTGACCAGGAATAACTTTATCAATGCTATGGCAAACGACACAACTTACACCATGGGCAGAGATGGAAGAAACGGTTTTCGGGTCAAAACCAGCAGGTGCTTCATTGAACATAGTAGCAAAAGGGCTATGACATTCAATACAAAATTGACCTAACGAATTATTGCTACGCTCTTGTCCGATTTTATGCAGTGCATGAAAAACAGGGTCTTTGAAAGAATATGCGTGCATCGACATAGCCCATTGTTCAAAATGAATTGGGTGACAAGATTTGCATTGTTCTGGGTCATCAAAGACTAATCGAAGTTTGGCTATCGAATCAGCAGATAATGGGGCTTTTGTTGCAGAAGTGAATTGAATTACTTGTTCAGATTCGTTGCACCCAACAATAACTACAAATAAAGTTAGTAGAATTCCAAATTTGAATAATAACTCTTTTTTCACTTGCTATCCATTTCTTCCGATACGAAAACCAAAACTATAGTATGCACTTTTCGAAAATCCTTGCACACGAGTATGGGATCTTGTAAGAATTGTACCAAATTCCCAACCACCTCCTCGAACAACCCTCATTTTAGAAGGTGTCCAAGTTGGGCCTGTTGGATTTATATTTTCATTTTTACTATAATATTCATAATCATGGTAATCCCAAACCCATTCTGATGCATTTCCGAGCATATCATATAACCCAAAGGCATTCGGTTTTTTTTGTCCAACAGGGTGAGTCTTTCCACTCGCATTGGAGCAATACCAGGCTATCTCATCCATTCTTGGTTCAACTTCCGGAATAACAGAAGAACAAAAATTACGGCGGTCTTGAAGATTGCCATTGTAAGTGTCTGTATTTGTACCAGATCTGCAAGCATATTCCCATTCTGCATCAGTGAGAAGTCTAAAGCCATTCGCATTTCGAGAAAATACGACTGAATCGCCAATTACTCTATAAACGGGAGTTAGACCTTGGCGAATTGACAATCTGTTACAATAATCTATAGCTTCATACCAAGAAACCCGCTCAACAGGCATTTGTAAATCTCCCAAAAACCAACTTGGATTATAACCCATCAATGATAAAAATTGTCTTTGAGTGATTTCATATTTTCCGACTGAAAAGGGGCTTACTTTTACTAATCGCTGAGGTAACTCACTTGCATCGAATGCATCGTTTGAGCCCATTAAAAAAGTACCTTGTGGTAAAGAAACCATTTCTGGAACCAAAACAGAATCTCGTATATTTACTGTAACAGAATTAATAGAAACAATTGTTCCTTTGTGAATTATTCTAACAGAAATAAAGTAATAACCTTCTTTTGGGAATTGGATTGTAGCAATATTTGAAGCTGATTCTACATATTGTTCATTGGTATCTAAACGCCATTGATATCGAAAATCATTGTTTGATGGTGAAGTTACAAGCGTAAATGTATACAAATCTTTAGTCGAGCCTTCTATTCCGGGGGAAACTCGTAATTCAGAGAATAGGGTTGTAGGTGGTGAAATAAGTCCTGAATCACCACAAGAAATGAACATTATTAGAAGCAAAAGAAATAAACTTGTTTTTATCATTTCATTTCAAAAACTCGTAGTTTTGCACTCCTTGCTCTTGGATTTGTCCGTAATTCTTCATTTGAAGGAACAATTGGCTTTTTTGTAACTATCGTCCCCAAATTTTGTTCTTTAAACGATTGAAATAATTGTTTAATAATTCTATCTTCTAAAGAATGATATGTCAATACTACAATTCGTGCTTTAGATGAAAGTACTGATGGAAGAGCGGTAATTGTTTTTTCTAAAACCCTCATTTCATCATTGACTTCTATTCGTATTGCTTGAAAAATTCTTGATAATACCGTTGGTAAATACTTTCCAGTCCCTACAACTTCCTCAACAACTCTGCGTAAATCACCTGTGGTGGTTAGTTTTGATAATTTTCGACGTTGAACTATTTTCGCTGCAATAGCTTTTGATTGTGGTTCTTCTCCATATTCCCATAACATATCAGCAATTTCTTGTTCTGTAAATGTGGCTAAGACATCTTCTGCCGATAGTTCTTGCATATTAGAAAATCTCATGTCTAATGGTGCTTCCAATCTGTAACTTAGTCCTGTAAAGGGATAATCTATTTGAAATGAAGAAATTCCCAAATCGAACAACACTCCATCTAAAGCGATAGTATTTTCTTTGCAATAATCAGCAATAGAAGAAAAGTTTTGTTCAACTAATATACTTTTTCCGTTTGCGATAAAATCCGCCAACAACAAATTAGAACGTTGAATTGCATTCGAATCAGCATCAAAGGAAATCACCTTTCCTTCATCATTCACCATAGAAAGTAAATACTTAGTATGCCCACCACCACCTAAGGTCGCATCAACGTAGGTTCCGGAAGAATTTACTACCAAAAACTCACAACATTCCTTTAGTAAAACGGGAATATGATAAGGAATTGTTGTAAGTAATTCTTGTTTTTGCGTAGACTTATTGAGCATGAATTGTTTTATAGATTGGTTCAAATACTTGAATCGAATCACATGAATATCGAATATCTTCTATTTGACGATGAATATTCTCCATTCGTTCAGTTGCAAAGAAAAACTGCATTGTGCATTGTTCCAACATCGAATAAGAAAACTCCTCAGCTATACTTTCAAATCTATGAATGACCGTCGATAATTCTTTGTAATCACAAATAATTATTACAGGTGTAACTTGAATAATTTTCAATAGTTTTGCCGATTGTATTGCATCTTCGACTGCATCTGAATATGCTCTTACTAACCCTCCAACCCCCAGTTTTGTTCCACCAAAAAAACGTGTAACAACTACTGAACAATTAGTCAATGAATACTTTTCCAATGTCATATCCATTGGTTTTCCTGCACTTCCGTGTGGTTCTCCATCATCAGAATACTTTTGAAATAAGGGATTTACTCCAATTCTCACCGCATAACAATGGTGATTTGCATCGTAAAACTCTTTTTGAATTGCATAATATTGATCTTGAAAATCATCTAATTTTTCTGTCGGATACAAATCTGTAATGAATTGAGAACTTTTTATTGTTATTTTTGTACGAATTTTTTCAAAAACAGTAAACAAATTTCACCTAAAAATATGAATATAGGAATATTATGTTACCCAACCTACGGAGGTAGTGGAGTGGTAGCAACAGAACTCGGAAAGTCATTAGCAACAAAAGGGCACACCGTTCATTTTATAACGTATGCAATGCCATTGCGACTTGAAAAGTTTCAAGATAACATTTTTTTTCATGAAGTAGAGGTTCCTCATTATCCTTTATTTGATTTTCAATCGTATGACATTGCTTTAGCAGGAAAAATAGTCGATGTTGCGCGGTTTGCACGTTTGGATGTTGTTCATGCTCACTATGCCATCCCCCATTCTATTTCTGCGTATTTGGCGAACAATGCTGTTCACAATGTTTCTAAGAGATTTAAAGTAGTTACAACCTTGCATGGAACAGATATCACACTCGTTGGTGTAGAACGGAATTTAAAACCGTTGGTGCGTTTATCTATCGAACAATCTCACGCTGTTACCGCTGTATCGGAGTATTTGCGAAATCAAACTTACGAAAATCTTTCTATCAATACACCAATTGATGTTATTCCAAATTTCATCGATCCGACAATTTATTCCAAAGTTCCATGCGAAAAAGTTAAACGAATATTTGGAACAGATTGTAAGAATGTATTAATTCATGTATCGAATTTTCGACCTGTAAAAAGAGTTTTGGATACTATTCACATTTTGAATAAAGTCCGGGAAACACTTGACACACAACTAATTTTAGTTGGTGATGGACCTGATCGTACAAATGCAGAACGATTAACACGTGAATTGGGTCTTGAGGAGAATGTACTCTTTTTAGGGAAACAAAGTGCATTACCAGAGCTTCTTTCTTCGGCAAGAGTTTTCTTACTTCCTTCAGGAGAAGAGAGTTTTGGTTTGTCGGCATTAGAGGCAATGAGTTGTGAAATTCCTGTTGTGGGTTCGAATATTGGTGGTATTTCTGAAGTTGTTACTCATGGAAGAAATGGATTTTTGGCACCAATGGGTGATATTGATGCTATGGCTCAATACGTACTTAGATTACTCCAAGATGAGGCATTATACAATACATTCTCACAAAATGCTCGTCAAGATTCTATTGAACGATTCCACATTGATTCCGTTGTTACGATGTATGAAGATTTGTACAATCGGGTTGTAGAACAGCAATGAAAATTCCGCCAAACATTGCGTTTTTCGCTTCAGGTGCTGGTTCAACTATGGAAGCTTTTTTAGAAGAGTGGAAAGCTGAAACGTTACCAATTGTTCCAAAAATACTTATCACTAACAACTCCAATTGTGGTGCTGTTGAATTTGCAAAGCGTTTTGGTCTTAATGTGTTCCATATATCATCGAAAACTCATCCGAATGAAGAGGAATTTGTAAAGGAATTACGACTGAAGTTACAAAATCACGATGTCGATTTACTATTGTTGGTAGGGTATATGAAGAAATTACCTGCTGCTATAATAATACAATATCCACATCGAATTTTCAATACTCACCCTGCATTATTGCCAAAATATGGTGGGAAAGGGATGTTTGGTTTGAATGTACACACTGCAGTAATAGAAAACAACGAAACAGAATCTGGAGCAACTATTCACTATGTAACAGAAGAATATGACGAAGGCCAAATCATTGCACAATCTGTTGTTTCCGTTGAACCAAATGACACTCCTGAAAGCTTGCAAGAAAAGGTAAAAAAATCTGAACGGAAGCTCTATATTGACACAATTAGAGCATTTATTTTGCAAGGTCAAAATAAGTAAACTTAACGGATTTCTTTGATAGACCCTTTGTCTAATAGAATTTTTTTCACAAAAACTTCTTTATCACTTCGTTGAGTATACTCTACTATTCCTTTGCCAGTACATTTTGCGAAGAGTGAATCCGTTGATGTTTTAATTATCCCATATCCATTTGCATAGGCATAGGTTACCGTAGTAGGAAAATCTATAGCATGAATTTCACCAGAATTATCTATTTCAAACAAAGATTCCTTTGCTGAACCATTGAGCGTTATAATACTCCCAGCCTTTTGATGAACAACCATTCTGTCGCAAATATTATTGACAGAAATGATACTTGAAGCCAAATTGACAATGGAATCAATGGATGGGGATGTTATATGTATAACTGGTTCAGTTGAAGTAAAAAACGCATAAGAAGATTGTAAATAGAGAACTGAATCTTTCACGGAAACATCCAAGAACCCTATCAAATTATCGTCAATTTCTATTCTGCAATGGGAAGTATCTGCTTTCGAAATACGGTAACGACAAGGGATGGCACAAACTATTGATGTAAATGGAGAAATAGGCAAAACTGATGAAACGACATTGCCATTTCCACGTTTGAAATTAGTATTCAAAGAAACAGAAATACAAGAATTTTGCAGTAACATCAAGCCACAAATTATACTAACGAGAAAAAAAAACTGCAAACCTACTCGGCTTACAGTTTTCAAATTGGTATGTAAAACACCGTTTACCATTTCATTATATTCACTTGATCAACATAAACTGTTTGTTTTGTACGGTATAACGCCAAAACAATTGCCAATCCAATTGCAGCCTCTGCAGCAGCAACGGCCATAACGAAAAACACAAACAACTGCCCAACAATATCACCTCTAAATGCAGAAAAAGACACAAAGGTCAAATTCACTGCATTGAGCATGATTTCTATAGACATAAATATAATAATAGCATTTCTACGAGTAATAACGCCAACTACTCCAATAGTAAAAAGCATTGCAGAAAGTGCCAAATAGTATTCTAACGGTATTGATGTAAGTATTGAATTCATTGATTTTTCCTTAAATTTTGCGTTTTGATAACAATACAGACCCAACAATTGCCACTAACAGCAACAACGAGATAGCCTCAAATGGGAATAAGAATTTAGTGAACAACGAATCACCAATTGATTCTACCGTTCCAATAACCATCGCCTTTTGAGACATAGTAGAAAACGATGTTGGTTTCGCAAAAAACACTGTCAGCATTTGAATTACAAACAATGTAGCAACCGAATAACCAATGATTTTACCAGCATTTACTTTTTCAGTAAGTTTTTCTTCATTTCCCAAATTTAAAAGCATGATCACAAAAACCACAAGTACCATAATTGCACCTGCATAGACCAAAATTTGCATAACCGCTACAAATTGTGCTTGTAACGACAAATACAAACCAGCTAACATAAAAAAGTGCATAACCAAGAACATGGCTGCAGATACAGGATTTTGACGTGTTATCATCAATATCCCACTAATGATAGCACCGAGTGCCATAATGAAGAACAAAACAGTATCTAATGTCACAGTTTTTCTCTCTTTGAAATGAAAGTATTTACGAAGATATTATGTAAATTTACTAAATTTTTTCGAATCTATTCTCATTGTCTGTAGATTTTTTTGTTTTCACCTTATTCTTTCAATAACTTTGAGAACTATTTCATTACTTTTTTCCATTCAACTTTCAAATTTGTATGCAATATTTGTTACTATTTTCGTTACCTATTGAACAACTACAAGCACCATTGTTGCTAATTACGTTGTAATCAAAATGAAATCAACGTATTTGTTGTTTCCATTTCCCCATTATTGTTTTTGCATAATTACATATTCTTCCAAAAACTAATATATGTCCAAACTCTCACATCGGATTGTTGATACACTAAGAGTAGTTTCTCTCCTCTTGGCAATTACATTACTCCCTTTGCCTGTAATTTCACAAATTATACCGTTACCGTACTCTTATTCAGCAAAACAATTTCTTCAAGTATCTGCATTATTAGATCAATCGATGATGCAAAAAGCCCGTATTGAGGCACAATCGATTTTAAAGTTACAACCCAAAAGTACTGTCTTCGATGCAACAATCATCGAAAAATCTCGCATTGAACGGTCTATTGGAAATTATCAAAATGCAGAAGAAGTTTTAAGTGAATTTATCGCAAAAAATACAACATCTCCTTTTGTTGCATACGCTTGGTTTGAACGTGCACTTTTGAATATTGAACTAAAAAATTATCCGATAGCAATTGAATATCTTCTTTCTGCTGCTCAAAATGCAGAATTAGATTTGCGTGACAGATCTGATTCTTCGTACACACAATTAGCTCATCTTTCGTGGTTTTGGAGTGGTTCTTTGTATGCGATACAAAATAACTATCCAAAAGCAATTCAATCCTTCAATCTGTGTATAGAGCGGTCACCAAATGGCGTTTATGCTGATGACGCACTGTTATTTAATGGTGTTATTTCTCAAATGGTTGGTAAAAACAGCGACGCCGCATTTTATTATGCAAAAAATATTGAAAAAGAGTATTACCCGCGAAATTCTACGTTAGCTCGGTTTTTATCAGCAGCACAATCCTCGTTAAATTCGAATTATGCAACAGACGCTCTTATTTTATTGGACAAAGCAAAAGAATGGTTAGCACGGTATAATTCTCTCGGTTCAACATTTGAATCACCTGATTATCTTTACAAACCTGAAGCATTATTATTTTCACTTATTGCTGATGCTTTGTATTTGCAAGAGGATTACGAACGAGCAATAGTCCATTACGAAATGTCGTATGAAAAAGATTCTACCTCAAATTTGGCAATGAATGTTCTCAATCATCTTGCAACAGCGTACAAAAAAGTTGATAATCGTAAAGAAGCCAAACGACTTTTTGAAAAAGTATTATCAAAAACTCCGAATGATTCATACGAATATGCATTTGCTCGTTTTTATCGAAGTGTCCTTTTGTATGAAGAGAACAAAAAGAATGATGCAGTTCAAGAATTGACAATCCTTGTGAATAATCCTGATTTCCCTTTTTTGACAGAAGCACTTTTGACCTTGGGTCAGATTCAATACATTGATAAAACCTATGACAAAGCTCGAGCAACATTAGAAAGAACCGTTCGTACTGCCGAAACTCCTTTGTTGAAAATTCAATCGCACCTACTGTTGGGTTCTGTTTATATGCAAAACCAAAATATAACAAAGGCTCTTGGACAATATGAACAAGCACATACATTGATAGACAAACTCCCAAGCGAAATCAAATCAACAACATCCGTTCGATGGTTCCAAAAGGAATATCTTCTTCAATATGGAATTTGTCTTTCTCAATCGAACAAACAAATGCAAGCAATTGAATTGTTATCGCAATTTATTGCAGAAAATCCTGATGAATCTCGCGTTGAAGAAGCATTGTTTTGGTTGGGTGAATCGTATTTTAAAGCTGAAAATCTTCAAGATGCATTAGTGCAATACCAATTAGTCGTCAAACGATTTCCATATTCTCAACGATGTGAAGAGTCATTGTATGCAATTGGATATGTCTACTTCAAAATGAAAGATTTTGATAAAGCTGCTAAAGCGTTTACAGATTTTTTGAAAGATTATTCTTTCTCAAAACTCAAAACCGATGCTTTAGCTCGAAAAGGTGATGCATTGTATGCTCAAAACAAATTTCAAGAAGCATCACAATCCTACAAAGCATCCTCTGACAATGACCCAAATTCTCCTGAGGCACAATATGCACTCTTTCAAAATGGACAAGCGTTATTCCAATTAGGGGAATTTGACCAAACTTCAAAAGAAATGTCGGAATTCATCAAACGATACCCCAAATCAGCAGTTGCAGATGATGCTACGTTTCTTATTGGTTTATCATCTCTCAAAACAAAAAACTACAAAGAAGCTCGTGCTACTTTCCAGCAATTACTTGATAAATATCCTTCTTCGGAATTATTACCAAGAGCACATTATTACATTGGCGATGCTTTTTACAGTGAAGGGGACTATGAATCTGCAATTACTAAGTACAAATATGTCGTAGACAATTATCCAAATAGCCCTTTTATTGCTTCAGCAACAAAGAGTTGGTATCAATCACTCAATAATTTGGGTAGAAGTGAAGAGGCTTTAGTTATTTCACAACGATATATTACCAATACAACGACACAAGCATCAGAGGAATTTCGATTCATTAATGCTGATGTTTATTTTTCCAAACAACAGTATGCAAAAGTAATCGAAGAATTGCAGGAGTATTTACAATTATTCCCTGAAGGTTCTCGACGTTCAGAGGCATTGTTTTTACAGTCAAAAAGTTATATTTTGCTCGGCAATTCTTCTCAAGCAAAAGAAAAATTAACTGAATTACTAACGTTATATCCAAAGAGTGATTATGCTGAAGAAGCAGAACTGTCTTTGGCAGAAGTTACACTATCAACTGGAGAATTAGAAAAAGCGAATGAATTATTCCAAAAAATCCAATTTACCTATTCTGGAACTCCATTAGCTTCAAAAGCAGCCTTCAAACGAGCAACAATAGCATTACTTCGTTCAGATACATTGGACTATATTGCAAAATTGACCGATATTCCTGTCCAATTTCCTCAAGCATTAGAAGTACCAGAATCGTATATACTGTTAGGGAAAATTTTTGCTACAATAGATTCTACACAAAAGTCTTATAATGCTTTTGAACAAGCATATGCATTGACAATTGAATCTAACCCACTCTTTGCTACTGAGGCATTGTACGAATGGGGTATGTTGTTGTATAAAAAACGTCAATATCGTCCAGCTGCAGAAAAATTTGCTATTATTCGAAATGACTATGAAGATGTTGTTGTGCAATGGGTAAATGCAACCTTTGCATTAGTCGAATGTTATGTTGATGTAGCCGATAAAAATGCTGCTAAAAAGTTATTACAAGAAATTATCACGAAATATCCCAATGAACCAGCAGGAATTAGAGCAACAGAAAGGATGAAAAAACTGAATGTACGCTAAACAATTCTTTATCCTAATATTAACAGTTGTTACGTCAGTATCAATGTATGCTCAAGGCGAACAAACCCCTTTTGAACTTCCAGAATTTATTATTGAAGGTAAGAGGAAACCAACGACCATCAAGGTAACAAATGTTTCGAAAATTGCTCCGAGTATTTCAAAACCTCTCACCAAAGAACAATTGGATTCTTTGTTGCAAAAGGAGGAACATCGTAATGCTATCCGGTCAATTCCAACATTTATCCTACCAGAAAGACCAACAACACCATATGATGGTTTTTTACGTGGAGAATTTGGAAATTATGAAACTCCTTCTATTGAAGGTGGATATGCATTTTCCTTTGACCATTTTACTTGCTTTGCTTTGGGAAGTTATGAGCAATCGAGTGGTCATGTACCAAATGCACAATTTTCAAAATTAGATGCATCCATTCGAACACAATACATTGCACCAGAAAAGTTCTATATTTTTGGTGGTTCACTTACTGAAACACAAATTCAGTTTCAAAATAAATCGTACAGCTTTTTTGGCTCTCCATTACGACAGAATAGAAGCGTAAACAATATGTCTGCGACTGTAGCAATCGAAGGTTCGTTTGAAGGCTTTCGTTATGACGGCTCTGCTTCTCTACAATCACTTGGACTTACAACTAACGGATTTGATGCTGGGAATACCTTATTGAATGGAAGTTTGGATATTTCTCAACGATGGGAACATGCTATGGTGGGTGTTGGAAGTATTATTGACATTCAAAATCTTCAACAATCAACTTCTTCATTCATTGAAGCCTCAGGATTTATTAGTTTTATTTCCGATAAACTTACGCTCAAAGGTCGTGGTGGATTTCAAGTGGCATCTCCATCTGTTGCTTCAACTCGTACTGGACTTCTTTTGGATGGTTCATTGCAATACTCGGCGAATAAATTTTTCACCTTCCGTGCACACGGACGAAGTGGATTAGTTCAAAATACCTTTTCTCAATTACTTACTGCAAATCCATATTTGTTGGATACTTCAGCAATTGATTTTACCTATGACAAATTACGCTTGAATGCTGCTATTGAATTGCATCCTACAACTTCGGTTCAAATTCAATTGGGAACTCAATTTGCCTCTACTAATAGATCAATAATATTTCAACGAAATGCAAATTCGGAATTTACTCCAACGTATGAGGATGCAACAATTCTCTCACCATATGGTGAAATTTTCATTGCACTTTCGAAAAAAATACAACTTTCTTTACAATCATCGTATACAATTTCCTCTTTGGCAGATACAAGTGGCTCAATTCCATATTTACCAGAATTCAGGGCTTCATCAAGTTTGAATTTTTTTCCATTTGATGGCTTTCGAATTGGAACTACCGGTACATTTATGGGAGAAAGAATTGTGCAAAAAGGGAATAATACCACAATACCATCATTCTTCGAATTACAGTTAGATGCTTCTTTTACACTCTTTAAAGGTGTACAAGCAGTGGCAAAAATTCAAAATCTTTTGAATCAAGATATATTTCTTTGGGAAATGTATCGAGAAAGAGGTATTTTTGCTTCTGGTGGAATACAATGGCAGTTTTAAACTATGCAGTTAAAAGATACTTTAGAAATTGAAGAAACCCTTGGGGGATTTCAAGCATCGTTAGAAGATCAATTTCTTTTAAACGAATTGGAATCGTATCCTGGGGATACAAGTCGTTTCTTTACAGGAATTCCTTCAGATTCTAATGATATAATTGTTAATTCAGAGGACTTTGAAGAAACATCAATCAGCAGCGAGGTAGATTCAATTCCATCATACCAAAGTGATATCTCCTTGGATGACGAATTTGATTTGTCATCAATACCAACTGGAAAACCCTCTGACTTTGCTTATGATGATGGTAGACCAACATCAAGCCCATTCAACGAAGATGGAGGAGATGCAGGTATGTTTGATTTATCAGGAATTGATGATTTTATTCATTCTGCAGACCAAAACCCAACTCCTATCGTAGATAATTCTCCAGCTGTAGAGCCAATTCGAATTCAATTGGATGAGCCACACTTTGATGATGAACCTCTTGCTAAGGCAGCAAAAGCACCAAAGGTAAAAAAACCGTCAAAACCATTAGATAGAAATGTTGTTATCATTTTCACCTTACTTGTTTCTTCAATGATGGTAACAATGACGGTCTTGTTTCTTTTGTGGAAAAACAAACAAGATAAAGAAGCATTGTATGCATTAAAAGCCACACAGCTTCATCATACTAATCCTCATGGTCAAAAAAATACTAAAGATTCTCTATCTCATGAAGTAAATGCCAATACACACTTGGGTCATTCAACAGCAACTGATTCTAACAATTCTCATACACAAAGTAAGGATAGTTCTGCCGTTGCTCTTGATATTTCTAAGAAATCTTCTGATACAATGAGCAGAAAGATACATTCTTCTACTCATACTAATGATGCAACACATTCTAAGCCTCATGCGAAAGTTCATTCAACCTCCGTTTCAAAACCATCAACAGAAGCTTCCGTTCCAAAAAAATCGAAGATAATCACTTCTAAAGATTCCGATAATAGCACTTCAAGTAGTAATAATCGCCTAACGGTATCGTCTAAATCATCAAAGACACCTGAGTTTGCATTGAAAGTACACTCTTCTTATTCAAAAGTTGATGCTTATTCAAAAGCAGAGCAATTACGAAAAGAAGGTATTGAAAATGTTACGGTAACCGAACAAAAAATACGCGATAGAACTATTTACAATGTTCGATTCGGTAAATTTTCTTCGTTCAATGAAGCTGAGGCAGCCTCAAAAAGAACTACTCTTCCATCTCGGTGGATAGATAGAACCAAGTAACTGTAATGAACAAATAATGACTCGATCACTCAGACATTCTGAACCAACTGGAATTTCATTCCATATTCCCATTGCATGGGACGGAATTTCTGCTCGTTCACTCTTTTATAGTACTGCCATTGTTTGTGGTTTGTTACTTCTATTTACGACTGTTGATGTTACTGTTGACAAACGTGAATTTGCTCGTAATGATACTACCAAAATTGAATTAATGGAAATCAAATTTGGTCGTGGTAATGGCAAAGGTGCTTCCAAAGGTGATTTGGTCGAAGAAGGTGCTACAAAAAAGGGTGATCCAAAACTGTTAGCTCAACAACAATCGACAAATCCAATCAAAGGCTCTGCTACAATTGATCCTAGTCAATCGAATAAATTATTAGCAAAACAAAACGTTACAAACTCCAAAAATTCAGATTCGATTCGTGCAAAAAGCGGTACGCAAGTTTCGACAGCCGGTCTACTTGACGGAGTAGAAAATGCAACTGGAAAAGGAAAAACAGGCACTGGAGATGGTAAAGGCGTTGGATTAGGAAATGTTGATTGGGGTGGTGGTGGTAATAGAATTGTTCTCTACAAACCAATGCCAAAGTATCCTGACGGTCAAACTGGAAGCCCAAAATTACGTTTCCGAATAGTCGTTACACCAGAGGGTTCTATCAATTCTGTTACTCCTTTGGACAAAGGAGAACCTGCATTTGAAACTGCGTCTATGAATGCGTTACGTAAATGGCAATTTAACAAAATAGATGCTCCTCAAAATATGGTAGGAGTTATTACTTTTTCATTCCAACTTCGCTAAACTACTATGGAATTACTTACAACATTGCCTATTTGGGCTTATGGTGTTATTGCATTGGCTTTGATCTTTGTCGTTATTTCCATAGTCAAAAAATTATTTAAAATTGCATTAGCCATTGGTGTTGTTATTATTCTCTTTCTTGTTATTGCCAAATTAGCGAGTGGTTTTTTGCAACATCAATAATTTTCTCATTATTTGATGAAACATAATGAAAACATTCGTATTAGATGCAAACAATATCATTCACAAAGATTCTGAACTGAAAAGAACTTTTGATACCACTCCAGCTGGTGCAACCGCAGCACTATTGCATTTGATTGAACAATATAATAGTAAGTACCCAAGTTACAAATTTTCAATATTTTTTGATTCGCACCAAGAACTTTTTCCAAAATATTCTACTGTATCGTTGAAATGGTCAACGAATGGTGAAGATGCTGATACACTAATCAAAAAACATTTGGAAACGACTTCAAAAGTATCTTCACTTATTGTTGTTTCATCTGATGGCGAAGTGATTTCGAACGCCAAAAGATACAACTGTTCTGTATTGACTTCGGAGGAATTTTTGGCAATACTCAAACCAAAAGCTGCTAAGAATAACATTCCTTCACAATCACAGTCGTTGCATTCAACATCCGAAAAACCTAATCGAATTACAAAAAAAGAGATGTTGGAATTTAAAGAAATTTTTACTTCAAAAAAACCATGATTTATTTAGATAATTCTGCTACTACCAAATTAGACCCTGAAGTTCTTGATGCGATGCTTCCTTGGTTTAGAGAAAATTATGGCAATGCTTCTTCCATTTATTCTATAGGAAGACAAGCACGTGTAGCAATAGAAAAAGCTCGTGGTGAAATTGCAGCTGCAATGAATGCTCATCCAGCTGAATTGATTTTCACCAGTGGAGGAACTGAAGCAAATAATTCAGTTTTGAAAAGTGTCGTACAAGAATCAAATCTTGCAGATACTATAGTTACTTCTGCTATTGAACACCATGCTATACTTCATCCTATTTCAGTCATTGAATCTTTTGGTAAACAATCCTATATTCTGCCAGTTAATAATAAGGGGATTGTTTCTCCAGAACAATTGGCTCCTTATAACAATCCTCGCACCTTAGTAAGTATAATGCATGTGAACAATGAAGTAGGAAGCATTCAACCCATCAAAGAACTTCGGGAAACGGTTCCTCATGCATTATTTCATACTGATGCAGTGCAAAGTTTTGGCAAAATTCCCATAGATGTTCAAACACTTGGTATTGATTTTCTTTCCGTATCAGCACACAAAATTCATGGACCGAAGGGCATTGGTGCCATGTTTATTCGTAAAGGAATAGATTACAAAGCACATCAGCAAGGTGGTGCTCAAGAACGTAATAGACGTGCTGGAACAGAAGCGGTATCACTCATTGTTGGTTTTCAAGTTGCAGTGAAAAAAGCAATGCAAGAAATGTCGCAACGAAATGAACATTGCAAGCATCTGCAATCACTTATGTTGTCATTGTTACAAGAGCAAATAGACTCTATTCGCATAAATAGCTACGTAGAAAGCTCAATTTCAACAATCGTGAATATTTCCTTTAAAGATACACATTTGATTGATGGTGAGTCTCTATTGCAACAATTAGACATCAATGGGATAGCCTGTTCTAATGGCTCAGCGTGTGTGAGTGGTTCATTGCAACCATCTCACGTGCTCGTAGCTATGGGATTACCTACTGATGAAGCAAAGGTAGCAGTTCGGTTTTCATTTTCGAAAGAAACAACCATTGAAGATGTTACAACTGCAGTATCAACATTACGCGAGGTCGTTACTTCAATGCGTGAACGTCATTAAGCAATCATCTCAAAAGTAAGAGAAAATTTTCCATTTGATGTATGTAATGACACTAATTCCATAGTTTCTTTTACCAACCGCAATCCTCTTCCACCTTCTTTGACCGTTGGATCTGACCTCATAATATTATCATAAACTTCCTTTGTAAATCCACTCCCTTCATCAGAAATAGTAATTAGTATTTTATCTCGTTCAATTTGAAGGTTGATTTGTACTTTTTTTTCACTAACAAGTTTATTACCATGAACAATTGCATTCGTAGCTAATTCATGAAGAGATAGCTTTAGAAAGTATTGTTTGTCTTCTTTTAAGCGGCGTAAAGGAGGTATTTCATCGATAAAAGTAGGAATTTTTTGCAATTCTGCCAATGAGGAATGCAAATGGAGATTCCAATGATTTTGAGCAACAAGGGTTAGCATAGTCTAAAAACTAATTCGAGATAATAATGTAACATTCGGTAATTCACGCGTCAAGATACCGCTTGAACGTTGGAACTCATACCATCCAAATAATGAAATAAAAGAATTTTCTGAAAACGTATATCGAATATCAACTTCCGGTCCTGGCACAGTTTGAGAAATATCCGAAGAGATAGCATTCCTTTGTAGTAAGTTTTTTTGTTGCATACTATAGAAACGAGATCCAATACCAAGTTTACATTCTTTTGAAACAGAAGCAAAAAACAGTACCCGAAAAAAAGTTTCTAACGATTGTAACTCTGGCAATTCTGAGAAAGTTTCCCAATAAAGTCTTCCACGTTCAAAATATCGTATATATGCTCTTGCCTCAAAATAATACTTTGGCGACAATGCCAAAATTGTACTATCACGAAACAAGATTTGTCTAAAACTAAAACTACGAATTTGTTCTGGAATTTCAAAATCGTACACCGTATAATTGGCTAAGAGTTCTAATGAAGTAACTGTTGAAAACTTTGCTGTGTTGACTAGAAAATTCGTCCCTAATTTTAAAATGGAATTTACATTATTTAAAGAACTTCGCTCTTTTTTTAGATAGACAAGATGAGTAGATTGACCAGAAAAATAGTATTGAATTGCAGTAACATCATTAATCTTTTTACTGTAAAGTACGTTACCAATTATCGTTTGTTCGTCTCGATCATCTCGATTTATTTCACTTGGTGTATCATATCGCAAAATTCCAATGGAAGAACTAATTTGAAGTGTGTCATCGGAAAATATTTTTGATGTTATATCAGTTCCAACACGCAAACGAGATGTGCTATTATCTCGATTAAACTCACTTCTGCGTAATTCCGTTTCCTCAAAAGGCAAAAGAGGAAATGCTACCGAAACCTGGTTTTCTTCTTTTCTTGAAACAAATTGCATCCAGAAACTTTGTCGATAATTATTTTTATTATATAACAAAGAGCCTTGAGTGGAAAATTGCAATTCATCTAAGGTTCGTATAATTGACGTTTGTGGTACTAATGCAATAGAACTCCTAAAACCTCGAGGGATTGCAGCTTGGTCAACGGAAATTTGGAATTGTGATGAGAGAAAATCACCGAGTTGAATTTGCAAATCAGTCCCTAAAGAAAATCTATTTTCTACCCTTGTCTCAACAATTAGATCTTGAAAACCACTTCCAACAGGCGTAAAAAAATCTCGTTGCAATCTTCTATATCTTGTGAAAAATCGTGCTAGATTCCCATTAAAAAAATCTCGTTCAGAAACTATATCAACATTAACATCACTATTTATTCGATTGGTGTCTAATTGCAAATATTCGCTTCTAATACCACCATACAGCAAGTACTCGTCAATTTTTATTGGTTGAAGAATTGAACTTCCTTCGAAAGCAAGTGCATTTGCAATGATGCCCAATTGATTATTACGTTCAAACCCGGTCAAAACAGAGGTAGTCCATTGCTTTATAGGCGTATATTCTATTCCCCCCATTGTTGTATTTCGTTCTAATTTGTTCAGTTCTATGGAGCGACTATCAGAGGACAATAACCACGAATGTTTGGCAATGGCTTTTAGGGTTGGGATAAGTTCTTTATTATAACGAATAACTAGAAATTGGTCGTCACGAAAAGCAGTCGTGATAACTCGGATTCCAGTTCCAGAATACTGTTGTGAAATATTGAAATCTCCGATAGAAGTATTGAGATTCATCAAACCATTACAAAAAAAGGTAATGGTATTTGCCAATTTTTTGAAACCGTAATCAATTGATTGGATATTTTGAGTTAAAGATGAGTCTGCTTGAGAAAAAACAGAAGAATATGACAACCCAATAAAGAGAAGAATACACGGTAATTTGAAAAACGAAAAAGAAAAATTATCTACCGGTTTCGGTGATAATAATTTCTGTTCTTCTATTAAGACGTCTTCCAAATTCTGTTGCATTCGTGGTAATTGGTTTTGATTTTCCAAATCCTTTTGTAGAAATTCTATTTTGCTCAACGCCTTTTCGCACTAAATAATCTTTCACCGCTTTTGCACGCTTATCCGACAAAATCAAATTCGATCGATCACTTCCAATATTATCGGTATGGCCTTCAATAAGAATTCTTACACCTTTTCTATTAACCATAAACTGGTGAAGAACTTCTAATTCCTTCACAGAATCAGGCAATACATTTGACCCAGTAGGAAAGAGTAGATTTTCAATAATCAATTTTCGTTGAATTTCTAATACTGGAATTGTTTTACGTAAGAGTTCATTTCCAGAAGAATTTACAATAGCAACATTGATAGAATCAGGAATAGCTGGTTGAGCAGTAACATACGAAATTGCAAATAAATTAGTCAATTGCATCGCATACTGAGCCAAAATATTTGCAAATGGTACTCGTATATCAAAAACACTTCCTCGCGAAGATGAAGTTAGTGTATCATATTCTTTTAACGGTAATGGTGAGATGCTAAATAAACGAAGGTCATTCTTTTTCAAATACTCCTTCATCGATTTAGTAGTATAATTGGTTTTTCCATTTCCATTGACTTCACCTCGTTGGTGATACGGTGCATCTGTAATGATGATAATAACTTTATTCGCAGAAGGTCGAAATTGAATACGAGAAGTAGCATGTAAAGCCTCTAATGCATTTTCTTTCTCATCCATTCCACCTGCAGCCTTAATAAAAGACAGCCATGCCAAAAATGTTTTGATATTATCGGTTGGTTGATATACTTGTTCTACATTATCAGAGTAGGTGATAAGACCTAAACGACAATCAACTCCACGTTGTTTTATTGCTTGTGTGAATTTTTCTATGTTGTTCCGGGTTTCATCAATATACTTTTGCATTGTACCGGTAACATCAATAACAAATACAAAGTCTATCGGCAAAACCTGATTGATGGATATTTTTTTGATACTTAATATCTTTTGCTGTTTTCCACTTTCCAACAATGTCAAATCATCAGCATAGATAGTATCCAAAGGTTGTCCATTGGTTTTTATTGCTTCGATAATAAGAGAGACAACAGGATAATTTTTAATGTCAATGTTTTGAACAATCATAGTAAAGTACTCAGGATTTTTAGGCTTCAAATTAGCCATATCCATCATTCGACTCATACGTATTTTATTCGAATCTGCATCACTATAGTCCAAAGAGTCTTTTCCTGCTTTAGCTTGAACCAAGGTAGGTGCTACTAACGCAGGAAATACTACAAATAAAATTACCAACAGAATTAAACGAAGCATTATAGTATTATAGGAACGAAAAACCCCTGCTACTGACTGAGAATTCACTCATTCGATAGTGGGGGTTTTTCATAAAATGTTGTTCTTTAAATTGTTAAACGAAGTACAGGAGAAATCATGAAAAAGTTTTTCAATTCGAATGGTCTTGCTTCTCTTGTTAAAGGAGTAGAATATTTGCCTTCAAGATACAACCACTCACCAAATAACGGAACATATGCTGATCCCAAAAGAATTTGATTAGAGTATTGAATGCTCATTCCAAAAGGAAAATCTTTTTGATTTCTATATTCTAATTTCAAATACAACCAATCTGCAAATTCATTTGGTTTGTATGTTAATAGATTCGTAGCATCAAATCCTAAATAATCATCAAATCGATTTACTGGATTGCTAGATTTGAACATTGCAGCTTCTCGAACTTCAGCATAACTAATACCAGCATCTGCACGGAAAAAGTTATCTGCTTTTTCGTCAATCCACCAGTTGTAGAATAATGTTACTTGACCAGTTGCACGTAATATCGGAACAACTTCACGAACTCTATTCGCAGGAATAGTTGGGTCAACTATACCAGTTTCATCACCAATATCTTCTCTATCTTCTGAAATGAAATAAGAACGATAAGAACCAAAATCAACTGTATTTGATCTACGAACAGGCTGCAAAGGCAATTCCAAATTGAAGTTAATACCAGCTTGTGGGTGGAATGGAGCAAACAACTCTAAACCAGCAATAAATTTTCCACCTTGCGCAATACTCAATTGTCTATCTGGAATCACGTTCAAAAAGTCTTTAGTCGCTACCTCGTTATTCAATCTGTATCCATACCCTAATTTAGCATTTACTAAAAATGGAATGGCAATTTTAGAATCTTTATCATCATTTTTAATCAAAGGTCTTTGTAGAATAGTTTTTGCTTCACCAGCTGACCAAAAGTGATAACCAACTTCATCGGTTCCTAATTTGTTGATAATCCAAAAACCAACATCTTCATTACCAATTTTTAATGCTTGTTCAAATCCAGACAACACTATTGAGTGAGTTGTATTTGTTGGCATTTTATAGTTGATAATTGCATCACGTTGATCTTTATCAGGAAGTTCTGTCAAAGGAACATCTTTGTAACAATAGGTGCTTTTGTCAGTTAATTCTGTTGCAACTTTTCCAATTTTAGCGATATCAGCTTTTTTGATTGTTGCAGTTCCACACTGAATTAAAATGATTTGAGCGACTGAGCTGGATTGAGGGGCAGCAGTAATTGTAATTCTATTCAGATCCAAAGATGTTGCAGGAAATCCTAAACGAGTAAATGCTTGTTGAATTTTCACTTGCATTTCTGGCTGACATACAGTCCAACGTGGGAAATATTTCAATATATCAGGATCAATAGTTTGTATCGATGATAATATAGTACTATCTGTTGCCATTGCAAAACCAACAGATTTTGTCATTGGAAATAGCAAACAAACAGCAAATAATAATGTAAATAGTTTATATAACTTCATAGTTTCGTTTTTATAGTAATTGAATATGGTTAATTCAAATGATTCACAGTTAGAAATTCAGTATAAATCGAGCCGTTGGCAAGAACACACTTGAGCGTTCCCAAGAATATGCTTCACGAATAACAGGAGCAAAGAATCTACCATCTAAACGCAAATTAAATTCATCAGTAATTGGTATTTGTAACCACGCTGTTCCAGAAAGTGCCGCATCAAAAAATTGTAGAGAAACCCCAAAAGGTGTAGATGCTGCTGTATTCATATATTCTACTCTACCAAGGATACCACCAATAAATTGGTTACGAGAATTGATACTTGTATCTTTTACTCCTCCACCACCGTCATCGATTTCAGTTTTATACCATGCTTCAACACCATAAAATGCACCACCAAGTCTAAAACGGAATAAATTCGTATTATCAACTTTGATTGCAAATGTATAGGATAATGCACCGTGTGAACGAATGAGGAAATTACGTAACTCACCACCTTCTTTTTGATTTGCTAACAACAATTCATCTTGGATGGTAGCATCACCAGAAACAAATGAAGCTGAAGCATTGAAAACACCAGTCTCGGAAGGAATCACTGGAATATTAAAATCAATAGATCCATTAACCCCAATTCCACCTGTTGTAAGTGTTCTTTTTGCTCCAAAATTATCCGAAACTCCTGCCCATCCAGAAGATGGCAGAACTACGCCCAATCTTGCACCACCCCAAATAGCATTTAAGGACATTCTATTTGACCATACGGAAGGATAGTTGATATCCTCAATACCGTATTTTAGCTCAACACCATATTTTGGCAAAGAACGGTTGTAGATGAGTACTTCTTTTTCAACAGTTTCTTTTACCATTTTAGAAGAATCTGCATAATCAGGAACCATAACAGTTTCTTTGATTATTTTTTTAACGGGATCTCCATAGTATAAGTAGCTAATTCCGTCAAAAGCACCCACAGTTAAAACGTGTGGATTGTAAAAATCAACTGGAGAACCTTCAGAGATTCTTATATATGTTTGAACATCATTTTGAGAAATAGTATCAGCTACACCAATTGGTTTTGCTAAAAAGCCAGATCCCAAATCTTGAATGTCCGCTGTTTTATCTTCGTATGCCCCTTGTAGAATTTGATTTTCGCAATATTCTTTAAGTGATAATGAAGTATTTGAAATTGACAGTTTGCTCAAATCATATACAGTGTAAGGATTCGAAACTTGAGAGATATTATCCTCAATTCCACTACCACCCATTGCTGCTTTTACAGTAAGCAAGCCGATAATTTGAGGAGTTTCATTTCTATCGAAACGTTTGTCGTTGTAACGAACAGTTATAACATACGCATTGTCAAAAATTGCTTCTTCATACTCCTTCATTCGCTGAGTAAAGGTTATAAAAGCTTTACAGGGACCGCTTTTAGTTATTTGACCATGTTCAGGTATATTTTGGTCAAATTCTCCACCTTCTTCATCAAATACTCTACGAATCTCATCTTGAAATTCTGTTTTACAATTACTTGCACCAGCAAATTGATTGATATCTGGTTTTTTTAATGGAACCAACACATCAACTAAGGGTTGCAAATTTGACAGCTCCATTACAGATATATTTCCATAACGATAGTTCTGCAAATCTTTTAGCTCTTTACGAATAATAGGAGCATTTGGGTTTATTTCTGAATCTTCTGCAGTTAGTACTGTTGCTGACATTGTCATCGACACAGTTAACACTGACAAGAATCCAAATTTCAAAACATTCATTGTTATTATAATTTATATTATAAAATTTTTTACGATTAGAATCCTACTTGAACAGTATATTTTCTACTTTTATTAGATCTTTGACCATTTATGACACTAGCAGCTTTTACATTAACTCTAAAGCTACCTTTTAATCTTCCTGGTTTATATTTTGGTCCAACCAATTGGGCTTGTATAGTAAATTTACTTCCAGATTGTTTTGGACTACCAATAATTTTTAATGAGTATTTAGCATCTTTAGCATCTAAATTTACAATTTTCACATCTGAAGGATCAATAGCAAATTCTGGCGTGCCCTCTAATTGTCCTGTTTTTGTAGAACCGTCATCAGAACGAACAGATGGAGGTTCTACTTCAAAATTTGTTACATCAAAAATTTGAGCAGTATTTGGAGAACCAACCACTGGCAAGCCACGAAGACGAGGCCCTGGAGGTCTAACAGGAAATGTTTTTTTATAAATTAATAACGGTGGATCTTTTTCATTGTAACGAGATTTCCAGAAAATTTCAAAGTCTAAACTTCTAGCACTTTCAGGAACATATTTAGCATCGGATGCATCAATACGTAATTTTCCTTTTATTGAAGCATCTAACACCCCATTATCAGATTTGATAGTCATAGAGTATTCACTCGGCGAAATACCTGAGGCAGATGTTGCAGCTGCTGGAAGAAGTATCAAATCTCCCATACTCAAATCAAATGCACTTTCAATATCATCAGAGTTAGTTATACCCGTATAGCTGTCACCATTTTGTTTTGATGGGAATACATTAACAGCTAATGGAACTTCTTCAGAAACCTTTCCATTACCTTCCCATGCAACCTTGATGTTATAATTTCCTACTGCAGTATTTGCGTTTTGTATAGGAATGTAAAGTATTTTTGAAACAAATCCTTCGCCAGTGGTTGCTGTAGAATTACCTGCACGAATTTCAGCACCAGCGATGTCTTTGACACTAAATTTAGGATTTCCATTAGATGGGAACACTTGACATGGTACTTCGATATATCCTAAGGATTCGAACACACGTACTAAGTCTGTTTCCAACGTAATTTTTGGAGGAGCAGTAGGACGTGGAGGAGGATTCATTACGAAAACGTTGAACTCGATAGAACCTCTATTTTGATCAAAATCTTGAGACAAACCAGGAGCTAATAGCTTTGCAATATAACCATATAATTCGACACGATTTGCTAATGATGCTTTTTCTTGGTCATTTGGACCAGCTTGAGCAGCAACTTCAGCAGCTTTTGCTTTTGCATCAATAATTCGTTTGTTGAAATCATCTAAGGTAATTTTTTTACCGCGTAAATCATCTGCAGTAGGAACGGAAAATGCACCTAATTTTTTACGTAATTCTTTTTCAACTTTGATAAGGTCTTTTACTTTTAATTGTACAGTACCGATATTGATTTTCGCTTCAGGATTTAATTCTTTTGAAGAACCATCATCATCTG
Source organism: Candidatus Kapaibacterium sp. (assembly GCA_016788785.1). Lineage (GTDB taxonomy): Bacteria > Bacteroidota > Ignavibacteria > Kapaibacteriales > JAEUSM01 > JAEUSM01. The sequence continues at coordinate 109,691 of JAEUSM010000007.1, forward strand.
CAGAAGCAACACCTAATACTTTATTTGTACGAGAACTGAAACGCAATTTATACCATCCGCCTTTTGCAGGAGGTTGGAATCGTACCATAAACGCACGTTTTGTGATAGAATTTCCATAATTTAGTTTCGCTAAATTATCTGTTTTTTCTTGCGAATACGTAAATGCAGAGTCATCAGTTTTACCAGGTGGAACAAAACTTGGACCTTTGACTAACGAATATGGCTTATAAATTGGATTTCTATAGTCTTGAGTATTATTGACATCTAATTCAATTTTTCTCATTGATTGGAATTGCCAACCCTGATCACCAATTTGAGCACCTTCAGATAAATCAGCAAATTTCGTTTTACGAGCTTCATCATCCATTAAAAACACTGGAGCGTTATTAGGGTCAGAAGAAGCGTTGTAGAAGACTTGGTATTCAAGTTCTTGAACATTTGCTAACATTTTTCGTTTTTTCTCGAAGTCTTTTTTGTCTGCGGGTGATGCACTATTATCTATTTTCATATTAGCAACATCCGTTACCCCAACTTCGATCACATAGGTTCTATCTTCCTTTATTTCAGGATCACCCGGCTCTTTAATGTACCCAGCAGGTTTTAGAGTAATCTGGTCTTGCGGACGAGTGTTGATCCCTTCCGAACCAGCACCTGTTTGCATTTGACCCAGAATACTTTCAAGAATCTTCATCGATTCTTTTTGTTTAGCAAGTAAATGCTCTTCTGCCTCATCACGCTCAACGATAATGATGAGAAGTTCCAAAATTACTGCCAAATAGAGTACGAAGTATACCTTACCAGCACTTCCTGATCCCATTGTATGATTCCTTTATAAAGAAAAATGTCCTAATTTTACTATAGTTTCTATTAATTTCGATAAATGAAGACGGTCGATGAGCTTAAACTTCATCAACCGTCTTTCTTACATAAAACGTGTTTACTTATTATCAGACACTGGTTTTGCGACAGCTTCTGTTTTTGTTTCAACAGTCTTAACGGCTTTTTTGGTGCTACAGCAACCTTCAGATTTTACGTTAGATACTTTTGTAGCTTTAGAAGAACAAGATTTTGCGTCAGAAGCTTTTGTTGCTTTTGATGCACAACATCCTTCATCAGAAACTTTCGTAACTTTTGCAGAAGTAGTTTTACTGCAAGAAGCTTCAGTTTTTGATGCTTTGTCACCACATTTTGCAAATGATGGTGATGTAATTCCAAATGATAGACCTAATACGACTGCTATAGCGATAAGGTTTTTCATATGTTTTCCTTTCTAAAAAGTGAATGAAATGGAACATATAATACTTTTACATGTTCTTTGACGATGCAATTTACGGCAATTTCTGAATTTATCCAACATATTGCCAAAAAAAACAGTAATTAAAGGTTTTTTTTATTTTCCAACGTGTATATATCGTACTCTAAAGCTTTTGTTACTCTTTCTACTTTTTGTAGAAGTTTAACGCAATTTTCTACCTAATTGCACTAACTCTTCAGCTAGCTCTTTTGAAGAGGATTCTGCGTAAAAACGGATGAGTGGTTCTGTTCCTGATGCTCGAACAAGTAACCACGAACTTCCAATCAAAAATTTAAACCCATCTAATGTATTGCAAGAATCTACCGAATACTTTCCTATTTTTTTCGGCAATGCCTTGCATGCAGCAAGGATTGTTTCTTTTTCATTTTGGGAAACCTTTGCGTCGATACGTGCAATATAGTGAGTTCCGAACTCATTTTCCAAATCTTTACACAGTTGAGACAAAGTTTTCTTCTTTTTTGCCATTATTTCTAACAGCAATAGTCCATTGAAAATACCATCTCGTTCTGGAATATGTAATGAAGTTCCAAGTCCTCCAGATTCTTCGCCACCAATAAGTATTTTCTCTTCAACCATCAATTTAGCTATGTATTTGAATCCTACTGCAGTCTCAAAAACAGGGATCGAATATTTTTCACAGAATTTATTAACCATTGATGTTAAGGAAACTGTTTTTGCTACGGCTCCTCGTAAACCTCTGTCATGATAAAGATATTGCAATAGAATCATAAACAGTTTGTGTGAGTCTATGAAGATTCCATCAGAATCAAAAACTCCCAGTCTGTCGGCATCACCATCTGTAGCCAAACCAATAGAATATTTACCATTCTTCAAGGTGGACTGAAGGGTTGGTAAACAACTTTCAATAGGTTCTGGATGATCAATTTCTCCAAAAGATGGATTGATTTCTCCATGAAGCATTGAAATTGATGGAAGTATTTGTTGGAATGTGACTAACCCAGCTCCATGCATTGCGTCATAAGCAATTTTGAATTTCGCTTTAGTAATAGCTTCAATATCTATTTTTTTCAAAATATTTTCTTGATAAAGCTTATTTGCGTCAAATTCCTTAATAAGTTTGCTTTTGACTAACTCTGCAAACGATTGTACCTCAGGAAGGGCTTTAGAAGGTTTATAATTTTTGACAAATTTTTCGATTTCTTTTATTTGTTCAGGTTTTGCAGGCCCACCAAAACTTCCTTTGACTTTGAATCCATTATATTCAGGTGGATTATGGGAAGCTGTTATCACTATTCCTAACGTAGCTTTCTTTTTCAAGGTTGCCAAAGAAACTTGAGGAGTTGTTGAAATTCCGTCTGTTAATAACACAGCAATTCCACGTGATGCAAAAACAATTGCCGACTCTTCAGCAAATTTTCTTGACAAAAATCGAGTATCATAACCAATTACAACGGATTTTTTTTCTTCAGTTTTTAACGATTCTATATAATCTGCTGTTGCATGAGATACACGCTGAACATTGTCAAAAGTAAAATCTCGTGCAATCAGCCCACGCCAACCATCAGTGCCAAATACTATCATTGTTTACAAATGAAAATTACTAAATTTTATACGATTCTACCAGCATATTGAGCATTAGAACCCAACAATTCTTCGATACGTAGCAATTGGTTATATTTTGCTACTCGATCAGTTCTTGAAGGTGCTCCAGTTTTAATTTGACCAGCATTTAATGCAACGGCAATATCGGCTATGGTTGTATCTTCAGTTTCTCCAGATCTATGAGAAATGACTGTCGTATACCCAGCCTTTTTTGCTAATTGAATAGTAGCCAAGGTTTCAGTCAATGTACCTATTTGATTTACTTTTATAAGAATAGAATTTGCGACTTCTTCTTCAATTCCGCGAGCAAGAAAATCAGGATTTGTGACGAATAAATCATCACCAACTAATTGAATTCTTTCGCCTAATTGTTTCGTTAATAGTGCCCAATTAGACCAATCATTTTGGTCTAATCCATCTTCAATTGAAACAATTGGATACTTATCGACGAGTGTTGTGTACCAAGCAATCATTTCTTCTGGGGAAAGTACTTTTTGGGAAGATTTGTAAAACTTATAGCCACCATTTTCATACATTTCCGATGCAGCAACATCAACAGCTAAAACTATATCTTCAAATGGAGAATATCCTGTTTTGTCAATAGCTTCTAATATTACATCAAATGCTTCCTCGTTTGAGCTTAAGGAAGGTGCAAAACCGCCCTCATCACCAACGGAAGTATTCAAACCTTTTTTCTTCAGTACGGTACGAAGTGTATGGAAAATTTCTGTTCCCATACGTAGCCCATCTGCGAACGTATCCGCAGAGATAGGCATAATCATAAATTCTTGGATATCAACGGTGTTATCTGCGTGTTTTCCACCGTTTAAAATATTCATCATCGGTGTAGGGAGTGTATTCCCATTAATCCCACCTAAATATTGGAATAATGGTAATTGGTGATATTCTGCGGCAGCTTTTGCTACTGCCAATGAAACACCCAAAATTGCATTTGCACCAAGTTTTGATTTGTTTTCAGTTCCATCAATACCACAAAGGAATGTATCAATCATTTCTTGTTCAACTGCATCCATCCCAATAAGCTCATCTGCAATAGTGTCATTTACATTTGCTACAGCTTGCAATACACCTTTTCCAAGGTAGCGATCTGCGTCGTTATCACGTAATTCGTGTGCTTCATTTTCACCAGTACTTGCACCTGATGGAACAGCAGCTCTTCCCCAAGAGCCATCTTCTAAATACACATCTACCTCTAAGGTAGGGTTACCGCGAGAATCTAATATCTCTCTGGCAATTATATCAACAATTTCTGATGTCATAATGTTTTCAAGAAAATTATATGGTAATGATAACAAAGAAATTCACAAAAAACTTATGAATTTAGTACGAATGTATCTATTTTTTTTGCCAATGCAAAATCTAATTCTGTTAATCCACCTTTGTCATGCGTTGAAAGTATAATCCGCAACTTATTCCACCCAAAAATATGCAAATCGGGATGATGTTCTATCACCTCAGCTTGTATAGCAATAGCGTTTACTAACCCTATAACAGCGACAAAGTTTTGTAAAGCAATTTCACGAACGATTGATTGCTCAACAATTGTCCACAAAGGGACATCTTTACAATGTTCTACAATTAACTCAGGCGATAACAATTGTGGTCGAGACATAAAATTATAAGAGAAAATGATGGTATATAAAAAAGCAGGGTTTTTTTGAAACCCTGCTTGACATTTAACCGTACTTTTCTACAAATTAGTTCGCTTGAATACGAGAAACTAATTCATTTTTAGAAACGGCTCCAACAATTGTATCTACTACTTCACCTTTTTTAAAGATCAAGATTGTTGGAATTGAACGGATTCCATATTGCATAGCAACATTCGGACTGTTGTCTACATCTACTTTCCCAATTTTAACCTTACCTTCGTATTCTACGGCAAGTTCTTCAACAATTGGCTCAATCATTCTACATGGTCCGCACCATGCTGCCCAAAAGTCTACTAAAACTGGTTGTTCTGATTCTAACACTTCTTTGTTGAAAGAATCATCTGTGAAATGCAATGCTTGTCCCATGGTTGTCTCCTACGCTAATTCTTAAATGTATTTTTTGTAAAAATACGAAATTTTCGGTTCATTATCACAATTTCTTGTTACGAAAAGAAAATTTGTTATTTACTTTTGCTTCAACTATATTGACGAATGAATGATAATGAATATTTGTAAAATATATAAATAATTCGCAGATATTATTGATTATTCAATTCAAGCGAAACATTTACAGTATATTCTGTAGGTTCACAAGGAAAAAAACCGTACTTTTGTGAGTATTCTTTGAAACTCGTAATTCTATAAATTATTCTTTTTGTAGAAAGTGGCTATGGCAAATGCAGTAAGAAAATCAAAAAAAATTCTTTCTACTAGTTCCAGTAGAGAATGGGAGCATCCTACAGATAGAGCTGCATTGGATTTTCTTCGTTCCATTCCTGGATTAGACTCTCTATTACAAACGTTGATGGGTGGTACAACAGAACGGTCGTTGCGTCAAGTTACCTTAGCTTCTGCAGTAAGAGTGACCCCAATTTCTTTTGGTAGAATACACAGAATGGTAGAAGAATCTTGTACAATCCTGAATGCTAAAGAACTACCTGAAACCTTTGTGTCCCAAAATCCTTTTTTAAATGCTGGAGCAGTTGGAGTTTCTAAACCGTTTATAGTACTTAATTCTGCATTAGTCCAACAATGTAGTGATGAAGAGCTTTTAGCGGTAGTTGCCCATGAGGTAGGTCATATATTAAGTGGACATGTACTGTATAAAACATTGTTATCAATGTTATTGCGATTTTCATTTTCTGCATTTTCCATCCCTTTGGGGCAAACCGCTATGTTAGCTTTGGTAGGTGCACTTCGTGAATGGGATAGAAAAAGTGAGTTAACCGCTGATAGAGCAGGTCTATTGGTTGTTCAAGAGCCTATGATTGCGTATTCTGTCTTAATGAAATTAGCTGGTGGACCTTTTTTACAAGAAATGGATATAGATGAATTTTTCAAACAAGCACTCGAGTATGAACAAGGTGATTCAATGAAAGATAGTTTTCTCAAATTGATGAACGAATTTGATGCAACCCATCCATTTCCAGTGACAAGATTAACACAATTGAAAACATGGGTGGATTCGGGTGAATATCAACGACTCTTAGATGGAACCTATGAACAACAATCATCATCTACCTTTGATTCGTTTGCAAAAGCAACTTCTTCGTATAAACAAGATTTTTCTATGTCGAAAGATCAATTAACTTCCGTTGTGTCCTCAGTGTTATCGCAATTGGAAGATACTGCAACAAAAACTAAAAACTCTGTTCAAGATTGGTTTACAAATTCTAAATAATACTATGTCTCATATAAATTTACAAAATACTGTTGTATGGATAACTGGAGCCAGTTCAGGTATAGGTGAGGCACTTGCCAGACGTTGTGCTGAATATGGTGCAACTCTTTACATTTCTGCACGGTCAGTAGCAAAGTTACAATCTTTACAACAAGAATTATCCTCACTAACTTCCGTTACTGCTATAGAATGTGATGTAACTTTTGAACAATCTGTACTTAACGCTAAAAAGATAATTTTTGCAACGACTGATTCTATTGATATTCTTATTAACAACGCTGGAATTGGTCGATTTGGATATTTTAGCGACCTAACTTCTCAAGATTTTGATGATGTATTTGCAACGAACACTAAAGGTCAATTTATGTGTACGCAAGCAGTTTTGCCTTCAATGATTGAACACAACAAGGGTACAATAGTGAATATCCTTTCTGTAGCAGCAGTTAAAACATTTACTCTTTCTTCAATATACGGTGCATCTAAAGCAGCGAGTTTATTGATGTCTCGTTCATTACGTCAAGAAATGAGAGAACGCAAATTGAATATTCGGGTCATTGATATTCTCCCTGGAGCAACAAAAACTCCAATTTGGGGAGAAGAAAATTTACAAAAATTGGGGGAAGCGATGATGGATGCTTCTTCAGTATCTGAAGCAACTATTCAGGCAATTGCTCTCAGCATTCAAGACAAAATGATGATTGAAGAAATCATCATTCGTCCTCAAGGAGGAGATGTTTAATGAAACGTGTTTTAATTACTGGTGGTGCTGGTTTTTTAGGTTCTCATTTATGTGATAAATTCCTTTCAAAGGGGTATCATGTTACCTGTATGGATAATCTCATTACGGGTTCTGTAGAAAACATTGCTCATCATATTGGAAATCAAAATTTTCATTTCATCCAACATGATGTAACTGAATATATGTACATTCAGGGTGAATTAGACTATTTACTCCATTTTGCTTCTCCAGCATCTCCAATTGATTATCTGAAAGTGCCTATTCAGACGTTAAAAGTTGGTTCTTTGGGAACTCATAAAGCATTAGGATTGGCAAAAGCAAAAGGTGCAAGATTTTTACTTGCATCAACATCTGAAGTATATGGTGACCCATTGATACATCCACAAAGAGAAGATTATTGGGGGAATGTTAATCCAATAGGCGTTCGAGGTGTGTATGACGAAGCAAAACGATTTGCAGAGGCTATCACAATGGCATATCATCGTTACCATAATGTTGAAACAAGGATTGTTAGAATTTTTAATACCTACGGAACGCGAATGCGTGTTGAAGATGGGAGAGCAATTCCAGCATTTGTTTCCCAAGCATTACGTGGAGAACCAATGACTGTTTTTGGTGACGGTTCACAAACTCGTTCCGTCTGTTATGTTGATGATTTGGTAGAGGGAATTTATAGGTTACTTTTAAGTGATTGTACCGACCCTGTCAATATTGGTAATCCTGATGAATTGACAATGTTAGAATTAGCACAGGAAATCAAACAATTAACAAATACTACTTCTGAAATTATCTTTAAAGAATTGCCTTTAGATGATCCAAAAGTTCGTCAACCGGATATAGCAAAAGCAAAAGAACTTCTTGATTGGACTCCATCCGTTCAACGAAAAGAAGGATTATTGAAAACAATATCGTATTTTGCACAAAAACTGAATATATCTTTTGATTAAGTAGATGCAAGTTCTCGTTGACAAAAAAAAGTTGCAAGAAATTCATTCTGAAATTTCCAATAATATACCTATATTAGTATCGAAAATTCAAAATACTTTGCAATGCAACGTAGAAGTTGCAACTGAAGCACTGATGGAAGTTCTTCGGTTTTTGTGGCTCATTGCATATTCTGGTACGTCATTAAGTCCTGCAATAAAAGTGGACAATACATGGCATGAGTTGATACTTTGTACTCGTGAATACGAACGAATATGTACACAATATTTTGGAAAATTCATTCATCATTCTCCTGGTGGAAATGAACAAGATAATCAAACAAAGTTTGTAAAAACTTTGACCCTTTATGCTTTACATTTTGGGAAACCACCAGAATTCTTTTGGGGAGATACTACTATGTTTGATGTACCTGCTCAATGTGGATTTTGCTGTAACTAACACTAATCTTTTTTGCCAATATGATTTTACGTTCTACTATCGACATTACACCGTCAAGTAGTTCTTTTGTACAAGAACAACAACCTACGAATTTTTTCAAAAAATTATGGTTATCATTATCTGGAGCAAAAGGACCTGTCATTCAGTCATTTGCCTATAATGCCGCTTCGGTGTTGCAAAATATCCATAGAGCAATGAAATCCAAACATATCAATAATATCATTCGATTGAGCTTGGACGATAGAGATATTTATGTCGATACAGAAGGTAAAACAGATGATATGGTTGAAGCGGTTGATAAATTTCGTTGGAATGTAGAAGATATTGAATCTGAGACTTTCAAACGCTTAGAATTAGTATTTGAGCATAATGAAGACACCTTGCATTATCTTTTAGAAGTGACAGTTAATAAACGTGCAAAAGTTGGTGTTGCTCCAATCAATATAGACATAACTGCTGTACTCAATACATTCAAAAAAGCACCGAATGAAACTACTGAAGAACTAAAGTCTCGTATGGAAGATATATTTTCTTCCCAAGAAAAATACGATGCTGTTGTTGATAAATCTAAGAGATATTTTCATGAGTTCTGTAATGGCGTATTGATGGCGTTAATGGCAAACAATATTGGAATGGCATTATTGAGAAATACCCCTGAAGTCTCTATAATTCGAAATAGAACTGCTTCAGCACTTTCAAAAGGAGCTCCAAGACGTTCTGAAACAGCTGGAAGAAGAGATTACCAACATTATGATGATTATTATGGTTGGGATGATTTTTTACTCTATGCTTATTTATGGAATGATTTATCGTACCAAAATGCAATCCATTATCATGATGTTCAAATAATCGATGAGAACTATTCACCTTTGATGAACATTGACGCTAATGGAGTAGATGCTAGTCAATACGATGCATTTAATCCTAACGTCGATTATGCTCCAGTTAATGATGACTCTATTTCAATTTTTTCAGAAGAAACGAGCAGACAATTAGAAGTGGATACTTCAGATTATCAAGACAATTCCAGCGATTCATGGGGAAGTTCTTCTGATTCTTCTTCTGATTCAAGTTCAGATTCTGGCTCATCTTGCTCAAGTTGCAGCAGTTGTAGTAGCGATTAAGTTTTAATTGTTCAAATATTTTTGTAATTTTGTAGATATTTGTTATGTAAACTTAATATACTACTATGAATTACAATCGTATTTTCACTATGGTCTTCACAGTTGTTTCTGTGATTTCTATGGTTTGTGGTTCTGCACAAGCACAGAGCCAACGTTCACATCAGTTTCCTCAGCCAAGTCCACCATCAATTTCACGTGTAGTTACCAACGTAGAAGATGTACCGTTGAAAACAGGTGAAATTCTTATGGCTCCTTCTACTCCATACTCGCATGGTGACCCAACTGCGATGGAGCAGCTGAATTTGGAGTATATCAATCAAGCACGTGCTAATCCTACCGAAGAAGGAAATCGATTAGTTAATACTCCTGATGGAGATGTTCAAGGAGCGATTTCATTCTTCAATATAAGTAAGTCTTTAGTTCAACAACAGTTTTCTACTTACCCTGCAAAAGGTCCTTTGGCGTTTAATGCACAATTAATTCAAGCTGCACGGAATCATTCCAATGATATGAGAACCAACCAATTTCAAGGACATACTGGAAGTAATGGTTCGACAATGGATCAACGAATTAACCAAGCCGGTTATACAGGATGGTCTGGAGCAGGAGAAAATGTATTTAGTTATGCAAGATCGGTATGGCATGCTCATGCTGGATTCAATATTGATTGGGGTGGGGATAACCAAGTAACTTTAGGTCACAGACAAAATATTATGAACTATACTGGTTCTCAATTTCGCGAAGTTGGTATAGGTATTTTAACTGTTCAACAACCTTCTCAAGTTGGTCCATTGGTAGTTACTCAAAATTTTGGACTAAAAGGTACAACGAAATTCATCACTGGTGTTGTATACAAAGATTTAAATAACAACAATTTTTATGATATTGGCGAAGGTCTTGCTGGTGTTCAGGTTATGCCTACAACTGGGACTTTTTATGCAACGACTTCTACTTCTGGAGGATATGCAATTCCGTATACAGGTTCGGGTTCGATGACTGTAACAGCAAGTGGTGGAGAATTACCGGCTCCAATTGTTCGTAATATTCAGTTATCAAATGAAAATGTCAAATTAGATTTCATTTTAGGACAAGGTAATTTCACTCCAAATGTTGTGTTAAATTTACCAATGAATGGTGCTGAAACTGAAGATGCAGCTCAAACATTCCAATGGTTCCCTGGTCAAGGTGCAACTGAATATCAATTTGAAATTTCTACTTCTCAAACATTTGCAAACTTATTAGGTCAACCTACGGTAACTCAAGATACCTTTGCAACAGTTTCTGGCTTGGTGAATGGTCAAACCTACTATTGGAGATGTCGTGCAAATGGTCCTACAGGTTGGTCTGCATATTCAACTGTCTATTCATTCAAACGCTATTTGTTACCGAAAAAAGTTGTTTCTGTTTTCCCAATGGACAAAGAAACAGTTTCTGGAACATCTGTTTTATTAACATGGATGAAAAACCCAGTTCCAACAACACGTTATTGGGTAGAAGTTTCCAAAGATGAATTTATGGGAGACATTGTAGTTTCAGATTCCTCCAAAAATGATACAACAAAATTAGTAGAGAATTTACAACCCGGAACCTATTATTGGTGGATAAGTGCAAGAAATGAAATAGATTGGATGTACGCAGGTTTTGATGATATCCAATCGTTCACTGTGTCTGCACCTGGCACACCAACAACATTGGTTGCACCACCAGATAAATTTACTTCTCAAAATGGGAAAGTTACGTTAATGTGGTCTGCTGTAACAGGTTCTTCAAATCCAGTTTCTTACAAGATATATATTGCTAACAATGAAGCATTTGCTGATGCTTTTACAGCAACATTATCCTCAACACAGTTTTTATATGAAACTCAAACTAATGGAACATACTATTGGAAAATCGAGAACAATGCAAATGGTACAATGGGATCAGAAAGTCCAGTTCGCAGTTTTGTAGTAGATATTCCTACTTCTGTTGGAAATACGATTAGTGGTTTGAAAGTTGAAGAAGTAACACCAAATCCGTTTACTTCAATTTCAACAGTTCGATTAACTACAGAAGATGAATTTGAAGGTACTATTCAAATCATGGATCTACAGGGGAATATACGTTCTACAATTGGAACATCTAGATTTGCTACTGGTGAACATACTATCAACATTTCTTCAGCAAATTTATCTTCAGGTGTATATTTCTTACGAATACAACATCCTCGTGGTATCATAATGAAGAAATTAATCATCAACAAATAACTTTTAATAGCCCCGTAATTGGGGCTTTTTTATGGATTTTCCGAGAATCCAAAACAGATATAAGAGAAATTTTTCGTATTTTTGTGACTATTAATCATAATACAAAACAATACAATGGCTTCAACATTTTCATTCGACATAGTTTCTGAAGTGGATATTCAAGAAGTTGACAACGCTGTCAATCAAACGAAACGTGAGTTAGACCAACGCTACGATTTTCGTGGTTCTAATGCAGATGTTACCTTAGATAAAGCTAACAAAAAGGTATTTATCAAAGCTGATGGTGAGCACTTTGTGACAGCAGCTCAAGAGGCGTTTCATGCAAAATGTGTAAAACGAGGTATCTCAATTTTAGCCTTAGAAGATGGCGGAATTGAAAATACTGGCGGGAAAACAGTACGATTGACAATTACGATGAAAAATGGTCTTCAAAAAGAAGATGCAAAAAAAATCACAACACTTATTCGAGATTCAAAAATTAAAGTAACTTCTCAAATTCAAGACGAACAAGTTCGAGTTACTGGGAAAAGTAAGGATGAATTACAAGAAATTATGAATTTAGTTCGTAATGCTAATCTTCCATTTCCAACACAATTTACTAACTTTAAATAGTTAGAATTCTACCCCTAATAAAAATCGAACTCCCCAAGGAAACTCTCTCCAGGAAGCATCTGTCAAGATGCTTCCATTGGGATATCCTGCATATAATTCCGTTTGTAATCGGAAGTTATCGACGGAAAAATCAATACCCCCACCAAAATGTAAATTAGTCCTAAACCTATTTAAAGTGGATAACTCATCTTTGAACTGAATAGTTTGTACGTCGGTTCCATTGTCATAACGAAGCTCTTGTTTCACATCTGCTAATTGAGCATATTGGTGGACATCAATTGAGAAAACATATTCCATATCATATGCCCCAAACAGATAATAGACAGAGGATATTGATTGATCTTCTGTAATAGCATACAATCCATATATTGGGATAACTAATCTAGGCGTGAAGAACAGTCTCCGTTCAAAAACATCTATTGTGGTAATCTCGGTAAAATTCTTCTTGTTTCCTGCTAATGTTAGATAGGAACGAGAGGTATCTAAGGAAGTAAGAACAGATTGAGATTCTCTGTATCCCGTTCTAAATTGTGCGTAGACTGGTATATATCCTTGTATGATATAGTCGATAGAGTATTCCGACTGGTATGGCGAAAGGAGAGATTGCTCTTCAGTAATTTCTGTGCTAAATGGATCGACAGTGTAAAAATAATCATCAGGAAATGCTCTGTATCTGTCTCTAAAAAAGACATTTCCTTGTAAGGGATTAGTTGTTGGGACAAACCCTGCTGAACGCATATTGCGAACTTCATCAATTTTTGATGAACCATTAAGTCCAACCAATACTGCTTGTCTTGGGAAAGGAGTGGGAAGCCAACCAGAAGACACATATTGAAAAAACTCTTTTTGAAAGTCAAAATCCTCAGGAAATTCTTCAGGAAAATCAATATCTTGGTCATTTTCTGTTGGAATTTTGGGAGGTCTTGTTGCCAAAAGTTCATTACTAATGAAAAAACAAAATGCCCCACTTAAAATCAATACAACATACTTCACATAATTTCTCATGTTAGTTCCTAATATGAAGTGGTTGATAACGAGTTCCTGTCACTGTTTCGAACATCACCCAATAGTTACCAGATGCCCAAAGAGGACCTGGTGTGAATTGGAATCTATGAACACCAAATGGCACATTTTTAAAATCACCTATTAAGGTTTGAGTTCCGTTGAGTGTTACTGCATAAAATCGCACATCAGACGGAATATCGATTTGATAGGCAAAGGTGACAGTCTCTTGAGAAGAAATTGGATTTGGAAAACCAGGATCAAAAACGGAAAATCGTACATACGGTCGTCTCGTGCCTACAGATGTTGTAAGCAATCGAATTTCCAAATTATCTAAAGGATTATCATTTACTCGTAGGTCTGCTATTTGAATTGTTGCTGTCGAATCATTCCCTGCTAATGCTGTTCCCCAAAGAAAGAAAGCAGTGTCTGAGGATTCATTAGCAGTTACCGTTGCTACCAACGAATAGGTTGAGTCAGTAATACGCGTTAATGAGTGGTTTGAAATAATTGACGTTGAAGTTTGAGACAAACCATCGGGGAAAAATACCGTTGGATTGGAAAGTTTTATTGTTGCGGAAAAAGAAAATTCTCCTGGAGCAAGTGATAACAGAATTGGAAGTTCGTATTGTTTACCCACTTCCAATACATACGATTGAGCAAAACCCATTTGAAACGATGAAACGAGCACTGCTAAAATAACGAGTATTTTATTTTTCGATAATAACAAACTCTGTTCTCCTATTTTTAGCTCTGTTTTCGGGAGTCGTATTTGGTACAATAGGTTTTGATTCGCCAAAACCTTTTGTTGTCATTCGATTAGGGTCAATCCCCATTGAAATGAGTACTTTTTTGACTGATTTTGCGCGTTGCTCTGAAAGATTTTGGTTGTCATCTTCAGATCCCACGTCATCGGTATGTCCGCGTATTTCTATTTTAATTGACTTGCTATTTTGTAAAGAAGTAGCTATCTTTTGAATCTCACCGAACGACTCTTGAAGCACATCAAATTTTCCGGTTTCAAAAAGAATATCTACAAAGGTAATACTATTCAAAGGCGTAAATTTATTAAAAACAGATTTATCATACATTCCATTATCGGTAAAGGTCGCATTGTTCATTTCAGGTAATTTCAACGACACATTGAGCGTATGAATACCTTCACATTCGGGTGCTTTATAGGTGAGTTTGTAATAACCACGTAACCTGCGATAAATATCCCCAAAGACAAAAGGAAATTCTCTGGTAGTGTAAATTCTATACAATCTTCCGGCAGTATAATCAGCCATAGATTGCAAAAAGCTTTCATCTGTTAATCCGTATGCAATGGGATAAATAGCAATGCCTTTTGATGATGCATAATTGATAATACTATCTAATTTGACTTTGGAAGAGTTATCATCACCGTCGCTAAATAGCACAATAGATTTTTGTAAAGTATCCTTTGCATTTAAATATGAAGTATTTATCCCAAAAACTGTTGAGCCTTTTTTCTGATCTAAATGATTAATTGCCATGTGGACAGCATCAAATAAAGCAGTTCCACCCCCATGATTATCTAAACCATTTACTTGAAATTTTGAGCTATAAAACGTTCTGTCATTTGAAAGAGGAACTTCTAACTCAATATTCGTATCAAATTTAATGACACCGATATAATCGGACTTTTTGATATATTTAAAATTTGCTTGGAGAGCTTCTTGTAGTTTAGTAGCACGTTTTGTACCCATTGAACCTGAATGATCCAACACAAACATAATCGCATGTGAATTGGCAGCGTCTTCACGAATCTCTTCGATTTTATAGTTCTCTACTTTTGTTGAAACACCATTACACGAATCAATTACAGAAAACCAATAATTTTTATAATCTCCAATTCCAGTAAATTTTGGAGGTGCTAATCCACTAATATATTTGCCATCTGCATCATAGAGAAATAATTTTGCTGTTACTTCCTTAGGATAATTATGTGCATCAACTGACAATACTTCAAAGCGAATTTGTTGGGAAAGAAGTTCTAATTCTTTTTTAACGGATTCTGGAAGATTGAGTCTTTCTGCGGGAGTAAGCTTCTTGTAGGCTTCAATTCGTTCTAACAACGAAGTATACTGTTGAGCCGATTTCAAATAGACAGGCTTATACCCTTTTGGAGGAAGCATTTTCTCCATTTGGTCAACCAATGTATGTGGGCAACCAAAGAGGAAAAACACTGGTAAAACCATCAACAATTGTATAACTACTTTACGAAATGAATTCTGTTGTTTTTTCATAAAGAATTCCGTTTCACCATATATTCTCTCAATGCTTTGTCGAATGGTTGATCAGTTGTTATCAGGTGATAGTCCACTTTTTGCTGTCGACAAATATTTCGAATCGTATTGCAATGTTGCTCAATTGCATTTTTGTAGGAATGTTGAATTTGATTGGGAACTGTTGACATTTCCTCAGCAGTTTCCATATCTTTGAAGGCAGTAGCAAAACCAAATTTGAAATCAACTTCACGAGGATCTAACAGTTGTAATACAATCATTTCGTGATGATTGTGTCGAAAATGTCTGATTGATTGTTTGATTTTATCTACATCGTCAAAAAAATCGCTAATAAGGATAACGATTCCACGTCGAGATATGCGTTCTACAAGCGAATGCAATGCAGAGGCAGTGTTTGTAGTGTTTGTAGGTTTAATAGCGTCTAAACGTTGCAAAAGTTCTTGTATATACGATATTTTTGCTCGAGATGGCAAATAGTCAACAACTTCATTGTGATATATTGCCAATCCACATGCATCTTTTTGTTTGATGATCAAATAACTCATTGATGCTGCCAAATACGTTGCATATTCTAATTTTGAGATATTTCCTTTTGATGCATACCCCATAGAACCACTAACATCAACTGCTATTAATGCACGAAGATTGGTTTCTTCTTCAAATTGTTTCACGAAGTATTTATTCGTTCTCGCAAACACTTTCCAATCAATATACCGTAATTCATCTCCTTGTTGGTATTGCCTATGTTCAGCAAATTCAACACTAAATCCATGATACGGTGAGCGATGCATACCAGTTATAAAACCTTCTACAACCAATCGAGCTTTTAACTCTAATGATTCTAATTGTGATACATATTTTGGCTGAAGATACTTTTTATACTCTTGCATTCAGAATTATTTATTGGATGTTAATTGTTTACGCCATTCAGTATGTTCAAAAACTTCCGCTTTCGATTTTTCAAAAAATGCCATAATTTCTGCTTCAGAAACTTCCGTTACTTGTGGATTTGAAGGCAATTGTTTCCACGGTTGAGGTTTTGAATAATCGTAATCACCAAAAATAATGACCGGTGTACCGTAAACCATTTTTTTCATACCAGCTGTACCTGTTTTAGAACCTTCTGCCCATGCAAAAAACCATTTTGCATCATCAAGCATTAACCGTACACACCCGTGTGATGCAGGTCTACCTGGCATATCATAGAGATGCATGGAAATTCCACCACCTTTTGGGTCTATATTCCAACTCCACTGTAAAATCCAATTTGAATCTACCGTACTACGATGCCAACGAGATTTCCAATAGGCATAGTATTGACCTTCTGGGGTTTTCGTTGCTTTTTTTCCGGTGCTAACTGGTCCCCATCGTGTTAGTTTACCATTTTCGTAGGCTCCAAAAGCTTGAACTTTGCGAGAAACTACAACAAATTTGGGGATAGATGCTATGGAGTCTAATTGTAGTGGATAAGGAGAATAGTCCAATGGATTTAATGAACCAGAAGGAATAATAAATTCTTCCCCATTTCTTGTGCCTCCACGACGATTAATTTTGAGTGTCATCATATACAATGAATCACCCAATTCTTTTCGAAGTTCTTTACCGTTACTTACTTTCTTACTTGTGTAGGAAACTGGAGCTTTTTGTGGGATGACCTTTTTTGGTAGCACCTTTTGTTCTACTACAGATGCTTGAGCATCCTTTGTCGAACAACTATCAACAACACATAGTAATCCACACAACAAAAAAACCGTTGTAATTTTCGATAAAACTGACGTAGAATAAAATGTTCGCATAGGCTTTGCTAATTTAGTACTTAATCAGTAAATTCATAGTTGGTATATAATTCCTGTACATCGTCATGTTCTTCGAAAACATCTATCAATTTTTCAATTGGTTTTCTATCTTCTTCGGAGATAATTTTGACGGTGTTTTTAGGAAAATACTGAAATTTTGTTGAATCAACAACATACCCAAGAGAAATTAACGCTTGTTCACACTGTGCTAATTGGTCTGGTGAACATAGAATAAGAGAAACATCATCATCTACCAAACAATCGTCAGCACCAATTTCTATGGTCGTCTCTAAAAGTTGTTCTTCTGAAACTCCATTTGTTTGAATGGTAATAACGCCCAAATAGTCAAAATTCCATGAAACTGCATTTGTTTCTCCAAGATTTCCACCATATTTGGCAAAAGCAGCTCGTATTTCTGCAATCGTCCGCTTTCTATTATCCGTTGCAGTCTCAATGATGAACATCACTCCTGAAGAACCATAACCCTCAAAGGTGATTTCTTCGTAGGACGATCCTTCAATTTCTCCAGTTCCACGTTGAATTCCTTTTTTGATGGTATCTGAGGACATATTCACGCTCCGTCCAGCTTGGATAGCCATTCGAAGTCGAGGATTTGCATTCGGATCACCTCCACCAATTTTTGCTGCGATGATGATTTCTTTGGCAATTCGTGTAAAGACCTTACCACGCTTTTTATCTGTTGCAGCTTTTCGGTGCTTTATATTCGCCCATTTACTATGACCTGCCATGAATCCTTATCGAGTTATAGTGACTAATGATGTTTGGGAAAGTGCATTTTCACCAATATGTTCAAACAGATACACTCCAATTGGCAAAGAATTAGTCGTAAAACTTGTTCTATTTTCAATCGGCATTGACAAAATCTCTTTTCCAGATAAATTTCTTACAACTAATTGACCTTTTCTCGGCACTACAATGTTCACAACATTACTTGTTGGATTTGGAAACACCTCAAAAGTAGTTCTGTCTGCATGTTCTTGTACTGATACATACGTTGCATTCATACACTCTTTGAGTTTTGCTTCTAATGTTATTGCATTATGTGAAAATCCCATACATACAAAACATTCTTTTTCTTCCCCTGGAGCTAATCCCTCTTCAAAAGTAATAGAAAGTGATGCAGCTATATCTGTATCTAAATTATTATTAAATTCATTTTGTCCACGTAGTTTTGAATAAATTGAAGACCCTCTTAAAATATCACGATTTTCACCAATTGCTTTAAACGTGAGGTCAGATTCTTTCGAACTAATGGACATTCCTATTGTATTCTCTGTTTTAGGCCTAGTAACTTTAAGTGCTGAGTTTTGGAATGGAACTCCCATCGTTGCTTCTGGAAATAGTGTTACAGAATTTTTGGATCCTCCAGGTCCTAAATCCCAATCCATATAATAACCTATTGAAGGCATATCAATTTTTGATTGATTTGTATTTTTCAGTTTAATTGTATGTCTTGTTACTGTTGTTGTCGATGAATGCGGAATTGCTTTTACTTCAATTTCAACACCATTTTTATTAAAAACACTTAGATTATTATTGTCACTATAAATAGGTTTAGTAATATCAAATTTGAATTCGTTTTCTGTCTCTGATGCCATTGAATACGCAGTAGATGCCGTAAATTCATTATTTCCTGCAGTGTACATCAATATAGCATTTTCTAAAAATGATGAAATCGGTCTTACTCCAAACCCTTCTCCAATTTTTTCACCTGCAAAATACTCATACCCAACTGTTCCATTTGCGAATAATGAATAAATCAAAGAATCATTTTGAATAATTGAATATGGTTTTTGATTGACAAACAATGTGTGAGCAAAGTTTGAATAACCTTTGCCATCATTGAAATCAATTCTAAAAATCAGAATGTCATTTGGTAAACTATTCACAACAAATTGAAATGGGCCTATTACTTGTTCTTCATTTCGTGCAATGTTAGCAATAGTTACCGTTGGATTTATAAGTGATACACTTCCTGAAAAATCACTCGGTGCTGTTAATGTACAATTGATACCAGAACTAGCACCCAAAAAGTTTTTCACTGGAAGATACATATTAACAGTGTCGCCAATTTTATAAGAATATAAAACTTGACCATTGTTGTATTTATACAGTGGATCTCGTAAAGGACGAATTCCAGGTTTATCCAAAGGAAGGTTAGAAACTGCTTTCAACGCATTGATGCTACCACCAATGTATGGTGCATCGAATTGATTTTGTGCTGAAATGTCATCGACGCTATTGCGAGCATGCTCTAAGGCTTCCATAGCGGTTAACTCAGGATATTTGCCAAGTATCAAGGCAACAACTCCAGCTACCATAGGAGAAGCATACGATGTTCCAATGAGTGATCCAGCATAACCTGAAGCACCGGAAATACTATAGGAGTTATTTCCCGGAGCCATGACTCCCAAATTTGCTCCTAAGGATGAAGTAGGGGTAACCCTTCCTGATAAATCTGTTTCTCCAACACCCAACACACCGAAATAACTTGCAGGGTAAACAGCTTCAGAGAACGTACTTTCATTTCCAGCAGCAACAACAATTGCCATATCTCGTGCTACGCAAAAATCAATAATTGATTGGAAAATTGGCGATTTGTTTCCTCCAACTCCCCACGAACAATTCGCAACCTTAAATCCTCGTAAAGCTGCATACACTAATGCTTGATATCCAAAAAAATCTTTGACGGATTGATTTTCTCTGGTAAAAACTTTAAGAGGAAACACCCTGCATTTATTCCCAACACCAGCTATTCCAATACCATTATTTGCAGTTGCACCTACGATACCTGTTACGCCGTTTCCATGGTCATTTGGATTGAAAGTATTTCCCCATTGACCACCATCTTCATATTCTTTTGCAAAATTCAACCCATTGTAATCATCTATATAGCCATTGCCATCATCATCAATATTATTATTCGGAATTTCATTGGTATTAACAGCAATATTATCTTTCAAATCCGGATGGTCTTGTGCAGCACCATCATCAATAACTGCAACAACAATTGATGGTGAACCATCGTAAACATTCCACGCTTCTTTGGCTTTGATAACATCTAAATAATCTTGTTGGGATATCAACGGATCATTGGGAGTTGAAGTTGTAGATTGAAGTTTTGGGAGATAATCATAGGCAATGAATTCAACTTGCTTTGTTCCGAACAATGAACGTACAACTTCCTCATTTGTTCGTTCGTCTTTCCACTCAATGATAAATGTACGCAACAGTGGTTCTTCAGCACGAATGATTGAAGCTCTTTTTGTCGTAAAATCCTTCGTTATTAAGTAATTATATTGATCGTATGTCAATGATTGATGTGGTTTTAAAATTCTATCAGCGACTGTGAAGCCATGAAACACTTCATTTACATTTGCCTCAGGAAGCAATCGTACCCACAATCTACCTTTTTTATAGTCGACTGTTGATTTTTTTGGTACATTTGTAAAAGAAAAACTATTCGTAACTCCGAAGTTGAAGAGAAATAAAACAATGGCAATACGTACGATGATTTTCATTGTGAATGGTAATTTCGTTAATAATTTCGTTTTTTTACACTAATAGTCATTAATTTTATGGAAAGCAATTATGTAGTAACAGCCAGAAAGTGGAGACCTCTACGATTTGATGCAATAGTGGGTCAAGATCACATATCCACTACCTTAAAAAATGCTATAGAATTAAAACGAGTTCATCACGCGTATATTTTCACAGGACCTCGTGGAGTAGGGAAAACAACTTCTGCACGTGTACTTGCAAAAGCATTAAATTGCATGAATCTTCAAAATGATTTGGAGCCTTGTGGCGAATGTGTTTCATGTAATTCCATCACTCAAGGAAACTCTATCGATGTTATCGAGATAGATGGAGCATCCAATAATGGAGTTGACGACGTTCGAAAACTTCGCGAAAACTCAAAATATCCTCCAGTAAATGGCAAGTATAAAGTCTATATTATCGATGAGGTTCACATGCTTTCAACATCAGCATTTAATGCATTGTTGAAAACATTAGAAGAACCACCTCCTCATTTACTGTTTATTTTTGCAACGACGGAAATTCATAAAGTACCTGCAACGATTGTAAGTAGATGCCAGCGATTTGATTTTCGAAGAATGGATATCAAAAATATCGTTTCTCAATTGCAGTTCATTGCTCTACAAGAACACATCACCATTGATGAACCGACGCTGTTACTTATCGCAAAACAAGCAGATGGTTCTATGCGTGATTCGCAAAGTATTTTCGACAAAGTCATAGCATTTTGTGGGAAAGATATCACGATTTCTGCAGCTCGAAATGCACTCAGTGTCATTGATGATGATTTGTTTTTTGATATTACAACGGCAATTTATCATCGTGATGCGAAAAAGATGTTTGAAATAGTTTCTGTAGTAACAAGTGGTGGATTTAGCGTTCATGAGTGTTTTAATGGACTAATCGAACATTTTCGAAACATACTTTTAGTTCAATCTACCGGCAAAACAGATTTGTTAGAAGTTGCGGAACAGTATAAAGTTCGATATTCTGAAGAAGCAACGAAATTTTCTAATGCAGATATTTTACGCTTTGTTGGAGTTGTTCAAAGTGCCGAACAACAATTGAAAACCAGCACACAACATACTATTCGTTTGGAATTGGCATTAGTAGAAATGTCACAAATGGGAAGGGTTTATGAGATTACAGAACTTATATCCATTGTAAAAAATCAACTCCAAGGTATCGTAGAGGATGATGTACCAGCTACAATGCAAGAAAGTACTCCAGTATATTCTCCTTCTGCAGAAAAAAGAGTTATGACAACAACTGAGTTAGTTACACCAACAGTTACAAAAGAACCAGCAACACTTAGCGAAGTAAACAATCAACCAATAACACATGCTGAACTATACAAAGGTTGGGAACAAATGATTGCAACGAATCAGAATATGTTTTTGATTTTGCAAACATTGTTGATGAATACTGTCCCATCGTTTGATATTGATGATTCAGTAGTGACGTGTTTTTGTGAAAATGACACTGTTTTCAATGAAATGAATTCGCTGAAAAAAGAAATTCAGCAACAGTTGAGAAAAATCACTTCAAATCAAGTTTTACAATTTGAGTGTATTTTGAAAGAACAGAATCATATTTCTAGAACTATACCTGCAGAAATTGAACCTATTGAGTCAACTGGTGGTTCTTTGGAAATACTTGAGAAGTTAAGTGAATCAAAACAAGCAATATTAACAGAAATTGAATCAACCTTGTCAAAACTTTTTGGTGCCAGAATTATTCTCTAAATCATTGAAGCAATTATGAACTATAGTATTTTCATTCTAGTAATCAGTCTCGGAATCATCATTACTTCCTGTGGTGGATTGGACCCAACAAAAGAACCGATTATTCCTGCAACACAAAAACCACTTGTTGAAGGTACTATTCACTTTGCTGGTGGTAAAACTGCATGGCCTCCCAAAGATTCGGCATTAGAAATTAGGGTAGTATTTTTTCAGAAATATCCACCAGATTCAAATTTGGTTTTAGCTATTTCGACAGGTGAAGCATTTTTTACGGATACGATTCAACGATTTAGTGATTCTTCGTCGTTTCGGTTGAGACGTGATGAAGTGAATAAAGCACTGCCCTTGGAATTTCCGTATGTCGTAGTAGCATTGCGTTTTGGTGGCAATTTCTTCACAGATTGGAGAGCTGTTGGTGTATATTCCGTTGAAAACGATCAATCACAACCCTTAAAAATCACCGTAGACACCATTAATACAGTGAAATTACAAATACCCGTAGACTTTACGAACCCACCCCCACAACCATTTTAGTGGACGAATTGCCAGATACTTTTTCCGAATAGGCAATAGTTGCCAAAACTGATGCTATAAAAACTTGTGGAGGAACTGTTTTCAGAGAATGTTTAGCAAATGGTATGACTTGCAAGGTTCCTTTTGGTAATGCTGTTGCCAATTCTATTGCTTCAGAAACTGGTATAAATTCATCGAATGCACCAACACTCACAACAACAGGACATTCGACAGAAAGTATGTCCTCTATGTGTAAGCCATTCTTATAAACTTCTGTAAGTACTGATTGCCCAGCTTTTAACACTTCTTGCCATTTTTCACCATGGTCTTGCAACATAAATTGAGCTGCTTTAGGATTTTTTTCCAAAATGAGATTAGGTGAAACCAACATATTCATTGTTGAATATATATTCTCATTCCAAAAAAACTTCGTAGCATGCATTGTTACGCTTTTCACAATATCTGGTCTTTTTCTCGCAAGATTTAATCCGATATATCCACCCAAACTATAACCCACGAAATGTACTGATGTTGCATTACATTGTTGCAACACATCGACAACATCATTAGTCATTTGTTCTATGGTTAGTGGTGAGACACTCAATTCATTTTTACCGTGAGAACGCAATTCTATGGAAATAACACCAAAATTTGCTGGTACCAAAGACAAAAATGCATTCCATTGTTCTTTTGAAGATGCTAAACCTGGTAAAAACACAATAATAGGCAACGATGCAGAAGATTCTACAAGTTCAATCGAAACATTTAGTGAATAAAGATCCGTTGTTGAGGCTATTTGAATTTCTTTCATTCTTCTGTAGTTTCCTTAAAAATTGAATGTGAGGCAACCCTTTTATCACGACGTTGTTTTGCTAAATCACGTAAATCAACAACGTTATCATCTTCATCGACAATTTCGACACCTAACATTGTTTCCATTACATCTTCTAACGTAATAAGCCCTTCAATCCCACCATATTCATCTACGACGATGAATTGATGTTGCTGTCGTTCAATAAATTGCTCTAATGCTTTATCAAGCTCTGCCTTATCGGGAATGAAATACACATCTCGAGAAAATTCTTTCAACGTAGCGGATTTATTTCCACGTAAAGCAGCCCACATTATATCTTTGGTCATTACATATCCTGTAACGCTTTCGATGGAACTTCCTTCCCAAATTGGAAACCGTGAATATTGTCGCGATTCTAAACTTTGGAGAGCTTTTTCAACTGTTTCATCTTGATGCATACTAAAGACAACTGTTCTTGGGGTCATAACATCAGCTACTTCCACTGAACTAAATCGCATAAGTGATTTCATCAGTCTATATTCTTCGGGGTCAAGACTACCTTCGACGTGAGCATTTTCTACAAGAGCATCTAATTCTTTTCTTGAAGTATCTTCTGGTTCTTCACCGCCAAAAAATTGAACCGTTTGTGTAGTTACCCATGCAAACGGTTTAATACAAAACAAAAGTATTTGAAGACTAACCACCGTAATAGCCGCCATTGACAATGGTTTGCGACTACCGATAATCCGTGCAAGGTATTTGATGATAACAATAGAGAAAAATGCTATCAGCTCCGCATATATCAAATTCAAAGGATTGTTGTAGGTTGCAATTGCTGTCCAAGCAAATGCAGTCGCAACAATGAATGTAGACAAAATATCGGCAATATGCAAGGAGAGGATTGTAAATGAGTATTGCTCTTTTGCAGATGTAAGAGCAGCTATAATCTTTTCTGGTACTGGAATATCATTTGTTCGAAACTCCAAATTAGAGTGAACAAATGCTCTCATCAAAGAAACAGCACCACTCAAAAACAAGCCAATGACAGCAATCAAAATATCCATACTTTTTAACGAAACTCTTTATCAACAATCGTAATTCTCGACGGATACGTGATAGCACCTAATGGAGAAGTAACAGTTGGTTGTGCATCTAAACTTACGCGTGAAGAACCACCAACACCTGCTAATGCTAATGCCAAATTGATAAGTTTGTCATATCCACCATTTCCAAAAAACTGGTACATATCTAAACTAAATTTCACAGGTACAATAACTGTTTGATTTGATGCAGGTATTTGAACAGGGGAAAGTATATCAGCGTTCACTGTCGGTGTTCCATCTATCAATAAGCGAGAAGCCAATCCAGTAAGCGTTACAGCTGATTTCGTCGGCGAAGTAACTCCATCATTTGGATTTTTTACAGATACATTAATCACCATATCTGTCGGAAAGTTTTTGTTTTTAAATGTGTTTGCTAACGAAAGTCCATCGGAAATAGAAAAATCTGTTAAGGATTTTTTCCCTGCAAAATTAACTCCAGCTGCGGAAAATGAATTTACATTATCAACTTTAAACTGTAATTTTGACAAAGAGTTCATTGCTGAAGAGAGTCCTTTCAAGAAAGAACAGCTGTTAAAGCTTAGCAATGATACCAATAAAAACATGCTAAACAGTACGTTAGCCATAGAGAGTTTTTTCATTTTTACTAGAAATTATGTGGTAGAATGAGCAAAGATACTAAATATCATTCATTCTAAAGGTAGAAATTTTGGTAATAGAAGTAGTAATTACGTAGAATAGTGAGATGAAATCATGTTTGAAACTATCATTGACGATAAAACAACCAAGGGAATTCCTCCACCAGGATGCGTACTTCCACCAACATAGTATAGGTTTTTCAATAGTTTGTCTTGATTTTTTGGACGTAAAAACGCTGAAAACATTGAATTTGAAGATGAACCATACAAGGCTCCAAAGGTTGCCCCACTTTCTTGTTGAAATGTCGATTGATCTCTAATTTCTATGTTTAAAACATCTTCTTTTCTGAGTATTCCACGGTCTTCCAATTTTTTCAAGATTAACTTAGCGTAGTTATTTTGCAATGATTTGTCTTTCACTTCAATTGCAGGTGCATTGACTAATATAAACCAATTTTCTGTTCCCTCACCAGCTTGTGATTTATCAGTAAATGATGTATTAGAAATGTAAATGGTCATATCATTTGGCAAAATCTTATTTTCAAAAATATCATCAAATTCTTGTTTATAATCGGAAGAAAAGACAATAGTATGATGAAGTAACTTACCTGATGGTTGTTTTTTCATTCGCAACAGCAAAGAAAAGCCAGAGCAAGATAAATCTTTTGGTAAAGCAACATCTCTTTTCAGTATGTATTTTTGCGTATGATGAAAATCAACATTTGAAACAACGATATCAGCCGGATACAATGTACCTTTCTCAGAAACTACGCCACGTACTTTCCCATTTTTGTACACAATTTCACTCACAGCTTCATTGGTGTGCAAAGGAATAGAGTAAGAATTAACTAACGTTGTGAGAGTCTCAGCCAAAGAATACATTCCACCTTTAGGGTACCAACCACCATAATGAAATTCAATGAATGGAATTACCATCAATGTTGCAGGAGCCAAATATGGCGAAGAACCGTTGTATGTGGCAAATCTGTCAAAGAGTTGAACTAATCGTTTATCGTTAAAATACGAGGCATTAAAATCATGAAATTTTTGAGAAAATTTTAATGAAGGTAATTGTGGGAGCAAAGAGAAATTTTTTGGTTTAAAAAACTCCAAAAATCCATCAAATTTGTTGAAAAGAAATACATCTTTTGTTGCGGTATATACTTTCTCAGAATGTTGAAGATATGCAAAAAACGGCTTATTTGATTGCGGTGAAAATCGCTGTAATTCTTCTCGAAGAGCATCTCGGTTGGTAAAAGCATCAAAAGAACTTTCATCATCGAAAAAGTACCGACAAATTGGGTCAATGGGAAGTAAATTGAGAAATTCTGAAAGAGGTTTGTTCTCAATAGTTTGGAAAAGTTGCTCTAATAAAAAGGGCATTGTAAGAAGTGAGGGACCAGTATCGAAAGTACAATCTTGGATACTTCTTCGATTCATCTTACCCCCAGTGAAAGAGTTTTTTTCAAGGATTAAAGGATGAAACCCTTTTTTAAAAAGTTGGAGGGCTGTAGCGAGCCCTCCAATTCCTGATCCAATAATAACGACATTTTTCTGACTTCGAGAACGATTCATAGATGAACTGTTCTTATTCAAATCCTAATTGATTTAAAGCAGAATCCAATGGTTTGCCCAAAGCACCAGCTAAGGCGTCCATTTTACGTTGTTGGATGCTGATTGTTGTTAACATCTTCACTTTTGCAATCAACAATTTGTCTTCAATTGGTTTTGAAAGAAAATCATCACTGCCAGATTCAATAGCCTTCAATTGATTTGCAACATCATTTAATGCTGTAACAATTACAATTGGAATATTTGCAAATTTAGGATTTGCTTTTAATCGCTTAGCAGTTTCATAGCCATCCAAACGTGGCATCATCACATCCAAAACGATTGCATCTGGAATTCGTTCTTCTACTTTTTCTAAACATTCAATACCGTCGTATGCTTCTTGACCATCATAACCATTGGCATCTAAATATCTACGTAATAATTTGGTAGTAATTCGATTGTCGTCTACGACTAACACAAAAGGTTTACTCATTAATGTATCTCACTATATCGTTATTAAATTCTCTTTATTCGCGTTTCTTGACAATTATTTTGGTACTATACTTACGTATAATTACGTAAATATATAAAATTTTTCTAACATACAATCAAAATTATTTTGGTGATAATGAAGTCAGTATGAATAAACGTTCATTTTTTCCTTCAAATTCATCTACTAATATCTTACCAATATCCTTAATTCCGTATATTATATGATAGTAAGCACTACATATCAATCGTTCTTGTTGACGGCTTTTTGGATGTATTAATTTAGATACAAAACGAATTTTATCCATTCTTAAGGTATTCTTGCTCTTAACTGAAGCAAAAACTTTTTTTTCAGATTTTGTCAACAAACTTTGTAGCTTACTTTGAATACTGTCATAGTGTCCGATCATGGAAGGATCATGTTGAACAAATTCTTCATAAAATTCTTTCAATTCTTGTGCCAACTGTTTTTTCTTGGTAGAAAATTTTTCAAAAACACCATTCTCTTTTTCTAATTCTGTAAGTAATTCTTTTTCTTTTTGTTGCATACTTGTAAACAACCATTCTACTGGTTTATGTTCTTTTTGTAGTATTCGTTCTATATTTGATTCAAACAATGCCACACAATGATTACGAAAAACAAATTTTGGTTGTGTTATTGAATACAAATCATACAAGCCTTTTGTTTGAGCTGCATATGCCAGTTCCCCTGGACCCATAATAACTTCTATTGATGGCAGAAGAATATCTTGCGAAACTAAACGCAACAATGCAGATGGTGAAAAGTTTGTTGATTCTTGACGGAAGAATTCTTGAAAATCATTCTTACTTATTGTTCGAGAGTGAAATGAAAAAGAAGTATCTGAATTATGAGAGACTTTGTATCGTTTTGAACCTTTGTGATAAAACAACTGACCTTTTTGGGTTTGTACTTGTTGTTCGTAACCTATAGAAATAACTTTTTCGGTTGCTTTTTGTACTGCATTATAACTTGCTAATGGATGTTCAATTTCTTGAGAAAGAATTTTGGTATATCCTCCTGAGGTTCTCACATCCGATGAACGGAGTATCAACAATCCACTATCTTTAAATGAAGCTTGTACTAATTGATGAAAAGAATGTGCAACAGATTGTCCGCTTCTATGAAATTCAAGTAATGATTGCACTTGTTGATGCGTAAAAGGATACTTCTTTTCGAGCATCAATTCCTGTAAAAAATTCTCTATAGAATCATCGTACATCATTTCTGAAATGACTGTATTTGATTCCCTTTTTGATGAGAAATACAGTTCTTGAACATCGTAGTTATCATCAAACCAATGAGCAGCACCTGCTTCTTTAGCGTCATGGTCATTATCTTCCAACCAAAAAACTGGAACGACATGATGGCGTAGTTTTTTAGTTAAATACTTTGCTCTTGCAATTGCATGAGCTATTTTTGACCAAGTATAAAACGGCCCTCCCAAAACTGCGGCTTGTTGACCAGTTACAATGACTGCCGCATTTTTATTCGAGAATAACTCTAAAGATTTTTTTTGTGCTTCTGAATGTGGAATCGTATCTGTGTGTTGACTAAATATCTTCGTAAGCAATGAACGATATTGTTGGGTTTGTTGTATTCTTGAAGGTAGTAGTTCTTCTAATGGAGTATCAAAGCTTTCATAACATTCTGTCAATGATTGTTTTGATAATAGATAGTCATTCACCAAAGGAGATAATGGTAATGTTGTAATAGGAAGAGAGAGAATTGGCGTTGATTCATTTATCAATTCCAACTCCTTTAGAAATTGATGAACGAATTTGTTTCCAAATCGAACGATTTTTGGTTCTTATCTCAGACTGGCTATGACGAGAATTATAGGTGTCTTCACCTTTTTCATCCAAAAAAATCCCAATTGTTATTAGTTCATCACGAAAAGTATGAAAAAGAGGATAAAGGGACGTTGAACCTAATGGAGGTGTATCTGACCATCCACTGCCGTCTTTTGGGTCTTCAAAATCAATTGTATATTCATCATCGCCATCTTTATCCCAAAAGAACCCAATAGAACCCAAATCTGCAGCACCACCAGAAAGAGTTTTCAATAAGTATTTATCGTTTCCTGCACCATCGGTTGCGATACCGATAGACCCATCTCTTGCATGACCATGATATTGATTTTTTGCAGTTTCATTTCCAAGATTATATTCATCATCACCAGTGAGATCAGTAAAAACACCAACCGCAAAATGAGCTCCTGCACCTGCAGAATATTTGCCGTTACGATATTTGTCATTTCCTCCAAAGTCTTCTAAAATTCCAAGTCCCCACCAATAACCAGCGCCTTGTGCCCACACTTGAGCGGAGTAAATATCATCCCCATTCCCATCAACTAAGATTCCAACTCCACCTGCCAATGAATGTCCGTCTCCCAAATCAGCACGACGACCATATCCAACACCTTGTGACATTGCAACGGATTGGTTCAAATATAACGCAGAAACATTTCCATCATCTCGAGCTATATACGAATCATTGCCTTCAATATCCAAAAGTATCCCTGCACCAAGCGTAGAGCCCATTGCTTGAGACTGTTCAGCACAAGAATATATATCATTCCCTTTGTAATCAACAACAGCACCTACACCAATGTGAGCTGCACCTTGCGTCCATACATTGCCAGTATAAATGTCATCACCATCAAAATCTGCAACAACTCCTACTCCATAGAGTGCATTTCCAATAGCCGAATGTTTCGATAAGTAACTGTCATTGCCTTTTAGGTCTATTAAACATCCAATACCGAACAATCCACTACCCATAGTATGAATAGTATCACTTCCATCAAAAACATCATTTCCGTCAAGATCTATCACAACAGATATTGGTTGATCAATTGGTACGGATGATGCAAATCTTCCGCGATAACGGTCATTTCCACCCAAATCAATACACAAAAGATCTTGTGAAGTTATCATATCATTTTCACTACCGGTTACTCGAACTGTTCCTAAAGGTGTATAAAGAACAACGCCCTCAAATTTCTTCGTAGTTAATGAATCTAAGGCATATAAAGAATCAGCAATTTTAAATTCTTTTATTGCTCTGTCAATATGTGTGAAAAGTATAGAGGATGCAAATGCTAAGGATTTTCTGTCAAAAGCATGTAAAAGCTCAAAACTATTCATTTGTGTTGTTGCAAGTTGCCCTAAGCGTGTTTCATTCCATGGAGCTGCAGCTAATGTATAACAACTGTTTTGTAGATGATTTCGACGTTCTGAAACATTCTTCCCGGCATTTCGACCAATTGTCGCAGTTAAAATTGGTTCAACTGATGCCAACGCAGGTTGCAACCATTTATGAGCTTCTTCGATACCAACATACATTCTAAGAACAAATTTCCGAATGTGTTCGGGATATTGTTGTTCCCACGTTTTGCGGTAAGCCTCGCTCATTGGTGTTGTTAGAATTGAACGAATAGCAACAATAGTTGAAGAATTACTATCTGCCCATGATGTACCCCACAAAGAATCTGGTTCCAAAGGAAGCATTCTGCCAGCAGACACATCTGTGAATCCAAATCCAATCCGTACAATTGATGCTAACGAATGTGCATTTTGTAGTAATGTTGTTGATTGAGAACCTGCATATCTATGTGTAAACCGAATGTCATTGAATGCATTCATCACAGTTCGTAATACAAACACATCTGGATTGTAATACTTCATTTCTGCTTCGGTATATCCAATTGCTTTATGAATTGGTATTTGAAGTTCTGATTGAATTCTAGTATAAAGAGAGTCGTGAAGTCGAAATTGTAATCGTTTTTGAATAGTCTCTTGCTGTGAAAAACACGTTTGTTGAGAAAGAAGAAGAACAAAAATTGATAAAAAACAAACACATCGAACAAAACAAGAAACAATCATATTTTGTGAAAAAAGATAATAAAACAAGTAATTCTATGAGTACAATTCTTTGAATGATACTAATTCTTCAATGTCGCCAGGACTACCGACAAAAAATGATGTTCTTTGATGGATAGAAGTTGGAATTTTATCTAAAATTCTTGCACCTTGTTCATCAATTGCCATACCTCCAGCTTGTTCCATAATAAATGAAAACGGATTTGCTTCATAAAGCAATCGCAATTTTCCATTTGGTGCATCAAATGAAGATGGATACATAAATATTCCCCCATATCGTAATGTACGATGAAAATCAGCTACTGCAGAACCTACATAGCGAGATGAATATGGGCGAACTCCATCAGAAGATGGTAATTTTAGGTATTCAATGTATGCTTTAATTGATCGTGACATTTTATGAAAATTACCCTCATTCACAGAATAGTATTTCCCTTTGTAGGGTATTTTTACTTTTTCAAACGTCAAGAAAAATTCACCAATTGAAGGGTCGAAGGTAAAAACG
Organism: Candidatus Kapaibacterium sp.; assembly: GCA_016788785.1. Lineage (GTDB taxonomy): Bacteria > Bacteroidota > Ignavibacteria > Kapaibacteriales > JAEUSM01 > JAEUSM01. The sequence goes on from JAEUSM010000007.1 coordinate 141,854, forward strand.
TCTACTCCATGTCCACTCGTATACACTAATGTAGTAGATGAGCCATAGCAGGTATACCCAGCAGCGATTTGTTTGTAACCTGGCTGAAGTACATCTTGCATCGTTCCATCAGTTTTCAATGTTGGGTCAAGTCGCTGGTAAATAGCAAAAATTGTCCCAATAGTAACGTTTACATCGATATTCGATGAGCCATCTAAAGGATCAAAAACCAGAATATATTTACCTTTAGTATATGGATCAGGAATTGCAATCAGTTCTTCATTTTCTTCAGAGGCCATCACACATAAATGACCGCCATGATCCATAGCACGAAAGATAATATCATTCGAAATTAAATCTAATCGTTTAACTGTTTCACCATGCACATTGGTATTCGTGGTCATACCCAAAATATCATTCAACCCAGCTCTGCGTACATCACGAGCGATGATTTTCAACGCTAATGTTAGGTCTCTAAGCATAGCAGTAAACTCCCCAGTAGCAGAAGGGTAAATTGACTGTTCTTCCGAGATATGTCGTTCTATCGTTACTAATTTTGTCGTATTGATTGTAAGCATTAACTCTGTGTTATTCTTTGATACGAACTACTAACACAGGACAATCTGCTTGACGTAAGACTTTTTCTGTTGTAGAACCAAATAAAAAATGTTCGAAACCTTTTCTTCCGTGTGTTGAAATACAAATCAAATCAATATTCTTAGATTTTGCATACGATAAGATTACTTCTGATCCCCTACCTGTTGTAACTTCAGGAGTAATTGTATAGCCCTCAGCACGTAATTTTGAGGCAATATTTTCAATTTCTTTTGTGCTTGATTCCAGTAATTCAGCTTCTAATTGAGCAAAATTTACACGAGAATATGACCAATCTGCGGGGTATACTGCAGGTTCGACAGAATGCAAAAGATGAATAACAACAGATGATTTGTCACAAACTTTTTTTGCATACTCCAATGCTTTTTCAGAACCTTCTGAAAAATCGATTGGGACTAATATATTTGTAAATGATGTCATAGAACTATTCCTTTCGCTTAAAGTGATTTGAACCAATTAGTACGAATATAGGAATAAATATACTTGTTTCAAAAGAAAACTATTGAAAGGAAAATTCTTTTTCAATTATTTCTTTGACTTTGGATAAAGTTTGTTCTAATGAATCATTGACAACAACATAATCAAACTGATTTTGGAAGGTAAGTTCCATTTTCGCTCGTGAAAGTCTTTTTTGGATTTGTTCTTCAGTTTCTGTAGATCGTAAACGAAGTCGTTGTTCCAACACTTCTAAACTTGGGGGTGCAATATATAAAAGTACCGCTGAGGTTAAAAAGATTTTCGAAAGATTTAAGGCTCCCAAAACATCAATATCAAATAAAATAATGATATTATTTTGTTCAAGCCTTTGTAATTCATCTTTCATGGTTCCGTAGTAGTTTCCATAAATTTCTTCATATTCAACTACTTCTTGTTTTTCAATTTTTTCTAAAAACTGTTCTCTTGTAAGGAAATAATAGTCCTTACCATCAACTTCATTTTGTCGGATTGAACGAGTTGTCGATGATATTGAAAACTGGACTTGGGGATAATTTTGAAGAATATATTTTGCAACAGTTGTTTTTCCTGAACCACTTGGTGCAGCAAGAATAATATATCTTCTTTGGTGGTTCATATTACTCAATGTTCTGCACTTGTTCTCGTATGCGTTCCAATTCTTCTTTCATTCCAACTACAGAATGTGAAATAGTAATATCGTTAGATTTTGAACCTATCGTATTGATTTCTCTATGCATTTCTTGTAGAAGAAAATTCATTTTTCTTCCAGATGGCTCAGCCGCTTTTAAAATATCATTGAAAAATTTGATGTGACTTCTCATACGCACAATTTCTTCAGTAATATCAATTTTATCCGCTAAAATGAGAATTTCCATTTGGATTCTTTGCTCATCAATTTCCTCATTTTCGAACATTTGCGCTACTTTTTGACGCATTTTTTCGCGTTCTTCTGGTATTTTTTGCGAAGCTATTGGTTCAATCAAATCAATTTGTTGCTCTAAAAACTTAATTCTATTGCGGATATCTTTTGCAATTTCTTTGCCTTCATTCAATCGCATTTTTTCTAATTGCAATAACGCTTGTTGGAGACCTTTGGAAACAACAGCCCAAATTTGTGTGCTGTAATCTTCTTCTACAACTTTTTTCTCAAATGAAGATGAAAAACGTAACAAATGATCCAACGTAATTGCATCTTTTATTTTCAACGATTTTTTCAGCTTATCCAAGGATTTGTAATAATGTGAAGCAATTGTTTCATCAAAAAGAGTCGGCAATTCAATTGTTTCTTCGACTAATAGCTTTTCCACAGTAATGTACACTGAAACAGTACCGCGTTGAAGAACTTTTTTTACTTGCTCACGTAACTCATATTCTTTAGTGTTCAATTGACGAGGCATTTTAGCATTGACTTCTAAATATCGACCATTAACAGAACGAATTTCGATATTACAACGGAAATCAGATTCTGAAAATTCTACTTTCGAAAAACCGGTCATACTTTTAATCATAGAAGTCCTTTATACAAATACAAATTGAAACAATAGATATTTCAAAACGTCAGATGAATTAGAATATTGTTGCAGAAATCTTCGTAGAATTTCTATAAAGAATTTTGAGTAATTTTATAAATATTTTCTGCATTTTGCATTCTTTAGTAGTATACCTTTTTTTGATTACATTTCTCATTTCGGATAGTATCTATGGCAATTCTTCCTGTTTACGTTTACAATCATTCTGTTTTAAAACAAAAAGCAACACCAATCTCGGAAATCACCCCAGAAACCAAACAATTTATTGAAGATATGTTTGAAACGATGTATCATGCAAATGGTATTGGGTTAGCTGCAAACCAAGTAGGTTCTTCATTGCCAATTTTTGTTGTTGATATTACTGGTGCTGAAGATGACACCAAACACGAAAGACAAGTTTTTATTAATCCTGAAATTATTTCTTTCTCGGAAGAAAAAGGGGAATATGAGGAGGGTTGTCTTAGTGTGCCTGATTTACGTGATTATGTAGATCGTCCCTTAAAAATAACAGTAAAATATCGTGATGGAAATTTTGTAGAACAAATTGAAGAATATGACGGATTAATGGCGAGAGTTATCCAACATGAAACCGATCATTTGAATGGGATATATTTCTTTGAACGACTTTCTTCAATTCGTAGAACCTTACTTTCTTCTAAATTAAAGAAAATCCAAAAAGGCAATTTTAAAGCGTCTTATCAAACTGTACTTCCTTAAAACTAACATTTCCTATTATGAGTAAATTTGTACCCATGATTGTAACAATGCTCTTTGCAAGTATAGTCATACTTGTAACTGCATGTAATTTACCAACAGACCCAAAACTCCCTGTTTTAAATACAGGAGCAGGAATTCCATTAAGTAACAAAATTTACTCACTGAATGACCTTTTGCAAGACAGCTCTACCTTTCAAAAGGACGGAAGCAACAATCTTATTTTTGTTGTTAACGATACTATCCCTTCTCAGGGTTTGAGTGACTCATTACGAATTAAAGATGTAACCTTTACCTATGAAAACAGATTAAATGACGCAAATGGATTTGTAAATGCACAAACAAATTTGGGTTCATTTAATTTTCCAATAAATCTGATATTTCCTGAGTTACCTCCAGCTCCTAATACTCAAGTCATCAATCCAACACCTGCAGGTGGAAATTTGGTTTCTGCAACACCTATATTGAATGATGATATACAAGAAGCTCGGTTACGCCGTGCTAGATTTCGCATTGAAATTGTGAATAATTTACCCATTGATGCAGAAGTAGGAATTCCTGATGGTCAATCGCAACCAGGTATAGTAATTGAAACTCCCGGCGAACCAACAGTTTTTTTACCCTTCAACAATGACCAAAAAGTCATTCCGGCAGGTCAAACACGTGGACTTTCTGTTTCTCCAGGTGGCTTGATTCAGACAATCATTACAAATCAACGTTTAACCCAAGAGTCTCGTGGAATTGCTAAAATCATTTCAGCTGGAAGTAATGGACAACCTATTGCTTACACAGGAAATTCTGTTATTCGTGTTAATGCATTTTTAGATAGTTTACAGTTTATTGATGCTACTTTATCAGTACCATCTAGAACATTACTGTATACATTCGAAACCCCTTTTGAGGCCGGAATGGATATAACTCAAGCAACTTTGGATTCGTTTTTCTTTCGATTAGACATACAAAACACTTTAGCAGTTTCCGGGCAAGCAACGCTCACTGCACCACAATTGACAAATACAAGAACTAATGATATTTTGACTTCTAATTTCCCTATTAATGCGAAATCAAATAGGACTGTCAATATCAATAGTAGTGGAGACAAATGGACTCTCAAACCAGATCCATCGGATATTGCTGGAGGGTTTACCTCCATTAATAAAATCAAATTTTTGCTTTCTGTTGTAACAAATGAAATTCCCAAAAATGACAAAAAAGAATTCAAAGAAACCGAAGGTTTTGTCATTAATGGTACTGCTCGTCAGTTGAAAATATCCTTTGCTCGAGGACTTTCTTTACCTCAACAAACAATTCAAGTTAATACAGTTTCAGATATACCATCTATTTCAAATACTGAAAATTTCAATTTCAAAGAAATTGCTACCGAAAAAGTACTCTTAGATTTGAATATAGCAAATGGTTTAGGTGTAGATGCAGAAATTGACGGTAGTGCTGAATTGCTGAATGAATCTGGAGGAGTAATATCTACCATTATAATTCCAAAAAGCACTATCAACGCTGCTTTATTTTCTAATAATCGCTTTATTACAACGCAAACAACGTTGCCGTTATCTACTAATGGAATTTCTGTTTCTACTTTCCCGAAAAAAATTCGTTCAAGAATAAATATTTCTACAGTAAGTTCGAAGCCTTTTACCATTGCAGACACGAATAAAATTTCGGCAATTTTTTCTATCAAAATTCCATTGGCTGTAAGAATTATAGAAGGTGTTTTTGCGAAAGAATCAGATTTTTCCATTGGCTCAGAACTATCTTCTGTCTCAGAATCCATTCAATCAGCAAGTTTACTCTTTGAAGCAATTAATACTATTCCTTCAACGGTTGAATTTACTTCTGAATTTAAAGATTCACTTGGCAACATTATTCTTTCACTCCCAAAAAGTGGTAAATTTTCTTTGCAAGGATCTGCCACAAATGCAGAAGGATACTCTACAAATTCAACAAAATCATTCCAACGTATCGACCTAACAAATGAAGAATTTCAAATTCTTCAACGGTCAAAAAATCTACGGATTCGGTTGAATTTTGATGCTCAAAATTCTCAAGGTGGGGAATATGTTCGGTTTAGAACAACTGACCAGACACATGTTCGAATATTTTTAGATGTAAAAATTTCTACGAAAGAATAAGATGAACTACTCAAAACCATTACAAGCATTAACAATTGTAGTAGTTCTGCTTGTTTCGTTAACTACTCAAATTAAACTCACAGCACAGTCAAGGACAGATGTCATTGGAACTGCTAATGGTAGAACAACCGTTTCTACTGCCACTGGTGTTGATGCTTTCACTATTAATCCAGCAGGTATTGGATTAGGAAAAAATAATCTAAGTTTTGCCGTTGCACCATTTGGTATCACCTTTGGTACTACATTCTTTTCAATTGATGATTTCAATTACTATTTTGGAGGAGATGGGAATGGAAATGGCAGAGTACTTACTGCTGAAGAACAAAATACATTCTTAAAAGCTTTAGAAACTGGTAATGCTTCTACACAAATTGACATAATGCCAGTCGGTGGAGTAATGAAATTACCCGGAATTGGAACTGTCGGTGTAGGCATTGTCTCTTCATTAGGTGCATTTGCCGAATCGCCAGGAGGTTTAGTTGATTTACTGGGTGGAAATTTGGGTTTTAACCCTGTGAAAGTTCGTAATGGTGCTGTACGTTTACAAGCTACAACTTCTTTTCAAGTTTCCTATTCTAAAGAATTAATTTCTTCGTTTGATACTGTTATTTCTCCTTTGACTGATTTACCTGCATTAGGTTCAGGTGGATTCTCATTGTCAGTTGGAGGATCAGCACGATTGATTCGCGGATTAGGATACTTAGATGCTCAAATTCGCAAAATTGATATCACACCATTTGTTCCTGAAGGATTTGATTCTACGTATGATTGGGCAGTTGATTTGGACTATTCAACGAAATCTGCAGGTTTTGATCAATCATTTTTGACTCCAGGAGCCTTGTTTGGTGGCAATTCTACGGGTATGGGATTTGGTTTTGATATTGGAACAATAGGAATGTATCAATTGAATGAAAATCCTTTAAGTACTATTACATTTGGAGTTACCATAGTCGATATTGGAATGATTAATTGGTCAAACGATGTTGTAACCCGAAATGCTCTTTTACAAGACACAATTCGTGGGATAAAAGAATTAACAGATCAAACTTTACGCAAATATGAAGGAAATGCAAATACTACAGAGGAATTTTCAACGATGTTACCTACTCGCATACGAGTTGGAGGCTCAATTCCTTTGCAAGCTTTCGCACCATTTTTAGATATTCCATTGGTAGCAAGTGTTGATTATACACAAGGTATCAATGAAATTGGAAGCAATTCGACATCACCAATCGTAGGATTTGGTTTGCAATACCTTTCAACAGGAGTAATTCCATCCGTGAGAGCAGGTTTGAGAACCGGTGGAAATGGTGAAATGCAAACTTCCGTTGGATTAGGGTGGAATTTTTCTCAAATGACAATGGTAGATATTGCGTTTGGAAGTTTAGATTTTCAACGAATGGTTGATGTGGGAATCCGTGCAAGATTTGACCTAGCTTTATAATTATTTGCTTTTATGCTCGAACAATTAGTGCTTCTTTTACAAGGGCTACCTCCTTTAGGAATATTGGTGGTAGCTTTTCTTATATGTTACATTGAAAACATCTTTCCTCCATCACCAAGTGATGTAGTATTAGTATTCATTGGAACATTCGTAGGTTTAGGTGTTATTTCCTTCCCAGTATTAGCTATTATTGCCACTATAGGCTCGACAACAGGTTTTTTGACGATGTATTGGCTCGGAAATAGATTTGGTTTAACCTTGGTCAATTCTGGCAAATTTCCCTTTTTAACCAAAGGTGCTATTGAAAAGGCAGAAAAAGTATTTGCCAAATTAGGAAATTTTGCGATTGTTATCAATCGATTTTTGCCTGGAACAAGAGCTGTGATTTCATTTGCCGCCGGTGTTGTTCATTTACCTATTGTTATTACTACCGTTTTATGTTCCATTAGCGCATTATTATGGAATTGTATCCTAATTTATTGTGGGACATTGCTTGGTGATAATTGGCAATCAATCTCTAAATATCTTTCATTCTATTCTCAAATTACAACTATAATCGTTGTAACTGGTATTGTTGGATATCTAATCTACTTTTTTCTCAAACGAAGAAAAACCTCTCAATCAACTACAGAAGTATCTTCAAGTAACGAAGAGTAGTTCTTACGAAATCGTGAAATTACTTTTTTTCGTAATTATCGAACAATTCTCATTGGTAACGTGAATTGATTTCTACCACTTGTTGCAACAATAGTATACGCTCCAGAAGCCAAATTCTCAACAGAAAATGGAATTGTTGTTGTTCCATTTCCCATTGGAATTGTCCCAAAATTGTAGACATTTGCTCCTGATGCATCAATAATTGTTATACGAAGTTCACTATTGACATTTGTTCCAACTGTTATTTCTAAGGCAGATTCCGAAGAAATGGGTTGTTGACCTTGAAGTTTCATAGCAATATTGCCGTTTGATGTAACTCCACGAATTGAAGTTAATGGTTGACCCTCACCAGAAACAGGTATCATCAAATTGTTAGAGGCATTTGATACAATCACTATTGAAGCATTATTGTATGTTTTTACCTCTATTGGAGCAAATTGCACAGTGAAGGAGGTTGAATCATTGGGAGCAACGACAATAGGAGATACATTGGGTTTTCCAGCTGTAACTGCATAAGCACCAGCATCTGAACCAGTAATGGTAATTTCAGAAATTTGTAATTCAGAATTACCCGAATTAGAAAGGGTAATTGATTGAGATGAAGTTGATTGAATTTGAACACCTTTAAATTCAATGGTTTGTTTATCTGATGAAATCGTTGTAGAGGTTTTTTCAAATTCAGTTCGTATTTCTTTCCATACATACCCCAGACCATTTGCATAATTCAATGCCCATATTCCAACTCCTGCTAAGTCGTTGATTCTAATTTCAGCGTATTTTTTTGACAAAGAAATTGAATCTTCGTACCAAATTTGACGTTGAATTTGTGCATTTGTATAGTTCAACCAAGGTACCTGTGTCGCAATATCAAAGCTCGGAGTATTTTGTGAAGTATAATTTACCATCTCAGCCAAGGTTCTTGCTGTTCCACTTCCAGTTGTTGTTGCTTTTCGTTGAGTAGAATTCACAGGCCAATCATATCCATACCAAGGAAAAGCGATAATAAGTTGTTCTTTTGGAACATGCTGAAGATACGTGAAAATAGTATTTTGCACATTCTTATTCTCACCTTTTAATGGAGAAACAGGTCCTGCTATTGGACTATTTTTCCAATAATAGTCATAAGCCATGACAATCAATTTATCAAAATCTAAAGAATAATGTTCTAAATTAATGTTGTTATTCCAATCTACAGCTGGCATAGCTATAGAAATTGAAATCAATTCTACTGAAGGAACAACAAACAGCGCAAATTTCATATCCAGTGCGAAATCACGAATTTTTTCTTGCGGAAATGTACTGAGAGGTTCAAAATCAAAAATGACTTCGTCTACTTCCAAACGCTCTACGAGTTCAACAACTTCATTTTGGAATAATGTATATTTATCTTCATCATCCATTACATTGGTAAAAATGGAAGCATCAAAACAAATAATTGTTACTGAAGTTCTACAGCCTTGTTCTTTTGCGAACGCTATTACAGCAGAATCGCTAACTGTACTTTGATATTTTTTCAAACTACCGTCAGATTCTAATTCATAGCCAAAATACGAAAGGTGATTGAGAACAGTATAATCATAACTTGTATGTGCATTTATCCCAGCCCAATAAGGATGCCACCCCATCACCTCTTTTTTCAACGCTTCATTATTTGGAATTTGAGAAGTAGTAGGAAGAACATTTACAGTATTTGTTACAATACATCTATCAGGGAAATGGGTTGGTATTGTAACTTGGGAAAATAATGAAGCGACACTTGCAAGAAAAACTATAATGACTGTTTTCATTGTATTCACTTTGTTTCTGAAGCATTTTTATACGAAATATAACACCCAAAAGCTTTAGTCGATACAATTTGTGGTTTTTTCCCCTCAAACAGTTCTTCTAAAGCGTTTGAAAGATACGGGACTATGGAATGTTTTTTGCTTTTCCCAAAATCAACAAATCTATCGTCAATTGCTCCAGAATAGACAATTTCATTGTTATCATTTTCTACCACAACTTCAGGTGTGACAGTAAATCCAAATCGTTTACTGATGGTTTTGTATGTATCAAAAACCAATTTTGGCTTAACTGGAAACTCTTTTAATAATTTATTTAATTTTTGCTTATTTACGTTTGAATTAGTAAGAATAAAGGTAAATTCACACCACCGTTCGTTTTTTTGAATCAATGATTTCAATGTTGGAACCATTTCTATACAAAGTGGACATACTTCTGAAAAGGAAATGTTGACATATACTGATTTTTGAGAGTCTGCTTGTTGAGCTGTTATAACTGTAGATAGTACAAAGAACAAAAACCCAACAAGCAAACCTTTCATTTTCTTAGCGGACAATAGTAACTGGAACGGTGTGAACGCCATTTGGAGAACGCAACTGTAAAAAATATTTTCCAGAGATATATTGATCGAATGGTAACGAGATAGAATGATACCCTTCAGAAAACCATTGCGATTCAATCAATGTAGCAACATTTTTCCCTTCCAAACTCGTCAGGTTCACTGTAATTGCTGCATTGTAAGGAATGTACATTCGAAGCGAGCTGTTAGTTTGAATAGGTGAAGGATATAACTCCGTTATCATGGCTTTAGGCATTCCAATTATCTCAGGATATTGATTGGTAGATGAGACTGTGTCCTTTTTTGGTCCCAATTCAATTAATTCATCACCATCTTCATATTGCATAAAGTGAAAATAACAAAGAAACATTTCATCGATTGTTCGTTCACCCCAAGTAACTACTTTCGGAGGAGTATTGGGGTTAAAGGGATTATCTGAAGTATTATCGTATTCAGCTTCATAATACAATGTTGAGAAGGCAGGTATTTTCACCAATTTTTGAAACGTAAATGCACCCTGCCAATTAAAATCCCATTTTGGAACATTCACCAAAGGTATAGTATCACCTTTAAATGTAACAGCATATGCTTTTGCTGCTGTACCCAGCAAGTGTTGGTGAGGTGCCAAAGCATAAACCGATACATCTATGGGGATTAAGTAACTTGCGACAAATTGTCTTTTTTGATTTGCAGGAATGATGAAAGCTTGCTTTAATTCTCTTGGAGACATAGTTGTTTCAAAAATTTGACGAATCGCAGGTTCGTTCTTTTTGAAAAATATATTGATTGTCGATTGATCAAACTCTTCAGTAACACTTGCCGCATAATGAATTTGTACCAAAAATTTACCATTTTTAAACATTTTATTCCCAATTCCCGGAGGATAGAATCTCGAAGTAGCTCCGGGAACCCAACCTCCATAACTGAGTGTAGGTGAAAATCCAGGTCCACCAAAACCATCATATCCTTCTTCTGGTGATTCATCATCACGTAGTTTGGCTTCACCAGTCGTGTCTAACCACATTAGTGCATGATGGACAACCTTTGTATTTCCTGGACGAAACTCAACTGCAGCAATATCAACATCTTCAGAAATGGGTAAATCTAAGACAAAATTTCTATAACTATCTTTAGAATTACCTTCAATTTTCCATGGATTTTTTAACTTTAGCACCAAATCAGGCACCCCTAATTGCGACCCTTTGGGGAAATTGGGCAAAGTAGGCAAATCCGATGGATTTCCTTCTGCCAAACCTTCATCTATCCATTTACTGATAGCATCTTTTTCTTGTTGAGTCAATATTCGTTCATCTAAGAAATATCCAAAACCCTTTTCCGCTTTCCAAGGTGGCATCGAACCAGATTGTGTGACTGCACGAATAGTATATGCCATTTGTGAAACTTCCTCGTAATTGGTCAATGGAAATGGTGCAATTTCCCCATCTCGATGACAACTTACACAATGCTTAAAAATTATAGGGGCAATGTGTTTGTTAAATGTTGTTTGACTAAAAACGTTGGCTGTATAAAGCAAGACGAACAAAATTGTAAAGAATATTTTCATATTTATATAATTAGATATGAATAAAAAAAGACACTACTGCAAAGATTTGATGACATTTTGTAATTTAGATTGGACAGTTTTGGCGACCAAACCTAATTCAGAATTTTGAATGGAGATCATTGATGCCATTGGATCGATTGCAGCAACCTCTGTTTCACTATCAGTTATTTTACGAACAACAACATTACATGGCAACATCAATCCAACAAGTTGTTCTTTTTCTATTGCCTCAAATGCTGAAGTTGGATGGCATGCACCTAAAATTATATACGGTGAAATTTCTTTATCAAGTTTATTTTTGAAAGTTGCAGCCATATCAATTTCAGTTAAAACTCCGAAACCTTCTTGCTGTAAGGCTTCTTTTGTTTTCATAATTGCATCTTCGAAATTTTTTGATATTATTGTTTTGAAATAATAAGACATAGTATCTATTCAGAAAGTTTAACTAATTAAACAAATATACAAAAAAAGGTGTGTCCACAAAATGAACACACCTTAATTAGAAAAGTTTGTTTACTTTTACTTATTTGATTACCGAGAATTTCTCAGTTACAAAACCATTTGCTCTTGTAGAAATTTGTACAAAATACACACCAGTTGGTAACATTGAAGTATTCAATGAAAACTCATAGTATGAGTTATTTTGTTGTACATTTTCAGCAATTGTCGCAACTTCATTACCGAATGAATTTACGATTCTGATAGTAACAACATCTTCTTTTGTTAAGTTATAAATGAATCTTGCAACAGAAGTAGCAGGATTTGGAGTAACTTTCACAGAAACTGTAGGAGCCGTATAACCAGATTCTACAACACTGGTAGCAGTATCTGCAACATAAACAGCTGTAATAGGCTCATATTCTGACCAAGGTAAATCCCAACGCTCAGTAATACCACCAGTATTGAAAGCACCACGATAAGCAACTTGTGTAAAGAAGTTATCATTGATTGCTACAACTGAAGCATTTGTTGCTGAGAAAGATGCAGAAGTTAAAAATGGAGCATTTGCCGTTGGAGCTGGATTGAAATCATTATCAAACTCATAAGGATTAGATAATGAAGCTACAGCTGGAGATGAAGCATCTACAACGTTATTGAAACCTTGAGTTGACAACCAATCAGCTGACAATGCCATAGCACCATCACGACGGAATGGTTCGTTTTTGATACCATACCAACTATTATTTTTGATTTGAATTGAATCATTAACAGCTGCTAATTGAGTTTGATTTGACAACAACTCAATACCTCTTGTCCAACCAGTAAAGACGGAATTGAAGATAGATGCACGAGCATTACGACGAATCTGAGCACCAGCTCCAAAGCGAGTTGAGAACTGATTGTTTCCGCTACCTGGAGTCCAAGAAATATCTTGAACAGGACCAATTGCAGTTACGTTAGAAAAGACTGGTCTAGTCATTGGTTGATTATATGATGAGTTTGCATCATTATCAATTTCAAAGGCTTGAGAAGTTGAAACGTCAGCTCTTTTTGGATCACGTTGAACCAATGCAAATTGAACTTTTCCACTAAAACCATTATCACAATCTAAATCATCGTCTAACGTACTTGTAGCAATAAGATATTTCGCATTCACAGTTCCACCAAACCACTCGAAAGCATCATCATTACCAAAGCTACATTGGATATATTTCAAGACAGTACGACGACCAACACCACCCATTGTTAAAGAGTTTAACTCTTGGTTTGGAGCAGCTGCGATACCTGCAAATTCGATACGAACATATTCTAAATGTCCACTTGAGTCATTATCATCTGGAGTAGCTTTACCACCAAACCAGCCACGAATACGAGTATTCGCATCATCCGCAATTCCACCTTCAAGAGCAGACTCACCACCTGGATGATTAGTTGATGCTTTTCCGCAAATTAACAATCCACCCCAATCACCAGAACGACGTTGACCCGGAGGTGCTGATGAAGTCATAATAATTGGTTTATCAGGAGTACCTTTTGCATAAATTTTACCACCGCGGTTCACACAAATTGCACTGTTTGTACCAACTTGATCACCAACGATGATTGTTCCCGGAGGAATTACCAACGTAGATCCATCAGCAACAAACACATATCCTTTTAGACCATAGATTTTTTTAGCATCTAATGTCTTAACTCCAGTAATTGTTCCTTCCAAAAATTCATCAACAACAATTGCATCTGGACGTTCTACAGTAATTGGGAAATCACACACATCTGAAACTGCTTCATTTAAAGTACCAGTAGTGTCAACCATGATGATTCTCACCCAGATTTGTTGATTATTTTGAGGTACATTCGGTACTCTAAATCCACCAGCAAATACTCCAGAAGCTCTATCAGGACCTGCAGAGTCTTTTCTATTTGATGCACCAGTTAGGTTAGTCCAAGGTCCTGTAGGAGACGTTGACCATTGGAAAGTAAAGCGTTGATTATAGGTTCTAATACCATTAACATCAGTTGTATCCCAACGTAAATCTTGAGATGAACCAGCACGGAAAGTCAACCCATCGGTATTTGGAGCAGTAAGTTTTAAAGCCCCAGTTGGTATAGTAGGTTTTACTACTTGTTTTTCATAAACAGCAGTAATTGGCTCATACTCAGCCCATGGGAGATCCCAACGCTCAGCAATTGCTGAAGAGAATGCACCTCTAAAACCAACTCGTTCGAAGAATTGGTCATTAATTTTCACAACATTTGGATTTGTTGCAGTAAATGAAGCACCAGAATTAATTGGCGATGTTACAGAAGGAATTGGATTAAAATCTCTATCTTGTTCGTATGGAGTAGATAGAGCCGCTACAGAAGGAGATGAAGCATCAATAACGTTATTAAACCCTGAAGTAGTTAACCAATTCAAAGGTAAGGCTTGCGTACCATCGCGACGTAACACTTCATTCTTGATTCCATACCAACTATTGTTTTTGATTTGAATTGAATCTCTTACAGCAGCACCTTGAGCTTGATTCGATAACAAATCAATACCACGAGGCCAACCTGTAAAAACAGAATTGAAGATTGATGCACGTGCATTTCTACGAATTTGAGCAGCTGCACCAAAACGAGTTGAAAATTGATTTGCACCAGCACCAGGAGTCCAAGAAGTATCTTGAAGTGGGCCAATAGCAGTCACATTTGAAAAAACTGGCGAAGTGAATGGTTCATTGTAAGTAGAATTTGCATCATTATCAATTTCAAACGCTTGAGATGTTGAAACATCCGCACGTTGAGCATTACGTTGAACTAATGCGAATTGCACCTTACCATTGAAACCATTATCGCAATCCAAATCATCATCTAATGTACTTGTAGCAATAAGATATTTTGCATTCACAGTTCCACCGAACCATTCGAATGCATCATCATTACCGAAGCTACATTGAATATTTTTTAAAACTGTACGACGACCAACACCACCCATTGTCAAAGAGTTTAACTCTTGGTTGGGAGCAGCAGCAATACCAGCAAATTCAATACGAACATACTCTAAATGACCACTTGAATCGTTATCGTCAGGTGTAATTTTACCACCAAACCAACCACGAATACGAGTATTTGCATCATCAGCAATACCACCCTCTAAAGCTGATTCACCACCTGGATGATTTGTAGATGCTTTACCGCAAATCAACAATCCACCCCAGTCACCAGAACGACGTTGACCTGGAGGTGCAGATGAAGTCATGATAATTGGTTTGTCTTTCGTTCCTTTGGCGTAAATTTTACCGCCACGGTTCACACAAATTGCACTGTTTGTACCAACTTGATCACCAACGATGATTGTTCCCGGAGGAACTACTAATGTTGCACCATCTGTGACAAAAACATATCCTTTAAGACCATAAATTTTTGTAGCTTCTAAGGTTTTAACTCCAGTTATGTTACCTTCTAAAAACTCATCTACGACTATTGCATCTGGACGTTCTACTGTGATTGGGAAATCACAAACATCAGATACTGTCTCATTTAATGAGTTATCTGCATTAACTAAAATAATTCTCACATAGATTTGTTGGTTGTTTTGAGGTACATTTGGCACTCTAAAACCACCTGCAAATACACCAGAAGCTCTATTAGGACCAGCAGAGTCAATTCTATTTGACGCACCAGTCAAATTTGTCCATGGTCCATTTTGTGAGATTGACCATTGAAAAGTAAACCTAGATCTATAGGTTCTGTTTCCTTGAACGTCCGTTGTATCCCAACGTAAATCTTGTGACGTTCCAGCTCGGAACGTTACAGCTGTATTTGGAGCAGTAAGCTTCAAAGCGGCAGTAGGTTGTGCGAATGCACTTACACTACAAATAACTGTTATGAACAGTGCAGATAGAATTTTACCTATCATAAATCACCTTATATAAATTGAATGAATATTATCTAACTCTATAACTCATGGAAAGCGAATAATTCGTTCCACGAAGGTTTGTTGCTATCGTTTCTCCACCTTGCAACCATACTAACTGTTGGTTTAAAAGATCACGAAGTGCAAATTTGATTTCATAGCTATTATCGAACAATGGCTGAGAGATGCTAATATCGATTACATCTCTTGGCATTTCATAGACATGTGGGTCTTCAAAGGTATATATACCTTGTTGAGCAACTTGAACAATTCTTCTTCCGAAGCGATTGTATGCGACATTGAAATTTGTTAACCATTCTGGTTGAACATAGGATAAACCAACATTCAATGAATAGGGAGATTGTCCCCACATTGCACGTTTATCTGTTACTGAACCTTGCAAAACTTCAATTTGTGATTGAATCCAAGAATAGTTCATTGAGAACAAAACTGGCTCAAACGAGGAAGAAATAAATCCTAAACCTTTACGAAGTTCGAATTCTAACCCGTAGTTTTGTGCATCGTTTTGTGCATTTGAAAACGTTCTTGTTAATTCAGATTGAGCAGGGAAAATGGTTTCTTCAATTGCATTTTGGAAATTTTTATAGAATGCTGAAACAGAGATTACTTCTCCCGGATTTGGAAAATACTCGTAACGTAGATCGTAGTTTTGAATTAAGGTTCTCACTAAGTTTGGATTACCAGTTTGCAATGCCTGCATTTGGAAGTCATAGAAAGCAAAAGGAGCAAATTCACGAAGTGAAGGTCTAGTGAGCGTTTGTGAAGCTGAAGCACGAATATTTGTGTTATTATCAACTTTCCAAACGAAATTTATTGAAGGAAGTACATCTAATAAATCTCGAACAACTTCAATTGAGTCTCCATTGAGTGTAAAAGAATTTAATTTTTGTGTGTTATTTTCAACTCTCACACCGAAAATTGATCGTAATTCTAATCCAAAAAGAGTAAACGGTAAATCCGCCATTGCATAAGCAGCCGTCAAAACTTCACTCGCATTATACGAATCAGATTTTTTGGAATCTTCAGACATTAAAAATCCATCATCATAACGGAAATTACTTTCGTCAAAAATACTATCAGGATGAGCTAAATTCGACTTTCTATTGTAAATATCTTCGGCTAAACCATTTTGTGCTTCAATGATTGTAAGTGAACGAGCTTGAAAAGTTCTTCGACGATCTTCATGCAATGCACCAACCTTGATTTTCGAATCAGCATTTAAAGGAATCGTAAGATTAAATCCACCAGTCCAAGCATTGTCTAATAGATTCGAGAAGAAACGTCCAGCTTTTGTACCATCACCTTGTTGAGTAGGGAATACATCGGCAGACAAAGGAATTGTTGAATCGATAGTTTGGCGAGAAAAACGTAATCTTCTAAAATCAGGTTCATCACGTTCTGAAGTTGAATATCCTAATCTCCAATCTAAATTCATATCAGCTATTGGAAGTGAGTGTTCACCTCCTAATGTACCTGAATACATTGTCTTTTGTACAAACTGAGAAGATACTTGCACTAAATCCAAAAACTGATATCCAACATCTTGACCTTCTAAAATAACATATTCATCATCCGATGAAATGTTGTACACATTTTTAAAAGAAATAACATTTGAACCACCAAATTTGAATGCAGTATTGAATAAACCAGAAATATTCACTGATCTATTTGATTGTGAACCACTTGTGAAAAAGAATGGTTGTCTATCAGCAAAAATACCGTTTCTATCAATATTGTTAATGGAAAATGTATTTCCATAGTTAACTGCAGCAATGAGTCCAATAGCCTCTGTTTCACCAACATTGAACACATCGGAATAGGAAATACCAAAACTTCTATTATCTAAAGCTCCAATTGTTTGTCTATTTTGTTGCCAGTTTTCAGATTTAAAAGCTTGTGAAGCGGCAACATATTGTTGTTTAGCACCAGTGGTATCAAAAGGGTTATTTGCTCTTCTACGTAAATCGTTCAATTCCTCACGGTCTTTTGGAAATAAATTTGGTAATGCTCTCATTCCATCATCTCTTCCCAACCAATCAGTTGAACTTCTGTTAGAATGTAAAAATGCATTATCCTTAAAGTTTACATTTGAGTTTACAGATGAACCTACTGATACTTTTAATTGGAATGCTTCTGGAAAATCAATTGTGCTTAATTGCACTAATCCACCAACGAAATTACCCGGCAAATCAGGAGTGAATGATTTGATTACATTTGCATTCTGTAAAAATTCCGACGGGAACATATCAAATGAAAACGACTTTTTATCAGGTTCGGTACTCGTTAGTCCTGCACCATTTAATGTTGTGTTGTTATAGCGTTCGCTGACACCACGTACATATAAGAATTTACCACCAACTAACGTAACACCAGATACACGTTTTAATGCTTGACCTGCATCTGAGTCAGGAAGTTTACCAATATCCTCCTGAGAAACTCCATCAGAAACTTGAGAAGCATTTTTTCTTCTATTCAAATTTGCAGCAGCATTGTCGTAACTTCGTTGGGCAGTTACAACAACTTCTTCAGTTGATTTTTTCTCTAAAGGAAGAGAAACATCTAACTTTGTAGTTTTATCAGCTGTGACAATTACATTTTCTATTTTTTTTGTTTGATAACCAATATAGGTAACACGCACAGAGTATTTTCCTGCAGGAACTTTTGTGATTCTAAATGTTCCTTTTACATCTGAATATGCTCCAAATTTAGTACCTTCTATTAGGATTGAAGCACGAGATAGTGCCTCACCACTTTCTTGATCAACAACCTTACCTTGAATCACTCCAGTTTGAGCTAAAAGGTTTGTAGTTCCAGAAATAAGTAGCATTGCGAATACAATCGAAGGCAAAAAGTATAGTTTTTTCAACATTAGTAGACCGATAGGTTTTTCAAAAAAGTTGTACAAAACTACTTATTGCAATATTACCAAATTGTAACCAAATTGTAAACTATTGGTATCATAGTATTTCTAAACATTCTTTTAGAAGAGTTATAACTTTGTGAAAACATGAATATATGGGAGGTTTTTTTATAAATTACTCTTGTAAGCTATTTTACTTTTTAGGTAAAGGGCTAAAGGTATTGAAGTTGCTATTCCTCTTTGTTCAAGGGGTCAAGAGTCAATGAAACTTTCTACAGTTCTTTTCGTCATATAGTTTCAATTGTTTCTACATTAAAAAGTGTATGCTTAAATTTCTTAGTATCTTTTTTTGTTTTATTCTAATATTCTGTTCTAATGTTCTTTTGGCGGATGAGGTTGATACCATCCAAAAGAAAGTGTTTTTGACCGAAGTATCATTAGGAGAAAATATATCATCTGTTTCTGCACGTAAAATTGAAATTGCTTTTGCAACTGCATGTCTGCTTTCAAAAAAATATGAGGCAGTTTTTCCAAAAGAAGTCATCAAAGAGTTACAAGAAAAGCAATTACCCCATTCAAATATTACAGAGATAAAACAAGGTTTGGCGGGAATTCAAATCGATTATGCAGCACAATTGAAAATTTTGCGATTGGGTAATGTTTTACGAATAACGTTATTAGTGGATAATTTAACAGATACATTGCCCGTTCAAAGTGGTATAGGATATTCACTGTTAACATATAGAATCGCTAATTCCATAGATTCTATACTCTATGATGTAGCATTATTAGAAGGGATTCAACGTGCATTAGCAGTCACAACAAAAGAGCCTAAACTATTTGCGGGGTTAGAAGGCAAGTTTCAAGTTATACCTACTTCAACATTGATTGTTGGTGGTATCGCATTTATTGGTAATGACTCATTTCCAAAATGGGATATTTTCAAAGAAAAAACTGCAGTATCATTTGATGCCGTACATAGTATGTTTTTAGAACTAAAAGACAACAAAAACTTTACAACATACGACATAGATTCTCGAGATTCTTTATTTGCTATGTTTCATTTGTATGGATTAGAAAACTATCAAGCACCTACGGTACAAGAAATCAAAGCAATGTACGCTAATGAAGTTACACATTACATAACTGGAACATTAGTCAGAACAACCGCAGGTGCAGATTTGGATTTATACTTATGTTATGTTAATGGAAAAACTTCGAAGTTAAATGCTATGTTTAGATCTTCCTCAAAGATAAAAAATGATAGTAAGATAGAGTTTAAAGAGACTTTGTTAAATACTCTAAGGGATTTGATGAAACAATACCCTTCAATTTTAGAACCAATGAAAATGAAACAATAGATTATGGAAGTGTTTGTATGTAGAGGATATTCAGGAAATATCCATAGATTAACCGTAAATGAATATATGCCATTAGTAGAGTTATTGCCCGTTATGGCAAGGTCTATTGGTTATTACTCAAGTAATGAAGAAAATTTGGGGCTGTATAATATGTCAAAAGATTTTGAATATAGTGTTTCACTTTCTTTAAATGAAGCAAAGACAGAAAATGGTGATTTACTCTTGTTAGCAGACGGTGCTGGTTGCTATAAGAAGTAACTATTCTGTAGGCATGTATTCTTTAGAAGTACTTTTTCGAATTGTTGTTCTATAGATATTTAATAGAACACCTACCATCATTAAGTTGATGACCAATGAGGTGCCACCTGCACTCATGAATGGTAAGGGAATACCCATAACTGGGAATAATCCGATAGCCATACCAATATTCACTACCATGTGATAGAAAAACATCATTGAGATTCCAGCTGCTACCAACGAAGCAAATCGATTCGATTCCACATTTTGAGCTTTTGTTGCTATGGAAATTCCTCGAACTATCAACATCGTAAGTAAGCCAATAACAGTCATTCCACCTGCAAAACCAAATTCTTCAGCAGGAACACAAAAAATAAAGTCTGTCCATTGTTTAGGTATATATTTCAATTGCGTTTGTGAACCTTGCATATATCCTTTTCCTGTTAAACCTCCTGAACCAACTGCCATAATCGACTGAATGACATTATATCCTTTACCACGAGGGTCTTTGTCGGGATTTAAAAACGTATCTATTCTACTTTTTTGGTGAGGTTGTAAATATCCATAAATCGTATCTGATACTAAGTTAATGCTAAAAAAACTAACAACTAAAACAACAGTTAATACTATTCTTCTTCTGAACAAAAACATTCCAATAGTAGCAACGATAGCAAAAGAATAATAAATTGTATCATCAAAAAAGGATAGTATTCCCAAAATTGGCAAACAGGCTACATAGAAAAGAATATATAAATCAAATCCACTCCAAAGTAAAATTCCAAAGTATACAACCAAGAACACCGATGCAGTTCCAAAGTCCTCAAGAAGAATCAGAGCAGTTGGCAATGCAACAATCAATGATACAATTGAAAAATCTCGAAATGTCGTAATCCGTATCCCCCGTTGTGCAAGATACATTGCAACTGCCATTATCGTTGAAAGCTTAGCAAATTCTGACGGCTGAAATGTAATAGGTCCTAAAACTAACCAGTTTTTCTGACCGTTTACTTCTTTACCCATTACTATTACCCCAACCAAAAGAAGTATTGAAATAGCATAAAAAAGATAACTACTGGATTGAATGATTCTTTGTGGTAGATATGCTACTAGAATCATAGTAGCTATACCAATGACTGCAAAAATAATTTGTCTATCAAAATACACCTTCATCCCAGGAGCTACCGTTGCACTGTAAATAGAAATAGCTCCAAATACAACCAATAAAATTGTAATTAATGTAGTAGGAATATCAAAAGAAAGCATAGATTTTCTTTCAATAGATATTCCTTTAAACTGATTGTATTGAATTGGTGATGAAGAATTAGCCATATTGCTCCCAATGGAACATTTCACCAGTCACATAGGAAAAAGCTTCTTTGTATTTTTCTAATACTTTTTCTAATATTTCTTCTGGTAATGTTGGTGGTGGGTATTGTTTATTCCATGGAATAGATTCCAAATAATCTCGTAGAACTTGTTTATCAAAATTATACTGCGAAGTACCAACAGAATATTGACTTTGTAACCAATAACGAGACGAATCGGGGGTTAATGCCTCATCAATTAATAAAAGTACACCATTATCAGTTATTCCAAATTCAAATTTAGTATCCGCTAGAATAATCCCCTGTTGTTCTAAATATGAACTTGCAAAGTTATACAATTCTAATGATATCTTTTTTACACTATCGGCAATAGGTCCAACAATTTCTTTAGCTTGTTCGAAAGTAATATTCTCATCATGTCCTTCTTCAGCCTTAGTTGCTGGTGTAAAAATGGGAAACGGTAACCGTGATGATTCCTGTAAACCAGCTGGTAATTCAACACCGCATACAGTTTGAGAACTCTGATATTCTTTCCATCCTGATCCTGCCAAATATCCTCTCACGACACATTCAATTGGCAGAGGATTCGTTTTTTGAACAAGCATAGACCTACCTCGAAGCTCCTGTGCATACTCATAAGTTTCAGGAGGGTAAACAGACAAAGAATCAGAAATAAAATGATTTGGAACAATATGTTGTGTTTTATAAAACCAAAACTTTGATAATTGAGTTAACAACATACCTTTGGTTGGTATGCCTTCGTTCATAATCACATCAAATGCAGAAATTCTATCAGTAGCAACCATCAATAAAGAATTTTCAAATGAGTATACATCTCGTACTTTTCCCTTTCTCCAAAGGTTTAAATTGGGAAAATTTGTTTCTAAAAGTATTTTTGGCATATGTTAATCTTGATTGATGGGTATTTTATAGACTATTTTTCTGTAGAGATAGTAACCAAAACAACTAGTTGCAATTATCAAAGCAAACATGTGAGGAACTACATATCTATTTTCTAAATGGGTCGGCAAATGTACAATAAGTGGGTATTGCCATAGTAACAACAGAAAAAGTATTGGTTTCCAATCTTTTCTTCTATACCAAAGCAATAATAACGAACAGATTGGAAGTAATACAGCAATAAAGGCTTTTGCCACAAGCTCTATTGCCTCAAGAGGATATTGACGAATGAAATCACCAATTGATAAATTCATACGTGCAAAATGAATATTCGAACGTTCAGACACACCAAAAGGCGGTCTTGCAAAAAAGAAATAGCTATATCGTTTGATTATTACTTCTACTAAAAAAAAAGGATCGTTTACAACTATCTTCATTGCATCTTCCTTTAACAATCTACTAAACTCAGGTGTATACAATGTACCATCCTTAGGATACCCCAATTGAACAGCTCTCGACATTGCAGAATCATCATTGCAAACAAAATGATACTTTTTGGAAAATTCTCCTAATCCAGTCCAAAACACTCCCCCATTTAATCCAGATGAGAAATTATATAAATTGTACTTATTATGAAATTGCAAAGAAAAAGGAAGAACAAAGAACACAAATTCTAAAGAAAAAATTAATATACAAATAAATAAAGAAGTTTTCAATGTTATTTTTGTAAGTTTTTCTGTCATTAAGTAGTAAGTAACCCATAATAATGGAATAAACATTATAGTTGATCTCATCCATAATGTAATACACAGAATTAAACCCGCAATAATAATACGCCATTTACTTTGTCCGTTTCTTTCAATCCAACTTAAAAAGAAATACGTACTCCATAAAATTCCCCAAGTTGCATAAATATCACGATTTAAAGTTGTTGATAAAAACAATAAAGGTGGGAATATTGAATAGAAAATCGATGCAACATATCCAATCTTTTGATTTTTAAATAGAAATTTTACAATTGAAAACAGGGCATAAATAGAAAATGAATCTATAATTATTTGAAAAATCTGAATAGGTATATACGATCTTGAGTTGGTTATCCACCAAAAAAAAGCAGTTATATAAGCCATTCCCCACGTATCAGTAATATCTGGAGAATAATTTAACGTACCCGATGAAAATTTTTGTTGTAATACATTAAATTCTACTGTTCTATTCTGTTTATTTATGAATCTACCTGCATTTAAGACAAATTTATCATCAATAGCAATAATTTTTTTTGAAACGATATTATTTGCAATCGACATATGTGTTAGTAATCTTGCAGTGTTATAGAACGAATCTGGGAATACACACAACACTAACATTCTAATTACGAATGCTACAAGTAAAATAATAAAAAGTGGATTTTTGACAAACTTAATCTTCTTCATTAATTTTTAACTAAACAAACAAATATCTTACCATCTCAACTATCTTGTATTCATCAAAAAACGAGGGTTCGTATCCAGACGCAGCTATACTTTTACGATGCATCTGGTCATACTCTGTGGCATATTTATCAAATTCTGCGTTACTCATTTTGTAAAATATTTAGAAATAATACTGATAATATTGTTGATAATACTCAATAGTTTGCTTTATACCATCGTGCAAATCAGTTTTTGGAGCCCAAGGAATTGTAGAGGTAATTTTTGAAATATTAGAAATGTAATCCCCAGTTTCAACATTAAGATAGTTTTCTGGCCATTCGACAAATTCTACTGATCCTTTTCCAACTATTTCAACAATTGTTTTCGCCATTTCGGAAAACTTTGTTCCGATTCCACTACCTAAATTAAATACTTGACCATAAGACGAAGGAGTAGCAGCTGCTATTAGAAACGCATCCGTCATATCTTCATTGAAAATATAATCACGTTTTTGTTCACCATCACCAAAAATTGTAATAGTATTTCCTTTCATCGCTTGACCAATGAAGAAATTGATTATTGAATATTTAGCGTGTTTCATCTGACACCGAAGTCCATACGGATTAGCTATTCGAAATAATACACATTGAATGTTATGGATGTTATGATAATATTTATACATATTTTCCGCAACTACCTTGTTGAATGCATAGGGAGTTTTGGGGTCTAATGGATGAGATTCATCAACTGGATTATAGAGAATTGGACCATATTGTAATCGAGAGCCAGAGTTTACAACAATTGCATTTGGAGATTCAAGACGAATACATTCCAAGACATTCAAATGACCAATATAGTTTATGTCTGCATCAAGAAATGGGTCAGCAATACTATCATTATGGCTTACTTGTGCTGCAAAGTTAAAGACAATATCTTTCTTCTTAACTGCCTCTTTCATTGCTTGTTTATCTCGAATATCTGCAATGACAATAGCGATTTGTTCTTTGATTGAATCAACATTAAAATAATTTGCTCCATACGGTTCTTTTACAGCATCAACTATTGTCACCTCCGCACCCATTGCAACTGCTTTATGTGCAACTGAAGATCCAATCATTCCCAATCCACCAGTAATGAGTATCTTTTTTCCTTTATAGAAATGTTCAACATTATCTAACATCTTGCTACTCATGGATTGAATGGAGAAAACCCACTTGTTTGTTTGATGACATATTGAGGACGAGATTTCACTTCCTCATAAATTCGTGCAATATATGCTCCCAATATTCCAACTGCCATGAGTTGAACACCACCAAAAAAAAGTATTGCTAACATCAACGAAGACCAACCTGGTACGTTGGAACCAAACCCATAAAATCTTGCAATAAAAAAGCTAATCCCTGTTATGAAAGTTATCAGTGAAAAGAAAAAACCAATAAGTGTAATAAAATGCAATGGTTTGTAGGAAAACGAAAGAATTCCGTCAAAAGCTAATCGAAAATATTGTTTCAGTGAGTACCCAGATTCCCCGTGTAGTCTTTTACCACGTTCGTATTCAATCCCTGTTTGTCGAAAACCAACCCAAGATCGCAAACCTCGAATATATCTATTTTTTTCTGGTAAATTATTTATCTGATCAACCACTTCAGATCGCATCAAACAGAAATCACCAGTATCATACGGTAGTTCAATTTCTGAAACTGCATTCACAAATCTATAGAAGATTGGATAGGCCATTTTTTTCCACCAAACAACCTTTCTCTTTTTACGAATTGCATAAACAACATCAAATCCTTCATGCGCTTTTGCAAGTAATACTGGTATTACTGATGGGGGGTCTTCTAAATCATCATCCATTATTACAATGTAGTTTCCTGAAACTACCTGTAATCCCGCTGTAACAGCTGCTTGATGACCAAAATTTCGTGCAAATTCTATAATTCTGATGCGGTTATCATTCTTTTGAAATGATTCAATTACCAAAAGTGAATTATCCTTATTTCCATCAATAACAGTAATTATCTCAAAACTTCCATTCGTCAACGGCTCCAACACCTCACATAATTGAGAATAAAGTACTGGAAAAATTGTTGCTGAGTTATAGATAGGAATGACTATTGAAATGTCAAAACTTGCTTTTTTGTGCATAAGGAGTTTTATGTAGGTATACTTTCGCCACAAAGATACAATAAATTATCGAAATTACCTTCCCTGAGTTTGTATTTGTCGTCGATTTTACTTCAAATATTCACTTTTATTCAATCCCAAAATGAAATTTTTTCAATCTTCTTTAACCATAGTTCTTCTAATTACCTTAGGATTAGTATTAGGAAGTTCTAATGACTCGTACTATTCTAAAGTTAATGAATCTATTGATAGATTTACAACCATTTTCAAAGAAATTTCATTGAATTATGTAGACGAAATTGAACCTGATCGATTTGTTCAAAATGGTATTGATGCTATGTTGAAATCCTTAGATCCATATACAGTCTATTTTGACGAAGAGGAAAACCAAGATTTTTCCCTATTACAATCCAATTCTTATGTTGGTTTGGGGTTGAGTTTAGCTACAAGAGATTCAATGTTAACTATCATTGGTGTTTACGAAGGTGGGGTTTCTGAACGAAAGGGATTATTGGTCGGTGATAAAATTTACAAAATTGATACTGTTGTTACTTTATTCAAAAACTCGGACGATGTTCGCTCTCTTACTCGAGGTCCAGTCAATTCTGTAGTTGACCTAACAGTAATTCGAAATGCAAATAGAGATACCATCACTATTACTTTACAACGTGAATCTATTGTTATAAAAAGTGTTCCTTTCTATACTATTTTAGATAATTCTATAGGCTATATCCAACTCACAAGGTTTTCCAGTTCATCTTACAAAGAAGTTAAAGATGCACTCGTTGAATTAAAAAAAGAAAAGACATTATCTGGGATAATCTTAGACCTTCGAGGGAATCCAGGAGGACTTTTAGAATCGTCTATCAGCATTTTAGAACTGTTTGTTCCAAAAGGTTCTACTGTAGTTTCAACAAAAGGCAGATTTGCAAATTCTGCAAGAACCTACACTTCCACTATAGATCCAATTGATGGAGAAACTCCTATGACAGTTCTCATTAACAATGAGAGTGCATCTGCATCCGAGATTGTCGCTGGAGCTATTCAAGATTTAGATCGTGGAATTGTTTTAGGTCAAACATCATTTGGAAAAGGATTAGTGCAAACAGTTGTTCCAATTTCTCGAAAAGGTGCTTTGAAACTCACAACCTCGAAATATTTCACTCCATCGGGCAGATCTTTACAAAAAATCAATTATTTTGTTCATGAGAATGACCTCAAGGATGATAAAACTATTCCTGCAAAAGAATTTAGAACAATCAATAATCGTGTAGTCAAAGAGGAAAATGGCATTACACCAGATTCTATCATCAAACAGAACGAATATTCACCCTATGTACTTTCTTTGTTGAATAGTAACCTCATTTTTACGTTTATTTCTGATGAGTATCCACTACTGTTAGAAAAATTCAACAAAAATTTTTCATCAGCAGAATTATTCTCAAGTTTTGAAAAATATCTTATCAAAAAAGGCTACAAGTACAAATCTTCAATGGCAGATTTATTAGAAGTGATATCTTTTAAAGCAAAACATGAAAAACATTCTAAAACAATTGTAAATACGATTAATGACTTAGAAAAAATGATTCAAAAAGAATCTACTTCTCTTATCAAAGCTCATCAAAGTGATGTTCAATATCTTTTAGAACGGGAAATCGCATCCAGAAAAATGAATAAAAAAGACTATTACATTTACTCATTTCAGAAGGATAATGACATTGAAACAGCAATCAAGTTGTTACTATCCAAAAAGCAATATAAACAGTTTCTGAGTAGCAAGTAAGGCTTGAATTAACAATGTTTTGAGTTTTTAAACGTAGTATAGTTTTTATTGGTCTAACGTCTGTAAAACTTCTTTTATGACCAACGTTTTTTGTCTATTTTTTTGAGTACTAATGAGAATTACTAAACAATATACTAACCGCGAAAGTCAATCTTTAGATAAGTATCTACAAGAGATCGGGCGGGTAGAATTATTAACTACAGAAGATGAAATTAATCTAGCAAAACTCATTAAAAAAGGTACTCACGAAGGTGCGATAGCTTTAGAACGTCTTGTCAAAGCAAACCTTCGTTTCGTTGTCTCTGTAGCAAAACAATATCAAAACCAAGGTCTTTCCTTAGGTGATTTGATTAACGAGGGAAATCTCGGACTTATCAAAGCAGCAAAGCGTTTTGATGAGACTCGTGGTTTCAAATTCATCTCTTATGCTGTATGGTGGATTCGTCAATCCATTCTTCAAGCTCTTGCAGAACAATCTCGTATTGTTCGTTTACCGTTAAATCGTGTAGGTGCATTAAATAAAATTGGTCGAAAATTCTCTGAATTGGAACAAGCATTTGAGCGAGAGCCAACTGCTGCTGAATTGGCAGAACAACTAGATATGTCCATTGCAGAAATTGCTGAAACCATCAAAATTTCGGGTCGACATTTATCAGTTGATGCTCCTTTTGCCAATGGGGAAGATAGCCGACTTTTGGATGTTTTGCCGAATGACCAACAACCTCCCCCTGATGCTGAATTGATGCGTGAATCACTTCGATTAGAAGTTCAACAAGTTTTGACAACATTGTCAAAACGCGAAGCTGAAGTTATCAGTTTTTACTTTGGATTGGATGGCAATACACTTACATTAGAAGAAATTGGCGAAAAATTCAACCTAACACGTGAACGAGTTCGTCAAATTAAAGAAAAAGCTATTCGAAGGTTGCGTCATGCCTCTCGTTCGAAAGCACTTCGTGCGTATTTAGGTTAATTCAAATTTTGCCTTGCTGAAAATGCAGGGCTTTTTTTTATAAAAGTATGTTTACTGGTTTAGTTGAAGAAATCGGAACTATCCGTTCTATAGAGCCTATTGGCAATGGAAAAATGATTCAAGTTAACGCTTCTAAAGTTTTGACCGATGTCTCAATTGATGCTTCAATTTCAGTTGAAGGTGTTTGTTTAACTGTTGTAAATTTTACTTCTGAATTTTTTGAAGTCATTGCTGTTGAAGAAACACTCAAAAAAACAACACTTGGGCTATTCACTGTTGGAATGGAAGTCAATCTCGAGCGTGCGGTTTTAGTTACCGATCGATTAGGTGGTCATATTGTGCAAGGTCATGTAGATTGTACAGCAACAGTTGTATCAAGTGTCGAACTTACCACGAGTTGGGAATTTTCATTTGTTTTGGAAGAACAATATTTGAAATACATCATTCCAGTTGGTTCAATTTGCATTAATGGTACAAGCCTTACCGTTGCAAACATTTCGGAAAACGTATTTTCTGTTGCTATTATTCCACACACGTATTCTGCAACAACAATACACAACTTAGTTATAGGAAAAACCGTTAATATCGAATTTGATGTTATTGGTAAATACGTCGAAAGAATGGTTCAATTTACGAACAAATAAGCAACATTCTTTCATCATTATTCAAAAATACAACCTCACAATTGCCAAAAATAATGTATATTAGTGTTGTATTTTAGAAAGAATTACCTGCAACTGATGATCTAAGGTATTTCGTAATTCTCTAATTTCATCTGTAGCTGGTACAAAGTTTTTGATAAAGCCTTCTAAAATTCGGCGATTATTTTGTACAGTTTCGTCCAAATTAGTGAATTTCTCCTTGAACCACTCTACCAATGTGCGTGTCAATGGAGTATCGAGAAACGTTGAAATTGGTTGATGTAACATAGATGGATTCTCTGCAATTGACTGAAGCAAGGTGTCAAATTCTAACAATGCTTCAATCTGTTTAAATCCAGACCCAGTTGATAAAGATGCGTACATTGTATTGTACGATTTATAAAATAACGCGACTTCTTCTGGAAGTCCAACAGTACTAAAAATAAAATATAACTTGAATACATCTTCGAAAACGACAGATGTACGACCATGAAGCAAAGCAATTGCTCGAAGCAAATCGATAGATTTGGCTTGGGTTCTCGGTGAGATATAATACTCATCTATTTCGTGAGAATTCTTTCCTCTATTAGCTTCTCGTATTGTTTTGTTTTTCAGAAACTCGTAATGGCGAATGACAAGGTTCGCGAAATAGAGAATTTTTGGTTCTATTGAAATTGTTCTTTCATTATTGTTTCCACGAACAATATTACTCATATACTTCAACTCGTTGAAATGTATTTTCTGTACATTTTCAATGGTATTTCCTGAGTGAATGAGATATTGTTGTGAAATTTTATACTGTAAATACGGTTCTTTATCTGGCAATACAATTGCTTTGTACAAGAATCTATCCAAAATTGCTTCAGTTACTTCTGATATTCGTAAGTAATTTGTTGCAGCGATAACAGTATGAATTTTAGCTTGAACATGCTGAACACCTCGAATTAATCGTCGTTCATTCAGCAATGAAAGCAATGCACGTAGTGTGAAATCATTTGCATCAAAGATTTCGTCAATAAATCCAAATTCACTCTCGACCAATGAACCTTCTGTATTGTGAAAAATCTTTCCAGTTTTTAACAACTCAATGTCTAACCCGCCAAAATACGTATCCGGTTGTTGTTCTTTACTTGCTTGTACTCGGAAAATATTTGCTCCTTCGAACACTGTAAATAGTTGTTCAGTTAGCAATGATTTCCCAACCCCTGTTCTACTTTGTAGCAGTAAATGTTCCGAAGTTAATAGCGCACAAACAGCTTGTTCAACAACTTCCGATCGATTAATAACTCTCGAGCAGATAAATGTTACTGCTTGTTCTAATTTTGCGATAAATTGGTCAACGGAATATTCTTTCTTGTTAGATTCTTGATTCATTTGCTTCTACCTTGATTCGTTTATTTTGTTGTCAACATATTCTCTACCACACAAAGATAGTGGTTTTTGTATAAAAATTGATGAAAAAAGAAATTCTTATTAACGCAACGGTAAACGAAGTTCGCGTTGGTATCACAGAAGATGCGAAACTTGTTGAGTTTTTTGTAGAACATCCCGACAACGAAAGAATCATCGGGAACATTTATTATGGCAAGGTTCAAAAGATTGTCCAGGGTATGAACGCTGCCTTTATTGATATAGGTTTGGCTCAAGATGCATTTCTCCATTTTTCCGATGTCGAAGATTCATTAGAAAGTTCGATGTATACTGAGGAAGATGATGATGACGATGATGAAACTCCTACAAATGACGAACAAAAAAACTCCTTAGAAGAAAACAAGATTCTTCCAAAGAATAATCGTCAGCAACAGAAGAAAAACAATCGTCAGAAGTCAAAGAATAATCGAGGCACTTCAACCGATACTCTAAAAGAAGCCGACTTTGTAGAAGTCGAAACTTCTATTGCTGAAACTCCATCTATTGAACAAATTGAGGAGATTCCTATTCAAGTTGAACCTACTCAACCAACTGTTGTTCAGGTTCAAACAAATCAAACACCCCAAAAAGGTACAACAAAGAAAAAACCAAATAGAAATAAAAAGAATCCTATAGATTCCAATCCAACTGTTGATGTAGTTTCAAATGAACCTACTGATGAAACCATTGTCAACGATGTAAAAGACGCTGAAGAGACTGTAGCTGCTGTAAAGGAAGTAATTCCTCCAGAAGTTAGAAATCCAGCAATGCTATTACCCAACAGAAGGAAAATCACCATTGTTGGCTCTAAAATCACGGAAGATAATCAGTTTGATGTTGTTGAATCGAAAGAAGAACCTGCTCATCAGGAAGCTGACATAACAACTCCTCAAAAAAAATCTAAACGAGTATCAAAGAAAAAACCAACTTCTGTTGAACAAACTGAGTTAGGTATAACTCCAGAACCAATATCAGTTGAAGAACAAACAACTTCTCCAATTGTTATTAAAAAACGTGGTAAAAAACCATCAACGACTGCAGTTACTACACAAGAACCGTCTATACCATCAATTGAGCCTGTGGAGAATTCTTCACAAGTTACTCCAAAACGCACAGTAAAAAAGGCAGCAAAACCTCAAGTTGTTGCTATTCCTGTGGTTGCAGAAATCAATTCAGAACCAAATGAATCAACGTCAACAAAGGTAAACCGAAGAAAAGCTACAACAGCGAAAACAATTGTTGAAACAACACCAATAGAAGAACCTACTTTGTTCGCAATTGAGAAAAAACCAAAAAGAAATTCTGTAAAATCTGCATTCAAAAATGAAGATATCGAGTTAACTACCGAAGAAACTTCAAAAAAGCCACATACTCGAAAGAAAAAAACAACTACTATTCCGTTTGCAGCAGAAGTTTCGGATGATGTTGTTTTGGAAATTCCTTTGCACGAAGATGGTTCTGAAGTAAAACTACCAAAAAAGAATGGTAAACAAAAACATCCGCAACAAAAAACACCACCAACACTTCCAACTTTCAATACAAAACGTTCTGGACAGGTAACAATCAATTTGACACCAAAACAAATGATTCCTGTGCAAGTTGTTCGAGACGCCTACAGTTCGAAAGGAGTTAGAGTAACGACTAGAATTACAATCCCTGGAAGAAATGTTGTATTTCTGCCGTTTGACAATGTGATTGGTGTTTCGAAAAAAATCAATTCTTCGAAAGAACGCCGTCGTTTGCGAAGATTGGCTCAAGAAATTTTACCAAAAGGGTCTGGATGCATCATTCGAACTGCTGCTCAAGGACAAACTGAAGATGATTTGAGAAGAGATTGGGAAGAATTGTTAGTCAAATGGGATGCAATTGAGAAAAAATTAGCATCTGCTGAAAAACCTACTATTCTTTATAACGATGTGAATACTTCTACAAAGGTTATTCGAGATTTATTTACTGAAAATGTAGATGCTGTTGTCATTGATTCCTATAAAATTTATAAGGAAATTCACTCCTATGTTCAATGGGCTTCCCCTCAATTGTTGGATAAAATAGTCTATTACACTGAAAAACGTCCACTTTTTGATACTTATGGTATTGAAAAAGACATAATGATGCTACCAAATCGCAAGATTTATTTACCAAGTGGTGGCTCGATTGTCATTGACCCTACAGAGGCATTGGTGGCAATTGATGTGAATACTGGTCGAGCAACAAAGGATAAACTACAAGAACAAAATGCTTTCAAAACGAATATGGAAGCTCTCTATGAAGTAGCACGACAGCTTCGATTGCGCGATATAGGTGGTATGGTTATAGTTGATTTTATTGATATGATGTATGATGAAAACAGACGTAAACTCTACCATGAAATGACTCGAGAATTAGGTAAAGATAGTGCAAAAACCGTTGTATATCCATTGACTCAATTAGGACTTATGCAGATTACTCGTCAACGTATTCGACAGAATATTATGGCAGTAATTACAGAGGATTGTACCCATTGTCGTGGAACTGGCAAAGTCTATTCACGTTCGGTTGTGTTAAACTCTTTAGAACGTTGGTTACGAAATTATAAAACAACTTCTTCTGCATTTTCTATACATTTGTTAGTGCATCCAGATTTGGGTGCGATTCTAACTGCAGGTGATTTTAGTTTATTACAAAAACTTATGCTGAAATATTTCATTCGAATTAAATTGCATTATTCTACCGATTTGCCGTTCAATGAATTTCAGTTTGTACCCATAGATCAAGAATAATTGTCGTTAGCAAATGCAAAAAACTATTTCAATTTTAGGTTCAACAGGTTCAATTGGAGAGCAAACTCTTTCTGTCATTGACCAGACTGTTGGATATTCTGTTGGGTATTTGACCGCTCAAACTAATATACAGAAATTAGAACAACAAGCACTAACCTATAATCCAATCGGCGTTGTCATTACCAGTGAACCACATTATATCGAGTTTAAAAAAAATACCTCCTATAAAGGCAATATTTTTTTTGGTGTAGATGGACTTTGTGAAGCTGCTTGTTCGGATGATACTGACATTTTAATGAGTGCTTTGGTGGGCTTTTCCGGTGTTATTCCTACCTTAGAAGCGATTAAAAAAGGTAAAACCGTAGCTTTGGCAAATAAAGAAACACTCATAAGTGCTGGTGAAATCATTATGAATGCTGTGAAAACGCATTCTGCGAAACTCATAGCTGTTGATTCAGAACATAATGCTTTGTTGCAATGTTTAGTTGGAGAGGATATTAGCTCCATCAATACTATTACACTCACTGCATCTGGTGGACCATTTTTTTCACTTCCAATCGAAGAATTTTCTACAATTACACTCGAAAAAGCTCTCAAACATCCAAAATGGAAAATGGGGAGTAAAATTACTATTGATTCTTCAACCTTGATGAATAAAGGATTTGAGGTCATTGAAGCTAAGTGGCTTTTTGATTTGCAACCAAATCAAATTAAAGTCTTAGTTCATCCTCAAAGTATCGTACATTCATTAGTAGAGTTTTCTGATGGTTCGATGAAAGCACAACTTGGTATGCCAGATATGCGAATTCCTATTTCGTATGCTCTCAGCTATCCAAAACGATTTTCCTACAATTTCCCCCGCTTAGCATTAGAGGAAATTCAAACGTTACAATTCTATCCCCCAGACTTTCAAAAATTCCCCTGCTTACAAGTGGCTTTTGATTGTTTAGAAAAAGGTGGAAATTCTACAGCGATTCTCAATGCAGCAAACGAAGTAGCCGTTGCATGGTTTTTAGAACAAAAAATCGGCTATACCGATATCATTCGTTCCATCGAATTTGCATTGAATAAAATGCCGTTTGTTGCTCATCCGTCTTTAGCAGACATTATCGAAATAGACACACAAACTCGTTCATTACTCGAACAACATCTTTCAACGAAATTATAACCTATCATTATGTTTGACCCAAGTTATATCCTCTATTTTATCTTAGTTATTGGCATTTTAGTCACTATTCACGAATTTGGGCATTTCATTGCTGCCAAATTATCTGGTATGCGTGCTGATATTTTTTGTATTGGTATGGGACCACGTTTATTTGGATATAACAAAATCACCGGCTTTACCTTTGGAAAATTACCCGAAGATTGGGATGGTGAAGGCGGTATTTATACTGACTACCGAATTTCACTCCTTCCGATTGGTGGATATGTGAAAATTCTTGGTATGGTCGACGAAAGTTTGGATGCAAAAAATTTGGCTTCTGAGCCACAACCGTGGGAATTTCGTTCGAAGAATGCACTGTTGAAAACCTTTGTAATTACTGCTGGTGTGATAATGAATATCATTCTTGCAATTGGTATTTTTGCATCAATTGCATTTATTCAAGGCGATGTACAAACGAGAACTACGAGTATCGGTTTTGTTGAAAAAGGCTCGTTAGGAGAAAGAATTGGTTTCAAACCGGGTGATAAAATTCTCGAAGTTGATGGAAAACAAGCTTATTCTTGGGACAATGCACTTACTCAATTGGCTCTCAAAGACTTCTCGCAACAACGGACTGTCGCTATTGACCGTATGGGAACAAAACACTCGTTGAAGGTTTCTGGTGATGCAATTCTATCAACACTTTCTGCGAAAAAAGATTTTGGACTTACTCCTGCTGGAATTAAAACGACCGTTGCTTCTGTCATTACCTTAGGTCCTGCTGGTTCAGCTGGTTTACAAGCGGGTGATACCATCACTGCAATTGCTGGAAATCTCATTGCATCTGCTCAACATTTAGTACAAGTAGTAAAAGAACACAAAGATAGCGCCTTTGTTGTGGAGTGGGTGCGTAATGGCAAACCATTTTCAGCAACGGTTAAACCAGATGCAAAAGGTTTAATTGGCATATATCCAACGAACATATTGGGAGATAAACTTCATATCCAATATTCGTTTGTAGAGTCTGTTGGGCAAGGTTTCCAAAAAACTGGAAATTCTTTGATGATGTTCGTTAGTACCGTTCAACAAATTTTCTCTGGAACTATTCAAGCAAAACAAGCACTTGGCGGACCTATCAAAATTGCGGAAATGTCAAAACAATCTGCAGATTTGGGTATCATTCCATTCCTTACCTTAGTAGCAATGCTGTCGATTACTCTTGCTGTGATGAATATATTACCAATTCCTGCCCTCGATGGCGGACATTTGCTCTTTATTATCATTGAAGCAATCATTCGTCGAGAAGTACCACTGAAAGTGAAAGTGATATTCCAACAAGTTGGAATGGTGATTTTGTTGGCATTGATGGCATTTGTTCTGTATAACGATATATTTTAAGATGAAACGAATTTTAGTTACCAATGATGACGGAATAAATTCTCCCGGCATCTTAGCCTTAGTTCGTGCCTTAAAATCAATTCCTAACGTGCATATTGACGTTGTAGCACCCGATAGACAGCAATCGGCAGTTGGACACGCACTTACTGTTTCAAGTCCACTCCGTGCAACGAAATTTCATCGTGATGGTGATTATTTCGGTTGGGCAATCAATGGCACACCAGCTGATTGTGTGAAGCTCGGAATATCCTCACTATTGGAACACACTCCAGATTTGGTGGTTTCTGGTATTAATCACGGTTCGAACACTGCAGTAAATATACTCTATTCAGGTACTGTTTCTGCTGCTACCGAAGGAATGTTGATGGGAGTAAATTCCATTGCCGTTTCTCTGCAATCATTCAGCCTTGAGTCCGATTGCGAACCATCAGCACACTATGCAAAAAAAATCGCTGAATACACGCTTGCAAACCCACTTCCAGCCGACACCATTCTCAACGTTAACGTACCGCATTTGCCACAAAACGAAATAAAAGGCATTCGCATCACCCATCAAGGCAAATCCTTGTGGAACGACCGATACGACAAACGTGAAGACCCAATGGGAACACCCTATTACTGGCTACACGGTGAATACAAACTCCAATACGGTGATGAATATTGCGATGATATCGCTATTCGTCAAGGATACGTATCCGTATCACCAATCAAATTCGAACTCACCAACACCGATTACCTTTCCGCAATCAAAAACATCGAAAATCTGTAAATCCGCACCGATAGGTTAAAACCCATCGCTGATATAGGCAGCCCCTTCAGGGCTAAGAAAATTTGGAATTACAAATACTTCTTCGGGTCTATGCCGAGGAAGTCGAAGGCGGATTGGTGGGTGAGGTAGCGTAATTGTTCGTCTGTGAGGTCAGGCATTTCTGTGAGGAATTTGCCGTGTTGTAAATCGCCAAGTGGGAAGGGATAGTCCGTTCCGAAGGCGATTTTTTTATGTCCAATGATTTTGAGGAGGTAACGGAGTGCGTCTGGGTCGTGTGTGATGCCGTCTACCCAAAATTTGCCAAAATAGTCCGTTGGTTTTGCGACGTTATTAACGTTGCAAAGGTCAGGTCGAGCGTAATAACCGTGTTCGATGCGTCCGACGGTGAAGGGGAATGCTCCTCCTGCGTGTGCGAACATCACCTTGAGTGCTGGGAATTTGTCGAATACACCACCGAAAATGAACGAACAGATTGCAAGTGTGGTTTCAGCTGGCATGGACACTAACCATTGCAAAAAGTATTTTTCAGTGCGGTCTTTGCCCATCACATCCCACGGATGGATAAAGAGCGATACACCCATTTCTTCGGCTGCCTCGTAGAAGGCATAAAATTCGGGGTCATCAAGGTTTTTTCCGTTGACGTTTGAGCCAATTTGCAATCCCGGAAATCCTAATTCTTCTTTGCAGCGTTTCATTTCCTTGATGGACAATGCACTGTCTTGCATTGGTGCTGTTCCCAATCCGATGAAACGTTTAGGATTGTCGGCAACAACACCTGCCAAATGGTCGTTCAAAAACCGTGACCAATCGTACCCATCATTGGGTTTTGCCCAATAATTGAAGAGAACTGGAACGGTACATAACGCCATAACGTCAGTTTTATGTTCATCCATATCACGTAAAATGGCTTGAGGATTCCAACAGTTTTCTTGAATTTCACGGAAGAATTTACCGTCATCACGCATCATTCTGGCACTTCCTGGGCGGAAATGGTCTAATCGAATGAAGCCTCCGTACCCATATTTTTGTTGCAAATCTTCCCACGTTTCGGGTAAAATATGAGCATGGATGTCGAATTTCATGTTACTTCTTCTTTGATGACTTAGGTGCAAATTCTGCAAAAGAATGGGATCCTGCTGAAGGCGCATAGGTACCATTATCGACTTTGCGTAAATAGGCGATATGAAGAGTGTTTTTTTCTAAAACAGGAATTTGTGAAGGACCTACCCAACCAGATTTGGGGTCATGATTGCGTACTTCGTATGTAATGGTTATTGTATTCCCTTTTCGTCTTTTCGAAGATGTTTTTTTGACAGATTGAATCTTTGATTTGATAGTGACATTTTGAATGAGAATGTCATTTCCAGATCTGTCTTTTTCGGTAGTAGAATCGATGGAAACATCAACAACTTTGATAACAAGATTTTCACGCGATTTTTTCTTCATATCCTCGTATGCATGAGGAGGCAACTCTGCAAAGCTTGATGCTAAAGTACAGAGGAAGAAAACAATAATAAAGAAGATTTTCATTGGTGTAATTATTCAGTTGCAGCAGTAGGTTCTTCTTTTTTCGAACGATAGAGCAATGCGTAAGGAATTAGAACGCAATACCCAATCACCAAAACAACTGGTGCTACAGACACAGAAATTGGGTTGTCCCAAGTCGTAGAATTACCAAGAGAAAGAAGGAAGTATCCAATAATAATAGTGAGTATTCCAGCACCAAAAAGAATATAATTCATTTTTTCAAATGGAAGAGCCCATTTGACCGAACCTGAGGATTTTTTAGACTTAACGGTTGTTTTTGTTTTCGCCATTGTATGTATACCTATTTAAAATATTACTGTAAAAATACCAACTTTTTTGCTAATAGACAAATTCTCACCCATTTTATCGTAAAAATGGGTGGTGGGATAGTAAGTGTTAGATAATTTAGTCGATTAATGCCTCATCAAAATCGTCCTTTTCAAATGGAATATTATATAGTTTGCAATGTTCAATAACTTCTTTATCTTCTTTAAACTGAGGGTCAAGACATTTTTTAAAATTTTCCATAAATATGTCTATATTTTCTGGTTTTGCACTTAACACTTTTAATAATGATGTTAAAATTGCATTTACATCATTATTTCCCATCAACTTATCTATTGTGATTAAATCTAAATCCTTATATTTTGCTTCAAGCATGACAACACTTTCAAATGTATTTGGCTTTAGTTTAATAAAGCCAATTCCAAAAGATTGATTTAGTCTACTCATTTCGTTTAATAGTTTATTAGGAAAATCTAGCGCAACTAAATATCCATAATTTGCCCAACTTGAATTAGAAACTGCTTGAAAATATGCTTCTTTTAGTTCAACATCACTTCTAATTTCTTTTTTAATTTCAAAAGAATATAATTCAAAAAGGTGATCTTTGTAAAATGTTCGAATGAAATCATTTGTTAACTGCTCTTTGTTTGCAAATTTAACTCCTATAATATCTGGATTTGTCCAAACTGATTTGTTATCTGAGGGATTTTTTCTGTGGTTTATAGTTTTTGTTTCAATATCTCTAGACTTTTTTAGAAATGCACTTAATAATTTATGCAAATGCTCTTCTAGATAAGAAGCTTCTGAAGAGGTTGAACTTTTATTAGATTTTAAATAATTTTCAGATTGAAAATTATCTCTATTTAAAAATATCTCTTCCGAATTTTCAATTCCTGAATTTTGAATATTACTTTCTATTTGATTTGATTGAGAACTAGTATCTGGTTGTATTAGATTTTCATGTTTTGTTAGATAGTATAGATATCTATTTCTTCGTATCCTACTTACTCTTACATCTCCGACTCTTATAAAAGTACCTAATACTGAATTAATTGAAATTTCATTTACTCTATAACTTCCATCTAACAATTTATTACTTACGATATAATTGAAAACTTCTACATAATCACTTGGTATCTTCAATTCATCCAAACTTTTCAATACTGCTTCTTTTAAACTCATGTAGTACACTTTAATAAAATATAGATTTTAAATATTCATTTTTTATAACTAATATAATGTTTAGCCACAAAAACACTTTAATTTTCAATAACTAGAACCTTTTTCACGATTTTCGCTTTTATGAAGAATTTGCATATTTGAAATGTCGTCTTTCCCGCCTATTGATATTGGAATGATGTGATCTACTTCTATTTCATCACCTTTAAAAATAGTAGATCCTGTCATTGGACTCAAACTATTTTGTGATTTTAGAAGTTCAAATTTTTGTTGATCTGTTAAAGTAGTTTGACGTTGAGTTAATTTGTATTTGAGTAAGAACTCATCTCTTAAAAGATTATACTTCTCTAGACCCAAATTATTACTCTGATCATCTAACGGAATATTCTTCAAATATTTAAAAATAGATTTTACATCTTGTTTTATCTCAAGTCTATGATACCTAACCATTTCTAAGTTAAGTTTTGTAATTAAATGCCACAAGAAATAAAAATCCTGCATAGTTCTTCTAACATATTTAACTTCCTTACCTCCACTAAAAACTGAATCTAATTCACTTTTCAGGTATTCCTTTAACTCATTTTCTTCTTTATCACAATCTAATAAAATCAATTTTAACTTACCAATGAAAGCTTTTATATTCTTTACAGCAGTTTCATAATTATCAAATACTTCATTTTGTTTTTCAGTAAGATTGTTCAATAAATTGGTTATGTTTACCTTATCACTAATTCTAGAATTTAATCTATCAGATTTCTGATGAATGTCAAATATCTTTCTATCGTTTTTTGACAAAGCATTATATTCAAGAAATATTAAAGAAGTAACTAGCTCTTCATTTTCCATTCTATCAATATCATGTTTACTGCTAATTCTCTTTACAAAAAACCATGATTCATAATTAGATTTTATTTTTCTTATCTGATTAATTATATCTACATCTACCCAAGAATTCCACATTTCAAATGTATTTTCTCTTATTGGAAAGGGTTTATCGTTAAGTCTAATAAATAAGTCAATAGGATTAAATTTTTCATTACTTAATTCATCAATTTCTACTAAATAAAGCTGGAAATCAAAAATTTTGTCTTGTTGTTCGTTTTCTAATTGTTTAAATGATTTACCTTCTAATTCTTTAAGTATTTTCATCCTCTTTAACTTAAATATGTGATTATTCGATGTTCTAAGTGTACCTCTCTCGTCTACATAGCTTTCACCAATAAAGCCTAAAATGGTAAGAAGTCTCTGTTGACCGTCAATTACTTCAAAAACACCATCTTTGCGCTTAAAGACAAAAATTGCAGGAAGTGTAATTCCTAACAAGATACTTTCAATGATTAAAGATGCTTTTGTTGGATTAATTACTTCTTTTCTTTGATATGATGGTCTAACTAAAAACTTTCTTCTATTCATAGATCTTACAACATCATCAATTGAAATTCTTGATGGTTCAGGTTTGTTTAATCTTAATGACTCAAGTTCACCTAATTTGGTTGAAGTGTCTTGCGGTTTTGTAATTTCTTTGATTTCTGATTTTTTATCATCATCGGGGGAAATATAAAGTGAAAAATCTGTTTGGTACTTTTGCTGAAAAAATTCTGCAGTTTTTAGAAATCTAGTCTTAACAATTTTGTTAAAACTGTAATCTACTTCTGAATAATATTCTATATTTTTGTCTATAAAATGTGTAATATTAAATCTTAAATCTTCATCAAATGTATAGGGAATCTCCTCTAGCTCTAATAAACCAAATCCCCAAAGAAAACATTCTAATGCAAGTCTATTACATGATAAACCAGTTCTTTCAGCATCTTGTTTTACTAAATATAAAAAATCAACTTTCCTGTAAAAGTTTTCAATAACAGATTGTGTTGTATTTTCATTTTCGTTTGAAATTTTTTCATACAATTTAGTAATAATATCTGTTCTACTTGCTCCACTTGCATAGTATGAAATAGGTGTCATTGGTAACACCAAACTTTTCCTGACAAAATTCATTACTTTATCTATAGGTTTATCATT
Organism: Candidatus Kapaibacterium sp.; assembly: GCA_016788785.1. GTDB lineage: Bacteria > Bacteroidota > Ignavibacteria > Kapaibacteriales > JAEUSM01 > JAEUSM01. The sequence continues at coordinate 183,775 of JAEUSM010000007.1, forward strand.
ACTTAACGTTGCTTTATAAATAAAAAACGTTTGATAAAGTCTATCTAGTTTTTCATTGTTTTTTTGAAAATAGTCCTTAAATGCACTTGTTAAGTTGTCTTTGTCATAAATTGCATTTTCAATTTCAACATTTTTCAGAGGGGTTATTCCAGAATTATATCTAGAAAAAATTTCTTTCTTGATTCTATCTTCTAAATTTCTATCTAATGGTGGTTGGTTAACTAGTTTAAATTCAATAATTCTTAGTTTTGCTTCTAAAAATTTTGTTATGATTTCATTGTCTTTTTTATTTAAGTCTTCATAACTTAAGTTTTTCAATAGTCTTAATACTTGAAGTCCTTTTTGTTTCAACTGAAATTCATTTTCCATAAATCTTTTTATGGTTTCAAATCGTTGTCTACCATCAATTATTTCAACACCTGAATTATTATCAAAGAAAATAAGAGGAGGTATTTCTGTTCCAAGCAAAATACTTTCAATGAAGTAAGTTGCTTTACTATAATCCCAAACATAATTCCTTTGATAATATGGCTTATAATCAATCCTACTTTTAGACCTTGGACTAAAAAGGCTATCTATAGATTTTGAATATGTTTCTACTTTTAAGTGTTCTTTAAACACCTTTTCAAACATTTCTTGAGTTGATTGATTTGAACTTATCATAATTTACTAACATAAATGAAAACCATTGTTAGCAATTTACGGAATTTTTGTGAAATTCAATAGTGAATATTAACTTTTTTGTTTGATATGAAAAAGTTTAAGTGTTGAAAGTTCTTCTTTCATAGGTTGAGAACCTTGCCAAAACTCATCATTTGGGTCTTGCAATGCCAAATATAAATCTGCAGTATCAAGTAAATCTCGTAAAAGTTGAAAAGTTTGTTCCTTGGAAGTAATTTCAAATCTAATCACCTTGAAAAGATTTCTTTTGGATACACTTTTGTGCGAACTATTCCAATAACAACGTAAAAAGTCTTCAAACTTTTTTTCACGCAATTTGTCAACAATTTTACCCCATAAATTTTCTAATTCATCTATTTCATTTTGGTGAGGAGAGGTATTGTCAACAATAGAGAAGAGGTAATTTTTTAATAAGTCTGAAGAAGATAATTGCACTCCACGTGCATTTAAGGTTTCAAAAACTTTAAATGCATTAATTTGATTGCTGACTTTAATCACAGAGAAATACAATTTATCAACAATTTCGTCGATAAATCCTGCAAGGCTTTCGCCATTGGTAAATGTGTTTTCAACTTTCTTTAAATAAAATAGAAACGCCTCACGTAATTGCTTTTCAGAGTTGTTTCTATTTCGAGAAGGTTGTACATTTAAAAGAACTAAATATTGTCGGTAATAGAAATCACTGTTGCGATTAAGTTTTAGCTTGTTCTCAGAAATGAGCGTGACTGGATTGATGTAACCGATATAACTATTAATCAGTGCTTGTTTTCTTTTTTGATTATTATCTGGGTCTATACCTTTTTCGCAAAGATTTTCTAATGACTTAATAACTGCTAAAATGATGATGCTAATAGTAGTGAGTCTTTGTTGACCGTCAATTACTTGAAACACTTTGTTATCAGCTGTCTGCATTACCAAATACCCAAGATAATGCTCCTGTTCTTCATTTCGAAGTAATACTAAAATATCTTCCCACAAATCCGACCATTGTTCTGAGTCCCAAGAATAATCTCTTTGAAACTTTGGAATCTCATAACGGATTCCATTTCCCATTATCTGTCTAAAGGTAGAACTTGAAGTGTCAATTATTCCAGTCATAGAATTTTTTCGTTACGAATTTTTCAAACCGAGGTTCATTAGATTGCGAATTTCTTCTTCGGAAATAAGACCCAAAGAACGCTTGACTTCTTTACCATTTTTGAAAAGCACTAATAAAGGAATGGAAGAAATTTGCATTTGAGAAGAAAGCTCTGGAGAATCGTCAACATTAATTCTTGCAATTTGTACTTTGCCTTCAAATTCTTTTGTGAGTACTTTAAGCGATGGTTCCATTGCACGACATGGTCCACACCATGGAGCATAAAAATCTACTAAAATCACCGAATTTTTAGATAATAGTGCTGCAAAATCATTTGGCGAAAATCCTGTTTTTTCTTTGGTAATTCCAGTCGTCATAGGGTATCCTTTATTCTTCCATGCCAATATTCCACCTTCCATACTGTAGACATTGGTAAATCCTCGAGTAACCATTTTATTCATAGCACCAGCAGATCTGGCACCACTCAGACAATACAAATACACAGGTTTTGATTTGTCTAATTTTTCGATTTGCTTCAAAAAGTCTAAAGAACCTGAGTTGATATTGGTAGCATTAAATAATGCACCTGATTGAAATTCTTCTGCAGTCCGAACATCTATTATCTGGGGTGAAGGATCCTTTTCGATAAGGGTTTTAAACTCTTCAGCTGACACTTTTGTACCATAGGTGATATTCTTTTCTTTTGATTGACATGAGCAAAGCAACATAGTAACTATGACCATAAATGATAACGATGATGTCAAAATCGATTTTTTCATTGTTTTTAGAATAAATTTGTGATAACGATTGATGTATACAACGTTTAGAGAGATAAATTCGTATGTTTTGATAGTTAATGTAATGAATTTACAATCTAATCTTTTGAACGTTGATAGATTGGAATTTTTTTTGGGGGAATTTGGCATTGTTTACATGGAAACAATAATTGTGCTACAAAAAAGAAAACCAAAAACAATACAAATGGGTTTTGCCATATCCACCAAATGGTAGCAAAACCCATTATTATAAGCATTCTAATAAGTGTTGAAGAATTTAGTGTTACTTTGCTAAAAAATGGCAGTTGTTTCATTATTGAATTTTTTGTTGTAAAGAATACCAACCACCCCCATTATGCACCTTCTCAAAGCCTTTTTTTCGTAAAAGAGACTTTGCAGCAGAACTTCTCATACCAGAAGCACAACAAGTAATTATCATCTTGTTTTTGGATAATTTTTTGCTTCGAGAATCTAATTCATCTAAAGGTATATTGATTGAGCCGCTGATATGACCACCAGAATATTCACCCTTTGTTCTTACATCAACGATTACAGCACCATTGTTTATTTCTTGTTTGATGTCAATGGAAGGTCCAATGCCAAAAATTGATTTAAGTAAACTAATCATTCTATTTCCTTTTTAGTTAATGCGTTTGCTTGCATCCAACTACCAACATTTTTGCAATCGATACCTTTCGACATCAAAAATTCTGTAGCAATCCCACTACGTCCACCACTTGCACAACACAAGTATAACGGCTGTTTAAATGTTTCAATTTCATTGATTCTATTTTCAATTTCTGCAATTGGAATATTAATACTTCCAACTACATTCCCACCCATAAATTCTTCCGGTGTTCTTACATCTACTATTGTCATTTTTGTTTATCCTTTTTAAATGAAAGTCCTAACAATACCCCAATCAGTCCGCCATAAAGTGTAGAATTAAGTGGATTCGATGAAATCGTACAGTTTGATGTACAACCAAAAAAATGGTAATATCCATATCCAGTCAATAATCCTAAAAATGTAAGCATTAAGAGAATTGTTGTTGTTTTCATCTTTATATTAATTGTTCGTAAATATTTGAGTTCCATTGAGATTGATAGTCCAAGTTACTGGCATAGCCTTTTGCATCATAGCAGAAACACCGCAGTATTGTTCCTGAGACAGTCGTACAGCACGAATAATTGCTTCAGAGTGGTCATCTTCGGCTTGAAAATCATAGATAATATGAACTTTTTCATATTGTTTAGGATGTGTTTCTGTAACTTCGCCTTCGACAGAAATGGAAAGACTTTTTGGTTCTTTGCGACCTTTTTGTAACATTGAAATCACATCCATTCCAGTGCATCCAGATAATGCCGTTAGAACAAATGGTTTTGGACTTGGAGCAGAATTATCACCACCACCTTTTTCGGTTGTATCCATTGTGACAGGAAATCCATTTACATTTGCTGTAAATTTCATTTTTCCATTCCATTCGGTTTTGATGTTGTGAGTAGACATTTTTGTGCCTTTCAATTACATTGAGAAATAAATTATTGTTACAAAAATACGTAATACCAAAATACTGGTTTGTGACAAATATCACAAAATGAAATGGTCAGAATTAATGGTAATTTGATTTCGAGATAGTGAAATCATACCCTTTTTTTGTAGTTGATGTAACAAACGTGAAATAACTTCACGAGGTGAATGCATTTCGTTTGCAATTTCTTGGTGTGTTATTGATAGAGATGAAACACCTTGTGCTTGAGCTCGTTTTAATAAATAGCTCCACAATTGATCGTCTAATTTTGAAAATGCAATGAGTTCGATTGTTTCTAATAATTCTGAAAAACGGTGTGATTGATTGGTAGCGACGAATCGTTTCCAAGATTTAAACGATTCTAATGTGTCTACACATTCTAATGGAATCATCAATATGGTGGTGTCTTCTTCTGCAACAGCTTTTATATCTGACATCGAATGTGCCAAACAACAGGCTAACGATACAGAACAGGTTTCACCCTGATAAATATGGTACAAAAAATATTCATCCCCATTGTCATTTACCAACATAATTCGTAGCGAACCACAAAGTATAATAGGAACAAATGAAACTTTGGACCCAGCTTCAATGATTACATCATTTTTAGCAAAGTTCTGAATAATTCCATTTTGTTGTATAAATGTTAGAAGATTTTTCTCTTCAATATCAAAGATAGAAACTAATATTTGCGAAATGTCCAGTTTCATTACAATACCGTCAAATGATGATGCAAGGAGAAATTGTGTATAAATTCTTTAAAACTAATGAGTGTTAAATAGACATTTCATTGTACTTCGGTTTTTTTTCCGTATTTTTGTATTCTACATTTTACATTGGTTCCGTAGTCTAGTGGTTAGGCAGAGCTCTGCAAAAGCTCCTACGTCGGTTCGATTCCGTCCGGAACCTCTCTATTTTTTGCAAAAAAATCACATCAATATTATGGGTACTACAGCAGATTTACGTAATGGCGCGGTTATAAAATACAACAATGAATTGTGTGTAATTTTAGAATCAGAACATAGAACACCGGGAAACTTACGTGCTTTTTATCAAGTGAAAATGCGTAACTTGAAATCAGGTAAGTTATTAGAAAATCGCTACCGTTCTGGTGAAACTATCGAATTTGTTCGAGTTGAAAAAAAGAACTATCAATATCTTTATTCAGAAGGTGATGTAATGTACTTCATGGATAATGAAACCTACGATCAAGTTCCAGTATCAAGTACAATTGTTGGCGATGCTGCAAAATTTATGAAAGAAAATCAAGAAGTGCAAATTGCATTTAACGACACTGAAGTTGTTACCGTTGATTTACCAGAACACGTAATATTGAGAATTACACAAACTGATCCTGGATTGAAAGGTAACACTGCTACAAACGCATTGAAGCCTGCAATTGTCGAAACAGGTGCTACTGTTATGGTGCCTTTGTTTGTGAACGAGAATGATGTCATTCGTATCGATACTCGCTCTGCAGCCTACATGGAACGCGTTAAAGAATAATCTGTTGATTAGTTCATTTAAAACTGTTACATTTGCATAAACAAAACTAATTTCTGTTACCGATTGGAGTATATACTATGGATTTAGGATACATTGAACGTTTATTAAAGCTATTTGATGATAGCACTGCAACAGAACTAACTGTAGAAGAAGAAGGCAGTAAAATTTCCATAGCTAAAACAGTTCAACAACAAGTTGTTACTGTAGCAGCTCCAATTCAACAATCTGCTCCTATTACTCCAACTCCATCACCTGTAGTTACTGCATCTGCACCTACTACTCCAACTCCTTCTGCTCCAAGTGCCGAACCTACTCAAGGAAAAGCTATTAATTCGCCAATGGTTGGAACGTTTTATCGTTCTTCTTCTCCTGAAGCACCTCCTTTTGTTCAAGTTGGTGATACTGTTTCTATTGGAACTACATTGTGTATTGTAGAAGCAATGAAACTTATGAATGAAATTGAATCTGATGTCGCAGGAACTGTACTTAAAGTTCTTGTGGAAAATGGTAAACCTGTAGAATACAATCAACCATTGTTTCTCATTGGATAATCACACACAATGATAAAAAAAGTACTTATTGCCAATAGAGGCGAAATTGCACTACGGATTATTCGTGCATGCAAAGAGCTGGGCATAGCAACAGTTGCGGTTTATTCTGAAGCTGATAAAACTTCCCTTCACGTTCGATTTGCTGACGAAGCTGTTTGTATTGGACCTGCCTCAGGAAAAGAAAGTTATCTAAAAATCCCAAATATCATTTCTGCAGCCGAAGTTACTCGAGCTGATGCAATTCATCCCGGCTACGGATTTCTAGCGGAAAACAAAGAATTTGCAGAAATCTGTGCAGAACACAAACTCATTTTCATTGGTCCAAGCCCTGACGCTATCGGAAGAATGGGCAACAAATCTGTGGCTAAAGAAACAATGCGTTCTGTAGGCGTACCGGTTATTCCAGGTTCTTTAGGAATAGTTGAAACTATAGAAGAAGCGGAAAAAATTGCAGCTGAAGCTGGTTATCCTGTTATGCTCAAAGCAGTTGCGGGTGGTGGTGGAAAAGGAATGCGATTTGTTGCAACAGCTGATGAATTAGAAAAAGGTTTTAATGCTGCACGCAATGAGGCTGAAGCAGCTTTTGGTAATGGTGATGTATATATCGAAAAATTTGTTGAAGGTCCTCGACACGTTGAAATCCAAGTATTTGGTGATCATTTTGGTAACGTTGTCCATCTAAATGAACGTGAGTGTTCTATTCAACGTCGTCACCAGAAATTGATTGAAGAAGCTCCTTCTCCAGTACTAACTCAAGCTCTGCGTGAAAAAATGGGTGAAGCTGCTATGAATGCAGCAAAAGCTGTAAATTATGTTGGTGCTGGTACCGTTGAGTTTTTAGTTGATAAATATCTCAATTTCTACTTTATGGAAATGAATACTCGTATCCAAGTGGAGCATCCAGTAACTGAACAATCTTTGGGTATAGATTTGCTTAAAGAACAAGTCTTGGTTGCCTCAGGAAAAAAACTTTCCTTTGGTATTCAACCTCCCCGTTTGCATTCAATTGAATGTAGAATCAATGCAGAAGACCCATTTCAGAATTTTAGACCTAGTCCAGGAATGATTACTTCTCTTCATTTCCCTGGTGGAAATGGCATCAGAGTAGATTCTCATATTTACCAAGGATATGCAATCCCACCATATTATGATAGTATGGTCGCAAAACTGATTACCTTCGCTCCAACTCGTGATGAAGCAATTGCTAAAATGCGTAGTGCTTTGGACGAAATTGTCATAGAAGGTATAAAAACAACAATTCCATTCCATCGTAAAATGATGGATAATAAAGATTTTCAATCCGGTGATTTTGATACTAAGTATCTTGACACCCATAACTGGCAAGATTAATTTAACGAGGAAACAATGTACCCAGAAAACATTAAGTACACAAATGACCACGAATGGATTCGCGTGGAAGGAAACATAGGAACTATTGGTATTACTCATCACGCACAAGGTGAATTGGGAGATATCGTTTATATTGATATTTCAGATGAAACAGCTACTGTTTCAGTTGGTGATAGTTTTGGCACTATCGAAGCAGTAAAAACTGTTGCTGATTTATATTCTCCGGTGAGTGGCAAAATCGTTGAAGTCAATGGTGGTATTAATTCCGCTCCAGAAACTGTCAATTCTGACCCGTATGGTGCTGGATGGATAGTGAAAATTCAGTTATCAAACCCATCAGAAGTTGATGCTTTGATGGATGTAAATGCATACAAACAACTGATTGGTGCGTAAGTTACCATTTCATAAATAAAAAAGCCCTATACTTTCAAAGTTTAGGGCTTTTTTTATAGCACGAAAGAGTTACCTTTTACGCTTGAGAATACGATTCTACTTCATTTACTTTTCTCAAAGCTACAGCACCTTTATCACGACGCTTCATCGCCATTAAAGCACTTGCATAAATTTCTTTCCAAGTCAATCCAAATTTTTCCATAAGTTCTGTTGGATCGCCACTTCCACCAAAGCTGTCTTTCACTCCAACAAATTCCATTGGTACTGGATAATTTTTGGCAACAGCTTCAGCGACAATTGAACCTAAACCGCCATGAACTTGGTGCTCTTCTGCAGTAACAATTGCACCGCATTCTTGTGCAGCTTTGACCGTAGTTTCATAATCAAATGGCTTGATAGTATGGTTGTTGATAACTCGGGCAGAAACTCCAATTTTGGAAAGTTCTTTCGCTGCTTCCAATGCTGGCCAAACCATAGAACCACACGCTATAATTGCAACATCATTTCCAGGATGGAACACTTCTGCTTTTCCAAGTTGAAAAGGTGTTTCCTCCGTAGTAAACATCGGCACATCAACTCTTCCGAAACGAATATAGGCAGGTCCAACCATTTCACCAATGGCAATTGTTGCTTTTTTTGCTTCTAAAAAATCGCAAGGAACAACTAAGGTCATGTGAGGTAAAGTACGTAGGAATGCCACTTCCTCTAATACTTGGTGAGTAGCACCATCAGGACCAACACTGATACCTGCATGTCCACCACCAATTTTCACATTTGCTTCGTTATAACACATAGAAATACGTATTTGATCAGCATTTCTAAATGCACAAAACGCACCATATGATGCAAAAAATGGAACCTTGCCAGATAACGCCATACCTACCGCAATGGTTGTAGCATTTTGTTCTGCAATACCAATAGAGAAAAATCTATCAGGAAATTTCTCTTTAAAATATGAGGTCATTACCGACCCAGTAATATCACCACCTAAAGCAACAACATTAGGATTTCTTTCACCTAAAACGACTAAACCTTCACCAAAGCCATGCCTTGTTGGTTTTTTGCCTAATAACGAAAATTCTTGCATACGTATATTTTGTAGTTAGTTTTTTAAAAATTATTGAGCCGAAGAACTAAGAGCAACTAATTCTTCTGATTTGACAAATTGCAAAATTGCTCCAACAGTAGCAATGGAAGCAGGAATATTCGAACCTTCCACTTTCAGCAAAAACCGATTAGCAATGAGTCCTTGAGCAATTCCATTTCTTTTGGTTTCATCGGATACCATACACCCTGGATGACCATCAAACGTAAATTTGTCTCTTGTTACTCCCTCGTTCAATTCAGCAGTAGAATTACAAAATTCTTTAAAGGTTGAAGGTGGTTCGTTGTTAGGAGAAATACCGAAATCTACTATGGAAATCATTGCAGAACCATTACCACTAAAGGTATATTCTTTTGACACAGTTACCACCTGCTGACCATTTTCTGTTGTAATTGTCATTGATGGTGGATAGGTTGTTGCATTTGGTATACTTTTCGGTAAATACTCACGAAGAATTTCTGCTTGAATACGCCCCGGAACAGATCTTGATTGCACTTGCGTTACTTTTCCTTTATCAAATTCAAAGCTGGTTGTATCAACAACAACTTTTTTAGACAAAGAATTTGTTGAGTCTTTTTCACTCGAGGTAGTCTTTTTATTAGAATCACAACCAGCAATAACTACAACTAACATGGCAAAAGTGCACAGAAAACAAAAGGATTTATTCATGCGAAATTACAGAACTAATTCTTGTAATGCTGTAATTGCTTGCTCAACGTTAGGCGGATTACCGTGCCATTTGAAATTGTCTTCCATAAATGAAACTCCTCGACCCATATATGTTTTTGCAACAATAGCAGTCGGTTTACCAGTTTTATTCTTTTGATTTGCTAAAAACTTATCAAACGCTGCATTAATTTCATCAAAATTATGACCGTCACAGACGATAGTATCAAATCCAAACGCTTGACATTTTTCAACAATAGGATATACATCCATAACTTCTGGAATTCTACCATCAATTTGACAATCATTGTTATCGATAATCCAACAAAAATTGTCTAATTTGAAATGGTATGCCGACATTGCAGCTTCCCAAACAGATCCTTCTTGCAATTCACCATCACCGGTAAGTGAATAAACGCGTTTATCGGTATTATCTAATAGTTTATCTGCCATAGCCATACCAACTGCAATAGAAATACCTTGTCCAAGAGAACCAGAGGAAGTTTCAATTCCTGGCAATCCCATATCACGACCTGGATGCCCCTGTAAACGCGTACCAAATTGACGAAGTGTACGTAGTTCCTCTTTCGGGAACATACCTGCATTTGCGAGAGTTGCATAAAGAACAGGAGCCATATGGCCTGCACTAAGAACAAAACGGTCGCGGCCTTCCCACCATGGTTCATTTTTTTTGTAACGCATATATCCCCCAAAATAGAGCGATGCAAAAATATCAGCAGAACCCAAAGGACCACCACTGTGGCCAGATTTTGCTAATACTAATGATTGAATAATATCGCGTCTAATTTCGTTGGCTATTTCTTGTAAATTTTCTGTCGATTGAGGTTTATTTTCGAAAGCTTTCTCACGAAATTCGATTGTTAATTCCATAGATGATATTGATAGGTTAATTGGTTCAATTTCTTGCAAAGATACGAAAAATAGTATAATTTATTTCGCATATTGCGAATAAAAAAAAATGCCACGACTTCAAGAGAGTCGTGGCAAGGACATAGGCAATAGTTCGGTTACCCTTATGCAATTGCTTGTTGTACGATAGTAGCAAAAATCGATGGTTGGTTCATTGCAAGATCTGCAAGGACTTTACGATTGATTGTTATATTTTTTTTGTTTAAAGCATCAATCAAGCGAGAATACGTAGTTCCATTAATACGAGCTGCCGCATTGATACGAATTATCCATAAAGCACGGAAGTTACGTTTTTTCGTACGACGATCTCTGTATGCATGAGAAAGACCTTTCTCAACGTGATTTTTAGCAATAGTCCAAACATTATGTCGCGATCCCCAATATCCTTTTGCTAATTTAAGGACTTTTTTTCTACGAGCTCGCGAAGCTACTTTAGGCACTGAACGTGGCATGGTTTCTCCAAATAAAGAAAATTGTTTAAAAACAGTAAGGAGAGTTTCGCTTACCCTTACTTGTTACTTATAATACATCGAAAACTTATTGATTTCAATAAGGTGTTACGCCATACAAAGCAAGTGCTTGATGCGTGGTAAATCTGAGGCATGAACTAATGAGTCCTGACGAAGATTACGTTTACGTTTTCTGTTCTTTGACGTCAAAATGTGATTACGAAATGCTTTTTCGTAACGAACTTGACCAGTCGCTGTAACACGAAAGCGTTTTTTAGCGGAGCTAACGGTTTTCATTTTAGGCATACAATGATTCTTTCGTTATATATGGTTAAAAAATAGTAAATTACTCTTGTGTTTTTGGTTTTTCTTTTGGTTTTGAAGCATCTTTTTCTTTTTCTTTTTTCCCAGATTTTTCTGGAGATAATAATACAGATAAAGAACGACCCTCAGCATGAATTGGCTGATCAACCTTGGAAACATCTTTTAATGCCTCTACAAATTCTTCCATAAGTTTCATACCGATAGATTGATGCACAATTTCTCTACCACGAAACAACAATGAAGCTTTCACTTTGTGACCTTCTAAAAGAAATTCTCTTGCATGACGAGTTTTGAATTCAAAATCGTGCGAATCAGTACCAGCTTTGAAACGAATTTCTTTTAGTTGGTGATTATGTTGAGATTTTCTTTGAATTTTGTCACGTTTTTGTTGCTCGTAGACGAATTTACCATAGTCAATAATTTTGCATACTGGCGGAGTCGCTTGTGGTGCAATTTCAACTAAATCTAATTCCTGAGAATACGCTAAATCTAAGGCTTCTTTTGTTAGTTTTACACCTAACATTTTACCCTGACTGTCAACAACACGTACTTCACGTGCTGTTATTTGTTCATTGATACGAGTTTTGTTTTTACCAGAACCTCCGCCATCGCGTGGTTGGAAACGATTGCCAAATGGTTGTGATTGTTCAGAGCTGGACACTTTACTCAAGAAATTCCTTAGAATTAATTTTGAAAACTTTTATGGAAACTACTAATATACGGCTTATTCGTCTATAAACCAAAATATTATCGCAAAAAACAAAAAATATTTGTACTTTTGTATTGGTTTTTTCCTATTTTAACTTACTTTAACGCAATGAACACCCATTCATACAACGAGCAAGAACTTCATAGAATTGAAGAACTTTCATCACTTCGAGAGCTAAATATTAATCCGTATCCTCATACTTTTGACCGAACACATTCCTCGAAAGATATACTTGTAACTTTTTCTGACGAAAACCCTGAGGTACTTTCTTCTGTTTCCGTTGCTGGAAGAATTATGGCAATCCGTACAATGGGCAAGGCAAGTTTTTGGCATATCCTTGACCAAGATGGTCGTATTCAAATCTATTTGAAAAAAGATGATTTGCCAGATATGTATGAGCATTTAAAATTGTTTGATATTGGTGACATTATTGGTGTTGAAGGGTATGTGTTTCGAACAAAAGTTGGGGAAGTTTCCATTCATGTACGTACAATCACCTTACTGTCTAAATCAATTCGAATGCTTCCTATCGCAAAAGAAGAAATCACAGAAACTGGTGAAAAAATTGTTCATGATGCGTTCAAAGATAAAGAGTCCCGCTACAGAAGACGCTATATAGATTTAATTGTCAATAATGATATTAGAACTACTTTCATCAAACGTTCGAAAATCATTACTGCTATGAGAAGGTATTTTGATGAACGGAATTGGTTGGAAGTAGAAACCCCTATTTTACAACCAATGTATGGAGGTGCTTCAGCACGTCCATTTGTTACCCATCATAACACATTAGATGTAGATTTATACTTGCGAATAGCTGATGAGCTGTATTTGAAACGCCTCTTGGTAGGTGGTTTTGAGGGTGTGTATGAAATTTCCAAAAACTTCAGAAATGAGGGAATGGACAAATCACACAATCCTGAATACACTGCTATGGAAATATATGTGGCGTACAAGGATTACCATTGGATGATGGAGATGACGGAAGATTGTTTGAATACTATTGCCAAATCCGTCAATAGAAGCGAAACCGTAATCTATGACGGCAAAGAAATTTCTTTCGCTTTACCATTTGCTCGTAAAAAAATGTCCGAATTGTTTGTTGAAACGATTGGCGTTAATCCTTTTGGATTTGACAGAGCCGCTTTAAAAGAATTAGCTCAAAAACATTCCGTTGCAATTGATCCAGCAGCGAATGAAATTAAAATTTTAGATGAAATGTTCTCAGAATTAATTCAACCAAAACTCATTCAACCAACCTTTGTGTATGACTATCCATTGGAGATGTCGCCCTTAGCGAAATCTCACAGAACCGAACAAGGTGTCGTTGAACGATTTGAACTATTCATCAATGGTGGTGAAGTCGCTAATGCGTTTTCGGAACTCAACGATCCTTTTGACCAAAGACAACGTCTCGAACAACAAGCTCGTTTGAAAACCGAAGGTGATGATGAAGCAATGGTTGTTGATGAAGACTTCTTATTCTCTTTAGAAATCGGTATGCCCCCTGCTGCTGGATTGGGAATTGGTATTGACCGTTTAGTGATGATTCTCACTGGAGAAACATCCATAAGAGATGTGTTGTTCTTCCCTCAAATGAGACCTGAAGTCTCATAAATGGTAATGAGTTGTTTCGCAACATCATCCCACGAAATCAACCACTCGGGTTTTGTTTTTGAGTAGTATTTTTCGGGATTGTGAAACACTTCTAAACACGTAGAACGAATAGACTGTAAGCTTTTGGGGTTGCAATACGTTGCAAAATCCCCAAAAGCTTCTTTCATTACTGCGGTATTGCTCATCACAATTGGTTTACCTGCAGCATACGCTTCCACACTGACTAGTCCATGCCCTTCGGAAAACGATGGGAGAATGTGCATTTTTGCAGCCGCAAATGCTGAAGTTAACATTTCCGAATCATACGGAATAAAACGAATCCAATGGAAATGATGATGCTTATCTACTAATTCTTGCACTGCATTTGTATAAGAAGGGTCTTTATCGTCAGGTGCACCCAAAAGAACAATAGGTACATTTGGTTCATTTTCAAATGCTCGAAGTAGTGAGAGTTGATTTTTGCGTAACTCAATCTTTCCAACACAAAAAATAAAATCTTTCAGTCCATATTCTTTCACAAACAAATCTGGTTTTGCATCATAAAATCGAGCATCTGTCCCATTGAATACTAAATCAATTTTTTCATACGGCACAGAATAAAACTCGTGCAAATATTTACATTCCTCTTTGGTAATTGCAATCACACGCTTAGGAATCGTAAAAAGATTTTTTCGAATTGTATTCGTGAATTTATTCGTAAAAAGTGGACTCAAGAGGTTTTGTGCTTTGTAAACAATCGATGGATATGTTTTCAAAAAAATTGCTGACAAAATGATGTTACATTGTTTGACCTGCATTCGTTGGATAGTTTCAAACAAATTGAATCCACTTCCAAAAACATGAACATTTTTCGATGGTAGTGATTTTGCCCAATAGTCCAAAAATTCAACCTTGACACCTTGTCGTTCTAATGCAGCTGCAGTATTAAGGATTTGTACTTCTAAGCCACCAAATCCCAAAGAAAATGGGCTTTGAGAATAAAATGTTATGGTCATTGTTCTTTGTTATTGTTGTATCGATTAGGCCAGAAAGAATGTAATCGTTTCTGAATTTCTTCTTCTTGACCTTGTTGAGTTGGATTGTAGAATGCTATTGGATCTACATTCATTGGAAAGTAATGAGCAGTTACAAAATGTTGTGTAAAATCATGTGGATAAAGATAACCACTTCCATATCCTTCTTGTTTCATCAAGGAAGTAGGAGCATTCCGTAAATGTAAGGGCACACTACAATCAATTCCTTGCTCAATACATTTAATTGCTTCGTTGATTGCCTTATAAGAAGCATTTGATTTTATCGATGATGCTAAATAGGTCACTCCTTGAGCGAGTGTAATACGTGCTTCTGGCATTCCCAATACTGCAACAGCTTGGAATACTGATAAGGCTACTTGCAAAGCTTGCGGATTTGCATTACCGATGTCTTCACTGGCAAAAATGAGCATTCTACGAGCAATAAACTTTGGGTCTTCTCCAGAAACTATCATTTTTGCCAGCCAAAAGAGCGAAGCATCTGGGTCAGAACCTCGCATTGATTTGATAAATGCAGAAATGGTGTCATAATGGGACTCACCTGATTTATCATATTGCACAACCTTCTTTTGAACTATTCGCTCCAAATCAACAGTTCGAATGACAACTTCATCACCTTTCAAAAAGGTAAGTCCATTTTCTATTATATTCAACAGCGTTCGAGCATCTGAGGAACTTAAGCGAAACAATGTATCTTCATCTTCAATGTGAACAGTTGTATTGTTACGATTTTTGTAATGCAAAATTGCTCTTTGTAACACCTTTCGCAAATCTTCTGTTTGAAGAGGTTGCAAATGGTACACTTGACATCGTGAAAGTAATGCAGCATTGACCTCAAATGACGGATTTTCTGTGGTAGCACCAATCAATGTAATAGAACCACTTTCGACACTATGTAACAATGCATCTTGTTGGGATTTGCTATACCGATGAATCTCATCAATAAACAGAATTAACTTTCTCCCATTACGTTGTAATCGCTCACCAATTTGTATAACATCTCGAAGTTCTTTCACACCTGATTCTACCGCAGATAGTCGTTTGAAGTCTGCTTTTATCGAAGTTGCTACGACAGATGCAATAGTTGTTTTTCCTGTGCCAGGTGGTCCCCACAAAATAAGTGATGGTAATCTTCCAAGAGCTAAATATCGACGCAATGGTCCATCCTCACCAATAAGATGTTCTTGTCCGACTACTTCATCTAAGCTTTTTGGACGAAGTAATTCAGCCAATGGAGAATTGGGATTTTGTTTATGTTCTACTGATTGTTCAAACAATGAATCCATTTACTTACCGAATTGGTTTTGAGGTGAGATTTTGTTGTGCAAGGTTTGTAATCGCATTTTGTAAGGTTTCGTCTTTTTTTGAAAAACAGAATCGAACTGCATTGGGTAAGGAAACATTCTTACTATAGAAAGGCTCCAAAGGAATCGTTGCAACCATATTTTCCTCCAAAAGGAATTGACAATATTCCCTTGAAGTTCCTGAAAACACTTTCGAAAAATTTGCAACAACGAAGTAACCACCTTTTGGAATATACGGTATTAGACCAATCGATTCTATAGTTGTTATCAATTTGTCTCTTTTTACCATTAAGGTATTTGCATATTCACGAATATACATTGGATTTTCAGTTATAAAAGAAAGTGCTTTTGCTGCAGCAATTTGCATAGGTGTTGAAACAGAAAACACTATAAATTGGTGTACTGCTCGAATGGCTGAGGTAACCGTTTCATTTGCCAATACCCAGCCAATTTTCCAACCAGTAACGGAAAATGTTTTCCCAAGACTACTAATACGAATAACCAAATCCTTCACTTCGGGCTCATCAAAAAGCATTGGTATAGGAGTGTGGTTGCAATCATATGTCAGATGTTCATACACTTCATCACAAACGATGTACAGATTGTGAGACCGTGCTGTAGTTACAATCCACGAAAGTTCTTCTTTAGAAAATACTTTTCCTGTAGGGTTATGTGGATTGGTAAAAAGAATAGCCTTTGTTTTGGTAGTGACTAAAGATTGAAGTAACCTACCATCCAATTCATACGTATCATTTACCAATTTGCAGGGAACGTACACTCCACCAGCAAAGGTAATACAAGGTGAATATGAATCGTAAGATGGTTCGATAACTATCACTTCATCGCCATCATTGAGAATGGCTTGAAATGTTGTCCAAAGTGCTTCAGTTGCACCTGAAGTAACAGTGATATTAGTATTTGGTTTATAGAACAAACCATAGAACTTTTGCTCATGTTCAGCAATTGCAGAACGTAAAAAAGCAGTTCCTTGTGAAGGTGCATATTGGTTGTGTCCGGTAGTAATAGCCTCAATAGCAGCCTGTTTGATAAAGTCATCACAGTCGTAATCTGGAAAACCCTGACCCAAATTCACCGCTCCCAATTCATTCGCTTTAGCACTAATAACAGAGAATATTGATGGTTGAATTGAAGCTATTTTGTTCGATAATACTTTAGCCATTTGGATTCGTCGCCCAAACAGATAATTCTGGAATAAATCCTCGGTCGTCCATTTCTAAGACAGATTTGATGGCATAGGCAATTTCCATAGAAGTGAGTTTTTTCGGATGGAGATCTCGTTCAGTGCGAGATTCGGAACCAAATGCAGTAGGAACTTCACTTGGATTAATCTGAATAACGCGAATATTATAGCTGCGTAACTCTGCTCTCCAGCATTCGGTCATTGACCGTAAAGCAAATTTGGATGCAGAATAAATAGAGCCGCTTTTGAAGCCACTCAATGCAGCAGTAGAACCTATGTTAATAATCGTTCCCGATTGTTGAGGTATCATTATCTTTGCAGCTTCTTGACCCATCAATGCAGCACCAAATACATTCACACGAAACACTTCTTCGAAATCTTCGAGGGTATAATCTGTTATCGTTTTAAATTTGCCGATACCTGCATTATTCACCAATACGTCTAAGCCACCCAATTTTGAATGAACTTCTTGCATTGTTTTGGCAATATCATTGGGATTTGAGACATCTGCTACACAGAAATGGACACCCAATTGTTGTGCAACAGAAGCAGTTTTTTGTGCATCTCTTCCGGTGATGAGTACATTCGCACCAGATTCTTTCAATAACTGAGCAGTTGCTTTTCCAAGCCCAGAAGAACCACCAGTTACGAGTATTTTAGCGTTTAATAGATTCATTTTTTTTAAGATTACATATTACGGCGGTATTGACCACCAACTTGATATAATGCCGAAGTCATTTGCCCCAACGTACACACTTTCGCAGCTTCCATAAGCCCTTCGAAAATGTTTTCATTGTTCACAGAAACTTGTTTTAAGATTCTCAACGAATTTTTAGCTTCATCTTGATTTCGTTGGTTTTGCGAACGAACACTTTGGATTTGGAATTCTTTTTCTTCTTCTGTCGAACGAATAACTTCTTGAGGCAGAATAGTCGGAGAACCGTCTTTACTCAAAAACGTATTCACTCCGATGATTGGGAATTCACCAGTATGTTTTAACGTTTCGTAATACAAAGACTCTTCTTGAATTTTATTTCGTTGGTACATTAGCTCCATCGCACCAAGCACACCTCCACGGTCAGAAATTGCTTTAAACTCTGTGTAAACAGCTTCTTCCACCAAATCAGTTAATTCTTCAATGATAAAGGAGCCTTGTAGAGGGTTTTCATTTTTTGCTAATCCCAATTCCCTATTGATAATTAATTGAATTGCAACTGCTCTACGAACTGATTCTTCTGTGGGTGTTGTGATTGCCTCATCATATGCATTTGTATGCAAAGAATTACAATTGTCATAAATCGCATAGAGTGCTTGTAAGGTTGTACGAATGTCGTTAAAATCAATTTCTTGTGAGTGCAAAGAACGTCCACTTGTTTGGATGTGATACTTCAACATCTGTGAACGTTCATTTCCTTTGTATTTCAATTTCATCGCTTTTGCCCATATTCTTCGAGCTACTCTCCCAATCACTGAATATTCAGGGTCGATACCATTGGAGAAGAAAAACGATAAATTCGGTGCAAAGTCATCTATATTCATTCCTCGTGAAAGATAGTACTCTACAAAAGTAAAACCATTTGCCAAGGTAAAGGCCAATTGTGTAATCGGATTTGCACCTGCTTCAGCAATATGATATCCAGAAATAGAAACCGAATAGAAGTTTCTCACAGATTTATCGATAAAATACTGCTGAATATCTCCCATCATTCGAAGTGCAAATTCTGTAGAGAAAATACACGTATTTTGTGCTTGATCTTCCTTGAGGATATCCGCTTGAACAGTTCCTCGAACAGATTTCAATGCTTTTTCTTTGCATTGTTGATACACGTCGTTCGGTAAAACTTGATCACCTGTTACACCAAGTAGCATTAATCCCAAGCCATCATTCCCCTCAGGTAGTTCCCCAAGATATTGCGGTCTTTTAGCTCCTTTTGCAGCATAAATAGCATCAATTTTTTTGTTTATTTCTGCTTCCAATCCATTCGATTTGATATACAATTCACATTGTTGGTCGATTGCAGCATTCATAAAAAACGCCAACAGCATTGGTGCAGGACCATTGATAGTCATCGAAACTGACGTTTTCGGATTGCACAAATCAAAACCAGAATACAGTTTTTTTGCATCATCTAAACTTGCAATACTAACTCCCGAATTGCCAATTTTACCATAGATATCAGGTCTATAATCAGGATCTTCTCCGTATAATGTTACTGAATCAAATGCCGTAGAAAGTCTAGCAGCAGGCATTCCCAACGAAAGGTAGTGGAAACGTTTATTGGTACGTTCAGGTCCGCCTTCACCAGCGAACATTCTCGTAGGGTCTTCACCAGTTCGTTTGAATGGATACACCCCAGCTGTATAGGGAAATTCACCAGGAACATTTTCTTTCATCGACCATTCAACAATCTGACCCCAATCTTGAAAATTTGGAAAGGATACTTTTGGAATTTTTGAATGGGACAAAGATGTGGTGTAATTGTCGACCTTAATTTCTTTTCCACGAACTGTGTATGAATATTGTTCATTTTTGTATTGAGCTTTTTTTCCATTCCACCCATCAATTATTGCAATTGTTTCAGGTAAGAACTTTTTATATAAAGAATCATACAAAGAGCGAAGTTGTTTCGTTGTATCAGTTTCTTTTCCATTTAAATTTGGCGGTAACGCTGTGGCTATTTCAGAAAAAGTATGTTGGCTCATTGAGTTGTTTTTCAAAAGTAGATGTAACAATTGTCTTTAAACAAAATTTTATGACGGTTATTTATCACAACAAATGTATTTGTTCGTCATTATGCACAAAAATACACATTTAATCATAATTATCCTATGAAGTTCTTTTCATATTTTACCAAAAAGAACTAATTTTTTCTAACCATTGTTTGAATATTTCAATTATACGAATCACCTCTACCTTTAAACAGTATTTTACCTTTTAACACTATCTCACTCAATGAAATACCTTCTCATTGTATTTACATTTACTTGTAGTATATATCTTTCGCCATTAGTATTAGCACAAACTGCAACGCTCAAAGGCATTGTTAAAGATTTGAATAATGAACCAATTGTTGGAGCCACTGTTGTGCTTAATGGTACTACCAAAGGAGCAAAAACCAAAAAAGATGGTTCATTTGAAATCCAAAACATTGAACCTAAATCATATTATCTTGTAGTCAAACTCATTGGGTATGAGGAATACAGAGAAATGATATCAATCAAATCAGGAACAGAGGAAGTTTCTATTAAACTCAAAGAGAGTTCTGTTTTGCTCAATTCAGTGGAAGTCACATCCTCACGTAGGGTTCAGAAACAGGATGATACTCGTACAAGTGTTATAACATTAGACCCTAAAGAAGCGAAATTCAAAGCTGGTGCTGCTGAAGATGTGTTACGTTCATTGCAATCCTTCCCTGGTGTAGTAGCAGCAAATGATTTTTCATCACAACTGATTATCCGTGGATCTGGACCAGACCAAAATCTTATTCTTTTAGATAATATTGAAGTTTTTAACCCTTATCGTTTGTATGGATTTATTTCTATGTTTAATCCAGAGACAGTCAGTGGTATTACTCTTCTTACAGGTGGATTTGGTGCCAAATATTCGGATAGACTTTCTGCTGTTTTAGATGTTACCAACCGTGAAGGTTCACGAGATAAAGGCTATTTCTCCACGAAAGCAAATATTTCTGTAACCAACGCAAATATAGTAACAGAAGGTAAATTACCACTTTGGAACGGTTCATGGATTGTATCTGGTAGAAGAACATATTATGATTTGATAGTTGGTCCTGTTATCAAAGCAACAGGTGCAGTTGAAGGTGACATAGCCTTACCAAATTTCGGTGATGTACAAGCAAAAATAGCATTACAACCAAGTTCAGAACTGAAAGTATTAGTCAACGCAATTTTTTCACGTGACAATACAGAATTTTTGTCTGCTACAAATCGCCCACAAGCCGATAGTTTTAGCATCATTGATAATTCCTTTAATGATTTAGTTGGAACTACGTTCATTTATACTCCATTTAAGGATTTTGTTTCAACAACATCATTCTCATGGTATAAGAATCGTGGATCTAACAATTTTGGTGGTATTGGTGGTTCTCAATTTGTGACTGGCGAACGAGATATTTCTCAAGAAGATTTGAGAAACCTTCAAGATTCTCTTCGCAATGCTGGAGTTGATGTTCCAACATTATTTTCTATCAATGGCAGAACAAATTTTAGTTTTCAAAAATGGTCAATGAAAAACGACCAAATTTGGAATCTTGGAGCAAACACTTTAGAGTTTGGTGTATTAACCGATTGGTTGACGACTGGTGTTGGGTTTGCAATAGATATAGATCCACGACTTCGTGCATTGCAAGCGGCAAACCCTCGAATACCGCCATTACCAGAATCCTTTGACAACAATGTCAGCTATCTTCGATTAGGGTCGTATGTTCAAAATTCGTTTAGAGCTACAAACGATCTCACAGTGACCGGTGGTTTACGATTTGATTATTTCGGTTTAATAAATAAAGCCTATCTTTCGCCACGATTTTCTTTTTCGTATGCAGTTGACCCTATTTCAACTATTCGAGGCGCTTGGGGTATTTATTATCAATCACCTGGGTACGAGAAGTTGTTTGACCAACAAGTATTTATAGACTTTACTTCTCCAAATTTACCAAATTTGCGTGCTGAACGTGCAATGCATTATGTACTTGGATATGAACGATTACTCTCACCTGAATGGCAGTTTAAAGTTGAAGGGTATTATAAATCCTTCAATGACCTCATTCTTCAAGAAGTATTACAAGGTACAGTGTACAATTCAGAACGAATTCCTGGAACAGACTCTACTAAACGTGAAGGCTGGACAACACCCGTAGCGTCAATTGGCGACTCCGTAACAGTAACACCAATAAATATCGCTACTGGTGAAGCATACGGAATTGAATTTATGTTACAGAAAATCCAATCAATTGGCGAAAACAAATTATATGGTTGGGTTTCCTATTCATTTGCAATTGCAAATAGATTCAGAAATAACTTAGTCATCCCATTTAATTTTGATAGAAGACATACTATTAATGTAGTCGGAGGTTGGAAAGTTTCTGAGGCCTTTGATGTAAACTTTACATGGACCTTCGGTACTGGGTTCCCATGGACTCGAGCAAAAGGAATTAGACCGAGAATTGTACAAGTGACCGATACCTTGACTGGTCAAAAAGAAGCTAAATTAGACCAAGATTGGCGAGGACTGATATTTGATGTTGATAGAGGTGGAAATGAAAATCTTAACCAAGCCCGATTGCCAAATTATCATCGTTTAGATGTTCGTGCAACCACGTATGCCAATTGGTTTGGACAAAAATGGTCATTTTATTTAGATATTGTTAATGTCTATAATAATGTGAATATTATATCTGAAAATTATCGTGTAGATAGAGAATCTTTGCAATTACAAACACGAGAAGTAGGTATGTTACCCATCTTACCAACACTTGGTTTTAGCGTTGAAATGTAAAAAAAAGCCGATTGTATAATCGGCTTTTTTTATCATTACTTTGTTAATTACAAAGCATTAACACTTGCCATTACTTCTTCAAAATTCGGAGCCACTCCTGGATTTTCACCTGTCCAAGCATAAACTACTTCATGGTCTTTATTTAAGACATACACTGATCTATTAGATACAGTAAAACCTTCAATGCCAACAAAATTATCAAAAGTAGTATCATACGCTTTTGATGCAACTAATGTAGGATCTGACAAAATTGGCAAACTCACGTTATTTGCTTTTGCCCAAGCTTTATTAGCAAAAGGGTTATCTACATTAATAACTAAAACAGAGGTATCCAAAGTGTTAAGTGTAGAAAGGCTATTTTCAAACGTACATATTTCGTCAGAGCAAACACCAGAAAACGCGGCTGGTACAAATGCTAATACAACTGGTTTTCCAGCAAAATCAGATAAAGAACGGCTATTGAGTTCTGTATCTTTTAAGGTAAAATTCGGGGCTTTAGTGCCTACAGATAAAGACATTTGTTTCTCCATTACAATTTGTAAAAAAAATATGGATTCCAAACGAATGAAGTCCATATTTAATTGTTTATTGCTTGTTTAAAAACGCTTAATCTTCAGAATCATCTACTTTTGGTGGAGTTTTTAAGATTTTCCAAAAGAAATATCCTGGAATAGTGATGAAAACTATATTCACACAAATCGCCAAAATTAATGCTTGTGTTGTCATTTTGTTACTCCTTCAGCCGAAAGATGTAATTTTGCTCTACGTACAGTTGCTATATAAATTAACAAACAAATAAATGCAAATAGCAATGTTAGGAATAATCTCGTAACATCTATGTAAAACATTGATGTTGGTACTCCATTTTGAAACCAAATGATTGATTCACCAATATGAAACAACTGTTTTACAACAGCATTTTTATCAAATTCCCAACCTTGTCCACTAAATAGTAAGGAAGTTTGAGTCAACCAATCGTTTCCTTTGGGCGTAATAAGGTTTCCTAAGAACACAAACAGAAGGAAAAATGGAGTGATGTATTTGATGATAAATTTATAGATAGTTGGCACTTTCATTGCTGCACCATCTGTAATTTCTTTCCAACCTTTTTCTATTCCTAAAACCCAACCAAAAAGGATAACTTCTGCAAAAGCAAAAATGACCAATGAAAAAGTTCCAGCCCAATAATCATATTCATCGAAAACTCCATTTTTGAAAAAAATGACCGTTGGTATTCCCATAATCAACACGACAAGTCCAAACGTCCATGAAGATTTTGATTGTGACCATTTGAATTCATCTTTCATAAATGCAACCCAAGGTGTTCCCATTGCTAACGAAGAGGTAATTCCTGCAAAGAAGAGTAAGCCAAACCACATGAAACCACCAATGGTACCAAGAGCAGCACCCCACTGAGAAAACAAATAGGGCATTGTTTGGAAGCCCATTGCAAAGCCTGCGTTTTGCTTGACCCAATCCAATCCCAAATAGCCAACAGAAATTGGAATAATAATCGCTGCACCCAAAACAACTTCTACAAAACCATTCATCCATCCTGCAGACATTGAACTCAGGGCAATATCATCGTGTGAACGCACATAAGCTGCGTAACTATGGATAGTTCCCATACCAATTGACAAGGTAAAGAAAATTTGACCTGCAGCCGCAACCCATACTTTTGGGTCGTATAAACTTGAGTAAACTGGATTCCAGAGGAAATTAAACCCTGCCATCGCATCACAATCTGTACAACCTGCACTTGCACCACTTGTTCCTAAAGTCCAACCACGTAATGCGAGGAAGATACCAAAAATAATGAGGATTGGCATTCCAATTTTTGCTGTTAATTCAATCCCTTTTTCTAACCCTCGAGATAAGATATATACATTTAATACTAAACAAAGAATATAAAAGATTATGGCTTCAAAAGGTATTCCAGTTGTTGATGTAAATACATCTACATAACTACCAAAAAATTGAGCGACTTGAGCTTGCGATAAACCACTGAACGTTTGTGCCAAAGAGTGATATGCGTAGGATAATGTCCAAGATTCGATGTAGCAGTAATAAGCCGCAACTGCAATATTTGTAAAAATACCGAATGCACCTATATATTTCCAAAATCTACTTTTTCCGATGCTTTCAAACATAAATGGTGTAGAGTGATTACCATTTCTTCCACCATACCGACCAATAGACCATTCAATCCACAGGAGTGGAATTCCCATGAGTAAAAAACAAACTAAATAGGGGATGATGAACGCACCACCCCCATTTTGAACTGCTTGCATGGGAAATCGTAGGAAATTTCCTAAACCTACTGCATTTCCAGCCATTGCCAATACTAAACCAACTCTCGAGCCCCAATGTTCTTTTTTACCCATAGGTTAGTATCAATGATTAATCGAATTGAGAAATTGGAATATGTATTTGTGCTAAATTATGGTCGTTTTCACCGAAAGACTCATATACCACACCACCATTCATACGTTGAATTTGTGTTTGTGCAATAGCTAATCTAAACACAATAGAATTTTGGTCTAAGTGCATTGACTCTACTATATTTCGCTGATTTGCTTTAAAAACACCAATCTGAGATGAAGCTAATGGATTTATAGGAGTCATAATTTGAACTTCCATTACGTTCTCATGTGGATTTGGCTGAACTTCTATCTGAACTGTCGAAGGAGCAGAAACTGTTTCAAACATAGCACCTAAGATATGTTTAATTGATTCAACAAAAACTTCTTTGTTTGCAAATACTCTATCTTCTCCGTTAGAGTTATATTCCACAGAAATTTTTGGCAAATCTGGATTATCCGCTTTTACTATCTTTAACGCTTCATCGATGACATTTTTCACAGTAACGTATTCTTTTACCATTTTAAATGTTTTATTTTCAAAGGCAACATCGTTTATGTCTGTCATCATTGACAACAATTGTTCAGTAGAATCAAGTGTTGTTTTTAGAAATTCATCTTTTTCCGATTCAGTTTCGTATGCTTCTGCTTCTATCAATTGCAAGAAACCAATGGTAGAAGAAAGTGAATCTCTCAAATCTTCACTCAAATGAATCATATATTCAGTTTTGGTTTGGCTTTCTTTGATAACGTATTGTTCTGCCAATTGAATTTGTTTTGAACGAAGAATAATTTGATCTTCCGCTTCTTTTTCTATGGTTACATCACGACCTATCGCAAAGAACAAACCATCAATTTTTGAAACAGTAAAGTGGAAACTTATCCAACGAGCTACTCCGTCTGCACCAGTTATATGATACAATTTGGTATGTGTTTGCTCATCTTTGGATTGTTGCAACAATGCCAAAAGCTCTGTAGAATCCTGCTCACCAATTAATTTAGAAATAGACTGCCCAACCAATTTATCAGGCTCCATACCAAAAAGCAATTGAGACGCTGGATTCATATTCTTCCATATACCATTCATTTCTAATGATGCAATGATATCTTTTGATGAATCGACAATTCTTCGTTGGCTTCTTGTCATTTCTTCTGCCAAATTCTCTGCTCTTGCACGAGAAGTGATTGTTGAGTAAACAAATCCAAAGAATAAAAACGAAGCAAACCCACCACCAAAAAGGACAATATATGGAACTGCATTTGCAAATCCAGCAGCAAAATTTGGTTTAGAAGAAAAGTGTAATTCTAATGATCTATTTGCTAATTGTAATGTTTTAACATCCTGAAGATTCGAAGATTTCATTGCATCTTCTGTGAACCCTTTGGATGTAAATATTCTTTTCATTGAACCATCAGAGGCTTTATCTAAAAATTCAAAGCTCACTAAATCATCGGAGGCTACTTTTGAACCAAGTACAGTTTCAAAGAAATTTTTTGCGTCAATTTCTAAAACTATGACTCTTGTTTTTGGTTTTACTTTTGCAAATGGATTATTTGGATCGTATTCAGAATCATCTGGAGACGGTTTGTTTTCTACTTTTAACACCAAATAAAATCCAAGAGTATCTTTTCTCACTTGATGGATTGCAGATGCTGAAATAGATTTTGTGCTTAGTGCCTTTTGAATAGTAGTATATAAATTTTTATCCTGAGAAACATCATAACCACATTTATACACATTTTTGGATAATGGTACTATAAACGTAATTGGGAAATAGGATTCTCTTGATCCTTCTGGGAAAATTGTATATGTTTGATCTAATTTATAATCAAATTCATTCGAAAACAATTCACCACGAGTATTATGGATAAATTGTTCTTTTTGCGATTCTTGAATTTCAGGAATGTAGGAAATACTGAGGATATATGGTCTGGTTTCAACAGGGATAGAGCCATATAATTCAAAAACCCCTTTTACAACCTCTACTAAGGATTTGTAAAGAGATTTCATCGAAACCATTACTTCTTCTTGTTGCTGAACGCCCAAATCAAGGCGTTGCATCACAGAACTAACAGCTGCATTGAATTCAACTTTTCTTTCAGCTTCTACTTTGTTAGATAAAAACCACCAAGCACCTATAGAAAGCAGTAAAAGAACCCCTAAGGTTAGATATGCTGGATATGTTTTAGCAAATGTAATTTTTTTCATTGAACGTTTTTTTGAATAAGTATACGATTTATCAACAAAGAACTTTAGGAAGATTTCTTTTTATTTTCAGTAAACTCTACCACTTGCTCTACAAAGGTATTAGCATCAATCGGCTTTGCTAAAAAACCATCGAACCCAAGTTCGTCTACAAATTTTTGTTGAGGATTCTCTGGGGTGACACTCGTTACAGCAATAACGGTCAATTTATCTCCATTGGGAAAGCTTCGAATTGCTTCTAATACTTCTCTCCCATTTTTATCAGGAAGCATCATATCGCAAGTAACGCTGTATAAGGTTTGGTGATTATCTTTCAACCATTCTATTGCAGGAATTGCTGCAGCAAATTCGACTGTTGCAAAACCTTTTTTCTTAAATATAACTTTATAGAGTTTTCGTAATAAATCGTTATCGTCAACGATACAAATCGTATTTGTTGATTCATCAGCCATAGTGGAACCACAGTAATATTTTGGTTATGGAATGTAAAATTTGCCCTTATTATTGAACAAATTTCTTTCAAATTTTTATGTACTTGAAACAAATATAAGAATTAATCTATAATTTCTATAAATTAACGGAAGAAAACAGAAACTCTATTGTTCGAATTGTCTGTCGCAGGTTGTTTTGCTGGTCTTGTATCTGAACGACCTGCAACTGTAATTCTATTAAGAGCTATCCCCTGATTAAGAAATATCCTCGCAACTGCTTGAGCTCTTGTCGTAGAGGCAGTTTGTTTATTTCCTTCAAAATCTGAGTCTGTATGTCCCTCAATAGCTATTCTTGCGTTAGGGTTTGCTTTCATGTACTCAATGATTTTATTGAGATTTCCTGTATTTGATGGGTTTAAACCTGTCGGAGTGAAATTGATAGTTACTGAAGCTGGACGCCCAGTGGTAGGTTGAACGACCGTTCCAATATTATCTAACGTATTTTTGTTCTCGTTTTGAGCAACAACGACAGGTACACGTTTCGGTTCAGCAGGTGCTGATTCATACGTAACAAATCCATAAGTCAAATTTCCAGTTAAAGTGCGTCCTCTAATTTCATTTTCACTTGTAATAACTGAAGCTAAAATGGGGAATTTATTCGTTGAAACGATTCCGCCTATAAATTCAATTTTATCATCAGAAAGTTTACTAAGTACAGCAATGGTTCGTTGAATAGATGGATCGTATGGGTATCGTTTTGACATTAATATTTCATCATCTCCAATTTTCACGGTAACACCAGCTCGGAGGAAGGTATTATTCCATGATGATTCCATAAATCCAGCTTGAGTAGTACCAACAGTCGCAACTATATATGGACTAATTTTGAACCGTTGGGTTTGCATGTTATCTGCAACAACAATATCCCAACCTGCACCTGCATGAATTGTCAAACGAGAAAGCGGATTTGTAGAAACTCTTCGAAGGATATCAATTTGAGACGTATTGTCTTGTACTTGGAAAAACTGAGAGAAGGAACTTACTAAAATTTCTGCAGACAATCCACCCATTAAAAACAATCCTGGAGGTAATTCAAGAATGTCTAGGTTGTATCTGGCAGAAGGCATTACCGTTAAATATTGGAAGTTAGAGCTTGTTTGAAACTCTCGAATATCTTGAATATTAATTGGTGTAGCATCTGTAAAAAGTGATCTGTTTTCATAAATCAAACTCAAACTACCACCCCAACGTTTTCCCGGACGTTGCCAATCTCCTGTGAGACCAATAAACCAACCATAGCCATTGCCACCTTTAAAATTGATAACATCTCTATAGATAGAATCATAGGGTGCAACATCCTTACGAGGTAAATTTAATGAACCAAAATTAGCAATAAAACTTGTACCTAATGTTATACCATACCACCAAGTACCGAACTGACGAACTTGTACAATCGTGTCATTTCTTTCATTAACATAACCCATGGAATCACGTCCCATATTTCGCTCAATAACATCAGGCAAGATATATCTGGTTGTATCAATATAGATGGGAGTATCGGTAAAGACTGAATCTTCACTGTCAAGTCTTACAGAACCCGATACTTCAGCAGAATGCAAACTAACAGTTAGCCCTACAAACCACAGTGATAGCAATAATACGAATGTTGGTAGTGTAGATAGTTTCATTAACGTAATACCTGAAGTTTAATGAGAGCACGAGATAGTTCGACGGCAGGGTCATCTATTGGATTAGCAACAAACCACATTCCATAAAATCCTTGTTGAGATAGTATTGAGGCATTGTACGTAAAGTTGTATGTTCCTCTGCTTACTTGCTGCTTGTCCATAATTGTCTCAATTTCAGAACCTTTGCTATCAAACACTTTCACTGTTAGCAACACATCATCCTCAACAAAATATTCTACATTTGTTGATGAAGATAATGGGTTTGGATTTGCTTGAGCATAGGAGATAATTGCATTTGGAACAATCAAGTCTGTTGTATCGTGAAAAATAGTATCATTACGGAAATTTTGTGAAAACAGACTATACACATACTGTTCACCTCGATAATCAACCGTCTCATCATAAGAGTACAGTCTTCCAGTTTTTGAAGTACCTAATCCATCAAATTGAGATATTTTAGTTAATGTTTGACCAGGAAAATTACACGTAGTACATTCACCTAAATATTCTTTGAGTACATTGTTACTATTATCTAAAAATCCAAATGGGCGTATTTCTCTTTTGACTAAGAATCCTTTATTAGATACTTCCGAAAGAGATTCCCAAGAAATTCGAACTTTCTTTTGACCAAGGTAGGTAGCTTTGAAATTTATAATTTGCATTCCCTGATCATCTAATTTTGAACCAATATACTTAGTAGAAATAGATCTGCCATCTTTCATTTGCACATTATTACTTTCTGTGTGCCATGTTACACCGGAGAGAGAACTATCACTCATTCGCTTATAAGCAATTGCTTGATAATAGTCTGTTGGGAAATAGAACGTCAAATCTGACCCTTGAATCAATGTATCCGTTGTAATTCTAAAACGACCTAATAGAATGAAATTTGAACTATCTGCATTTAGAATTGGAATCATCTCAGTATTGGAAAATGTATCCGGTCCTAAAATAGCGACACTAAATCTTGTTTTAACAGAATCAGTGATTGATTGTGTTGCAAGAGTATATTTTACTAATTCATTCGAATTATAGACTTCAATAGGTAAATCTGAAGTATCTAAATAGGTTATAGATGAGTTTGGAAAACGAATAAGATTTCCATTTGGTCCAGTTAACGACAATTGAAATGTTCCATTCGCCAAATGCGACCAAATACCAGATACACGACTTATCTCAAGATTGAAATCTAAAGAATTTGGCGTTGCTTGAGAAACATCTGAAACTCTCACTAACGAAACAGTATCAATAGTTTGCGACGTTACGGTGTTTGTTGTAGTAACAAACAAAAGAACTATAAAACTTACTAAGGGTAAAAAGTATTTCATCATGGTTTTACTAACGAAGTTTTATATCTATTATTCCAAGAAACGTTGAAGTCTTTGGTAATGGAAATTCCATTTAAATCTGTATCAACATTGAAATATCCTTCAATGTTATGTGATTGCCATATTAAATCAAAATCAGCTTTATCGATTGATCTGTCACCATTAACATCACCGGAATACAATCCGAATATCAAGGCACCAGTTAATTCATCTCTATCAATAGGTTTTAATGAACTATTTCCGCCAAATATCCCTTGTCCATTCGTAAGGTCGACATTGATAATTGGAATTTGTGTTTGGTTACCCCCTTGTTGGAACAACAAGAATGAATTTGAAGTTGTAACAGCCAAGTGATTTCGATGGTGAACAGCAACGAAATAACGTGTTTCGTCAAAATTGATAATCACAATTGGTTGACCATTCAAATCAACAACCTTACCATCATAGCGTAAAAATCCAGTTCTGTAAATAGATTTTGCTGGGTCAGGAGCTACATTGTCATTACGTAATTCAATAACTACCCAATCAACAACTGAATCTGGCACATTATTTACAAACGTTACGCTATATAATGGGTCGAGATTATAAGGATAAATATTGGGTGGTCTTTTTGGGACAGTATTGTTTTCTCGTAAATCTAACGCCATAGAACCATTTCTATATGGACCTTCTAAATAGAATTTCACTGCAAGTTGTGCCGCTTTCGCAATATCAAGACCAACAGCAAAAAATCCAGTTTGTTGCATATTGCGTGTAACGCTATATCCCCAACCAGATGGGTCTAATTTTGGAACTTCAGACGTTGGAAGTGGTCCCCAAATATTCCCTGTCCAATTCTGAAGTCGTAATGATTCAAACGGATTAAGATTATTATCTTCATTCATTATTGGGTCAGCCATTCTATGTTTCCAACCATACCCAAAAGTGTATGTTATCGCATTGGAAAGAATTTGGTTACTACCATCTAAAACTTCAATTGCAAATGTTCTTTTGATTTTTTGATCACCTAATGGAAAGATATGAAATTGATTTGGTTTCGAAGTAATTTTCATCGAAGCAAATTTCAATCGTTCCGCAGGATTTTCGAAGATAATATACGTATATCTATTGTTGAATACGGTAGAGTCAGTCAATTTAGTTCGTTTCATCGATCCAGCAACCTCTGCATCTTGCGTAGTAAATTGTGGATGATTTTCCGAAGTATATGTTAACACATACGTTGTAGTATCAGGTACAAAGTATGTAAAAATATTCGATTGTAAGCGTAACGAATCGTTAACTGTTACAGAACGATTAAGCGTTATCGAGCCAGTATTTTCTACTGACAGTTTTTGTAGTACCAATGTATCTACTGGCAATTCTTCACCAGTGATAAGTGGGTTCTGATTAATATAGCGAACATTCGCAGTTTTTTCAAATATTGGAGCTGATTCAATCGAACCAATATTTCTAATTATTGTAGCAGAATCTCCAATTGTGAGATTATTTTGTTGTGAATTTTGTAATGCACCTTCATTGAGAAGAAGTTCTTTTTTAACTTTGAAACCACCACCATTGACAACAGCAGCACCTTCAGAGTTATTGAGACCTAATAAATCAAATTCTCCATTCCCTTCAACAGTTTGTTTGGCAGTGCCTTCCATCATTATATATTTGCTACCGATTGCTTTGGCTGTATTTTTCAACCAAGAACGAGCAGAAACATATTGTTGGTCAACCGAGAAGGTTGTGGAATCAATAATTACTAACGAATCTCTTGTAATAAGAGGATTATTTTGACCTAAAGAATTTGGCAATGCTTCAACGGATTTTTGTGCCTTTCCTGACACTTCCAATTGATTAAATATAATTGTTGGAACTCTTTGTGTTTGAGTTTCAACTTTTGCTTTAAATTCAACGCGACCACCGATAGAATCAGGTAAAGCTTTAACTTGACCATTTTTGATACGAATAGTACCAGAATTCGTCAAATTTTTAGCACCAGTATTATCAAGGTTTGTACCTTGAGCAAACAAAGGAGTACTATCCACTACCATACACGATAGCGATACAAACAACAGAACCAAAAGCTCTTTGGTTGTTTTGCTTAATGAAAAAGAATGTTGTTTCATAAAAGTACCTTTGTTTGAAATTAAAACCCAGTCTTTTGGCGGTGTCCAAAACAGACACCGCCAATGACTGAAAGAAAGAGATTACTCACCGATTTCAAGAACACCATTGTTGGTGATTGAACCAGCATTGATTAATGTACCAGCACCGAATGAAGGTGTTAGCAATGCACCGCTTTTACCACGAATCCAAAGACCGAATAAACCAGTAGCTGAAGTACCTTCACCGTCACCAGAGTTTGCAGTTGTAGTCAACACGCGAACTGAAGCACCGTTAGGACCAGTTCCACCAGAAAGTCTTGATCTGAAAGAACGTTCAGTAGTACCAGTAGGGAACATATCAGGATCTTGGTTACCAATTACTAACGCAGAAGGTAATGCAGGGTTGTTTGCATTGTTCACGATAGAAATAGAGTTTGCAGCAGCACCAGCATCACCTGCTGTTGAACCGTTAATCTCATCATTTGGCCAAGCAGCACCACCGAAGACAGCTTGATCGATACCAGTCCAAACGACAGTTTGAACTTCCGCATCATCAAGAGCAGTTGGAACGATACCGATATCCCAAGTAGCAGGATTTGACCAACGACCATTGATAACAGAAATAATTACGTTTGGTGCAGAAGTCATTAAGATGTCAGAGTTATTAGTCATTTCAGCTAATGTTCCACCACCTGTACCAGCAATCAAAGAAATTCTATTAGAACCAGATGTTGACATTGTAACGTGTCCGAAGTTAGCTCCAGAAGGTGTTACAACAGGTTGTTCACCGATGATAACTAATTTTTGGTCAGCATTTGTGTTGCTGTAAATTTCAGCAAAACGTAGATTTGCTTGTACAATCAATGGAGCAATATCAGCAGTTTCGTATGCAACTCTTAATGAACGGATAGTACCAGTTCCAGCGAATGAAGAATAAACACGACGGTTAACATCTTCAGCAGCGTCGAAGTTGATAGCAGCCGCATTTTGAGGAGCAGTTGCTTGACGTACGTCTAATTGATGGTTAGTTAATGAAGCAACATTATCATAAATGATTTTTGTTTCAGCATTATTGAATCTGTATTCATTGTTAGTCAAGAAAGCAGTTCTTCTGAATTTACCACGAACTTCATTGTTAGCTAAATAGAATGCATTTGATGCATTAGTATCCATTGAAAGAATGAAATCATTTGAGCCAGATGCCATGTCAGTTTCGCTTCCAACTTGTAAGTACATACCAGAAACGTTGATGTTACCACCTGCAGTTTTTGCACCGCCAGATAAAGAAAGATTACCATAACGTGCAAAGAAAGCTGGGTCATTACCAAGTAATGTTTGAGCAGCACCGATATAACCGAAACGAGAACCTGAAGTAAATGTTAATGTACCAGCAGCACGTGTAAATGCACCAGCAACAGCCATAGAGTCAGCGTTGTCTAATTCCAAAGCACCATCAGTGTTTGTAAAGTCAGCATTGAAAATCATTGGACCAGAATTACCATAAACACCTCCACCAGCTCCAGAAGAGTTGTTTGTGAAGTTACCAGTAATACTGAAGAATGCACCAGCAGCAGTACCTGCATTAAAAGTACCAGTGTTGTTGAAAGTAGATGTAGAAGTCAAAGACCCAGATCCACCACCAAGATTGAACGTACCAGCATTAGAAATTGCTGATGCAGAAGTACCGGCAGCAGTTCCTAAGTTCAATGTAGAACCTAAAACGTTTGCAAAGTTTCCACCAGCGTGATTAAAAGCATTTGTAACAACAGTTACACCAGTTACAGTTTCTTTCAAACCAGCAGCAGCAAGGTTCAAGTTGTAGTAACCACCACCATTCGTTGTGTTTTCTGCAGCAACTAACTGAGTACCAGTTGTAGCATCATACTCAACAGTAGTAGAGTTAGTAGTATAATTTCTGTTACCACCATTAGTTGTGTAAACACCCGAAATGTAGGTTGTACCTGCAGAATATGTTTTTACACCCGCAAGTTCAGTACGTAAATTCACATACCAACGAGGTTGAACATTCTGTGCAGTTGCACGAGACCATTCAACAGTACCAGCAATTCTTGTAGCAGCACTTGCCCCTAATGGAGCTGTACCGTCAAAAATTGAATTTGCACCACGCATACGAATCAAGCTATTCGGTCCACCAGCATACGTGCCGGGAGTGTTGTTCGTAAAGTTTTGAGCAAGAAGCTCAGAGCAGAATAATGAACCAACTACTGCAGCAGCTAGCATTATTCCTTTAGTTGTTAATTTGAATCTCATAAGAGAATTCCCTTTAATAATGTAAGTATAATATAATTTAATTTATTTTTATAATCCGATTTCAATAGTACCTTCGTTATCGACAGGAGCACTATTGATAATGCTACCCTCGATAGTTAATGCTTCAACTCCTGGTTGAACTTTCAAGAATGAACCGTTTTCATTCACAAGATTTCTACGTATCAATACTGGAGCTGTTACTTGTTTTGTTCCAGACTGAGACGTTACCACATTTCCATATCCTACACCTAAATTTGGAGCAGGACTAATTGTTTGATTTGTTCCAAAGAACTCAACATAACTTTCTAACCCTAAGAAATAAGTACCAAAACCAGAAAGTGCAGTATTCATATTGTTAGTACCTTCAATACGT
Source organism: Candidatus Kapaibacterium sp. (assembly GCA_016788785.1). Lineage (GTDB taxonomy): Bacteria > Bacteroidota > Ignavibacteria > Kapaibacteriales > JAEUSM01 > JAEUSM01. The sequence continues at coordinate 219,239 of JAEUSM010000007.1, forward strand.
AAGTATGCGGAATCGAGAATCGAAAATCCTGCTGATGAACCGTACGCATTTGAGGTAAATGTTAATAGATTCAATCTACCCTTACGAATTGAAAGAGAATCTCTAACAATTGTATTTACACTGGATGTTACTGTATTATTTCCAAAAGGACCAACATTTGTTATGTACAATCCACGTACAGAGTCAGGAAGTGCATTACCAAATTGTTGATTTGTATTTCCTGTATAATCGTAGTTAGCTAATTTAGAGAAAATACGAACACCCGTAGTTTGGATATTTCCAATTGGCAAGCCAATAGTATTTATACCAACACTCGAGCCAATACCCAAAGTAGAGTTATCACGTACTTCGAAGCTATTTCCTTTTATAACAAACGAACGTGTATTTAAAGTACCGGTGTTAGTCGAATTTGTTCCAACCAATACACCACTTACACTCGTTGAATCATTCATAGTAACAATATGATTATTTACACCATTTGTACCACCACCAACGACTACAGAATCTGTTGGATCATTCGGGAATTGACCCGCACCTACGATAGGACCACTATGGGTTGGGCTAAATGTCCAAGTATTAGGATCTTCCCACGGACCTGTTTGACGACTGAAGAATAATCTATTAAAGTTACCAATTACCCAATCACCCCAAAGGTTATTCAAATCATCTCCAAAGGAAGAAGCAGAATCTTTAGTAGTAAATCTATTATCGGTAGTTTGTATGAAACTTCCGTCACCAGGACCGTATTTCAACCAAGAACCAGGAGGTCCTTCGAATGGAGCTCTCCATCGCGAAATTGAATTCGCAGAAGTCTCAGCACCAACAAATTCACCCTCTGGATAATTAAATTCAAATCTACCTCGAGAATCTAAACCTTCTGCTACTGAAACGCTAAAGTATCGTTTCATATAATTTTGTACTGTAGGAGGAATATACAAATGTTCTTGGTTAGTACCTTGACCTTCAGAAACTCTTAAACCTAATAACCCATCAACACCACCAGCTTTTAAACTTCGGGTAACTTGAACTGGCATATAGTAAAGTGAATCTGATATTGGGAATGTATAAGTTCCTGATGCACCATTAGCATAACACAAGAATAGGCTTCCTGAAGTCGGGCTTGTTTGTATAGCTCTAAGTATTGAAGATGTTGCAATTGGATATGCTCCATAAATTGCATCTCTAATTGCACCAGTAGAACCAGTAGTACAATTTCTAATTAACATATCCACATTTTGACCCAAAGCTATAACTTGTCTATTTGGATTGGTACCCTCTTGTAAGTCTAAGAAATCAAGAATAACAACATCTGACGTATTGTAGAAGTATACTTTTCCTTCTGTACCAACACCTTGACGGTTCATTATCATCTGTTGAGTAATAATAGAATCTGAACCAGTAATATTTTGGTTTGAGCTATTATCACCTTGGAAAGTAATCGCTGCATTTGAAGCAGTTGAACCATTTCTTAGAACGATGTTGTTAAATTTACCATCTAATAACAAATTGCCTTGTAAACGTAGGTTTTGATTACTATCAAAAGGTCTCAATTGTTGCGAAGGTGCAATTGCAACGTTCCAGAAAGCTTGTTGTGCAACAGAACCACCACTTACATTGTAGTCAAAAACTGTATTCGCAGGTGTTGAAGCATCACCAAAGTTTATAGTACCACCAGTAACATTGATATTTGCAGGATTTGCAAGCATAATAAAGTCTGCAACGGTGCTACCTGGAGTAGAGGTTCTATTACGCAATATGATTGAACCACCTGTAGTAGTATAGGTTGAACCAGCTGTCAAATCAAATACACCTTTTGTTGTAGAAGTATGACATACACCACCAACTACTAACGTCGATGAATCTTGTTTGAATTGCAAATCACCAGTAGTAATATTAGAAATACGACCTGCGATAGTCATCAAACCTTTCTCAAGTTCTAATCTATTATTAGCCGTAGATGTATACAAGAAGTTATCATCACATGAGCTTCCAACAGTAATGGAACCGTTCGTATTCATATACACACGACCACCGTCAGCAATTAACGAACCACCTGTTCCACCAACTCCAACAATAATGTTACCATTTCCAGTGGCTTGAAGTTGACCGTTTTGAGTGACGGTTTGATCAAATGCATTTGTTAATCCTCTATCGAAGATTAATGTATCATTTGTTTGATTAAATGTTCCATTCGTATAGGTTATCGCATTTCCTGAGGTTACATTTGAGATAAATGTTCTTACAGCATTATTCACAGTAGAAGTAGGAGTAGTTTTATTCAACACTACAGAATTAAACTGTTGCAAACCTGTACCACTAATAAATTGATTATTTGGAGTACCGAATACTAATTGAGAACGATATGTAACGTTTGTTAAATTTGGCAACATTAAGAATTGACCGTTATTGACAATCGAATCACCATTAAAGTTCACAGTATGGTTACGAGGTCCAGGGCCAGAAGTTGATGCAGTAAAGATACCGCAATTTTCAATTTCTAAGGCACCATTCATTGTAAATGTTTGGTTTGCAGGATTTGATGCGGCATCTGTACTTGATAAAGCCAAAATACCTCTATATACTTCAACTTTATTGCTTGCAACAATTCCACTTCGGTTAATAGAGACTGTATGTCCACAAGTATCTTTATTTATCAATAGTTGTGCAATGGCTAAAGGGAATGCACCACCGAGAGTTTGTGAAGGTACAGAACCCGCAAATTCATAATTTGCTCTTGGTTCAAAAGTTCTATTTGAATCTATAACTCGAATGAGACCATTTAAGCCTGCTTCAATTCCTAACGCAGTATTATTTGTTAGCCATGCACCATTACGAAGTATGAAATAGCTTTGAGCACCAACAGTAGAACTTTGAGAAACAAACGAACCATTTTGAACAATGAGCTTACCAGTAGAATCTACTTGAAGTTTTGCTAATTCAGGTTGAATATTATTTCCAAGAGTAATTGTGTGATTAGCTCCAATTATAACGGAATCATTCTTTTCAGTTTCAAGAACACCTGAATTCCAATCAAAATTAGGGAATTCGCCATTAGGAACAGAAATTCCAGGATGACCGAAGAATGACCAAGTTGAACTATCTTGCCATAATCCAGTAGAGCGACTATAGAAGACTCGAGCGATTTTCTCACCAATATAGAATTCACCAAGTCCTGGCCACCAAGAGGCTGTAGGTAGGTTTAAGTCTACTGTAGCAGTGCCAACATTGAAGTCTAAAGCTGTTCTTTCTGACCATAGAGGAACTTCTGTAGGAATACTTCTTCTTCTAATAACTGTTTTTGAAAGATTCAGTCCACTCAAGAATGCAGGAGGGAATTGGAATTCAACATTAGAAGTTCTTAAGCCTTGTGTATATCCATCAATAGGATCAATTTTCCAGTATTGGTTTATCTTTTTCGTTGAGTCTAATCTATTACCTACAAATGGTTCATTAGGAACTGGTCCAAAAACTCCGCCACATAAATAACCAGCGGTACCATTCCCAGCAGTGTTGTCAGTTGTTAGTAGCATAGGAGAATAAACAGAACCTAAACCAACTTCAAAAGTAATGACTTGAGAAGTAGCACTTGCTGGTTTACACAATTCGCCATCAACGTGACCAGAACCAACTTTTACTACTGCTCCACCAGTGGAGACTCTCAATTTTTTATTATTGGTTCTAACATCGATATAGGCAGTATTCGTGGGATCAAATACCAATGAATCGACTAAAACAACTCCAATTGGAGAAGAACCAGTAATAGTAATAACCGAGTCAGGATTCTTTAAAACAAGATTATTAAAATCAAGCGTATCAATTGTACTATTATTGATGATATTTTGATTACCTGGACCTGTGAGAATAACAGTACTGTTTCCACCAGTGAAACCTGCTAAGGTATCGATAAGTAAGTCCTTGCCGATTCCTATAGTGAAGTTTCCTGGTTCAAAATATCCACGTTTTAAGTTCAAATTATCCGTAACAGTAACTGATTTAGATAATTGTAGTGAGTTTGTTCCGACTACACCGGTATTATTGTTAGTAATAGACAGCACTGTATCCGGTAATCCATTTCCTGTTGTTTGGGTTGATGCACCATCAAAAAGATAATTGGCAAAAGCATATTTTCTTGTAACAGTTGTTCTGATACCACCAGTATTTTGACCTAATGCACGGAAACCATTTGGATGTCTTGTTCCAATAGTAGTACTATCTGACATTTCGAAATCCAAACCATTTATAAAGTAATCATTCGTTAAAAGTGTTCCAAATAACCCAGTTCCACTTTTTTCTACTTTTACACCACCAACTGTATGGGCGCTGTCAGTAATAGTAATAGTATTTCCATTTCCAATTAATGCTTCATCTAATAAAGTACGAGGAAAGTCTGGTGCAGGTGGCCCACCATATCCAACTAAAGACCAAGAAGATGGTGATGACCAAGGACCATTAGTACGTGAGAAATATTGAATGAGACCTTGAATAGAGATAACAAAGTCACCAAATATAGTATTATTTATTGATTGATTTGTAGTAGTTGTCCTAGCACCCACAGTTAAAGAAGACCAAGGTGGAGTTACATTAACACGAGACATTCTAAAAGCTAGCGGTGCAGCTCCATTACGTATATCTTCAGGGTTATAGAATTGTAAATTCAAATCAAACGTTCTAGTACCTAAAGCAAAAGTACCACCTGGATTTATAGACCAATATCTTCTGATATTTCTTGAAGTGTCAATTCTAATTCCATTTGAATTTAAATTAGGATGATTAACACCAAAAGCAGTAGCATTTACAAAACCTAAAGTACCACCAGTTCCTTTTATATCAAGAGTAGCTGGAGTGTAGAAAGTATCTGAACCTATATGGAAGGTATGTATTTGTGCATTGGTTCCGATGTTTTGACGAAGAAGACCGTCGACGTGTCCAACACCAATTCGTTGAACATCTCCAATATCTCCAGCAGCTTGAGGAATAACTATAGTGTTTTTATTGTTAGTTCTTCCAATAAGTCTTGCTCTATTCGTTGGTTCAAAAATAAGTGAATTTCGTACAACTACATCTGAATTTGGAGTATTGTCAATAATTACATTCCCAGATGGTTTGTTTAAGACAAAATCAAACATCGCTTCATTTTGTCTAACCGAATTATTTGGTGTAGTAGCTTGTGTTCTTTCGTTTCGATATAATTGGTCACCCGTACCATTGAAAATTAGTTTTCTAGGTCCAGCTCCATTATTCCAAAAGAATCCATCAGGAGTAAAACGACCTCGATTAATAAAGTTTCCACCGAAGGCTATCGAGTTTGTATTCAAATCTAAACAACCTAGTGTATCAATTATAACATCATTAATAACAGTTAGGCCATTTGTACCACTTTCAACGATGACACAACGCATATCAGCTTCTCCAGTTGCTCCAACTGTTTGGCGAACACGAAGATTATAAATAGATTCACGCTGGTTAGTTAAAGCAATAACACCGGTACTTCCATAGTTGAAAGGAACACCAACTTCACCAATTTGAAGTGTACCACCAGTAACATTGACTGTATTTGCACTAACAGTATAATCTCTATTGATCGAAATATTCGAAATAACTACTGTTCCACCAGATTGAGTGTAAGTTGAGAATGGGTGTCCAATACCAAAACCAATTCTGTATGGTGGATTAGTAGCATTTGTACCAATGACACATCGAACAACACCAGAACCAGATAAATTAAAATATATTCTAGCGTTATTGTCAAAAGCATCAAAAGCTGAACGTACATTCATTTCTCCACCAGTAACAACAAAGTCAAGCTCATCCTGGTATAAAAAGTTTCTGTTATTTTGGTTACCACCAACTCTAAGATTTCCTGTTTCGATTCTAATGGAATTGCTTATACCCGTATGGAGATTATCTAAAAAGTCAATAGTTCCATTTTGAAGATGAATACCAGAATTTGGTCCCATAGTAAATACCAAAGTGCCACCTTGTCGACACAAAGTATCACCACGAGAATTTGTTTTTCTGTAAATACCTCCTTGGAGAGCAAACAAATCTTCAACTAGTACTCTTGCAGTCAAAGCAGCACTAAAAGTGTTTGAGGTATTAACTACTGTATCTAATCTATTTGTTTTATTGAAGTTTACAGACGCTAATCTCCAATTTCCAACACCACTAATTACTGAATTTTCAGTACCTGTAAACACAAGATTCGTAACACGAGCAGCATCTTGACGTAAATCAACTGCATCAGTAGTTGTATTATCGTTACGAATGTTACTAAATAGGATCAAGCTGTCATTTCTATTTCCGGCTCCAGTTTCGTTGATAGTACCAGTAGAACGAATATGAACTCCATTTCTAACAAGTAATGTTTTGTTTGTACCGCGAGTAAAATTGAAATTCCCAGCCAGAGATAAAGTATCGATAGTTGTTCTTGAACCAGTTGCCGTATTAAATGCAATAGTATGCGCTGAGGATACATATACAGTATCAAAGTCACTAAAAGAAGCCGGTGGATATGCTGTTGGAGCACCAGAATGGGAAATGTTTGACCATACAGTAGGAGTAGTCCAAGTACCAGAGTTAATAGAATAGAAAACTCTCCCTGCGACAAATACACTGCCTAATCCAGCAGTCCAATCACCATTGATTTGGTTCAATTCATTCGTTACCGAAACTGGACTTGGATTTGCCGAACGAGATGTACCTACATTGATATCCCATACTCCTGCAGTATTTCTTGCAGGGATGTACTGAGATTGAATTCCATTAACATCTGATAATAAATATGGAAATTGTAAAGATGATGCAGTTATTGTAGAAATACCTGTAGAGGTAACAGTCCAATATCGTGATAATGAATTACTTAATAAAATTGAAGGATGTTGAGCTGAAATCATTTTCACAGATGCAGAACCAGTAGCATAGGTTGCTGTGAGGTTGAGCGTAATCGGTAAGTATGTCGAGGTAGTTCCTATTGGGAAAACAAAGTTTTGAGTTGATGTTCCATTTGGATATTGTTTAGTAATTGTTCCTTCAGACGTTAAACCTGAAACAACAATCTTTTTATCGATTGATGGAGTTCCAATTACTGATGATGTTGAACCAAAGGTAATATCTCTATTATTTTGAATCAAAAATGTATTTGAATTAAAATTCAATACACCATTGATTTGGATATTTCTTTGTAATGTAACATTATTTGCAGTTTTGTTAATGGTAAAATTGTTGAAGGTAGTATTGAAATTTCCAGCAATATTCTGATTCAAACTATCACCGAATACAACAGTAGAAGTACCAGAAGTAAAAGCAGTATTCGATGAATTATTCACCCACTGCCCATTCAACGTTATAGTGTTAGCACCAGCTGCTACAGTTCCATTTTTAATAATTAATGAATCTGAAACTGTTACAGAGGAACCTAATGTTACAGTATTAGTATTACTAAACTCCAAAGAAGTAACTGTAGAAGGTAAACCATTACCTGTAGCTTGAGCCGCTGTACCAGTATATTCAAATTTACCAGCATTGTGAGAGAATGGATTGTAAGAACGAATTGTAGTTTGGACATTTCCAGTCGCCCCAGAAGTAGTAATACCAGCAGTTGAGCCAATAACAATTTTACCACCACTATTCAATACAAATTGATTTCCGCTAAGTATGTTTGAACCGAAAGTGAGAGTACCTTGACCAGAAACTGATTCAACGGTTACACTTTGTAATGTTCTGTTACTATCTAATGTAATTGAATTACCGTTACCTATATAAACAATATCAGTTGATAATCTTGGGAAAGCAGTAGATGCAGCAGCACCGTAGTTGATTTCTGACCAAGTAGATGGATTCGACCAAGCACCATTTTGACGAGTATAAAATATTCGAGCGTAAGGTGCAGATTCTCCCACCATAAATTCACCAAAAAGTGTGTTCCCAGTAGATTGGGTTGTTGTTGAAGTTCTTGTACCAGTTGTTGTATTATTCCATGTTCCGGAGAACCATCTTTTTGTTACAAAATTAGCAGTATTTGCTCCACCACGAATATCATCTGGGTTCAAAAAAGTCACTGTTAATCCGTATGTTCTTCCTCCAATTGCAAATGATGTTCGAGGAAGCACTCTCCAGTAACGACGGATATTTCTGGTTGTATCTAAATTGTGTGTTAAATCTGCTGAATAGGTTGATTGATTTGAGTCTAATGAGAATACACCTAATCGTCCAGCAGTTCCACCTGCACCAGTTATGGCGATACTTGCTGGAGTGTATTGTAATGAAGTTGGACCACCTACTTCAAAAGCAGTTGTTGATGCACCAGTTGCAATTTGTTTTTGTAATTCTCCATGAATATGTCCGTTCCCTGTTCTGGTGACAGTTCCAGCAAATAAAGGTCGATTGATATTTTTTGTGTTGATAATACCGTTATTTCCTGCAGCAAACAAAAGCGTTCCAGCAACAGATACCCCCAAAGATCCAGTTACATTGACTATACCTGAAGTTTTTGATATAGTAATGTTATTAAACGTTGTGTCAGAAAGGTTAAAGAAATTTTGATTTCCAGAACCATTAAGTATAAGAGTTTGTGTTGCTTCTGTAAAAGTTCCAGAATTTCTCCAATTTCCGCCAACAGTCACATTGTTTCCTCCTAAAGCTAATGTTCCTTGAGCTATATGGAATGAATCAGTAGTGGTTACTGCAGAAGTTAAGGTAATTGTATTCGAATTATTCGCAGTGAACGTTCTCATTGTCGCTGGTAAACCATTACCAGTTACTTGAGATGCAGTTCCAGAGAAAATAAAATTACCATTATTATGGGTGCCTGGATTATAATTTCTTGTAGTCGTTTGAATCGCACCGGTAGCACCACTTGTAGTAATACCAGCAGTATTGCCAACATCTAAACGCCCACCGGAATTTAGTGAAAACACACCGGTACCAGTTAACAAGAACGTTTGCGTTCGTAACAATCCTCCTAAGCCAGACGGTCCAGCTGCTTCAACAAATACAGTGTCTGTAGCAGCAGTAGTAGCATAGTTAGCAGTCATTGTAACTGTTTTACCATCGCCAATATATACTTTTGCAGTTCCAGAAGGAGCTATTGATGATACTGCTCCACCATATCCTTCAGTAGACCAAGTAGAGGCTGCATTGAAATTACCATCAGCAATACTATAGAAAGCTAATGTTCCAGGAGGTCCAACAACATAAGAAGAAGTGGCATTAAATACTGTGTTTGTATACCCAGTTGATTGTGTTGTTGTTGAAGTTCTTGTTCCTGTATTTGTTAAGAACCAAGTACCTCCAGTATTTCTTCGTGTTTCAAATTGAGAAGGATTAGCACCGCCACGAATATCTGCTGGGTTTAAGAATTCAAAGGTTAAATTTGCAGTACGGGATTGTAAATCAAAATTACTTCCAGCAGGTACAAATACATCCCATTGTCTTTCAACATTTTGTGCTGTATTGAGAGTACTGCCTGTCATAGAGATTGTTCTGGTATTGCTGATAATTTCATACAATCCCGCAACACCACCTATTCCAGTTATCGTCACAGTCGCTGGAGTATAATTTGTTCCATTACCAATTGGATACACATACGTACCAGCACCAGTAGGAATTTGGAATCTCAAATCACCGTCAACGTGTCCAGTTCCTGAGCGAACCATTGAACCAAGAACTGCAACAAAACGAGTTGCTGCACCGCGGGTATTGATTCTTCCGTTAATAAATTCTAATCTATTTCCAACTGAAATAGCACTATTTGCGGACGCTCCTAATGTAACAACATTCGAGGTATTCATTACTAAGTTGTTGAATGGAACAGTTCCACTTGTAGTGATAGTTTTTGCTATTGATGAATCGAAAACAAAGGTACCAGATCTTGGAATGAACGTACCATTATAAATCAAATTTTTTCGTAAAAAGACAGTATCACCACCAACAGCTTCCGAAGCAAATATTGCATTAGTATTGATAGTTAGATCATCGTTGATGACCATATTATCGGTGTGTTGTAATTCACCTAATCCAGCAATAACAACATCAAAGAATGGAACTCCACGTGTTTGTGCTGTTCTTACTGTTGAAGCATTTACAACTTCAAAAGTCACTATATTAGTACCAGGAGTGAAATTTCCTGCAGTATTAGACCAATTACCTCGAACTGTAGGATTAAATCCATTTAGTGCTAAATTCGCTGAAGTAAGAATTACATTATTATTAATAATTGGATTTGCATCAATGAAAGATTTTGTTCCAGAGCCAGAAATCTCTAAATTGAAGTAATTGAATCGTGCCCATGATTGATTAGTACCACAATTTCGAGGAATATTTTGATTGCCAGAACCATTAAAGTTAAACGTGGTACCAGCTGTATTAAAACGTTCTAAAGGAAAGTTTGTGAAAGTAATTCCAGTAATATTGAAGTTACCACCAATGTTAATTTTTCCAATTGGTGAGAATTCCATTGTAGAATATTGTCTGTTGCCAACAAAGGTGACATCATTATACTGTAAAACAGCTGGAACTGGACCATTTACTTGGTCAGATGGCATTACTGTTGAACCAGTCCCATCAAAAATTATTTCTCCAGCAGTAAATGTCGGAGGAGTATAATTCAATGGAAATGCGTTGAAAATTCTAAAAGAACCACCACGCATAATGAGGGTTCTACCAGGATTTTCTCCATCAATAGTAAAGTTGTTAGTAGAAATTGTTCCACTATTAATTACTAAAGAGTCTCTAATCGAAATATTATTCGATTGAGTGACTACTCCTCCAGTTTTAGAAATAACTAAACCACTAACAACCAAAGGAAACCCAGGTCCTGTTACTTGATTTAGATTACCGGAAAATCCATATATAGCGTTTTGATTATATTCTCTAACTATAGATTGGACGCTACCTGTAGCACCACTCAATGAAATACCGTCTACAGAACCGATGAACAAACGTCCACCAGCATTCATTCGTAATGTATCAGAAAAAACTACAAAATTTTCAGTTCTTAAAGTCCCATTAGTATCAACGATAATTGCATTAGCTCTTGTAAGAACTGTATTTGGTGTATTTGCCGTTAATGTTACAATTCTATTATTTCCAATGCGAACTCTATCAGTATTTTTATTTGGAGCAGTTGGAGAAACTGGTCCAGTATAACTTACTTTTGACCAAGTCGTTGCATCGGAATAATTTCCATTAGCAATACTATAATATATAGCTCTAACAGCACCTTCTTCACCAGCAGTCCAATCTCCATCAAGAAAAGATACTAACTCAGATTCAGCTAAATTAGAATCTGCGTAAACAACGGAAGATGCCCCAGGTGCTACTCTCCAAGTAGATCCATCATAATGCAAAACATTATAAATATTTTCATTCCCTTGAACTTCTGACTGCAAATAACGCAAACGTACAGTCGCACCTTGAATATCGACAGTAGTATTTTGTGTTGTTAATTGCCAGTATTTTGTCAAGGAAAGATTCGAAACTTCGGTTTGTGGATGGACTGAAGCAATTGGTCTAAAACGTAATTCTGCATTTGCACCAAAAGTGATTTTGTTTTGTAGTAATCGAACTTCAATTGGCGTTGCACCTGCAGAAGTTCCAACAGGTATATTTAAGAAAGTTGTAACTGGTATAACACCCGCTGTAAATTGACGAACTACTAAACCACCTGTAAGTCCAACACTATTTAATAAGAAGTTGTCATTTGCAAAGTTTTGATTACCAGCAAAATCTGAATACACAAAAGCGTTCGTACCCAAAATTATATTGTGCGTACTCATTGTAAATCTACCTGCTTGAAGTACTAACCAAGCATTGATAGTCGTTGGATTGGCTTGAGTAACGCCCGTTGCGTTATTAATATGAAGGGTATCAAATGTTGTAGCAAATGTACCACCTAATTGTTGAGCAGTTGTTCCATTAAATTCTACAGTTCCAACAGTTGTAATTACATTTGTTGCTCTATTGTTCACCCAATTACCTTGTAAACGTAATTTTTGTCCATTCAAAGAAAGTGAACCAGAGTTAATACCGTCAAATGTAACATTTGAAAGTACATTCGTTGCACTTAATAATTGGACTGTAGGGTTTTGAACATTTGAAACGAACAATGATCCTAATGGCAAAGACGATCGTAGTCTTACAGTTTGAGAAGCTACAGCTGCAGTTACTCTTACTTCAGCAGCAGCAGTTATAGTACCTGATGAGGCTTGAACAAAAAAGTCTCCTCCATTTGCAGGTGTTGCATCAGAACTTCTTTGTAATATAATTACACCGCCAGAGCGATTGAACGTAGAACCAGTTGCTCCGACATCAAATAATGGTTTTGTTGTTGATGAACTGACTACTCCAGTACCAACAGAAAAATTACCACCAGTTTGTGTAAAGTTGATTGTGTTCGCAGAAGAACTTCCACGTGAAAATCTACCTATTATATTGACAGTTCCACCGGATTGGTTGAAAACTGCATTATTTTCATATTCAAAATGATTTTGGTTACTTCCAGTACCGACATTCAAATTACCTTGTTGGATATTCAAACGTCCAGCTAATGTAGGTGTTCCATTTTGTCCAAGTATTGTAACATTTGGATTGTTTAGCACCAAACCAGCAGTTGCTGGAATAGTATATCCTGCTGTTAAAAAAACTTGGTTAGAAAGAGTGAATGTACCGTTAAATGCAACAGTTCCAGTATCTAAAGATAAAAAACCTGAAACTGGAGAAGTAATTCCTCCAAAAGTAAAGAGCACAGAATCATTAATTGTTGCTTTTCGAATTTCAATTAATGACAGAGTATTTGTAATTGTAGAACCTGAATAAATGCTTGTTCCATTACCGAAAAATCGGATAGTTGCCAAGGATACATTATTCGTGTTTATTGTTCCATTATTAGTTATATTTCTTCTAACATCTAATCGGTGATTTCTAACAGTTCCGGTTTGTGTTCCAAAGGTAGCTCCAGCATCGACTGTAAGAGAACCATTAAGAGTAATAATACGATTAGCTGTTGCATTTTCGTAAACTATTGAACCAGATTTAGCAACGAGATTTGAATCAACTGTTATGTTCTTATCAATAGTTAATCGAAATGCTGCAGAAGTTAGCGATATGAGATTGGAGGTATTTGTAGTTCCACTACCGGAGATAACTTGATTTGCTGTTCCAACAGAAACTAACGAATCTAAAACTCCCGTAAAAGTACCGTTATTCGTGAAATCTCCAGTAAAACGTATAGTTCCATTAGAATCTATAATCGATGCATTATTTTCTATAAGGATAGAACCATTGACAAAAAGAGTAGCGTTTTGCTTAACGGAAATCGTTGAAGATCCCTTAACTGTAAGTACTTGACCAGTACTAACCAAAGGGTTGAATAGTACAACGGTTGAAAGTATTACGAAATAGAGAAATTTGGTACAAAACGAACTCATAGTATCAAAGCCTTGTTTTTTCAAAAAATTGAGAGTAGCGAGGAGAAATTAGTTAATAACTGATATTAAAAAATCCATCGCTGGAGGATCGATAGCACCTGCAGTGATATTTGCTACTTTAATTTCGACTGTATTAGTCGCTGAAACTCGTGCATATTGTATAATCAATCCATCTGCAAATCCTGAACCAGGGGAAACAATAGCACTTGCTGTTGTCACTGCACCAGTAACGGTAAATGTAATAGTAGCTACAGAATTTGCTGGGATAGAGGTAATATCTTGATTGACAACCGATTTAATAATGCTCGGTGTTGAGAAACTAATTTGACGCCAAACAGTTCCATCATAAAATTGTGGTCCAGATGGTGCATCAGTTTGGAAAATCATTAATCCAGTTGAAGGCGATGCAATTGCAGTTTTTTGAGCAGCTGTCATTCTTGGAAGTAAAAATCCTAAGCTTGTAGAATTTAACTCCAATATAGAAGAAGCATGTGGAGTTGTTGTCCCAATACCAACATTATTTTGTGCAAATACAGTTGTTGACACAACACAAAACATACCTATTAATAGAACAGTGCGTAAAAGAAAAGTAACCATAATTTTGCCTTTAAAAGAGAATTTCAACACAAAGATACTTATTTTGATTGTGTAAATCTATACGTAGATATACGTATTTTTGGAAAATTAATTATTAGAATTGGGAAAATGGGGAATTTACCAAACGAAACAATGAATATTTTTTTAGTTTATTATGAATATTTGTTAAGTTTTGAACATATTTACCGTTAAACATCAAATTTCTGAGTCAAGGAAAAACGAACTAATCCAGCAGCATTTTTCACATCAAGTTTTCTCATTATGTTCGCTCGATGTGTTTCAATAGTTCTTGGACTTAAAAACAGTTTATCCGCTATTTCTTTTGTTGTATATTCTAAGGCAACTAATTCTAAAATCTCTTGTTCACGCTTTGTGAGTGTTACTGGGAGAGAGTTGATTTCTTCTAATGTATGACTTTTGCGATTGTTTAATAATGCTAAAACAGTTTTACTAAAAATTCTTTCACCTTCCATTACTTTTTGGAGTGATTCAATCAAATTCTCAGGACTAATTTCTTTTGACAAATATCCGTCAACTCCAGCCATTATTGCTTTTTGTATGTTCATTTCGTCTTCTAATGACGTCAGCATAACAACTTTTGAACCTTGCAATTCTGAAGACAACTCTTGTACTACTTCGATTCCTGTTCGTTCAGGCATAAAAATATCCAACAAACACAAATCAGGTTTTAAGGAGCGAATTTTCTCTATCGCCTCATTACCATTTCGTGCTTCTGAAACGATTTGAAAGAGTTGAGAAGCATTCAAAATCAATAAAATACCTTTACGAAAAATTTCATGGTCGTCTGCAATTACAACTGTATATTTTTGCTTCATACTTGGTTATTCAATTGTTGAAGATTCTTGTAACACTTTCCATATTTCCCATAATATGGGAGTAGTATTCGTTTTACTAATTGCAGAAATTGCATACACATTATACTTCGAATACGAAGAAAATTCTGCAATTTTTTGGTCAATATCCTCAGTAACTTCGGATTTATTCAACGCAATGATTTGATGTTTGTCCATCAATTCAGGGTTGTACAGTCGTAATTCGTTGCACAATTTTTCGTAATCTTCAATTGGATTAGGTTTTGTTGCATCAAGGATAAACAACAACATTTTCGTGCGTTCGATGTGCCGTAGGAACTGAATACCCAATCCTTTGCCCAAATGAGCTCCTTCAATTAGTCCAGGTATATCTGCAATTGTATAGGAAATTTCATCTTCTAATCGAACGACTCCTAAATTTGGTATCAAAGTCGTAAACTCATAGTCTGCTATTTTTGGTTTAGCAGCAGAAACAACGGATATAAAGGTAGATTTTCCTACATTTGGAAAGCCAACTATTGCAACATCTGCCAAGAGTTTTAATTCTAATTCTAAGAAGAATTCTTCACCAGGTCTTCCTGGTTCTGCATATCGTGGTGCTTGATTGATAGCAGAGGTAAACTCAGCATTACCTCTTCCACCGATTCCTCCAGTTGCGACTGTCACTCTCTCATCATGATGAACTAAATCAAAAAGCACTTCACCAGTTTCTGTGTCTTTGATGACTGTTCCACATGGCACTTGGATTACAATAGCAGAAGCACTTTTACCCGTACAGTTGCGTTTGCTTCCCTTACCTCCATTATTAGCAATAAATTTTCGTTTGAATTTGAAATCTACTAAAGTTGAAATTTGTTTATTTGCTCGAAATACAACGTCGCCACCACGTCCACCATTTCCTCCATCAGGACCACCTTTAGAAATAAATTTTTCTCTTCTAAAGCTAATACTACCAGCCCCACCATCACCCGAACGTACAAAAATAGTTGCGGTATCTACAAAATTCATATTTTAGATTTTTCCTTCAAAATAGGTTGATAAGTATTGCTCAGTTTGTTGAAGTAATGGACTTTCAGGAGATAAGCCATTGTCCAAAAATGTTTCAATAACCATTGTCAGAGCAACATCATACGAGGTTATTTGTGACATAGTTTCTGCGAAATTCCGAGTAGCTTCAGTATTTGAACTGAAAACTTCTTGGTTTATTTGATGGTATAATTCTTCTGTAAAAAAAGGAATTTGCATAGAATCATAGGAATCTTTAACGATAAACTGTTCTATACTTTCTTCTGTTTCTAACGATTGTACTTCATCGACATTTTTTCCATCATCTTGGTCAGAGTTTAGATCAAAGATATCATTGTCAAAATTTGGCAAAGATTCCTCGACAACTTCACTTTTACTACTATCTGTAACTTCTGATGAGGGAGTTTCATCTACTAATTCTATAGTTGAAGGAATAATATTCAAAGGCTCATCATCAGTTTCACCAGACATCAAATTTCCTGAAGTATTGTTGTCATCTGTAGAAAAGAAAGTATCAAAATTTTTGAATGGATCATATTCCTCTTCTACAGCGATATTATCATCATTTGTTGAGGGAAATTCTATATCATCAAATCGTAGTGGATCGGAAGTAATCGATGACAAACCAGAAGTTAAATCTCCATTAGAAAACAACTCCTCATTATAGATAAAATCCATATTTGACTGAACATTTTCCAAAATTGAATCAATCGTATCCTTTTGTGATACTGCTTTTTCTGGAATATGCACCGCCTCAATTTTGTCAACAACAAATGTAGGAGTGATTTTAGGTGTTTGCTCTGTGGAAGAAATAGATTTACCTAAAAAGTTGCTTTGTTCTCGTATTGATGATGAATCAAAAAGAGGTTGTTGATTCACAATTTCGTCTTCAACCATAGAAGATTGAGTAGCAACTTCGGTAAATCCATTAATGATTGAAAGGAGTTTGGATTTAGTAACGAATTTGATTTTTTGTGTATGATATAAATCTGTTAAGAGTTTTGCAATTGGAACAATTTCTTTGTCATCTAAAAATAGAATTAGCGTTTCAATAGGAACAGAGCGTGGAGGAATATAGCTACTGGCAACATCAAAAAACTCAAAAAGAGGCGTCAACAACTCGACAAATGCTTTGGACGAAAAATCATCTGCCAACAAGACAGCATCGTCGATAGAGGCTATCAACGATTGAAATTGTTCTTTTGTTAGAAATACATTATCTTTTCGAGCGTGGTCTAATTGGAAAAACCACGACCGAATACCGTCATTCAAATATGCATATTCAGAAAAGTAATTAATTCGTAAAAGAATCTCTTCTAAAGAACAGGATTGTTTATTTCGAAACACAAATTGTTTCAGTGTTTCACGAGGTCTACATAGAAAGTTCAATCGTGCTGAGACATATTGATGTAATAATGAACGAAGATCGTGAATTGAAAATCTTGCTCGCTCACGAAACACCTCATCTAAGGTATTGAAAAGTTGATTGATGGATGCAGTAGAATCGTGTAAATCTAAAACAGTCGTTTTATACTCTCTTTCTTTGTAAATCCACCATTCTATTTCAGCACGGAAGTAATTTTTTGTACCATCTTCTATAAGTTCGGAGTTTAAAATTTCTTGCAACAAAACATACTCTGAACCTGTATGTATTTGCCGAAACAACTTCGAAGTTAGTTGGTCAATTTCTACTTGAAACATCCTTACACTTCCCAAATTTGAATAGTAACTATCTCTAAAAAACATCCTAAATATGTACGAAGTTACTAAATTATCTGTACTTATCAAGCATATTTTCAATTTTTACCGAAGAGTTTATGAAAATCTTCGTAGAATTGATTGTTTATTTACAATTATTCTATTCCCTTAGGCGGTGGTGGAATTGGAGTTTGAGTAGTTTTATTTGTATTTTTTCGTTTAACATTTTTCTTTTTTGTCAATACAGATTCTTCAGAGTTTGAACGTTGTTCATTCGAATTTGACAAAGAAGGAGTTGTAATGATTTCAAGTTTTTGTTGCTGTATTTCTTTTGGTAACATCTCTTTTGCATTACTGAATTGAAATGAAGCAATCTCGGAGTTGAGCAATGTAGAAAAACTGATTAGTACTACTGATATTAATGAATAGAATGTTGTAGCAGCGATAAAACTTTTGTATAATTTCGTTGGTTCTAATAACGCGACCTTATTCAGTACAGATGCCTCAAATGAGGCAGGTACAGTAACTGGTGCCATTGTTCGTAGAAGTATTTTCAATGCAACATCCGAGTAGAAATCATTTTCGGAATGGTTAGCAATTGAACTTTGTTGTAAAATCTGATCCAATGTTTGTTTTTCCATCGTTTTATCCTTTTTCTATCATTTATCCAAATCGATAATGAGATTTTTCAATTTTTCCTTTAGTAATGCTTTGCCACGAAAAACACGAGATTTGACAGTTCCAACTTCAATCGAAAGTATTTCAGCAACTTCATCAAAGGTGTATTGTTGAATTTCCTTCAAAATCAATACTTCTCTATAGTGAGGTTGAAGTGAATTTAACGCCTTTTGGACTTGCAAAGACACATAGTTTTTATCATACTTTACTTCAGGTGAATCTGCTGAATCTATTAATTCTGTCAAATTATAATCACCTGCTTCTTCAAAGTTCTCAAGAGAAGTAATTGTTTGTTTTGAATTTTTTTTGAGAAAATCTCGAGCAAGATTTGCAGCAATTGCAAATAACCACGTAGCAAATTTATGTTCAGCGTTAAATTGAGATACATTCAAATATACTTTCACAAAAACTTCTTGAGATAAATCATACGCATCATCATAATCTCCTACATATCGATAAAGAAAGTTGATAATTCGTTCTTTATAACGACTCATTATCTCTACAAATGCAGCATTTTCTTTATTACTGATGAAGGTTATTAACTCTTTATCTGAATAATTTTTGTAGTCAATGTGCTTCATTGCCATGCTCATAGTTACTTGTAGTACTGCTTTAGGAACAAAAAAGTTCCATTATTTTTGAAAATGATGTCAATTTTATTGAAAAATTTCTTTAATAGCCAAAGAAATTCTTTCTACTGGTAGAATTTCTAATGTCGTTTGAAGTTCCAATTTTGTTACATTCGCTTTTGGAATAACTGCTTTTTTGAATCCTAATTTTTGTGCCTCACTCAATCTTTTTTCAATATCTGAGACTGCTCGCACTTCACCCGTCAATCCAACTTCACCGATTATAACCGTTTTTTCTTTAACGACAGTGTCTTTATAAGAACTTACAATAGCACACGCAATAGCCAAATCAACAGCTGGGTCTTCGACAGACAATCCACCGACAATATTCACAAAAACATCAGCTTCTCGAAGACCTAAACCAATTCTTTTTTCTAAAACAGCAACAATCATCTGAAAACGCTTATAGTCATAACCATTGATAGAACGTTGTGGTTGTGGATAGGGAGTTTTTGCCACTAATGCTTGTATCTCGATAAGTAAGGTTCGCGTTCCTTCAATTGTAGAGGTTATACTCGTTCCTGCATAACTGGTAGAATAGTCCGACATAAACAGTTCAGATGGATTTGTAACCTCTTGCAAACCATTTTTTACCATTCGGAAAATTCCTAATTCATTTGTTGGACCAAAACGATTTTTGATAGCTCGAACGATTCTATACGAAAGTGTTTTGTCTCCTTCAAATTGCAATACCGTATCTACCATGTGTTCCAATATTTTTGGTCCTGCAATTGTCCCCTCTTTCGTTACATGACCAATTAAAAAAATGGGCTTTCCTAATTGTTTTGCATATTTCATCAACAATGAAGCACATTGCCGAATTTGGGTTGTACTTCCAGGTGGTGCATCGATATTTGGATCAAACACAGTTTGGATTGAATCCACTATCACTAAACCAAATTCATCTGAGGATAAAACAGCATCTAAGACTGACATATCAGTTTCAGCAGCAATTTTAATTTTTCGTTTCTTATCAAATAATCGTTCAGACCGCATCTTTACTTGGTAAAGCGACTCCTCACCTGTGATATACAACGGTGTAATTGAATCTGGAACAGTCGCACACATTTGCAATAACAACGTAGATTTTCCAATTCCTGGATCTCCACCCAAAAGAATCAATGAGCCTTGGGTAATGCCTCCACCTAATACTCTGTCCAATTCTGCGTTATTGGTTGTTAATCGTTCTTGTTCTTGCACTGGGACTTCATCTAAATACACTATGGATTTTGCTGTTTGTAGTGAATCAAATGTTTTCAAATGTGGTTTCGATGTTTGTTGAACCTCTTCCATAGAATCCCAAGATGAACAATTGGAACAACGTCCCAACCACTTTGGCGAAGTTGCGTTACATTGATTACAAACAAATATTGATTTTTGTTTCATTGGTTATTGAACTTTTTGATTTTGAACGATGTTACATTATGACTTCAAAATTATCGTTAATTTATGAGTACACATTCCTTCGACCAAGCATTAATAGACTCTTCTTTACTCCATTGCAAAAATGTTACCTACAAATATGCAAAAACATTTTATTTTGCTTCGTATTTTCTTTCAAATGAGAAAAGAAGTGCTTGTTATGCTGTTTACGCATTTTGTCGGTATGTCGATGATTTGGTTGATTCATTTGAACAAAATGATGTCAATCAGTCTTTCAATGTAGCAAGTACGCAATTGTTGCAAGAATGGCAAAAGGAGTTAGAATTAGTCTATTCTGGAACTCCGAGTACCAATCAAATTATGATTGGTTGGATGTGGGTTTTAGAACGATATCACATTTCTTTAGATTTACCAAAGGAATTGATTGAAGGTGTTTTAATGGATACATATGTCACTACTTTTGATACTTTTGAGGAATTGTATACATACTGCTACAAGGTCGCTTCAGTTGTTGGATTAATGACCTCTGAGATATTTCGATATACAGATAAAATTGCTCTCAACCATGCCATTGATTTAGGTATTGCTATGCAGTTAACTAATATTCTTCGGGATATAGGTGAAGATTTGGATAGAGGTAGAATTTACATTCCCCAAAAGGAATTAGAACAATTTGGTGTTACTACTGAAGAATTGCAAAACAAATTCGTAACAGAAAAATTCATTCGATTAATGAAATTTCAGATTGAAAGAGCAAGAAAATACTACGCATCGGCTAACAAAGGAATTGCACTTTTAGAAGAAGATTCACGAACAACTGTTCGATTGATGAGTGTGAATTATAGCAGAATTTTAGATAGAATTGAGAAGAACAACTACGATGTATTTACAAAAAGAGCATCGTTAAGTTTTATCGAAAAAGCTCTTGCAGTTCCAAGAGCCTTTCTTGCTTCATAAAATTATTATTTCATATTGTGATAGACTGCTTGTACATCATCATCTTCTTCCAAACCATCAATAACTTTTAACACTTCGTCTAACTGGTCATCATTTACTTCTACAAAAGTATTAGGAATCCTTTGTAATTCTGCACTGATAACGGCAATAGCTTTTTGGTCAAAGTATTTTTGTATTCCTGCAAATTGGTCGTAAGGTGCATAAACAGTAACTTTGCCGTCTTCAGTTTCAATTTCTTCAGCACCAAAGTCAATAAGTTCTAATTCAATTTCATCTAAGGATATTTCACCTGCCTCAAAGGTAAACACACTTTTTCTGTCAAATACAAAATCCAATGCACCATTTGTACCCAATGAACCACCATTTTTATTGAAATGCATCCGAACATTTGCTACAGTTCTATTCTGATTATCAGTTGCAGTTTCAACAATAACAGCAACTCCATGAGGAGCATATCCCTCATATACCAACTCCACATAAGAATCTTGATCTTTGCTTGATGCTTTTTTAATAGCGGCTTCAATTCTATCTTTAGGCATATTAACACCTTTGGCATTTTGAATCGCCGTTCTCAAACGTGGGTTATTTGCAGGGTCAGGTCCAGATTGTTTTACAGAAATCGCAATTTCTTTTCCCCATCTTGTGAAGGCTTTCGCCATTTTATCCCATCGTTTTTCTTTTCTTGCTCGTCTAAATTCAAAGGCTCTTCCCATAATGGTATTGTTTTTATTGGTTTTTTCAGTAATTTGCTACAAAAATACGAAATTCTTTCAACCTTTTAGTTCTCAAATATGAATAATCTTCTTAGAATTATCTTCGTTCTCTCATTTTCATTTTGCTATAGCTGTGCAACAGTGGAAAAAGGTAAAAGTGAATGGGAGGGTTCGACAATCGAGTTTGCACGAGGTTCGTGCTTTGGAATGTGTCCAGTATATATGCTAACAGTTCATGGCAATGGAAAAGTCTATTACAACGGATATTCTCACACAAAAGAAGGTATAGATTCAACTACTATTTCAAAAAAATCGGTCAATATACTCTTTAGCACCTTGATAAATAATGGCTTTTTTCAATTAGAGTCTAAATATCTTAATACATCTATTCCAGATTTGCCTACTGCAACAATTTCGTTACTTCATTTAAATAACAAAAAAACAGTACAACACACATCTGGAATTTCTACAGCTCCCAAATGGGTAGGAGAATTTGACTATACTATTGATTCTATTGTAAATGTTGAACGATGGACATCTCAAAAGTAAAAAAATAAATATTGTGATTATACTTAGATTTTTAGGAGTTATATTTTTAACAGTTTACTATGGAGTTCGAGTATACATTTATATGAGAATCCAAGGGAATAAGTCTGTATTTACCGTTCAAGCTATGGATTGGGCAAAAAAGTTGTTATCAATCTGTGGCGTTACTCTCACTGTGAATAATATTTATAATACAAATCTCGAAAATGATTTTGTTATTGTGCCTAATCATACTTCGTTATTAGATATACCGGTCCTCATTGCAACTATTCCTAACATTAGAATAATGTACAAGCGTGATTTAGAGAAAGTGCCCATATTCGGTTGGATTATGAAAAATTCCCCTTATATTGCAATAGATAGAGAAGACCCAAAAAAGGCATTGATTACGTTGCAACAAACTATAGAATCTATGAAAGAGGGTTCATCTGTAGTTGTATTCCCTGAAGGAACTCGAGCTGCTGGTGAAGCTCTTGGAGAATTTAAAAGGGGAGCTTTCTATTTGGCAATTAAAGCACAAAAACCAATACTTCCAGTTTCAATTGTTGGAACTCATAAAGTTCTTCCAAATTCATCAATACAAATTCGTCCTAATCCAGTTACCTTAAATATCTCGAAATCGATTGAAATAAATGATTCAATCACGAAGACTGAAGAAAAAAACTTAATATCGGAAGTTCATTCAATTATCTCAAACTTAATGACCTATGATGCAACCACTTTTGAATTGGATACAAGCAGCTAGAATACCTTCAGTTATAAACATCCTAATTCCTATTTTATTTGGTGTTTCGTTTTCAATTCATAGTGTTACTAACTTTGAATTTTTCTTATTACTATTCCTATCGTTTTTGTTTAGTCTCACAATAGTATTTCTTAACGATGTAGCAGATGTGCAAGCAGATAAAAACAACAGCAATTATACTCTTTATTCTGGTGGTTCTCGCGTAATTCAAGATAACAAACTATCTCAAAAATCAATTGAAATTGCCGGTTATTCAATTGCAATGTTACTTGTTATAATTGGTGTTGTCATATCTGTTCTGACAAAAAACACCTATCTGTTTTTGTATCCTATTGCCTCAATTCTCTTACTATTTTGCTATAGTTATCCTCCATTAAAACTCAATTACCGAGGTGGTGGAGAATTGCTGCAAGGAATTGGATGTGGAATTGTACTTCCTATGTTTGGATTTTCCTTATATTCTGGAAGTCATCTATTTGATTTTTCCATCCTGTTACCATACTGTGCATTACATACAGCTTCTTCAATAGGAACATCTCTTCCTGATACTGAGGCTGATATCAAATCAAACAAAAAAACAGTTGCAGCAATATATGGCAAAGAAATCGGCTCATTTATTGCTGCAACAATTATTATAATGACAACTATCATTGCTTTCCTTATAAAACCAAGTTTTTCATCAAGTTATCTGCTGTTTGGTTTTATGATTCCATTGATTCTTCCAGTCATTCAATGTACACTTATTCCGATAATGAAACGCAAAAGAATTGCCGTGTTCTTCTCGGGAATGTTGCCACTTTTAGCGGTGGTTTCATTTAGTTTGGGAAGGATATTACCATAGTTCATTGTCTGCTTTTCCAGTCGTATTCCATTGGTAAAAACTATAGAAAGTTGATTCAGAAATGTTTTCTATTGCATTCGACGTTAAAAAGGCTTGATGCGAAGTTACCAATACATTCGGAAATGTTAATAATCGAGCAATCATATCATCTTGAACAATGGTGTCAGAAAAATCATAATGGAATAGTCCTTGTTCAAGCTCATAAACATCTAAACCAACACTATGGAATTTGCCCGCTTTCAAGGCTTGAATAAGTGCTTTTGTGTCAATCAATCCACCTCGAGAGGTGTTTATTAGCATTACACCATCTTTCATCATATCAATGGATTCTTTGTTGATAATGTATTTAGTTTCGGGATTTAATGGAACTAACAATGTAATTACATCACTGTGTTGAAAGAGATATTCTTTTGAAACATATTCAACTCCATAGTTTTGTGATAGTAGTTCATTTGGGTATTTATCGTATGCTAAGACTTTGCATCCAAACCCATTAAGAATTTTGGTCAATACAGAACCAATTTTTCCTGTTCCAATTACACCCACCGTTTTACCATTCATATCAAAACCAACTAAACCAGAAAGTGAAAAATTCAAATCTCTCACTCTATTATGGGCTTTGATAAGTTTTCGATTTAACGCCATTATCAACGTTATTGTGTGTTCTGCCACAGAATATGGAGAATATGCAGGAACATTTGCCACTTTTATTCCTAATTCTTTTGCTTTTTTTACATCTACGTGATTGTAACCAGCAGAACGTAATGCTATAAATCTAATTCCATTCTGATGTAATTGATTAATAACTTCAGTTGAAGCATCATCATTTCCAAAAATTGCAATTCCGTCAGCACCTTTGCTTAATGAGACCGTTTCTTTTGTTAATCGAATTGGCAAATACTTTACTTCAAATTGATAGTTGTTTGCTTTTTCTAAATACGACTGTTCAAAATCGTGAGTATCATACACTATTATTTTCATAACTTCTCCTTTCTTTGGTTTGTAAAAAAAAAGCTCTTCGAAAAGAGCTAAACATTAAAGCAATGATAGTATTGTTGTTTCTATTTTAGGAATGATTTCCTCGAAGTTTGAGGTATTTTTATCGAATTCTATTGAAACAAGTGTTTCTGAATTAAATAGACCTTTGGATTTATCAACTTCAAAAATGACCGAATAACCATCTCCTTTTGGAATAAATGTCAACTCTACCTCTCGTATTTTTCCTTCATAAGCTCCATAAGGAGGATGATATTCAAATTCTTGATAAAATGGCAGTTTTGAACCTTTAATTCTCCCTTCTTCGATATCCGTTTTATACAATCGAAATCCCATTTTTTCCATTGCTTCGAAAAACATCGTCATTAATGGCGTTGGTTGTACTGATATATGATCTAAGTCCGTAGGGTCAACAGCAGATTCAATATCTACACCCGTTCGAATAGAAATATGATGATTGGGGTTTAATACTTCTTTTCCAAATGTCGTAATTGGAACATCGTTTGGAATAGAGAGAGAGATTGGAATTTCAATTTCTTCATTGATTCCAATGGTGAAGGAGGAATCAATATCATAATGCATAAATGGGACTAATTTGTAGCCAATTGCATCTTCTACTTGATATTTTACATTTGCAACTAACGATAGGTAGAATTTATCTATTTTTTGTTCTGTTGAACCACCTCGAAGGTGAATTGTTCCAGTAAGTGTACCTCCCGGTTCTATAATTGCATTGTCCAATCGAGTATCAACTTCGGCATTTCCAATGCCTACTTTAGCTAAGATTTTTTTAAACATATCAAAGGAATTTGTGTCAAAATGCTCTATTTGCTAACAAAGTTAAGAAAAATTCTAATTCATTCTTCGCTTTATCAGAAAATAATTTTATTGATTCTTGTGAAGCTGTGAAATAACGTTCTGCAGTAGTAATAGAAACCTCCTCAATCGACAATTCTTCGAAAATTTCTTTCATATATGGAATTTCTTGTTCTGTTATTCCTTTATTTGAACAATAATACTCTAAAAACTTCTTATGTTCTGGTTTTGTAGCGAGTTCTATTGCACTAACAATTTGAAAAGTTTTTTTGCCTTCAATCAAGTCTTTGCCGATTTTTTTACCCACTTTTTCTTGTTCACCATACAAATCAAGGTAATCATCTTGAATTTGAAAACCTATACCTAAATTCAAAGCAAATGTGCGAAGTGAAGAAATCTGTTCGTTAGTACAATTGGCAATCAAACCACCAATAACTGCTGACATTTCTAATAATTTAGCGGTTTTCTTTTCAATCATTTTGAGATATTCTTTTTTGCCAACGTTATTGTTATTGCTTATGCTATCATGAAACTCCAAATCAAATGCTTGACCTTCGCATACTTCAATTAACCCTGTAGTAAACGCATCAAGGATCAATGAGAAATTTTTATGATTACTGTACGCTCCAAGTAATTTGTACGCATACCCCATCATCACATCACCAGTAAGCACTCCTACTGCTTCATTCCATTTTGAATGGATGGTTTCTCTTCCTCTTCGAATAGGTGCTTTATCCATAATATCATCGTGGACTAAGGTAAAATTATGAAGAATTTCAATAGCGATACCACTTGAGAGAGCTTCTTCATAGTTTCCATCGCCTACGGATGTAGCCGCTAAAGTTAGTATTGGACGTAATCGTTTTCCACCACCATCTAACAAGTATTGAAACGGCTCATACAAGGTATTCGGTCCACCAATTGGCAAACGAAATGTGTTTATACTATCGTCAATTTTTTGTTTATATAGTTCAAACTTTTGTTGTAAAATCATTTTATGAGTAAGTGTATCTGTTTCAATAAATGACATATTTTATATCAATATTAAATTTGGGAAGGCAAATGTAGTATGTTCATTAGTAACTAACAAGAAATATTGTTGAAAAGTTCAAAGAATCTTTGTTATTGTTAGGTTCTTATATACATACTACCAGGAACTTGACGAATAAAACCATGTAACTCCATAGCTAATAATGAACCGTAAATTATTGAAGGAGACAAATCGGTTTTTTCACTTATTTCATCAATATGCATAGGATCGTAAGACAATGTAGAGTAAATAAGTTCTTCTTCGTTTGTATCAAATTTTACAGTCTTATTGTTATTATTTTCTGAATAAACTTGAATTCCTAAATCTTCTAATATATCTTCTGGTCGTAAGGTCATTACTGCCTTACATTGTTTAATGAGAGTATTAACACCCATTGATGTATTTGTGGAAATATTTCCAGGAAGTCCATACACAGGTCTATTTTGCTCAAACGAGATTCGCGCTGTTATCAAAGAACCTCCCTTTTCTGCAGATTCTACTATAAAGGTAGCGTGAGAGAAACCACTTAGTAAACGATTTCGTTTTATGAAATTATACGTGTATGCAGGCTCTCCAAATGGAAACTCACTAATAACTGCTCCGCCATTTTCTGAAACTTTCTTCATTAATGACTTAGACAATTCTGGTGAAATCTTATCTAAACCACAAGCAACAAATGCGTAAGATTTCAACTGTGATTGAATACAGTATTTATGAACTGTTGAATCAATCCCAGTGGCATTTCCAGAACAGAATATAAACCCATATTGACCCAATGCTTGGATATATCGCTCTGTTTGTAGTTTACCATATTGGGTTGCAGTCCGAGTCCCAACAATGGTTAAAGAACGCGAATATTCGGACTGATCTGGTAATTGTCCTTTGTAAAAAAGTAGCAAAGAAGGATAATCCAAACCACGTAGTAAGCTTGGATACTGTTCATCAAAATAGGATACAACATTGTAATTTTTTTCAAGATATTTTCGTTGGTGATCCGCATATTCAATACCTCTTTGTATTTCAGCATGTAGATCTTTTTTGCTAAGTGATTGAAACTTTTTGACAATTGGATGCTTCGATGGTTTTGCCAAAACATCTGCAATCGATGAATATTGCTGTGCTATAAAAGCACCGATGGATTGGAGTTTTTTTATTCCATTTAAGACCAATAAATCGTCTAATGTCCAAGATGTTTTAGGAATAACAGTAGTTTTCGAGCTTTGTACCATCTTTGCAAAAAAAATTGAATTTACTTCAAACAATAGGTTCACAAATGTAACCGTCAACATCAAAAATAATTTTAAAGAAAGTAAATATATGAAATTCCTCTTTACATTGCATTCACATAATCGTTGGTTACTGTTTATTTTTATGGCTACAACCTTAGGTTTGTTGCTATATTCATGGTTGAAAAAGGAAGAAACGCTCAATAAAATTACAAAAATCTCAAAATCAATTCTTCATGCTTTATGGGGAATTCAAGTCTTAGTCGGGATTGTTCTATGGTTATGGTTTGGATTTTCTGGATTTGGCTGGCCAATGCATCGCTCAGAACATTTTGGAACAATGATTATCGCATTTTTAGTGTTTAGTTTCACTTCTAAATGGAAGAATGCTGAAGCTTCAGTCTATGCAAGAAATTCCTTCTTTTTGTTGCTTTCTGCAATAGCCTTGGTATGTATAGCTATCACAAGATTGCCACAAGGTTGGGCAATTACCAAATTTTAAATGAGTGTAAAATCTTATTGGGAATCATCATCTAAAACATTTGATGTAGTTATAATAGGAGCGGGATTTTTAGGCTCTTGGACTGCCTATGAGCTTTCCAAGGATACTAATCTTTCTGTAGCAGTTATAGAATCT
Source organism: Candidatus Kapaibacterium sp. (assembly GCA_016788785.1). Taxonomy (GTDB): domain Bacteria; phylum Bacteroidota; class Ignavibacteria; order Kapaibacteriales; family JAEUSM01; genus JAEUSM01. The sequence continues at coordinate 248,014 of JAEUSM010000007.1, forward strand.
TCATCATTGTCGCATGGAGCCAGCACCAAAAATGCAGGTTTCGCTTGTTTTGGTAGTGCAACAGAACTTTTGGGTGACATTGGACTTTTAGGAAAAGAAAAATCTTTAGAAATCACCCAAAAACGATTGAATGGTATCAATAAAATTCGAAGAATTTTAGGTGATTCTGCCATTTCATTTGATAACTGTGGTGGATATGAAATTTTCTTACAAAATGATCTTAATCCCAATGAAAGTGACATTCAAGAACTAAATGGTTTGTTGCAGTCATCACTTTCAATGCAACCTTTTAGTTTTTTAACAAAACAGCAAATTTCAGCACTTGGATTTTCACACAATGTTCAAAGTGTTATTGCTAACCCATTAGAAGGTTCTATCAATCCTGTAAAAACCTTAGAAACGCTTCACACACTCGCAAAATCTCAAGGTGTACAATTTTTCTTTCGTACTCAATTTCGCGACTTTAACGCTGAAAATGGAACAATTTCCGTTGTTTCAGATGGAGTTGAAAGTGCTATTTTTACAAAAAAAGTCATATATTGTACTAATGCTTTTACAAAACAGCAGGATATAGCACCGGGAAGAGGTCAAGTTTTAATAACGTCTGTCATTGAGAATTTACCACTTCGAGGAACATTTCATTATGATGAAGGCTATGTGTATTTTAGAAATGTAGATAGTAACGAAGGCAGAAGAATACTCATAGGTGGTGGGAGGAACAAGGATTTTACAACGGAGGAGTCATTAGAATTCGTATCAAATCCTATGATTATTGAGTACTTACAACAATTCCTCTCTAAAATCTTACCTGACGAAATTTTCTACACAATTGAGCAATCATGGACAGGAATTATGGGGTTTTCAAAAGATAAATTACCAATTGTAAAAGAAGTCTCAGCAAATGAATTTGTCGGTTTTGCTTGTAATGGTATGGGTGTAGCACTAACACCAATTATCTCTGAAGAACTTGTAACCTTAGTGAAATTCTCAATGTAATGTGTTTTCTATAGAAAACCAATCTATCAATGCAGTTGCAAAATTAGTTTTCCAATTTCCCCATGTATGCCCTTGAGCAAATTCTCGGTAAACTACATTCCCAACTCGATGCTGTATCAAGCGTTTTTTCATAAAATACGTCAGTTCTTTTGCATCACAAACAGTACCAGTATGCAATACAAACGACAAATCGGAAGCATTTTGTAGATAAGGACTTTTATAAATCTCCCCTTTGTTCCACCAATATGCGGGAGATTGAGCAATACATACTCCAAACACATTTGGATTTTTCAGCACCAAATTTGTCGAAATAAGCCCACCTAACGATGCACCAATTATCGCTCTATCGGATAATTGTGTACTGAGTGATAAAGAATTCTTTATTGCAATATCTTGTGCAAAGTTCACAACCTCATTTTTTAAAAAATCACAATAGTTGTCATTATCTATATATTCCAAATGTCTATTCGTTGGTTTAACGAACACCATCATTATTGGAGGAATTTTTTTTGCAAAAATCAAGTTATCGACAATTTGATTAAACTTCCCAATTGTCAGGGATTCTTCCCCATCTAAAACAACTAATAAGGGAATCGAATTGAGAGATTGGTATTCCCTTGGAGGAGTATATGTATACAAGGTTACATCGTAATTAACCTCTTTGCTATGAAGGATGTGTGAGTGAACATTTCCTATTGGAACATTTCCAAATGGAAAATTCATATAGGATTCGTCGATATAGTCCGACATCCAAAATTCTGAATTAACTCCAAAACCTTCCTCTGCAATCCTATGGTTTGCTGTATCTAAAACCCATTCACCATCTACTATAATCTTATATTGTAATCGTGATGTTTTTGCAAAGTTTTGAATAGAATAAAACAAGTTGGTGTGTTCAATTCTACGAAATTTTCCACCTGGACGCCAATGTGTCCAATCACCAGCAACTAAAATTTCTTTTGTATTCTCATCCCCACCAACAAAAAAATAAGCGGATTCTTCGACAATCAGAGGATTAGCTTTTTCATCGACTATGCGATTCCAAAGTTCGTCTGAAAGTTCTTTTCTTTCTTCTGTATTTTTTGCAGCAATTACTTGCTGGAATACCGTCAATAAGTGAGATTGTTTGGGTATGTATTGCAGTTCCATTGATGTAGGACGGTTCGCAATCATAGGTATTACTTTTAAAGCAATTACCATCGCGTCAAATTGTTTTGTATTTTTGTAGCCATTATCCCAATTTGATACCCCACAATATGATAGTTATGAAATTTGGAGGCACCTCAGTTCAACATGCTGTGGCTATGTCTCAATCTGCAAACATTGTTACTTCACAATCAGCTCAAAAACCCATTGTTGTTCTGTCTGCCTGTTCTGGAATAACAAATAAATTGGTTCAGCTGTCTACTGCGATAATCAGTAATCATAAATTTGCAGATACCATCATTGCGGAAATAATCGAACATCATCGAACTGTCGTCAGAGAATTGTCAGTTCGTGAGGAGATTCGGACTCAATTGCAAGTTGCCGTCGAACAAAAAATAGAAGAATTTACTACCTTTCTTAAAGGAATAACCTTACTGAAAGAGTGTACTCCACGATCAACAGACACATTGTTGTCATTTGGGGAATTTTTTTCTACGTCGATTTTCACCTATTTATTACAAAATTTGGGGATAAAAGCAGTATTTGTTAGTGCTAAAGATTGTATCAAAACAACAAGAGATTTTGGTCGTGCGATTGTTGATTATGAAGCGTCTAAACAATCCATTCTTCAAATCATCCCCACAATTTTGGAGAAAGCAGATTGTATCGTAACACAAGGATTTGTTGGTTCGTTCGAAGGAATTACTACTACCTTAGGTAGAGGAGGTTCGGATTTTTCGGCAGCAGTTTTTGGATATGCTTTGTCAACACAAGAAATTCAAATTTGGACTGATGTTAGTGGGGTGTATACAACTGATCCTCGAATGGTTCCATCGGCAACAACAATACCACAATTAACCTTTGATGAAATTCGAGATTTGTCAGTTTATGGTGCAAAAGTGCTCCATCCTGAAACGATTCTTCCTGCGGTAAAATCCTCAATACCAGTTAAAGTGCTCAATACATTTCGACCTGAGGATAAAGGAACGGTAATTCATACAATTCCAATGAAATCAATTGGTAAAGCAAAGGCTGTTTCTGCATTAAAACAGTGTCTTACCTTTTCGATTTTCGTGCCAATTGAACAAGAAAGTGAGGAGGTATTACACCAAATAATTCCTAAATTACAAAAAGAAGGAATCCCAATTTTTATTTTAACACTCACAGAAAGTTGTATTCAATTTACAACCAATGTTGCTTTAGAAGACGTTTTACCCTTATTACAGAATGTGAAATATTTATTTTACAAGACCTCTTTGCTTTGTGTACTGATTGAGTCACAATTATCTACCCGTTCATCGATTATCAAATCAATTGAATCTTTTGATATTCTTCAAGTTTCTATTAATTCTTCCGAACACTCAATAGTTGTTATTTGCAAAGAAGAAGATACTGTACCAATTGTTACGGCAATTCATGCAACAATTATTTAGCAGATTTATAATTTGCTATCGTTTGAACGACAGAATTTTCTAATCGTTTGTACGAACCAACATTATTGCCATTGCTTATGATAGCAAAGATATATTCTTTTCCGTTTAGTCCAGTTACATAACCAGCAAGCCCACTTGCATTACGTAAAGTACCAGTTTTTGCATGACAATTCCCTTCAGCACACGTACCTTTCATCCTACTTCTGGTCGTTCCATCAATTCCAGCAATCGTCATTGAATTATAATATTCTTTAAAAAATTTCTTTGATTTTGCGACTTTTAACATTGTTATCAATGCTTCGGGAGTAACCAAATTTCTTCGTGATAATCCACTGCCATCGTGAAGTTCAGTATCCTGAATTCCATTTTTTTCTAAAATCTCTTTAATTATTTTTCTAGCATTATTAGCAGTATTCCCATCCTTTGTACGAGAACCACCAATCATTTTGAATACTTGTTCTGCAAAATAGTTATTACTATTTTTATTGACAATATTGATTATTTCTGAAAATGGACGTACAAATGATGTCAACAACACAGCACTTTGGGGTTTGTGTTTCAATTCAATACCACCACTAATTGTAACAAACCCCGATTCCAATCTATTGTGTAAAACACCTGCTATAGTTGCCTCAACATTACGAACAGGGAAAGTCTGAGTCACGGTTCTATTTGGAGCAACGGAACCATTTATAGTGAAAATTTGTGTGTTTTCTTTTGATGTTTCTTGAATTGAAATTCCAGATTTGTTTCCTTTTTTGTTTGTCGATGCCTTTGGTTTTCTTTTAATTGTATAAATAACTGAAGTTGGTAGATAATAATCGCCATACAATTGTGGTGCATCAAAATCTAGTTGTGATATTTTTTTCGAACCTGATTTTTTTGTTGTAATGTTTTTTGGAGTTTCTTTCTTTTTCGAAGGAGCAGCAATTGTTTTTTTAGGAGCAGGAACTTCCTTTTTCTTTGTTTTGACAAGTGGCTTTATTGTCGATTGAGTCTTTTGTAATTTTGTTTGTGCTTTTGGTGCAATTGAAGTAGTTTTTCTTTTAGTTTCTGTAGTAGTGGTTTGAACTTTTGACTTAGAACTAATGGTAGTTTGTTTCTCTTTTACCGGTTCTTCTTTTGTAATCACCTCTTTTACTTTTGTATTTGGAGTTATCAAAACAAAATTTGAACTTGGTGGAATAGTAGAAAATGTTGTTCTATTTCCTGCTGAGTTATTGCTTGCTACAACTGAAACCGACGGATTTTCTAAACATAATGCTCTGATAGCCGGAGTTGCCTGAACTTCTTCATTATCCCCACTATAGATTGCTCTTTGGGTTTGTTTGTCGAAGAAACTACCATCTGCACAAACAGATCCTTCTATTTTTTTCACTCCCTTTTGTTGAATCTTTTCTGCTAATGCTTCAATATCTTGAAATGATAATTTAGGATCACCAGTTCCATAAACATAAACATTCCCTTTAATTATGCCATTTTCTGGAGCCTTATCTACATATACTTCTGTTGGAATGGTATAATTCGCTCCGAAATGCTCCAATGCAGCAAAAGTAGTGAATAGTTTTGTTAACGATGCTGGAGTTACTGGTTGTTTGTAGTTTTTAGTAAATACTAATTCTTTGTCAGTAAGAGAATATACTGCTATACCAACTTTAGAGCCTTTCCAATTTTTATCTTGGGAGATATACTCTAATTTGCCTTCTAAAGTTCCAATTGATTCAAGTGTTAGTGAAGAGGTTTCTTCTCCTTTTACCTCAGTTTTTTTGAGTGTTGTTTTTGAAGAGTTCTTTTGTCTTGGTTTGATTGATTTTTTTGATGGTTGCTTTTTAACTACACCTTTTGAAACTGTTGATTTTGACTTCGCTTTCTGGGGTTCTTTTGCAATTGAAGTATGAAAAACCATCAATGCTATGGTCACAATACTAAAAAATTTATATACTACTGGCTGAATCATCGGTAATTTTTTCAAAATTTGATTGGGTACTTATCCACAAAAGTACAAATTTTTATGTACAATGACAACCTTATCAAAGGAATTGTTCAAATTCTCGAAGATAGTTCTCTACAATTGTCTTGCTTTGATTTGATGAATCCTCTAATATAAGTGATAAATTGGGATTCTTTTTAAACCACGTCACTTGCCTTTTTGCATAATTTCTTGTTCGTTGTTGGATTATTTCAATAGCATCTTTTTGAGTGACTCTACCTTCAAGTACTTGATTTGCTTCAAAATAACCAATCATTTGTAAACCGCTATCATTTCTCGTATACCCCATTGTTAGAACATTCTTCACTTCCTCCAAAAGACCCTTCTCAAACATGGTAACAGTTCGTTGATTGATACGATTATACAGTATTTCACGTTGTGGATGCAATACATAGTTTGTCGAAAGTCGATTCACTTGCATCTTTTTCTTTGCAAAATCATCAATTATGGAAGTTTTATGGACATAATAATACTCTAATGCACGTGAAACCCTGCTAGGATTTTTATCGGAATAATATTCTGCAGCTTTTGGATCAATTGTTTGTAATTGTTCGTACAAATATTCTTTACCGTTTTTTTGCAATAATGATTGAATTTCCTCACGAATAGTTGCTCTTTCGTTAGTGATGATTTCGGCAAAAAGTCCGTCATGAATAGCTTTTACATACAATCCAGCACCACCAACAACTATCGGTATTTTTTTTTTCTGAGAAATTTCGACTATAGCTTTTTCTGCGAATTCAAAAAAAATACCTGCGGAAATAGTTTCATTTGGATTGATAATATCGACACAATGGTGCTTTGTGAAATCAAGTTCTTCTTTTGTGGGTTTTGCAGAACCTATATCTAAATATCTGTATACTTGTCTCGAATCTGCTGAAATAATTTCGCAATCAATTCCTCGATGTCGAAACTCTTGCAAAATCTCATACGATAGTGCTGTTTTTCCGGAGGCTGTGGGTCCTAAAAGACATAAAAGTGGAATTTCAGGCATAGTCACAAACGATGATTAGTTGTTTTCAACCAGTTTTTTCTTTAATACTTCCGCTAAATTATTAATGTGAATATCTACAAATAGTTCGCCATTTGACGCTATGGAGATAGCCCCAGTTTCTTCAGAAATTATCAAAACAATCACATCAGAAGTCTCAGAGAGTCCTAAACCAGCTTGATGACGAGTTCCCAAATTCTTCCCTTGTATTTTTGTGGTCATCGATAACGGCAGTATACATCGAGCAGCCACAATCATCGAACCATCTATAACAACCGCACCATCGTGCAAAGGCGAACGTGTATTAAATATGGAGAGAATTAGTTCTTTTGAAACAATTGCTTGAATTGGAATTCCTGTATCAACTGTTACTTTGATATTGTTAGACTGAGCAAATACTATCAAAGCTCCTGTATGTTTCTCTTGTAATTCTCTGGCTGCATCAATTACTTCATCAAAAATCTCATTCAAATTTGAAGGTAAAAACGCACTGAAAAGTTTGTTTCTTGTAAATGAAATGAGTACCCGTCGTAACTCTGGTTGAAAAAGAATAATGAATGCAATGAGCCAAACATCGGATAATATCCGTAAAATCCATTTAAGAGATTTTAAATTAATCGCTTGCGTTGTAAAAGATACTGCTAGAAGAATAAGCAATCCAAACAAAATCTGAACGGCAATTGTGCCTTTTAACGAACGGTAAAGGATATAAAACACGATTGCGACAACAATTATATCTATTGCGTCGTAAAGTGTGAACGTTATAAATCCTAAACTAAATAACTCCATTACTGAGAAGATGTATTTGTTGGTTTAGAAGGGATTGATTGCTCTTCAGTTTTTGCAGTAAAAATCTCATAAGCATCGATAATTTTGGCTACTAATGGATGACGAACGACATCCGCTTTATCAAAATACACAAACGAAATACCATCGATATTTTTGAGTATTTTTTGAATTTGCACCAACCCAGAAGTCGCTCGAGATGGTAAATCAATTTGGGTAGTATCTCCTGTGATAATCATTTTTGAACCACGACCCAAACGGGTCAAAAACATCTTCATCTGCATTGCTATCGAGTTTTGGGCTTCATCTAAAATGACAAATGCATTGTTGAGTGTTCGTCCACGCATGTATGCTAATGGAACGATTTCAATAACCCTTTTTTCAATCATTACTCGTAGTTTTTCTGGGGTGACCATTTCATTGAGTGCATCCAATAAAGGACGCAAATACGGATCAACCTTTTCATTCAAATCACCTGGCAAAAACCCCAAAGACTCACCAGCCTCAACAGCAGGTCGTGATAGAATTATTTTCGTAACGGCATTATCTTTTAATGCAGCAACCGCCATTGCAACAGCTAAGTATGTTTTTCCAGTTCCTGCAGGACCGATTGCAAAAGTAACATCGCTTTGTTTTACCTTTTTATAAAATTCAAATTGTGTCGGAGTTCTTGCTCGAATGACACTATTGCGAACACTAAGAATCACATTATCAGGTTCAAAACTAACGGTTTTCTCTTTTTTATTCTGGTCTATAAAATTTAAAACAGCCGTAACATCTTGTTCTGTCAGTGTTTGATTTTTTCGAATCATATAGAACAATTCTTCCAAAACTGTTTCTATATTTTTCAATTCTACTTCTTGCCCACGTAAAAGAATTGTATCACCACGACAAATGATTTCTGCATCAAATTTATTTTCAATCAGTTGCAAATTCGTATCCGATGGCCCAAGAAGAATTTTTAGTTCATGATCAGGAACCTTGATTTTTTTTTCTATTACATCCATAATTTTAAATAAAAAGCCCCACTACAAAAACTTTGTAGAGGGGCAATATAAAACATATTGAGAACAAATCCCAATAACCAGTTTTTCTGAACAAAAAAGAGGTTATTTAGTTTTTGTTGTTGCATCTGCATTTCCAGCTTCAGCAGCTGCTGCACGTGCAGCACGTTTTTTTCTGAAGTAAGAGCGTTCAGCTTTCATTTCTTCTGATGTTTTGTCAGAATTAGCAGGAATCATTAATACTTGACCAGGGAAGATAATGTCAGGGTTTCTAATTTGGTCAGTATTTGCTTGCCAGATTTTAGGCCATTTGAATGGATCAGAGTAGATAGTAGATTTTCCAGCAATGTTCCACAAACAGTCTTTGTCTTCTGCCCATGTACCAACTGTATAACCTTCAACTTTTTTCTCACGACGAAGACCTTTGATATCTCTGTCTAAACCAACAATTTTATCAAAAAATTCTGGTAGGATAGAAATTTTACTTCCTTTAAGGGAGTTTAATTCTGTTTCCAATTCATCAACTTCGTTTTGACGTGCTAATAAGTCAGCATCTGACATACGTTGCATTTGACGTACTTTTGCTTCTAAACGACCCAAACGCTCACGGAAAGCATTTACATCTGCAGCATTTGCACCGATTAATGCATACAAAGCATCATTACATGATTTTGTATTAGCAACAGTAGTTGCAATTTGAGATTCGATATTTTTGCTTTCTGTATTGATTGCATCAATTTCAGATTTTAAAATACGAACTCTTTCCATAAATTCGCCAATACGAATTTCTGCTTGTTTTTTTGTTAGTTTCTCATCAGGAATATCATCTGATGCTCTATCTCCTTGTGCAACCAAAGATGCTGTTGCAAGGAAAGAAATAGTAAGAATTGCTATTAAGTATCTCATAATATTGTTTTCTCCAAAATGTAGTGTTATTGATAAAAAAAGTTAAACATTAACGCCAAACATTTGGCCATTGAGAAAGCTTGTCCTGAACGTATTTGGTATCGTCTTGACATTTTTTCAATTCTGCCTGACGAGCTGAAAGATCTTTTTGCAATTTTGATCTGTCATTTTGAGCTTTAGTTTTGTTTGCCTTCAAACTAATTTCTTCTGAACGAAGTTCTCCAAGCTGTTTCAATTGCTCTGGAGTAATCATCGGTGTACAACTTGCTAACAGTACAGATGCAAAAAGCAACCCTGCAACACCTGTTTTGATAAGGTTTTTGGTTGTCATTGTTACGCCTTCCTATATATTATTGAGGTTAAAATTTCGTGTAAGTAATGCAATATACATATTTTTTTCTAAAAACTTAATTCATTAGGTTCTATTTGTGATAATATATTCATATTATGCAAATGTAAAAACGAATAGAAACCAAATTCATTTAAAAATTATTCAGTACTTTTGTACCATTCTAATTTAATAAACAACCTACTATGTCCATAGAATTATCTAAAATTTACGACCCTTCGAACGTTGAACAACGGTGGTACACTCAATGGTTAGCCGATAAAATTTTTGCTTCATCACCATCAGAGAAACAACCGTATTCTATTCTTATGCCTCCTCCAAATGTTACAGGCATACTTCACTTGGGACATGTTCTTAATCATACTATTCAAGATTTGTATATTCGTTGGCATAGAATGTTAGGTTTTGAAACATGTTGGTTCCCTGGTATTGATCATGCTGGTATTTCAACACAGACGAAAGTTGAACAAGCTTTACGAAAAGATGGAATAACTAAACATGATTTGGGTCGTGAGAAATTCGAACAAAAAGTTTGGGAATGGAAAGACAAATATGGCACTATCATTCTCAATCAATTTCAGAAAATTGGAAATAGCTCCGATTGGGATAGAACCTTATTTACTTTGGATAAAGGAGCTTCAAACGCTGTTCAAGAAGTGTTTATTCGATTATTTGATGAAGGTTTGATTTATCGTGGTAAAAGAATCATCAATTGGTCACCAGTAGCACAATCTGCACTTTCTGATGAAGAAGTTATTCCTCAAACAACCACAAGTACTTTTTACACGTTGAAGTATCATTTTGCTGATGGGACAGGTACGCTTTTAGTTGGAACTGTTAGGCCAGAAACACTCTATGGAGATGTCGCTGTTGCAGTCAATCCAAATGATGAACGATACAAAGACATTATTGGAAAATCTGTTATTGTCCCTATGGTTGGGGTAGTTGTTCCAATCATAGCCGATGAATATGTTGAGATTGATTTTGGTACCGGTGCATTAAAAATCACTCCTGCACATGACATTAATGACTATGAAATTGGAATTCGCCATAATCTTCCCATCAATAATACCATTAATGCTGATGGTACTTTGAATGAATTAACAGGTGAGTGGCAAGGTTTGGATAGATTTGTTGCTCGAAAACAAATTGTTGAACGATTAGAATCATTGGGGCTTATTGAAAAAGCAGAACCGTATGAACATACAATTGGCACTTCCGAACGTACTGGCGAACCGATTGAGCCTTTTTTGAGTGACCAATGGTTCGTATCAATGAAACAATTGGCAGAACCTGCATTAATGGTTGTTCAAAATGGAGATATTAAATTTTATCCAAACCATTGGACAAAAACCTACGAACATTGGCTCAACAACATAAAAGATTGGTGTATTTCGCGTCAATTATGGTGGGGTCACAGAATACCAGTGTATTATACTGATAATGGACAATACGTTGCTGCCAACAATGAAGCTGAAGCAAGAAAAAAACTACAACTGTCAGATAATGCACCATTACGCCAAGATGAAGATGTTTTAGATACATGGTTTTCTTCTTGGTTATGGCCTCTTACAACGATGGGCTGGTGTGCTGATGGCACTACCGAAGAAACCAAAGATTTGAACTATTATCTCCCAACAGACCTTTTGGTAACAGCTCCGGAAATTATATTTTTGTGGGTTGCCAGAATGATCATGGCTTCATTGAAATTCAAAGGAAAGATTCCGTTTAAAGCTGTGTATTTTACTGCTATAGTTCGTGATCATCACGGGAGAAAAATGTCCAAATCGTTAGGAAATTCTCCTGATCCACTGAAAATATTTGAAAAATATGGTGCAGATGCAACCAGATTTACATTGATGTATCAAGCCCCTTTGGGTCAAGACATTCGAATGCAGGTTGATTTAGAAAGTCAAGACTTGCCAGAAATAGAGTTTGGTAGAAACTTTGCTAATAAACTTTGGAATACTGCAAGATTTTTGATGATGAAACAATCTGAGTTGGAGCCTAAAAGTGAATCATCTTCTTATTCCTATTCTCTTGCAGACAAATGGATAGTATCATCGTTTCATACAACTGCTCAACAAGTTCGAATGTTGTTAGAACAATTTAGAATTACCGACTATTCGAAGTTGCTTTATGAATTTATATGGCAAGATTTCTGTAGTTGGTATGTGGAAATTGTAAAAATTCAATTAAATCAAGCTCAAAATACTTCTGAAAAACATTCTATTATGAATATTGCTTTAGAAGTATTTGAAGGTTCTTTGCAACTTCTCCATCCAGTGATGCCGTTTATTACTGAAGAAATTTGGCATGCTTTGGACGAACGTCGTACGAATGAACACTCGATAAGCACTTCAACTCCAATTGCACCAGATACCCAACAAATTTCTCAAGATGTTGAAGATCAATTTCAATTTATTCAAACTATCGTTGAGCAAATCAGAACTATCCGTAGTTCAGTTGGTATTGCACCGCAAGAAAAAGTACCTGTGTCAATAGTTCCGGCATCAAATGACATTGCTTCAATTCTTACAAACAATATGCAAGTGATTAAAAACTTAGCAAAATGTACTGAATTGCAAATAGATAGCACTTTAGAAAAACCAAGTGGTTCAATAGCAGTTGCGGTGAAGGGATCGACAGTGTATGTTTTGGTTGGAAATTCTATCAACATTGATGAAGAAATCAAACGACAAGAAAAAGAATTTCAACGCTTAGAACAATTGACTAATGGAATTGAGAAGAAACTTTCTAATGAGCGGTTTGTGGAAAAAGCACCAAAAGAGGTTATCGAAAACGAACGAACAAAACTTCGAGATATGCGAAATTCAATGGAAACTATAACTTCAACAATTCAATCCCTTCGAATGTAAAACGAATGGTCCAAAAAAAAGCGATAATTTTCATTATCGCTTTTTTTGTTATTAGTAAAGGTTCTTTACTTAACGTGATACTTTTTCCAATTCAAAGCAGCAGGACCTTTCATTGTCATAGTCATATCACTTTGAGATGTATTGATTGTCATCGGTCCTTTTAAATCCATTGTAAAGTTCTTATTCGTCATTAACAATGTACCTTTTAGAGTTAAGTTGATGACCATATTTTCATCTGTTTTTTGCTTACTATCTGTTGTCAATGACACATCCCAAAGATAGCCTTTTTCGGTAGAAGTATTCACCACTTTTTTTAATTTCAACTTCATAGTACCATCTTTAAAAGGATTATCTTCTGATGTACCAAATAATCCTGCAGATTCATCCTTGCCAATATTCCATACATACCCTGGTTTTACATCTTTTGGTATTTTTGAAAAATCAATGGCATTATCTACTGGAATTTCAAATTTATTCAATTCATCTAATTGCTCATCAGTTGGGTTTTCAACACCTAAAATCGACTTTTCCCAAGTACCATTTGTATTAGTACAAAGAATAGTCTTTCCCTTTAATGGTGATTCTTTCACTGTGTTTTCATTATTCGGTTGTCCTGATACAACCATCTTCATATCTTGCTTCTCAGAACTTTCCTCTATATATACTTCCAATTTACTTGGATTAGATTCTTTGACCTCCAACACTGTAACATTATAAAGTTTTTGATCTGACATATCCATCGAGCCAGATAATTTCATCGTTGAAATCTTACCACTAATTTTGGCATTGATTTTCATTTGTTTATCTGCTTTTATAACCTTTCCAACTTGATAAAAATCAAAAGAGTTTTGAGAAAAAGCGACTGTTGATACAAATACAAATAAGAATAAGGAAAGCACTAATTTTAATTTCATTTTTTTTCTTTCTACTATGTTATTGGGCTAAACGCCATTGGATTCTTGAAGTGTTATTTGGTTGTTGCATATATTGCTCTGGAGAAACACCATAACTGTTTTTGATATGCTCATCTATTGAGCAACGTATCGTACTACTAGAACTTTGTGTTACGGTAACTTTTGCAACATCCAACCATGTTTTGGATTTGACTCCTTGAAATTCTGTTTCGATTTCCACAGCAACTTTTCCAGAGATTCCTATTGCTGGTGCTTCACCTTCTCTAATGGAAAGTTGTAAAGAATTTGGAGTAACTTGAGTGATTGTTCCTAAACAAAATTCTTCTATTACATAAGAATGTGCGATAGGAACGATGCTAATCACTACTAACAGTAGTATAATGTATACGAGGTATTGGTACGTTTTTTTCATACTATTTCAACCTAAAAAGTGTTTTTTTGAGAATAAATATCGCACTAAAAATTGTTGCGACAAAAAAAACAATCGCCACAGGTATGCCAAATTCCTCGCCAAATACTACTACCAATATTGACAAGATAAAAACCGCAAGTGCAATTGTTATCAGTATTCCTCCATCTACAAACAAGGAAACTATGCCTTCTGAATTAGATTTTGCCATAAGGTTTTTCTACTGTAAAATCAGAACAAAGATGATCAAAATATTGTTGTTTTTCTTTATGAATTCTCGTTTCAATTAAAACACCGTCGTCAAGATCTTGTCGTTCTAAAACTTCCGTATCTGTGTATAATTGGGAAACAACATCCATTCTACTATAAGGAATTAACATGGTCGTTGAAGTACTAAATTGTTCTGCAGTTTCCTGCATTTTTAGTAACAACTGACGAATATTTATATTCCTTTCTGCAGAAATATACACAAAATTTGGGTATTTTGTTTCAATATCTGCAAAATTTTCTAAAGTTTCAAAAGAATCAATCTTATTAAACACCATTATCGTAGGTTTACCGCTAATTGATAACTCTTGTAATGTCTCGAAAACAGTAGTAATTTGATCTTCAAACATTTCATGCGAAATATCAACTACGTGCAGCAGAATATTAGCATCTGATGCTTCTGCCAACGTAGAGCGAAATGACGCAATTAAATGCGTGGGAAGTTTACGAATAAATCCAACGGTATCAGAAATGAGTGCCTTTTGACCACTTGGTAATTCAAAAGAGCGTATAGTGGTATCTAACGTCGCAAATAATTTGTTTTCAACGTAAACACCAGATTGAGTGAGCGTATTCATCAAAGTTGATTTGCCGGCATTTGTGTAACCAACCAATGCAAATTTCAAGATGTCAGTTCTTGCTTTTCGTTGCAATTCACGTTGTGTTTCTATATCTGAGAGCTTTTCTTTTAAGCGTTGTATACGAGTTCGAATAATTCTTCTATCTGTTTCAATCTGTGTTTCACCAGGACCTTTGGTACCTATTCCACCAAATTGTTTGGACAAGTGGGTCCACATTCTGGTCAAACGTGGCATTAGATACTGCAATTGAGCCAATTCTACTTGCGTTTTTGCCTCCATAGATCTGGCACGTGAGGCAAAAATATCCAATATAATACCACTTCGATCGAGTACTTTGACTTCAAATGCTTTTTCCAAATTTCGAACTTGCACAGGGGATAAATCATCGTCAAAAATAACCAAAGTTATCTTTTCTTCATCAATGATTGTTTTAATTTCGGCAATTTTCCCTTTTCCAATCATTGTAGCAACTTCAAACCGTTCGCGTTCTTGATAGATTTTTTCTATGACATTAGCTCCTGCAGTTTCCGCCAAAAACTGTAGTTCGTCAAGATATTCTAACATCTCTAAACGATTGCCACCTTTACGCATTACACCAATTGCTAATGCACGCTCAGGTTCTTTTGTTGCTTGTAAACTTTTTTTCTCTAAAATCAATGTATAAAATGTTTTATGAAATAATATTCAAAGGTAGATATTCCGATAGTGACGGCATTTCTGCTTCTATGCCCACCCATTCTGTTTGTAACACCTTTTCTAAGATTGATATCACTTTTAATGAAATAGCATCATTTAGTTGATATCCTAATGAAGTAGAACGTAGTATTCCATTGTGAATTTCAATAAGTTTTTCTTTTTCCCATAACTTAACATCGGTCTCAATCACTTCCAAAAGATTAATTCCAAATTCCTCTTCGAAGTCTGATAGTGAAATTCCCGTAGACCGTAACCCCAAAAATGCTTTTTCAAAACACCGTTGTTCTTTTGTTAAGATTTCTTTATTAATCACTGGCAAAACTCCACTTGTTATTTTGTCGATATACGAAGATAATGCTCGTACATTCCAATATCGTGTGCCTTGTACGTAACCATGTGCTGATGGACCAAAGGATATATATTCCTCAGAATTCCAATACTTCAGGTTATGCTTGCACAAATCTCCATTTTTTGCATAATTGGAAACTTCATATTGCACAAATCCTACTTTCGTTAATTCATCGTGAGCATAATCATATAGTTGTACATCAATATCTTCATCAATTGGCACTACTGCTCCTTTTGAATATTGAACATACAATGGTGTGCCTTCCTCATAAATCAAACTATACGCTGAAATATGGGTTGTTCCTAATTCAATTGCTTGAAGAAGTGTTTCTTTCCAACTTTCGAGAGTTTGATTTGGCAAAGCATACATCAAATCGATACTTATCAATGTAAATCCAGCATCTTTGGCAAATTGTACAGCTTGTTTTGCCTGTTCTGGTGAATGGATACGTTCTAAAAAATCTAATTCATGCTGGTGAAATGATTGCACACCAAAACTCACTCTATTCACGCCAATTTGTCTGTATGATGATAAGGATTCAACACTCACTGTACCTGGATTACATTCCATTGTCCATTCAAAATTCGGGACAAATTCAAAATACTGTTGTAAGGTTGAAAATATAGATTTGATGTGTGCGGCTGACAACAACGATGGTGTTCCACCACCAAAAAACAATGTATCGATTAAAAATTTTTGATCTGTTGTTTGAGACCATAATGCAATTTCTTTGCATAGTAACAACACAAAATCGTCTATTTGAGAAACTTTTTCAATAGAATAGAAATCACAATAACTACATTTTTTGTGACAAAACGGAATGTGAATGTAGATTCCTCTATGCATGTTAATATATCCAAGTACCTACACGGTCTGAACGTAATATCGTGTCTTTGGCACTAGACCAATAGATAAAAAGTGGTTTTCCAATTATAGTATTCTCAGGAACAAATCCCCAATATCTGGAATCATAACTATTTAATCGGTTGTCTCCCAAAACATAATAATAATTTTGTTTGTATATGTAGCTTGTTGTTTTATTACCGTTGATGATAATACTATTGTTACTTACCAACACAGTATTACCCTCGCCCTCGATAAGATGTTTCCAAAATGAAAGATTCTCAAGCGTTAAATTAACAACGTCACCGACTTTTGGTACAGAAATAAAAACTGAATCATCTAATCGAAGCGAAGGAGTTCTAACTCCCACTAAGGAATGATTATGTGGAAGTGAACGTTCGTTTTTTCCATTGACAAACACTTCGTTATCGGTTAAAACAATTTTATCTCCGGGAACGCCTATTATTCGTTTGATGAAATAGTCTGTCGAAACATCTTTATTTGGAAATTTAAAAACAACAATATCATTCCGACTAATAGTTTGAAGAGAGATTCTATAATCGGAAAATGGCATTGATATAGAAGTGAAAGGAATTTCCTTAGGCAAACCCCAAGAATAACTCACCTTGCTGACCAGGATGAAATCACCTTCTTGAAGCGTTGGGCTCATTGAATGCGAAGGAATTTGAAACATATCGACAATGAACATCTTCAACAGTAATGCTACAACAACAGCAAAACCCATTGCTTCTAAAAAATCGCGAAAAGTAAAAAAATTGTCTGTTTGAGATGATTGGTTTGAAACTGGAATCGTTTTATTTGTTTCAAATTGTTGAAGCATTAGATAGATCGGATTTGGAGATTGGTAGTTATTGCTTTGACGAATCAACGATCTTTTCATTACTTAATTTAATTAACGATTTTATAAGTCCATTATCGATGAAATTTCTTAGTTGACTTATAATTTAGTATGATGAAATGGATAACTGAAATTATGCTCAATACCGCTTAACACCCCCTTTTCTTTTTGTAATCTAAATTTATTTTCGTAATTTTAGAGTATCGTTCCAATTATGAAACTTTTTTCACCCTAAATAAGTATTATCATTGATAGTATTTTTCTGTCATTTCGTACAAAAATTCTTCAATTCTAAATAGTGCCTTTATGAAGAAAATATTTTACCTTTTATCACTAACAACAATTTTTTGTTGTGCTTTTTTTCAAAATCTTCATTCTGAAACAACACCTCGTTCCACTAGAGGAAAAGAATTCTGGGTGGGTTGGCCTGATAATTCTAACGACCAAAATCCTTCGTATTGTGGGGTATTTATCTTTGCGAAAAGATTAACCAAAGTCTCTGCAATTTATGAAGGTAATGAAATGAAATACATTCTTAGTGATACGAATAAATTTTTTGTTACCTTTGGTTTATGGGATTCACAAGAGGTTCAAGATTCTGAAGTGAAGTTAAAAAAAGGAGTTCGAATTGTAGCAGATGACAGTGTTGACGTATACATTTCTTCTATGGCTACTGTTCATGGTTTGGAATCAACCGTTGCTTATCCCATTACTGCATTAGCGAAAGACTATTACGTTCTCACAAGAAAAGAAGGGTCTGCACAAACGCAATTTCAAATTGTAGCAGCCTATGATAGTACAGAAATTGAAATTACCCCTTCTGCTACGACTGAATTAGGCAAACCTGCATTTGTTCCTTTTGTCATCACCTTAAATAAATTTGAAACATACTTAGTTCGTAGCTCGGGAGATTTAACAGGTACAAAAGTTCGTTCAGTAAAAAAAGAAATTTGTCAACCTTTTGCTTTATTCGCTGGATCGCCCAGAACTACTATTGGTGGATGTAGTCCAAACGGCTTTTTATGGGAACAAATTCCTCCAGCTTCACTAGTTGGAACAAATTACATTGTTCCTCATTATCCTTTTTCATCAGGCTCAATTTTAAGAGCGATGGCTATTTATCCAGGAACTTTGCTTCGATTAGATGGAATGGGGGTTGGTAACGTTTTATCTTCTGGTCAATTTTTTGACATGAATGTAGAAACTTTTGCGAATGTTACTGCCAATAAGCCAATTATGCTTGCACAATTTACTCGAGGTGGTGGATGTACGCCTACATCCCCTTCGGTTCCAACTATGACGATTTTAAGTGCTATTTCACAATTTCAATACGAAACCTATATAACTCCAGCATTAGGAAATTTGATTTTCCCTACAGATACATTAACATTGTCAATCATAACAAGATATTCTGAAAGAGGTGTAACTCGAATCAATAATCAACCAGTTAATATTAATGATTGGAAAATTATACCCAGTAATCCCATTTATGCAGCATATCAAAAACCCGTTTTTTTACGAGACACCATCAAGATTTTCCATGATATGAGTGGCTTTAATGCAACGATATTTGGGGGTAATGCTAATCAGAGTTTTGCAATGTCTTCTGGTGGAAGTTTTGCAAACACAGTTTCTGTAAGATTTGATACTTCAGGTATTTATGGTAAGAATGCATATTGCAAAGGTGAAGTTGCAAACTTTTCTGTCTCAGCTGATTCTTCAGGTACTTCTTTTCGATGGGAATTTGGTGATGGTTCTTCGGATACTGGTAAAACAGTATCACATATTTATGAAAATTCTGGTAATTACATTTTACGCTTAATAGTTTACAGGGAAACATTTTGCGCATACGATACAACCAGGAAAATCATTAATGTTCGTCCATCTCCTGCTATCAAAGCAGGAGCAAGACCTACATTGACGTTGTGCAAAGGTCAAACAGCACAACTTGGTTTACCTGAACTTCCAGGAATTTCTTACCGTTGGTCACCTGCCATAGGACTGTCAGACACAACTGTTGGGCAACCAACAGTTACAGCAACCCTTGACTCTGTGAAATACTTTGTTCGTGGATATGATTCTTTTGGTTGTGAAACTCAAGATTCAATAGTCGTCAAACTCTATGACCAACCAATCGCCAATGCGGGACC
Organism: Candidatus Kapaibacterium sp.; assembly: GCA_016788785.1. Taxonomy (GTDB): domain Bacteria; phylum Bacteroidota; class Ignavibacteria; order Kapaibacteriales; family JAEUSM01; genus JAEUSM01. Next base: position 267,562 of record JAEUSM010000007.1, read on the forward strand.
GGATACGGTGTCGTGTGGTGGGAAT
>JAEUSM010000014.1 GCA_016788785.1 Candidatus Kapaibacterium sp.
GTTGCTCTTCTGACCACGGAGTGGTCACATATTTATAGAAACACATTCCACCTACCAATATATCTCCCTCGCCCCATTCGTAGAGACGTCCTATATGGGCGTCTCACTCTCACACTTCCCTCAAAATAGCCCTGAAAGGGCATCCTTTTAAAGCGTAGGGTTTTAACCCTACGTTAACCAAATATTCCTAAAATATTCCAAAAAATACCCATTTTTCCATTGCCAAGAAAATTTATTTTTGTAATTTGATGAAAATATTGGAACTTTTTTCACACTAAAGCAGTACTACAAGTATAAAGTGCTAAAATACGATGATAAAATATTATTGCTAAATTGTAAAAATATGTTAGACGTATCGTTTATTTTCGTATTTTGCAGTTGAGGGATAATAGAATTACACCCTTTTTTATTCACTTTTCTGTCCGTAAAAATTAGTATTGGAAGGTCCAATCGTCAGTAATTCGTACTTCCTTCGCGGTTATGATCGAGAAATCTAGATTTCATGCTATTTGATTCATTGAAGCGCAAGATGAATCACGTCTTTAACTTTCAATTTTAAAATTTTCTATTTGGAGAAAAATCATGAACATTTTACGTTCAAACTCGACACGCATTCAACATGCAACCAGACAGCAGACAGCAGACAGCAGACAGCAGACAGCAGACAGTAACGCATCAATTCATAGTTGATTCTAACACTATGAATGTACAGTATCCCATTCAGGGAATTAACGCAATGTCACTCATGAAAAAATGTTTTTCATCTTCAAAACATTGCGTCTTCATTTTTCTCTTTATCCTCTCTAATTTACTATTTTTTCAACCATCCCAAGCACAACTTTCGAATCCTTATGATGTTTATACTTGCGATGATGACGAAGGTTGTCCTTGGATTAACGACTCAACTGAGTTTGTTTCTCCTGGTCCTGATCCAAGTTGCATGTACACTGTGTACTACAAATATCGAAACTGTAATGGGTACTTAGAATTACAACCTACTGCAGTACGACATCCAGGCACTACTGCTTGTCAAGGTGCTATTCAATTTTATGGTGATACTTTGGTAATTCAGCGAATTGAACAGTTATTGAAAACTGCAGAACTTGATTTAGTATCAAAATTTTTCGATGACTTTTATAATCCTTTACCAATAGGTGAGCAGGTTAAGTATAAAGTTACACTTGACACTTTTATCGTAGGTACGATGGTATCATGCGATACATCTAATTGTGATATGGAGTATTTCCGTAGTTTAGCCGATTCGTTTCACGTTACAATTGATTGTTTTAATCCAAATTTAACCTGTAGTGAAGTACGCTATGATACTACGTATATTCCATTACGTGGAGATAGTACCTATAAAATTGGTTTTTACAGACCAGCTTGTAGGGGTATTTGTATTTCTTACGGTAGAATAGATTCGCTAAACCCGATTAATTCTGTGTATGGAAAATGGTATAATTGTGGTACGGGTTGTTGTGAAATAATATCAGAATTATCATATTATGATTATGATGATTATCCTGATAACATAATTCCTAAATATCCTTACTATTTCTATGACGGTAACTATGTTAGAACAAGTTACACTCGTGGTGTAGCAGATACATGCCAAACGTTAACTCCAAGCACATCTTGTCCAACAATGTCATTTAACACGAATGTTATTCGTTTTAAAAATTGCAGAAATTATTGTGTAGATTCTTCGGTGGGAAATGGATATGGAGTTTATGGACCTGACCATTACGATCCGTATGGAATTTCTTCAAATGATAATTCTCGATTTGGAGTAGTGAATCTCAATGAAATGCCATTTATCTCTGATAAAATTATCAAAGAGATTCCTAATGACATTATCTTAGAGTTAACTAATAATGATATTGTTGTAAATACAACGGAAGATGTTTTGTCAGTAAAAGTAGTATCTTTAACTGGTGAAGTATTACTAAATACTAACACAATTCAAGGCAAAACCTTTCAGATTATTTCTTTACAATCCTTTCAAAATGGGTTGTATTTGTTAGTGTTTGAAACGAAAAATGGTACTACGACTAAACCATTAATCATAGCAAAATAATTAAAGTCATTAAATGGGGAGGATTTTAATTTCTTCCCCTTTAATGGCAATTGCTAATTTTGAAAGTTATACTAAGGAAATAGATATGTCAAAGTTTGTATTAACGTTAGTAATTGTTCTCATTTGTAGTTGTTCTGAATATAATCTATACTCACAGGCTCCAAATTCCACAAAAGGTAAAAGATTCTATTTTGCATGGCCTTCAATTGATGGAAATGATAGTACTTTTTGTTTTTTTTCTATTACATCAACAAAATCACTTGTTCAAGGTTATGTCAAAACAAATGATACAACTATTAATTTTTTCGATCAATCTATTTCAAGTCAATTTAGTTCATGGATACATAATATAAACAAACTTCGAGTAAGTCGTTTTAATCGATATATCGTTTCAGAATCAGAAGTAGTTGAAAACAAAGGAGTTTATGTTGAATCAGTAGATACTGTAACAATTCATCTTCAGCAAGTAAATCATGCACGTTTGTTTGATACCAGTACTACTTGGCCCACAATCGGTGAACCAATAGACAAAGTATTTATGTCAGAGTTTACTACTCTTTACCCCATTGAATCTTTAGCAAAAGATTACACAGTAATAACAAAATCTGACCCAGGCTATGCTTCTCAGTTTTTAATAATTGCTACAGAAGATTCAACAGAAGTAGAAATAGTACCTTCAAAATCAACAGAAAAAGGTAAACCTGCAGGAATTCCTTTTACAGTTTTAATGCAAAAAGGACAAACATATTTAGTTCGTTCACCCCTTGGAGATTTGACAGGTTCCAAAATTACTTCTATAGGTAAATTCTGTAGACCTATTGCAATAATAGTTGGTTCTCCCAAAACTACTATTGACGCAAAAGTAGCGAGTGATACCATCAAAAAGAATGTATTGTTAGAGCAATTGCCACCCTTCAAACTTATTGGAAATAGATATATAACGCCAATAGATAAAGACGGCACAGAATTTTTAATTCGGATTATGGCACTCCAACCACAAACAACGGTACAAGTAGAAGGTATTCAAGTAGGTGGCATGCTATCAGCAGGTGAATTTGTTGATATTCATACAGATTCTGTGATGTATATTTCATCACAAAATCCCATTGTTGTAGCACAATTTTCTAAGAGTAGAACTTTGTCTTCACCTACAATGATAATTTTACCATCATTAAATCAGTTTCAAAATAAAAGTTTAACATTAAGAAATTTAAATATATGGCATTCTACTTTTATGCAAAAGCCCATAAAAACTGTATTGATTGCAAGAACTGATACGAGAAATTTAACAAAGATTTCTAGCTCTTCAGGTGGTAATCTTATAAATAATACCAATTGGAAAACAGTACCTGGAAATCCATTATTCTCAACATATACTTTTAATAATCCAACAGAACAACCAAGAATGTTTTTTAATTTAAATTCAGGACTTCTCGCCTTTGATTATGGCTTCAATCAATACCAAAGTTATGCCTACTCGGGAGGAGCATATTTCGGTAACACTATATTCGGTGGCATAGACTCAACAGGAATATATGCGAACACCTCATATTGCCAAAAGGGGATCTCCAATTTTGGTGCTTTTGGTGATACAACAGCTACTAGATTTCTGTGGGAATTTGGGGATGGAGGTAAGGGTGAAGGGAAAACGGTTGAAAATATTTACCAAAATGCTGGGCAATATGCCCTCAAACTTATTATTTATCGCGATGCGTTTTGTTCGTATGACACCGTTCGTAAGAATATCACCGTTCGAGCGTCACCAGTTATAAAAGCTGGAACAAAACCAACAGTATTACTTTGTAATGGTCAAACGGCATTGCTTGGAACGATCCAATTACCCGGAGTTACGTACCGATGGTCACCTGCAATAGGACTTTCAGACACAACTGTTGGACAACCGACTGTAACAGCAACCTTTGATTCAGTGAAATATTTTGTTCGTGGATATGATTCGTTTGGTTGTGAAACTCGAGATTCGATTGTCGTTAAATTGTATGATCAACCCATCGCCAATGCGGGACCTGATACGGTGTCGTGTGGAGGGAATGGGGTACAAATTGGGCGTCAAACGACTGGTGGAACACCGAACTACAGCTTCTTGTGGACACCTTCTGACGGACTATCTAACGACAAAATTGAGCGTCCAATTGCTGCTCCATCAACGAATACAACCTACATTTTGCGTGTAACTGACGCAAATGGATGTATGGGGTACGATACAGTGAATATTCAAGCATTACCTGCTCCAACTATTACACTTGGTACTGCTCCAACCATTTGTGAGGGTGATTCGGTGCAGTTAGTTGCCTCAGGTGCACCAACGTACCGTTGGGTGAATGCACGAAATATTAATGACACAACCATCGGCAATCCGACGGTATATCCATCGGTTACGACCACCTATTACGTTGCTGGATTATTTGAAACAGGATGTGTGGCGCTTGATTCTGTGCTTGTAAATGTAACCCCAAAACCACGTCTACCAATCGCATTCCAAACAACTGCTTGTCCAAACGCAACGAAAACCTACACCGTTGAAAATCGTGGTGATTTGACGTATAATTGGGAAGTAACTGGAGGAAATCTGACAACAGGTCAAGGCTCCAACGAAGCAACCATTGTTTGGGGGGCTGGACCAACTGGAAGCATTAAACTCACGACAACTACAACAGCTGGTTCTTGCTCATTTGACACAACGGTGAATATCACCATTTCAAGCGATATCAAACCAACAATAACCGAAAGTAAAAAGAATACAGTCGTACCATCTCTCGGAACCGTTCGTATATGCCCGAACGAATCGGTAACGCTGGACGTTGGCGTTGGTTACACCGAAATCTCGTGGACAAATGGCAGTACTTCTCGCCAAACTACAGTAAGTTCAGAAGGTTGGATTGGCGTATCTGTCAAAGACGCAACTGGCTGTAGCGGAGGCGATTCTGTGTATGTCGAGGTGGCATTGCCACCAGTTATCTTCGCCGGAAACGACCGCGTTCTTTGTGGTACCGACACTGCTGTCATGCGTGGGAACGTCAATGGAAGCGGTACGTACCGCTACCAATGGATACCACCAACGGCAGTTTCTGACCCAACGTCATTGGTTACGAATTTCATCGCTCCAACAACCACAAATTTGATTTTCCAAGCGATTGACACAGTAAACGGTTGCATATCTTCTGACACCGTTTTGATGACAATTTTGTCCATCAGCAACGACATAATCACCACCTCAAAAGGCAATAATATTCTGTGTTTTGGTGAGCAAATGACGCTCGATGCAGGTGCATTCGATAGCTACATTTGGAGTACTGGCGAAACTTCTCGTACTATAAATATTTCCACTGGCGGAACGTATTGGGTGGATGCAAAAAGTGGTTCGTGCAGTGCCATTGACAGTATAACCATCATTCAAAATCCACAAATTGTGGTCATCCCAACACCAGACATAACAGCATCACCAGGAGCAACAGTCACACTTGACGCAAATGCGACTGGTGGCACACTTCCGTACCAATTCCAATGGACTCCAAACGTAAATTTTGTTGATCCAACGACAGTTCAAAGTCCACGCGTAACCGCGAGTGTAGGAAGTCAGACATACATTGTTACCATTACTGACGCAAACGACTGCGTTGCTCGTGACACCATCACCGTTTTTGTTCCATCGACAGCAACAACCGTTACGGTTGCAAGACGCGATGTAAGTGCGACAGCATTCGGCGAACGCTTCCCAATTACAGCTACCTTAACGCCAAATACGCCGATTACACCAACAGGATTTACTGCAACCATTACCGTTCCATTTGAACAATTCATACCAAAATCTGTGACAAACGGAACATTAACAGTAACCCAAACTCCAACCGATTATGTTATCAACATCAACGTTCCGCTAACCGAACCAATCCAAAATGGCGACGTCATAACCGAACTCATTGGCGATATCCTACTCGGTCAGCAAGACAGCACACCGATTGTGTTAACAAACGCTCAGTGGACAGGCACAACATACCCAGTAACGACTCAAAACGGAAGAATAGTGCTAAATGACGTATGCTACAGCGGAACGCGACGGTATCTGCTCCCAACAACCGTTGGTTTCGGTATTTTATCCGTCCATCCAAACCCAGCAAACACAAAAGCGACGTTTGAATTTGGCATCATCGAAGCTGGACAAACCACCTTCGAAATCATTGATGTGTTTGGGAATGTCGTACATTCGACCAGTTGGACACGTCAACCAGCCACACCAAAAGGTGGCTCTGACGACAGCCGTACAACACACACCGTCGACGTTAGCAATCTGCCATCCGGCACGTATTATGGCGTGTTGAAATCATTCTCGCAACGCGAATCGGTTCCGTTGGTGATAACGAGATAATGTAGGGGCGAAACATTTTTCGCCATTGATGCTACCGTAGGGTTAAAACCCTACGCTTCAATAGGTCGCCCCTTCAGGGCGAAAAACGGATTGTAGGGGCAGGTCACGACCTGTCCTGCCTAAAGAAGATACCACCCCACCACTTCGTGGCACCCCTCCAAGGGACGGGAATTTGATATGTTGTTGGTTGATTTGTAGGATTTATTTTAGTTGTATAACATTCTTTAATAAGCAATTTCAATGCACATCAACCACTTCATTATCAATAAGCCGTGTTGTACCAACAAAGGCTGCGATGAGGAGAACGACTGATTCTTTTGATTCTAATTCATTCTTCTTCTCTAAGGTTTTTGCATTTGCAACTGAACAATAATCAATTCTAATTCCTTCGACAGATTGTAAAACAGATTGCATCGCGTCTTCAATTGATTTACTTGTTTTACTACCGTTATCAATCAATTGTTTGCCAACCAATAATGCTTTGCGTATTTGCAATGCTGTTTTTCTTTCTGAATCCGAAAGATATTTATTTCGTGAACTCAGTGCTAATCCATCATCATCTCGTTTTGTAGGTACCATTACCACATTTACAGGGAAATTTAGGTCTGAAACCATCTTTTTAATAACTAAAACTTGCTGATAATCCTTTTGACCCATCATCATCCAATCTGGGTTGGTAGCCAATAGTAATTTTGCAACAATGGTTGTTACTCCTTGAAAATGAGAAGTTCGAGATGCTCCTTCAAATTTTTCCGTAATTACTCCAACATTGACCGTTGTGGAAAAATTTTCTGAATAGATTTCATGAACTTCTGGCAAAAAGACACCGTCTACCCCAACTGTTTTACATAATTCAATATCCTTTTCAATTGGTCGTGGATACCGTGCAAAATCCTCATTCGGTCCAAACTGGAGTGGGTTGACAAACACACTTACTATGCACACATCAGCAGTTTTTTTTGCGACACGCATCAATTCTAAATGTCCATCATGCAAGGCACCCATCGTTGGCACAAATGCTATCGAGAGATTATTGGCTCTCCATTTTTTTGTATACTCTTGCATTTCTCGAATACTTCGAACTATTTCCATTATCTCATTAAATGATTTTCAAAAAGTGTTTTACAGTAATCTAGGATTCAAAACAAATCTATTACAATTACTTCAATGTAAGGTATCTTTAGCCCCTTTGGTCGAAAATACGTATATTTGTATTCGTAAGAGAAAAGATATTTTGATAGTAACTATGCAAATATACTCTTAAATTCGACTTTTTTTCAATGTAAAAAGGATTTTCAATGTCTTGGTTTTTGCGGTCAAAGAAAAATATCTCTGATGATTCAGAGTTAGAAATACGAGAAACCCCCGATGGACTGTGGACAAAGTGCCCTTCATGCTCAGAAGTGATTTACAAAAAACAGTTCGAAGAAAATTTACAAACTTGTCCAAAATGTTCGCATCATTTTCGCATAGGTTTCAAAGAATACTCAGAAATCCTTTTTGACGAAGGAAGTTTTGTGGAAACGAATATCGGTGTTCGATCAGCTGATCCACTCCAATTCGTTGACACACGACCATACGAACAACGAATTGAAGAAGCATATAAACGCACCGGACTTAATGACGCACTTTCAACAGGTTATGGGACTATCGACGGTATGTTAGCCTCATTGGGGTGTATGAATTTTGGATTCGTGGCTGGTTCAATGGGATCAGTAGTTGGAGAAAAATTTGTTCGTGCAGGCAAATTTGCCTTAGATAACAACTGTCCATTTATCGTTATCTCTACCTCAGGAGGTGCGAGAATGCAAGAAGCAGCTTTGTCACTGATGCAAATGGCTAAAACATCGGTTATTCTTGCAGAACTTGATGAAGCAGCCATTCCATTTATCTCAATTTTGACAGATCCTACTACAGGTGGTGTCAGTGCTTCGTTTGCAATGTTAGGGGATATCAATATAGCTGAACCTAAGGCACTCATTGGTTTTGCTGGACCACGTGTCATTGAGCAAACTATACGAAGAAAATTACCATCAGGATTCCAAAGTGCAGAGTTTTTGTTAGAGCATGGATTTGTCGATATTATTTCGCACAGAAAATCATTAAAGTCTACACTTTCTACAATTCTTCACCAATTTACAGCAGGTCGATATGATTCTAAATAATACCATCCGTTTAATTGGTTTCCCAATGGATTTGGGTGCTGACAGACGTGGTGTTGATATGGGTCCTTCCGCATTGCGGATTGCTGATATTGATAAGCATATTGAGGAACTTGGATATAAAGTGATTGACGATGGTGATATTGCAGTAAAAATGCAAGAAACTCAAGAAATCGAAGACCCTCAATTGAAATATTTACCGGAAATTGTTACATCTTGTTCGAAACTTGCAACTTCTGTCAAATCCATTGTCGATGAAGGTGATTTCCCTCTAATTTTAGGTGGAGATCATTCAATGAGTATTGGCTCTATCGCCGGAATTGCAGCTCATTGCAAAGAACAGAACAAACGACTTGGTGTGTTGTGGATTGATGCTCATGCTGATATGAACACCCCAGAAACTACTCCTTCAGGGAATATTCATGGAATGCCCTTGGCAACGTGTTTGGGAATTGGTGATGAATCTTTGACGAATATTTTTGAATTTGCTCCAAAAATTCCAAGCGATAGAATTGTTTTAATTGGACTTCGTTCAGTCGACCCTGGCGAAAAAACCCTCATTAAAGAAAAGGGCATAAAAGCATATTCAATGCTGGAAATTGATAGGCAATCAATTGCAAAAGTGATTGAAGAAACGATAATTTATTTCAAAGCAAAAAAAATCGACCATTTGCACATTAGTTTCGATTTAGATTCTGTGGATCCATCAATTGCTACAGGAGTTGGTACGCCAGTCCCAGGTGGACTTTCTTTCAGAGAAGTTCACTTAATTATGGAAACTATCGCTGAGCAAATGGTGGTTTCGTCGTTTGAAATTGCTGAGGTAAACCCAATTTTGGACACTAAAAACAGTAGTGCAGAGTTAGCTGTAGCTATAGCTTCATCGCTTTTTGGAAAACGAATTTTAGAGGTGTGATTTTTTGATGTATATCACATAATAAACTGATAACATCAAAACTTATTGTCATCAAATTTAGAAAAAAAAGTTTTTTTCAGAAATTTCCGTAGTAATTTTGAGAATTCAAAAAAATACAGTACTTTAATAGTAGAATTGATTTTTTGAAGTAATGTTTTACAGTCAATTCTTCAATAAATCTGTTCGTTACAATAAGTGTTTTCATTTTCAAATTACTCTATAGGAAGGGTTACGCTATGAATGTATCTGTAACAGCCCGACATTTTTCGGCTCCGCAAAAATTACATGATTTTGCAACAGACATTGCTCAAAATTTTTCAAAATTTCATGATGGGATAATGAGTGTCGACATTGTCTTGGATGATAACCATCAAGAAAAAATTGCTGAGTATATTGTCAAAGTTAAAGGGGAGCGGTTAGTAGTGAAAGAGATTTCAGAAGTATTCGAAAAAAGTCTAAGTGACGGTGGGGATAAAATGGTGAGACAACTTAGGAAATTAAAAACAAAAGCTGAAAGTAAATTACACGAAAAAGTAGTTCTTTAATCATAAAAGCCTCAATGTTTCATTGAGGCTTTTCTATTCCTTTTCTTGCAATTATGCCAATTCCAAAAAATTTTAAAGTATTTAATTTAGAAAACATCCCTGTTTCTAAACTCTTATTATCTCCTGCTCAATTACAATGCGAAACAGGTGAAATTGGTTTAAACAATGTCATAGTAGATAGTAGTATTTATCGTCCACAGCTTGCATTAGCAGGGTATATAGAATTGTTTACCTATCAAAAAATACAACTTTTTGGGAATACTGAAATGTTTTATCTTCGTTCATTAACTCCCGAAGATCGAAGAAAAGCATTTGAAACGATTGTACAATTTCCCATGCCTTGCATAATTGTTACCAATGGTCATCATTTTGAAGCAGAGTATATCCAACTTTTTATAGAAAAAGGAATTGCCGTTTTTTCAACTCCATTAGTAACTTCAAAAGCATTATACTTCCTTTCTGAATTTTTAGAAGATCAGTTTGCAGCACAAGTTTCCATACATGCTTCCTTTGTTGATGTTTACGGCGTTGGAATGCTTTTCATTGGCAGAAGTGGTATTGGAAAATCTGAAATCGCATTAGACCTTGTCGAACGAGGACATAGACTTGTTGCTGATGATGTAGTGTTACTTTCAAAAAAGCGTAATATTCTCATTGGTACTGGCACTAGTGTCAATAAGCATTTTGTTGAAGTTCGTGGATTGGGTATAATTGATATTCAAGCTATGTTTGGTATACGAGCAATTCGTTTTCAAAAACGATTAGAGGTTATTATTGAATTGGAAGAATGGGCTTCTGATAAAGAGTATACTCGTACTGGATTGGATGACACTTATTCATCAATTATGGATGTAGATTTGTTAACGATTACATTGCCGATTTTTGCTGGAAAAAACATTACCGTTATTGCCGAAGTAATAGCACTAAACTATTTACTAAAAACCTATAATTACAATTCAGCTGAAATTTTTGCTGCTAAACTCTCTGCAGAAATTGAGCGAAAAAAACAACATCCGCTCGACAAAGATAAACGACATATTTCGTACTTTCAAAGTGATGAAGAATGAGCCCTTCTGAAGTGTTATACCAACTTCCCAATATAGAAACTAAACGTTTATTGATTAGAAAGTTAGAACCAACAGATCTACAAGACTTATTTGAATGTAGTTCTAATCCTGAAATTTCAAAATACACGTTGTGGGATGCTCATAAAACTATGAACGATTCGAAAGACTTTCTGACAAAATGCATCAAGCAATACTCATTAGGTCTTGCCCCAGTATTTGGTATTGTGTTTAAAGAAGAAAATAAGTTAATTGGTACTATTGGCTTTGGATCGATTGATTTTCAATCGAAACGAGCCGATTTTGGGTATGCTCTTCATGTTGGCTATTGGAATCAAAATATCACCTCTGAAGCTTCTTTAGCAATATTACAATTTGGTTTTCGTACTTTGGAACTTGAACGAATTTATGCAACTTGTTTTACAGATAATGTTGCATCGTATAGAGTAATGGAAAAAGTTGGGATGACGTACGAAGGAATTTTGCGGTCTTATCATTCCAAAAATGGTCAAAGAGTTGATGTACGATTATATGCAATTACTCGAGAAGATTGGTTTCAAAACAGACAGTTGTATTTAGATACTATCAACATCACATTTTAATAATTAACAGTATAAACAATGAAATTAAAACTATCAACAATAGCTCACGCAAGAAGTGGCGACAAAGGTGATGCTGCAAATTGTGGCGTTATTGCGTACAAACAAGAATGGTATCCAATTCTTCAACAATATCTTACCACTGAAGTAGTAAAAACGTATTTCGAAGGAGTGGTGTTCGGTGAGATTGAACGGTATGAATTACCAAATTTATGGGCGGTGAATTTCCTTTTGAACAATACGTTAGGTGGCGGTGGAACTGTATCTTTAAAATTGGACGCTCAAGGTAAAACAATCGCCACATCGATGCTACAATGCGAAATAGAAGTACCCGATAGTATGATTCATGAGTTAGGAATAACTGCTAACTAACACAAACAGCACTGATTTTATAAAAAAACAAAAGGCTATTCTTTCTCAAGAATAGCCTTTTTACTGTTGTGTAAACGATTTGAACTTACTTGATAAAGTATTTCAATAAGATTCCACCAGAATTCATAAAGAACGGAACGAAAACTAATGAAATAATCGCCATTAATTTGATAAGGATGTTCAAAGCTGGACCAGAAGTGTCTTTGAATGGATCACCAACAGTATCACCTACAACTGCTGCTTTATGTGGTTCAGAACCTTTGCCACCTAATTCGCCAGTTTCGATATACTTTTTAGCATTGTCCCATGCACCACCAGAATTTGCCATTGAAATTGCCATCATAACACCACAAATCAAAGCTCCAATGAGTACACCTGCAAGCATTTGTACACCAAAGAAGAAACCAATAATGAGTGGAGTCAAAATTACTAACAACCCAGGAGCAATCATTTCTCTAATGGAGGCTGCTGTTGAAATTTCAACACATTTTGCATAATCAGCTTTTCCAGTACCCGCAAGAAGTCCTGGAATTTCTCTGAATTGACGACGAACTTCTTCAATCATTGCTAATGCTGCAGTCCCTACAGAACGCATGGTCATTGCGGAAAATGAATATGGTAATACTGCACCAATCATCAAACCAGCCAAAACAATTGGGTCTAACATATTAATATTTGTCAAATTTGCACGAGTCAAAAATGCAGATGTTAACGCCAATGAAGTCAACGCAGCCGAACCTATTGCGAATCCTTTACCAATAGCTGCAGTAGTGTTACCTGCAGCATCTAAAGAGTCTGTACGTTTACGAATATCAGGTCCCATTTCCGCCATTTCCGCAATACCACCAGCATTGTCAGAAACAGGTCCATAAGCGTCAATAGTCAAACCAACGGCAATGGTTCCTAACATACCAATAGCAGACATGGCAATACCGTACATTCCAGCTGTAATATACCCAATGACTACTGTAACTGCCAATAAAATCATTGGAATTACAGAACTGTTGTATCCTAATGATAAACCATAGATAATATTCGTTGCGGCTCCAGTTTTTGATGCATCAGCAACATCTCGTACGGGTTTGAATCTATGAGAAGTATAGTATTCCGTAATTAAACCAATCAACAAACCAGAAATTAGACCTGTTGCAACAGATATATAAACACCAAAATTTGTAAATACATTTGAAGTTGGAGATAATTGGAAAGATGCTGGTATCATTTGCATAGTAACTGGATACATTGCAACAACCATTACTAATGTAGAAACTATTAGAGCTAATTTTAAAGCAAACTCAACTTTATCTTCAGATTTGGCTCTTACAAAAAACAATGAAATTAAACTTGCAACAATTCCAACACCACTAACAAATAATGGATACAAAAGCGTAGATAATCGTAATTCTGGTGCTACTGCTGATGCAATTGCAACACCAATCACTAATGCAGCACAAGTACTTTCAGCAACTGAACCGAACAAATCAGCACCCATACCGGCAATATCACCGACATTATCACCAACATTGTCAGCAATAACAGCAGGGTTACGAGGATCATCTTCAGGGATACCAGCTTCAACTTTACCTACTAAATCCGCTCCAACGTCAGCTGCTTTTGTGTAAATACCTCCACCGACTCTACCAAAAAGTGCAACAGAAGAGCCACCGAGTCCAAAACCTGAAAGAATCTCCATAATAACCAAATCACGGTTAACAACATCGATTGGTAATAAAGAATCAAATCCAAAATATAACAACACCATTCCAACAATTGCTAATCCAGTTAAGCCAAATCCCATTACAGCTCCAGAGTGGAACGCAATTGAAAATGACTTTTGCAAAGATATTCTTGCAGCAGCCGCAGTACGAACATTTCCAATAGTTGCGATTTTCATTCCAATAAAACCAGACAGAATAGAAATACCCGCACCAATGAGAAAGCTCACTGCAGAATAAATTCCGAACGGTAACGATGGATTAGAATGATCACTAATTGTTAAAGCAATAATGACCGCAAAAGCAACCATAAAAATAGAAAGAACAGAGTATTCTTTCCGTAAAAATGCCATAGCTCCTTCAGAAATAGCAGAAGAAATGGTTGTTAATCGAGCAACTTCTTCTTCAGAGCTTGCTCCTTCAGAAATAGAGATAGAACTAACTTGCTTTGCATAAAACATTGCTACTAACAATGCAAGAGCTCCTAATGCTAAAATGATACCAATGATCATTATCTACACCTACAATTTGTATATAAATTCAATACTTTTTCAAAATTCAATTTTGTATTTTCACCAAAAGATTGTACTTTTGTAACCCTTTTGGATTTTTAGCTCAGTTGGTTAGAGCGCCACGTTGACATCGTGGAGGTCGGCGGTTCGAATCCGCCAGAGTCCACATTGACTTCTTTCGTAGTAATAACGAAGCCTCGCACTATAAAAGTACGAGGCTTTTTTATTATAATTTTAAAAGGATTATCCTTTAGCGATTCTAGCTTCTAACTCATCAATTGTCATTGACTTCGGTCTTACAATTGGTGAATTAACCATTCTATGATAGATAATTTGCGAACAAATTCCAATTGCTCGAGATACTCCAAACATAACAGTATAATAATCAAATTCCACTAATCCATAATGTTGCAACAATGCTCCAGAGATTGCATCAACATTTGGCCAAGGATTTTTTGCTTTACCATGTTCTAAAAGAACGTTCGGAACGATTGCAAATAATTTGCGAACCATCTCCATTACATCATCTTGTAAATCATGATCTTGAGCAAAGTTATAGAAAGCAGTATAACGAGGGTCTGTTGCACGCAAAACGGCATGACCAAATCCTGGAACCACTCTTCCACTATTTAATCTATCCCAAAGATATTTTGTCAATTGTTCATCGGATGGTACTCCTCCCAATTCTTCCATTACTTCATTGATGAATGCCAAACACTCTTGATTTGCCAATCCATGTAATGGTCCTGCAAGTCCATTGAGACCTGCTGAAACAGAGTAGTAGACATCCGATAATGCAGAACTTACTGTATGAGAAGTCATTGCCGAAACATTTCCACCTTCGTGGTCAGAGTGTAACACCAAGTATAAACGAATTAACTCTTTGAAACTATCTTCCTGTGAAACACCCAACATATTGGCATAGTTTTCACTCCAGGACAATGAAGAATCTGGATCAATTCTTGGACCTTTATTAAATCTCAATCTATAGATTCCAGCAGCAACATTGGAAATTCTTGATATAAGGGTAATCGAATCTTCAACAGCAGCTAACCACAATTCATCTTTGGAAGCTCCTTGAGAATATTTTTTTGCATACAATGATTCACGTTGCATAGCAACAATAGCTGTTGAAAGCATTGACATTGGGTGTGAATCTTTTGGCATAGCCTCTAAGACACTCCATACATAAGCCGGTACTTCTGCTTTTTCTGAAAACAATGTACGTAACTGTTGTTTTTCACTCTCAGTTGGCAAAGAACCTGTACAAAGTAAAAAGAATATTTCTTGTGGTGTATTAGATACCAAATCTAAAATAGGAATATTTCTTATTTTCAATCCAGTGTCAGGTGAAACACTCGAGGTTTCGCAAAGTAATGCTGGGATACCTCTCATACCTCCAAGAAGCTGTCCAATAGTGGTAGTTGAAAGTGCAACTTCTCCATGCTCTTTGTTAATTGTTGCACGACGTTGACGGACTTCAGGCAATATTTCAGCCAGTTTTTGTTGCAGTACATTCATAGTAATTTTGTAATTACATTGTTAAAAAAATCACTTGTTTTTTTAGTCATCCACCATGGTGCCCTCGTCGGATGCATGGTGGTAAATCAACAAGTCTGCCGTATTGTTTTGGCAAAAAATTGTTCAAAAATAGAAAAATTTATGTGAATAGACATCATTTTTTTCACTTGGACAGAAAAAAAAAGGAAGTGACGATTTGTGCACTTCCTTTTTACCAATACTTTGGTTATTTTACGAGGTATGTTCCTATTAATCCAGCAAGTGGTTGAATATTTCTAGTTTGGTACCAAACCTTACCTGGACCTTTGAATTTACTTACCAATCCCTCACCAGAAGCTAAGGAAGAAAATATACCTTTTGATGCTTTACTGACTTTATATTGCACCTGTTCCGTAAAGGCTACTAAATGCCCTGAATCAATCACATAGACATCATCGGGACCTAATTCTTTCATTAATATAGATCCATAGGCACTTATAAATACAGTTCCTGTCCCAGTTATTTTGGATAAGAACAAATCTGATGCAGAAATAACTGATTTGAACGATCCTTTTGAAGAAAGAACCAAATCCTTTGTTCCCGCCAAATATGCACCACCAGCTGCAAACAAAGTTTCGTTGTTTAATTCAATTTGCAAAATATCACCCGGGGCAGGTGGTGCTAAGACTACTTCACCAGAACCACCTTGTGCAGTGTAGAGTGAAGCAAATAACGATTCACCCCCTACTGCTGCTTTTAATGTTCCTAAAAGTCCTTTACCAGAACCTTTTGCTTCTAAATCAATATTCGCTGACATAGACACCATTGCACCAGACTCGGCACGAAATGACTCATTTTGTTCCAATGTGACTCTCAATATCGAAAATACTGGAGCTTGTTCAATTTCAAATTTCATTTTGACTCTCTGTTTGTTAAAGGAATTCTACGAATATAGAGTAAAAAAGATAATTTGAATCATTAATTGAAAAGTTTTCTCAAATTTAATAACAAATCGATTTTTGAAATGAATTTTCAATGGTAAAAACCTTCGTTGATTTGTCAATGTACACTTAAGGTATTGAATTTGGAAAAGTGTACAAGCAATTTACAAACATATTTACAAATTTTCTACAAAGTGTGTAGAGAATCTGACACATAAATGGACTATTAGATTACTTATAAGGTAATAAAGTTCTTACCATCAATAGCTAATTTGCTTGAAAATGAATATATATTAAAATCAGATTAATTTTTATTCAATTTTTGATTCAAATCACTACAAATATAATTTTAGGCATAGTTATTGCATGATAAATAGTATAGTTTTAACAATTTGGATTAGTCCGATGGACATTGTACATCACAAAAATGGATTTCGATATGTAGATTCTGGGTCAGGACCTGCAGTACTTTTTTTACACGGTTTAGCTGAAAATGTCTCTATTTGGTCTGACTTTGTAGAACATTTTTCCTTAGAATACCGAGTAATAGCACTCGATTTGTTTGGTCACACTCCTAAAACACAATATCATTTTGATGCTTCAAAACAATTGAAAGACTATGCTCAAGAAGTCATTGACTTACTCAATGAAATTGGAGTTGATGAAATTGCGGTTGTTGGTCATTCGATGGGTGGATATATTGCATTAGAAATGCTGAAACTTGCCCCGGCGCTTGTAACTGGAATTTCTCTTTTTCATTCTCAACCTTTTGCAGACTCAAAAGAAATTCGTTCGAATAGAATGAATATGATACAAGATCTATTAAATGGAAAAAAATCTGATGTTATTGAATCATTATTTCAAAAAGTTCTCCCATTAGAACATCAAGCAAAACATCCAATCTGTTCTTCAAAAATTTATGCAATGATGAATCAAGTTGATGCCAAAGGTTTAGCAACGACTATTTCGGCTATAGCTCAAAGAGAAGATTCGACTGACGTATTAACTAAAACAACAATTCCTGTTCAGTTCATTTTGGGTGGAGTGGATGCGTTCATTCCTGTTCCTCGTATGTTGGAACTAATTCCTGATATCACAAATTGTAGCGTTACATTTCTCAAAGATGTTGGACATGTAGGTATGTTAGAAGAAGCGAATCAATGTATTGCAGCATTAAATTCATTCTTCACATTGGCGTATCCAGAAGTTGTTGACAAATGTACAGATGTATTTGCTTTCCCTTCTTTTTAAGAAAATTTGAACAATTAGTAGAAGCATTGCAAGAAATTGCAATGCTTTTTTTATTTTTGTTCTATGACTTTAAAAATTACTCAAATTCTTTGGAATTTGCTCCTCGTTTTTACGATATTCCAATGCACAATTTCATCGCATGCACAATCCCCAATTCCATTGAGCGGGGTTATTAACTCCTATCATAAAGCAAGGATTCTTTCACACTGCAACGGTACTCTCTTTGTTCCAAATGCTACTTCCAATTTCACTATAGGACAAGAATTTGTACTTATTCAAATGCAAGGTGCAGTTACTGATACTTCGACTACAAATTATGGTTCTGTTATTGAATACAATGGAGCAGGAAAATATGAAATTAATTCTATTCGAACAATCAAAGGTGATACTATTGAGTGTGAATTTGTTTTTACGAATGAATATCGAAATTCTGATGCTTCATTACAAATAGTACCCATAATTCGTTATCCATCTGTGTCCATTGTAGATTCTGTCGTTGCAAAACCGTGGGACACAAACAATTTAGGAGGTGTGGTTGTACTTTTCGCTGACACCATTTTCTTAGATGGTATCATTTCTGCTGACCAGAAAGGATTTTTGGGAGGTGATGTTTCGACCTTTAGAGATACATGCGATATTTTTGATTTAGGTTTGCCAGCTATAAATAATGGAGTAACTGGCCAAAAAGGCTATGGAATCTCAGAAGCTCCATTTAATCACAAGTCTGGAATTGGTGCTTTTGCCAATGCTGGTGGTGCTGGTGCTGGTCATAACTCTGGTGCGGGTGGTGGCTCAAATCGAACCAATGCAGGTAAAGGTGGTAAACAATATCCTGTTTGTGATCTAAATTTATTCAATGGTGGTTTTGGTGGAAAAGAAGCTCTCGAAATAGATGATTCTACTCGCTTGTTTTTAGGCGGTGGTGGTGGTGGTGGACAACAAAACAATAATTTAGCGACCAAAGGAGGTATTGGTGGTGGTATTATTATATGCAAAACCAAACACTTACAAACAATTCAAGGAGGATCATTTACAGCTACAGGTCAAACTCCTCCTATTGGTGGAAATGACAGTCAAGGTGGTGGAGGTGCAGGAGGAACAATAGTACTCAATGCAGATTCAATTATTGGACAGATTATTCTTAATGTTCAAGGTGGCGATGGTGGTACATGTCGGAATACATTGCATGGTGCTGGTGGCGGTGGATCTGGTGGTGTAGCTATTTTGAACGATACGTTAACGACATCGTTAGTAATTCAAAAAAATGGTGGAAATGGTGGTATTGGAGGAGTAGATAACGCCGCAAATAGAGTATATAAAGGTGAGAATGGAGAAGAAGGAATTTCATTACAAAACCAAATTCATTTCGCTCAAAAACGTAGAAGAAATGCTCTACTTACAGTCAATTCTTTGGTGCCTACATCTGTTTGCAAAGGTGATACTGTAACCCTCGAATTTTCGGATAATGATGTAAATTCGTTAACACTTTTTTCTTCATCTTTAGAAATTCAAAAAAACCCACTAAACCAATATTCCGTCATAATAGATACAGCTACAACATTTACCGTGTACTATTCCTACGATTATGATTGTTTGGATACCTTCTCTTTTGCAATTGGTGTTAATCCAAGACCTAATAAGGCACTCTCACTCACAAATGATGTAACAATTTGTGTTAATGATTCTATTACCATAACAGCAATAGATTCTTCTGCAAGATATCAATGGAATAATGGAGATACTACACGTAGTATCACCGTGAAATCAGCAGGTCAATATTTTGTTCGTATCGAAAATTCTTTTGGGTGTGATTCATATAGTGATACTATTGCAGTTTCAATCTCCCCATTTCAAAATCCTCAATTCAATGAACCGAAAACAATCACTATTTGTCCCGATAGTTCAACGACAATTAGTATAGCAAATACAAGTGAATTTGTTTCGTATCGTTGGAACACAAATGACACAACACCAACTATATCTGTTACTACTCCGGGAAAGTATTTTGTTCAAACTGTGAATCAAAAAGGCTGTTTACTCTTTTCAGATACAGTTGAGATTCAAAATTATTCAGTAGTTCCCTCAATAGCAACTTCCATTCAATTTGATTCTGTTGACATTGTTAATGAAAAATTACTAACTATTTCTTTAATTAATCAAGGGCTGGATGAATTTGCAGTTTCGACAAAATTGCTAAATGACAATACAATTGGGTTTTCATTGATGAACTCAAATCAATCAACAAATCTACTACCTGGACAAAGTCAACAAACTACTATTCGATTTTTTCCAGTTCAACAAATTGAGTATACTGATTCTTTGGAAATCACCATTCTTTCTCCATGCAGACGGGTTATCTATGTACCAATTTATGGATATGGAAGAGGACATTTTATTACAAAACTTTCACTACCAGATACATCTTTGTCGGTATTTGATAGAAATGTAACTATCCCTCTGACAATATCTTTGACTCCTTCATATACAATTCCATTTTCCACATTAGAGTATTCCATAGAATTTGAAGGTGGAGCATTTTATCCTATTGAGCAAAAAGAGAGTCGCTATTCATTCAACAAGGCTAATACTCTTTCCTCATTGTTTGTTCAACATACTGAACCATTATTATTCGGTTCAACGTTGACAATTCCAATTCGTGGAGATGTTCTTTTGGGTGAACAAGAAAACAACAGAATTGTTATTTCCAATGCACAATGGAGCAATTCTTCAGTCAATTACATAGATTCAATTGAAGTTAAAAATGGTTCTATTCAGTTAACGGAATTATGCTTTGATGGTGGGATTCGATTGTTGAAACCATTTAATTCTCAATTTTCTCTTACTGCCTTATCAACTATTGTAGATGATAAAATAGACGTTATCATAGATTGCAAAGAAGTTGGAGAGTATTCGTTGAAAGTATTTACATTGCAAGGGAATGAAATTCATTCACAGCAATTTAGCCATACACTTCAACAAAATGCTAAAAAACAAATCTCTATTTCAATTTCTACCTTTGCTTCTGGAATGTACATACTTCAATGTAGCTCTCCTACAAATATTGACAGAATTTCAATTATAAAACAGTAATTGTTGTCATATTTCCAAGAAAGATTCTATATTTG
Organism: Candidatus Kapaibacterium sp.; assembly: GCA_016788785.1. Classification (GTDB taxonomy): domain Bacteria; phylum Bacteroidota; class Ignavibacteria; order Kapaibacteriales; family JAEUSM01; genus JAEUSM01. The sequence goes on from JAEUSM010000014.1 coordinate 21,164, forward strand.
CACTATGATAAATAATTCAAACCTTTAGCTCGAAAGTTAAATTCGAAAGGCTTCTCATTGATTAATGGAAAAAACATTCTTATAACCGGCGGTACTGGTTCATTCGGAAAACAGTTTACAAAAACGGTTCTTGAACAATATAGACCTAATAAAGTTATTATTTTTAGTCGTGATGAGCTAAAACAATTTGAGATGCAGTACGAATTTCCCAAATCTCAACATCCTTCATTACGCTATTTTTTAGGAGATATTCGAGATAAAGAACGATTACTTCGAGCATTTTCCGATGTTGATATCGTGATTCATGCAGCTGCTATGAAACAAGTTCCAGCAGCTGAATATAATCCATTAGAGGCTATAAAAACGAACGTCATTGGAGCGGCGAACATCGTCGATGCAGCAATTGATTGTGGTGTTGAACATGTTGTAGCACTCTCAACCGATAAAGCAGTCAACCCCATAAACCTTTACGGAGCAACCAAACTTTGTTCTGACAAGTTATTTGTCGCTGGGAATGCCTATTCTGGAGCTAAAAAAACGAAATTTTCCGTTGTTCGATATGGTAATGTTGTCGGTAGTAGAGGGAGTGTTGTGCCGTTTTTTGCAAAAATGAAAGAGACAGGTATCATTCCTATTACAGATGAACGAATGACTCGTTTTTGGATTACCTTGGATCAAGGTGTAAAATTTGTACTTCAATCTTTACAAACAATGACTGGTGGAGAAATTTTTATTCCAAAAATACCAAGTATGAAAATCGTTGATTTGGCAACTGCGATAGCTCCCAATTGTCAACGAACCATTGTTGGTATACGACCTGGTGAAAAACTCCATGAAATGTTACTTTCTGAAGATGAAGCTCGTAATGCTTTTGACATTGGTGATAGATACGTAATTGCCGATGCAAACAAACTTGAGTATTGGAAATCTCAGCCTTCAGCTGTACCAGTTGGTGAGGATTTCCGTTATGCTTCCGATACGAATAATGAATGGTTAACAGTTGCTCAATTACAAGATATGATTGATTCTAAATAGGAAACACTTTGAAAATAAAAGAAACATTTTTTGACGGTGAAGTCAAACTTTTAGAACCAACCATTTTTCCCGACTCTCGAGGTTTTTTTATGGAAGCTTATCGTGAGGATACTTTAGCAAATTTGGGTTTACCATCTGTTTATCGACAAGACAATCTTTCAGGTTCGGTCAAAAATGTCATACGTGGATTACATTTCCAATGGTCACCGGCAATGAGCAAATTGATGCGAGTGAATGTTGGAACAGCATTTTTAGTTGCTGTTGATATTCGAATTGGTTCGCCAACATTCGGTAAATGGGTTGGAGTTGAAGCATCTGCTGATAATAAATTACAATTATTTGCTCCTGCATATTTTGCTCGTGGATTTTGTATTCTTTCCGAATATGCGGAAATTTATTACAAATGTACAGCTATTTATAATCAACCTTGTGAATCTGGCATTCTGTTCTCTGACCCCGATATCGGTATTGATTGGCCTGTTAAAAATCCAATTCTTTCTGATAAAGATGCAAAGGCTCAAACCCTTCAAGAATGGGTAAATAAACCTGAATCAAAAAATTTTCTCTATTAAATTAATTGAAAATGGTACTTTTGTAAATTAGTACCACTATTTCTCAAACTACACAGACGAAAGATAGAATCAATGGACGAAGTGACAACAACCAATAATGATAATATGAACAATGATTTTTCTAATTCAGATAATCAAGAATTCGCACCCTTAGTTTTGCTCAATCTTGGTTGTGGAACCGATATTCGGGATGGGTATACCAATATTGATATAGTGCCTTTGAATGATTCAGTTGTTGCATGTGATGTTCGAGAACTCGACTATGACGATGAAAGTGTCGATGGTATGTTGGCATTAAACATTTTGCAATGTTTTCCAATACAAGAAATTCCTCAAATTCTCACTGATTGGTATGCTTTTCTTAGTGAGGGTGCTGAAATTGTTGTTTCTGTTCCTTCGTTATCACTCGCTGCTGAGGAATATAGCTTTGAAAATTGGAGTGCTTCTAAATTCAATACATTTCTTTTTGGAGAACAAACCAACGAAGGCAATTTTCATCTATCAGCTTTTGATGTTACAACCCTAAGAAATTGTTTTGAACAATCTCCATTTGTCATTTTGTCTGTTGAAGAAGATCTTTCCGAACTTTCCATTATTTTACGTGCTATTAAACCAGTGCAAGAACATTCTTCCCCAATAAAATTGTTCATCGAAGAAGCTCACGATGACGATATTGATGAAGACGACGAAGATTTCCGTTCTGAATGGGATGAGGAAGATTATGATGACGAAGATATGGAACAACCCGACGATTTTTATGATGATGAAATAATCGTTGATGAAAATTTTGAACGAGAAATTGAAGCAGAAATTGAGCTTTTCAAAAATCAAATTAACGAAATTGAAGAAGAATTTTCCGAAATTATCAAAAACGATATTGAAGAAACTCAAGACACTCAAGCTTCAAGTGACGATGAAATAGTATCAGTTGAAATTGAAATAGATGAATCTGATACTGATGAAATCGAAGAAATCACTAATTTAGATGATTTATTATCTGAAATTGAAATTGATGATGAAGATAATGAACTTTTAGAGGATGTGGATATTATCCAATCTATCAATGAAGACATCGAATTGGATGAGGATTTAGAATCTGAATTCGATGATAATGATGAAAATGACGTTGAATCTTCTGAAGATACTGAAACATTACCGTTAGATTTTGATGAAATTGTTTCTGAAGAGGAACAAGAAGAGGTTTCTGAAGAACTTGAAGACGAAGATTTCCTCATTGAAGATGACGAAGAAATTTTAGATGAAGATTCAACTGAAGAAGAATTCGAAATAGATATCATCGATTTAGAGGAAGAAGAGGAATTACTCGATTCTGAAGAAGATGTTGATATTACTTCGCCAGAAGAAGTCGAAATTACATCTGAAGAGACTGAAGATGAAGAAATTCAAATGACTGATGAAGAATACGCAAACGCACTGAATAGCATTTCGATTCCTTCTGCAACACAAGAATTTGCGTTAGAAATTCCTCTTTCAAATGATGATGAACTGTTTGATGATTTCCCTGAAATCGAGGAAGAACCAAGTTCAACATTAGAAACACCATCAATCATTGAAACTGCATTTTCGGATGATAGTTCCGACGAAGTAGATGCTTTTGAGGATTTGGATGTGGAATTAGATCAGCTATTGGAACAATCCATCGTTGATGATGAACCGAAGATAGATTTTGCATTCCCAGCTCCAACTGAACAATCGATTCCTGCGAAAACAGTTGATAAACAATTAAATATATTTTGGGAAGGTTCCCAATTTACCTATCATTCATTAGCCCTTATCAATAGAGAACATTGTTTCAACTTACTCAGAGCAGGTGTTGCTGACGTTACTATCTTACCTTACGAAGAAGATACGTTTGAACCAGAAGGTGAAAAGTTCGAAGCATTGAAAAATGTTGATATTCGCTACAAACAAGAGTGGGAAACTACTACCAGTGGTTTGCCAACTGTTCTCATTCGTCATACATGGCCTCCACGCACAGACGCTCCTTCGAATTCAAAATGGATTGTTATGCAACCATGGGAATTTTCCGAATTGCGTTCAGATTTTGTCGACGTGTTCCAACGTGCAGATGAAGTGTGGGTTCCTTCGCATTTTGTGAGAAATATTTATGTCAAAGCAGGTATTTCTCCTGATAAAGTACAGGTCATTCCTAATGGTGTCAATCCCCAATTGTTTACTCCATTAGGTGATGCATATCCTTTGGAAACAACGAAACAATGTCGATTCCTTTTTGTTGGTGGAACTATCTACCGTAAAGGTATCGATGTGTTGTTGCAATCGTATGTGGCAACATTTTCAAAAGAGGATTCTGTTACCTTAGTCATCAAAGATTTGGGTGGAGATTCATTCTACAAAGGGCAAACTGCTCAAAATTTGATTAAAGAAATTCAGCAAAATCCTGATGCTCCAGAGATAATCTATATTGACGAAAAGTTAACCGAAGAAGAAATGGCTGCACTTTACAGAGCTTGTACAGTGTTTGTATCGCCGTATAGAGGTGAAGGTTTTTCTTTACCAACCTTAGAAGCTATGTCGTCAGGTTTACCAGTGATTGTTACTCAAGGTGGTCCGACTGATGAATATGTCAACGAAGATTGTGGTTGGTTAATTCCTTCAACGCACACTTACATTGGCAATAGATTTGGCAATTACGATTTGACTGGCAATGCATTCGTTTTAGAACCTGACAAAGAAGCTCTTGCCGATGCGATGCTTCGAGCGTATGCATTCCCTTATGAATGTGTACAAAAAGGATTAAATGGGTCTATTGTTGCTCGTACGCAGTTGACATGGAATCTATCGACAATGAAAGCGTTAAAACGTTTGGATGTCTTGTACAATACGACGATGGCAGAAGATGCTGTGGATACTTTGCAAGATGTTCCAGATTCTTCTACTATCTTTGCACAAGCAGAAGTTGCTTTCCGAGCAAAAGATTTTGATATTGCTATTGAATTATACAATACAGTTTATACCATACGAGGAATTTCACCGAAATTAGCACTTTTGGGTGTCCATCGTTTGGCAATGATAGGATTATTAGACCAAGAAATTGAATTTGTGCAAGATTGCCTTATCAAAGCTGATGAATTTGTTCAAGACCATCCGGATACACTCTATATCAAAGCATCACTGTTGGCATTGCAACAACAGTGGGTTGAGGCTTCCGAGATACTGAATACTCTTATTGAAAACTGGGACACCTATCGCTATCAATCACTTATTGGCATCCGTTTGACCAATTTATTATGTGCTGCAGGAAATGCAGTTTATTACGGTTCTTCCGATTTGCAAGATCGCACGGAGGAAGTATCCGCTGCTCATCAACTGTATAGTGCCTCACTGAAAGATGATCCAGATAATGCAGAGGCATGTTACGGTGCTGCACTCTGTTTCAATGAATTTGGATTACTCAAAGATGCAAAAAAAATGCTTGAATGGGCTATCCAACTATCTCCTGAATTTACTGCCGCTTCAGATTTGCTTACAATCATTGAAAACGATTTAGAAGAATAAATTTCAATACTTTCTACAAAGCTTCAATCAATAATTTTTGATTGGAGCTTTTTTGTTTTGGAAGTGTTTTGATTGATATTTGTAATTTCCAAAGTAAATATAATATTCTACTATGAATTTCGAATGAAATTACGTACTTTTGTAAGTATCTAACAAAAAAATATAAAAGCCAAGTAGTTATGAAATTTACTGTCTCCGTTTCCGACTTCCGCAAAGCTCTCCAACAAGTGAGTAGTGTCATTCCTGTTAAAACGACTATCATAGCATACGAACATATTTTAGCTTCTTTGGAAGGTAATACGTTACAATTAATTGGCTCTGATCCTGAAGCTACCATTATTACTTCTATCAATGTTTCTGGTGAAGATGATGGGCAAGCGTTATTCCCTGCAAAAAGTTTTGTCGATACCATAAAAGCATTAAGTTCTGAAGGTTCTATTACCGTTCAATATTCTTCTATAGACAATTTTATTTCTGTTACAACCTTCAACGGGATGTACAAAATCAAAGGTATGGATGCCGTTATCTATCCTGAAATTCCTACTTTTGATACCGAAAGTGCTATTCCATTCAAAGCAGGTGTTTTACAACAAATTGCAAAAAAAACTACATTTGCGGTTTCAAAAGATCAATACCGTTTGTCAATGACTGGTGTGTTCTTCCAATTTGAACCAACAAAATTATTGACCTATGCAACAGATGGATATAGACTTTCTCGATACACCTTAGCCTCTGAAGAAAATGAAGCATTTCCGGAAGGAATGTCATTCATCGTTCCTGAGCGTATTATGAAATTGATTGAAAAATCAGAAACTGAAACAGTCCTTTCCGTCAATAGCCAACGAACTCATATCAGATGTGATATGGGAACAACGACATTCATCTCTCGTTTGATTGACGAGAAATTTCCTCCATGCGAAAATGTAATTCCAAAAGAGAATACTGTTCTATTGAAAGTTTCATTAGATGATATTGTCAATTCTATCAAACGTATTGTTGTATTGGCAAATCAAACGTCGAAACAAATGAAATTTTCGATAAAAAACGATGTTTTAGTTATTCTCTCTGAAGATGCTGACTCTGGGAATAATGCTTCGGAAAGCATCCCATGTGAATTACAAGGATTTGAAGAAGAAATCTTTGATATTGGATTCAACTATACATATTTGTTGGAAGCATTGCAAAACCTTTCTTCAAATGAAATTGCTGAAGATGGTACAATAGTTATGACGTTTTCAACTCCTACGAAAGCGGCTCTTATCAAACCATCTGAACAAGACAATACATTGTTGATGTTAGTAATGCCTGTGAGAATCTAATCCAATGAGTGACAGCATTTATTTCGATAACCGTGTACAAAACGGTATGTCGTACGAAGAGTTTTTAGACACCATTCGCGAAAAAGTTGACGCTGGTGCAGGTAATCAAAAAACAGAAAATGATGAGAAATTGTTTGGTTATGTTGAGTTAAATTACTCTCGAAAAACGAGAATTTCAAAGACCTATACACCAAGTGAGACAATTCAATCTGTCGTTGAATCCATTTTAGAACCACAGTTTTGGTTGGTAATAACTGAGGATTGGTGTGGAGATTCAGCCCAAAATTTGCCGTATATCGTTGCAATAAGTGAATTAAATCCACTCATTACGTTGAAGATTATTCAACGTGATGCAAATTTGGATATAATGGATTTGTACTTAACGAATGGAAGCAGATCGATACCAAAATTAGTCGCATTTTCTGAAAATGGAACGGAACTCTTCCAATGGGGACCACGTCCTCAAGCTGCAATGGATTTGGTAAAAAAAGCAAAAGACTTGGGAGAAACTTCTGCAGAATTTATACCGAAAGTCCATAGTTGGTATGCTCAGAACAAAGGAGCCTCTTTAGAAGAAGAGTTTGTACATCTCCTCTCAAATCAAAGCCGATAAGTTCGGCTTTTTTTTTAGTTGCAGTTATGTGGAATTTCAACTAATGCTCTGCATCCCTCTACGATGAATAGCGTTGTATCCAAAAGTCGTAGTAATCGCAAAAACTCTTGCTTTTTGAAGCGTAAACGAACGGTAGTTGGTCGAATATCAATATAAATACTTTGGGAAGATACTCCAGTTGTTTCTGCAACAGAAAACCAATAGTCCATATCAATTCCATCTAAGGTTTTCTTCATTTGCACTAATTCTTCTTTGGAAATCTTCATTTGAATATTTCCAAATTCTAGATAGTATTTATTACAACTTTGACAGAATGAAACATTGCCATCCTGCGTGATTGTGAGATTTACAATTTTACACATACAAAAAGTGGTCGGTATTATTTTTATTTAGACTAAATCTAAATTACAACTTTTTTATCAATTTTCAAAATACAATGATTGAACGTTATACAAAACCCGAAATAGGTGCTATTTGGTCTGAGCAGAATAAATATGCATTGTGGTTACAAATAGAGATTGTTGCTTGTCAAGCACAGGCAAATTTGGGAGTTATTCCTCAACAAGCTGTCGACACCATCAAAGCAAAAGCAAAATTTGATGTTGACAGAATTTTAGAAATTGAGGAAACTACAAAACACGATGTTATCGCATTTCTAACTAATGTAGCTGAATATGTTGGAGAACCATCGAGATTTATTCATTTGGGTATGACTTCCTCAGATGTACTAGATACGTGCTTAGCATTACAACTCAAACAAGCAGGTGAATTGATTTTGAAACGTTTGATTGAACTCAAAGATATTCTCGGTAAACGTGCAAAAGAATACAAATATACTGTTTGTATTGGTCGCTCACATGGAATTCATGCCGAACCTACCACCTTTGGGCTGAAAATGGCTCTTTGGTACGAAGAAGCAAAACGAAATATACGTCGTTTGGAACAAGCAATTGAGGTTGTTTCCTATGGGATGATTTCTGGTGCAGTCGGAACGTTCGAACATCTTTCTCCAAAGGTGGAAGAGTTTGTTTGCCAAGAATTGGGACTAAAACCAGCGTCGGTTTCAACCCAAGTAATGCAACGCGATCGGCATGCAGAATTTTTGTCTACACTTGCAATTATTGGCTCATCTATCGAAAAAATTGCTACCGAAATTCGTCATTTACAACGCACTGAAGTCTTAGAAGCGGAGGAATATTTTTCCAAAGGTCAAAAAGGCTCTTCAGCGATGCCGCATAAACGAAATCCAATTTTATCTGAACGTCTTTGTGGATTGGCTCGACTCCTACGTTCGTATGCTATTTCTGGTTTTGAAAACAACGCACTATGGCACGAACGTGATATTTCCCATAGTTCTGTAGAACGTGTAATATGTCCTGATGCAACAATTACAATGTATTATATGCTCGACATTACGTGCAAATTAGTTGATCAATTATTGGTGTATCCAGAAAAAATGTTGAAAAACTTTGAAATTACTCACGGTTTGGCATATTCACAAACGGTACTATTGGCACTCATAGGCAAGGGACTATCGAGAGAAGATTCTTATGCATTAGTACAAAAAGCTGCAATGAAAACATGGGCAGAGAAAGTACCATTGCAAGACACGTTATGGGAAATTGATGAGATCAAATCCGTGATGAATGAGGGTGAATTTACTGAAATTTTCCAATCTCGTCAAATGCTGAAAAATGTCGATTATATTTTCGAACGTTGTGGACTTTAATCAAAAGGAAATCAAATGAATTTTTTCAATTATATCAATGGTGAATGGGTTCCTTCTATCAACGGTGAAACATTCCAAAACCTCAATCCAGCAAATAATACTGATGTTATCGGTAATTTTCCTCAATCTACTGCTGAAGATATTGATAAAGCAGTGAAAGCAGCTTCCAAAGCTATGAAGCAATGGAAAAATATACCAGCACCAAAACGTGGAGATATTATCCGTAAAGCTGGGGATATTTTTGCACGACGTCAGCAGGAATTAGCCGAAATTATGACTCGTGAAATGGGTAAAACCATCACCGAAACTCGTGGCGATATTCAAGAAGCTATTGATACTTGCTATTATGGAGCGACTGAAGCTCGTAGACTCTTTGGTTATACTGCACCTAGTGAACTTACCAACAAAATGAACCTTTCCATTCGTACCCCCATTGGAGTGTGTGGAATCATTACTGCATGGAATTTTCCGATTGCGGTACCTTCTTGGAAAATAATTCCAGCATTGATTTGTGGAAATACGGTTGTGTTGAAACCATCAGAAGAGTCTCCACATTCTGCCAATATTTTCGCCGAAATCTTGGAAGAAGCAGGTCTTCCAAAAGGTGTATTTAACGTCGTTCACGGGGCTTCCGTTGCTGGTTCAGCATTGGTCGAACATCCAGAAGTAAAGGTTGTTGGATTTACTGGTTCTACAGCAACTGGTAAAAAAATCGCTGGACGTTGTGGTGAATTGAATAAAAAATGCTCATTAGAAATGGGTGGAAAAAACGTTCAAATCGTTTTAGAAGATGCGAATATGGAATTAGCTATCGATGGTGTATTATGGGGTGCGTTTGGCACAACCGGACAACGTTGTACTGCTACTTCACGTTTGATTTTGCAAGATACAATCTATGATGATTTTATTAACAAACTTCTCACCAGAGCAACGAAACTTATTGTTGGTCCTGGTAATGACAACAACACTAATGTTGGACCAGTCATCAACGAAAAGCAATTGAACAAAATCCATGAGTATGTTCGCATTGGTCGCGAAGAAGGTGCATTATGTGTACTCGGTGGAGATAGAGAATTTAAAGATGAATTAGGTTTAGGTACATTCTATAAACCTACTATTTTTATTGATGTTACACCATCAATGAGAATATTTAAAGAAGAAATCTTTGGACCAGTGTTATCAGTAATTAAAGTTTCAACTTTTGAAGAAGCTATTGAAGTAGCAAACGACTGCGAATACGGTTTATCTTCATCTATTTATACCAAAGATGTCAACAAAGCAATCGCAGCAGTTCATCAATTAGAAACTGGTATTTCCTATATCAATGCTCCAACCATTGGAGCCGAAGCTCACATGCCATTTGGAGGTGTCAAAGGAACTGGGAACGGTCACCGTGAGGGTGGATGGACAGCATACGAAATCTTCAGCGAATGGAAAACCATTTACATCGATTACTCCGACACACTCCAACGTGCCCAAATCGACAATTACTAAAAAAAGCCCCATTTGGGGCTTTTTTTAGTAAAGGATTGGAGGGATTTGAACACCCAACGTGAACTAAGCAATTCGTAGAGACGCCTTATATGGGCGTCTCAACCGAGAAGATTCCACCCCACCTTTCATGCACTTCAAATTAATTAGTAGGAAAATAACAAAAAAAGGTTTGATACAAACGTATCAAACCTTTTTTAGAAAGAATTAGAATTCGAAACTGTTAACGAAAAAGCTGTAAGAATAACTGTGGAGCTTGGTTCGCTTGTACTAAGGATGTTAAGGCTGCCTGTTGGATAAACTGAGATTTTGCTAATTGCAATTGTTCTTGAGCTACATCAGCATCTGCAATACGTGATACTGCAGCGTTGTAGTTGGTAATCTGAGAACGAATCAAGTCATCTTGAGAAGTTAAACGGTTTTGAATACCACCTAAGTATGCAGCAATATTGTTTACATTCGTCAATGCATTTGACAATGAAGTTAATGTTGACGTAATTACTGAACTTGCAAAAATACCTAAATCAGTTGCAGAAATATCATTCAAATCTGTTAAATCTAACCCAGTTATTCCAGCAAATCTTGTTGAAGCTGATTGTAATGATGTATCACCACCAACAATGTTGAATTCAGATGAACCAGTTGTTAAGTCGATTCCTAAAGTAATAAGTGTATTCGTTGCATTGAATCCAATGACGAAATCAGCAGAGAATGTACCACCAAGAATTTGTTTACCGCCAAATACAGTTGTATCAACTACAGTTTGAATTTGTTGTACTAAGCGATACGCAGCTTTCGCTAATGCAACTTTTTCGTCTGTTCCTAATGCACCAGATGTAGCAGTAGCAGCAGCGTCTTTGATTTGTGTTAACAATGAGTTGATGTTATCCAATGAATCTGCAGCAATTGCTACTGTTGATTGTGCATCACCAACTGAGTTCAATGCAGAACGTAATGTTCCAACACGTGAACCTAATGAACGAGATGTAATGTAACCTGCAACATCATCAGATGCGGCATTAATTCTTCTACCTGTTGATAAACGCAATTGACGAAGCGCAATATCACGGTTTGATGCTTCTAACGCATTGTATGCGTTTTCTGCTTGTGTGTTTGTACGAATGCGGGCACCGTTCGTTATGGCTGTAGGCATTATAGTACTCCTAAATTAATTAGTTTATAAAGTTATTTTTATTCGAAATTTGAGTTTTTGGTTGCCTTGAGAAGGCTAACTAAAACAATTATCGTCGTTGGTATCGAAAACTTTAATACCTTTGTAGAAAATTTTTCTTTTCTCTTATCCTTACTTATTTTTTAGAACTATGAAATGTACTCTTCAATTAGTTGATCAACATCTAACCATTGATTTGCAAGATAAAATTCCTTGTTTCTTTTCATTAGTAAATGGAGAAAACAATCCACGTTGTTTCTATCTTCCATATCCAAGTTATGAACCGTTTCGTATAGGAACGTTTGTCGGGTCTATTGAAGAGGGTGGTGTAGCAAATTGTATGGTAGTTACCATTGCTCCTCATGGTGCGGGAACTCACACGGAATGTATCGGACATATCGCAAATGGTGATTACTCGATTTCTAATACTCTTACGAATTCTTTTTTTCTTGGGTATTATAGTATTGTTGGAGTTAGTAAGGTTGGTGAGGATAAGGTTGTTTCCCACTTAGAAATACAAGAAATTCTTTTGAAATTACCAAAAGGAACTACAGCTCTTGCTTTGAAAATTGAAGGTAATTTTAGTGTCGATAACTCTGGTACAAATCCAGCATATTTTTTACCAGAAACAATGGAGCTGATTGTCAGAAGTGGGGTTGAGCATTTGATTGTGAATATACCTTCGGTAGATAAGGAAGAAGATGGTGGAGTATTGGCTTCACATCATACGTTTTGGAATTATAAACGCAATGGTTCGCCACGATTCGGTGCGACCATTACCGAATTAGCGACGTTTCCTGAAGATTTAGAAGCAGGGATATATATGGTTGAAATTCAGATTGCTCCGATTCATTCTGATGCATCACCTTCGAGAATTTATCTTTATCCTATTGAGGATATGGCAACAACTGATTCTAAATGAAGTTTGAACAGTGCACAAATTTCTGGCAGCACACTCGCCAATCGGTGATCACTTTGGAGGATATGAAGTGTTGTTCGATACTGAGAAGCATAGATGAGTGCATTTTCTACTGGCACCACTTCATCATCCCAACCGTGAACGATTTCTACTGTATCAGAATGGGGTATTGGATTTGGATTTGCTTCGTATAACCCAAATGCTGGTGCTAACAAGAACATTCCATCTGGTGTAAAATATTCACTTGTCAAAGCAGACACCAAACTGCCTAATGAAGAACCAACTTGCACCAAAATCCCTTCTGGACGCTGAAAATTGTTCTGCAACCATTCTTTCCGTTCAAATGGATCTTTGGAAAACGTATAATCAGGGCTGTGAACTTCAAAACCTAAATCTTTTGCAACTTCAGCCATTGCTGTAATTTTCGAACCCCATGGACCGGATTCCATTCCGTGAGCAAAGAATACTGTCTTCTTCATTATTTATTCGTTGGTAAGGAGAATTTGTGAGCTAAGTGGTCAAATACTGAATCGAAAATTGCCAATATTTCGTTTCTACGAGCTAATTTTGGGTCTGTTTCTTCAACGGTTGTAGCGGTTGAGGTAGGAATTGTACCCTTTTCACGCATCAAACGAAAGGTCATTGGGTCGCCAACTGCTGAGGGAACTCCTGCTATTTTGTCTGCTAAAATCTCCTTGGTTAACTCCAAAGAAATTTTGAATAATTCTATTTTATGGTTTTCATTCATTCCGATTTTACCAAAGACAATAGGAAAAACAACCTTTCGTTTACAAGCAAATCTAACGAATTGTGAGGTTCTTTATTTCAATTGTTTTTACATCATTGACTCTGGTTTTTTGAATTACTTTAAAGGGATTATTTCTGTGAAAAAATTGAAGATTATTGCAAGTATTGTTTGTGCATTTATAATTGTTACGGGTTGTGATGCAAAGTCGAGCAATGAGAATGCTCAAGAGCTATTAGCATCAAATAAAATTTACAAAGAAGCTGCTAATGATGAAATAAGTAATTCACGACAAAATGCCATTACTCGTACTGTCAAGCGTTGCTCTCCAGCGGTGGTAGGTATAAACGTAACGGAAATTCGTGAGGTGCAATATCGTGACCCGTGGGATGATTTTTTTGGAATGGATGATCCGTTTTTTCGTCATTTTGGGCGTCCACAAAGCAGAACCTACTCTCGTAAATACCCTGTGAAAAGTTTGGGTTCGGGATTTATCATCTCGGCTGATGGATATATCATCACCAATGATCACGTTGCTGGGAAGGCATCAAAAATAGTAGTAACGCTCACTGGTGGAAAAAAATATGATGCTGAATTGATTGGATCTGACCCACGAACGGATGTTGCACTTCTAAAAATTGATGGCTCAAATCTACCATTTTTGGAATTAGGTAATTCTGATGACGTAATTCCCGGTGAATGGGCTATTGCGATGGGAAATCCTTTTGGACTCTTTGATGTGAATTCCAAACCTACCGTTACGTGCGGAATTGTATCGAACACTGGAGTAAGTTTTGTAGAGAACAACCGAGTGTTTCGCGATATGATTCAAACAGATGCTGCAATTTCTTCCGGTAATTCGGGAGGTCCATTGCTCAATTCATTGGGGCAAGTGATTGGAATCAATACGATTATTTTTTCCACAGCTCAAACGCAACAAGGTTCTGGCTCCATAGGAATTGGATTTTCCGTACCCATCAACCGCGTAAAAAAAGTGGTGGATATGCTCAAAAAAGGGAAAATCGACCGTAACTATTACACTGGGTTGAAAGTACAAGAAATTGATGACCAGATTGCAAAAGCATTAGGACTGAGCAATAAAGAAGGTGTGGTAGTGGTTGAAATCGTTCGTAATTCTCCAGCTCACAAAGCAGGAATCGAACCGGGTGACATCATCAAAGAAATTAATGGACTACCCATTATGCGTGAAGACGACGCCTCTATTGCGGTCTATGACGCCATCAATGGACAAAGCCTCGAAGTAGTCATCATCCGAAATGACAAAGAAATCAAACGCACCATGACCTTAGAATCTCCTCCATCTCGCTAACAAAAAAGCCACAAATTGTGGCTTTTTTTGTTTAATATTTGAAAGTTACTTACCGTGAAATGACAATGGAAAAATCTTGAATATTTTTCGATATTGTTACTCGGATAACATAATTTCCATTTGCAAGATGCCCAACAGGAATTCCAATTTTGCTATCAAAAGATTCTAACGATCCATTGAAATACTGCCTTCCAACATAATCATAAATTTCCACCGAATAATTTCCTTCTACAGTAGTTGGCACAAACACCCATTGGTCTGCTGGAATGGGGTAAGAAAGTGCTTGAAGTTTGTTTATGTGTTCTATGGTTGAAGCTAAGTCACATGCAGAACCATTCATAAACATTTGATTAGCGGATGTATCAGGTATAGGGCAACAATTTGCACGTTTATATGCACATCTGTCTTGCCATGTTAATCCTTGTTTGTAGGAATGCGGTTGGTCAAAAAACATTATTGATTCTACGGATTCCCCTTCAACTTTAGTGTTGCAAATTGTATCAAAACTATGTTTAAATCCAAGAATATGCCCAACTTCGTGTAACAATACATCTTCCAGACTATAAAATTTGAATTTAGAATCATAGTTAATATCAAAGATAGCGTCAGTTCCCGTTGGAATACTGTCAGTAAAAAAGAACTTAGAAGGAATTTTATATTGAACATCAGGAACATCAACTGGGGCAAAGAACTGACGCGTAGCATTTATAATAATTTCTCTTCCACATAGTACTTGTATAGAGTCACAATCGTCATGATCATTGTAATCAGGAAATGCTTTTGCTAAGACGTTTTCAATTCTTTCTCCTGGTTCAAGTACAAAATCTCGAACATCTGTTGACCAATAAATTTTAATACAACAAAAATCATCACCTCGAACAGTTGAATCGCTTATAGGACAATTTGACTTCCATTCTTTAAATACTCTATCTATAAGTGAATTCGAATTGTTTGTATCATAAATTGAACTAAGCTTAAAAATAGGGTATGTCCGAACTGTTGCATTGCCATTTATAATAGTGTCTCTTGAACCTGAAAAATTATTCATTTCTTCAATATCACCAAAACCTTCTACTGTCAATCTAATCCCTGGTTGTAATGGAAAGCCTAAATCTGAATAATTAAAACAAAGATTATGATTATACTTCCAGAAATTGATATTTTTAGAAATCAACTGATTGGATAGAGGAATGGTTACACACCTAGAAATTTCATAATTAACACTATCATCAGGAGAAAAAAAAGTTTTGCCATCAAAACAATGATTTTGTGGAAAGGAATGTGGTAAACAATAACATTCATCACAAGTCGGATTTTTAGGATCATTAGGTTTAGTTTTTACTTGGGCAAAAATATAATTAATTGAAACTAAAATCAAAATGAAAGTTATATTTAAAACTCTTTTCATATCAATACCCTTTAGTTAAAATGATATCAACAGTCTCATTAAATTTCACTTCCCAAGTACTGTATGGAATCCACTTGTTTTCTGACCATACTTTATTCACATCTGAAACCATACCATTTACAATTGGAAGCACACCATTTGAACAGTAATGTTCTGGACTTAATTGTATATAATCATGAGTTCTTGAATATGATACATTTCCTCTTCCTAAAAATACTATCAAATCCTGCCCTGGTTGAAATCTCATAATTCTACGAGTTTTATCATAAATTAAAGGGTCTACAAGTGGATATGGAGTTGAAAAGTGTGAGTGTGGGCGTGGCTGAGGGTATGACCTTAATGAGATATAAAATTCAAAAAAACAGTAGTTGCTTAAATTTTCGTTAACATCCGTTGTTTTTTTTGTATTGTTTTGATTTAAACAAAACATTGGAATAGTTTTTCCTTTCAATGTATCTGTAACCAAACAAGTTATTTTGAAATGATTGTATTGAGTTGAATCACCTTGAGTATAAATTGAAGATTTCATGGAATCTATTGACATTACAGATACTCGTAATACAAACATCGGTCGTAATGCTGAATAAATATGATATTTATTTGCTAATGGAAGTTTGTAACTTTTATCAATTATATCATGAGTTTTGAAAGTAAAATAGGTTCTATACTTTTTACTTTGAATGTACTGTTCTTCAAGATATTGATAAAAACGAAAAGGGTCATAATCGATAGCTTTATAAGAATATTGCCACAAAGTATGTAGGGTGTCATTAGTGAGATTTACATTTTTAATCCAATCATCAACCCAAAATGGATCTGTATTTGTTCTGCAAAAGCTATCTAATGCAAGATATGCTAATTGAACATCAAAAGGCATAGCAGAGTGTATAGGAGGGATATTCTGTAGAATGGGTAATTTTGTATGAAATACATTAATCCCTGGCTCTACCGGAAATGTACTGTCTGGTCTTACCCGTATCTGAGAATGTATAAATCCGTAAGTGAGAATAAATAATAGTATCACCAGAATTCTGTTCATGATTTCTTCTTTTTATTAATTGTTATCAATCTGTTTTTATAAAATCATATCACTGACTAATCTACTCCAATTATAGCCATAAGGTCCGTTTTCCCAACGTACTATTGAATAACCATTCGGACAATCTTTATCCCAAGGAGGATTTCGTGCAATTCCATAGTTACTACTGTAAAAAATTCTATCTTCATCATTAGAATTAAATTCTTTTATTTCAATTGGTGGATCTTGTTCATAAATAGTTGCTTGTTTATTAGAAATTGGATTTTGTAGATGCATCGTTTCAAATTTAAAAGTAACTATTGGAATTCTTTGCAACTTTATAAAGACTGCTGATGGACATTTTTGCAATAGATTCAAGTATTCTAAAAGATATTTAAACATTTCTCCTCGTTCTGACATTACATTAGAAGCTGGGTCCATAACATTACCGTGTAATTTTAAACGATTATAAAGAACTTCCATTTCTTCCAATATTACTTCATCGGTCTCGCCTTTTTGATTACGCAAATTTGGATCACTTTCACCAGTAAATGCTCTTTCTATAGAATTTTTAAATGCTTCTCTTAGTAATCCATATAAAGCAATGAAAAGTCTTCTCTCTTCATCTGTTAAGTCTGGGTAAAGATTATTACCTACAACAGCATCTTTAATCTTGTTAAATAATTTTCTAACAACATCACAAGTTGCACAAATTCTTCTATCGACTGATTCACTAAAATCGAGTGGATCAGTTGAAACCGGAGGAGTATCAAATGGAGTGCTTGTTCCACCTCCTCTACCTGTATCACCTCCACCCCCATCT
Organism: Candidatus Kapaibacterium sp.; assembly: GCA_016788785.1. GTDB lineage: Bacteria > Bacteroidota > Ignavibacteria > Kapaibacteriales > JAEUSM01 > JAEUSM01. The sequence continues at coordinate 38,874 of JAEUSM010000014.1, forward strand.
AGTTTTCTACATTTTAACTTGTAGTGATAGATAGTCCTATCTGGATTATCCTGTAATGGAGTATCTTGGACTACCTCAGTTGTAGTATGGGAAAATTCTAACCAACAATCATATCCATCAGGTGTTTGAAAAACTGGTTGAGGTGGGTTTGAATCCTCAAAGGTTTTATCAAATGTGTTGGTTCCGCCATCTTCACAACCACAACCAACCTTTTGGCTTTGTGCGATGAGGGAATGAGAACCTGAATTGCATCCACAATCGCCGCCTGATTGTAGGATGTTTGCAGTAGGGGATTGGGTTCGCTGAGAGCGTTGTGTTTGTTGACTTTGCGCGATAAATGACATTGAACTCATAGTATCACCTTAGGGTTGAATCAAAAAACAACGTAGCTCGAAGATACTCGATACATTAGTGGTGCTTTCTAATCTAATTCCCAAATTTACTTGACCAGTATATCCAGAAAAGAGAAATTCGAATGTACCGACACCAGTAAATGGACCTGTTCCGAAATTAAACACCTGAATCTCACCATGTTCATTTCCATTAGTAACAGAATTTTCCATGACGGAAATTTGAATGGAATTATAATTCAATCCACCCAAATTCAATGAAAGTTTCGATAAGAATCTTGGTGATGTTGGATTATTATACAAAAATACTAATCCTTTCAACTGAGAGGGAACATCGGAAGAGAGATTTGCCATTTTCGTTTGACTATTCATAGCTTGGGAATAAATTAACTCTTGTCCATTATGCATTCCGTTCACAGCCACAACCGTTGGCTCATCGTTGAATGTAATAGGAGAGGCACCCCATGTACCACCGGTTGGAGTATTGTAATTGTTTGACCATAGTACATCAGCATTTACTGGAGCACCAAATGTTGCTTTGACCGTACTAATATACGTCGTAATAAGTGATGGATTCATGTTTTCTAATGCATTCCATCCGCCTGGGAAATTTTTCATCGTCAAGTCCTTTTTGAGTAGTATAAAGAAATAAGTTTCGATTAAATTAGAAAAAAAAAAAAACTATCTCCAAATCTGAGGCGAAAATAACGACAAAAAACGTGTTGTTGTAATTCTTTGTTACGCAAAGATAATAATACTACACTTAGGAAAATGGGAAACTTAAAATACAGAGATGTTTTTTCACACTCTTTGAAATTACCAACAATCACTCAATTCTTCTACTTCATAAAAAAAGCCACTATATGTGGCTTTTTTGTGTTAGATTGTATTTATTCTTCCATAATGGATACACTTGAGAGGTCTGCTTTTCCATTTTTCAAAAATTCGTAGGTTATTTTATCAACTTGACAATCGACAATGGTGATTCCTTTTAGTTTTTTACCTTTGAAAAAAGTAAAAAGGATTGTTGCGTTTTTGAATGTTACCTTAGAAAAAGAACATTGATCAAATGAGCATTCTTCTATCAATCCGGTAAAGGTAATATTTTTAAATGCTGACTGTGAAAAAGAAGTCAATTTCCATTTTGTATCAATGACTTCACAATGAGAAAAGTTACTCATTGCAATTGTAGCTCCAGTAAAATTTGCATTGGAGAAATTGCAATATTCGATATTTGATTTCGAAAAGTCACTCTCTTCAACATCACAGCCTTTGAAGTTGTTGTGCAATACGTTCGAAGCAAATATAGTGCATTTCTTCATAGTAGAATTAGTAAAATCACACAATTCTATATTGTTACTATTGAATGAGATTCCAATAAGTTCTGCAGCAATAAATTTACAATTTTTTACATTGGAAGAACCAAATTGTTCTTGTAAATTCTTAAGACCAGAAAAATCTGCATCTACCCAATTTCCTTGCGACATATCCCATTTCAATGAGGTCTTATTTTTTGGTCGTGTTACTGTTTCAGTTTCAGTATTAGCAGATTCAGAGATCTCAGTCGCTTCGATTTGACCTGTGAAATACTGCAAATCGACTCCTAATATCTCTGTTAGTCGAAAAAAGGTCGCAAGATCTGGACTTGATTCGCCACGTTCCCATTTCCCAACGGCTTGAGGACTTATGGAGATACGTTGAGCTAAATCGGCTTGAGAAAATTTTTTGTTTTTTCTGGCTTCAGCTATTTTGAAGCCAATGGAAGTTGCATTTTGCATACGAGTTTTTAGATAGTTTTAGAAAAGTAATTACTGCTACAAAATTAGGGGATTCCACAGTTGTACATTCGCTACTTTTCGTTGTTTTTGACAACTATTAGTTGTTTTTTTACAATATCAAAAATGAATGATAATTTTTTTGCTATTTGGTTAATTGTTCTAACATAGTATCTAAATAATCCAAAGTCATTCTCATTCCAACTTCCATTCCCATTTTGATAACGGTTTCAAGATCTTCAAGAGATGGATAAGTGATTATAACTTCTACGAGTGTGTTTTGACCTTTATCAGAAAACGTAACCTTCCATGTTGATTGTGGCAAATCTGATTGTAAACGACCGTTTTCATCGCAAAAAGCATCTTTAGATTCGTAAGAATCTATTGGATGAATGTTGTAATATTCTGCCCAACCCCAATGTTTTTCACCTTCTGGAGAAACCATCGCATAATGCCACGTTCCTCCATTGATAAATTGTAATCCTTTTGATTCAACGGTGTATGGTTTTGGAGCAAACCATTGCACTAATAATTCTTCTTTTGTGTAACAATCCCACACTAATTGGCGGTTTGCAGCAAATTCACGACGGATAGTCAATGTGTTGTTTTCCTTATCAGCAAGGAAGTCAAATTGTAAGTTTTTCATTGTGTTTGTAAGGTTAATAAGAGTGTATCTAATTGATTGTATTTATCTTCCCATATTTGTCGAAACTGTTCCAACCATTGGTCAATTTCTTTCATTTTGTGTACCTCGAGTGAGTAATATATTTCCCTCCCCTGAGGTACTTGTCGCACTATTTCACATTCAGTGAGTATTCGCAAATGCTTCGAAACGGCTTGTCTTGTCGTGCTGAAATTATCGGCAATGGCATTTGGAGTCATTGCCTGAACAGCAATTAAGGCGATAATCGCACGCCTTGTAGGATCAGCTATTGCTTGAAAAATGTCTCTTCTCATAATAGAACGGATAAACATGAAACTGTTTGGTTGCAAATATACACACAAGTTTTCATTTGAGCAAATTTATTTCTTATTACTCACAAAAAAAAGCCACAGAACGTGGCTTTTTTTAGTTTTGAATATTTGTGCGTTATTTCATTTCTTCACCTGGAGCATAAACAATCTGATCAATTTTATTACTGACTGGTTTAATCGATCGTAAATAACGATACAAAGCTTTTAATTCGACATCATCCATTCTTGCGAATAATGCCCAAGGCATTGGAGTTCCTTTATGTATTCGTCCACCTTTCATACGATTGATAAACATAGTTTCGTTCCAATTTGCCATTATCCCAGTTTTTTTGTCAGGTGTTAAGTTAGGAGTTACAAATGAAGCACCTTCTGTAAAAACATCTGGGACGAATACTAATCCACCAGCAAAGGGTTCACCAATAAATTCTCCTGTTTTCAAATCTCTATTGGTATGGCAACCATAACAATTGGCAACACTAAAAGCCAAATATGAACCATATGCAATCGAAGAATCGATTGGAACTGATTTGGGTGGTGTTTTCTTTGGACCTTCAGGTTTAAACAGGCCAAATGCAAACAAAATTTTCCCTAAGAAGCTATATTCTGTTCTCGGGACATAATGCTTTACAGGCTCTTGAGCTCGTAAATACGATACAATCGCTGTTAGGTCTTCATCGCTTAATTCTTGAAATGGCATAAATGGAAACACACAACCATTTTTATTGTTTACAGAGTATCGTAAGGTTCTAGCTATTTCCCCATCTGTCATAGTACCGATACCAGTTTCTTTATCAGGCGTCAAATTAGGAGCACGAAACGTTCCAGGAGGTATAGTCATTTCCCACCCCCCACTTAGAGGCATTAATGCACCATTTTCTACTACTTTGACCTTGTCCATTGGAACGTGACACGAAATACAATGCGCAGGACCCTCAGCTAGATGTTTTCCCCTAGCAATTAATGCCGAATCTTTCGAAGCAATAATTTTAGGATATGGTGCTTCGAATTTTTTGTCCCAAGCAAGTTGGACATATGTAATAAGAGCAATGACGATAATACCAATTACTCCACCAATCCACATTAACACTTTAACAATTTTACTCATACTTTCCCCCGAAAATAAATATACTATTGATTCTTTATCTAATTGAATTATCTTATAATTTTACTTTCTTTACATTTATCCTTGTAATACATCTTGAATGTCTCTCAATTTTTTAAACATACTATTTGCAAATGGGCATAATGGAATTACGAATATTCCTTTTTCACGTGCCATTTCTACCACTTTCATAAGTAATTGTTTGCCGACATTTTTTCCACGCAATACATCGCTAACATCAGTATGATCAATAATAATGCGTTCAGTTCCAACCCAAGTATAGGTCATAGACGCTAATTGCGTACCATTTTCAGTGACAAAAAATTTCCCTTTTTTGCCGTTATCTTCGTGTTGAATAGTCAAAGCTTCTCCAATTCAAATTTTGTCAATTCATTAATAGTATCGCCAGTATTCAAGGTAGATGCAGGTTCAAAAAGCATGACCCACACTTCTTCAGTTGCTACTGGTCGGTGCTCCACACCTTTTGGCACAATGAGAAATTCACCTTCGTTCAATAAAACATTCTTATCTCGAAACTCCATAACAAAACTACCGTTCACAACAAAAAAGAGTTCATCTTCTTCATCGTGTTTATGCCAAACAAATTCACCTTGAAACTTTGCCAATTTGATATGTTGACCATTCAATTCTCCAACTACTTTCGGCGACCAATGTTCCGAAAATTGAGCAAATTTTTCTTGTAGATTGATGGGGTTCATAGTTATATTATTTTAAAGTTTGATGCTTTCTTTGTATAACATAGAAATATCTACTAAATAGTTGATCATCCCATTTGGCATATCTTACTGCTTCGTTGTATCGATATTGCCATAACAATGTATTTCCTTCTTCTTCAAATTGTTTCTTCATGTTTTCAAGAATGTAAAGCTTTTTTTTCCAATGAGAAATTCCTGAAGAAGTCAAATCTATGGCTTGAAATTGTAAATCTAATTCAGAAAGAATTGAAATGAAAAACGAATTTTCAGGTAATAACATCGCTTTTTGTGATTCATTCATTACCCATGATGATAAATAGACACATATATGTCCATTTTCTTCTAGGAGTTTTAACGTATTTACAAGTGCATCTTTGATATTTCGTATGTAATAAAGAGTATCTATAAAAACAATACAATCAAATTTTTGAGTTAACTGTAAAGCATTCATATCTGCTTCGAGGAATTGTAAACGTGGATTATTTACATATGTGTTTTTAGCATAATTAATTCCCTCTGTTGAAATATCTACACCTACACACGAAGCATCAGACTCCTTTTCAATCTTATGAGTAATGCTTCCATTCCCACAGCCTATATCTAAAATCTTTACTTTCTTTTCAGAATGAACAAACTTCAAAAACAATGACAATTCTTCATTATCAACAAGTCCATGCTGTGACAAATCTTCGCCATACACTTGTTCGCAGAATTGAGAATGAGCTTTACTTGAAAGAATTGATGTATAAAAATTATCATATTCATATTTGTAAAACGGTGTTTCTATTTCTAGTAGCTTTGCTATTTCTTTACCAAAATCTGTAAAGAAGTACTCATCTTCAATTTTTTCTACAATATTCTTATTAATTAGATTTTTGCATACATTAGTCCAAGGTAAAAGAAATCTTCCTATCCAAAATTCCGCAAAACTTTTTATTGATTCTTCTGTTGCTTTTCTTTGAGGATCTAACCCCATATATAGGGCGTATCTACTTCTGAACCAAGATAAAGAAGTAATAAACTGTTGCTCTTCAAGGGAATATTGATTCATCATTTCTTACCGATGCTGGTCTATCAGAATCATATTACCGTCCGGGTCAGTAAGCGTTACGGATGCAGGTCCGCTTGCTTTGTCGACTTCGGAAGTGAGGGTTACACCTGATGCTTTTAACTGTTGTTGAATTGAACGAATGTCGTCAAAGTTATCGATATTTTGCGCGTTTTCATCCCACCCTGGATTAAAAGTAAGGATATTCCCTTCGAACATCCCTTGAAAAAGCCCAATGAGTGCATTCCCATTTTTCATTATGAGGTAGTTATGCTCCATACTTCCTCCAAAGACACTAAATCCCAATTTTTCGTAAAACTCTTTTGATACTAACAAGTTTTTCACACTTAAACTTGCAGAAAATGCACCTAATTTCATAATGGTATTTTTCTATTTTAATAAAAGTATTTATGCACCAAATTGTCGCAAATGATGGTCTAAATGTTTATACAACATATTATTCCATTCAACTTTCGTTAAAATTCCAAACGAATGCGATTCACGCCCATCGAAGTAGATTTCTCCTAATTCTTGCGTTTTTTTCATATACTGAATCAATCGTTCTTTCTCTTTTTGAAAATCTTTTTCGGTTGTAATGAGAAATGCTGGTGCAGTTCGACTTTCTTTAGGATAGGTTGTTTCATCGACAACTTTCTTTTTGACTAAAAGCTTAAGTATGAATTTAAGGATTGCATTTGGTTTTGGATGGATGTTCTCAAACATCATTTCGTATGTAACGTTACAATGTGCTAACATTTGTGACACATTCATTTTTCCCCAATTAGCTTGAGAACTAGGTGTTAGCGTTTCAATTCGTTGAAGTAAATTGTTTGTAACTTCTGGAGTAAAGATATTCGGTAGTGGCATAATGGTAGTAAATAAGTTTTGTTATTTTTTAAGTTCTTTTTCGTACATAATAATCCAATCTTGGACTGTTAGTTTTCTCATTAATTCGCCAATGAGTTCATAAGGAATGTCATTAATTTTTTTGAAACGAATACAGCTTTTACCCATATCCAATTTTTGTTTGGTGTGTTTTGGAAATTCAGCAACAAACCAATCTAAAATAGTATTGTCTGTATACATCCCCATATGGTAAAAGTTAATGGAGTTTTTCTGAGATGCTAATCCTGCGAAAGGTAGTGGTTCTATGGGTTTGCAATGATAACCATTAGGATAAATAGAATGAGGAACAACATACCCCAATCCACCATAGCTTATTGCCGGTTCGAAACCTTCCGGAAGATTTTCAACAATTACCGAATGCAATTTGTTGAATGCTTCGAAACGATCCTCTGGAACATTTGCTAATATTTCTTCGACGGTAGTGCCATTTGCTTTCATGATGGTTTTGTTAAAATTTAGAAGGAAGAATTATTACTTTTCAAAATTATGAAAAAACTGTGTAATATCCTAAAGAAATTCATCTACTACGTGAAATTAGTTCAAATGAAATAAGAAATGAAGTAGATGCAAATTCAGGATTGAATTTTATGCAGTAAAAGTTTAACAATGTTTCCAGCACGTTGTTTTGTTTCTTCAGCTTTTTCACCTTCAAAGAGTTCGTTCACTGTTTCATTGAATAGTTTAAGCCATTCTGTAAATTCTGTATTTGTTATTGGAGTGAGTTTACTCAAGGCTATATGTTTTTGCATAGGATTCCCCTTGAAGCTATATTCACTAAAGAGTAAACTTGCCCAAAAATCATACATTTTTGGCAAATGTGTATCCCAATCTACTTGTGCAATGTCGTTAAAAATATATCCAATGATAGTACTTTTTTGAACCTTACCGTAAAACGTATTCACTAATAATTCAATATCAGCTCGGTTTTGAATGTCGTGTTTCAATGGTTTTTCGATACTTCCCTACTTACTGTAAATACACTCGAAAAAATGCTAAAAGTTTTGTTATCACATCCTCGGATTGCGTTCTGTCAAATCCATGAAAGGCAATATATTCATGATATTGAGTTGGGACATTCAATGCTTTTAATTTATTAAAATGCCATTGGCTATGATAGACTGGAACCACAGGATCTAAACTTCCATGAAAAATAATTGTGGGTTGTGTTGTAGATGAAACATTCCAATATGGGCTAACTGCTTTATAGGCTGTTGTGTCCCAAGATTTACCAACATACTCAGTTAAAATATCACCTGTTTTACCGCCAGTGGCAATATTAAAACCATTGTACCATTCCCAATCATTGAATATTGCAGGTCCGAAAATATCTCCCGCACATTTGATGTTGCTATTGTATTTATAGGCATAAATCATAGCAAGATGTGCACCTGCACTTGCACCAATGACACCAATATTTTTTGAAATTTGATATTTCGACGAATTCGTAGAAAGATGGTCAACAACAGAAGCAATATCTGCCATAATTTCTGCATGATGAATCTTGTTCGCCGTACTTGCATAGCGGTAATTCATTGTAACGATAGCAACCGAATTCCATCTTGATTTGATTAACTCAATGTACTGATTAAAGTCTTCCTTTTGTCCAGCAGTCCACGCACCACCATGTATCATCAAAATCACTGGAGTATTAATATTCCTTCTGGCTGGTAGATGAACATCATATTTTTGTCGCGTATGTAAACCATACGACACATCAACAAACGTGGTGTCACGAAATTCACCTATTGGGTTCGAATCGTCAGGAGCAACCGTTTTATCAGAACACGAAACACAGACGATAGTTGCAATAATGAGGCAAAGAAATGATATTTTGTTTGTTTTGTACATCTTAGTTTTCTTCATAATAATTCTATTTTTTCATTCAGTTGGTTAGTGGCACTAACCAACTCGTTTTGATCCTTCTTCAGTTTCGATTTGAGGTATTTCCAATAGTTTCGTATCTTTTTGCAATCAGCTTGGTCAGTGAGAACAGCACCTACCTATCGGTCAACATAAAATCGTATCGATATTTTCTGTTGTTCACCCATTATTACAGTAACGAAACAACAACCATTTTTATACATTTCAAGTGGTTAGTACCACTAACCACCTGAAAAAATTCTAATGTTCGAGAATTTCGAGTTGAACAGTTATTACTTTCTGCGAAACAAAAAAGCCACTTGGGGAAGTGGCTTGGGGAGATTATGATTTTTCTGGTCTGGGAATGACAACCCTGAATTGTTCACCATCAATGTCATTGTATAGCTCAATGTTTGGTTGTTCTCGAATTGCTCGTTTGATACCTGAACCTAATCCACTATAAGGTAATGTATGAATGCTAAAGGCAACAATTTGATTGTTTCGAATGACTGGATTTCCATATTTGATTTCTTCCACTGTCAAACTATTCGGTAATTTTCCAGGACTACTGATTTCGATCCTATTATCAAAAATAAGAAGTCTTATAGGTGAGTTTTTAAAATAATCCCTATGAACTAAGGCATTTTGCACTAATTCAATCAAAGCGATTTCAGAAACCTCCAATTTCCCTATGGAATTAAAATTCTGACCATCTTGCAAATACTGTAATGAAGAAGTTAGAAATTTCATAGCTGCTTCAAATAATTCCGGAATCGTTCCTTGCAAATCTGCTGGCTTACTTCTATAAGTTATTCCAGCAATATCATTTCCAACATACGAAACAGCTTTTATAGTAAAAGCTGGTTTAAAGGTTTGTGGAGATTTTCCAAAAAACAGCAAACCTGCTAAGGTCAAAGAATTATTCCGTAGAACTCTTTTAGCCCGTAAAGCTTCTTCAAAGGTCAAACCTTTTTCTTCAAAGGTTGTTAGAAATTCTCTTTTAAAATATTGAACAAATAGTCTAAAGTCTATATCCTCTATCGAAGTTCCAAACACTTCCATTTCATCTGCTAATAAATTTGCACTTTGTTGAAACAGTCGCATTATCTCTGAATTATCAGTCAAAAGTCGTTTATTTGAACCCTGTTTTACGTATATTTCACCCTTCGCAGTTTTGTAAGGTTTATTAATACCCTCATGAATATGAATTACAAGTACGTTTTTTAATTTCCCTTTTTCGTCGATTTTGACAACTTCGTTTGATATGTAAACTGTAGGCTTTATATTATCTGCTATGTAAGATAAATCTTTGTCGTACTGTTCAATTTGTGTTGAAGACAAACCAATAATTTCACCAGTACTATCTTTAATTCCTAACAACAAAACACCCCCTAAAGTATTCGACATTGCCACAATCTCTTGAGCAACACTATCCTTATGTGGTAGCAGTTCTTTAAACTGAACCTTACTGGTTTCGCCTGTTTCGATTATTTCTAAAAGTTCTTCGGAAGTCATCGGTTTTACGTTGTTATTTTTAACAGAAATTACAAAAATCTCTATGTGTTTCACAAAAATACAACTTTTTCAGCGATTAGTTAATCAAAACAACAAAGCCACTTTTGGAAGTGGCTAAATCATTTTTGAAAAACTAAAAGTCCAATGTGTTACACATGATTCAATGCAGAATTTTGTTTGTTTTGACGAACTTCTTTCATCGGTAATTCTATTATGAAGGTCGTGCCGTTTCCAATCTCAGATTCTACGTTGATTGTTCCTTTGTGACGAGAAATAATTTCTTTGGAAATACTGAGTCCCAATCCACTATTATCTTTTCCTTTAGTGGAGAAAAATGAATCAAATAGTTTCGGGATTGACTCTTTTGGAATTCCTTTTCCATTGTCTTTGACCTTGATGATCGATGATTTTTTTGTGCTATCTGCTATAAGTTCAATTGATGTTGCACCAGCTTGAACAGCATTGACACACATATTCAGTACCACTTGGTTCAATTCGCCTATTGATCCATAGATATTGGTAGGATTAAGCAATATTTTTTCAACATGAATTGATGGAAATTGAACGCGAAAAAGTATTAAAGAATTTTCGAAGAAAACTGACGCTTCTTCCAATTGATACTCAACTTCCTTTTTCTTTGAAAACGTTCTCAATGATGATATGATCGTTGTGATTCTATTGAGACCTATTTGAGCAATGGAAAGTGAACGTAACGATGAAGTAAAATACTTTTCCATTCTTTCTATATCTTGCACATCTGTAGTCAATGATTTTTTTGCTTCTTGGAAAATCTTTTCGTTTTCGGTTATTGCCGTGATAGCATTTTCAATAGACAAGTTTATAGCCGTATTTGGATTGTTTATTTCATGTAGAATTCCAGAGGTAAGCATACCAATAGCATTCATACGTTCACTATGAATTAATTGTGTTTGCATTTTGTGAACGGAATCAATAGCATCTAATACTTCCATATTTTTTTGCAACAATTCTTCGTTTGTCGATTCGAGTTCACGTTTTTTAAATTCTAATTCTACTTTTTGTGAGTTTATTTCTTCACTTTTAATTTGTAACAACGTGTATGAATCTGCCAATTCTTCAGTTCTTTTCGCAATTTTATCAACCATCGTATTGAAAGCATTTGCCAAATCTTGAATTTCATCTGATGTTTTTATAGAAACTTTTTGATATGATCCATCTGAAAATTCTTGAACAGATTTTTGCAATTGTTCAATGGGTTTGGATATCCTTCTACCCATGAAAACCGAAAGAACTACAACGAAACAAAAACTTGCTAATGCAACAACTATGTTTATCATTTGTAATTGTTCTACTTGTTGTTGATGTTGCGAAGAAATTCGCTCCATAGTATGTTGTACTCTTGAGTAGGCTATACTAAGTGAATCAGACAACATTGCAGTTTTTGTTTTTGCTTCAACAACAGTGAGGAAGTTTTTCTTATATTCTTCAGTGAGTACACTTGCTCGTTGTTTGATTGGTTCTGGTGCAGAAGTAAGCAACATTTTTTCCAAAGCTTTGTTTGCACTATCTATTGTTTGTTTGGCATATTTACTATCAGCACGCATAAAAAAATCTTTTTCTCGACGACGAGCTTCCAAAAGAGTAACTTGAATGTCGTAATATCGCAATTTGGCAACAATTTCTTGAAACTCGTGAACAGCTTCTCGCATCAACCCTTCTGAACCTTTATTTTCAGATAACCCTTTTTGTTCGGCTAAAACAACTAAAGAATCAATAGCTTCTCTAAATTCTTTGATTGCAAATAATAGTTGTGTTTTATCTTGAAATGCATCTATACCTTCAAGAGTCTTCTCAATGAGTTGCAATTCTGAATTCATTGCTTGAACCAAGGAAGAATCCTTACGATGAGATGATTGAAATTTTGTGTGTATTTGATACAAACGCAAAACACGAATTTCAAGATCTTTCACTCTTTGCTGTTGAAACAAATCATTAATTTGCACACCACCCACAATAAAGATTACTGACATACAGCCCAATATTGCTGCAGCAAATAACAACAGTTTTGGAAATATATTTAATCGCATTATTTGTCCCTTAAGGGTGATTTTTTTAAATTTCACCCACAAAAGAACGTACTAAACATTATAATTCATAGAATTTCCATGCTAACTTTTGGTAATATTCCCCAACTTTCTATACCCTGAAGTTAATAATAAACAAAAAGTAAAAACTAAAAGAAAATAACTTGTCTTTTGTTATAAAGAAAACACTATATCCGTTACCATTCTCAAACTTCATTTCTCCCTTTTGTACTATTTTTGGGGAATATTAGTCTATACTGCAAATTTACAGAGTAATATAGTAGAAATATGTGTGGTATCGTAGGATATAAAGGGCATCAGCAGGTGTCGTCGGTGATTGTCAATGGTTTGCGTCGGTTGGAATATAGGGGATACGATTCGGCTGGTGTTGCAATTATCGAAAATGGACATTATGTCATTAAAAAGTGTGCTGGTTTGGTGGAAGATTTGGAAAAATTAGTCAATCATTCACAACTCAAAGGCACTGTAGGCATTGGGCACACACGTTGGGCTACTCACGGAGCTCCGACGAACGAAAATGCTCACCCACATTTGGATTACACTGGTAAAATTGTGTTAGTTCACAATGGAATTATCGAAAATTATCAGACGTTAAAAAAGAAACTTGCGAAAAATGGAGTCGAATTTGTCTCTCAAACAGATACTGAAGTTTTAGCATGTTTCATTGGCTCTATTTACGAAAAAGTACAAAATTTCGAGTTAGCAGTTCGATTGGCTCTTTCGGAAGTAGAAGGTACATTCGGTATAGCCGTATTGTGTCTTGATGAACCAGATATGATGATTGCTGTTCGACGTGGTTCACCGCTGGTTTTGGGTTTGGGCAATAACGAGTTTATTATCGCCTCTGACGCCTCAGCAATCGTTCAGCATACTCGCCAAGTTATCTATCTCAATGATAATGAAATGGCAGTTATTGATGGAGATACCTATGTTACGAAAACTATCTACGACCAAGAAACTGACTCAGAAATTCAAGAAGTTGAGTTCGAACTCGAAAAAATAGAAAAAGGTGGTTTTGATCACTTTATGTTGAAAGAAATTTACGAGCAACCTGAAACGTTCCATAATGCTATACGCGGAAGATTACTGTCTGCAGAGGGGAATGTCAAATTAGGTGGTTTGGGACCAGTTCGCGATAAAATTCGTGCTGCAAAACGTATCATCATCACAGCGTGTGGTACTTCATGGCATTCGGCACTTGTTGGTGAATATCTCATCGAACAATTGGCACATATTCCAGTGGAAGTTGAGTATGCTTCGGAATTTCGTTATCGTAATCCTATCATTTATCCAGATGATGTGTTGATAGGAATTTCGCAAAGTGGTGAGACTGCTGATACATTGGCAGCTTTACGAGAAGCTAAACAAAAAGGTGCGACTATTTTGGGAATCGTCAACGTTGTTGGTTCTACCATTGCTCGTGAGACCGATGCGGGAGTTTTTATTCATGCAGGTCCAGAAATCGGCGTAGCATCGACAAAAGCATTTACTTCTCAAGTAGGAGTTTTGGCAATGCTTGCGATATACATTGGTAGAATGATTCATCTTTCGCAACGTGAGGCGAAAGTCATTGCACAAGAATTGGAAAAAATTCCACAAAAAATACAACAAATCCTTGATAACGCTGATAAAATCAAAGAAATTGCCTTACAATACAAAGATGCTCAAAATTTCCTGTATTTGGGACGTGGTTTGAATTTCCCAGTTGCATTGGAAGGTGCTTTGAAGCTGAAAGAAATATCCTATATCCATGCAGAGGGTTACCCTGCAGCAGAAATGAAACACGGTCCAATTGCACTCATCGACGAAAACCTTCCTGTTGTTTTCATAGCAACAAAGGATGACATTTACGATAAAATCATTTCCAATATCGAAGAAGTTCGAGCAAGAAAAGGGAAAGTGATTGCGATTGCAACTGAGGGTGACACTCAAATTCTTACCTTAGCCGATCATGTCATCTATATTCCAGAAACTGACTCTATGCTGACACCAATTTTAGCAGCAATCCCATTGCAGTTACTATCATATTACATTTCCGTTGCATTAGACCGCAACGTTGACAAACCACGTAACCTCGCCAAATCCGTTACTGTGGAGTAAATTTCATTCGATCTTGAATTAAAAAATCCCCTCTAAAGTTTATTTAGAGGGGATTTGTGTTTATTGAGAGATTTTTTCTAAGTAGATGTAGGATACTACTAAGAGAATAAGTGATACCACTGGAGCGATGGCTGTTTGAATACCATCAACAGCAGTGTGGGCAATGAATGCAGAAACGAAGGTAATTGCAAATCCAATGTAGCCTATCAAACGGATTTTTACCGAAAGTTTTGGTGCTATTAAAATCACTGCTCCGATGAGTTTGAAAATGCCGAGTTGCACCCTAAAATACTCTGGATAGCCTAAGTGCTTGAATCCTTCCGACATTTCAGGGTTAAAGAGCATCATAGATCCGGACATAATACTCATTCCAGCAGTAAGGATTGTAGTAACCCAATAGATAATTTTACTTGTTTTCATTTGTTTCCTTAAAGATTAATTTGTAATTTTGTACTAAATTACAGATATAAACTATACAAGATATAGTACTATACCTTTGTATAGCACTATACACTGAGGAAGCAATGGAAACTATTACGAGAACAAATATTCTAACAGGTGAAGAATGTCCACATTCAAAAGATCACTCGGATTGTCACCGAATGTTGTTACCAGTTCGAGATACTTTAGATATATTGATGGGAAGATGGAAAATCCCTATTATTATCTCACTTACATTTGGGAATAAACGATTTGGAGAGATTGCGAAAGATCTTGAAGGGATTACTGACAGAATGCTTTCGAAAGAATTGAAAGAATTGGAAATTAATCAATTGATTGAAAGAAATGTTTATGCAACCTTTCCACCCAAGGTTGAATATTCTATCACAGAACATGGCAGAACACTCCATTTAGTAATCAAAGAGTTACATGATTGGGGTTCGTTTCATCGCAAAAAAGTTCTTGGAAACAACTAATTGCACAAAATGGCGAAAGTGCAATTATGGAATTTTATAATTGCACTTCTGCGTCTAAATGCAATTATAGATACTTATAATTGCACTTCTGCGTCTAAATGCAATTATAGATACTTATAATTGCACTTATTATACAGATTATTTCGGAATCAGAAAATGATGATTAAAGAAATTTCCAACTTTGAATCGGGCACAACCTTTCAAAAAATAGAATATAAATGCTTTGTTCCTGAGAAAATAAATTATCAGTGGCAAATAAATGATAATTCTCTTCTTGTACTTTTAAGCGAAGCAGATAGAGAATTAGGTAAGCTAGATGCATTTTCAACACTCATCCCAGATATTGATTTTTTTATAAAAATGCATATAACGAAAGAAGCTACTGTATCGAGCAAAATCGAAGGTACACAAACAAGTTTTGAAGAAGCTTTTATAAACGAATCTGACATTGACCCTGAAAAAAGAGATGATTGGAAAGAAGTTCATCAATATATTCTTGCTATCAACGAAGCAATTGAAGAAATGAAAGAACTTCCAATTTCTACAAGACTAATCAAAAACACACATAGAACATTATTATCTCAAGCAAGAGGGAAAGAACGATTACCCGGAGAATTCAGATCAAGTCAAAATTGGATTGGTTCAAGTCTCAAAAAAGCAGTTTTCATACCACCCTCACATGAATTTATTGCTGAATTGATGCAAGATTTGGAAAACTTTTGTAATTCTGAATTACTAAATAGTCCAATCCAAGTACCTCATTTGATAAAGATAGCGATTATTCATTATCAATTTGAAACTATTCACCCATTTTTAGATGGCAATGGAAGAATTGGAAGACTTCTCATTACTTTATATTTGATTGATAAGCAAATACTACAAAAACCAACTTTATACCTATCATTTTTTTTTGAAAAAAACAGAAGAGAATATTATGAAAAGTTAACAATTGTTCGTACTGAAAACAAGTTGGTTTCGTGGATTACTTTTTTTCTTATTGGCATTATTGAAACTGCAAAAAATAGTATAACGACTTTCCAAAACATCATTGAACTCCGTGAAAGAATAGAAAGAGAAATACTACCAACATTAGGTCGAAAACAAAAAGACTGCCTTAAATTAATTAATGCATTATATAAACAACCAGTTATGGACAGTAATGCCATTGCAACAATTCTCGATGTTCATCTAAGCACAGCTAACAGAATGATTAAAGATTTAGAAAGTAAAGAGATTTTAACAGAGTTAACGGGGTATAAACGCAATAGAATTTTTGCTTTTACTCCATATATTGATATATTTCAAGACTAAAGTGTTGAAATTTATCTTAAAAACGGTTCTTACTGTTTTCTTATCAATTTAAGAGTGTGCTGAAGTGATTTATTGCTTTTCCAACTATCATGACCAGGAATGACATAACGTGGGTTGGGATACTTTTTCATTACTTTTAGAATGGAATGTTCCCACTCTGACACATTGGCATCTCCAGTAAATCCCAAATCTGTATGGACAGTGCTTTTCACAAAACATCCACCATATAAGATTCTATTTCCTTTACACCAAACCACTACATTATCGATTGTATGTCCAGCACCAGGATAATAGACTTCAAACGAATGTCCACAAATCAGAAAGGTTGTGTCAGAAGTAAAAAAGTGAGAAGGTATAGGTTTGTTGTTTTTAATGCACAAATCATACGTCATTTTAGATGTAAAAGTCGGAATGGATTTGGCATTCAAATAGTTGAGACTTCCAGTTCTATCTTCATGAAAATGTGTCGCAATACAAAGTATAACCGGTTGGTTATGTTTTACTCTAATGCTATCCAATAGTGGCTTAATTTGAGTTGTATCCCAGGGAGAATCTAATAACACCACACCATCGTTTGTAACACAATACAAACCACTTGCTGGAATACGATATTCCTTGTAATTATTATAGGTTTCGTATATGTAATAGTCTCCTTCAAGGTGAGAAATTTTGAGTTTTTGGGAATCAGATTCCTTCAATGAAAAAACTTTAATGGAATTGAAACTCACAATTCCAATAAATAAAGGTATTAGAAAAAGTCTAAATAGCATTCTAATCAATGTAGTATGGTTAAGCAAATGTAATCACCTTACATTCTTTGAATGACCCTTGAAAATTTCTCACATCTAATTGATAGATAACTGATTTGGATTGAATACCCATTCCATCTTTATCTACTAAAAAAGTATAATTTCCTTTTGAAAGTTCTTTATCACAAATTGTGGTAATTATTCTTCCTTGTAGGTCAAACAACTGTATAGTAACATTCGAGATATTGAATAATTCCAACGGAATAACAGTTTCTTTCACGGCAGGATTTGGAAAATTTTGACCTAATATGAATTGTTTTGCATTCTGTTGTTCTAAGTACCCTGTTGAAGTTTTTGTTCCTCCTTTTACAGTTACTTCTAAATACGAATTATACTGTCCTTTCTCTTTATCATACTCTAATGTAGCTACTTGATATTGATAGCCATCAGCAAAAACTCCATCGGTTGTGAAAGTTAACGGGTCAGCTCCTTTTATATACATTGTAGGGTTTGCAGCATATAAAGCATTCTTTTCTTCTAATGGAAATGTCAACTGTGAAATAGCCGCAGTCGCAGAATTAACAAATACTTGAAAGTGAAAATGACAAATTCTTCCAGTATACCATCCAGGGAAAATGGTTATAAATTCTACTTCACCGTTTGCATCAGTAATTTGATATCCTCTACAATAGGTTAAACCAGTTTGATCAGGATTACCAGATGTACTATAACCAGAATATCTTCCATCTTTATCGCACGCCCAAATATTAACACGGACATTTTGCATTGGTAAACAATCGGCGTCACCAATAATTTTCATTTTTAAAAACAAAGGTACACCTTGACGATCTTCACGAATATCTTGTCTGAAGAAAAATGTATTTTCGGTTAAATCTAATGGAAAGGGACCTGCTGTTTCAGTAGGAATTAAAACGCAACTATTAGGTACATTTTCTTCTGATTCTTTTGAAAATATATTAGTCGTTGGAGCTAAAGCTGCAAGGCTCATAATACCTGCAGATGAAAGGAATTGACGTTTATTCATTATTTCTTCTTTCTTTTGGTTTTCTAACTATTATAACAATGAAGAATAAAATTTGTTACATTTCTCACCAATGTACTGTCAGATTTACCCCATTAAGTGACGGCGACAATTGCCAACGAAATGACTGGTTTTTGTTTGGATTCGTTCGTTCTTCTTCGAGACTGCACACATACAGTCCTGACGCAATTCCTATGGCACTGCCAAGCATAACATCCGAGAGCCAATGTTTGTCTTTGTATATTCTTGCCACAGCCGTTGAAGTAGCAATTGCATACAGCCCAATTGAGGCATATATATTATCAATTCTTGAAGATAACACTGACGCCATGGAAAATGCAATCGTTGCATGACCAGAAGGCAATGCTAATTGAGGTTCTGATAGTTGGAACCATGCAAAACTGTGTGCATCTCCATTCACGAATGGTCTTGTTCTTCCAAAAAGAGACTTTCCTAAAGTCGTGGTTATGCCCGAGAATATAAATGCTTCAGCCACTAATCTTCCTGTAACCCTTGTAGAGGGTTCGTCAAAAAACAACCCAATTCCATACAAAGAGGCAGACAATGCAATTGGAGTATAAATTTCTCCGACGACATTGGAAAAATTCATTACTTTTGAAAAGTTGTCTGATTGATTTGAGATTGCTATTTCTCGAATTGGTTCATCAAATTCTAATATTGACGTTCCAATTGAAGCTCCCAGTAAACCCATGGTTATAGATGATTGTACTGATGGAATTTGAAATGGTGTAAGGAAATACCTTCCAGCATCACTAAATCCAATTCCAACATCTACTTTGAAAATATCCCAAGTTGTAGGAGAATTTTTGGCTTGGCAGAAGACTTCAGTTGTACAAAGAAAAATTGCCAAAATTGCTAATGAGTATGATTTCAATTGTTTCATAAACAAAGATACTGTATTTTTGAAATATGATACAGAAGTTTTTTAAAAATGTAACTACGTCATTCATAGATGCAATTGCCCCAAGGCATTGTTTGGGGACAGGAAAACCTATTCAAACATCTGATAGATTTGGCAAATCATTACTCAGTGATGATTTCATCCAAAGTTTGGAATATGCACATTCTTCCGAAAAGATTCTGCAACACTGTAATGATATTTTGGGTTCCGACAATGTCGTTTTGAAAGAAATTCATGCGTTGTATTTTTTTGAGCCAGATGAACCAATCCAAAACATCATCCATCATTTCAAATACTATCACTTCAAACGAATTGGTACTGCATTTGGCATTCTTATAGGAGAATATCTACTTTCCCGTTACAAGCGGTTACCAGAAGTTATTATTCCTGTACCTCTTCATCCAGTTCGCCAAAGAGAACGTGGTTTTAATCAAGCAGATATTCTATCAAAAGAAGTAGGCAAAATTCTGAATAGACCTGTTCTCAAAACAACAGTAGAAAGAAGAATTTACCGAGATCAACAAGTACATCAAAAGTTTACTGACCGTATTAATTATGATGAGAAGATGTTTTTAGTACGAAAAATAGAAAATATACAAGGAAAACACGTTCTCTTAATAGATGACGTCCTTACCACAGGCTCTACAGTAAATGCAGTCGCAAAATCGTTACGAACTGCTGGTGCCAGAAGAGTGGACACTGCAGTTATTTGTTTAACTAAAGCTAAAAAGAACAACAATGCTATGTAAATGTACTTTTACTTTCATACTATTTCTCATTTCTCAAACAGTATTTTCACAAGCTCCCGGAGTAACATTCCCGTACGAGATTTTTGACAAAGATGACATCCCACCCAGTCAATATCAATACCGTCGTGAGCAAGTGCGAACAATTTTAGGTTCAAATACTGCTTTAGTTGTGTTTGCAGCTGATAAGAGAAACCGTCAGAATGATGTTGATTACGAATACCGTCAAAATAGCGATTTGCTGTATCTAAGTGGTGCACCTGATCCAGGGATGACACTTTTTGTTATGAAAGAACCTGTGAGTTTTAGAAACAAACTATATACAGAAGTGCTTTTTGCCCCAAAACGCGTATTAGAGTCAGAAGTATGGAATGGCACTTCCATGGGACCTAAAGAAGTAACAGAATATTTACAAATTGAATCCTTAGAATCTACATTGTTAACACAATTTTTGGATTCACTTCTCATAACGGTTGATACTATAAGATTCACATCATTACCTACAAAAAATGTAAAAGTTCCATTAGGGAAATCAGTCTTTGTTGAGGATGAAGTTTCGAAAGTACTTAAAGCAAAAAAGCCCTCAGTTTCGTTGAAGCACAATTTTACCCTCAATAGATTTCGTGAGGTGAAAGATACTCACGAGATTCGTTTGCTACAAAAAGCTATTGATATTTCCATTGATGGTCATCTCCACGCAATTCGTAATACAAAAGCTGGCATGAATGAATATCAGATAGAAGCATTAATGGAATTTGGTTTCAAAAATAGTGGTGCTCATGATGTTGGTTATCCTTCTATTGTTGGAAGCGAGTATAATGCCTGTATTTTACATTATACTAAAAACAGACGCAAAACAAAGCCGAACGAATTAGTTTTGGCAGATTGCGGTGCTGAGTATTTGAATTATACTGCGGATATAACACGGACATTTCCTGTTAATGGGACTTTTTCAGAAGAACAACGAATAATTTACGATATTGTCTTGGAAGCTCAAGACAGTGGCATTGCAGCTTGTAAAATAGGAAATGATTTTAGAGCTCCTCACATGGCAGCATCGAATGTTATAACAAAACGACTCAAAGAACTTGGAATAATCAAAACAGATAATGAAGTACGATATTATTTCATGCATGGAACGTCCCATTATCTTGGGCTTGATGTGCATGATGCTGGAACTGGTGGTAAATTGAAAGAAAACACAGTTCTTACTGTTGAGCCAGGAATTTATATTCCAAAAGGAAGTCCTTGCGATAAAAAATGGTGGAATATTGGTATTCGAATTGAAGACGATATATTAGTAACGATTGGTGAGCCAAAAAATATGTCCGCAGCTCTTCCTAGAACTGCGGACGGGATTGAAGCATTGATGAGAAAAGAATGGTAAAAAAAACCATATGGGAAGCTAGAATTAACGAGCTTCCCAAGAGGTAATTTTTGCATCAAGCCATTTGCTGAGATTTGATGATGCTATGAACAGATAAAATAATGCAAAGAATTTGAAAAAGCCTCGTTTAATAGTCCAATCAATAACTGCTGCAGGAAATAACCCAAGAATAATCACAAATCCCACGTAGATTGATAGAATCCAAAGGAGCAAAAGTAACGGCTGGAAGGAACGTCGAATTGCCGCATTGATTAACACCCACACAAAGAAAATTGGTATCGTATATGCAAAGTAAATAGTATCAAAGACAAGCTTTTCATTAATTTCACCAATGTTTTTCATTACTTTTCCAAAGTCAAACAAGGTCACATACAATTGCTCTTCTGCTGTAGGTTTTACCGGCAAATAGGTACTAATGTAAAGTATATTCCAAAGGAAAAAGAATAAAAATGAAACAACAAACATTCCTGACATACTTAGTAATGCTTTTTGCAAAGGGAATGGTTCTTCTTTTTTACTAATCATATACAATCCAGTCGACAAAATTCCCAATCCAGCAAGAACAATTGTATCAATACGAGTAAAGCAAGCGAATCCCATCAGAATACTTGCTAAAATGAGATACTTATTTTCCTTTGTTCGAACATAATCCATTACAATCATTACAGAACAACCAAAGAACACGGCATTACTGTAGTCAGTAAGGAGAGAAGTTGTATAGAAAAACATCTCCGGTATCATTATAAACAACACGGTTAAAATTCCTGCAATAGCTCCATGGGTTTGACTTCTCATTTTAGAATACAAAACAGCAATAAATGCTAATGCCATTATTGGTATCCATACCTGACCAAATGGGTTACCAGCTAAGCGAAATTGAATTTGCATTATAGTAATGTAAGGAGCATAAAAAGGCTGATTGCTCAAATTCCCTTCCAAATCATAAAATACTGATGAAGCCATTGTTCCTTGTTCTACTGCATATTTTGCCACCAGATCAGGTCCCGCAATGGCGTCAACAGACAATACTGGACTATAATATGACAACCATCCGCTAATGAACATAAAAAAGAGCACTAAACAAAGCGTAACAAAACCGTACGGTTTTACACCTTTAAGAGGAGAACTAAAAAAGTTTTTTAAAGCTTCTATTGTTGAAGCAAATGGAAATAATGCTATCAATACTAAAATAACATTTACCGCCAAAACTGAAGTGAGAGTCAATGGAATTCGAAGTAATTCCTCTATAAACACCCCAAAACAAGAGATTCCCATTCCTAAAATTAATGACAATCCAGCAGTAAGAATTTTTGGAGAATCCTCAACAAATTTACAACGAACTAATAGTCCAAAACCAATGAAAAATTGGCATAAAAGTATAAGAAACGATAGAAAGAAAGTCATAATTATTTGGAGGTAAATTCAGAAATGAGTTGTTGAAGTTGTTCGTACGATTGAATAGGAGCTACACCAAAATTTTTATCTGGCATCACGACAAAACTATGAGTAATTTTTGAAAGTTGAACAGAATCATTAGGATTGACTACTGAAATCATTCTCGAGGGTACATGATTTGGCACGTACCGTATTTTCCCATGGATTTCTGCCTTGTTTGAATCCGCCAAATAAACAGTTTTCATCGGACCAGCAAAATAATACAAAACTCTCGGTACTTGAGCCCACAATCCTGCACCTTGTTGCAATTTCTTTTCAAAATATTTATCAGGTGGTACTAAAAACACTGCATTTTTAGGAACATTTTTGGTAATATAATCAGGAATAAAATAGTTATAACCATGTCTTCGAAGCATTCGTTTGTCTAATGCCTGATCTTTCCACTGTTCTGAAAAGTCCTTATAATATCCCATTATATTTGTAGAAAACCAACCTGGAATTGGATTAGTTTCCGTTGGAACATTCCCGTAACGTGGAGTTTGAGTAATAAGGAGAAAAACGATCAATAATCCCAAAGAAATCACGATACTTTTACCATGAAAGAACCCTTTTTCTCTCAAAGATTCTTTCGGTAATTCTATTGATTTTACTTTCTTTTGTTGTGTTTTTGCCATAAGAATTAATAAGTTACCGTAAAAAAGTGTATTTTTACAAAGTCAAATTTACAAAAATATTCTCATACTCTTGATTTTTCTTCTATGTTTTCTTTAAAATATATCCCATTTATTGGTTTTTTCCGAATTGTACTCTTTGTTTTTGTAGTAAGTTTCTGTTTGCAATCTTGCAAAAAACCTGTCACTATTCCTCAATTAACCAAAGGAAAAGGTGGTGTTTATTATGGAGGAATATTTAGAGTTAATGAGAGTGCAGAACTTCGCTCTTTAGACCCCGTTCGAGTTCAAGATGTTACTTCATCCCACATCGCTGAACAGATCTATGATAATTTAGTTACCTTAGACGAAAAACTTTCGTTGGAACCTGCCTTGGCTTATCGGTGGAGCGTTTCTGAAGACGGTAAAACTTATACCTATCATTTACGAAAAGGTGTGTATTTTCACGATAATAAATGCTTTCCAAATGGGAAAGGTCGTTTAATGACCTCACGTGACTTCAAATACTCATTAACTCGTGTTTGTGACCCCAGAACAGGGAGTTTGAACTACGAATACTTCAAAGGTAAAATAGTTGGTGCCAAAGAATATTACGAATCTATTGAAAAAGCTACCGAAACTTCCACAGAACCTACAGTAAAAGATGTTCCCGGTCTCATCGCAGTTGACGATTCTACTTTTCAAATTCAGTTAGAAAAACCATTTGCTCCTTTTGAATTTATGGTTACTCTCACTTCATGTGTAGTTGTTCCTAAAGAAGCGGTTGAAATGTATGGAAAAGATTTTTTCCAAAATCCCGTTGGAACTGGACCATTTGTTTTTCAATATTGGCGACCAGATAGAGATTTGTTAGCAACCCGTAATCCACGATATTGGAAGTACGATTCAATTGGCAATCAACTTCCGTATTTGGAAGCAGTGAAATTTTCTTTTGTTAAAGATGAAAAAACGCAATTATTAGAATTCAAAGAAGGTAATTTGGAAGAATCCTATAGAATACCATCAGAGTTTTTCTTAGGTATGGTTGATGTTGACAAACAAAAACTGAAAGGAAGTTATGAACGGTTTACTCTTTACAGTGTGTCATCATTAGCAACGCAATATTACGGAATGATGGTAACAAGTACCGAATTGCAAGACAAACGTGTTCGTCAAGCTATTTCCTATGGAATTGACAGAGATAGAATTATTCGCTATGTTTTACAAGGTCAAGCTGCAGGACCTGGAAAACATGGTCTAATTCCTCCATCAATGCCAGAATATCAAGCAGATTCTATAGTTGGGTTTACCTTTAATTTAGAAAAAGCACGTGCCTTAATGGCAGAGGCTGGATATCCGTTTGGAAAAGGATTTCCAACATTAACCTTACAAGTTAATGCTGGTGGGGGGAGAAATCTTCTTGTCGCTGAAGCAATACAGGGGATGTTACAAGAAAATTTGGGTATAAAGGTTGAACTTAAACAAGTGGAATTTGCAAAACATCTTGAAGAAATCGATCAAGGACGTGCAGCATTTTACCGATTAGGCTGGGTGGCAGATTATCCAGACCCAGAAACATTTTTGAATTTACTGTATGGAAAATTAGTCCCTGACAAAGGGATGAGTCCAGTGAATAGCGTTCGATATAAAAACAAAGAATTTGATGTATTGTTTGAACAAGCATTATCAACAACAAATACTAAAGAAAGAATGGCGATTTATCGCAAAGCAGAACAAATCGCTATCAACGATGCACCAATGCTCATCATTTTTTATGATCAGGACTACCGTTTAGTTCAACCGTATGTAGAAAACTACAAGAACAACTCTATGGATAAACGACGTTACAAATACGTTTGGTTCAATAGGGAAAAGTATTAAACTACGATTTGAGTGAATAAACGAATAAAATCCAAATACATGCTACGATTGTTGAAATCAAATTCATTAGAAAACCGCACTTTATCATAACACTTAGTGGTACTTTCCCAGTGGAATAGGCTATAGCATTTGGGGGAGTACCAATCGGTAGCATAAATGAAAAAGACGCTGAAATTGCGACGATAATTAGAATTGGTTCTACAGAAAACATCAATTGTTTAGCAATAGAAATTGCTACAGGAGATATGATTGAAGTAAGGGCTATATTCGAGGTTAATTCTGTTGCAAAATTCACAAACAACCCAAAGAATACGGATAATACTGATTCGGAGACAAACCCAATATTCATAATGAGTATGTTTGCACACACCTCCATTGTTCCTGTTTGAAAAAGAATTGTTGATAGTGCTAAACCGCCACCAAAGAGCAATAACGTTCCCCAATCAATACCTTGTACATCAGACCATTCTAATAGCTTTTGTTTAGAATTATTCCCTTGAGGAATTACAAAAAATAGCACTGAACAAATGAGAGGGATAGACCACTCAGAAAATCCTTTTAGAGTAGTTTGGAGTAATGGAAGAGGAATATCCCTCAAAAATGGTACACAAATCCACAACAAAGCAGTTAAGACAAAAATAGTGACGACGCGAAATTGTGCAGGAGTAGAAGGTACAACCACTTTCTTATCAACAATGGAAAAATTGTTCATTGCTAATACTTTTACAGGCATAAGCCAAAAAAGCATTTTCCAAGCAAATGGTAGCAATAATAACATAATCGGCAACCCATACATAGTCCAATCTGCAAACGAAATGATAATTCCTGTTGCTTGTTTCAAATTACCAACTGCTATTCCATTCGGTGCAGAACCAACTAATGTACCAATCCCCCCAATAGAAGCAGACCAAGCAACTGATAAAATCGCTATAGTTGTAAAATTTGAGGAAAGATGTGACCCATCTGAAGCAAGTGAATCTTGAATTCTTTTGGATATGCCAATAGCTAAAGGTATAATCATAGCTGCAGATGCAGTATTATTGACCCACATAGATATAAATGCCGTAATCATCATAATTCCAAGCACAATTCTTTGCGGCGACTTTGAAAAAACTTCTTTTGATAGAAGCCAATTTGCCCATCGTTGTTCAACAGAATGTCTTGTAAGAGCTTGTGCCAAAATAAATCCTCCCAAAAAGAGAAATACAATGGTCGAAGCGTAATTTGAGAGTATAGAAGAAGTTGGTAATTCTTGAATGGAACCTTGTTTTACTTGTACAAATGAAAAGAACGGAGTAAGTATTGCAGGTAGCAATGCTGTAACGGGCAAAGGTAGAGCCTCTGTGAGCCATAAAACTATGACAGCCCAAAGTATTGCTAATGCCTTAAATGAGTTCTCAGCAGCTTGTAATGCATCAATGGATGTTAATGTAAAAAGATTTTGGAAGGTATCTATGTACCAAACTGGTGGTGAAGATAACAGTAGTACTATAACTCCGACAATACTAACAACAATTCCGATATGTGCTAAGGACAATGTTTCTTGAAGTTTTGATTGGTTCATAGTGCATATACTTCAAGAGTAATTAAAAGAGAATTTGGAAACCTATTCCGCCGTAAGCATCTTTTTGCTTGTAAAACATACCGTGCATGGAGCGACCATCGTAATTGTACCAAGACAACAAAATTCCTTTTTTGTCTTTATTTAAAAATCGTAGTCCTGCTTGAACTGAAAACGATGGTGTACTGCTAACGACTCGAGCATCTAATCCTGCGACAAATGCAAACCAATCTGTTACATCATAAGTATATTCAACGCCAAATTGCGGAATGAATCTGGACGCGTCTCTCGGTTGAGAATGCCACACTCCCGTAAACCCTGCATATGCTCTGATGCCATTATCAGTTGTAACTGCCATCAAAAAGTCAAAAAATTCTCGGCTATATACAAAAGGAGTTTCTCGAAAAACACCATTATCTGAATAACCATCAACCAAATGGGAAGAAATGTGGGCAATCCTTAATCGCCCAAAAAGACTATATTGTGAATCGATTTTTTTAGCGTAGGAAATATTCCCTCCGAAGAAATAATCTGAAGTTTCAACAGGAAACTTGAAATTCTCCTCAGAACGTAATCTTGTATACGTAAAAAAGTCAGTACCAAACGAAAAGTTTGTTAATGAATCTTGCTGATAATGAAACAAATCGGTTGTTGCACCAATATCTAAACGAAGTTTTTTAACATTCGTTTGATAAAATGAACCAACTCTTTGCTCATACATTCCTGCCAATAGTGGGTCAAATGTACGAAAGGTTTGTCCAGAAACTGACTGTTGAAACAAAAATATGCACAAAGTGAAAAGGGCATATTGTAAAAAAAGGATGAACTTCATATTCTATTAAATCTACTTTCGTTCACCTTGTAAAACCACAAGGATTGTACGTAACATAATGTACAAATCCAAAAAGAATGACCAGTTTTTTACATAATAACAATCAATTTTCAAACGTTCTTCAAATGTTGTATTTGATTTATCATTAACTTGCCATAATCCTGAAACTCCTGGTTTTGCTTTCAAAATTATCTCATCCAACCCTTCCATTAACGAATGTTCTCTGATAAGATAGGGACGAGGTCCTACGATGGAAAGTTCACCTTTGATAACATTATAAAATTGCGGAATTTCATCAATGTTGTATTTACGTAAAAATCGTCCAACCTTTGTTACTCTTGGGTCATTTTGAATTTTTTGAAACAATTCAAATTCTCTTCGTACTTCTGGATCTTCGAGTAATGATTCCAGCTGATCCTCTGCTCCACTATACATTGTACGAAGTTTAAACATTTCAAATTCCGCTTTTTTCCTTCCAAAACGAAATGTTTTATAGATTGCTGCTCCTTTAGATTCTAATCGAATTAAAACAGAGCAAATCGCTATTATTGGTAATGATAGCAAAAAGAACATAGTACCAAATACTATGTCAAAAACCCGCTTTTTGATAACGGAATAGTTACGAAGTAAACGGTAATGTTGATCAAATCTATATATAGCTTGAAGATTTCGAGTAGCTACCCAAATATTAGAATCACCTTGCAAATCAGGCATAACCAAAATTCTATTGAATATTTGATTAAACGAATCCAAAACATCATGGAATTCTTCTCTTCCAACTGCAGGAACTGCAATGATAACAAAATCAATTGACAATTTTTGAGAAATTATCTGTGCATTTTCATATCCACCTACAATCGGAATATTGTTGCTATACCCCCAATTATTGGGATTATTATCAATAACAACTAATGGATGTAGACCCAATTGTTTGTTTCGAAGCAACGATTCAACAGCAACTTCACTTATTGAACCATCTCCAACAACTAAAACAGGGATACCCCACCAATCAAATTTTCCACAGAGTTTTCTTGTAAAATTACGTACGACCGGAATTATAGGCAAAGAAATCAACCAAGAAAGTATGAATAATGATCGTGAAAGGTCAATACTACTTTGCGTTAGATAACTAATTCCAGCTAACAGTAAAAAAGAGATGGTAGTGCTATAAGTACAAATTCGAAGCTCTTCCACAACACCAATTCCAAATCCAGGGTGAAGACCTGCAATAAAGTAAACACAAGGCACAATGATGATAGCTAACACCACGTAAGACATAAATAGTTGTATTGAAATTTGCGATTCAACTCCCAAAAGAGAAGTACCAACAAACGCCAATGCCATACTAAGCGATAGAGCCAACCAATCACTGACTAACAATGCAGCAGTTGCTAAAATTTTTCGAATGAAAACATTATATTGTTTATCAATGTTGTCTTTCGAAGCAACGATATAGGTCAAATCATCCAAGGTTGGAATGTTCATATTGTTACTGACTATAGAGTTAACGTAGGTATCACATTACGCTCTATAAATGCCCCTTTTAGAAATTTTGATAAAATCAATACAATCTTGTACTTCCGGTACAATCTCAGAATGTAACGATAAATAATGTTCTAAACCATCTGTAGTATTCAATCCACTGTAGAATACCACTTTATAAAATTGTTCTATAGCCATAATAGTTTCGTCTACAATACCACGACGACGTAAACCGATTTTATTGACACCTTCAATACAAACTGGCTCTCTTCCTGTTAAAGCAAATGGAGTTATATCTTTTACAACCATCGCATCAGCAGCAACCATTGAGTATTTCCCGACAGAACAAAACTGATGAACTTTCACCATTCCACCAATCACACAACATTCTCCAATTGACACATGTCCAGCCAATTGTGTAGCATTGGACATGATGACATTATTGCCAACAGCACAATCATGTGCGATATGGCTGTAGGTCATAATCAAACAGTTATCACCAACAGAAGTAGTGCCAGAATACTTTGTTCCACGATTAATGGTAACATATTCACGAATAACTGTATTATCGCCAATGATAACGAAGGTTTCTTCATTAGCATATTTTAAATCTTGTGGTTCAGTTCCAATAATAGCACCAGAATAGACTGTGGAACTATTCCCAATTTTTGTGCCATTTGCAATTGTTACATGAGCACGAATTTTGGTATTATTACCGATTTCTACTGCATCTTCAATGATGGAATATGGTCCTATTGATACATTTTCCCCAAGTTTAGCTTTTGGCGAAACGATAGCGGTTGGATGAATATTAGAACTCATATTGTTGCCCTATCTACGATTGCTGCTCGTATTTCTGCTTCAGTCACTAAAACGTCATTGACATAACATTTCGCCTCAAAACCTACTATATTCATTCTTCTGTTAACCAAACGTACTTTCATAATCAATTGATCACCAGGAATGACCGGTTTGCGGAATTTGACATTGTTTGCTCCCAAAAGCATTACTAATTTTGTCGATAAATCATCTTCACTATTGAGTAACAACAATCCACCTACTTGTGCCATAGATTCTAATAACAATACTCCTGGCATTATTGGTTTATTTGGGAAATGACCCATAAAGAAGGGTTCATTAAACGTAACATTTTTTAAACCAACAATTGAATTTTCTTCATAATTTATTGATAAAACTCTATCAACAAGTAAAAATGGGTATCGATGAGGAATTACATCCATAATGTCGCCAATACTCATTGACGTATCTTTTTGCATGTTGTCATTCATAGAAATTCGTTCAATGGTTGATAAAAGTTGTTCTTGTAAATAGCGTACAAATTGTACATTCGCCTCATGTCCAGGTCTAGTGGCAATAATATGACCTTGGATTGGGAATCCTAATAAGGAAGTATCACCAATCAAATCTAATAATTTATGTCGAGCAGGTTCATCGTCAAATCTAAATCCACCTTTGTTTAAAATAGAATTCACAGTAAAACTATCTCGTTCATCCAAAGGTTCGTTTTTTCCTATCAAATCTAATACTTGTTCGCGTAGCATAAAATTATCGACAATAACGATAGCATTTTCCAAGCTACCACCTTTAATATTGTCTGTATGTTGTAATTGTGAAATTTCGCTAAGAAAACAAAACGTTCTAGCAGGAGCAAATTCTGTTACAAATTCTTTCTCAACATCTTGTAACGTTACTTGACTGACTGACAATGCGTCAGTATTATAGTCAATTGCTACAGTAAATTGTTGTTTTGTGGAAGGAATTACCTTGAAGTGTGAATTTCCATAGGTAAATTCATACACCTTATCAATGGTTATGAAATTACGTTTTGCATTTTGGACTTTTACACCGCTTTCTTTAATCATTGCGACAAAATGCAACGCTGAACCATCGCCAATAGGCGGTTCATCTGATGTGAGTTCGATAATACAATTGTCTATTCCACAGCCTTCTAATGCTGAGAGAATGTGTTCAGTCGTATGAACAACAATTTCATCATTCCCCGATGTGAGTGTTGTTCTTCTTGAAGTACTAAGGACTTTATTGACTGACGCAAATATTTCTGGTTTTGAATCCCTATCAACTCTGACAAACCTACGCCCGAAATTTTCGGGTGCAGGTTTGAGAGTTATTGTTGTTTCATGTCCAGTATGTAACCCCTTGCCAGAAAAAGATATCTCTTTTTCTAAGGTGCGTTGCTTTTGAAACATTTAAATATTAATTGTTGGAGAAGAATCGAGAATTCTTCACGATATCAGCATTGTTTTTAAGATCATTCATCCAGCCATAATATGCCATAGCTTTAGCATTTCCAGCTAATTTTTTCGCTACTGCATCTTTATCAGCTTCAATTTTTGATTTGTCTGGTTCTACTCTACTTTTTACTACAACCAAGAAACAAGAATTTTCGCCACGAATAGTAGTAGTCATACTTCCTATTGGTGCAGTAAATGCAGCATTCGTTAGAGCATAATCTTTTCCTAACCCTTGTACAAAACCATTGTTTCGTATTCCAGCTGCCGAACGTACATCTAATGTTGAGTCTATTGATTTAGCAGCACTTAAACCACCGGAAGCTAATAATTTTGTACGTACTTCATCAGTCTTCTTCACCAAAATATCCAATTTCTTGTTACGAATTAAACGTAATTTCAATTGTTCTTTGATATCTTCTAATGGAGTAGTGCCTTTTTCTCTTATTCCAGAAATTTGTGCTATTACGACTCCATAGTTTTTCACTTCTACCGGTGCTGAAACATCATTCAATTTGCCATCAAATGCAAACAATGTTAATGCTTTAGAACCAATTGCAGGTGTATTTTTGTCAAATAAATCCGTTTCAACAACATTCTTTTTCAATTGTTTTCCAACTTCTTCAATGGAAGTTCCTTTTTCCAACATTGTTTTTGCAGAATTTGCTTCGCGGAAAATGGTATTTTTCGTTGCTGTTGAGATATTTAATTTCAATGTAACCTCAGAATATTTGATTTCTTCAGTAACTTTATCAACAACTTTGATAATGTGATAACCAAATTGTGTTTCGATTGGTCCAATCAAATCACCTGGTTTTGCAGCAAAAGCAGCTTCTTCAAATGGTTTCACCATCATACCTTTAGTAAAGTATCCAAGGTCTCCACCTTTCATACCAGAGCCTTTGTCCGATGATTTTTCCATAGCTATTTGTTCAAAATTACCACCAGCTTTTATATCTGCCATTATCTTTGAAGCAGTTGCTTTTGAAGAATCTTTATTTGCACCAAATTCAATAAGAATGTGTGAGGCTTTTACAGACAAGTTATCGCCACTTTTACGTTCATCCAAACGTAAGAATGTTAGTCCATCACCAAGGTTTACCGGTCCAATTACTTGACGGTTCACAGCGTTTTTCAACATTCCTTGACGAATTGGGTCTAATGTAGATACAGTTTTAAATTCACTTGTTATACCAGAATATTCAATAAATATTTCTTCAAATGCTTTATCCCGTCCTGCAATAGTAGTATCTTTTTGAATCAAACTCATCACACGAGTGAATTTATTCTCAAATTGAGTAGAGTCATTGCTTCCAGGAACCATTGGAAAGGTAAAATATTTGATTTTACGTGCTGGTTTTTGATTGAAAAATTGTTTGTTTTTTTCGTAGAATGACGCAATTTCTGCATCAGTTACTGATACTTCATTATCACCAACTTTTGCCACAGGGAAATTAACGAAATCAATATCAGCAGAACTATTATCAACAACATATTGCAATTGAGCTACTGTTGGCGAAAGTAAATCACCATATGCTCCAACTAAGGAAGAAATATTTTCTTGTAATTTTGATTTTAAAATAAAATCTTCAACCTTAATTAAATCTTCTTTGAATTTAACAACAGCTTCGTCGGGATTTACACCAGATTGAGGATTGATAAAATCTCGAAGTCTATCTGGATTGGTAACTAATTCCAAATACTGTTGTTTGTTAAATCTACCTAAAGAGTCAGTAAATGGACGACGAAGATAGTCAGGTGGGTTTTCTAACAATACATCCAATACTTCATTGTTTGAAACTGATACACCTGCTTTTTCAGCTTCTTGGCGTAATAAAATTTCATCTACCATTTCGTTCCAAACTTGATCTCTAACTTGCTCTTCGTCAATTTCTGGCTCTTTTTGTTGACTTGTTGCTGATGCTCGTTGCATTTCAATTGCCTCTTGCACTCGAGCATTGTAAACAGTTGCAAGTATCTTTTCACCATTGACGGTTCCTACATTCTCACTCCCTGCACTATTTCCTGATTGAAATAATGTTTGCATATCTATATCAGATATAACCATAAATACTATAAAGGTTACTCCAAATATAGCAAGCAAGATTGGTGAAACTTCCCGCATTTTAGAAATTACTTTCATCTTCAATGTTCTCCTAAATCCTTGTTAACGTAGATTTGTTAAGGTGTAAATATATGTTTTAAAATTTTGCACAATTCGACAAAATTACGAGTCTTTGACGAGTTTTCCAATTTTTTAGTAGTTTTGCGTAACATCTTTTGAAAATAACTCCCTTTTCTTTCCAAAAACTATACGCATTTTAACACTATGAAACTCGGAAAATTCACGATAGATATTATTGAAACAGGTTCATTCGGACTCGATGGTGGGGCAATGTTCGGTGTTGTTCCCAAAAATTTATGGGCAACGAAATATTCGCAACCTGATGCTCAAAATAGAATTCCAATGAGCTCACGGTCACTTTTGATTCGTTTTGACAAAAAAATCATTCTTGTTGATACAGGAAATGGAAATAAATTCTCAACTAAGCTTCAAGAAATTTACGGAATTGATACATCTCAAGCTTCGTTAGAAACCTCATTGCAACTTCATTCAGTTGCTCCTTCTGAAGTTACTGATGTTCTTTTGACGCATTTACATTTTGATCATGCTGGTGGTGCAACTTCTTTTGACAGAGATTTGTTAGTGCCTACATTCAACAATGCAACATACTTTGTTAACAAAGAACATTTGGATTGGGCGTTACAACCCGTGTTGAAAGATCAAGCTTCGTTCATTAAAGATAATTTTGTTCCGCTTTTGGAACATGGAATGTTGAAAACGCTCACAACAGAAACTCCGTTCGAAGGTATTGGTTTTGAAATTTTACATGGACATACACGTGCTTTGCAAGGATATAAAATAGTTACCTCAGAAGGTATACTCTTTTTTCCAAGTGATTTGTGTCCTACTGCTGCCCATATTCCTTTGCCCTATGGAATGGGATATGACAATTTTCCACTTTCAACAATAGAGGAAAAGAAACGTTTATGGAAACAATCAGTTGATGAAGATTGGATTATTGTGTTCCAACATGACGCGTTCATTCCTGCAGGAAAAATTGGTTTGAATGACAAAGGGTATTATTTACGTGAACAAATTTCTTTTGACGGTACATCAAAATAATGGCTGAAGAAAAGGTAGAAGTTACCACAGAATTACCAGAAATGGGTTTTTCAGGACATCTTGAAGAATTACGAAAAAGACTCATCTATTCAGTAATTGCTTTGGTTATTGGCTGTATAGTAACTGGTATATTCATTGATTCAATAATGAATATTGTGCTCTTAGGTCCAGCAATTTCCTCAAAATTAGAACTACAGAATAGAAAACCATTTGGTCAAGCTTTTCTCTATTTCAAGGTAATCTTTATTGTTGGAATAATCATCACCACTCCGTTTATACTCTATCAACTTTGGAAATTCATAGAACCTGGTTTGTATGAAAAGGAACGTCGTTGGGCTAAATCCATCACCTTTTTTACAACTGTGTGTTTTTTTGCAGGAATTTCCTTTGCGTATTTTGTGATGATTCCATCGATGTTGACCTTTTCGGCGTCATTTGGTTCGCAAAATATCAAAAACTTCATCGACGTAGACGAACTGTTGAGTTTTATGACAACCACTCTTCTCGCAGCTGGATTAATCTTCGAATTACCTATGATTACCTTTGTTTTAACTAAGGTTGGTATTGTTACTCCAACAATGATGAGGAAATATCGTCGACACTCCATCGTAGGAATTTTAATCATTGCAGCGGTCATGACACCAAGTCCTGATCCATTCAATCAAATGATTTTTGCAATTCCATTATATATTCTATTTGAACTCAGTATATGGGTATCTTCATTAGCTACGAATCAACGATCAAAGGAATCAAAAGAGCAGTAATTGTTCTTACATAAATTTATGATAGCAGTAAAAGAAGTTCGCAAACCCATAGAGCCGTATTTACAAGAATTTGATACCTATTTCAAATCGACAATGAAAACCCATGTTTCGTTGTTGAATATCATTGTCAAATACATCATCAAACAACGTGGCAAACAGATTCGACCAACATTAGTATTTCTTTCAGCAGCAATGTGTGGGGAAGTATCACAGCGGACATTCATTGGTGCAGCAATGGTGGAATTGCTCCATACAGCAACCTTGGTGCATGATGATGTAGTTGACGATTCGGCTGAACGTCGTGGAGTAGCATCTATCAATGCACTCTGGAAAAACAAAGTAGCTATTTTAGTTGGGGATTTTCTACTTTCTCGTGGTTTGCTCATCGCAGTAGAAAATAACGAATTTGCATACTTAAAAGCCACCAGCACGGCTGTAAAGCGAATGAGCGAAGGTGAATTACTCCAAATCGAAAAAAGCCGTGAATTGAATTTGGATGAAGAAACCTATTTCAAAATTATTTCTGATAAAACAGCTTCGTTAACCTCTACTTGTTGTTTGATAGGTTCTCTGAGTGCCACAGATAATGCAGAATATCACAAAGCACTTCAGCAATATGGCGAATACGTAGGAATTGCATTCCAAATTCGAGACGATATTTTGGATTACACCAGTCGTTCGGCAATACTTGGCAAACCAATCGCCAATGATATCAAAGAGAAAAAGCTAACCTTACCACTTATTCATGCAGCGTCAATTGCACCAAAAGACAAAGCTAAAGAGATCATCTCTATTGTGAAAAAAGGAAAAGCAACCTCAGATTCTATCCAAAAAGTATTCCGTTTTGTCGACGAATACGGAGGAATCGAGTATGCAACCAACAAAGCAAATCAACTTTCCGAAGATGCAAAACAACTTTTAACTATCTTCCCAGATTCACCTGCAAAAACTGCACTTCTACAATTTGCAGACTTCGTCTCCAATCGCCAATCGTAGAAAAAGATTTTATTTCCAATTTCCGAAAAACGTAGGGGCGAAACATCTTTCGACCCAATATTGTTGTAGAGAAGTAATGCTTTGCATCTCAGACGGGAAACCCCTCAGTCCTACGGACAGCTCCCCTTGAAGGGGAGCTGTTTAGTTTCAGAAAAACGTAGGGGCGAAACATCTTTCGCCACAAATTTGTTGTAGAGACGCAAAGCTTTGCGTCTCAGACAAAGAAGCCACCCCGTCACTTCGTGCCACCCCTCCAAGGGAGGGGAAGCAATCTTCTTTCGTTGTTATAGAGACGCAATGCTTTGCGTCTCCAAGGTAAGATTCCACCCACCAGTTCGTGCCACCCCTCAAGAGGGGAACCTATCTTCTTTCGTTTTTACTCGCGTTTGTAGATGCCGGAATGTGCGGAGATATTGAGAAGTATTCCAACGGCTGCTGCTGAGAAGAAGACAGATGTACCGCCGTAGCTAATAAAAGGCATTGGAAGCCCTGTGGTAGGTAATAATCCGCACGTTACACCAGCGTTAATGAAAGCGTAAAAACCAAGTGTATAGGTGATTCCTGAAGCTAAAAGAAAGCCAAATTTGTCCGGAGCACGTCCAGCAATGATAGTACCACGCCATACAACTAACATAAATGCAGATAGAATAATCAAAACACCAAAAAAGCCGTATTCTTCGCCTACGACCGAAAAAATAAAATCTCCGTATGACTCTGGTAAAAACCATTCACGTTGTCTGCTTTGACCAGCTCCAACTCCCCAAAATCCTCCATTTGCAAAGGCAATAAGTGCTTGGTCTAATTGATAACTGATAGCCTCTGATACCTTATTTTCTTCCCCCATTCCCAAATAGGCTAATATCCGCTTTAGTCGGTATTGTGCGGTGAGTGCATACCCACCTCCGCCTACTATTCCAACAGCTAAGACTGCTCCCAGATGTAGAGGATTCGTACCACCAACAAATAGTAATGTCATTGCAATAAGGAAAATGACACTTGCCGTAGACATATTGGGCTGAAGCACAATGAGCCCACATACCGCTCCAATCCAAAGTAACATTGGCAAAAATCGGTCTTTGAATTTTTGAATTTGTTCTTTGTACGTACTCATATATGCCGCAAGGAATATTATGAGAGCGAACTTCGCATATTCGGAAGGTTGGAAGGTGATTGCTCCAATATGTATCCACCTCCTTGCCCCCTTTATCATTGGTCCGACAAATAATACAGCAATGAGTAGGAAAATTGCCACCAAGAGCAATGGTTTGGCTATTTTTTGGTAAACTCTGTAATCAATTCTAGCAAAGACAAAAATGAGGATAACCCCAATGACAATACGGACGGAATGCTTCCAAAAAAGAGATTCTGAAGAGCCAAACTTGACAGCTGAAAAAGAAGAGCTGGCACTGTAAACGAAAGCAACGGAAAATGACATTAGTCCGACAATTGCCACTAAGATAAACCAATCAATTCTCCCCAAAGGTAGGGCAGATGATTGGGTAATTTTTTTCTGTAAATCTATATCCATAAATTCTCTTTGTATGTGCAAATATACAAAGAACTTGTAGACAATTTTGAAGATTTTTTGGTTTTCATTTGAGCAAAGACCTAAATTGCTCCGAAGTATTCGATGACTAACCGTTCTGCAGTATTTTTTCGTTGCTCTGTTGCTAACCGATTTTCAAAAACTGCCGTTTTTGCATTGGTAGAAATAGTAAGAAATTCTAACGCTTGGTCAGTTTTTTTTCGTTTTTTTGCTAATTCTGAGAGTTGTAATGAAACTTCTTCTAAAAATTCATACGATTGCATTGTTGATGCTAACAGGAAGGATTTTGCAAGTGCTGTTGCCTCGTATTTATTTTGCAATTTTGCATATTCATGTTTTTTTGCATATAACGTCAGTAAGTATTCTTTTGAATGAGATTGTTCAAATAATTGCTCAATTGTATCTAAATATGTTGCAAATTTTTCCACATTATCGTTTGGAATGATAGAGACTATATCACAATGAATTTTAAGATACTCTTTAGTATTTTTTTCGTAAATGTATTCATTTGCCAATTGTTCTAACATCTCTTTGGCTTCATTGTTTTTTTTCTGCCGAGCCAACGTCAAAGCATACAGTCTTCTTATATTTTTTTGTAGTTCTTGTGGATAGCTCTCAAAAGAAATGTCATTCCATGATTTTGTTACAGCATCTGAATTTTTTTCATTGAAATAGGAGAGCAAAAAATTATAGTTTCGAAACTTTTGAGATTCATCAGTTTGAAAGTGAATTGTCTTATGATGATAGTCTCGAACAAATTCATTAGCTCCGAAAGCTACCAAAATAGCAATAACTGAAAGATGCAATTCTTCTGTTGTTTCACTATCATTTTCAAAGTATTTCAACAAAATAAGGCAAGATTCTAATGCGAGCAATTTATCCTTTCCACCTAAGCATTGCTCAAAATACGAGAAAAACATTCGCTTCGATTCATCATTGCTATACAAATGAGGAGAATGTTTGAACCAGAAAAAGATACAATTTATTAAAGAATTGGAACGTGGAAATAATTGGAGTATCAAATGAAAAAAGCTGGTAAATTCTTCATTGTTTTTTGGTTGTTGAATCAACGATAATTGTTGTTTTGAAAGCTCAAATGGTTGTGAACTATTTTCAAGAATGGTTTGCACAACTTGAAAAAAAAGTTGAAAATCGACTAATGATTGCCTTGAATTGAGTAATTCAAAAAAATAGTTTACAACAAGTTCACCATTCTTTTGAGAAAAAATAGCATCAACATCTTTATACTCGACAACTAAGTGACAATGATGTCGAATTTTTTCTTCAAGATTCATTATTGAGGTTTGTGAAATTCTGGGATTTCTATAAAAAACGTTGAACCTTCACCCACTGTAGATTCACACCAAACAGACACATTAATAAGTTCTGAGAGTTTTTTTACTATCGACAGCCCTAATCCTGTAGAATGTTCACCTGCAGTTGGTTTTGCAGATAATTTTGCATAGGTACCAAACATATTAATTCTATCATCTTCTGTAAATCCAGGACCTTTATCCTCAATCTCTACAATAACAACTGACTCCACTGTTTGCTGGTCTTCAATTGTAACGATATTATCTTGAGAACGAACGGTAATACGAACATTTGACCCTAATGGTGAATATTTGATAGCATTGGAATAAATATTATCAATAATTTGCTTTAAAAGATCTGCATCTGTTTCACAAATTGACTTTTGAGCTTGGATATTCTGAGAAATGGTTATGTTTTTGGAATTCGCGTATTGAGAATACTCTTTCAAAAGCGTTTGCACTATTGTCGCGACATCAGTTTTCTGTAACGTAACATTTATGGAAGATGCACCTGTTTTGTTGACATCTAAAATTGTTGTGATAATGGTTGTCATTCTCTCAGCTGAATCACGAATATAGGTAGCATACTCTTTGATTTCAACGTAGGAAATTGTTGGTATTTCTTTGAGTAAATATTCAGCAAACCCTAAAATGTTATTCAAAGGATTTTTCAAATCATGGGAAGCCATTCGAATTAAATCATTTTTTTGTTCAAGCAACGATGTTACATTTTCTTTTGTTTTATCTAACAACTCAGATAGATTTGAATTTTCTTTTCGTAAAGCTTCAAGTTGAATGGAAAATTCATTAGTAGAAACCTCTTTAGATTTTTTACGTTCATAAGCAATCTGGTCACGAAGAATTTGTTCTTGAATTTTAAATTGTTCAAGTTCAAGTTCACGTTCTAATTCAGAATGTTTTTGAAATAAATCAAGTGAAGTTGCAAAATTTCCTCGTAACTTTTCAATATTCGATTTAATTCGATACATATCGCTTTGAACATCTTTTTGTTCAATGACAGTAGGAAGATTTTCAATCTGTTGTAAACATTCTGTGGCAAAATCTAATGAAAGGTAAGGATTTTCACTTATACTATTAATATCAGCAAAATACAAAAAGATATCACCAATTAAATCTGTGTTCAAATTTTTCTTTGCTAATTGCAAGGCTTCCTCTAAAAAATTATTCGCCTCCTTGAATCGTTTCATTCGACCCAGTACAATAGCAATATTATAATAACTTGTGTCTAAACCATAATCATAATTCAATGATTTTTTAAGAGCAATACTTTCTTGAAAAAAATTAAGAGATTTTTCAAATTCACCTTGAAAACTCCAAT
Organism: Candidatus Kapaibacterium sp.; assembly: GCA_016788785.1. Classification (GTDB taxonomy): domain Bacteria; phylum Bacteroidota; class Ignavibacteria; order Kapaibacteriales; family JAEUSM01; genus JAEUSM01. The sequence continues at coordinate 79,595 of JAEUSM010000014.1, forward strand.
GGTTACCCAAATTGTTGTATACTAACGACAAACTTTTCTTGTCATTATGTTCGTTAGATAAACGAACACACTCTTCATAATATTCGACTGAATCATCTAATTTCCCAATAGCAGCATAGGCCATTCCCAAGTTTAGATACGTTAATATGAAATTTTTCTCAGGTAAATTATGCGTATTTTTTATTTCTAAAACTTTATGATAATACTCTAATGACGCGGAGTTATCATTGAGTTTGTTATAAACATTTCCAATGTTATTGAGTACCTTACTTTTTAATAAGATACTTTCTTTGGTATTTAAATACTCTAATTTTTCCAAGGATTGCTCATAATTTTCTAAGGCTTCCATCATGAAACTTGTGCGAAAAAAGCAATTACCTAAATTTAACAAGAATTGAGCATGATGAAATTCCATCTTACATTCTTCGGCCAATGAAATACCTTGCAAAATAATTTCTTTACTGTTGTCAACTTCACCAGAGGTATTATAAATATGTGCTAAGGTACTCAATGCATTAACCAATTCTTTTTTGACTGACACGACAAAACTCTCATCATCGATGGACGTAGAAATTGGTAGTTCTGAATTGGTTCCTAACTGGGAGAGATAACTTGTTGCAAGATTTTTAGCATCTAATGCATAGGAATAAGCTACTTCTTTTTGAGAAGTTATATATTTATTTGATTGAGCATTCAAAGTTCGTATCGTTTCTAAGATAGTCTCACTCATAGGAATATGTTTCGATGATTGATGTTGATAATGTTCCATATTCTTACGAAGACAACAGTGAAGAAATAGAGGCAACATCAATGATGTCATCGACCGAACAACCTCGGGACAAATCACAATATGGTTTGTTTAATCCTTGAATGATAGGTCCTATTGCAGTTGCACTACCAATTCGTTGAGCAATTTTATACGCTATATTCCCTGCATCTAAATTAGGGAATATGAATATATTTGCTTCTCCTGCCATTGGGGAGTTTTTCGCCTTACTTTTAGCTATTTCTGGAACAAATGCAGCATCAAATTGAAGCTCGCCATCTGCTAATACATTTGGATGTTTTTGATGAAACAGTTCAAACGCTTCTTGAACTTTCACAACAGAATCCGAGGTAGCACTTCCTTTAGTCGAGAACGATAAAAATGCTACTTTAGGTACTTCATTTGGAAACAACCGTTTAAAATTTTCAACTGTCGAAGAAGCTATAGATACCAACTCTTGTGAATTAGGATCTGGTACTACTCCACAATCTGAAAATAGTACAACACTTGACGCTAAAATCATCACAAAATAACTTGAAACTATCGTTGTGGATGGTGCAAGACCTACAGTTTGGATTGCTGCACGTAATACATCTCCGGTAGAAGATTTAGCACCTGCAACTACGGAAGTAACTGCTCCTTTTCTCAACATCATTCCAGCATAAAACAATGGATTTTTCATTGTTTGAAAAGCAAGTTCTTCTGTCATTCCTTTTGTCTTTCGTAAGTCAAAGAACGTTGCTCCATACGAATGTATTTCGCTTTGTTCAATAGGATTAACAATTTTTATGCCGTTTATATCAATATCATTCTTTTCAGCTATTTCATTAAGAATATTTGCATTGCCGACAAGTATCGGAGTCGCAATATTTTCTTTTGAAATTATTGAAACTGCATGTAATACTCGTACATCTTCACAATCTGGAAACGCTATTACAGACGCTTTTTGGGAAGCATTCGAATGAAACTCTTTGCGAATTTTTAACGGATATGAATCCATATTGGTAGAAGTTATATTGGGAAAATATAACGTATCTGATTTGTAAAGGTATGCGTCTCAAGCGTCGCACCTGTTAGTCTGTCAGCTGTGAAAATAGTTGAACCATTTGCTCTTCGTTGTAACAACATCAATTCACCTCTGCGAATATTATATTGGATTGAAGCGTAAATATTTTGATTCACTCTGACAGCTGCACCTTTTGAGAATGTATTGACGCGAATTAACCCTTGATTTGTCGTTACATACGCTCGATAACGTTCAGTCACTGCAAATGAAGTAGGTATTGCTCCATCAGGATTTGCTTGAGTAACAATCATATCACTTTGCGTCAACAGCGAATTTGTTGCAGGATCGATATATGCTAATTTCATTCGAGTTTTTTCAACTGGATTTTGCAACGTATCACTCGATTTGCCCTTACCAGCACATAATACCAAGACCAAACGATTATCTATATCTACCCCAACAAATGATGGTGCATCATGCGTTCCTAACACTTGAGCAATTTGGTTTGTTCTTGTATCTATTATCGTAACGGAATTGCTTTTTGGACAAACTGCAAATACTTTATTTTCAAAAGATGAAATATCTGCAGCTTCGGATTCAATAGGAATGGTTGATACCATTCTATTCACTGTTATATCAAAAATTCCAATAGTAGGTGCATTTTCAAAGGAAATATATGCTGTTGTCGCATTTGCAAAAGTAATTGCATTTGGCTGTAAATCTCCAACAAAAGCAATAGTGTCCTCAATAACAAAGGATTTATCTTTCACAATATACATTACAGCTTCTTGGGGTGAAAGAACGTAAATTTTATCACGGAAATAGGCAAGTTTCAAACTTGGATTTTGAAACTGTGATGTTGGGAAAACTATCGACGTTTGCGTGTTTTTTGCTGGCAAGGAAACGACGGAGAGACTATTAGCATTTTCATACACTACCAACGAATTCCAACTAACTGCACCATCATTTATCAATGGATCTTCTGGTGAACATCCAATGAGAATAAGAGAAAACACAGCAAAAACACAAGAATAGAAATAGTTATGATATCTCATTTGAGGTAGTAGCTAAATATTGGTAAATGTTCGGAAGTATGAAGTTAATAATACCATACAAATGTTGACGACGTTCGTTCAACAATGTTGAATCAATATGAGAAGAAGACAGTTTTTGTACAACAAGAGTACAAATATGCATTGAATAATACCGTGCAGCTATTGCCTCTAAAACTTGTATATTTCCAATACAATCTGCTTTGAAACTGGCATAGATGCTTTGTTCAGCTTTGGAAAGTGTACTGGGAGAAGTAACGCCTATAAGTATAGCCTTTTTATATTTTATTTGTTGTTTTTCAAATGCTGTTTCACAGATTTTTACTAACGATTCGGAATACTCCATGGAAAACTTTTTCATTCTTTCTTCAAAATCATGTACTGTTTCTAAACTTTTGACAGCATTAATACCAGTGTGGTTTATATGGTCATTGATAATAAGAATGTCGTGATTTTTTACAGAAGAAAAAAACTCAATTTGATCTATCGTTACCAAACAACGTATTCCAAGATTTGCGATTATATGGAGCGGATATAATTCCTGAAAAAAAGAAGTACTATCTACTTCAGAATGGGGATTTTCATACAAAATGACAGGAATTCCCTCTATTGTTGCTTCATAAAAACTACAATCTTGGCTTTGAGGAATATCATTACAATGTGGAACATCTGTTATGGGAATTCTTTGATGTATTGCACCTACATAATTCAATTCTACTGTACCCGAACGAACGAACAGACAAATCGCTGGATAGCTTCTCAAACGTTGTGTGAGATAGAGAACAGAATCTGAAATGTTTTTTTTGAGATTATGTGTTGTATTCATGAACGTTCACCAAAAATGCCCGTTCCAATACGTACTAAGGTTGCTTTTTCTTCCAACGCAATTATATAATCATTAGTCATTCCCATAGAAAGATGGGATAGGTGAAGGGATAATTGTAATTCTATGGTGTTTTTAATTTCTACTAATTGTTGAAATTCTTTTCGTAATAGTTCTTCATTTTCCTCTAATATTGCTGGAATTGTCATCAAACCATCTATGGAAATTCCTGAAAAATTCATTATTTCCCTCACTAACGTTACTACTTCACTTGGTGAAACACCACTTTTGGAACTCTCACCGGAGGTATTTACTTGAATAAAAATCGAAATTATTCGATGATTCTTTAACGCTTCTTTTGAAATTTCTTTTGCTAATTTGACTGAATCAACAGTTTGAATTGTATGAATAAATGGAGCAATATATTTTACTTTGTTTGTTTGCAAATGTCCAGTAAAATGCCATTCAATATCTGGACAAATCTCTTGAAGAATTTTCTGTTTTTCTACTAACTCTTGAACGTAATTCTCCCCAAATTTTCTCAAGGATTGTTGATAACAATATTGTATGGCACTAACTTCTTTTTTCTTACTAATTGCCACTACATTATCAATCATCGATGCACCAACTTTTTGTAGTTTGGTGCTAATCAGATATAAATTTTGTTCTAAAAGTATCTTATCCATTCGTTCGTTTGGTCAATAAAGCAACTGATTCGATGTGGTACGTTTGTGGGAACAAATCGACAGCTGTTACAGCGTCCACAGAGTAATTATCCAACATAGCACAATCTCTTGCTTGAGTTGTAGGATTACAAGAAACATATACAATTTTATCTATTCCAGATGTATTGAGATACCCAATCAAATCAGGATGAGAACCTGCTCTTGGTGGATCAATAACAATAGTATTCGGTTTTTTTTGATGTTGTAATAATGCTAATGCTTCTTTTGAGTGAAGATTCATTGCGAAAAAACTTGCATTTTCAACGTTATGATTCTGTGCATTCATTGTCGCTTTTTCAATAGACTCTTCCGACAATTCTATGCCAATAACCGATGTTACTTTTTTCGCAATTGGCAAGGTAATAAGTCCAGTTCCACAATACAAATCCCATGCAATATCAGATTGTTGAAAATCTGCATACGTATAAACAACATCTAATAATCGTTCAAACTGTTTTGGATTGTTCTGAAAAAAAGAAAATGGTGAAATTTCATAGGTAAATCCACTCATAACTTCTTTTAAGGAACCAGTTCCGACTTGACGCACTATTTCACCAATAGCAACACCAGATTTTGTATCATTCACTGCATGTGCTATCGTTGTATGTTCGTTCAAATACAATGTACTAAACTCAGTAAACAACCAATCAATAAAGTTTTGTTCCTTTTCAGACGTAATTGCTGAAGTTAGAACAATAATCATCATATCTTCAGTTGTTTGAGAATTACGAATGATAACATTCCGCAGAAAACCTTCGCCAAGTCTACTATTTCTTGCAGTCAGTGCCAATGAACGACACTTCTCATCAATGGATGTTAAAATGCGATTCCCCAAATTTGCCTGTAAATGACATTTGTCAATTGGAAGAACTTTGTCAAATCGTCCTGGGATATGTAAGCCTAATGCATAATTTTTTTGTTCAATTTCACCATCACTTTGTATTTCTTCTTCGGACAACCATCTACTTGCTCCAAAGGAAAACTCCATTTTGTTTCGATATTCATATTGTTGTAATGCACCTATTGGAGCGTCATACTGCCCGACAGAAATCTTATGCAATCGTTCAAAAGAATCTCTAACATGCTGAGCTTTCCAACGAATTTGTTCTGAATATTCCAATTGTTGCCATGAACATCCACCACATAACCCAAAGTGAGAACATCTCGGTGTAATTCGATGTACGGATGGGGTAATAATTTCCTTTATAGTTGCTTCACGATGTTTTTTTCGTTTATGTGTAACTTCGACATTAAGCGTATCACCCGGAACACCCCCTTTGACAAAAATGACACCCAACTCATCTCGTGCAATGGAAATCCCCTCGAATCCAATTGCATCAATTGTAACTATTTGCTCTGTTCGTTCTTTTTTTGCCATACGATATTTTGTAATTTTTTTATCAAGTTTTTGAGTGTAAACGATTCGTTGTTGATTTTAAGAATAAGGAAAATACCGACAATTGCAACGATAATATTTGCCATCCACATACCCAATTGCGGTGACATCAAACCTCTATCGGCTAATTTTTCACCACCAATAAGACATGCCCAGAAAAAGACATAAAATCCAAGACTTATTGCTGCACTGATACCAAAATTACCTTTTCTTGTAGAAATACCCAAGGGACAACCAACCATCACAAAGACAATACAAGCAAAAGGTAACGAATATTTTTTATGAATTTCTACTAAGTATTGTTTGATTCTATTTTCTCGATCTTCTATTGTCCTTTGCTCAGATTCCATTGTTTGTGCAAAAGTCGTAGTAATCTCAAATATTTTTTCCGTTACAATGGATTTTTTTTGCGTTACATTTGCCAACGTTATCGAATCTTTCCCAATAAATGGTGAAAAATACAACTCCGCATTCACCAACAGATCAAAATGTGCTTGTTGAAAACGGGCTAATCGAACTAACGAAGAATCTCGTTCGGTAGCATTTTTATCGATAATTGACTGCATATCCGCTATACGCATTTCTCTATCACCACGAGAAAACATATCGCCGGTAGATTGCTCTAACAAAAAGCCAGATGTTGACATAGCAATCTCATGAAAATCAAACGTAATTTTGCGAAAATCGTTATAGTTATTTTGTTTTACTTGATGTATTTCACCATGAGATAGCTTCAACATAATTTGGTTGTAATCAGCAGTAAACCGTAATTGACCCGAATCAGCAGTTACAATATTCATTTGATACGGTTTTGTTCTGTCGTAAATAGTTACATCCAAAAGTAATCCAGTAAGAGTATCTGTTTTTCGAGCTAAAATTGAATACCCTTCAATTTGATTCGAAAATTGACCTGCTTCAATTGCAAATGTTGGTTTTTTCCTTTGAATGTCCCCTAACAATAATTTAGCTCGATGATTAGATTCAGGTAAGATATTATCATTGAACCAAAATAATGCAATAGTCAAAATACACCCCACAATCAACGAAGGAAACATCATTCTGTACAAACTTGCTCCACCAGATTTGATGACATCAATTTCGTGAGTAGCAGATAAAGCTCCAAAAGACATTAACGTAGAAAAGAGTGCCCCCATTGGCACTGCAAACACAACCATCCATGACAGATTGAGAACGATTAATTGAACGATGACAAAACCGTCCAAACCTCGAGATACTAACAAATCAATATATTTCATAATGAATTGCAGTAGAAAGAGAAACGTTACAACTGAAGCACCAAATATGAATGGTCCGATGTGGAATCGAAGAATATACCTTGGAATTAGAAGCATAGTATTTTACGCTTTTTTACCTAATGACAGAACATAGGAATCAAGAGAGTCTAAACCTATTATAGAATGTTCAAAGACAACTACATCTTCATACTTTCTACTTTTACCTTTGTAGGAATCTTCAAATACCATAGGTTCGTTGGCAATTGTAGAAACAATGTCCAAATCCTGAAGGGGATTTTCTAATGAAATGTGAAAATCGTCTAAATGATGTACCTTACTGACGGATTGGGATAGTACTTTAAGTGAAGGAAGGACACTCAAAAATTGTTGTTTTTCAACAGAAAATTGCAATGATTCAATAGGAGTCACAGAGTCACGAATCTTACTTATAAAATTATTTGATGAAGATTGTGCTGGTGGAATTTCAAATAATAACGATTCATCATTTTTAATTGATATCGAAACTATAGATTGCGATTCATCATCTTCAAATTCATCATTGTGCTCTTCTTCATAAAGCTCCTCTGTTTCGAGATTTGAAACTATCTCATCAAAACCATTTAAAACATCTTCAAATTCGCTATTGAATTCGGAAGTAGAATCATCATCTATTGAAATTTCTGATGTTACTTCAGGTTGAAGTTCAACTTCTATTTCATTTGCAATTTCTTTAAGTACATCATCAATAGAAATTTCTTTTTCTCTGATTGATTCTTCTTCTATTGTCGAAGTTTCAATTGAACTTTCTTCAATAAAATCTTCCGTTAATGTGTCTATTATTAATTCTTCTTCAAATTCATCAACATCTTCTTTGATTTCATCAATAACTATTTCTTCATCAATGATAATTTCCGGTTCAGAATACTCTTCTGAAATGGAAGTACCATCCTCGATTTGTTGGTTTTCAATGGTGACTGGAGCTATTTCATCAACTATTCTTGGGGGGTCGTTAGTCAGTTGGTTTTTTTTTTTCGGAGGTTCAGAATTTATGGAAGGCGTTGCCTCCAAAATTTCTTTGAGAGTATTAATGAGAGGGTCATTGACAAAGAATTTACTTGCAGACTCAAATACTTTATGTGCTTCAGAAACATTGCCAAGTGCTAAATAGGATTTGGCAAGGATAAGATATAAACTGGAATATTGAGGATAATCGCTTATTCCTAATGTACAAATATCAACTGCATCATCATACTTTCCTTTTTTGAAAAGTTTTGATGCTTCTATCGCTGCTAAACGTAAATCTTCATCCATAAATAAACCTTACCTTCTATTTCCAAATAAGCGAAGTAGAAACAGAAAAAGATTGATAAAATCCAAGTACAAATGTAACGCACCATGAATTGCTACTGCATCAGAATACGAATGTTGTCGTAAATTGTCTTGAATTCGTTGTGTATCGTATGCTGTTAAAGCAGTGAAAACAATCACTCCTATTACTGAAATAACCCATGACAATGCTGAAGAATGGAGGAAAAAATTTACAAGAGAAGCTATAATTATTCCAAATAGACCCATCATCATAAATGAACCCATGCCAGTCAAATCTTTTTTCGTTACAAGTCCATAAATGCTAGAAGCTGCAAACATCATTGCACAAATAAAAAACGTAGTAACAATGGAGGTTGAGGTATAGAGCAAAAACACAATCGAAAGTGTTATGCCATTGAGCAACGAATACCCCAAAAACACAGATGCAGCGACAGTTTTAGACATACTATACACTCTCACTGCAAGAAAACCAACCAAAAGGAATTGAACAATAATGAGTCCAAAAAAGACAAGACGATTGAGAAGTAATGCTTCTACAATGGAAATATCCGAAAGAACATAACCAGATGCAAGTGCAGTCGTACCAAGTCCTGCAACCATCCAACCATACACTTTCGGCATCATCTTATGAATTTGAATTGACGAAGTTGATTGTTGAAATGAACTACTAACTGAATTTCTATTCATAATTACACCTCTTCTCGAAAAAGTTTTTTATCAGCCCAAAAAGTACCAAAAGGAATTATAGAAGCAAGGATTGCTAAAAATGACCGTTTGAAATTCCACTTTTTATCAAAAGTGGCTTGTATCACTGCATAAATATACAAAACAAACAACAATCCATGAATCATTCCAATTACTTTATTTGGTTCACCCATTGAATAAAAGTATTTCAGCGGCATTGTCACAAATAAAATTAATAAAAATGAGATGCCTTCTATAAAACCTATAATTCGTAATCGACCTAACGATGTAGTTACTAATTTGAACATAGTATTTTGATTGGTATATGATATTAGTAACGGTTTGAAAACATGTTAAGTGTTAAGAAATCGAATTTACCGTAAATTTACTTCTTTAAAAACTTCAAACAAAAAAAGAAAGAAATCACATTAGGATTTCTTTCTTTTTTGTAACATTATAGTCAATCAATTAACGAACAATTGTAAATGGTAACACCGTTCGTCCAGTAGAGGTGATAATTTCCAAAAGATACATACCTATAGGAAGTGAAGAAGTTGAAAAAGTAATTGTTCCCATTTTTTGAGATGGTAAAGCAATACTCTGTTTAGTCCCTAATACTGATACAATTGAAATTGAATTAATTTCTATATGATTATTACTATTCAACAATTGTACTTCTGCACCATTCTGTTGAACAGTAAATCCGTTGGTAAGCTCTTCTTTGACTGATACAGGATCTTTTACACTTACTAAAACTTTTCTACTTGTATCTGCCCCACATGTTCCAGCAACAACACAGTAATATTCACCTTCTAAAGCTTTACTGATATTTGGAATAGTCAAACATTCATTTTGAAAACTTTGTCCCATGGAAATATCATTGTAAAACCATTGATATTGTTTTGCTAATCCAACTGAAGTAGGACATATAGACAAAGTAGAACCAACCGTTAGGGTAATATCTGCAGGTGTGGTAGTTACCGTTGTCAAAGGTCGTACAGTCAAAGTTACAGTTTGGGAAACGATATCCGCTCCACAATCAGGTTTAATAGTGACAGTATAACTACCTTCGTTTTGAGATGAAGCATTTTGAATAACTAATGATGGATTAGTAGAAGTTTGAATGATTTGATTTCCTTTTCTCCATTCATATTGCAAATTTGTACCACTGCCTATAACTTCAAACGTAGCAGTTTCACCAGCACACACTATAGAGTTACTAGGTTGTTCAACGATGGAACCAACTTTTAAAATAGAAATATTCGTAATTTCGGATTGAATCCCACTGACATTCATAACCTTCAATTTGTATTTTGCAGTAGTATGAAGATTACTTGGAACTGTATACTGAAATGAGGTAGTTGTGGTTTTTCGAATCAATGTATAAGTAGTATCAGCATCAGAAGACAGATACACTTCAAATTCTGTTCCAGCAGGATAATCAGTATTCCACTGAATTGTAACGATTTGACCTGGACACCAAGTATCATTGTTTTGTGGTGTAGTCAATTGTAATGATTTTAACACTAATTTAGCAACATACCCATCAACACCACCATTTGATTGCGATTGATAACCATCTGCAATTAGTGCAGTACTACTATTTGTAGCAACTGTATAATACAAATCATTCAAATTGTCAATAGAGAGATTTGTTACTACATCAGTTTGTGGACCACCTACATAGGTTGAATAAACAACTTGATTCAATTGAGAATTGAATTTTGTGATAAATCCATCTTTTATTCCGCCAAAATTTCTTTGTTCAGCAGTATTTGTAGTTAGCATTAATGACGAAGAAGTTTCACCAGACAGATATACTTCACCAGTTTGAGAGTTTATCTTTACATCTGTAGGAAACTCGTCTCTATTTTCACCCCAAAAGGTATAAGCTTGAGTTTTCCAATCTGTTGAAAAGCGAATAAGGAAACAATCATACATTCCTTTGACACTTGCTTGATATCCATTTGTAACTGGTATAATACCTGCTGGGGAATTAGAAGAACCAGCAATTACAGCTCTATTATCATCTGTTAACTCAACTACAGTACATTTTTCTTCGCCATTACCTCCGAAATATGAAGAATATCTATAAGTTGAGGCATTTCCATTCAAACTAACAATAAATCCATCCGATGGACCTTTGAGCGATGTTTGAATAGGAAGAAAAGGAGGAGCTGGTTCCCACCACATACCCTGAACTGGGTAAACTGGGAAACTTCCCGAACGCGTTTCTCCAACTATGAGAACATCTCCATTATCTGCTACGGTAATATCATGTCCACAATCATATTCTGAAGGATTATTATTTCTTGCAGTAAATCCTAAAAAAGTACTAAAAGAAAAGATAGTACCATTTGCGTCAATTTTTGTAGCAAACGCATCTCCACCAGAATTATAAATTACGTCAACCACACCCGGAGTCGTTGGGAAATTCGATGAAAATGTATAACCCGTTAGATAAACAGAGTTGTCGTTCCCTATGGCTAAAGAAGTAATTTTGTCAAAGCTTGTTCCACCCAAATAGGTTGAATAGACCCTAAAACCTGTTTCAGTTAGTTTAATCAAAAAACCATCAGTTTGACCACCAAAAGATTTATCAGGAGCTGTTTCAGTTGTACCAATATCCGCTGAGGAAGTAATTCCCGCAACATAAATGTTGTTATTATCATCCGTTTTAACACACAATGCAGTATCTGCACCTGTACCACCAATATACGTACAAAACAGTACTTGTTTCATATCTGGACTTAACTTCGCAACAAATGCGTCTGTCGTTCCAGATGAGTATTGTGAATTGTATGCACCAACGCTTACTGGCAAATTAGCACTATTTGTCCATCCAACGATAATCACATTCTTTGCCTTATCCAATGTCATTGCAGTAATTGCATCATCTTGTGCAGTACCAAAAAATGAACTTGTTACTATCGGATCGATAGTCAAAATTTTTGTTTTATCATACGATCCAATTGAAAATGCATATGTATTGTCGTCTATTTTTCTAAATGAGCTTTCAATTTGTGTTTTCATTCCATTGTGTTCTTGAAAAGATTTCAAATTCCCATTGGTGATTTCAATATCATTTGTTACAAAATCTACTGAGGATTTTTGCATTCTACTTTCTTTTATCCCATCAAATGTTACTGCAATTTGATGTGGATTGGCGAATGGTTTTACGATAAAATCATATCGAACATTTCCATTTTCATTTTGAAAGACAACATCAATTCCAACATAAACATCTTTCAATAACACCTTTTCAAATACTTCACTTGAAATATTCTTACCATGTTGCTGAAATGACAATGTTGTAGGTAATAGTGTTTCACCGATTGCAATAATTTGTTTTGAACCATTTTTGAATTTCATCGAATGAACAAAACCATTGGTAATTCCAGTAGTTTGCATGGAATAATGGTCAAACACAACTCCATTTTTGGTAATCCAAACACGTTGATTTTTGAAAGAACCTTTAAATAACACGGTAGAGTCCCATTGACCGTTATTTTGGGTAAACGTATTTTCAACATCGAATGCAAAACTTTGCAATATGGTAAAGTTAAAAACAATAAACAATTTGATGAGATTTTTCATAGCCAGAACTAATTAGATATGGAAGGTCAAAAGAGCATAAAATAAAAATCAATAAAAATGTATGCCATTTTCAAAGCATTTATATGTATCAACGATTAATATACGATATTTTTTGTAAAATAGTTCCAATTTAACACAAAAATTATATTATTTTTAGAATGACACTGTATTTTAAGAATTCAATCTTCAATCTACTCATTATTCAAAATTTCAATTGTCAAGTATTTCACACAGTTAAATTTTACGTAAAAAAAAAAGACACAATTTTTCAATTGTGTCTTTTTTGATTGAAAATATTTGATAAAACTTATCTAATGATCGGAACTTGTAATATTGAACGTTGGGTACCGCATTCAACTGAAATCCAATAGATTCCATTTGCCAAGTTCGACAAATCAAATGGGAGATTTGATGTTGAGAAGAACATTCCAGATTGCAAGTTCATCACCGTCAATCCTAAAGAATTAACAATTGAAACCTTCGCAGAACATTCACCTAATGGATTGAGAGTCACGTAACCAGTTGTTGGTGATGTCATAGTATAGGTGGCAAAAGAATTTTCATCACCTGATTGCACGCTTGTACCAACATCTAATCTTGCAGTAACTGAAGAATCAATACCACAATCACCAGTAACTATACAATAATATAATCCATTAAAATTAGCAGATGCATTTGGAATTTTCAAACAGCGAGTTTGAGCAGTTGGAAGTACAGTACCTAAACTCAATCCATTTTGATACCATTGATATGTCAGGTTATTTCCGACAGCATCAACACAAAATTCAGCTTCAGTTCCTTCAGCATGATTCAATCTGTCATTTGGTTGGGTTACGATATCAGTGTTTCTTCTAACAGTTACTGTCGCGTTTGTACTTACAGGGAATGGAATACATTCACCTCTAACAGTACAATTGAAAGTACCAGCATCTGTTAATTTTGCTGCGGGAATAATATAGGTATTAGAATTAACTCCAGGAATTAAAGTAGTACCTTTTCTCCATTCATACGTAAGTCCATCTCCAGTAGCACCAATTTGCAATCGAATTGTATCTCCTTCACAAACGGTAACGTTTTGAGGCTGACTTGTAATCACTGGTACACTACCAACATTTAATTCACCACTTGTAGCAATTACGCCAGAGGCATGTCGAACACGAAGTCGTAACTTCGTCGATGATGGAGTATTTGAAGGAACAGTATACGATAATTGAGTAACTGTAACAGGATTCCCTGTTTGAACAAAAGGAGCATTGTCTACTGAAAGTTCTACAGTAAACTGTGTATTAGCAGGATAGGTACTTGACCATTGAACTAACACATTCTGACCCGGACAAACAGTTGCTCCATCAGCAGGAGATGATAATGTAATACTATTTTTTGTAAATTTACCAACAATACCATCGCTACCACCATTAAATGTAGATTGATATGCTGGCCACATTGTTGATTTAGGAACATTATTTCCAGATGAGATTCCACAATAGTAAATATCACTATTATTGTCTATAACAAATTCGTTTATTCTATCAAGTCCAGTTCCACCAATGAATGTAGAATACTTTAATTCATTCAAAGCTGAATTAAATTGGGCAATATATCCATCAAATCCACCAAGGTTGTTAGTTTGAAAATCTGAACCTAGTATAGAAATTCCATTCGAATTTGTATATCCAGAAATATAAACATCACCATTCTGTGAATTTAAAAGAATATCAGTTCCTATCTCATCACCATTACTACCTAAATAAGTAAATGTATTCGGCTTTGATTGATTGTTAAATTCAGCTATAAAAAAATCTGTACCACCAGATTTAGTGGTTTGAAGGCCTGTAGGTACAGCACCAAATGAGTTAGTAGAAGTAGTTGTACCTAAAACGACTGCAAGATTATCGGGAGTAACTGTAACCGCAACTGCTTTATCTTCACCATTTCCACCAAAAAATGTAGAGTAAATATACTGTCCACCTTGTGCTTGCATTTTAACAATAAATGCATCTGCACCACCATTATGTGTTCTATCAAAAGGCTGAAAAGGACCTGGAGGAGTAGATACTAATGGAATAGATGGAAATGTACCTGAACTTGTCTCACCAACGATATGCAATGTACCATCTGGTGCAACTGCAATATCATAAGCAACATCATAGTCACTTGGAACAAAATTACCATTTCCTGAACCAGCTCTACCTAAATGAGAGGTAGTAACTAAGGTTGCACCATTAGCATCAAATTTTGCTACAAATCCATCACCACCTCCGTTGTAACTATCATCAGCAGATATTGCAGTTTTAGGTAAATTAGTAGAAAAAGTTCCACCAACTATGAATGGTTCACTTGATGGATTAAGAGTTATTGAGTTACCATATTCAACACCATTACCACCAAAGTATGTAGAAAATCTTAGGGTTCCATCAAAATTTAATTTAGTTACAAATGCATCTGTTTGACCACCAAATGTTTTGAAAGCTGCAACAGCACTTGTTGGAAAATCTCCAGAAGAAGTAGTTCCGACACAATAAATATTGTTATCAACATCTAAAACAATTTTGTTAATTGTATCAGCACCACTACCTCCTAAATAGGTTGAGTAAACAACTGAACTCATTGTAGGATTTAATCTGGTAATGAATGCCTCAGTATCCCCAGAATTTGAATTTTCTTGGTAAGAACCTGTAGTAATTGGGAAGGTTCCACTTGTTGTCCAACCTGCAACAATAACTGAACGGTCAGAAGCTACTTTTAAGGATTTAATCTCTTCTGAACCTGCTGTTCCAACAAAACTAAAATACACGACTGGGTCAATGATTAAACTTTTTGTTTTATCGTAATTTCCAACATCAAATGACATCTCAACACCATTAGTAGTCATGGTGGCATCAAAATAACATGGAATTGTTATTTTTTTTCCATCAACAATCTGATAAGCTAGAAGTTTAGAATTCACCAAAGAACCTAAAATAGTATTGATTTGCACTTCATGGTCTTTGTCATATGTAGCCAAAACTTCACCGGAAAATGTGAATTTGATATCTTTTGGATTTGCTCCAGGCTTTATGACAAAATCGTAACGAGGCTTTGTTTCGTCAAACAACAAAATTGCATCGATTCCCTTGTAAACTTCTTGTAAAAGTACTTTGTTATACGAAGGAACATTCTCTCTCCAATTAGTTTCTCTTCCTCTGTAAAAATGGAATACTGCTGAATTCAAATCTTCACTCGTAGTAATTATAGGAGTTGAAGAATTAAAATTCATCGAAAGTACTGTTCCTTTACGAACGACTTGTTTACCTTGTTTGTTATACGAATATGCATCGTATACAATACCTTTGTCTGTAACCCAAACGTCCATGTTTGGTGTTTTCGCCAAATATTGAATGTGTTTGTCCCATTGACCAACATTTTTGATATAACTTGGTGAACATATTGTAGAACCTTGAGTTCTATTGGAAGAAGAATATACTGTATTCAACCCAAAAAGCATCAATGTTATGCACAAAAATACATGAGTAATTGTTGTTTTCATTCTATCTCATTGTTTATGATTAAATCTTATTTATAAGTACGTGCAATATACCACTTTAATTTCGCATAATATGAATTTAACAAGTCAACTTAAGCAAAAATTTAAGTTTTTGTAAAAAAATTCGTACATTATCAAGCAAGATAAAATGTATTTTATTTTACTAAGAAACATGCTTTTCTCAATAGTTTTCCGTATTTTTGTAAATTGTTTATCATAAACTTCTTCATCATATATGACCAAACTTACTGTTAACGTTGACCATTTTGCAACGCTGAGAAATGCACGTGGGGGCAATGAACCTAATCCTGTCACAGCTGCAGTACTTTCAGAGCTTTATGGTGCAAATGGTATAGTTGTTCACTTACGAGAAGATAGAAGACATATTAAAGATAGTGATGTCATCGCAATTCGAAAAGCAATAAATTGCACCTTTGATTTCGAAATGGCTGCGACCGAAGAAATTATCAACATAGCTTACGATATATACCCAGATTTAGTTACTCTTGTTCCTGAAAAGCGAAAAGAACTTACCACTGAAGGTGGTTTAGATTTAAAAGGGAATTACAATTATTATGAAAGAGTAATTTCTGGATTTTTTAATAGGAACATTCCAGTCAGTTTATTTGTTGAGCCTAAAAATGAAGATCTCGAACTTTCTCAAAAATTAGGTGCAAGTATTGTAGAACTCCATACTGGGCATTATGCAAATAGTAAAGGTCAGGTTCAACAACATGAATTACAAAAAATCCGTGAAGCAGCCTCTTACGCTCATTCTTTAGGCTTGAAAGTAGTAGCAGGACACGGGTTAAATTATTCAAACACCTTTGATGTTGCCACAATTTCTCAAATTGTAGATGTCAGTATTGGACATGCCCTTGTTTCAAGAGCAATGTTTTTAGGTTTAGAACGTGCAGTTACAGATATGTTGCATATTTTAGAAACTGCATCAATTCAATGATACCATCATCAATATACTATAGAAAGGTTACATTGTGACAATTCTTTCCTCCGTTTTTGGTTCTTCTGTCGGCAAAAAATTTATTGTCGGGATAACAGGATTAGCCATTTGTTTGTTTGTTCTTATGCATTTTTTAGGAAACTTAAATCTCCTAATTGGCAAAGAGGCTTTTTTAGATTATGCGAAAAATCTCCATGCGTTACCAGGGTTCGTAGCAATTGAATTACTTTTCGCATCAGCATTTTTGGTACATATTGCTATGACAATAAAGCTTATCTTTGAAAACAAGGCAGCTCGACCTGTAGATTATGCTGTGAAAAAAAGTGCTGGTGTTAAAACCTTAGGTTCTGCAACAACAATGATAACAGGTATTTACTTGTTGTTGTTTCTAGTTTTTCATTTGTTAAATATCAAATTTGCTATTATTCCTTCCATTGACACCATCCCTACTGCTATTGCTGGTGTTACACCAAATGTTTACGAAGTTATCTCTTATTCTTTTAAAAACCTGGGATTAGTTCTGTTTTACATTGGAGGTGCTGTTTGTGTTGGAATCCACATTAGCCACGGTTTTCAAAGTTCTTTTCAGTCATTAGGATTAAATTCACCAAAATATATGCCATTGCTTAGAACTATTTCCAACCTTTTTGGTGTTCTTGTAGCAATTGGATATACTGTTATTTCAGTATTTATGTTTATAGTTGCAAATATGAAAGGAGCTACATTATGATTGATGCGAAAATTCCAAGTGGACCAATAGCTGAAAAGTGGTCAACGCATAAATTCGAATCAAAATTAGTCAATCCTGCTAATAGAAGAAAATTTACTGTTATTGTCGTTGGAACCGGTTTAGCAGGTTCATCTGCTTCTGCTACTTTAGCAGAAATGGGGTATAAAGTTAAAACGTTTTGCTTTCAAGATTCTCCAAGAAGAGCACATTCGATTGCTGCTCAAGGTGGAATTAATGCTGCAAAAAATTATAGAAATGATGGTGATAGTGTTTACAGATTGTTTTATGACACTATCAAAGGCGGTGATTATAGAGCTCGTGAAGCAAATGTACATCGCCTTGCTGAAGTGAGTGTAAATATCATTGACCAATGTGTTGCTCAGGGTGTGCCTTTTGCTCGTGAATATGGTGGAATGTTGGACAACCGTTCATTTGGAGGTGCTCAAGTTTCTCGTACTTTCTATGCTCGTGGACAAACTGGTCAACAACTACTTTTGGGTGCTTACTCTGCTCTCGAACGTCAAATAGGTGCTGGAACTATTGAAATGCACCCACGTACTGAAATGTTAGACTTGGTTGTCGTTAATGGCAAAGCCCGTGGAATCATCACCCGAAATTTAGTAACTGGCAAAATTGAACGACATGTTGCAGATGCAGTACTTTTAGCTACTGGTGGTTATGGAAATGCATTTTTCCTCTCAACTAATGCAAAAGGATGTAATGTAACTGCTTCTTGGAGAGCTCACAAAAAAGGTGCATGGATGGCAAATCCATGTTTTACGCAAATTCACCCAACTTGTATTCCAGTACATGGTGATATCCAATCTAAATTGACGCTTATGTCGGAAGGTCTTCGAAATGATGGTCGTGTTTGGGTTCCTAAAGCAATTGGCGATAAAAGAAAACCAAATGATATTCCAGAATCAGAAAGAGATTATTACTTAGAAAGAAGATACCCATCATTCGGGAACTTAGTTCCACGTGATGTTGCTTCTCGTGCAGCTAAAGCTGTGTGCGATGAAGGACGTGGAGTCGGTGAATCTGGACTTGCAGTGTATTTAGATTTTGCTGATGCAATTAAAAGATTAGGAAAAGAGAAAATTGCTGAAAAGTATGGAAATCTTTTCGATATGTATCGTCAAATTGCTGGTGAAAATCCATACGAAGTTCCAATGAGAATTTTCCCTGCTGTTCATTACACTATGGGTGGTCTATGGGTAGACTACAATCTAATGTCTACTGTTCCAGGTCTTTTCGTTCTTGGTGAAGCCAATTTCTCTGACCACGGTGCAAATCGTCTTGGTGCGAGTGCATTGATGCAAGGTTTGGCAGATGGATACTTTGTGATTCCGTATACACTCGGTGGTTATATTGGTGGAACGGTCTTCGATGCAGTAACAACTGACCATCCAGCATTTGCAGAAGCTGAAGCGAATGTTCGAAGTATGACTGATAAACTTTTATCAATCAAAGGTAAACGTACTGTTGATAGTTTCCATAAAGAACTTGGAAAGATTTTATGGAACAATTGTGGTATGGCTCGTAACAAACAAGGGCTGACAGAATCACTACAAAGAATTCCAGAACTCCGTGCTGAATTTTGGGAAAATGTTATTGTAACTGGTTCTGGAGATGAGTTAAACCAAACCTTAGAAAAAGCAGGACGTGTTGCGGATTTCCTTGAGTTTGCTGAAGTTATGGTTAATGACGCACTTACTCGTGAAGAGTCATGTGGTGGACATTTCCGTGAGGAACATCAAACAGAAGAAAACGAAGCAAAACGCGATGATGAAAACTTCTCGCATGTTGCTATGTGGGAATACAATGGGCCTGATAAAAAGGAAACCTTACACAAAGAACAATTAGTATTTGAAAATGTTAAATTGACTCAAAGGAGCTATAAATAATGGGTTCATCAACTATCAACGTAACATTAAAAGTTTGGCGTCAAAAAAACGCTGAAACAAAAGGCGAATTTGAAACGTATCCCATCAATAACGTATCGACTGATATGTCGTTTTTGGAAGCATTGGATACTGTCAATGAACAATTATTACAACAAGGGAAAGAGCCAATTGCATTTGACCATGACTGCCGCGAAGGTATATGTGGAATGTGTGGTGCAATGGTTGACGGAATTGCACACGGACCTGACAAAGCGGTAACTCTTTGCCAAACACACATGCGTTCCTTCCATAATGGAGATACAATCGTTGTAGAGCCTTGGAGAGCAAAAGCATTTCCAATCATCAAAGACCTGGTTACTGATCGTTCTGCATTTGATAAGATCATCGCATCTGGTGGATATGTTTCTGTAAGTACTGGTGGTGTACCAGATGCAAATGCAATTTTAATTCCGAAAAAAGATGCAGATCTTGCAATGGATGCTGCAGCTTGTATTGGTTGTGGTGCATGTGTAGCTTCATGCCCTAATGCCTCTGCAATGCTTTTTGTCAGTGCAAAAATATCCCATCTATCTCACTTACCTCAAGGTCAAGTTGAGCGAAAAGAACGTGCAAAACGCATGATTCAAACAATGGACGACCTTGGATTCGGAAATTGCTCGAACCATCGTGAATGTGAAGCCGTTTGCCCAAAAGAAATCAAATTAGAAAACATTGCAACAATGAACCGCGAATTCGCAAGTTCATTATTCTAAATCCAATTCTATTTTTATAAAAAAAGCCCATCTTCGATGGGCTTTTTTGTTACATATTATTCTTTTGGCTGGTGCCATATAGTGGCGAAGTGGTATCTTAACCGCAATCGAAAAGACGCAATGCATTGCGTCTCTACAAAAACGTCTTTCTTGACCCTGTACGGGTCACATATTTATAGAACAAATTCCCAAAAAATCAACTCCCTCTCCCCTTGAGCGGAAGAGGCGATTGGGGTGAGGGGTAATTCTGCATCAATGGGCGAAAAATGTTTCGCCCCTACATTATTTCACTATCACAACTGGTACTGTCGCACGTTGCGAGAACGATTTCAGAACGCCATAATACGTGCCGGAAGGTAGGTTGCTTACATCGACGGTGTGCGTAGTACGGCTTTCGTCAGTGCCACCTTTTGGTGTGGCTGGATGACGTGTCCAACTGGTTGAATGCACGACATTCCCAAACACGTCGATGATTTCGAAGGTGGTTTGTCCAGCTTCGATGATGCCGAATTCGAAGGTCGCTTTGTGTTGTGCAGGATTCGGTTGAACCGACAAAATACCGAAACCAACGGTCGTTGGGAGCAGGTAACGTCGCGTTCCGCTGTAGCATACGTCATTTAGTACAATCATACCGTTTTGTGTTGTTACTGGGTAGGTTGTTCCTGTCCACTGAGCGTTGGTTAGCACAAATGGTGTGCTGTCTTGCTGACCGAGTAGGATATCGCCGATGAGTTCGGTAATGACCTCGCCATTTTGGATTGGATCGGTTAGCGGAACGTTTATATTGATGACATAATCGGTTGCGGTTTGAGTCATTGTCATTGTTCCGTTGCTAACGGATTTTGGAATGAACTGCTCGAATGGAACGGTAATGGTTGCAGTAAACCCGCTCGGAGTAATCGGTGTATTTGGCGTTAAGCTTGCCGTTATTGGGAAGCGTTCGCCGAATGCAGTCGCACTCACTTCGCGTCGTGCGATTGCTACTGTCGTTGCTGTCGAT
>JAEUSM010000004.1 GCA_016788785.1 Candidatus Kapaibacterium sp.
GTTGCTCTTCTGACCACGGAGTGGTCACATATTTATAGAAACACATTCCACCTACCAATATATCTCCCTCGCCCCATTCGTAGAGACGTCCTATATGGGCGTCTCACTCTCACACTTCCCTCAAAATAGCCCTGAAAGGGCTTCCTTTTAAAGCGTAGGGTTTTAACCCTACGTAATCAAAAAATACAAAAATCCCCTAATTTCCATTGCCAAGAAAATTTATTTTTGTAATTTGATGAAAAATGGGAACTTTTTTCACACTAAAGCAGTACTACTATTATAAAGTGCTAAAATACGATGATAAAATATTATTGCTAAATTGTAAAAATATGTTACACGTATCGTTTATTTTCGTAATTTGCATTTGAGGGATAATAGAATTGCACCCTTTTTTATTCACTTTTAGTTTCGTTAAAATTAGTATTGGATGGTCCAATCGTCAGTAATTTGTACTTCCTTCGCGGTTTTGATCGAGAAATCTAGATTTCATGCTATATGATTCATTGAAGCGCAAGATGAATCATGTCTTTAACTTTCAATTTTTAAATTTTTTCTATTTGGAGAAAAATCATGAACATTTTACGTTCAAACTTGACACGCATTCAACATGCAACCAGACAGCAGACAGCAGACAGCAGACAGCAGACAGCAGACAGTAACGCATCAATTCATAGTTGATTCTAACACTATGAATGTACAGTATCCCATTCAGGGAATTAACGCAATGTCACTTATGAAAAAATGTTTTTCATCATCAAAACATTGCGTCTTCGTTCTTCTCTTCATCCTCTCTAATTTACTATTTTTTCAACCAACCAAAGCTCAAGTTCAGGATCCTTTTGATGGGTATACTTGTAATGATTCTTGTGAATGGAATAATGATTCTTTAGAATTTACAGTTCCAGGTCCTGACACAAATTGTAAAGCGACTATTTATTTCAAAAGGCGTACATGCTTTTATGGAAATGGTTTTCTACAAATTCAACCTACTGCTGTTAGAATTAAAGAAAATTCTGCATGTGATACAGCTTTAATGTTTTATGGTGATACAACCGCTAATCAAAGGATTGATCAACTAATGAAATTCGGCGATAGAGCAATTGTTGTTAAATATTTCAATGAGAAATACGAAGAATTGGGAATTTGGTTTCAGCCAAATGCAAATGCTACAGTTCGTGGAGATACAAATGTGATTTGTCCTGAACCCATCGAGATTGGTTTTATAAGGCCTGCATGTAGAGGAATTTGTATTTCGTATGAAAGAGAAAATTCTCTAAGTCCTATCAAATCAGTGTACGGTAAATGGTATAATTGTGGTACAGAATGTTGTTTTATTGTTCACCAATTATGTTTTAATCGATTTCCAAATGGATCAGACACAACAATACCCTCTGGTTATTTTACAGATGGTAGTTATGTTCGACAACAATATATTCCATTTAATAGAGACACAAATAATATAAATAAAAAATGTAGTTCTAATCCGACACCAAATACTTCTTGTGAGCCATCTTCTATAGAAACAAGAGTTATACGGTTTAAAAATTGCAGAAGTTTTTGTTCAGATTCATTAATTAATGATACTACAGGTGTAGGTTATGGACCAAGCTATTTCGATACTTATGGACTGCCTAATTTTGACAAATCAAAAAATGGAATCTATAATATTGATGAAATGCCATTCATTTCTGGAAAAGATATTTCTTCTATACCAGATAATATTCTTTTAGAAACTAAATCTAATGAAATTGTAATTACTAATACATCTGATATTTTATCAATTAAGATAATTACCATTTCTGGTGTTGTTCTTCAAAGAGTTAATATGAATCTTAATCAATTCTATATACCAATCATTACAGGTTCATTACCAAATGGAATGTATTTGATTGTCATTGAATCAAAAAATGGAATTGATACAAAACCATTAATTATTGCAAGATAATTTCTTACAAAATGGGGAGAATGTTTCTATTCTCCCCTTACTTTTATAAAATGGTTTCACTTAATGTTGTTTGTAAATCTAAATATGAAAAAATATTTCCTATTAGTAGTGGCATTTTTCTGTCTATGCACAATTAGTACTATTTCACAAACTACTAAGTCAATGTTAGGCAAAAAATTCTTTATTGCCTGGCCCTTTAATGGTGGTACAGATGATTCAACCTTTTGTAATTTTAGTATTCATTCTCCAAATAAGCAAACTTCAGGAATTATTAGAACAGCAGATACCACAATACACTTTACATTGAGTAATTTAGATGGAGTGTTATCATTTGCTTCTTCAACACCAATAAATGGTAACAATTATTTTTCTCAATATGAAGTAAGAGAATCAGAAGTTATTGAAAATAAAGGAGTATACATAGAAACCAATGACGAAGTATTTGTATACATTAGTACCGTCAACAGTATTTTTTTTGGCGAGTATAAAAGCAATGCTATAGACAGTTTAAATTCTTCTGAAGCTACCATTGTTTATCCCATCAATTCTTTAAATACGAATTATTTTATTTTAACAAAATCTGAAGACAGTTCCGCATCACAATTTCTCATTGTTGCTACTGAAGATTCTACACAAATTGAAATTCTTCCATCACAAAATACTGAAAAAGGTCGAGTAGCTAATATCCCATTTACAATAAATTTACAAAAAGGACAAACATATTTGGTTCGTTCTCCTTATTCTGATTTAACTGGCTCAAAGGTTCAATCTATTGGAACACAATGTAAACCCTTTGCTGTTTTTGTAGGGTCTCCAAGAACAACAATTGTAAAGACCTCTATACCTAATACCCATAGATATTCTACATATTTAGAGCAACTTCCACCTCCAGAAACTGCAGGTAAAAGATATTTAGTAAGCAGAATAGCTCTATCAACTATAATAAGAGTTATGGCACTTCACGATAGTACACAAATTTTGCTTAGTGGACAGTATTATGGAAGTGTATTATCTGCTGGAAGATTTATCGATATTGATGCATCGACTGACTTATATTTTTACTCTGACAAACCTCTATTAGTTGCTCAATTTACTAAAAGTAGTAATTTTGTACCAACAATGGTATTTATATCACCTGTAGAATATATGCAATCTAAATTTGTATTTCCATCACATTTATTTACAAACAAGGATCGTTATGATAGTTTCTATCCAGGACCATATATAAATGTTGTTATTCGATGTGAAGATATTCCTAATTTATACATTAATGGTTCATTAGAATTTCATCATTCAAAGACAACTCCTTGGAGAGTTTTCCCCGATAATCCACTTTTTTGTACTTGTAGTTTTTATCCCGGCAGTATGAATCAATCCAAGATATTACAAAATCTTTCGGGTAGAGGATTATCAGCGTATTACTATGAATTTTCTAGAAACTCATTTGCAATGCAAGGAGTAACTTCGTTCGAAAGAACATTGTATAACAAAATTGACACTTCTGGTAGTTTTTCTTACTTTTCCTATTGTCAAAATGGAGTTTCAACATTTGAAGCAAGTGCTGATTCAAGTGCAAATAGTTTCTATTGGGAATTTGGGGACGGATTTAAAGCAGAAGGAAGAACGGTACATCATTTATTCAAAAATTCTGGTCCTCATACAGTGAAACTCATAGTTTACAGAAAAGCATTTTGTTCGTATGACACTGTTCGAAGACTGATTAATGTACGAGAACCTTTGGCTGTAAGAACAGGTTCACGTCCAATTATTAGATTATGTAAAGGTGAAACTGTTCAAATTGGACG
This sequence comes from Candidatus Kapaibacterium sp., assembly GCA_016788785.1. Classification (GTDB taxonomy): domain Bacteria; phylum Bacteroidota; class Ignavibacteria; order Kapaibacteriales; family JAEUSM01; genus JAEUSM01. The sequence goes on from JAEUSM010000004.1 coordinate 3,751, forward strand.
GTTGCTTGATACAAGCTTAACTTATCGATGGTCTCCATCTGTTGGTTTATCAGACTCAACTATTGCAGTTACAACGGCAACTGTATTTCAAGACACGATGAAATATTATCTTCTTGGATATGACCAATTCGGATGTGTTGGCTTAGATTCAATTACTATAGTAATGTACAAACAACCAATCGCCAATGCGGGACCGGATACGGTTTCATGTGGCGGGAATGGGGTGCAAATTGGGCGTCAAACAACTGGTGGAACACCGAACTACAGCTTTTTGTGGACGCCAGCAACTGGACTTTCTAACGACAAAATCGAACGACCAATCGCTGCACCATCTGCGAATACAACGTATATTTTACGTGTAACTGATGCGAATGGGTGCATGGGTTACGATACCGTGAATATTCAAGCATTGCCATCACCAACCATCGACGCTGGAAATTCAACAACTATTTGCGACGGAGATTCTGTTCAACTTACTGCCTCTGGTGCACCAACGTACCGTTGGGTGAATGCACGGAACATCTCGGATACAACCATCGGTAATCCAACGGTATATCCATCGGTTACGACTACCTATTACGTTGCTGGGTTATTTGAAACTGGATGTGTTGCATTCGATTCCGTGCTTGTAACCGTTACCCCAAAACCACGTCTACCAATAGCTTTCCAAACAACAGCTTGTCCAAATGCAACGAAAACCTATACCGTCAATCAAATTCCAAATACAACCTATCTTTGGGAAATTGTTGGTGGAAATCTCACTTCCGGACAAGGTACCAATGAAGCAACCGTAGTTTGGGGAACTGGTCCAACCGGAAGTATTAAACTCACCACAACTACAACTGCTGGTTCTTGCACATTTGACACAACGGTGAACATCACAATTTCCAGCAGTATCAAACCAACCATCACTGAAAACAAAAAGAATACAATCGTTCCTTCTCTCGGAACCGTTCGTATCTGTCCGAACGAATCCGTAACGCTGGACGTTGGAGTTGGTTATACCGAAATCACATGGACAAATGGCAGTACTTCTCGTCAAACAACTGTAAACTCGGAAGGTTGGATTGGCGTACAAGTCAAAGATGCAACTGGCTGTAGCGGTGGCGATTCTGTGTTTGTACAAATTGTTCCACCACCAACAGTTTTCGCTGGAAATGACAGAGTTCTTTGTGGTGCTGACACTGCAGTTATGAGACCGACCGTTACAGGTTCTGGCAATTACGCTTACCAATGGATACCACCAACGGCAGTTTCAGACCCAACAGCTCAAATCACGAATTTCATTGCTCCGAATACAACCAATCTCATTTTCCAAGCAATTGATACTGCC
>JAEUSM010000005.1 GCA_016788785.1 Candidatus Kapaibacterium sp.
GTACTCCATGTATAGCTGTCGAACGCACCTGCGTCGAGGGTCATTTGCTCACCAAAGCAAAGTACATTATTGCCTTTTGAGGTAGAGATAAAGTCTCCTGCAAGTGTCAAAATGGTCATCAAAACAGTATCAGCAGTTACACAACCATTCGCGGTATCAATCGCTTGGAAAATCAAGTTTGTGGTTGTTGGTGCGATAAAATTGGTTACCAATGAAGTTGGGTCAGAAACTGCCGTTGGTGGTATCCATTGGTAAGTGTAAGTGCCAGTACCTGTTACGGTCGGTCTCATAACTGCAGTGTCAGCACCACAAAGAACTCTGTCATTTCCAGCAAACACTGTTGGAGGAGGTACAATTTGTACAAACACCGAATCGCCTCCGCTACAGCCTGTTGCATCTTTGACGGAAACTCCATACCAACCTTCTGTACTTACAGTTGTTTGGCGAGAAGTAGAGCCATTTGTCCACGTGATTTCGGTGTACCCAACGCCAACGTCGAGTGTTACCGATTCGTTCGGACATATACGAACGGTTCCGAGAGATGGTACGACTGTATTCTTTTTACTTTCGGTTATTGTTGGTTTTATATCGCTTGAAATAGTGATGTTGACTGTTGTATCAAATGAACATGAACCTGCTGTTGTGGTCGTAAGTTTCACAGAACCAGTAGGACCAGCACCCCAAACGACAGTTGCTTCGTTTGTGCCTTGACCAGTGGTAAGATTGCCTCCAGTGATTTCCCAATTATACGCAAAATCACTACGATTTTCAACAGTGTAGGTTTTGGTTGCATTTGGACAAGCTGTTGTTTGGAATGCGATTTGAAGACGTGGTTTTGGCGTAACTGTTACAAGTACCGAATCGAATGCAACACATCCTGTTGGGAAGAGTCCTGCAACGTAATATGTAGTCGTAACCGATGGATACACCGTTGGATTGCCGATAGTTGTATCGTTGATGTTACGTGCATTCACCCAACGATACGTTGGTGCACCTGAGGCAACTAACTGCACCGAATCACCTTCGCAAATAGTTGGTGCTGTTGCAATATTTATAGTTGGCGATGGCAATGCTTGAATATTCACTGTGTCATACGTAATGCATCCATTGGCATCGGTTACACGGAGAATATAGGTTGTATTCGTTGATGGTGCAGCGATTGGACGCTCAATTTTGTCGTTAGAAAGTCCAGTCGACGGTGTCCACAAAAACGAATAATTTGGTGTACCACCAGTCGTTTGACGCCCAATTTGTACCCCATTCCCACCACATGACACCGTATCAGGTCCAGCATTGGCGATAGGTTGGTCATACATTACAATAGTTATTGAATCAATGCCAACACAACCATATTTGTCGTACCCTCGAAGGTAGTATTTCATTGTTTCTTGAAATACTGTTGCTGTTGTAACAGCAACAGTTGAGTCGGATAAACCAACAGACGGAGACCATCGATAAGTTAAGTTTGGGTCAAGAATTCGTCCAATTTGAACAGTTTCTCCTTTGCATAATCTAATAATTGGACGACTTCCTGTTTTTACTATGGGGGAAGTTTTGACATCTATAATTTTCCTGATAGTATCATAAGTACAAAATGCTTTTCGATAAATAATTAGTTTCACGGTATAAAAACCAGCATTCTTATATTTATTGAATACTGTTTTACCATTTGCTTTATTTCCATCTCCAAATTCCCAATAAATTTCAGAAGCTGTAGAATCTACCCTTGCTTCGAAGATTGATTCAACATTTTGGCAATAAGAATAGTTTGTAAAAATTCCAGAAGTGTCAATTCCACCAAAAACAAATTTATCAAATGATGAAACACCTGACATTGCATGTGATGAAATCATAGATGTAAGAAAGTTTATCGCAATTATACCTTCGCCATAAATACTTTCAATTTTAAGAGCATTTGTATCAAAAATATTATAATAATTACAAAAACAATATATTGGGTTTCTACCGATTATTTCCCAAGGACCTCTAAGCCCATTATTTTGTTGAGGAAGACCATTCAAAAACAATGAACTTGTATCATTACACCGCATTAGTATTTTTGTTAGAGAATGTATTCCAATTGAAGATATATTTGGAGGTCTTCCTAAATTTGAAGGAAAGAGTATTGTGTTGATTCGATTATCAATAGAATTTCTAAACACCATAAGCGGATTACTACCTGGTAAACTTCTCATAAATTGAGCGACCAATAAAGGTTTTTCAGAATAAAAGTATACATTTTCATTAGTAGGAAGGTCAACGAATTGACCAGCAGATAAAACACCACCTAAATATTGTCCGTCATAAATTATTTGTGTACTATCATTTATTGCCAATATTCTTATAGTGCTATAAAAATTGTTCGGTCCATCATTGTTTCTTTCTATTATATATCTTTTACCCGCAATTTCAGTTGGGGGTAATTGTTCTAAAAGAGTATTTTTATTTTGAAAAAATGGATTATCAGTCTTTGCAATAGTTGTACTTGGAGAGCCTACAAAAACTGCAAATGGCTTACATTCTGGACCTTTTGAAATAATTTTTGAACCTGTCAAGTCATCAAACAACGAACGAACTAAATACGTTTGACCTTTTTGTAAAGTAATGTAAAATGGCACTCCCTTTGGTTTTCCTTTTTCAGTGTTTTGTGAAGGAAGGATTTCTATTTCAGTTGAGTCTTCTGTAGCAACAATCAGAAATTGTGAAGAAGCACTATCTTCCGATTTAGTTAGTACTCTATACGTCTTTGACAATGTATTTATCGGGTAAACCAACGTGTTTTCTGATAAAAATTGTTCATCCGTAAAGGTTAAGTTTTGATAAAATGAAGAATCGTAGTTCTGGGTATACAAAATAATAAGAACACTATCTTTAGTTTCGATATATACACCCTTATTTTCAATTACTTCTGATTCTTTTACCTCATATTTAGAATAAAAGTTCTGAGATGTATTTGGATTATTTATCGAAGTATAGGTAAATGAGTTTTCAAAATTTGTTAATGTAAAGGGTATTATTGTATCAGAAGTTTTAATGAACCCGGAAGTAGTTTTATTTAAAGCGTTTATACTAAAATGACAATAAGTTGTATCAGGACCACCATTAAAGGGCCAAGCAATGAAAAACTTCGTTCCGTACATTGACTTTGTGGTTTGTGAAGATAATCCGACAGTACAGAAACAAGCTGAAAAGATAATGAATATAAGATAATTTATCATAATGGAATTTCGAAAGAATAACTTTATAAATTAAAGGGAGAAAGACAGATTTTCTCCCTTATATTCAGAAATTATCTTGCAATAATTAACGGTTTAGTTTTAATTCCATTTTTTGATTCTATTACTATCAAATACATTCCATTTTGTAAAGAACTAGTATAAATTGGTATATAGTACTTATTGGGTTGAACTTTTATCCTTTGTACTTCATTACCACTTAAATTAAGTATTTTAATAGATACTATTTCAGATGTATTGCCAACTACTATTTCATCAGATTTAGATTCTAAAAGTATATTATCAGGAATAGAAGCAAAATCTTTTTCTGAAATAAAAGGCAATTCATCTAGATTAAAGACACCTGTTTTTGATTTATCAAAATTAGGTAATCCATAGGTATCATAATAGCTTGGTCCGTACAACCCTAAATTTATATCGTCGTATGAAGAATCGATACAATAGCTTCTACAATTTTTGAATCTAATTATTTTTGTTTCAGAAGTTGCAGGCTCACAAGATGTATTAGGCGTTGGGTTAGAAGAACATTGGTTAATTGTTACAGCTTCCCAAGCAACTCTCACATAATTTGTATCAGTATAATGACCTGCAGGGATTGTTGTATCTGACCCATTAGGAAATGGGTTATAAAGAAATTCATGTACTATATTACAACAAGTTGTACTACAGTTGTACCATTTCCCATACACAGATTTAACAGGGCTTGTAGCATTATTACGTTCGTATGAAATACAAATTCCCCTGCAGGCAGGTCTTACAAATCCTATAGCAAGAGGATGTGCTAATACATAAGCTGGTTCTACATAAGTACCATCTATAACCTTAGCCCAAAATCCAGATTGCCATAACCCTTGCAAAGAATGATAATAGTCATTAAAGAAATAAGCAACTAAAGCTTTTTCTGCAGTTTTCATTAACTGTTCCATTCTTTGATTATGAAGTGTATCTCCATAAAACATTAAAGAAGTATCACATGCAGAATTTTCTTTAATTCTTACTGCAGTAGGTTGTAATTGTAGATAGTTTAATGGTTGAGAACAAATCCTTTTTTTGAAATAATATGTGTATTTACAATTAGGATTTGGACCGGGTGCAGTAAACTCTAGAGAATCGTTCACCCATGGACAGTCGACAATACTATCACAAGTAAATCCATCAAATGGATCTAAAACTTGTGCTTGGGTTGGTTGAAAAAATAGTAAATTAGAGAGGATGAAGAGAATTGCAAATGCAATTCTTTGAAATTGAAATGGATTTTTAGATACAACATTCATAGTTGTTCTATCACCAATTAATGACCGATAACCGATAACCGATAACCGATAACCGATAACCGATGACCAGGGTTTTATGCCAATGTTGGCAACAGTTTTTGAAAAGAACTTTTTCATTTTTTCTCCTGAATGGATGAAAGTAATTAAATAATTTTTACGTGTGATTCTTAAAAGAATCGATTCCAATACACTCATGAATGAATGTATAGTAGTTCTAAATCTCTGTTGAAGGACTTTTGAATTGCTGACGAAATCGCTTGAAAAGTCGGAGAAAAATGAAAGAAATAGTTAATTAAGGGTACAATTCTTAAATCCCTCAAATGCAAATTACGAAAATAAACGATACGTGTAACATATTTTTACAATTTAGCAATAATATTTTATCATCGTATTTTAGCACTTTATACTTGTAGTACTGTTTAAGCGTGAAAAAAGTTCCAATATTTTCATCAAATTACAAAAATAAATTTTCTTGGCAATGGAAAAATGGGTATTTTTTGGAATATTTTAGGAATATTTGGTTAACGTAGGGTTAAACCCTACGCTATAGAAGGTAGCCCTTTCAGGGCTTTTTGAGGGAAGTGTGAGAGTGAGACGCCCATATAGGACGTCTCTACGAATGAGGAGAGGGAGATGTATTGGTAGGTGGAATGTGTTTCTATAAATATGTGACCACTCCGTGGTCAGAAGAGCAACCCCGCTACTGCGTGACGCCACTCAAGTGGAAAACCCAGATAATATTCCACCCCGTCACACTTCGAATACGCTCAGTGTCTGTTCTCCCTCGTAGGAGAGAGGGAGACTTTTGGACAGCCACCCCTACCTACGATCACCCCTCCAATGGAGGGGAATGAGATGTTATACTATTTTCTTGGCGAGCGTAGTGAACTGGATTTGACCGAAAATTTGATGCTGTAAGGAGATGTGAATGTGTAGCGATACGATGCTAAAAGACCAATCATTGCAGCGTTGTCGATGCAATATTCTCCTTTGGGAATGATGACAGGAATATTTGTTTGTTTTCCCAATTGTTCTGCTTTAGCTCGAAGGGAGGAATTTGCAGATACTCCACCAGAAATGACGATGGTCTTTGGTTTATAGACGGAAACTGCTTGTTTCAGTCCTTTGAGTAATTGTTCAGTAATAGCATTTTGAACGGAAGCACAAATATCTGGTTTGATATTTTCAGGGATTTCCTGTGTGAATGTTTTTGACAAGAAGTTTCTCACGGACGTTTTTAATCCACTAAAGCTAAACTGAAATTCGCCAACAGTTGCTACAGGAAACGAAAATGCGTCAGGATCGCCAGTTGCAGAAAGTTTGTCTATGTATATTCCACCTGGGTATGGGAATCCGAGCATTGAAGCGATTTTGTCGAATGCTTCACCAGCGGCATCATCACGAGTAGAGCCAAGAACAGTATACTGTGTAAATGATTCGACTAAAAATAAGGAGGTATGACCTCCACTAACAACAAAACCCACAAATGGAAACTGAATATCTTGTGATTCCAAAAAACCGGAATATAAATGTGCTTCGATATGGTTTATTGGAAACACGGGTTTTCCAGTTTTAACTGCTAATCCTTTTGCGAAATTTGCACCAACCAACAATGCACCGGGAAGTCCGGGTTGAGTGGTTACGGCAAATGCATCAATACTTTCTAAGGAACATTCTGCATTTGCTAAAGCTTTTTCAACAACATAACTTATGGCTTCAACGTGTGCACGTGAAGCTAATTCGGGAATAACGCCACCGTATTGAGAGTGAAATAACTGGGAAGAAACGATATTACTTTTGACTATTTTGGTCGAACCATCAATAACTGCTGCAGATGTTTCATCGCACGAACTTTCAATAGCAAGAATGAGCATATTATGAAATTGTCCGAAGTTCTTTGAGTATTAAATGCAAGGCGGTTCCAGAAGAGCGTTCACGGTTCAATTGTCGGTCAGTTCCAAATTGAAAACGATGAGCTACTGTTCCATTGGGCGTTGCAATTCCAATCCATACCAATCCTACTGGTTTTTGGTCAGTCCACCCAGTTGGACCTGCTATGCCTGTAATGGAAATTGCATAGTCCGTAGCAAACAACTTTTGACATTGAGTCGCCATTTCCAAAGCGACTTCTTCACTCACGGCTCCATGTTCAGCGATTAAATCTGCATTCACATTCCCAATTGCAGTTTTTGATTGGTTGCTGTAGGTTATCAAACCACCTTTGTAATACGATGATGACCCAGATATGGACACAAATTCAGCACCCAACATCCCGCCAGTGCAGGACTCAACCGTCGAGACGGTTTTTGAGTGATGTTGAAGTAAATGAGAAACAACTTCAATCAATTTTGTATCTGCTTCAGCAAAAATGTACGGTTGAATTATGGGCTTAACTTGAGCAATGATTTTGTCCAACGTTGCTTCAGCTTCTTGAGTGCTTAAGGCAGAAGTCCCAAAACGAAGTCTTACCCCTTGGGCAGATGGTAAGAACGCCAATGTGGATTTTTCACCTAAAAATCGAGATGGTTCACCAATTAAATCTGCTAACGACGATTCAACAATTCCAGAAGTCATGATGGTTTTGAAAACCACCACTTCTGTTTCTAATTGTGAATGTCTTAGCTCCAAAAATTTTTGTACGGATTCATTATAAATTGCCTTCATTTCATACGGAACTCCGGGTAACGAGAAGATCAGAGTACCTTCATACTCGGTCATCATTCCCGGTGCAGAACCTATGGAGTTTGGCAAAACAGTACATGAACTTGGCAGAAAAGCATGGAGTTTGTTACGTTCTGTAAAATCTCTACCCTGACGAATATAACGCTCGTTGAGAAGTTCTAATGTCGGTTGATGAAATGCCAACGAATCTCCAAAAACATTACACCAAACATGTTTGGTAATATCATCATGAGTGGCACCAAGTCCACCAGTCATTATAACGACGTCAGAAATGGAGGTGAATCGACGAATTTCATCGGCAATCGTTTGAAAAGAATCACCCACAGTGGAAGTAGCAACAATTTTGTAGCCTTTGTTGGTTACCTGAGCACCCAACCAAGCGACATTGGTATTGACAATTTGTCCAATGAGAATTTCATCGCCAATAGAAAGTAATGCGATATTCATTCGTTATTTTTTCTCTTTATCAGCAATATCTTTGATTGCTTTGACGATTTCTTGATAACGAACAGCATCTTCCCCTTTGAATTTTGCACGTTGTAATAATAGAATCAAGTTCTGTGCTTGTGGAACAGTCAATTCAACGAGAACAATATCAGTCGGTTGTTTCTTTGCAGTTTGAGCATCAGTAAGAATTTTAGCAAGTACTCCACGAACTTCCATAAAGGCATCAGCTTCAGCACCAGTAATCTCAACAGTGTTAAGAGAAGTGTATGCAAAAGCAATATTATCCAACATTATCGATGGAGATAACTTTTTATCAGCACTTGCTTTGTTCGTTTGAGCAAATGTAGATGTTGGTTGAAATGAAGCAATTGAAAATAAAAGAATGAGAGAAAAAAGAAATGATTTCATTGATAGTTTAAAAAGGAACATGGAAAGAAACTCTGTTCAAAAGAACAGCACTATTTATAGAAGAAAAAGCATAGTCAAAATTGAGATAATCCGTAACAATTCCCACCCCAAATGACATACCAGAAAGACCTCCTGCATTGCCAAAAGCTGCACCTTGTCGGATACCATTGTCATACCCAACTCTTGCACGAATAACAGAGGATAAGTAGAATTCACCACCAATAGTAAATGTTGTTAATCTATCGGAAAACTCTTTATTTTGGTCAGCAAGATGGTAGAACGTCAAATTAAGTAAAAGTGGTAAGCCTTTGAGACGGTGATTGATTCCTAATCGCATATCAAATGGCAAATCCGATGTTGCACCAGCAGTTGCAGAAAGTTGAGCACCTGCATGGAGAATAGACAAAGCAACATTAGTGCTTAGTTTTGGTAATTTGTACAGGACTCCTGCATCAACTGCCATTGCAGTTGAGCGAACATCCTCAAACGAAGTCATTAAAAATTTGACTGTTGCACCATAATAAAAACTGGTGTCAATAGACGATGCGTACGTACCTTGAACAGCCAAATCTAAACCGCCGAAAGTTCCTAACTTTGTTCCAAATTCATCAGCACGTTCGAACGTACCATAATTTGTATAAACAACCCCAGTAGAAAAACGACCACCTATAGATTCAAGAGTATCAGAAAACAAAACAAAACCGGAATTAATATCGGAAATATGTTTAAGTGCAGTCATATCAATAGAACGCCCTTTTGCCGTAGCAACCATTGCAGGATTGAACAATACGCCAGAATGATCTCCTTCGACAGCCAACATTGCTGAACCCATTCCAGCAGATCGTGCGGATTGACCAAAACGTAAAAACTGAAAAAGTGAAGTTGTTTGTGCCTCTACAACGAAAGGAACCATCATTGAGACAATAATGAGTGATATACTCAATAAGAATTTCTTCATACGATTGGTTGTTCTATACAATTGCGAAATAATGCCGGTGGACGTATTGGTTTTTGTGTTGCAATATCAAAAAATGGATGTTTTGTCATACCACGTGCTATCACATCTTCATTACGTGTTATTTCGTACTTAATTGTGATAAACGGTTTTGTTGGTTCGTAATCCAAGTCTGCTTTTATTGATAATTCATCGTCATACCGAGCTGGTTTAAGATATTGAACCGATGCTTCTGCAACTGGAAATTGAAATCCATTTTCTTCACATACTGCATAAGGAAGTCCAATTGCACGCAAAAGTTCCGTTCTTCCTATTTCGAAATAAATCAAATAATTTGCATTGTAAACAATTTGCATTTTGTCGGTTTCTGCATATCGGACTCGAATTGTCGAGGTATGGGTTCGAATCATTTTTTCTGTTCTAAGAGTTCTTTTGTTTTTTGTTGTCGATAGGCGAACATAGACGAAACAATCTTTCGAACAAATAGGAAATTCGCAAAATCACCCAAAAAACCGAGCGGTAATTCGTAGTGAAGCGTATCGGTGAGTATTGTGGTGTTTCGAGAGGTCGTATCAAAACGACGCTCTTGAACAAAGGATTTGAATTTGCCCTTACGTTGGGTATCGGTCAAAAAATGAGGAGCGTCATAGTCAGTAAATTCCATTTCCATAATCTGCGTCAAAAAGCCAAATTGTGTTACTTTCAACTTCACCATTGCACCTTTTCCTGGAGGGTCTGCATGGAGAATGGTAACCTTTATCGACGGTGGAGTTATTCGCAAGAGATTATTGGTGTCGTCATGAAAATGAAAAACTTCTTCTTGCGAGGCGTTGATTTCAATGGAACGTGTAAAGGTATGGATCGACATAATATTTTTCAAGTATTAAACATCGAGTTCTATAACCCAGCGATGTTCAGAAAGGTTCACTGCATTGCCTATAAAGGAAATATTTTCTTTCAAAAGGAGTTCTTTCATCAACGTTGGAGTGGCAAAATGCATTGCACCGCTGAGTTCACCATTGCGGTTAACAACCCTATGGCAAGGAACGTCTTCACGGTCTACAACGCTATTCAACGCCCAGCCAACCATTCGAGCAGAAGAGCCAATTCCCAAAAACCGAGCAATATCCCCATACGTCGAGACCTTGCCCTCAGGAATAAGCCGAACAATGGTAAAAACAGCTTCGTAAAAATCGTTTCCGAAAGAATTTTTCATTCAAAATGTATCGTATGTTAAAAAAATTTATTATATTTGTAATCTAAAATGTGCCCAGGTGGCGAAATCGGCAGACGCACAGGACTTAAAATCCTGGGACCCTTAAAGTCGTGCGGGTTCAAGTCCCGCCCTGGGCACAAAAAAAGCCACATTCTTCTGAATGTGGCTTTTCTGTTTGAAGCAGGTATCATAACCTATCGAACAACATTGAGGACAGTTGTGTGTTTTTCGTTTGTTGTAGTTAATACTTCAACGACATATTGCCCATTCGCTAATGTTTCCACATTGATTGGGAAAGTAGTAGTACTAGTCTGATTTTTAAGCGTCATAACAACTTTTCCTGAAACATCACGAATTACAACTTCTGCAATTTGTGTATCAGTTGCACTCGAAAGCACTGTCAAATCTTTTGCAGGATTAGGCGAAATTGTCCATAGAGTCGGTACAGTGGCAACAGAAGAAGTAGAACTTGGAGTAAGATTCACAATAAGTCTATATGTACCTGTTTGGCCGGGGAAGTATGGCTCTACTTTTATTCGCAGATTTTCACCAGAAGCTAAAATAAAATTTGCTGTTTCCGTATCAAACACATTCGAAGAAAAATTATGAGTGAACATTACATCTGCTGTATAGTTCGCTGAAGCATCATTGTCTTCGGTAGATATTGATACATTATAATACTGACATTGAGACGGCATTGTAATAGCATAATAATCTACATCCGAATTGTTATGAAGATTTCCGTTATTCGTAGTTGTGCTATATTGACAACCCGAATTGTCCGCTAATTGCAAAGCAGAAGCACTTTGAGTTGTGTTATTTGGTTCATAACCATCAGCAGTTAGTGATTTGGGTAAGACAGTAAATTCTTTTGGATTAGTATACTGACCTGGGTTAACTAAGTCCCATTCTCCACCCAAAGGTTTAAACCAAGCAGCGATAAAATACTTTCCTGGTTCAATATCTGTCAATCCTTCGACATTAAAGGTAAGTTTATTGGTATAAATGTATCCAGCTGGTAAAGAAACATTTTCAATCTTACTTAATTCTGTTAAATACTCACCTTTTGCATTCATTAAATCAACAGAATAATCTCCCTCAAATGTAGATGAAGATGTATTCTGCAAATTCAAACGAACTTGAAATGGTGTTTCCAATTGCACAATTGCTGGAACCTCAATTTCGCCGTCATAAAGAGTCAGTATATCAGAATATGGTGGTTCTTGAATAGTAACACTGACTACATTTGCAAATTGTGCTTTTGATGCAATCTGCCATTCAGTACCCGCAGTTTTAAAATAGACTGCAACTAAATATTCACCAGCCTTTACACCAAATAATGATGTATTAGTAAAAGTAATTGGATTCGTAAAAGTAAAATTTGCAGGGAGTGAGATATTGTCTTTTACTTCAATATACTTTACAAATTCACCATTTGAAGTAAAGAGTGCCGCAGAAAGAGAACCTTCAAATGCTGTAGTTGCTTTGTTTACGACATTTGTCGTTACATTAATAGCACCATTAGATAACAAAGGAGTAGGAGTTATTACCATTGCAGAAGAAATTTGAATATTAGCATTGGCATTAGGATCAGTTCCACCTCCACCTCCTCCACTGACTGGAGGTTTGATAAGCACAGCTGCTTGGCCGAAATTATATGACCCAGCACCACCACCGATTCCTGTTCCGTCTGGTGTTAAATTTGTCAGCAAGAAATTTCCATTATAAACACCAGACCAACCCCAATTAACACTAAAGAAATTACCGGAATAGCCATCTAAAATGAATGCGTGTCCTCCACCGGAACTTGCTCCACTATAGTATAATGGTCTATTGTTATTTAATTCGTTTTGTAAGAGTTGTGACCATTGAGAATCTGAGTAATCAGACTTTTCTACATACTTTGTAGCATCTTTGTCATAACCAAAATATTTGATTAAAGCTTCAGAAACTAAATGTGAATAGGTACCCGAGCCACCAGTTTCTGCAATGCCGTACATCATATTCGTTGCAACACCACAATGAAAAGAAATTCTTGCAACCTGATCAATTGAAGTCGATGAGGAATTTGTCGAAATTGAATTCGGCATAGCAGACCAATTATAAGTAAAATTTGAAAAATTGGCTGAAATTGTACCAAATTTAGAATGCTGATAAGAATGAAATCCAGTTCCCCGCTCAGGATATTGATGATAATGCATTATCATTGCCATAGCAGTTGCAACACAACCAACTACTGATTTATCACCATTGGAATAGCTTGGACAAAATTTGTTATATGGTTCCCCTTGATCCCATTTTGCTTTGATTAATGATGGAACATTCACAGGTGATGTGACAGTGAACTGATTTTCAGATTTTTTATTACTGATTAGCAGTTCCCATTCTTTTTGAGTTGAGGTAATTGCATTTGGTTCTGGTTGAGCAACAACATCGTCCACGACAGATGAATAGTAGTCTAACATTCCCTTCAATTGTGGAGGTAAATTTTCTGCTGTGAGTTTTGTATCACCTTTGTACGAATACCCCAAAATTGGCGCTACTCTATCATCACCAGCAATAATAGTAAAGCCATTATTTTTTACAGCAAAAACATACACCATCGATTGTTGTTTTTGATTTTTTTTCTCTAAAATTAGTGATACATCACTGGTAAAAGAAAAAAAGTTTGAAGGAGAATTTGTCACAGTACTAAAGTGATTTGCACACACTTTTTGTGCAATGTCCTTGCTCACTGGCTTTGCAAACACTGCAAACGTGCTAACGAAAAGTGCCAAAAACAGCACTTTACAACGGAATAGAAATTGATTCATTGGTTGTCCTTACGAATAGATATTATATCCAAGAATATCTCAGAATACATCTAAATTACAAAAATTGTTTGACAAATCTATTTATAAAGCAGAATTATCATACCCCACAAAAACCACACATTTCGCACTCACTGTATCCTTAGTTCCACTTGAAGAGTAATTTTAGAATGGTTTGAACTATATTTGTAGATGGAAGAATTACAAAACTTAAAAATTCAGAATGAATTATTGCAATTGCCCGAAGAAATTCAGCAACAATTGTTACTTTTATGTGATGCAAAATCTTTTTGTGAGAAGATCATTCAGCTGCTAAATATTGGCGATAACATTAAACCTCACGATAAAATTCCGTTGGTCAACTTATTGATTTGTTTCTCTACTCATAATAGTTTCTCCATCGAACAAAAAGCAACCTATTTATATAAGTCGGCGTTGTTTAGTCAGAATTTGATTGACCTTGAAAAAGCTGAAGAACTGTTTTTACAGTCAAAAGAGCTGTTCACGGTAATTGACGATGTTACATCTGTTCAAAACCTTAATGTACATTTAGCGATAAACTGTATTTATCTTTCAAAGTTTGCTGAAGCACAACAATTTTTACATTTGGTTGAGGAGGATATTAATCTTTCACCTCAAAAAACGGATTTAGAATCTATCCGTTTGCTTTGCAAATACTTTAAAGCCGTGAATTATGTTCATCTTGGAACTGCTTCAAGAAAAGCTTTTATTCAATACACTGAAAAGATATATAATTTCTTTCATGAGTATACTTGTGATAAAACTTGGAACTATGATCTTTTGGCAGTTTATTATTTATTACTTCAAAGCACTGTTGATGGATTTATATTGATAGGAAAATACTGGTTAGCATACACCATTTGGTGCGAATTACCTTACGTCATTGTGCATCCAAATACGATCTCACAAACAAAAGAATTTGCACAAAATGATTTAGTCATTTCGGAATTTGATTTGAACTTGAGAGTTGGGAACGTACAAAAGAACAAAGAGAATCAAATCATAGCTTTGTTTGATACTCTTGATGAAACTTATTTTGAATTTTTCAATCAAAAACTAAATATCTCTATTTTACTTTGTGAATATTACTTTACCATTAACAACTATAGTGCTGGTAAAAAGTGGTTTAAAAGATTTGAGAAACAAAAGATTAAATCTAAAAAGTACTTTGTTCCAGAAGAAACCGGTTACATTGATTTTTATAACAGTGCAATTCAGTTTTTTAGTAAACATGGCGATACTTCGTTAGCTCAAACATATATGGAAATCAATACGAAATTGCACAAAGAGGCTATCGAAAAAGCAGATAATTTCCGCTACGAAGAAATGAAGTTGTGGAAGTATTTGCAAAAGGAAAAAGAACAAGCAATGCAATTGGAACTTCAAATTGAGACAATCAAACAGCAATTACTTACTCAAATTGATAGTTCACTAACATTGCAACAATTACTACAAGAATTTTCCAAAACGATTCATTCATCGTTAGTTGATTTTCCAGAAAAGAAACAACATCAACTGCTCAAACAAGTCAAAAAATTTAATGATGTACAACAAGAAACAAACGATGTGAATAAGTTTGAACATGATTTTTCTACTATCTATCCATTGTTTAGCTCAAATTTCATTCAAAAACATCCTTCGATTACCAAAACTGATATGTATGTTTGTATGGCAGTTCTATTAAACCTCACAAACCAACAAATTGCAAATTTTTTCCACATAGAAGTCAAAACCATAGAAGAATACATCCGCCGTATCCGCAGAAAATTGCAGTTAGAACAACGAGCCAACCTCAAAGCATATTTACTTCTTTTTACTAAATAACAAAGGCGAAAGAAAACTTTCGCCTTTTATTGAGGGTTAGATGTATTAAATTGTGAAGGTTAGTTTTTCTATTTTCCTACTTTTTTATATATATAATCTTGAATTTCTTTGATAATATCAAATGAATATGCTGTTGGTAGATATGTTTTTGAATATTCCTGCATTTCAGGTGTAGTTTTTCCTATTTCAAATGCATCATAATTGCAAGATACGATTATCTTAAAATAAGTTCTCTTCTTTTTATTCACAAAAGTTTCAAATGTAATATCGAATCTTTTTCTGCAAATTTTTTCAACTTCAACAAATTTCACCCCTTTTATTTTTTCACCATTTAAATCCGTAGTTACTTCTTTTCTTTCAGTAGCTTTACCCAAATAATCAGTAATTATTACTGTATCTTGATTATAACGCGTTCTTTGTTTTGATTCATCAAATTTTTCAATTATTGACACATTGTACTTGGGTAAAACTCCCAGATAAAAAAGTGACGCATTCAATTTGCCATCGATATCATAAACATCTGGATCACCTTCTAATAGACCTTCACTAGTAAAATAATTTTGAGTATTAATCCATTCCCAAAATGCGTTTATAACTAAATCTCTATTTGCTTTTGTTTCTCCTTCAAATCGTTTCATAAGTTGATCATATTCTTTTTTGTTAATGTATTTTCCTTGAGAAAATACATTTGTTGTCGACACGAGTAATAATAAGAGAATGAGTGTTTTCATAATTCTAAATTAGTTTTCAAAATATTTCTACAAATTTAGATATTATAGAAATTTGATTCACCCCACTAAAACCACACATTTGTATCGATAAACAAAAAAACCACCCGAAGGTGGCTTTTTTAAGTTATACTTTTTTGTTTATGGTTACTTTTTGCTTAATGTAACATTAACTTCATCTGGTTGCAAATTATATATAGACCCACTTGCTACATCTACTAAAATTCCAAGCAAAGAAAATGAGAATATATTACCAATCGTATAACCAATAGAGAAGTTATTTTCAATATTAACTGTTCGTGATGCATACCCTGATGAAGCAATTGAAAGTTTATGTGCTCTTTTACTCGTAAGTTTTACTTCACAAGGTGTAACTCCAATTTCTTCACCACTTTCATTCAGCACTTTTGCTCCTGGTGGAATTGAAGTTATCTTAATTGTGTCAGTTGAACCTTTTACAATTGTGGCACAACTTGTCAATAGTAAGATAGAACAACAGAGAGTAATTACAAAAAGTTTTTGTAAGATCGTGATCATATATTTCCTATGATAATTAAATAAACTATCACAAAATTACTACAGAAAACCTTTCATTTACCCCACAAAAACCCCACATATTTATAGGTGAAATTCTATTGCAGTGAAATTAGAATTTTATACTATCTTTGTAATTTTACGTACCTTTTATGTTAATATGAATCAGAAGTTAGCTGTTTATAATAATCAATTAAATCAACTTTTAACACAAGAAGAGTTTGAAAAACTAAACACACTTAACCTAATTGAGGAAATATGTGAATATCTAAATATAGTTTCAAGATTATATTCTCACAAATCAGATAAAAATGGAATTGAGATTGCTAAAATAGGAATTGAACTTTCAGAAAATAGTGACTTACCACTTGAAAGCAAGGCACATTTTTGCTTCGAATATGCAAAAACTGTTCAGAACTATTTGATGTTTCAAGAATCTGCACGTTATACAGAAATGGCAACATTTCTATATACATCATTAAGCAAGATTGATTTTGCAACAGAGTGTACATTGTTCAATATAAGAAACTATCTATTCTTATCTCAGCTAAATTTCGCTCAAACTAATCTCTTGGAAGTTGAATCTGTTATCGACTTAACAAAAACATCTATGTCAATTTATGAGTTGAAAATTACTTTCAACTATCTCCAAATGCTTTATTATGTTTGTATGCATAATTCAAATATTACTTCATTCAATAGTCAATCAAACGAGATACTTCAATGTATTCAATTTAACAGTCCAAAATTAGACTGGAATGAAGAAGTAATTGATATTTATATTTCCCTTCTTACAGATTTAATAACCTTTCATATCGTTGTTGAGAAAACTGATGTAGCAAAAATATATTTAGAACTTTTTGAAGTAGCGTATATGCACCCTCACATAAATCAAGGTTTTAAAGATGTTGCAGCTGTTACATTTCAATTGCTACAATTTAGATATGAAATTCAAACAAATACAGCGACAATTGAAAAAGCAAATTATATGGAGGAATTGTACAGTAAACTCAATATACTTGTTTCTGAAAAGATAAATATTCATTTAAATTTCAATGAATTACTGTGTAAATACTACCTTAAAAATAATGATATTCAACATACTATAAAATGGGCTTTAAACTATGAAAAGTTAAAAATTGAATATGAAGGTCTCTATGGCTTTGAAGAATCAAGTCATATAAACTATTACAAAGAAACTGCTAATTTTTTCGTTTTCCACGGTGAATATGTTCACGCAATTAACTTTCTTAATAAAATTCCTACTTTACACACTGTTGCATTTGAAGAAATTAGGAACAACAATTTGCAAGAACGAAAATTAGAAAAGAAGCTTCAATTAGAAGTTGAAAAAAGTATTCAATTGAATGCTAAATTAGAGGCGTTTAGAGAGCGAATAATGTTTGAGTTAAAGCAAAAAAGAATTTTAAAAAAGCGATTTGATTCATTAATTCGGATCTCTTACACATACTTATCTCAACCAGAAAAGCTATCTTTGAATGAAGCTCAAAAAGAAGTATCAAAAGTGAAAAGAGAATTTGAAAAAGAGTGGTCAATCTCAAATTTTGAAAATTCATTTTTAGAATTATTTCCAAACTTCAATTCCATTTTTTTAAAATTTGCTCCAACAATTTCAAAAACTGAAATAAAAGTTTGTATGGCATTAGTTTCTGGATTAGATATATATGCAATTGCAGATTTATTCAGCAAAGAATCAAAAACTATTGAAGAGTATTTGAGAAGGATTCGTAGGAAATTCCAATTACCAAAAAAAGCTAATCTTTTCCAATTTTTAAAAGAGTGCTATTCGATTATACAAAAGTAAACAATTTAGTTTCATGATTAAAAACTCATATTTCTTCATAAAAAAAACCACCCGAAGGTGGCTTTCGTATTTTATCATTGCAATTTTCTTAGCAACAGCCACTGTTGGGTTCGCAAGCAGTTTTTTCTGCGTAAACGGTAACCGAATAAATACCTGAATCAGCTGGAAGTTCTTGAAGATTGTAGTTTGATAAAATCTCTTGTGGAAGAGTAATTTTTCTGTCCTTTTGAACGGTGATATTACTAAATCCCACTTGGGAGATGATTTGCAAATACTCTTCCAATTGAATTGCACCTGCCACACAACCTGCATACATTTCGGCGTCATTTTTTAGTGCGTTTGGTAAGTTCCCACGTAAGACAACATCCGAAATGCTGAAATGACCATTTGGTTTGAGAACTCTGTACACTTCTTGCATCACGGCTTTTTTGTTCGGGACTAAGTTCACAACACAATTGCTAACAACCACATCCACAACATTGGCTGTGATTGGCAACCGTTCAATATCGCCAAGTCGAAATTCGACATTATTAAAGCCCAATTTTTCTGCATTTACTCGAGCTTTTTCAATCATCGTTTCGGTCATATCAACACCAATTATTTTACCTTTTTCACCAACAATTGCTCTTGCAACGAAGCAATCGTTTCCTGCACCAGAACCGAGGTCAACGACGGTATCGCCTTCCTTAATTTGAGCAAATTCTGTTGGTAATCCGCATCCCAACCCCAAATCTGCTTCGGGATTGTAACCCTTCAAGTCCTTGTATTCTTCAGCAAAAACGGCATAATCAACGGTTGCACATCCGCCAACACCGCAACATGACGCTGCATTTGCTTCTTTCGACTGTTCAGCTATTTCTGAATATTTGTCTTTGACTAATTGTTTTATATCTGTTTCTGTCGTTATCATTGTTTTTCTTTCTAATTTTGTGGAGCCAAACCCGAAAATACATAGAGCATTTCTCGGGCAATTTCTTTTGACGTTTCGTCATAGGTCGCAGCCTCATCTGCTGTCCCATCAGAACGTTTTGGATCAACGTATCCAAGAGAAATACGTTTTTCGCAACCGCTGATAAATGGACACGTTTCGTCTGCTTGAGAGCATACCATCACTGCTGCAAATCCTTTGATTGGATTAGATTCCGAATTGTACTTTTTCGAGAATAACTGCAATGGAGTATTGTTTAAAGTATTCAGCGTATACTGTGGGTTTGTAGCAGAACCATCAGAGACTACCGAGAACCCAACTCGAGATAGTGCTTTGATTGTTCGCTCATTACACGCTGTTACTTCTGTTCCACCAGAATATGTTTGCAGTAATTCTTGTTTTACTCCATAATATTCCGATGCTATTTTTGCCCATACTTGGGCAAGTTGACTTCTTCTTGAATTATGTGTGCACACAAAAAGTAATTGACACTTGTCTTTTTGCACCATAGATTGTGCCACAAACGAACGAATCTCTTGCAAAATCAATTTTCGTTCTTGTGGGATTTTATCGAACTCTGTAATTCTGTCATTACAATAATCTCGAATGACGTTTTCTTCAGCATTCATACGAATCGTACCTACCAAAACAAGTAGTAAAAAGAATAGTAAATTTTTCATAAGTATAGAAAGTATTAACATTGACAATTTGAAGAGAGAACGTCTGTAAACAATTGAGAAAACAGTTCCTTCATTTCAGTAAGGATTGTTGGATTGAGGCAATAACAAATAGTAACACCTTGAATATCTCCTTGGATGATACCAATATTCTTCAGTTCCTGCAAATGTTGCGAAACAGTTGTTCTACTTAAAAACGGAAATTCTTTGGCAATATCTCCAACGATACATCCTTGCTGTTTCGATAAAAATTCGATGATGGCTATTCTTGCTGGGTGTGATAACACCTTTCCGAACGTTGCCATCCGTTGTTGCTTTTCCGTAAAATCGATAGTTTTTGCAAACATTTTGTAACTCCTTTTGATATATAACGTAAACATACGTTAGAATATTGTGATAACTTAAAATATTTGTAAAAAAGTAGAATTTATTTTGGATTGTATTGATTAGCTCGAATGTTTTGTTCGGCTAATTCGACAGTATTTTGTATTCGCTTTAACTTTGTTTCTTGAGTCTTTGCAGAATAAATCCACTCTAAAATTCCCCGTTTGACGGATCGTGGAAAAGCTTCAAAATAGGATTGTGCGTTAGGAAACTGACTATATAGTTGTTGCATTTCCAGTGGAATCACTAAATCTTCTACTAAATCTAGAGCATCCCACGTCCCAGTTCGTATAGCAAGTTCGACCATCTCTCGACCTTTTGGTGCCATTTTCCCTTGCTCTTCTAATACTGCTATTTTATTTTTGTTGACTCGTGACCAATTGCTTTTTGGGTTACGTGGTGAAAAAATTTGATAAAAGCTGTGATCATCTCTTTTGTTAGATTTGCTGTCTATCCACCCAAAACAAAGTGCCTCGTCCAAGGCTTCGTTGTAGGTGATGCTGGGAATTCCTGTAGACTTTTTAAACATTAACACCCAAATACTTTTTACGGAATTGTGATATTGCTCCAACCAATTTCTCCATTCCTCAATTGATTGTGGATAAACGACAGGCAGCCCTTTGTATTCTGATTCTATCTCGTTACCCAACATACCGTTCTAACGTGAAGTTTTGCCCAAGGTACAAACGCTTAACATCATCATTATCTGCTATTTCTTCAGCAGTACCAGACGCAAATATATTTCCATCTATTAATATATACGAACGATCAGTGATGGTCAATGTTTCGTGGACATTGTGGTCTGTGATAAGAACTCCAATCCCACGATTTTTCAAGGAAATAATAATTTTCATAATGTCTTCAACAGCAATAGGGTCGATTCCAGCGAAAGGTTCATCAAGCAACACAAATTTGGGATTAGAAGCTAATGTCCGAGCAATTTCACACCGACGACGTTCACCACCAGAAAGCATATAGCCCTTACTTTTGCGAATGTGGGTAATGCGAAAATCTTCCAACAAATGCTCCAAACGTTCTTTTCGTTCTGAACGCTTGAGAGGTTGCAATTCCAAAATCGCCATAATATTATCTTCAACAGACATTTTTCGAAAAATAGACGGCTCTTGAGGCAAATAGGAAATCCCCATTTTAGCTCTTTGGTACATCGCTCGAGAAGTAATTTCCTTCTCATCCAAAAACACCTTCCCATCATTGGGCGATACCAAACCCACCATCATATAAAACGTCGTTGTTTTCCCAGCACCATTCGGTCCCAAAAGCCCAACAACTTCCCCTTGTTTGACCTCAATGGACACACTTTTAACCACCGTTCGAGCTTTATATTTTTTTTGGAGATTCTCACCTCGAAACGTCAACACTTCAGACATTCATTTACCATTTTATGCAAAAATACCACACCATCACAACGAACTACCAACGACGATGCAAGTGTAAATAGTATTTTTATGGAGGGTGAATTGGAGTGGCTGCTTTTTCTTTTATTAACATTACTTCATAAATAATTAAGGTTTTGTAACGTCAACGGCGTAAATGAGAAAGTGTGTGTTGTTTAAGGTACTATGTTGTTTTGCGGTGTTGGTCACGATGGTGTCGTGTGCCGAAGAACAATTTTACGGTTATCCACCACATGTGCCAAGCTACAAAGGGCTTACGCTCCTTGCAAAAGATTCGAACGATTTCACTACTGCTGTACAAGCCAATAGAATTAGTGCAATGAAACAGCAAACACATTCAAATACTGTTGTTCTGTCGTTTTATATGTACCAAGAAAACGAAAATTCAACAACCATCGAAGCAAATACAACTGGCATCAATCCACTAACAAACGAACAAATTCCTCGAACTTCAACTGACAACGATCTTCGAACGGCGATTTCAAATGCGAAGTCTCTTGGTATGAATATTGTGCTGAATCCATTGTTACGTTTGTATAATGGTGGTAGCACTCGAAATATTCCTTTTTCGCAGACTTGGTTTAATTCGTACAAAAAAATACTTATTGATTATGCTGCTTTTGCAGAGGTGAATGGAGTTTCCATTTTCTGTATTGGAAATGAATTATCCTCTGCTGTCAATGATGAAACTGCTCAAGAGTGGAAATCGCTCATCGCTGAAGTACGTACAAAATTTTCAAAAAAAGTTGTGTACTCTGCAAGTTGGCAGGGATTAGAAGGGTACAAAAACGGCGAACCAGAGTTGTTGTGGTGTCCTTTATTTTCATCTACTGACTATATCGGATTCAATGCGTTTCCTGTGTTGACTTCTAATGGACAAACTCATGGAACCTTTTGGGGTTCGGAAACGAACAGATTAAATTCCATTCGGAGCTTTTTGGAAGAGCAATATCGTTTAAATCGAAAAAAGTATTTGATAATGCAAACTGGGTTGCAATCACAATTGGGTGCAGAGTTAGAGCCTCAGATTGAACGTGATGTAACAACCAGTAAACGGTTTCCTCACGAAGGAATTCAAGAATTATATTATACCTATATTATAGAATCATTAGGAAAAAGTACTTTGTGTGATGGAATTTTCTTTTGGTATTGGGATGCAATGCCACAAGAAGAATCAATACAAAAAGGAAGTTTTAGTCCTGAAAATAAATTAGCAGTTTCTGTTCTTAACCAGTGGTTCTCTTCCTAAAATTATGCATAAATTCATTGTATTTTCGTTAGTTGTTTGTACGTTTTTTATTCTAAGTACACATTATTCATTCGCCCAATTATATATACCTGTTTCAATTTTGAAACTGCAGGCGTATCGAGGAGATGCGGTTGCTCAATTGGAGTTAGGAAATGCCTATTTTTGGGGAAGAGGTACCAATAAAAACGTTAACGAAGCATTCAAATGGTATAAAACTGCCGCTGAACATGGAGAGATAATTGCTGCCAATAATTTAGGTGGAATGTATTACCGTGGAGAAGGTGTTGGTAAAAACATTATTGAGGGTTTTGCATGGTTTTTGATTTGTAAAAAATACCACGGCTATGTTCGAAATTTGAATATTCGTACGCAATTGAAAGAACTTACAAGAACTGCCTATTTTGATATTGAGTTGTCCTTCACAGACGAAGAAAAATCAAAAGCATACAAACGTTTTGCCGAAATTGATTCGTATTTTAAAGATAGAGTACGTCGTTAATCTTTGCTAAATATCGTTCAACTATTTTTGTAGTAGAATGAATGTCTTTTACCCATTGTATTCCCATTTGTGGGTTATATTCGTTCTTTTGTATCGAGTGCAACGTCTTACGAATATCATTAAACAAAGTATTGCTATGAAGAACATAGAATGGATGTTTCCCCAAGTGCTTTTCAAAATCTGGCAATAACTCAACTGCAGTAGGGACTCCCAAAGACAATGCCTCCAGCGAACTCACTCCATACCCCAATTCTCCAATTTGATCTATAAACAACGAAGATTGAGCCTTACGACGTAAAGATTCCTGATGAGACACTCCTTCAATCAAATCGATTCGAAAGGTAAATTCACTTGCAAGTTGGTATAAAACCTCCAGAATTCTGTCAGTTCCTTTTGCTTTTCTATTTGTCGGTGAATGTGAGATGATAAACTCGTTTTTTTCTTCATGCAAAGAGATTTCCAACGGTTTATCATAGGGAAAATATAAAAAATCCATCGATGGGTCAATTAATATATGATCATATTCAAACGTAAAATTTGCCTTGGATTTGGAATGAATATGTTCGAACACTCCACGTGTTCGAAAATCTGAACCGTAATAAATGCTAAACAAAGGTGTTTTTGATGTAGATATATACTCTTGTAATTTGAACAAATCATGTCCACCATCGGCAATAATCACATCAAAAGAATCTAATCCTCCCAATTGATCCACCGTTGATTTGACCTTTGCCTCCCATAAAAAATCACGACATTGATGAAACAATGTATGAAATGGAGTTGATGGTTTCCACGAATACCGCTTACTGATTTTTCTTTTTGCAGAATCAATAACAGTTGTAGAAGAAAATATTGAGCGGAATGTTGGGAAGAACGAATTTCGTAACAGTGGTAACTCCAAGCAAATATCCTCTTCATAACCTTGAGGGCTTTTCATCATTGTTATCAAACGAGAATCATGTCTCAAATTCCTTTCAGCTTTCACTAATCGGATTGGAATACCGGCAAAATTTTCGGGAGCGATATGAAGAATTCTCATTGATAAAAAGGTAGAAAAGAATGCAAACAATTGGTAATATAGCCAAAACCGAACATTCAAACGCTTGATAAATTGGTGTATTGATAAAGATTTTGTATTTTTGTAACTTGTAACGAAAAAATTTACTTACTAAATGAAAGATTCATACCAATGAATATTCACGAATACCAAGCCAAAAGCCTTTTAGAAACATACGGAGTACCTGTACTTCGCAATAAACCAGTTTTCTCAGCAGAAGAAGCGGGTCATTTTGCGTATCATGATTTTATTTCTAATGGTATCAATACTATTGTATTGAAATCTCAAATTCATGCTGGTGGACGTGGAAAAGGCATTGTATATGATGTAGCAACTAACCAACAAATTGATATTGACGGAAAACCTTTGCGTGGAGTTAATGTTGTTACTGGTGGCAATGTTGCAGATAAAGCGTACCAAATTGCGAAAAAAACAATGGGTAACAAACTTGTAACTCTTCAAACTGGTGAAGAAGGCAAAATTGTTCGCAGAATGTTAATCGAAGAAGGTGCTGCAATTGAAAAAGAATATTACCTATCCATTCTTTTGGATAGAGCTACTTCAAAAAACATCATTTTAGTATCAACTGAAGGTGGTGTTGAAATCGAAAAAGTAGCGGAAGAAACTCCAGAAAAACTTATTACAGAATATATTGACCCAGCTGTTGGCTTTACAGAATTTCAAGCGCGTAATTTAGCGTTTGGACTTGGACTTTCTGGTGATGCATACAAAAACTTTGTTGCATTTTTACCAAAGCTTTACACTGCATACGAAGATTTGGATTGTTCTATGTTAGAAGTAAATCCACTAATCATCACTAAAGACCAAAAATGGATAGTGCTTGATGCAAAAGTTTCTATCGACGACAATGCTATGTTTCGTCATCCCAAATTAGCATTGCTTCGTGACATCGAAGAAGAAGATCCATTAGAAGTTGAAGCATCAAAATTTGACCTTAACTACATCAAATTAGATGGAAACGTTGGTTGTATGGTGAATGGTGCTGGACTTGCGATGGCAACTATGGATATCATCCAACTTTCAGGTGGTAGCCCTGCAAACTTTTTGGACGTTGGTGGTGGAGCAAATGTAGAAAGAATTTCTAACGCATTCCGTATTATGACCTCTGATCCTAACGTAAAAGCAGTACTTATCAATATTTTTGGTGGTATTGTTCGTTGCGATCGTGTTGCAAATGGTATCTTACAAGCATTACAAAAAGTAACCGTAAACGTACCAGTGATTGTTCGTTTAGAAGGAACAAACGCTGTTGAAGCTCGTGAAATTCTCAAAAACTCAGGAATGAAATTCTTAGTAGCCGACACATTGGCAAACGCCGCAAAACGCGTTACCGAAGCTCTCAGCTAAAAACTTAAAACATCTCCTTTTCTATTTTAAAGCCCCAATTTGGGGCTTTTTTTGTTTAGCAACATCAAATTCCCCACCTATGGCGGGGTGGCTTCCTCGTTTTGACCACAGAGTGGTCACATATTTATAGAACGTGTCCCCCAAAAACACAACTCCCTCTCCTCAACAAGGGAGAGGGTCGGGGTGAGGGGGCATTCTGCACAAATGGGTGTATGCAATATGCCCCTACAAAAATAATTCTCCTCACTTGGAGTGGCGTCACGCAGTAGCGGGGTTGCTCTTCTGACCACGGAGTGGTCACATATTTATAGAAACACATTCCACCTACCAATATATCTCCCTCGCCCCATTCGTAGAGACGT
>JAEUSM010000015.1 GCA_016788785.1 Candidatus Kapaibacterium sp.
ACGTCTCTACGAATGGGGCGAGGGAGATATATTGGTAGGTGGAATGTGTTTCTATAAATATGTGACCACTCCGTGGTCAGAAGAGCAACCCCGCTACTGCGTGACGCCACTCCAAGTGAGGAGAATTATTTTTGTAGGGGCGTATTGCAAACGCCCATTTGTGCAGAATGCCCCCTCACCCCAACCCTCTCCCTCGTGGGGGAGTGGGAGTTTTTTTGTATGTTTATTCATTCTATATTCCATAAAAAAAGCAAGGCTCTTTTGGCAACCTTGCTTTTTTTGGTAATATGATTTATATGTTGATTATCGACCGTTTTTGCGAATTGAATCAGCTTTGTTGAAAGAATCTTCAGCCTTTTTCTTTTCATTCAAACGAGCATAGACTGTACCTAATACTTCGTGATATTCAGCTTTTGAACCAAATTCTTCACTCATTTTTTCTAACTTTGTAACGATGACTTTCAATTTCTCTTTTTCATTCATTACATCGTAGATATTGACAAGTTGTTCGTAGATGACAAAATCATTGTCTTTACCAGGGATTTTAGAATATTGCTCAAAAGCATTTGCAGCTTTCATAAGCAATGGTTTGTAGCTATTAATATCGTGTTTGTACTTTTTGTCTTTATCAGCTTTTGCATTTTCTTCATCTTGTAAGATTTTGGCTTTTGATTTACAAACTGCTGCAAGATTGTAGTATGCATCTGCAATATCAGGTTTCATTTTGATGACGGTTTCATATTGTTCAATTGCACCGTCATAGTTAGCAATTTTTTCATCGCCATAAAGCATACCCAAATTCATACGAGCAATAACGTTTTCTGGCTCATCAGCAACCAATTGTTTCAATTCTGTAATTGCTTGATCAACCTTACCTTGTTCTTGGTACATTTGGATTCTCATTCCAGAAACAAATTGGTCATTTGGTTTAAGAATGTCTAAAATGTCAAGATTTTTCGCTACCAAATCATATTTTTTCTCAGCCATATAAATTTCTGCTAAGGTGTAATATGGCTCAACAGTTAATTGAGAAAACATCATTTTATCATCTTCAGTCCAAGAAGCAGGAGTCAAAGTTCTCCAACCATCAACATTGAAGCTTTTACCTGATTTTGAAGAAGAAAATAAATAAACGTTCGTTGTATCGATTTGGATTTTATCAGTAATTGAGGAATCGCCACTGGTGAATTTGCTTCCTGCATTTTTAACAACTGGTTTGTTGATCGCATTTAATGCAGTATTTCTATCTTGACCAAGGAAGATTTTATTCTTTTTTGCAAATGCAACGGCACTACTTTGTGATTGAGAAATTACGTTTGATATCTCAATAATTTTGGCAGTGTCTTTTTTTGCTTTGTAGATTTTAGCTAAAAGATTTTCATTTTCAATTTTGTCTGGTCGAAGTTTTTGAGCTGCAACCATTAATTGTTCTGCTTGAGCAATGGATTTTTCATCAGCACCATCAGAATCATAATATTTATTCAATCCTTCAACAGCAGAATTGTAAAAACCTACCCACCCATTGATAGTAAGGAAAGCAGCTTCTTGTTTAAGTTTCGGGTCTTTAAGATGTTTGTTTGCATTAGAAAGTGCATCAACAGCTTCCAACGTCTTCGGAGGTTGCATGCCCATCATAGCTTGAGAAAGTAGTAACCAAGCTTCACCATTCATGGCGTTTTTAGCTAACTCTTTTTGTAATGATTCTTCCGCAGCTTTGTAGTCTTTACGGTTAATAGCAATCTTAGCAGTCGTCATTTCTGGTGAGGCACATTGATATGCCATTTGTGACATACCGAGCATCATCAGTGTTAAGAAAATAATACTTAGTTTCTTCACTCTTATGTTCCAATATAATATGAATAGAATGGGAATATTTTCAAAAATACGAAAATTTTGGCAGATTATCGGACTTATTCTACGTTATGGTTTGTTTATAACGGTTTTTGACGCTAATTGAGTAAGGTTGAATGTTTGCCAAACAAAGGTCGCTAATGCAGTGAATAATGACACAGATACTAATGCAGAATACCATTTGTGATAGGTTCTAAACAGTTCTATTAAGGGAATATCATTTTGTTTGGGGAAATCAAAACTATGGATTTTAGCAACTAAATCTTGCATTTGGGAATTGATTCCAAAAGCATAAATGATGAAGACAACAGCAGTAAGGACAAATAAAACGTGAACAAATTGATGCCAAAATGTCGAAAAATATCGAAGTGACATTAACAAACCAAGTAGTGTAATGGAAAGTCCAACCGCTTGAGTAAGTATAAGTTTGTTCAATATGGTTCTATTCACTAATCCAGCAATATCACGAGAGGGAATAGTCTGAAATAATGTAGGTGCTACACCAAACCCAAAAAAAATTGTTGCTCCAATAAAGAGTGTACAACCTAAATAAAATAGGAGTGTTGTCCACTGTAAATGTCTATGTTGAATTGTTTGTTGCATACCTAAGTGGGTTTATTTTTACAAAAATACACTTTTATTTCGATTTGTAGTGTTGTTTCAATGAATTTCACAATGATTCGTGTAGAAAATTCAGTTTAGTTTCGATTTTTTAATTTCTAGAGAGTATTTATGATTCAACATATATTTTCAGGTTTACTGTTTCTTTGTGTCTTAATTGCCCTTACTCAGCCATCATATTCAGAAGTATATGATTTTACTCCGATTGATAGTTTGTTTAAACTTATTACAAAGCATAATAAAGGAATGGGTAGTATTGCGATTCGAAAAGATGGCAAATTGCTGTATTCGAATTCTATGGGGTTTTCTTCAGTAAATAGTTCAGTTCAAAAAAAAGCAAATTCGGAAACAGGTTACAGGATAGGTTCTATCACCAAAATGTTCACTTCTGTATTGATTTTTCAATTGATTGAACAAGGAAAATTGACCCTTGAAACACCACTTTCTACGTTTTATCCTACAATTAAGAATGCTAAATCTATAACAATTTCTCATTTGCTTAATCATCGAAGTGGGATTCATAACTATACAGACGATGCTGATTATCAATTCTACATGCAAGCATCAAAATCTAAAAAGGAAATTTTAGAGATAATTACAAAAAAAGGAGTAGACTTTGAGCCTAATGAAAAGGCTGCTTATAGTAATGCAAATTATATGATTTTGGGGTTTATAGCTGAAGACATCACAAAAAAATCGTATGCTGATTTGATTAAAACTTCTATTTGCGAGAAAATTGATCTTAAACGTACGTATTTAGGAAAAGGTGTCAAAGAATCTGAAAATGAGGCTCAATCCTATATTTTTTTGAATACTGAATACAACAAAACAACGGAAACTCATCCTTCGGTTGCCTATTCTGCTGGTTCAATCGTATCAACTCCAGAAGATGTTACAAAATTTATTGATGCATTATTTCACAATAAATTGCTTAAAAAAGAATCTTTGGATAAAATGGTAGAATTAGTAGAAAATTACGGTCGAGGGATTTTTCGATACCCATTTGACAATTCATGGTTGTTTGGGCATACTGGAGGCATAGATAATTTTCAATCTATGGTTGCATATGATACGGAAACAGGATTTTCAGTTAGTTACATAGCTAATGCTGTTGCTTATCCAGTCAATGATATAGTCATTTTTGTTCTTTCTCAAATTTATAAACGAGGAGTTGTCTATCCAAACTTTGAGACTATGGAAGTTGCTGAGAGTATTTTGAAAACTTATGAAGGTGAATATACTTCAAAAAAAGTACCTCTAACCTTAAAAGTAATGGTAAAAAAAGGAAAGTTATTTGCTCAAGCTACTGGACAGGATGAATTTCCTTTGGATGCATTAACAGAAACAAAATTTGAATTCCTACCAGCAAGAATTACTTTGGAATTTGAACCACAAAAAAACGAGATGAAATTCGAACAAGGTGGATTGAAATATACCTTTATAAGAAAGTAATCAAGTACGAATGGTACAAAAAAAGGGAACATTCGATGAATGTTCCCTTTTTTATTTCTAAAAAAACAAATCTTAATAGGTTGTTTGATACGATTTCATAGGTTTTTCCATTGAAATTCTGGTATCAGTTTCTTGAAGAGAAACAATTTTGTACGTGAATTGTGGACGTAATTTGTTTTTTACTTTTTTAGAATTTTCTTTATCGACACCGACTACTAAATAGGCATCTCGAGTGTCATTTGCAATAAGTTCTCTAAAATAGAACATTGCATCTGTAAAGTTTTTGAACGTTTTCAATGTAGTTCCTTCATTCTCAGGAACACGAAATGCGTCAAAATTTGTAGAAAATGCAAGAGTTTTACCATCAACGTCATTTTCAATTTGTGAAGGTTTATAACCTTCTAATACTACAGAAGTAACACCAGAATGAAACATTTGTAGTTCTTTAGCTGCTGTAAACGAAAGATCGATGATGCGTCCTCGTACATACGGACCTCTATCGTTGACCATAACTAATGTAGATTGGTCTTTATTCGTACAAGTAACTTTAACGATTGTACCAAATGGTAAAGATTTGTGAGCAGATGTATATGCAAATTTATTATATGTCTCACCATTAGCGGTACGTCGTCCATGAAATTGATCACCATACCAAGATGCTTTTCCTTGTTCTTTAAAATCAGTCTCTAAATCTTCTACAATGACTAAAGGTTCAGGTTCAGGAATTTCAATGGGTTTACTTGCTCCCTGAAACATCGTTGTTGGTTTATCTGTTGATCGTATGTCTTGTGCTTGTACTAATATTCCAATTGAAAGTAGTACGATTACACCGACAAAAAATATACTGGCTTTTAAAATACGTTTGCCAATTGTAAATGACTGAAGTAACATCAGTTTTTACCTTTGTTTGTTTAACAATTACTTTTTTTTTCACGGCAAAGTTGAATGATATCTCACGAGAAATACGGTTCAAACCTTACTTATTTTGGTTTTTTCCTTTAAAAAATGTTTAGAAAAACGGCGAAATCATTCATAAAAAATTCATTTTTATTTCATAATCAAGCCTAAAAATTACTCTTATTAGAACTTAGACAGTTGTTGACGGCTCAAAAACTACTTCATTGTCTATTGTTTAGTCTCCAAAAAGAGTGAAATACGTCTAAATATCCTAAAATCCATTGAATATGAGGATGAAATTACGTATAAATACGTAGAAATAGTTCTATGAGAGAAAAATTAATTATTTTTGAGTTTTATGAACAATATTGCAATGAATATCTATGTTTGAAAATTCCAGAGAAAAAGGAGCATTGGCAGAACAAACCGCAAGGTTATACGCCGAAGAATTGGGGTACAAATTCGTTCAAGCCAATTACTTTAGTAATGCTGGTGAGATAGATTTAATAGTTCGTGATGGTGAATGTTTGGTATTTATAGAAGTAAAAAGTCGTTGGTCGGATTCGTTCGGAACAGCTGAATTTGCCGTTAATAAAAGTAAATTGATGAAAATGAAAAAAACTGCACAAGACTTTTTGTACAAAACTAAAACGAAAGCAAAAGAGTTTCGATTTGATATGATGGCTCTCAATTGGGTAAATGGTGTACCTACAATCGTTCACTACAAGAATGTTTTACAATAATTATGAAAGAGATAAGTCAAATTTAGTCATAACTAATTTAGTCATAACTAAAAACAATGCTTCGCTTACATTCTTGTAATAAAAATCGCATCTTTCTACTTATACTTCTTTGTCTACTATTGGTAACTGAGTTATATGCTTTAGACCATTCAGTAGTAATAAAGGTTATAGAATTACAAACTTCACTTCCCGTAGAAAATGCAGAAGTGATTGATGTGAACAAAAAAAGAAAGTATAAAACTGATATTAGTGGAATAGTGAGTATTTCAACACAACATAATCAATTCACCAAACTTACAATTCGGAAAAAAGAATTTGCATCAATTGATACTACATTCATCGAGAATGTTGATGATACTCTTATTGTTACTCTTTCTGAGAAGTTGCATTCAATTGAAAAAGATATTGTTGTTACTGCAACAAGAAGTTCCACATCAAAAGAAGAATCTCCACTTCGTATTTCTGTTATTGATGCAAAACAATTAGAACAAACTCAATCTGTTACCTTAGCTGAAGGATTACAATTCCAACAAGGATTACGGTTGGAAAATAATTGTCAAAATTGTGGTACAACACAAATTCGTATCAATGGTTTAGAAGGACCGTATTCACAAATACTTATTGACAGTAAGCCAATATTTTCAACAGTAAGTGGAGTCTATGGTTTAGAACAAATTCCTTCATCAATGATTGAGTCAATTGAAGTGCTTCGTGGGGGTGCATCTTCAATGTACGGAGGTAATGCCGTAGGAGGAGTCATAAATGTACTAACTAAAGAGCCATTGGCTAATACTGCAGAGTTTTCAACTACAGGGACAAGTTTTGGGAATGGAGCATTGGAACTCACCTCACAATTATATGGAACATTAGTGAATGATGATTTTACAAATGGCTTTACATTGTACGGAACGTCACGACAACGAGATCCTATTGATATGAATGGTGATAGTTTTTCAGAAATTGCTCGCTTGCGTCAAAATTTTATAGGTACAAAGTTCTACACAAAACCAACGAAAAAATCTACTATTAAATTAGGATACTCATTTATTGATGAAGATAGAAGAGGTGGTAATAAATTTGAATTAGAACCTCACCAAGCAGATATAACAGAATGGATATCTTCGTCCACTCATTTTGGTACCGTTTCATTTGATTACGAACCTACCTCAACATCGACGGTTAGTCTCTATAGTGGGATGAGCATCGTCAATAGAGATAGTTATTATGGAGCAAATCAGGATACAAATGCGTATGGAACAACTGATAACAACTTATTTCTATTAGGTACTACTTATATTCAAGAAATTTCTACGAAATACTTTGGCGAACATGTAATTACTACTGGGATTGAAATACAATATGAAGAATTGAAAGACATTGCTTTAGGATACAATAGAAATCTTCAACAATTTGTTCGACAGCAGGGACTCTATTTTCAAGATAACTTTCAGTTCTATCCATATCTTGATGCTATAGTTGGAGTAAGAATTGACAAACATTCAATGGTCAACAATTTGATTGTAAATCCAAGAATGAGTTTAAAATATTCTCCAACTCCAACAATTGCATTAAGAGGTAACTTTTCAACTGGTTATAGAGCTCCACAGGCATTTAATGAGGATTTACATATTCAAGTAGTCAATGGAGATTTACAAATTCATTTACCCGGCACTAATTTGCGTGAAGAACGTTCAAAATCATATTCATTCAATATTGAACATACATTTACCTCCAAAGATGTAAATATTACAAGCTCAATAGAAGCTTTTTATACAAGTTTAGATGGAGTATTTGTTTATAACAACATAGGAAAGGATCCTATGGGGAACCAAGTTTTTGAACGAGTTAATGGCAATAATTCTGTAGTTAAAGGAATAACTGTTGATTTTTCCAGTACTATAAGTGCATTATTTTCTATGAGAGCATCATTTACATCACAAAGAAATACTTTTAGCGATGCCGTGGTTTGGAGTGAGCGTGAAGTAGAAATCCCAGGTCAAGGTATTACATTGTTACAACAATCATCAAATCAATACTTGCGTACTCCAAATAATTATGGATTCTTTTCATTAAATTTTGGACCCTTTTCAAACTTTGTAACATCTATTTCTGGAGTCTATACAGGTTCTATGTCAGTTCCATGGTACCAAGAAAATGGGGACATATTGCTACAAACACAAAACTTTTTTGATGTGATGGTAAAAGGGGAATATTCGCTTGAAGCGATTAATGGTATCCAAATTTCTGCAGGTATATTTAACATCTTTCAAAGTTATCAACCTGTTTTTGATAGTGGTATCAATAGAGACGCTGGATTCACTTACGGTCCTCTCAAACCTCGCAGTATATTTTTTGGTGTTCGCTACTCTTTACTATAATTCTATAATATTTTTAGTATTTTTGTAAATTCAAAGATTAAATCCTTCATTTTTACATAAGAATTTCATTGGATTCTAAAGACTATTTAAATACCCGAGACAAAATTTACCTTCTTCGAGATGAAGGAAAATTCCTACAAGCGATAGAAACTGCACAATTGTTTTCACAGCAATTACAACAGGACCTTTCTATTACAGATATTAAAGCAACAAAAGAGTTTATTAAAGAATACTTGTGCAGCACTTATTATATTGAAGGTGCAATGTTACGTCAAATTAGAAATTATTTCCAATCTGATATTGTCCTTTACAAAGGATTAGCAATTGCAGAAGAAATTAAAGATATAAAATTGATTGCTAGAATTTATAGTGCATTAGCTAATAACAAATTTCAAAATGGGTATTTAGAGCAAACGTTAGAGTTACTACAAAAAGGCTATGAAGTTATCAAAGACTCAACGCATTATGTGGAAAAAGTAATGATTCAAGGTAATATCGGTCAAACATTAAATACGTTAGGAGAATTTGACTCTGCTGAACATATCATTTCTACAATGGTCAGTGAAATTGAAAAATTAGGAATGGTTGAATATTTAGGAAATGCATATCTTTCATTAGGGGAATATAAATTCAATCAAGGGTTATTTAAAGATGCATTATTCTGGTATCGAAAATCAATTGAAAACTTCACAGAAATGAAAAAACATCGGAATCTTTATTTTATAACAATACAATTAATTAAAACCTATATTCAGTTGGGAGAAATAGAAACTGCCGAACAATATATAAATGAGTTAACGAAAATAGAATATGAAGGTAAAGGTGATAAAGAAGAATTAGAAAAACTACTTTTGTTCATTTTCATCTTCATAGCAAGAAAAGAATTCACCATTGCAAAATATTCCTTAGATACAATAACAGTAAGTTTGGAAAGTGACGAAATGGTTGAATACAAAGCATTGTTTATGTTTCAACGATCTGTGATTCATTGTTTGGAATTTGAATTTGAAAAAACTCTAGAGTTAGTTGACAAAATTAATAAAGAGGAAAAATACAAGCAATATATAATGTATAAAAGTCAATTGACCTATCTTCAATCATGGTCATTATTGCAATTAAATAGAATAAACGAGACGAAAGAAATTCTCGAAAATTCATTTCAAAAATCCAAAGGACGATTATTGGTTGCAGGAATGTTCTATTTACCCAAAGAAATTCTCAATTACTTCAAAAAAGAGCAAATCAAATTCAAAGAAAAACAACAATCATAAACGCATTTCGTTTCGATTTCACATTGTTAAATATCGAAAGTACTAATTATTCTCAATTTTTCATCTGAAGCATACGCAACATTGCGTATAAAAGAGTTTTTGTTTTTTCAAATTACTCGATTTGTTGGAACTATTGCTATCCAAATGAATAATATCATTATGGGATGGCAATTATACCTTCTCACCAAAGATCCCTTAGTTTTGGGTATGATTGGAATCGCAGAAGCAATTCCAGCGATATCACTTTCATTGTATGGAGGGTATTTAGCAGATAAAAAAAATCGAAAAACAATTAGTATCCTCAGCTATTGCTGTATTATAGCGATGTATACAGGAATTTGGGTGTTATCTTGGTATATGTACGACCTACCCAAAAATACTGTTACCTATACAATGTATACCTTCATATTTATTTCTGGTATAGCAAGAGGATTTTTGAATCCATCTATTATTGCACTACGTACTCAAATTGTTCCTCGTCATTTGTATGCAAATGCAGCTGCATGGAGTAGTACAGTATGGCAAATTGCATCGATTGTAGGACCAATAGTTGGTGGAATTGCATTGGCGAATATTGGGATTAAAGATTCATACCTTATAGTCATTATCTTGATGATTGTCGCTGTTAGTTGTCTGTCATTAATCAAAACAAAACCATTCGAGCCAAGTTCTTCTTCATTGTCCATTCGCGATAATCTCAAAGAAGGATTACGGTTTGTCTTAAAAAATCAGATTTTCATCAGTGCAATTTCTTTGGATATGTTTGCTGTTCTATTTGGTGGAGCTGTTGCAATGCTTCCTGCCTTTGCAGATACTGTTCTTATGGTAGGAGAAAAGGGATTAGGCATATTACGTGCTGCACCGGCAATTGGTGCTTCCGTAATGGCTATTTTTATGGCCTTTTATCCACCAAACCATAATTCGGGTAAAAAACTGTTGTATTCAGTCGCAGGATTTGGAGTGTCAATAGTAGTTTTTGCACTTTCGAAAAACTTTTATTTATCTGTTTTTATGTTATTTCTTTCTGGTGCATTTGATAGTGTCTCCGTTGTGATTCGTTCAACCATATTGCAAATACTGACACCCACGAATTTGATGGGAAGAGTCTCAGCAGTGAATACAATGTTTATTGGTTCATCGAATGAGATAGGAGCTTTTGAATCTGGTGTTGCTGCTAGACTTTTGGGCTTAGTTCAATCGGTAGTTTTTGGAGGTTCAATGACAATTCTTATTGTTATCGCTACTGCATTCTATGCTCCAAATCTGAGAAAACTTCAAATTAAAGATTTACAAACTTCTCCTAATGAATAAAAAAACCACTCTTATTTGAGTGGTTTCTTATTTCTTTCTTCCATTTCTTTCACCATCTTTTTATATTCAGGATCATTTCCAAAGAGAATATGGAGATCGTTGACAGCTTCATTGTAGCGGAACATAGATTCTTGAAAAGCGACAAGATGACTCTTTACTACAGGATTTGTTGAATCCATTGAGGTAATTGAAGGAAACAAAGAGTCCATCATCCGAAAACGTGGTGTAAACGTTAAAAAAGAATCGTATGATTTTTGCATCAAATCAACAGCTTCCTTGCTGGTTTTTGCATTCACCATTGCGGTAGAATAATCGTTGAGTGTTTTTGTAAAGTCCGCTAAAATAGTTGTAGATTCTTTGTTGTACCGTTCTTGATCCTCTTTTGGTAAAGAAAGAACATTTTGACCCCCTTGTTCAGAAACTGGAACTTTATCGTTCTTTTCAGAACAAGAAGTTATAATTAAGACTATAAAGAGAAAAAGTAAGATTCTTGTAGACATTATTGTTTGTTATCGTTTTGTAATTGTTCTAATGCTTTTTTGAAAATTGGATCATTTTGATGTTTGATAGATACTTCTGTAACCAATTTCAAATAGTTCGACAATGCATCACCTAAGTTTCTATTTGCTGTTTTCACATCAATATTTGAAGTATCCATTTTATCAACATTTTTGTATTTTGCTTGAATACCTTGTACTCTCGCATCAAATGCTTTCATATCAGCAGAACTTGCTATAAGACATTCAGCTGCCACTTTTGCAGATTTCGCCTCTTGCATTTTAACTGTGTGAGATTTAATTACTGCTGTCATATCATCGAAGAAAGCGATAATTTCTTTTTGTGCTTGAGGATCAGTTACATCCAATTTACCTTCATCTTGTGATTTTGATGCTTTAGCTGTACTATCAGCTTTTGCTTTTTCAGAAGTAGGTTCTTGCTTTTCAGAACATGCCGACACTGATAAAACTATGACAGCTAATAAAATAGGAAGAAAATGTTTCATAAGGTGTTATTTTTCGTTGTAAAATACAAATGTACGAATTTAAAAAGTAAGTAAAAATTTGGATAAATACTTTATGAATTTTCCCGTATTTCTACGTAGAATTACCGTGCAATTGTAGAAAAGTCTTCTAATGCTTTTTGAAAATCTTTATCGTTACCAAATTTAGTTCCAACTAACGATACACTTTTTACAAACTCGGTATTAATGACATCAAATTCTTTCGCATATTCGCTGGTTGAAATTGATTCTTTTACTGATGGATATTGCTTATTGATTATTGAAATCTCCTTGGCAAAAGCAATTATTGCTTCACCAGCTTCTTTACCTGTTGAGGCGTTTGTTAGTTGCTGCGTAGTCTTTTTTGTTAAATTGATAAGCAATTTTTCTGGTGGTTCTTTTGCACAGCCAACAATGACAATTAAGGCAAGAACTATAATTAATGTAAACGATTGTTTCATCAGTGTCATTAGTTATATAATAATGTTTTGGATACTTTTTCTGACCAAATTCTTTTGAATTCATCTTGTGCCATACGAAATTCGAAGTCGGTACCGTATTTGGTAATTGCATCTGCTGAAGCTTTTGTAAATTTTTCATAAGAAATTTTAAATTCACTTTCAACTTCTTTAGTTTTGTTTAATTTTGGATATTGTTTGTCCAAAATTCGAACATTCTCAGCGATTGCTTCCATTTTTCTTGCATAGGTAAGCAACGCATCTCCAGCTGCTTTTCCACTGTTTGCTCGTTTCAAACTTTCTGTTGCTTCATCCAATCCTCTATGGATAGAATTCATCAATAATGTATCCTGATCTTCTCCATTAGAGCCAGAACATGCTACAAAACAAGTGCTAATTACAATCAGAAATGATGCTAAAATTATACGAAAATCTTTCATTATTGCGTCGATTTTTTATGAGTATTTACTGCAATATAGTTAA
This sequence comes from Candidatus Kapaibacterium sp., assembly GCA_016788785.1. Lineage (GTDB taxonomy): Bacteria > Bacteroidota > Ignavibacteria > Kapaibacteriales > JAEUSM01 > JAEUSM01. Next base: position 12,466 of record JAEUSM010000015.1, read on the forward strand.
TTTTATTAACATTTATTCATTTCTTTACGAAACGTTTTCTAAAATTACTGCCAAACCTTGCCCAACACCAATACAAAGCGATGCTGCACCGTATTGGAGTGAATTTCGTTTGAGGCTTCTTGCCAATGAACCAATAATACGACCACCACTCATTCCAAGTGGATGACCATAAGAAATTGCACCACCATTGATATTGACTATTTCATTGGCGACACCTAATTCTCGAATACATGCTATCGATTGTGCTGCAAATGCTTCATTTAATTCTATTAAAGAAATATCATCTAAATTCAATGATGCTTTTCTTACTGCCATTCGAATTGCATCAACTGGTCCGATTCCCATGATGCGAGGATCTACTCCAACTACTCCGTGAGAAACCACTTTTGCAATAGGTGACGTTTTTAATGATTTTAATCCCTTTTCGGAAGCCAAAATCATCACAACTGCACCATCATTGAGCGATGAGGAATTACCAGCGGTAACTGTTCCACCTTTTCTAAAGGCAGGTTTGAGTGTAGCCAACTTTTCGATAGTTGTGTCAGCACGTGGTTGTTCATCAGTATCTATAATCATATCACCTTTTTTCGAGGCAATTTTTACTGGGACAATTTCTTCTGAGGCATATCCTGCTTTTTGAGCAGCGATTGTTTTTTGATGGGAAGTAAATGCAAATTGGTCTTGTTCTTCACGTGAAATATTCCAACGTTCTGCGATATTTTCTGCAGTTTCACCCATTGGCTCCAAAGGGAACATTTTTTCCATCGCAGGATTCGGATATCTCCATCCTAATGCAGTGTCAAATGCAGTAAGATTTCCAAACAGTGCAGCACCAGTCGCATTTTTAGGGAACGAATACGGAGCTCTGCTCATTGATTCAACGCCACCGACTATAACTACATCATATTCACCAGTTGCAATAGCTCGTGAGCCTTGTATTACTGCTTCCATAGACGATGCACATAATCTATTGACCGTAACTCCAGGAACTGTATACGGTAAACCTGATAACAGTACTCCCATTCTGGCAATATTACGATTGTCTTCACCAGCTTGATTTGCACACCCAATAATCGCATCATCGATTGCAGAAACGTCTGTTACATTGCGTTCAACTAAACTCGCAATGAGACTTCCAAGCATATCATCAGGTCGAAATGATGCCAAAGAACCTCCATATTTTCCTATTGGAGTACGGATTGGGTCAACTATATAGACAGTGTTTTTATTCATGGGATTTCCTAAGTTGTAAATTTGTATCGATAGGTACGAATAAAAAAAGCAGTAAGTGTTTTTCTTACTGCTTTTTATCGTTTCTTTTCATAGGAAATGAATCTTATGCTTTCGCAAATGCCTGATCAATGATTGCTCGCTGTTCAGCTTCATGTTTTTTGGAAGAACCTGTAGCAGGTGATGCAGATTCTTTTCTTCCAACATAAGAAAGTTTTTGTTGGATTTTCAAAAGCGATGAAACACGTGGTTGTATAAAGAACCAAGAACCTTGATTTTTCGGTTCTTCTTGCACGTGATATACTTCTGTGGCAGTTGAATAACGGTCAAGAATTGCTCTCATCATTTCCTCATGAAACGGATAAATTTGTTCAATTCTAACAATTGCTACATCTTCAGCATTCAATCGTTTCTTCTCATTCAATAATTCATAATAGATTTTTCCACTACAAAGTAACACGCGAGTAATGTTCTCAGGATTTGTTACATTTGCATCATCAATTATCTCTTGGAATGAACCTGTTGACAACTCAGAAAGAACGGAAATTGGCTGACGTAACAAACTTTTCGGAGACATAATAATAAGAGGCATATTGAATTTTCTTACTACTTGCCTACGTAATGCGTGGAAATATTGAGCAGGTGTTGTCAAATTACAAACGGACATATTATCTTCTGCACAGTTTTGTAAGAAACGTTCTAAACGAGCTGAAGAGTGTTCTGGACCTTGCCCTTCAAAACCATGTGGCAATAACAGGGTCAAATTCGAGGTTTGATTCCATTTAGCCTCAGAACTAGACAAGAATTGGTCAATTATAATTTGTGCACCATTCACAAAATCACCAAATTGTGCTTCCCATATTGTCAAACCATTTGGTCGAACGACACTATACCCAAATTCGAATCCCATCGCGGCATATTCTGACAATGGACTATCGTAAATGTAAAAATGTTCTTGATTTGGATCAATGCTATTTAGCAATACTATTTCGTTTTCTGTTTCAAAGTCAGTCAAAGTAGCATGACGATGAGAAAACGTACCACGTCGTACATCTTGACCACATAAACGAACTGGTGCTTTTTCTAAAAGCATAGAACCAATTGCCAATGCCTCGCCAATTGCCCAATCAATAGACGGTTTATCATTGTCTAAAATCGAAGCACGTTTTGTAATCAAGGTTTGCAATTTCGGATGAGGTTTGAAGCCATCTGGAATCGTTGAAATGACAGAAGTAATATGCTTCAATTGATGTTCAGCTACAGCAGTATTTACCTTTGCAAAAACGTCTTTATCTATAGGAGTTGGTTTTGCACTTGGAGTTGCACCATCTCGATTGAATGCATCATTCAAAGAAGCAGTAATTTTCGCATGGATAGCGTCAGCTTCTTCAGATGACAATACTTTTTCATCGATTAATTGCTCTTTATACAAAGAACGAGCAGGAGTATGGTTTTTGATTTTTTTGTACAACAATGGTTGTGTGTATGTAGGTTCGTCACCTTCATTATGACCATATTTTCTATAACAATACATATCAATGATGACATCATCATTAAATTCGGTTCTATACTCATAAGCAAACAACGCTGCTTTACGAACTGCCTCTGGGTCATCTCCATTTACATGTAATATTGGTACTTGCAACATCTTTGCAACCCCTGAAGCATAAGTAGTCGAACGTGAGTCTATTGGGTTCGTCGTAAATCCAATTTGGTTGTTGATGATGATATGAATGGTTCCACCAGTCGTGTACCCTTCCAATTCAGCAAAGTTCAAAGTCTCTGTTACAACTCCTTGACCAGCAAAAGCAGCATCGCCATGAATAAGGACTGGAAGTACTTTTGTAGATGTTTTGTCTCCAATTGAATCGGCTATACCACGTGCCATTCCTACAACCACTGGGTCAACTGCTTCTAAGTGTGATGGGTTTGGTGATAATGTAACAGGCAAGGTGAATGTATGTCTTGAAGTATAAATTCCATCTGCTCCTAAGTGGTATTTCACATCGCCAGAGCCTTGATAGCTGTTTGGATCCAGAACTCCTTCGAATTCATCGAAAATTTTTTCTAATGGTTTACCCATTATATTTGCCAATACATTCAATCGTCCTCGATGAGCCATTCCAATGACGGTACTATGTGTTTTGTCTTCAGCGGCATTTTCCAAAAGACCATCTAAAAGCACCATCATAGATTCTCCACCTTCAATTGAAAATCGTTTATTCCCTAAAAAGCGAGTATGGAGAAAGTTTTCGAATGTTTCCGCTTTGGAAAGCATTGTGTAGATATGTTTTTTCTCTTCGTGAGAAAATTTCAATTTTTTGTAATCAACTTCTAATTTATTGATTATCCATTTTGTTTTTTCAGGGTCTTGATTGTGTGAAAACTCGATACCAATGGTACCACAATAGGTATCCCACAATGTATCGGCAATTTCACGTAAGGTAAGATGTTGTTTACCTGCCAATCCACCAGTATCAAATTCGCGGTCTAAATCCCACAATGTAAATCCATAATACGATAGATTTAACTCGCTAAAGTAAAAAGATTGATACCCAAGTGGATTTATGTCTGCTGCCAAATGACCTCTGTCGCGATAATTCGCTATCATTTGAACTACTTTTCCTTCTTTTTCAATCGAATCCATTTCGTTCAATGGACCAAATGGATTAACTTGGTTATCCACAGACCACATTGAAGGTTCAAATGGAATATGTAATGTTGCAAAAATGATATCGTAAAATCTATCATTACCTAACATCATTTTATGCATGTTTGACAAAAATTCTCCAGATTCTGCACCTTGGATGATTCTATGGTCGTACGTGCTGGTCAACGTTACAACCTTCGATATTGCCATAGTTGACAATACTCCCGGTAGCACTCCATGAAATTCAGGTGGATAGTCTATCGAGCCAGATGCAACAATCAGACCTTGACCATTCATCAAACGAGGGATTGAAGACAAGGTACCAATTGTTCCCGGATTAGTAAGCGTTACTGTTGCACCACTCAGATCATCTGGAGTTAATTTATTGTTTCGTGCGGCATTAATAAGTTTATCATATTCAGCACAAAACTCAGCAAAATTCATTTTTTGTGCATCTTTGATACTCGGTACCATTAGCATTCGAGTACCGTCTTTTCGCGTCATATCAACTGCTAAACCAAGATTGATAGAGCCTCGTTTGATTCGGTAATGTTTTCCATCTACTTGTGAATACGTATCATTCAACGATGGATATTTTTTGATTGCTTGTACAATTGCCCAACCAATAAGGTGAGTAAAACTAATTTTCTTTTTACGTCGAGCAACTAAAAATTTATTGATAATTCTTCTATTTTCTTCTAAAACCTTCACAGGCATTGTACGAACACTAGTTGCAGTCGGAACTGTCAATGAAGTTTGCATATTTTCAGCAATTTTTCCTGAAAGATTCGACATTGCAACTGCCTCATCATTCGGTCCCAAATGTGGTAATCCAGCAACTGGTGCTATAGTCCCATTAGAAGAGGCAGGAATTGGTTCTTCGATAACAGCTATTTTAAGTTCTGGAGCTTTTCCATTCGTTGTTGTCCCATTTACCGCTGGGGTTGCCTCAATTGTGCTTGTTTGAATAGGTGCTATTGGTGCAGTTTCTGGTGAAAATTGTTGCGTTTCAAAAAAAGCTCTCCATTCCAGTGGAACAGAATCTTTATCTCGCAAATACGAAAAATATAATTCGTCAACAAAGGCGCTGTTAGGCGTTATCATAGAGTAAAATTAGATGTAAAAAAAAGATTATGTGCAAATTTACAATAATTTATCCAAAGACGAACCGAAACGTTCTTTAGTTCGTGAGAACTCCCTCTGATTTTGCGACGACAATGGTCGTTGCAATGTCCCCAGTTACGTTATTGATTGTTCTGCACATATCCAAGATTCTATCAACTCCCATAATGAGTGCAATCCCCTCGACTGGTACGTGAACTGAACGTAAGATGATAATGAGCATTACTAACCCTACGCCTGGAACTGGTGCAGTACCGATGGATGCTAACACTGCTGTAAACACAACCGTCAGTTGTTGTGTGAAATCCAAGTGAAGTCCAAAAACTTGTGCTATAAAGAGCGTTGCAACACCTTGATAGAGAGCAGTTCCATCCATATTGATAGTTGCACCCAATGGAAGGACGAATCGAGAAATAGAACCTGGTACTTTCATCTTGTTTTCGACTGTGTCTATGGTAACAGGTAAGGTTGCAGCTGATGAACTTGTTCCGAATGCCACTGCTTGAACTTCGTGGATGGAAGAGAAGAAGGTTTTGAATGGAATTCCTCCGTAGTATCGAACCATCGGTGCATACACAAATAGAATCAGAATCAACAAGCCAGAAAGTACAGTAATCATATACCACGCTAAGGTGGATACAATTTCAAAGCCAAAGTCTGAAACAGTTGCTGCTAAAAGTGCAAACACTCCAATAGGGGCAAAATTCATTATGATTTCCACCATTTTGATGAGCGTCGATGAAATTCCGTCAAATACTCCAATGACCTTTTCCGATTGTTCTTTCGGAATCATCGTCAATGCAACTCCAAAGAAAATGGCAATAAACACAATTTGAATCATTTCTCCTTTTGCCATTGCATCAATAGGATTTTTCGGGACAATTGACACCACAAAATCCACTAAATCTATCGACAAATTTTGTTGCATTTTCTCTGATAGTGATGCCGATGATGAGGCTTCCAACATTTGAGTTTTTAGTTCTGGGGAAAGTGTCAAACCGGGTTGAATGGTGTTAGCAAGTGCTAAACCGATTGCAATAGCAAGGGTAGTCGTTACCATAAAAATTGTGAGCGTTTTCAGCCCAATTCTTCCGACTTGTTTGATGTCTTTCAGCGATGCTGCACCGACAATTAATGAACATAGGACTAATGGAACTGCCACAAATCCTAATAGCCGTAAAAACATATCTCCAAGTGGTTTTATGTACGAAACTATGGATGGTGTTTTTTTAATATCAGCGACTGAAGCATAGGTTGCATAGCCACCATTGTTATAGTACACAAATAAATTTGGATAGTATTGCGAAGGAACAATCTTCGTTTTGACATATTTAATGAGTAAACCTGCATCTACTGGTTTAAATTCTCGAGAATCTTTTGCATTGTTTTGAATTGCTATCAAATTCCATTCTTGTAATCTCAGGGAATTTCCGTCTACAAAACTTATGGTTATGTCATTTGAAGGTACTTTGAAGAGTACACCAAAAGCAATCCCTACTATCATCCCTATGGCGATATACCAATGTTTTGGCAAGGTTCGAAAGAAATTTTTCTTCATTTTCGTGTCAATTTTGTGTAAATTTGAAGTAAGATAAGAAAATACTGCGAACAATTCGTATATTCGCTGTAGATTTTGAAATTTTTATAGGTGAAATTATATGGACGGAAACAGAAAATATTCGAATGAGGATATTACGGTTTTGTGGCAACCGAAAAAATGTACACATTCTGCGAATTGTGTTCGGTCATTACGCCAAGTCTTTGACCCAACGAAATCTCCGTGGATTGAAATGGATAATGCAACAACGGAAGAGATAATTAACACTGTGAATAATTGCCCTTCTGGAGCATTATCGTTTACGTTCAACGCTGAGAATCAAGCGTAATAGACATCTGTTTAGCGATATTGTTCGCATCGGAAAGTGAAATAGGAACAAAAAGCGATTGTTGTTCGGTAGGAGTTATTGGTCTGAATGTAACTATCGGAATTGATGGCAAGGTCAACGAACCAATGGCTATACGAATAAGCCTGAGTGTTGGTTTTCCAACCGATGCGGTCATTTTGCGAACTTGACGGTTTTTTCCTTCCGTCAATTGCAATATCAACATTGTCGTTGGAATGGAAAGCCGTTTTCGTATGGGAACAGAACGTTCGGGTAATGTAATATCAGGAGCTATCATGCACAAAGCTGGAGCAGTTTTGTGTCCTTGGATAATCACTCCACGCTCCAGCTGCTCAATTTCCGCTTCACCAACTTCACCTTCCACTTGCACCAAATACGTACGCTGATGCCCTTTTTTGGGGTCTAAGAGCGTATTAACGATCTTCCGTTCATCACCCAAAAGCAGTAAACCTTCACTTGTCGCATCTAACCGCCCAATAGGATACACACCCTTCGGAAAACCGAAATCAGCCAACGTACCAAATTCTTCACTTTCCTTTGTAAACTGCGACACTATCCCATACGGCTTGTTAAATGCGTAGATCATTTTTTGGGGTGGTTATCTTCCTTTTCTATTTTCTAAGGTTTTGGATTTTGTAGGGTTATTTTTTCGAGCTTCGTAGCGTTTTTGAAAAGCTTGTCTTTTCTCATTGTATTTTCTATTGCGTTCAGCTTTTGCTTGTTCTCTTGCTGCTTTTTTTTCGGCTTTCAATCGCTCTTTTTCTTCTTTGCTATATTTGCCGTAAGCATATCCTCTGCCTCTATTATTTTTCCCTTTTTGGTTGTTGTTATCATTATCAACGATAATTCTTTTGTCATTTGATCTTTTCGTCTCATATTCCAACGTTTTTTGTCGTTGTGGGTTTGTTTCTGGATTTTTAGAAGGTATTGATGTTTTCGTTTGTGTCGGTAATTGCTTAGTCGTTGGCAATGTTTTTGGATTATCCAATGTTTTGCCAGTTTGAGCAAAGCTGGTGCTTATCATCACAGCACTAACAACCACAATCACAAGAAATGGAAGGAATTTTTTTGACGTTTTCATAACAATTCTCCAAAAATTAGAAAGGATGAATAGAAATTATTTTGTACCGTTCTTTTTAGACTTTTTTGTGCATTTAGAATTGCATAATCCCCAAAATTTTTCATCAATTTGGGATTCTATTTGTTCTTCGTATTGGTCGTTTACTCTGTGAAAAAAATCGAGTGTGGTCAGTGCTTCTACGGAATCAATAGTAACAGCATAGGAGCATAAACATGACAAAATGGTGTCATTGGGAATAACATAACCAATTGCCTTTTTATCATTCTCATTATTGACTAAAATGACTTTGTAGTATAATTTTGGAATAGAAACCTTTTTGTTCAAGCGTCTATCGTACTTTTTGACATTCGAGCCTGTAGTGATGTAAATTTTTCCGTGTTTTTTTGCCCAATTGGTGCATTTAGTTTCTAATGTTTTCCAAACGCCACGATTCAATTCCTTTTTTTGTGGGGTGATATTAGTGAAATAACTTGATTCGAGGATGGTTTGTGGGGAATAGGCGAGATGTTTGTGTGGAGCTTGATGTCCACGGTCAAATATATTGGAGTTGAAATCAGAATCTTTGAATACAGTAGAGACTTTTGGATCATTTCTGTACGTTTTTCGAGGAGGAGTTTTACCTTGAACATGTTCCGCTTTGAGCTGATACGCAACCCATCTAGAGACCTTGAAATCATTCGAAAACAAAAACCGATATCCAGTATGTTTTACTACTTCTTCATTTTTCCCAACAACATATTTGGGAACTTCGTAAGCAACTGTATTCTTTTGAGCAAAACTCTTTTGACTTACAAGCCAAAAGAGTATTACAAAACAAAAGACTACGAAGTTACTTTTCATTATCATAAATAGAAAATGATGCTACTCCAATACGTTGGAGGAAATGTTTGAAGGAAGTTGAGAGAACTCCGAATCCATACGTTACGGAACGTTTGAAATTGATGGAAGAAGCATCATCGAAATATTTCGTTGGGCAGGTTATCTCGCCAATAGGAAAGCGTTTGTAAATGATTTGCGAAAGCATTTGGTTGTCAAAGATAAAATCATCGGAATTTTTATGTAATGGAATTGATTCCAAGACTTGCTTCGAAAATGCTCGATATCCTGTGTGGTATTCGGATAGTTTTTGGTTGACCAACAGATTTTGCGTTAGGGTCAAAAAACGATTTGCAATGTATTTGTACAATGGCATTCCACCTGCTAAAGCACCATTTCCCAAAATTCTCGAACCCAAAACAACTGGAAACACCTCATTTGCAATCAAATGCACCATCGACGGAATGAGTGCAGGAGTGTATTGATAATCAGGGTGAAGCATTATCACAATGTCGGCACCAATTTCTAAGGCTTTTTTGTAACACGTTTTCTGATTTCCGCCATAACCTTTGTTTTGTTCATGTCGAATGATATGATGAATGCCTAATTTGTGAGCCACCTCGACAGTCGTGTCCTTACTCGCATCATCGACCAAGACCACTTCGTCAACGATATCAAATGGAATTTCACTATAGGTTTGCTCCAATGTTTTTGCTGCATTATAGGCAGGTAGCACCACCACTACTTTTTTATTATTTATCATTGTTACCTTCAATTACAACCACAAATTCGCCTTTGATTGATTGTGTGTCTTTGTTTACTTGCACAAGACACTCCGAAACTGTACCACGAATACTTTCTTCAAATTTTTTTGTTAGTTCACGGCAAATACTCACCATTCTTGTTGGTTCAATACCAGCAATTTCTTCTAATAACGAAACAATTCTATGGGTTGATTCATATAAAATCACTGTTTCTTCTTTTTGTAAAAGTGAAGTGAGAATAGAAGAACGACCTTTTTTTGGCAAAAACCCATAGAAGTAAAATCGGCTTGTATCAAAACCTGAGATTTGAATCGCTGGGACAAATGCTGTAGCTCCCGGAAGTGCGATTACTTGAATTTGATGTTCTATCATAGAAGTAACCAACCACGAACCTGGGTCTGAAATACACGGACTTCCAGCATCAGACACATAAATAACAGGATTTCCTTGCTGAATGAGAGAACGAATATATGATGATTTTTCCGCTTGTTGTTGTTCAGGACAAGGAATAAAATGTTTATTAGCAATGCCGTACATTTTGAGCAATTGTCCTGTTGTACGGGTATCCTCACAAGCAATGTATTGCACTTGCTGTAAGAGCTTCAAGCTACGAATTGTGATATCTTCTTTATTTCCAATGGGAGTTGAAACAAGGTACAATGCAGGTTCGATAGTGGGTAGTTGTTGAGAATCCATAATCAAAGCAATTAGGCATCTTTTCGAAGATTAGCAAAGAATTGTTTGAGAATGAATCCACATTCAAAATTCAAAACACTTCTCGTAATGGAGCATTGATGATTGAGCCGAGTGTCCGAAAGTATATTGTTGATGGAAACAACTCCACCTGTTTTTGGATCATCGGCACCAAATACAACTCTTGGGATTCGTGCCAAAACAATCGCACCAGCACACATTGAGCAAGGCTCCAAAGTAACGTACATCGTACATTCCAATAAGCGTTTATGACCAATAGTTTCAGATGCCATGCGAATAGCATTTAATTCTGCATGATTGAGCACATTTTGTGTTTGCTCTATAGTATTATGACCTTTACCAACAATTTCACCATTGCGAACGATGACTGCACCGACAGGTACTTCACCTTGAGAGGCTGCAATTTCGGCTTCATTCAATGCCAAATACATATAATGTTCATCATTTGCTTGAGCAATCAGTCGTGGTAATTCTTTACAGATGGTACGATTACCCTCTAAAACATCATAGTTTTTGACATCATTAATGTGAACCCATTGAAAATCTTCAAAAACATTATTAGTGAGTTCACCTTTTATATCACGAACTATATAATAATAGACTCGAAATAATCCTCCATCTGCGTAATCAGCTCGATTGGTACAAACACATGAATCAATTTTTGCTTCAATCGACAATTCTTCTTGTAATTCTCTTCGAAGAGCTTGTTCGGGAGTTTCACCGTCTTCGACCTTACCACCAGGAAACTCCCATTTCAGAGCATGTGAGGATGTTTTACTTCGTTGACAAAGTAAGATCATGTCACCTCGAAGAATAAGGCCAGTAGCAACTTCTAAACGTTTGCTCATACAAAAGAATTATCTATTATGATTGAAATTGGTGTCAACAAAGATACGGCTTTTTTTGAAATAGAAAAAAATGAAATGTTGATAGGAAATAAAAAAGGTATTTCGCAGTGAAATACCTTAGAAAATTTTCAATGGGAGAATCAAACCAATTTAGCTCAATTTCGCTCTCATTTTCTTGTCAGAAATTCCTCGTAGGTAGTACAATTTCGCACGACGTACAGAACCTCTACGAAGAACTTCAACGCTTTGAATCATTGGTGAATGTACTAAGAAAATACGCTCAACACCAACACCATTTGAATTTTTACGTACACGGAATGTTTCGTTAACTCCAGAACCTTTGCGAGCAATAACGACACCTTGAAATTTTTGAATACGCTCTTTTTCGCCTTCAACTACGCGTACGGCTACAACAACAGTGTCACCAGGACGAAATGGTTTCATTTCTACGTAGTTTTCACCGTCTTTATTTTTACGTAGCTCATTTGCGCGAGCTATCGTCATTGAGTCAATTAATTGTAATACTGACATGATAGTTCTTTCAGTTAAATTAGAATAGGATTACAAAATTACGATATTTTTTCCACTTATCAAAATATATTCTCATTCAACTGTAACTTTTTCAACTTTTTTCTTTCTCATTGATTGAAATAGTACGGCTATCACACCCAACAACGCTAATTCTATTGCAGCTATTAAAGCTCTGTAAAGGAATGTATTGACTGTATTTATAGTGGGCAATTGTATTTTTGTAGTGAAAGGATTATTAGAATATCGAAAAACGGGATTAAGAAAATACGTTGTAACTGAATCCACATATACTTCTGTTCGAATGTACGTATCGTTTTTTAAAAGCGGAATGGTTGCATGATTGGTATTAGAAAATACTTCTTTGACAATCCCATGTTGATGAATAAATCGAATAGAATCGACAGAAGTTTTCATCGAAACAGAAAGAGAGTCATTGTTTATAGAAACTGCTTCTAATTTGTTACCATTCTTTGCATCAATTCCTCGAACGCCGTAGGCATTTCCTTTTTTGAGCGATGAATACACCGAAGAAGGTGATCGATCTTTTGCATAAATCATTGTCCAATATGCCCCACATTGTCCTTTTGCATCCAAATGTTTTGTATCATCATTAGAAACTATCATTGCACTTATTCCAGCACTCAAAGCCGAATCCCAATGTGGGAAAGAAGTTCTGTAATGATTGAGAACTTCCATCAAATCATAGTTTTTTAATTGGGAAAAATCAGATGCATCAAAACCATTGGAAAAAGATGGGTGATTGATAGTCAAAACAGAACATGTAGGAGCAATGTGATTGAGCATATACTGTTTATGATGAAGTGTTTGGAGAAATACAAAATCCAACCACACAATCGATGATGCCCCTAAGGGTTGATGATGTCTTTTTTTTACATTGTAACCATGTTCATACGTAGGAATATAAATACTAGATGTATCATGTTTTCCTGTAGTATCAATTTGGTGATAGTTAGAAATTGTGGGAATGTCATATCCTAAATGTTTAAATTGAGAATGAACTTCCTCAGGAGTATGATGTCCATTAGTAAGTTTTCCCCAAGCAAACGTGTGAGAATGAAAATTTGCCTTCAATAATATCGAATCTTTTGCTAAATAGGGATTAAACCATGAAGTACCTGAGAAGGTAGAATTTGGACGAAAATCATACATTTCTGCGTGGAAATAGGGCAAAATTGCTAGAAAAAGCAAAAAAATTACGGAAATTGCGAAAATTTTTGTTGGATAAATTAATTTTTTCACTATTTTCATACGTATTCGAAAAGTTTTATGCACAATTTGTATGACTAAACGAATCGAATACGATAATGTTTCAAGAGTATTTTTCGAACAATAATATATATTTTTTCTGTTTATTCCATGGATGTTTTATGACAAAAAACGAATTAGTTTCTAGAATTCGCTCTTCAGAATCACTGAAAGGTGTTAAAATTACTGATGATCAAATTCGATGTGTTTTAGACGGTTTAACTGATACCGTAACTCAATGTCTTGTTAGTGGAGACAAAGTTGAATTACGTGGTTTTGGAATTTTCTCAACCAAAGTTCGCAAAGCTAGAAAATTCATTGATTTTCAAACGAAGAAAGAAATTACATCTGTTGAAACCAGAGTGCCACAATTTAAGGCATCATCTGTTTTATCTTCAGCTGTTAAAGGGGAATAATTGGTACTTTATCCCAAGTTATGACTAAAAACATTTCAGCAAGTATAATAGCTCTTTCGAGTGCTGTGATACTTGCGACTGGCTCGTTTTTTTTAACACGTGCACTAACAATTACTTCGCCTGTACAACAAAATACAGGCGAATTCGTTCGTAGCACGGATTCTTCGAAATCTTCCTCGTCAGATACAAAACATCTACGAGAACGTGCTATTGCTGTTCTATCGAAACTTCAAGATTCGTTAGATGCAAATCCTCAGAATAAAGTACTGACCCTCCAATTGGCGAATCTTTATTATGACGTACAAATGTATCCAAATGCTCAACAACTTTACAAAAAGTATTTGGATGTATTTAATCAAAAAGACACATCTGTAATGATTGATTATGGATATGCTCTTTTCAAATCAGGTGATCAGTCGGGTGGTATTGATGCAACCAAAAAAGTATTAACTCTAAACCCAAAACACCCAATAGCTATATTTAATATAGCAGTTATGTATTACGAACAGAATAATGTTGAAGAAACTGTCCGTTGGCTGAAAAAATGTGTCGAAGTAGCACCGACATCTGACGTAGGTAAAAAATCGAAAGAATTTTTAGAAACACTTTCGAAAACTCTGTCATAATTGTAATTTTATTTATTTATAAGGTACTTGTCAATGCCGTGCGGTAAAAAAAGAAAACGCCATAAAATGGCGACCCACAAGCGCAAAAAACGTTTGCGGAAAAATAGACATAAGAAAAAGAATCGGTAGGTTTACAAAATTTTTCTTATTTTGTGGTGTCTTTGTTATTAAACATAGGCACCATTCTTTTTTTATAGCAATAGATAATTCCCATATATCGAGGATTATATGAAAATTTACATTACTTCTTTGGTTTTTGTCACACTGTTTTTCGTTTCTTTTGAGCAAGGAACTTCACAAGTTTTTTCCTTGCAACAGTTGAATAGTTTGGCAAATCAATTTTTGTTACAAGAACTTCAACAACAACGGGAAATAGACTCGTTAGCTTCACTTTATAACATACCTTTGAGAAAACAGTTTTCAGATGGTAGAATAGTTGAATTGCAAGGTTTTGAGAATGGAATCCCAACCTATTATACAACCACAAGTAATGTAGTATCTGCTGCAACTATATCATCCAATAAAGTTCACCCCGGTGGAGGTGCTGGACTTTCATTAAATGGAAATGGTGTTTTATTAGGTATGTGGGATGGTGGTAGAACCCGTCTTACTCATCAGGAATTTAATGGACGAGTTTCTCAAATGGATGCAGCAATTGATTTGTCAGATCACGCAACTCACGTTGCTGGTACAATGGTTGCTACAGGTACGAGTGCAAGTGCAAAAGGTATGTCATTTGATGCAAGCTTAAATGCCTACGATTGGAATAGTGATAATTCTGAAATGACAACTGCTGCTGCAAATGGATTGTTAGTTTCCAATCACTCTTATGGAACCATAACCGGTTGGATTTATAATTTCCGTGGAGATGACAAATGGGTATGGTTTGGTGATACTGCAGCATCATTAATAGAAGACAGAAACTTTGGGGCATATAATTCGCAAGCTCGTTCTTGGGATGTTATCGCTCGAAATGCACCTAATTATTTAATCGTCAAATCTGCTGGAAATGATCGTGGTGAAGGTCCTGGTGCTCAACCAGTGGATCATTGGATTTTTAAAAATTCACAATGGGTTTTGACAAATACACAAAGAAATAGAGATGGTAATTCGTTAGGATATGATTGTATAACCACTTCTGGAAATGCTAAAAACATTCTTACAGTCGGTGCAGTTGATGATATTCCAGGTGGATATTCCCAACCTACTGATGTCGTTATGAGTTCTTTCTCTGGGTATGGTCCTACTGATGATGGAAGAATAAAACCAGATATTGTAGCAAATGGAATCGGACTGTTTTCCCCTACGGCTTCGACAAACTCCTCCTACCAGTCGTATTCCGGTACTTCAATGTCTGCACCAAGTATTTCTGGTTCTTTAGGTTTGTTGTTACAACATCAAAAAAACTTACACCCTACCAAAATCTTACTTTCATCTACGCTGAAAGCGATAGTATTGCATACAGCAGATGAAGCTGGTTCTGCAAATGGACCTGACTACAGATTTGGTTGGGGATTGATGAATACGAAAAAAGCTACAGATTTGATGACACTCAATTCTACACGAGGAGCAAATGGTTTTGATATTCAAGAACTTACGTTAAATAACAATGATTCAGTTGTTATTCCAATTCAATCGAATGGTAATCAACCACTCCGTGCTACCATTGTCTGGAATGATGTACAAGGTACCACTTCTACAAATACTCTAAATCCTACAACTCTACGTTTAGTGAATGATGTAGATTTGAGAATCCGCAGTGCTGCCAATCAAACGTTTAATCCATGGGTATTAGACCCTGCTAATCCAGCTAATGCTGCTACAACTGGCGATAACATTCGTGATAATGTCGAACAAGTACATATTCAATCCCCAGTAGCCAGTCAATATACACTTGTTATTCGACACAAAGGAAGTATAAATGGTGGTTCTCAAGTTGTGTCTTTGGCACTTTCTGGAGCAGAACCTGCATCTACACCGATAACACCTTCTTTGCTTCTACCTTCTGTAAACGAAAACTCTGCAGCACCGCCTATAGTACATAAATGGAGAGCAATTAATGGGGCAACGTACACTTTCCAAGTAGCAACAGACACGTTGTTTAACAATATTGTTGCTCAGGGTATTCAAACAGATACTTCATTTACTTTTTCCAATGCATTGCCAAATACAAAATATTTTTGGCGTGTTAATGCAATTATTGGTCCTGATCCAACAGCTTGGAATACACGTTCTTATCAAACATTATCTACAGCTTCAACTAATTGGTTACTCAAACCAGATTCTCTTTCGACTGTAACTACATTGAGACCAAACTTTAGCTGGAAAAAGCAAACCGAAAATGGATATAGATTATTGGTTTCGACTAATTCAAACTTATCAAATCCTATTGTTAATACTTCTCAAGGTGATACCAATCGTACAATTGTTGAATACTTAAACTTTAATACGCAATATTATTGGAATGCTTCAGGAATTTCTATGGGACCATCTTATAATCCTTCCATAACGTGGTCTTTTGTAACCTATAATCCGATTGTACAACCTTTACTGCCATCTAATGGATTTGTTGCATCAACAATGCCACCAATTATGCAATGGAATAGTGCTGAGAATATTAATCAATATAATATTCAAGTTTCGACAAATCCTGCATTTACTTCTAATGTAGTCATTAACGAAAATGCTATCAGTGATACAACATTCCCAACTTCTTCATTACTCAAAAATAAGTTGTATCATTGGAGAATCCAACCCCAATTTGGGCCAAAAAGTGGAGCATGGTCAACTGCTTGGACATTTTCAGTGCCTGATAATAACTTACGAAAAATCTTTCCTGATTCTTCATCTGCAATTGGAAATACAAACGTAACATTACGATGGAGAAAATTAGAAGGCACGAATAAATATACGGTCACATTAGCAAGTAATCCTCAGTTTATTACCCCAATAGTAAGTAATTCTAATGTCACTGATACAACATTAGCAGTTCCAAACCTACAAACAAATACGCCGTATTATTGGACTGTAAGTGCTACGACTGATTTGGGTGAAGTTCAATCATCGACATGGCAATTTATCATTGTTTCTAAACCACAATTGGTTGCTCCCGATGATAAAAGTACGAATTCAGACAAGTTAATTACCTTCCGTTGGAGAAAACTTGGTGGATTGAATGCTTCATCATTTTTACGAGTATCTGATAAAGTAAATTTTTCTACAACCTTAGAAGAAGTTGATGGACTGTTGGATACTACCTATGTTTTTGACGGCTCTACAGCTCTTAAACAAAATACTACTTATTATTGGCAGGTGCGACAGTTGATTGGTCAAGATACTACGTTGTGGTCAGATCCATGGTCGTTTACAACAAAAGCACTTCCAATGATAACACAACAATACCCAGATTCTAATGCGATAGGTGTTCCAATTGATACAACATTTTACTGGAATAGTGCAACAGATGTAGACGGATATACAGTTCGAGTGTCAACAGTTCCAACCTTTGCTTCAACAGTTTTAGAACGCTCACCGTTAATAGGCGAAGCACAAACTTCAGTAACTGGGTTAGAAAATAATAAAAAATATTATTGGCAAACAAGAACAAGAAAAGAAGGTGAATTTTCTGCTTGGTCAAATGCTTGGCCATTTTTAACGATACTTTCTAAACCAAATTTGTTATTACCAGCTAATGAGGCAAATATCCCACAAACGGAAATTACCTTTACATGGCAAGCTGTCGCTGGAGCAGAAAGTTACGATTTGCGAGTTTCAACTGACTCTACATTTGCTACGACAGTCGTTAGTGAAGAAGGATTAGTCCCAACAACCTATGAATATAAAGCATTAGTTGCTAATACAAAATATTTCTGGCAAGTAGAATCAAAATCAACAAAAAATGCGGGTCAGTGGTCAGCTATACGAAACTTTACTACCCAACCTATTAGTTCAGTTGGAGCTACGGAACATATTGGCGTTGAAATTATACCAAATCCTGTGAGCAATATCGCTCGAATCCGAATAAGCACACAAAACAATGAAATTATACGTAGCATTACAATTCGAAATATGATAGGAGAAACAGTCGCAACGGTAGACGTTCCTCATACTGTTCAAAACTATCTTGAGTTTGACTACATTGCTACATCGGTTGCAAATGGAATATATATGCTCGATATCTCTACCACAAAACGAAAATCCAGCTATCCTCTCGTGATAGTACGCTAACAAAAAAGCCCATCGATGATGGGCTTTTTTGTTTATATACATCAAATTTCTACCCCTAATTTAGTTGAGGAATTTGATTTTGTAGGGGCAGACCTATGTGTTTGCTCATTGATGCATAATGACCCCTCACCCCTTACCCTCTCCCCAATGGGGAGAGGGAGATATCATGTTTTTGTAGGGGCAAAATTATGCGTCTCTACAGATTGGTTTATTTCAAAACAATGTTTTGATTAATGGGCTTCGTACCAACTATTGCCTATTCCTGATTCTGCAACGACAGGTACGTGTGGCAGAGGAAATGCAGATTCCATAATGGATTTGATGAGTATTGGTAATGTGTCTAATTCATCAGGAACAACTTCAAATACTAATTCGTCATGGACTTGAAGCATTAATTTTGATTTGATGTTTTGCTCTTTCATTGTGTTGTGAATTTTTATCATTGCTACCTTCATCATATCGGCAGCAGTTCCTTGAATAGGCATATTCACTGCAGCACGTTCTGTAGCAGTTCGAATAGTATGATTTTGGGAGTTGATATCTGGAAAATATCGTCGACGACCTGCTAAGGTTTCTGCATAACCATGTTGCTTTGTAGAAGCTACAGTCGATTCGATAAACTTTTTGATGTTTGGATATTTTTCAAAATAGGTATCAATGATAGATTTTGCTTCATTTCTTGGTATTTCTAATTGAGCAGCAAGACCAAAAGCACCTTGTCCATACATTATGCCGAAATTAACTGTTTTCGCAACACGACGCATATCTGAAGTAACATCACCTGTTGCAACTCCATACAGCATTGCAGCTGTTGCTTTATGAATATCTTCTCCGTTGACAAAAGCTTGAATGAGCGTTGGGTCTTCACACATTGACGCCATAATCCGAAGTTCAATTTGGGAGTAATCAACAGATAGAATTTTCATTTCTTCATATTGTGGAATGAATGCTTTTCGAACCTCTCGACCAAGTTCAGTTTTTATAGGAATATTTTGCAAATTTGGATCGAATGATGCCAAGCGTCCTGTTCCTGCAGTGGTTTGAGAATAGGTAGTATGTACTCTTTTGGTATGAGGATTTACCATTTTTGGAAGTGCATCGACATAGGTTGATTTTAACTTCACCAAGGAACGATATTCTAACAAATGTTGAGCGATTGGATGGACATTTACTAAATCTCGTAATACTACTTCATCTGTGCTAAATCCAGTTTTATTTTTCTTTGCAGATGGGAGGTTCAAATGAACAAACAGTACATCAGCAAGTTGTTTTGGAGAGTTGAGATTAAAAGACATTCCAGCCAAATCGATAACTTTTGCTTCATGTTCTTTTGCCATAGCATCTATTTTAACAGATAGGTCTTTCAATAATGGAATATCGATTGCGATTCCATTATATTCCATCTGGGTTAAAACCTCCATCAATGGAAACTCGATTGTTTTTGCAACAGAAGCGAGTTTTTCTTCTTTCTCTAATTCTTTTTTGAGAATTGAACACAACTGAAAGGTAACATCAGCATCTTCGGCAGCATACGTACTCACTTTATCGATGGAAACACTTCGTAATGTGCGTTTTTTGAGTTCTTTTTCAGGTACAAGTGAAGTAAACTTTATAGTATCATATTTAAGCCATTGGATAGCCAAAGCGTCCATTCCATGTTTAGAATCTGTATTCAAAATAAACGAACTAAGCATTGAGTCCACACTCATTGGGGAGACTGTAATACCATATCGTTTTAGAATAACAGCGTCAAATTTTCCATTTTGTGACCATTTTTCGACTTTTGGAGATTCAAGCAATGGTTTTACAATTTCAATAACTTTTGCTGTATCAAGATTGTGATATTTCGGAGTTTCTTCCATTGACTCTGTTGTAAAGAGTGGACTTTCGTCAATTTCCGTTTCGCTAATAATTGGAATATAGATTCCTTCTCCAGCCTTTGAAGATAATGCAATTCCCACAATATCACAAAGCATTGTATCAATACCAGTAGTTTCCAAATCAAAGGCAACTGCTGGTTGTTGTGCGAGTGTATCCACAATGGATTGTAACTGTTCGTAAGATTGAACTGTGGTGTAATTATGTTCGGTTGTATTGATGTTTTTGAGTGTTGGGCTTTGTGATTCAAATGCCTTAGGTACTGATACACTTATCGTTTTTATCTCACCAGAAGAAGGAGAATGCAAACGTGCAGCCCATTTTTTTCGAAGCTGCACCATACTCATTTCTGCAAAAAAATCGTCTAATTGCGTGCTTGGTTTTTCTTGTAATACAAAATCTTGAATACCAAAATTGATTGGAACATCAGTATCAATTGTAACAAGTTGTTTGGAAAGCATCGCCATTTCTTTGTTTATAGCAAACTTTTCTTTGATGGATTTGCTTGCAATCTCATCCAAATGTTCATAAATTTTTTCTATACTCCCATATTGCTGAACCAATGGTATTGCTCCTTTTGGTCCAACGCCTTTCACTCCTGGTATGTTGTCAGAGGAGTCGCCCATAATAGCCAAAACGTCAATCACTTGTTTTGGACTAACACCAAATTTTTCTAAAACATACTCTTCGCCCAATTCTTCGAATATAGACTCATCTTTTCCAGGTTTGATCAATCGAACATTATTCGAAACTAATTGACAATAATCTTTGTCGGAAGTGATGCAATACACAGTGGTATCATCTTTGCCAAATCTGTGGCAAAATGTTCCAACAATATCATCTGCTTCATAGCCATTTAACTCAATTCGAGGTATTCCAGCCAAATCGATAAATCGCTTTATTTCAGGAACTTGTGGTATGAGTTCTTCAGGAAACGCTTGTCTGTTTGCTTTGTATTCAGGATACATTTTATGTCGAAAGGTTGGTTCTGAAGTATCAAAAACAACAGCCATGTGGGTTGGTTTTCGAAGTTCTATGAAGGAAGTAAGAGTGTTTGCAAAACCGTATAAAGCACCGATAGGGATTTGAGTAGGTGAATAAAGATTTGCACGAGACATTGCATGGAATGCACGAAAGATTATACCGAAACCATCAAAAAGATATAGTTTTTCCATAAGAGTCAATAAATGAAGAATGAGCTACAAAACTATGAAAATTTCTGCAAAGTGAGGCAGTATCATAAAGTTTTGAAGACAAAAAAAAGTTCCTTCCAATTGCTTGAAAGGAACTTTGAATGAAATTCAAAAATCAATTATGATTTTTTTGACGGTGTACACGCATCACAATCGCCGCAATCAGTGCAGTCAACTGGGCAACATCCATCACATTCACAATCCAAAGAAGCTGATTCTTTTACAGCTTTTTTAACAGATTTTTTTGAAGGTGTACATGCAACACAATCGCCGCAATCAGTGCAGTCAACTGGGCAACATCCATCACATTCGCAATCCAAAGAAGCTGATTCTTTTACAGCTTTTTTAACAGATTTTTTTACTTTTGTATTTTTCGCTTTTTTACCACAATCACATTTGTCACAAGATGCACCTGGGCAAGCATCACCGCATTCGCAAGATTTTGCTGCTTTTTTTACTTTTGTTTTGCTACCGCAATCACATTTAGTACAAGAAGCACCTGGACATGCGTCACCACATTTACATTTTACAACAACATGAGTAGGAGTTGCAACTGATGTAGAAGTTGTTGCAACAAAAGAAAATACCACGAAAAGTGCAGTTAAAACACTGCCTAAAATTGAATTCAACATTGAAATTCTCCAAATATAAAATAAATACATAAAATTATTTGCCTACATAATACAAGTGTAGGCGTCAGGTCGAGTTATGCTACCGACTGACTATTTGGAGGGTGAAAGGGTTTAGAGATAAGTAAAAGTGTAAAAAAGGAATTCAAATCACCGGGATGCAAATTTGTTTTGATACCAACTTCTTTGAAAGTTACTACGATTGGTCCCACTAAGTTTTTCGTAATGGTACAACATTGACAAATATGATCTTCGTGATGTGATTTTTTATGTTCTTTTTCTTCTTCGTCGGAATGAGATGTCTGGCAGCAATCAGATTCTTTTTTTGTTGTTTCCTCTTTCTTTGGAGTACAACAAGAAGTTATTTCATTGTCGGCACAAGGATTTTCAACATCACAAAGTTGCTCAGCTTTGAGTCCAAAAGACCCAAGCAAAAACAACACTGCAACAGCGCAATGAGTACAAACAGTTAAATAATGACGAATCGATTTCATAGTACAACTAACGATGCGAATTCTAACTTATTGCACAACTTCAGGAGAAGATTGTAACATTTTCTTTACAATTGACTGTAAATCATCTCGTGTAAATGGTTTTGCTAAATAATCTGAAAACCCATGAGAGAGAAATTTTTCTCTATCACCTTCCATTGCATACGCAGTTATAGCAACACAAGGTACTTCAGAATACACAGGATTCTGACGAATTCGATGGAAGGTCTCAACGCCATCCATTCCCGAATCTCCAAGATTAATATCCATCAACACTAATTTATAAAATTTTTCTTGTGCAAGATGTATACCCTCTTGACCATTTTCTGCGTGATCAACAACACAAATGTTTTTAAGTAACAATTTTGTTAAAATTGCATTTTCTTTGTTATCTTCTACTAACAATATCTGCGGTAGTTGCTTTTGAGAGCCATTCGTTTCAATTTTTTTGTATTCTTTCGGTATAGTAACGGTTGGAACTTCCACTGGATTTGGAACAAAAGAATGTGTTGGTATTGGACGATTCTGATCTTTTGAATTTGGAACATACAGTGGGAACATAACACGAATGGTTGTTCCGATATTTTTTTCGGTCTCCACATGGAGTTTTCCGCCCATTAACTCAACATAACGTTTTGCCATAGAAAGTCCCAAACCAGCTCCTTCAAATTTTCGAGCATTTCCAGTACTTTCCTGAACAAATGGCGTGAATAACTTTGGAATAAAGGATTTATCCATACCGACGCCGGTATCAGCAACACTAACATACGACCATTCTTTTTCGTTATCCAACATTGCTGTACCAATACGAATGGTAATTCCACCTTGTTTGGTGAATTTAATCGCATTTCCAATGATATTTACTAAGATGTTTTCTAACAGTTTGCCGTCCAAAAGTGCTAAAGAATGTTCGTTGCTAAATTGCTCTTGGATATAGAGATTTTTTTCTTCAGCAAGATGTCGTAATGATGATAAAACTGAATTAGAACATTCTTGTAATGAACAAACGGCAATTTGTAGCTCCATTTTCTGTGATTCAGAGCGAGACATTTCCAAAAGACTATTGAGCAAGGTCATAAGTCTTGTTCCAGATTTTTGAATCATTGAAGAAAATGACCGCATATCATCGGATTCAGCTTGTTTGTATATTATCTGCGAAAATCCTAAAATACTATTGAGAGGTGTACGAATTTCATGCGACATATTAGCCAAAAAATTCGATTTTAGTCGATTCATTTCCTCAGCTAATTCTTTCGAGTGACGCAATGCACGTTCGATTTTCTTGCGTTCTGCAATTTCCACCTTCAATTGTTTGTTTGCTCGAGTAATTTCGTCAGTACGCTCCTCAACTCGTTGTTCCAATTCACCCTTAATTTGTTCTAATTCTAAAGAGAATGTCTTTGCAACTTGTGTTGTAATCGAATGTAATATTGACAACCTATTGTGAAGTGATTGAGCCAATTCAACTTCAATATGGGAAAATAAAGTATTGACAGGAATGGAAATCTTTTCTAAAGTATATGTTTTATGAACAATTTCATTGTGTGTTGGTGATATCCGCTCTACAAATCCATCTTCAATAAGAGAAACTGTTTTATTTTTGACATTTTGTACCCAAATGATAAATGTTGGATTTTCATGAACAATTGAACAAGCTAAAACAGCTTGAATAGGAGAATGTTCTAATGAATATTCATTAAATGTTTCTTTATAATTTGCAGTTGTAAAGACAGAATGCTCTTGTAATGATGAAGCACATAATTGAATCAACTCATTTGTTTGCGACTCAGATAGTTCTGTATCCTGTAAAAATACAGAACCATTGGAAACTATAATTACCCCATCTGAAGAAATACAATCTGTGAGAAGTTTTTGAGAGCGAACTAAACCGTCAAAAAGCGATGGGTTTTGAATGACATTTTTAAACACATCTTCAATTACCTGATGTCCATATAAAAGAGTGGTGCGGTTGTTGCTTTCAATAATGTGTTTATAACGTTGTGCAAATGCTTTACAAAGTGATAAACAATCGTTAATTTGATGGATATGTAATCGTTCTTCTTGATAATGTACAGCCTCTACATAACCAAAATGAATACCATTATAGACCAAAGGTATTCGTAAAATAGAAGTTGCGTCAGTAATTTGAAAATGTTTTTTCAAATCAGAAGAAAACGAATGTAAAATCGAATAACAACAGTCAAATTTTTCTAATCCTTCATTAGGAAAGAGCTGAATTGTTGGAATAGCTGTATTAAGAACGAAGGTATAATCGTACAAATAAGGAACAGAATCTTCATTGGTAAATAAGTGTGACGGAAGATGAAGATTTGAATACGAATCTAACCATGGTTTTTTACTTTCCGCAACGACTGAATAGAAATTGTCAGAACTTGGAACATAAACTGAAACCCGGTCGAAATTAGTGATTTCTCGAATCGCTATGGTTAAAGTGTCCAAACAATTTTCTGTTGTCTCACATTGTAAATTTTCTTGTAAAAACGTAATTACTTTTGATTGAAGCTCAACATTATTTCCTGTCGTCGTTAAGGTTGGAACAATATCCACCAATATAAATTCAACGCTTGGTTTGTGAATGGTGGCAGTAATTGGAAATTCTTGACCTGTAGGTTTTTTCCAAATAAGCTCAAAGGTTGTATGTGGAAACGAAGCAATTTCACTCCATCCCAAAAATTTATTTGCAATTGATTCTGGGAAGAATGACAATGCAGAAATACCCACTAATTGTTGTGGATTTATGCCTAAAATTTCTTCAGAATTTTCGCTGGTATGAGAGATAATCAGCGAATCGGAGTCGACGACTAATACGACGCCAAAGGCTTGTAAATTTGTTGAGCAGATGGTACGATTCGATGAGGAAACCCAGTTCGGATTGTTCAAATATTGTTCCATTTTGTTGGTACGTTGGTCAAAAATCCAATATGGGATTGTAAAATACAACTTTTTTTATGAAATTGCAATTTTTTTTACATTTTCTAACCATTGTTGTACCGTTGCATCAGATGGCATTCGAAGATCTCCTCGAGGTGATACTGCTACGGAGCCGATTTTTGGGGAGTCAGGCAAACATGATCGTTTGAATTGTGATGAAAAAAATCTTTGATAGAAAATTTTCAACCAATGAAGAATTTCTTGATGTGAATATGAATTTTTAAAGGCAATTGTTGCTAAGTAAAAAATCACTTCCGGTTTCTTTTTTTGACGTAACATATAGTATAAAAAGAAGTCGTGAAGTATATAGGGACCAACTACATCCTCAGTTTTTTGTGCTATAGTACCCTCTTCAGTTGGTGGCAATAATTCAGGTGAAATTGGAGTATCTGCAATATCATTCAATATACTTTGTATTTGTTTATTTTGAGTTAAAGCGAACGTTTGAATGTAATATCGCACTAATGATTTGGGAACCCCAGCATTGATGCCATACATTGACATATGATCTGCATTATACGTACACCAACCTAAGGCAAGTTCAGACAAATCACCAGTTCCTAGAACAATTCCACCAATGGAATTTGCGAAATCCATCAAAACCTGTGTTCGTTCACGAGCTTGAGCATTTTCATACGTTATAGAATAATCATCAAGTGGATGCTGGATGTCTTCCAAATGTTGAGTTACTGCTTTGTGGATTGGAATTTCTTTGTATGTGACACCATACGCTTCAGCAAGTAACGCTGCATTGTTTTTGGTTCGTGAGGTCGTTCCAAATCCGGGCATTGAGATAGCAGTAATTTTGGAAAGTGGAATTTGTTGTTTTGTGAATGCATCTACAGCAACCAATAACGCTAATGTTGAATCCAAACCACCACTCAGTCCAATGACAATAGGAGCATTGTTTATATGACGCATCCGAGTTTGTAATGCTGTTGATTGTATTTGTAAAATTTCGCCACAAATTTCTTTCCTACTGTTTTCAGAGCTAGGTACGAAAGGAGTTTGTGAAATTTGTCGTTCTAAAGTACATTTGGTATTATAATAACCAGAATTATACACAGAGTGAATAATATACGAACCTGAAATTGGATTTTGTGCATAAGAAGTATTCAAAAGACGTTCAGTTCGAATTTTGTCAATGTCAATATCAGCATACAGAATCTGAGATGTAAATTCAAATCGTCTACTTTCAGCTAAAAGAATACCATTTTCAGCTATTAGAGAATGACCAGAAAAGACAAGGTCAGTAGAAGATTCATTGGGACCTGAAGAAGCGTATGCGTACGCACAAATTGCTCGAGCTGACTGAGAGGTTACTAATGAACGACGGTAGTCTGCTTTCCCTAACGTTTCGTTGGATGCTGATAAATTTACAATAACTTCTGCTCCAGCTAAACATGCTGAAAGTGATGGAGGTATCACAGACCATAAATCTTCGCAAAGTTCTACGCCAAACGTACAACAATTTGGAGTGATATTGAATAGTTGGTTCACACCAATTGGAACATCCTGTTTGCAAATGGTTACAACTGCATTTGTCGGTAGAATATTCGCAGAAGAAAACCAGCGTTGTTCATAAAACTCTGCGGTATTGGGTATAAATGTTTTCGGAATAATTCCGTGAATCTGCCCGTTGGAAATTACGACGCCACAATTGAACAAGTGAGATTTGTAACGAATTGGAGCACCAATAACAACAGCTATATCGAGAGTATGCGGTAAGATGCTTTCGATAGCAGATTCAACTGAATCAAGGAGTAATGAATCGTAAAACAAATCCGCAATAGTATATCCAGTTATACACAATTCAGGGAAAGTCAATAAAGAAATTCCTTGTTCAGAGGCAATGGAAATTTGTTTGATTATCTCTTGTGTGTTGAAATCACAATCAGCCAAGCGTAGTTCTGGGGTGCAAACGCCTATACGAAAAAAACCTGCATCCCGAAAGTTCATAACCACCCTTTGCAGAGTAAAAAAGGAATAGTAACAGAAGTGAGAAGAGTACCAGGAGAGGGACTTGAACCCCCGACCCATGGATTATGATTCCATTGCTCTAACCGGCTGAGCTACCCTGGCATCGAAAATCGATATAAGAGTACAAAAATACTACTTTTTTTCTTCACTACCAAATAATGACGTCATATCAGTTATTAGACAGTCACGAGGTTTAGCGGATTTTCGGCAGTTATTGGTAGTTCTGCATTGTCAACGAATGAATCTTGCAAGATATTTGCCCAAGTTTCTAAATACAGAATTACATCTTCTCGTTTACGATATTGAAAATTCTTTTTTCTTTCAAGGGGAATTCTTGCTAAAATTTTAGGATGAGATAGTTTTTCTAAATGATACAAATCATCTAAAGTAAAACCTCTTTCAAGGATACTTTGCATGATATGTTCTACTGTCAACCCAGTCATCGAACAAACGTCTATACTGTCTCTATAAAACTCCTCAGCTTCAACAACAGTGGAAAATTCTCTGACATGGTCTTGCCATTCACCATATCGATCTATTGCAAGAGCATGAATTTCTGCAGATGATTTTTTCGTTACTGTTTGTGCCAAATGCCCACAATTGCAAGAACCTTGATGACACCAATTGTATGTTGCGCCATCTGATAGTCGTTGTGCTGTTTCTCGTAAAATTGTAATTGTTTCTACTGTTGCTACTGCCATAAAAATAATCCTTTCTTGTATGATAGAAATAGAACAAATTTTGAATGATGAAGGTTCTCACATTAATAAAAAAGCCGAGATAACACTCGGCTTTATACTTAGGAATTTAGGATTTTTGTTAATTCATCTCGAATTCTTGCTGCTCGTTCATAATCTTCATGCGAAATTGCATGGTCAAGTTCTTGATTGAGTAAGGCTACTTTTGATAAAACATCTGATTGAACTCCTGTTGGGAGAATATTCGAAACAGTATGTTGGATTTCAGCCTCAGCTTCATCTTCTGTTGATTTACTTTTTAGACCTTCCAAAAGTTCGTCTCGTTCATCTTCTTCTTCGCTGAAAGAGACATCTTCCAAAAAGTTGTTATCATCGTCAGGTAAAAATCCACCATCTTCAAGAACTTCTTCTGAAACATACATTGGTACGTTGCACCGAACTGCAAGAGCAATTGCATCCGATGGGCGAGCGTCAATTTCCGAATTTGCTGTATCAAAAATAAGCTTTGCAAAGAACGTACTATCTTTTAAGTCGGTAATCCAAATTTCCAACAACGAAACACCAATGGAATCTAACACATTTTTAATCAAATCATGTGTCAAAGGGCGTTCTGGTTTAAAACCTTGCAATTCCAAATAAATAGCATGAGCCTCGTAAGCACCAATCACTATTGGTAAACGACGCTTGCCTTCTACCTCCTTGAGGATAAGTGCATGAGCACCATTACTCGAAGGATTTGCAGAAATCGCAAGTATTTCCATTTGAACTTTTTGCATAGGTTGTATTTTTGGTATGAAATATTATTTGATAGATTGAAGTTTTGCTGTTAATTTTGGCAATATATCAAAAACATCACCAACTAAACCATAATCAGCAACTTTGAAAATTGGAGCGTCTTTGTCTTTGTTAATTGCAACAATTACTTTTGACGACGACATACCTGCCAAATGTTGCACTGCTCCAGAAATACCACACGCAACATACAGATTTGGAGAAACAGTTTTTCCTGTTTGACCAACTTGCTCTCCATGAGGTCTCCAACCAGCATCGACAACTGCACGAGATGCACCAACTGCTCCACCAAATGCAGATGCAAGCTCTTCTACAAGATGAAAATGTTCAGGAGCTTTCAATCCACGTCCACCGGATACAATGATATCAGCTTCCAATACATCCAATTTCCCTTCATTACGAATGGTGTTTTTTACGGTTGAAGTTGTACCAACAGAAATAGAAACGTTTTTCGATTCTACAGTAAGAGATGTTGGTGCTTTCGTAGCAGTAAAAATATTTGGACGTAATGAAAATACTTTTTTCTCCGTTGAAATTGTAATAGTTTCTACGGCTTTTCCAGCATAAATAGGTCTTTTCGCAGTAATTTGACCACTTGCATTATCTAATGCAATACAATCAGAGGCGTATCCAGCATTGAAAAGAACTGCAACATACGGAGCTAATTCTTTACCATGAGCAGTAGCGGAAAAAATGATTGTTGAGGCATTGGAAGAATTTGCAACTTCCGTAATTGCTTTTGCGTAAGCAACAGTTGAGTAGGAAGAAACTTCTGCATTTGTTACGTTGCTAACCTTAGCAAGTCCGTATTCACCTGCAACTGAAAGTGTTTGTTCTGAAAGATTGAATGCTACGCCAATTACAGATGATGAAACTGATTTTGCAGCAGTAATTGCTTCCAAGGAAGCTCTTCGCAAATTCGAACCTTGAGATTCTAATACGACTAAAATTGTTGACATATATATTTTCCTTTTTTTGCTAATTGATTAGATAACTTTAGATTCTTCGTGAAGCAAACGTACTAATTCTGAAATATCAGCATCGCTATCACCTAAGATAATTCCTGCTCTTTTTGACGATGGTAATTCAATCGAAACAGTAGAAACTCTCGAAGCAACATTCACTGATGAACGTTCAATAATCGTACGTTTTTTCGCTTTCATAATATCCGGAAGTTTTGGATAACGTGGACTATTGATACCTTTTTGCACGCTAATCACACATGGAAGTGAGGTTTCAACAACTTCTTTTCCACCTTCTACATCACGTTCAGTTGAAACGGAAGTTCCAGAAATTGTCAATGATGAAACCATTGTTACAATTGGTTGTTCTAATAAACCAGCAACGGTAGATGCCATTTGGAATGAATCGAAGTCAATACTTTGTCTTCCAAACAAAATAAGATCAATTGAAAGAGCTTTTGCTGCATCTACTATATCATTTGCAACAGAGAAGGCATCTTTAGAGTCAGAAAGAACGTGAACAGCTTCGTCAACTCCCATTGCTAAAGCAGTACGGAGAATTTCTTGAGAACTTACGTTTCCAACGGTAATGGCTGTAACTGTTCCTCCAAGTTTTTCGCGTAATTGTAATCCTTCTTCAATAGTATATTCATCATAAGGATTCAGGATAAATTTCACTCCTTGAGGATTAATCGAATTTCCATTGTCAGCAACAGTAATCTTTGTTGTTGTATCAGGAACTTGTGAAATACAAACCAAAATATTCATGCAAGGTTTCCTATAGTTTAATTTATAAAGTGGTATATTTTTCTTAAATTTCGGTACAAAAATACAAAATACGTAGCAAATAGACGTCATTGCCATAAAATTAAGTACATTCTCCGTAAAATCATCGATAAATGAAGAACATAATCTCTTCCATTATTACTGCACTTTTTCGATTGTTAGGTGTCATAAGTTGTAAAAGTTCACCCAAATTTCGCCAAACTCTTGGAAAATCTATTGGTTTGTTGCTGTTGATGATTAGCAAAAAACGTAGAATGGTAACCTATGAAAATATACGATACGCATATCCTGAAAAATCTATTGAAGAACGATATTCTATTGTTCGTGCTGCATACGAAAATTTGGGAATAACGTTGGTAGAACTATTGGCATTTCCAACGTATTCTTCACTCGAATTAGAACAATTAATTTCTGTAAAAAATTCACATTTTCTTACGGAACAACACAAAAAAGGTGAAAGTATGTTGTTGCTTTCTGGTCATTATGGAAATTGGGAATTATTAGCCTATGGTGTTGCTGCAATATTGGATATACCATTTGCTATTGTTGTGAAACAGCAACAGAATTCTTCGTCAGACAAAATTCTTAATGCTTATAGAATATTAAAAAACAATTCTGTGATTCCAATGCATTCCGCAGCAAGAAGTATTATTGAACATATTAAAAAAGGAAAAGCAATTGCAATGCTGACAGACCAAGCAGCTGACCCACATAAGGATATTTTTGTAGATTTTTTTGGAAGACCTGCAGTAACATACGAAGCTCCTGCTTACTTGTCAATCAAATATCAGATTCCAATTATATTTGGAGTTGCGAAACGTTTGCAAAGTGGTAAATATGAAGTAATTTTACACAAAATTGAACCACCGACAACCGAGATAACGCCAAAATCTGTTCGTGAATTAACACAACAACATACAACACTTTTGGAACAAATAATTCGTGAAGATCCAACGCAATGGTCTTGGCAACATAAACGTTGGAAATATAATCCAAAAGATTATAAAAAATGAGACTAAAACAATGAGTCAGGTTTCGTTGTGCGAAAACCTAAATGTTCGTAAGCCAAATTGGTAGCTTCTCGTCCAGTTTTTGTTCTTTTCAGAAAACCTTGTTGAATCAGAAATGGTTCATAAACTTCTTCGATAGTACCAGACTCTTCACCAATCGCAACCGCAATAGTATTTAATCCAACTGGTCCACCATTGAACTTTTCGACAATGGTCAAAAGAATTCGTTTATCCATCTCATCCAAACCAAATTCGTCAACTTCCAAGGCAGTGAGTGCAAGTTGAGCAATGTCTTTTGTAATAACTCCTTTACCTTTAATGTCTGCAAAATCTCGAGTACGTCGAAGTAATCTATTCGCTATTCGAGGGGTGCCTCTTGCACGTTTAGCAATTTCGAACGAACCTGTTTCTTCAATTGGTACGTTCAAAAGTGAAGCAGAACGTTTGATAACTGTATTCAAATCTTCCGGTGAGTAATAGTCTAATCGATTGTTGATGCCAAATCGCGAACGTAACGGAGCAGTTAAAGAACCAGAACGAGTTGTAGCACCAATCAACGTAAATCGTGGAATTGAGATTTGAATCGACCGTGCTGATGGACCGGAATCAATCATTATATCCAATCGAAAATCTTCCATTGCTGAATAAAGATATTCTTCTACAACAGGAGAAAGTCTATGAATTTCATCTATAAAAAGTACATCATTTTCACTAAGATTTGTCAGTAGACCTGCCAAATCACCTGGTTTTTCCAAAACTGGACCTGAAGTGATTTTTATTTCAGCATTCATCTCTCGAGCGATGATATGTGATAGGGTCGTTTTGCCTAATCCGGGAGGTCCTGTCAAAAGAACATGATCTAATGCTTCTTTGCGATTTTTCGCAGCTTCAATGAAAATTTTTAAGTTTTCTACGATGCGAGGTTGACCGATAAATTCATCAAAATGAGTAGGTCTTAGACTTAAATCTTTATCATCTTCTTCATATGGCAAAGAAGATAGCGTGCCACGATTAGCATCCAAACTCATTATTCGTGGTCTCCAAAGTGCATTTCGTCCTCAACGTCTTCGCAATCATATTCACGTGGTGGAATGCGAGAGTTTTTCTTTGAAGATTGTTCGCCTTTTTTGAGTGAAGACATTGCTTTTTGTTCTAAAAACTGACGAATAGCAGTATCTCGATTTTTCAATTGTTGATCATAGAAAATATCAAACATCAATGTTCCATCAACGTATGTTTGAAGAACTTTAGAATAATTTGAAAGTGGATTCCCATTCCAAAGAACGATATCTGCATCTTTTCCAACTGCAATCGAACCTGTCTTTTTCTCTACAAGCATTTGCTTAGCTGGATTGATAGTAATGAATTTCAACGCGTCTATTTCTGTAACATCGCCGTATTTAACTGATTTAGCAGCCTCATGATTAAGTCGACGTGCCATTTCTGCATCATCGCTATTGATAGAAACCAAAACATTCTGTTCATTCATTATTCCTGCATTTTCAGGAATGGCATCAAACACCTCAAATTTATATGCCCACCAATCAGCAAAGGTTGACGCTCCAACGCCATGTTTTGCCATTTCAGATGCAAGTTTATATCCTTCCAATATGTGTGTGAAGGTTTGAACTTTGAACCCATATTCTTCACACAACCGCATGAGCATTAATATTTCGGATTGTACATACGAATGACAATGAATTTTTCGAATTCCCTTAACAATTTCCAACAGTGCATCCAATTGAATGTCTCGTCTTGGAGGTAGTTTTGAAGATTTGACAGCTGTAGAGGCGGTATCATAGCCTTTCATAGCTGCTTCGTATTCTAATGCTGCAGTGAAACCATCTCGCATAATTTCCTCTACACCCATGCGAGTTTGAGGATATCGAGTTACATTGTTATCGCCCCAATTGGACTGCTTAACATTCTCACCAAGTGCAAATTTTACAGTTCCAGGAGCTTCTGTAAATCTAAGTCCATCTGCATTTGCACCCCAACGAAGTTTTATATACTGCAATTGACCACCCATAGAATTTGCAGAACCATGTAACAAATGAGAAGAAGTAACCCCACCAGCCAATTGACGATAAATATTGACATCATCAGGATTTAATACATCTCCTATTCGAACTTCTGTTGTAATAGAATGCGTTCCTTCATTCACACCCTGCGAAATTGCAATATGAGAATGTTCATCTATGATTCCAGGAGTGATAACAAAATTAGTACAATCAATGATAGTATCTGCAACTGTAGAGTTTCCACTTTTCCCTATAGAAGATATTTTGCCATTTGAAATCATAAGATCAGTATTTTTCAAAATACCATCAACATCGGAAGTCCAAATGGTTGCATTTTTGAAAAGGACAGATTTTTTGGTTGGTATCGATTCAAAGCCAAACGGCTCTTCTGGAGTAAGTAAGGCAATTTCTATTTTTTGTAATTCTGGAGTTTTTACATTTTTCTTCTCGGAATTTGCACTATCAAATGTACATACCCATTTGAAGGAATTACCATCTCCAGTTTCTGCAATACCATGAGGATATTTTGCAAAGTTTTTACTTTCAAATCTTGTAACACCCTCGTAACCTAATGAATCAGTCACGATAGTAAAGTAGGTTCCAAAATCAGAATGTTTGATTGTTGATGGAAGGCTAATTCCTAATGCTTTCACAGAGATAGTAGGTGCATCTTTTTTTCCGGTAATTTCTATTTGAAGCATTGGGAAGGAAGAATTTTCAGCTTTTAAAGTCCAATAACCTCGAATATCTTGAATGCCATCTTTTATAAAGGTACTTTCTTGACCTTGAACAATGGAGCGTTCAATTTCAGTTGTATCACTAAATATATTTCCAGAAGCTACAAAGAAATTGGCAATTTTACCAGCTTCAAGTGTTCCAACATGTTTGTCAATTTGTAAAAGTTTTGCAGGACGAATTGTTAAAGCATCAAATGCGATGTTTTCTGGCAATCCATGAGCAATTGCTTTCCGAATATTTGGTAAGTAGTCTTTTTTGTTTTTTAACGAATAGGAAGTAAAACAGAAATTGATACCTGAAGTGTCCAACAGATATGGATTGAAAGGAGCAAAATACCAGTACCGTAATGTGCCGTAGGAAATATCAGTTCTTGTAGATAATGACGTTACATCGGGTACAGGTGGAAAATTTACAGGTAGGAGTAAGGTGGGTTGAATTTTCTTTACATCTTCCAATCTTCTGTATTCTAATCCAGAACCAACATACATAGCTGGCAAGGAAAATTCCTTTGCAATTTTTTCAGCTCTGAAAAGATTCAATTCATTTTGAGTATCAAAAATAAACGGGTTTTTTTTCTCTAATGATTCTGCCAATGCTTGCAATGAAACATTTCGTTCCATAACAATTGCGGGAGAGTTTTTTTGCACTTCGGTTGCTTTTTTGTACCAATCTGCATCGTAGAACGCTTGACGCAAAAGAGCAATTCCTCCCATAAGAGAACTTGGATATGGAGTTGTAGAGCTTCCTTTATCAAAGGCAATAAATTGTCCGAAATTTTCTGATAAAATTACGTCTTTTGTCGTTGATGCATTAGGCAATACTACAACTCCAGAACCTCTCATCATTTTATCGTTTGATGCCATTAAAACTGTTCCAACACCGATTTCTTGCCATTCTTTGGCAAATTTACTATCAAAACTGGTTGGCAATTCATCAATCATTCTATTTTCAGGATAAATAGCTTCGTTCCAATGTCTTGTTCCAGCAACGGAAAGTTTATCTTTAGTAGGAGCATTACGATACGAGCCTCGTGAACTTACACCTTTTTGAATTCCATAAGGTTCAATAAATGATGGATATGCCCATTTGCCGAATAGCGACACTTCTACTGCTCCTTTAGGGACAATATTCGATTCACTTATTGATTCGATGATACCATTTTTTACGACAATCATTCCATTTGGAATTACCTTATTCGATGAAACAACAATCCTCAGATTGGTATAGGCAACATATTTATGAGATTTCGTACGAATACCTTCTTCAGGTTTCGTAGATATAGGTTGAGAATTGAGTGAAATCGTTGAAATTAATGCAATAACACAACCAAGTAAAACTTGTTCACAAACATATTGAAAATTGAGTTTCATTCTTTCTTTCATCAAAAATCTTTCATTATATCTCTTGCTAACACACCTTTTTTAGGAATATAAATTGATGTATTTTTGAGAGTTTTTTTCGGTAAATTCACACCAAAAACATCACCAGAAAACGCTCTGTATAAATAACCATTCGGAACATAGCGAAGTTTTGAAATGTTTGGTGCTAATTTGGGAAATTGGTTTTGTATTGTTAGTTTTGCTTCGTCAGTTAATGAGGCTGTATCTTGAATTCTGTAGAAATGAACAACGGCAATTGTAAATTTGTTTGGCGAATGATGCTTTTCTAAAAATTCATCTCCAATTTTCATCATCGCAATTGTATCTAAGGTTTTCACTTCAACAAAAGCAAAAACAGTTGTTCTTGGTCCTTTGTGACTTATGATGGAATCAACGATATGATATTCTTTTTCTGTTATGAGAACCAAAAAAACAATACACCCTCCGATGACAACAAATAATGTTACAAGAATACCAATGACAATTCTGCCCATAAACTTTCGATATTATTACAAAACCAATTACAAATATAGAACAAAAATTTCTTTTCGAGAACCAAATCTTATCCATTTTCCATTGTAAACTTACTAATGACAAATTTTTTATCAAATTACTTTCCTAAAAAAACAAAACCCATATTGATGGGTATTATCAATTGTACTCCCGATTCTTTTTCCGATGGAGGATTGTTTCAACTTAAAGAACATGCGGTAAATCAGGCTTTACGATTACTCGATGAGGGTGCAGACATCATTGATATTGGTGGAGAAAGCACTCGACCTGGTTCAGATTCCGTATCTATGGAAGATGAGTTATCTAGAACTATTCCAGTTATAAAATCACTGGTCTCACAACGACCTGGAGTGAAAATATCCATCGATACAACAAAAGCAATCGTTGCCAAACATGCTTTAGACAATGGTGCTTTTATGGTGAATGATGTTTCAGCAATCTCTCATGAAGAGGAACAAATGTCAAGTATTTTGAGAGAATATAAACCGGTTGTCTCTTTGATGCATATGAAAGGCAAACCAAAGACTATGCAAACAAACCCTACATATGATAATGTTGTAAAGGAAGTGTTTTCATATTTACAACAACGTATCTTGTTTGTTCAATCATTAGGCTGTAATGAAATAATAGCGGATGTTGGAATCGGATTTGGAAAAACCTTAGAACATAATCTTACGTTGCTTAAACATATAAATACATTTACAAAATTAGATGTTCCATTACTTTTGGGTATATCTCGTAAAAGGTTTTTAGGAATGCTAACGGGAATTGAAGACGCTTCTAAACGAGACATTGCAACCCTTATTACTCACACATTACTGTTGAAAAATGATATTGCTGTTATTAGAACACACAGTATTGAACCTTTCGTGCAAATGAAAAAAATATCGGAAGCATTGGAAAATTGCTAATTGATTACACCAAGATTATAAGAATTATAGTATATTTGACTATGAGAAATACATTATTACTACTCGCGGTAGGTATAGTATTCACTATAGCACCACAATTTTGTTTCACACAACAGTCACCTCTCTTTGTAGGTGCAGGAGTCACCTACACTGCTCCCCAAACTGATGCATTTTCCGATGCGAACGAAGCTTCGTTCGGAGGGACAGTTTTTTTAGGTACAAGAAAATATTGTTCATTGTGGGCTGGAGTACGTTTGGATTATACTCAATGGCAGAAAAAAACAGAAAATACTGTGTTGTTTTATGAAGAAATGATAACTATTTCCCCTGAGTTTCGGTATTTCCCAGCACAAGCTCATGAATTCCCATTATATTTACAAGGGTTATTGAGTTTTAATTCTACTTCTGGAACAGACCAACTTAATACATTAGGTTTGGGAGGTGGTGCAGGAATTGGATTTATCATTCCTTATGAAAATAATTGTACACCTTGGTTTTTTGATATCAATGCACGATATATGGCTCCAAATTTCATCCTTAAAACTGACAATAGACCTGTCTTGAACCACTTGAATGTTTCTCTAACTTTTAATTTAGGGCTGTAAAATGAGAAATATTCGTTACTTGATATCTTTAGTTTCTATATTGTGTGTACTACTAATTTTTACTGGTTGTTCTTCTATACAACGTTTTGACGATGCTGTAAGAATTAAGCAAGAACACCAAAATAAATATGAGGCGAAAAGTGGTCAATCAGTTCAAGACGGTCGTACATTAAAAGGAACTGTCGTTGAGATTGTTATTATTCCAAGAAAGAATTTTCCTGGTTTTTCTGACACTATCGTTGTCTTTTTACCAAATGGATTGAAAGATGATAAAGAAAATTACCAAAAAATCCCATTCAACGAAATAGATAGAGTTGCTCAACTTACTATTACCGAGAATAAATTTGGTAATATCAATGTGTTTGAAAATTATAATACTACTGAAGGTATAAGACAATTACGGTCAGTTCCTGTTAAAAATCTTAATTTTAATGAATGTGATTGTTTACCGTTAGATTTGGATTTATCTATCGATTTACCCGGATTCAAATGTCCTGATCGTCAATATGCACCATTTTTCCTTGAGGCAAGAGGTGTAGCTTCAGCATATTCACTTACAACTCGAGTTTCATCAGAATCCAATATTGGTTATGGTCTCGAGGCAGCAGCTGGAATTAGGTTTGGTGGAATGAATGAATGGGGAGTTGGTCTTGCGTATAGCACTCCAATTATCTCAAAAAATTCCTTCACAGGTGCCGGACTGAATCCTCAACCAATTCTATTACACATTCGGTACCAAATGTCAAAAAATGTTGTGAATCTTCTTGGCATTTGTATGAAACCATTTGCTTATGGTCAGATTGGAGCAACATTTGACGATGTTTCATTGAATCTTTTTAAGTTGAATTTTGCACCAAGTAATTGTAGTTCTTGCAATCAATTAGTACAAGATTTACAAGCAAGTGGTCAATTACCCGAAGTTGATTTTTCGTTGCCGATTAGTTTTGGAACTGGTGTTGGAGTTGAAATACCATTGGCTGAGTCTTTAGACTTAGGTGTTGACTTAGGATGGCGTTCTTTGGCATATGGTGAATTGGTGCCATCGTCAATTGTCGCAGGTTTCACAAATGTCCCAAGCATGGGCAGAATTAATACATTCAGATTACGGTTTGGGCTTACTTTCTAACGAATAACAAGGTTTGATTATGAAAAATATAATGTTTCTTTTGGTAGTATTCTCTCTTGTACTCTCATCTTGCGATTGTCCTGAGTTCAATTCAGGTGCAAATGTCAATCCAAGCGTTCGAGAGGCTACCGTTACGGAATTTAATCCATCAACCTTAGCGGATTCAACTCCAGTACCTTCATATTCAATTGCGAATTTTCGTTTTCCAACTTCAACATCCAGCTCAGGTGATTTGCCAACAGATACTCGGGTTTCCAATGGTAGATTCTTCATCTTAGCTGAACGGACTTTTCAAGCGAATAATAGAACATATACAGCAATAAGAACAACACAATCATTACCAAACGATTCACTCATTGGTGATATGCAAGTTGTTTCAGTGAATATTCCAGCAACTCCGGGTCAACCTCGGACAGCAGTTGTCAGATTATGGGGAGGATTAGCATCGATAGGAAAAACCTTTAATTCTGCATCAGCAACGGATTTTGTGAATTATTTACGTGGTTTTTTGAACCCTCCTGCCCCAGACCCTAATGCCAAATGGCCAGATAATTGGGATTCGGATGCTACTGCAAATAAAGGTGGTGCAATTGTTAATGGTGTGAATCAATCTAATGTAAATCCTCCGTTTACTGACATAATATTGGATGAAAATGGAAATAACGTTACCGGAGTAGTTACTATTCCTCCAACACTTTTTGATGATGTGACATTAGGATACCGAGATGTAACGGTAACTATTGGTGATGTATACTATTATACTGCTCGAAATGGTTCTAAATTCGCTATTCTTATAGAAGATATTTCGTTTGGTTCATTAGCTCCAAATTTGAATCGAGTAACAATCAAATTTGCAGATTTGAATGGTCCAACATGTTTGCCTAATTAAATTGACCTAACAATACATTTATGAAAATTCAATCCATAGCTTCGATTCTTTTTGTTTCCTTTGTTACTTTGATTATTTCAAGTTGCAATGTTCAAAAGAAATCAACCATTCCTCCGGGAAATGTTACTGAAGTAAATTCATCAAAAAATGATTTTGCTCCTGTATTTTTCCCTGCAACTATGGATTCGTTATTGTATGTAACTTCAAGTGTAAAAGGTTTGGAAGTTCTAAAAAAATTCACAAAAAATCAAGGGAAATTCGAAAAAGTTGAAAATGCAAATTCATCGTTTGTCCATTCAATTTATGACAATGTGCATTCCAATGATGGAACAATTGCCTTTTTCCCTAATTCTTCGAATGAACCGCTGACAACAAAACGTGGATTTATTGCTTCAACATTCGATTTGTATTCACGATTTCCAAATCAGAATAAATCGAAATACGGTAAAAATGAATATCATATCGGTGGAACTGATTTGTATCAATTTGTAGAAGATGATGGACAATTGTCTATTGCAAATTTTGGGTCACCATTAAATTCAGAATTTTGGGATTCCCATCCGACAGTTGCAAAAAGCGGTGATACAATGTTTGTGGTTTTTGCATCGGACAGACCTTCGAATGGGTACGGATTTTCCTCTCCGTTTGCCAAAATAATCGAAAAAGACTCAATGATTGTAAATACCAAAGGAAATTCTGATTTATATTACGCATTTGGTGTTAATGGAGTTTGGACAGTAAAGAATTTCTCACAAGTAATTGGAAATCAGAAAGTTAATAGTGATTCAAACGAATACTCACCATTTTTGTATTGTGTTCAAAACAAATTCTGCTCAAATGCTCAACCTGCAACATTGTTATTCTCTTCAAAAGTTGGCGGAGATTATCAAATTTATGATGCTGATATAGTTATTGATTATTCTAGACAACAAGTAATTGTTGATAACATTAATGTTCTAGAATCTCCTATAAATTCATCTGCAGATGATTATTTCCCAACAGTACCATTGCCTCATACATCTTCAGCAAACGAGCTGTACTTTTCTTCAGATAGATTTTCTGCAAGAGGAGGTCAATACGAAAATGCAGGTGGATTTGATATTTATAAATTCCCATTCACTAAACCCTGTCGAGCACCGCAAATTCAATATTCCATTGTATTTGTAGACGAAACCAATCCTTCGCAAGAACCCTTGGGTCCTTTTGAAGTTACTCTCAAAGATGCAAATGGTAAGATATTACAAACAAATTCTACTAATCCATCTTCATTTACCATTGAATGTGGGACACGTTATACCGTTCAAGCCAGATCATTACACGATAAAATTGAATGCAAACCTGAATCTCGTACAATTAGTCATTATGCCTCAAAAAAAATAGTTGATGGAGCTCCAATTATTTCAACTCGTGAAATTGTTCGTAGCTTTGATAGTATCATCGGAGGAACGTCCAAATTCTCATATGATTCTACTTTTATAGTGAAAAAATTCTCAATAAAAGAACAACATAAATATCTGAGAAATCCAGAAACAATTGTTTATTCAATTTCTGTTGAAAATGATTCTGTTGTCGTAAAAGAGGTTGAGGTTTCCAAAAAAACAACTATCGTTGGTGGAAAACTCCAAAAGTTTACTCGCAAAGAAACTGTAATTGATTCAATTCCAACAAAAGATACCCTACTAATACCGCTCTATAAAGAACCGATATATTCAAATTTATCAATGAAAAAGGGGTATTTTGAATTATATCCATCTCATGATACTACCATTGTAGATACGGTGTATTTACTACCACAATACTATAATTTTCCTCCATGTAAATGGGAATTTAGTAGAAACATTATTGATGAATATCGCAGAAATGTTCCTTATTTCCAAACGGGTTTTTGGGAAGTCAATACGCTGAAAAACTTTAACACACATAAAAAGTTATTAGCATCAAAAGAATTTGATAATGCCTCATTTATAGAATTGCATAATGAGAACAAGTACTTTGGTGTCAAAGGCGTTCCTCAGAATCTGAAAATGAGTCGTTCCGCGAAAAGAGAACGTCGTTGGAAAGAGTATAATGACTTTGCAAAAGCAGTAGATCAGAATCTTAATGAAATGGTTGGCGAGCTTGCAAATAATATCATTCCGTTGTATTTGGATATCAAACAAAGAACTCCGGGTGGTTCTAAAGAAAAACTCATTATTCAAATTCAAGCATATTCAGATAGAAGACCTATTGAAAAAGGCACCTATATTGGTGAAAACGTTTCGTTTACTGAAGGTGAATACAATTCTGCAGATAAAACGTTTGCAATTAAGAATATCAAAATAGAAAATGGTGCTACCTTAGTTGGAGAGAGCAATGAAGTTCTTTCTCAATTACGAGTATATAACGGTTATAAAGAGGTTCTTTCTCGACTTATTGGATCAGAAAAATATACCTATATCAATCAACTTCATAAAGAAGGTAAACTCTTGCTTCCTGACGATGTATCTTCACAATCAGAATTTGAAAAAAAATTGGAAAAAGCTGAAATTGTCATTGTTGCAAAAGGAAAATATTTCGATGAGAATGTTGTTTCTACTGTCAAAGGATATGTTGGAAAAGATGGCGATTTTAGAACCTATGATGACGTTCGTAGAGTAGATCTTCGAGTAGATAGAATAGAAATAGTAGGTGGTAAAATCATAAAAACGAACTGTTGCGTTGAAACTCCACTGCCATTTGTTGATCCACAAAAACCACAATTTTCTCCAATCAAGTAAAAGATATTTTATATACTTAACGAAAAATGTTAAGAATTTTTGACTGATTTAATGAAAATTATGTTTCTTTGAAAATAGTTGAAACTAATCAATTCTTATATCCAACGAACAGCAAATAGTAATCTGAGGCATACGCAGAAACTAAAGGATTGATTATCAGCAAATAATTCCTTTCAAACCACAAAAAAGAACGCTA
Source organism: Candidatus Kapaibacterium sp. (assembly GCA_016788785.1). Taxonomy (GTDB): domain Bacteria; phylum Bacteroidota; class Ignavibacteria; order Kapaibacteriales; family JAEUSM01; genus JAEUSM01. The sequence goes on from JAEUSM010000015.1 coordinate 55,166, forward strand.
CTCCATTCATTTGAAGTAGCTTTCTTTTTTTGTAAGAAAATATGTTCAAAAAAAGCTTTATGCGTTTAGTCGTATTGGTAAAGAATGCTTTTTGTTTTCATGATTGTTGCGAACTGTATCACCAATTGGTGTTGGTGTTCCATCATCATCTATACGAACAAAGGTTATTGAAGTAACACACACTACCACTTCTTCAGTACTATAAAGACTATAGCGACGGACTTCAATCGTTAAAGTTATGGACGTTGTTCCTAATTGAACAACTTTACCATATATACGAACGTGTTGCCCAGAACGTAATGGTTTTTTGAAGATTAATTCTCCAACCTTGACTGTCACCATGTTAGGTGTGTGGCAATATTCTGTGGCAAATGAACCAGCAGCTTCATCAATCCAAGACATCAGTGTGCCACCAAACAAATTACCATGAACACCGATATCACGTTGCATCACAATTTTTTTACTTAGTATTTCCATTTCTTTCGTTAATTTGTTAGTTGAATGAATGACCCACTATCTGGAAATTGATCCTTATAGTTTTTAAGATTTTGTAAGTTGATTGTACCTGTAATATATCCATGTTCTTGGTTTTTGTATATTTCATCAATTGAATGAAAATACGGTAAAACCTCCTCTGATTCTTTTGAAGAATGTCGAAACATGACATCAATCACACAATCAGTATCTAATTCTAGATTTTCATTCTGAAGAATTTTTTTGTACTCATACTGATAGTTATAACTCAAAGCTGACAAATCGGAAAGTACTGCTGAAGCTGTTGGATGTGCACCAGCTCCTTTCCCAAGAAAGAACTGTGTATCCGCAAAACTTGTTTTGGTTATAATTCCGTTATATGCATCCTTGACAGAATACAAATTCGACTCAGCCCGAACAAATTTGGGTAATACATAACATGCAACCTTTCCCTCAGAAGTTTTGTAGGCATTTGCAACCAATTTAATTTTATACCCTTTTTCTTTAGCATATTGAATTTCCAAATCTCCAATTAGGTTGATACCGATATTAAATATATCTGTGGGTTTGACCAAAATACCAAATGCATGAGCAATGAGAATGAGTAATTTGAATTTTGCATCATATCCTTCAGTGTCTAAGCTTGGGTTAGATTCTGCATATCCTAACGATTGAGCTAATTGCAGAGCTTCTGAATACGTTAGATTATCTGAATCAGTTTTTGTTAGTATGTAATTGGTTGAGCCATTGACAATTCCTTCTATAGATTCTAACAAATCATTATCATAATATTCCTCCAAATTTCTAATAATTGGTATTGATGCACAACAAGCTGCTTCATATAATAGTGGAACTTCATTGATTCTTTGTAATTCCAATAATGCTTGAAAATTCTCTGCTATCATCTTTTTATTTGCACTAACAACTGCTTTTTTATTATTGAGAGCTTGAGAAACTATTTCGAACGCAGCCTCTGAATCATCAATAAGTTCTATTACGACATTTATTTCTGGATCATTGAGAATATCATCTTTTTCAAATGTATACATAGAATCATCAAGACTTCGTCGTTTATTCCTATCTTTGACACATATTTTTTTGATAGTGGTTTTAAATCCAGGAGTTTTTTCTAAAACTTCATAGAGGCCTTGTCCCACACATCCAAAACCAAATACTCCAACTACTAATTCTTTTTTCTTCATTAGTTTAGACCTACAGTAGAAGTCGATATTTTGATAGTTGCAAGTCCTAATGCAAAATCTAAATCATTTAATAAATCATCAACTTCTTCTAATCCAACCGACAAACGTATTAGACTATCGGTAACCCCAGAGCTATAGCGTTTTTCCGTTGGGATTGATTTGTGTGTCATTTCAGAAGGTAAACAGCATAAACTTTTGATTCCACCTAAACTCTCAGCTAATTTGAAAAGTTTTGTTGACTGCAGAATTGCAGAAGCCAGTTCTTTAGAATCATCATGCAAATCAAAAGAAACAATTCCACCAAAATATCGCTGTTGTTTTTTCGCAACTTCATAATTGTAATGAGTTTCTAACCCAGGATAATATACATTTTTGACCAAAGGGTGATTTTGAAGATATTTTGCTATTGCCAATGCACTTTCGGAGTGTTGTTTGATTCGCAATGGAAGTGTTTCGATTCCGCGAATAGTCAAAAATGAATCAAATGGAGATAATATTCCACCTGAAGCATTTTGAATGAATTTTATTTTTTCGCCTAATTCTTTTGTAGCAGTAACGACCAATCCAGCGATCAGATCACTATGGCCACCAAGATATTTCGTCGCAGAATTTATAACTATATCTACACCTAATTCTATAGGAACTTGTGAAGATGCAGAGGCAAATGTATTATCAACCGCCAAAAGAATATTGTATTCTTTGGCGATAGTCGCTATTGCTTCGATATCAGATACTTTTAATGTAGGATTTGTTGGAGATTCTAACCAAATCAATTTAGTTTTTGGAGTTATTTTTTTTCGTACATTTTCAGCATTTGTAGTGTCAATGTAGTTGAAGGTAATTCCAAACTTCTCATAAACATGGGTAAACAATCTGTATGCTCCACCATAAATATCATCGACAGCTATAACTTCATCCCCAGATTGAAGTAATTTAATAACAGCATCTATTGCAGCAAGTCCACTTGCAAAGGCAAATCCCGCAGCACCACTTTCAAGATTTGCTATGATGTCTTCTAACACTGCTCTAGTTGGATTGTTACTACGAGCATAATCATACCCTTTGTGGATACCGGGTGCTTCCTGAACAAAGGTTGAAGTTTGATAAATAGGAACGGAAATAGAACCAGTTAATGGATCAACAGGAATGGATTGGAGGATTTGAGTTTGAGTTTTCATTTTCTCTAAAAACTATAATTAAACAAAAATGTTCAAAAACAATCTAATAAAGAAATGACCTTCGGGGCAAAAAAAAAGCCCTTCTGGCAGTTGTCAGAGGGGCTAAATATTTTGAGTGTAATATAATGCTATCATCTAACTTATCTGCCTTTGCGTTTGCAAAGTTGAAATTGGCACCTTGCAACAAATTGCTTTGTTGTAGGTTGTCAAGACGTCATAGGGTCAAATCCCTCAGTCTTTCTTGATAAGATGTGTTTTTCAATGAACTGTTACAAAACTACTACTTTTTTGACAATTATGCAAATATTTTCTCAAAATAGTTTTGAAATTTGAAAAAAAGCCTTATTTTTGATGAGAAATTAAAAATAATTGGGATTTTTTCCAATCTCAATTGTTATTACTATAAGCTTTGGTATTTACTACCCTAGCAAAATAAAGAAAGTTTAAATTTTTTATAAAAGGAGCATGAATATGTTCAAATTCTTTACAACTATAATTACAACCATTGTAATTGTATTTACTGTATTAACATCCTCTGTAGTTGCACAAACAGTACCCGTAGATGTTAAAAAACTTCCGACCTACTTAAATTCAACAAATGCAGGTACGGAGTTTTATATTTCAGTACCACCGGCGTATGCAACATTTCTATTGCCTACAGACGGTTGGTCATTATACATTGCGTGTGGAACTAAAACGCAAGTTACCGTAGAAAATGAAGCTGCGGGTACAAAACGCCAATTTCAAACCAAACCGAATGATTGTATTCGTGTTGTTTTGAGTGGTAATGAAGCACAAGCGTATGTAAACTCAACTGGTGGTCCCAATGGTCACCCACCTGAACAAATCTACACAGGTGCAGGACTTCGTATTACCTCCAAAGCACCTATTGTTGTGTATTTAAGTGTTAAAATTGCTTACACTTCAGATGCACTTTTAGCTATTCCTACGTCTGGTTGGGGTCGTGAGTATGTAGTAAACACCTATCAAGCACACAATTGGACAATGCCTGGCTCTAATCTTGCATCTATGTGTACTATTATGGCAGCCTACGACCAAACAAGAGTATTCTTTACCTTAGTTGGAAACGGTATTACTCAAACAATGGGTGGTATGAGAATTGGTCAAACCAAACAGTTTTTGATGAACAAAGGTGATGTAGTAGCAATTGCATCATCAGTCATAGTTGGTTCAACCTTAGCTGGTTCACGAATCGTAGCATCTAAACCTGTCGGAGTTATTTCCGGTGTTCAGTGTGCTGACGTACCGTCTGATAGACCGTGGTGTGATCATATTCTTGAAATGGAGTTGCCTGTCAATACATGGGGTACTACCTATCACATGACAAGAAATTTTAATAGGAATGCGGGTCCGTTCTTCCAATTGTTCGCGAAAGAACCAAATACAAATGTCTTTGTCAATGGTGCAAATATTGCGTATTTAGGAACAAAACCTCAAACAACTGTAGCAGATTGGGGTGAATACAACCAATATGGTACCAATTGGTTTGGAGCGAATGGTAACTTTGTTGTTAGTGCGGATAAACCAATTTCTTTGACGATGTTCAATCAGGGTCAATCACTTGATAATGTTGTCAATGACCCTTATCAGATTGTATATTCTCCAATGGAGCAATACCAAAAACAAGTTATCTTTTCTACTCCAGGTGTTGGTGATGGTGCAGGGTTTTCTCAAAACTATGTGAACGTCGTCTATTCTTTAACTGAAAACACCAATACAATGCCTGACCATTTAGAATGGGGTGAAAGAGAAGGTAATGAAATTAAATGGATGAAGTTCAAAGATAAATGGGGGTCTGGAGCTTCTCAAGTCTACCCTGGTTTACAAGACGGTAAAAAATGGGCTGTAAAAAACATTTCTTTACCTGGTGATGGTGTATATCACATCCGTTGTCAAGAAAAATTTGCTTGTTATTCCTATGGTATGTCAAGTTATGACTCTTACGGTTTCCCAACTTCAGTTGCATTATTTGATCTTTCAAGTCCAGATACGGTAAATCCTGACCCTCGTTGGTTACAATTGTGTAATGGAGATGTCGTTGGACCGCAAAATAATGGTGATCCAGCAACTGTCACAGATTACCCAGATGATATTGACATACGTTCAAATCTTGCATTTATCTGGAAAGATGAGAGTAATTCATTCAATTATGAATTTGAATATAAAGAATTCGTACCAGGTGAAGATAGAAGCACTACATGGTCAGCATATGTACCAGACAAATCAAAAGATGGTCGTTTAGTATTAAACTTCGTAGACCGTCGTGGAAATGACACAGTTATACAAATTATCTATACCTCTCCTGGAACAGAATTACGTCCAACCCTCTTGGACTTTGGTTTCTTAAAAACAGGTCAAAGCAACACAATGCGATTCCACATTGTGAATACGTCCACTGGACCAAAAACAGTAAACCGCGTAGAAATGAAAGAAGGCGGACAAGGCTTTACCTTTGTCAATCTGCAATTACCGGTAACAATTCCAGCTGGAGATAGTGTTGGCGTTGATGTGATATTCAATGCAACAGTAGATGGGCAATTCAAAGACAGTGTCGGGTTTGACATCTGTGATGAGATGGTTTACTTTACCGAACTTCGTGCAGGAGTGGGCAATCCACAAATACTTGCAGGTATAACACCGGATTTACCATGTGATGCACAATTCAATCAGGTCACCGTGAATGAATCAACAACACGACCTGTAAGAATCAGTAATCCTGGAAATTATCCGTTGACAATAACTGGTGCAACCGGTCCAACAAATCCAGCATTTACAACAAATCTTGGAACCGGAGAGTTTACGTATCCATTCGTCATCAATCCAAATGAGTCGAAAAACTTTATTGTAACATTTACTCCGACATCTACAATCAATTACACTGATCAAATCGTGTTCCAAGCAGATGCAAGCACACCAGACCCAGTAGCAACGCTATGCGGAGTAGGAATCCAAGCGTCGTTGACAGTAACAGGATTTGATTGGGGAGAACGCCGAATTGACAGACCGTCTGCACCACGCAACTATGATAAAAACAGTTTCATTGTGTTAGAAAATAAAGGAACACAAGGAGTAGTGGTATCGCAATTAACTAGTGGAGATGCAAACTTTACGGTGAATCCAACAAGTCATCCACAATATCGTGCGTATCCAATAGCAGTTGGGGCAGGACAGCAGGTAACAGTGCCAGTGGCATTCTCACCAAAAGCAATCGGTCCACATACCTATACAGTAACAGCAACATCAGATATTGGCGACCGGTCAGCACAATTGGATGGAATTGGTGTCGTACCAAGAGTTACGATTACCTCACCAGTTGATTTTGGAGGTACAGTCGTAGCACAAGACCCATCAACCTTTGTGACACAACCAGTGACGATCACTAATACGACATTCCAATATGATGATACCTTAACAATAACAGATTTGGTACCAACTGTAGCAGGAAGTGTCCAAGAAGTAATAACAAGTCCAACGGATTGGGTGACAACAACACAAGGCTTCCGCTATGACAAAAATCAATTGTTCGCCACTCCAATAGTGTTATTGCCAGGTGAATCTCGCACATTTACAGCAGAATTCTACAGTGCAACACCAGGAGCAAAACAAGCGAATTTGACAACAGTATCGGATGGTGAAACCGAAGCAATCAGTATCTGGTTAGGTCAAGTAACACAAACCTTAACATCAGATATCGCATTAACAGGAGCGTCAGTAGGTCCTATCTGTATCAACAGCAATGGAACTATGCAAGCGACAATTCGTTCGACAGGTCAATCACCATTGAATATCACGAACATCCGCTTGGCAACTAATCCTGGTAATCAGTTTACGATAACAACACCATTGCCATATCCAATCATAGTTCAACCGCAAGGAACATTTACGGTCGACATAGCGTATGCACCAACAACAGTAGGAACACACGTAGCAACATTGGAAGTAACAAGTGATGCAGTAACAACACCAGTAGCTAGTGAAACAGTAACTGGAATAGCACAAAGTTTTGCAAGAAACTTTACTGTGAGTGGTCCAACTTCGCCGGTGGAGATTGGAAGTAGTCAAAATGCTTCAATTCGCTTAGATGCAGGTGCAGATATATCCTTGGCAGATGTGAAAGAAGTGCAATTCACCTTAAATTTTCATGATGGAAGTGGAGCACGAATCTTAAACACGACTGAAGGAGGCATTGTCATCAATCCAGCATTAGCATCACAAGGTTGGTTACTTGATAATAAATCGGTACAAGCAGCAGATGGAATTGCAAGATTTACATTACGCTCAACTGGAGCAGCCTCATTGAACAGTGTTGCTGGAACAGAAGTAGCGACAGTTCAATTCTTAACAACATTGGACAGAGCGGTACAAAAAGTTGACTTGCGACTTGGAGCTGTAGCCGTAGGTAATACTTGTGTGAACTTAACCACAACAAATGGCGAGATCACATTAAATCCAACGTGTGCTTTGTCATACCGTGGGGTAATGGGAAGTGGTGTAAACTTTGCCTTAGGGAATGTGAATCCTAATCCAGTATCAACCGGAACAGCTACAATCGACTTTAGTGTAGCCTATACAGCACCGACTGAAATTGTGATCTACAATACACAAGGGCAAGTAGTCACAAGAGCAGTACGTCAAACATTACAGCCGGGTCATTACACCGTATCGATTCCAGTAGATGCATTATCAAATGGAGCGTATTACTACAAAATGACATCAGGAGCATACACAGAAACGAAAGAGTTGATTATCAGCAAATAATTCGTTTATAACCACAAAAAAGAAAGCTACTCCATTCATTTGGAGTAGCTTTTTTTTTCACAATTTAAAGGCAAAATCCCACTAAATTCAAAGAAAATGTACCAAAATGAGCAAAAAAAGGTGCTTTTTAGCAGAAAATTGAAAAAAAGTTGAGAAAATTGAAAAAAAGTTGGGATTTTTTCGATTTTCAATTGTTATTACTATAAATGAAGACTTTTCTTACAACGTTTATGTAAGAATAATTTATAAAATCAAACTTATTTAAGGGCATTTTATGTTCAAATTAATTAACAGATTGATTACCTTAGTTGTAATCTTCACCGCGTTGATGTTTACTTCGCTTCAAGCACAAACAGGCAAAGTAGATATCAAAAAAATTCCGACCTACCTAAATTCAACCAATGCTGGAACGGAATTTTACCTCACGAGTATTCCTGCCTTAGTTGAGGGTTGGAGACCTACTGATGGATGGTATCTCTACATTGCTTGTGGAACTAAAACACAAGTAACTGTTGAAAATGAACGTGCTGGAACAAAAAGACAGTTTCAAACAAAACCTAATGATGTCATTAGAGTAAGTTTTGCTGCTAATGAGGCACAACCGTATGTAGCATTAGGTGGTGGTGCAGCTTTACACCCAATTGAGCAGGTCTATGCTGGTCAAGGGATTAGAGTTACTTCAAAAGCACCAATTGTGTGTTACTTTGTGACAAAAATTGCTTTTACTTCTGATGGGTATTTAGCAATTCCTACCTCAGGTTGGGGTAAAGAGTACAATGTCAGTACGTATCAAGCACACAACTGGTCTATGGCGTTTAGTCCACCATACAACTTAGCATCAATGACTTGTATTATGGCAGCATATGATAATACAAGAGTATTTTTCACCTTAGTTGGTAATGGAATTACTCAAACTGTTGGTGGACAAAGAATTGGTCAAACTCGCCAATTTCAAATGAATAAAGGTGATGTTCTTCCAATTGCTTCTTCACTTATTGTTGGTTCAACATTAGCTGGTTCTCGTATCGTAGCAACAAAACCAGTTGGTGTACTTTCAGGAGTTCAATGTGCTGACGTACCTTCAGATATTACTGCCTGCGATCACATTTGTGAAATGGAATTGCCTATGAATACTTGGGGTACTGAGTATCATATGACAAGAAACTTTGGTAGACAACGTGGACCATTTTTCCAAGTGTTTGCTAAAGAACCAAATACAAATATTTATGTAAATGGTGCAAATGTTGGTTTTATTGGTACAAAACCTCAAACAAATTCTCCAGATTGGATTGAATATAATACTCACGGTACAAATTGGCAAGGTGCTAATGGAAATTTTGTTATTTCTGGCGATAAGCCTATTAACGTTACCATGTTTAACCAAGGGCAATCTTTGGATGGTATTCCTCAAGACCCTTATCAATTAGTTCTTTCTCCTTTACAACAATATCAAAAACAGATTATCTTTGCAACTCCTGGTGTTGGAGATGCAGCAGGTTTTTCTAGTAACTGGTTGAATTTGGTCTATACTCTTGATGCTAATAATCAAATGCCTGATCATTTGGAATGGGGTGAAAAAGAGGGTGATAATGTTAAATGGACTAAATTAAAAGATAGATTTGGTGGTGGAGCATCTGGTGTTTACCAAGGTACTCAAGATGGAAAAAAATGGGCAGTGAAAAATATCACTCTTCCTGGTGATGGTGTTTATCATGTGAGAGCAGAAACTCCTTTCATGGGGTATTCTTATGGTCTCTCAACGTTTGAATCATACGGTTTCCCAACATCAGTAGCACTTTTTGACCTTTCTATTCCTGATACGGTAAATCCTGATCCAAAATGGTTACAATTATGTAACGGTGATGTAGTTGCACAAAGTGGTACAGGACCGGCAACTGTTGTTGATATGCCAGATGAGGATGCTGTTCGTTCAAATCTTGCATTTATTTGGAAAGATGAAGCAAATTCATTTAACTATGAATTTGAATATGTTGATTTTGTACCAGGTGAAGACAGAAGAACAACTTGGACTGCATACGTTCCAGATAAATCTAAAGACGGTCGTTTGGTGTTAAACTTTGTAGACCGTCGTGGGAATGATACAGTGATTCAAATTACTTACACATCTCAAGGAACAGAATTACGTCCTTCTCTTTTAGACTTTGGCTTCCTAAAAACTGGTCAAAACAATACTATGCGTTTTCATATAGTTAATACTACTGTTGCACCAAAAACTGTCAATAGAATTGAAATGAAAACTGGTGGGCAAGGATTTACTTTCGTTAATCTTCAATTACCTGTAACGGTTCCAGCAAATGATAGTGTTGCCATTGATGTAATTTTCAATGCAACTGTTGATGGACAATTTAAAGATAGTGTTGGTTTTGACATATGTGATGAGATGGTGTATTTCACTGAACTTAGAGCTGGTGTTGGAAATCCTCAGATTTTAGCTGGACAAACTCCAAATCTTCCTTGCGATGCACAATTCAATCAAGTTACTGTCAACGAAGTTGCACAACGTGATATTCGTTTAAGTAATCCTGGAAACTTCCCATTAACTATTACTGGTGCTTCTGCTCCTACTAATTCAGTTTATACTACTAATTTGGGTACTGGTGCATTAGCATACCCTATTGTTATCAATCCTGGTGAGTTTGTAAACTTTACAGTTTTCTTTACACCTACATCAACTATCGCTTATACAGATTCAATTGTTTTCCAAGCTGACGCTAACACGCCAGATCCTGTAGCAACTATCTGTGGAGAAGGTATTCAAGCTTCATTAACTGTTACTGGTTACAATTGGGGTGAACGCCGTATTGATCGTCCAAATCGTCCGAAAAATTATTTTGGTACAATTGTTTTAGAAAATAAAGGTACTCAATCAGTTTCTGTCACAAATTTGACTACTGGTGATGTAAACTTTACTGTTAATCCAAATAATGCAATTCAATATCCAATAGTTGTTCAAGCGAATAGTACAAGAGATGTTCCAGTTGAATTTAGTCCAAAAACTGTAGGACCTCACACATATACTGTAACTGCATCTTCAAACATTGGTGATAGAACTTCTCAGTTAGAAGGTATCGGAGTGCTTCCTACTTTAACAATTACTCCAACTGTAGATTTTCTATCAGTTGAAGCTAGTAACCCTACTACTGCAACTACAAGACCTGTAACAATTACTAATAACATCTATGCAACTGATGATACAGTAACAATTACGGATCTCATTCAATCGATTCCTGGGTCGGTACAAGAAAATCTTAATAACTGGGATGCATCTACACAAGGTTTCCGTTATGATAAAAACCAGTTGTTAGCTACTCCAATTGTATTACTTCCTGGTGAATCAAGAACGTTCAATGTTGACTTCTGGAGTGCTACTCCTGGGGCTAAAACTGCTACTGTTCGTACAGTTTCTGATGCTCAAGATGATGTGAATAGTATTTGGAATGGTCAAGTAACGCAAGTACAAACTTCTGATATCGCTGCAACTGGTGGTTCAGTTGGTCCAATTTGTGTGAATTCTAATGGAATTGTTACATTTACAATTACATCTACTGGTCAAACACCACTAAATGTTTCGAACTTAGTGTTAGGTCCTGATCCAGTTGGTGCATCGTTTACTTTTGTAACAGCTCCAAACTTCCCAATTTCTATTAATCCAGGACAATCTGAAACAATTCAAGTTAGATACAATCCAACACAAGTTGGTACTCATGCGACAACAGTTGAAATTACAAGTGATGCTTTAAGCACCACAACGACTACAGTTAACCTTACTGGTACTTCTCAAAGTTTTGTGAGAAACTTTACAGTTGGAAGTTCTACAAGTAACGTAGAAATTGGAAGCAATGTAAATATTCCTATCAGATTAGATGCAGGTGCTGACATCGCATTGGCTGATGTGAAAGAAGTACAATTTACGTTGAATTACCAAAATGGTGATGCAAGAATACTCAATACTGTTGAAGCAAATATCACATTGAATCCAGCTTTAAATGGTCAATGGGAACTTGTAAACAAAAATGTTAATTCTGCAGCAGGAGTTGCTACATTTACTTTGAGATCTTTAGGTGCAGCTTCTTTAAACAGCGTTGCTGGAACTGAAATTGCTAATGTAAATTTCTTGACAACACTTGATCGTGCTGTTCAAACCGTAACATTACGATTGACGGCAGCTTCAGTTGGAAATTCATGTATCACTTACACTACAACTGATGGAGTAGTGAACTTAAATCCTACGTGTGCATTGTCATATCGTGGTGTACAAGCAAGCGGCGTTTCATTTGCATTAGCAAATGTAAATCCAAACCCAGTTTCTGCTCAAGGAGCAGAGATTGACTTCAGTGTAGCCTTCACTGCTCCTACTGAAATCGTACTCTATAACACACAAGGACAAGTAGTGATGAAACTTGTTAACCAGACGTTGCAACCTGGACACTATACTGTGTCTATGCCAACAGAAACGTTATCAAATGGCGTCTACTACTACAAAATGGTTTCTGGAACGTATTCTGCTACTAAAGAACTCGTAATTCAGAAGTAATTTTGGCTTTCACAACCTTGAAAAAAGCTACTATCTCTCAGCAAGGTAGTAGCTTTTTTTATAGGTGAATCTCGTATACTATTTTTTCGTATTTTTGATATATTGATGCACTTTTTATGGATTTTCAAATGAAACCAAGTACTTTTACCAATGTTTCAAATTCACTTATTATGATTTTCGTAGTTCTTTGTTGTTCTGTAGTTGTGTTTTCACAAAATGAACTAGATCAGACCATCAAAAAACTTCCTTCCTATCTTAATTCTTCTAACGCTGGAACAGAGTTCTATATTTCCGTACCAACAGCAAAAATTGAAACTATATATCCAAATGATGGTTGCTATCTCTATATTTCAAGTCAATATCAGACTGAAGTTGAAATTACTAATGATGCTAAAGGTTCACGTCGGGTTATTCAAACCAAACCTAATGATGTAATGAAAGTGAAGATTCCAGAGAATGAAATTCAAGCTTATCTAAATCAACAAGGTACTAATAGTGGTCATAATCTTTCAGAAACAGTAATTCCCCTTCAAGCTTTACATATAGTTTCCAACGATCCCATAGTTGTCTATGGCTGTATTCGTTATTCATATACCTCAGATGCTTTTCTTGCAATACCGACTTCATCATGGGGACAAGAATATATTGTCAACACTTACAAAGCCCATGAGTGGTCTAAACCAGCGAATAATCTTGCATCAATGACAACTATTGTTGCCGCATATGATAGCACAAAAGTGATATTTACTTTGAATGGAACTATTACTACCAATACAGTAGGAGGATTAACAACTGGACAATCGAAATCATTGATGCTTAACAAAGGAGATGTTGTTCCTATTGCTAGTGGTATGTTAGGTTTAGATGCTACCTTAGCTGGTTCAAAGATTGTAGCAACAAAACCAATCGGTGTTTTTTCTGGTGTTCAGTGTGCAGATGTTCCTACAGATGTACCTTGGTGTGATTATTTAGTAGATATGGAACTTCCAACATCTGTTTGGGGAACTGAATATCATGTTACTAAGAATTTCAATAGAAATGCAGGACCATTATTTCAAGTTGTTGCAAAAGAACCTAATACTATTGTGTCAGTGAATGGAATTGTTGTTGATACATTAAGTGCTGTTGGAAATTCATCTATGGCAGAATGGACGGAATTAAATGCAAAAGGTGATATTTGGTTTGGTAATAATGGGAATGTAGTTGTTAGTGCCGATAAACCCATTTCAGTAACTACTTTCAATCAAGGACAGTCTTTGGATAATATTCAAAACGATCCTTTCCAAGTGACTTGTTACCCGATTGATCAATATCGTAACGAAATAGTTTTTGCAACTCCCGGAATTGGAGATGGAGGGGGATTTAATCAGAATTTCATTAATGTCATTTATCCTGTCAATAATCAAAATGAAATCCCTGATGATTTGCTTTTTGGTGAAGTAGATAGTAATGGAATTACATGGACTCCAGTAAAAAATAAATTTGGTAATCAACATAGCCAATTATTTTATGGGAATCAAAATGGCAAACAATATGCTGTAAAAAATATTCAATTAGCCAAAGAAGGTGTCTATCATTTACAGTGTTCAGAAGAAATAGGTTGTTATTCTTATGGAATGTCCAGTTTTGATTCGTATGGAATGCCATCCTTTGTTGGATTGAAAGATAATTCAATGGGTGATTTAGTAGCTCCAAATATTGTATTTGAACAATATGTAAATGGAACGATTGGAGGAATTGAAAAGAATGAGTATGCAGAAGTAGTCGATAGAGCAACTACGCATAATAGTTATTCTAATATTGCAAAAGTGTTGATTCGCTCTGAATATACATCGAATTACTCTACAGAGCTGAAACCATTCGTTGCTGGTATTGACCGCTCAGCATTTTTCAAAGCCAATGTCATTGATGTAACTAAAGATGCTCAATTGGTAGTTAGTACATTTGACAAAGCAGGTAATGATACAACAATAATAATAACCTACAAATCTTTGACTACTTCTATTTCCGAAAAAGCATCAGACAAATTTATGAATGTATACCCATCAATTACTGATGGTGGTGTTGTTACAATTGAACTAACGCAAGGTTCAGCCAATTCTTCAATGGTTTCAGTTGTTGGTATTGATGGAAAAGTCGTCAAATCATTTGACAATGTACTAAGTACAAATGGTGTTCAAACAATACAATTCATTACATCTGAACTTCCTATCGGAATGTATTATGTTCTCTATTCAATGAATGGTCAACAATACCAAAAAAGTTTTGTAAAAATTAAATAAAGTAAGGTATAATGAGTTTTTTGAGAAACAACTTTGTATAATTACATATAAAGTTGTTTCTTTTGTTTTGTATTCGAAGTTACTTTGTTTATAAATAAAAAGAATAGGGTAAAATTACATTCCTCAAATAATAACACTAACTAAATACCAATGAAATCCTGCAATCTAATATTCACTTTCTTTGCCTCAAATCGAAGAAATCCATAGAAAATTGCCAAAAATTTCGTATTTTTGAAGATAATGTGAATCCTTCACTGAAAAAAAAATAAACAAAACGAAATTATGGATCAAAACGAGTCGATTCTTCCTGTTCTGATGGAAGATGAAATGAAGTCTTCTTACCTTGATTATTCCATGTCTGTCATCGTATCTCGGGCACTCCCCGATATACGTGATGGTCTAAAACCAGTACACAGACGCATTCTGTACGCTATGTCAGAATTGGGAATGGATCCAAGTAAACCACATAAAAAATCAGCGAGATTAGTTGGAGAGGTATTAGGGAAGTACCACCCTCATGGAGATGGTGCTGTCTATGATGCGATGGTTCGTTTGGCTCAACCATGGTCAATGCGATACCCATTAGTTGATGGTCAAGGAAATTTTGGTTCCATTGATGGTGACCCTCCAGCGGCAATGCGTTATACTGAGGTTCGATTAGCTCGTCCTGCATTGGATGTATTACGTGATATTGATAAAGGAACTGTAGATTTTCGTGGAAATTTTGACGATTCGTTAGAAGAACCAACTGTTTTGCCAACTGTATTGCCAACATTGTTAGTAAACGGTGCTGGTGGTATAGCGGTTGGTATGGCGACAAATATTCCTCCACATAATCTTCGAGATATTTCGCGTGGTATCAAAGCAATCGTAGAAAATCCTGATGTTGATATAGATGAATTAATTAAAATAGTCAAAGCTCCAGATTTTCCAACTGGTGGAACCATTTATGGTTACTCAGGTGTCATTGATGCATACAAAACTGGTAGAGGTAAGGTTGTTATTCGTGCAAAATCGGTAGTAGAAACAACCAAAACTGGTAAAGAAACCATCGTTATCACGGAAATTCCTTACCAAGTTAATAAATCAACGTTAATCGAAAAAATCGCATTTTTAGTACGTTCAAAAGTGATTGAAGGAATAGCAGATATTCGTGATGAGTCGGATAGAGATGGTATGCGTCTTGTCATCGATTTGAAACGTGATGCGAACCCTCAGGTATTATTGAATAATCTCTATAAACATACCCAATTACAACAAACATTTGGTGTAATAATGCTTGCACTTCAAAATGGAAGACCAAAAATCTTCAATTTGAAGGAAATGATGAAAGCATATATTGATTTTCGTGTCAATGTAATCGTTCGTCGTTCAATGTTTGAATTGGATGTTGCAGAAAAACGTGCACACATTTTGGAAGGTTTCCTCAAAGTATTTGGTGGTGCAGAACTTGCGGGAGTAAAACAAGTTGCTGAAGACAGAGTAGATCAAATCGTTCAAACGATTAAATCAGCTGCAAATGTCAAAGAAGCATCGGAAAAACTCCAAACACAATTTGATTTATCTGAAATACAAGCCAAAGCAGTCTTAGAATTACGTTTACAACGTTTGACTGCGATGGAGCGTGATAAAATTGTTGAAGAATACAACAAATTACGTGAGACTATTGCCCGTTTGAATTTCATTTTAGCTACTCCTTCTGAACAACTTCGCATTGCAATGGAAGAATTGGATGAGGTAGTACAAAAATATGGGGATGAACGCAGAACAGATATTTCTTTCGATGCTCATGATATGTCATTGGAAGATATGATTGAAAATGAGGATGTCATCATCACTGTTTCTCGTGAAGGTCTTATCAAACGTACACCTACCAAAACATACAGAACTCAAAACCGTGGTGGACGTGGAGTTTTAGGTGCTGGAACGCATGAAGAGGATTCCGTAGAACACATGTTCTATGCGAAAACGCACGATTATTTGATGTTCTTCACTGATAGAGGTAGATGTTATAGAATTAAAATCTATGACCTTCCTGAAGGAAGTAGAACAGCAAAAGGGCGTTCACTTGCAAATGTGATTCAAAAGGATCCAGATGAAAAAGTAACAGCGTTTTTGGCAATTAAAGAGTTTGTTGATGACCATTTTATCTTCTTTACTACGCAAAAAGGGAAAGTAAAACGTGTACGACTTTCTGAATTTGAAAGCGTTCGTGTAACAGGTAAAATTGCGATATCATTAGATGATGACGATAAATTGTTGGCAGTAAATCTAACGACTGGTTCATCACATATCATCATTGGAACACGCAATGGAATGGCATGTCATTTCAAAGAAAAAGGCGTTCGTACAATGGGTAGAACAGCTGCAGGTGTACGTGGCATTCGTTTGGCAAAAGATGATATTGTTGTTGCAATGGTTGTTGTGAATGACCCTGAAAAAGAACAAATATTAGTGGTTGCTGAATTAGGTTATGGAAAACGTTCACCTATTATTGTCGCTGATGATGATGTTTCTGATGGAGATATTGAGGATATAATAGAAGAGACAGTAGAAACTACTGACGAATCAACATCTGATGGTGATGGCGAAGAAGAAATGGAAGTTGATAACCGCAAATTCGTCTTCAGATTGACCAATCGAGGTGGAAAAGGTGTTCGTTCAATGAAAGTAACGGATAAAACAGGAAAGGTTGTTTCTATGCTTCCAGCAAATGATGATTTAGATTTGATAGTTATTTCTGAAAATGGAATAATTATTAGACAAGAAATGAAAAAAATCAACATCATTGGTAGAAACACGCAAGGTGTTCGCCTAATTCGTTTGGATGCTGGTGATAGAATTAGTGATATTACAACCATTCTTCATGAAGAAGAAGAGGAGATAATAGACGAAGCTAATGTTGTCGAAACAACTATCCCAACATCTGAAAATCCTGAACCAACTCAAAATGTTGATGAAAATGACGATTCAGTTACTGAATAATCAACATTCATTACCAATGAAAACTATTTCATTACAAAGATTAACAAGGGCAGCAATACTGCCCTTCTTTGTTTTTATTTGTTTTGTAACAATGGGTATCCATGTTCAATCTCAAACGGATAGTCCTGATAGTACAAAAACAACAGTTTTGATTGACTCTTTGACAAAGAAAAAAATTGCTGATACAATTCCATTATTTACTCCACACTATAAACATGGATTGTTAAGTTTTTGGCAACAGAACAATATTTCTGTTTCAAAATACAACCTTCAATGGATAAATTATACCGCTGGTTCAGATATTGTTACCGAAACAACAAATTCGTTACCCCTACATTTGGGTAATTACGGACTTTGGAATACAAATTCATACTTTGGCAGTGGAATTTCTGACCAAACTGTTCGTTGGAATGGAAGATCTTTGGGAGGGATTATTCAACCAACAATCCCATTGGATATTTTACCGATAGAATTTTTAGAAAATATTGAGATTGTTACAGGTGTTGATGCAGTTGCATATAGTGATAATGCCAGTGGTGCTCTCATCAATGCACAAGAAATTCGTTACAATACTGCAAAGCCGTATACTCGACTATGGTATTCACAAGGTGGGAATGATTATTTGGCTGCAGATGGAATTTTTAGTCAAAATATAGCTCCAAATTTGAACCTGACCTTAGGATTTAGAAGAATGTCTTCAAGAGGTAGATTTACTTCTTCTGGAATTGATGCATGGAATGTTAGATCGAAACTACAGTATACTCTTAGTAACCAAAGTGTCTTATCCTTTACCTATATGTTCACAAATCATGATATGGGTGCTTTTGGAGGATTGAATACTCAAAATACAGATCAATTTACTTCTGAACCAGTCTATTCAGGTGCTAATACAGTGTTAAAACGAAATGATGCAACAATAACATTTAGTTCGTTTTTAAATGATGATACAACTACAAATTTAACCGCTTTACTATATTATTCAAACGCATTAACTGAACAGAAGAATCTACCATATTTTGATGGAGTTGATATTGTTAATCTCTCGTACAAACAACAAGAAGCTATAGTTGGAACTTCAATTAGATATGAACAGTATTTAGTTCCAAAATATACATTGTTTGCAAATAGTCTTCAAATTGGTGGAGAAGTTGAACGAATTTCAACTAATCAGACGGTATATTTTGGAGAATTCTCTGGTTCAAAACTAAGTGGTTATGGTATCTTCAAACAACATCTTGGAGAAATGTATGTAAAAGCATCACTTCGAGCAACATTGATGAATGAAACAGTATCTCCATCATTTGGAGTTGGTGCTTTTTTACCATTTGGAAAAAACAATCTGTTAAAAGCTGAAGCAATCCAAAATACTAATCTGAGAAGTATTTTTGAACCTTCAGATCAAAGTGTCGTTAATACTGTATACTCTTTACAATTACGATATACAGCAGATTCTTTAACGATAGAGCCTTATCTTTTCTTACGAAATTTCAGTTCAAAATATGATGCTTTTTTGGTGAAAAATCAATCTGAAATACCATCTTCTATAGAATTTAGAGATAGTGAAAATAGAACGATGGCAGGGTTTGGTTTTAAATTCCAAAATTCTGTTTGGAGATTTTTCTATTCCGTCAATGCTCAATATACTTATCAATCTTTTGATACATCCAATACTAAAATGTTGCCTATAATGTATGGATCGGCTGAAGTGTACTATCAACATCTTGCAGGTTCTTCAGTTGCAAGATTAGGGGTAAGAGTAAGAGGAAATTCTGAACTCAGGGGAATGATGTTTTCACCAATAGTGAATTCAATGGTTCGATATGATGATGCTACAATGAATGGTGGATTTAACGGGATTGATTTGTATGCTTCAGCAAAGTTAGGTGATGCCTATGTTCGATTAACGTATATGAATTTGCTGAATCAAACGTTTGGATATATGCCCATTTACCCACAATTAGAGGGAAATTTTCGTATTTCAGTCGGTTGGGCATTTTTAGAACAATAGTATTCTATTGATATTCTATTGGGTCTTTTATACTTGCTTCACGAAAACCTCTCAAACGCAATCGACACGAATCACATTCACCACAAGCCTTTTCTGAATGGTCATAACAACTCCATGTAAATTGAAAAGGAACTTCGATACTATCACCAGTCAGAACAATTTCCTTTTTGTTCAAGTGCAATAATGGAGTGAGAATTTGAATAGTGGTTGTTGGTTTTGTTCCAGTATTGATAGTTTGTTGGAAAGCTTGGAAAAAAACTTCACGACAATCAGGATATCCGCTGCCATCTTCTTGAACAGCACCAATAAACACCGCACTTGCGTTGAGAACTTCCGCCCAACTTGTTGCTATAGCGAGAATATTCGCATTACGAAAAGGAACGTAAGTTTTTGGTATATCTACGTCAGAATGAAAGTTTTTTTCAACAGCAATTGTATGGTCAGTTAACGAAGAACCGCCAATAGATGTTAAGTAGCTAATATCTACGACAAGTTTTTTTTTGATGTTGAAATGTTCACAAATGTTATTGAAGGCTTGAAGTTCTTTATCTTGAGTTCTTTGACCATAATTCAAATGAAGAGCAGCTACTTCAAAGCCCATTTCTATGGCTAAACCTGTACAAACTGCAGAGTCCATTCCACCAGAAAGTGTTACAACGGCTATTGGTTTTGTAGACATTATTTTTTCTCCAATAAATCTGGACGACGAAGTTTTGTTTTCCCTAATGACTGTTGAAACTTCCATTCTTCAATAAGTTTATGATTGCCTGAAAGCAAAACAGAAGGAACTTCCATATCTCTATATGTAGCTGGTTTTGTATAATAGGGGGCATCTAATAAGTTATCTTGAAAAGAATCAGAAAGCGATGATTCAGAGTCTGAAATTACACCAGGTATCAAACGAATTATTGCATCAGCTACAATCAACGACGGTAATTCTCCACCTGTGAGTACATAATCTCCAATAGAAATTTCTTTTGTAACAAAAGTATCACGAACTCTTTGGTCAATCCCTTTATATCTTCCAGAAATTAACAGTAAATTTTTCGAAAGGGATAAGGTGTTTGCTAAAGTTTGTGTAAGTTGTTCACCATCTGGAGTCAAAAAGATAATCTCATCATACGTATGTAACGACTTGCAGTGTTCAATACATCGAAAAAGTGGATCTGGCGATAGAACCATTCCTGCACCACCACCATAAGGAGTGTCATCAATATGTTGGGTTTTCAATTGGGAAAAGTCGTGCAAATCATAAACTGAATATTCGCATAAACCTTTGTCAACAGCACGTTTCATCATTCCAGTTTGTAATACTGGAGAAACTATATCAGGGAGTACTGTAATGAAATCTATACGCATACTATTTTGGTTCTTTCAAATCCATTAGTCCTGGAATCATTGTGATATATATCCGTTTTTTTGCAATATCGACCTTTTTCACTATTGATGGAACTGCTGGAATTGGTAGAAAGTACTTTTCATTTTCTATATACCAAATTTCATTAGATGGATATACTTCTGAATGGGAGAAAATGCCTATTTTTAGATTGTTATGCATAGTGTAAACGCTACAACCAGCTAACTCATGATCGAAATAATCCTCAGTAGATGTTCTCACTAAATCATATACGGAAGCAAAAATTCCAAATTCTTTAATTTGCTCAATACTTTCAGGGGTTGAAAACTCTTTAAGTCGTAAAATGTATTTATTGAACGTACATTGCGAAAATTCAACGGTATATTTTTTTGCAAATTTTTCGGAGTAGCCTAATAAAACAAACGCTCCTTGTTGTAAAGAGCGTGGTTTTTCTTGAACATCATTGACTAAAAAAGCTCCCTCAAGACCGTATGGTTTGGAGACAACACCTATTTTAATTCTTGTAGGTTGGTTGTTGTCATTAGACATGTCGTTCAGCATGGTAAGAAGATCGAACCAATGGACCAGATTCAACATAGTTGAAACCAATTTCTAAGCCAATTTTTTTGTATTCGGCAAATTCGTCTGGGTGTACGAATCTATCGACGGGTAAATGATTTTTTGTTGGTTGAAGATACTGACCTAAGGTCAAAATATCACATCCAACCCCAACCAAATCATGCATTACTTCCAAAACTTCTTCTTTTGTTTCACCCAAACCGAGCATGATACCAGTTTTGGTTCTCATTCCTAAGCGTTTTGATTCTTTCAATACTTCCAATGTCCAATGGTATTTACCTTGTGGTCTTACTCTTCGGTATAAACGAGGTACAGTTTCCGTATTGTGATTCAAAATATCAGGTTTTTCTTCAATGATTCTGTGTAAGTTTTCTAATTTCCCTTTAAAATCAGGTACTAACACTTCAACTGAAGTTTTAGGACTCAAGCGTTTTGTTTCGCGAATGGTTGTAGCCCAAATAGTTGAACCACCATCTGGAAGTTCATCACGATTTACAGAAGTTATAACAGCGTGAACTAAATTCATTTGCTGAATTGCTTCTGCCACTCTGCGAGGTTCATCATAATCAACTGGAAGAGGTCTACCAGTTTTAACAGCACAAAAACCGCAGGAACGAGTACACGTATCGCCATGAATCATAAAGGTTGCAGTTCCCGAACTCCAACACTCACTTATATTTGGGCAACGAGCTTCTTCGCAAACCGTGTGTAACGATTTGGAACGCATCATTTGTTTGATTTTAGTAAAGGATTCACCACCTGGTGCACGAACTTTTAACCACTCAGGACGTCTATTTGAGGGCAATTCCGTTGGCTGAATAACGGGTAGTTCTAAATCAATCATATATTATGGAAATGTAAGCGTTAAAGATTTATTAGTCGCAACTGAGTCTAAAGACGAAATTTCCCATGTTTTAATGGAACCATACGTGACAGAAGAACCATTAGTGATTTTGTAATACCCAATTCCTTGTGTTTGACCACCACCAGGTACAAAAACAGGCACTTCAGTTCCTGCTACAGAAAATGGTCCAATTGGCTCAGGAGAATTGTTTTTAATGAAAATATAAGCGTATTCTTTTGGGACAACTAATCGTAGTGTCGTAGTAGCTGTTGGTTGTTTTAGTACATCTAATGTATCGGCAATTTTCACTGTCTCACCAATAATAACATTTGTACCTTTGGAAGTATCAAAGGTTGTTTGTGAGGTTTCGCCTGTATACCGTAATATTCCCGGATTATCAACATATTCAAAGGGAACTGCAGCATTGGAAGCAATAACAAAGGTTGAACCGTTCATTTCAAACAACAATGAAGTATAAAATCCATTCATCATTGTTACTTTGTATCGCTTGACAACTATAATTTCCACAATTTGCTCCATTGACACATTTCCTGATCTGTCAACGGAAACAGCCTTGATGGTTAGTGGGCCTGGAGGATATTGTGAAAAATCTATTTTATAGCGAAAAGGTGGTTTCATTATAGGAATTGTATCTGTACCTATTGCTATAATTACAGCAGAAACTGCATCATCATCATCAACTTCCACTTCCACAATGGCTGAGTCAATGTATTCACCTGCTTTTGGAGAAAGAAATGTTAAGGTTGGAGCTGTTGTATCTGGTTCTGTTGAGTCAAAACAAGCAACAAAAACCAAAGTTACTGCAATGATAAGAGTATGTTGAATAATTTTCATAATAGATTATAACGAAAAGTTCACTTGTCCGCCAACTTTAGCAGAAAAAACGTAGGGTGTAAAGCCAAAGGATGATTTATGATATAGTGCAATTCCCCATTCAACTCCAGCTTGAATGGATACAAAATCAGACATTACAGGAATATCAACACCAAATTCAGCTGTTGTACCATAGGATAATGCTGTATTTGACGGTAACTCACGTTTGCCTTTTTGTGATTCAATTGTCAATGAGGTTGTAGTCGTTGTAAAAGCTGTAGCTCCAATTGACGTGAAAAATGATGGTTCTTTTGATGCAGGATTGAATCGATACCGCACTTTTGCAGTTGCATTTGCCAAAAAAAGAGGAAGGAGACTATCGCCTTGCGTTACAGAAGTACGAAGTCCATCCCAAATATCAAGATTTTGATCTTTTAATTGCACTCTATCGAAAAAAAGTAAGTGAAAATCTAATGCTAATGCGTATGAAACGCGTTTTGATGTTCTATAACCAACTGTAAGACCAGCCGTAAATTGCGGTGGTAGAGATAATGGAACGGAACCTGTTAGTCCACCTCCTAATTCGATTTCAGCATAAACATTGGAAAAAGAAGGCTTTTTCTTTGGTTGAGCAGTAACGACGATAGTAGAAAAGAAAATTGAAACTAAAATGAAAATGAAAAGTTTTGGCATAAAGTTCATACTGATAATTGTACAAATATACACTTTTCAATCGAAATTCACTAAAAAGCGGGAAATGTCATCTAAAAATTACCTTTAAGAGTGAAATGTGTGTAACTTTTTTTACACTCGATTGTTTTGATATTAGGAAAAAAAGCAAAAAAAGTGTAATTTGTACCCACATTTCTCATTTTAATGCTGAAACAATACTCGTTTTCCCAAGAATAAATTACAATTTTATATAAAGATTTAATGGAGTTAAAAGGTATGATTCGTAGATTTCTACTCTTTGCCTTGCCCCTTTTTATACTCATCCCAGTGTTAGTAACTGCTGGTACATTCGGAGTCCTCACAGGTACTGTCTCAGATAAAGACGGAAAACCAGTTGTTGGAGCAAGTGTATTAGTTCAAGGAACAACATTAGGTGCATATACGAAAGCAAATGGGCGGTTCACCGTACTAAAAATTACTGCTGGTTCTTATACAGTAAAAATTTCTGGTGTTGGTTATGCTGATGAATTTGTGAAAGTTCGAATTTCTGCAGATGCTACTGAAAACATTATTGTGACATTGAAACCTAAAGATGTGACTACAAAGATTGTTTATGTAGACGCAGCTAACAATAAACCCATGGTTTCAAAAACAGCTGTAGGATCTAACCGAAATATCGAAGGAAAAGACAATGTGCGATTGGCTCGTGAGAACGTCGCACAAACTGTGACTTTACAAGCCGGTGTTCAAGGTGGTGGTAATGGATTTATTATCCGTGGATCAAGAGTAACAGAAACACAAGTTCGTGTCGATGGTTTAGATGTAGGAGACCAAATCTCTGGTGGTTTAACAGCTGGTGGTAACATTTCTAATTTTGCGGTAGAGGAGGTACAGGTATTAACGGGTGCTTTTGCTGCAGAATACGGAAATGCTATGGGTGGTATAGTCAATACAGTCGTTAAAACTGGTCGTACCGATAAAATTGAAGCTATACTACGTTACAGAACAGTCTTAGGTGGATTAAATGGTGCATATGATAATGGTTTGTCACCTGCGGATCCAAAAAGTAGTAATTATGAAGTTAATATTGGTGGTCCATTACCATTTCTTTCAGGATCTACCTTTTTTATTAGTTCACGATTTGATTATACTGGTAATGCATCTGCAACAACTCAAGTAATTGACCCATGGGGTAATAACTTGGGAATATATAACAACCCAAGTTATTCCAATAGTATCTTGCCACGTTTAAAAATTAATGTTGCTTCTGGTATCAATTTGATTTTTGGTGGACAATGGTCATTACAAGCAACAGAAGATGCTGGATGGGCTTGGAGATATGCTACTGATCATGGATTTAAAAATGGAGATTCTATTTTAGTTCCTGAGTCTCGAGTAAAACAAGGTTTTAGACAATCTATTTATAATAATGCCTTTGTTCGTTTAAATCAAACATTGTCTGAAAATAGTTTTTATGAATTTACTGTTTCTACGAACAATAACACCTTTGAAGGTGGTAGATATGCTGATCCAACGCAGACAACTCCTTCACTCTTTACAGGATTCAATCCGCTTTATCCAGAAGATAGATTTGCAGTTGGACCTGTTGATGTGAATGGTGTAGTAACCTTAGTTAATGGTAGAGATAGATTAATTGATCCTTATACATCAATTACAGCTGAAGGGCTTGCTCAAGGAGGATTTTTACTTGGTAATCGACCAACTAGAAACCCACTTACTGGTTATATTGAAGGTCCAGGTGATTTGACTGGTACAACCAATCCTTATGCTCTTCGACAATTTGCTTTCTTAACTCATGGTAATAATGAAGGTTTTGAATTTAGAACGACAAACTTTATCCAATTAGATGGTAATTATAATCTTCGTTTAGAAACAGAAGATGCATCTCATATGATTAAGGCTGGTTTTGAAACCAGATTTTTTACATTACACAGACATAATAATGGTTTACCTTGGGATGCAAATGCATTCTTTGATGTTTATACTGACAAATGGGGAGGAAATCCGTATGTTTCTGATCCTGCGGCAGTAGAGAAAACTTCTAAACCATTTACTCCTGTAACAGCTTCAGCGTTTGTTCAAGATCAAATTTCTTACAAAGGAATTATCATAAACGCAGGTCTTCGTTTTGACTATATGAATTCAAATTCATTAGCGAGAAGAAGTTCAGCGATAAATACATTTATTCCTATAGATGCTCCTGATTCATTGTTTAGTCAAGCGACTCCAAAATTTCAAGTTTCTCCAAGATTATTTGTGTCATATCCTATAACAGATCGTTCGGTATTTAGTGTTAGTTATGGTATTTTTTATCAGATGCCACAACCTAATAATATGTATGATGGATTTAATACTACGAGACTTCGTGGTAATCAGGCATTAGGTGATCCAAATATTGACGTACAAAGAACAAATCAGTACCAAGTTGGATACAATTTACAAGTTAATGATGAACTTGCGTTTGACGTTACAGCATATTATAAAGATATTTACAATCAGGTAGGTGTTCGTTATGTTCCGACAATACCAGATGCTTATTCTGAGTTTTCTGTTGGTGAATATGGTTCGACAAGAGGTGTTGAGTTTACTTTACGTAAAAGACCAAGCAATAACTTTGCAACGAACTTAAACTATACCATTGCTTCTGCTCGAGGAACAGCATCAAATGTTGGAACGAACTTAGCTGCAACATTTAGTATAGATCCATTTACAGGAAGAAATGCATTTCCATTAACAGAGTATTTCTTGTCCTCAGATGTCAGACATAGAATTAATGCTGATGTTACTTTCTTCTTTGGTAGAGATGAAGGACCAGAATTGTTTGGTGTTAGACCACTAGCAAATTCTTCTATAAATTTATTAGGTACATTTAGAACAGGAACTCCTTATACTAAATTAAACTTTAATGGTATTCAAATTGGTGAATTCAATGGCGAAAGACAACCAGCTAACTTTAATGGCGTCGATATTAGATTCAACAGACAATTCTATTTAAAAGACATATTAGGAGACGGTGTAAATGATATGTCTATTACTTTGTTTGCTGATATATTTAATGTTATGAACAGAACAGTCCCGGTTGCAGTATTTGCTAGAACTGGAAGTGCTGATGATGATGGGTTATTCAGAAGTAGACAATTAGGTGATTTTGCTAGTACTCCGCTTTTTGAAACTGCTGATATCAATAGACCTGAAACAATCCGTTCTGATCAATTTGATACGTTTGGTAGAAGACTATACTCTGTAGATGCAGACTTTAATAAAGATGGGGTAAATACTCAGCAAGAAGTATACAGATCTTACCAACGTTGGGTTAAAGATGTAATAGCATTTCAGGGTAATTATCAAGGACCTCGATCATTCGCGGTTGGATTTATGTTAACCTATTAATACAAGGAGAAAAAAATGAAAAATAACAAAATTTTCTTGCTTGCACTTTCACTTATACTTACTGTAACTTGTATTAGTAATTCTTTTGCCAGAACTAAAGATACTGGTAAAGATGGTAAAAGTTCTGAAGGTGTATTAAGAGCAGCCACAGGTGTCTATGACTTACAACAAAACAAAGTGTCAAATATTGAATTTTACACTACTAATTATGGTATTTTCGGTTTAAACGTTCGTGGTAACGTCGGAGGTGGCTATTGGCCTCGTCGTGGGAACAATCAGTATATTTTCGGTGGTGGAATATGGTTCGCAGCTCAAAAAGTTCCTCCAGGATCAGTAACTGGACAAAAAAGGAAATTATGCGTAATTTCGTATAATCCAAATTCTGGTGCTTCTTGGATGGTTCCTGGTAGTATTAACGATGGAGACGAAGTACAAAATAACTTACGTGATAAATATCGTGTTTATTTCTCAACTGATTTCCGTCCGAATGATGGAGCTGCGAGAATTGCATCAGATGGTCCAAATTGGCCAATCTGGGATACTGATCAAGGTGCAGAAATTAAAGTAGATCGTTATTTTGGTAGACACGAACCAGACGTTGCAAAAAGAAATAATTCAACGTATCCAAAAGGACCTGCATTTATATCAGGTGAAGATATTTTTGCAGTATTCAAAGATACTGACCTTCAACGTTATGAAGGTGGTGAAGATATCCAACGTGCTAAGGGTTATCCGATGCGTCTTCAATTCGAACAGATGTTCTACACATGGGGATTTGGTGATTACAAAGATTTCATGTTTATGAAATATGATATCATCAACTTCTCCAAAGACACATTGACCGAATGTTATATGGCTCCTGCATTCGATATGGATATTGCAACAAGAAATAATAATGTTCAAGGTGCTGCTAATGATAGAACACGTTTCTATTTTGAAGATACTACTCTCAATATGGCGGTACAATGGACCAATCCTGATCGTGGTGAAGGTGGTAGAGATTTCGGTTATATTGGTTTTGACTTTTTAGAATCTCCAGCTGTTGATGCAAATGGGTTTATTCGTAAAGATAAAAAAGTATTTACTAATGAAGAACAATTAGGGCTTCATGCTTTCAGAAACTGGATTATTCAAAATGACCCTGTAGATGATGATGGTCGTTATAACTTCTTAGCTGAAGATATAAAAGACGGCGATACAGGACCAGGTGATAAACGATTTTTAATGTCTACTGGACCATTTAAATTACGCCCAGATGATACAGCAAGGGTAGTAATTGGT
Source organism: Candidatus Kapaibacterium sp. (assembly GCA_016788785.1). Lineage (GTDB taxonomy): Bacteria > Bacteroidota > Ignavibacteria > Kapaibacteriales > JAEUSM01 > JAEUSM01. Next base: position 83,607 of record JAEUSM010000015.1, read on the forward strand.
CTTGTAATGGCGAAAACGTCAAAAGGTCGTGATGCAGATGGAACAGTTGAAGACATGGCAGAATTAGTTCGTAAAGATATTTTCGCTCAAAGAGTGTATGATGATAATTTTAGAACTCCTCGTCCTCCTGATATTGCAAATGTTGCAACGAGTGGTATTAATAATGGTATCATTGTAACTTGGGATTCAACATCTGAGTTGTCTACAGACCCATTAGAAAATGGTTTAGCATTTATGGGTTATCGTTTATTTAGAGCTCGTCGTTTGGATTTGGATACTTTTGATACTGATGATAGACCAGCTGTATCTCGTGGACCTTTGGCTTGGAAACAAATTGCTCAATACCAAATTCCTCCTCCGTTTTTGAAAGCTGATCGACCGTTCAGTGTTGAAGGTTCAGTTATCCAAGCACCTCAATTGGATTCTATCGAAATTATTAATCGTGTTGGAACACATAGAATTAATGTCAATAGAATTCCTTCAAGATCATTTCCTTGGGGGCAGTATTTCTTGAGATTACAAAATGAAGGCAGATTATCCGAGCTGGCAAGAATTGTTAGAGGGCAATTTATTGTTGATTCTTTGAGAGTAGATTCTTTGCGAATATCAACAACTACAACCGCGGGAAATATTACAACTACGACAATTTCTCCAATGCCTTTTGGGTTTACAGTTGCAAATTTACCTGCCGTTAGAGCTGCAATCTATGATTATTGGGAAAAAGGTCTTGGAAGATTTGAATTTACCAAATTTGAAACAGAGAGATTTACCATTGATTCTCTTATTGTACCATTCATGACATTGGCTACTAACAATAGAACATTTGTAGATTTTGGTGATGATAATAATAATGGTACAATTGAAGTAACTGACAAAATTGAAACTACAGAACGTATTTTGAACAATGTCGATTACTATTACAAGCTTCGAGCATTTGATGAAGGTGAATACTGGGTACAAAATACTCCTTCAAAACTAAATGACGGAGTGGAAGGTATTAACACCGTTCGTGCAGTTGCATTAGCTTCTCGTGCTGGTCAAAATTCTAAAATAGAAATTACCAATATTGATTCGGATAAAATGGGTGGTTTCTATAATTTTAGAGTTTCCACACGAGATCAAGAACGCTTAAATCAATTGTTTGCTAACAAAACCTTAAGAATAGTATTTGATCCGTTTTTCTTTAAAGTTGAAGCTCCAAGATTATCTGATAAAACAGGAACACAACAAAACAATGGTGTATACGGTGCTCAAATTAGAGTTTTAGATTCTACAACGGTTCCATCTAGACAAATTTTCAATACATTTGAGTTTTTAGAACCAATTGATGGTCAAATTGATTTTTACAGAAGTATATTTTCTGAAAATGGAGCCGTTTATTTAGGAAATGATACCATACGTGCTGCTACAAATCAAGACACTACTTGGATAATCCAACGATCTGGTTCATGGGATAGTAGATTCCCAATCCAACAAACTATTGGTTTAGGATTTGATTACACCTTACAGCAATGGGGCGGTAGATATAGACAATGGGATGACGGTGTCAGAAAAGTCACTGGAAACTTTACTGATGCTATTGTAAGACCTCTTATGACTACAAGTCTTCCAATGATTGTAAATCCTGACTTAGCAGGTAACGCCCCAACAGGTTTTGCAACATCATACAACATTGGTCCAGCTGAATACCATATTCAAATGGTTCCCGGAGGGACTGAAGATATAACTATGACCTATAACCGTAGAAGTGGTGCAATTACAAAAACATTTAGAGTACCATTTTTAATCCCTCAGGTAAGAAATGCTCTAACTTGGAAAAGAATTGACCCTGAAACCGGTGATTCTATCACTATGTCTTATCCAACGCTATTAGATCATGCTACACTTCCATTCGATACAACAGCAAATAATGGATTTATAACTAGATTGGAAAATGTACCTGTTGCAAACTTTAATTTGACTTCTTATGGATGGGTGAATAGTCCAAGAGACATAAATGAAAGTCCCGCAATTAGAAATAATCAATTAACAGGAGCTATTTCTCAAGGGAAATATCTACTTTCAGGAGTTGCAACAGATGGCTCTGGAGATAGAGTAGACTTTGTAAATGTATTTAATGCTTCAGGTACTATTACATTATTTGATTTTGCGAATAAAGGTGCAGCCGCTGGTACGAGAATTCTTCCACTCATAACTCCTGCTCCAGCAACAGACTTGGCAGCAGGTGATATTGCTGTGACAAAAACATTTGGTGGTGGTTTAGGATTCCCATATCCTGGAGCTTCTATTACTGTGAAAATATCTGAACATAGCCCTGTAAATAAAGAATATACCAGCAGTATGTTAGATTCAGTGAGAGTTGTTCCAAATCCATATTTGGTTACACATCAGGGTGAAAGATCGCAATATGATGCGAAAGTATACTTTACAAAATTACCTCAGGTATGTACAATTAGAATATATACTGTTAATGGTGATTTAGTGAGAACATTAGAACATAATGAAGCAACGAATACTTCTAACGATAGAGTTGGTATGGATATTTGGGATTTATTATCTTCAAATAATCAACGTGTTGTATCTCAAGTGTTTATCGCTCAAATTTCAACGCCAAGTGGTGCTGAATCTGTAGTGAAGTTTTCAATCATCTTAGGTGGTTTCCGTACAGTTCCACAATAATTAATAACTCCATAGACCGCTTACGAATGTTCGTAAGCGGTACTATGAATAAAAGGAAAACAATATGAATATCTTTAAATATTTGATCGTATGTGTTTTGACATTAGGAATGTGTACAACCACTTCGGTATATGCACAATCAGTTTCTGGTGGTCAATTCAAAAAAGTTGGTGCTGCTGGTGGTCAATTCCTAAAAATTGGAGTTGGTGCAAGAGCTACGGGTATGGCTGGAGCATATTCTGCTATAGCAAATGATATGTCTTCCATTTTCTGGAATCCTGCTGGTTTAGCCTCATTGAGTGGAACAAATGCAGATTTTTCCATTACACAATGGTTTGGTGGATTTAGTCATAATTTTGCGGCTGCTTCCTTACCTATAAGTGAAACATTTACTATTGGTGCTTCATTTACAAATTTTTCTTCTGGTAATATCGAGTTTACTACTATTGAACAACCCAATGGAACAGGTTCTTTTTATTCAGTAAACGATATTTCTGCAGCCATAACTGTTAGTGGTTATTTGACAAAACAATTTTCTTTTGGAGTTACATCAAAATACGTACAAAATTCATTGGCTTCAATGAATGCGAATGGATTTGCTTTCGATGTAGGAACATTGTATAACACTGGTCTAAAAGGAATTAAATTAGGATTTTCTGTTTTAAATTTAGGTGGTAACCTTAGCTTCGCTGGTCAAGATGTTACCTTACAAAGACGTCTTCAAGAAAATCTTCAAGGAAATCCTCAAGATCTTCAATTAATTACAAACCCGTATTCTTTACCGCTTTCATTCCGTGCTGGTATCTCAACAGATGTTATTACTGAAATGATTAATGGAAAAGAAACTACAATGGGAGAAATTCCGGATCACCATGTAGTTGTTGGTTTAGACTTCGAGACGTTTTCTGATACTCCAGAGCAAATTTCTTTAGGAGCAGAATATATGTTCAATAACATGTTTATGGTTCGTGGTGGGGGAAGAATGGGACATGATGAATTTTCAGTATCTGGTGGTGCTGGTTTCAAATATATCGGCGAAGGCTTCAAAGCACAAGTTGATTATTCCATTGCTCCAACTGGTCGTTTAGGATTAGTAAATCGTATTTCTATTGGTGTAGGATTTAACTAAACCTTTTTTCTTGTCTTTATAAGGTAAGTACTTCATTTAGTCGTACTTACCTTTTTTTTGTTAAGTATAATATGGCTACAAATCAAAATCAACGGTTAGCATTTATAGATGTATTACGTGGTATTGCATGTGTATGGATGGTGCAAACACATGTTATCAATACGTGTATTTCAGAACAATTTCGATCAGGTACTTTTTGGAATTGGTTGAATATTTCCAACGGATTTGTTGCTGTATGTTTTGTCTTTTGTGCAGGAGCAGGATTTTCTATATTTACGGCAAAATATAGGAATGAACTTACTGCGTTTACACCCTCTTTACGCTCATATTTGCAACGGTTAGGATTTATCCTGTTTATTGGATTTGTGTTGCAATTGCCTCCTGAGATGTCTTGGAGTAGACTTACTGCAATGACAGAAATTGAGTGGATGAAATTCTATGAATTTGACGTCTTGCATTGTATCGTTGCTTCTTCTTTGATTTCACTACTTCTCATCAATATACTTCATATTTCTTCAAAATCTCAAACCATAATCTTTGGAATACTTTCAATAGTTTGTTATTCGTTGCCGCTCTATTTGTGGAATAGCGGAATGCTAAAAGTACTACCTTATGAAATTGCTACTATTTTTGAACGCCCCCCACTCTCAGCATTCCCATTGTTTCCATGGATGGGTCATTTTTTTATGGGTGTTTGTATTACAAATATATTTTCGTTGAGTTCTTCAAAACGACGCTCAATGGGGATACTTGCGATAGTAAGTGTTTTGATTATTGTTGTAATGTTGGTAGTTAAAAATGTTGTGTATACAAATCCAGTTGATGCAAAAGAATGGTGGGATTCCGCATTCTCACATTTTGTTTATAGAGTCTCTGTGATTTCTTTGATATTTGGATTGCTGTATTTTATTGAACAGTTTCTTCAAAAATCTTCCATTGCAAAGTTTTTTCAGTTGTTAGGGAAAGAATCATTAATCATTTATGGATTACATTTGTTTTTGCTTTATACTACCTACAAAAAAATGGGACTAAAAGAATGGTACTTCTTTAATTCCACACCATTTGAAGCAACTATCATTACGCTTATTTTGGTAGTGATTTGTTTCATTGCTTGTGTTCTTTGGAGTAAAAGTAAAAAGAAGTATCCCCAAGGTACAAAAATTGTGTTTTATGGTTTTTGGTTTTGGTTTTTTATATTCTTTTTCTTTGGAAAACAGTTAGGATTGGTTGTTCAACCGTAATCTGTTTCGAATTATATTCGTAGCAAGTATCATTGCTTGGAACGTACTTTCTTCTGATGCAATCCATTTACCTGCGATTGGGTAAGCAACTCCATGATCTGGAGAAGTTCGAACAATATTGGTTCCTGCAGTAACATTCACAGCATGTCCATTCGATAGCATTTTTGCAGGTATTAGACCTTGATCGTGATACATAGCTAAAATTCCATCAAACCGTTTAAATTCTCCAAACCCAAAAAATGCATCCGCAGGAAATGGACCTTCGACATTATATCGTTCCTTTTTCATTCGTGAAATGACAGGTTTGAGAATCTTGTCATCTTCACTTCCTATTTTCCCTTCTTCTCCAGCGTGAGGGTTGAGACCTAATACTGCTAATTTTGGGTTTCTAACACCCAAATCGTAATCCATAAATGCTAATTGCGTAAATATTTTTTCTGTAAGTAATTCTTGAGTTATGTTTGATGCAACTGAATTGACAGGAATATGGATTGTAGCAAGACCAAATGAAATATTTTGATGATGTAATATCATCATTGCCTTATTTCTATTATTTGAGTGAAATTCAACAAATTCTGTTTGACCAGGAAATTTCCATCCAATTTCTTGTAATGGTGCTTTTGAAATTGGCAATGTAAGTAATGCTGAATTTGTCGTTGATGTAACAATAGAAATTGCAGTATCTAATGATTCAATTGCTAATTGAGCTGCTCTTCGATTTGCTTCCCCCAATACTATAGGAGAATAGGTGTTGCACTGAATAAGTGACAAACCTGTAGAGCGAATTGATTTTATCGAATATGAACTAAACTGTAAATAATCATTAAATGTTTTGGTGTTTGTGACTAATTCTACACTTACATCGTCAAATGCAGCAATATCACGGAATCGAAATAAACTCTTAAGAAAAACTTCCAATCCTATTCCGTTTGTGTCACCAGTGGATACAATAAGTCGAATCATTCTTTTGACTTCAGATGATATGTAAATAAATTAATCGTACTATTACCAACAACGAATTATTGGTGTAGTTAATATTTTTTCTATATTCGTAATCTTTAAATTTGAAAAAATACCATGAAGAAAATGAAATATACTGTTATAATACTGCTTTCTCTTATAGTCGTAGTTGGATGTTCTAAGAATTCAAAATTTCCTCAGCAATTAAATTTAGAATTTGGGAATACACTTTCCTACAACCAAAATGCGATAAACGATTCTTTAGCAAATTCCTATGCAAACTATCTAAAAAGCGAAGGCTTTTTCACAAAAGATGCTCAATCTATTGCAATTGAAGTAGTATCTGAACCAAAAAGAATGTTCAAATTCTACATTGTTGACAAAGTTGAATTACATAAAAAACCACAAGCTATTGTTGATGCAAAGGTACTCGCTCGTCATTTGTCAAATGAAATATTCGAGAATAATCCTGTTGAGGTCATTTTTTCTGATGATAAATTTCAACCGATTAAAACGTTAGAACCTGAAAAAAGTATTGGACCGCGCGTAAAATTAGATGGTAATGAAGTGATTTACAACGAAACCTTTACGATGGAAGGCGCATATATTGTTGCTAATTTTCTCAAAGATAATGGTTTTTTCAAACCGAATGGTGGTCAAAGCGTAATGGTGGAAATTTCACAACGAAAACGTATGAATTTGTACATTGTTACTGATGACTCATTTTCTATGACTGAGGAAAAATTCAGGGAGACCCAAAAATTTGGTGCTATTATTTCGTACGCTATTTATAGTGGTCAACCAGTGGATGTTGTCTATACCAATCGTTTGATGAAACCAAGAAATAATGGTGTTGTGTTTTTTAATCCTGCTACTGCAGCTATGATTAAAGACCCAAAAGCTAAAGAAGTTTTTGCTGAAGAACCTACAAAGAACAAGTAATTTTGCTACTTTTTCTGAAAAATTTCTCTAATAACTTCTTCTATAGGTACCTCTTCAAGGTTGATATCATCTATTGGATAAGATTGAAGAACAGAAGAAACTATGTTAGGTGCTTCTTGTTTTGAAATCCTTGCTTTTAGAGTTGTAGAAGAAATTTTCTCAAACTGAGGAGATAAAGATGCTTCCATTTCTGAAGATATTTCCTCTTTAAAGTGGAGTGTAACGATTTTATCATTACCAACTGACGAAGATAGTTTTTCTAAATTTCCATCATAAAAAATCTTTCCTTTGTCTAAGATGATGACTCGTTTGCATAGAGAAACTATGTCTTCCATATAATGGCTTGTCAAAATAATAGTCGAATCATGCTCTTTGTTATATTCTTTTACAAATTCACGTAAAGAATGTTGTGCAACTACATCCAATCCAATGGTAGGTTCATCGAGATACACAACTTCAGGCTCGTGTAAAAGTGCACCTATCAACTCGCACTTCATACGTTCACCCAATGACAACCGCCGTAATTGAATCGATAGCTTCGAATCTATTTCTAAACGTTCAGATAATTTTTTGACTAATTCTTTGTATCGGTTTGTTGGAATACGATATATCTCTTTATTAAGTAAATAAGAATCCATTGCAGGTAAGTCCCACCAAAGTTGATTTCGCTGTCCCATAACAATGGAAAAACGTCTACGAAAATCATTATGCCGTTCCCAAGGTGTATGACCTAATACAGTTGCGGTGCCTTTCGTTGGGTGTAATAAGCCAGACAGTATCTTTAATGTAGTTGTTTTTCCTGCACCATTGGAACCTAACATACCAACCAATTCCCCTTTTTCTATTGAAAAGGAAACATCATCAACTGCTTTATAGATTGTATATTGCTTTTGAAATAAAGAAGATAACGATCCCCATATCCCCTCTTTTTTTTGAGGAGTTTTAAATTCTTTGGATAAATGCTCAACGTTAATGGTGTGTATCATTTAGAGTAATTACCTTTTTTTGAAACTAATACTTTGTGTGTTTTTCAAAATGCTATCAGTACTCATTTGAGTAATGAAATTTTGAAATGGGTAATACAACCTGCTTATTTTTGGATAATAAATAGATATCCCTTTTTCTGTAATTCCAATTGTATTTGAAAACGGTAAACTATCAATTTCCTTTGTATCAAAAGTTTTGATTGGAATATTGACGTTATTGAATAATCGTAATGAGTTCAAAGATTTAGTCGTAATAATCGAACAGGTAGATTCATCAAAAGAAAGTTCAAATAGTGGGATTCCTTTTTGAATTTCTGATTCTAAAAACCATTCATAGTTCCAAATATCTTTGCCTATTTTTTTACATTTGGCAGTATATTTTAGGAAATGGAATTCTTTAGAATTTAAAGAATCAATATAGTGTTGAAAAAACATCTGAGAATTTTGAATCATAGCCGAAAAAATCACATTTTTTCTGATTGATTGATTCTTAAATGTTGGGAAGGTAAGTCGATATTCTATATTGTTTGATGTGTTAATTGTCGAAAAAACAGAATCTTTCCCTCGTACAAAAGTAGAATCAATTATCAATGGTGCAAGTCTCAATTCTAAATAATCAGCCGATAACGAAGTAGAAATAACTCCTCTACCATTACCATCTTCCTTGAATGAAGCTCGAATATTCACAGTTTTTTGGAAATTAGTGATTTCAAATGCTCGATCCTTATTGAAGTAACCTATGAGAGAGTCAAAAGATTTTGTCCTGGTATTAAAAGCAAAACATTTGATTGAGTCATTGGTTGTTTTGGTACATTCAATTAGTGAGTAGAGACTTTGGTTTGTTCTAACAACAATCAAGAACGAAGTTGTGTTTGAAATTGAATCCAAAGTAAATGGTTTTTCAACTTCATCAACTAGATTGTTTTGTGTTGTTTTTTTAGTACAACCAGCAACAAAAGTTAGCATTAACAATAGTAGTGCTAATGAAAAAAAATGGACAAATTGAGTTTGGAAAAGTGTTTTGTTCACTGTAAGAATTTTTAATGGTATCAAACGAATGTAAGGAAATTTATTTTTAATTTGAAATAGAAACAAATTTTACCGTACATAATTCGTTCAAAGGGAAATTCAAAAAAATCTACGTACAATGAAAATACTCAAATTTGGCGGTTCTGTTTTGCAAGGTGTCCAAGGCTTTTCAAAGATTGTTCCTATTCTTAAAAGTGTCAATGAAGAAACGATTGTTGTCATTTCTGCATTTTCAACAGCAACACAACAATTGGTTACTGCATCAACATTTGCTTCCAAAGGTGACTTAACAGGGGCTAATCAATTGATAGATGCACTTATTGATTCTTTTCATTTTACTATAGAAGAATTGATTGAGACACCTTCTAAACGCCAAAATATTCATTCGATGATGGATCTGGGTAAAAAGGAAGTATTTGATTTTTTAGAGGGACTATCAATTACAAAGGAGCTTACCAATCGAACATTAGATGCGTTGATGAGTTTTGGTGAGTTTTTCTCACTTCATATTGTGTCTCATTATTTGCGCGAAAATGGAATTATTGTTGAAAGTATCGATGCACGACAATTTCTCATTACCAATGATGAATATGGTAATGCTGACCCCATTCGCTCAGAAACGAAGGAGCGACTACAGCAAATTGTTCTACCTGCATTACAACGAAGTAAAATAGTCATAACTCAAGGATTCGTCGGAAGAACTCTTTCTGGTGAAACGACCACCTTAGGTAAAGAAAGTTCTACCACAACTGCTACACTTTTAGCGTCACTACTTCATGCAAATGAAGTGGTTGTCTATACTAATGTTGAGGGGATTCGAACTGCAGATCCAAGGAGAATTACTAATTCGAAAGTAATACCAAATTTATCCTACAATCAAGCTTCAATCCTAGCAAATGAAGGAGTAAAATTACTCCATTCTTCAAGCATAGAGCCATTGTTTGGAACTTCAATTCCTTTGACAATTTGTTCGCTATTTGCTCCTGAAAAAGAAGCTACTGTTATTCGTTCTTCTATAGTAACTACAGATGATGAAACCATTTCATCGAAAGTACTTATTGAACATCAGGAAGTTATTAAGATTACTTTAGAAGATTCAAGTGAAGACGAAGAAAATACATTTACTGGATATCATATTGCACATATAGAACAACACAACAATTATACTACATATTATCTTTTAAAAACGTCATCTGCTGAAAAAGGTAATTTTCATCATTATTCTGTTGAATCACTATCTGGGTTATCCATCGTATCGACGAATAAATTTGAAAGTTTTATTATGAGAAAAATTATTAAAGTATTAAGTCAAACTTCTTTGAATCTTTTTTCAATTCAACCTAATCTTGTATTTGCTGTTTTCAATAATACTACGAATCAAGACGTCGTACAAGCAATTCATGATTCCATTGTTTAGTGAGGTTACCATAAATGAACAAACATAAAAAACATATACATCATACAAAGTTGTCAAAAGATGAGGCTCCAGAAACTGGAGCTGAATATAGATTTTTCACCAAAGAATCCAAAGAACTTTTTGACGCAAAGATTTGTAAATATACTGGTGGTTGTTGGGGAACAATTGAAGTGACCAATGTATCAGAAGAATTATCATCAATCTATTCACCGGGCATGAAGTTCGATGTTAAAATGGCTATGTATGATTTTTCAAAAATCGAATCAGAGATTGAAGAATCTATATAAAGTATTAATAGTGTAAACAAACGATAGAAAATGGTTTTTTACGTTCAAAAAATACCGTATATTTGCAACAAAATTTTCTAAATAGTAGTAAAACAAGGAAATAAAAATATGAATACACATTCAGTTGATGTCGTCGTTATTGGTTCTGGTCCTGGAGGGTATGTAGCAGCTATTCGTGCTTCTCAATTAGGGTTGAAAGTTATTTGCGTTGAAAGAGATAGATTAGGTGGAGTTTGTTTGAATTGGGGATGTATCCCATCAAAATCCTTACTCAAAAATGCTGAGTATATGAATTTTATGGGTCATGCTGAAGACTATGGCTTCTCATTTGATAATTTGAAATTTGACTTTCCAAAAGTTATTCAGCGTAGCCGTGGTGTTGCAGAAAAAATGTCAAACGGAATCCAATTTTTGTTCAAAAAATACAAAGTCCAACAAGTTGTTGGAAACGGGACACTCAAAAATGGGACGACAGTTGAAGTAACTGACCCTAATGGTACTATAACAGATACAATCACAACAAAAAATATCATTATTGCAACTGGTGCAAGATCACGTCAATTACCATTCATTGAAGTTGATAGAAAAAATATCCTTACTTCAACAGAGGCAATGTTGCAACAAGAAGTTCCAGAATCAATCATTGTATTGGGTGCAGGAGCTATTGGGATTGAATTTTCCTACTTCTACAATGCGTATGGTTCTAAAGTAACCATCGTAGAAATGATGCCTAATATTCTTCCGGTAGAAGATACTGAGGTTTCGAAAGAATTAGAAAAACATTTCAAAAAATCTGGAATGACCATTCGTTGTTCTACCAAAGTAATTTCTGCAAAACCAACTAAATCTGGTGTTGAAGTAATTATTGAAAAAGCAGATGGTACACAAGAAACTTTGAAAGCGGATAAAGCAATAAATGCAATTGGAGTTCAAGCAAATATTGAAAATATTGGATTGGAGTCTGTAGGTGTAAAAGTCGAAAAAGGCTCGATTGTTATTGACAAATTCTGTAGAACAAATGTACCGGGTGTTTTTGCTATTGGTGATGTCGCGGGAGCTCCTTGGTTGGCTCACAAAGCATCTGCCGAAGGTATCGTCGTTGCCGAACATATTGCTGGTCATCATACTGATGGTGTGAACTACAACAATATACCTGGGTGTACATATTGCCAACCACAAGTAGCATCTGTTGGATATACTGAACAAAAAGCTAAAGAACTTGGTTTAGAATATAAAGTTGGTAAGTTTCCATTTAGTGCATCTGGAAAAGCACACGGTATGGGTAATCCAAATGGTTTTGTTAAAATTATTTTTGATGCAAAACATGGAGAAATTTTAGGTGCTCACATGATTGGACCTGATGTTTCTGAGTTAGTTGCTGAAATTGGAATTGCAAGAGCATTAGAAGCGACTGCACCAACATTATTCAAAACTATCCATGCTCACCCAACATTGTCTGAGGCAGTAATGGAAGCTGCAGCAGTTGCTTGGGGTGAAGCAGTAAACTTCTAAAAGTAATTATTTAAATATACATGAAAAGGTGAAACTAATTGTTTCACCTTTTTTTGTTTTATAAGAGTTACGATTTGATAATATGAAAAATAATTTACTCTAAATAGTTGCAATTAGAAAAAAAGCAGTATATTGCACTACAAATCAAAATTAATTTGCTTTGTAGTACTTACGCTAAATGGATTTTGTAAGTATTTATCATCTCTCAGTTTTATTGTTAGGAATTCCCATGAACATTTATGTGGGTAATCTACCGTACACAGTTCGCGAAGAAGAACTGCGTCAAATTTTCGGTTCTTATGGTACAGTCGACTCAGCTACTGTTATCATTGACAAACTTTCTGGTCGTTCACGTGGTTTTGGTTTCGTTGAAATGAATGACGATTCTGATGCACAATCTGCAATTGATGCAATGAATGGTTCAGAAGTTAATGGAAGAGCATTGGTTGTTAATCAAGCTCGTGCAGAAAACGGTCAACGCCCATCAGGTGGTGGACGTGATCGCGAATTCCGTCGTTATTAAGATGGAATAAGCGTTCTGCTTATATATCCCTCGAGTCACTTATGTCGAATTACATTATAGATTTGTATTGTTTTTTCCTCTATGTTGGTCTCTGATTTAGCCTCGAAATTGTAATGATTTCGAGGTTTTTTTTTATCTTGTACCTTTATTTCTCAATTTTTCTATGGTTGTTATGATAAAAGTGTTTATTGGTTTTTTGTTGTTCCTCGGTGGATTCAATTTGTTTGCTGATACCTTTCAGCTTGAATCTGTAACACCACTATCATATCCACAGATGAAAGTTTCGTTCTTTCCAGTCTCAAATTCTGGGAAGATTGTTACCCCAAATTCATCCTCGTTGAATGTTTCTGTTGATGGAAAACCGACAACAATTTCTTCACTAACTTGTCCAAATTCTGTTGCAAAAAAATTTTCTGTTTCTTTAGTTATCGATGTTTCTGGTTCGATGTCCTCAGGAGCTCCCAATATACTTTTGGCAAAAAATATTGCGAATAAACTTATTGATAATATTCACAATCAGTCTGAAATTGCAATTTCTGCATTTGATGATATTGCTTTGGTGATTCATCCACTTTCAACCAATATCGAGGGTGTTCAACAATCTATCGAATTGCTCAAACCAAATGGTGGAACAAATTATGATATAGCATTTAATGACCAATTTGCAGGTGCTTTTGAAATGCTCAAAGGAGCTTCAAACAAAAAAGTCATTGTTTTTATTACAGATGGCTACGGTTCTTTGAATGAAAAAGATATCATTGAATCTGCAATAAAGCATAATGTCACTATAGTTTGCATTTCCGTTGGAATACGTATTCCTGAGTCGTTGAAAAAAATCGCAAGTGCTACAAATGGAAGATGGTTTGAAAATGTGAAAACAGTTGATCAATCTACAGTTGCTGCAGCTATAACGGCAACAACACTATCCGATAATTCACCGTGCTCTTTTACTATAAATATTGAAGCAAATTGTTCGCAAACTGCACAATTAGAAGTAAAAACTATGGATGGCTCCATTTCAAAACATACGTTTAATGTTCCAATTCAATATCGCTCAGGAATAGAAGTTGTTCAATCACATATTGATTTTCCTAATGATGAAACAAAAACTACGCAATTTATCCAAATTCAAAATGGTGTTAGTGCAACGACAATACCATCAATAACTTCAAAAAAAGCTTCTCAAGTATTTCAAATTGATAAGAGCTTGTTTCCTTTGCAATTACAACCCAATGAATTGAAACAAATTCCAATTACATACAAAAAAACAGAAGGGAAGTCATACGAACGATTTACTATTTCGAGTTCGACTTGCGATGAAAAGCATGTTGTAGTTTCTGCTGGAACTGGGAAAGTGAATTCGTCTACATTGCGAGTAGTTTTTCCGAATGGCTCAGAACGATTCTTGGTTTCATCCGATACAGTATGCAGATGGGATGGAATATCTGATGAGCAAAGAGTTAATGTAGATATTTCGTTGGATAACGGAAAATCTTGGACTTCGTTATCCAAAAACATTTCAGGTAATATTCTCAAATCTTCATTATCTTCAGAAGCTTCTAAACAAGCGCTACTCAAAGTTTCTTTGGTGGAAGAAGGTGATGGTAATACTACCCCTAAAAAAAGAAATCAAACTTTTGATTATGTTTATACAGAAAATGATTTTGTTGGGATAGATGAATTTATTCCTTACGACAATGGAACAAAATTCATCAAAGCTACTTCTCATATGGGTTCACAAGAAATAGACGGATTGAAAAATTATCTTTCTATTATTGATGTTGATACAAAAACTGGAAAAGAACGAACATTAGTAGAATTTCCAAAAGGGAGAACATTACGTTCGATGTATTTGTCGAATGATGCAAAAAAATTGATAGTGAGTGTGGGATCATTTTCGAATGGCTCTGTTAATAACTTCTATTGTATTGATGTAGTAAGTGGGAAAACACTTTTTCAAAATGCACTCATTACTTTTGAGCCAAATATTAGCTCTGTCTATAATCAGAAAAAGAATCAAATTTTTTCTCCTGATGGAACAAAAGCCGTTGCATTTGAGTGGAATATGTCCCAAAAATCACCAGTTAGAATATTGAATTCATCAACTGGTGCAACCATTGTACAATTACCAATTGAGGAAGCAACAGATAATGGTGGGACATATGTTGCTTGGAATCCAAACTCAATTGACATTTTATGTGGAGATTCTCACAAAAATACCTTTAGTATTTGGAATACCAAAACAGCAAAAAAAGTATTTACATTTTCTGATTCCACCTTTAAAGTCAAAAATGTAACCTATGCTAAAAATGGGAAATATTTACTGTGTCAAGGTGTAGATTCGTTGATAAAAATTGTCGATGGTACGACATTCTCACTTCATAAAGAAATAGTACACCAACGTGATAACAAAGGAAAATCAGTAGAATTGGATTATGAAATTACTCCTGATGGCGAAAACGTAGTAGTTTGGAAACCGAGAGGAAAAGCACCATTAAGTGTGTATGATATCGCAACAGGTTCAAAACTGCAAGATATTGGTCCCGGTATTGAAGTTTCGGATATTGCAATTTCGCCGAATAGTGAGTCTGTTTCCGTTCAATTTTCATCGAAAAATCCCCAAAATGGTGTATTCAATTTGATAACTGGTGAAAAAGAAGGTCAAGTAGGTATTATTATAGAGCCTAACCCTCGAGGACCTAAATATTCAGACCTCGAACGTACCTTGTCGAAAATACAATGGGCTGATAATTCACAACTCATTGCAAAGGTTTCCAAAGAATGGGGGACAAAAACTGAACGTGATAGAATCATTCGCTTTTCAGCTATGCCATTTGACAATACTATTGCTTCCGATGTTTCGGATAATGTTTGGGAATTATATGCTATTCCAACACTTTCGGTTCTTCCAGCATCGTTAGTATTCAATGATGTTGCAATAGGAACAAGCAAGGAAAATATATTTACGGCACTCATCTCCTCACCAAAACAAGGGTTTGTAGTAGATTCAATATGGATAGAAAATGATAATGACAAAGTATTTTCTATGGTGTCCAATACAGCGAATGAAATTGTTGAAGAGGATAATGGAACCTTGAAAATTGAAGTGCGTTTTTCTCCAAAACAGCCGAAGGATTTCTCTGCAAAGGTTAAATATCGCGTTAGAGGTTTGCCAACAATTGTAGAAAGTAACTTAATTGGAAAAGCAATTGAAACAGAGCTGATTGTTACTGAGAGAATTGATTTTGGTGTTGTACCGTATGATACTATCAAAGTATATGAGAAAAGTATCTTGATGGAAAACAAATCGTCGATGCCTATAGAAATCAAAGGTGTTTTGCTCAATGGACCTGACACTGCACAGTTTCGAAGTAACTTCAACGTTCCAATTTCAATAGGTGCAAGAAAAACTGATTCGGTTACTGTTCTTTTTAGACCATTTATTGGTGGAAAAACCAGTACACAGTTCTTTACCATTCATACTGCCAAAGGTGAAACGAAAAAAACCTTAGTCACCGCAGAAGTAGATACTTCCGGTTTAGCTCCAAAAATAGCAATCAAAGATCCAACAACATTTCGTTCATTTGCAATCCCAAATGCTATAATACCAAAAGAAGGTACAATTACCCTTGGTTCATATATGGGTTTAGGGCTAACAGGAGGTTATTCAATTACTGATAACATTCAAGTTATAGGTGGTGGAGTAGCCCCACTTCCAGATGATTGGTTTGGATTGAATGGTACTATGTTTGGTGGTGGAGGTTTAGGAGTAAAATTTGGAGGAAGTATTTCAGAAAATCTTTCAGTTGCAGCTGGTATTGCCGGTGGGATGAGCTTTTTTGATAATGATAAAACTCCTGATACAACAGAATCAATCATTAGTGTTGCCGCACCATTTGTGGCACTAAGTTTTGGAAATGATAATCAACGAATTTCAACCACTTTTGGGTATGGATTCAAACGACATAACGCAATTCCACCAGAAGGTGGTGCCCCAGTAAAATTTGATAGAGACGCTGTGGTATTGACCATAGGTGGAGATTATTCATTTGCTGAACGATGGAAGGTGACTGGCGAGGTTATCTCGGTTACAACATCTGGTTATGTGCCAATTATTAGCACCATTCGATATTTTGGCAAAACATGGGCAATCGATGTCGGATTGACATATTTGGGAATTAAAAATACTCCTGATGCAACAGATTTATCATTGCCGATACTCCCTGTATTTAGTTGGGTAATGACATTTTGACAAAACTAATTTCATTTAAACAAAGTGAAGTGTTAGAGAAATTTTGTATTTTGCAAACAAACAAACGAAATAATAGCGTGAATGGCACAGAAAAAAACATTATTTGAAACATTGCAAGAGAAAGAGGAATTGCAAGAACAATTGCATATCCTCCAAGAACATCACACATTTGTTGATTCACCTTGGGTTCGATTTGGAATAATCCTCGTTGTCATTGCATTGTTAACGGTGTTTTTTCCAATGCGAACCTCCATTCATTTGAATGATAATCTCAATTTCAAAGCTGTTTTGGGAATGGTTTGGACGGCAGAGCAAGTTCGTGCAGAGTTTAACTTCCCAGTGTATAAATCAAGTGCTGTTCTAAAAAAAGAAACCGAAAAAGCACGAAATGATGAGCCATTAGTCTTTTTGTATGATCCATATATTGAAAAAGAGGCGTATAAAAAGTTAGACTATATTCTTTCGTTAAAAAAAGATAGTCTTCGATTCTCACAAGCACTCCCAGTTGCAGAGTCTAAAATCGCAGAAATACTCACTGTTTTACCAAACAGTGAAGTTCAGAAAAAAATCTTTGCCGAGCAATTTCAGGAATTACTAAAAACGGTGTTTTCGAAAGGAATCATCAATATTTCTGTTCAAATTCTCACAACGGATTTTGTGGCAATTAGAACCTCCGGAACGAATGAAAGAATAGTACCTGTTTCAAGTATATTAGATTCAACCAAGTATCAAGCATATGTTGATAAGCTTATCAATTCAACAGTTTCAGATACATTCCGATTGGCTGCTCAACGACTTTCGCAATTGTTTATCAAACCAAATTGCACCTATTCAGTTAGTTTAACAGAACAGGCAAAAGCAGCAGCAGTAGAATCAGTGCCAAAAACTGTAGGAATAGTTCGACAAGGTGAAATAGTCGTCGAACGTGGGGAAGTCGTCGATGAACAAATCATTCAAAAACTTCAATCATACGATAATATTCGGCTATTTGATCAGCAACAAGTCTTCAATTGGTATATGCTCATTGGTGCAATTATCCTTTCTTCGACGATTGTTTTGACAATGGTCGTCTTTATGAACTCAAATTTTAAAAAATACTACCTCAACAATTATCATTTAGCTGGGTTTTTGTCACCATTAGTTTTTGTGGCACTAATGACGTGGACAACCAATAGCATAGAAACAGATTTGCCTATTCAATTTGCTATTTTGATACCGGCATTTTCTATGTTGTTTGCTATTTTATATGATACAAAAGTCGCTTTTTTGATTACGGTAGCAATGGCTTTGGTAGTGGCGGGAATTCGAGGTGGTGACTATGCAGTTGCTTTAGCATATTTATCAGCAGGAACGATTGCGTCCTATAGTGTTGGTCAAATACAAGACCGAGCTCAAATTCTCAAGTCATTGTTATATACATTTGTAGGTTTTGTTGTACCAATTGTAGGAATCAGTTTTGCTCGTTCAGTTGAGTTAAATGAAGTACTCCTTAGTTGCTTTATTGCCTTTATCAATTCAGCAATCAGCCCAATGATAGCCTTTGGTCTTTTGATTGTCGTTGAAAGAGTATTTAATGTTGTTTCGGAATTGCGACTGATAGAATACCAACAAATGAATCACCCGTTGTTGCAAGAATTACGAGAAAAAGCTCCTGGAACATACCAACACACAATTACTATCGCCAATTTGGTGGAAGCTGCTACTCGTGAAATTGGTGGCAGACCGTTATTGGCAAAGGTAGGTGCTTTCTTTCATGATATTGGGAAATTAGCAAAAGCCGAATACTTTTCTGAAAACCAATTGAATATTGAAAACAAACATGACCGTATCGTTCCAAAAAAATCTGCGAATATCATTCGTAATCACGTTGAAGATGGGATAGAACTTGCAAAAGAATATCGTTTGCCTCAGGCTATTATAGACTTTATTCCGCAACATCATGGGACAATGCTAATAAAACATTTTTATGCTGTTGCAGTAGAAAAAGCAGGAGATGTTGAAAAGGTTGACGAACGTGATTTTCGCTACTCTGGTCCAAAACCACAATCGAAAGAAGCAGCAATTTTGATGATCGCAGATTCTGTAGAGGCGATTTCTCGTACTCCTATTGCCAATGACAAAGATACATTGCGAAAAGCTATCAATGGAATCATCCAAGAACGAATGAGTGATGGACAATTTGATGAGTGTGATTTAACATTCAAAGACTTGCAAATTATTACCGAAGTTTTTGTCAAAAATCTGGTTGCTAGTTCACATTCAAGAGTTGCCTATAAGCAAATGCCAAATAAAACTGCATCTTCACCAGTTAGTATACCCAAAAAGTAAATGGGAATTACGGTGCAACATTGGGGTTTGATAACCTATGAAAAAGCTCTTCAACAGCAAAAAGAATTAGTAAAATTGGTGCAAAAACGACTGGCACCTTCGACAATGGTTTTTTGTGAACATCCAACTGTAATCACTAAAGGTAGAAATAGCCACGATTCTCATATAGTACTTTCAGAAGATGAGCTCAATGATCGAAAAATTCACGTTGTGCCAATCCACAGAGGTGGTGATGTAACCTTGCATAATGCAAACCAATTGATTGGTTATCCGATTTTTCACCTTTCTGATTTCAAAGAAGATTTACATTGGTTTTTGCGTTCAATTGAAGAATGCATTATTGAAATCATTGCAGAATTTGGCATACTTGGACATCAACAAGATGGATTAACTGGTGTTTGGATTGATGGTGAACGAAAAATTTGTGCAATAGGAATTCATTGCTCTCAATGGGTAACTTCGCATGGTTTTGCATTAAATGTTTCAAATGATTTATCCGAATTTGATACAATAGTGCCTTGTGGAATTGACGATAAAACAGTAACATCTATCGCAAAAGAACTTGGAAGAGAAGTCAGTTTAGAAGAAGTTTTGCCAATTGCAGAGAAAATTTTCAAAAAAAAGTTTGCATAACCATTGTTTTTTCAAGAAAAATCCGTATTTTTGTAAACATAATTACGCGGGAATAGCTCAGTTGGTAGAGCGCAACCTTGCCAAGGTTGAAGTCGCGAGTTCGAGTCTCGTTTCCCGCTCTAAAAGAGAAAAAGTGTTCTTAGTGTTCCATTTTTATTTTCTACTTGCAACCTTGTTGAGAGCAATCTTAACAAGGTTTTTTTTTGACTATCACCTACCAGCATCCATATGATATTGAATATTTCTGGTGAAGACTATCTATCAAGACAATTTATACCAACGCTGTGGCACCAAATGCAAGATTTTACGGCACTTCACATTCATTCAGTACTACCCAAAGAAATTTGTGAAGACATCGTAGCAAAAGTCTATAAAAACAAAGAACATTGGAATAGTGATTTTGACGGACTGCAATTTTCCTTTGGTCAAGCGTATTATCCACATTTAGAAGCAGGAACGACAGAAGAATATTTCCAAAAAGTTCCCAATTCTGACGAGCAATTCAATCAAGCACTGCCAGGACTTCAAGAAATGGCGATGAAATTCCTTAGTAGTATTGTGGGAGGTTATGTGCAACAACGAGATGGATGGTCAGGTCCAGGTATCCATATTTTTCCTGCAAATGGTTATGCAGCAAATAATGCAGGAGAAGTTCATTTTGATTTAGACGGAATTTCCGATAGTGATAGAATTGCCCTATCACCTGCTATTACGATGATTCTTATGCTACAACCACCAACATTAGGTGGGGGTTTAAAAGTGTGGAATACCAAATATTCAGGACGCACTGCAGATGAATTGGCTCTCGATGAAATTCCTTCAACTATCGTCGAATATGGTATTGGAGATTTGGTCTTTATCAATAGTTACACACTGCATCAAATTCAGCCTTTTCAATCACAATGCGACAGAATTTCATTAACTGTTCATAGTATTTACAATGGTGAATGTTGGGATTGTTGGTTTTGAACGAAAAACTCCTATATTTGTAGTATTACAATCATTTACTTTTTATTTACCCAATGAAAACAATCGTATTCTCTATCCTGATACTTACTGTATTGTTATTTGTTTCACCATCTGAAACGTTCGCTCAATCGAAACAAGCTCTCAAAGAAGCAACAACACTTTTTTCTGGTGAAGGAACAAAACTTTGTACACTTTCCGATAAATTTGACAAAGCTAAAACAACTGATGTAAAAATCAAAACCTTAGATGAAATTTATGTATACTTTCAAGGATTTTGGAAAAAAATCGTTGATTTGAATACTAAATACCCGGAATTGGGGAACATCATGGACGAAACTTCTGCTATGAAAGGTCAAAGTGAGAAGTTTTTTGAGTGCATTGGAAAGTTTGGTATGTTGATAGCAAATCTTACAGAAGACGCTCAAACTGATGAAAAACTGATGAAGGCTTTTGAGGAGTTTTCCCAAAAAATGGATGCGCTTACAGCTGAAACCGATAAAGATTTGAAAAACTAAAGATTGATAAAATAGCATTGTTTTTTACTCAAACAGTTGTTATGTAAAACGGAAAAAAGTTTCTATTTTTGCTTTTTATAAGAAAAATGGGAACTTTTTTTGTGTTTTTGCCGTACTATAGGTACTTTGACGTTTTGAATTACTGTTCTTCTGTATGCTTAGATACAAACATTTTGCATTGTTACTTGGAATGTTCTTTTGTGTTTGTCCATTTGTTGGACTTTCACAATTGCAAGTTTCTGTAGTATTGCCAATGCAAATGCCTGCAGAAATCAGTGAATGGCAAACAAATCCAGCCTTAGTTCAAATTATCATTACTTCACTACCTGGTACACCCGAGTTTCCATCTGCTCGATGCGAATTTGTTCTTCGTAATGCGGATAATCAACAAGCTGTTGTATCAACAAAAACAAATCACCCATCTTTACAAAGATTCCCAATTTCGGCGGGACCCTCTACACAAATTCGATTTGGACGCGATATTGTTCAGATGAATTCGTTAAATATCAACCAAGAATACCAAACAAACTTTTTAGCAACTAATTCACTTCCAGAAGGAAACTACGAATTTTGTTTAGAAATTTATGATGATAGATCCAACCAATTAATCTATTCATCAACGTTACAGGGAATTTGTACACCCTTTATCGTTGTTGTTCCAGATCCACCGTCACTCATCCTTCCAGCAGATGAAGATGTTATCTTGTCCAATTATCCAGTGTTTTCGTGGACACCAGTTATGATCGGTGATGGTTCGCCAGTTCGATATAATCTAAAAATTGTTCCGTTATTTCAAGGCCAAAATGCACGATTTGCCTTAGATTATAACGAGGTTTTGGCTGAAGTGAAAGATATACAATCCAATTCGTATATGTATTCGCCAACCGAAAGACCGTTTATACATTATCCACAAGCAATTGGATTTGCATGGCAAGTTCAAGCAGTTTCACTTCAAGGCTTACCGGTTACGAGGAACAATGGAAAAAGTGAATTGTTTACCTTCTTTTTAACCAAAGATACTGTTTCCACAACTGTTATTGATGATGAAATTGAAACTGAACCAGATATGGTTCAACCAGAATATATTCCAAATAAAAAACGTTCAATACAATTTGGGGAATTTTGGGTAACTATTGCAAATGATATTGATTGTAATTCATGTATATTGAATATTGATGGTTTTGCGTTCTTACCGTTTTTAAATGATTCTGTTCGTGTAACGTTGGTGAATGTACCAATTACGAATGTTGATAAGCCATACTATGTTGCATTATCTGGTGAAGCCTCCAACAATTTCCAATTTTCAACAAAAACAAAAAATTCTGTATCAATTCAACTTTCTTCTTTGAAACTAACACCAAGTTCTGCTAAGGTTACAGTTTCAACTGGAATGAATTGGCAATCTTTTGGGTGGATGAACGGTGAAAATGTTTCACAACCAACTGAAGTATTAATTACACCAAAAGGGTTTGAATATGGCATTGCATTGGATATTCCATGGAAACGAAATGGCAACCAGATCGGGTTAAATTCCCTTTTTGAAGCAACTATCGATTCAATCTACTCATCAATATCATTTTCAAAAGTAGAAGTTGATGGTTCTTTCAAACTGTGTCCAGCCAAAAATTCTACCTCATCAACAAAAATAGATTTTGATTGTGTTGCTACTTTAATAGATTTAAGTGCAAATCAAGCGTTAGTTTTATTTGAAAAAGTATTGCGACCAATAGACATTGTTACATCAACAACTACAATCTCATCAACTGCTTTTGCGATTGAACTTTCTACAATCAAAGCAATTACTAACGACAAAACTGGAAACGAATGGAGAGGTATTCAACTTTTTGAATCAATTGGAACATTGTCCGTAAAACCTCCATTTGCACCTCGCTTTCCTATGAAGGTTGCATCAACAAAAGTATTGGTTACACCAACTTCAAATTCCTTCGTTTATTCTGGGACATTTGGAGTAGATTCACTTTCGTGTTCGTATGGGGGCTTCCCACTAATTGCGAATAAGGGTTCAATAACACTCGACAACAATCAAAGTTCAGGTGAACCATTTGCAGGAAGCATTTCTGTGTTATCAGCGTCTAAGCCTTCAACGTGGACTGATTTGGAAACTATTCCTGTTGAAATTTTGCTTGACCAAGACCTTCAATTGCAATTACGATTAGGAAAAAAATCAAATGAACAAGGTAATATTGCCTCGTTACCACTAAAATTTACGGGTATTGATGATACCTTGAACTTGAATTTGTCAAAAGGTGCAATCAATGTTCAAAGTGAATCTGAAGCAACACTAACCTTCTTATCGCCAACAGTTTCGAACGAAAGTACCAACCAACAATTACCATTAGACAATATAGTTTTCAAAAGTAATTCAAATACAATTTCACAAATTAGATCAAATTCAAATGCTACTTCTGGGAGCGACTTTTCGTTACAAGGAGCAATGTTGTCCATACAATCTTCGCAATTTTCTTATACTTCTCCAAAAGAATATGCTTTATTATTAGATGGAGTTATAAAAGGAATAGGTAAAAAAATGCCTGAAAAATTAGCAACTGTACCTTTTTCTATGTTACAATTGTCTACAATTTCTCCAATAACATCAAAAAGTGTTTCTTTTGATTTTGGATATAACAATGAATTACGTGCAATTGGAAATGCAAGTATTGTTCAAGAGCAATTTGGTGGTAAAAAGTTTTTCGGACTTAAGGGAAATGCCCAAGTTTCACTTCAACAACCTGTTTCAATTAACGATGTAAAGGGAACATTCTATTTCGGGTCACTTGAGGAGAAACCATTTTGGTATGTTTCTAATGTACGATCTCCACTTTCCACTGATGAGACATTATCTCCATCTCAAACTCAACAGCGTTCTGCATTTTTCTCGCAATATCTGCAGAACCAATCTCAACAAAACAATACAAATCTACCTTCGATTGGTAGTTTTGAGATAGAAAAGTTACTTTTTGGAATTGGTTCGGTTGAAAATATAAGTGCAAATGATGATGTTCATTCAGCCTTGTATTTAGACGCAAATCATTCAATAGATACAAAGACAAATTACAAATTTGCAAGTTATACTTATTCAAAAAATAACGTCATTCAAACGGTCGAAGGGCAATTACAACTCGGACAACGTTGTGTTTTCTCGTTGCAATCAGCAAAATCCGAGCAATTGGCAAATCGTTCTCAGCTTACATTTGTTGGTGAAGGTAACATCAATCTATCTTCGAAAGAGTCAACGAAAGCAAAAGTGCTCATTGAACACTCGAATGATGAAACTACAATTACTGTTTCAGAAGTAACTGGTTCAATTTCAGTTTCTTCAACCTTCAATGAACCTTTACGCACATCAAATACAGATATTCATTTTGATAATGCCACTATGGTTGTTTCTCCTTATGGACTGGAAGCAGTCAGTGGGGTAACAGTTTCATCCATTTATGGTACAGAGGGAAATGACCCAAGTTTCATAGCAATCCAAAAGAAACCAGTTTCAAATCTAGTATTGGATATTGCTTCCAAAGACCAGTTACTTGTAATTGCTAACGTCCAAGGAACCATTATAACTTCATACGATGATGACCCTTGCACCCAATGGGGAACGCTTAAAGGAATTTCACCACAAGGAATTTTGGCAAATCCAGGAACTCAATCTGTTTCTACGTTTTCCGTTGGTGAATTATCTGAATGCGGCACTCCAGTGAGTGCATATCAACATGGTAATTTCTCATTGTGCTTTTCTTCAATGTCGAATGAATTTTCTTGCACAACACCCTTGACAATAAGTGCAAACAATTCTGTTCAATCGTTTTCTGTAGGATCTTGTACAAATTGTACTTCCTTTGAACAAAAAATTGCATCTTCAAAAAAATCTCTAAAAAATACCAAACCAACCTTATTGGTTCTTGAGCAAAAACCGCATAAAGGTGCAACAGAAGTTGATGCGATTATTCAACCAACGTTTCGATATGCTGTTAGCAATGTTCAAAAAACCTCAAACAACAGTAAAAATGGCAATGTATCATTAGAATTTGGCTCAGAAAGTACTTCTAAGTATCAATTTGATTCTTTGTCGACGGAATATTATATTGTTGAAAATGGCAAAAACACGTTGTTACATTCACCTGAATTTTCACCATGTTCTCAGTATCAGATGAGAGTATTTGTTTTTCTTCGTGACAAAGATACTCAACAACGATTGATGCTTTCTGATACTATTTCTTGGTCTACAGCAGCAATTTCAAAAACAGTTCTTGCTTCACAACAATTGCAATATACCGTTAAAAACCAAACTCCAACGATTGCAATTGTCAATAGATCAGGCTCAACACCAATTCAAATAGCACAAAATTTTTGGAAACAACATACATTACAAAAAAAATCTTTAATCGAAAAAGGAGTTCTTCTTCCTGTGAATTCTGAAGAACAACGAATTCAACTTCCTGTTCCTATTCAACAAAAAACTGAAATTGTTGCTATTCCACTCAATCAACAATGTTCAAAATCCTCTTTACTCACCACAACTGCATACCCGCAACTTCAAGATGCATCATTCTCAATGTCAGCTATAAATGATAATGAAATTCAAGTTCAATTCATTAATATTCCTGAGGGAATAGAATATACGCTAACTATCAACAGTATCTGTAATAATGAATTACAACAAATAGTTTCGAAGCAACAGTACTCACCAGCATCACAACAACAAAAAACATCATCGCAAATAATCAATTTGTTGTCAATTTTAGGGAAAAAACCTAGTAATTGTTCAACAAATGGTTATACCGTAACTGTCGAATTTCCGCCTCAATTCAACTTACCTATTCGTTGTATTTCGATAGGTACTGCTCCTCAATGTATTTCGTCAAAGAAGGAGTAAGATGAAAAAACTATTCTTTTTCTTGATACTGTTTTATGTAACTCCAGTTGCGGTTTTATCGCAATTGGATAAGTGCTATTTGTGGGCAAATCCTGACCAAGATGGAGTCGTTTTGCGGTGGACATTTTGCATTGATTCGGTTTTGCCATCAAGAAGTTATACCATTTTACGAAAAGAAAAAGATCAGTCAGATTTTGTTCCTATTGGTATTTCAACGGCTGTTCCAATCGAAAAATGGAAAGAATATTCGACGATAAGTTCTAAAACAATGGATACAATTCGTCGGTTAATAGATGTCTCTTCAGATCCAAGAAAATCAAAAGATATTCGAAAAAAAGCGGTGATAAGTCTGCAAAAACTTCACTTGTTACGTCCTGAGCAATATGCTCGATTGTTTGGATTGTATTTTGTTGATACCACTGCATCTTCGAAAAAAATCTATGATTATAGAATTGAGTTTAATCAACAAGAGGTTGTTGAATTAGAAAATGTTTCATTACGGTATTTGGAGGCAAAAACTGTTCGAAATTTCCAAGTGAAATCAATGACAAATTCTGTACAATTACAATGGAAATTGTTCAATGATTTTCCTCGTGGAATTTTGGGATATATTGTGTATAAAAAATCTCCAGAAACATTCGATTTTGTTCGTCAACCACAAATTCATTATGTCTTCAATTCCACTGATACGGAATTGATAGATTTTACTATCGAAGATAGAAATGTTTTTCCCGGAACAAGATATACCTATGCCATTACTCCTATCGATGTATTTGGACGTGAAGGTTTACGATCGGATACAATGTCAGTCATTCCAAGAAGTTCTGACGATGATAAGGTTCCAAATAATTTTGCTGCTTCCTTTGTTGGCGATAGTGTCGTTTTGTCATGGGAAAAACCTGCCGTTCCTTTGGTCAATGGGTATCATATCTATCGTTATCCAACGAATAATAAAGAAGAAAAAGTTCGAATAACAAAAAATCCAATCAGTGCTGATACGAAAATGTTTGTTGATAAGCCGATGGGGCAATTGACCGATTTCTTTTCGTATGTTATCACAACCATCAATAATAATGGTGTTGAATCAGCAACATCCTCAGAGCAAAAAGTAGCATTACCCAATACTGCTGCACCTGATATGCCAAATTATCTTACAACGCAAGGTATTCGCAAAGGTATTATTCTTTCGTGGCAACGTTCTAAAGCAAAAGATGTAATTGGGTATGAATTGTTCCGTTCGGAAAGTGAAGATGGGGAGTTTTATCCAGTTGAGTCAATGTTGGTCAAAGATACCTTCTATGTAGATATTCTTGCTTCGAACGAAAAAGCATCAACGTTTTGGTATCAAGTTCGTGCAGTTGATAGATATGGAAATAAAAGTTCTTTGACCTTGGTTACCCCGGGGTTTGCTGTAAGAAATAGCACACCAAAATCAGTGCAATTGCAAGATGCATTTATCAAAGACGATAAAGTTGTACTGCAATGGACAAATGAACAAAATCATAAAACACAAGGATTTTGGGTCAATCGGTACAATGATACTTCTTATTCTCCAATAACTATCAATTCGGCATTTATCATTGGAAATGAATTTGTAGATTCTTCGATGCTGAATAAACAGCAGTATTGGTATGAAGTTATAGCCGTTGATAGTAATTTCAATTATTCCCAACCTTCGAATCGAGTCTTCGTTGATTTGCGAAAAACATACTCGATGAAAACGAGATATGTAGATACGGCTTATATACGACAAGATACCTTGCATGTATACATAGCCGATGGTATCAACGATGAATCGGTGGAATTGATGATTGAATTAGCAGTCAATACTCAATCATTTACTTCTTTGGCTGTTATTCAACCATACAAAGTTACCTATTTTTCTGCTGCTATAGAACACAAAGAACAATTTCTCACGGTTCGAATACGTAAACGAGATGGACGCTCACCTTGGCAAAATCCAGAGGATTCACAAACTATTACTGTGGAAAACACGAAACAAACGAAGTGATACAATACAGTAAATTACAAGTAAATACGGGAAAAAATTTGTAAAAGATATATTTTTATTATATATTGCCTTTTATGGGAACAAAAGTATGTTCCTTGTATAAATTAAAGAGTGTATTTACAAACGTTTATGTCACAGACAATACGTGTTAAAATTGGAGACGCTGAGTATTCACTTCGTGGAAATGACGAAGAGAAAATTCGTCGTTCCGCTCAAGAAGTTGATTCTCAATTTACATTACTACGAAACTCATTAAATGAACAATCGACCGTTACTTTATCGATACTTTCTGCTTTGAATTTGGCAGAAAAATATCATGAGGGAAAGTCGCAATTAGAAGTGAATATTCAATATATGGACTCCGAATTACGGAAAATGAAGTCCTATGTTCATCAAGTATTATCCGGAAGAACTATGAATAAAACGGAGTAAAAATCCTTATTTACTCCTGTAAATCATTTAGCTGTCGAGCAAAACGTATAATGTTGTTGTCGTACCAATTTTGACCCGTCTTTGATAAATTTCGGTTTCAGAAAAAAGCCACATCATGGCTTCGTGGATGTTGCACGTAAAAATGAAAGAACTATAAGTTTTTACTATTAGGGATCATGACTCTGGTTATAAATTACAGGCCTCACCCATTTTTGGGAACAATTCGTTGTTCAGTGGACGTAAAATATAATCAGGCGGAAACCCACCGTGTTAGGTTGGGTTCTTTCATAACACCAAACATCCGTGTAGAAATACAAACGATTTGATGATGTGGCCCTTTTTTTACCGAAGGTACAAGAAAGGAACATTATGGATATTGTAACAATAGTCGTCGGGACTATTCTGGGGCTTTTACTGGGGTTTGCTGCTTCCTTCTTTGGTTCGAAAAATTCTGTCAATTTCAAAATAAAAGAAGCTCAAGAAGAAGCAAAACGTATTCTTGAAGAAGCGGCTAAAGAAGCCAAAAATGAAAAAAAAGAACGAATGCTGGAGGTCAAAGAAGAATGGCACCAGAAAAAACAAGAGTTTGAAAACGAATATCAAGCAAAAAGAAACAAATTAAATGGTCTTGAAAAAAACATTAAATCTCGTGAAGATTCCGTTAATGCAAAATTAGAAGTTATTGGTAAAAAAGAACGTCAAATGCAGTTGTTGGAAAAAGATATCCTCCAAAAAACTGCTGTTGTTAACCAAAAACTCAACGAAGCTCAACAGTTACAAGTAGAACAAACAAACCGATTGGAGCGTATCACTGGTATGTCTCGTGAAGATGCGAAAAAGTTTCTTATCGAGAATATGATTAATGACGCCAAATTGGAAGGTGCTCAAGCAATCAAAGATATTCGTGATGAATATAAAATTGCCGCTATCAAAGAATCACAAAAGATAGTTATACAGGCTATCCAACGTACTGCTTCCGACCACACACAGGATAATTCTGTTTCTGTTGTCAATCTTGCCTCTGAAGAAATGAAGGGGCGTATTATTGGTCGTGAGGGTCGAAATATTCGTGCGTTCGAAGCTGCAACTGGTATTGATTTAATTATTGATGATACTCCTGAGGCGGTTGTTGTTTCTGGGTTTGACCAATTCCGTCGCGAAGTTGCAAAGGTTGCTCTTGAAAAATTGATGAATGACGGTCGTATTCACCCTGCACGTATTGAAGAAGTTGTCGAAAAAACACGTCAAGAATTAGAAATAGAGATTGTTCGTATTGGCGAAAATACTGCTTTGGAAATGGGTATTCATAATCTCCATCCAGAGCTAATCAAATACGTAGGTAAGATGCGGTATCGTTCCAGTTACGGTCAAAACCTCCTCAAACACTCTATTGAAGTTTCGTATTTGTGTGGTATTATGGCCTCCGAACTTGGGCTTGATGTTCATATGGCGAAACGTGCTGCATTACTCCACGATATTGGAAAATGCGTTGACCGTAATACCGAAGGACCTCACGCGATTTTGGGATATGACCTTGCCAAAAAATACAAAGAACATCATTTGGTGTGTAATGCTATTGGTGCTCACCACGATGAAATGGAAATGGAATCGCCTATTGCTGTATTAGTCCAAGCGGCTGACTCAATTTCCGGTTCACGTCCTGGTGCAAGAAGAGAATCGTTAGAAAATTACGTGAAACGATTAGAAAAATTAGAAGAAATTGCCCAAGGTTTCGATGGTGTAACCAAAACATTCGCCATCCAAGCAGGACGCGAAGTTCGCGTTATCGTCGAACCAGATCGCGTTGATGATTTGACAGCAGACACATTAGCGCACGATATTGCTTCTCGTATAGAAAACGAAATGGAATATCCAGGACAAATTAAGGTAATGATTATTCGCGAACGTCGAAGCATGGCAATCGCAAAATAATTTCAATCCAAGCCCACTTCGGTGGGCTTTGTTGTAAGAATAATGTTTAAAAATAGATAAAATGGAAGCACAACAAAACTTAATCAATAATTACCTCTCACAAAATGGTGTACAATTTCATATTCCAGTCTATCAAAGACCTTATAGCTGGAAAGAAGAACAATGTAGACAATTGTTAAAGGATATTCGTGAGGTAGGTAGTAAGTTGCTCAACAACAATGATACTTCCCATTTTATTGGTGGAATTGTAAGTATCAAACAATCTGTTTTTGATTCGAAATTTATGATAATAGACGGTCAACAGCGTTTAACTACTATCTTGTTGTTTCTAATTGCATTGAGAGAAAAAACTAAAAATGATGGTTTGAAATCTGAGATAACAGATACATATTTAATTAATAGATTTGCAAATTCCGAAACAGAAAGAATAAAATTAAAACCAATTTATGAAGATGATGTCCATTTAAAAAGTTTGCTTTTCCCTGATTATGCAGCTCCAAGCCAAGAATATTCTAAAATCAAATCTAATTTCAATTTTTTCTTTAACGAAATTTTTGAAGAAGAAATAATAAGTTTGTATCAAGCATTTAAACGATTAGTGTTTGTAGATATCCGTTTAGAAGTAGGTAAAGATGACCCTCAAAGAATTTTTGAAAGTATGAATTCTACCGGGCTGGATTTAACTCAAAGTGATTTAATAAGAAATTATATACTAATTGATTTAAAATATGAATTTCAAAATGAGATTTATGAAAATTATTGGAAGAAAATTGAGGCAAATACATACAATAGACGATTTAATCTATCATTAACTTCTGATTTTTTCAGACATTTTATCATTTTAAAACAAAGGATAATTCCAAATTATGGTAAAATTTATGATACGTATAAACAACTTTATCCATCGAATCAATCAATTTCTAAACTAAAGACTTCATTAGCAGAAATTTGTGAATATTCATCTTTGTTTAACAAGTTAACTAACACAATTGATGTAGTAGATAAAGATATAAAGTATGAATTCGATTTATTAAATCTCTATACTGTTGAAGTTGCAAAACCATTCTTACTAAGGGTGTTTTATGATTTTCATAATGAATTTATTAGCAAAGAAATATTATTAAAAGTCTTGAGGTTAATTAACTCTTACATTCTCATGAGAGTTATTCTTGATCTTCCAACTAATGCATTGAATAAGGTTTTTACCACTCTTTATCCTAATGAAAACGATATCAACGATTTAAAAAAATTACAGAATGATTATTACGGATATGTTTTAGGTGTTTTATCTTCAAAAACTGGAAAACATCGTTTCCCAACAAGAGAAGAAGTATATACTGCCCTAAAGATTAAAGATATATTTTCTTGGCATCCAAAAACACGAATGTTTTTATTTGAACAGTTAGAAAATTATGGAAAAGCATTCAAGACAAATTTGATTGATAATAAGAACTTTAGTATTGATCATATTTGTCCTCAAAATCCAGAAGAAAATTGGTTTGAAGATATATCGCTAGATGAACAAATGGAACTTAAAAAATATGTTCATACTATTTCTAACTTAACAGTAATGCCAATTACAGATAATATCGTTCAATCAAATTCTAAATTTTCTGTAAAAAGAGATCACTCAACTTCTGGTTATAGAGTAAGCGGCTTATTCCTAAATAAATATTTATCAAAGTTAGATAAATGGAATATGGAAACTTTAAATAGTCGTTATGAACATTTAATGAAAAGATTTGACGAAGTTTGGGTGTTTCCAATTGAAATAGAAAACAAAGTAAATCAATATAATGTCTTAGATATTCATTCTAAAGGAGTTACTTTTAGAAAGATTAAATCTATGGAATGGGAGAATCAAATTTATAAAAACATTAGTTGGAAAGTATTATTAGAAATAGTAGTTTCTGAACTTTACAAAAGAGAGGAATTTAAATTTGAAAATACGCTTTTAGGCAAAAAACTATATTTAACAACAGATCCAAATACTTTGCTTAAACCATTGTTAGTTGGAAACAATGTTTATATAGAATCTAATCTATCTGCCTCAGATATTATTGAAAGAGTTCAAAATGTCTTAGAAGAATGTGAAACGGATGATGATCTCCTTATCACTCTCGAATAAGCCTTTTCAGTAGAGTTTTAGGCTGAAGTATCGATTGTATTCGCTATTTTTTGTACATTTGTATACGATTAAAAAATTCTCCATTATTAGTTTGATTCATTTTTAGTAATGATAACAGTTCCGTCTCGTATTCAATCGCTCAAACCATATAAGCCGGGTGCATCTGTCAAAGACATTCAAGCTGAATATGGTCTATCTGAATTAGTCAAATTAGCCTCCAATGAAAACCCATTGGGAGTTTCACCATTAGCTCAAAACGCATTCAAACATAGTTCATTTTCTGTCGATATGTATCCTGATGGTGGTGCAACACTTTGCAAGGAATTGGGTGTCTATTTTGGTAAAAATGCCAATCAATTTATAGCTGCAAATGGCTCAGATGCCTTAATTCATCTCATTCTCAATACTTTCTTAGAACCAACAGACCATTTGCTAGCCTTTGAAGGTACCTTTGTAGGCTTGCAAGTTGCTGCAACACTGTATGCAAAAAATACGACATTTGTTCCATTAGACGATATGTACGAGATGAATGTCGATGCACTCATTGCAAACATTCAAGACAATACAAAAATCATTTATATTGCCAACCCAAATAACCCAACTGGAACGTATCTCACTACTCCACAAGTCGAAAAACTCATTGCTGCAGTTCCAAAGAACATTTTGCTTATCATTGATGAAGCATATTTTGAGTTTTCTCAAAAACTTTTGGGAGATGAATATCCAAACTCGATGAATTATACGAGTGAAAACATCATTACACTGCGAACATTTTCCAAAATTTATGGTCTTGCTGGGTTACGAATTGGGTATGCGTTTTCTCATCCGTCCATTATCGCTGCATTAATGAAGGTCAAATTATCCTTCGATCCTAATCTTATTGCACAAGAAATTGCCATTGCATCCTTACATGATGCGGACTTTGTTGAGCGTTCTTCGCAATTAGTTTCGGACGAAGTTCCAACAATGATAGCCTCATTACGTTTACAAGGCTGGAAAGTGCCAAATAGTGCTGGTAACTTTGTAATGATAGATTGCGAAACCCCAGAAATGGCGAATGAAATCTACACAGCATTACTTTCTCATGGATTTATTGTTCGTCCACTTCACGGTTTTGGTTTGCCACATTGTTTACGAATAAGCATCGGTTTGCCAGAGGTGAATGCTCGAATTATAGCGTCCTTACAATCAATTCGAAATCAAGTAGTCGATTCGACTACCGAACACGTTTAATATATTTTCTTCGATACTACTATGGAAACAGCAGCAGATTTACAAAATACCTCCGAACTATCTCAAGATTTGTTCGAAATTTTAGGAACACATCATCTCCAATTTTACGTTGGTAATGCTCGTCAATCGGCATATTATTACCGACGTGCATTTGGATTCGAACTCATTGGATATGAAGGTCCTGAAACTGGAAATCCTGAAACTGCTTCGTATGTTTTAAAACAAAACAAAATAGTTTTTGTTCTCACTTCTCCAATTCTTTCTACCCATCCTATCAACGACTTTATCGTAAAACATGGTGATGGTGTTCGTGATATCGCTCTTTCTGTTGGGAATGCTGATGAAGCATACAAAATTGCAACACAAAATGGAGCTGAAGGTGTAACCGAACCGTATACTCGCACTGACAAATTTGGTTCTGTTCGTGTTGCAACAGTGAAAACCTATGGCGATACTGTCCACACATTCGTTCAAAATATTGACTATACGGGTGTCTTTTTACCTGGGTTTGCAGCAACACCAAAAGATCCATTGGCAAAACCAGTTGGTCTCCTTCACGTAGATCATATTGTTGGAAATATGGGTTGGAACCAAATGGAAGATACTGTAAATTATTACAAACGTGTTTTTGGTTTCTCCAAATTCGTATCATTTGACGACAAAGACATTTCAACGGAATATTCATCGTTGAAATCAACAGTTGTTGCCAACCAGAATAAATGGATTAAATTCCCAATCAATGAACCTGCACAAGGAATCAAAAAATCGCAAATTGAAGAATACATCAAGTTCAATAATGGACCGGGTGTGCAACATATCGCAATGGAATCAGCAAACATTATCGAAACCATCACTGCATTAAAAGCAAATGGTGTCGAATTCATCAGCACTCCCGAATCGTATTATGTAACATTAGCAGAACGAGTTGGCACCATTGATGAAGATTTCAAAGCAATTCAAAATCTTTCTATCCTTGTTGACCGCGATGACAAAGGATATATGCTTCAACTCTTTACTCGTCCTCAACAGGATCGTCCAACGCTATTCATTGAAATAATTCAGCGAAAAGGTGGAGAATCATTTGGAAAAGGAAACTTTAAAGCATTGTTCGAAGCTATCGAACGTGAACAAGAATTACGCGGAAATTTATAATCAAATAATTTACTTTTATTAGTAGGATTTTTCTTTATGTCAGACCAACAAATTGTCCCTTTCTTTGAATCGGTAAACAGACTCTACGGTAAAGCGGCTGCTTTGACGAACCATGCACCAGGGTTGTTGAACCAAATTCGTGTTTGTAATGCTGTATTGTATATGCAGTTTCCAGTTCGTATCAATGGAGAAATTGAAGTTATTTCTGCTTGGAGAGCTCAACACTCACATCACAAATTACCTACTAAAGGTGGTATTCGTTTCAGTGAGCATGTTGACCAAGATGAAGTTATGGCACTTGCAGCCTTGATGACGTACAAATGTGCGGTTGTTCATGTACCATTTGGTGGAGCGAAAGGTGGTATCAAAATTAATCCACGTAACTACACCCCAGAGCAATTAGAACGCATCACTCGTCGCTATACTGTAGAACTAATGCACCGAAATTTCATTGGACCTGCTGTCGACGTTCCTGCTCCTGATATGGGAACTGGACCTCGTGAGATGGCTTGGATTGCAGATACGTACCAACAATTCAATCAAAAAGAAATTGATGCACTTGCTTGTGTTACTGGTAAACCTGTTGGTCAAGGTGGTGTTCGTGGTCGTACTGAAGCTACTGGTCGTGGTTTATATTTTGGTGTTCGCGAAGCATTAAACGATGAATTTGTTTTGAACAAATTATCCCTTTCTAAGGGTATTGCAGGTAAAAAATGTATTGTTCAAGGATTTGGAAATGTTGGATACCATGCTGCAAAATTTTTACAAGAAGATGGTGCAATCATAACAGCAGTTATCGAGTGGGATGGTGCTGTACAAAATGATAATGGTATTGATATAATTGCTCTTGATGTACATAGAAAAGCAACTGGTTCAATTCGTGGTTTTGCTGGTGCAATTACTCATGATAATGGTGTAGCCCTTCTTGAAAATGAATGCGACGTCTTAGTTCCTGCTGCGTTAGAATCTCAAATCACTGCAAATAATGCAAACAACATCAAAGCAAAATTAATAGCTGAAGGTGCAAATGGTCCTGTAACTTCTACTGCTGAAGAAATCCTTTTGAATAAAGGAATTATGATTCTGCCTGATATGTATTTGAATGCTGGTGGGGTTGTTGTTTCTTATTTTGAATGGTTGAAAAACATCTCTCACGTTCGTTTTGGTCGTCTTGGAAAACGTTTCGAAGAAAACTCCAATATCCGTATTATGAATATGGTCGAAAATCTTACTGGCAAATCACTTAATGCAATTGAAAAAGATATCATTGCTCGTGGTGCTGGTGAAGAAGATTTGGTGAATTCTGGTTTGGAAGACACAATGATTATGGCATATCATGAAATTATGGAAATTATGAAAACTAATCCAAAAGTGAATGATTTCCGTACTGCAGCTTTCGTTTCTGCTATTGACAAAATCGCAGAATCATACGCAATGCTCGGTATCTTCCCATAATTTCCCTTTAGATTTTTTTCTTAAAAGCAATGCAAATTCATTTTTGCATTGCTTTTTTTTGTTATATTGCCTTATTCTATATTCATTTATTGTCTTTCACAAAAGGTATTTTATGAAAAAAATTACACTCTTTTTCTCATTTTTATTTTTACTTCAGTACGTTTGTATAGCACAACCAACCAACATCGATTGGGAATATCGTGCAAAAGGTGATACACTTGCATCGTTTTTCAATGGAACGGTTGATGTAGTTGACACTCTCAATTTTAAAAGAGGAAGTATAATTCAAAAAGAATATGATAATTCGATTTCTTTTATGACTCATTCAACTCGTAGAGGTATTCTAATTCCAGGAACAACTAAGTTAACATTTAGTTCTTTAAATGAAAGTCCAAGTATAATGTACTCAAGAACAAACCGATTAAACCAATTAAATAAAAATAATTTTCAATGGAATGATATAGGTGCTTACCGATTGTACTTATTTATTAATTGGAATAATTCAATTTTTCAATCTGGGAATAGATTATTAACAGAAGGGTGGCTTATTGATTCACTTAATGTTAAAATGAAAATTAGTGTTTTTGACATTAAAACAGTTAATTCAGTTAATAATGCGACTGTTCTTTCGAACTACGCACCACAAATAAGTAATACAGGAGATTTTCAAGTCCTAGCTGTTGGATACAATCGGAATGGTACTTCTATTGTTCCAGTAGTTTATAACTATGGTGTCAGTCCTAATTTTGCAGAACAATCATTCAGAACTAAGGAACTTCAACCAGTTGAATTACAAACTGCATCCCCAATTGCTTGTGCTTTTAATAATCAGAATCTTACGCATACAATTCTATTCGGCAATCTCAATGGTACACCAACCGAAGAACACGGATACGAAATAGTAGTTCTTGATACTGCACTTAATGAATTATACAAAGTCCGAACCGACTCAACACAAATTAATAGTACTAGTGGAATAATTTATCCAACCAATCTATTTACCGTCAACGACAAAATCTTCGTTACTGGTTTTATTGATTATGGGAATTTGACTGTACCATTTTATTCGGAGCATACAAGTAATGGCGAATTTGTGAATTCTCAGATTGTAAATACCAATGCAACTATCCATTCAGGTAGTGTTTCCCCTGATGGAAAAATGGTGATGATGTGTGGTTCAATTTTGAATGCTAATGACAATTCAGACTTTTTTGTTGTTGCTATCAATACCGAAACAGGAAGTAGTACGCAAAAAACATGGGGTGATAATCGCGTCAACGAACTCTTTGATATTTTGGCAATTTCCAACGACACTGCTTACGTTACTGGTAGTGAAGACAAAGACTTTTATGCTGGTAGACTGATAAACGTACAAACTATGTCTGTAAGTGAAGCAAACGATTTTGAAAAAAATATACAAGTTACACCGAATCCAGCATCAAACACTATTTCTATTTCAGTTCAAAATCTTCGTCCTATCCAAAGCAAATTGACCATCCAAAATATGCAAGGTCAAACAGTCACCACTGTTTTCGAGGGAATCCCCAACCAAACAGAAGTGAAAAACATATCCATTACACACTTACCCATAGGTTCCTATTTCATCACAATGGAAAATGGAAGTAGCACTTACAGAACGAAGTTTGTTGTGAAGAGGTAATCAGATTAATATGAATTTTTCTAAAGGAAGTACGAAAGTGCTTCCTTTTTTTATGAATATGACTCCATCTCAAGAAATTTCCCTATATTTGAATGAAATTTAGTATTCACAAAGTCAATCAGTATTTTTTTGATTAAAAGAGATAACATTCAAAAAATTGATATAATTGATATGAATAATTCTATTGTAAGAAGTTTAAGTTTAATAGAAATTCTTGAAGGTGAAAAATTTGAAATAGATATATCAAAACTAACAAATGGATTGTATGTTTTACAGTTGCAATTTCAAAATCAAGTATTCTCAAAACAATTATTAATTCATAGGTAAATGAAATATGTTTAAATTTTTAACTCTAATTTATATATTCCTTGTGCAGAGCTTATGCTTTGCACAAGGAGTTCCAAAAACTGATTGGGAGTTTCGTGCAAAAGGTGATACTGTTATTACAATTAGAACCATTGATTTCTTTCCAGATACATTGTTTTCCAGAATAGGTAAAATGATTGCTTTGAGTAATGACTCAATATTTGTAATTTCTGAAACAGATGCTACTATTCCAGAATATACAAGAGTTTCTATACTACATTTAGATATAAAGGGGAAACTTTCTCAACATTATTATAGTAGTACATCTTCTATTCGGAAAACCAATAGGAATATCAATATACTTCAGAATAGTCGGGATGTATTGTGGTGGTTTGCAATGGATCAATTTGGAGCAATGGGTACAAGTGGAAATAGAAATATAAAAAATTTGCAGAATCATGGTTGGGTTAAAAACCCATATTATGACGTAACTCAAAGTTATCTACAAAAAAAATCAATAATATTCCAAATGCATCAGTGTTTGGAACATTTCCAATTATTAATGCCGATTCTGCCTCTTTTATTGTTCCACCGTTTAGACGAACAGTTGACTTTATGGTCTTTTCCGCTGGTACAACAACTTCTTCCGAAGGTGTAAAACCACATATTGGTGTACATGACTTACGTCCTGCAGTTAATTCCTCTCGAACCGCAATATTAACTCCCTTGTTGTCTTATCAATTTGCACCCATATCATACGGTTTTGACTCAACAAGATTTGAGCATATTCTCTTAGCTGGAAATGTTTCCGATTCGGCTGGAGTTTCTGGAAGTTATGAAATTCTATTCATTGATACTACGTTAGTTGAACACTCAAGAATTCAATGTCAACCTTTTCAAATAGGTTCAGAAACTGGAATGATGTACCCACAGTATATTTATCCTCAAAAAAATCAAATTGTAGTTGTTGGTTACGTTTTAGAGGGATCTAATAACTTTCCGTTTATTTCCATTCATTCAACAGATGGGTCACTTCTACAATCGAAGATTGTCCGTACTAATACTGTTATTCACTCAGGAAATGTCTCCGCTGATGGGATGCAAATTGTCCTTTGTGGTGCCAAAGTTAACTCCTCAAACAAAATAGAATTTTATGTTGTACATTTGTCTACGGAGACCTTGCAACATACAGAATACCTTTGGGGTAAAGATAACGTTAGAAGTGAACTATTTGATATTGCTTTTGGCTCAAACAATTCGTTAATAGTTACTGGCGGAGAAGATAATAATCTCTATATAGCTAGATTCCCATCACCAATCATAACTTCTGTTGCAGAAAATTATCAAGATAAGAATATGATTGATGTTTTCCCTAACCCAACTTCTGATAACTGTACAATTACTTTGAAAAATTCTGAACCTATCCAAAGCAAATTGGCCATCCAAAATATGCAAGGAACAACAGTCGCTACTGTTTTCGAGGGAATCCCCAACCAAACAGAAGTGAAAAACATATCCATTGTACACTTACCCATAGGTTCCTATTTCATCATAATGGAAAATGGAAGTAGCACTTACAGAACGAAGTTTATTGTAAAGAGGTAAACAGATTAATATGAATTTTTCTAAAGGAAGTACGAAAGTGCTTCCTTTTTTTATGAATATGACTCCATCTCAAGAAATTTCACTATATTTGAATGAAATTAGTATTCACAAATCCAATTGATAAATGCTCAGATATACTGCTGATAGACGAACCATCATATACTTACTCATTATTGTTTGTTTGTTATTCTTACAATGGAATTACATCGGATTCAATATATTCCTCTATATAGTCTATTTGTTCTTTTCTATTTCCGTATCTGTAATAGCACACAATCACAATCATTTACCAATATGGAAAAAACGTTGGATGAATATATTCACTGATTACTATATAACACTATTCTACGGTTTTCCAGCCTTTGGTTGGGTACCAACACATAACAAAAACCATCACCGATATAACAATCGAGAAGGTGATTACACCCTAACCTATCGATATTCCGAAGAAAATAATATTGGAATACTCTTGACCTATCCATCAGTCAGCGGTTACCATCAACAAAAACCAATCCGCGACTATTTGCGACAATTATACCATTCAAATCGTAATACATTCTACGTTGCAATCTTCCAATACGTCGCATTAGGGTTACAATATGCCATTGCATTTTGGCTCGATTGGCAAAAAGCATTACTATTTGTTGTCATCCCTCAACAAGTAGCATTATTTACTGTATTGATATTCAACTATATCCAACATGTTCACGCCAACGAAGAATCTGAGTGGAATCACTCACGTAACTTCGTAGGAATACTCAATCTAATGCTCTTTAACAATGGTTATCACACAGTTCACCACGAAAAAGCAGGAATGCACTGGTCAAAATTAAAAGAAGAACACGAACGCATCCAACATAACATTGATCCATTGCTCAACGAACGCTCAATGTGGTGGTATTTAATTCGAGTGTACATTTTGGGAGTCTTTGTACCAAAATTTCGTACAAATTCAATGCGATTAGAACGATTAAATTCGTAAATTGAAAAAAAACTCAAGATAAATATTTCGTAACAATACTCCCAAAATCCGTAGTATACGAAAAATTAATTTGTATCTTTTCCACCACTTTGTAAAAAAAACTCATTCAGGTATTGCGATATAAGAAAAAAGTGGTATATTTGTAAGCTATACACGAGTATGGCTACCGCAAACGGGGGTTTAAAAAAACTGAAGAGAGTGGTAAGAAAGTAACAGATGAGGCGGTACTATCAAATGGCAGAGAAGTAGTAAGAGCAGGGAATGAAAAAATTTCTTGTTTTTTTTTCGCTAAAATTTGGTGGAATGAAAAAAAAGCCGTAAGTT
>JAEUSM010000016.1 GCA_016788785.1 Candidatus Kapaibacterium sp.
AAAGTTGTACAGAATCACCCTCACAAATGGTTGGTGCTGTTGCAATATTTATAGTTGGTGAAGGCAATGCTTGAATGTTCACTGTATCATATCCAATACAACCATTGACATCAGTTACACGAAGGATATAGGTTGTATTCGCAGTTGGAGTTGCAATTGGACGCTCAATTTTGTCGTTAGAAAGTCCAGTTGCTGGCGTCCACAAAAAGCTGTAATTCGGTGTTCCACCAGTTGTTTGTCGCCCTATTTGCACCCCATTCCCACCACACGACACCGTATCAGGTCCCGCATTAGCGATTGGTTGACGATAGGCTCTGACGGTAACGGTATCTCTGGTTTCACAGCCAAAAGAATCATAGCCACGAACTATATAGGTTACTTCATCTTGTATTACTGTGACTGTCGGTTGCCCAATGGTGGTGTCTGACAATCCAATTGCAGGTGACCAGCGGTACGTAACTCCAGGTAATTGACTAATGCCAAGTGTTGCTGTTTGATTGTTGCACAGTAAAATGGTCGGTTTTGTTCCAGCTTTTACGACAGGCGATGCTCGAACGGTGATTAGACGTCTTGTGGTGTCGTAAGCACAAAAGGCTCCTCGGAAAATGATTAAACGTAAAAAGTAATTACCTGCATTTTTGTATACGTGCGATACGGTTCTGCCGGTATCGCTTGTACCATCGCCATATTCCCATTTGTAGGAGGTCGCTGATGGGTCAACTAATGCTCGCAAATTCGCTACTTCGCCTTTGCAGAAGGTGGTTTTTCCGTAGATTCCTGCGGTATCCAAACCACCAACAATCGTTTGCGAAAAGTCACCACCTGCTGTCATCGTGAAGGATTGCCCTTCAACTGTTCCGTAAATGGAGGCAGTAAATCCGCTCAAATCATTATAAATTCGCAGGACATTATTTATTGCTAATTGTAGTTGATAGGTGGCGTAAATCGGATTGCCCGGTAAAATTCGCCATTTGCTTGGGTCAACAGGACTTCCATTGATTCGCGTTACGCCTCGTTCTGCATATTTGACGACGATGTTGACAGTGGAGGAGTCTGTATGAAAGAATAGATTCCCAGCTGGTGCATAAATGCTTGCAAACCGTTGTAATTGCGATACAGCACTGAGAATAGTCATGGTTGGTGGTGCGATTGTTGGTGTTACACACCCTCCACCTTTGGTGAAATGTGCGAGCATAAATGGTCTATTGCCATTGACATATGAAAACGAATCGGTCTCCATTTCAACAAATTGACCTACATTCAATGGTTGACCAATGTTATGTCCGTCCATTCGAATTTGTGTCCCGTTGTGCACAGCTAATGCACGAATGATAGAGCCATAGGTTTTTGGGTATTTTGGGATAACATACCCACTTCCCACAACTGCATCTGGGGGAATTTGTTCCCACAAAAAATTATTTGGAGGGCATTCTCCAACACTGGTTTGTGGCGAGGATGTGAAAACTGCGATTGGGAAACAGTTTTTTTCCCCAATGGCTCGAACCCTACTTCCCGTCAAATCTCCATTGCTACGTACCAAATAGGTTTGACCGCGTTGTAAGGTAATGGTGAAGGGAATATTGGGTAATTTTCCATATTCAGTAGTGGCAGTTGGAGTTATTTCTATTCGTGTGGAATCGTAGGGTGCAACTATCAAAAACTGTGTTTTAGCTAAACCTTGTTTTCGAGTAACAATATAATATTCTCGTCCTAATGCTGAGTTCGGAAAAACTATGGTGGCATCCAATCTGAAAGAATCTGACATTGATGTGGCATATACATTAATACTATCGTCTGAATACACATACACACTTTGTTTTTGTGCAAATTCAGAAATTTTCACTTCCTTTTCAATGACCAGAGCTTCACCAAAAAAGTAATTATTGGTATCATTTAATCGAAAATTTATTCTTTTAGTTTTTCCATTATCTAAATATTCATAATAGCCATTTGTTGGTTTTGTACTAAAAACATAGATATTACAATTCGTAAAATTTTCATCACCAAAACTATTTAATCGACTATCATCGTAGGGCCATGAAATCCAAAATTCCTTTCCTCGTGTTGAACGAGGTGGCGTTTGAGAATATACCGATTCAACAATTGTGATAATACTTATGAAACATAGCAAACTGAAAAGTATTGGGATATTTCGTAAATAATTTTTCATATTCTTTTATCTCAATAGTTGAAATGGATAAGCGAATGACTTTTTGGAGGTTGTTATTTCCAGAAAATACATTCCTTGTGGTAATCCGTTTGTATTGAGAGTAAATTCTTTCTCATTATTCATTGGGAATATCATTACTGATAAGCCCAATAAATTTCGGACAACGACTGAATACAGCTGTTCGTTTTCTTTGGTATGTATCCGTATTTTCGAAACGCTAGTAACAGGATTTGGAATAATTTCAACACCAACATTTTCGCTTTCATTTACTGAAGTTAGTGAATTTGTTGTAAATACTCTTACTTCAGACCATTGACCGAGATTTTTGTTGGAATTTGATTTAACTTGCCAAAAGTATTTTGTTTCTTTTTCTAAGGATTTGTACTCAAAAGTATTTTGTGTGATATTTTCTTCATTAACTACAGTTGTAGAAAATGTACTATCTTTGGAAAGCTTCAATTCATAACTTTCTGCACCATTTATTGGTTGCCATGTGAAATTCACTGAAGTTGGTGCGATTTCAGTCTCATTTATTGGCTGAATTAAATTAGGTTTTGCGAGAATCGTGAGAAAATCCCACGTATCCGACCATACGCCAAATTCACCGTCTTTGCGTGTACGTGTCTGCCAATAGTAACGGCGATTATGCTCCAAATTTTTGATGTCTGTTTGCAATACGCTTTGCACGGGTGTTCGTTCTAAAACTGTTGTTGCAAAGGTAGGAACAGTTGAAACCCTGACTGTATAGCCGTCAACGTCAGTTGCTGGGTTCCAATGGAGCAAGGTATCGACTGGTACGCCGATTGCATTCGAATCTGGGTACCGTTGAGCAACCATCGGCAACCCCGGAAGACGAAATGTCCACGTATCTGACCAAGCCGTTGTGTCATCACTGACCAATTGTTTCACTCGCCAGTGGTATGTAGTATTTTGTTTGAGCGTATTCGTTCCGTCGTAAAAATAGGTAGTGTCTAATATACCTACTA
Organism: Candidatus Kapaibacterium sp.; assembly: GCA_016788785.1. Taxonomy (GTDB): domain Bacteria; phylum Bacteroidota; class Ignavibacteria; order Kapaibacteriales; family JAEUSM01; genus JAEUSM01. The sequence goes on from JAEUSM010000016.1 coordinate 3,157, forward strand.
CGTCTTCAATGAGCGTTGAAAAATCTGCTTTGTCGGAAAGTTGTAGGAACGAACTCGCATTGAGTTGACCTTGCCGACGCCATTTGAAATTGATAAGTTTTGGTGCATCAGCCAATTTATTGGGTGGTTCGACCAATAGTGGTTTCGTTTGTGTAGTAAATCTCCATACATTTGAGGGAACATTTCCAATGTCAGTATTGGAAGAAACCGTCCAATAGTATATCTTGTTTTTCTCAAGTTTTGGAACGTACAATAACGTGTCCAAAACCGTCGAAGAATCAACTATAGTAGTAAAAAATAGTGGCGAGGTGGAAAGCTTAACTGTATAATTATTGGTGCCTTCCAATTTGTTCCATCGAAGGGTTATTGCTGTATCCATCACCGAAGTAGCAGAATCTGGATACACCTTTTTGAGTGTCGTATCCAACACCAAAATAGATCTAGTTTCAGACCAGATATGACTTATCGGTCCATAAGTAGCTTGAACTCGCCAATAGTATTGTTTGTTTTTAATTAACCAATCCGTATGATAAATTGAATCTGGATAATTATATTCCTGTACCACAAAATTTGAAGTGAAGTTAGGATTCTTTGCGATTTGAAGATTATAGGTAATTTCACCACCAATTTTATTCCAATTTAAAGAAATAGGCTTTAATGATGTTATTAACTGATCTTCAGGTAAGTACAAAGATATGATTGGATTACATGTTCTGAATTTTCTTCGCTTATAAACACCAATATATTCTAATTCAAATGTACTTCCAACCCCCCACTCATATTCAGTATCAAAATTCAATAAGACTTCATATTTATGAGTAGTATCAACTAACCATTTAGAAATATAATTAGTACCACCAACTCTGTAAACTTTATCAGCAAAACTTTTCCATTTGCAATTTGGTTGCAGAGTATATATTATTTCACCATCTTTTGGTTCGATAAGAGTGTCATCAGAAGAAGTTTCGATGTAATTTTCTATGTTTCTTTTGTTTTCAAAATAACAATTTGAAGAAAACACATATGAATTCGTATACAGTAGAAATAGAATTATTGCAATAGTTAGTGATTTCATTACAATTTCTTTCAATGTTGTAAATTATGAAAAATTCAGGGAGGAAGTACTTCCTCCCTGATAACACATGATTTTTATTTTGAAATAATTATTGGTTTGGTTATTACACCATCCTTAGATTCAATTACAAGTAAATATAAACCATTTTGCAACGACTGTAATGAAATTGGCAATATATCATTTCCAATTTTATTTCTCATTTTCAATAACTCAACTCCATTAATGGAAACTATTTTCACAGAAAGAATTTCTTCTGATACTTTAACAATAACTTCGTTAGCCCTTGATTCCAAAAGTACATCATTTGAAAGAGATTTAATAAATTTGTCAGAAAAATACGGCATTTCGTTCTTATTAATGAGTCCGTTTTTATCCTTATCTAAATTTTCAAGAATGAAAGAATGATACGAAATTAATGAACTATATGTAATCATATACTACCTCACTTTAAATATTCTAACTATAATACTTATACTGTATTTTGACTGAAAAGGTTCCCACTTTTTTTACAAATTACGAAAATAAATTTTCTTGGCAATGGAAAAATGGGTATTTTTTGGAATACTTTAGGAATATTTGGTTAACGTAGGGCTTACACCATAAGCTATAATAGGAAGCCCTTTCAGGGCTTTTTGAGGGAAGTGTGAGAGTGAGACGCCCATATAGGGCGTCTCTACGAATGGGGAGTGGGAGATGTGTTGGTAGGTGGAATGTGTTTCTATAAATATGTGACCACTCCGTGGTCAGAAGAGCAACCCCGCTACTGCGTGACGCCACTCCAAGTGAGGAGAATTATTTTTATAGGGGCGTATTGCATACACCCATTTGTGCAGAATGCCCCCTCACCCCAACCCTCTCCCTCGTGGGGGAGAAGGAGTTGTTTTATTGGAGTAGATTACACCCCAACACACTAAGAGAGCCTCAATGTACACAGATACCTCTCAAAAGGTTAGAATAGAATATTTGAGTTAGTAATTCTTACTTTTTAGGAAGTGGGGGGATGATTGCTTGGGCAGATTGCAGGATGATGTTTGGGAATTTGATGAGCAATGCTTTATTGGCAGCGATTTGCTCTGCTTCTTTTTTGGATTTACCAGTTCCTTCAGCGATGAGCTCTTCGTTTATGTAAACTCCGATGGTGAATACTGTTGAATGTGCAGGACCTTCAGAATGCAAAACTCTATATTTTGGGGAAGTTTTATAATGTGATTGAACTTCTTCCAATAGCATTGATTTGTAGTTTTTTTCTTCTAATGTGGTTGAAGATGCTATGATTGGCAATAGTGTGTTCAGGAAAAATTTGGTTACGACCTTCAATCCAGAATCTAAATAGATTGCGGCTATGATTGCTTCGATTGCATCTGCGAGAATGCTACTATTACTAAACGATAGGGTTTGGCGTGCACTGTAGGACAAAATGACATATTGCTCCAAATGTAGAACCGATGCACAATGGGCTAATGTTTTGCCGTTGACAATGAGCGATCGCATTTTGGTTAGTTCGCCTTCTGGTACATTGGTATGCAAAGAAAATAGATATTCAGCAACTATCATATCCAAAATAGCATCACCCAGAAATTCTAATCGTTCATTTGATGGTAGGGTTGAGTACTCAGGTACTTGTAAAGCCGAACGGTGGATGAGTGCTAATTCAAAATAAAGAGATTCTTTGATGGAAATCCCTAAAATTCCTTCTAACTCTTTTACCTTATTTGAAGGTAAGATTTTCGCTTTTTTGACTTTAAGTGCTAAAACTTTGTCCTCAGTCATGTTCTGAGGTTTAAAGGAATATATTTTCGTAAAGAAGGATTGAAAAATTTCTTTGACAACTTCTCCAGAGGAACGATGTTCTTGTATCGTTTTTTCGGTACTATCCTTCATACCGAACGAAACACAAAGTAGCGTTATGACCACCAAAACCAAATGTATTGCTGAGAGCAGCATTGATAGTTTTTTCTACTGGCTTATTTGGTACGTAGAACAAATCACACGCAGGGTCAGGAGTTTGATAATTGATAGTTGGAGGAAGTTTTGAATTTTTAATAGCCAACACAGTAGCAACTGCCTCTACTGCACCAGCTGCACCAAGCAGATGTCCAGTCATAGATTTAGTAGAACTAACAGCTAATTTGTAGGCATGTTCGCCAAAAACTTTTTTGATTGCTTCTGTTTCAGATCGGTCGTTGAGTGGGGTTGATGTTCCATGAGCATTGATGTAATCAACATCATTGATGGAGATTCCGGCATCTTTCAATGCCAAAGTCATCGAACGTACTGCTCCTTCGCCACCTGGAGCAGGAGCTGTAATGTGATATGCATCATCAGTATTTCCAAAACCAGCAAACTCTGCATAAATTTTTGCACCGCGATTAAGGGCGTGTTCTTCCGTTTCTAACACCAAGATACCACCACCTTCGCCAAGCACAAATCCATCGCGAGTAGCGTCGAATGGACGAGATGCAGTTGCTGGAGAGTCGTTACGAGTTGACATCGCCTTCATATTGGTGAATCCGCCAACAGACATTGGGCAAATAACTGCCTCAGAACCACCAGCAAGCATAATATCTGCATCACCACGTTGCATAATCATCAAGGCATCTGCTAATGAATGCGATGAAGTAGCACATGCCGAAACAGTTGCATAATTTGGTCCTTTTAATCCATATCGCATGGCAATATGACCACCAGCGATATTGGAAATAAGCATAGGAATGAAGAAAGGAGATATCCTATCAGGATTTCCATTTCGTTCAAAGAGCGTATTTTGTTGATGGTGATATGTCCACATACCACCAATTCCAGATCCAAAAATGACACCAAAACGTTCCTTGTCAATAGTTTCAAGATTCAAACCAGAATCGTCCATAGCTTGAACTGCAGCAGCCATTGCAAATTGTGCGAACAAATCCACACGTTGAACTTCTTTTTTAGTGAAGTACAGCAGTGGATCAAATTGTTTCAATTCACATGCAAATTTTGCGTCAAATAATGACGCATCAAATTGAGTGATGGGAGCTGCACCGCTTTTACCGGACATCATACCGTCCCAGAATTCAGCGACGGTATTTCCTATTGGTGTTACAGCACCAAGACCAGTAACGACAACTTTCGGTAAGTTTTTACGTGCCATTTTTGTTTCTAAAATTTGTAAAATTATTGTTTTGATTCAATATACGAAACTGCATCGCCAACTGTAAGAATTTTCTCAGCATCTGCATCTTCGATTGTTAAATTGAACTCACGTTCAAATTCCATAATCAATTCAACATTATCTAAAGAATCAGCTCCAAGATCATTGGTAAATGATGCTGCATTCGTCACTTGCGATTCTTCAACGCCAAGTTTGTTGACAATAATTTCGATAACTTTTTGAGCTACTTGACTCATTGGTTTTCCTTTGTTAATAGAGTATATAGTAATAAATTAATTTAAAGTTGATTACAAATTTCGTAAAAATTTGCTACATTGCCAAACCGCCGTCCACGAAAATGTTTTGTCCCGTTACATACGATGAATCTTCTGAGGCAAAAAACAAACAAACTTTAGCGACTTCTTCAGCAGAAGCACCACGCTTTAATGGGATATTTCCGGTAAAAGAAGCTCGTTGTTCGTCAGTGAGTTTTTCAGTCATATCAGTAATTACATAACCTGGAGATACACAATTGACCAAAATATTTCTTGAGGCAAATTCTTTTGCCAAAGATTTCGTAAGACCAATCAATCCAGCTTTTGAAGCTGCGTAATTTGCCTGTCCAGCATTTCCAGTAGACCCAACAATAGAACCAATATTGATAATTCTTCCTTTACGTTGAGACATCATCGGACGTGAGAATGCTTTTGATAGTAAAAACACACTTTTCAAATTCGTATCAAGTACCAAGTCCCAATCATCCTCAGTCATTCGCATCAACAAATTGTCTTTTGTCATACCAGCATTATTCACCAATACATCAACACGTTGTGTTTCTGCATTGATAAAATCAACAAATGCTTTGATAGATTCAGAAGAAGATGTATTGAGTTGTGAAAAGTGAACATGAGCTTCACCTAATTCAGCAACCAATTGATTTGCTTTTTCAACACTTCCATTGTACGTTGCAAATACTTTTGCACCTTCAGCAACAAAGGCACGAACAATTGCTTCGCCGATGCCTCTGGTTCCTCCAGTAACAATACACACTTTTCCTGTTAATCGTTGTTCCATGTAATTTTTTTAGTTATAGTTTGTACAATCGGCAAAAGTATCTATTCCTGTGAAATTGACACCTTTTAATGTGCGTTTCACTAAACCTTGCAACACTTTACCGGGACCAATTTCAATAAATGTATCCACACCGTCTTGTTGCATTTGTTCTAAAGTTTGTGCCCATCGAACCGGTGAAGTAAGTTGTTGAATACACAATGCTTTAAGTTCGTCTACATTTGTTGTTTTAGTAGCTGTTACATTTGGATAAATTGGACATTTGGGAGAAGAAAATTTCGTTGAATGGATTTTTTCAGCCAACGCTTCTTTTGCAAATTCCATTAATGGAGAATGAAAAGCACCAGATACTACTAATTTTTTTACCATTGATGCACCAGCTGACTTGAATAATTCCATCGAGTCGTCAACATCAGCATCATTCCCTGAAACAACAATTTGACCGGGAGAGTTGTAATTAGCAGGTACAACCACTTTACCTTTTTGGGTTAAGTCCGAGCAAATGGATTCGACAATAGAATTTTCCAGTCCTAAAACAGCAAGCATTCCACCTTTTTGTTTCGTTCCTGCTTCGAACATCAAAGAACCGCGAAGAGCAATAATAGAAAGTGCATCTTCAAACGACAAAACACCTGCTGCAAAATAGGCAGAAAATTCTCCTAAGGAATGTCCTGCAACAACATCAGGAATCAGTTTATTTCCCAATGTAGTAATTATTGCAGCTTCATGCAAAAACAACGCTGGTTGGGTATAACGAGTTTCTTTGAGTGTTTCATCAGGTCCATCAAACATAATGGAAGAAAGATTAAAACCCAGGAGTAAATTCGCTTGTTCGAATAATTCGCGAACTTGTTCAACTTCATTATAAAGAGAAGAAGCCATACCAACTACTTGTGAACCTTGCCCATTAAATAGCAATGCTTTCATCAATCAATTCCCCAAATGAGATAAATGCTACCCCAAGTAAATCCTGCTCCAAATGAAGCCAAGATGAGTTTATCACCTTTTTTCAATTTTTTGTCATAATACCATTCCGATAAACAAATTGGAATGGTACCAGCAGTTGTATTGCCATATTTTTGAATATTAATCATAACTTTATCATAGTCAATACCCATACGTTGACGAGTAGCATCAATAATACGTAAATTTGCTTGATGAGGAACCAAATATGCTATTTCAGAAGGAGAAATGTTATTACGCTCCATTATTCTAACCGCAACTTCTGCCATACCAACAACAGCATGCTTGTAGACATTCTTTCCATCTTGGTAGACAAAATGTTCTCTATTTTCTACAGTTTCTAATGACGCAGGTTTTGAAGAACCACCAGCTATTTGGTAAAGAAATTTTCCACCTTCACCATCCATATGAAGTATAGTATCTTTAATTCCTATTGACTCATCATCTGTATGCTCTATTAGAACACATCCAGCTCCGTCACCAAATAAAATACACGTATTTCTATCGGTAAAATCAAGGATAGAACTCATTTTATCTGCACCAATGACTAATGCTTTTTTCACAACACCGGCATTCACCATGCTTGTTGCAGTAGCTAAAGCATACATAAATCCAGAACATGCGGCTGATATGTCATAGCCCCAAGCATTTTTTGCCCCAATTTTACGTTGGACAGTTGCTGCACAGGAAGGGAAATTGTTGTCTGCAGTAATTGTTGCAACTAAAATCAAATCAATTTCTTCTGCAGTAATTCCTCGTTTTTCTAAACATTGTTGCACAGCAGGAACAATCAAGTCAGAAGTTGCCCCAGAAGTTGCAAAACGACGCTCGATTATACCGGTACGCTCACGAATCCATTCGTCAGAAGTATCTATTTTATCTTCAAAATATTTATTATCAAAAACTTCAGGCGGAACGTAATGTCCAACAGAACTAATATATGCAGGCATTGATGTTAGGATACAGGTGTAGGAATTGACGAATTGTACTCTTGAATAGAAGTACGAATTGAGTCGTTGATATTTTTTTGTTTTGATTCTACTGCACGTAAAATCATATTTTGAATTGCCAATGGTGTTGATTTCCCATGACCAATAATTACAACACCATTTACTCCCAATAAGGGAACTCCACCGTATTCTTGATAATCATACGATTTGAGTACTTTTTTCATAATTGGTGCTACTATCAAACCAACCATTAATTTGTTCCAAATACTTTTTTGAGCAAATTGTTTAAACGCTACCTTGAGAGTCCCCAAAAAGCTTTCTGCAAATTTTAGAACGATATTTCCTGTAAAACCATCTGTTACTATCAAATGTGCTGTACCTTGAAAGATGTCTCTTCCTTCAACATTACCAATAAAATTCAGTGGAGATTCTTTGAGCAATGCTAAGGTTTCAATTGCAACTTCATTGCCTTTACTTTCTTCTTCACCAATATTCAACAAACCAACTTTGGGATTTTTAATTCCTAAAATTTCTTGAATATAAATAGAGCCCATAATACAAAACTCAACAAGATGTTTTGGTTTTGAATCTACATTGGCACCAACATCAAGAAGTAAGCATGGATCTTTTTGTTGAGTTGGGAAAAAGGCACCAATTGTTGGACGAGATACACCGTTGATTCTACCTAAAATCACTGTTGCAGCTGACATAACAGCACCTGTATTTCCTGCAGAAATAAACGCATCAACATGAGCGTCTTTGTGTGCATTGATACCGACAATCATAGAAGAATTACGTTTTTTTCGTAAAACGACCGTTGGGTCATCTTCCATAGTTATTACTTCATCGGTGTGGATGATGGAATATCGGAAACTTGGTGGGAGTGTTTGTTTGGCAAGAGCAGAACGAATTTCCTGCTCTTTACCAAAAAAAACTATTTCAATAGGGGTTGTTTCACTAAGTAGCGTTGAAGCCATTATTGCACCCTGAATCTCATTCATTGGAGCAAAATCGCCTCCCATTGCATCGACAGCTATTTTGAGTAGCGGGTTTGACATTGGTACTTAATCGTATAGAGTGGTTAACTGAAATTACTTCAGTGGTAAATTCTCTACGCTACGTTTGTTAAAATTTTGCGACCATTATAATAACCGCACTCTGAACAAGCAGAATGAGGCAATTTCAAAGCATTACACTCTGGACAGTTAGTATGTCCAACGATAGTTGCTTTGTAATGTGTACGACGTTTGTCCCTGCGTGATTTCGAATGTCTACGTTTAGGATGTGGCATGGATTAAACCTGTGTATTTATGATTTAGAATGTTTCAATGATTGTAATACTGCCCAACGGTCATCAATGTCCGCGTCAGTTTTGGGTTGTTCTTTTGCTATCAAATGAGGATATAATTCCTCAAATTCTTTTTCTTTGTAGTTCGGACTAACTCGTTTTAATGGAAGTGCTACTCCCATTTCATCTCGAATCAACTGCGTTATATCGATAACTTTGTCTTCATCTCTCATCACAATCGACGAATCTGATGTTACTTCTTCAGATTTTGTACGTAACAACGTACTATCAGCGATAAACGTTGCGACAATTGGTGCTTCAATAGATTCAACAAACTGTTCCCCTGAACGATCGCACACCAAATCGGCGGTAGCTGAACACAATAAAGAAATAGTATAACGATTTCCTAATTTTTTTAGCGTTCCTTCTATAGAAATAGTGCCAATATATTCAGGAAATAAATCCTCTACAGCCGATACTTCCTCTTGCATAGACACAGAATGGGTACCGTCTTGTAATCCTTGTATAAAGATAGTAACCATAAAATTCCATTGCAAATTGAACCAAAGAACGCAAATATACGAATTTTCTACGAATTAACAATAAAAAGGAGGGAGTTAAATTAGTTAACTACGGTATTTTTTGAAATTCTCTGCTTGCTCAAATATCTCCATATAAACCTCATCTCGAGTTACTGGAGGATAATTATATTTATCCAAAATGATAATTATATCCACTTTTAATCTTGCTTTTATGTCATCTCTTTTATTCCAATCTGGATAATTTGCTTGAGAATCGACAATCTTTTTAATTTCTTTTGCCAATTCTATCATTTTATCATCTGGGTAAGTGAAATTATACTTTACACACAATGCAAACAAAATATCGTAAAATGCTTTTTCTTCTAGATCAATTCCAAGTGAAAGTCCAGCTGTAAACTCATTTTGCACTTGGAGAATTAAATCTGTCAAAGATTCTGCAATTTCATCATATACTTCACTTCTAAAAATATCATTTTTATCTCGAGTATTGTATTTTTCAACTATCCTCTGCATTTTCTCGCTAAAGTTCACTCCTTGAACTTTGTTGATTTGTTTGATTTGAGTAATTGCTTGGCGAAGGAGTTTTTGTAAAATTTCTATTTTAGTATTTGGCAACTTCAATTTGTTTAATAATTGCAAATACTCTTCATCAAACAAATCCTGTTCTTTTTGTTTTTCTTCTCCGATTTTTAATATCTCCTCTACTCCACTACTATTCAATGCGTTGTTTACCATTTCTCGTACTCGAGCATTCATTTGGGCAACATCTGGCGCATCACCTTTAGTAATTTTATAGATAATTGTTCTAACTGCAAAAAAGAAATGAGAAAGGTCTCGCTCATGTTGTGTTAATAATTCGCTTCCTGAACATATATCATATGCAGCTTTCAGTCGTTTTACGTGACCCATAAAGTTGCTTTTTCTTTCTTCAGATTGTAAAACAAAATCTGATGCTGTATTCAGTGTAGATAATTGTTCAGATGGAGCTCCTGTAAAATATGGTGAGTAATCACATATTTTGACAAAAATATTATCTAATAAATCTAATTGATTTTTGACGACTTTAACCGATTGTTCTATTTCTTCGAATTTTTGCTCTTGACCTTTGCTATATTTTTGCAAAGCAAAGTCCATTTGATTTTTTATTCCAATGTAATCAACAACTAATCCCTTTTCTTTTTCTTTGTATTTTCTGTTTACACGGGATATTGTTTGAATTAAATTATGTTGTTGAATTGGTTTATCAATATAGATACTATCTAAAAATGGAACATCAAATCCTGTCAACCACATATCGACAACTATAGCAATTTTGAAATTCGAATCTGCTTCTTTGAATTGTCGTGCTAATTCTGATTTTTCTTCTTTTGTTCCCAAGAGTTCATACAATTCCTTCGGGTCATCTTGACTTCTTGTCATTACCAATTTCACTCGTTCTATTGGTTTGACTTTCTTCTTGTCAGCACTTACTCCTTCTAATTCCTTGATTTCATTCCATTCTGGCCGTAATGCTATAATCCGTTTATAAAATTCATATCCGATTTCTCGGGAACTACTTACAAACATTGCTTTCCCTACAACGGAAGAGCCTTCATTTACTCTTTGTTCGTAATGTTGAATAAAATCATTGGCAAGTACATCCAATCGTTCTGGATTTCCTAATACTGCATACACCGTTGAACTTTGTTCTTTGCTTTTGTCTATCTGATATTCATTTGCTCCAGCTTCTGCAGCCTCTCGATAGTATTGTTCAATTTTTTCTAATTCACTATTTTGCAAATTTACCTTAGCTGCTCTACCTTCATACACAATTCGCACTGTTATTTCATCGAGTACTGATTGTGTCATTGTATACGCATCTGCAACTTCTCCAAATACATCAATTGTTGCATCGATTGGCGTTCCTGTGAAGCCCACATACGTTGCATTTGGCAATGAATCGTGCAAATATTTTGCAAAACCGTAGGTTTTACGAACTCCTGTTTCGGTCATGATAATTTTTTGATCCAAATTCGTTTGTGAACGATGTGCTTCATCGGAAATACAAATCACATTTGTTCTGTCGGTGAGTAATTCAATATCTTCTGTGAATTTATGGATAGTTGTTAAAAACACTCCTCCACTTTTACGATTCTGCAATTTAGTTCGCAAATCCGCTCTACTTTCTACTGATACGACTGTATCATCTCCAATGAATTTCTTTGCTTCCACAAATTGTTCTGACAATTGACCATCTAAATCTGTCCTATCAGTAATGAGGACAATGGTAGGGCTTGCAAAAAACTCACTTTTCATCAATACTCTTGTTAAGTATAGCATTGTAAAGCTTTTTCCGCATCCTGTTGCTCCAAAGTACGTACCACCCTTTCCATCTCCTTCAGGTCGTTGAGCTAATTTTATCCGTTCAAATAATGCTCTCGTTGCATAAAATTGGGGATAGCGACAAATATATTTTTCTTCCTTTGTGGAAGAATCTGGAAAATAAATGAAGTTTTTGATTATATCTCGTAACCGAATTGTATGGAACATTCCATGAATCAATGTAAACATGCTGTTAAATCCGTCTACATCCATATTCATTCCTGCAATGCGACGCCAAGCATAATAAAATTCGTACGGAGCAAAGAAAGAACCTGCTTTGGAATTAACACCATCGCTGATGACACAAAAAGCATTGTATTTGAAGAGTTCTGGAATATCCCGTTTGTATCGTTGAGTGATTTGGATATATGCATCGTGGATTGTTGCTTCTTCGCGTATGGCACTTTTGAATTCAAAAACAACCAATGGCAAACCATTGATATAGACTATTCCATCTGGTATGCGAAGATGTTGTCCTTGAATTTCTAATTGTGTGACAAATCGGTAAATATTGCCGTCAGGTCCGTAATTGCTTATTGATTCAGAAACAACTGTTTGCAATTGATTTTTGGGTGGCAATATCGAAGGCCCAATATCTCGGTAATCAATCAATTGAATATACTCATCTTGTTTTGATCTATCTTCACGATTGAAAATAAATCCATTTGCAATCATATCCCAGATTTGTTTATTCGTTTCATACAAATCAAATACAGATTTTTGTTTCAGCTCTCGAATAATAGAATCAATTTCCCTATCGGTAATGCCAATGGAAGCATAACGGATTCGCAAAAACGTCCGCAAATCATCTTCGATTAGCACTTCCTCATTAGTTCGAATCAATGAAGAACCCAAAGAATGATCATATCCTTCTTGTTCCATTAATTCTATAAATGTCTTTTCTAATTGGTTCTCGTTAAAACTCATAGTCTGTATAGTGTATCATATTCCCATTGTGCGGGATTATTAAAAATATATTCTGAAATTCGCTGGTATGAATATTCATTTCGAATAACGTGTTCGTAGTAATTTCGTTGCCACAGTTTGCCTGAAACACCTATCTGAAGAGATTTTTTTGTAACCGCAGATTTATACCCTCGAACAATAGAACCTAACTTTTGTTTTGGAGACTGTAGGGGCGTATTGAATACGCCCTCATTATCTTTAACGTCCAGATGTTCAGAATCATTCTCTAAGTTGGGCGTATGCAATACGCCCCTACCATTGATATGTATTATTCCATGCATGTGGTTAGGCATAATTACAAACGCACCCAAGTCAATATTTTCGCGAATTAACGGTGTCATTTCCCAACATTCTTTTGCAATCCTACCACATTCATTCAATACTATCTTCCCACCCACAACTGAACCAAATCGGCACACCATATCCTGACAACATATCGTCACAAAATACATCCCCACTTGCGAATAATCATATTCCGGTAAACGGATTGATCGTCGGTGATGCAAAGCTGAATTATATTCTGTTTCGGTGGGCATAGGAGGTGTTAAGTTTATTCTGAAATGTTTGCAGAATTTATTTATTTTTTGGTTCACTACCTTTTACTATAAATTCTGCTCTCTGATACAACTCGTCATAGGTTATTATTTCTACATTTCTACTGTCTCGTCGAAACAATTCAAATGTTTTTTTCATTATTGATTTTTCTCGGTCTGTTTTATCATCAATTTGCTTCCAACTACCAATTATCAGTATAACCTTAGAATCAAAAGCCTTTTGATGTATCTTTTCATCTCTATCTGTAAATTGTTCTGTTTCAAATTTTATGATACCAGAAGATTTTTGTTCAAGTATTTGTGAAACTGATTCAAAAAATTCTGTTGATAGTTTCCATGAATTTGCTCTATTTTGATTTTTTGCAAACAAATTTGTTGAAGGTTTTTTCAATTCTACAAACGTAACAAAGTTGTTATCTCCTAATAAGAAATCTGTAATTACTGTATTCGATCCATCAATATGTGTGTGTGAAATACTTGCTTCTTTTTGCAAAACCTCATTAAATCTATAATCTAAGCCATATCCGAAAATCCATTGATTAAGATTAAAAAAATGTTGCCAAACCTTTTCTTCATGTGCGCCAGAAACACTTATATCTTGTGCATACTCTTTCCAGTAATTAGGCTCATCTAGAAGCTTTTTAAATGTATCTAAACTATTTTTTCTGAATCCAATATTTACAACATCTTTAGAAGTAATACCACCTTCATTTAAGATGGTTTCTAACAATTCTTCTCCATCATTAGACATTAAAAACTGTTTTATTTTTTCTACAGAGTCAGCGTCTATTTTTCTATGGATTGGTACTTTCTTTTCTGTATGATTTGCAAAATCAATATTTGAAAGAATTTCTGTAAATTCAATTAAGTGATGTAAAGTAAACATTGAAAAGTTGATTCGTTCAACTACTGAATTGCTTTTAATTCTTGTAATTTCTAATCCTTTTAGATCATCATGGTCTTTTACATAAGTTACTTTAATTTGAGTTTTTGCTGAGATATTTAATTCTAATTCTATTTTATCATCAAAAACAACGCTAAAGAATTTTATTTTCTTTTGATCATTACAGTATAATTGATCTGTCAGAGAATTTAAAATTATCTCTTGTGTAGTAGGTTTAGATTCAGGTATTTCTTGATTAAAAGCTCCCATCTCTTTCCTACCCTTCTACTGTTGCTAATTTTGATAATAATAGATTCTTCAGTTCTGTGAGTTTTTGGTTTTGTAACTTAATTTCAATAATATGTTCAATCAATGGGTCCATTAATGAATTCATCGTTTTTAAAGAATTGGGACATAGTACTTTTGCTTCATTTAAATGTTCTCTATTTATATGTCCTAGTGACGTTGCTTTTCCTTCTGCAATTCTAATAAATACATCTAAGTAAAATTTTGTCCATAAATAATAAAACCATTTTGAATATATGTTAGAATAAACTTTGAATAAATGTTGATTCAATGCTCCAGTACCTCCACACCAGATTTTTACTTTTAAAGTTCCAGACCAAGAAAATATTACATCTCCATTTGTTACTATATATTCAAGTGGTATTTTTGAACTTCCTTTATTTGAATTTACATCAAAAAATCCTTGGCTTAATTCTCGAATTTTTATAATTTGCAAACATTCATTTTCATTTTCAATTGGGTATTTTTGCATAGCTAATCCATTAAGAAAGTCCGCTATCTCTCCCAAGCTTTTGACTTCCCAGCCTTTGGGGATTTCTTTGGAGAGTTCTTCGTTCCAAACCATTTCGCCACCATTGGATTTGTATGGTAGACCGTTTTCGTTTGGAAATTCGAATTCCACAAACCACCGTTTGTAAATAGTTTGGGCGGTGTCTTCGAGTTTTTGGATGAGTTGATCGTTCAGCTCTATTCGGCGTTGGATGGCATTATATTCGGCTACTATCTCCCGTTGCTTTTCTATTGATGGAACCGGTAATTCCATATCACAAAAATCTTCCCATTCTAAACTACCACGAACACCTCCAACTGCATGAAAACAAGCTTCACGGTCAAATTCTGCACGAGTGAACCATAACATAAGATATTCAGGGATCAATTCATTTCTATTCGATACTTCAAATATTTGATATGCTTGAGAAACAATTGACGGCTCAGAATCAATATACAAAGCTACAGGCATTTTTTTATCTCTTCGAACCTGCATTGTACTACATGCAAATTGGTTAAAGGAAATTATTTTGTATATTTCTAAATCAGTTCCAATAATATTTGCAACAGAAGGAATAAATTCCTTTGTAACACTTAGACCTATAAGTTTTTGAACCTTTAAACCTGAATTCCTAATGTCAATCTCCCGTATATAATCACCAATTCTTCTATAATTTGATTTCATAACCCAATTCTTTGAAGACAGTGAGTAAATCTTGTTTGCTTTGCTCTTCTTCACGAAGCAATTGCGAAATTTCTACTTGCAAGGTAGCCATTTTCACATCAAAATCAATTTGTTCATCTCGATTGATAAATTCGATATATTTACTTGGCACTAAGGAGTATTCCTTTTTTCTGATTTCTTCTATCGATGCAGAGTAGCAAAATTCTGGTACATTTTCGATTGGGGCAACTTGCCATTGGTGATAGGTAGAAACAATCTTTTGAATATCGTCTGTAGAAAATTGAATGAATTTTTTTTCAAATGGCTCTCCCATTTGTCGCAAATCCATAAAAAGTATCTCTTCTTCTCTGTGTCGATACTGACGCGTTGTAGATCCAATCGTTCTGGTAATTGCCTTTTTATTTTTATTTAATATCCACAAAGTAACAGAAATATTGGTTGTGTAAAACATATTTTGAGGTAACACCAAAATCGCCTCCACAAGATTATTTTCGATAAGGGATTTACGAATTTTGTATTCTTCTCCACCACCGCTCAAAGCACCATTGGCCAAAATAAACCCTGCAATACCATTGGCAGAAAGCTTTGACACTATATTCAATATCCACGCATAATTTGCATTGGACTTTGGAGGAACGTCATATCCCTTCCACCGTGGATCATCGAGCAATTCATTTTCCTTCCGCCAATCTTTTTGGTTAAACGGAGGATTTGCCATGACAAAATCCGCTTTCAAATCCTTATGTTGGTCATCGGAAAAAGTGTCAGTCGCTTTCAATCCCATATTGGCACTGATTCCACGAATTGCCAAATTCATTTTCGCCAATTTGTAGGTTGTGGAAGTATATTCTTGCCCATAAATGGAAACATCCATTTTGTTACCTTGGTGAGCTTCAATAAATTTGATAGATTGCACAAACATACCACCAGTCCCACAAGCAGGGTCATAAATCAATCCACGATATGGCTCTATCATCTCCGCAATCAGATTGACAATGCTTTTAGGTGTATAAAATTCACCTTTACCTTTACCCTCAGCCAATGCAAATTTGGAAAGGAAATACTCATACACCTTACCTACAACATCCAAGGACGAATCTTTTTGCGTATCAAACCCATTAATGGTATCAAGCAAAGACGCTAATTTACTTTCGTCAAGTTCCAACCGTGAGAAGTAATTATCTGGCAATGCACCACGAAGAACGGGATTGTTTTTTTCAATCGTATGCAAAGCAGTATCAATAATTATTGCTATTTCCTTTTGTTTTGCTTTTCCGATAATATAGTTCCATCGTGAAATTTCTTCCAAAAAGAATATATTATCCATTTGATAGAACTCAGGTCTTTCGATATACTGTTCTTGACCTTCTTCGATTAATTTGGCACGTTTTAGTTCAAATTTATCACTTGTAACCTTCAAAAAAATGAGTGAAAGCACGATATGTTTATATTCGGAAGGTTCGACATTACCACGAAGAGCAATCGCAGTATCCCATAAAAGGGCTTCAAAAGGTTTTTCTTTTTTTATTTTCGTCGTTTTTGCCATAGTAAATTTATGTTATAACAATCAATAATCTACAAAGATACAAAACTAATTGTCAGATTATAACAAAAAAAGGTCAGACAGTGTCTGACCTTTTGGAATTTTAAAATTCACGTATTTACCGAATCACAATCTCGCGCCTTGTGGTATGGACTATGCCCAAATATCCTAATGGTGGTTTAGATGGGTTGGTGACGTTCACAACATTCGAGCGAAGTGGTGCTGGAGGTGGGTTGTTTCCACCAGGTCTATTCACAACAAATGCAGTGAAGTAATAATCATACATTCGTTGAGAGAGGGATTGAACTTCTACGCGTGATGTATCACCTGGTTCAAAAACAACATCGTTATTGACGATAAGTCCACGCAATGTCGCACCGTTGAAAAAGTCATCATTTTGAAGTAAACGAAATTGGTTTGCAGGTTGAGCAGAAAGTGTATTTACTCCATTTTTGAAGAGTACCAATTGGTAAAAATTCTTCGTTTCGGCAGGATCAGTATAATCGATAACAGAAACTATTCCACCTTTGTTGAAGACTGTTTCTTTTTGTTCTTGCTGATACAATGTATCGATATTTCCACCAATAATGACAGAGTCGGTGACGGTATAGGTATCTCCCCGCCAAATTATCGTCGTTGTATACCCTACATTTGGTCGAAGTGATAATCTATTTGTCACATAACCGGAGTCGGTAACGCTAAATGTCAATGTTTCTTCTTGCAAACCATCTGTAGAACGAACAATAACTGTAGCATCTGGAACTAAGGTTGGTCTATCAGCTGAATAAAAATCAATATTAAAAGTAATCTTGATTTTTTGAAAAGCTGAATCAGGCAAATTTGGTTTGTACTGCAAATTACCGTCGAATACTATGCGGTTCAAATCTTGATTCAAATCAACTACAATTGGGTCTTGGCAAGAAACTACAAAAATCGAAAGCAAAGTAAATAAGAAAATATGTATGTTTTTCATTGCTGTGTTCATATTAAAATTGAAACTCCCACCCAAATGATGGCACAATTCCAAATAGTGCTAAACGAATAGATTCACTTTGATATTGATCTTGGTTTTGACGGAATACTATTGAAGTCGCATTCATTCTGTTATA
Organism: Candidatus Kapaibacterium sp.; assembly: GCA_016788785.1. GTDB lineage: Bacteria > Bacteroidota > Ignavibacteria > Kapaibacteriales > JAEUSM01 > JAEUSM01. The sequence continues at coordinate 21,072 of JAEUSM010000016.1, forward strand.
GACATTATATATACCAAAAACCCATGCAGAGCGGAATCCTTCAGTTGCTGGAGATTCCCAACGTGCAGAAACATCAAAACGGTGATAATCTGGTAACTGCTGTGCATTACGTGTACCATCATATTGCGGAATAATCAGTCCATTGAAATCATATCGACCTGATGGAAAGGTTGCTGGAATACCAGAATTAAACACAAAATTCGCTGAAATTGTCCATGTTGGGCTAAGTTTGTACGTTCCAACAACATTCAGAACATGTGGTCGGTTGTAGGGTGATGAATACCATTCTCCGTTATTAACTCCAGGTCCTCCATTGAATTCCGAGATTTTTCGTTGCGATTGTGAGTAGGAATAACTAATCCAACCAGTCAAATCACCCGCAACTTTTTCTAAAAACAATTCTACTCCATACGCACGACCAATTCCAGTTAAAATATCGGTTTCGATGAAGTTATTTCCAAATAAGTTGGCTCCATCAACAAAATCTACGATATCATTAAAATCTTTGTAATAGGTTTCAACAGAAATTTTATACTCATTGTCCATCATGGAAGAAAAATAACCAATGGAATACTGATCTGCAGTTTGTGGTTTTACGAATGGTCCTGCTGGTTGCCATAAATCTAATGGAGTTGGAGAGGCAGTATTGGAAATCAACGCCAAATTTTGACGAGTACGATTGTAGGATGCCTTGATGGAGGCTTCTTCATTCAGTAAATAACGGGCAGAAACCCTTGGTTCAAATCCTGAATAACTTGAAATCACATCTCCTGAAGCAAATTGAGTCGTTCCAGTCACAATACCATCTTCGTATTGACCGGTATTTTGATTAAATCGAACTGGTAAATTATCCTGATATTGTCGAATTGGTTCATCACCTATTCGCCAAAACATATTATAACGAAGACCGACATCTACTGAAAGTAAGGGGCTAATTTCCCAATCATCTTTGAAATAAACAGATGCTTCATATGCATACTTATTATCCAAACTACGTTGATTGATGTTCGATTCATTGATAGGTCGAACATTTCCAGGAATGAAATTATAATACAATCCTTCGCCTCCAAATTCTAATTTATGGTCTTCAGAAGCACGGTAGAAGAAATCTGCTTTTGCATTGTAACTTATAATGTTTGATTGAATGGCGAATGAAGTTCCAGGAGCTAAAATTTGAAATTCATAATCATAGTTATTATAAATCATCGAAATATTAGAGAACAAATCAGTATTATAAATGTGATTCCATCGAAGATTCAAAGTTGTATTACCGTAAATATTACCAATAGTAGAGGCAACTTCAAATCTATCACGACCAAAATATCCAGAAAGGAATAAACGATCATTTTCACCCAATTCGTAATTTGCTTTTGCATTCAAATCGTAAAAGTATGCGATATTATTACGAATAGCCTCGTCAGGGGCAAATGCCAGAAATACATCGGCATACGTTCTACGACCAGCTACCATAAACGACCCTTTGTCTTTAACAATGGGACCTTCAACGAGGAGTTTTGAACTCAAAAGTCCAATGCCACCCATAACACCGTATTCTTTGTTATTACCTTCTTTTTGTCGAACATCTAATACAGAAGACAATCGACCACCATAATTCGCAGGAATTCCGGCTTTATACAACGTAAAGTCTTTTATCGCATCGGGATTAAACACAGAAAAGAAACCAAGAATGTGGGAGGCATTATAGAGAGTTGCTTCATCGAGAAGAACCAAATTTTGGTCTGCTCCACCACCACGAACATTAAACCCACCACTTGCCTCAGAAGCAACAGAAACACCCGGAAGCAATTGTATGGCTTTTAATACATCGGTTTCACCAAGAATAACAGGAAGTTTTTTCACATCTGCCATTTGAAGTTGCACAGTTCCAACTTCAGTTGATTGCACATTTTCATTTTTTCGTTGAGCAGTCACCACGACATCTTCGGTTGTTTTACCTTGTGGAGACAATGCAATATTGAACGTCAAAGCACCTTTGACCTCAATGGTATCTTGAAATTGTTGATACCCAATTCTTTTGGCAGTTATAACATATTTCCCAGAAGGAATTGCCATAGAATAAAATCCATATTTATTGGAAACTGCTCCTTTTTTTATTGAAGGAATTTGAACAGTTGCACCAATAATATCTTCACCGGTTTCTTTGTCTTTAACTGTCCCAGAAACTGAATATGTCTCTGGAGCAGAATATAAAAAAGTAGTTGAAGAAAAGCTGGAAAGTAAAAGGAAGAAAATAACAAATGTAGATTGCCTACATTGAAAGAACACTTTCGGAAGATTCATCACTAATAAAAGTATGGTAAAAAAATCATTTGCCGTAACGGTACTACCTTGACAATATTTGATTGAAAGTATAGTTTTCACGACGTTTTGCATAAAACAAATCAAAAACAGAATTAGTTTCAATTCGAAAACAACCCTTAGAGAAATTCCTAGTTAAAAAGGTTTAATCAAAATCATAAACCTATTTAGAGTGTAATTAATATAAGGGCTGATAAATTTCTATATTTAACATTCGATAATAATATAAATTAAACACACTATATTTGTGGATATGGAAAGAAATTCGATACTGTCGATTGTGTATTGTGTGATGATGACTCTTTTAGTGTTGCAAGGGGTCGGAGGAGCTTTACTTTCACTGAATTATATTCCCGTTATGGAAGAACTTCAGGCACTGAAAAGTGTCCAATCAATTGGTGCTACTGTCAAATTTGGTTGGTTTTTTCAAACATTACATAAACAATGTGTTCATTCGATTGTAATAGTTTCTATTCTTTTGATGATACTGAACATACGTAAAGAAGAAATTACTGTTACTACAATTGCGAAATGGTGGGGTTCTGTTCTAACGGTTCTGATAATATTATTTGCAGTGTACTCTGGGAACATATTAGTGGGCGATGGGTATGCTTCGCAAAGCTATCAAATAGGTGGTAATATTGTGAATGAAATTCCTCTTATTGGTGTAATGTTACATTTTCTACTATTTTCTTCGAACCAACAAGAATTACAAACATTTTCGTTGGTTCGAATGTATGTAAATCATATTCTTTTTCTTCCAATACTTTTGGGAACAGTCTTATATTTACAAAAACCGAGAGAATTACGAGAAAATTTGACACCTATTGAAACTATAATTACAATTCTTTCGGTAATTTTAGTACAAATTACATTTGCTTTTTTACTGCCTTTGAATGCAAAAACTATACCGTATCAACCGGATTGGTTTTTCCTCCCAATTCACTATTTACAACAACACATACCCTCAATTATTACAGGGCTAATAATTGGTAGTTTATTACTATCAGTGTTATTTCTGCCAATTATTTATCGAAAGAAAAGAGAAGGTTTATAAGGAAAGCTTTTTAAATATTGCTTCAGGAATAGATTTGATAATCATCATAATGTATTTCCAAAAGAAAGGTACATAGACAACATTCTTCCCTGATTTCATAGCATGTGCAATGCTCACTCCTACCTCTTCGGCAGTTGCAAAGAGTGGATTTTTTGGTACATCCTTTGTCATCGGAGTATCCACAAAACCAGGTTTAATCGTTACAACTTTGACTCCAGATTTGAAAAGCGAATTTCGTAAACCTTGTGAAAATAAGGACACTGCACCTTTTGCTGAACCATATAGATAATTACTTCCACGACCTCGATCTCCAGCAACAGAGGAGATAACTGCAATTGTTCCACTTCCAACTTTTCGCATTTCTTCACCAAATAGCATCATTAATGAAATGACTGAAGTCCCATTGGTAGTAAATTCCTGAATTGCATAGTTACTATCACTTTCGCATCGTTTTTGCTCTGGTAATGTTCCATAGGCAATGAGAACAGCTTCAGGCACACTTCCAAAAAAATCGTTGCTATTTGTAACAATTTGTTGATGGTCTTGAATATTAGACAAATCACAGGTATCTGTTCCTACTTGTGCAGCACCACGAACTAACAAATCATTTGCTGCAGCCATAACCTTGTCGTGATTTCGTGCAATTAGAAACAACTTGGCACCTTCTTTTGCAAAGTATTTTGCTGTTTCAATTGCAATAGCAGATGTTGCTCCAATTATTACGATGTTTTTCATGATTTTTATAAAAAAACCATCAGCCTACTAAAAAAAAGTAAAGCTGATGGGTATTATTGATAGAGTAATTAACGAATAGATTTTGATGCGTCTAACGAAGACTGTTTTTCTTTTAATGATTCTTCAGAAGGAGTAGAAATATCATCAAGATATGGTGTGATATCGACAGTAGTTCCCATAATAGATTCTTTATGAATATACTTGACTACTTCTTCCAATGAACCAGTTTCTTTGAATACTTTCAACTGACGGTCAGCACCAGTACCCATTTCGAGAATTTGATAGATATACTCAATTTCTTTACGTGAACCCAAATCATCTACAACATCATCAACAAAATCTAAAAGTTCACGGACTAATTCACGAGCTGGGACTTCGCGTTCTTTACCAAAATCAATCATCTTTCCGTCAAGTCCATATCGAACAGCTCGCCATTTATTTTCCATTAAAAGTGAACGTCGATAATTTCTGAATGTTAGATTTTTTTCGAATAAAGAATAAAGCTTAACACAAATTGCTTGACAAAGAGCTGCAATTGCAACTGTTTCCTCAATACGCATTGGAATATCACAAATACGTATTTCTAACGTTGGGAAAATCGGATGAGGACGAATATCCCACCAAATTTTCTTCGCATTGTCAATCGAGCCAGTACGAACTAACAAGTCAACATAGGATTCATACTCTTTCCAACTCACAAACGAATCTGGGAGATTTGTTCGAGGAAATTGTTCAAATATTTTTGAACGATAGGATTTGAGTCCTGTATTCATTCCAGCCCAAAATGGGGAATTAGTTGATATCGCAAGAATATGTGGTAAAAAATAGCGTATAATATTCATTATCTGAATTTGAGTTTCTCTATTTTCTATACCAATATGAATATGCATCCCAAAAATCAGAAGTGAACGTGCAAGAAGTTGCATATCCTCAATAAGCAAACGATACCGTTCGTCAGGGAAAATTTCTTGTTCTTGCCATTGTGCAAATGGGTGTGTTGAAGCAGCACCAAAACTCAGACCATTTTGATTTGCCAAATGATTGACAATCGAACGCATTTTGGTTAATTCAAACCGAGCTTCTTTGACATTCTTACAAACTTTTGTTCCAATTTCGAGCATCGAACCATGCATTTCAGGTTTGATGTGTTCATGTAATAAGAGTTTCCCTTTTGACAATAATTCCAAATCAATATGTGATTTCAAATTATGACTAATGGGATCACACATCATATATTCTTCTTCAATGCCAAGCGTAAAAGCTGGACGAATGCGAGAACTGGGTGTATCTAAAACGACGCTTTTTTCTAATCCTGAAGCAATCATAGTTTTTATTGATTTACTGAAAAAATATCAAAATTATAGGTTAAAACGATGTAGTTTGAACATAATAAAAGAATGAAACAAACCCATATTCATACGAATAATACATCATTATTAATGCCAAAGAAAGTACTATTGAACCTCCACCAATAGCATAAATTTTAAACGAATCTACATCAAATACAACTGCAGATGCACGTAAAATTCTATAGAACAACCAAACAAATAATGCTACAAGCAAGATTGTAATAATCATTAGTGAAAAAGTTGAGGTGACAATTTTCACCAAAACTGCTGCCAATGGTAGAATGAATAACAACGGTAAACATGACCAGACAATAATAATATACGTATCATAAAACAAGACACGTTTTGCAAATAGAATTGCGACTAATCGTAAAAACACTGCAAATGCATAAAACAATACCATTGTTATGATAGAAATTGAAATAATGGAAATTGTCGAATTCCATATCAAATTATCTACAAATTCTTTGACTTCATTCCAAGGGATAATTAAAGAAAAGAGAAAATCAACATCATTATTTGTTCGTGCAAAATATAAAAATGCAGAAAGAATAAGACCTACTGTCAAAGATATAAAGATTCCCAAAACGACTGTTTGTGAAAGTGATAAAATCCTTTGGTCTCTAATATCTGCATAAAAATTATACGGTCGCAATAATGCTCTAACGACATATTCTCTGAATCTACGTAATCGGGAAATCATAAAAAGAAATGCAAACGTCGCAACCAACCCTAAAACAACAAATCCAATTGGCATTGACTCGCTGTAGGTACCTGCACGAAGTAATGGATCTCGTTCTTCATTGAATAACGCTTGTATCATTGAATAGGACAGTCTAGCATTTCTGAATACATCTACAAGTCCAGACGTGGCGATTTTTGAAGCATCTGGTGAATTGGTTGTGAAAATTGGACGGCGAATAGAATAATCGTTATAAGACCAAACAACTAACCCAGCATAGGTTCCTGACTTAATCAGTTTATAAAAATCTCGTAAGTATTTTGCCTGAGCTTCTGCAGAAAGTGGGTCGCTATAACCATTTTTATTATTCGTTTGAACCAATTTCCCAAAAAGAAATATCAATGGTTTTCCATCGAATGATTTTTCAATTCGTTTTACTTCTTTTATTTCACGATCAATATTGTCAGAAACTTGACGAGTTGAACGGAAAATGTAAAAGTCTAATCGTGAATTCTCGCTATTAGGTGCATTTGCACCAAATCGAATGGTTCTGTAAAGTAATTTTGAAGAACGTTGCTTAACGAAAGCACTAAAATCCTTTGTATATTTCCCAGTCGATGTTGAAGATTCTTCCAGTCCTTCACCAATACCCCATGCAACAATAGATGGATTACGTTCGTAAGCTGTAATGTATCGTTCAATGCTATTTTGCATTTCTATTTGCATTTCTGATGATGATACGATTGAACTTGGCATATCAAAAACATCCAAATCCACAAAAATCAGGATACCATATTTATCACATAGATGAATCAGGTATGGATTAGGTGCTTTACCTTGGAGTTTGATTGCATTTGCCCCTAAAAGCTTGAGGTTTTTAACATCTTGTTCCAAAAGATTAGGCGAAACGGTAATCCCAGTTTTCAACCCATACTCCTCAAAATACGTCAAGCCCTTTATAAATAGAGGTTTACCATTCATAAAGAGTTGTTTTTTGTCAGGACCTACTTTTAATTCACGTAAACCCAACGGATACGAAAGCTCATCAATTGTTACGGAATTTTGGACAATTTTTACCGTTACCGTATATAAATTTGGAGATTCTACTGACCACAATAGGGGATTGGCAAGTTGAAATGAAATTGGAATTGACAGTGTTCTTTCTGGCAGAATTTCTAATAGTTGGGGAGAAACGATATTCGTTAATATTTGACCATCAGGATGTTTGATTTCTATTTGTACAGATGCAGACATTTTATCAAAAACTGCAGATGCCTTTTTAGTAGAATCAGAACGTAATCTGCCAAGTTTTTCTAAGGTAGCAGAACTAATGGAAATATTCGCGTTAATGGAAGCATTAGCGTAATTGTTACTAAAGCTTTGAGTTGATTTAAAGCCACTAATCCATAATGATGGAGTTCCTATCAAGACTGGATCTCGTGGTAAACCACAATAGGTAGAAGGACTAAATTCGTATTGTTGTTTGAATTTGTAATATCCTTGTGAAGGTTTTGAAACAACTATTTCTAATAAATTCTTACCGGATTTCAGCATCTTATCTGGCAATTGAATGTAGAATGGTGACATCCCGCCGATATATTGCCGAACATAAATTTGATTAATAGAAACTTCTATTTCTTCTTCAGCACCGAGAAAGAGTATTTGCCATGAGTTATTTTGACGTTCTTGATCAGTTAGCTCAAAAGTTCTACGATAATACAATTTTTTTGCATCTTTAATTGCATTTGGAACGGAAGTTTTGTACCATATTTTCCCGTCATAACTAACTTCCCATATTCCTGCTAATGAAGAGACAAGTCGTGATGAAGAAGAATGTAAAGATTGTAATTGCCAATCTTGAAGTCCCCCGAATGATTTTTCTTGTGACAAGGAAATTTGTACACAAAAAACAAGAAGTAACAATTGGAATATATACTGCATATCGTAAACTTTGAAATAAAATCTCTTCAAAAATAGGAAAAAAATCGACGTAAACAATCTCTAAGATAAAATGTTTTGTTGTTCTGTGGCTTGGAATAGGTGTTTTGTTCGTTTTTTTGTAAATTACCATATATTCTTGCGACTTTTTACCGTTAATTTCTCATTATTGGAATTTCATTTGTGAAAATTTCTTTTATTCTTTTTATCAGTTTCTTTATTGTTTTACTTCCATTTAGTGGATGTGTTACTCCTGAGAAAATAAAACCTGTTGTACGGTATCAAATGAAAAAAATTCCTACGGATACTGTCAAAAAGAATACAGAAGTAGTTGAAAATGTTCTTCCTTCAACACCAACACCATCTACTCCACCAGTAAAAAGTCCTTTGGAAGAACGATTTTTATTAGCACAACAAGAATTTGAACGAAGTGCAAATGTTTGTCCAGAATTTGTAGAAATCTTAAAACTCTCCAACACATCAGAACCATTGTATTGGGAAGTGCTCTTTATGATATGTGAATGCTATATCATTCGTGAAAATTATGAGCAAGCCCGTAAACGGTTAGAAAGTGTTTTGGTCAATTCGGGAACGAATAAGGGCTTACGTCAAAAAGCGTTAGTTCGCTTAGGTCAAGTTTACTGTGTAACAAACCAAACTGAAGATGCCCAACGATATTTTACGCAATTAAAGAAAGAATTTCCTACTTCACTCTATTTGCCATTAGCAAATTGTGATGTTATCAAACAATAGGTTATTTTCGTTGTTCTTTGAGTCTTGTCTCATCACGTTCCATCCTGTCTAATTCTGCATACATTCGTTTGTACGCTCCTTCATTCCCCTTCATTTCTAAGGCTTTTCGAAGATTGGTTCTTGCATTTGCAAAGTCATAAGTATACAGATATGCTATGCCCAAATTGTAATAAGCATAATGTATTAAAGGGTTTGACGATGCTTTTGCTTCTTTTGAAAAATGAGAAATAGCCAAGTCCCAAAAACCATTTTCAGCTGCTTCAATTCCTTTTTTCAAATTTGGCATTGATTCGTCATTTTTGAGCTCAACACTTACTCGTTCTTCATAGGGAATTATAGAACGTAAAAACTCGTTGACTGAATTACGAACATTCTCTAAAACTAATTCATCAACGTTTATGCTTGCAGGAGCTTTATCTGTCTCTGTGGTCGATTTTTCGTCCTCACCCTGTGTAGATTTTTCACCTGCAATCACTCCATTCACCGTTGTAAGTCTATACTGAACAGAAAGAGTATGCTTCCCATTCCGTCGATGATCTCGATGTGGTTTTCCGTTTTTATCTTTATATTCATCACCTACCGTAACATCTTCATTATAGGTAGAAGTGAGAATATTGGAATTGATCACTAACAAATCATTTCCTGTTGGAATACCCATTCTGGTATCAATTATTTGAAAATAGTTTTTCTTTTGTAATTCTGAAGTTAATATAGTACGCAATTTATCAACTTCACCATAGCGAGAATTATTCGCAAAAACATTTCCAATTGCTGCTTTTTTGTATTGTGCAGTAGAAATCTCTGCAGGTCTCATCACCTTAACAGAAACATAGTTTCCACAACTATTTAATACTAACAACAGTACTAAGATCAAACAAAACTTTTTCATTGAATTGTAGGCAAAAATTGAAAAAAAGATATCAAATGTAGTCAATTTTCTTTTCCATTACAAAATCTTCCATCAAATATCCATTTCCAATATCAATATCTTCTGATTTGGTAATTTCAAAACCCTTAGAGAGATAATGCTGAATAGTCTTATTAAATCTATTGACATTTAAAGTAATAATTTCGATGTTTTGCGATGTAGCAATTGATTCCACATATTTCAGTAATGCACTTCCAACACCGTTTCCTTGCATCGTTGGTAGGACATAATACTTATGAATTTTCAGTGCGTTTCGATTATTATAGGCTACTTCATACGACAGAAAACCAACAATCTCTTCATTAGACATTGCTACTAAAAAGGTCTGCGAATTGTTCATTTGATGATACAAGGAATCAAAAGAATACATCATATTTAGCATGTATTCTTGTTGCTCATCAGAAAGTATCTCTTTGTATGCGTCTGCCCAAGTGTTAATAGCAATTTGTGAAATATTGGAAATATCCTCGATTGTTGCTTTACGAATTTGTATCATTACTTTTCTTCTTTGGTGTTGAATAAGGAGTTTCGTATCGACTCCAATCCCATATATTCCATTTCAAATTGTCTGGAATTTTGTATCCTTGCAGTTTTAATGTGAGCAAAATATTGCCTCTGTGATGGGCTTCATGGGCTATCATTCTTGTAAGTTTATGGATAACTCCGCCATCACCTTTTCGTTTCATCATCAAATTATTATCAATTCCACGTTGAAAAAACGTTGCAATTTGGACAGCAGATTGCAACAATAACCACCGAATATTGGATTTTTCTACTGGTGTTTCTACCTTTATCGATGTTTCATTTGGAAGTAACAAATCCTTTGCTGATGCTTCTAATGTCCAAAATCGTACATTATGAATATGCGTAAATTGGTAACCAATTGTTCCACCCCCACGCTTAGACGTTGTCCACGTCAGTGCCTCATCGGGAATTGTCTCAAGTATCTCCAAATTCACACCATTATTCTCATACCACGACGAAAGAACCTGCTCTTGAATAGTCATAATTTTGATATAATTGAAAACAAATATAGGAAAATTTTCGTTTTTAGATGTTCCCCTCTTGAGGGGTGGCACTGGTCACTGAGCGTAGTCGAAGTTTGGTGGGGTGGTATGTTTTACATGGACCCCTCAGTCCTTCGGACAGCTCCCCTTGAAGGGGAGCAATCTTTTTCTGAATTCCCCTCCCATGGAGGGGTGGCATGAAATGCCGGGGTGGCTTCATATTCTAGCAGAAGGACAGGGCATGCCCTGTCTCAACAGAATACATATTTGAATGAAAATCTCCCTCTCCACTTGAGCGGAAGAGGCGAATTGGGTGAGAGGTAAATTCTGAAACCAAAAAAGCCCCAAATTGGGGTTTTTTTTATCGTACTATTGATAACATTTTCGAATATCGATTCGAACCTCTACGAATTATAACATGATATAATCCTATTGGTAAATGACCTGTCGATAGAGTAATGTTAGACGTAATTTGTTGCTTTTCAAGTACAGTTCTTCCAATATAATCAAGTATAGAGATGTCGTAATGATTGTTGAAAGGAGAATTCCATTGAATCGAGACAGTTCCATTTGCTGGATTTGGATGTAAGGAAATACTATGAGTAAATTGTTGCTCTGCAACGTTTGTAAAAGAATGCAAATCCAATTGGGCAACGTAAACGCTATTCCCACTCCAACCTGTTACCACAACTGCATTTGCATTCTTTGCACGAGTTATATCGCGAAGAGCATTTTCAGTACTGTCACCCCAAGTTTTATCGGTTACAAATTCTAATCTGTCATTGTAAACGCCAACATAATGTTGTTGAGTCTCAGAACCTAACTTCTTATTTCCTGCCAAAACAAGAAATCCCTTTTCACTAAATCGCACTTGATTGCAATGGATAGTTTCATCAAGTATTTGCACAGAACGAATCTTTCCTTCATAATCTATAACAAATACAAATTCTTGTTTTTCACCATTTGCTTTATACCAATTTCCACTAATTGCAATGAAGTCTTGATTCCAATCCATAGAAGTTGCCTCTATCATATCCGTAGTCGGTATACCCAATTGAGATTTTGAAATATCCACAACAACTTCATTGTGCCAACGTTGCTCCAAAAACCGTACGGAAAATCCGAGTGGTGTATAAGCAGATTCTTTTGTCGGTGACATCACATACACAAAATTAGAATCCTTCACGCGTTGAAAAATTACTGGTTCAATTTTGACGTTTGGAGTGGTGGTAATGGGAGTAAATTCTTTGGAGGCATAAGGATAACCATCAATACTTATACAAAGTTCAATATAAGGATTAATTAATATTGAATCGTCTAAAATTTGATATTTTGAATTAGCAATATAAAATGCACTTCCAGAAAACAAATGAACAGATGAGACATTCTTAAAGCTTGGAGGATATGTACTTAAATTTGATCTGACAGGAATATAACCTTCTTTTGTCAAAGACATAATCATGGTTCTTTTTATAGATCTTTTTTTGTCAACCCATACATTATGAATATAATATGTTTCAGTACCTTCCCCAATATCTAATTTATTGACATTATTATGCTCTAAGTAGTTATGTAAATGTTCAGAAGATAAATAACTCCAGTCAATATCTTTATGTACTTCATAACCACCATCATTATTGAGAATCAAAAAGAAAGGATAGGTAGTTTGAGATTCACATGAAACAAAGATTCTATCATCTAAGGTCGTTTTAATTTTAGAACCCTTCAAATACTCTATCCGTGGTACATCAAAATTCGTAAACTCCCAATCTAATTGAAGAGATTGAGCTATAGAAATTAGTGGAATGAAATGAAAGATTAAAAATGAAGTAAATAGAGTTTTCAAAATAATTCAAGTTAGGTAAATGTATGTTGCAAATATACAAAAAAACAATACAATGAATCTAAATTGAAACAGATTAATATTTAGTTAGTTTGCCCCCCTCTCCCTGACCCTCTCCCCAATGGGGAGAGGAGATTGTTTGTTAGATGTTCTTTTTTATAAATATGTGACCACTCTGTGGTCAGAAAAGCAAAAGCCACCCCGTCGAAGACGACACCCTCCAATGGAGGGGAATAGATTGAACTAACAAATTTTTAGCAAAAAAAAAGGGGCGTATTCAATACGCCCCTACGTTATCAGAAGTTTCAGAACAACTATTCGTTATTCTCTTTTGCTAATTTTTCTGCTTTTGCTTCTTTTTTATTTGCAATAATGGAGACAACAACTGAAAGTAATAGTATTACTCCTACGACTATTAAAGCTGTTGGTGTTGGGATTTTGTACGGTGTATGTGCTAAACACATTTTGACACCAACAAAAACCAAAATGAAGGATAGTCCAATTTTGAGATATTTGAACATTTCCCAAAGTCCTGCTAAGGCGAAAAAGAGTGACCGCAAACCTAAAATTGCAAATACATTCGTTGAATAGACGATAAAGGTATCGCTAGAAACGGCTAAAATTGCGGGAATGGAGTCTAATGCAAAGATTAAATCGGTTACTTCAACTGCAATTAATGCTAAAAATAACGGGGTTGCAACCCTTTTTACACCGTCTTTGATGAAGAATTTTCCTTCGTGGTATTCATCAGTTGTAGGAAAAAACCGTTTGAATAATCGTACAATGATATTTTTACTTGGGTCAACTTCATCATCTTCTTTGTCAAAAAATATTTTGAGACCAGTTATGATAAGAAATGCACCAAAAATATAGATAATCCAATTATATTGTTGTATTAACTCAGTTCCAAGGAATATTAACAATCCACGTAATACTAATGCTCCAACAATACCCCAAAATAGCACTTTGTGCTGGTATTTAGATGGAACTTTGAAGTATGTAAAAATAAGCAGTATAACGAATAGATTATCGACACTGAGTGACTTTTCGATGAGATAGCCAGTCAAAAACTCCATCGCCAAAACAGGTCCACGCCAAAAATAGACTAAGGCATTAAAAGCAAAGGAGAGTATAATCCAAAATGCACTCCAAAGCAGTGCTTCTTTAACAGAAATAGTATGGGATTTTTTGTGAAAGACTCCCAAATCCAATGCGAGCATCCCCAAAATAAAAAGATTAAATCCTGCCCAAATTGTAAAATTATACCCTAACGAATTCCAAAGTTGGTCAATAAACATCAATGAGGTAAATGAAATATAAAATTTATATCTAAAATACTATAGCAAAATTACCGTTAAGACTGAAAGTATTTTTGTTTCTTAAAAAAACAAATATACAAATATGTGTATGATTCTAAAGAAAAATGTTACCGAAAAGTCATTCAATCCAAGATTATTTAAAAGCTATTTACAAGATAGGCTCTGACTCGCCAGTTCTGACGAATGATATTGCCCGATTTTTGGGAGTAAAAGCTCCATCGGTATCAAATATGGTCAAAAAGCTTTCTTCTATGAATTTGGTAGAATATAATTCTCACCATGGGGTAGTTTTGACCGATAGTGGAAGAAAAATAGCTTTGGAAGTTTTGCGACATCACCGACTTTTGGAAACGTATTTAAAGGTAGCTTTGGGTTATCCTTTGGAACGACTTCACGAAGAAGCGGAAAAATTGGAACATGTCATCTCTGAAGAATTTGAAGACAGAATTGATGCAATAATGGGGCATCCTCAATTTGATCCACATGGAGACCCAATCCCCTCAAAAGAAGGGGTTATGCCATTTTATGAGGATATTCCTCTATCTTCTATTGCAGTTAATACTCCATTTTTGTTATCACGTATTTCTGCAAAAGACAAAAATAATCTAAGATTTTTCGAAACAAATCAATTACTTCCCGGTCAAATCCTTACAGTAGAATCAATGAACTCTCTCACTGTATCAATCAAGTTATCTTCACAACAACTACTTTTGGATAGACAATTAGCTGACTTGCTTCACGGCACAATAATTCCTTCGTAAAAAATTTATTTAGTCGCAACTAAATATTTTCATCTATCCATCGTTTACCATCTCAAAATTTATTTTATAAAACTGTTTTTGGAGTTTTTCCATGGCTCGTATTCTTTCTATCGGATCAGAATTTCCGACATTTGACAAAAAGGCTGTAGTTTCCTTAGAAAAAGGAAAAGAATTTTCTCAAGTGACTAATGAAGATCACAAAAAATTGGGTAAATGGATGGTTATGTTCTGGTGGCCAAAAGATTTTACCTTTGTTTGTCCAACGGAGATTGCAGAATTCAACAATGCTTATGAAGAGTTTGTTGACCGTGATACTATGTTGGTAGGTGCATCAACTGACAATGAGTTTGTTCATGCTGCTTGGAGACGCGATCACAATGATTTACGTAATTTAAAATTCCCTATGTTAGCTGATACTTCAAAGTCGTTAGCAGAAGAATTAGGGATTTTAGAAGAAAATGAAAAAATCGCTTATCGTGTAACCTATATCGTTGACCCACAAGGAATCATTCGTTGGGTAAGTGCAAACGATTTGAATGTAGGTCGTAATACTAAAGAAGTCATCAGAGTTCTTGATGGTCTTCAAACTGATGAGTTGTGTCCATGTAATTGGGAAAAAGGTCAAGAAACACTTAGTGCTTAAGTGTTGCCTTAAATCAAAAGCGGATTACAATGTAATCCGCTTCTTTTTTTTTCAATTCAAATTTACATACTATGGATTTACAACAAGATATTTTAGATGCCTATACGGATTTACTTGGATATATTGGCGTATCTGAAGAAGAAATTCGTTCTGGAGCATTAAAGGCATTGGTTGCAGGTACATCTAAATACATTCGAGATACAAAATACAATCTTCGAACGTTATTAGAAAACGATGTATTGACCAAAAAAGAAAGTGCATTAGTTGCTTTGTCAATTGCAATTAATGAAAAAAACGATTTGTTGATCAAAGCATTTACGCAAAAAGCACGTGCTGAAGAAGCGACAGATGCTGAAATAGGTGAAGTGTATGCATGTACTTCGCTTTTGGGAATCAATAATGTCTTTTATCGATTTCGTCATTTCAGTGCGAATAAAGAGTATGACTCTATGCCGGCAAAACTCAAAATGAATATTATGATGAGTCCTGTTTTAGGAAAGGAGTTTTTCGAAATCCTTTCATTAGCAGTCTCAGCAGTCAATGGATGTGAAGTTTGTGTTGCCTCTCACGAGCAATCTGTTCGCAATCATGGAGGAACTCAAGAGAGAATCTTCACTGCAATTCGAATTAGTGCTGTTGTTAAAGGTTTATCACCAATTCTATACTAATTTCTACTGTAATGAAGATTGTTTGTGTAGCATTGCTGTTTATCTTCTTGTTAATGGGGTGTTCTCAAAAGAACACTCCATTAACAGTTTCTAACAACAAACTAAATGTCGTTGCTACGACTTCAATAGTTGCTGATTTGGTTTCAGTCATAGGTGATACAGCCATAACTGTTTCTTCACTAATGGGTGCTGGAGTAGACCCACATTTATATAAAGCCTCTTCTGGTGATTTGACGCTTCTCCGTGAAGCAGATGTCATTTTTTATAATGGTCTTCATTTAGAAGGGAAAATGATAGATGTATTTCAAAAACTATCCAATTCAAAATCTGTAACACCTATTGCAAAAGAATCTCTTCAGGGACTTCGCAAAATTTCGGAAAATTTTTATGACCCTCATATTTGGTTTTCTGTTCCTTTATGGAAACAAGCAGCACTCACAGTAAAAAACCAATTAACACAAAGTTCACCTAATCATAAAGCGTACTTTGAAAAAAATTACTCAAATTATCTCCATTCTTTAGATTCTTTAGACCAGTGGATACGACGTACTATTGCTACTATATCTAATGAAAAACGGATATTAGTTACTGCTCACGATGCCTTTGCGTATTTTGGTGCAGAATATGGAGTAAGAATACATTCGTTGCAAGGAATTTCAACGATGGCAGAATTTGGTATTAATGATATCATTTCTTTAGTGAATACTATTGATTCTGCAAATATACCAGCTATTTTTGTCGAATCAAGTGTACCACCAAAATCTATTGAAGCAGTTATCAATGCTCTAAAAACACGGAAAAAAACTATCAAATTGGGTGGGATACTCTTTTCTGATGCTTTAGGGGAAAAGAATTCAATTGCAGGAACATATATCGGCATGGTAAGAACAAATGTTTCCACAATAGTCAATGCATTACAATGAACGTTGGAATTGAAATTCATGATTTGAGTACCACTTACAACCATAGACCAGTTTTATGGGGGGTTGATGCGAATATTCCGTCGAATTCACTTACTGCAATTGTTGGGCCCAACGGTGCTGGAAAATCAACATTACTGAAGTCCATGATGGGATTGATTCCGATCTCTAATGGATTTGTTCATTTTTTAGGAAAACCAATCGATGAAGTTCGCAATTTAATTTCTTATATGCCACAACGTGAAGCTGTGGATTGGGATTTTCCGATAAATGTATATGATGTAGTGTTAATGGGAACCTATGGGAAATTGGGACTATTCAAAAGACCAAGAGCTGCCGAGAAGGAAACTGTACAACAAGCATTAGAATTGGTTGGAATGCAAGATTTTGCAAAACGACAAATTTCGGAACTTTCTGGTGGTCAACAGCAACGGGTGTTTTTTGCTCGAGCATTGGCTCAAAAAGCAACTATATATCTTATGGATGAACCATTTGCTGGAATAGATGCAACGACTGAAGAAATGTTACTTTCGTTATTGATTTCGATGAAAAACGATGGAAAAACAATTGTTGTCGTGCATCATGATGTACAATCTGTCATTCAAAAATTTGATTATACTCTGCTTTTGAATTTACGTCTAATTGCTTCAGGGCATCCTAAAGAAATACTTACTGATGAGATGTTGCATAGCACCTATAGTGGAAGGTTGAGTATATTAAGTGAAGTTTCTGAATTAATAAAGCAACAAGAAATCGCTATTCGAATAGACAAATAACTGCGTTAATTATTCAGAAACTCGTTCATATCCTAAACGGTCTATTTCTTTCACAGAATGATATCCTTCCAAACCACTCACCACGACAGAATCGACTTTTTCATAAGAGATATATCCTTTAGTATCAATCAACGTTTCATCTATGAAAACGTCTTGAACCTTTCCGACTACAATTCTTGATTCGTTTTCACTAACGGAAAAATGTTCATGATAGACAACTGAAAATCTAATGGGAGATTCAACGACAAATGGTGCTAACAATTGAGCTTCAAATTTTGGCGACAATCCAACTTCATCAAATTCAGAAATACCGTCACGAAAATTTGCCGAACATCGGTGTGCTTTTTTATAGAATTGTTCCGTTATTACATTCACAGTAAACTGTTTCGTTGATAGAATATTATCAAATGTATGAGTATTGGCAACTGGAGGGCGAAAACATATTCCCATCATGGGTGGGTTTGCCCCAAGGTGAAAAACTGAAGATATAATGGACAGATTTGGAACATTGTTTTGATTCACTGTTCCAACTAAATGAACACTTTTTAGTCCCCAAAGACAATTGATAAATGTTCTTCGATACTCTCTTTCCATCTGAAGAATTTCTTTTAAAGAAATATGTTTCATTGACATAGATTTGTAAAAGTTGAAAATAGATTTTAATGAAACGTGATTTTCAAATTGATAGTTCCATTAACGAGGAGCTACCATGTACATTCTTGTGTTATCTTTGATAAAATCTACCCAAATAAATGTATTGCTAAATGAATATTCGAATGTAATATCAGAACCATTGGAAACAACATTTGTTTGTTGTTTATAAGTCTCATCTAATTTTTTCAGCAATTTTGTACGGTGTTTTAACTCAAAAGTATATCTGTAGGTATGCACCTTTTGAACTTCACAAATAATTTCAATTTCTTTGATTGGAATTGTTAGAAATCGAAGATTTTTGGTATTTCGTATCGTATACTTTTCAAGTCCACTTTTAATGATTTTTTTCTCAAAACGAATTCCCTTTTTTTGAAACGATTGTTCAAGCGTACTATTGGACTCATCAATCCAAGCAAAGACGGAATTTTTTTTAGGAAATTCTCTTGAAAGACCAGTAAAAGAAGAACATAAAATTAAAAACACTACAATCAGAAAGGTCTGAATTGTAGTGCTTTTTGAAAATTGTAGAGAAAGAAATCGATACAACTGTATCATTATTTTGCTTGACCGTAAACCATTAAGTCAATTTTTTTCTTCTCAGGATAGGTTGTAGTCATACTAATTGTTGAAGTAAAATATCCTGCTTTGTTTGGAGTAGCTTTTGCTTGTAATTTGAATTTTTGTCCGTTTTTGATAACAGTCTTTTTATTGACATTCGTCACAATTGCTCCGTTTGTAATGGAAACATCTGTAATTTTAATATCTTTACCACTATTGTTTTCCATAGTAATTTCACCTATAGACTCTTTTCCAACTTTTAGATCAGAAAGAAGAATATACGACTGAGACATCTTAAATGGATCCAAAACATTTGCATGTAGTTTCAAAACCTTAGTAGGTGCTTTAGAATCATTGGAAGCAATGGTAATTGTTTTTGTTGTTTCACCATTGATTCCTTGAATATTCAACGACACTTCTAAAGTAGAAGTTTTACCTGGCTCAATAGTTTTATTGTCTAAAATTGTTCCTGTACAACCACATCCGACCTTTACATCAGAAACAGTTAACGTTTGATTTCCAGAGTTTTTCAATTTAATCTTGGTTTTCAAAGGAACTGAAGTAGGTTTTACTTTCCCCCAGCTATATGTATCTCCACCAACAATTTCTAATTTGGGCTGTGCAAAGACCGATATAACCGATAATATTGCAACAGCAACGATGATTGTAAATTTCATTCTAAATTCTCCAATTGGAATTGTAATAACTATAGTATATATAACGAAATGAACACGTACAAAATTGTACAGTAATTTATTAGATGTTAGTAGATTTCGTTATTTAAACAAATCTGGGTCAAATCGCTGAATATAATCTATTTCTGTTTGAGCATTCAACGTATCTTTCACAGACATATAATACTGAAACAATGCATATCTTGCCATTACTTCATGAGGATTCAACTCTATTGCCTTTTTGTTTGATTCAACAGCTTTTTCTGGTTGTTTCAATTTGTTATAAATTTCTGCTTGAAGATGATAAATCCCAGCAAAATCCGACGGACCTCTTTTTAGGACCTTATCAACATGTTCTAATGCTCCCAAAAGTGTTTTCTCATCTGGACCGCGTGAGGCATTGAATGCGTTGTTATAATCATGTACAAATGCAGGAGTATAGTTAGGATTTTTACCTTTTGGTGGCATCATCATCGCCAATTCAATATCAGATTTTCTTTTGTACAATGCATCTCCAAAATTCAAACTTGACACTTGGAAATAATATCCATAATATCGACGACGAAATTCTTCTGAAGTGAATAATGCTCGTTCTGCATACGCACTTGGTTTTAACCCTGTAGAAAAGTATACAAAATCTGGTTTACGAGATAAAACATAATCAACATTATAATTTCGTTCTTTCCAACCAGTGCGATTGTATTGAGATACTTCAGGAATTATTTTTGGATTATGGGCAATTTCCGCATCTGTCAAACCAATCATATCTATAACGACAACTTCAGAGTAATAACTTAACGCTCCTATAGTTGTTGCAGCCAACACTAACGGTCTACCCATTTCAGCTTGTTTTGCTTTCAACCACAAGCCAGTCAATTTCATTTTTTCTACGAGACCCTTTTCCAACGAAACCTTACGTTCGTATTCAGCTCTACCTTCATGGTAATTTGCATGGCCCATATAGGCTGTTGCAATTAAACAAAGTACTATTGCAACAGGAATACCCACAGATATATTTTTTTCACGTAATCGTTCACCTATTTCGAAAATAGCTCCAATAAGCAACACAAGCGATATTGGTAGTACCGGTAAAAAGAAACGATACATTGCCAATACATCACCACCTACGTAAATGATATATGCTGAATACAAAACGACAAAAGCAACTAACAATGCAGCACTTCGAAATGACACATTGTTATCTTCTTTTTTCATTCGCAATAATGGAATTATACCAACGGCTGTAGCAACTCCGTAAAGCATATATGAGACTTGAAAACCGCGGAAATAATCCCAACCTGCAAGTAGGTATTCCATGGAAAATCCAGTTTTTGCATAGTAAGTATTTGGAAATGGATAGCCATAGTAACTAAATCGAAATCCTATATAGAGTAACATTGGTAACACATAGACCAATGTTCCAATAAGTTTTTCTTTTTGAAATAACGTTGAAAATGTGGCACCAATATTTCTTTCTGAAGAAAAGAATGTATCAAGAAAATTATATGCATACAACATAGCAAATACATACATTCCCTCTGGTCGAGTTAATGAAGCAAGTAATGCAGTACATTGCCAAGAAAAAGGAAAAAGTTGCTCTTTACGTAAAAACAACCAAAAGGTCGTAACAACTAAAGTAACAAATAATGATGTCTCCATTCCTGAAACAGCCCAGAAATGATAAGAATTATTCATTGCAAGTACAAACGATGGAAACGTAGAAACTATTCCAATGACAATGGGATTTTTCAAAAGTGAATCGCCGAACACAGAACTTTGTCGTGATAAAAATTCTTTAGTAAGGTGAAAGGTTGCAAACAAAGAAGTTACACCAAAAAGTAATGACAATGTTTGAACACCTGTCTCTAAATTCATTCCAAAAAATTTGGACATAGTTGCCAATAGCATTACCCAAAGAAAACAAGTATATCCTTCAACTTTTTCTCCAATGTTATATACAAGACCATCTCCATTGAGGAAATTTTTCACGTATCTCATAGTGATATAGGTATCATCTTGGAGAAAACTTTGTTCTTTACAAATAGAATAAAATGATATTGAAATGATGGTTATTATGACATAACCAAGAAGAATTGGTATCCAAGGATTGGAAGATTTTTGAGGAGTTACTTTCGATTTTTTCGTTTGTTTCGTAGCCATACTAATGTCAAATTGAATGAAAAGTTGCTCAAAATTACATTTTCCATTTTAAAACATCAAATTTATTTACTTTTTTTATCAAATTAGTTTTGACTTTCTCACTTTCATAATAACAATAGTTACTACTTTTTGACGTTAAATGAACACAATAATGCTTACTTATATCACCTATTTGAAATGAAATTTTCCCTACTTTTCTTTCTTTGTTTTTTATTTTCCTTATCAGTTCAATCACAATTAACTGAATTAGAGTCTTTTTATCCTCTTTACAAGATAACAGTTCCCGGGAAAGAACCTCAGATACTCCCAAAAACATTGGCAATCAATGATCAAATGTATACTTTTGCTTCAGTTACAGGTTCATTGGAATATTTTAAAGGACCAAATTGGGAAAAAATCCCAAAAAATCAATTTTCTATTATATCATTTCAGTCAAATTTAGACAAAAGAATTATTTCTAAACCTTATGGTCTTTTTCGAGGTGCAGTTGTAAATTCTACTCTTGATTCAGCGGGAAAATTGTATTTGACAACGACTGCAAAATTGCATACTACCCTTCCAAAGAAAAAAACATTTGAAAAACAATTAGATTCTGATTCGATTTATGTGACTTGCGTTCTTCCTTCAACTTCAGTTCAGTGGTCTCGTTCATTTGGATTTACAAACGCATCGAATATCCAATTTCATACAATCAATTTTACAAAAGAATTAGCAAAAGTTTATTTTCAAGCCAAAGATACATTGTATCAATTTGATGTGGACACACAAGGCTCAATAGTTTCTCAAAAGCGTTATGCAATTCCTAAAACACATAAGGTTTCATTTCTCGCAACTAATTTGGTTGATGAGTTAATAGTACTAACTACCAAAACGTGGGGACAGTATGAAATATCTTACGAAGAACAACATCTGCTAATAACCTATAATGTATTGCAAACTATCAAATGGCAAGAATATATCAGCGGTACAAGATTTGAAGTGTTTATCAAATCCTTACTTGTTGATTCAAAAGGAACTATTTATGTTATTGGAAATTTTTTAAAAGAAATCACCTCAGATTTTACGACTGTTAAATCTAAAGGTCAACAAGACATTTTCATCATCAAGGTATCGGCTCAAGGTAAAACTGTTTTAGTTAATGGTATTGGTAGTGAAGATGGAGACAACATTTCTGCAGTACTTATGACAAGTTCTAATGAACTTATTTTGTCAGGACAAATGTATTCATCTGGCACAATTCTCAATGAAAAATTAGAATTTTTCAATCAACCGTTCACATTTGTAGCGAAAATATCTGCTGATAACCGTATAATATTTGCAAAAGTTTTTGGAGGTTATAGCGTACTTTACCCAAAAATTACTGAAGACCATTACAAAAGAATTTTGCTAATTGGCTCTTACAAAGATTCATTACTCGTTCGTGATGGAAGAAAATTGGTGTCTAAAGGTGGGAACGATTTCTATTTGGCAACCTACGATGAGTATGGCAATTTAGAAGCATACGAACCATTTGGTACCACAGATGATGAATCATTGATTTTAGATTGTGTCTTTATACCAAATAACAGATTTACGTTAATTACCTACAATTCTAAATCAATTCCTGAAACGAAACAAAAAGAATATTCACAAGTACTTTGGCGATACCGATATCAACGGTAACAAACGTGAACAATGGGTAAAAAATTTTCAATTGAAGAATTAAAGGATTTGACTACAGTTCGTGGGGGTAAATTTGAAGCAATTACTCTACATGAAGCGTTTCAATTTTGTGAATCACTTTCTAAACAACATTACGAAAATTTTCCTGTAGGTTCTATTCTCATTCCAAAACCACTTCGACCACATTTTTATAGTATTTATGCATTTTCACGAATTGCAGATGATTTGGGTGATGAAACTGCTCTTTATAGCACCGAAAAACGATTGGAAATGCTCAAATCATTCGAACAATTACTGTTTGAAAAAAACTCTACAAACCCTATTTTTCGAGCTTTACACAACACCTTAGATACCTATTCCATACCAACAGAGCCATTTATTCGATTGATTGAGGCTTTTCGCAGTGATATTGTATTTAGTGGTTTTGATAATTTCGAATCGTTATACCAATATTGCCATTGTTCAGCCAACCCTGTTGGAGAACTCTTATTGAGATTATTTGGTGAATGGAACAAAGAAACTTCTTCTTTTTCTAATGATATTTGCACGGCTTTGCAATTACTCAATTTTTGGCAAGATTTTTCACGGGATTTTCCAAATGGAAGGTGGTATATACCTACTGAAGTGATGGAAATATACTCACTTTCTAAAGATTCTGATACACTCATAGGAACGGAAAAAGACAAACAACGAGCATTAGACTTCTTATTTCAAACAACGAATCAACTTTTCCTACAAGGTATTCGTCTTCTATCGAGTATAAAATCAACAAGATTACGGATGGAATTATCATTAATCTTGGGTAGTGCAAAAACAGTTCAACAAATAGCAATGAATTACGGAACTTCCTTGTTCACGAAACGACCAAAATTGCAGTTAACTGACTTTTTGCCTGTCATCCATCGTAGTTTGAAAGTGTATAATACCATTTGATTCGACTCAATATGAGTGTCAATTTTGCAACTGATTTTTCTAATGTATCTCATGTAACGAAACAAAGTAAAACGAGTTTTTACTATTCGTTTTCGTTTTTACCAAAACAAGAAAGAAATGCACTCTATGCAGTGTATGCTTTTTGTCGTGAGATAGATGACATCGTAGATTCACTAAGTTATCCTTTATATGAGTCGATTCCAAAAAAGCGTGAAAGACTTATGGTTTGGCGGAATGATTTGGCAAATATTTATGCTAATTCTAACACCAAAAAATCACTTATCCCTTTAGCAACAGTCATCAAACAATTTGATTTGCCAAAACAATACTTTTTGACGTTGATAGATGGCTGCGAACGAGATTTGTTGCAGCAACGTTATGAGACATTTGGAGAATTGAAAGAATACTGTTTTTCCGTTGCTTCAATTGTGGGATTACTGTGTATTGAGATTTTCGGTTATCGTCATGAAGATACCAAAGAATATGCAATTAATTTAGGTTATGCATTACAATTGACCAATATCTTACGAGATATAAAATCTGACAAAGACAGAGGATATATATATCTTCCTCAAGAAGATTTGGAGCGCTTCAACTACAGTGAAGAAGATTTATTTGCTGAACGATATACACCAAATTTTGTCGAGCTAATGGAGTTTGAAGCTCGTCGAGCAAGAGAATATTATAGCAAAGCTCGTGCAGCCTTACGACCTGACGAACGCTCAACGATGGTGACTGCTGAAATAATGGACAGAATATACTTTCGGTTGTTAGAAAAAATTGAACTAAACAATTTTCATGTGTTTTCTAAACGAATGTCTGTTACAACAGCTCATAAATTTCTCATTGCATTGAAACATTGGGTTTCTTCAAAAGTTTTATCCCGAAAATACTAATTGTATTGGTATGAACCTTATTTTTATTATTTTTGTTAATATTCTTAATTAATCCGATCGAAAGTATACTATATGAACATTCAGTTTACTGAAGCAGAACTAAAAGAAGTTGAAAGACTTAAAGGCTTATATCCAGATTCAAAGGCAGCAATTATGCCGATTTTGTGGATGGCACAAAAGAAATTTGGTTGGTTATCCGAAGATGTAATGAAATACGTTGGAACCTTGCTTTCTTTACCATATTCTCATGTTTTGGGGGTAGCAAGTTTTTACACAATGTATTTCAAAAAGCCTATGGGTAAACATCATGTTCAAGTCTGCACAAATGTTTCTTGTATGCTTCGTGGTGGTGAAGAACTCTATGAGTTTGTTAAAACTACCTATGGTATCGGTCATAATGAAACTTCTCAGGATGGAAAAATCTCATTAGAAGAAGTCGAATGTATGGGAGCATGTGGTGGAGCACCTATGATTGCCATCAACGAAGACTTTTACGAGAATGTTACTATTCGTGATGTTGAAAAACTTCTTCAAACTTTATAAATATATACGTGAAAACGTTTCAATTTTCAACTGTCTCACAACGATTACTTTTGATAATATCGTTTGGGTATTTGGCACATATTCTTTCAAATGGCGTCAGTACTTCTTGGTTGCAACTACTTCCATCTACGCTATTACAAGAGCCTTGGAGAATTTTTACTTACCCTCTTGGTGTGAGTAATGGATTTGAAATGTTTTCTTTTGGGTTTACCTTTTATTTTCTTTCTACCTATTTAGAACGAATTTTTACTTCTAAGAAAATAATCATTCTTTTTAGTTCATTGTTAATTGCTCAAGCGTTAATTCACTATACGTTCTTTCACAATCCAAATATACCATTACATGGTGTAACAGTGTTTACCAGTTTTACGTTAGCAATTATATCATTTACGTTTCCAAGAATACCCGTTCCAATTTTTGGTTTCTTTTCTCTACGACTTTTACATCTTTCTGGCATTTTGTTAGTGATATCGCTTGTACCTAACATACTTTCATTAAGTGCAAATATCAGCTCGTCAGTATTGTTTCAGATTTTGACACAACATGGATTGTCCTTGCTTTCTGGGGTATTTGTAGCGTTTTATACTTCTTACAAACGATTGGCACTTTCAGTAGTTTCTAATCAACAATACATTCAAGAACAACCCTACACTCCTTCGAAATTTCAAGTGTTTCAAGAAACTTCCCAAGAAGAATCTGTTTTTGTTTCGCGGTATCAATTGGCTAATTCTGCAGAACGAACTGCTCATCCTGAAGAAGTAACCATAGAATTGATGGATGAGGAATCGAGACTAAATCAAATCTTGGATAAAATCTCTATTCAAGGTAAAGATTCACTTTCTGAAGTTGAAGTAAAATTTTTAGAAGACTATTCTAAAAAGTTATAAATCGTTACTTCCTAACTAATAAATCACACTATCTTCACCAATGTCCTTTTCATCTTTCCAATTCCAATTACAACAATTACAAGTTAACTGTTCAGCACTATTAGCAGGTGAACGTAATTATATCGCCAATGCAGCAAATATAGCTTCCTGTGTGTTTCATTCCTTGACAGATGTTAATTGGGTAGGCTTTTACTTTATCGATACCTCTTCTTCATCGAAAGAATTAGTATTAGGCCCATTCCAAGGAAAACCTGCTTGTATTCGCATTCCATTCGGTAAAGGTGTTTGTGGTACGGTCGCTTTGACTGCTCAAACTATTGTAGTAGATGATGTTCATTTATTCGAAGGTCATATTGCTTGTGATAGCGATAGTAATTCAGAAATTGTCATACCAATTATCAAAAACAATGTCCTCATCGGTGTTTTTGACATTGATTCTCCAATAAAAAAACGATTTTCTCATGAAGATGTTCTCTTACTCGAAAAAATCGTTTATTTGTATTGCGAAGCCTCAGAATTTTCTTAAAAATTCTTCGTTTTCACTTAATTTGAATTATTCGCTTTCAACCATTCTTTAGCTACGTCAGAATCCATATCTGCAGCTTTTTTGTAAAAGCCAATCATTTCAGATTTGTAACTTTTTCGTAAATACTCATCATCAATTCTATAGACGATGTCTTCCAAGGCGAATGCAGCATTTAAATAGAAATCTCTTTCATTTCCTTTGAGAGCAATCGCTGATTTAAAATCTTCAATAGCAGATTTATTTACCTCAATAGTATGGTCTACATTCGATATAATTTTAGCCATCCCACGATTATTAAACGCAAAATAATTTTTCGAATTTGAAGTAATTGCTGAAGTATAGCTATCTATTGATTTTTTTGAATATTCTAAACCTTTACTTTTAGTTTCCTCACTTACAATTGCTTTTGTTGCTAAAGCATAGTAAGCATTTCCTGAGTAAAAGTGGGGCATTTCAACTCTTTGTTTTGTGCTAATTGCAGAATCAAAATTTGCAATTGCCATTTCATATTGTTCTGTTGATAAATAGATTTGACCACGATTAGTGTAAATATCTGTCAATAGATTTTTATGGTCAGAATCAGGTTTGCCCGTAATAAGAGCAATTGCTCGAGAATATTTTTCCAGTGCTTCTTGCTGATTATTTGTACGTACTAAGGCTGAGCCAAAATTATACAAAAATCGAGGATCATTCATTATTTCAGAATTTTTTAATTCTTCCACTTTATTAAAATCTCGTATGGCATCTTCGAATTTTGATTGAGCCAAATACGCAATTCCCCGAGATGCATAACCAGGAGCATATTTCGAATTGGCTTGTACTGCCTTTGTATATTCTACTAATGCTCCAGCAGGATCTCCTGATTTCATTTTTTTATCACCAGCACGATGAGCAATATGTTCTTTTTTGTCATCGGGTGCTTGTGTTTGTTGTGAATAGGCTGTTACAGTTATCGATAGAAATGTAACGATATAGCCAATTATTAATAACTTCATTGGTTTTTTGGAATATTGTTTTTATGAAATTTCATTTAAAGAATTAAAATGTACACTTTTTAAGGATTGTTAATCTCGATACATTATCAATTTGGGTAAAAATACGTAGGTAAATTCCATTATTATTTTGACAACAAGTCAGGAACAATCAAATAAAATCTTCCAATTTCAGCTTGAAAAATTGTCCCATCCTTGGTAATAAAAGAAAACGAACCTTCCATTGTCCCCCAATCAGAATCGATTGGACAATAGCTCGTATAAGAAAAAGAAGTATTTGGCTCTAATTCAGGGAAATACCCCACAACACCTTCGCCCGAAATAACTTCCTTATCACCCTCTGAATTAATAATATTCCATTGACGAGAAAGCAACTTTACCCACTGATTCCCTTCATTGGAGATAACTACATGATAGCTAAAGTAATACTGTCCCGAATCCTCAGAATCCTTTTTGGGGATATAGGATGGGATGACTCGAACTCGTATGTTATTTGTTACTACATCTGAAGAAGTATTCATAGCTTACACCCAAATGCTATACTATCAATTATAATTACTCTAATATACCATTTTTTTACTTAGAATTCAAAAATTGGTACTGATAATCCCATAAAAAATAGTTGTTCGTACTCTCCTCGCATATATTGATCAGGATTAATAAGTTGATTTCCTGTTAATATTGTTGGAGTATTAACTATGGGTAATTGGACAAAAGATACTCCAGAATACAAATACAACTTATGATATAATTTGAAAGTTCCACCTACAAACCAATGGTCAAAATAGGTTGGGAATCGAGTGAATCCCATAGAAGCTTGAAAACCAAATCTTGATAATAAATCATGATAGAACCTACGTTCCCAAGGAAATCTACTTGGTTGACGAGGATCATTATCTGGAAAGACTTGCAAAGAAATCATTCCATCGCCTCTAAATTCATTTCTTGGTTCTCGAGTTGCAGTCGTTGCTAAGGTTTGAGAATTAAATTCAAATGATGTGACAGGTTGGCGAGTCCAAACATAACTAACTCCAACCCCAAAATTGTTAAAGTGAGGACTATAACCAGGAACTTCTACCACTGTATATTCAATATCTACAGGTGGGTCGTTATAGCGAAAAAATTCAATTCTCGCATAGTAATTTGGCAATGTAGTTGTTGATGTTTTTGGATGAATAAGATAAGTAAATGCTGGACTTCCATTTGTGTGAACCTGTGTAACATTTGTTAATTGTACCCACGATGTTCCATTTTTACCACTACTTTTCGATGTTAGTTGAAGATTATATCGTTCATTAGGCGAGTCTTCAAAGACAATTACCGCTAATAAATTTCCTTGTGTAAGTTGTTGTACTTCTTTTTGAGTAGTTGTATTTATAATAGATGATATATTTTTTTGTGTGGAACCATCAAAAAAAAGCACATATTCGGGTTTTACGTTTTCACTTAAAACCGAACCTTGTGTGAGCAAATGATCAATTATTCCTAATTTTGTACAATGTAAAAACAATTGTAATGGTGTTGTTTCATCTTGCAATGCTAATTGATGGAGTGCCATAACATCCAATTCTCCTAATTCTTCAATATTTCTTGTTTGTGCAGTTGATAGAGAAGTGGATACGACAAACAACAAAATGAACTTAAAGATAGATACTAATCTCAGTTTATATTTACAAAATTTTTCACGAATTGTTTTTTTCATGCTATCTATAGTCAGTTGTTGTCGATATGGATTGTATATTTGCTATTCATATTATTGCAAATATACTGTAAACAATGAAAATTCTTCATACTTCTGATTGGCATCTTGGTCAAACCCTACATTTTCAAAGTAGAGATGAGGAGCATTCTCACTTTTTGGATTGGCTTTTCGAAGTTATTCAAAAAGAACAAATAGATTGCCTTCTTCACACCGGTGATGTATTTGACGTTGGAAATCCTACGAATAGCTCGAGAGAATTATATTTTACCTTTTTGTCAAAACTTCAAAGGACTAATTGTAAAACGACTATAATTATCGCTGGTAATCACGATTCACCTATGATGCTGCAACATTCAGCTTCACTATTAGCAAACTTACAAATTTTTGTCATCACTACTGCACAAAAGTTTCAACAACCTATTGAAATAAAAAATTCATTGGGTGAAACTTGTGCGATTTGTAGTCCTATTCCATACTTACGAGATCAAGATTTGATGTTGTACAAACAAGATGAGAATATTGACGAGACAAAAGAAAGACTTCGGAATGCTATTGAATCATACTATATAGAAGCATTCCATAAGGCACAACAAAACAATCCAAAGAAAGTTCCAATTATTCTCACAGGTCATTTAGTTGCTCATAAAGGTGAAATGACAGAATCTCAATCTGAACGTCCAATCCATCGGCAGAATTTTGGTGAATTGCATACTACGAATCTTCCTTCAGAAATTTCCTATGTTGCATTGGGGCATTTGCATAAACCTCAACAAATCAATGGTGGCGTTCTCACACGTTACGCCGGTTCACCAATACCACTATCGTTTCAAGAAGTCAATTACCATCATTCAATTACCATTGTTGAAATCATTGATAATTCTATTCAAACTACACAAGTTTCTATACCAAGATTTCGAATGTTATTAAGAATTTCCATTCGTAATTTTGACGAATTTGAGCAGCAATTACTAACGTCTTTAGATGTTGAAAGCACTTTGTCCCCTACTTGGATAGAATGTGAATGTAAAGATTTCATTGTTACTGATTCAATTAAAGTAGAATTGCAAACAATTGCTCAAAACCATAATGCAAGCATATTAAAATTTACCCATATATTTACTGAACCAAACAAACAATTTGCAGATGCCATACCAACGAAAGATATCTCTTCATTTACTGAAATGGAAATGTTTGTGATGACTTTAGAACAGTCGAAGACAAACGTAACTGAAGAAGATCAAAAAGATTTATTAACTACATTTGCAGAAGCATTAGGACAATTTCAAGAATTCAACAAGGAGGGGAAATAATGAGAATATTACGTCTTTCATTCAAAAATATCGCCTCATTTCGTTCTGATAAACTATTTACGCTTGACTTTACGACTTCACCATTGTCACAACATAGTTTGTTTCTTATCACAGGAAGTACTGGGGCGGGAAAATCTACTCTTTTAGATGCAATCACCGTTGCATTGTACAATAAGTACTCTCGAGAAAAAAGTACCAACAACTTTTTATCCTCATTAGCAAGTAATGCTATTGTTGAAGTAGAATATGAAAAAGATGGTACCGAATATAGGAATGTATGGAAAATCAACCGATCTCGTGACAAACTCGATGGTGCTTTGCAACAATCTGAAATGCAATTATCATTAGTAAAAACCAATGAGATTCTTTCCTCAAAAAAAACTGACGTAATTCAAAAAACTACAGAAATTTTGGGTTTGGATTTTGAACAGTTTACTAAAACAATCATATTACCCCAAGGTGATTTCGCAAATTTTCTTCATGCCAAAGATGATGTAAAAATCGAACTATTTGAAAAAATTACCGATACCAAAAAGTATCGAGAATTTTCGCAATTTGTATTTGAGCGAAATAAGAATGAAGAAAACAAGCTTCGTAAAATTTTTGATGCCATTGGTAACTTTGAACCGATGAATCAGGAACATGAGCAGAATCTTCTTGAAGAAATCAATCAACTTTCTACGCTAATTGAACATCAGAAAATAGAAATTGAACGTATAAAAGATAAACAGCAGCAACTTCGTAGGATATCAGAATTAACTTTAAAAGTACAATCTATTGAGGCTCAACTAAAAGAACTTCTATTGCAAAATGAACATATTGAAATGACCGAAATTGCAATTTCTCGTGCTCAAAACGCAAATGAGATTCTCACTATCCTACATAATATCAAGAAACTATCAACTAATTTAGAACTAAAAAAGGGAGAAATACAAAATAAAGAGCGTGAAAAAATTGAACATGAGATTGAATTAGAACGTTCAAATCAAGAACTTGAAAAAATACGAACTTCGAATTCTGAACTTCAGAAAATGGTAAAACAATTGTACGATAAATTACCAAATTATCGAGATTTAGTTACTAATATCAACACGTTAACGGAAACTATTCAACGTGAAGAAAAAGAATCCTTAAAACTTCAAGAAGAATTCACCAATAATGAAAATACTACTTACAATTTAAAGGAAGAAATTTCCAAAAATGTAACAACTTCAAGTGAAATTGAGGAACATTTACAACAACAGTTATACTTAGAAACTGCACTTGTACATATTGAACAAATATCCTCCTCACAAAAGCAGATTATACGACTTCATGCGGAACGGATAAGTTTGCAAGAATCAATTACAAAATTTACTCAAGAAATAAACGAAAACCTATTAGAATCTCAACAAAAAGAGCACACTATTCTCGAGAATGAAAGAAAAAAACTTCCTCATACAATCTATTCTGACTCCAGTAAGTTCATTTATGAACAATTGAAAGATTTTTGTTCAACGTTTGAAGTATTACAATCGAAGAATACGGCAAAAATTGAACTCGAAGATTCATTAATGTTAATAACTGAATCTTTAAAAAAATCTAACGAAGTGTATGAAAAAACAGCACGTGAATTTGATACTACAAATGAGAGAATTACGATTGTTGCTAACGAAATTTCTCAACTATCGTTAGAAGTAAAATTACAAGAGTACCGTACACAACTAATAGAAGGTCAACCATGCCCATTATGCGGTTCTTTAGAGCATTCTTTTGATGATAATCATCTAACAGACGACTCAGTAAACAAACAAATCTCATCACTCAAAATTCAACAATCTGAATTAGAATCATCAAAATCTTCACTACAAAAACTACTTCATAACGAGGAGCAACTTCAACAACAATACTCAAATTCTATAGAAACAACCAGAAAAGATATTTCATCAATAAACGAAGAGATACACAAATCAACAGTAGAACTTCAACAACTCCCATATCCCATTGATAATGATACTTTCGCTACAATTCAAACTGAATTACTTGCCAGAGATAATAACAAGTATTTACAATTTCAAATTGATAGTGATTTAGAACAAATCAAAAAAAACACTCTCGAAATTGTAAAATTTCAAGATTTAATTACAGGTAATCAATTAGAAATTAAAAGTAAGGATAATGAAATTGAACAAATATCAAATTCAATACAAAGCATAAAACAAATTTACCCGATTTCTAACGAACTATCTACAGAAGTTTTTATCAAAGAAGTTGAAACAATGTTTGCAAACTACAATTCTCTGAAAAACACCCTTAGCTCAATGCAACAAGCTATTGCAGTGAATACTTCAAAAAACAATCTACTTAAAGAAGAAAACACCAAATTAATTCAAAAGATTACAGAATTCCATTCTCAAATTAAGAAGAATAAATCAGCACTTGCTTCTGCTGTAGAGGAAAAAGCGAAGCTTTTTGGGGAGGAAAATATTGAAAATCAACATCAAGTCGCCCATAAGGAACTACAAACTTCGTTTACGAAATTACAAACTTTTGAAAAACAACATCAAGTAAAAACAACTGTTCTCAATGACATAAAAAATGCTATTTCCACTATTCAAAAAGATATAACATTCTACATTGTACCTGCAATTGAGGAATTAACGTCGAAAAAATCGTTATTGGAAAACACTTATAATTTTGTATCTGAAGAGGAGATTTATACTGCAGCAATGGATGATACAACGATTCAAGTCAAGAAAAATGAAGTTTCGACCTTCAAACAAAGCCTTTCCAATCTTAATCATGAAAAACTTCTAACAACATCAGAATTAGAACAAGCAATACAATCAAAACCATCTGAAACTATTGAAGAACTCTCTTCTCAGTTAAGTGAAATAGACACTCAACAAAGCATAGTCACTCAAGAATTAGGGGCAAAAAACCTTTTATTTCAACAAAATGAAGAACGAAAAGTGCACTATGCTCAGTATAAATCTGAATACGAACAGCAAAAGAACGTTACGAATCGATGGAATAAGTTAAACTTGTTTATTGGCTCAAATGATGGTAAAAAATATCAACGAATAGTTCAAAGAATTACTTTGTCACGTTTATTGGAGTACACCAATCTTCATTTAAAGGAATTTTCGAATAGATATTCTGTTTCACTATTTTCATCCGATAATGAGGGTAACAATCAGTCGTTAGATTTGCTTATTCAAGACAATGACAACTTTGGAAAGCTACGTCAAGTATCAACATTATCCGGCGGTGAGACTTTTTTAGTATCTTTGTCTATGGCTTTGGGAATTGCAACGATGATTTCAAGCACAACAGAAGTGGAATCGTTGTTTTTAGATGAAGGATTCGGAACTTTAGATTCGCAAACATTGGAAATGGTAATGCAGACATTAGAAAATTTGCAACAAAAAGGCAGAAAAATTGGTATAATTTCCCATGTAGAACAATTGAAAGAAAGAATTTCTACACAAATAGTCGTTCAACCCATTGGGAATGGAACATCCACAGTAATCGTACGTACAAATTAATTACTACTACTTAGGGGAAACGGAATGAATCAACTTAAAGCGTTAATGTTGAAATATACCAACAAAGAAATTGACAGAACCACTGTTGAAAATGAAATCTGTAGTTCTATTTGTAGAATTTTGAATGTTACCAGAGCAAGTATATGGAATTTTGAAAATGATTTTAAACAAATTCGATGCGTTAGTTTATATGATACTCGCTCCAAAGAATTCAGCGAAGGGGCAATAATACAAAGTGCTATCGCTCCAATTTATTTCGAATCAATATTACGTGATGGTTCAATTGTTGCATCCGATGCACGAAACAACAATATTACCTCTGTCTTTAATGAATACTATTTTGAACCTTTAGATATTTACTCTCTCTTAGACCATATAGTCTTTAACAATTCTGAAAAGGTAGCAATTCTTTGTTGCGAACAATGTGAACAAATTCGCCATTGGGGAACTGAAGAAGAGGGTTTACTCCGAACAATGTCTGCCTTAGTTTCGATATTGTATAAGTTTTGAATTCAATTATTTCAGGGCTTGACCAATAAACGGTAGAGAGATGGCATGCCCTGTCTCTACGAAAAGACAAAAATCTCCCTATCCCACAAGAAAGAGAGTGCTGGGGTGAGAGGGATGATTGACAAAATTCCACCCCGCCATTTCATGGCACCCCTCAAGAGGGGAACCCAGACTCTCCACACGACAACTAAAGGTTCCGATAGTGACCATGACAATCCTAACAAGTGGGAAATCCAGAATTAAAATCCAAACTTCGAGCACCAATCTAAAAGAGTAGAACATATAAAACATAAAAAAAGCCCCAAATTGGGGCTTTCGTTTGTGGTGGGACTGGAGGGATTTGAACCCCCAGCCAACGGATTATGAGTCCGCTGCTCTAACCGTTGAGCTACAATCCCAGTGATTAATTAAATAATCCTATAAATATTCCTAATGAACCTGTTAGTGCATTTCCATTAATACCTGAAGGTACTCCTGAAACGACACCAAGCCCATTGTTTTTGAAATCTTGCAAAAATGTTAGGTTATATCCTGCATTCAAACGAATCATTGAAAATGAAGTGAACGAATATTCAATATTCAAATTCGGTTGAAGATATATTGCTGTTGCACCAATTGTTTGAGCTGAAGAGGTTGACGGTTGGAAATTAGGCCATGTCACATCTTTTGGAGAAGTTCTATGTTGGATGTTTACTGAACCCAAACCAACTGCAACTCCTGGTAAAATTGCTAAGCCTTTCGTAGGAACGATTGCATAATCCAATGTAATGCCTGTTGAGCCAACTTGATATTGCATTTCTGCTGAACCAGAGTCACCACCCAATGTACGGCTTATTGTAGAGGCACCACCATTAGAATAGATTCCTGCACGAAGATTTTCAATAAAACCAACACCAGAAAAAAATTGAAAGCCATTTACCAATAAAGGCGAAGAAAATTCTTTGGTAAACCCAAACTCACTTGCTTTAGATTGAATATCCGTGTATGTTGGAAACCAAAAGGAAATTGTATAACCACCACCAATAGCAAAATATGGAGGACGAGTTTCTTTTTCGGGTGCGATTTCTTCGAAATCTAAGTTGTTTAACGTTGTATCTTCCGATTGTGCAAACAATGAAATGCTTGCAAATCCTAAAAGAACAAAGAAGAAGAATAGTTGTTTTTTCACAGTATTTTTAGTTTTAGTACGATTACAAATATACGCATTTTTCCTGAATAAACGAAAGAATCGTTGTTTTATGTACAATATCATACTAAAATTGTTATTACTTGATGAAGGAATATCAAGCATAGATAGATTGTTTCTTCTGTATAGATCCTGTTACAAGAGTTACTATTAGGATATATAGACCTATTTCGAACCCAAAGAGTTCTATTCCCATAACAAAAGAAGCTATGGGCAATTTTGTAGCAGCAGAAAAAACACCAACAAAACAAAGTGTTGCCATGAATGATAATGGCAATGGGATGAACAGCAGTAAGAATGTAGCCATGGTTACTCCGATAAAGAATAAGGGTGTAACCTCTCCACCTTTGAATCCACTTCCAACAGTTATTGATGTAAAAAGTAGTTTGAGGAAAAAATCTGTATTTCCTTGTGGTAACGTAAAGCCATTTGTTATGGTTTCAATTCCCAATCCTGCGAATTTCATATCTCCCACTAAATGGTATCCTATCAATAGTACAATTCCTCCGATGAATGGATGAAGTGGTTTATAGGTAATTGAGGTAGTTAGTATTGAAGAAATTTGTTTTGTTGAATATACAAAAAGGAAGCCTACCAATAAACAAGCAATTGCTACAACAACTATATATATTATCGTATGAATGGTTACTGTCGGAATTAAAATAGTTGGTAAAGAAAGATGATGAATTCCTGTTTGTATGCAAACCCAATGGGAAACAACGGCACAACAAAAAATGGGTATTAGATACCATCGTTTTGTAATTTTACTGAAACACAATTCTACAGCAAAAACACCACCTGCAAATGGCAAACCAAATACACTGGAAAACCCTGCAGCAATTCCGCACATCAGAAACAATGATTTGAAACTATCATCCACATTCAACCATTTTCGAATCTGTTCACCAATCACACCACCAACTTGCACTGCAGTTCCTTCACGACCTGCAGATGCTCCCACAAGATGCGAAAGCAATGTACCGAAAAAGACAAACGGTGCCATTCGAAAAGGAATGATAGTATTTATCTCTCGACTACTGTTTATTATATGATTCGTGCCATAGTTTGCTTCCTTTCCAAATTTGTCATAAATGACACCAACTAACAATCCAACTATCGGTAAACCCCAAAGTAACAAAGGGTATTTACCAAAGGTAGTTGTCGTATATTCAAGCGTAGAAAGGAACCATGCAGAAAAAAGTCCAATAATTACGCTTGAAATACAGAGTGATATAGTTACATACAGTATTTTTCTCATCATAGTTGTCATAATATAACTTTTTTTGATGATTGTGATTCTTCAACGACATATTCTGACATAGTTACCAATATATTTGTTCTTTTAAAGCTTTAGGAATAGAAAATGAACGATGAAAACAGAAATAGTAAGATTCGAGGTTGTATTTTTGGTGGAGCGATTGGAGATGCTTTGGGTGCACCTATCGAATTTGCATCGTATGAATCAATTGTACAAAAATATGGAAAAGATGGAATTGATGGTTATGTAGAGCATTCTAATGGTTTTGGTGAATTTACTGATGATACCCAATTGACTTTATTTACAATCGAAGGATTAATACGCTTTATTATTCGAGGAAGATGTAAAGGAATTTCTTCCTTAGAATTGGTGATGTACCATGCATACCAACGATGGATGTATACCCAAGGTGAGATTGTCAAGAGCATTTATTATGAGAAAATTTCACCTAAAAATAATGGTTGGCTTATAAATGAACCCCTTCTTCATAAACGGAGAGCTCCTGGTTTAACTTGTCTTGCATCACTTCGAAGAGATGTACGAATTGACAGAGAATTAGGCTCATTAGATTACAAAATCAATGATTCAAAAGGTACAGGGGGAATAATGCGTGTAGCACCAGTTGCATTTTTTTCACCAAATCCATTTTCAACTGCTATTCAAATTGCAGCACTAACACATACTCATCCTTTAGGATATCTAACTGCCGGATTTTTTGCCGAGATAATTTGGAATTGTTTTGAAGGTGACACAATTATAGATAGTGTAATGAAAACTATTTCTTTAGTTCGAAATGAATCAAATTTTGATTGCGAAGAGATTATTGAAATTCTCCAAGAAGCAATTCAATTAGCAAAGGAATATAAAGATGGGTCAATTTCACTCACTGTTCAAGAATGTATTGAACAATTAGGTGGTGGATGGGTGGCAGAGGAAGCATTGGCAATAACTGTTTTTGTAAGTTTGGTATATGAAAATAATTTTGAAAATGGAGTTCTTGCTGCTGTAAATCATTCAGGAGATTCGGATACAACAGGCTCTATGGTTGGGCAACTTTTGGGAGTTTGGTTAGGAATAAAAACAATTCCTCAAAAATGGATTGACAATCTTATTGGTTCAACAATAATCGAATCAATATCAAAAGATATTATAGAAAAAACGTATTACCGCTTCAATTCCTATAATAATCCACGTGAATTAGATTCTTATTGGGAACGATACCCTGGGTGGTAATATGTATAAAATTTTGATTAAGTGAAAAAAAATAAGACTAATTAGATATTGTTTGTATATTTGTAATGCAGTTATGTTAAAATTTCATTAGTAATCACTATGGTAATGAAGTCTTTTTGTATCTCGGAGAATGAAGTTTGCTTTAATCATTTACATGAATTATCCAATGAATTAGAATTTTCTGTAGAATTATGCAGAGATTTTTCTTTCATTGAACATTCTTCAAACTTACAGTATCCAAAAGTATGTTTTATTGACTCCTCGTTTTTACAGAGTTTTCAAGACATAACTTTATTTGTTCAATTTCAAAAAGAATTTCAAGTACCTGTTTGTTATATACAAAGAGATATGAATGAAACGATTGATTTTTCTGAATATCCATTTACTATTTGTCAGATACTGTATCTTTTTCAACCGAAAGAACTAATCCAAAAAACGTTAGAATGTTTCTTCAAAACATCAACCTTTTTGTTTGAATCAACCAAATCCACTTTACGATACAGAGAAATCATCAATGAAGTAACTAATCTTTTCACATTAATAAACGAAAAATCTGAGTTTATTTATTCTTCACCCTCTATGAAACATCTTCATGGTTATGAAGAAGGTGAACTCAAAGGTAAGTCATTTATCAATTTCATTCATCCAGATGATTTGCCAATAGTGATGAGTGAATTTCAAAAAACATTGCAATCTTCGACATATAATCCACGAATTGAGTTTCGTTTGAAAACGAAAATGGGTCATTATGTAACATTAGAAGCTCAAGCAAATAACCAACTTCAAAATCCAGATATTCGAGCAATAATTGTAAATTCAAAAGATATTACAGAATTCAAATCCGTTGAAAACAATTTGAAATTAGAAGAACAACGAATATCTAAAATGTTCACACTAACTGGATTAGGTATTTGGGATTATAATATTATAAAAGACACCGTTGTATTCAATGAACAAATGTACAATCTTTTTAAAATTGTAGATGAGAAAACAGACTATACATTCGAAGAATATTTATCATTTTTTGATACTTTTCAACGAGAACAATTCCAAATTGCCATAAAAGAAAGTTATAGTCAAAATGATACATTCTATTTTGAACATCTACTCTATTCAAACGATACAAACGAAACTGTTTGGATATTGCATAGAGGAGCTGTTGTAGAACGAAATCTCATTAGCCAACCTACACGTATTATAGGTACCTCTACTGATATTACTAAACGAAAAACCTACGAATTGGAATTACGAAAAAGTCACGAAAATCTTAATAAGCTTTCAAATAATATCCCAGGGTTATTGTATCAATTCCATCGAAGTATCGATGGAGAATATACATTTCCGTATATGAGTTCATCGGCAAAAGAAATGTTGAATGTAGAATTCTCATCAACTCCTATCAAATTAAAAGATAGTCTCTCTACAATTCACCCAGAAGATTTACAAAATGTAATTGAAAGTATTAACGAATCTGCAGAAACTCTCTCTATTTGGGAAGAAGAATTTCGAGTAATTATACCAGATAAAGGAGTGCAATGGCGAAATGGTATTTCTAAACCTGAGGTTTTAGCAGATGGTACAATTTTATGGCATGGTTATCTGAGTGATACTACTGAACGAAAACAAATCGAAGAGCAATTGACAATTAAAGATACTGTCATAGAAAACTCCATAAATGGAAATGTCATATTTGACCTTGAAGGATTTATAACCTACTCCAATACAGCCTTCAAAACCATGTGGGGGTTTGAAGAAAATAATTTGAATAAACGTGTAAATTTGTCAGATTTATTTGTTGAAAGAAAATCTGGATTCGCGATTCTTACCCATCTTCTCATTGATGATTCATGGACTGGCGAATTAGATGCTAAGTGTATTAATAATTCAAAAGTGTTTTTTGCTAATATTGTTGCAACCTTAGTGAAAGCTCCAGATGGTTCACCGTTGTGTATTTATGCATCTGTTGTTGATGTTACAGAGAAAAAGCAAATTGAAGAAGTGTTCTTGCGAAACCAACGTATGGAATCGATCGGTACACTTGCTGGTGGGATTGCCCAT
Organism: Candidatus Kapaibacterium sp.; assembly: GCA_016788785.1. Lineage (GTDB taxonomy): Bacteria > Bacteroidota > Ignavibacteria > Kapaibacteriales > JAEUSM01 > JAEUSM01. Next base: position 62,039 of record JAEUSM010000016.1, read on the forward strand.
GATTTAAACAATGTACTTACTCCAATATTACTTAGTATTGAAATTCTCAAACTTCAAACGAAAGATGATAAGTTTCTACGTCGATTAGAACTAATTGAAAATTCCACCAAACGAGGTGCAGAACTCATCAAACAAGTTCTCCATTTTTCAAGGGGTGTTGAGGGTGAGCGAACTTCAATTCCATTAACAAAGCTAACTGACGAAATGGTCATGATTATGACATCAACCTTCCCAAAGAACATTCACCATTCTATTATGATTGAACAAAATATTCCCGATATAGTTGGTGATTATACTCAATTACATCAAGTGTTGCTCAATTTATGTGTGAACGCTCGTGATGCAATGCCTGAAGGTGGATTGATTTCTATAAGTATAAAGAAAATAACTAATTCTCATGAAGGTAAATTTTCCTATTTGGGACTTCAAGAAGAAGAATATATTCAATTGTCTGTTTCAGATACTGGAACAGGAATGCCAAAAGAAGTTCGTGAAAAAGTCTTCGAACCATTCTTTACCACCAAAGAAATTGGTAGAGGTACAGGTATTGGACTTTCCACAGTGATGTCAATTGTTAAAAGCCATAAGGCTACAATAGATCTTTCCTCCGAAGAAGGAAAAGGAACGACTTTCGATATTTATTTTCCAATAGTCTCTCATAATAATGAAGAACACCATATTGAACAAATACATACTACAGCTAAAACAGATACTGGAATTTTAGTCGTCGATGATGAAGATGCTATTCGTGAATTTTCAACCCTGGCTTTAGAACCTTTAGGATTTACGGTATTTACAGCATGTGATTTCAACGATGCCTTAAATATCTTTAACCAAAAAAAGAATCAGATTTCTTTGTTAATCATTGATATGATTCTTCCTGGGCCTGATGGAAAAGAAATCATTAAAACTATTCGTTCTGAATATCCTACAATTCCATGTTTAGCAGTAAGCGGGGTTTATCATACTTTTGACGAAGATGCTTGTTTTAACAATGTAGTATTTTTACAAAAACCATATACAACTTCTCAATTTATTTCTGCAGTACAAAATCTGCTAAAATGAATTTGAAAATACTACAAGATAAAAATTTACTTAAAAAGTATGAGAAAACTAATTGTATTTGCATTATTACTTTTAATGTGGTAACTTGCATCGATACAGAATTAAAAAAAAATATATATTCGGTTTTTGAGTTCGTCTCCTTCAATCAAAAACCATTCTTTTGAGAGGTCTAAAATGAAGTTAAATGTTTATTTCATTTCTAAGAACGAACAATTTCTTTCGAATTTGCAATTTGAGTTTGTATTACCCAAATTGAACCAAAAAATTGAGTTAAGCTCAAACTCTATCAAATCAATTTCTGATTTTCCTATTGAAAAACACTTTCCAAACATTGATTCCGTTTTTTTTGAATATCAACAAACTGAAGTTACATCACAAGAAGTAATGGAATTTTGTTCTAATGTAAATACGCTCAAAATTCCAATCATATTAGTTGTTAGTTCGCCGGAAGATTTATCAATACTGGATACCATACCAGTAAAATTATGGAGAATAATCAAAACATACCAATCAAAAAAAGAAATTTTCTTTGACATTTGTTCCGCTATAAATACTTTAGTTGAATATATTCGGATTATAAAGGAAAAAAGAATTTTTCAAGAAACCTTGCTTGTTTCTTCACACATGTTAACATTAATAAACGAAAAATCCGAATTTGTCTACTCTTCTCCGACTATGAAAAATCTACACGGATATGAAGAAGGAGAACTACAAGGTAAATCATTCATAAAGTATATTCATCCTGAAGATTTGTATTTTGTATTAGGTGAATTTCAAAAAGTAAAAACTTCCAAAAATTACAGTCCAACCTTAGAGTTTAGAATTCTCACAAAAAAAGGTGATTACCTTCGTTTAGAATCTGTTGTCAATAATCAGTTAGATAACCCCATTTTACGTTCAATTGTCATTAATTCTAAAGATGTTACCAAACTTAAAACAATTGAATCTACATTAAAATTTCAAGAGGAAAGAGTCGCAAAAGTATATTCATTAACAAGTTTGGGTATTTGGGATTGGGATATTATTAATGATCATGTACTTTTAAGTCCACACCTATATTTCTTATTCGGTTCATCATCATCTGAAGAAATTTTTACATTCAATGAGTTTTTGCAATTTTATCATCCTAAAGATAGAGAAGATTTTAAAAATGCAATTTTAGAATCATACAGTAATAATCCTGATTTTTATCATGAACATAGAGTCATCCATATTGAATCAAAACAAGAAAGATGGTTGTTGGACAGAGGTTCTGTGGTGGAACGAAATGAAGTAGGTGAGGCTTTACGTATAGTAGGAACAACAACAGACATCACTAGTCGCAAAATTGCAGAAATACAACTCCAGGAAATGAACGAAAAAATGAGAAAACTAACGAATAGTCTTCCCGGTATGTTATATCAATTTATTCGATTTACAGATGGCAATATGGCATGTTTGTACGTTAGCAAAGGAATTGAAGAGTTATATGAAATTTATGATTCGGGTGATACTGTCGATTTAGAACTTTTTATTAGTAGAACCCACCCTGATGATGTTCAATCAGTCATTGACACTATCAATGAATCTGCAGATACATTAGGTGTTTGGGAATTAGAATATAGGTTAGTACTACCAAAAAAGAAAACTCGATGGGTTCATGGAAAATCTCGTCCTGAATTACTTGATGATGGTTCCATTGTATGGCATGGATATATTTATGATATAACGGAAAGTAAACGCAATTCCGAACACATACTACGTAACCAAAGAATGGAGAGTATTGGAACCTTGGCTGGTGGAATTGCTCACGACCTCAATAACGTTCTTACTCCCATTTTGCTAAGTATTGAAATTCTAAAATCTCAAATTCATGAACCAGCATTACAGAAACGATTAGAACTTATTGAATCATCTACTCTTCGAGGTGCAACAATGGTTAAGCAAGTGTTGCATTTTTCACGTGGAGTTGAAGGGTCATATTCAGCAATTGAAGCGAAACTTCTTGTAAAAGAAATTTCTATTTTGGTGCAATCTTCTTTCCCCAAAAACATTCAATACATTGCTCACATTGAAGATGATTTACCGTATATTTTAGGAGATATAACTCAATTACATCAAGTTCTTTTGAATTTATGTGTTAACGCCAGAGATGCAATGCCTAATGGTGGGAAATTAGAAATTGAAGTCAAAAAATTTATTATCAATGATGAGCGTGAATATCGTCATTTGAGCTTACAAAAAGGGGTTTATATTCTTATCATTGTATCTGATACTGGTGAGGGGATGTCACCAGATGTGAAATCAAGAATATTTGAACCTTTCTTCACTACCAAAGAAATTGGTTCGGGTACAGGTCTTGGGCTTTCTACAGTTCTAAACATTGTTAAAAGCCACAAAGGATATATAGATGTCTATAGTGAAATTGGCAAAGGTTCATCTTTTAGAATTTATTTACAAACAACCACGGATGAAGTTCAATCACAATATGATAAAACAATAGAAGAATTTTCAGTAAGTAACTTAGGAGTTTTGGTTGTCGATGATGAAGAAATGATACGTGATTTTACTCGATATACACTCGAATCTATTGGTTTTAAAGTTTATGTTGCTGAAAATGGTGCCGAAGGAATTACAGTTTTGTCTCAAAATTTATCGAATATAACTTTAATGATTGTCGACACAATGATGCCTATTATGGATGGTAAAACAACAATTTCAATTGCAAAAAAACTCAATCCAGACCTTAAAATCATTGCCGTTTCGGGAATAACACAAAAATTCGACCATACTGAAGAATTCTCAAAAGTACTCTTCCTACAAAAACCCTACTCTTCAAAACAACTTCTTGCAGCAATCCACTCATTAATATAAATACGTAGAAAGGCACGACAATGGCAAACAAAAATCTTATCTTCGTTCATGGTATGGGCGAGGGTGAATATCAAAATAGTTACTTAAATCTTTATACTTTAATTTCTAAAAGATATTTTGAATTTCATAATATTGAACTAAACAATCGTTATAATTTTATAAAAGATATTAACTGGTCAATAGGAACAGATCGTTTGCAGTTAAATATTTTTAATAGAATCTTTCCATATACTAATTACAATTCTGATCCTATTTCTGCAAGTGGAGTAAGTGATCTCATAGAACTTGGAAAAGAAATAGGAACAAGATTAAGAAATTTTGTACATTTTTATATCGGGGATGTAATAGCTTATACTACAATGCATGATAATAAAATAAGAGAAAATTATATTAAATCAATTGTTCCTTATGTAACAAAACCATTTACTATAATCGCACATTCTTTAGGTTCAGTTATATTCAATGATATACTATATCATACTAAAATTTGGAAATCATATAAAACTTATCTATCAAAAGGTTTGACCGTGGAAGAGTTTGAGTTATATAATAAAATGAACCTAACGAATAAAGTAAATACTATTAAAAAATTCGATGATTTTGTAACTGAAGTTCAGAAAAATTTTGAAAACTTTGTTTCTTTAGGGTCACCTATTGGGCTTTTTTTACAACAAGATTTATCAAAATTTGGGGAAATTCCTCACGGTTATGCTAATTCACCATTAACTGAAGGACTTAATCAATTTTGGTATAATATTTATAATGATGATGACTACTTTTCGTATCCGGTAGAACCATTTTTTAATGACCCTAAATCTAAAACCAAACAAACAATTTTTGATTTAAAAGTTTCAAATAGTATGTCGTTAAAAGCTCATGGTAAATATTGGGATGATCAAAATGTTGCAAATCATATTACTAGAATTCTCTAAATTCCTTCTTCATTGTCATTCACTGACTATTCGAGGTGTATATTTGTAATTATTATTTCAGTAATTACAAGGAATGACAATGGAAAAAGAACAAAGTTACGAAATGTGCCAAATTATTGATGGCTATGCAACCGATATGTTTATGTTTTTGGACGAGGACATCTTGGGTGCCGAAACAGTAGCAAGAATCAAAGCAATGACCGACGAAGAATACGAAGAGTATACCAAAGAATGGGTAAGAATGCGTCGGAAAGAATTAGAGTGGCGGAAAAAGTATGATGAACGAAACCAAATTACTCCAGAAAAATCATTCAATCCATACATCAAAACTCCAATAATTTTAGATGATGTGGTCAATCCACCCAAAAGTAACGAAGAATAATTTTCCTTCTAACCCCTCTCCCCTTGAGGGAGAGGGCTGGAGTAGGTGGTCATTCTGAAGAAGAACACCCAATAGCTTTTTTCAAAACAAAAAACATTTTCGTTCGATACTATTTTGATGAAGAATGAACAACAATTTGTTAAATCAAAACAGCGTGTTGCTGACCACGGCGAGGTGTTTACACAACCTCGCGAAGTGAATGCAATGTTGGATTTGGTCAAAGAAGAAACAGAACGTATCGAATCACGGTTTTTAGAACCAGCTTGTGGGACTGGGAATTTTTTGGTGGAAATTTTGCGTCGAAAACTGGCAGTGGTCGAACGAAAGTACAAAAACAACCAATTTGACGCCGAACGATATTCGTTTTTGGCAGTGTCATCGATGTATGGTATTGATATTTTGATGGATAATGTGATAGAATGTAGAAATAGACTCTTGGAGCAGTATACTGATTGGTATACTGCTTTGTACAAAAAAACGTATAAAGAGGAACAATTGATTGCTATAGAATTTTTGTTGCATCTCAATATTTTGTGGGGTGATGCACTGACTTTGGAAACGCCCGAAGCTACTCCAAAACCTATCATATTTTCGGAATGGTCATTGGTCAGCTCAACGCAAGTTCAACGCCGTGATTTTACGCTTGATATGTTGTTGCGTTCTCAGCCTATGGAAGGTGATAATTTGTTTTCCGATTTAGGTGAAGAAGCCTTTATTCCTACTCCCATTCGAACATACCCATTATGTCATTATCTGGAGGTAGCCAATGAATCTGTCCATTAATTATAATCCTGATATTTTGACGTGTTTGGCGAATTTGAGTAACGACGAGGTTTTTACTCCGCCACATATTGTGAATCAAATGTTGGATTTGCTTCCGCCACAACTTTTCAATGACCCTCGAACGACGTTTTTGGATCCAGTTAGTAAAACTGGGGTGTTTTTGCGAGAAATTGCAAAACGCTTGATGGTTGGTTTGGCACCAATTTATCCTGATGAGCAAGAACGTCGCAATCATATTTTGCAAAACCAAGTTTTTGGTATTGCCATTACTGACCTTACGTCGTTACTTTCTCGAAGGTCGCTTTACGGAAGCAAAAAAGCAAACCACCCAAAATATTCGTTTTGTACTAACTTTGGCGACAATGAACAGGGAAATATTCTTTACAACCGCATTGAACATACCTTCAAAAATGACAAATGTATCTTCTGTGGTGCCAACAAAGAAACCTACGGACGTGACGACACTCGCGAAAACTATGCCTATCAATTTATCCACACAGACAATCCAGAAACACTCTTCAATATGAAATTTGACGTCATCATCGGAAACCCACCCTATCAATTAAGTGATGGAAGTGGTAACAATGGAAAGGGAGCAATTCCATTGTATCATTTATTTGTACAACAAGCTAAGAAATTAAATCCACGTTTTTTAAGTATGATTATACCTGCAAAATGGTATAGCGGAGGAAGGGGCTTAAATGATTTTAGACATGATATGTTAAATGATGATAAAATTAGTACCTTAGTTGATTTTTCAGATTCTAGAGATTGTTTTACTGGAGTAGACATTGCTGGTGGAATTTGTTATTTTTTAAGAGATCAAAACTTCAGTGGAGTATGTAATGTTATAAATGTAAACAAACAATCCAAGAACATTACTCAGAGAAGGCTTAATAAATTTGACCTTTTTGTCAGAGACAATTTATCTCTTGATTTAATTGACAAAATCATTAATAAATCTAATTTATTTCTTTCATCAATAGTTTCTAGTAAAAATCCATTTGGATTTCCTACCAATTTCATTGGTAAAGATTATAAGTTCGAAAATTCACTTTCATTAGTTACCAGCAAAGGAATTACTTATGTAGACTATAATGAAGTATTAACTGGTTCAGATTTAATAAAAAATTGGAAAGTGCTTCTTTCAGAAGGATCATTTGATCATGGTGGACAACCTGACAAAGAAGGAAAAAGAAGAATATTTTCTAAAGTAGAAGTTCTCATGCCAAATGTAATTTGTACAGGTACTTATCTTGTTATAGGTAAATTTCAAAATAAAGAAGAGGCATTTAATTTAGCAAATTATCTTAAAACTAAATTCTGTAGATTTTTAGTTGGTACTATTCTTTTAACCCAACATATTTCGAAAGACAAATTTCAATTCGTGCCAATGCAGGACTTTACAGAAGAATGGACGGACGAAAAGCTGTATAAAAAATACGGTCTCACGGAAGAAGAAATCGCATATATCGAATCCATCATCCGACCAATGGACGCCACCCTCTTCGACGACACCCCACAGGAGATAGAAGATAATGACGAATGATGAATTAATGCGGTTGATACTAACTTTAGTTAAAGAAAAAGATGAAAATGAAACTTTGGAGTTTAAAGAAAATTTTCATGGTGAAGAAGAATTGGGTAAGTGTATTTCTGCTATTGCAAATTCAGCACGATTGTTAGATAGAGATTATGGTTATATTGTTTTTGGGATAATTGACGAAAGTAAACAGATAGTCGGTTCTGAATTTAATCCAGATACTAAAAAGGTAAAAAAAGAAAATTTAAAACATTGGTTACAACAAAGATTACATCCAAGCATAAATATCGCAGATTTTGAATGTCTATTGGATAATGATAAACGGGTAGTATTATTCAAAATACCTGCATCCAATCAATATCCTGTGCAATTTATGAAAGAGGCATATGTTCGATTAGGTTCATCAAATAGAAAACTCAATGATTTTCCTGAAAAACTAAGAGCATTCTTTTTGAAAGGAGCTAAACAATTTGAAAAAGCAATTGCCAAAGAAAATGTTACAGCTTCAGAAGTCATTGAACTGTTAAGTACAGAAAGTTATTTCAATTTGATGAAAATACCATACCCAACAAGTCAAGAATTGGTATTAGAAAAATTGATTTCGGAAGATTTAGTTATAAAATCTACACCATATTCGATAACGAATTTAGGAGCAATTCTTTTTGCAAAGAATTTGAAGGATTTTGATTTACTATATCGAAAATCTTTACGAATTATAGTATATAAGGGAAAAAGCAAGGTTTCAACTGAACGTGAAAGAACTGTTGAAAAAGGATATGCTATCAGTTTAAAAGATGAAATAGATTGGATAAAAAGCCAAATACCTTCTAATGAAGAGATAAGTAAAGTAATCCGAAATAATGTAGAAATGTATCCTGAAATTGCATTAAGGGAATTAATTGTCAATATGTTGATACACCAAGATTATAATGAACAAGGATTTCCAATGGTTGAAATTTATTCAGATAGAATTGAAATCTCAAATCCTGGCAAACCACTTATCCAACCTGACCGGTTTATCGATGAGTATAAATCTCGAAATGACAATTTAGCCGACAAGATGAGAAGAATGGGATTCTGTGAAGAAAAAGGTAGTGGCTTGGATAAAGTGATTAACTATATAGAATTGTTTCAATTACCGCCAATGTCTATTTTAATTGACGAAGTTCGTACAAAGATGACATTATATAGTTATAAAAAGTTAAATGAATTAGACAAAAAAGAAAAAATCCTTGCTTGTTACCAACATGCATGTTTAAAATTTGTATCTGCAGAGAGAATGACAAATGCTTCTTTGAGAGATAGATTTAAAATAGAAAATAGAAATTATGCTATTGCTTCCCGGATTATTAAAGATGCCATTGATGAGGGGAAGATTAAAAATGAAGACCCTAATAACTCATCAAGAAAACATGCAAAATATATTCCTTACTGGGCTTAACATTCTTATGTGACGGTTATGTGATAGATTTTCACATACGCAAATAATGGAGATGGGAAAATGGGCAAAATCTTATGTGACGGTTATGTGATAGATTTTCACATACGCAAATAATGGAGATAGGAAAATGGGCAAAATCTTATGTGACGGTTATGTGATAGAATTGCACAATCGCACACAATGGAGATGGGAAAATGGGCGAATTCTTATGTGACGGTTATGTGATAGAATTGCACATACGCAAATAATGGAGATGGGAAAATGGGCAATATCTTATGTGACGGTTATGTGATAGATTTTCACATACGCAAATAATGGAGATGGGAAAATGGGCGAATTCTTATGTGACGGTTATGTGATAGATTTTCACATACGCAAAAGATTACAATACAACGAAAGTATACTATGGGATTAACTACTAGAATTTACAACAAAAAGGTAACAGGCTTTTGCGACAAAGATGAATGTTACAATCAGTATATAGTTGGTAATAAACTGGCGTTATCCTTTCAGATCAAAACTGGTGAAGACTATATGGAAGAATTTACCATTGGAAGTATACTTGATGAAAATACATCTGTTCAACTTGACGATGGAATCAACTATTTTCAACGTTGTTGGAAGTGTGATAAGATGTTTTATGTGTATGTTATCCGTAAAACAATCACAAAACGTGGTAAACCGAAAGAAGTTCAAGAAATCAAAGATATTGGCGTACTTAGTTATGAAACGTATAAAGAGATTAAAGATAGTTTTCAGTCAGAAAGAGAAGCATTAGAAGCAAAAATACTCAGTTCATTCCATCAACACAGTTTACATAATGCATTTCCCAAACAACGAGTAGAAACAGATGATCTAAAGGGAGAGGATATCAAAAATCCCGTTTTTATGGTTTCTTTTGGAAATACAACAGAAAATGAGACAGAAGAAGAAACAGAACTCAAAGTTCCAGATAAATTTATTCATCTTTTTAACTCTATGAATGAAATTGCTAACGAAGAATTAAACTCTAAAAAGAAAACCAAAAAGAAAAAAGACATTTCTCATAATGAGGAAAATTCTATTGAAAAGAATGATGAATAGATTGCAATTGAAATAGAAAAAGAATATGAAAGAATCATCAATATTTGAAAAGAAATCACTACGGTTTTTAAAACAAAAGAATCCTAATTGGAAAGAATTAGCAAAAGATTGTGTAAGTTTTGCTAATACTGAAGGCGGAACTATTGTTATCGGAGTAGAAGATACAGAAATGTTACCACCCATCGGTCAAGTAATACAAGAAAAGGAAGTTGAGTTGATTCGAAAGCAAATTTCATATTCCACATTGAATGTTAGTTTTCTTGTTTCTTTAGTAATAGTAAAAAATGATTCTCAATACATTCAAATAGTGATTGAAAAAAACCACAATATTTTAGCATCAACATCAGATGGTAGATATTACTATCGAAATGGTCAATCATGCAAAGCAATACAGCCAGAAGATTTGGCAAGAATGTTTTCAGAAAGAAGTGGTTATGTTTGGGAGGCAAAAGAAAGTACTGTCTCCATAAGCGAAGTATATGAAAACAAAAAAAGGACCTTCATAAACAATATTAGAAATTCAGATAGAATTAGTGAATTTATTCGTGAAAAATCTGATAATGAGTTATTAGAGTATTATTTTTTACAATCCAAAGGTTATTTGACAAATTTAGGAATCTTGTGGATAGGACAGAGACATCATCGAGCGTTGATGCAATACCCGCCATCAATACAAGTGATACGCTATAATGCTCAAGGTGATAAGATCTGGAAATTAGTCATGGATGAATATTATGAAAATCCAAAAGAATTATTAGAACGAGTTATCAAAGAGGTCCCAGATTGGGAAGAAACAATTGAAATTTCTGATGGAATATTTCGAAAAAACATCCCAATTTATCCAATTCCAATCATTCGAGAATTGGTAGTAAATGCATTAGTTCATAGATCGTATGCAATGCGAGGTGATATTTTTATCAGGATAAAACCGGATACATTAGAAATAGAAAGTCCGGGTAGTTTACCAATGGGTGTTACTCCCCAGAATATATTAAGTCAAACAAAACGTCGAAATGAACATTTAGCAAAGGTGTTTTATGACCTTGGTCTCATGGAGAAAGAAGGAAGTGGGTATGATGAAATATACTCATTACTATTAATGAATGGCAAGCCTATCCCAAAAATTCAAGATCAAGATGATAAGGTTGTAGTTTCTATTCAAAAAAATGTTATCAGTAAAGAAGTAGTTCAACTAATGGATGAATTACAAACACAATATAACCTATCAAAAAAACAACTTCTCATTTGTGGAGTTGTCTCCCAAGAACAGTCTTTAAGTTTTAATGAAATTGGAACCATCCTTAATTTGTCTGTAGACAATGAATTAACCGCATTAGTTCAACATTTGAGTAAAATAAATATTCTGAAAAAAACCGGTAATACTCGTGGAACACAATATTCAATAAATCCAATTCTCATAAAAGAGCTAAACTTTAAAGTAAAAACAACCTTGAAGAATATTGAAAATCATCGTTTGGAAGAATTAATCTATAAAGATATTTCCAGTTATCCAAATAGTTCGTTTGCAGAAATCCACCAACGAATTGGTGAAGAAATTAATCCCAAACGAATTAAAAGATTTTTAAGGGAAATGGTATTGAATGGAAAAATTTCAATTATTGGAATGAAAAGGTGGGCAAGATATACTTCTAAGTAATAAGAACTATTTGTTATGAATGTAGAATGAAATAGTTTATAGAAAGTTTATAGAATTGTTTATAGAATTTAACAAAAGAAAGAAAGAAATCTATTATTCTCTTGTATCTACCCCATAAACCGAGAAGAAGAAAATTGAAATAATTCTACTTTTTGTCAAACAATCTGATTGAAATAGTTTATAGAAAGTTTATAGAAAGTTTATAGAATTGTTTATAGAATTCAACAAAAGAAAGAAATAAAATCAATTTTACCTTTGTATGTATCCCATAAACCGTGTAGAAGAAAAATAAAAATAATTCTACTTCTTATCTCAATAAAGTTCTAAAATGGGTTATAGAATTGTATAAAATGGGTTATAGAAATCGCAATAGAAATAGAAAAAGTATATGAATAACAATGTATCTCCGAAAAAATCAACCTCAGAACCAAAAATCTATGCGTATGAATATGTGAACCATCCAGATTCGATTGGTTGTCTCAAAGTTGGCTATACAACAAGAACAATACAAGAGCGAATCCATGAACAATTAGGTTCACAAATAATTGAATATAGAATAGTTCTTGAAGAAGATGCCATAAAAGAAGATGGGAGTACCCCATTTTCCGATAAAGTACTCCATAGGCATTTGAAAAATAAAGGTTTTGAACATATCAACAATGAATGGTTTCGTTGTACAGTCAATGATGTCAAAATTGCGATAGAAGAAATCAAAACAGGAAAATCCAATGATGAAAACAGAACTTTCAATTTTCCAATGCGTCCTGAGCAATTGGAAGCAGTAGAAAAAACAATGGCGTATTTCAATAGCGTCAAAAAAGAAGATAGTGGCAAAGCTCCCCACTTTTTATGGAATGCAAAAATGCGGTTTGGCAAAACGTTCACAGCCTATCAATTAGCCCTAAAAATGGGTTGGACTCGCGTTTTAGTTCTTACCTTCAAACCTGCAGTACAAACAGCATGGGAAGAAGATTTATTGAACCATCAAGACTTTACTGGGTGGCAATTTGTGAGTAAATCAACCATTTCTATCACTGACGCTGATTTGACAAAACCCTTAGTATGTTTTGGATCATTTCAAGATTATCTCGGCAAAAACCCTTTGGGTGGCATAAAAACCAAAAACGAATGGGTACATACGATCAATTGGGATTGTATTATCTTAGATGAGTACCATTTTGGTGCATGGGGCGAAAATGCCAAAGAATTGATTGATGCGGATTTGCAGATAGAAGATGTGAATTACAAGGGAAATGGTCAGGAGTACTTTGATGAAGAGTTAATGCCGATTACCACTAAACATTACCTCTATTTATCAGGTACACCCTTTCGAGCAATTGCCTCTGGTGAATTTATCGAAGAGCAAATATTCAATTGGACCTATTCTGATGAACAACGAGCAAAAGCTGAATGGGTTGGTGAGAAAAATCCGTATCTTGCTTTGCCCAAAATGGTACTTATGACGTATCAAATGCCTGAACAAATTCGCAATATTGCCTTAAAAGGAGAATATAATGAATTTGATTTGAATGTATTCTTTTCTGCAGAAGGAGAAGGTGATACTGCACGGTTTGTCTTTGAAAATGAAGTACAAAAATGGTTAGACTTAATGAGAGGACAATTAAAAGAAACCATTGAAGAAGGACTCAAACAACGAGATGAGAAACCACCATTCCCATTTTCCCATCTACCGTTTTTGGAGTATTTACAACATACATTATGGTTTTTGCCAAAGGTAAATTCTTGCTATGCAATGAGAAATTTGATGCAAAAACGGAACAACACATTTTACCAAGATTATACCATTGTTGTTGCAGCGGGAACTGAAGCTGGAATAGGAATGAAAGCATTGACTCCAGTCAAAAAGGCAATGCAAAATCCATTAAAAACAAAAACAATAACGCTCACCTGTGGTAAACTCACGACTGGTGTTACAGTAAAACCATGGACTGGAATATTAATGTTACGAAATACAAATAGTCCAGAAACCTATTTTCAAACTGCATTTCGCGTTCAATCTCCGTGGACAATTCATAATCCTGATAACAAGTCACCAAATAATGAAGAGATAATAAAAGAAGTGTGTTATGTTTTTGATTTTGCACTTGATAGAGCATTAAAGCAAATAGCAGATTATTCTTCGCAATTAGACACTTCTGATATTTCCATAGAACACAAAGTAAAAGACTTTACAGCATTTATGCCTGTACTTGCTTATGATGGTTCTATGATGCGAGAAATAAATGCATCCGAAATTTTAGATATGGTAATGAATGGCACTACAGCAACCTTACTTGCTAAGAAGTGGGAAAGTGCCTTATTAGTGAATGTGGATAATGCAACCTTAGAACGACTCAAAAACAATCCTCAAGCACTTGAAGCACTAATGAGAATTGAAGCATTTCGCACATTGAATAAAGAAATTCAAACCATCATCAACAAATCAAATGCTGTTAAAAAATTGAAAAAAGAATCAACAGAACGAGATTTGACAGTCGAAGAGAAGAAAGAACTTTCCAAGGAAGAAAAAGAATACAAAAACTTACGAAAACAAATTCAAGAAAAACTAATCAAATTCGCAACTCGCATTCCAGTGTTTATGTATTTGACAGATTACAGAGAAGAAACACTTCGAGATGTTGTAACAAAGTTAGAACCTGGTCTTTTCAAAAAAGTAACTGCGTTAGAAATAGATGAATTTGAACTCTTAGTTTCCATTGGCGTTTTTAACGGTCCTTTGATGAATGATGCAATCTATAAATTCCGAAGATATGAAGAAAATTCTTTGGAGTATCTTGGTATCAATCTCCATATAAATGATAAGATAGGGTTACTCGATACCGTAATAAATAAAGAATCTAAACTTAGTATTGGTGAACCTCAATTGTAAGCCTAAAACAAAAAAGCCCACGAAAGTGGGCTTTTTTGTTGATGCTATAGAAGATTATTCGTATTCAGGACCGAAGAGTTCTTCGATTGTATATTCTTTGATTGGACCGAATTGTTTGAGGGTGTTCATATCCAATTTGTCTTTTGCACCTAAGACCATCAATGTCATTGGTTTGCCTTGAATTTCCGATTTGTGGAACGACTCTAATGTTTTGAAGGTATAGTTTTTCACTTGTGGAAATTGCTCAATTCGAGGGTCTGTAGTATTACCTTTGTCCAATTGAGAAGTGTAATAAAACAAAATTTCGTCCTTGGTAACACGCTCTGTTTGGAATTTATTGAGCATTCCACCTTTTGCGTTTGCAAAACGTTGCTCTGAGGTTCTCAATGAAGAATTGATAAGATCAGTCATAGCTGCAGTTGCATCGGCTAATTTATCGGCTTGTGTACCAACAAATGCCATAAAATAAGTTGGGTCACTTTGTTTTCTACCTGTTCCAACAAATGCGTAGGTACTATATGCTAATGCTTTAGCCTCACGAATTTCTTGGAAGACTACAGAAGACATTCCACCACCAAAATATTCATTGTACAGGTTACGAATTGCTTCTTTTTTCGGGTCTGTTATTGGTTCTAAAAATCGATACCAAGTGATATCTGCTTGAACCATTTCTGGATAATACCCTATTGCAACAGATGCTGTGGGAGCATCTTTCATTGTATAACTTTTAAATGGTGTTGGCTTTTGTAAAGCACCTTTTGGTTCGAATTTGTTTAACAATGAAACATACGTCGCTAATGGATTTTTGCCGTACACCAATATTCTATGCTCTGTTGTAAGGTATTTTTTCACGATAGAAAGCAATTGTTCAGCAGTAAGTGCTTTCAGTTCTTTTAATGGAGTTATGTTTTTGATTGGGTTATAATCTCCAAACGCTGTTGCATAAAATAATGCTTGTGATATTGTGTTTTTGTTCTTTTTAGCATCAGCACGTCGTTTCAATCTATCTTGAATAAGATTTTGTAGAATTTGTGGATCAGCTTTGGCGTTCATTAGTTTATCAAAAACCAATGAAATTGCTTTTTCTGCATTTTCTTCTAATCCAGAAATAGTAATCATTGTACGTTCACTAGTTGCAGATTGCGACATTTTACACCCCAAACCGTACAACTCAACGTTGATTTCCTCAGCAGATTTTGTATTTGTTCCCAAATAATTGATATAATCAAAAGCAATTTGAGCATTTTTATCAACGATAGTTCCTTGTTCATAAACATATGATACAGAAAAACGACCGTTCAATACGTTTGGCGTATAAAGAACTTGCGAGCCATTGGATAACGATGCTTTTTGGATATCTTTCGAAAAGTCCAAAAACAACGGTTGTAATTCTGGCATTGGTTCATTATTTACCATTGTTACAAAATCAGAAACTTGATCGTTGTTCAATTGGATTGGAGTAATTGCCGGTTTTGGAACTTGAACTGCAGCTTCTTTTTCTCCAGTTTTTTTGTAAACAATCACGTAGTTTTGATAATATTTTTTTGCAGCGTCAATGATTTGTTGCTTTGATACTTTCCGTAAATCTTCAATAGCAGTTACTGATTTTTCCCACGGTTCATTTTTGGTGAAGGAATTCATTATTGAAAACACTCTATTACTATTGCTTTCAGAACCAGTCATTTCAGAAAGGGTAAAGTCATTCAAAATAGAAGGAAGTAGCTTTTCATCGAAATTACCATTTTTTACATTATCAATTTGTTCTATGATTAATTTTTCAACCTCTTCTAAGGTTTGACCTTTTCTCGGGTTTCCAGAAAACGTATGCAAACCATAATCAGCCATAAATGTAGGGCTACAATTTGCTTTAGCAACGGCTTGGCGTTGATTGAGATTGATATCAATAAGTCCTGCAGAACCATTTGCCAACACCATATCTACCATTTTTAATGCTGGAACATCTGTATGTTGGCTGCCAGGTAAACGGAATAGTAAGGTCAAAGATTCAGGTTCAGGAGAAGTAATGGTTGCTTGAACTTTTGAAGTTAGTGGTTTTTCTTCAATAACCTTCCATTGAGGAACTGGTTTTGAAGCCATTGAACCTAAGTTCTTTTCAATATGTTCAACAGCTTCATCTACATCAAAATCACCAGCTAAAATAACAGCCATATTATTTGGAACATAATAGGTGTTGTAGAACTTTCTTATTTCTTTCAATGAAGGATTTTTTAAATGTTCAATAGTACCAATAGTAGTTTGAGTTCCATACTGATGATTTGGGAACAACAATCCCCAAGAAGTCTCATACATTTTTGAACCGTCATTATCTAAAGAGATGTTTTTCTCTTCATACACTGCTTCTAACTCTGTATGAAACAAACGGAATACAGGATTTCTGAAACGCTCTCCTTCAACCATCGCCCATTTTTTGAGACCATTAGCTGGTATATCATTTATATAAACAGTCTCTTCATTAGAAGTGAATGCATTCGTACCAACAGCACCAATGGAGGCTATCATTTTATCATATTCATTCGGAATAGCAAGTCCAGAAGCAATATTGGAGATAGAATCTATCATTTTATAAATGGCTGTACGTTTTGCTTCATCCTTGGTAGCTCTATAATCTTCATAGAGTGACTCAATTTTTGAAATGTACACTTGTTCTTTGGCAGCATCCGTTGTACCATATTTATCAGTACCTTTAAAGAGCATATGTTCCAAATAATGCGCTAAACCCGTTGCATTTGCAGGGTCATTTTTACTACCTGCTCTTACGGCAATAGCAGTATAAATACGCGGTTCGGATTTGTTGACAGAACAATAAATTCGCAGTCCATTTGACAAGGTAAACATCTTTACTTGTAATGGGTCATTTTTTACCGTTTGATATTTTCTCCCTTTAGGAGTAGTTAAAGTTTCTACTTGGGAAAATGTTGATAATGTACTTGCTACAAATAGAAGTAAAACAAGTAACGAACGCTGAAGAGTAAGCATACGATTTGATAATATTTTAAAAAGTGTAAACGAATATATATAGACGAGTATGGAGTTACTTTGAGTGATTTTATGACAAAAAAAAAAGCGACGTATTCGAAAATACGCCGCTTAGAATCAAATTAGCAACTATTACCGAACGATGCTCATACCAACAGTTGAAACAGTATTGTTATGTTTCAAAGTGATTCTGTAGCTTCCAACAGGTAATGATGTTGTAGAAAACTGTACTGAATGATCGCCTTCGGTAACGAATCTATTCATTACGTTCGCAACTTTTTCACCAGTCATCGAATACACTTCAATTGTAGCAACTCCTAAAGAAGTTACATTGAAATTTAATGTAGCTTGGTTTGAAACAGGATTTGGAGTAAGAAGAACATTCAAAGAATTTCCTTTAGCCAAATTGTTGTTTTTATTGTTTTCTCTTACTGAAACTGGACGCCCTAAACCAGGAGTAGATTCATTCAAATCATTGATACTCAATCCTGCCATATAAATTTTCGTTTCTTCAGGATTGATTTTGATTGTATTTTCCAATCCAGAGTTTGTGATGTAACTTCCTGGAGTTGCATCAGCACTATAACCATAAAATAATGTATTTTTTACTACATCATCGCAAAGAGTAGAGAACAAACAATCAGAACCATCTGGAGTCAAGCTTACAGGAGCTGACCAAGCAAAATCACCAGCTTTTTTGTGTGTCATGTACAAATGACCAAACAATGCAGTAACTACAGTATCTTCTTGAGGTGTAGTTAGACCTGAACGAATCAAAGTAACATCCTTTGTATCGCCATTTTTAACAGAAGTATACACCATATAGAGTGTATTATCATTATCAATAGCCAAATTAGGGAATCGAGACATATTGTTAGATCCAACAGCACTTAACACAGTGTGTTGACCATCCCATTTTCCACCAGCTGGAGGTCCACAACGATAGAGACTATAATCACCATTGGCAGCAGTATCACCTTCAATAGTGTAATAGAACCCTTCATTTTGGAAGAAATTAGGATCAGGTATATTTTCAACAACATCCTCTGGACTGAAATTAAAAATTGTATCACCAAATCCTTGAACTCTTGCAAGTTCACCAGTAAGTGGGTCAATAGTTCTTCTTCCACGCAAATATGCAACTGTTGGGTTGAAGACAAAATGTCCACGACCATTTGCATCAAGTTGAACATCCATGTGGTAACCAGGTGTTATAAACGTATCAGAAATAACCCATATATTACCTTCGGTAAACTCAATTGTTCCTTTTTGATGTAATCGAGTGTTATTACCAGAAAAAACTAAACCTGATTCTGTAAATGTTTGACCATTATCATAAGATTTCAAATAAATCAAATCTGTAATACCATTTATGAATAATGCAATTACAATATTATCACGTGCATCAATGGCATAACAATCTGCACCAGCTGTTGCTTGTGTAAGAATTAACTCACTGAACGCTTGTTGTGCTGAATCAAAAACAACCCATTCAGAACCTTTGTTCGTTGATCGAGTGTACGTTAAATATCTACTTTTTGCTCCACCACCGAAATTAGCAGTGTAAGTTTGAATTGCATGGATATAATCTTTTGCACAAACATCGCCACGTGACCATAAAGCAGAAGTCATCGGACCTTCGTTGACATCACGAGCTTGAAAAGCAGATGCTAAACCACTTGAAACATTGAAATTTAATGATTTTTCAGAGCGGTGCGTAAGAATAGCTGAATTTGCATCCTTCATTGCCATGATTGAAGGCCAACCAGTTCTTTGATTAGACTCAGAAGTTAAATTTTCAGAATTATTCTCAGAACCAATCAAAAAGGTTGGAGTTTGAGGATTATCTATTTCAAATAATTCATAAATAGTTCTTCTTGATGGATTACCCGTTGAAGGACCATTGACATCCTTTTCTCCCATCCAAACCATTTGCAAATAATCAACACCACCTTCAGGAGTATAGACAATTCTATCCTGAGAAGAGGCATTGGTTTGTAAATCATAATACGTAGTTCCCAATGAAACTCCAGGCAAGGTGTTTTTTACAGATTCTGATTTTTTTGATGGAACAATTGCTCCCATTAAACGATTTTGTAATGGCACCATCACCTCACCAGAGATTATATGCATCCCGTCAATATAATCAATTGCGTTGAGTTTTTTGTATGTATGATTTAACTGAAGTACCTGAGAAATTGTAGGTATAACACCTATGCAGAACAAAACAAAGACTAAAATTGCTTTTTTTGTTGAAAACACCATAGTTTTTCCTTTTAAATGTTAAAATTGTTTTTATTAAAATTTGATTGTTATTCCAGTTTGGATTGACATCATTGAAGATGCTCGGGTGTCTTGTTGTAATGCAGAACCTGCATTCCCTGTAAGAACTCTATATTCAGCTCCCCCAAATATAGATAGATTGTCATTTGGTTTTACTTCAACAATTGCTTTTGTATATGAAGTGATTCCAATATTTGTAACACCAACACCAACTCTAGAGTTGATTGCTAAAAAAGGTGTATCAAATAATTCTCTTTCAAAGAACACTGAACTTTGATAAATTTGAATGTTTTTTCTAAACTCTATATCTTCACAATAATATTTATTTGGATTATTAGGTTTAATTTTTGTATTATCACCACGATTTTCAGGAGATTCATCATTACTGTTCGAAGCATTTTGTATACCAGAACCATAAACATTTTCATCATTTTGTGGTTTAGTAATAGCTCCATATGCTAGACCAATAAATGATGTAGATCCAAATTCTATTCCAAATCGATTGTGATTATCTATACCATAATTTATTGCTAAATACTGAGAAATGATTGGATTTGATCTGATTGATCCAAGGGTATTAGAATTTTGAAAACTTGCTGATACGGTAAACTCAAATTTTATAGGAACATTGTTCGATATAAAAGGAGTGAACGGCAACTTCGATGCATTAGAATTGAAAGCATCGTTAGTTTCCATAATTGGAAGAACTGATACTTTTTCATTATTTACAAATTCATTTTCATTTAACCAATTATTTGTCTCCATTGAAGGTAGTATCGTCGATATGACTGGTTGATGTTCGTCAGAATTCTCTATATTCAATTGTAATTCGGAATTAAAGTTAGAATGTTGTTTTGAGCTTACAAAACTACTGTTTTCTATTCTAATAGTATTTTCAATTCGACTTTTATCAATAGTTTGAAAAGAGTTTTTTTCAATAGATGCAATCAAAGAATTTGGAGATTGAAAAGCAACATATTTTAAAAGAGGTGACGTTGCATTATTGGGAGAAATGAGAAAAAACAATGAAATGAGAATAGGTAATACAACATTAGAAGCTACAGCAATAAAGGATGATGTAGTCATTGGTGCATGAGCCGTTGATGCGATAGAAGCAACCATAGCAATTTTCAAAGTATCGAAAATTGCAGCAGAATCTTTTTCGTTCAACAATGGCTTTGTTGACTGTGAATATGCATGTTGAATATGAACGATATTATCAAATTGTGCACGCAAATAGGGACTCTCCTTCATTAGCTGTTGCAGCTGAAGATCCTCTTTGGGCGTAATTTCACCATCAATATATCGTTGAACTAAGTATTCAAAATTCATAAATACCGCAATTCCTCAGCAATTGGTTCTAATATTTTACGCAATGAAAGTCTTGCTCTGTGAATTCTTACTTTCACTAACGACAAATCTATATCTAATAACACAGCAATTTCTTGGTAACTATATCCATCATACTCTCGCAAAATTACTACTTCTCGCAACGATGGAGGTAATTGAAGTAAGGCGTTTTCCAAAACTTCTTTCAGCGAAAAGTCTTGTTCCTTACTGTACGGCGAAATTGTACAAATTTCATCATTATACTCTAAATAATCTTTTTTCTTCCGTATCAGATTCAAACATACTGTTCGAGTAATTCGGAACAACCAAGCAGGGAAATGACTAACTGGAGCAGAAGTTCTATAGTCAATGACACGAAGAAAGACTTCCTGTACGGCATCTTTTGCTTCACTCTTATTACCCATCATTCTTGCACAATATGAGTATACAGATTGTTGGAATTTTTTATAAATTCTTTCCAAAGCTGTCATATCTCCATTTTGAAATAAGAGAATGTCAGCTTGTAAGGCAGGGTCATCGTGAGAATGCCTTGGTGAATATTGAGTACTCATATCACACCTCAAGACCTTTTGGGTTAATTAAAGATTACGATTATTTAATAGTATATAGTTGCAAGTTACGAAAATTTTATGGATATATTACTATATTTCTCAACGAATAACTTTGTAAGAAATTTCACAATTTACATTTGGCTTCTATATTCAGCAACATAGTCAACATAATTTTGAGCTGATTGATCAAATCGTTGTAATTCGTCCTCGCGTAATTCTCTAACTACTTTTGCTGGTACACCTGCAACTAATGTTCCTGATGGTACAACAAATCTTTCTGGTACGACAGTTCCCGCAGCAACTAACGAATAGGATTCTACAACAGCTTGATCTAACACCTTCGCTCCCATCCCAATTAGGGTCAAATCTTTTATCGTACAACCATGTAACACCGCAGAGTGTCCAATTGTTACAGAATCCCCAATATTTAATGGATATTTTTTATGTGTTACATGCAACATTGATAAATCTTGAATATTTGTGCGTTTACCAATTCGAATATAGTGAACATCTCCTCTGATGACGCAATTGTACCAAATTGATGAATCTTCGCCAATCTCAACATCTCCCAATATTACTGCTCCAGAACATAAAAAAACACTTTCATGGATTTTGGGAGTCATTCCTTTATATGTTACAATTTGAGCATTATTACCTGTTTCTATCATTGCATTCCTTTAAAATTTGTATCTAAAATATTATAACAATTATTTTCTTGTTCTCAGTAAACGTAACGTTTTTTGAGTACCAAAAACTACTTCTCCATTAGGAGTAATTCCAAGTTTTAAATGAGCGATAATGTCTTGTTGCAGCAAAAGGCTTCCTCTAAATTGTCCTGAATTGTGCAGAAAGTACAAACCACTATTGAATTGCGTACTACCCATAAACACCATATCATTTTGACTTACAAAAACTGGTGAAATTATTCTATGATCAAAAAACTTTTTCCACTCAACAACTCCATTCTCATTCATTGAAAGCACACAACTACGGTATTCTGCAACTCCTGGTTCATATAAAGACACAATTATTTTCCCAGAATCAGAGATACTAATAGATTTTGGATACATTGTGAGTGAAGTATTCTCCCATATTACTGTGGAATTAAATGCTATACGTTTACAAACAGTATTCCCAAATTCTTTTCCAATAAGTAACAAAGATTCCTTAAATAACATTGGAGAATGAACAACTTCAAAGCTTTTCGGTAAAGCTATTCTATGTAAAACGGTATTATTTGCCAGAGATCGTAATTCAATATTAGTTAGAGAGATTTCATCGTATGGAGAATTAAAACAAACAAGTATATCATTTTCTGTAAAAGCCGGAAAAGGAGTTCGAATGGAAGTATCTCTAAATTCCCAGATTTTTTTTCCATCAAAGGAAAAATACCTTTTATATCCTCTATTATTTTGTATTACAACCCCTTTTTCCGTAGCTAATAATCCGTGAAAATATTCAAATCTATTCGGAGTGTATAACGGTAATTCAAAGCGAAATATTCCATCCTTTGTTAGTGAAAGCAGACTATTTTGGGACGTTAGTGCATAGATATTTCCCATTGGATCTACAGCCATGGTTGCAACAACAAACCCTGAATCTTTTAGTTGGTACTGCCAATCAACTGTTGCAAAAGTTGTTTGCAAAATTTTGCCAGTTTTCGTTGAGATAATCGTTTTAGAAGATGATATCGGCAAAGGATTTCCTAAGAAACCTTCAGTTGAATCTTCAGAAAATCCAGAGATTTGTTCAATAGCAAAACCACCATTCACAAAGGTAGATATCGAAGAGAAAAAATTCGAGCCATTTGGGTTACCAATTGAATTTATACTACCATTTGGGAAATTTACTTCTCGTTGACATGCACTTACTAGCACAAGTACCAATATCATCAAACCAAAGATTCTGCTAACCATACTTCTTTATTTTTGTGTAAAAATTCTAAAGCTTCATTGTAATCATTTGCAATGATTCCATCAAGGATTGCTTCTTCGATATTCTTTTTGATATAACCAACCGTTTTTGAAGGTGTCAAATTGCAAATGTTCATTATTTCTTCACCACGAACTGGAGATTGGAATGCTTTTAATTGATCTCGTTCTTGAACTTCCAAGACTTTCTTTGCAACAATATCATAATTTTGCAAATATTTTTCCACCTTTTTTTGATTTTTCGAGGTAATATCTGCTCTACATAATTTGAACAAATCCTCCAAAGCCTCACCTGCCGTTGCAGCTAATCTTCGAATAGCAGAATCTGTTACCTCTTCATCAACTAACGCCATTGGACGCTGATGTAAACGTATAAGCATTTCTACATATGGCAAATGTTCCAAAGGAAACTTCATTCTGCGAAAAATCTTCGATTGCATTCTTGCACCAATTTCCTCATGACCATGAAATGACCAACCTACTCCCTCAATAAACTTCTTTGTACGTGGTTTGGCAATATCATGCATCAAGGTAGCATAACGCAACCACAAATTTTCACTCGTCAACGCCAAATTGTCCAAAACTTCTAAT
Organism: Candidatus Kapaibacterium sp.; assembly: GCA_016788785.1. GTDB lineage: Bacteria > Bacteroidota > Ignavibacteria > Kapaibacteriales > JAEUSM01 > JAEUSM01. The sequence continues at coordinate 86,371 of JAEUSM010000016.1, forward strand.
GTATGCCAAAAAACATCTTTGTGTTTATATCCAACTCCATTGATTTGCACCAAATCGACTCCATTGAGAGCATAGACTTCAGGAAATATAATTTCCAATATCCCAGTATGAAACAACAACCCAAGTGCAATTGATGGTTTTGGACTTGACAACATTTTCAAAAATTCTGAACTAATTCGTTCTTGTGAAATTATCGTTAATCTATGTTTGTATCGCGATAACGCTTCATATGTTATTGGCTCAATAGTACACTGCAACTGAGATGCAAATCGAATACATCGTAATATTCTTAGGGGATCATCATCAAAAGTTATATCAGGATCTTTTGGTGTTCGAATAATTTTTTCTTCCAAATCCTTTTTACCTTTAGTCAAATCAATGAGTTCACCAAAAGATTGTGAGTTTAGTGAAACAGCCAATGCATTGAGTGTAAAATCACGACGAAAAATATCATCCTCAAATGTTCCCTCTGTAACAACTGGATTGCGACTTGTTTCATCGTAGGTCTCTTTTCTGGTTCCAACAAATTCCAACAAATACCCATTATAATGTATCATCGCCGTTCGAAATCTGGGGAAAGTATTTGCTGTTACGCCAATGGAAGCGGCAAATTGTTCTGCAAATTCAACTGCATCTCCACCAACAGTGAAGTCAATATCATAAACAACCCTGTCAATGAGTAAATCTCGAACAAACCCACCAACAACCCATATAGGAACACCAATTTGGTCAGCAAAAGAACCAATTTTACGAAAAAGAGGGATTTGCAAATCAACAATCATGTGCAGTAAAAATATCTTATAAACGGAAAAACGGTATACAAAAGTACGGAAATTAAACCGTATAGCATAGAAAAAGTTCATAATAGTTGGCAGTTTGCAAAGAATTGCTTATATTTGTAGTCTTTACGAAAATTTCATTTTCTAAACATAACCTTAAGAAAGGCACCTGTGAAACCATCAACAAAAATCACGCGTTCAATACGCGATGAAGAAGTACCAAGAGCATGGTTAGTAGTTGACGCTGAAGGACAAACGTTAGGAAGACTTGCAACACAAGTAGCAACACTTATCCGTGGCAAACACAAAGCATTGTACACACCCCATGTAGATTGCGGAGATTTTGTTATCGTATTGAATGCTGACAAGATTCAATTGACTGGTAAGAGAACCGAAATGAAGCAATATTTCCATTACACTGGGTATCCAGGTGGTGGTAGAATCCAAACGTTTACTGACCTCGTTAAACGCAAACCCGAATTTGTCATCGAACACGCTGTTAAAGGGATGCTCCCAAAAACTCGTCTTGGCAAAGCTATGGTCAAAAAACTAAAAGTGTACCGTGGAGATACACACCCGCATGAAGCACAATCTCCTCAACAATTTAATTTACTGTAATTTTTAACAAATTTCAATCCCAATGGCAAATACTGGAACAGGAAGACGTAAAACTGCTGTTGCACAAGTTCGTTTAACTCAAGGGACAGGTAAAGTGCTTATTAATAAAAGAACACTTGAAGAATACTTCCCAGTTGAAACAACACGCAATGATGCTTTTTTACCGTTTACAGTTACGAACACTATGGGTCAATTCGACGTTTTTATCACCGTCAAAGGTGGTGGAAAAACTGGTCAAGGTGGTGCTGTAAAATTAGGCATCGCTCGTGCATTAGTTGAATATAACGAAGAATTCCGTACTGTGTTACGAAAGTTTGATTCCCTTACTCGTGATCCAAGAATGGTTGAGCGTAAAAAATACGGCTTGAAAAAAGCTCGTAAACGCTTCCAATTCTCAAAACGTTAATCGGAATTTCGGACTTTCACCCCAATTCCCTTTTTCGAATTGGGGTGGCTTACAAAATAATCATGTATACGAATTCTTTTGTGTGTGGCTTTTTGAATTGCAAAAGGTTAGCGAAAGTGAGAAGTATACAGTAGTTTAATAACACAAACATTACATTTACAATGAAAAATTACGTTGAAATTGAAGGGTTGCTCGAATCCGGTGCTCACTTTGGTCACCTAACTCGTCGCTGGAACCCAAAAATGAATCCGTTTATCTTTACTGAAAGAAGCGGTATTCACATTATCGACCTTCGTAAAACTCAAGCGTTAGTCAATGTTGCTCGTGAAGCAGCTTATGAGTTCTCCTCTGAAGGAAAATCGATTCTATTTGTTGGTACTAAAAGCCAAGCTAAAGAAATTGTCAAAATTCAAGCTCTTCGTTGCAACACACACTATGTTGCAGACCGTTGGCTTGGAGGAATGTTAACAAACTTCCCAACCATCCGTAAATCTATCAAAAGACTCACTACTATCGACAAAATGCAGGTCGACGGTACTTTTGAAAAAGTAACTAAAAAAGAACGTTTGATGTTATCTCGTGAAAGAGAAAAACTTCGTCGTGTATTCGGTGGTATCGAAGAAATGCGTCGTTTACCGTCAGTACTTTTTGTTATTGATATTAAAAAAGAACACATTGCAATCAACGAAGCTCGTTCATTGGGTATACCTGTTATCGGTATCGTTGACACAAATTGCGACCCTACATTAGTAGATTATCCAATTCCGGCAAATGATGATTCTATCAAATCAATTGAGTTAATCACTTCTATCATTGCTGATGCAGTATTAGAAGGTAACGAAATTGCTAAAACTCGCCAACTTGACATCCCACCTGCTGATAAAGATGCAGAAGAAACAGATCGTCAACCGAAGCGTAAATTCCGTGAACGTCGCCCAGGTGGTGGAAATAATCCTCGCCAAGGTCAAGACAACGGTTAATTCTAACTACGATATTTTATATAACCCTTAAATAGAAATTTGGATATTACTATGGCTACAATAACGCCACAAATGGTAAAAGACTTACGTGAACGCACCGGTGCAGGTATGGCTGAGTGCAAAAAAGCATTAGAACACTCTGAAGGTTCTATGGAAGGTGCTATCGAATTTTTAAGAAAACGTGGTGCTGCTTCTGCTGAAAAACGTGCTGACAGAAATGCAAACGAAGGTATGGTTGTTGCTCTTTCTTCTTCTGATTTGAAAGAAGCTGCAATCGTTGAAGTAAATTGTGAAACTGACTTTGTTGCTCGTAACGAAGAGTTTGTACAGTTTGTTGACTCAATTGCTTCTACAGTATTAAGCTCTAAAGCTGCTGATGAAAACCAAGTTTGGAATTCTTCCGTTGGTGAGAAAACTTTAGGAAATCTTCGTGATGAAATCCTTGCGAAATTTTCTGAAAAAATCGAACTTCGTCGTTTTTCAGTTGTTTCTCAACCTTCTGGTTATGTAGCTTCTTACATCCACCCTGGTAACAAACTTGCTGTGTTAGTTGAATTCAATCAACCGCTTTCTGATGCAGGGAAAGTACTTGCTCGTGATATCGCTATGCAAATTGCTGCTATGCGTCCTATCGCTGTTAGCAGAGAAGGTGTTGATACTGCTGTGTTGGAAAAAGAAATTGAAATTTACAAAGACAAAGCCTTAGCAGAAGGAAAAAAACCTGAAATCGCTGAGAAAATTGCTCAAGGTCAATTGAACAAATTTTACCAAGAAAATTGTTTATTAGAACAAGCTTTTGTAAAAGATTCAAAAATGACAGTCAATGATGTTGTTGCTCAAATTGGAAAAGAATCTGGCAACGATGTTACAATTACAGCGTTCAAACGCTTTGCATTAGGCGAGTCGCTTTCCTAATTGTTTTTTTTAAAAAGGTAACCAAATTGGTTACCTTTTTTTTTACCTTTTATTTCGTTATCTCTATGCAACATCCTCGTTTTAAAAGAATACTACTCAAATTAAGTGGTGAAGCACTTATGGGTAATCAACAATATGGTATTGATGCGAAAGTATTGACTGCCTTTGCTCAAGAAGTTGCTGAAATTCACCGTATTGGCGTGCAAATTGGGCTTGTCATTGGTGGTGGGAACATTATTCGTGGTGATCAAGCGGCCGCTCAAGGTATTGACAAAGTCTCTGGTGATTATATGGGGATGTTAGCAACCGTCATCAATGCTATTGCGATGCAAAATGCTTTGGAGCAACAAGGCGTTCCTACCAGATTGCAAACTTCCATTGCTATGGCTCAAATTGCCGAACCGTACATACGCAGACGAGCTATGAGACATTTGGAAAAAAATCGTGTTGTTATTTTTGGTGCTGGAACTGGTAACCCTTATTTTACAACAGATACAACCGCTGTTCTTCGTGCGATTGAAATTGAATCCGAAGTTGTCATCAAAGGCACTAAGGTTGACGGTATTTATGATGCTGACCCAGTAAAAGTCCCAACGGCAAAGAGATTTGATAGAGTTTCCTTTGACCATGTCATTGAAAACAAACTCTCAGTAATGGATTTTACTGCCATGACACTTTGCCGTGAAAATGGTTTACCAATATTGGTATTCAATATGAACGGTGAAGGAAACCTCAAAAAACTCATCCTCGGAGACACCTCCATAGCCACCATCGTCGGTAATCTGTCGTAAAATAAAATTTCATAGTCCATTTATTGAGACGCCCATATCGGGCGTCTTTTTTGTTAGGAAGAAGATATTCACTTCTTGAGGGGTGCCGTCTTCGGCGGGGTGGCTTTTAATAAAAAAAACATCACCCTCTCCACTTGTAGGAGAGGTGTCATTCAGTTAAAATACCACCCCGACCTTCAGGCACCCCTCCTAATTTAGGAGGGGAGTTTTAAACTGCTCCCCTTTGAGGGGAGCTGTCCGAAGGACTGAGGGGTTTTCTTCACACCCAAGACGCAAAGCATTGCCTCTCTACGAATACGAATGGAAATCTCCCTCTCCCCTTGAGGGAGAGGGTTGGGGTGAGGGGTAATTCTGAAAAAAAAAACATCATAGGAGCGAGGTCACTTCGAGCGGTGATAGAACATGCGATGCTGCCGATAATGTACGTTCCCCGACAAAAAGGGCGTACTCACCTGCACCATCACCAAAGACGTCATCACCAATAAAGCCGAACCATTCTACACCTTCAAAAAATAACAAAAAAGCCCACGTAAGTGGGCTTTTTTTGGGTGTTGATGGTGGTAAACTTAATTAGTATAATTTGTAAGAACTCTTTTTAAAGTTCCATCAAAACTAATTTCATAGAGGTTTCCATAAGGATTATCATATTTAAATACACAAACTCCTAAAGTTGAATCAGATAAAAAACAAGCTGACAAACTAGAAAAAAAAGAACAAAAATTGTTAGACAAATCAATTCTGTTTATGAGTTTGACGTTTCCGTCATCTAAAACAGAATATCTGTAAACAAAGTTGTGACCATTTTCTCCATAAGCAACAAAGACAAAAGATTTAGAATCACTTGACCAATGAATTATGCCATCAAATTCTCTAATTTCTAAATCTACTTTAGTATTGTTTATGTAAGACTCTGTACCAATTTGGTAAAAAGCAAACTTACCATTTGGACTTAATGAAGAAATTCTATATCCAGGTGGCAAAGTTATATTAGGTATACCTATAGTTTTGGTTCCTTTTTGTAAATGTAATATTGAATTATCATTTAAAAAGAAATAGTCATTTCCCGGAGTAGAATTTGGTAACCAACTAATTATACCTACAGCTCCTTGACCTTGAGGAAGATTTCGAACAGGAAACAATTTATTGTCAATAGTAATTTCCACTTCCTCAACTTCACCACTTATAGGATCGAATATTGCCCAATACGCATAATCTTTAACTTCTTCATTAGAATTAGTTGGATCACCTGAATACATAGGACTAAAAAACTTGTCCTTATTGTATGGACATGAGTTAAAAGTTGTATTGCTTGGTAATATTCGCCAAGTACTTCTTTTATTATCCCAAAATTTGTTAGCCATTGTAATTTCAATATTTGAACCCCTATCAATCATAACAAATCCACCCATTGACATTCCTTTAGAAATAAATACTTTACTTCTATCGGAATTGAAAGATATAAAATCTATTGGCACAAACCAAATATCTGGACTCTTATTAATACAAGAATCATGATTAATCCAATAATCCTTTATTGTATCTTTAGGTTCTATTGGGTTGTGATTTATTGGACTTTTATCTTCACAACCCAATAACAAAATCATTAAAGTTGTAAAAATAGTAGATCTAATTAGCAAATTATTTAAATTTTTCATTTTGCTATTTTCTCGTTTTTTGGCATACATAACTATTCAATACATCAGTAGCTTTATCATCTAAAAAGTAAAGTTACAACAAAGGATTCAATATTCCTAATTATTTCTATATTTTTTTGATAGTAAGAGAAAATAATATGGAATTTGTTTTTTGATGTCCCCCTCACCCCAACCCACTCCCTCGTAGAGGAGAGGGAGATTGATTGCTTATGCCCACTCACCCCCACTTCGACTACGCTCAGTGACCGTTATCCCTCGTAGGGGAGAGGGAGATGTGTAGTAATGACCTCATCACTCTCACTTCGGCTCCGCTCTGTGGCCGTTATCCCTCGTAAGGGAGAGGGAATAAGTTGGTATGTTTTGGTAAGGATTCCACCCCGTCACTTCGTGCCACCCCTCAAGAGGGGAACCCAGAAAGCCACCCCGACCTTCGGTCACCCCTCCTAATTTAGGAAGGGAGTTTTAAACTGCACCCTTTGAGGGGAGCTGTCCGAAGGACTGAGGGGTTATCTTCTATGCTGAGACGCAAAGCATTGCGTCTCTACGAATATGAATATTTTATTTCTAAAACCTTACTGTAAACCTAAAGCCAATATCATTCGAACCCATATACGGTAATATGGTTAGTTTCGAATTGTCGCTGACGGTGAAGTCGAAAAGATGGGCGTCGGTGTAGGCGTCGATTGCTCCTACGCCATAGATGAGAAGCGTGAAAAATGCGAACAAATCGCGTTGGTTACGGCTGTTTTCTTTTTGCTGAAGCAAAATTGATTTGGCGAATTGATTTGTCGTTGTGTCAAATTCACGTTGTCGTGTAGTGAATTGGTTGTGCTGATAGATGACATTCGTGATGGTAAAGGCGGTTGCTCCCAAAAACAATGGTGCTTTCCAATATCGTTCTACGTACCACTGTCCCCAACCCGGAAAGGCAATCGAACGAACGATTGCCCCTGTCGGTGATTTGGTCATTGTGAATGGTTTTTTCTCTGTTGTACTGTCACTTGGCTCTTGGCTCAAAAGCGACAGTGGGAGAACGAACCATAGTAGGTAGAACAACGTTTTCATTAGATAACAGCGATTGCTTCGATTTCGATGAGAACATCTTTCGGTAAACGCGATACTTGAATGGTTGTTCTTGCAGGTGGATTTTCCGTAAAATACTCTGCATATACCGAATTAAACTCACCAAAATGGTTCATATCTTTTAAATAAACCGTTGTTTTCACGACGTTTTTTGCTGTTGCATTTGCTTCTTTGAGAATTGCATCAATGTTTTTCAGAACTTGTGCTGTTTGTTCTTTGATACCACCCTCAACAACTTCACCAGTTGGAAGAAGTGGAATTGAACCTGACAGAAAAATGAATGTTCCTGAAGTTTGAACAGCTTGGACATACGGTCCTATTGGTTGTGGTGCGTTTTGCGAATTGATTGTGTTTCTCATGTTTTTGTTGGTATTTGTTGCTAAAAACCATAGTAACAACCAATCTCGGTTTTTATTGGACAATGGAAACAATTCTGTCTACTACGTAAACGTCAATGTTAACGATTTTTTTACTAATTGAAATAGCACTATGCAAAATTCTTATTTGGTTCCAATGGTTGTGGAACAAACTTCTCGTGGCGAACGCTCCTACGATATTTACTCGCGTTTGCTCAAAGAACGTATCATTTTTCTTGGTACTCCCATCGATGATGGTGTAGCGTCATTGGTTGTCGCTCAATTACTCTTTTTGCAATCCGAAGATCCGAAAAAAGATATTCATTTGTATATCAATTCACCGGGTGGATCAGTTTCTGCAGGGTTTGCAATTTACGATACAATGCAGTTTATTTCTCCTGATGTATCCACTATTTGCGTTGGTATGGCAGCGTCAATGGCACAAGTTCTTTTGTGTGCAGGTGCCAAAGGAAAACGTTTTGCGTTACCGCATTCAAAAATTATGATGCACCAACCTCTTGGTGGTACCCAAGGTCAATCGTCTGACATCGAGATTTACACTCGTGAGATGATTCGAACTCGTGATAGTTTGTATAGCATCATTTCTCAACACTCTGGCAAAGATATCGAAACGATTCAAAAAGATGCTGACCGTGATAACTATATGTCTGCTCAACAAGCGATGGACTATGGTTTGATTGATACTATTTTTGATACGTCCAAAAAAGCGTCAAAAAATGGTGATGCCAAAGCTGAGGAAAAGAAAGACTAAGAATGCCGAAAACATCCTCAAAAACATTGCAATGCTCTTTTTGCGGTCGCAATGATGAAGAAACCGATATGATGATTGCAGGGAACGACTGTTATATCTGCAATCATTGTGTCGAATCCGCTACCTTGATGCTACAAAAGCAAGGTATTGACCAACCAGTACTTGATGCTGCAATTCGTTCTATTTTAGAAACACAAGGAATGAACAAACGCTCAGCTAATGGTAGTCAATATGGCAAAGCATCGTCGAATATTCCTGCTTTGACTTCTCTTCCAACTCCGTCGGAAATGAAGGCGAAATTGGATCAATATGTCATTGGTCAAGATACTGCAAAACGAATTATCTCCGTTGCGGTGTATAATCACTACAAACGATTGCAACACAATTTCAATTCGAAGCTCAAAGATGATGAGATAGAAATTGAAAAGAGCAATATTTTGCTCATTGGTCCAACTGGAACTGGGAAAACGCTTATTGCCCAAACCCTTGCGAGAATACTCAATGTTCCGTTTGCCATTGCTGATGCGACAACAGTTACGGAAGCTGGGTATGTGGGTGATGATGTCGAAACTGTCCTACTCAATTTGTATCAAAATGCTGATTTTGATGTGGATAGAGCATCGATGGGTATTGTGTATATCGATGAGATAGACAAAATCGCACGTAAATCTGAATCGACTTCCATTACTCGAGATGTATCTGGCGAAGGTGTGCAACAAGCGTTGCTGAAAATATTGGAAGGAACTGTCGCAGGTATACCGCCAAAAGGTGGACGCAAACACCCTGACCAACCACTCATTCAATTGAACACAAAAAATGTATTGTTTATTTGTGGTGGTGCATTCGACGGTATAGAAAAAATCATCGAAAAACGGAAACGTACTGTTTCCATTGGTTTTACGGCTGAAACACAAGATTCCATCAAACAATCAGTGGAATTGCTTTTGGATACCGAACCAGATGATTTGGTGAAATACGGATTTATCCCTGAGTTGGTGGGGCGTATACCGGTTATTTCCCCACTCCATGCACTCACCGACGAAGCATTATTGGAAATACTCACAAAACCAAAAAACGCCATCGTCAAACAATACCAAAAGCTCTTCGAATACGAAGGAGTTGACTTATCCTTCACCCCAGATGCTTTGGAGGCAATCGTACAAATTGCCAAAAAACGCAATACAGGAGCGAGGTCACTTCGAGCGGTGATAGAACATGCGATGCTGCCGATAATGTACGATGTCCCCGACAAAAAGGGCGTACTTACCTGCACCATCACCAAGGACGTTATCACCGAAAAAGCCGAACCATCCTACACCTTCAAAAAATAAAAAAAGCCCACATACGTGGGCTTTTTTTTACGAATTAAATCTACTTCACAAAAGTTAGCTGTCTCACATACTTACCGTCGATGGTGATTTCGTGGAGATTTGCTATATCTCCGTTATGGTCTCGCATGGAAACTGCTAATGTTGTTGGTGAAAGGAATGCAAGTTGTCGGTGGTTCTCACTTCCATATACATATTTGCAGAATTGTTTCCTTGCATTAATCATGTACTTGTAAGTAAATGACGAAGTAAACGGATTAGACTCTTGTAAATCAAAAATATAGGTATTTGTAAATCCTTGTATAGCCAAATATCTGCTGTCTGGGGACCAAGCCATCGAAAAAGTATGACTATTGACTTCCAAATTTTTTACGCGAATACCATTTATGGTATAATAGTCGTAGTTCAGATTGTAATCTCTGTATTTTCTTAAGGTATATTTTTTATCTGGGCTTATAGAAATACTTTGTACATTCTCAGTTGAAACATTTACAAACCTATCTTCTTGAACTATATATTCTCCTAAAGTATCCAGAGAATGTAATCTATCCGTCAAAGTTGCATTATCAAAAGTCCAATTAGTAAATCCACCTCCACCTTGATATTCTACACCGTATTTACCCCATGTTGAAGGAGTAACTTCTACAAACTCTTTAGATATAATATCAACTATAAAATAGGTTTGTCCACCAACAATTTTACCCTTGCTGTTTTTATGATAACCACTACACCCTAGTAGAATTTTTGAATTATCTTTAGGTGAAAAACATACTATATAGCCAAAGTCTATATTATACTCTTTTGGTATAATTTCAAATGGATTAATATTTATAATTTGTAAAGATTTAGTATTTAGCAAAGTTCTATGTGCAATTACAAGTAAGTCTCCATTAACGGATGTTCCAAGTGCGTCATGAATAAAGTTTGGTAAATTCTTATTTTTTGGCAGTGGACATTCATTTTCATCATCAAATGGAACACCATCAGGGCATGTAGGACAAATGTATTTAATTGTATCTTTTGGCTCTACAGGGTCTGGTTGATTATTATGTTCATTACAGGATGTAACGAACATAAATATTAGAATAAGATTTAATAATAGAAATGTTTTCATAAGATTACTTTACAAAAGTTAACTGTTTCACATACTTACCATCTAAAGTAATCTCATGTATATATGCATAGTTTGAATTATGATCTTGCATAGCAATTGCCAAATTATTTGAAGGCAAAAATGTGATATTTCTATAGATATCATCCCAAATATATTTGCAGAATTGTTTTCTAGGTATAATTTTATTTACAAGAGAATAATTTACTGGACCACTTAAAGGTGGTTTATTTTCATCTAATAGTTTGTATACCCAAATTCCCGAAAATTCTTCAAGCTCATAATTTGAACCAAAAGTTTTAGAATATATTGATCCAGTTATGGCCATATATTTAGAATCGTTAGACCAAGAAACACCAGTAATTTTTTCAATAGTAGAATCTATTGCAATTTGTTGAGTATTTATGTATAAATGTTGCGTATTTAAATCAGGAAATTGATATCTAATTTCAACTGTGAAATTCGCATTAGGACTTTTCGAAATTATTTTTCCCGGATAACCAGAAGGAATAATAAATCGGTCTGCTTTGATATAGTAACTACCCCAATCATCACTAAATTCTAATGAGGTGGCATTTCCAGAATGCCCAATCCACGAAACTATTGAACCTTTCTCCCAACCTAAATTTCCTGCTTTACCAAATAAAGAAGGCGATATTTTTTCAACAGATTTATCAATAAAATCAATTATAAAAATTCCTCGACCTTTAACTATAATTCCAGATTCATCCGGTAAATTCGTTTCTGTTGTCATTAAAACTTTAGTATTTTCAAGAGGGCTAAAAGCAATTAAACTCGCATCAACATTCGAAGCACCAAATTCAAGAGGTATAACTTCGCTTGGTAACAAAGAATAAATTTGTTTTGAGAATAAATTCATTACCCTAGTACTATCAATTATAATATAATCACCCTTAAAGGAAGTAGCCACTGCAAATTGATTAAACTCTCTAAGATTTCTCCATTGGTAATTGTTGAGATTATATGGTAAAGGACATTCTTCAACGCTATCAAATGGTACACCATTAGGACAACTAGGACACTTATATGTTACAGTATCTTTTGGTTCTTTAATATCTGGTTGATTACCTTGGTCGTTACACGAAGTAACGACCATAAGTAATAGAAAAAGACTTGAATAGTTTATGGTTTTCATAATATTATCTCACTATCATAATTTTGTAACTATAAACTTTATTGTCATTAACAACATCAACAAAATAACTACCAATCGGAAGTTTTGAAACATCAATTGAAATAGGAGTATTGATCTGTGATGGTTCAATTTCTACAGAATTTATCACTTCACCTAATAAAGTACGAATTTTTACCTGATTTTTAGAAGTTAATGCTTCTTTCCATTGAACATTAATGTATGAATGTGCAATTGACGGATAAACAAAATGAAGTTCTTCCGCAGTTCCTTTTGCAACTGTTGTTGGAGTGATCACTTTTGCAAATATCGATAGATTTACTCCTAAATCACCTGTCGCTGGCAATAAAGCAATTAGTGCGTTTTTATTATCGTAAAGTGCATATTGAAATGTACTAACATCAACAATACCACTTTTCATGTATGGACCTCCTCTATGATGTATAATACCAGGCAATAAATTATGACCTGGTGTCAATAAATGACCTCCATCATCTTCAGAATTATTATGACTACCTGGTAGTACGACAGAATACCCATGTTGCATTTGAGGATTTGCAAGTGACCATCCTGAAGGTTTTGTTCTACCACTTACACCCCAAGTATAAATTGGAGAAGTATAATCAATATTAGTAGGTAATACAATTTGACCTGTTACTTTTCTTACTTTTACACGGTAATTTCCAAAATATTGACTTTCATTCCAATCTGATGCTTCTGCAAAAGACATAGTCCAATTTGGATTTCCCTTTGCAAGTGGATGAAGTTCCCATTCTCCAAATCCAAGAGTCACAGTACTTCCCTTTAAAACTCTATATCCATCATGTAACATTCTAAATGCATCACCTGCATTAACTTGACCCCAACCTGAATAAATATCAAAATCTTCGAGATGATTATTAAATCCTCTTTGTCCTATTCTATCTTCAGCACTTGCCTTTAATATACCTTGATAATCTTCAGGTTCTAAATCATTAAAAAAACCGTAGTTTACTGCATATGACCTTAACAAGCCATATATACCAGAGGTAATTGCTGCGGAAATTGATGTTCCCTCAGTTTGTTCAAAACCAATGTTAACGTTATTCCCTGGATCTGCGATTTCGGATATTAAGACTGCTCTATTTAAATCTTGGACAGGATCTGGATAAGGGTGATTTCTTCTTTCACCTGTTGACACTATAAAGTCAAGAGTTCTACCAAAATTAGAATATCGTACTCGATCTTTTTGATATGTAGTATTTCCTTGTAAAGTTGGATGTCTTTCACCAGCAGCACCAACACAAGTGATTAAATGTTCTTCGTAACTAGCTGGATATCTTGGAAATCCATCTTTTTGATATTCATAAGTATTGTAATTTTGATATCCTGATAATTCACAATTACCATTACAACCAGCAGTATCTGCATCATTTCCCCTTCCCGTAACAACACTAACATTATTTACAAATGCATACTGAATAGCATGTTGAAGGCTTGAAGATGGAAATGTAACCCATGAACAGTTTAGTATATCTACTTGATTCCCATATCCAGTACGTGGATTTCTTGAAGAATTTTCAAGGATGGCACTTATAAAAGCAGAAGGCGTTCGATTTTTGTATGGATCTGGATCAATGTCCCATTGTACAACTTTTAGGGCATATAATTTACACCCAAAATTATTTCCACCCCAGCCTCCAGCTACACCTGCAATTCCATCATCACATTGAGATGTACGATCATTAGTTCTAGCCGCTGCTACACTAGCACATAGTGTACCATGCCAAGCCCAACGATTAATCGTTGTAAAATCAAAACTAGGAGGAAGATAGTTAAAGCCATATGCAACTTTATTATTTGGTAGAATACCACCATTAGGAAGATTAAATTCACACTTATCATATTGAATGCCATCGTCAATTATCCCTATTTCTATTTCAGGAAGTCCTGTTTCATATGCCCATACACTTTCAATGTCTGTCAATTGAGGTTGAAAGGCTTTTTGATTTCCATACCTTAAATCACTAGGAATTGTAGTTGGTTTATAATAAAAACAAGGTTCTACATAATACAATGAATTCTGGTATGCAACTGTTAATGCAAAACTAGATGATAAGACACTAGTATCATTTGAAAGAATTCCTTCGAAATACAAATAATCTTGACAAACAACAGTATCACCAAGAATAGAAATAGAGATTGTATCTTCACAAGGATTAGCAGAGGTTAATCTTCTTAATGTATCTATACCTTTTGCTAGCATTGCATTTGCTAATAATGAATCTGAAGTAACTTGATGAGGGGTAAATCTTTGAGAAAATAAGTAGATTTTTTGATTTGTTGTCAATAGACCCATTTGAGTTTCAGAATTTTTAGCTTTATTAGATAAGTTATCATCAAAATTATAAGTGTAACATAGATTTTCTAACCGTAAAGCATTTCGTTTGAACTTGATGATAACTGTATTTGGTGAATATGAAGTATCAGGTGGAGGCCATGAAACTACTTGAGCATTACCTAGTGCATCACTAAGCCGGATGTCCCAACCTTGCCCATAACTTTGCGGAGTAGTTATGAATGTAGAGCAAATCATAAGGAAAGCAAAAAGCAGGGTTTGCTTATACCAATTGATATTGCCGGTCTGCCGGTCTGCCGGTCTGCCGGTCTGCCGAAAGTGTTGAAGAAAGAGAGAAACTACCAATATTTTTGGTAGTGGTCGAAGGGTTAAATAAACCATTCATAGGGTTACCTCATATATAAAGGTTGATAAAAAAATGTATATTACAATGTGTATCCTGATTTTATGTGAAGAAAGTAAAAATATGCACCCCTTTTTTCTCTTAACTCTCGCTTTTTCGTTTACATCACTAATTAACTATTTATATCTTTAGTCTCTTCTTGGATTAAATTACTGCATTAATTTGAATTCTCCAAATTTTTTGTATAATTTTTTGATATTTCGTGAAATTAATATTGATTTTGTTGATTATATGCCCCCTCACCCCTGCCCTCTCCCTCGTAGGGGAGAGGGAGAAGTGTAGTAATGACCCCCTCACTCTCACTTCGGCTCCGCTCAGTGACCGTTCTTGCTCGTTGGGGAGTGTGGGATTTTGCAGTATGCCCCCTCTCCCTAACCCTCTCCCCAAAGGGGCGAGGGAATGTGACGTTGTGTTTTGGGAAGGATTCCACCCCATCACTTCGTGCCACCCCTCAAGAGGGGAACCCAGAAAGCCACCCCGTCACACTTCGACTCCACTCAGTGACCGTTCTTGCTCGTTGGGAAGTGTGGGATTTTGCAGTATGCCCCCTCTCCCTAACCCTCTCCCCAAAGGGGCGAGGGAATGTGACGTTGTGTTTTGGGAAGATACCACCCCGCCACACTTCGACTACGCTCAGTGACCGGTGGCTCTCATCCAAAGAAGCGGTGTATGTTATAAATTTTTTATTTGATGATGTGGAGTGGTTTGGTGTAGCTTTGGGTTGAGGTTAGGATTTCTATGAAATACAGACCTATCGGTAAGGATGGAAGGTCAATTGTGTTTGTTTTGAATGTTCCAATTTCTTTTCCTGCAAGATCTCGAAGGATGGCTTGTTGGAATTGTTGGTCATTAGGAATTACTATTTGAATGCGTTGCGATGAACTTGCTGGATTGGGGTAAGGTTCAATGATAGAATTATCATCTACAACTGAACTTGGTGTACTGGTTTTGAAGGATTGAATATTCGACCATTGCCCTACATTTTGTGTGGAGACGGATTGGACTCGCCAATAATAGGTAGTTTCTGGTTTTAAGACGCTAAGTTGGAATTGCCGTTGTGTCAAATTTGCATCATCGACAACAAGATTAGTCATCGAACTATCAAATGCAATTTGAATATGATAGCGTTCTGCACCTCCAACAGGCAACCATGACATTGTAAGAAAATATGGAGCAACAACGGCATTATTTGCTGGTTGAAGAGATTTTGGTTTATCCATTATGGTGAGAAACCGTTTTGTTTCTGACCACGGACTCAGCTCACCATCTTTTCTACTTCGTATTTGCCAATAGTACAATTTGTTATGACCTAATTGCTGAAGTGAAGCTTTGGTTGTTTTGACATCGAAACTTTGTTCGAAAACAACAGGAGAAAAGTCTGGATTTGTTGCAATTCGAAGTACATAACTATCTGCATCCTCTTTGAATCCCCATTCTATAGTGGTATCCAAAGGAATTCCTTTTGAATTGTCGTAAGGAAAGAGTGGAGTTGTAGGTAGTAATGTACCAACGGTAAATCGCCAAGTATCTGACCACAAGCTGGTATCAGCACCTATTAATTGCCGCACTCTCCAATAATAGGTTACATTCTGATTGAGTATAAAAGAACCATCGTATTGATAAAAGGTATCAATAGTTCCGGGAATATCCAAAAATAGGTTAGAAAAGTCAGGTTTATCGGAGATTTGAAAAAACGAACGTCCAGTTCTCCCACCATTCCGTTTCCATTCAAATGCAATTTGTTTCGACATATTTTTTTGTCCATTTGCTGGTTGGAACAAAACAGACTTCGATAAATTTGAGAAGCTCCATGTAGTAGATGGAAAAACACCTACATCCGTATGGGCAGTAATTCCCCAAAAGTATTGTGTATTTTGCTCCAATCCTTGTAATACATAGAATGGATTTTGAACATTCGATACAGTGAGAAATGGTGACGATAAATTTGAAAAATGAGAAACTACAACGGTATAATAATTTGCTCCCTCAACCGCATTCCAAAGCAATGCCAAAAAGGACTTATTTACAATTCCTGCAGAATCTGGAAGTACTTGTTTTATCTTAGGATCCCTTACTAACAACGATCGATAGGGCGACCAAGTACTGGTTTTATTCCCAATGACCGCTTGTACTCTCCAATATAACTGTCTATTTTTTTCTAATAATGTCGTAGGATATTTGTGATAAGTAAGTCCTTGAGCAAAAACTACAAAGTCTCGTGAAAACATCGAATCTGAAGAAACTTGTAGATTATATTGAGATACTCCATTCACTCTATTCCAAATCAACGAATCTGGTTTCACAATAGAATCGTATTTGTCAAAGGGATAACTCAAAGTAGTTTGCGGTAAAAATGTTTTGAAAGTCCAAACATTCGAAGGAGTTGTAGCTCCACCAGTTGCAGTAACATACCAATAATAGGTAGTATTGAAATCTAAATGTTCATCAAAACGATAAATGGTATCCAAAACAGTAATTACTTTGATAGTATCAGTGAGGGCAATATCTCTATACACATTTATTGTGTACGATGTAACAGCTTGTTTTTTCCATTGAAGGGTAGGAAGTAGCGTTTGAATGGTTGAACTACTATCTGGAGCAAGAAGTTCATTTTTTGCAGGTACACTATAGGATGAATGCAACATAGCATAGCCTTGCTGTGAAGATATGAAAACACCTATCACCAGAGAAACCCAAATAAGTAGCCGATTTCTCATAGAAAAACCTATGAATAAAAAGACAAATTGTACGATGAATTAAATAGTAACAACTAAATTACGATATATTCTGTTAAAATCAAAATTTTAGTTGCAAAACTTAACGTATTTAGATGAATTATGGTTCCAAAACGAAGAAAGAAAGCCACCTTGCCACACTTCGACTACGCTCAGTGACCGTTGGCACCTCTCCAAAGTAGGGGAGTTTTATACTTGGTTATGCAAAAAAACGAAAGAGCCATACATTTCGGTATGGCTCTTTCGTTGAAAGGTGATTAGGTTGCAAGAAGCAACTTATAAAGATAGACGTTGTTTGATACCTTCTAATGTTCCATGAGGTATAGCTTCAATGAGTTTTTGTGTATATTCTCTTTTCGGATTTTCGTATATATCGTTAGCGTAACCAATTTCCTCTATTTTCCCTGCATTCATTACGGCGATTCTGTCACTTAAGAATTTGACGACCGATAAATCGTGAGAAATGAAAATATAGGTTAGGTTAAATTCTTCACGCAATGAGGTAAGCAAATTGAGAACTTGTGCTTGTACCGACACGTCAAGTGCCGAAACAGACTCATCGCAAACGATGAATTTTGGCTTGAGTGCCAAAGCACGTGCAATACAAACACGCTGACGTTGACCTCCAGAAAATTCGTGAGGATAATTGTCAAAATGTCGTTTCAAAAGACCTACTTTGTTCATCAAATCCAATACATATTCTTTGCGTTCTTTGTCATTGGACATAACATTATGGATTTGCAAACCTTCCATAATTGCGTTTCCAACAGCAATACGAGGATTCAGCGATGCATAAGGATCTTGGAAGATAATCTGCAAATCTTTGCGTAAATCTTTCAATTGCGATGAAGAATATTTCGAAACATCTTTACCATCAAACAATACTTGACCGCCAGTTGGATTTACTAAACGTAGTAATGCTCGACCAGTTGTAGTTTTACCGCAACCAGATTCACCAACAAGTCCAAGCGTTTCACCGGGTTTGACATCAAAAGATACATCATCTACTGCTTTGACATAGCCGGAAACAGTTGAAAAAACACCCTTAGTAATTGGGAAATATACTTTAAGATTGTTTACTGATAATAAAGTTTCACGGGATTGTAATTTTTGGTTCCTTGAATCAGTTTCATCCTGCGAAATGATAACTTCTTGAATTTTTTCACTGACAGAAATATTCTTTTCAACAATACTTCCATCAGGTTTTTCATCCATAAAGTCAGAAACAGTAGGTAAGATTTTGAATTTCTTATCTAAACGAGGTCGACAAGCTAAAAGACCTTTCGTATAAGGATGTTGAGGGTTACCAAAAATCTCCAATACTGTACCTTGTTCAACAATTTTACCTTTGTACATGACAATGACTTCATCGGCAATCTCAGCAATAACACCAAGATCATGGGTGATAAACATCATTCCCATATTGTTTTTTTGTTGCAATTCACGCATCAATTCCAAAATGGTCAATTGCACAGTAACATCCAAAGCAGTCGTCGGCTCATCTGCAATCAGCAAATCTGGTTTGCAAGACATTGCCATTGCAATCATCACTCGTTGTTTTTGTCCACCAGAAATTTGGTGAGGATAGGAATTGAAAATGTTTTCAGGACGAGGAAGCTTTACTTCATTGAACAGTTCAATCGTGCGTTGTTTTGCTTCAGCTTTTGTTACATTTTGATGCAACATAATTGTTTCTGCTACTTGAAACCCACAGGTAAAGACAGGGTTCAACGATGTCATTGGTTCTTGGAAAATCATTGAAATCCTGTTCCCACGATAATGGTACATTTCTTCGTGAGTAAGTTTCAATAAATCTTGTGTAGGTCCATCAGATGGAGTAAAGAGAATCTCACCAGAAGTAATTTTCCCAGGAGGCATTGGAATTAAACGCATAATGGAAAGTGAGGTAACGGATTTTCCAGACCCAGATTCACCAACTATTCCTAAGGTTTTTCCACGCTCTAATTTGAGAGACACATTTTCAATCGCTCGAACAGTGCCCGATTCGGTTTCAAACTCAGTAGTAAGATTACGAACTTCTAACATTGCAACTCCTATCGTAAACGAGAAAATGTACGTGGGTCAAACGCTTCTCTAATCGCTTCCCCAATAAAAACAACCATTATAAGAGTGATAGCCATTGCTGACATTGGAACAACAACAAGCCACCATTTAGAAAGATTTTGTAAACCAACACCAATCATTTGCCCCCAAGATGGAGTTGGAGGTTGAAGTCCAAATCCAAGGAAATCTAACGATACCAAGTAACCAATACTGCCAACAATTGTAAAAGGAAGGTAAGTTATAACAGGTACTAATGAGTTTGGTAAAATATGTTTAAAAAGAATTGATTTCGTTGAAGCACCCATTGAAACGGCTGCAGCAACGTAATCACGAGCTTTTTCACGATAGAATTGTGCTCTCATTTGAGAAGAAATTCCAATCCAACCAGTAAGAGCAACTAATGCAACCAACAAAACAAAATTCGGAGTAGTAATAGAAACGACAATAATAATGATAAATAACATTGGTAAAGTAGACCAAATTTCTTTGAACCGTTGCATAACAACATCAAACCAACCACCCCAATATCCCATCGTTCCACCAATAATAATACCAATCACATACTCAATAAAAGCAAGCAGTAATGCGAATGAAAGCGAAACTTGGAAACCATATGACATTCGCGAAAGGACATCTCGACCTCTGTCATCAGTACCCAAAATACGCATAGAACCTGAAGTGTTTTCTTCAAATGGAGCTAAAAACGCAACATTCCCATCAGTAGAAATATCTTCTAAAGGATCATATGGGTAAAACGGCATTACAATAGTACCCGAATTATCTTTATCAAAAGATTCTTGGATTTTTCGGTAGTTAGCATTTCCTTTATTTCCAACTTCACCTAATTCTTCACCGGCAACAAAACTTTTGTCAATCATATAACTCAACAATGGCAAAGACGATCCCAAATCTCGAAAAGCAGGGAAATACGTTTTGTCTTTGTAAGAAACATACAAAGGTTTATTATTGATTAGAACAGGCAAAAAGAAGGAAATGAAGTATAAAACGATAAGTATAATGAGAGAGTAATACCCACGTTTCAAACTTTTGAAACGACGCCACCTCCGTTGATTGATCGACAGTGATTGTATGACACTGCCTTTTGTCTGTGGGTCTATTTCTTCTTTATCTATTGTAATATCAGCCATATATTTTACTTTGTAACTGTTTATTTGAAACGAATTCTTGGGTCAACTAAAGCCAATGCCAAATCAGAAATGATAGAACCAATCAAGGTAATTATAACCGAAATGACCGTAAAAGAAAACACAATCGGATAATCACGAGAACCAATAGCACTGAAAGATAATTTTCCAATTCCATCAATATTGAACACTGTTTCAATCAAATAATTGGATGTTAAGAAAATACCTATGATATACCCAATATTTGCAGTAATAGGAATAATCGAGTTTCTCATTGCATGAACCCAAATTACTCGTTGTTCACGAAGCCCTTTTGCAAATGCAGTCCGGACATAATCTTGGCTAAGGTTATCTAACAAAGAGTTTTTCATTAACATTGTCAACCCTGCAAATGACGGAATAGTATACGCCAAAGTAGGAAGGACAAAATGGTACATTCTGTCAACAATTTTTTCACCCAAACTTAACGAAGAATAATCTTGTGAATACATTCCTCCAAGTGGAAATACATCGAAGAACGAACCACCTCCTAATAAGACTAATAGCATTGCACCCAATGCCCAACCGGGAATGGAATATCCAACGATTACTAACGTAGAAGTAGCAAAATCGAAGGCACTATTATGTCGTAGAGCTTTTTGAATACCTAAATAAATACAAACGGTATAACTTATGACAAATCCTAAAAACCCAAATTGAAACGATACTGGAATTCTCGCAGAGATTAAATTTATGACAGGTTCACGATAATCGTATGATTTTCCAAAATCGAAGGTAAGAATACCACTAAATCCAGTTTGATAAACTCGAACTCTTTCTTCACCAGTTTCACTTTTTTGTGGTTCAATCATCCAATCATCTGAACTTTTTTGCGATTGATTCTCTCCATCATAAACAATATAGGAACCATCTTCTTTTTTAACAATGATGGTTTTATTATTTCCAACAGAGCGTTTCGTTTCTGGTTCAACGATGAAAGATTCTGTTTCACGTGGATAAACACCCAACCATGTTAAGTATTGAATATAGATTGGTTTATCAAAACCATAATATCGTTTTAACTCCAACAAAGCAGATTCTGGTATCACTGAACCACCAGTAGAACTAGCACCAGAAGCCTCCCCAGCTCCGATACCACGCAATGCACGAATTTGTTGTTCTAATGGACCGCCAGGTGCCAAGGTAACTATAAAGAAAACTACTATTGTACATCCAAAAAAAGTTGGAATTGTTAACAGTAGTCTTCGTATGAAATATTCTAACATATTTTTTTCTTTTACATCAAAGAATCAGATGATTTATTTTTCGTACATAAAGGTCTGACAATTGTCAGACCTTTAATTGTTCAACAATGTTTTTTGGGAAATTTATTTACCCGAAAATTCTTTCCAATATTTCACTTCAACTATTTCAGTTTTTGCATTTGGTAATTGAGATTTTGATTGTTTTGCATTTTCTAATGCAGCAACTTTTTCTTCATCAACCCACCATAGACCTTGAGCAACTGGATATAAGTATGATAATTGAGTATAACGACCTAATGCGTATTCTGGCATTCCGAATTTATTCCAAGCAGCGAAACGTATTCCACGAGGATTCCAACTGAACGCATTCATATAAGTCTCAGCAGCAATTTTATCTATTTCTTGAATGATTTCCACTTGGCGTTTTACATCGAATGTTCTGTCATATTCATCACACAATTCATCAACTCGCTTGTTTTTGAAACCTTGAATGTTATTGTTGTTGTTTTTGTCCGCTAACGATGATTTCAAAGATGTTTCAGGGTTTGGAGTAAGTAAACCTCCATAACCAAAGAAGAATAATTGGAAATTACGTTCATCAATATTTTTGATAATCGTATTCCAATCTTGGAATTTAATTTCCAATTTGATACCTGCTTTTTCCAATTCCTGTTGGTATGGAGTAACAAAACGTTCAGCGATCTTGTGTAATGCCATTTCTAAAACAAATGGTTTACCGTCTTTCATCAGAATACCTTGACTGTTTCTTGTTGTCCACCCAGCTTCAGCCAATAATTGTGCTGCTTTTTCTGGATTATAATCAATTTGAGGGTTTGCAGGATTTTCGTACACAGTATTTGGATACAATGAATTATAAGGAGCGTATTCGTTATACAATAGTTTTTCTACGATTGATTTTCTATTGTGTAAAAACGTAAAGGCTTGACGTACTCTAATATCGTCAAATGGTGGTTTTCTCATATTGAAAGTGTACCCAGCTGTGCCCATTGGGCCATCTGTAAATACGCGGTAACGAGTAATCCAACCATTCTTCAGAGCATCATATTGTAAGTCTTTTACCCATTTTTCTGTATTAGCTTGGTTATAACGGAATAAATCAACTTCACCTTTTTTGAATTTTTCATATTCTAATTCAACGTTATCTTTTACGACTTCAGTAATTAATCTATCAATATTTCCAGTATATTTTGAAGCAGAATAATCTTTTGCCCAATAGTCATCGCGACGAGTTAAGGTGTAAGAAATACCTTTTTTGATATCATTTTCTAATAAAATATACTCACCAGAGCCAACAGGCATTTTGTAGTTGAATTTTTCTAAAAATTCTTTGCCAGTTATTCCACCAATTTCTTTGTGGCTCATTACCTGTAAAGCCTGACCAAAATAAAGTAAATTTCTGAAGTTTAAAGATTTGCTTTTAACTTGCACAATGTACTTGCTGAGAGCAACAGGCTGTTCAAATTTACCATAAACTAATTGTGAAGAAGGTTCTAAAATCGTTTCATCCATCATCAACTTCCATGTTGCTACGACATCCTCAGCGACAACTGGATTTCCATCAGAAAAACGGGCATTAGGGTCAATTCTAAAAGTAAATGTTAATTTATCTTCTGAAATTTTCCAATGTGATGCTAATGCTGGGATGTATTGTCTTGTAATGGGGTGAGTGGCTAACAATGTTTCAAAAACCAATGCTGAAACAGATTGATTGATAACGGTACCTGATTGTTGACCAATTGGACGGAATGTTGATGGAAATTGCGATTCTAACGTTCTAATTTCACCACCAGTTTTTGCTCGTGAATCACCAAAATATTTCATTTCATCTTCTTTAATAACATAGGTTTCAAAACCTAAACTGTCTGCAATTACTTCAAACCCTTTTCCACCATCAGTAGCAGATACCGCAGGATCAGCTCCCGGAGGAGTATTAACTTTTTTCCATAATTCTGTTTTACTTGAAATGGAATTTGTTTTTGAGGCAGATCCACTATCGGATTTTTTTCGAGAACAACTCGACAATATAACTACAACGGATAGAAGAATGATAAAGGGTGTTAAATACTTTTGCATTGTAAAAAAGACTCCTGAAATATGTACAAGATTTTGAATTTAAAGTAGAATATACCGAAATTTTACGAATAAAATTACAATTATATTCTGCAAAGATAACGAGTAGAAAATACTTTACAAAGTTTCCTGCAATCTTTTCCTGAAAAGTACCGTTTTTTCTCAAATTGTTTGTACTTTTGTACGAATTTTATTGAAAAATCATCTCATTCGATTCATATGATACTTACACCAAAAGATGTTGAACATAGAGAGCTTCACAACATATTGTTAAGTGGAGTCGCACCTCGACCTATTGCATTAGTTGCTTCACAAGATAGTGAAGGTAATGTCAATTTGTCTCCTTTTAGCTTTTTTAATTGTTATGCTTCCAAACCACCAATTATTGCCATTGGACCTGCTTTTAGTGCAAAAACTGGTAAAGCTAAGGATACATATTTGAATATATTGGAAACAAAGATTGCGACTATCAGTGCAGTTACTTACTCAATGGTTGAGGCAATTTCATTGGCTTCTTGTGAATACCCAAAAGGTGTTGATGAATTTGTAAAATCTGGACTTACAAAGAAAGAAAGTCAAACAATTCCTATTCCCGGAGTAGCCGAATCCCCTTTTATAATGGAATGTACACTGTTAGAAAATATTCCTTTGGGACGTGAAATTGGTGGAAATGGCAATTTGATGTTGTTAGAAGCACATTCATTTACCATCGATGATAATATGATTGTAGACGGAAAATTGCATCCTCATAAAATGGATTTGGTTGCTCGTATGGGGTATAATTGGTATGCACGATGCGATGAACACTCAGTCTTTGAATTACACAAACCACAATGGAATGGAATCGGTGTTGACGCATTGCCATCTTCTATTCGTCAATCTTCAATTCTCACCGGTAATAACTTAGCAAAGTTGGCTGGAGTAAAGGAAATTCCTGAAAAGGATTCTAATTTTTCTATTTTATTTTCTTCAATCGAAGAACAGCACCTTTTAGCTCAACAATTTTTAGCCAATGGTGATCTTCACTCTGCTTGGCAAACCTTACTACTTTCGTAAAATAATGGAAACAATAACGATAAAACGAATGCACGATGAGCGCATAAAAAGTGGTCATTTGTGGGTATTTAGCAACGAATTGGTCGACGTCCCAAAAACAATTCCCCCTGGATCTATTGTACGAGTGAAAAATTCACGTGGTGATGATTTTGGTCAAGCATTTTTTAACGCAAATTCGCTCATTGCAGCCAGAATTTTACAATGGAAAGATTCTGCTCCAATATCTGTCGATTTTTTTGTTGAACGGTTTCAACAAGCTTTGCATCGTCGAAAAAAACTGCTTGGAAATGAAGAATGTTTTCGATTAGCATTTGGAGAATCCGATTTACTTCCTGGATTAGTAGTGGATATCTATGGCAATTACGCCTGTGTTCAAACACTGAGTTTTGGAATGGATGTTTTACTAAACGACATTATTACAGCTCTTACAATTGTATTCCCTCAACTTAAAGGGATTGTTGAGAAAAACAAATCATCATTACGGGATTTGGAAGGACTTCAACCACGTGAAGGAGTGGTTTGGGGAGAGGTTCCTGACGAAATTCTTGTAAAAGAAAATGATTTCATCTATTCAGTACAACTCATTGACGGTCAAAAAACTGGTCTCTTTTTAGACCAAAAGCTCAATCGTCGTGCGGTTGAACAGTTGAGTGAAGGATTGCGAGTATTGGATTGTTTTACAAACCAAGGTGGTTTTGCAATGCACGCTTCTCGTGGAGGAGCGAAATATACTCTTGGTGTTGATTCCAGCAAAAAAGCGATTGAACGTTGCAACGAAAACGCAAGGGTGAATAATTGCAGTAACATTGAATTTCGAGTAGAAGAAGTATTTGCTTTTTTGGATAAACAATTAGAAACCAACCAAAAATGGGATATGATTATTCTCGATCCTCCATCATTCACCAAATCAAAAAAGAACGTTCCTGAAGCTCGTCGTGGTTACGAACGCATCAACCGAGTAGCATTGTGTTTAGTAGAATCCGGTGGGTATCTGGTAACAGCATCGTGTTCACATCACATTTTTGAAGACGTATTTTTGGAAATCATTACCCAATCTGCCGAAAAAGAAGGTCGCCAACTTCAATTAGTCCATCGTGGTATGCAATCTCCCGATCACCCTATTTTGCTTTCTATGCCCCAAACAAAATACCTCAAATTCTACATCTTTCAGGTATTGTAACCATTTTCTGAATTCCCCTCTTGAGGGGTGCCACAAAGTGGCGTTGTGAAATCTTCTATAGTATATCGTAGAGACGTCCTATATGGGCGTATCAAGTGAGTGAACTATGTTTTCAATGATTTGGTGAGACGCCCATATAGGGCGTCTCTACGACAAATGAAGGGAAATTATGCATCAATTGTCAGATACAAAGGTCTGCCCTTACGTTATTCCAAACGTTTTGAAAAACTAAGACCTACTCCTGTGGTATTTCCTTGTGTTGGAAAACTATACAAATTCCAAGATGTTGATGGATTTTCTTCAAATTTTTTATTAGTGATAAAATTCCAAGTACTGAGAATAAGTGTAGTCGATCCAAGTCCAATATTCACAAGCGATAAATCTCTTTGACTAAGATTATATGTATAATTCCCATTTATACCAGATTCACTTGGATAATTATTTACGCCATAAACAATTTGTATACTACCAGAAAGTAGTCCTAACATAGAAATCAAAGGAGATTTGTTTCCATTTGCAATTTGAATTCCATTAATAGCGTTCAATGAAAGATTTGCTCCACTCATCATTGCAGAAGTTATCCCATATTCTTGTGAAATATAATTGTCTATTTTATAATTAGGAGGTCCATACATCGGCTGTATCATTGCACATTCTTCTTTTGTTAGTCCACTTGATTGAATCCATGTATCAATTATCGGATCATTCATGGACTGAAGATATTCGTATTGGTATTTTTTGTTGATGTTTTCGGAAACTTCTCTTCCAGCAGTTCGCTCAATCAAATAACCAACAGCACAAATATTTCCGTCTTTGTCTATAAAACACGGTTTTCTTTGGTTAGAATATTTAGTGTTTTTTGGAAAAACTCCAGCCTGAGTATACTCATGAAGGATATCGAGTAGTTTAGTTCTTGATTGTTGTTGTTCTTCTGAAAGCGAAGAAACATCTTTTTTTCGTAACAACTGCTCGACATACTCTAAATGCGTTTGAAGACGTACCTTTTCAATACTGTTTTTGGTTGGTTGTTTGCCAAATTTTTCAAAATAACTTATGTCACCAAGAACTACATTGACAGTTTGTTGAAAATCATTTGTTTTAGCGATGCAATTTGCGATGACAACCAAGTAGCAAATTGTAAGAATTAGACTTGTTTTCATAGTAAAACCCTTTATAAATGAAAGAAGAAATGAATCTTTTTTCGATGTAAACACAAAATGTGGATATAAGTTACAAAATAATTTTGTAATAGATGGGTATTTTACTTAAAATTGAAAGATAATTGTGAAATTTCTATGTCTTTTTGAAAAATGAAATCTATTGATTGAATTTATAATCTGCACAAAAAATGGGTAACAACACATAGACTGATGGGTTTTCCACATGGTAGAGACACAAAATCTTGCGTCTCTTCGCAAACCGAGATAAATCCTAACAAAAAAGCCCCAAATTGGGGCTTTTTTTGAATATATTTCGATAATGATTATCGTGAGTAGAACTCGACAACAAGTGGAAGTTCACAGATTGCTGGAATTTCTTCTCTTGGTGGCAAGTACAAATATTTCACTGTTAAATCTGCTTTTGCAACTTCCAAATATGCTGGAGCAGCTGCTGTTGAGCGGATTGCGTCGTGGAAACATTCCATTTTTTTCGATTTGTCGCGTACTGAAATGACATCATTTACTTGTACTGAATACGAAGGAATGTCAACTGGTTTTCCGTTTACTAAGATGTGCTTATGACGTACATATTGACGTGCAGCATACATAGAACGAGCTAAACCTGAACGGTATACTAAAGCATCTAAACGAGACTCAAGAAGTTGCACTAAGATTTCCCCAGTGTTTCCTACCAAACGAGTAGCTTCTGCTACATAGTTTGTCATTTGACGTTCGTGGATGTTGTATTGAAGGCGTAAACGTTGTTTTTCCAACAATTGTTTACCGTAATCAGATTGTTTCTGACGTTTTTTTGATGCTCCGTGTTGTCCCGGAGGGTATGGAGCACGCTCCATATACTTAGCAGATTTTGGTGCTAAGGCAAATCCCAATTTTCTTGAGAGTTTGACTTTTGGTCCGTTGTAATTCACTATTACCTCGCTACGAAAGATATTGGTATCTCTGTGCAATCATCAGTAGGCACTTCCTACCGAATCTAAGTATCGCAATTGCAATACTGGCGTTGAGAACAGAAAAGAGTACAAAAATACGGCTTTTTCACCACAATTCCAAAAATTGTTGGTATTTTGTTAATTTTTCGATTTGACTGATGCGATTGCAAATAACTCAACACTATTGAGATAGTGCCAAATACTTCGTGCAATGGCTTTGAATGTAGCCATTATTCCTCGTTTGCTATAATTTGACTCTACTGCAAGTGCAAAAAAGCTTCCGAATATCGTTTTGAGTGAATTTGGACGTTGAGATTGAAGAAATTTCACTTCAAACCCGGCAAGTTCTAAAGCATTGTGTAATGATTTTTTCGTAAAATGTAGATGATGTTGTTTCGGCTGAAACCATATCCATTTTGATTTGAATAGTTTTGATGGAAGTGAATAGTAGTTTGGAACTCGAATACATATTATTGTTTCATTGGAACAATGCTTTGATGCAATTTGAAGAAGAAATTGAACAGGAAACTCAATATGCTCTAAACAATGCCACAACGTTATGACATCATACTTCTTTAATGGAAGATCTCTAATCTCTTTGTAGGTTTCTATTCCAATTTGTGAACAGTACGCTCTTGCAGTTTTCGAAGGTTCTACACCAGTAACGTAGTATCCATTTCTTCTGGCAATATCAAGAAAATGTCCAAAATCACAACCAATATCAAGTAAATTTTTGCCCTTTGAAAACTGTTCGATTGTAGAAAGTAATTTCCATTGTTCCGGTAAACGTTCTATGTATCGACGTTGATGCTCAAAATCAGAAAGTTGATGTACTAATTGATATTGATGTGAATAATACTCGGTTGAAACGACTGTTGGTGTCCATATTGCAGTACATTGTGTACAGTAATGTAACGCATAAGATCCATTTTTACAGAAATCAACAGCAGTTGATGAACAGATTGGGCAGGTCATTGTTTGTAGTAGTTAGAGTTTGACTAAATACGAAGCCATCAAAACTATATTATTCTGATGGCTTCAATTAAGGTAACTAGTCGTTACTCTCTCAAGAATTTGGAGTAGCTATATTGGAATCTGCCTTTACCTCGTATTGCAATTGTGTAAAGCCCTCGAGGCAATGAACGAACATTTATTTTCGATTGAGAATGAGATATTGATAGAACTTTTTCCCCTAAAAGTGAAAAAACTTCTACTTGCTCGATTTCAAAAGGAGTTGATATA
Organism: Candidatus Kapaibacterium sp.; assembly: GCA_016788785.1. Lineage (GTDB taxonomy): Bacteria > Bacteroidota > Ignavibacteria > Kapaibacteriales > JAEUSM01 > JAEUSM01. The sequence continues at coordinate 115,926 of JAEUSM010000016.1, forward strand.
GTAATAATGTCATTCACTGGATTCGGAGAAATTAGAACTTCAGATTTTGAAGTATAATCAAATTGAATAGAAGTCTCAGTTGAATCATTTGGGTCAGTTTCAGTTGTGTCTGAATTGTCAGAACTATCAGCTTCACCTAAGTAGGTATATACTATGATTCGATTCGGTTCATTATTGAAATTATTTGTGATTAAAAAAAGTTTTGTACCATCATGATTTGTGGCAATATCACGTAATCTACCATTGAACGGATTATCCTCAACGAATAATCTTCGTGGGTTTGGTTGTTTTGCCGTTGAAGGTCGGAGTGTCTTTTTGTCTTCATTTAAATGAAACACATAAAGCCCACTTGTGACCAAATCTGATGTTTTAAGAGTTGTAACTAATATAGTATTGTGTAAACTTGGAATTGTTGTATCTGCATAGTACATTCCATCACTTGGTGCAACTGTACACCAAGTGCTATTGTCTTTGGTATTTTCAGGTTTGGGAACTGCACACCAAGAGTATAAAGGCTCAACTAAACTATCATTGAGAATTAAGAGATGAGGTGTATAATTTGCAATAAAATCAGCTTCCCCTGGAAAATTATCATCATGATGATACCCATGAACATTTTTAAATCCATAGTTCATTCCAGCATACAAAGGATTGATTTCATCATCAGTAAAATCCCCATGTTCCGTATTGTAGACTGTTTTTGTATCTGGTATATAAAACAATCCTTGTGGGTTTCTATGTCCACGAGTAAACATTGAATTTCCAGGAATAGGATTCGACCAAGGAATATCACCATTTATATTGATTCTATGTGTTTTACCATTTTTTGTTGTTGGATCTTGTGTAAAATTGTCTGGATTTAATGATTGATCAGGAAAACATTCGGGTTTTGAAAATTCCGAAACTCCGCAATCCCCAACAGTAAAATACAAATACGATGTATCATTTTCAACAACTGCAATCATTCGACCACCAATATGATCCATTCCAGAAGGAATATCGAGATACAAATCTCTTACAAATGTTGCAGTTTCGGTTTCTTTATTCCAATGGAGTTGAACAATCTTATTTGTTGTTTTAGGCATCGAATCTGTTCCAGCATTGTAGGAATAAATATAGTAGATAAAAGAATGACCATCCTCCATGAATTTTGGATCCAATGCTAACCCTAAGGTGCCACTTATCACAAATTTTTGACATGGAGATTGTAAATATTCGAATTCACTTCCCCAGAAAAAATCAGGTGCTTGATAGATAATTGTTTTGTTTCCAAATGTATCAACTCTGGCAACGACACCATTTCTATCTGTTAACCAAAGATGGTGATCAGGACCATATTGAATTTCCCATGGAGCAGTAAATTCGGCTGGTAGAACCTTTCGTTCAAATCGTTGTGAATATGCAGAAATTGAAGTAAATAGACATGCTAACGTGAAAAACATAAACCACTTTTGCAAGATTCTGTCCTCCTATTATTAAGAATTAGTAATATTATGATTACGTAATATTCAAAAGGATATTATTTCAATGACATAACTTACTGAATTTGTTGTGGTTTTTTCTTTCATTTAACAACCTCAATTTCCCTTCCTAATTTAGGAGGGATGCCACGAAGTGGCTGGGTGGTTTTTACTAAAATGAGACAGGGTTTGTCTTGTCTTAACGATGTAAGATTTGCCTATATACACTAGATTTTAAAATTTGCTATTGTTGGTAGCGGTATTTGTCTGTAGAGAAGAGTGGGGTGTTGAGCCGAAAATCGTTGAAGCCTGAAAAATCTACGAAGGTGAATTGTCTGTTTGGATACACCCACACGACAACTTGTCGACGATCTGTGGGGAAGTTCTGATTTTGAGTGTTTGTCGGGGGTCCAAATATAATATAGACCATTCCCATATCGCTCAGCCATCCTTCACCTGCTGAGCGAAATAGCTCATTTGCCCTTTCAACGCGTGCATAGAATTGTTCGAATGCTTCATTGCGATTAGTTGAGGGGGTTGGGTCGAATCGTCGCCAAAATTCTTCGAATTTTGCAAATCGAGCTTCTTCAGTTGGCATTCTTTCAATTTCATCTATTTCAGCACTTGTTCCTACGTATCGTAATTGTCGAATTGCTTTGGCAATATCAGGTACAGATAATCCGGCAACAGAACGTTCAAAATATATAGACCTTGAAACGGAAAATAATTGCTCATTTTTTGCTTGTGTGGAACTTGAAGTTGCCTTTTTTAGAAGTTGTATTTTTACTGTATATCTACCTGCTGGTATATTTTTCGGTAAATCAATTTTTTCATACACTGGTGTTGACTGTTTTAGCAACGAAATAGTTCTTCGTTTTGAAGTATAGACAACAACATTGGATTGACTTTCGATAGTTGAAAGTATATCCACTTCAAAAGGAACAGTAGAGGAATATACTTGCAAGAAGGTAAAGAATCCATTGGGGAAAAGTGATACATTATCCGACAAATGGGGGGTAATGATGTATTTGGAATCTTGTTGTTCCAAATCTGCCAAAAGCATTATTGAACTTGACGAGACTGGATTTTCAAGAGAATATCGTTGTGCAGACACCTGTCTGGATTTTTGCATTGTCGTTTTTGCCACCTCATCGGAAATAGTGACATCAATTCTGTAATCTCCTGGAGGAATATTTTTCGAAAATTGAATTATTTCTGAATTACTTCGTTCACTTGCTCCATTTTGTGTTATTGGGAAGGATAATTTCTTTTCCTTTTTTAGAGTAATAGCATTACCAGTTACGATGTTTTTGATAGTAACTTCTACTAAAAAATTCACTTTATAGTCATTTCCGGATTGAATTTTTTGAATATTTTTAAACGGAACTTGTACAAAAACATCTAATCGATTGGAGTCCAAATTTTGACCTTTGAATATTCCAATATCAAAGAAAAATTGGTCACGTTCTTGCGACAATTGAGAAATTTGAGCATTTGCAGATATGTTGATTAGAACAATCAACATCAATAGGATAAGTGAAAAGACTTTATACTTCATATGTAGCAAATAGATCGTGTTCTGCAGCATCTTCGATAGTTACTTTGATGAATTCACCAACATTCAAAGGAGTTTTAGAACGTATATACACTTCATTATCAACTTCAGGTGCGTCAAATTCTGTTCTTCCTTGATATTCACCATTGATAATTTCGTCGATAAGTACATTCATTTCTGTACCAATGCGGTTAATATTTCGCTCTTTGGAAATGTTTTCTTGAATTTTCATCAATATTTCTTTCCGTTCTTCTTTGACTTCTTGTGGAATTGGGTCACCAAGTATATCAGCGTAAGTGTCATCCTCTTGAGAATAGGTGAATACGCCCATTCTATCCAAATATCCTTGTGAAACAAAATCACATAATTCTTCAAAATCTGCTTCTGTTTCAGCTGGATACCCAACAATAAATGTAGTTCGAAGACTAATTCCCGGAACTTCTGTTTTGATAGTATTCATCAGCTCTTCCAATGTTCTTCGAGTTATACCTCGTCGCATTGATTTCAACACATTAGTTGAGATATGTTGCATCGGCATATCGATATATTTGCAAATATTTGCACGTGAATTAATTACTGGCAATATATCTTGTGGAAACTTTGCAGGGTATGCGTACATTAAACGAATCCATTCAACACCCTTAACATCACTCAAGGCTTCAAGCAATTGTGCAAGTGTTCGTTTTTTGTATAAATCCAAACCATAATAGGTAGTATCTTGACCTATGACAATAAGTTCTTTCACACCTTGTGCAACCAGCATTTCCGCTTCACGTATAATATCCTCCATCGGACGAGAGCGATGTCCACCTCGCATTAATGGAATTGCACAAAATGAACAAGGATTATCACACCCTTCTGAAATTTTCAGATAGGCAAAGTGTTTCGGAGTAGACAACGCACGTTCACCTAACAACACATGCTTTAAATCTGGTGAAATTGATTTTATAATTTGTGAAAATGCTTCCGTTCCAAAAAAACGGTCTACCTCGGGAATTTCTTTTTCTAACTCTTCACCATATCGTTCGGATAAACATCCTGCAACAATAAGGGTATCCAATTTACCTTTTTGCTTACGTTTAGCTAACTCGATGATAGTATTGATACTTTCTTCTTTGGCTGCATCAATAAACCCACACGTATTTACAATTACAGTATCTGCTTTTGCGATATCGGGGGTATACAGCAAATTGTTTGCGGACAATTGACCCACTAATATTTCAGAATCATAAGTGTTTTTAGAACAACCTAAGGTAACAACAGATACTTTTTTGGGCAAGATAAGAGCAACTTCTTTTGTATGCATTTGTGATTGGATATGTATATTTTTTGATTTACTTTAAACTAAAGTACAACGATGTACGAAAATCTAAGTTAAAATTTAGAATTTTGGATTATACGCGTTTTTCTATAATGATGTATAAACGATTATTCATTGTTATTTGTGTTAAAACATTGTCCATTAATACAGATTTTACAACCATTCCAAATTAAGAAAAAAGCTAAATATGATACTTTACGGAAGAAATCCAGTCAAAGAAGCAATAGTTGCAAATCAAAAAATTGAAAAAATCTACATCCAATATGGTACACAAGGTGCTGGAATTGATGAAATTTACACCCATGCAAAGAAGAATCATATTCCAATTTCCACAATGGATAAACGAAAGTTTATTGATTTTGCAAAAACAAATGGAATCAATATTGATTCCTCACAAGGTGTCATTGCAGTTACTCCGTTAGTGAAGTTTTTAACATTAGAAGAACTGATAACGCTTTCCTTTGAATCAGAATCAAAAACTATTGTTGCTGTAGATGGCATAACAGACCCGCAGAATTTGGGAGCAATCATCCGAACTATAGAATGTTCTGGTGCTATTGGACTTATATTACCGGAGTCTAATTCCTCGCCTATTAATCCCACAGTAGCAAAAGCTTCTGCTGGTGCTTTGGCACATTGTACTATTGCAAAAGTTCATTCTCTTCCAATAGCTTTGAAAGATATTGCAAATGCAGGTTTCAAAATCATTGGAACAGATGCAAATAGTACCACAATGTATAACCAGATTGATTATTCAGAACCACATTGTATCATCATTGGTTCAGAAGGTTTTGGAATGCAGTCACAGGTTAAAAAACAGTGTACTCAATTAGTTTCTTTACCGCTCAAAGGAAAAGTTGATTCACTGAATGCGAGTGTTACAGCTGGAATTATGCTCTATGAAGTACTACGACAAAAGGGATGATAATTCTTTCGAAGCTTACCGAAATCTTCAATGAAATGAACATTTATACGTTCTTAGTGATTGAAACTATAGTAAAACAACATCTAATGAAAACACCTACTTTTCTTGTAATATTAATTTCTGTTTTAGTAGTATCTTCTTGCAGTTCGACAAAAACTGTTCAAAAGGAAAATGTTACAACATTGAAAAAAGAAGTACCTGTAGTTTCTCAAGAAACTAAAAAGGAAAGTGAAAATAATCAGTTGTATTATTTTTCTAAGGATAAATTACGTCAATTAGAAATTAACGGAAAAATAGTTTCAACTGTTGATGGTTCAAAGCAAAGTGCTTCTACGTCTGTTTTAGTAAAAGAACGCGATTCCATCGGTATGACAATTTTTGGTCCCTTTGGTATTTTAGTAGGCCAATTAATGGCATCACCCGCAAATTTTATGTTCTACAATGCGTTTGGAAATGAAGTTATCGAAGGTGAACCATCTTCTGCTAATATAAATTCTGTCACTGGAATGCCAATTTCTTTTGATGATATTATGACATTACTTCGTGGTGAAGTTCCTTTTGGAATGAAGGGTTATCAAAAAGTGAAAACATTAGAATCTGGTGAGACTTTGTACTCATTCAAAGATCAAACACAAACTCATTTTGTTACAACTGCAGTAAATGGTAATGATATCTCACAGTATCAACGTAAAAACAATGATGGAGAATTACTTTTTCACATTCGATATGCAAATTACAAGAATGTGAATAATATATCAGTTGCAACTGAATCTACCTTACAAATCCCCAAAATGAAAACTTCTATTTCCTTTGTTGCAGATGAAGTTTTCATTAACGAGCCATTTCAATCAAAATTGACCTTTCCTGTACCCTCCGGTGTTAAACGGAAAAAATTAAACTAATGTATTTTTTTCGCGAATTAACGATTGTCTTCCCAATCGTTGTAATTTGGTTTTTGTGCAGTACATTTGCATTTTCCCAGCAAAATGATAGTTCTTCACGACTGAGAATCGAAACAAACGATACAACTTCTCAAGCTGCTCCAAAAAAAAATACATCCTCTTTGGATACCATTGTTACCTATTATGCTCGAGATACTGCATCATTTTCATTAGGAAAAAAACGATTACGATTAAAGGGAAATTCGAATATAATTTTTGGCAAACAGAAAATTGAATCGGAAATTATCACGATTTATTTTGATAAATCAGAGTTATATTCAACCTATGGGACTGATACTGCGGGTAAAAATGTTGGTTATCCTAAATTCACCGATAATGGCAATGAATATGTAGGTTCCGAAATCTCTTTCAATTTTAAAACCAAAGAAGGTTCTGTTTCGATGGTAGAAACTAAAATTGGAGAAGGTTACTATTTTGGCTCTAAGATTAAAAAAGTATCTGAAAACGAAGCCTTTATTCAAAATGGATGTTACACAACGTGTGATAAACCTCATCCACATTTTTACTTCGGTTCGCCAGAAATGAAGGTAGTTGCAAAAGACAAAATTTTCATCGACCCGGTGATACTCTATGTAGAAGATATGCCCATATTTATGTTACCACTCGGATTGTTCTTTCCTTCAAAAGGTGGTACACAGTCGGGAATTATTGTTCCCTCGTATTTTTTCAGTGCAAATCGTGGTGTGGTTTTACAAAATTTGGGATATTATTTTGCCATTTCTGATTACTTTGATACACAAGTAAATGTCGATATATTTTCTAAGGGTGGGGCATTACTAAAAAGTCATAATCGCTATAATATACGAGGCGTAATTGATGGTACAGTACATGCTGAATATGGACAGACCAGACAAAGTTCAGAAGATCCTTTTCTTACAAATTGGTCTTTTGGTTGGCAACATAATCAAACGATTGATCCTCAAACAACAGCTACAGCGAATTTGCAATTTTCTTCTGAAGATTTCTTTCGAAATGTAGCTACAGATATAAATTCACGTGTTACACAAAATCTTCAATCTCGTGCATCATTGTCTACAACTTTTGATAATGGAATGGCATTGAGTATAAATTTGAATCGAGATCAGAACATTATAACCAAAGAAGTTACCCAGACACTTCCACAAGTGTCTCTTACGATACCGAATTTTTCCCTCTTGAAACCATTTGGTTTACAATCTGAAACAGGTAGTATTAAAGACATACAATTTTCGTACAATCTTGGTAGTTTTTACACCAATAGATCAACTCGATTGAATGATTCAACCTTTGTAAATACGTTTAGTTCTAATATTTCGCATTCACCTACTATCAATATACTGACGCAAAAATTTGGATTTTTCACTGTAAATCCATTTGTTTCCATGAGAGCTCAGACGTATTTTCGACGTGTAACAAAAAGTTTTAACACTCAAACAAATTCCGAAACTGAATCATTTGAAAATGGCATTTTCAACGAAGTTTCCTATTCAGTTGGTGCAAATGTTCAAACGACTATTTTTGGTGTTATCAACCCCAATATCCTTGGTGTATCCTCTATTCGCCATGTGGTTATTCCTTCTATTGGATGGTCATTTTCACCTCAATTGGATAACAATGGTGCATGGACAAGTTATTTCAATCCGATAACTGAACAGGATGTAGAATATTCTCGATTTTCTAATGACCAAGGTGGTATCACTCCCAGAATTACACAGCAAAATCTGAATTATAATGTTATCAACCGATTTGAAATGAAGGTTCAACAAGGTGATACGTTGCCTGACAAACAAGTGGAACTTCTAACAGCAAATGTAACGGGAAATTATAATTTTGCGGCAGATTCTTTGCAATTTTCAGATATAAATATTTCTTTTCGTACTCCACCAATAGGTTTTTTGAATTTTACAGTCGATTCTAGATTTACACCGTACAAAGATACTCCTATTTTCAATAGTAGTGGAGACCGTGTTGGATTTCGAAAAATCAATCAATTTTTAGCGTCCGAAGGGTCACTTCTTCATGCTCAAAGTATTCGATTACAAATGTCTGCTTCCATAAATTCTGAAACATTTTCAGGAAGTTCTACCGGAACAACCATTGCTTCTTCAACAATCAATCCAATTGGTTCCAACAGAACTGGCAGAACAGTTCCTGATTCTACAGAAAAACAAGACGTTGACAACAATTTAGGTGAAAGATTCAGAAATCGCGTCGAATATGTACCAGAATATTCAGATTTATTTGGCGAAAATAGTAGTGGTTATACACCATTAGCGTTAAATTGGTCTGCTACAACTTCCATAAACTATGATTACAATCATGAATTTCAGTCGGATTTAGTTCGCAGGACTGTTTTGGGTAGTGTCAATTTTTCCTTAAGACCCACACAAACATGGTCTGTAGAAGGAAATTTTTCGTACGATTTTATTACTGGAACCGTCATAACTCCCCAAATCAATTTACGAAAAGACCTACACTGTTGGGATCTCATCTTCACATGGACGCCAATTGGATTCAGCCAAGGATTTTATTTACGATTTGGCATCAAATCTCCACAAATGCGTGATCTCCAATTAGAAAAACGCAGTCTACCAATTTTCAGATAATAAATTTATTGACAATACCCCTCCTTTGGAAGGGTACCACGAAGTGGTGAGGTAGTTTCTTCCGCAAACTCTAGAGACGCAATATTTTGCGTCTCTACAAAAACATGATATCAAATTCCCCTCCTATTTTAGGAGGGGTGCCACGTAGTGGCGGGGTGGTATAGCTTCCTGACCACGGAGTGGTCACATATTTACAGAACGAATTCCCAAAAAAACTTCTCCCTCCCCCCTTATGGGGAGAGGGTTTGGGAGAGGGGTCATTCTGTATCAATGGGCAGACACATAGGTCTGCCCATTCAATAAATCGAACACTGAGGCTCTTGAAGTGTAGCGGATGGAATCTGGGTTCCCCACTTGTGGGGTGCCACGAAGTGGCGGGGTGGAATATTCCACAAACCGTAGAGACGAAAATTTTGCGTCTCTACAAAAACATGATATCTACCTACTGGGGAGAAGGGCATTCAGAATCAATGGGCGAAAAATGTTTCGCCCCTACATCTTCATACTCCCCTCCTAAATTAGGAAGGGTGCCACGAAGTGGCGGGGTGGTATTACCTTACTAAACCCCTCAGTCCTTCGGACAGCTCTCCTTGAAGGGGAGTAGTTGTAGTTGTATTCTAATAATATTTCCATCCTGAATCTATCAAAAAGTGTTTGTTTTTTTTTCTTTGATTGAGATATTACCTATAATGTAGTATTTTTGTAAATTGATATGTAAAGTTTTTGAGGTTGTTTTTATGGTACAAACAGAACAGAAGGGTTTGAGAGAACTTATTCGCTTCTGGATTCCTTATTTTATTGGGTGTTTTTTATACGGTTGTTTTTTTATTCTGATAGAGTTCAATTATAGTAGTTACATTCACAATGTACCGTCACAAATTGGGAACGTTTTGGGTTTGGCGATTGCCTTCTTTTTGGGATTTCGTATGAATTCTGCTTATGATCGTTGGTGGGAGGCTCGTAAAATCATCGGTGAAATGTCCAATACTTCTCGTGCTATGTTTTTAAAATTAGTGTTATTTGTATCTGACCCAAAAAATCTCAAAGATGAGTATCATGGAAAATCTTCTGAATTATCGAAAGAATTTTTACTCCTATTGCAAACATATTTAGATAGTATCACTTCTATTTTAAATTCTTCTTCTACAAATCGACCTGAAAAATATTTGTTTACATTGTTGCAACGATTTAAAACGGTTTGTGTAAATGAAAACACATTACCAGTTTTAGATATTTATCAACTGTTTACTGTTTTTTCTGATTCACAAGGTAGAGCAGAACGAATCAAAAATACGCCATTTTTGAAGGTCTATGCAGCATTTACTAGGGTCTTGATTATTGCGTATATCGTCTTCATTCCACTTTTTGTTGGCGAAATTCATATTAATTTGAATAATTTTAAATGGATTGATTTTATTTCAATTCCAATTTTGGCATTAATTAGTTCTGTTTTTATGACAATTAACAAATTAGCAATTTTATTCGGTGAACCCTTTACGTTTCCAAGTACAGCTATTCCTGTGCAAGAGTTATTTCAAACAACTCTTACCGAATTAGAACAATTACTTCCTGAAAAGAATGGATAAGTTAACCTTTTTTCTATTATTTTTCTTTTCTATAGTAGTTTCTCCTATTTTTGGACAACCTTCTGTTGATGTTAAATCGTTTGATTGTACCACTTTTTTACGATTCTGTATTGGTAATGATAGCAGTTCTATTAATTGTCCGTTACAACCTATAAAAGGCAAAAAAAATTTTTTTGAAATACAATGTAAACGTATTTTTTTTGGAGAACAAGTTCTTCGAACAACGAGTAAACTTTCGGGGTCAATTATTTATGAAGTTCAATTGGAATTGCCTTCATCATCATTTGAGGCATTAGATAAAAAATTATCATTGCAATGTGCAGCAATCACCGAAAAAAGAACAAATTCTATTATTACAGAACGCTTTTATTCATTTGTTGACGGATATAGAATCAAGTCTCTATTAATGGGCAATCAAATGATTGTTGCTATATCTAAACGCGATGAACATTCTCTAATTCAAAATGGCAAATTAGAGTTAATTCCATTTTATGGTTTTGATATTGGAGAACCAACCTCACTTATGCGAGGTTACGATGTACGAGGTCCAACTCAGCGGTTTTCCTTTCGTCCAAATGCAAGGGTTGCTGGAGTAGAGTTATATTCTCAATTTGTAAAAGTTGATGAAAAGGGCATTATCAAATCAATGCATTTGGTTACCAATCCTGAAAACAAACAAGATAGTGATGATTTGATAGCATATTTTAAGAAAAATAGTAAGCGTTCAAAGAAGAAACAATCAGTTGTTGACAAAAACACCTTTCGATTTATCAATGGATATACAATTACTGTTTTAGAAGAAAACAACAAATTATATCATTTTATGATTACAAAATCAAATAATAGTAGCAACTAAACTATGCAAGAAAAATTTGGACATATATTAGTTGTAGAAGATGACCCACAATTACAATCTCAGATTTCTGAAATACTCCAATTTGAGGGTTACACTATTTCTGTTGCTTCCAATGGTTTTGAAGGAGTTAAAAAAGCATTTTCTTTACAACCTGATTTGATACTTTCCGATATTTCAATGCCTGATTGCAATGGATTTGAGTTTTTGGAACAACTGCAATCAAATCAGAAAACATCGGTTATTCCATTTTTATTTTTGACTGCTAATTCGGATTTGGATTCTATTAAAACTGGTAAATCGTTGGGAGCTGATGATTATTTGCTCAAACCTTTTGATCAGGAAGAATTATTACTATCCGTTAAAAACAGATTAAACAAAAGCTTACGAACAAAAACTATTGCTAAAAAAGAAGCTTCTCAACAACTTGAACAAGTTCGATATACTGTTTCTGCAGCAATGCCACATGAATTTCGAACTCCTCTTTCGTCTATATTAGGTATTTCAGAGCTACTTCGTGATCGAGCTAAACAGTACAAACCTTCAAAAGTCTCAGAATATTCAGAAATGATTTTTGATGCTGGAAAACGTTTAGAACGGCTTTTGGAAAACTATGTACTGTATACCAACTTAGCTTTTGAATTTGATTCTAACACTATTTCTGTTGAACCAAAAGGAATATGGGATGTGACTGAGTCAATAGAGTTTGAGATAGATGAAGTTATTGAAAATTTATCAAAACAATACGACAGAACAAATGATGTTGCAACTTCTATAACTGACAAATCAGTCGCTGTTTCATCAACTGTTTTTCGAAAAATAGTTACGGAAATTCTTGATAACGCTTTTAAATTCAGCGAAGAAGGTGATATCATTCGTCTGGAAACAGCTGAAACTAAAGAACATATCGTAGTTACTATAACGGACAAAGGATGTGGTATGACGAAGGATGAATTGGGTAAATTAGGTGCTTTTGTTCAGCATAATCGTGATTTAATGGAACAACAAGGCTCTGGGTTGGGTTTCACAATAGCATCTATGCTGGCTCAAAAAAATGGTTGTAGAATAGAAGTTACCAGTGAAAAAAATTCTTTTTGTGAAGTAATAATTTACTTTCCCAAAGTTGATGAAGAATAATCAAAACATACGATTTGAAAAGAACACCATTTCCATTGATTGTCTCGTAGAAATATATGTTGAAATTGGTTGGGGTACAATCGATGATTATTGCAAATTGCACCATATTCCCAAAAATGAAACCTGTCAGTATTTTTCACTATTTGTTGACGACTGTTTAGTTGGTTTTTCTAAGGTTCTAACTGATAATTTCTCTTTTTCTATTATTGTCGAAGTAATCATCAAACCTAATTTCCAACGAAAAGGGTTTGGTTCGATTCTTTTAGATTATACAGAACGCCAAATTCCAACAAACCATGCATTTGTTCATGCAATTCATGGAAATGAAGATTTTTTTCTACAAAGAAACTTCAAAGAAACTCCTCATTATCATTTGTTTTTGAAGAAATTACAGTAATTTTTTGTATTTTGCAATATGATGAAAATTCATAATAATTCAATTATTCCCATAGTTTCATTGCTTTAAACAAAAACAATTATGAACAATACCTCTACTATTGGATTTATTCAAATAGAAATACAGGATTTTGACCAATTATATATTAATAAGATTTCTCAAGGAATTGAGAAAATGTTTAATGTAGATTCTAAAGAACTTGTTGGGAAAAGTTTACAAGAATGTTCTTCACACAATAGCAATTTTTCCAGTTTTTTACTGAAAGAATTAGAAAATTCATACAAAAGTCTTATTTCTCATTCTGAATCATTTAATTTTGAAACTTCTTTTATTGATACAACATTACAACAAAAATATCTTTGCCATTTAACCCTACACCAAAAAAATAAACAGACGAGTCAATTATTTGATGTTACTGTCATTAATGTTTCTGTTCAAAGTAAGAATATGTTTATTCTCGAAGAAATATTAGAAAAAACATCGAGAGTTGTTGGGAAAGAGTTTTTTGATGCAGTAGTAATGCTCTTTTATGATTTTTTTGGAGTTACTGCTTCATATATTGGTTTTTTCACCCAAAATAATACTAAGAATTTTCTATATTCCTTTGCTAAAAATGGGAGACTTTCTAATGAAATTGAAATAGATTTAGCTGGGACAGCTTGTGAATTAGTATTACAAAAAGGTGAAGTTACGATTGAATCAGAAATTGAAAAACATATAAAACCTCCAATAGAGCCATTATCATTCAAACGCGAAGCCTTTATTGGTCAGCCTATTACTAATCACTTAGGAGATTCAGTCGGTATTATTGGCATTCAACATGAGACAAAAATTCAAGATACATCTTTGATACGTAGCATAATGCGTATTTTAGCACCTCGAACTTACGCTGAACACTCTAGACTTTCTGCTCATGAATTATTGGTAGATAAAAATCGATACTATCAGTATATATTAGAAAATATTTCTTCTGCAATAATTGCTACCAATGATGAAGGAATCATTCAAAATGTTACAAATTCAGTCACTCAACTTTTACATTTGCCTTTACACATTATTTTAGGAAATTCAATTGGAACGGTATTTACATTAGAAAAACAACTATTTGAACAGTCATTTTTCTTTAAAATTCTCATCGCAAATATAAATACACCCATTGTTGCCAAAGTTGTAACTAAAAACCCATTAATCTCTGAATTGATATTTGAAACAAAAGAATTTCAATTTGAATCCGGTAAAAAAGAGTATATTTTTACTATAAAAGAAACTACTAACACAAATGTAGTTGCTCCAGAAGTAAAAGATTTAGAATATTTCGTTCGTGAAGCAAAAATATTAGCACTACGTACTATACTTCTTGAACTTCAACAAACCCAAACTAAAAACCCTCTGGAGAACATTGATCGTTGCTTACAAATAGTTTCTAAAACTTTATCTGTTGAATATTCTGGATATTGGTCTACAATCGAGAAAGGTTTGAAATGTGAGCGATTCTATGAGGTATTAGAGTCTAAATTCAATTCAAATCTTGAAGGTTTCACTCTGCATGAACCCGAGTATAGCGACTATCTTCAATATTTTCGGAAATTGAAAGAACCTTCCGTCATTTATGATGTTTACACGAACCCAGTTATAAAAGTATTTAAAAACTACTTTCTACAATTTGGGATTGAGTTTATGGTTGAGATTCCAATTTGGATTAATGGAGAGTTAAAGGGAATGTTTTGCGTTGAAGGAAAGGATTCTTCACGTCGTTTTGAAGAATATGAAATAGCATTTTTGAGTGCAGTTTCACTCATAATTTCTCAGGGATTACATCAAAGTATATCTTCAAATAATTCTCTAAAAAAAGAAAAATTACAGGAACAACTTCTTTTTGCTTTTCACTCTATACAATTACCAATCATCATTATAAATACAAAAAAGCTAAACATACTTGATGTCAACGAATCTTGGGCAAATGCTTTCAATTATCACAAAGATGCTATTATTGGATTTTCATTGCATGAAATTAATTTTTTCCGTTTTTGTTCATTATACGAACAATCCGAAATAGAGGCTATTTTCTCTTCAGAAATTGCCTTGAAACAGCAATCATTGACATTCATAGATCACCGAAATAATAAATTCTCATTTTTAATTACATCAACATTATTTTCTGTTAATGATGATTCACTTGCATTGTTTTGTTTTCAACCCTTTGAAACTGCGAAATCGCTTCCAATCAATAATGGAAGTAATGAGCAACTTAATTCTCAAATTTTACATAACGAAGTTCAAACAGATTCTGACGAAAAAATAGTTGATTTTTCATTCGAATCACTATATGAACAAATTTTGATCACATTCACTTCGTTAATTGAAACAAAAAATCTATCGTTTTCTTTCTTTGTAGAAGAAAACATCAAAAGTCTCATAGTCTCAAAAAGTAAAGAAGTTCAAAGTATTCTCAATGAGCTTTTGAAAAATGCGTTTGACAATACTGATAAAGGATTTATTTCATTTTCATTATCACATAAAACTCAGAATGAAGGGATAGATTTACTGGTAGTAGAAGTAAAAGATAGCGGGATTGGAATGAGTGAAGAACTGGTGAACGACATTATTACCTCCTTTTCTCAAATCAATAAACACAAAGATTCTGGTCTAACATCTGTTCGAGATGTAGTTGCTTCTTTAGAGGGTATCATATCTATCGATAGCTTGCCAAACGTAGGTACAACCGTAATTATTGAAATTCCACTTGTTTCAATTGCGAACTTTGAAGAAATAACGTATTTAGTAAAGACAGGTTCTTCTGTTGAATATCCAGAAACATCAATGAATATTACTGACAAAATGATTCTACTTCAAAGAAATCTATTGATTAATTCAGATACAATTGAAAAACTTCTTTCTCATTTTGGAGCATTAAATTATTATACTCATTCTATTCAGGAAACAAAAGAAGTGTCTGAGTTTATTCATTTTGACTGTATATTATTACTTTTAGACAGTTGGAATGAAGATGATATTTCTTTGTTGAATGCAATTCAAGAACAAACAATCAATACTACAACACCAATTATAGTTATAACCTCTTCACAGAATGGAAATTTACCAATGTTACAAACAGTAGCAATTGAAATTATTCCATTTTCATCGTCTACAAATGAGTTAATGGAAACTCTTGAAATACTCTTTCCCATTGAAGAAAAAGAACAAGTAGAAAATTTAGACTAATACTAACGTGCTTTAGAAAATACAACAAAATCTTGTTCATACTTTGGTGAAAACTCTGTTGGATGAACAAATTGATTTTTTACAAACATTCGCATTGCATGACGAAGTGTGAATCGGGGACTAATTCTTTGCAAACCAGAAAGATAGATACAACTTTTGGGGTCTATTGTCAACGAACCATCACTACATATTACTGTCTTTTGAGTTATCTCTTTTCTAATAAACTCTTCATCGACTAAGTGAACTTCATTTATTGGAGTAGCATCTGGTAAAAATCGTTGCGAATAATATACATCTTTATGCGAACGACTATATGCCAGAATGGAATCAGCACCAAAACTCAACGCAACTTCATCTCCAGCAGATGCCATAGCAGAAAGAGTAGGTACTGCAATTAACTTAGGTGAATTGTTAAAACAAAGCCCCTTTGCGAAAGAGGCTCCTATTCGTAAACCAGTAAATGAACCAGGTCCTGCAGAAACTGCAATTGCATCCAAATCAGTGACTGCTAACGAAGAATCTTCTAAAATGCGTTTTGTTAAATTCGCCAAAAATTCATCGTGAACAGTTTTGTGAATATAGGTGTACTCTGCTCGAAGACTATTATCAACAACTAATGCAACTCCACACGTTTTCCCACTTGTTTCGATTGCAAGAATTGTTGGATTGTTCTTACTATCCATTAAATTCTTGGGTCGTAATCAAATTCACCAATCGCTGCCGATTCAAACGTTGTAAATAAATCTCTATATGAATCTTGTATACGGGTTGGTTGATGAGTAGCAGGATTCAAATGCACCATAACAGTTGAAGAGCGTACAATCAGCTCTTTGTCTTCATATAATCGAATAATTTGCTCAAACCCGACAGAGGAATTATTGACAAATTTCATTTTTGTTAAAACTTCATATTCGTCATCAAATTCAGCAGCATAGTAATAATCTATATCTGTATGAGCAACAACAAAACGATGTTTTGAAACAAAGGTTTGTTTGTCAATCGGTATCCCAATTGCTCTGAAGTATTCAACGCGAGCAGCTTCTAACCAATATAGATAAATTGCATTGTGAACAATTCCTTGTCTATCAACATCATAGGTACGTACACGAGATCGAATGATGTGTTTGAATGTTGCTAACTGTTCTTCTGTTATTGGTGCAGGTTTTGTTGGTAATGGGTTAGTATCCATAAGTATATTTGAGTAAATTGACTATAACTAGTTATTTCTTTTCTGAAGCTTCACGATATCGAGTTCCGTTTGATGGATCTAAATAGAGTAATTTGTTGAACAAATCTTTTTGTTCATATCCGGTAAACAAATCTACTAATTCTATTGCTTTTGCATCAAAAAACAATTGTAGCAAAGCACTATTTCCAGAAAGTTTGTTTCGTTTAAAATGTGCTAAAGTAGATATTGTTGTTTCAATATTACGTAAAGCTATTTTTCTATCTATTTGCAAAGAGTCCATTCCATCAACATGATAATAATAAATCTCTTTTCGAAAATCTTCAAACCGTATATTATTAAGTTCATTAGCGATATTGAACTTATTCACTATTCCAGGTTCTGAGGTTTGTGGGAAACCTAATGCATTGTTAGAGCTTGCAATATTCGCAATTAGACTCATCTTTGCAAAAGCTTTCGAACCATCTAATTGACCATAACTATCCAGTTCGTAGCCAATTGCCATTAACGCATAAAAATCAATAATACTTGAAAACGGGTCGTATCTATTCGGTTGGTAAGTGATATTTGCATTTAATTGGTAAGGAAAACTCCACTCTTGATCTACAATTCGTAACATTGGAGAAAAGGAGCCACCATCAATCATTCGAGAAGTATTGAGAACCAATCGAGCTTGATAATTATTCCCTTGACGACCTGTTATAAATATTTGAATATCAAAAGGTATTGGATCTCCTTCCCACGAATCCATATACCGCTGATTTTTGAGATATTGCGTCAAATCACTTTGCAACGTTTGAAGGCTAACACGTTGATCTTGTGGTAAAAATTCCATATTTACCGTGACACTTGGCTTTAGTTCTTGTGATGTGAGTAATAAAACGTTTGCAAATACTACACAAATGACTTGAATTAGAAACTTCATTTTTTGTTTTATATTATGGAACAATCTATTGATATATAACGCACAAAGTGCATTTGTGGTGTTCAAGCAAATTTTTTGTGAGAAAACAAGGTTGTAATTCGTTCTGTCAGTTCTAAAGCATCTACATTTCCTAAACACGAAATCGTACTTTTACTTCCGAGAAACGAAGCAGTATCGACCGTTATAACCGCTATATGCCAAAATTTCAAAAAAATTGACTGTCTGTATTCAACAGTTTGCACTTTTCTGAGGGGAATAATTGTCACTATTGTTGAATAGAACCCTCGTTGAATTGCGATATAGGTTTCATTGACGTCAAATTTTCGTTTTTTTACGGAAACAAACATAATTCCAATGAATAGCACCCCAAATATAGCACCCAATAAAAACCATTGACTTAGAAATATGCTTAGTAAAATACTCGGTGTTATAATCAAAGTACTTCCTTGAGAAACATAACGATAAAACGTTGAAGATGCTACTTTTTCTTTCGGTTTTTCGCTTTGGAATCCTAACAAAACATCAGTAAACTCTTTTACATTTTCATTTCGAATGAGTGGAATAATCGTTGAAGATAGTTGTTGTGCCTCTCGAATTCCTGCGGTATAAATGTGAATAGTCGAATAACCAAATAATTTGAGCAATGGGTTTGTACTTATGCTTACAGCTTGGATTCGACGTAATGGTATTGTAGTATTAAATCGAACAAACAAACCTGATTGAATAACTACAGTTTTGTTAACCTTAACAGCTTTAAAATGGAAATATTTATTAAAATTAAGCAACAAACCTAACAACCAAGAAGCAATTATTGAAGCAAAAAACACCCCTGCAATAGCTAATGCCACTAAAAAGGGAGATGTTTGTTTAATAAAATTTTGTTCTATTTGGTCTTTAGTTATTGTTATTACTGAATCAGGAAATAAGGTGTAAAGATATTGAAACGCTATAAATACAAAAACAAAAAATATTGGTGAAAACTGAAAACAGGCAACAAGCCAAGTTTCCTTAGTTGAAAGTGAATGAAGAACATCTTCTGCATTTTCATCTCCTTCTAAGACTTTGCTTTCGGTTTGTTCACCATATTTATGACTTAAAATATACGAACGGATTTCATTCGCATTTTTTAATGATACGAATTCTAAAGAACCCTCAGTACCTGTTCCACCAGCTGTTTCGATGGTTACTTTTGCAATACGAAACAAACGTTGTAGAAAACTTTGCGTTATGGCAACATTCTGTATACGTTCAATGGGAATAGACCTTCGTTGACGTGAAAAAATTCCCGTTGCAAGGTAAAATTCTGTAGGAGTAATTCTGTAGGTAATGAAAAAATAGGACACAAAGAATGCATAGAACACCAACAATCCTAAAGCAAAATTGATAAGAAAGAAAAACCATTCTTCCGAAGATCTTGTAGCAATGTAATAGGAAAATGCCAATGAAGGAAGATTAGCTATTATTCTATAACCTATTGTGAGTGGATGGAGTTTTCTATCAACTTCAAAATGTTGCTCGCTCATAGAATATCTTCATTCTGAACGTTTTTTAACACATCTCGTAACTGATCGGCAAATTCTACTTCCAAACCGGGAATGATTATATCAGCACCACGACTTCCTGCAGTATAAATCACTAACCGAGCTAAACCAAACATTCGCTCAAATATTCCTTGCGAAACATCTAAATGCTGAATTCGAGTACGAGGAGCCACAGTTCGAATCTTTGTCAAAACACCACGTTCGATATACAGTTCATTATCGCGAATTTCGTATTTCCAGTAATGATATGATAAAAATGGGAATACTATGCCAATGATACTCATTCCTATGAACACCATAAATGCTACAAATCCATGAATGAACAAAATGGAATCGTCAAATCGGAACATTCTGGTTAGCTCGTAAAACAAAACACCCATACTGACCAATATACTCAAAAGTAAGTTCTTAAGAATCCATATTCCTTTTATTCGAGGGTCTAAACGGTACATCATAGAGCATTCACAATTAGTTTATAAACAGTACCACGATGTTCATAGTTATCGAACATATCGAACGATTTGCAAGCTGGAGAAAACAAGACCACGTCACCATCATTCGCTATAGATGAAGCGTAGTTGACTGCTTTTTCCAACGAAGTACATTGTTTAACGTCAAAAGTACTAAAATGACTTGCAATTGCATCTGATTCTTCACCAATAGCAACAATAGTTCGAACATTTTTGGTAATGTCAGTTGTCAACATATCGTACTTGTTATTATCACCACGTCCTCCAGCAATCCAAATTATGGGAGCCTCGTAAGAAGTGAGAGCATATTTCGTCGAATCAACATTCGTAGCTTTCGAATCGTTGACATAACGAACTCCATTTCGAGTACGTACTAATTCCAAACGATGCTCAACTCCTTGGAAGGTTTGTAACCCCTTGGCAATTTTCGAAATACTTATTCCTGCTTTACGTGCTATTAGTGCTGCAGCCATAGAGTTGTAACAATTGTGTATACCAGGCAATCCCAATTCTGAACGCAAAATGCAATGAATTCTAGAGCCATTTTCGGTGAAATACAGTTTTTCTTCATCACCAAACATCCCAAATTCAGGTTCAATTTGCATAGAAAACGAACCTACATTCGATTGGATAGTTTCACTTGGAACGGTAGTGCTATCATCAAAATTATAGATATATTCTGAATTTCGTTGTTGATGTTCATAAATTCGATGTTTTGCTTTTATATACGCTTCCATTGTTCCATGATAGGACAAATGATCTTCGGTCATATTCAAAATTGTAGCAATTTTTGGTGAAAAAGTCTGTATTCTATCTAATTGATAACTGCTTGTCTCAATAATAAGCCAAGTTTTCTCATCTAATCCTTCGTAAACCAATTGTGATAGAGGCACTCCAATATTTCCACATGCAATAGACGGTACTCCAGCAGTTTCAAAAAGATGGTGTATTAATGCTGTTGTGGTGGTTTTTCCATTTGTACCAGTAATTGCTACAATGGGATTAGAAATTTGTTGTGATGCAAATTCTAATTCGCTGATGATTGGTATGCGTCTAATTTCGGCACTTCGCAATAAATCACTTGTTGGAGGTACGCCTGGTGAGACAACTAACAAGTCTGTATTTGATAATACTCCGTCAGAATGTCCATCAAATTCATAATCGATTGAATGTTCTATTAGAACTGAAACTGCAGAAGAAAACTTCTCAAGATTCCCTTTTTCTGTCAAAAAAACAGAATGTCCCAATTTTTTCGCTAAAAGAGCAGCACTAACCCCACTTTTCCCTGCCCCAACAACCGTTATTTGCATACTTTTCTACTATACTGATGTTTTAAACTCCAACGCAATGACGAATGTAGGATTGAATTGTTTATATGGGGATTCTCTATGGTATTAGTTTATAAATTCAATTGCCTCACACTATGGCTGAATCTTCTCAACTGAGACGTAGCAAGCTACGTAACTACAAAATGAGGAAAACGGTCAGGTTTCCCACTTGAGGGGAACTTATCTTCTTACTTTCCCTTTTCCAACCAAAAAGTATTCATTCTTCCTTTGCCTTTGATGTTGATTTCTCCACGTGGAATAAGAATGAATTCTGGGTTTGTTTCGATTGCTTTTGCGAATGCCTCGCTGATGTGGATTCGACCTGCTTCAGAGTTCGATTCCATTCGAGAAGCAACGTTCACCGCATCACCCCATAGGTCGTAGGTATATTTGTTTTTGCCAATGATTCCAGCGACAACTTCACCTGTGTGGATGCCAATACGAATTTCGATATCGTTGATACTATTAGTCCAAGAGGAATCACCAAGTTCTATTGGTATATCAATTATGAAGTTATTCATAATCTGATTCAGTTCGATTGCTGCTTTTGCAGTTACAGTTTGGTGATTTTTGAGCGGGATTGAAACATTTGCAACGGCTAAATATCCGTCACCAATCGTTTTAATTTTTTCTAAACCGAATTTACTTATAATCTCATCTGCCTTTGTGAAAATCGTATCTAAAAAGTATACCAAATGCTTTGGAGGAGCAATTGACGAAAGCGGGGTAAAGCCAACTAAATCTAAAAACAGCACAGAGACAGATTCAAAATGATCTGCTATCAAGTTTTCACCTTTTACAATTCGGTCTGTAATAGATTCTGGAAGTATATTTTTTAGAACATTTTCTTTTTCGACAAATCTAGCCCTTTCAATAGCAATTTGTTTTTCACGTTCTGCGGTTTTTCGTTCTAAATCAAATCGTTCAGCTTGTTTTTTTATTTCAATTGAATAAATTTCCTTTTCTAATTTTATTACTTTCGCTTGATATTCAACAGCTTCTTCAAATCTTTTTTCATTTATTCGAAGTGAATAAAGCATTTCAAAAGATGTTTTTATTAGTTCTTTTGATCCAATCTCTTCAGCTAATTGAATAGCTTGTTGGAGTTTTGATTCTGCTTGTTGTGTATTATAGTATTGTGACTCTTTTGAAGAATAAATGGAACCTAAACTAGATGAACTTCGAGCGATGCCGTCTTTTTTTCCAATTTCAATATACAGTGATAATGACTCTTGAAACAAGTTAAAAGCATTCTCAAAATTTCTTTTTTTTAAATTAACATTTCCTAAATTACTAAGTGTAGATGCTATTCCACTTTTATTACCATTTTCTTTAAATAACTCCAATGCAATAGTAAAATATTCATTTGCTTTCTCAATTTTTTCTAATTTAAAATATACATTTCCTAAATTTTCAGTAGTCTGGACAACTCCAATTTCATTTCCAATTTCCTTATTAATTGTAAGTGCATGAAATAGATATTCCAAAGCTTTTTCGTAATCTCCCAAATTCAAATAGACAATTCCAATATTCATTTTAGAACCAGCAATTCCTTCTTTATCATCCATTTGTTCTAACAACATCAATGCTCTTACTTGATACTCAAGAACTTTTTCGTATGAACTTATTGCAAAATAGACACCTCCAATATTTGCAAGCGTTATAGCAACCCCTCGTTTGTTTTCAAATTCTTCGTTGAGGAATAACGCTTTTGTGAAATATTCAATTGAGCCTTGATAATCATTGATTTCCCAATATATTGTTCCTATGATTTGGTATGTTTTTGCGATTTCTAATTTATTATTCAATTCTTGAAATAAGACCAATACTTTTCTTGAATACTCCAACGCAAGATTGTACTCACTTATCATTCTGTAGGTCATTGCAAGATGTAACAAAGAAGTTGCAGTACCACTTTTATCTTCAATCTTTTCAGAGTCAAATAATGCTTTTTTGTAATATTCTAATGCTATATGGAATTCGTTTTGCCTTTTGAACACATTACCTAATCCAATATTTGCCTTTATGGATTGGAGTGTTAATCGAAATTGGATACAGTATTCCAATGCAACAGTAATTACTTTAATTGCAACGGCACTTTTACCACTTATAGTATAATTCCAACCAAGTAACAACATTGCTTCAATGTACTGTTCAACAACATCTATATCAGTAGTATCTGAAACTTGAAAACTCGAATAAAACTTTTCCAGAATAACTATTGATTTTTCTAGGTTTCCCTTGTTTTGCTCTTCTTTGGCGAGCTGCATTATGTTTTGTATTTCTTCGGGTGTCATTGCATTTTCTCCAACCAATACGTATTCATAGTTCCTTTGCCTTTGATGAAGATTTCGCCTCGTGGGATTATGGAAAATTCAGAGTTAAGCTCGATGGATTTAGCAAATTGTTCGCTGATGTGGATGCGACCTGCTTCGGAGTTGGATTCCATACGAGAGGCTATGTTTACAGCATCACCCCACAAGTCATAGGTATATTTGTTTTTGCCGATGATTCCTGCGACAACTTCTCCAGTGTGAATGCCGATACGAATTTCGATCTCCTTCATATCCTTTATCCAATCGGTATCACCCAAATCAGATGGGATATTGACGGTAAAGTCTCGCATAGTTTCGAGAAGTTGGAGTGACGCAAGTGCAGTTGCTTTTTGGTGTTCTTCGACTGGAGAAGTTACATTCGCAACTGCTAAATATCCATCACCAATGGTTTTGATTTTCTCTAAGCCATATTGTTCTACAACGTCATCTGCTTTTTGGAAAATTGCGTCAAGTATATAGACTAGTTGTTTAGGAGGGGCTATAGAAGAAAGGGATGTAAATCCAACCAAATCCATAAATAATACTGAAACTGAATGGAAATGGTCAGAAATAAATGTTTCTTGATTGAGAATTCTATCGGCAATTTTAGAAGGAAGTATGTTATGAAGTATTTTTTCTTGTTCTTGGAACCGAGCCAGTTTCAACTGACGTGCTTTTTCATCTTCTTCTATTTTACGTCTTTGATCGAATAGTCTTGATTTATTTATTGCTTCTTCTGATTGAATGTCTTCTTTTACAGCAATACATTGTTTGTAATAAGAAAATGCATTATCAATGTCTCCCATTTGTTCATATAATTCTGATAACTCATTGAGTAAATCCTTAGTTGTTTTTTTAGTACCAATCTCTTTTGATAAAGAGCATGCGCTAATCAAATATTCTAATGCTTTTGGGTAATCAGCAAGTGATTTATAAACACTACCAATGTTACCTAAATTTATTGCAATCCTACCTTTGTCTGCAATTCGTTCATTAATATATAATGCCCTATTGTAATACTCCAATGCATTTTGGAAGTCAGAAATTTTAAAGTATACAATCCCTATATTTCCAAGATTAGTTGAAATTCCAATTTGGTTTCCAATTTCTTCATTGATCTGAAATGCTTTTTCATAATACTCTAAGGCTTTTATGTAGTCTGAAAGTATGCTATAAATAATTCCAATATTTCCTAATTGATTTGCAATACCACTTTTGTACTTATTTTCGTTATGTTGGTATAATGATTTTTGAAAATATTCTAATGCTAAGGGATAATTTGAAAGACTGTTGTAAACATTCCCAATATTCCCAAGTGTGATGGCAATTCTATTTTTATTTCCAATTTCCTCATGAATCTGTAAGGCTTTTGAAAGATATTCTATGGATTTGACGTAATCCGAAAGTTTATTGAAAACAATTCCAATATTTCCTATATTCACTGCAATACTATCTTTATTTCCAATTTCTTCATTTATCTGTAATGCTTTTTCATAATACTCTAAGGCTTTAGGATAGTTTGAAAGAGAATTGTATACACTTCCAATATTCCCATATTGTCGTCCAATACCCTCATTATCAGATATTTCTTCATTGATTTGTAATGCGATTTCATAATACTCTAAGGCTTTGGGGTACTCAGATAGATTCCAGTATACATTTCCTAATATGTTATTAACATTTGCTAAAGATTCTGCATTTTGTTGAATTTCTTCTTTCTGCAAAAGTTCATACGCGAATGACTTTGCTTCATAGAATTGTGATGATTTAGTCAAATTTATTAACCTATCTATGCTTAAGTTACTTTCTTGCTTTGTCATTTCGCTTTCTCCAACCAAAAAGTATTCATTCTACCTTTTCCTTTGATGTTGATTTCTCCACGTGGAATGAGAGTAAATTCTGGTTGTGACTCTATTGCTTTTGCAAAAGCATCACTGATGTGTATTTTCCATGCGGAGGAATTGGACTCCATTCTTGAGGCTACATTCACTGCATCTCCCCACAAATCGAATGTCATCTTCTTTTTGCTTATTACTCCAGCAACAACTTCACCAGTATGAATACCTATTCGGACTTGTATTTCATTCATATCCTTTGTCCAATCGGTATTCCCCAGATCACTCGAAATCGAAACATTAAATTCTTTCATAGTTTTCAAAAGTTCTAAGGCTGCTAATGCAGTTGCTTTTTGATGTTCTTCCAGTGTTTTTGTTACATTTGCAACTGCCAAATATCCATCACCTATTGTTTTGATTTTCTCTAAACCGTATCGTTCAACCACTTCGTCTGCTTTTTGGAAAATTGTATCTAATATATATACCAATTGTTTTGGTGGAGCAATAGAAGAAAGTGGAGTAAACCCCACCAAATCCATAAACAACACTGAAACAGATTCAAAATGGTCTGCTATGAAGTTTTCTTGCTGCAATATTCTATCTGCTATATTAACCGGCAAAATATTATGTAATAACTTTTCTTGTTCTTGAAACCGAGCTAATTTCAACTGTCGTGCTTTTTCATCTTCTTCTATTTTGCGTTGATGGTCTAACTGTAACGCTTTTTTGTTGTTTTCCTCTGATTGTATTTCGTCTTTGAGTGAAACAAACTTTTTGTACAAAATTAATGCTTCATTACTATTCCCAAGGTGTTCAAAGATTTCAGATTTTAGCTTATAACATTCATGAAGTGTAACTTTGTTTGAAATGGATTCGGCAAGAGATATACTTTTTTCTAAATAAGTTGACGCTTTTTCGTAATCTTTTAGGAGAAAAAACAGACTTCCAATGTTAAATAAATTCACTGAAATTGCATGTCTATCATTGATTGAATAGTTGATTTCTAACGCTTGTTGAAAAAAATCTATAGCTTTGTCAAATTGTTGGAGTGCTTTACAAACTATCCCTAAATTGGAAATATCTATAGCTATATTCTGTTTATTATTTATCTCCTTATTGATAGAAAGTGCTTGTTCAAAAGAGTTTAGAGCTAAATCATACTTTTCCAATTCTAAATAAACTATCCCAAGATTCCCAATAGCTCTGGCTATACCATGCTTGTTGTCAAGAATTCTCTCAATCTCTAATGATTTTTCGTAGTATTCCAAAGCAACTGGATAGTTTTTTAGATAATAATTGACTATTCCAATATTCAAAAGATTAGTAGAAATGCCATTTTTATTATCAATCTCTTTACTAATAGTTAATGATTTATCAAGATATTCAATTGCTTTGGAAAAATTGGAAAGACTAATATACACATTTCCAATATTCGATAGATTTATTCCTACACCTACCTTATTATCTAATTTTGTATTAATTTCAAGAGCATAATGAAAATACTCCAATGCTTTAGGATACTCTGACAATCTATCATAAACAACACCAAGATTTCCTGAATTTCGCGATATACCTTTGACTATTCCTAATTCTTCACTAAGTTTAAGAGAAGCTTCAAAATAGTGAATAGATTTTTGATATTCACCTAAATAGGAGTTGACAATTCCCAAAATTGTTAGGATTTTTGAGTAGGACAGCTTATCATTTTGAATCGCTTCTTTCTCAATCAAGGCATTTCCTATTTCATTTGCTTTTAGAAACTCTGAATTATCTCGCAACTGTTCTAACTGTAGAATCGATTCTGCTATTTCCAATTCTGTCATTATGCCTTCTCCAACCAAAATGTGTTCATACTTCCTTTGCCTTTGATGTTGATTTCTCCACGAGGGATTACAGAAAATTCTTGGTGTTGTTTGATAGCTTTTGCAAATTGTTCACTGATTTGAATTCGCCCTTGTTCTGATGTTGATTCCATCCTTGAAGCAACATTCACAGCATCGCCCCACACATCATAGGCAAATTTTCGTTCTCCAATGATTCCAGCAACAACACCACCACAATGCAAGCCAATGCGAATTTGTAATTTTTCAAATCGTTCTTTCAATCGAAGTTTTGGTAAAATTTCTGCTATCTCCAATGCAAATTTTGCAGTACGCAAGGAATGGTCTTCATATTGTTCTGGTACACCACAAACTGCCATATAAGCATCACCAATGGTTTTTATCTTTTCTAATCCATACTTAGTGCCTATTCTATCAAAAGCAGTAAAAATTGTATTCAGTGCGACAACTAATTCTGAAGGTGAAAGCTGGGAAGATAACTCTGTAAACCCCACTATATCAGAAAAGAAGATACTCACATTCTCGTATGATTCCGCGATTGTTGTTTCACCTTCTATTAGCCTATTTGCAATACTAACTGGTAAAATATTATGGAAAATTCGTTCCTGTTCTTGAAAACGTGCAAGTTTCAATAACCGAGATTTTTCGTCTTCTTCGATTTGTCGTTTTTGGTCAAAAAGAAGAGCTTTTTGTTTTGCATCTTGCGAATTGATAGAGTCTTTGAGTGAAACAAAACGTCTGAAAAATCTCATTGCTTGTTCAAAATCTTTTGTTTTTTCGTGAAGCATCGAATATAATTCCAAACACTCCATTTCTAATAATTGATCTTGCAATTCTTTGGCTACGTTCCAACATTGATTGATAAAGTCAAAAGATTGAGATATATCATCAAGACAATAATACACAAACGCCAAATTTTTGAGATTAAATCCAACACCTCGTTTATCGTGATTTTCTGTATTAAGTTGTAGGGCTTGATGATAATATTCCAATGATTTTGGATAGTCTTCCATAGAAAAGTATACATTTCCAATGCTAGAAAGATTAAACGCAATTTTATTCTTAAAGCCATGTTCTTCTTTAAGTGCTATAGCTTTGTGGAAATATTCTAATGCCAATTCGTAATTTTGCAAGTAATAATAGACGATGCCAATATTGCCCAAATTGATTGCTGCTCCGTCGTATTTTCGCTGTTTCGAATTGATATCTAATGCTTTTTGATAGTATTCAATTGCTTTCGAGTATTCATTCAAATGGCGAAATAGATTACCAATATTGCCTACATTGATTGCAATTCCTACGTAATCTTGAAGTTCTTCATAATAGGATAAAGCTTTTTCAAAATACTCTAAAGCAATTTGATAATCTGATAAATTGAGGTAAATAATTCCAATATTCCCAAGATTTCTGGCAATTCCAATGTTATACTCTATCTCATTTGATATATCCAAGGATTCTTTGAGATACTGAAAAGCAGTTGGGTAGTCAGAAATTGATTCGTAGATATTTCCTATTGTGCTCAAACAATCGACAATTCCGACCTTATTATTGTGAAGTTTCTGAAGTTCTAAAACCTTTTTATTATATTCGATAGCTTCAGTGAATTTTGAAGTATTTTCATATAGTTTCCCCAATAAAGAGTACAATTTAACTAAGTTCACAGTATCTGTATTGACAGAAGGTTCATTCAATATTTTGTTTGCAATTGCCAATGCTTCATCAAAACTATTGCGTTCCAATAGTTCTTCTAAATGTTGAATTTGCTTTCGAATTTCTTCAACGGTCATTATATCACTCAATATGAAAAAAAGTACTCAAATATACGGTTTTATTTTTGGATTTTTTTGTATTGTTTTCATTGAGATAAATTTGCAAGTTTATAAGGCAAATTTCGAAATCTCTAAAAAAAAGTACACGCTTCTTTACGATATATTCATTTTCAATATACATTACATTACAACCGATTTACTATCGTATATACGATATCTAAAACTATCATCTGTGTTACCTATGAAAAACTATATCCTTTTAGCAGTACTTGTTGCTACTGTCTCTTGTGGTGATTTGAATCAACAAGTTGAAGACAAATTAAATCTTTTGAATAACAAAGCTGATAAATTAGACTCAATTGTTAATAAAGAACTCAATAAGGTAAACACGTTGGATTCTCTTATCGAAAAAGAAGGTTCGAAAGTAAAACGACTAGACTCGTTAATCGATAAGTCAACCTCAAAAATTGATTCTATTGCCAATGCAAAGAAAACAGCTGTAGAAAAATTGACACAATAGAATATTGAAAATAAAAAAAGGGATGCAAAATGCATCCCTTTTTTTGTGGAGGTGGCGGGAGTCGAACCCGCGTCCAAAATGGAAAGACAGCAGAATCTCCGTGCAAAGTCTGTATATGGTAATGAGAAGTGTTCACCCACAGACAGGTCATTTCCCTTGCAATCAGTGTTTGTCTCGTACCTTTGACCTGTTTGCACATCTCCAGCACCAACCTATCTAAGGGTTACACCAAAACGATACCCGAAAGGTAAACTATCGTCCGATGATGGGGTAAGTGTTTACTTACGCAGCCATGCGATACTCAAAAGAGTCGCCAGTTGTTTGTCCGCCAGTTGTATTAACGAGCTCCACCAGCGTAGCTCGACACGCATCTACTCGACTTTCACCATCCTGTCGAAGCCAGTACACCCCCATATGTTTGGGAACCGTCAATGACGTCATTCATTGGTCTGTATTTCCTTTATCAAAAAATTTTTTCACAAAATTGTACAAAATAGTTTTCTATGTGAAATATTTTTACTAATTTACCGACCAATTGGTTTTATTGATACCCACTATCCTTCAGTTTTTCTTATGATTTCGGTACTTCGTGAGCATATTTTAAACCGAGTTGGTGACAATGTAGATGGCTTAGAAACTGTTCTTGCTCATTTTCTCGTGGAAACATTCCAAAAAAACGAAATACTTCAAGAGGAAGGAACAGTTTGTAAATATGTCTACTTTATTGCGAGTGGATGTTTGCAACATTTCATCTACACTCCTGATGCTGAAGAAGTTACGAACGAAATTCTCATAGAACATACTTGGTATGCAGATATTCAAAGTTTTTCCAATCAAACACCAACAAAAGAAAATATTCGAGCATTGGAAGAAACTGTTGTGTGCAAAATAACCTTAGAACATTTTCAAAAAATGATGGTGACAGTTCCACAATTTCCTATAGTGTATTCAAGAATTTTAGAAGAAATTGTTCAACAATCGAAACATAGGGTCGAAAACTTCCTCTCTTTGGATGCAAAAGAACGATTTAAATGGTTGCAACAACACCGACCTGACCTTTTAAAACGTGTTTCGAATAAGGTAATAGCGTCCTATTTGGGCATTCGTGAAGAAACACTCAGCAGACTCAAACATAAAATTTGATAACATTGATATAAGTCAATGAAAATCACAAAACTTTGATGTAATTTCGTACATAATTCTCGTTTTTTATATATTTACAATGGTGATACAATGGAAAAATTAGGCGGAAACGCAAATGCACTCAACTGGTTTGAAATACCAGCAACTGATCTCAGCAGAGCTCAAAAATTTTACGAATCTATTTTTGACATCACTATGCAATTCCTCGATATGGGTGAAATGCAAATGTCAATGTTCCCAACTGGAGAAAAAAACGTCGGTGGAGCTTTAGCAAAAAGTGAATACAACGTTCCTTCTTCCACCGGTGCATTAATTTATCTCAATGCCAATCCAGATTTGCAAACCGTTTTGGACAAAGTAGAATCTGCCGGTGGACAAGTAGCGATGCCAAAAACTCCAATTGGCAATGATTGGGGCTTTTTTGCAATGATAGTCGATACTGAAGGAAATACGGTAGGTTTACATTCAATGGAATAGAATCTGATTTAATTTTTGCACGAAAAAAGCCTACATTTGGAGGCTTTTTTTTTGTTTTACAATTGAATTAATCACTCTACTTCAAAATCATAAGTATTCTTTAGCTTTTCATCTACTGACGTTACTATAATAGTATATTTCCCTTTTGGTAAATATTCTACATTAATAGATCTAAGTCCTTTTTGAGGTTTCTTTGTTTGATTTAAAACGCTACCATCTTCTCTTACAATAGTAATATTATAACTAAGAGTATCATAAGGTCTAATGTA
>JAEUSM010000003.1 GCA_016788785.1 Candidatus Kapaibacterium sp.
AGGAATATTGACGGTAAATTCCTTTAATGTTTCCATTAGATATATTGCTGATTTGGCAGTTGCTACTTGGTGGTCTTTTAGGGGTCTGGTAACGTTTGCAACAGCCAAATATCCATCTCCAATAGTCTTAATTTTCTCTAAACCAAAAGTTTCTACAATTTCATCTGCCTTTGAGAAAATACTATCAAGAAGGTATACGAGTTGTTTCGGTGGTACGTTTGAAGAAAATGAGGTAAATCCAACCAAATCCATAAAGAGTACAGAAACAGATTCAAAATGATCTGCAATAGGATTTTCTCCTTTTACCAAACGTTCAGTTACAGAATCCGGAAGTATATTTCTGAGAATACTTTCTCGTTCTAAAAATCGGCCACGTTCTTCTGCTAATAGTTTCTCTCTTTCGGCATCTTTACGTTCAATATCAAATCGTTCAGCTTGTTTTTTTGCTTCGATGGTTTGGATTTCCTCTTTGAGAGAAATAGATTTTTTGTGATAATGTAATGCATCTTCAAAATTTCGTTCATTTATTCGAAGGTAATGTAATTCTTTATATGCTTCTTCAAGAATATTTTTCGAACTTATTTCTTCTGCTAATTGTACAGTTCGTTGTAGAAATTCTTCAGCTTTTATGTTATCATAAAATTGTGATTCATTTGAAGCATAAATTGACCCAATATTTACTAAATTGATTGCTATACCTTCTTTCCTTCCAATTTCTTCATTGATCAGCAAAGACTTTTGATAAAATTCTAATGCTTTAGAGTAGTCTGAAAGATTTTTATAAACAATCCCAATATTTCCCAGATTAATTGCAATTCCTCGTTTATTTTCTATTTGTTCATAATATAGCAACGCCTTTTGAAAATATTCTAGAGATTTTGGATAGTCCAAGAGATCTGAATATACATTCCCAATATTTCCATAATTTCGAGCAATTCCTTCTTTGTTTCCAATTTGGTTACAGATAAATAAAGCCTTTTCATAATAATTCAAAGCTTTTGGATAGTCCAAAAGTTGTAAATAGACAAGCCCAATATTTCCAAGGTTTATAGCTAAACCATCGTTGTTTCCAATTTCTTCATAGATAAACATTGCCTTTTGATAGTATTCAATTGCTTTTGTATAATCCGAAAGATTCCAATACATCATACCAATATTTCCTAAGCTAAGGGCAATATCATGTTTGTTTTCAATTTCTTCAAAGATTTGTAATGCTTTGCGGTAAAACTCCAAAGCTTTTGGATAGTCGGAAAGTTCATTAAAAACATTGCCTATATTTCCAAGGTTTCGTGCAATTCCATCTTTGTCTCCAATTTCTTCATTAATGGACAACGCCTTTTGATAATACTCTAATGCTTTTGCGTTATCTGAAAGATTCTTATATGCAACTCCTAATTTTATATAGACTTTTGCCAATATTGCAGGATTTTGTTGGATTTCTTTTTGTGAAATAAGTTGATAAGCGTAAGCCTTAGCTTCTGAATATTGAGAAGTTTTCCTTAATGTGTCTAATGTTTCTATTGCTTGATGAATTTCTTCGGGTGACATTTGTTATTTTTTGAAATTAAGGATTGGAAATTACCATACGAATATACGAAAATAACAATGAATTTAAATTAAAGTTGAGAAGTTGTATGCAATGTATTTACTGTAGGAACATCAATTCATTTCCTCTTCTCCAACCAAAATGTATTCATCAAACCCTTTCCTTTGATATTGATTTCTCCTCGAGGAATAACTTCGAATTCTTCGTTGTTTTTAATAGATTTGGCGAACTCTTCGCTGATATGGATGCGACCTGCTTCTGAGTGAGATTCCATTCGTGATGCTACATTCACTGCATCTCCCCAAAGATCGTAAGTGTATTTGTTTTTACCGATTATTCCTGCGACGACTTCGCCTGTGTGAATGCCGATACGAATTTCAATATCGTTAATGTCTTTAATCCAAGCAGTATCACCCAAATCTGAAGGGATATTTGCCGTAAAATCACGCATTGTTTCGAGAAGTTGTAGTGCTGCTTGGGCACTAGCATTTTGGTGGTTTTCGAGTGGTGAAGTTACATTAGCAACTGCCAAATATCCATCGCCAATTGTTTTGATTTTTTCGAGACCGAATTGCTCTATTATCTCATCTGCTTTAGTGAAAATCGTATCTAATAAAAAAACAAGTTGTTTCGGAGGTGCAATAGAAGAAAGCGTCGTAAACCCAACTAAATCCATAAAAAGTACAGATACGGATTCAAAATGATCTGAGATGAAGGATTCTTGACTCAAAATTCTATCTGCAATCTTAGAAGGAAGTATATTATGAAGTATTTTTTCTTGTTCTTGGAAACGAGCCAATTTCAATTGACGTGCTTTTTCATCTTCTTCAAGTTTTCGACGTTGATCAAAGAGTTGTGCCTTATTAACTGCTTCTTCTGTGAGAATTTCGTTTTCCAGCTTTACGGATTCTTTGAAATAATCTAAGGATTTTTCAAATTTCTTTTCATGTTCATAAAGTACAGAAAGTTGTAAATAGGCATCTTTAACTCCCAATTTGAATTGAATTCGTTCTGAAATGCTCAACCCATTTTTTAAATTTTCTTCCGCAGTCTCAGAGTTGTAAAATTCAAAATTTGGTTTTGAGTAAATAGTTCCTATCCCAATCAATGAAAGTGCTTCACCCTGTTCATCTTGTAAGTTTTGATACTTTGAAAGGGCTTGTAAATAACATTCTAGAGCTTTTTCGTAGTTTAGAAGTTCGGTATAAACTAAACCAAGATTAAAAATAGAATGTGAAACAGCTTGCAAAAAACCGATTTGATCAAAAAGTTGCATTGCTTTTTTGAAACATTCTATCGCTGATTCATAATGTTGAACACTTAAATAAACATTACCAACATTCAATGTAGAATTGGCTAAACCAACTTTATCGGAAATGTCGTCATAGAATTGTTGAGCTTTTTTGTAATATTCTAAACCATTCAAATGATTATTTAAACGTTGATAGATTGTTCCAAGATTGTTGTAGACATTTGCAATCAATCGTTTTTCTTGCAATGATTCAAAAAGAGATAATGCATTAGTAAAATAATTCAAAGCTTTTTCATTATCACTTAATGATTGACATATCATACCCAAATTGTTATAGGTGCTTCCTATTCCAATTGTATCGTTAATTTTTTCAAATACTACCAATGCAAGAGAATAGCATTCAACAGCCATATCATATTTTCCAGCAATATTAAATGAATTACCGAGAATATTATTTGCTTTAGCAATTTTAGGAACAATTGAGTACTTTTCAGCCAAATTAAGAGCATGGGTGCAAAAATCAATTGCGAGTTCATTTTTACCAAACAAAGCGTGATTCCAGCCTTTTATTAAGTAGCTATCTACTAAATGGAATGCAATAGTTGAATCCATTGAATTTATAAAAGAAGAATTCTGAAAAATCTCATCTAACAACAGATTAGAGTTATCTAAATTTCCTTGAAGCTGTTCTTTTAAGGCTATATTATTCTTTTCTATTAGTTCATTAAGTGTCATTTTGCTTTCTCCAACCAAAAAGTATTCATACTACCTTTGCCTTTGATGGTGATTTCGCCACGTGGGATGAGGTTGAATTCTGGATGTTGTTCAATTGATTTTGCAAATTTTTCACTAATATGTACTTTCCATGGTTCAGAATTTGATTCCATTCTCGAAGCCACATTCACCGCATCACCCCAAAGGTCATAGGTGTATTTGTTTTTGCCAATGATACCAGCGACTACTTCGCCAGTATGAATGCCGATGCGAATTTCGATGTCGTTCATATCCTTTATCCAATTGGTATCACCCAAATCAAATGGAATATTTATCGTAAACTCCTTCATTATTTCAAGTAGTTGGAGTGCTGCCAATGCAGTTGCTTTTTGGTGTTCGTCGAGTGTGGTTGTTACATTTGCAACAGCCAAATACCCATCTCCAATCGTTTTGATTTTTTCTAAACCATAAGATTCTATTACATCATCAGCTTTTTGAAATATTGCATCAAGTAAATATACGAGTTGCTTAGGTGGAGCAATTGAAGCAAGTGATGTAAAACCTACCAAATCCATAAACATTACTGAAACCGATTCAAAATGATCTGCGATAAATGTTTCTTGACTCAAAATTCTATCGGCAATCTTAGAAGGAAGTATATTATGAAGAATTTTTTCTTGTTCTTGGAATCGAGCCAATTTTAACTGACGTGCTTTTTCATCATCTTCTAATTTTCGTCGTTGATCAAATTGTTGTGCTTTGTTTGTTGCTTCTTCTGAATGAATTTCTTTTTCAATTTCTATTGATTTTTTGTAGAATTCTAAAGCAAGTTGATGTTGTTGTAGAATTGAATATAAATCAGAATAATGTTCATAAATAACTTTAAGAGTCTCTTTGTTTGAAATTTCAATAGCAATACTCAATGCTTTCTTGAAATGATCTTCAGCATTTGATATATCAAATAATTCCGAATTATCAGTCAAATATACAATTCCAATATTGAGTAATGCGGTAGCAATTCCTTTTTTATTTTGGATCTCTTCGTGAATAAATAGAGCACGTTTATAATATTCTAAAGCAGAATCATTCTGTTGAAAAGTTTTGTAATATATACCTATGTTTGTACATGAGATTGCAATACCAAGTTGATTGCTGTTTTCTTCATAAATTTTCAGTGCTTGTAAAAACCACTCGAGAGATCGTTCTTTTTCACTACTTTGACTATAAATATTACCAATATTTCCTGAAACATTTGCAATTCCGTCTTTGTTTCCAACTTTTTCAAAGGTATTTAATGCTTTTTGATAATATTCTAAAGCAGTAGTATCTTTTCCTAATAACTTGTAAATAATTCCAATATTCATTGTAGAAGCTGCTATGACGTGCAAATCTTGTATTTGTTCACTAATTTCTAATGATTGTGAATAATACTTCAGAGCATTTTCATAGTCAGAAATTGAGTCATAGACGATACCAATATTATTGCTTACGCTTGCGATACCTAAGCTGTTTCCTGATTCAATATATGTTTGTAGTGCTTGATTGAAATACTCCATTGCTGTATCTTTTTCACTTAATGAATTATACAGTAAACCCAATATGTTATTTGATTTTGCAATATTAATAGAGTGTTTATGGAACTCAGAAATCTTTTTTGCTTCACTGACCAGGTCGATTGCTTTTGTGGTATTTCCTAAATAACGATAGTTCCTTGCTGAAATTAATAATGAATCAATATAAAATTCAATAATTTCAAGTGATGTAGAAACATCTAAAGTTATATTCGAAAAAATTTCTTCGGCACAAATATTTGAAAGTTCAAAATTTCCAGCATTTTGTTCATATAATGCTTTATTTAGTTTCTCTTCAATTTCTTGATTACTCATTTCCTCTTCTCCAACCAAAACGTGTTCATAGTTCCTTTGCCTTTGATGGTGATTTCGCCACGAGGAATAAGTGCGAATTCTGGATAGTTTTCAATCGATTTTGCAAATTGTTCACTAATATGTACTTTCCATGGTTCAGAATTTGATTCCATTCTCGAAGCAACATTTACTGCATCTCCCCATAAATCATAAGTAAATTTGTTTTTGCCGATGATTCCTGCAACAACTTCCCCAGTATGCAATCCTATACGAATTTCTAAGTCTTTCATTCCCTTAGACCAACTCGAATCTCCTAATTCTGTTGGTATAAAGAATGAAAATTCTTTTAACTGTTTTACAAGTTCTAATGCGGCAAGAGAGGTAGCACGTTGATGATGCTCTAATGATTTGGTTACATTCGCTACAGCCAAATACCCATCACCAATAGTTTTAATCTTCTCCAAACCAAAGGTCTCTATTATTTCATCTGCCTTAGTGAAAATTGTATCCAACATAAAAACAATATGCTTCGGTGGGGCTAAAGATGATAAGGCTGTAAATCCAACTATATCCAAAAACAACACAGAAACTGAATCAAAATGATCGGCTATAAATGGTTCTTGTTTAAGAATTCTGTCTGCTATAGATATTGGTAAAATTGTATGAAGGAGTTTTTCCTGTTCTTGGAAACGAGCGAGTTTCAACTGACGAGTCTTTTCGTCCTCTTCAATTTTTCGTTGTTGGTCGAAAAGTTCAGCCTTCTTTTTTGTTTCGTCTGATTGAATCTCTTCTTTTAACTGGATATGTTGTTTGAAATTAATATATGCATCTTTGTAATTTTCTTGATATTCATAAACAATTGCAAATGCTTCTAAACAATCTTTTTGTATGGTTTTGCTTCCTATATCAATTGCAATTTCATAGCTGTTTTTAAGCATTTGTAACGCTGTAGTATAGTCATTCAATTCTAAATATAATCTTCCAATGTTCCCCAAATTAATGGCTATTCCTGCATTGTCTCCCAATTCCTTTTGAATGGTTAATGCTCTATTATAAAATTCCAAAGCTTTTGTTGCATTTTGTTGTTTTTTATACACAACACCCATATTTGCGACATTACTTGCAATTCCTTCTTGACTTCCAATTTCCTCATTGATTTGTAATGCTTGTTCATAACAATGTAATGCTTGTTCATAGTCCGAAAGTAAATTATAGGCATTTCCAGAATTACCTAAATTCATTGCAATACCACGTTTATTGCCAATTTCTTCATTGAGAGCAATTGCTTCTTGATAATATTCTAATGCTTTTTTGTAATCCCCTAGCTCTAAATATACATTCCCCAATAGTCCAACATTTGTAGCAAGTCCCTGTTTGTTAGTTAGTTGCTCATTTATTGCTAACGTTCTTTTGTAATATTCCAATGCTTTAGGATAATCCGAAATACTATGATAGACTATCCCTATATTCCCAAGATTATTTGCTATTCCAATTTGACTTTGTAATTCTTGATTCAATAGTAATGCTTGTTCTTGGTATTCAATTGCTTTTGGAAAATCAGAAAGACAACTGTAAGCATAGCCAATATTCCCCAAGTTAATTGCTATACCCTGTTTGTTTCCTAATTCTTCATTTAGCTTTATCGAAAGCCCATAATAGTTTATTGCTTCAACGAATTGAGATTGATTTCTACAAATCCTTCCTAATATAGTATAAATCTGAGACAGAGAATATTTGTCAAAATGTACTTCATCTAACAGTAACAAATCCATAGAAAGCGATTTTGCTTCTTCAAATTGTGAAGTTCGAAGCATTGTTTCTAATTTTTCAATAGACGTTTGTATTTCTTCAGCGGTCATTATAGTAGATTAGAGATGAAGGAAAGGTTTTTTTGCCTCACGAATATACGAAAAATACGGGCAAATATGGATATTGTAGAAGAATGCCCCCTTATCCCAGCCCTCTCCCTTGTAGGAGAGACGGTGATTTGTTTTTTGTAGAGACGCAATGCTTTACGTCTCTACGTAAGAAGCCATAACACTATTTCCTACATAGGGTAAACACCATATTCTGAGATAAAACGCTCTTCCAAGGCTTGATCGTTCTGATTTTGAGACGCCCATATAGGGCGTCTCTACATTTTAGGTTTTTTTTCGTTATTGTAGAGACGCAAAATTTTGCGTTTCTGAAGAAACTACCCAAACATTTCCAACATAGGGTATACACCCTAAGTTATAATAGGTCGTCCCTTCAAGACGAAGACTTTCTCGACTGAAAAGTAGAATGTAACGTCTCAACGATATACATAAAACAAAAAAAAACAGTATACCAAAAGTATACTGTTTTTTACACATGAATTTTACGAGAGATATTATTGTCTTGTTGAAGGTTCGCAACCTTTACCAGTTTCTTTCCATTGATTCCAGATACGAAGTTGTTCTTCTGTTAAGATGCTTTCAACTTTTCTGTGTAATTGTTGAACACATGCTTGGATAGCTTCCTCAAATCTTGCACGTAATGTACGCATTTGAGCTTGTTCATATTCACGAGCTTCTTTGATCATTGCTGCCAAACGATCACGATTAACATCTGGAGAATTTTTGTACGCTTCGATTTCGCGACGTTTTTGGTTCATCGTTTCTTTTAGCTCTTGTAAAGCTAGACGATATGATTCACGAATCGGTTGTTCGCATTCACGTTGCTCTTTCATAAATTGAGCAATTTGTCTGCGTTGTTCTTCTGTTAGACGTAAACAACGGAATGGAGGTGGTGTTTTTTTGCTAGGACGAACTGAATCAGGTCGTTGAGCACCAAGAGCTACCACATCAGTCATTAAGCCGTCAACATTTTCCAATTGACCTGTCACAGGATTAAGAATCGTATTTGTTAATACTATTGATTCTAATGTTTCTGGTGTTTCTTCAGTTGTTGTCGAAACAACTTTCTCACAACTTGTCATTGTGAATGCTGTTATTGCTACTAAGCAAAGCATTCCGAGTGTTTTCATTTTGAGAGTGTTCATTGTAGTACTCCTTAATTTAGATATTTGGTTTAAAATTATTTCTGAAGTAGATATCTTTTGCTTCTTTCAAACAATAACACAACAGTTTTTAAAACGATACACAACGTTAGAAAATAAATGCATTTCCTAAGTAAATACACGTATTTCTTCTCAACATTGGAAAGAAAATCCTATTTTTGCAGTATTATATATAGAAATAATAAATCAACAAGAACAACAATGAAACCAATTATACTATTTTCCTTTGTTATTGTCTGCCTCATGACAATTTCTTTCGGAACATCTAAAGCACAGTTGTTAAAAGACTCGACTGTATTATATGTTAAAACTACTGGAGCTTCAAATGCTGATATTGGATATGGAGTAGCTACCGACGCAAGTGGTAATTCCTATGTAGGAGGACAATTTCAAGGAACAGTCCTTTTTGGAATAGTACCACTTGTCGGCTCAACTCCTACGGGTTCATTAGTAAAATACTCAACGAATGGTACGGTTCTTTGGGCAAAAACGGTTACTTCACTAAATAATGCTTCAATTTTGGATGTCAAAGCTGCTACTGATGGAACTGTTTATTGCGTTGGAACATTCAAAAATAATGCAGTTTTTGGGGGAGGAATAGAACTAACCACTCTCAGTACTAATACACAAAGTTTTATAGCACAATATAGTTCTGATGGAGTTTGTTTACAAGCAAAGAAGATAGAATCAACGGTCATTTTAGGTAATGTAGTTATTAACGCTCTATCAATTGGTTCAGGTAATTTAATCTTAGTTACTGGTTCACATAGAGACTCTATTGTTTTTGGAAATGGTGTTGGGATTTCTGGTTCGTTAATTAATGATAATGCTTTTATTGCAAGATATAACTCTAATTTGGTGTGTAACTGGGCAAAGAGAATTCGTTCTGATTTTAGCTCCTATGGCAAAGATATTTCCTTTGACAATGATGGGAATGTTGTTTGTGTTGGACAATTTGCCGATACTGCAGATATTGGAAGTGGGATACTCGTCGGTCAAGCCAATTCTGGTGGGGATAATAGATCAGGTTATATTGCAAAATATACGAGTGATGGAGTTGGGATTTGGATTAAAAGTTTTGCTGATTATGATACGACAGATGAATCTATAACAGGTTTAGCAGTAGCAAACAATACTTACTATACTTTAGGAACTACTACAGGAAATAACGTTGGAATTTCACCAATTACTGTTAACGCAAATCACTCAGGAAATGAAGAAATTCTGGTTTGTGCTATTTCTTCTACTGGTAATGGTTTGTGGGCAAAGTCTTATGGCTCGACAAATGATGATAAATCTGGAAGAATTATTGTTATTGACAGTGCATTATACATTAGTGGTCGAATTGAAGGACAAGCTACCTTTGGACCAAACAGAACATTGTCTTCCTTAGGAGCTGGAGATGGAATGATAGCAAAATTAAAAACTACAGATGGTTCAGTAGTATGGGCAAGAAACTTTGGAGGTGCAGGTAACGAATTTGCCACCAGTCTTAGTTCTAATCCTGTTGTAGGTTTATCGATTTGTGGGTTTGCTAATGGAGCTTTTTCATTGCAAGGTAAATTATTCACTAATGCTGGGAATAATGACCAAGTATTTATGTTGGTAGGTGAATTAAAAAATCCAATAGTATCGCGACCAATTGGCACAATCAATGGAATTGTTGATACACTTAAATGGACAAATGCTTTAGGTGCGGACTCTGTAGAGTTTCAAATCAGACAATCTGATACAATTAATGGCACCTTACTCTACAATAATACTATCAAAATTCCAGATTCATTAATTGCCCTTCCTACTCTTAATTATGGAACTACATACTACTATCGATCTCAATCAAAATTACAAATTGGAAGACCCTCAGGTTATTCAAATTGGATTCCATTTTCTGTTGTTACTTTGCCAGAATTAGTACGTATTTCTCCTATTGACTCTGCTACGGGGGTTTCTTTGCAAACTGAGTTACTATGGAGAAAACCTTCTTCAATTGTTGATTCTGTTTTGATTGAAGTGAGAACAGATTCTCCAACTGGTGCAATTTGGCAACAATTTAGCAAACGAAATGATGATACTGTTCAAACTTTGCCATTACTAACGCCAAATAGAACCTATGTTTGGCGTGGCAAAACGAAAGCATCCAATGGAGATACCAGTACATGGACAACTTGGTTCTCTTTTACTTCTGAAGGAGTTTTGGACCCAAAAATCGTTTCACCTACTGATGGTTCAGTCAATATAGCATTGTCTGATACACTTCGATGGGAAACTCCGTCTGATTTCATAGATACTATTCTTATTGAGGCTCGTTTACAATCTGAAGTAGGTCCTATTGTAAATAGTCAAAGTTTTGTGGTCAAAGATACAAATAAGTTGCCTATCCGATGGATGGCTCCAGAGTTGAATTCTCGCTATGTTTGGAGATTACGTTTTGGGTCAAAACAATTAGGTTCTGGTCAATGGACAAAATGGTATTCATTTAGAACAGTGTTACCGGGTGGAAATTATAATTCTCTTTGTGCAAAAATTTCTGGAACAATCTCCGATGACGCTGGTGCTCCAATTCAAAATGGTCTTGTCACTGCATGGAGAACAGACGCATCACAAGGTGATTCGACGATATTTCTTTTCTCTGATAGTGTCAGAAATGGTTTGTATTCAATCAATGTTCCTGAAGGTAGTTATTTGATATATACATCAAGTAACGAATATTTTACGAAGTGGTTTCCAAATAGTACCTCTCGTGCAAATGCAGTTGTTCAAACTGTTCAATGCCAAGATTCTCTAATTCGTGACTTAACCGTAACGCAAAATCCATTAGCTTCTCAAAACCTGACTATTCGAGGAACTGTAAGAAGTAAAAGTACCAATCTTCCTTTAGTTGCTACAGTACAACTATTGCCAATCAATAATGAATTTCAAGTAATTGGTACTGCTTACACTACAACAACAGATGCTTCAGGCCGATATCAATTGGCTGTTCCAGCATTGAACAAATATTTAGGAATCGCCGTTGCTCAAGACCATTCCTTAAGAGTGTTTGACACGGCTTCTGCATTTATCGAAGGTCGATTTGTTCGTTCAGGTATGACCGACCCATCGAATGTAAATTATTTTCTTGACGAGATACCAGTTTCAATACAAAACAATGGAATTCAAGGTCGTTTGACAGATTCTTCGGATATTGCTGTTCAAGGAAATGTCATTGCTTATCGATACGCCAACCTTGATGGAGATACTACGGTAACAGCTCGATATTTCTATTCAGCATCAACAGATACTTCTGGGAATTTTATTATCAAGGGAGTTGAAAAAGGAAAATACAAAGTAATGAGTATTCCACATAATCCTTCTTTGGTACCAGGGTTTTACACATTTACTTCACCGTATTGTATATCCAATTGGAATAATTCTACGACTATTGAAGTAAATGAAGAAGTAGTTTCCTTGCAAAAAAATGTTATCTCTCGTTGGGTTCTGGGAGACAAAGGGGCTGCTACTTGGACAATCACAGTATTACAGAAAACTATTCTACTCTATCATAATGGGAAAATAGTAGAACAACCACATTCTACTATTACAGAACCAGGTGTTATAATTCTTTTAACAGACAAAGATGGTAAAGTAAGTGATTATGGTTTTACGGATGTAAATGGGAATGCTTCCTCATCTTCTCTTACTACAGGTTCATTTGAATATGAAGCATCTAAAGTAGGTTTTTTACCGAAAAAGGGAACTATCGTTGTAACCGCTACAGGTATTCAGGGAGGAAATCCAGTGATAGAATTAGAACGTATCAAAAAAGATCCTATAAGTTCTGTTTACATAGAAGACATAGCGGGTGTTTCTGTGTATCCAAACCCTACAAAGCGTACAATTACTATAGCAAATATGCCAAATATTGAGACGTTGAAAGCTCTTCAAATTCAAGATATACGTGGTAAAGAATATTCCATTCCTTTTGATGTATTTTATTCTGAAGGACGAATTGTGATGAATGTTGAAGGACTTCCATTAGGATGGTATAGCATAAATCTCGTAACTGAACAGGAAGTTTATTCACATCAATTCATAAAAGAATAATTGATTCAATAACATAAAGGGCTTTCATTCGAAAGCCCTTTTTTGTTATTCTTTGTGAAACTTTGTACGTATTCCTCTTCCATAATTTGTTCCCTCATTCAAATTTTTTTGGAGATTATATTCGATTTCTTTTAGATGTTGTTTCATCTCTCGTTCTTTTTTGACAACTTCTTCAAATGAAAGTCGGTAAATCTCTATAGGATAACGTTTCCCATTGAGAATAACCGTTTCATGCGATTCGACAGATTCATGCATCGTAGAACAAGAAGTACAAATGGTGGTTCTTACAGTTTTTGAAGGATATTTTTTTGTTTTTACTACTCGGAATGTTTCACATCCACAACGTTCGCATATCATAATTTCTCCGTAAAGTAGGGTTGAAAGAATATTTGGTTTCATTACAAGACAAACAAAATAAATATATATTTTACAATGTGTAATAAATAATAAATATTTTTTTTCTTTTATAATTAAACTACGCTGTTTTGATTGGGAATTATTTGTATATTTGTTTGTGTTATAGAAAAGATTGAAGTAATTAGGGGAGTAAATAGTAATGAGAAATCAAGAAAAAGGTACGAAAGAAGCCTTAGAATTGTACAACAGAATATTGTTGTTAACAAGATTGGTGTATGGAAATTTTACGCGGATGTCAAAAACAATTGGGCGTTCGCAAGCATCGTTTGAGCGATACAGATTTGTATTGCCTTCTGATTTAGTGATGTTTAATATTCAACGAAC
This sequence comes from Candidatus Kapaibacterium sp., assembly GCA_016788785.1. Taxonomy (GTDB): domain Bacteria; phylum Bacteroidota; class Ignavibacteria; order Kapaibacteriales; family JAEUSM01; genus JAEUSM01. The sequence goes on from JAEUSM010000003.1 coordinate 13,239, forward strand.
TACAGGATTTTCTTCGCGATATATCCTATCTGGTGAAGGGTATCCATTAGCGAATAATCGAGCTGGTTTTTTTGCTCGCAAATTAGCAGTTGATAATAATACCATTAAGGAATTGGAAGCATTGTCAGAAGAAGTTGCTCCTTTTGATTTGGAAAATCCAGATTTTAGTATGGAAGAATCATTCCAATACAAAGCCAATTACAAAAATAATCCATCAGAATATATGGATGAACGAAGAGGTAGAATTCGATTTGGACAGGCATCAATGAATGATTATGTGTTGAATCCAATCAACAGAAAGAAAAGTTCTGCAAAATTTCCTCAAGGATTTAATTGGGTTCAAGAACAACATTCTAATACCAGAGTAGATGATGTTGGTATGCATGAATTGTTTTCAATTCCACTCTATGATGTCAATGCACGAGCAAATATTGGTTCTCTTACGTCCTTCGATGATTTGCCAGTTTCTACTGTCAAATTAGCGGTTGGTTTACGGCTGAATCCTATTTTTACTGTTGGAATGAAAGTTCGTGGCGATTCAATGATTGAATCTGGAATTGTCGATGGATCTATTGTGTTGATTGATAAAAGTAAAACACCTCTTCCGGGAAGTGGTGTAGCATGTTTGTTAAATGGTGTGTTGCTGATAAAGGTTTATGAACTTGGCGAAAACAATAATGTGGTTCTCCAATCAAAAAATTCCGCAGTTGAACCAATCTCTGTTAAAGATACCGATACTTTTGAGATTATTGGCGTGATTCGTGCGGTATTATCTCATTGGGGCTAATATAGCCTACATTTTAGACAAAAACAGTACTTCATCGAATTCAAATTTGTACTAATTGATGCAACATACCATAACCGTTACTTTTGAGCAATCGCACGTAACAAAAGCATTGCTCAATACTTTTTTGCGGCAATATCCTTTGTTGGAAGCGAATATTGTATCAACAAATACTATAGAGTTTTCTCAAGAGAAGCTCTCGGATTTTGATAGAGAATCGTTGCTGTTAGATATCCGATTTTATGATCAAAATCCCAGCTTACCATTAGAAAATTTATGCTCACATTTGCATAATTATTCTCCAAAAAATGAATCGCAAGAACAACTTTTGGAATTTGCACGCAGACTTGTCGCATTGGAAGATGAAAGTATGGGGGCGGGTTTGTATATGTACGGTGCGGCAGGAATTGGTAAAAGTCATATTGCTGTTGGTATCAGCAAACATTTTATGCGTAAAGGCTTACGCCCCAATTTTCAATTTGCCGACAGATATTCTTTTTCCACAAATTTGAACTTAGAACCCGGTCAAGTGTGGATAATAGACGATATGAATAGCGGGTTTTCCATCGCATCACAACTCTTCAAAAAAGTCGTTCTCAATGCCCATGAACGTGGTGGACGCGTTTTTGTTACCAGTAACAAGGAATACAACGAACTCATGAAAGAAATGTTCGTCGGTGATTCCAAAGCAAACCTCATTCGCTACGAAGACCGCACCAAAGGAATGTTCAAAATCCTTGAAGTCAACGGCGACTCCTTCCGCCAAGAAAACGCATGGTATAAGTAGGGTGAACAAAAAAATTACTTAAAATTTTGGTACTCTTACTTGTCAACATTATTTTAGATTAAATTTTATTTTCTTAGTATTCGTTGCACTACATTCCATGCACCAAGTGCTACTGCTGGGGTTCCTTGGCCGGGGAAAGTGGTATCGCCAATGACATAAAAATTGTCAAAAGGGGTTTTGTTGGGGGTCATAAATGGAAGGGGTTTTTCGATGGTATGAGGTATTCCACCAACATAGCCATTATATCGTTTGGTGTAAAATTCGAAGGTACGAGGTGTACCAGCTAAGACATATTGTTTTACGGCTCCTTTGAAACCATCAAATCGATTATCAAACTCTTGGAGCAAATGTTTTGTAACGGCTTCTTTTCGACGTTCGTATTCGTCTTCGCTAAGTGCGAACCAATCCTCAGCCTTTGTATGGGTAGAAATTGTAACTGTATACCATCCTTCGGGAGATTTTTCGCGGTCTTCTCTTAGTGAAAAGGATACAAAGAGTGAATCCGATGAACAATATGGGATTGGAGATTGAGAGTGCAATTGATAATATGCTGTTTCCAAATCCATCGTATCTTCAATAGCAAAGTTGATAGTAAATGCACCCCAACCGTCAGGATGTTGTCGTGATTTCTTCTCAAAATATTTCTGAATACTTCCAGAAGTTATTGCAGGAAGATTCCAAATTGGAATTGAAGAAATAATGCCTTTTGTGTGAAATTCTTTTCCTTTGGCTGTAGAAATTTTATACTGCTTGGAAGGCAATTGCTCAATGGAAGTAACGCGTTGTTTGAAGAAGATTGAACCGTTATTTTTCCGAACGCTTTGCTCCAACTGTTCAACAGGTTTGTTCATTCCTCCCATAGGATAGTACGTCTCGGATGGATACACCAAACCAATAGACGAAGGAAGTAAAGGTGCCAAATCACTTTTATTCTGGGTGCTAATGAGTAATTGTTCGTCAACGAATCGAACGAATTGTCTATCGTTGTGAAGTCCGTATTGTTCCAACAGCACATATAAAGGACGAATCAAACCAGTGGATGAACGCAAAACCGAAGGTTTGATTAAAGGCAGGAGGGTCAATGCATCTCGAAGTGATGTTGGAGGAAAATATACCAAATGTTCCAGCATATTCCATAGTTCAGCTTCCATAGTGAAGAGAGTGTCCCAAAATTTCTTCTGACCTTTAGATTGGAATTGTTGTTCCGCTTCCGTTATCCATCGTTGTTGATTAGCGTATCGTATAATTTTTTTGTCATCAAGGAAAATGACCATTCCTGGTTCTAACTTTTTGACCTTTGGAGTAATCCCAAGAGTAGAAAATATCTTTCCCAAAGGTTGATGTGGAAGCAAACCACTAAGCGTAGTTGCACCAACATCAAAGGTAAACTCCTTCCTGTCGAAATACGAAGCACAACCACCTACATAGGTGTGCGATTCCAACACAACGACAGAAAAACCGAAGTGAGAAAGCAGTGCTGCTGCAGAAAGTCCTGCATAACCAGCACCAATAATTACATAATCAACAACCATCATATTCTTTATTAATACTGACTCTCGAACATAGTAAGCACTATGAAAAGTTCAAATTTTAGAGGAATTTCGAAAGATATTTTTGAATTGAGCTGACAAGAGAGTGGGATTCTTCACTAATGTAAATATGTTGATGGTCGCTTGTTACATAAGAAGAATATAAAAGATGATGTAAATGCAGCAACGGTTCTTCAACCATTACGATAATATCCTGAATAAGGGCAGATTTTTTTGGTTGAAATGATTGATCCGAATCCATTAACTCCTGTAATGAATTGGAATGTTCAATGGTTTCTTGAATCATCAAAAGTGGGTCAGAAGCATATTGTTGGGTAATTTTTGATTGAGCTTCTAAAAAATTCGTATGTTCAATGCTATGATTATTGTGCATTTCCAACCAAGCAGTGCAGTAATCTTTGTATGCCTTAAATTGAACTTCCTCCGAAGCAAACTTTTGGGAATATTCAAACAGCACATAATAATAGTACGGCGTTTTTTCCATTGGTTTTTCTACCAATAGTTCCTGAATTTGTTGGTAATACTGCAAGGATTGCTTTTGATCATTCACATTGGTATAAACCGATAAAATCATCAAACACATAGCTAATTTATGGTCACTAAATCGTAACGATTCTGCAAAAACTAATGCCTCTTGCGTTTTTTTGAGTGCGTTAGGAAAATCTTCAAGAACCATAAATGTTTGAGCTTCAATCATCAACAAATTGACCGTCATCTCAACACTTGGGTATGACTGCAATTGCAATCGCATAAACTCTATAATGGTAGGAATTTTATCGTAATTTCTCGTCTCAAAATATACCTTAGCCAGTATATATCGGATTTCTAACGCTGAGCGAATATCTTGAGGATTGATAAATTTATTGGAAATTTTCAAATGCTCTATCGCTTTAGCAAACTCTTTGTTTCGCAAATAAATTGATGCCAATTTATAATGAAGTTTCGAAAACAACATTGTGTTGGTTATGTCTTTTTCAAATTGAAGAGCTTGAATAAGTAGTTTGAATGCATTTGCACTATCACGCTTATACGAATAGAAATTTGACATTGCCTCCATTGTGAGTGCGGTATGATAGGGAAAATCCTCGCTTATAGCATCCACACTTGCATTTGTCAATGTATCTTCTGCATCTTCTAATTTATTCGAACTATATTGAATAATTCCCAATAAACACGATGCTTCGATGAGCAATTTTGAATAAGGCTCTAACAAAGAAATGGAACGTTGAACGTAATTTTCTGCCTCTTTTAATGTTGCCGTATGATAAAGATTGAGGGCAAAAACAAAGTAATAATATCCTTGAAATTGTGATGGAATGCCTGAAATTTCTGTTGGCAATTTATAGGATAATAACTCGTCAGAATATGCGAATTGACAAAGATGAATCATCAATTCTGCTTCATGCCAACGAAGAATTGACCAACATGGAAAATTAGATTCTTCGGTAAATTCCTTCAATAAATCTTGAAGTTGATTCTCAGCCGATGAGTAATTTGCCTCTGCAAATTGCTTCCGAATATCATCAAGTTTTTGAAGAAATTGTTCATCCATATAATTTTGTACTACCAGTAATTTTGGTAATTGTTACCAAATTGTAATCAAAAAGAAAGAACTTTCAGTAAATATATGAAAAAAATAGCAATTGTTGGCTCAAGAAATTTCGACAATTACGAATTTTTCAAGGATTTCATCAATGCGTATTTAGATGAGAATCCAAATGTTGCTGTACATTTTGTTTCTGGAGGTGCAGTTGGTACGGATTCGATGGCAGAAAAGTATGCCCAAGAGGAACGAATTCCCATCGATATTTTTTATCCAGATTGGGAAACGTACGGCAGAAGTGCTGGCAGAATGAGAAATCAGGATATCGTTGACTCCGCTGATGAGCTTATAGCGTTTTGGGATGGTATTAGTCCCGGAACAAAAACCAGTATTGCCTTTGCAAAAAAGAAGGGTATACCCTATAGAGTGGTCAAAATTGATGGATTATTGATTTATTAATTCACTTGTTTTTCACATAATCAATACTATTTCATTGCATAATTCTGTATATTCGCATTCCAACGAAGAAAACCGATATAGTTGCAATGAAACAATTTTTCCTTAACTTACTGAGTAAATCCCCAAAAACTACTGGTGTATGTCTAATAGTTATAGCACTAATTGCATATTCCTATGTTGCATTTATTAATTTCCCAACGGAATTTGATGATGCCTATATGTTTTTGCGATATGCGAAACAAATCATTGCAGGTCATGGTCATTCGTGGAATATTGGTGAAGGACAGGTATATGGCTCTACGTCGTTAACACATCTGATTGTAGTCACGTTTTTGCGATGGGTGTTGTTTTTTGCATCTGATACAGTCGTTTTATTTCTCTCTTCAGCCTTACCATCATTGGCGACAGTTGTTGTATTTGGATACACCGCTGCTCGGATTATCAAACATCCTTTATTTTCACAACAAATTATCCTTTGTATAGGAATTTCAGCAGCACTGTTTGGTTGTAGCGAACATTTCTACTACCATTTCAATACTGGAATGGATACGATGTTGTGTTTTTTGATGCACTCCATTCTTATTTCTTATGTATTGCTTTATTGGGATGAGGAATGGACTTGGAAACGCAGTAGTATTATCGCACTACTGACCTATGCAGTTTTTTTGACACGCCCTGAGCATATTCTTCCTGCAGGAGTGTTTATTACATTGTCGATTTTTCTGTACCAAAAAGAACAAAAAATCTCAGTTTATGGTAAATATCTACTATCAATACTTCTCTTGTTACTTGTTGATTCTGGTATCAAATATCTACTGTTTTCTGATATTCTGCCATTAGCATTCTATTCTAAACGATCTGGGTTTTACATTGACTACAACGAAGAGTATTGGCCTCAAAAACACTTTATCCATTTTTTCTTTCTATCGGTAAGTTTTGGACTTTCTACTCTTTTGGTCTATTTCAAAAAAACTGATTTCAAAAAAGCATTTGTGTTCTTAGTTCCAGTAGGTCTTTTGATACTCTATTTGCTCACTGTCGTGCAAATTATGGGGTATCGTTCTCGGTATTATCATCCAGCTGGAGCTTATATTCTGTTTTTTGCTTTGACGGTTCTTCCAGCGACATTCAAACTTTCAAAAATTCGACTTACTATTTTTGTTATTTCTACATTAGCACTTTCTGCTAATAGCATTTACGTAAAAATCAATCGTGATATCATACAGAATTTCAAACACAAAATAGAGAAAACTCCACGATATTTCCCAAAATTAGACTTGGAATATTGCACTGTTCCAGACAGTTCGCTCAATCGGAATCATCGATGGTGGCTCCATACAATGACCGATATGGATTCGCTTCTTCGTGAAATTCCTGAGCATATCGTCATTTCAGCATCAGAATATGGGATCATTGGTGCAGATTATCCTCGTTTGACTATCATTGACCCATTAGGATTACATAATCCGGAAATAGCGAAAAATGGATTTACTTTCGAAGCACTTGTTCGCAAAAAACCGTCACTTATTTGGTTGTCACATTCAGATTACCGAACTATTTTCCGTCGAACGCTTTCCAACCCAAATTTTTGGAAAGAATATGATTACTACCCAACTGTTTTTGAATTTGGAATGGCAATTCGCAAAGATGAACACTCAGAATTGGTAACAAGGATAGTGGACAAATATCACCGACGATTTTACAACAATCGTCCAATTTCAACATTGAAAGCAACACCACATCCAGAAGTATTAGCAGGGAAACTAATAGCCAAATAACACGTTGTCATCTTCATACCTTTGTTTTATTTATAAAAGACAATGGTGATACAATGTGGCTCACAACAACCAAGCTTCGGAACAAAATTCCGACCTATCTTCTGCCCTTTTTGGATGAAGATACCTCTCGCTTTCAAGAACTCATACTTCAGGCAACTATTCACATTCGCTCAAAAACTGGTATATCATTGTCAGATTCAGAGTCAGATTCACCATTTTGGTATATTGATACTGTCGCACAATTAGTGCATATTTTTGCATTGATTCAATCAGGTGCAATTTCATCGGAAGAACAAACAACACTCATTATGAAACGATGGGATCTCATCGATGAGAGACTACTACAGTTCCGTTTGAATACTCCCTCTTCTGGTAAATCAGCAAAAGCAGGAATTTTTCCAATACAATCTTCAGAAGGTCTCCAATGAATATTCTTGAAACTGCGAATACAATTGTAACAATCCTACGAAATAACTATATAGATTTGGGAATTTCTCAAGAAGCAATTTTTATACTTGGTGAAAACAGTTTTTCAGTTGCAATTCCAGAGCATATATCCATTGCGGTTATTCCCAAAGAGGGTATATCATTAGAAAATTTTGAAACAAAATTTTGGAAATGTTCTATAGAGATTACTGTCATTTCGCCAACATTTTTTCGATGTTTTGAAATTGTACAAATGATAGCAACAATACTACAAAAACTGACGACCATTTCACTTTCTCAATGTAAAATTCACAAACATCAATCAACAGCACAATCAACTACTTTGCAATTGATTGCTCAAACAATTATCGAAGTATCGTAAAATCAAGTGAACAAAAAACAGCAACTTCTTTATTTTTTAGCCGAACAGTTGCTTCTTCATAATGAATTACCAGATATTCGAACAATGTGTTCGCAATTGTCGATTACAACTGATGAGTATACAGAATTATTAATACAATGTAGTGTTGAAGAAATGAAATCAGTATTTTCCGTTTTAACACCAATTGTGATAATGAATATATTTCATCAAACTACGGATAGTATTCCTGCTCAAAAGCTTTGGAGTGAATTGTTTTTGAAATCTACAGGTGTTTCAAACTCGACAGAACAAAATTCCGTTGTTGTTCAATTTGTAGACGAACCTATGAAAGAAGCTAAAAATTCTCCAAGTGCATTGGAGGAAGTTTTGAAATTGCAACAATCCTAATAATAGTTCACTCATCAGAAATTCACGTACAATGACATTCTTATTTCGAATTAATCCGGTGTATAAACCCCTGTTTTTCTCACAATCTCGTTTTGTGCTTTGTTATGGTGGTGCAGGTTCGGGTAAATCGTTTTTTACAGCACAAAAAATCATTTATCGAATGTTAGTTGAACAAAACCATACTATCTTGGTTGTGCGAAAAACAAAACGCTCAATGAAAGATTCTGTTTTTGCGGTGTTACGAGAGGTAATTCGTTCAATTGGTGCATGTCATTTGTTTCAATTTCAAGCTACTACAATGTCATTACATTGTTTGCATAATGGAAATACGATTATTTCATCAGGCTGTGATGATGTAGAAAAATTGAAATCCATTGCAGGAATTACCTCCATTTGGATTGAAGAAGCAACAGAAATCAGTGAATCAGATTTTGACCAAATCAATTTGCGAATGCGGTCATTAAAAGGAGTTTATGAACAGATTATCCTTACTTTTAACCCAGTGGATGAACGTCATTGGATTAAAAAACGGTTTTTCTCGAAAAAATCAACGGTTGTTTTTGATAGTCTCAAAACAACGTTTCGTGATAATGCGAACTTTCTTACACCGCAATATATTGAGACAATCGAATCGATGGCTGAGGTCAATAAACGATATTATGAAATCTATGCAAACGGTGAATGGGGAGTTGCAAGCACCGAATATTTATTTCAATGGAATTGTTATCAAGAGACATCGTCCATTCCAGAAGATATCATTTCGGTGTTGTATTGCGATCCAAATCTAGCGTTAAAATCGAAAGGGGATAAAACTGCGATAACTGTGATAGGGTTTTCGTTCAGTACACAATGGTATTATATTCTTGCAACATCGCTTCAATCGTATTCTGATCCAGCACAATTGGTTGATTCTATCGTTGAAATTCGAGCAAAATGTCCTACTATAAAGGCGATTGGATTTGACGGAAATGTAACGCAAGAATCTACGTGGTTTCATTTATTACGGTCTGTTTCTCGACAAAAAAGGGTTGTACTGCCAACAATCGATTTCTGCAAATACTCTACCGATACTCTTGCTAAAAACGCACAATTAGCTTGGGCAAGGAGACAAGTGTTCTTTCCTGAAGGTTTTTCAGTTCAAGCTGAACATCAAGAATATTTAGAACAATTACGAACCTTTCGCACGAAAAAAGACGGTAAACCAGATGATGCACCAGATTCATTTATTTGTGGATTTGAGTTTTTGCATTCGCGTAGATTTGTACGTTCTAAAAATTAGAAATTTGTAGAACCAATGAAAGAAAACAGATGTTTGAACGTGTGATAAAAAGGTAAAATTCTTTCAAAACAAAACAGTTTTTTCATTGGAAATAGTCGTTTTAGGTGGTGCAGAAGAAATAGGAGCAAATTCGACCTATATTTCCTTTGGAGATTGTTCTGTTATCATTGATGCAGGTTCACACCCACGAAATCGTGACAAAACGTTTGCACCTGATTTTACAGTAATTGAAGATGAAATCGTATCGGCATTTATTCTGACGCACGCACATACTGATCACATTGGTGCATTGCCAATTCTTGCGCATCAATTCCCTACTGCAAAAATTTATTCGACTGAACCAACTCGCGATGTTACGGAAATTATGCTTCGTAATTCCTCGAAATTGCTGCATTATGGGAATACTCCATTGCTGGTTGAGTCATTTTTAGAGCGGTATAAAAAACAAGAGCTTGATATATTGTTTCAATTGATGCATATCCGTAAAGTCGGAGAAACCTTCCCAATTCACTCTGCTCTTGGTACTTCTGAGGTACAAGCAAAATTCTATGATGCTGGACATATTATGGGAGCTACTGGGGTCTTATTGCAATCAAATGAGCAAAGTGTTTTTCATACTGGAGATTTTCTTAGTGAGAATCAATATGTAATGGGTGAAGCATCATTTCCAAACCATCATGTCGATGTTTTAATCACAGAATGCACAAATGGAAGTGACGCCACTCCAATCTCACGAAAACAGCAAGAGGTTGATTTGGCTAACTTCATCAATTCCGTTACCAATGAAAACGGTTCAGTCCTAATCCCGACCTTTTCGTTAGGGAAAATGCAAGAAATGCTTCGATTGATTTCGATTTTGATGCAACGGAATTCGATACCTACAATACCGATTGTTACGGGTGGAATGGGACGCAAAATCTGCCAATTGTATGATAGATATTGTTATACTGGTTCGAGAGTAAATCCAGGATTTGAAATGGCAGATATTCCCCAAGAACGACTTCCAAATAAAGAGTTATTGAAGGGTCGATTTTTTAAAACGCCATCTATAGTACTCACTACTTCTGGCATGCTACACTCAGGAACACCATCGTACAAATTGGCTTTAGAGTGGATGAAACGTCCAAATTTTGGAATTGCTATTGTCGGTTACCAAGACCCAACGTGTGAGGGATATGCCTTAGAGCAGTCAGTAATGGGAGAAGAATTTATGTTTGGCACCATGAAAGTAACAAGAAATTGCAAATTAGAGAAATTTCGCTTTTCAGCTCATGCGACAAAAGAACAAATTGTGAACTTAGTACATCAACAACATCCAAAAAATGTACTGTTAGTGCATGGTGAGTACGAATCGTGTAGCGAAGTTGCACTTACGCTGGTGAAAACTGGGTATGAAGGCAATATTATCATACCCACACTAGGACAGCGATACAATCTATAAATTATTTACGAAGTTTTTCGATTCGTTCAATAATATCTTTTAGTGGTAAATATCCTTGAGCAAGAACGTGCGGTTTTTGGTCTCTAATGTAGATAACAGTGGGAAAGCCAGTAACTCCAACCCTTGAAGAAATATCAAAATCATCTAAGGTTGCGTCTACAGTTTCTTGCGTTTGTACAGTCGCCATAAATGCTTCTTTGGAAATACCAATTGCTTCTACGTATGGCAGATAAGCTTCAAAAGAATTAGGGTTGATTCCATCGAAATAAATTGCTTTTTTGAGAGTAGAAGCAAATTCAAATGCCTTTTGAGGTTGTAATTGTTTTACAGCCATCAATGCTTGTGAAGGAGGAATTGACGAAAAAATCGTTTTACCATCTTCGAGAATATTCACTAAAAATTTCTCACCAAACTTCACACCAGTTCTATCTTCAACAGTTTTGTATGCAGTTTTAATGTAAGGAGCTACTTCCCCAATAGGACCAATTCTGTCCCCTGTAATCATACCACCAGAAATGACATCAAAAGCAATTTCAGATTTGTATTTCGAGTGTAATTCGGAAATAACATTGGAAAATCCATAGCACCAACCACAAAGTGGATCAAAAAAGTATAAAATAGTGTCAGAAGTCATAGTCGCTCTGGGAGGTAATTTGACAATATTGTTCTTCTTTTTCTGAGCAATTGATGGCACAGCAAGACAAATCAGCAACAAAAAAGCAAGAACAATTTTCATAATTTTAGGGAATAAATTTGTTTGTTATCTGTAACGAGTATGTTCGGAATTTAGTTCCTAGGGGTCATTCTAATTTAATGGGCGAAAAATGTTTCGCCCCTACATTTTTGGGGAATTTGAATGTTGAAACGTAACAATAATCAAGCCCTGAAGGGGCTTCCTTTCATAGCGATGGGTTTTAACCCATCGTAATTTGGTTTGAAGAAGCCACCCCGCCACACTTCGACTACGCTCAATGACCAGTGGCACCCCTCCAATGGAGGGGAATTAAAACACATATCTCCCTCTCCCCTTGAGCGGAAGAGGCGACCGGGGTGAGGGGTCATTCTGCATCAAAAGTATTTAAGTTACTTCCCCTTCTCCAACCAAAACGTTTTCATTGTTCCTTTGCCTTTAATGGAAATTTCTCCTCGAGGGATGAGTGTAAATTCTGGGTATGTTTCGATTGATTTGGCAAATTCGTCGCTGATGTGAATACGACCTGCTTCAGAATTGGATTCCATTCGTGAAGCAACGTTCACTGCATCTCCCCAAAGGTCATAAGTGTATTTGTTTTTGCCAATGATTCCAGCGACTACTTCGCCAGTGTGGATACCAATACGAATTTCAATGTCGTTCATATCCTTTATCCAATTGGTGTCACCCAAGTCAGATGGTATATTGACGGTAAATTCTTTCATTGTTTCAAGAAGTTGAAGTGCAGCTAAAGCAGTTAAATGCTGGTGATTTTCGAGAGGCGTTGTTATATTTGCCACAGCAAGATATCCATCGCCTATGGTTTTGATTTTTTCTAATCCAAATTGTTCCACCACTTCGTCCGCTTTTTGGAAGATTGCATCGAGTAAATAAACTAATTGCTTCGGTGGAGCAATGGAGGCAAGGGTCGTGAATCCAACCAAATCCATAAATAATACAGATGCTGTTTCAAAGTGGTCGGCAATTGGATTTTCACCCTTCACCAAACGATCAGTTACAGAATCAGGTAATATATTCCGAAGGATGCTTTCACGTTCTAACAAACGACCTTGTTCAAAAGCAAACTGTTTCTCTCTTTCAGCAATCTTACGTTCACTGTCAAAACGTTCAGCTTGTTTTTTTGCTTCAATGGATTGGATTTCTTTTTCGAGGGCAATTGATTTTAAATGATATTCTAATGCTTCTTCAAATTGTTTTTCATTACGTCTAAGTCTATGTAAATATTCATACACTTCTTTA
>JAEUSM010000010.1 GCA_016788785.1 Candidatus Kapaibacterium sp.
TACGTTGACTGCTTCGATACGATATTTAAAGAAGAATTGTGTGTTCTCTTGTGCTCTGAAACTGAAATATGGTGCCGGTTCTTGATTTGCTAAACTCCATACTCCTGCATCATCATACACTGGTGCTTCGTTTAAACCTGCCAAACCTTCGTTTGATAACGTGTTTTTTCCTGTTACATCATCCGGGAAAATATCTTCCAAACCTAATGGACGATACGTTAACTGCATTACCGCTCGTTGGGTAGTTGCAGTATTAGAAGTTAAGAGTACTCCATTTGGATCAGGAAGTGTTCCGTTTGCATTCCATCCATCAGTTCTACCTCGAGCACCCGTAAATGACAAGTTACTTTGAGAAGTTCCAATAGAAACTGTAAAGAATCCTCCGAAACCACTAGCTAAATTTGTTCTAGTATAAATGTCAACAATTAGATTCTCGGTTCCATTCCATTGAACACCGTTTTGGACATCTGTTGTTAGGGTTGCGGTATTTGCAAATCCACCAGAAACACCTGTTTGACCAAAATCATATTTTTGCCAACCGTTTCCTGGTCCTCCAACAACGTTGTTCTGGGTTCCTGCTGCATTAATAAAATGTCCACCATTTGTTCTATACGCTCCAACAAAGTTTGACAATGGATTATAAGCTCCCATTGACGCAGCTGTTGTTGCATTATCAAAGGTTGTCCAAGAAGCAGCAGGTACCGTAGTGGTTCTAAAGCGTAAATAATACGCATAAGGTAAGTCTGCACCACCACCTGTACCATCCAACCATGATGGATTTCCTGATGTAGTATTTGTTCTAAAAGCAACAGAGGTAATTAACCCAGGAGTCAAACCTGCAGTTGTTAACTCAGCAGCAGTATAGAACAATTGCACTCTACCAGCTGAAACCAATTGGTTAAAATTGTGATTATGAGCCGTGAAAGGGGTAAAAAACCCAGCTTCTCCAAAGAAGGTGGTGGCACCCCCTACGGTTACGGTAATTTGAGATAAGGATGGTGAGGCTCCAATAAGAAAGAGTGTACTCACCAAGGTCAAAAGTAACGTACTTTTTAGAACGTTGTACATGTAGTACATATTAAGATCCTTTTAATTATAGATTATATTTACTTTAATTTTAACATTAATATCAGTATAAGAGTTCCTCAACAGCTAAACCAGAGCTGAACGGAACTTTATACATTCTGCAACGCTTAAAGGGAATTTTTATTTTCCTTTTTAAGGATTTAAGTGCAATTTAACGTAAAAATTTGAAAAAAGGAAATTTTTGGTGAAATTTTTCTGATATTTCTGCATTTTAGACAAAAAAAAAGACAAAATAGAACACAAATCAGGTGTTTTCTTGTCTTGGAGAATAATTTCCTTTGATGAAACTACTGTCTTAAAATTTGGTTCAGTTTCATTAAGGCGTTCTTTACTTGTGCGTCGTTTTGCTTGTAATTTTCAATCATTTGCACTGCGTGAAGAACAGTCGTGTGATCGCGACCACCAAATGCCGCACCAATTGCTTTGAGTGATTTTTGCGTATGTTCTTTCGAAAGGTACATTGCAATCTGGCGTGCCAACGCAATTTCTTGTTTTCGAGATTTTCCTTCTAATACTTCTATTGAAATATTATAGAAGTCTGAAACGGCTTTTTTGATTTCATTAGTGTCTATGCTGTGAACAACAACCTTTGTAGCTATTGATTCTATGACATCTTTCACTAACTCCAAAGAGACTTTCTTTTGTCCTAAGGTATAGTTCGCTACGATACCAATAAGTACTCCCTCTAATTCACGTACGGAAGAGGTGACATTACGAGCAATATATTCAATGATTTCTTTAGGAAGTTTTATTCCTTGAGATTCACATTTTTTCTCTAAAATTGCCATCCTCATTTCCAATTGAGGTGGTTGTATGTCGGTTACTAACCCCCATTGGAAACGAGAGATTAGTCTATCTTCTATATTAGAAAGGTCTTTGGGCGGTTTGTCCGATGTGAGAATTAGTTGTTTTCCGTTTTGATGCAATTCATTGAAGATATGGAAAAACATATCTTGCGTACCTGGACGATGGGAAATAAATTGAATATCGTCAATAATCAATAAATCTATTGAACGATAGAATGAATTGAATGCTTGAACAGTTTGATTTACGATAGAATTGACATAGTCAGTAGTAAACCTATCACAACTTGCATATAATACTCTTACTTTTGGATATTTGGCTAAGGCGAAATTACCAACAGCTTGTATAAGATGAGTTTTACCGAGTCCGGATTGACCGTAAATCATTAATGGGTTAAATCTTGATTTACCAAGATTTTCCGCAACAGAAAGTGCCGCAGAATGTGCTAATTGATTACTTTCGCCACTGACAAAACTTTCAAAAGTATGATTTGGTTTCAGATTATAAGGAATTTCCTCTTTACCTTTATTCGAAGAAAAACCAGAAATTGATTCTTTTGCGACTTGATTTCGTTGAGAAGATGTCGTTTTTTTGCCATTATGTGGAACTCGAACAGCTCTTTCTTCTAAACTTAGCTCGGTTTCACCTTTGAGATATTTATAGATAACATTTGCATCTTCTCCCAAGATAGAAGAAAATGCAGTTTGTGTTTCCGTTAAATAGTTTTCCTGAACCCATTGGATATGTAATTTAGTGGGGGCTTGAAGGTAAAGGGTACTACCATCCCACCCCAATGCAATTATGGGTGCGAACATCGTTTTAATCACAGGAGCTGGTACAGAAGCCTCCTCTATGTGTTTTTTCACATTTTCCCAGATTTCTTGTGCAGTTTCCTGATTTTGGAATACAATTGTTTCTTCGACTTTGTTTTCAGATTTGGTGTTTACTTTCGGTAATTCTTCATCTGAAAACATTTCAAAGTTGTCACTTTTATGCATTTTTTCCTCTAATTACACATCACGTTCATGATTAGAATGAACTCTTTTCTTGATGCTAACCATCAAGTTTTTTTCGGAAGTTATGGTTCTTTTAAAATTTGTGGACTGCAAATTTGCAAAAGAATACCCTAATTTTACAAATCTTTTTTCGATTTAGTGAAAATAATTTAGAATTTTCGTCATTACCATTCGTTATATGGGGGAGAAATATTTTTCCATTCAGGTAAAATTTACACTTGGAAGCTTCAACAGAACTTAAACTTTTTGAAGAAAATTCTCATTTGTATCGTAAAGTCTGTGAATCAGAATCTATTCGAGATACAAAGGGATTTTATTATCAGTTTGAAAATGATATTGAAATTGCGATTTTTCGCGACAATGGTTTATTATATGCAATTACAAATATTTGTCCTCACCAACATTCCTCAGTTTTACACAAAGGTTATATTGAAGATTGTACTATCACCTGCCCATTACATGGTTGGATGTACTCGTTGAAAACTGGCAAGGCATTGGGAGGTGGTGCGTCATTAAAAACGTTTAAAGTTTTTGAACGTGAAGGTTTTGTTTATGTTGAAATTCCTTCAGTTGAAGAGCCTTCTTGGGCAAAGAATCTCTAATGGAACAACTTTCTAATACAAATAGTACCTTTCTTTTGAAAGATTTTTGTCTGAACAGTGGTTTTACTTCTGTGGGAATAGCACCTGTCGAGGTGCTGACAACTGAATTTGAACGATACCAAGATTGGATTAATTTGGGATATCATGGAACTATGAGTTATCTCGAAAAAGCTTCTCAACGACAAAACATATTGGAATTACTTCCTGAAGCACGATCAGTTATCGTTACTACGACCAATTACTACACACCTTACAAACATTCACCTCAATCTGAAAATGAAGCTACAACTTCTACAACAGGTAAAATTTCACGATATGCTTGGGGGGAAGATTATCACATACTTGTTAAAGAACGGTTGAAGCTTGTCGAAGAATTTCTTCAAACTTCATTTCAAGGGTCAACTTCCAAATCGTATGTTGACACAGGACCAATATTGGAGAAAGTATGGGCTGTTAAAGCGGGAATTGGTTGGCAAGGAAAACACTCAAATGTAATTTCAAAGGCTTTTGGTTCTTGGTTTTTTATTGGGATTGTTTTATCTTCTGTAGAATTTGACTATGATTCACCTATTTCAGACTTTTGTGGAACTTGTACTGCGTGTATTGATGCATGTCCAACGAGTGCAATAGTTGAACCTTATAGGGTTGATGCAACGAAATGTATCTCCTATTGGACTATCGAAACAAAACCAGATATTTCAATTCCTGAAGAAATTGCCGTCAATTTAGATAATTGGGCTTTTGGTTGTGATACTTGTCAAGATGTTTGTCCTTGGAATAGATTCCAACAAGAATCAAACGAAGAACAATTTGCTCCAAAGTTTGAAGAAACAGTACTTTCATCTGAAACTGTGATGTTAATGAATCAAGAAGAATTTAGCCAACGGTTTCGTAAAAGTCCTGTAAAAAGAACTAAATTAGCAGGATTACAACGTAATTTTCTAGCGTTACAATCGGACTCTAATACCAAAATTTAATTGGAGTTGTTGAAAGTTCCAATCCGCTCCACCTGAAATACTTGTGAGGTTTCGCACATAATTTGCCTCAAAAACACCACTATAGGTATATGTTATTGGCAACAAAGCACCTATTCCAAGATTCGCGGTAAATGTTGTTCCAAATGCACCAATTGTGGATATATTGACATCCGTTATTTTGGAATTATTAGGATAGTTAAATGAAGCAGGAGCGTCGATTCGTTGTTGGATGTTGACTGATTCTTTCAAAGGAATTGCAGCATTGATACCAGCTTTTATGTACATAGGCTGAGCAAAATACCATTCGCCGGAAATGCCGATGTTAGAATACAAGGAAGTATTTGTCAATAATGTAGATTCTTGTAATGGAACTACATTTCCAGATACTTGATCAAATACTGAGGATGTACTTGAATCTGGAGAGTTAAATGTACCACCTAAAGAAGTAAATGCAAGATTAGCAGTAACGGAAAATTGCTGTGAAAGTCTTTTGCCAAAAAACACTGTTCCAAATCCTCCAAACCCACTTGCATCACCAAAGGAAGGTCCGACTCGAGGTAGAAGTGAATTGGTACTAAAATTTGTTGATTGCATTGTATACCCCAAGGAAGCCAATGCACCGTAATAATACGTTGAACGTGGTAAGCACTCTTCTTTATCCCCAGTGCAAGTGGTATAAGTCAAACCACCTTTGTCATCTTCTGAAGTATAACAAACAGTAAATAAAGACATATTTCCTTTAACATCAACTGCTTGAATGATCATTCTACCTATTTCATTAGGATTTATAGCTTCTACATTAAAAGATGCTTGAGACATACCAGAAATAATCGTTGGCAGTTTGGTTTGTAAATTTGAAGCAAACACAATTGATACTTTTTCTAATCCCAAGTCTGTAGACCGGTCATCTTTGACGATAACATCAATACCTTTTTTCCCAATTCTATCTTGCAACAATGGAGGGTCTTCATCATTGAGTGAATCTATTTCTAAAAATGATTGACCACCAATATTGCCATACGCATCATAGTTATCTTCATTGAATCCAGATCCATAACTATACAATCCAAATGGAACATCTGCTGAAATGTTATGCGTTCCATAAGGTATTTGAATTGCTCCAAAGGAATAATTACTCATACCAATTTGTTTGAATTGTCTTTCATCAACTTTAGCACTGTCTAATCGTAAGCTCGCAAGTCCAGCAGTTGGAACAACTACATTGATAAAGTGTTTCCAAGAACCAGAGACTGGTGTAGCAAAACGATATTTTTTCAAAAATTGTTGTGTTGGAGAAACTAAAAGCATCATGGGGTCACCAAGTGAATCTCCATTTCTCATTCCTTGAGAATATTGCGTTACAAGAATTGGCTTTGTAGCATTAACTTGTACAACATTACGTAGATTATTATTCTCGTAAAATTGACCTGCTTTTAAAATCGCAACTTGTTTATTGTCTTCAAAAACAACAGTATTATTTTCATTTGCTAAGATTCTATACGAAGATTTTGAACGACCTTGAAATTGACCAACATAAAACTGTTTTCCCCAAGAGCTAATAGGTGGTAATTGTTCAACAAGGTGATTACAAGTACCAACAGCTACTGGTACATTCGCACATTGATGCCCAGAAAACACAGCAATTGGTTTGTTTGAAACTATTAAAGTTCCTGTCAAATCATTACGCGAGGAAATCTTATCATCAGAGCAGAATTGATATGCCTCACCTTTTTGCAAAACAATGGTAAATGGAACATTAGAAGGTCTGCCACTTAACAACGTATATGTAGGAACAATTTCCACTTTCGTAGAATCTTCCGTTGCCACAATCCCTATTTGAGAAACAAATTCACCAATTACCGTCATAGCAACAGCTCTATAGGCATTACCCAATACTTTCACTGGTAAGCCTAAATAGGTGTCTGTGGACATTTTTTTGTGATTTAACCCATAAACCATAATCGGTAAATTCGATTCAATGTGGACTGCCATTTTTCGAACAACTTCCATTTCTAAAAATTGTGCTTGGTTGGGCAAGGTGATCGTTTGAACGATATTCTTTTTAATTACATATCGCTGCAAATAATTTATTTCATCGATGGTAACAGTGATTGTATCATCATAATCAGATGTGATGAATAATTGCAAGGTTTGCTTATCTGTTTTATTACGTTCTGGGCGTTGAAAGTTTTGTTGAAACAACAACCAAAATTCAGTGCCTTCAGGATTTTTTTTGATATATTGAATATCATCGTCATTTCCTTGAGCAAATGTTGAAGTAGCTTCAAATAAAGCGAAAAAACAGATTAGTAAAACAAACGCAATGGATTTGTTCATCTTATTTTAAATAGAGAAAATTTTGAAAATAAACGCCCTCATTTGTTTCCATTTGAAGACTGTAAGTACCTGATGAAAATTGAGTTGGATCCATACCTAAAACAAAGGTATATTCACCTCTATCGCGTTGAATGGAAGGGAAGGTAAGTATTTTTTGTCCTTTGGAATTATACACAGAAAAAATTATATCCGTTTGATTGTTGATGCTATAAGGAAAAGTAGTTCTGTATGGCTCTTTTGTATCTACTGAGACAGGATTTGGATAATTTTGACCCAAAAATTCAGGGAAATTCTGCACCACTTGCTTGTTATTACGAATCGTAATTGTTCCAGAAATTGGAGAAATTATTGGGAGTGATTGTCCATTTTCAGAAATTGATTCCACTTCTACCACTGTCTGTGAATCTTTACCTGCCAAAGCTAAAAATGAGAACTGAATTGATTGATTTGAAGCTCCAACAAATGAATTTTTACATTCAATCAATACCTGCATAGTATTTGGAGGAGTATAGAGTGAATTACTTAGTAGTGAATCACAAGGTATAACAGAATTACCATCCACCGTTGCAGAAATCAATGATACAACTTGTGGGTTAAATTTTAGAGTTATAATAAATGAGTCAATTGATTTTCCTGGTTCGAATGATATTGGTACATCTACAGTGAAATTTTCATTTTTATCAACAATCACAGATGGTATTGACAAAGAAATCTGACTTTGTAAGGGTGTGAATACTATACAAACACTGAAAATTGAAACGATAAGGAAACGAATCATATAGGTAAATTTAGAATAAGGTTGTTGCAAGTATTGTTTGAAATAATTGCAATGTCTCTTTGTCGGTCAAAGGTGTTGCACTGGTAAAATCTAATGGAATCAAAGCAAATTCGTATAATTTATTTGTCGTTGTTTTCAATAGGGCAATTCGAACTTTTTGGGTGTTTCCCATAGAAGTAAATGCATAGATTGGAATCTCTTTTTGACCATACGGCATCAAATCAATATCACTTGCGATAAAAAGTTGTTCAGTAGCTTTTTCTTTTTTCTGTTCAAAATGAAGTCGAGCTACATCAATCATTTCATCATTTTCCATAAGTTTTGTCATCGCCATAGGCATTTGTACCTTACTTACCAGAAAAGCCATTGTGTAGTCTTTATTTGCTGCAACTGATACAATTTCTGAAGAACTTTCATTCTTTTTCAATTCTTTCGTATTGATAAAGAACCAATCTTTTGGTTTGTAGGTAACTATTTCTGAATCTGGCGTAACAATCATATCATTGGAAAGCAATGAAGTCGCCTCTGCACGAAGTTTGGACATTTCTATCCGTTGTTCCGTTTGTGGAGGCGGTGCTTTTTCTTTAACAATGATACAACTTTGAAGAACTATCAATGAAAAGAATACTGTTACTATCCAAAGATTTTTTTTAGAAATCAGGTTTTTTCTCACCAGCATTAATTTCTATCGGTAAAACATTTTCTTTCGGAACTAACGGACAACTGTAATTATCATTATACGCACAGTATGGATTATACGCCAAATTGAAGTCAATGATATAATCTCCATTTGGAACGACTGGTATATCTAAATACCGACCAACATCGTAGGTAAGTTTGCCACTTGTTGCGTCTTTGAAAGGCACAAAGAGTAATTCCTTATTCTCATCATTGGAATAGTAAAAAGCAGTAAGTGAATATGATTTCTCATTCACTACAAAAGAGAGGATTCCAGCTTTGATGTATGTTCTTGTTTCTCCAAATTTCGTTGTTCCAACACTGGAAGTCTCTTTCGTTTTGGATGCAACAAATGTTGCTGGAACAGAAAAATCCTCAGTAGGGTTGTAATATTTCAAACCTTGAAAAGTTGCTCTTTTTGCTTCAGGTATTGGCGATTGATCGCTTGTTTTGAAATTAGTATTTTTATATTCTCTGTACTTTAAAATTTCAGAAGCATTAAAATTTGGATCTTCCGCATTAGGCAATTTATCTGATAATTCCTCTTCAGAAGAACAAGAAACCATGAGTACTAAAATTGATAAAAGAAGTATATTGAAAATAAACGATTGTTTCATATTAAAAATTCTTCCACATCATTGATTCAACTGGATTTGGAGTTTTTGCATTATATTTTGCATTTGACTTTTGAGAATACAAGGTTTTCACATCACCTTCAGTTGTAAAGTATATTAACTGAGCAATTGGCATATTTGCATACACTCGGACAGGCTGTTTAACGGAAATTTCTAACGTCCAATAATTACAAAAACCAACATCACCTTTTCCAGCAGTTGCATGAATGTCAATTCCTAATCTTCCAACACTAGATTTACCTTCCAAAAACGGCACATGTTTGTGTGTTTCCGTATATTCTTTTGTTACACCAAGATAGAGAACATTTGGAAGTAAAACAAAGCCTTCTTCTGGAATGGTAAACATCTCAATTTGATTGTGTTTTTTTGCGTCTAAAATTTCATCTTTATAGGTTGCAAGAGTTGCACCAAGATGAACATCATAACTATTGGAGCCTAAACAAGAGACATCATAAGGCTCAATAACAATACTTCCAGCCTTGATTTCCTCTAAAATTTGGGTGTCGGTTAATATCATTGGTTTAAAAATTAGTAATTATTTCTACTGAATTTGATTTGAAAACTTACAAAAATACAGTATATTACGGTATACAACAAAAAAACATCAAAAAAGATTGAGAAAACAACAAATGGTTCATAGCATTATTCCCTGTGGAGGAAAAGGTTTACGACTTGGAAGTGATACTCCTAAACAATATCTTCCATTACAATCTATCCCAATCGTTGTGCATACTATGCTCAAATTTCAGAATGAACTCGAAGTTTCTCATATTCATATTGCAGCAGAAGAGCAATACCATTCTCATTTTTGGCAATGGAAAGAACAGTATGGAATTTCAAAACTTTCAACCGTCATCAAAGGCGGAAGTGAGCGACAATTGAGTATATATGAGGTCTTGCAACATATTAAAACAGAAGCTGATGACATCATTTTGGTTCATGATGCTGTTCGACCTTTTGTTAGTTCTGCGTTGATTCGTCGTGTTATTTCCGATACAAAAAAACACTCTGCAGTTATTCCTGCTATTCCAATTTCCGATACAATTAAACGGAAAGACTCTCAAAATTTTATCATTGAAACAGTCGATAGATCATCATTAGTTTCTGTACAGACTCCTCAAGGTTTTAGTGCATTAGTTATTCAAAAAGCGTATGAATATGCAATAACAACATCATTTTTGGGAACTGATGATTCCTCTCTTGTTGAAAATATAAACGTTCCAGTTTTTTGTACAGAAGGTGAACAATCAAATATGAAAATCACTACAAAAGAAGATATTGTAAAAGCTGAATTTATACTATCCTCGTTATCTTAATTCGAGCCATTACGTCGAGCGAGCATTCTTTGATTTTGTTGCTTTTTTTTGCTCAGGAACCTTTTTGTTCAACATCAATTCCAATTCATTTCTGAGAAGCTCAATTTGTTGTTTCAATTCGTTGTTTTCACGTTCCAAATTTTGAAGTTTCGTGTCTATTTCATTGTCAATTGGTGGTGATACCTTTGTACTTTTCGGTGTTGTCGGTTTTCCACTTATGACATCTTCTACCATTTTATCAAATTCATTTTCATCAATGCCAATAGATTCTTTTGGCGTTGTTAGTGGTGAAGTAGGGTTAGGTTTTTGGGAGGTATTTGGAGAACTCTGCAGTTGTGGCAAAGCAGGTTTTGGTGATGATGGTATTTCCAACAAATCATCAAATTCAGATGATTCTTGTGGGATTTTTGGAAGTTCATCTTCGGTTTCAACAGAAGATTCTATTTCCTCTTCAGACTCTTGAAGTTCTAAGATTTTACCTTGGAATTTTTTCGTTTTAGTTCTCGGAGAATTAGATAAAAATTGTTGAGACGGATTGAGTAAATGCATAGTTGCTTCTAACGAAGATCCTGTCGGCGGTAAAATTTTATCATACAACTTTATTGCTTCGATAAAGTGATTTTCTGCTGCTTTTGCATCGCCTTGATCTGATTCCAATAAGCCCAAATATTCCTCACTCACCGCTAACCAATAGGTGTTTTTATGGTTCGCAACGATACTTTTACCCATTCGCAAATATTCTTTAGCTTCATTGTAAAAACCTATCTCACGGTAAGAATTTCCCAATTTCAAGTAACGGATACCCATTTCCATATCATTACCTTTCCCTACCAATATTTGTGGTAAATAGGCAAAAATAACAAACAGTAACAACATCACCATTCGAGAAGAAATCATGGATTTTGGCAAGAAATCATTCAAAATTTTTTACTAATACCTATAGACTATTTCAATATCGGAAATATTGATTTTTGACAAAAAAAAAGCAGTGTTTCCACTGCTTTTTGTCTCAAATATAATTTTATCTACCGCGACGATTGTCGTAAGGACGTCTATCATTTCGGTCATTTCTGTCGTTTCTATCACCTTGTGGAGGACGTGGACGACGTTCTGGCTCAACATATCCCTCTGGTTTTGGGAATAAAATTTTGCGAGATAAACGGAATTTTCCATCTGATTGAATTTCAACCAATTTCACTTCTACTTTCTCACCGACTTTCAACACATCACCCACATTTTCGTATGGTTCCCATTGAATTTGGCTCAAGTGAAGCAGACCTTTTGTTTTCGGTAAAAATTCGACAATTGCTCCCAAACCTTCACGTACTTCTTTGACAGTTGCCAAATAGATTGTTCCTTCTGTTGGTGGCGTTGTAATCAATTTGATACGACGAACCACTTCATCGGCAGACTCTTTCGACATCGCAGCGATAACGACTTTTCCATCATCTTCGATAGAAATTTCGGTATTCGTTTCTTTTGTCATTGCACGAATATTTTCTCCACCAGAACCAATAACTGCACCAATATATTCCACTGGAATCATGATAGTTGTTAGTGATGGTGCATATGGAGAAAGTTCTGGGCGATGAGTATCCAATGCTTTATTCATCTCATTCAAAATATGCATTCTACCTTCTTTTGCTTGAAGTAAGGCAGTTTTCATCGTTTCAAAGGAAAGTCCTTGGATTTTCATATCCATTTGACAAGCAGTAATACCATCTTTTGAACCAGCAACCTTGAAATCCATATCGCCGAGATGATCTTCATCTCCTAAAATGTCACTTAATATTGCAACTCTATCGCCTTCTTTGATTAGTCCCATTGCAATACCAGAAACAGCCTTTTTGATTGGTACGCCTGCATCCATCATCGCTAATGAACCTGCACATACTGTTGCCATTGATGAAGAACCGTTTGACTCTAAAATATCTGACAGTACTCGAATGGTGTACGGAAATTCCGTTGCATCTGGAATGAAATATTGCAAAGCACGTTCTGCCAAATTTCCGTGACCAACCTCACGACGTGAAGTACCAGTCATTCTACCTGCTTCACCAACGCTAAATGGAGGGAAATTGTAATGTAACATAAAACGACGATCGAATGTAGGCATCAAACCATCAATCATCTGTTCATCAGTTTTTGTTCCCAAAGTGATGGTTGTCAACGATTGTGTTTCTCCACGAGTAAACAATGCAGAACCATGTGGACGAGGTAAAACAGCTGTTTCGATAGTTATCGGGCGAACTTGTGTGGTAGATCTACCGTCTAAACGGATACCATCTTGTAAAATCATTTCACGCATTTCTTCTTTTTCAATGGAAGAAACTACTTTTTTCACAATTGATTCTAAGTTCACTCCAGCGAATTCTTCACGTACAGCAAATTGTTGGTTTATTTTTTCAATCGTTGCAGTACGTATTTCTTTAAATTGTTCTTTACGAATTTCTTTTGTCGATGTAGTTCGGATTTGTTTTTTGATTGGCTCACGGCAAGCATCGGAAATTGCCGCAAATAGCTCAGAATCAACTTCTGTGGCTTTAATTTCTTTTTTCGGCTTTGTACCAGCTTGAGCAACCAAATCACGTTGTAGTTGATTTAAAACGCGAATTTGATCGTGTGCGAATGCAATAGCTTCCAAAAATGTGTCTTCACTAATTTCTTTGGAAACACCTTCCACCATTACTAAAGAATCATCTGTTCCAGCAACGGTAATTTCTAATTCCGATTCTGCCAATTGTGAATACGTTGGATTAACAATATATGTGTCGGCAATTTTTGCAATTTTTACTTCAGAAACAGGACCTTCAAATGGGAATCCACCAAGCATTAATGCAGCGGATGCACCTGTTGTTCCCATTACATCTGGGTCGATGTCGCTGTCAGCTGAATACACAGAAGCAACGATTTGTGTTTCGTTGTACCAACCTTTTTCGAACATCGGGCGAATTGGTCGGTCAATTAGACGTGCGGATAAAATCTCTTTATCGCTTGGTTTTCCTTCTCTTTTGAAAAATCCACCAGGGATTTTACCGGCAGCAGACATTTTTTCACGATACTCAATAGTCATCGGTAAAAAATCAATATCTGTTTTGGGTTCGGCATTCGCACAAACGGTTACTAAAACCATTGTGTCGCCATGACGTACCATAACGGCACCATCAGCTAATTTTGCAAAACGACCAGTTTCCAAAGAAAACTCGCGTTCGTTGAGCATTGTGTTTACGGTTACTTTTGACATTCAAAGACCTTTCATTTGATTTGCACACGCTGTGTGCTATATATTTAAACTTGTAATTAATTCTCTTTATCAATCAATTTGGAGATTACGACATTGGAGGTGAAATAGCAGATTCATAGCGGTAGTAAAAAAAATGGTGTACCATTTTGCAACAGTACACCAAATTTACTGAATTACTTACGTAAATTGAGAGCTTGTAAAATAGCACGATATCGTTGGATATCAACATGCTCCAAATATTTTAACAATTTACGGCGTTTTGACACCATCATGATAAGACCACGTTTGTTATGGTTATCTTTTTTGTTTGTCAACAAATGTTCTGAAAGTTGTTTCATATGTTCAGTTAGCATTGCAATCTGAACTTCTGGTTTACCAGTATCTTGGTCGTTTGCACCGAAGCGTTTGATTAACTCTAATTTTTTCTCTTTTGACAGCATTATTTCAGTCTTTTATCGTATATGATTGATGTATTTTCTTCTATAGTCAACAAAAATACCATTATTTTTTCATTTTACCAAATATTTTGACTGTATTCTTAAAATTCTTTGACAAATGTGGTAGTTTGAATTCCTGATTTTGTGTGCATTTTGAGTAAATACACGCCAGATGGCAATGATTGAATGTTGATGTTCCCATATCCAGAAAACACTGTTTGCACAATCTGTCCATGCACCGAAACAATCTCAATTTTATCGCAAGAAGGTGGCACTGAAGATAGTGAAATAGTATTATTTGCAGGATTAGGTGATACCAACAATTGAACATTTGAAGTGTTTTCATCAGATACAGACGTAGGAATAAAAGCTGGTATTTGCATAATAAAATCATCTAACATACACCAAAGATTTCCACTCCCATCTAAACGAATTTTATAGATTTCCTGTTTTGGGATGGCAATTCCATAGTCATTCGTACTAATTGCTTGTATAATTTTTGAAAACATAACTTTTGAAACACCATTTACAAAATTCCTTCTTGGGAAAATTCGTGCATTTGTTAATTTGTTATCCAAAGGTATGAGCGTTAACATATTACTTATGTTCAAATTAAAAAGTTGCCCATATAATCCTACGGGATTATTAGCATACATTGCAACGATATGTCCTCCATTAGGGTTCGGAATGATACTTCTAGGAGAATAGTAATTATTTCGAATATTTCTCCATAATCCATTTTGTTCATTGAACACAGTCCATTTGTTTCTATTTTCTAGGATAAAAATACCTGAACAACAAGCAGGACTCGCAGGAACTGCATCGGTTGAAAGATCAGTCAAAATAATAAGCTTAGAGTCTCCAATTGGTAGGATTTGTCTTATCTGTAAATTACTAGTTAAGTTACCTCTATTTCCTGGAAATTCTGTTGAATCAATAGTACTATCAGGATTAACAAAGAATATCGTTCCATTGGGTTTATAAACAACAATTGTATCATCAATAACAGTCATTTTACTTTCATCAGCCATAAATTGGGAAGATGCTTTTACATTATAAACATTCTGCTCGAAATTTGTATGGCGTAATGTATCATTCAACAACGTAAACATTTCAAAAAAACCTATTCTAAATCCGTTATATTTTGGTCCTAACGTTGTTATAAGTGATGATATTAATGGAGATTTATTCTTTAAAAAATATAGCTCATGAAACTGTGCATAAAACAGTGAATCAAATCCATCGGTTTTTCTTGGTGGTTTATAACTGTACCAAACTTTGTTTTTTCTATGATAAACGGCACTACCAGTAACCCACAAATCGTTATTTTCATCAATATATATTCTTGGATTGTTTTGAGGTTCTCTATCGTTTTTTGGTTCTGTAGTTATTCTCCTATTTATCCCAATTTCAAAAACAACATTAGAAATTTCTTCCCAGTTTGATTCCCTATATTGATAAATAGAGATAACCTTTGTAAACTGTCCGTGACTGCCAATCATATAAACTTGATCACCTTTGACTGCCATATCAAAGAAAGTAAAGTTATTATTATCAACTTCAAATGGTTGTTCAATAATTTGTGCAACAAGAGTGTTAGAGGATATTAAACAGACAAAAACAAGTGTAAAAAGTAGTTTCATAGTTGAATTGATGAAATGAATGAATACTTTGCTAAATTACTAATTAATTGCGTATTTACAAAAAATTTCCTACTTTTTCAGTTCTAAGCGGAATTGAACTCGTCGGTTTGCTGCACGACCTTCTTCGGTGTCGTTTGAGGAAACTGGTTTTCGTTTCCCAAAACCTTTTTCGGTGATACGTTTTGCAGCAATGGAATTTGTGACCAAATACTGCTGCACAGCTTTTGCTCGTCGCAAGGACAAATCGTCGTTGTATTTGTCGCTACCTATATTGTCGGTGTGTGCCTCAAGAATCACGTGGATATTAGGGTATTTGTTCAATATTTGTATCAATTTATCCAATTCCAAAAATGACTCTTTAAGCAGATCTGCCTTATCCGAATCAAAGAAGATATTATTGATACGTATTTCTTCACCTGATGCGAGTATTTCCTCAATCGATTTCACTACAACATCCTCTTCATTCAGCGAATTTTTCGCTGGTTTTGTCCGTAAATCAATACGTTTTGATGGTGGATAAAATCCATCCGCTTGAAATGAATATGAATAGTATCTACCAAAATCTAAGGAAAATTTATATGCTCCTGTGTTCGGATTGGACTCGCTTTTTCCTATTGTTTCACCAGTTTGCAAATCCTCAATGATGATGGAAGTTTGTAATGGTGATCCGTCACTTTTGAGTGTTCGTCCTGTAATCGTGAATTTTTCGTCAACTTCTTCCTTTTTCTCTTCTATGACAGTTGGTGGTGGTTGTTTAACTTCTTCTGTTTTAGTTTGCGGAGTTTCTATTGCTATAATTGGTGAAACGTCTTTTCCTTGCATTTGACGATAGAGGATGGAAATACCCACTTGAAATGCTGTTGCATTCCACGAAACCGTTGATGCGTAAGACGTGAGTGGAATTCGTATCGATACTTCTGGTCGTGCCAGTAGCGAGGTAGATGCATTCAGTGGTATGGTATATCCCATTCCTGCCATTACACCAAGTTGTAGAGGATTTGCATCTGGCAATGCACCGGAAAATTGATTGCGAATACGTTGATTGCTGTTGTTTCCATTCGAATCGGCAAAGGTTGAGCCGAATTCAGGTACGGCTATCGTTTCGCGTTGGTTGAATGTTGGGCTCAATTGAATTCCAGCAGAAACTCCCGCAAAGACAGACAGTTTGCCAAAAAGCGTATAATGGGGAAGAATATCAATCATTATTTGAGGGTTGTTCAGTTCCATGGTGTGGCGAAAAACACCATTTGATGGCTGATTATTCACAAAGAGCGTTGTAGATTCATCTTTTTGCAATGTACCCGAACGTACAGTGTAGCCTATACGCGTTGCAAGAAAAAATTCGGAAGAAAACGGCACTTCTACCACTCCTTGCACTTGAAACCCATTGCCACTACCACCCTCAAAGACAGGACAACAATTCGGCACACCTCTGAGCGAGGTAAAGTTAGCGGAATGGATATCATACCCACCACCCAAAAACCCACCAAACCGAATTGGGTTTTGTACCTGAGCAAAAGCAACAGAACTAACCAAAATCAGCAAGAATATATAGAGTTTCATCATTTCCCCTTTTCCAACCAAAAGGTATTCATACTTCCTTTGCCCTTTATGTTTATTTCTCCACGTGGGATAAGTGAAAATTCTGGGAATGATTCGATTGATTTAGCAAAAGCTTCGCTGACGTTGATTCTTCCTGCCTCTGAGTTGGATTCCATTCGTGAAGCTATATTCACGGCATCACCCCACACATCGTAAGCAAATTTTTTCTCGCCGATAACTCCTGCGACGACACTTCCACAATGTAAACCAATGCGGATTTGTAAATTCTTAAAATCTTCTCCAAGTCCTAATGTATCTAAGACTTCAATTGCCTCGAGGGCAAACTTAGTAGCTCTTTGTGCATGATCTGCAAAAACTTCTGGAACGCCACAGACAGCCATATAGGCATCACCTATGGTTTTGATTTTTTCTAAACCGTATTTGGTTCCGATTCTATCAAATGCAGTAAATATGGTATTGAGTCCTTGTACTAATTCTGAAGGTTCGATATTTGAAGAAAGTGTTGTAAAACCCACTATATCTGAGAAGAAGATACTAACGTTTTCAAAAGATTCTGCGATTGTTTGTTCACCTTCAATTAATCGGTCGGCAATAGAAATAGGTAATATGTTATGAAAAATCCGTTCTTGTTCTTGGAATCTTGATAATTTAATTTGTCTATCTTTTTCAGCTTCTTCAATTTTACGTCGATTTTCCATCATTTGAGACTTTTTCAATGCATCTTGTGACAGTACTTCTTTTTCCATTTCATAGAATTTTCTGAAATGATTATCAGATTCTTCCCATCTTTTTTGTTGTCTATATAGTTCTGAAATTTCTTTGTGAAATAGAAATTGATACTTTTTATTTCCATTAGCCTCAAAGATAGACTTTGCTAAAAAAAAATACTCTTCCGCTTTGGAGGGATTATATCCTAAGTAATTGACATTTGCAAAAATTTTACCTAAATTTCCATAATCAATTGCTATATCCATTGTATGATTATTGCTAATGTCTTTTTCCAAAGCTTTTTCGTTATATTCAATAGATTTTTCAAACTCTTCTAATTCAAAGTAACAGTTAGCAATATTCGTATAAATTGGAGTAGAATTTATTGAATTATTTTCAATTTTTTCCCACAATGCAAGAGCTTTAAAATGGTATGATAATGCTTCAAGATAATTTTTTTGGGAATAATGAATATCGCCAATATTTGTAATCCATACAGGAATCAAATTGGTAAATTTTTCATTTTCGTAAATTTCAATTGCTTTTGAATAATAAAGAATAGAAGTGGTGTAATCTCCTAAATTTTTATAAATGTTACCACAATTGCCAATTATTGCACCCAACCAATACCCATTGTAATTAGATTCTAAGAGTTTGATGGCATTTTGAAAACTATCAATTGCAGAAGAAAATTCCCCTATATCAGCATAGATATTTGCAAATGTATTTAGAATTATGGCTTCCTCTAAAGAAAAATTATGCTCTTTTGCTATTTCAATAGCATTATTGCAAATATTAAATGACTGTTCATATTGTGATTGAAGCCGTAAATTCCAAGCTAAGGAGTTAAGTGCCAATATTTTCTGTGGAATATCTACAATTTTAATAGCATTATCATATTGATTTTGTATTTCTTCTGAAATCATTTCCCTTTCTCCAGCCAAAACGTATTCATTGTTCCTTTTCCTTTGATGGTGATTTCTCCACGAGGGATGAGTGTAAATTCTGGATGTTTTTCGATTGATTTTGCGAATTGTTCGCTGATATGAATTCGACCAGCTTCTGAGTTGGATTCCATTCGTGAGGCTATATTCACGGCATCTCCCCATAGGTCGTAGGTGTATTTGTGTTTGCCGATGATTCCTGCAACCACTTCTCCAGTGTGAATCCCTATACGAATTTCTATATCGTTCATTTCCTTTATCCAATTGGTATCGCCTAAGTCAGATGGAATATTAACAGTAAAGTCTCGCATCGTTTCGAGAAGTTGGAGTGAGGCAAGAGCCGAAGCATTTTGGTGGTGTTCGAGAGGAGATGTTACATTCGCCACAGCCAAATACCCATCGCCAATGGTTTTAATCTTTTCTAAACCAAAAGTTTCAACCACTTCATCTGCCTTTTGGAAGATTGCGTCCAGTAAATAGACAAGTTGTTTTGGTGGGGCAATGGAAGCAAGTGTCGTAAACCCTACTAAATCCATAAAGAGTACTGATGCAGAATCGAAGTGATCGGCGATTGGATTTTCTCCTTTCACTAAACGGTCGGTTACTGAATCAGGAAGTATATTTCGAAGGATACTTTCACGTTCTAACAAACGACCTTGTTCAAAAGCAAACTGTTTCTCTCTTTCAGCAATTTTACGTTCACTGTCAAATTGTTGTGCTTTGTTTTTGGCATCTTCAGATTGAATTTCTTTTTCGAGAGCAATTTGTTTTAATTTATATTCTAATGCTTCTTCAAATTGTTTTTCTTTGTGTCTTAGCTTATGTAAATTTTCATAAGTTTCTTTAATTATATCTCTTGCACCTATTTCCTCTGCTAAAACTAACGTTTTTTGAAAATACTCTTCTGCTTTTTTTAAGTCGTATAAAGATGATTCTTTCGTTGAGTAAACAACCCCAATATTTCCAAAAGAAACAGCAATACCTTTTTTATTCCCAATTTCTTCATTGATTTGTAATGTTTTAAAGTAATTTTTTAAGGCTTTTGGGTATTCAGATAGATTAAAGTAAACAACCCCAATATGCATAAGATTATTAGCAATACCTTTTTTATTCCCAATTTCTTCACAGATATGTAATGCCTTTGAAAAATACTCTAATGCTTTTGGGTATTCAGAAAGATTATGGTAAACAAGAGCAATATTCCCAAGAGGAGTAGCAATACCTTTTTTATTCCCAATTTCTTCACAGATATGTAATGCCTTTGAAAAATACTCTAATGCTTTTGGGTAGTCAGAAAGATTAAAGTAAACAAGACCAATATTCCCAAGGCTACTTGCAACACCTTTTTTGTTTCCAATTTCTTCATCAATTTGTAGTGACTTTGAGTTATATTCTAAAGCCATAGCATAGTCAGAAAGATAATAGTAAACAAGACCAATATTCCCAAGGCTACTTGCAACACCTTTTTTGTTTCCAATTTCTTCATCAATTTGTAGTGACTTTGAATAATACTCTAATGCATTAAAGTAGTCAGAAAAACTTAAGTAAGCATTTCCAATACTAATAAGATTTATTGTAATACCCTTTTTGTTTCCAATTTCTTCATTGATGTGTAATGCCTTTGTGTGATACTCTAATGCTTTTGGGTAGACTGAAAGATTATGGTAAACAATCCCAAGAATATTATAGACCCTTGCGTGAGATTCGAGGTCTTCTTGTATTGCACGATTTTCTAAGAGTTCGTAAGCAAATGCCTTTGCATCTTGATATAGCGAAGTATTCAACAAATTATCTAATTGTTCAATTGCTTGTTTGATTTCTTCGGGAGTCATGGTGGTTATGGAAGGTTGTATTGGATTTTGTCACACGAATATACGAAAATATAGGTGAAAATTGATTATTGTAGAGACGTTTCATCCAACGTCTCAGTGGTGTTAAAGAATGCCCCCTCTCCCCGTACCCTCTCCCCAAAGGGGCGAGGGGGTTGTTGTGTTATTGCATAGACGCACGGACGAGCGTCTATACGTTGGTGTTATTCTGTCTTGACCACGGAGTGGTCACATATTTATAGAATCGGGAATTCAAAGAATATTCGACCCCGTAGGGGTAGTATCTCTTTTTTGCAACGTCTATTCTATAAATATGTTATCCCTACGGGATAAAGAAAATAAATGCCTCCCAACCTCTCCCTGACCAATCCCCATAGGGGCGTGAGTGTTGTGTTATTGTATAGACGCTATGCTTTGCGTCTCTGAAAAAGCCACCCCGACCTACGGTCACGCCTCCAAAGGAGGGGAATTTGAGGTTTTAATTACGATTGCAACACTGCTTCTTTTCGAAGGAAATCGAGGGTTTGTTGGAAATCGAGTGGTGGTTCGGTTTCCCATTCGATGAATTCTTTTGTGATGGGGTGGGTTACACCCAAAAGTCGTGCGTGAAGTGCGTGTCGTTTGATGAGTTCAGTTACTTTATTGGCGGTGGATTTGGTTTTTGAGTCCAAATAACCTCGGTGAATATACATTTCTCCACCGTAGAGTACATCGGAAACTAATGGGTGATTGTTCTCTGAAAAATGAACACGAATTTGGTGGGTGCGACCAGTTTTGAGTCGAACTTTGAGTAGGGTTGCAATAGTAAATCGTTCGACAACTTCAAAGTCAGTTCGAGCATATTTGCCACCTTTTTTGGAAATTGCAAATTTTTTCCTGTCTCTTGGTGAACGATCGATATTCCCTTCTATGGTACCACTATCGTCTTGAACCTTTCCCCATACCAAGGCAAGATACTCACGAGTAGAAGTGCGTTCTTTGAATTGATTTGCTAAAAAATTATGAGCAACAGGATTTTTTGATACAACCATCAATCCACTGGTATCTTTATCTAATCTGTGAACAATCCCCGGACGAATAAGCTCTGAAGCTAACAATTTGTCATCATTTGGTTCTAAAAATGTCGATGAATCAGTTTCGTCATCATTTTCCACTTCATTTTCATCCTCATCCTCGTCATCAATAGTAGCTTTGATGGGTATAGATTCTCTATGACCAAGATGATATAAAATAGCATTGACCAATGTACCATAACGATTGCCTACTCCGGGATGGGTAACCATTCCAGCAGGTTTATTGACCACTATCATCTCAGAATCTTCAAAAGCAATATCCAATGGAATATTTTCCGGTAACAACTCCAAAGGAGGTGCTTTCATTATCGTACATTTGATTAGGTCGTTCGGCTGGATTTTTTTACTAGATTTGGCGACTTTTCCATTGACAAGTACTCTCCCAGCTTCGATGGATTTGTGAATTTTCGTTCTTGTGGCATTCTCGATATTACGAGACAAAAAGAGGTCAATTCGCTCAGCACCTTGACCTTTAGGAATAAGAAAGGTAAACTCTTTCTCTATATACCCCGGATATTGATCTCGTTCTTCACTCATTGCCAGAAACTGGTTTTTCTAAAGACTGTTCTGAGGAAGTAGGAACAACTTCTTGATCGTAATAACCTTGTTTCACTTCATGAAATGAAGGAATTTTTGATGTGAAAAACATCATTAATACAACACCTATAAACACACAAGAGTCAGCTATATTAAATACAGGCCAAGAAGTATATTGATAACCAAATACATTGACATCGGGAATATTGACTTCTATAAAATCAACAACATATCCATAAAACAAAGGATTTTCGTTGAAAATTACTCCATAAAAACATCTGTCAATCAGATTCCCTGTCGCACCCGCAAATATGAGCATCACACCTATTCGAACGACAATGTGCGTAAAGGAAACCTTTTTAATGAGATATGCCAAGCCTATTGAGGCAACAACAGAAAAAAGACTTAAAAATATTTTTCCCCAACCAAAAGATATCCCAAATGCCATTCCTGGGTTTTCTACAAAGGTGAATTTGACATAATCACCGATGACTTGAAAACTTTCTCCTAATTCCATTCCTTTATGGTTGATGCCGAAAAATGGGAAGCCTTTTACCATGAATTTTGTAACTTGGTCCGAAAGGATAAGCAAAACTGCAATGATATAATAGATTGTTGGCGATTTTGATGGTGTATTTTGCATTATAAACTAAGAAAAAAAAAGGCAGTCTTTACAAAACAAGACTGCCAATCTAAACGATTACATTACTTTTGAATTGGCATTACTCTATCGATTCCATCTTCAGGGCATTGCTTTTGCAGTTTCCATGAAGCAGATTGGGTTGTAATAGGTACAGCCAACAAACGTTCTTTGGCAATAAGACAATTGCAATGTTTACAAATGCCATAAGTTTTGTCTTTGATTCTATCCAATGCATCTTCCAACTTTTGCAAGTATTCATTTAAACGTTGCATTTGTGTATAAGCTTTTTCTTTTTCCAAAGCCTCAGAGCCTTGCTCAGCCATGTGCATTGAGTATACCATGGTTTCTGAAGAAAAATCGAAAGAAGAAAGATCTTCAATTCGCTCTTTTACCATTCTAATCTCATCAAGCGTCTCGTTCATAGCTGCTTCTATGACCACACGAAACTCTTGCAAATCTGCGTCAGAATAGCGTAATGTATTCTCAGTCGTTGTATCGTTAGAACTTTGAGAAGGTTGTGTTGACATTGCCATATTGCTGCCCTTTCTATAAAAAATCTATTTTGCTAAGGTTATGCTCTTGCGAGCAAATGTATATTTTTATTTATTGTTTTGTCAATTGTAACTGAAGTTCAGCACCGTTAATGTCCAAACTTTGCGTTTCAAGAGAAGATTCCTGTTGACAAGAAATTGCTAAGGTTTCAGAGCAAATATATTCTGACATTGTTTGAAAAGCAGTCAGCAATGTTGCATCTGAGGTGGCAAATTGAATTGCAATTCTATCAGTAATTTCAAATTTCAACTCTTTTCGCAAGGTTTGAATTCTGTTGACAATCTCACGAGCAGTTCCCTCGATAACAAGTTCTTGAGTTAAGGTCGTATCCAAAGCAACGGTTACGACGCCTTGATTTGCGACCAACCAACCTTCGATATCTTCATGGATAATATCAACATGGTCTGAAGTAATCTCTGCATTCTCATTCTCATCGATTTTCAATTGCAACGAACCATTATGCTCCAAAGATTTCAATTGAGCGTTTGTCAAATCTTTAATAGCATTGGCAACCTTTTGTGTGTTTGTACCAAACACTTTGCCTAATGTTTTGAAATTAGCTTTAGCACTTCGTTTTACTATTCCAGAATCATCGCTAATAAATTCAATTCCTTTAACATTCAATTCTTCGCAAATGATATCTTGGACTACTGAAATATCTCTTCTTTCTTGTGGATTGGAGATAGGAATGAGTATTTTCGATAACGGTTGACGAATTTTAATTTTCGATTTTTCGCGTAAGGATCTTGCTAATGAAACTATTATTTGAGCTCGTTCCATTCTTCGCTCTAAATCGACATCTTGAAAACCTTGTTCTGTTGGAAACACTAACAAATGTATGGATTCTGGGTCAGAATCTACACGAAGTTTTTGGAAAAGATTTTCAGCCAAAAATGGTGTAAATGGAGCAATCATGGATAAAACAGAATGCAATACTTCACGCAAAGTTTGATAAGCAGCTATTTTTTCAGAATCGGTGATTCCTTTCCAGAATCGACGTCTGTTACGACGAACATACCAATTGGATACATCATCAATGACAAATTGTTGAACCATACGAGTAGCTTTTGTCAACTCGTATTTGTCCATAAAATCCAAATAGTTGCTTACAACTGTATTCGTTTTCGAAAGTATCCATCGATCAATTTCGAGTCTTTCTTCAATTGGGATATATTTTTCATTCCCATCAACTCCATCAATATTTGCATATTGAGCATAAAATTGATAGATATTTGTTAATGAACGGAAAAAGTCAGCTAATACCGTATTCTGTATATCCTCTACATTGAATTTGGTTGACATCCATGGTGGATTGTTCACCATAAAATACCATCGAATGGCATCAGCACCATAGAGTTCCATTAGCTCGAATGGGTCAAGCACATTGCCCAATTTTTTGGACATTTTAACACCATGTTTGTCAAGAATCAATTCATTGACAATCACAGATTTATAAGCTGGTTTACCAAATAATGCTGTTCCGATATTGTGGAGCGTATAGAACCAACCACGAGTTTGGTCAATACCTTCAGCAATAAAATCACCCGGATATGTTTTTTCAAAAAGCTCTTTATTTTCAAAAGGATAATGTAATGAAGCAAATGGCATTGCACCCGAATCATACCAAACATCGATTACTTCGTGGACTCGTTTGTATGTTTTTCCATTCTTTTTGAAAATGACATTATCTACAAATGGACGGTGTAAATCAATTTCAACTCCACTCAAAGGAACTGGAACTTCTTCACCATTTTCTTTGACATAGATTCCTTGTTTCAACATTTCTATTGAACCAACAGCAAAAATATCAGAACCATCTTCAGACACCCACAAAGGAAGTGGAGTTCCCCAATAACGATCGCGAGATAGTGACCATTCTTTTGCATCAGCTAACCAATTTCCAAAACGACCAGTCCCAATTTCAGGTGGTTGCCAAGTAATTTCTTTGTTAAGCTCAACCATTTTATCACGATAATCTGGAGTTTTGATAAACCACGATTCGCGTGCATAGTAGATTACAGGATTACCAGTTCTCCAACAATGAGGGTAATCATGTTCATAATCCATTGAGGATTTGTATATTTTACCTGCTTTTTTCAGTGCGATGATAATATCCTTGTCAGCACCTTCTTCAGTATGAGATGCGTAAGTGAATGTTTTTACTGCACGACCTGCAAACTCTTTAATCTCATTGGTAAAATGACCATTTGGTAGAACTGGTTGTGGAAAAGGAAGCCCATTCGCTTTACCAAGTTCAAAGTCATCTTGACCAAATGCAGGTGCGATGTGAACAATTCCTGAACCATCACTATCGGTTACAAATGATGCTGGGAAAACAGTTAAAGCTGTTGGAAATTCACTACTTTCAAATGGAACATCAGAAAAGATTTGCTCATAAGCCGTACCAATCAATTCGCTACCGCTAAATTCTTCAATAACTTCATAGGTACCATCCAAGATGCTCAAACGATTCGTTGCTAAAACAACACGTTCTTCTGAGCCATCTTTTCGAACATTATGAACTAATGAATACATAATAGTTTCGCTAACTGCTAAAGCAACGTTTGCAAACAATGTCCAAGGAGTAGTTGTCCAAACGATAATTGAGGCACCAATGAGAGAATCTTTTGGTGAGTTTTCAATTTTAACCTTTATGTAACAATTTGGATCACGTACTTTTTTATATGCTTGAGAAAGTTCATGAGAAGAAAGTGGCGTTTCGATAGTGGGAGATTGAGGAATAACTTTGTATCCTTTATATATCAATCCTTTATCGAAAAATTCTTTCAACGACCACCAAAGTGACTCAATGTATTCATTTGTACAAGTGATGTATGCTTTTTGCATATCCACCCAATAGCCAGAACGTTTTGTGAATGCATTCCAACCATATTCCTGTTGGTTAATGGTTTTGTATACATAATCTTTACATTCTTTGTTGAATTTGTCAACGCCAAATTTTTCAATCATTGGCTTGTTTGTAAGACCAAGCGTTTTCTCAACAGCTATTTCTACAGGCAATCCGTGAGTGTCCCAACCTGCAATACGGGGAACATAATATCCACGCATTGTTTTGTAGCGACAAATCAAATCCTTTATCGAACGTGCCATCAAGTGGTGAATTCCTGGACGTCCGTTTGCAGTTGGGGGACCTTCGTAAAAACTAAATATCGGACTTTCTTTCCGTTGTTCAATTGATTTTTCGAAAATAGAATGTTCTTCCCAAAATTTAAGGACTTCCTTTTCTAATTCGGCATAATTGATACGGTCAGTAAATACTTTGTACATTATAAATTTATCTGTTGTTTATCTTACTAATTTTGGGGTACATTCTTGCATTTCAGTGTACCTACAACTTCAACTTTTCATCAAAAAATAGAAAGAAAAAAGGAACTATAGTTACAATAGTTCCTTTTTTTAAACCGCAAATATAACACTATTTTTTATAACAGAATGAAAATCTACTCTTCGATGGGTTGAAAATCTAAGACTTCTTGAACCACTGCTTGAACTATTTCGTGTTCTTTGACTCTACGAACCACTTCACCTTTGCGATATAGAATGCCGACACCACGACCTGCAGCAATTCCAATGTCAGCTTCAGAAGCTTCACCAGGACCATTCACAACACACCCCAAAAGTGCAATTTTCACAGGTTTTTTGATTCCTTTGAGAGCAGTTTCTAATTCGTCAGTTATTTTAAACAAATCAACTTCCAATCTACCACATGTTGGGCAAGAGATGATTTCGATAGAACGCTGGGTCAAGCCTAAAGACCGTAAAATTTCTTTTCCAACTTCTACTTCTTTTTCTGGTTCGTCAGTCAATGACACACGAATAGTATCTCCAATTCCTTCGGCTAATAAAGTTCCAATACCCACTGAAGATTTGATGGTACCAACTCGAGTTGTTCCTGCTTCGGTTACTCCCAAATGCAATGGAAAATCTGTTCGTTCTGCTAACATTCGATAGGCTTCAATCATCAATCGAACATCAGTAGATTTGACAGAAATGATGATATCATCAAATCCATAATCAGCAGCAATTTCAACGTGTCGAATAGCTGATTCGAATAATGCTTCTGGAGTTGGATATCCGTGCTTTTCTAAAATATCCTCTTCTAAAGAACCAGAGTTCACACCAATTCTTATAGGAATAGAACGCTCTTTTGCCTTTGTAAGAACTTCTTTGATTCTATCTTTAGAACCAATATTCCCTGGATTGATTCGAACTTTCGCCACACCTGCTTCAATAGCCTTTAAAGCAAAAATGTGATTAAAATGTATATCAGCAACAATTGGTACAGTTGTTCTTTTGACAATTTCTTTAATACCTTCAGCTGCTTCCCAATCGTTAATAGTAATTCTGACTATATCAACACCTGCTTCAACACAACGTTCAACTTGTGCAACAGTGGCATCAACATCACCCGTTTTGGTTTTGGTCATTGTTTGCACACTTATAGGTGCATTTCCACCTACAGGCACAGATCCTACCATCACTTGACGGCTAACTCTACGACGAAAAGGACGAACTGCATACGGTTGTTCTGCAGGTTTATTTGTATCTATAATTGGAAATAAATCGGAATTTGTATTCATAAAAAAATGATTGTGTAGTTATAATTTTTTGCTTACTTCTGTTAAAATTCTTCGTTCTTTGTCAGTTATATTTTGATAACCATAGCGAGAAATTCGCTCTAATATTTCATCTATTTGACGCTGAGTTACAACCTCTCCATCAACAGTGTAACTTTTTGTATTTGAGTCAATATGTTGAGATACTTCATTGGATCTTTTCTCCACCCAATTTGCATTAACAACATTTGAGCGACCAGAAAACGTTCGTTTTGGTTTTTTACTAAAAAGTTTTTGAATAAAAGAGTATAATCTATCACCAGTTAAGAGCAATATATAACCAGTTGCAGCACCACCTAAATGAGCAAAATGAGCAACACCCGATCGAGTATTCGTTAACCCC
The DNA here is from genome assembly GCA_016788785.1 of Candidatus Kapaibacterium sp. Classification (GTDB taxonomy): domain Bacteria; phylum Bacteroidota; class Ignavibacteria; order Kapaibacteriales; family JAEUSM01; genus JAEUSM01. The sequence goes on from JAEUSM010000010.1 coordinate 28,383, forward strand.
ATTATTAAGTCAATCCCAGCGTAAATCAACACAAAATATTTTGCTGGAATCGGAATAAAAAACGGAAACATCATCACTGGTCTATCTGGGAATGTAAAACCATACCCAATTAACACACCCATTATTGCACCTGATGCACCTACTGTAGGAACATATGCTCCATTTGCGGTTAGTAATGGTGATACTATCATATGAATAATACCCGCTCCAATTCCACAAAGGATATAATAAAAGATAAATCGTTTCGAACCCCAATGTCGCTCCATTTCAGAACCAAACATCCAAAGTGCTAACATATTGAAAAGAATATGGGTAAAACCGTTTGCATCATGAATAAATTGGTAGGAAAGCAATTGCCAAGGTAAGAAATTGCCAGATTGTAAAGGCCATAATCCTCCAAACACTAATGAGAGGACTCGAAATTCACCAATAAATATTGATAGAAGGAAGATCGAAACATTTGAAATCAACAACCATTTTATGACTGAAGGAAATGTTTGATTATCTGAGTAATATGACATCTGTTTAATTTTTGTAGTTAATACATAAGCATTGACGTACCTCTTAAATGGTAATTGCTTAGAAAAAGTTCCTTACTAAAGCTTTTAGAAAAGAAAAAAGTAAAAATACTTTGTAGATTCGAAAAATTTCTCTATATTTGTAATCCTATTGGAAAAATAGAAATTGTTCAACCCAAATAATTATTGGTAACCACAATGGCAAAAGCACAAACCTTTGGTGATAAATTTAAAAAGAAATCCGCTGATACTCGTATTAACATTAAAGTTATTAAAGGGTACAATTCTGAACGCGGTACACTACGTTTTGTTGAGAGATTCGTGAAAATTAACGACCTTAATGAAGTAGAAACAGTCGATATAACTAAATAACTTACTATATACTTTACAACATGAAAAAAGATATCCACCCACAGTACAAGCCTGTGGAAATTCAAATGACAGACGGTTCCATTTTGAGAACACGTGCATGTTATAAGAATGACCGTGTGGTTCTTGATATTGATTCAAAATCTCACCCCTTCTTTACTGGTCGTCAAATGCTTGTTGATACAGCTGGGCGTGTAGAACGTTTCAATAAGCGCTTTTCTAAATCTCAATCTATTAAAGATGCGAAAGGACAACAATAATGAAACCATCAAATTCATCTCGCGGTAATTCTCCATTCGGTGGCGGTCCTAATGGACGTGGAGGACAAAACTCTCCGTTCAAACGCAATCAAAACAAAAAGAAAAATAACCCTATGGGTCGTTCTCGTTTTGTTGATTATTTAGATGCTAAGTTTTTATCTCGTTTTACAAACGATCAAGGGAAAATCCTTCCTCGTAGAATTACTGGGTTAAATGCGTTCCAACAGCGTCAAATTTCTACTGCTGTCAAATACTCTCGTCATTTGGCATTAGTACCATTTGTTGCTCAAGATTTGAAATAAATTTCCACTTTCATGGATTTTTTAAAGGTTACAACGGCGTTGTAACCTTTTTTTTTGTATTTTGCTATATTCATGTACAATTTTCTCTTAATTCAATGAAAGTTTTTTTTCTAATTATCTCCTTTTGCTGTGCTTTTAGTGTTTCGCTTCACACATCCAATGCACAAAGCAATCAAGACTGTCGAAATGCCATTCCTGTTTGTCAAGGAATTTTTGATCAAGTAAATTCATTTGTTGGAGTAGGTGAGGTAAATGATGTATTTCCTCTCAATACTTGTTTTACTTCAGAACGAAATTCTGTATGGTATGTATTTACTGTTCTTTCTGATGGATTTTTAGGTTTTGAATTGACTCCTTACAAACTTGATAATGATTACGATTGGGCAGTATTTAATCTCACTGGAATATCTTGTAGTGATCTAAATAAACCTATCAATGCAAACAGAGTCGTATCTTGTAATTATTCTTCAACAAAGGGAGTAACTGGTGCCACACCTGACGGAACTTCGAATAATCAATTAAATTCTGGTAATCCCATTAATGCACTTATTCCAGTAAAATCTGGTGAAAGTTATACTATTATTATTAGCAATTTTACCTCAGAGGCAATTGGACAAGGTGGATATAAATTAGACTTTCTTAAATACTCAACGGCTCAAATCATTGACAATATTCCTCCTTTTATTACAGATGTAAAAAAGTTCTCCGATTGTAAGATTGATTCGTTAGAAGTCAATTTCTCAGAGAATGTACAATGCTCATCAGTAGAAGTTAGTGATTTTGTTCTGAGAACACCTACGAATTCTACAGTAATTCCAACTAGTATTTCCAGTAATTGCTCTCAGACAACAACTTTTGAAAAAAAGTATATTTTATATTTTTCTCCACCACTGGTTAATGATGGTTCCTATAAACTAGAAGTTGTTGGTACCATGTCTGATATATGTGACAATGTAACAGCAGGAAATTTTTCTTCTGACTTTGAATTAAATTCTATTGGACTTTCTGCAATTGCTGACAAAACCTTTCTTTGTAATGGAGAACAAACAAATATTCAAATTTCCTTTTTAACTCCACAAAGTAATTTGAAATTCAGCGTTACCCCAATGGATGGAATCAGTGGAGATTATACAAATGGTTTTATAACTGCTGCTCCAACTGTTACAACGCAATATACCATTGTTGCTGAAAATCAAGATAGTTGTGTCAGCTCAAGAATTGTAACCATTGAAGTCAATCCACAATTGTCTGTTTCTACAATTCAAGATGATTCTGTTTGTTCTGGTAGTCCTTTTGTATTATCAACAACCGTGAATGGTGGTAAGGCTCCATACTTATACTCTTGGAATCCTCCAGTAGAAATTTCCAATACTTCTATTTTAGAACCTGAAGTTGATCCAACTTCAACGAGAAAGTATTACATTACAGTTACAGATTCTTCCGGTTGTACAGCTACAGACTCTGTTGAAATAGTTGTTAAAGGAGTTGGTATAATTAACGTAAGTTCTTTTGATTCTGTTTCTGTGTGTGAATGTGATTCGTTTTTTTTAGATGCTGGAACAGACTTTGATACGTTTTTATGGCATCCAACAAATGAAACAACACAACGCATTTATCCAAAGGTAACAGGTACGTACTATGTTGATGCAAGTTCTTCTGGTGGTTGCAGAGCAATTTCAAAACCAGTTTTTGTTGATGCTCAGTCGAACAATTCCATCGTATCGATAGTGTCGCCTACAACAACTTCTATTGGAGATACCATTGACATTGTTGCAACAATTGCTACTGCAACAAATGGAGAGTGTATTAAACCAAGAACTCTTACTGGTTCTTTTGAATTTAATCCAACAGTATTACATCCATTAAATCAACAGAGCTTAGGTACAGCATTACCAAATGGAAACAGAACCATTCTCATTGAAGATACTATTCGTTCTGGCAAAAATGTCTATCCTTTTAAATATATCGTTACTTTTGGTAATGAAGAACTAATACGATTTAGAACTAATCCAACTTATGTAAGCGAATGTATGGTACCATCAGCAATAGTCAATGAAGTGCAAATTCCTATAAATGACATTTGTTTTGAAGGTGGAGTTCCACGATTATTCTTACATGGTTCTACTGGAGTTGGTATTCTATCGGTTTCTCCAAACCCAAGTAGCAATGTATCGACAATTCGTTATCAACTTCGTGAGCAAGGTTTGACTTCTTTGAAAGTGTACTCAATGTTAGGAAACGAAGTGAGTACTATTATGGAACAACAACAAAAATCTGGCACCTATGATATTGATATTCAAACTCGCCAATTCGCAAACGGCAAATACTTTTTGCAATTAGTAACCCCAACCAAAACTACCGTCTATCCATTTGAGGTGATTCGTTAAAATGATTAGATTACTCATTATTTGCTTTATAATCTCATATTCATTCACATTTGCTCAATTTGGAATCGATACGAACTACTCTCGATGGAGAATAGGAACAATGGTAAATTTTGGTTATAATTCCCATACAGCAGAATTTGGAGCATTACCGGGAGTTCCCAACTGTTGTCCTCAATTTACTGGTGGAACAAGTACTTCAATGTCTCATATAACCCAAATACAGTACCGTTTGAATCAAGATTGGACGTTAGGACTTCGCGGTGGACTGTTTGAACAACCCGTCATTATGACTGCACGACAACGGTCGTTAGCTTCTGTTTCAGGTCAATTGCGTGATGTAGAAATAGAATACGAAATAAATGCAGATATTCAAACAATCGCAGCACAACCATTTATATCGTATCATCTAACAGATCCTTTCCAAATTAAAGTTGGATTGTGGACTGGGATATTATCGACAAAACAGTTTTCTCAAAAAGAAGAATTAGTGCAACCAGAAACGGGTACGTTTGAAAATAATCGGCGTACTCGATTTGAACAAAGTGGTGATATTCAACAAACTTCTTCATTAATGTTAGGCTCTGTTGTTGGTATTTCGTACGATTTACCTCTCAATGCAACAAAAACCTTGTTATTAGTTCCAGAAATATCGTATCAATATAATCTTACAAACTTTATACAAACAAATACTTGGAGAGCTTCAACTCTTTGGGCAGGTATTTCAGCAATGTACAATTTTCGTTCTGAGCCGTATGTTCCACCACCACCAGCTCCTCCACCTGCTGTAGTGTACGTACAACCCAATCCAGAACCACCAAAAACTACCATTAAATTACTTGCATTAGCATCGTTGGATGCAACGAAAGAACCAAAAGAAATAACGGTAATTCCAATAACTCAAGAAGTAACTAAGACAATTTTACCATTGTTACCATATATTTTCTTTGATGCAAATTCTGATCAAATTCCTAATCGATATGTTGAACCATCGCATGTATACAAAAATTCTTCCTTAGAAGCGTATGAAGGGATTTTTCCTCTTTTAGCTCAACGATTAACACAAAATCCTACATCGACAATTACTCTTAAAGGATGTGAAAATCAGAATGAATTTACTCAGTTCAAAGGAAGTTTAGCAAAGAAAAGAGCAAATGCAGTCAAAGAACGGTTAGTTTCAAATTTTGGAATTAGTGCAAATCGCATTACTATTGTAGAAAACTCCATTGCTTCAAAAAAATCGAATGAAAATAGTGTCGAAGGTTCAGCAGAAAATTCCCGTGTTGAAATTTATTCCACATCAACAATTGTTTTAGTACCAATTGAAATAGCAGATACGGTATCAAAAAGTACCTTCACTGGATTTCAAGTAAGCCCTACAATTGTTTCTGAAGATAATGACATTTCTTGGAATGTTACCACCGAAACTTCCAAAAAAGTATTGACAAATTCCAAAGGAAGTATGCCCGTATCACCAATTACAATTCCTTTAACAAAAGATGCTATCGATGAGCTTTCAAAAACTTCCTCTTACAAAATTACCGTTAAAGGTGAAGATAGCTATAACCAAACCTTTGAATCAACTTTAGAAGTACCTGTTGAAAAAACATTTGTTCTACGCCAAAACGAAGAAACAATGACAACAACGAATGTTACCAAAGAGGTTTACAATCTATTGTTGTTTGATTATAATTCTTCACAGTTAACGGAAGAGCAAAAAAAATCTTTGTCAATTATCAAAGATAGAATATCTCCAACTTCAACCGTTGTAATAAAAGGATATACTGACAAATCTGGTTCAGAGGAAGTGAATAAAACTTTGTCGTTGAATAGAGCAAAAACAGTAGCAACTGTATTAGGAGTTTCAAATCGTGCTCAAATTCTTGGAGTTGGAAGCAGTGAACAATTGTTCCCTAATGACATCCCAGAAGGAAGATTTTACTCAAGAACTGTCGTCGTAGAAATCAGTAATACACCGTAGATGAAAAATAATACTGACAAAAAAAGCGATGAAATTCATCGCTTTTTTTGTTTTAGTAGAGATGCTAAAATTACGCATCCAGATTTTCAAGGAGGTTGACACCCAAATTCACTGCACCGTCCAGAGCAGTTAAGGTTGGCTGAACAATTTGATAACGTGTGTCGTGGGATATTTTTTCTAAAAACAGCTTACGTAACAATGTATCATTTTCCATTATACCGCCCATTAATGCTAATTTGATAGGAACATTTGAAGGGAAATGTTTTGCTAAGGCATTTGGTGTTTCAACCAAATGATCAACTGCACGTTCTATAATATCCATACAAACAGTATCACCATTGGCTGCACATTCCATTACATGAGGCGTTAATGCAGCATATTCAAATGCACCTTCAATATAGGCAGAAACAATTGTTCTTGGTTTTTCTAATGAGATTGCAGGAATGAGAGAGACTAATTTTTCTGTTAGGCTGGTTGGTTTTCCTCGTCCATCGATTCCTCGAACTATTCCAGTCAAACCTTCACGACCAATCCATGCTCCAGAACCTTTATCATCTAATTCGATACCCCAACCACCACAACGTTCATAACGACCATCTTCTACTTTAGCAATTCCAATCGTTCCAGTACCGACAATAAGTACAATACCATTATCTCCAGCAAAAGCACCTTCCAAAGCAATAGCGGCATCTGAAATGACAATCAGATCATTAAGTGTAATACCCTCACTTCGAGCAAGCATTTTGAGAAGCGAAACTGCACGTTGTTGTTCGTCAGGAAGCCAAATACCAGCTAATCCAACAACAACCGCATCAATTTCTTTACTTTCTATCTCTGCGGTACGTAATAAGTCCTTTATTACATTCAACAATCGTTCTGCAGATTCAGTAAACCCAACAGTACCAACCCTTGTAGTTCCAGCTGTAGCAGTTGCAAGAGTTTCACCGTTTTTAGAAATAATTCCTCGTGTTTTCGAGCCACCACCATCTATACCAATAATCGTGAAATCGTTTTGAGTACCCATAAAAAAACCCCAGAAGATAAAATCAATAATCTGGGGTTATAATTCTCAATTTATGTGCCACAAAATTTGTGTGCCACAAAATTAACCAGCTTTTGGTGGTTGCCAATTACCTGCACGTTTCCAAGAAATCAACTCAATATCAGCACTTCCAACAATGAGTTTCATTTTAGCTTTGATTGGAACTGAGGCAGCATCATCTGAAAACCAACCCTCAAATTTTCCAGTAATCCCATAAATTCCTGTCCAAGAAGCTGCACCATTAAAATAGACAGTTTTTATTGGATAGGAAGATGCTCCAATTTCTGTAACTTCCTTTTTATTCGAGAAGAAAAAATTCGTATGAGATGGATCACCATATACAACAGTTGGAACTTTTACGTTTTTCCCACTTTTGATAAATTGTCTTGCAAAAAAGAAGATTGAAGAACCGTCATTCCATTTTTTGTCAGATTCAAAAGTCTTCGCTTCAATTTGTTTTTTTCCAATGAATTTAGACATATTATGTTTATTCGTCGCATAATCAAATTCATATTTTGTATATGCCCATCCTTCTTCACCTTCTTTTGCATTTGCAACAAATTGGTAGGAATATTTTGCACTTGGATCAACCATTGATTCGAATGTTGCATGTAAATCAGCAAATGGAATTCCTGGATTAGAATCCATTTTAACAATTACTTTTACTGCATCTTGTTCATTGTACTTAGTTTTTTTATCAGTTTTGATAACTACTCTTCCAATATCAATACCTAATACTGAAACCTTATACGTTAGTTCTTCTCCTGGAGAAAGTACTTGAGCAGTAGCTGTAAAAGGAGACATTAAAATAATGAGGACTAAAACAATAGTCGCTGTTAGTTTTGTCATTGTTTTCCTATAACAAGGATAGTGGTAAAAAATCAGGCTTCAAATACTGACGGAGTATTTAGAAGCCTGAGTAGAACGAATACACCGATATGATTATTTCAATTTCGAAATTTTTTGTGCTTCAGGAAACAATGTCGCTGCAACACGTGCTTTTTTATTTAGGGTAAAAAATACTCTCTCTGATGCCTCATTGCCAAAGGTAAATTTGCCAATTGTCATTCGTAAGAGTGTCAGTATCGTTTCATCATCAGTTTTAGCATCTTTCTCTTCCCATTTGATTTCTTTTTTTGCTGCCAAAGCTTTAAAATCTTCTAAATCTTTTTTTGATAAAGTAAATGAACGTGCAAAATCAGCAGCATCTTTATATTTTGATTTAATAGTCGATTGATTTTTTTGCAAAAATTCTTGCGAAAATTCCCAGAAGAGATTTTTTGCACGTAGATTTCTTGTCAACATTGTCAAGGTATCGTATTTGACGATATAATCAGGAGTGATTCCACCTCCACCATATAATGTTCTTCCACCGGAAGTTTTAAATGTCGGTCTTGCAGAGTCTCTTTTATCTTTGTCAGCATCCTTTGTATGATCTAGATTTAATCCTTCCTCCAAATCTTCCAATGAGCCTCTATAGTTTTTCTTATCGTCATACGGACGTTGAATCAAACGACCAGTAGGTGTATAGTAACGAGATATTGTTAATCGGAACGCAGAACCATCAGCTAATGGATATTGACGCTGTACTAATCCTTTTCCAAAAGAAGTTTCCCCAACAATCATACCTCTGTCGTGATCTTGAATAGCACCAGCCACAATCTCCGAAGCTGAAGCTGAACCACCATCTATAAGAACAATTAATGGGATTTTTTCATATTCACCTACTCCTGGAATTGCAGTAAAATCATCATCAAACTCTGGACGTTTTCCTTTTGTATAGACAATCATTTTACCTGCAGGAATGAATTCATCTGCCAATTTGAATGCTTGATCCAAAAATCCACCAGGATTTTGTTGCAAATCCAATATCATTTTTTTCATACCCATTGAACGCAATTTATTCGCTGCAGCTTTAAACTCATCGTGTGTAGTTGCAGCAAAACGGTTCATTTTGATATATCCAATATCAGTACCTTCAATGATAAAACTAGCATCAATTGAGTATAATGGTATTTTATCTCTAGTTATAACAAAATCAATTGCTTCTTTATTGCCAGAACGAAGTACGCTGATTGTAACCTGAGTTCCTTTAGGACCACGAAGTTTTTTTGGTACATCTTCTCGAGTAAGGCCAATAGCAGATGTTCCATCAATTTTGACAATTTTGTCACCAGATTGGACGCCTAAAGCCTCTGAAGGTCCACCAACTATTGGTGTAACTATGGTAATAGTATCTTTTACAATATCAAATTCAACTCCAATCCCATCAAAACTACCTTGGAAATCTTCGTTGACTTTTTCCATAGATTTTGCAGTAATGTAGCGTGAATGTGGGTCCAATTCTTCCAACATCTTCGAAATTGCTGTCTCTCCGAGCTTATTCAAATCGGCAGGTTCGAAATAATTTGCTTGAATCAAATTGAGAACATCGGCAAATTTTTTCGATTGATCGTAAACACTGTTTCCAGAAATGAGTGGCTGGAGAAAAACTCCTAAGAGTATTCCGAAGACCAATGTGGATGCAGTTAGGACAATTTTATTACTTGATTTCATTCTTTAATAATGAGGATACGTTTGAAAAAACGTGAAATTACTTTTAAGAATTGAAGTATTTCAAGCGTTTTTATTGTGAAATTTATTATACCAATCTTGCAAAATTTGGCTTATTTGCATAGCTCCTTCTGTTATAGCTGCAGGTCCGGGTTGCAAAATTATAGAGGAGTGTATTTCAAACATCTGATTATTTCTAATTGCATTGATTGTGTCCCAATGCTCTCGTTTCAGTACTTTTTCTTTTTTGAATGCTTTTCCACACCAAGAGGCGATAAGAATGTCAGGATTTTTTTCTACGACAATATTCATATCTGGAATTATTCTTCGTTTAGCATCCGGAAAATGCCTATTTTCCTCAAAAATATCCTCTCCACCACATAATTCAATCAGTTCCGAAACCCATGTTATGCCCGATATTAACGGATCATACCATTCTTCAAAATATACTTTTGGTTTTTGGGAAAATGATTGTCCAATTTTATGAACTTCATGTAATGAATTTCTTAATGATTGGCAATATTGTTTTGTTTTTTCTTCAATGCGTAGTAATGCACCAATGGTTTCAATCATAGTGAAAACACCTTCAATTGAACGATGATTGAAACACAAAACAGGAATTCCTTCTTTGATGAGTTTCTCGCATATCCCTGCTTGCAAATCAGACCAAGCGAAAACTATATCGGGTTGTAGTTCTTTGATAAGTGGAATATTTGCATCTAAATAAGTAGAAACTTTCGGTTTAGTTTTTCGTGCAATTTTAGGTCGAACAGTGAATCCTGAAATACCTACAATTCGTTCATCTTCGCCTAATGCATACAACGTCTCAGTTGTTTCTTCTGTTAGACAAATAATCCTTTTGGGTGGAAAGGAAAGCATGGATTACAGCTTTTTGTTAACTATCGTTGCTGTTGCTTGAGCTTTTGGTAGAATCATCATATCCGCAATGACGACATTTGGAGGTGCAGAGACTGCAAAGTCTATACATTCTGCGATATCCTCACCTGTTAATGGTTCATACCCTTCATAGACTTTCTTTGCTCTTTCTGTATCACCGTGAAATCGAACTTCTGAAAATTCTGTCTCAACCAAACCTGGGTCAATATTTATTACACGAAATCCCAAAGAATTCAAATCTACCCGCATAGATTCTGATAACACCTTTGCTGCAGATTTTGATGCACAATATACATTTCCATTTGGATACACCCAACGACCTGCTATCGAAGAAATATTAACTATGGTTGGGTTGGATGAGCTCTTTAAAAATGGAATTGCCTCTTTTGTAACATACAACAAACCCTTCACATTAGTATCAATCATTTCTTCCCAATCTTGAAGCAAACCATCTTGGATAGGCTCTAACCCTCTTGAAAGACCGGCATTATTGATGAGAACATCTACTCCCAAGTTTGCATTCTTTAGTTTTGTGAATACATTTTCAACCTGCTGTTGGTTTTGCACATCACATTGAAAAAAGATATTATTGTTTTTGTATGTGTATTGCAAAGATGCAGAAATTTCTTTGAGTTTTTCTAATCTTCTAGCAATTAAAATGAGTGTATAGCCTTTTGATGCAAACAATCTTGCTGTTGCTAATCCAATTCCACTTGTTGCACCGGTAATGAGAATATTCATACTAATTTCTAAAAAAAAACACTCTTGAAACAGAGTGTTTGATTGTGTTTATTTTTACCTCAAAATTTATTTCGATAATTTTGAAATCTTGTTCATTTGAGACTCGTCTAACATATCAAAAAAAGTCACAGCACTTTGTTCAGTAGATTCGAGTGATACTGATGAATCTGAGTCTTGTTGAGATTGATTTTTTTGACGAGAATACGAACCCTTTTCACGGTCACGACCTTGTTCTTGACGTTTAGGTCTGTCTTGATCATTGTTGTATTGAGGAGCTACATATCCTTCTTGACAAAGTACAATTGAATTATTCTTAGGAACAATATCAAGTATTTTCACTGATAATGTGTCGCCAATATTAATTGATTTAGCGGTATCAGGTGTTAATTTTGATTTCGGGATAAACGCTTCAATTTGATCTTCTAATTTAACGATATATCCTTGGTTGATGGTTCTGCTAACAACACCAGAATATGTATCTTCTTTGTTGTATTTAGTTTCAATAGTTTCCCAAGGATTTGGACTAAATTGTTTAACCCCTAAAGAAACTTGTTGTTTTTCTTCAGATACATCAATTATAAAGACATCAATTTTATCACCTACAGTCAAAACCTCATTCAAATTTCTCACTCGTTGAGTCCAAGAGTAATCTATATTTCGAAGTAAACCTAATACATTTGGGAATAATTCGATGTATGCACCAAAATTGATAATTGATTTCACTGTTCCAGTTGCTTTTGAACCTACAGGAAGTTTTTCTGTGATACCGTTGAATGGAGAGCTTTCAAATTCTTTCATTGACAATGAAATTTTGCGAGTTTCTTTATTCACCGATACAATTGAAGCTTTGACTTTTTGTCCTACTTTATAGACATTTGCTAATTCATTTGGACGAGAAAATGCTAGTCTGGAGTAATGTACTAAACCATCGACATTGTTAAAGTTTACAACTATACCAAACGGTAAAATGGTAGTTATTGTACCATCAACAACTTTGTTTTCTGTTAATTCTGACCAAAATTTTTCTCTCATTATTTTTTTTCGAGTCAAAATTATGGCAAAACGTCCTAACTCATCGATAGTTGCATCTAATACATTTACTTCGATGTCTTGACCTACACTTGCATTTAATTCAGCTTCTGGAGTATTGGGATAAACTCCAAAATGAGAAGCTGGTAAAAACAACGGCATTGTTTTATATGTACATCGTAAACCACCTTTGACTCGAGAAGTTATATTGACCGTGATAGTACCATTGTTAGATTTAACGGCAGTTAACTCATCATAAATAACTTGATATTTTTTCAGTTGTTCAGCTCTTCGTTGTTCAAATTCACGTTTCTTGCTCTTTTTAGACTCTGAAGTGATTTGTTCAGTTTCTGAAGAAGTTCCTTCAACTGAAGTTTCGGTGGGTTCTCCAGAAGAATAATTTGGAACTTCATCGATAACAGCCTCAGTTGTAGGCTCATTCGATGTAACAACTTCCTCAACAAGTGTAGTTGCTTCTGCAATCACTTCTGTTTCAATTGTTGTTACTTCGGCATTGTTTTCTGTCGCTGTTTCGGTGTTTTCTTGTGTTTCTGGCACTACTACAACTTCTTCATTTGTCAGTTCTTGTTGTTCAGAAACTGGTAATTCTTGGTCAACCATATCAATTTATTAGTCTAAATAAAACGTGTACACTTTTGTTAAGAACTCGAAATTTAAGTAAAAAATACTATGTTTGCAAATTTATTATTCAAATTATTCATTTGTAACTGATTCTTCTGATGTAGTCTCTGGTGTTTCGTCGGTTTCTTCGGAACTATTCTCAGTTATTTCTTCATATAAAAATTTGATAACATGCTTTTTACTACAACTACATACCAATTCAATTCTTACAATATCATCATTGTCATTTCGGTGAATCATCAAGGTAGTATTTTGGTGTTCTTGTTCCTCAGGTGGAATCTCTATAATAACCGTTTCCCCACTTTCTTGAACGATGTCTCTGGGAATCAAGTCGGTTTTATGTTTCCGTTGTAATTCTCCTGAAATTCGTTTAAGTACGAGAAAATCTTTAAAGGCAGCTTCCTTGCGTTCAACTTCTTTATCAGGGGTAAAGTCTTCCGGTACAAATTCTTTGATAGTATTCATATGCAAATTGTTCTAATTGTTACAACATAAAAAGAATTGTGTCGATTTTTTCTTTTAATGTTTGTGGAGTGAATGGACGAACCAAGTAATTACTTACTTTTGCTGCCATCGCTTCTAAGATATTTTCTTTTAATGTCCTTGAAGAAACTAATAATACAGGTAAACTTTGCAAGCTTACATCGTTTCGTATATATTTAGTAAGTTCTAAACCATCAAAACCAGGCATATTCCATTCAGTGATAACAAACTCTATTTTTTCTGTATTGAGTTTTACGATAGCATCTTGACCGTCAATTGCTTCTATAATGTTTTTATGTCCTAATGATTTCAGAGAATTTATTATTATTCTTCGCATTGTAGCAGAAGAATCCACGATTAGAAAAACCATCTTTAACCCCTTTTTTTCAAGAACGTGCAGTACTATTTACTTCATACAAATTACGAATGTTAGTAGAACTTTTGAATTGAGTTAATTCATTCTTTTTGTACGCCAATGAATTTAGTTCATAATTTCGTGCAAAAAGATGTTCAATTCCATACAAAGATTCGGAATATCCAACAAAAAGATATCCGAGCATATTTATTTGTTTGTAAAATGAATGGATGACATTCTTTTTTGACTGCTCATCAAAGTAAATAAGAACATTACAACAAAAGATACAATCTAAAAGTGGTAATTGTCTCCAATCATCTTGATTATATAAATTCAAGGTTGTAAATCGAACCATTGATCGTACATCTTCTGACAGTTGAAACGAAGAACCCTCTTTATGAAAGTATTTTGAGAAATAAATAGCTGGTACATGCCTAACAGAATATTCTGAAAATAGTCCATTTCTTGCTACATTTAAAACCTTTTCATCAATATCTGTGGCAATTATTTCAAATTCAATATGAGGATATAAATGCTGGATTTCTTCTTTAATTATTATTGCCAACGTATATGCTTCTTCACCACTTGAACATCCTGCACTCCAAATTGTAATCTTTTGCTCTAACGCACTTTTTTGTTTGTGAAATATTAAATCAGGAATAACTATTTCACGAAAGGTATCTATATGTTCTGGACAACGGAAAAAATACGTCTCATTTATTGTGATTGCTGTATAAAGTTTTGGCAACTCAATATGCAAAAATTCTTCATTATTTAATTGTGTTATATACGACTCAAAGCTGATGTTTCCTAATTCAATCAATCGTTTGGTAATTCTTGCTTCCAGAAGATATTTTTTCTCATTGATAAAGTATATTCCAGTCCAATTGTAGATTTTACTACGCAGAATTTCAAAAGCACTATACGTCATTTCACCAATTTCTTGATGAATCATAGAGCGTTCTTTGAATATATTCATTACCTCTTGCAGCAAATGATTTGACGTCTTTATGGTCATTTATGAAGTATTTTCTCTGAAACTACTTCTAATTTACAAAAAACTTCTTATTTTAGCCATTATAAAAACAAAATTTATTGGAAATATCATGAATCTTCCTTCAATTACAAATATGTTTTCCTCTGTAAAAGAAATCTTGCAACGGTTTCCTTTTGCTGTTTTGAATGCCTTTGTTCTTTTAGTTATTTCTGTCATGTTTGTTCATCAAACTGACTTAGACCTTTCTGAAAATGTTCGAGAAATCCTTTTAAAATCTTCATTTATTTTATCACTGGGAATTGCATTTCATTTTGCCATTCATACTTTCAGAGAAAGAAAGAATCTTTCAAGTATGTTTGGACTTTTGCTTCATGGTTTTGGCATTGTTGGATCTGTAACTTTGTACTTCCTCTACCCAAAACCAAACACAGAATTTGCCATTCTGTTAGCTTGTTATGGGCTATTTTCTCATCTCATTGTCGCTTTTTTGGCGTTTTGGGATGATAATGACTCGATGGCTTTTTGGAAATTCAACAAAGATCTTTTCCTTCGATTTCTGCTTGCAGCATTATTTTCTAGTGTTTTATTCGGAGGGATTGCAGGTGCAATAGGCTCATTCGATTTGCTTTTTTCTATAAATGTCAAATCTGAAATTTATGGAGATTTGTTTTTATGTATTTCATTGATATTTAATACGCTCTTTTTTCTCAGTGGTGTACCAAAGCTCAACGAAGAAACCAACGAAGTAGAACCCAACTACCCAAAAAGTCTCAAAATTTTCACACAATTTGTACTATTACCTTTGGTGGTTATCTACCTTTTGATTATGTATGCATATACTATCAAAATTATCTTTTTATGGGATTGGCCTCGAGGAATACTCACCTATATGATTTTAGGCTATTCCATTGCAGGAATGTTGGCGTTGTTGCTTCTCTATCCAATACAAAATTTGGCGGAAAACAAATGGATTAAAATATTCAGTACATGGTTCTATCGTGCGTTATTGCCATTAGTGGGGGTTTTGGGAATTGCCATCTTTAAGCGTGTAAGTGATTACGGTATTACAGAAGAACGCTACTTCGTTATTATACTCTCGGTTTGGTTGCTTGGTATTTCTTTGTACTATTCGTTTTCTAAAGCAAAAAACATCAAATACATTCCCATTACTTTAGCAGTTTTGGCATTTATCACTACTTTTGGACCATGGGGAGCATTTTCCGTGTCCAAAAATTCTCAATGGAATCGCTTGGAACATACGCTTGTTAGTAACAAACTTCTCATAGACGGAATGCTCAAAAAAGGTGAATATAAAATTCCTCAAAAAGAATATGACAATCTTGTTTCTATTTTGAGCTATTTCAACCGTGATTATGATACTGTCAGCAGTGGTTACCAGCAGTTTTTGTGGTCAAAAGTATCCTTACCTGATAGCATCAAAAACATTTGCAAAACTAGTCCATATAATCTTGTTGATGAACTTGGTATCAAGCCAATACCAGATAGTACCTCTGCAAATTACAAAAATGGAAATTATTCTTACTTAGGATTAAACAATGCATCCTTATTGCGAACCGATAGTATTCCATTTGTATTATCAACTAAAGAATTTAATAATGTAGTAAAAACGAATTTTTATGTGTCATATATTGATACTTTTGCAGTTATTACTAAACGAATTCAAACAGAAAACGATGTCATTTTTGCAACCTACGTTGCAAATACAGGAATAATGACATTTATGCGACAGTCTGACTCAGCAACATGCACATTTGATGTCAAAACCTACTACAAAGAAACATCAACAATAGTAGAAAACAACAAATTACATGACAGAATTGGAGCAGATAAAACATACGAATCTCAACGATTGATGCTCCAACAGCTGTACACCGTTGAAAAAGCAAACGCAGAAAAAACCTTTACCGTCAAAATGTACATCAATACCATCAACGGAAGGCAGATAGGCAAAACCATTGAAATATACGACATCGATCTCACCATCCTTCTCAAATAACAAAAAGCCCCATTTGGGGCTTTTTTTTTTTGCAAAGCGATTAAACCCAACGATGAAACGCTGGGTGGAATCTTCGAATCCCGTAGGGATGACCCATATTGTAGCCCCCGATTTCAATCGGGGGTGATAGGTAGCGTAACCCCCTCTCCCCTTGAGCGGAAGAGGCGAATGGGGTGAGGGGAAAGAGAAATATATCTCCCTCGCCCCTATGGGGAGAGGGTAAGGGGAGAGGGGTAAATAAACTACAACCTTTCCAACCGTATCCTATCAATTTCTTTCAGCAATTCGCTCGGGTCCCAATGTAACATCGTATTGGTTACTCGAATGACAGTATAACCCTTGGAACGTAAAAATTCATCTCGTTTTTTGTCATAAACAATCTGTTGAGGAGTACCGTGAACATCACCATCAAATTCTATGATTAAATCTAACGAAGGACAATAGAAATCAACAATATAAGGTTCAATGACAACTTGACGTTTAAATTTTAGCCCAAAATACTTTTTAGTTCGTACAAAATGCCAAAATTTTTTCT
>JAEUSM010000017.1 GCA_016788785.1 Candidatus Kapaibacterium sp.
TGGAAATGGATGTATTGCACGTGACACCATCACCGTTTTTGTACCATCGACAGCAACGACAGTAGCAATCGCACGACGTGAAGTGAGTGCGACTGCATTCGGTGAACGTTTCCCAATTACAGCTACCTTAACGCCAAATACGCCGATTACTCCGAGCGGGTTTACTGCAACCATTACCGTTCCATTCGAACAATTTATTCCAAAAACTGTGAGTAACGGAACAATGACAGTAACCCAAAATGCAACCGATTATGTTATCAACATCAACGTTCCGCTAACCGAACCAATCCAAAATGGCGACGTCATTACCGAACTCATTGGCGATATCTTACTCGGTCAACAAGACAGCACGCCAATCGTGATTTCTAACGCTCAATGGACTGGCACAACCTATCCTGTAACGACACAAAACGGAAGAATAGTGCTAAATGACGTTTGCTATAGCGGAACGAGACGGTATCTGCTACCAACAACCGTTGGTTTCGGTATATTGTCTGTTCATCCAAACCCATCAAACACAAAAGCGACGTTTGAATTTGGCATCATCGAAGCTGGACAAACCACCTTCGAAATCATCGACGTGTTTGGGAATGTAGTACATTCCACCAGTTGGACACGACAACCAGCCACACCAAAAGGTGGCACTGACGACAGCCGTACTACGCACACCGTGGACGTAAGCAATCTGCCAAACGGCACGTATTATGGCGTTCTAAAATCGTTCTCGCAACGTGCGACAGTACCAGTGGTGATAGTGAAATAATGTAGGGGCGAAACATTTTTCACCCATTGATTTAGTATGACCCCTCACCCCATAGGGGCGAGGGAGATATCGTTGATATTGTAGAGTCGCACGGCTATGCGTCTTTACTGTTTACATTGAAAAAACTATTCGTACACGATATTGGCGTCTATGGTTTCGAGCGTAGAGATGAGGTGTTCTTTTGATTGAACAGGGAACTCTAAATAGAGTTTTTTTCCTTTTTGTTGAAGTTTAGTTTTTGGAACTGCCTCTAATGCTTTGAGGAGTTTCGGGAAATGTGATGAATAGAAAAATTCATCAGAATCTGGAGGTAATTCAACGACTATTCTTTCATTACGTTTCATTAAACGAACAAATCCTAATGGTAATGCTTTGATTCGCACTTCTACTGCAAAGAGAAGATTTTCCGCAGAATCTGGAAGTGCACCATATCTGTCTTGCAATTCTTTACGAATTGTGTCAATTTCTACTGTGGATTTGATACGATATAATCGTTTATAAAAATCAAAACGCTCTGTATCACCTTTGACATACGATTCAGGCAACAATGCGTCACCTTCCAAATCAATGGAAAGATCTTCATGATAGGCTTGTTTTTTAGCATCTTTTTTCTGTGTCGAAAACAAGGTAGCAAATTCTTCTTGTCGAAGTTCCGTCACTGCTTCGTCGAGTATTTTCTGGTATAATTCAAATCCCATTTCAAGGATGAATCCACTTTGTTCAGCACCCAATAAATTCCCTGCACCACGTATTTCCAAATCACGTAAGGATAATTGAAACCCACTTCCCAAATCGGTAAATTCTTCCAATGCTTGTAATCGACGAACTGCAATTGATGTCAACATCGACGCAGGTGGAACGAGCAGATACGCATAGGCTTGCGTATTCGATCTTCCAACTCTTCCACGCATTTGATACAGTTCAGCCAAACCAAAGTTTTGTGCGTTATGTACAAAAATGGTATTTGCATTTGGAATGTCTAATCCTGATTCAATGATTTTGGTGGCGAGTAAACAATCAAATTTTCTTTCTAAAAACCGTTCCATGATGTTTTCTAATTCTGTTGCAGACATTTGTCCGTGAGCAACAGCTGTTTTTATAAATGGATCGAGAGTGATAAGTCGGTCTTGGAGTGTATACAAACTATCAATGGTATCTGAAACAAAAAAGATTTGACCCTTTCGTTCCAATTCTCGTTTAAGAGCAGAAAAAACTATATCGTCATTCCATTGTGTAACAACAGTTTCAATTGGAAGTCTGTTTCGTGGGGGAGTTTGGATAACACTCAAATCTCTTGCACCCATCAAAGAAAAATTTAACGTACGCGGAATAGGTGTTGCTGTTAAGGTCAAAGTATCAATCGAGGCACGAATTTGGCGAAGTTTTTCTTTTGCACCAACTCCAAATCGTTGTTCTTCATCTATGATCAATAATCCGATATCTTTGAATTGCACATCAGCACTTAAAATCCGATGAGTCCCAATGAGAATATCGATTTCACCCTTTTTAAGTCTCTCAACAATACTTTTTTGTTCTAATTTTGAACGGAATCTTGAAAGTACTTCTACGGTGACTGGATACCGTTGCAATCTATCACGAAAAGTTTGAAAATGTTGTTCTGCTAAAATAGTTGTAGGTACTAAAACTGCAACTTGTTTATTACTTTGGGTTGCTTTGAATGCAGCTCGAATAGCAATTTCTGTTTTTCCGAAACCAACATCACCGCACACAAGCCTATCCATAGGTGTTGCAGATTCCATATCTTCTTTCACTTCCAATGTTGCTTTTGCTTGGTCAGGAGTATCTTCATATTGGAATGATGCTTCAAATTCTTGTTGCCACTGTGAATCTGTTGAAAAAGCAAAGCCTTTTTGTTGTTTTCGTTCTGCATAAAGTTTTATCAATTCACGAGCAATGTCTTTGAGACGTTTTTTTGCTTTTGATTTCTTTTTCTCCCATTCAGCACTACCTAATTTCGTAAGTTTAGGTTGAGTGCTTTCTTCCGAAGCGTACTTTGATAACTTGTAAACATTATTAAGAGAAACATAGAGAATATCTCCATCTGCATAGAGAAGTTTGACAGATTCTTGCGTATTTCCTGAAACAGTGATAGCAACTAAACCAGCAAATTGTCCAACACCTTTATCTTCATGAACTACGTAATCTCCGGGATGGAGTAATTCTAAATCTCGTAAAGTTAGTGCATTACTTTTGGATTTTTTGATAGCAACATCTCTAATTCGCTGTCGATTGAACACTTGATGTTCAGTAAATACTGCAATGCGAAGGGTTGGAAGCGTAAAACCAAATGATGAACTATGATTCAACCATTCAATTGTGCTATATCGTTCATAACCTAAAAGTAAGTCTACATCATTTTTTTTGTCTATTAATGAAAGAAAAGTTGTTTTAAACAAATCCTTAAAACGATTTGTATGAATTTCACCTTCTGAACAGATATACACTGTAAATTGATTTGCTAATAGATTGGCAATATGAGCAGTGCATTGCTCCATAGACATAGCAAAATCTGGTTGCGAAGTAGAATGAAATAATGTCGTAGTTGCGGCAATTGCTTGAAAAAAATTGAAAGAAATTGATTGAAAGGTAGATAATAATTCGTTTAATTCTGTGTACTCTTCAGATTGAAGAGTTGTTTCAATTGAAGCATCAAATACAACAATACAATCATCTTGAAGGTAAGAAAGTAATCGTTTTCCTTCCGTCTCTTTGTACATGTTGACCGTACCATAAAACGTAATTGAATCGAGTGTTCGGATGCTTCTTTGTGATGAAGGATCAAATTCACGGATTGATGTTAGTTCTATATCCCAAAACTCTATACGTAATGGATTATCCCAATCTAATGGATAAATGTCAATAATTCCACCACGAACAGCCATATCTCCATGTTGTTGGACATAATCAGTTTTGTTAAATCCCTGTAACAGTAAGGTTTGAACAAATTCATCAAATTCTAAAACATCTCCCTTTTTTAGAGAAATTTTCTGCAAAGAAATCTCACTTTTTTCGGGCAATTGTTGCTGAAATGTTTCAGGTGTTGTTACAATTAGTGCTTGAGGAGAAGAAAGTACAACTGAGAGAGCTTCGGCAATCACCATCGTCGAAGGATCAATGTCTGATGTAAGTTTCGAGCGATGTTTTTTGGGTGAAGGAAAAAATGCGATTGGAAGTGAATTTGATGAAAATAATGCACAGTCATGAGCATACATATCTGCAGTTTCATAAGAATCACAGACGAGGACTATTTGCTTGTTACATTTACGATGCAAAGCAGTTAGTACTATAGATGCAAGAGAGCCTTGCACTCCTTTTACAGAAACTGACTTGTTTTTTTCGATTTCCAGTAATAATTCTTGAAAATTCGATGAAGACTCAACGGATTGAAGTAATGACTGTATTGGACTCTTAGACATTTGAAAATGATTAAGGAGAAAATTTTTTGATTCTATCAGGATTTTGAGCAACAAAGTCTTTCCAACTTCTTGAGGATGACTCAGGTGCATTGCTTTTTAAACCGTGGCAAATTGCAATTGCTAAAGCATCGGTAGCATCAAAAAAAGATGGGTTTTCTTTTATTGATAACATTGATTTCACCATATATTGAACTTGTTCTTTCGAGGCTCTACCTTTGCCGGTAACAGACTTTTTAATCTCTAATGCTGAGTATTCAGAAATTGGAAGATTTGATGTAGCCGCAGATAGCATAGCAACACCTCGAGCGTGAGACAATTTCAAGAGTGATTGAGGGTTTTTAAAGAAAAACAGTAATTCCAATGCAGCTTCATCAGGTGTTGTACGTAGAATTACTTGTTGTAAACGCTCGTAAATAATTTTTAAACGGTGTTCTAAAGAAGAATATTCTCTTTTAGCCTCAATTACCCCATACTCTACTAATGAGAACTTGTTCCCTGTTTTTTCGACAACGCCAAAACCAGTAACGACACTACCAGGGTCAATTCCTAAAATTCTCACGCTAATATAGATAAGTAGAAGTTAATGTACAATCAAGCATACAATTGGTAATAAATATACAAACGACTGAATGAATGAACAAGTGTAAGCACAGTTTACTACATTAAATACAATACAAAAAAGGGAAGAATTGCAATTGTATTCTTCCCTTTTTGTGAGTGCGGAAAGGGGGACTTGAACCCCCATGCACTACCGTGCACCACCCCCTCAAGATGGCGTGTCTGCCATTTCACCACTTCCGCAAATGATTTTTGGTGTGCAAAAATACAGTATTTTTTTCAATTAGCGAAAAACTTCGCAATATAATTGGAAAAAAATTCCATTTACAATGCGTATTTAGTTCAGACTTTTTGGTATATTGCTTTTCTTGAGTAGGAATTTTCCATTTTATTTTGTTTACAATGTTTCAACAAGAGTTAGAGTTAATCGAAAAACAAATTGAAACTCTACAAGAACAGAGAAATTTGTTGCTTCAAAAAGAAGCGAAAATAGATATAATCAGTGATTATGTTTTTAAAGACTTTGATGGAAATGCTATCTCATTACCATCGCTATTTCAAGATAAAATCACTCTTGTTGTTATACACAATATGGGCTCTGGTTGTTCTTATTGTACCTTATGGGCAGATGGATTTAATGGAATTGCAAACCATTTGAATGATGCGTTTGGTTTTGTTGTTGCTACTCCAGATAGTTTTGAAAAAATGTCTGATTTTGCAAATTCAAGAGAATGGAAATTTAAAATGGTTTCTTCAAAAGAGAATACATTTTTTGAAGATATGGGGTTTGCATCAAAACAAGAGGAAAAGACATATTATATGCCAGGTTATTCTGTGTTTTCAAAAAACGAAGATGGTACAGTTTCGCGAGTTGCGATGGATTATTTTGGACCAGGTGACAGTTATTCTTCAATTTGGCATTTATTAAACATCATTCCAAACCAAGGAAATTGGTCGCCGAAAAAAGTATACTAACTATGGAATCCAACGAAAGACAAACGATTATAAATGAGATAGATAAACTTCTCACAAAAGCATTTAATGCAAGAAATAAGCAATTATCCCAACTTCTTGGCTTATCGAGTAAGGCATTATCTTTAGCAAAAGGAATTAACCATGTCGAAGGCGTGTTGAGGTCTTTAAATTATATTGGGATTTATCATTCTAAGAAAAGAAATACTCAAGAATGTATCAATATTTGTGAAGAAATGCATGCTTTCATCCAAGACAATGATGAATATGTAAAGTTTACAGGATATGCAAAAAAATTAGTTGGCATTGAAAAAGTATATATGAAAGAGTATGAAGCTTCATTCACATTACTCAATGAAGCTTTAGAGATTTTTGAACGAATAGGTTTAGCTGAAGAGATTTATTCCACTCAATATCTTATTGCAAATTCTTGGAAAGTAGTTGGTAATAATGCAAAAGCTTTAGAAATACTTCAATTAGCTCTTCAAAATTGTAAAGAACTTAATGATAAAACTAAAGAAGTAGAAATTCTTTCATCATTAATAGAAATAACGTTAGAATTAAAACAGTTCGAACGTGCAAAAAGATTACTTTTTGATGTAATAAACATTCAGAAAGAATTAGGTTTGCAGGAAAATCATGCAGGTAGTTTAATAAAATTAGGTGTAATATATGATTTGCACAAGGACTATGCTGTAGCCTTAGATTACTATCTTCAATCATTGGAAATACTAAGAACTATACCAAAAGAAGATCTAACTGGGAATCCTGATATATTTGTAGTTTGTTGCTATATCGGGGCTATCCATATTCATTATGATGATTTAGCAAAAGCAGATTTATATTATAATGAAGCTGCAGATTATGCTGAATTTTTTGACAATTTTGCCGTTAAAGCAAAATTAAGTTTATCTTTTTCAAATTTGCGGTTCAAACAAAACAACAGAATAGAAGCACTTCGTTATGCTGAAGAATCACTTCAATATTTCGAAAAAATTGAAACAGTTCATTCAAAGATTTATATTTACGACATTGCTAGTTATGTTTTTGAACAATTAGAAGATTATAAACGATGTTATGAGTTTTCAAAAAAGTTAATAGATCTTGTAAGCAAACGAACTGAAGGTTTTCAAGAAGCTAAAATGATAGAATTTGATTCTAAATTGAAGTCTTTGGATTTAGAAACACAATTAACCGAATTAAAAGAAATGAATGAAGATTTATTGCGTTTAGAAATAGAGAAAAATGAATATATTGGAATGGTGGCTCACGATTTGAAAAACCCAATTTCCAATATAACACTCTTGTCAAAACTTTTGCAATCCCAAGCAACTACAATTAAAGAAGATGAAATTTCAGATATAGCTAATGATCTGATTGAAACTTCGAATAGAATGTTTGAGTTAGTAAACAATTTATTGGATATAAATATCATTGAATCAGGAGTAGTACATCTCCACAACACTTCAATTGATATCAACTCATTACTCAATACAATTATCAATCATAATACACTCACTGCATCTACAAAAGGAGTTACTTTACACTTTACAACTTCTGTTACTCAGAATGTACTTTCAGACGAAGGTAGATTGTATCAAATACTTGAAAATTTATTATCGAATTCAATCAAATATTCTAAACCAAATACTACAGTATCTATTATAACTGAGATAACGGATAAAGTTTATCAAGATTCTTTTCTACAGCCAATTCTTCGGATAATTTTTGAAGATCAAGGACATGGAATACCTACCGAAGAAATACCAAACTTATTCAAAAAGTTTGCAAAAGTAAGCACAACACCAACTGCGGGTGAGCATTCAACTGGATTAGGGTTGTCAATAGTTAAAAAAATTGTCAATCAACTCCAAGGAAGTGTTTATTGTGAAAGCACCGTTGGTGTTGGAAGTAAATTTATTGTAGAAATTCCGTTTATTCCATCATAACATTTTCGATTTATAGCTTTCTTTACCTAAAGTAAAAATTAGTTTATTCTCTAAACGTCAAAAGCACGTATTTAAAAAAACACTTCTTTTTTACCGACCAATACTCTTTAAATGTATGCAATCAACTCGATTCCTCGCAATTGAAAACATCTTAAGTAATCAAGATTCCTCATCGTCTATCAAAGAGACTTATACTGGTACAGAACTGTATAATACGTTAGTATTTGACGACAGAGCTAAGAAAAAATATCTCATCAAACAAGCATACGAAAGTTTATTACAAGCCGTTGTGAAAGGTGAACCTATCGACAGAAAAAGTGCAGATTTTATTGCGAATGGAATGAAAAATTGGGCAATTGATAATGGTGCGACATATTTCACTCATTGGTTTCAACCATTAACTGGAAAAACTGCGGAAAAGCATGATTCATTTTTTGAAGTGTTTCCATTTTCTGAACCAGTAAACGAATTATCTGGCAAAGCATTAATACAACAAGAGCCTGATGCATCAAGTTTTCCAACTGGAGGATTACGTTCGACTGATTCGGCTCGTGGTTATTCTGTTTGGGATCCATCTTGTCCTCCATTTATTATGGAAATTGGATTAGGAAAGACGCTTTGTATTCCAGCAATTTTCATTTCCTATACAGGTGAATCATTAGATTTAAAAACTCCATTATTGAAATCTGCTCATTTTTTAGAACAGGCAAGTAAAGAAGTTTGCAAGTTTTTTGATGAAACTGTTGAACGAACTTTTATCAATTTGGGGTGGGAACAGGAATATTTTGCGGTTGATGAAGGTCTATTTAATGCACGTCCTGACTTAGTATTATGTGGAAGAACTTTATTTGGTAGTCCATCTGCTCGAGGTCAACAATTCGAGGATCATTACTTCGGCTCAATTCCAAGAAGAGTATTTAACTTTATGATTGAATTGGAACAAGAGGCTTTGAAATTGGGAATCCCAATCAAAACTAGACATAATGAAGTAGCTCCTTCACAATTTGAATTTGCTCCGCATTTTGAATTAGTGAGCATTGCAACTGATCATAATCAGCTATTGATGGATATTATGGATCGTATTGCAAGAAAACATAAATTACGTGTTCTCTTACATGAAAAACCATATAATGGAATAAATGGTTCAGGTAAACATAATAATTGGTCAATATCCAATGATAAAGGTCAAAATTTGTTAGAACCAGGGAAAGACCCATTAAACAATCTTCAGTTTTTAACTTTCTATATCAATATCGTCAAAGCTGTTCATACGTATGCTGACCTATTGAGAGCTTCGATTGCAAATATTGGGAATGAACATAGATTAGGAGCAAACGAAGCACCTCCGGCCATTATCTCGTTGTTTTCTGGAGATTACTTGCGTTCTATCATTGATGACTTTTTACACGACAGAACACAAAGTCAAAAACAATCTAATTCGATTGCTTTAAACGTCGCAAAAATTTCTGAAGTACAAATAGATACTACAGACAGAAATCGTACTTCCCCATTTCCTTTTACAGGAAATAAATTTGAATTTAGAGCGGTAGGTTCATCCGTGAATGTTTCAAATCCAATGACTGTTCTCAATACAATTGTTGGTGATCAATTGGTTCATTTCAAAAAAGAAGTTGATAGATTAATGGAAAATGGAGTAGAAAAAACTTCAGCAATCAAACAAGTTTTGCGTCGATATATCAAAGAAGCAGAACCAATCTTGTTTGATGGTGACAATTACTCCAAAGAATGGATAGAAGAAGCAGAACGTAGAGGTTTATCTAATATCAAAACAACAGCTGAAGCTCTACAAGTTTACTTACGCAAAGAAGTTGTAGATTTATTCAGTAGAAATTCTGTATTGTCAGAAGCAGAATTGAAATCTCGATATAATGTATTTTTGGAAGAATATATTAAAAAGCAAGAATTAGAAGCCGTATTGTGTGTTGAATTAGCTCAAATGCATTATGTACCTGCAGCAATAACTCATCAAAATAACTTAATAACCAATTACAAAGGACTTGCTGAAATTGGGTTGAAACAACAAGCGGAAATTGTAAAACCGCAAATTGAAAAAATTTCGCAACATATTGAATCAATTTTTGCTCTTTCAAAACAAGTTGAAACTACATTACAAGAAGCTGATGGTATTCATGATGAATATAAAAAAGCACTCGTGTTAGCAAAGGAAATTAAGCCAAAAATTGAAGATATCAGAGCAAATGTAGATTCGTTAGAAACAGTTGTAAGTGATAATTTATGGCCATTCCCGAAATATCGTGAATTGTTGTTTATTCAATAAAATTTGGTTTATAAGTAAAAAACTACTATATTTGTAGTCCTTTCAGAAAATAACGAAACAGAAATTTAGGATATATCATGGCAAAAAAAGGCGTACGTGTAATTATTACACTTGAATGTACAGAAGCGAAAAAAGAGGGTAAACCTGCATCTCGTTACTCTACAATGAAAAACAAACAAAATACCACAGAGAGACTTGAAATCAAAAAGTATAACCCGTTTTTACGTCGTCATACTGTCCATAAAGAAATTAGATAATTTCTTCTTATCTCTATAGCAACAAATTTTCATTCGCACCGTTACTTCTAAATAAGTTAACGGTGCTTTTTGTTTTATGATAGATCCGATTCTCTTTCTTCCTCTTTTTGGTTCCATCATCGTCTCCATTGTGAGTGCGATAGTAGGAACATTTGCCTATTTACGAAAAGAATCACTCTTGGGTGATGCGACTGCTCATTCGATGCTTCCAGGGGTTTGTCTTGCTTATATACTCTTTTCATCAAAACATACTGCCGTTTTACTGGCTGGTGCATTTGTATTTGCATTTCTTTCACAATGGATATTATCGATTGTTTCTTCATTTACAAAACTTAAAAAAGAAACTGTCTTAGGAGTGGTACTTTCCGTTTTTTTTGGGTTAGGTATTTTCCTTTTAACTATAATTCAACATAGTGGTGTAGGATCTCAATCAGGGTTGGATAAATTTCTATTTGGCAAAGCAACCACCATTTCTTCCGACGATGTGTATGTGTTTTTGGGAATTGCAATAGTTGCCATTATTTCCATTGTAGTATTTTATAAAGAATTATTAGCCACCTCATTTGACAGCACTTATTCACTTGCTATTTTTGGCAGTACAAAGTTTATTGATGTACTCTATTCAGTTTTAGTTGTATCAGTCATTGTTCTTGGTATTCAAATGGCTGGAATCATACTAATATCAGCTTTATTAATTACTCCAACTGTCATTGCCCGAAATTGGGCAAATTCAGTAAAACTAATGATGTTGATTGGGGTTATCTCTTCAGTATTTTGTACAGTTTTAGGAGTTGTCATTTCTGCTTTAGTACCAAAAATACCAACTGGACCAATGATAGTTTTCTGTTTAAGTTGTTTATTTATTATCTCTGCAGTAATTTCACCAAAAAGTTCATTTTGGAGAAAAATCAAACAATCTTCTATTCAATGGAAGGTCTTTGATGAAAATGTTTTAAAGTATTTATTTAAATTGGAATTGGGAACGACAAAAGCTCATAAAAGAGAAATTGTTGTTGAACTTTCAAAAACATTTAATAAGTCAGTTGTTTCTACCCAAAAAAGCATTCAACGACTGATTACAAAAGGGTATATAGAAGGCAATAATCAAACGGTACTTTTAACAAGTGAAGGCGTTAAAAAAGCACAAAGACTTATCAAGCTACACCGTTTATGGGAAGTCTATTTGGTTGAATATGTGCATATAGCACCTGACCATGTGCATGAAGATGCTGAATCTTTGGAGCACATTATCACTCCAGAAATTGAACGCAAATTAGAGGAGTTGTTGCAATTTCCAGAGCATTGTCCTCATCAAAAAAGGATACCGTATTCTATTGGTTAGTTGTAGTAGCAGGTTCTTCTTTTTCCTCTCCAAAAAAGTAAAATTTGAAAAAGAAAAATTCAACTATCACTAACATTACCAATGAAAGTGTATCTGAGGTAAACCAAGGTAACTCATATTCTTGGTGTAATAACATTCGAGAAAGTGGTCCCATAATTGCCCAACCGATGGAGAAAGTGAGCCCTAATACTGCAAGAGATAAGAAACCATCAGACAGTTTTTTTTCTTGCCAACGCTTTGTAAACAAATACAAAGCAAAGAGAATGTGCGAATGGAGTATGAGAATTTCAATCATAGTTTTTGGTAATTTTTACAAAAATACATTATTTTAACCGTATGAAAAAAGATGGACTCATTCTTATACTGACTTCGTTTTCTCAAAAAGAGGATGCAAGATCTTTTTCTAAGCAACTTTTAGAGCTAAAACTGATTGCTTGTGCGACCATTTTACCACAATGTGAATCGATGTATCATTGGAATGACACAATAGAAATCACTAATGAAGTTCAAGTAATTTTTAAAACAATTCCCCAAAATGTTGATGAGATTTTTGCTATTTGTAAAGAAATACATCCGTACGAATTACCAGAATTTATAGTCATCGATTCAACACAATCATCCAATGAGTATACACAATGGATTCAAAATCATTGTTCTCATTTACTTTGATACACTCTATGAAAAAAAGTTGTTTCTATTTAACTCAAACTATATACCTTATTCTTTTTGTATTCACCAATAGTGCATTTTCTCAACACAAACACCATTGTTTACAAATAGCATATCCAGAAGTCATAAAGAAAGTCACTACAACAGAAGTTCATTTTTTAGATGGAACGGTCTTACCATTAATGCATCACACTAAACTAAGCAAAGATTATTCAAATTTCGAAGAGTTTTTAGATAATGCTTCATTGATGAATCAATTAGAACAATGTTATCCACTTTCTGAACAATATCTTCCATTACCAAAAAACTACGATCCTGGCAGAGCAAGATATGAACCTTTTTTCAAAAAAATGTATGGTTCATCTGCTGCAGAAGTACGAAAGAAACTTGTATCTATTCGATGGATGCCGACTGTAATAAATAAATCATTAATGGTTACAACTGTCAATGGAGTAGATAAGAAACTCCTTGCTATTTCTAAAGAATTAGAAACATTACCGAAAGAATTTCACAAATATTTACAAAATCCCGGCGGAACGTTTTTGTGGAGAACCATCGCAGGTACAAAAAGATTAAGCACTCATAGTTTTGGTTGTACTATCGATATTAATGTAGCCCATTCGGATTATTGGCGTTGGTTTAGTCCCAATAAAAATGGCCTATACGAATATAAAAATAGAATTCCCTACGAAATTGTTCGTATTTTTGAAAAACATGGTTTTATTTGGGGTGGTAAATGGTATCATTTTGATACGATGCACTTTGAGTATAGACCAGAATTATTCCAAAAAGATTGTCATTGCTAATATGAATATACTACTCAATGGTTCAGATTTAACCTTAAATCAAATCCATCAATTAATTTCTCATCCAACTGCTACTATTTCTCTATGCAAAGAAGCAATAGTTTCAATGAATAAATCACGAGCCTTAGTTGACCAATGGGTTGCAGAAAATAAAGTTGTCTATGGTGTTACTACAGGTTTTGGAGAGTTTGCAAATGTGTTTATATCCGAAGATCAACGAGAAGAATTACAAGAAAATCTAATTCTCTCGCATAGTGCTGGAACTGGAGAATTTTTACCAGAATACATAGTACGAACAATTATACTTTTGCGAATCAATGCCTTAGCAAAGGGTCATTCTGGTATTCGAGTATCTACTGTTGAAACATTGGTTTCTATGTACAACAATCATATCACTCCTGCAGTGCCAGAACAAGGTTCAGTCGGTAGCAGTGGCGATTTGGTGCAATTATCCCATATTGCTTTAGCACTTATCGGAAAAGGAACAGTGGTAAAAAATGGGCAGTATTTCTCTTCCAAAGAAATTTTACAACAACACAATCTTCAACCTGTTAGACTTACGTCAAAAGAAGGTCTTGCACTCATAAATGGTACGCAAATGATGGGTGCATTCGGTGCAATTGCAGTTATAGAAGCTCAATATTTAGTTTCCATTGCAGATATCGCTGGAGCAATGACTGCTGATGCACTCCGTTCAACTGATAGAGCCTTTGATGAACGTATTCATAATTTGCGTGGTTTTGTTGGACAAAAAACTTCTGCAAAAAATCTTCGTTCATTACTTCAAGGCAGTAAAATTCGTGAATCTCATCGTGAAGATGACAATCGAGTTCAAGACGCATATTCAATTCGGTGTATGCCACAGGTTCATGGTGCTTCACGAGATGCCATCAATTATGTAACTGATGTTCTTTCGAGAGAAATAAATGCTGCTAATGATAATCCACTTATTTTTCCTGATTCAAATGAGTATTTAGAAGGAGGAAATTTTCATGGTCAACCTCTTGCATTAGCATTAGACTTTTTGGCAATTGCTTGTGCAGAACTTGCAAATATTTCAGAACGTCGCATTGAACGAATGGTCAATGGAGCATTGAGTAATGGTTTGCCACGATTTTTGGCTAAAAATGGTGGAGTACAGTCAGGTATGATGATAGCTCAATATTCTGCAGCGTCAATAGTTTCAGAAAATAAGGTTTTGTGTCATCCTGCAAGTATTGATTCCATCCCAACCAGTGCAAATCAAGAAGATCATAATTCGATGGGGTCAATCTCTGCTCAAAAATGTTTGAAAGTTGTCGATAATTTGAGAAAAGTACTTGCTATTGAATTGTTATGTGCTGCTCAAGCTATTGATTTTCTAAGGCCATTACAATCCAGTAAATCCTTAGAAGATGTCCATGCTGAAATAAGATCTATTGTTCCGTTTGCAGAAACTGATAGGGTAGTATATAATGATATTAAAGCAATTGAACTGTTGTTAAAAACAAAAACCTTACCCTCAATTGCTTCAATTCCTGTCGATTTGCACCTTTAATTCATATTGTTTGGCCTTTTTTTTGTAAGTTACTTATATTGGAATAAATTTCGACCCTTGTTTTGGAAAAAACATCTCTATGGTATACCAATTGACCAAAAAACTTTTGTACTTTTTTCTGCTCTTCTGTGTCTCAATTTCTGTGTATTCACAAGAATTTGATGAGCCTACAGCAATAAAATTACAAACAGAAAAAGCTATTGTGGCGATAGATTTGTTTTCTAAAGAAGGTGAGTTTTTGAAACGTTCTACTGGTTTTTTCATCAATCAAGATGGCTGGTTTGTTACATCGTCTCTATCAGTGACAGAACCATCAACTAATAGAACGGGAATTGTTATCGTAACAACTGCAGATAAAACACAATTCACAGTAAATACCATCTATTTCTTGTCAAATTATTACCCACATCTTGCAGCGACAAATGTTGCTTTAGGTAAAATTCAAATTACAGGTAATGCCTTTTTACCGTTGGCAAAATACGAAGAAGAAGTTCCTCCTTCGATTTTACGAGTTATCGGTTTTCATACAAACGATAGAACGCCAGATGTATATGTTGAAAATGTAGCTTCTAAGAAAATTCTCACTCAATTTGAGTCAATTTATCAATTTCCAAAAAAGACTCCTTTGTTTTCAACAGGCTCTCCCATTATTACTCGCAATGGTGAAGTAGTTGAGTTTCTTACTGAAACAGACCTTACCAAAAGAGTTTTCGCTGCCTCCGAATATGTGACAGCGACTAAAATTTATGCTATTAACTCTCTCATCAAAGATTTACGATTGAATATTACCATACCAGAATCCTGGACAAACATACCCGAGAGATTGCCTGTCGAAAAATCTGTTGTAAGTATTATTCCAGATTTGAATAAAATTGATAGCATCGTGGGAGTGCAAACAGAATTATTACCTGCACCTGTCTTATCAAACAGAACTTCTATCGAGATATCAGCAATGCCTCAGTATGGATTTAGCAGAGCACTAAATCTATCCTATCTAATGGGGCAAGCATCAGCTGCATTATTCTACAGATGGGGGGTTGATCCATATTCTCAAACTATTGACACTGACAGAAAACACAGGATTGGAATTGAATACAGTATACGAAAACTATGGGATGTTCAACCACCTGTTGGTACAAATTCGCGTCGAGTTGCTCCAGTTTCTGGTTTTACTCATGATTTTTCTGTCATAGCTGAGTTTTGGGAGTTTTTCAGAATGGGTGGTGGATTTGGTGTGAATACAACTCCAACACTCTTTACACAGTCGTATTATTATTCAGCTCAAGGCTCACTTCAATTTACAAGGTACCCATTTCCAATTGCATTAAAAGGTGGATATTTAACAAATGATGTTTTTGATACTCACTGGTTTACAGCAGGTATTTCCATTGGATTAGGATTGAATTTCTTACAATTCTAATACTGACTATTCACTTACGTCAGTACTCATAAATCTAATTCATACCATTTAATACTATCTCAATGAAACTATTAGTTCTCTTCAGTGTGTTTATTGCAATGATAGCGTGTAATAAATCTCAATCTGAAGTCAAAATTTTTAATAAACCTATGGAAACAAGTTCGAAAGTTGTAGATACCATTACATTAGGTGCTGGTTGTTTTTGGTGCGTTGAAGCTGTATTTCAACGCCTTGAAGGTGTTCATTCTGTTCAAAGTGGGTATTCAAATGGAAATACGGGCAAACCATCGTATAAAGATGTTTGTTCGGGTACTACAGGATATGCTGAAGTATGCCAAATCACGTATGATCCTGAAAAGCTTCGGTTTGAAGAAATCTTGGAGGTTTTTTTCAAAACTCATGACCCAACAACATTAAACAAACAAGGTGCTGACGTTGGAACGCAATACCGTTCTGGAATCTATTATCACAATGATACTCAACGACAAATTGCAGAAAGAATACTAAAACAAATTGAACAGGAAAGAATTTACTCAAATCCAATTGTAACGGAAATCAAAGCAGTAGCTAACTATTATCCTGCTGAAGATTATCATCAAAATTACTATAACCAAAATTCTAATCAATCGTATTGTTCATTTGTCATCACACCAAAATTAGAGAAATTTGAAAAAATTTTCAAATCCAAACTTAAACCTTCAAATTAATTCTTTTTAAAAAATCAAATTCCCCTCCTAATTTAGGAGGGGTGCCACCAAGTGGCGGGGTGGTATTACCTTACACAACCCCTCAGTCCTTTGGACAGCTCCCCTTGAAGGGGAGCTGCCAATACTTCAATTTCCACTCCTATTTTGTAGACGGGAACCTTTCTTCCTTACTTCCCCTTCTCTATCCAAAACGTACTCATTGTTCCTTTGCCT
Organism: Candidatus Kapaibacterium sp.; assembly: GCA_016788785.1. Classification (GTDB taxonomy): domain Bacteria; phylum Bacteroidota; class Ignavibacteria; order Kapaibacteriales; family JAEUSM01; genus JAEUSM01. The sequence continues at coordinate 16,930 of JAEUSM010000017.1, forward strand.
TTGACGATGATTTCGCCTCGTGGTATGAGTGTAAATTCTTGGTATGATTCAATTGATTTTGCGAATTGTTCGCTACTATGAATACGACCTGGTTCAGAGTTTGATTCCATGCGTGAAGCTACATTAACAGCATCACCCCATACATCATATGCAAACTTTTTCTCACCAATAATTCCAGCTACAACACTTCCACAATGTAAACCAATTCTAATTTGTAAATTCTTAAAATCTTCTCCAAGTTCTAATGTATGTAACACTTCAATTGCCTCAAGAGCAAAGTTAGTAGCTCTTTGTGCATGATTTTCAAAAACTTCAGGTACACCACAAACAGCCATATAGGCATCGCCTATGGTTTTGATTTTTTCTAAACCGTATTTTGTAGCGATTCTATCAAATGCAGTAAAAATGGTATTTAATCCTTTTACTAATTGTGCAGGTTCGATGTTTGATGAAAGAGTAGTAAAACCAACTATATCTGAAAAGAAGATACTTACGTTTTCAAAAGATTCAGCAATGGTTTGTTCACCTTCAATTAAGCGGTCGGCAATAGAAATAGGTAAAATATTATGAAAAATTCGTTCTTGTTCTTTGAATCGGGCAAGTTTCAATTGACGTGCTTTTTCATCTTCTTCTATTTTACGACGTTGATCAAATATTACTGCATTCTTCTTTGCTTCTTCAGATAGAATTTCTTTTTCAATTTCTTTTGACTTTTTGTAATAATCTAATGCTTCTTCAAAATGTCCTTCAATATATCGAAGCGTATGAAGATTATCATAAACATATTGTGTCATGCTTTTATCAACAAGTTCCTCTGATAAAACTAAAGCTCTTTGAAGATATTCTTCTGCTTTTTTTAAATCAAAGAATGATGATTCTTTCGTTGAATATATAGTCCCTATATTCCCGAGTATAGTTGCAATACCATGTTTGTTTTTTATCTCTTCATTAATGTGTAATGCTTTAGTGTAATATTCTATTGCTTTAGGGTAGTCTAAAAGTCTATTGTAAACATTCCCAAAACTCCTAAGGTTTATTGCAATACCATATTTGTATCCAATTTCTTCATTGATGCGTAACGCCTTGGAATAATACTCCAAAGCTTTGGGATAATCAAAAAGATTGGAGTATAAAATCCCAATATTACCAAGATTTATAGCAATACCATTTTTGTTTAGAATTTCTTCATTAATTTGTAATGCTTTTGTATAATATTCCAAAGCTTTGGGGAAGTCTATAAGATTACTGTAAACAATCCCAATATTACCAAGGTTAGAAGCAATACTCTCTTTCTTTCCAATTTCTTCATTTATTTGTAATGACTTTGTGTGATACTCTATAGCTTTTGGGTAGTCTGAAAGTCTATTATAAAGATTCCCAATATTCCCAAGGCTTGCTGCAATTCCTACAGTAAATCCTATCTCTTCAAATATTTGTATTGATTTTGAGTAATATTCTAAAGCATTTGGGTAGTCAGAAAGAATATCGTAAACTACCCCAATATTAGCTAGGTTTTTAGCTATACCAAATTTTTCTCCAATTTCTTCACTAAGTTGTAATGCTTTTGTATAATACTCCAAAGCTTTGGGGTAGTCTGAAAGATTTCTGTAAGTAATACCAATATTTCCAAGGTTAGTAGCAATCCCATCTTTTTTTCCAATTTCTTCATTGATTTGTAATGCTTTTGAGTGATACTCTAATGCTTTGGGGTAGTCTGAAAGATTTTGATAAACATTCCCTAAAACATTATAGACTTTTGTAAGAGATTCGGGGTCATGTTGAATTGCAGGATTATCCATGAGTTCATTTGCTAATGCTTTTGCTTCATTGTACTGTGAAGTCTGCCCCAAATTTCTTAATTTTTCAAGAGCTTGTTGTATTTCTTCGGGTGTCATAACGGTTAAGGAAGATTGGTAAGGATTAAGCAGTACGAATATACGAAAATATAGGTGAATATGGACTAATGTAGAGACATTGCATGCAACGTCTCAGTTAAGGTATGTATAAGAATGAGAGTGTTTAGAAGAATCATTCTCGTCTGAGACGTAGCATGCTACGTCTCTACAGTTGAAAAATTCAACCACTTCTTAAAAGGGAGAGGGAGTTATCATATTTTGGCTTGCAGATTCCACCCCGCCACTTCGTGGCACCCCTCAAGAGGGGAATAGACAGCCACCCTGACCTAGGGTCACCCTTTCAAAGGAGGGGAATTAGAATACATTTTTTAGTTGTTGATAAGGGAGAGTAATGCCATTCGTATGGCTACGCCGTTGGTAACTTGCTGTTTGATGAAGGAGTTTGGGTAGTCTTGGGCGACATCGAAGGCGATTTCTACACCATAGTTGACTGGTGCTGGGTGAAGCAATGAAATGTTGGGATTTTTTGCAATAACTGAAGAAGAAATGCCATAGTATTTTGAAAATTCTTCTAATGATGGCAATAGCCCATTTTCCATACGTTCTTTCTGTAAACGAAGTACAATTAGTACATCATTTTCTTGAACTGCCTCATCGATTGTTTTGATGACAGGGACATTGTACGGTGTATGTTTGGGAAGTATTGTTTTGGGACCGCAGATGCTGACGTTTGCTCCTAATTTTGTGAGTAATTGAATATTTGATCGAGCAACTCTGCTATGCAAAATGTCTCCAACGATACAAACTCGCAAGTTGTTGAGTGATTTATTGGCAGTATTTTCAATGGTATATGCATCAAGTAACGCTTGTGTTGGATGATTTTGCTGACCATCACCTGCATTGAGAAAACGAATGGAAGAATTTTGAGACAAAAAGTCGACTATGCCGGAGGATTGATGCCGTAGTACCATCATATCCACTCCCATTGCTTCTAAGGTATGGATTGTATCAAGGATTGATTCACCTTTTTGTTGACTGCTTGATGAAGCAGTGAAGGTTAGTACTGTAGCTCCAAGTCGTCTTGCAGCAATCTCAAAAGAGAATTTTGTGCGAGTGGAATTTTCAAAGAATGCTAATGCCACTGTTTTACCTGTTAAGGTAGTGGTATGTGCAGTAAAATCATCCCAATTTGCCAAATAGTTTTTCGCACGTTCGAACGTTAGTCGAATTTCTTCAACAGATAATTGCTCAATGGAGATTATGCTACGATGTGGGAAGTCGGTCATAGTTTACAAAAAATAGAGAAAAGGCAACAGCAATGACGTATGATAGAACAAATACACTATAACAGCTGCAAAAATCCCTGCAACAATATCATCAGCAACTATGGAAAATACGGTTGTTTGATTATTTATCAAATTAATAGGAAAGGGCTTTTGAATATCAAAATACCGAAAGAGTGCAAACCCTATTACATACCACACAGCAGAAAGAGGAATTATCAAAATAGCATACATTACCCACATACCAATCACTTCGTCGAGAACAATCCAACTCGCATCGTGGGTGTTGATTTTGTTCAATTCTGGGATGACCAACATAAACAAAGCAATAGCCAATAGGACTAACAATGGTAGCAGAACAATACGAATTTCGAATGGCACAAACAGTATTGGCATCGCCATAATGGAACCAAAGGTTCCAGGTGCTTTTGGTAGTAATCCTACACCACCAACAGAAGCAATGAGAAATTTTATCTTCAAAGAAGTCGTCATTTCTGAGAACTTCATCGCTTCCATGCTATTCCTTTGCCGATATATTCAATTCCTGTCCAAGCACTGTACAATGTAACAGTCCCTAATAGGAAGGTCAAAATACCATTGATTGGTATTGACTCTATATTTTGCCACAAATGTGTTTGAGAAAACAAGGCTCTTAGAGCAATTATCACCAACACCAAACTAACTATAATCATTTGATAGAAGGTTTTGATTTTTGCAGCCATGGAAGTTTGTAATGGTTTATCATTATCCTTCATTTTCCACCGTAATGCCGTTACAACAACATCACGAGTAGTAAGCACAAGATACATCCACATCGGCATCAATGAAATATGCACGATATAGTACATTATCAGTAGGGTTAAAACTTTATCGGCTAACGGATCGTAGAAACTTCCCCAGCTGGACTGAACCTTCCACCTACGAGCCAACCAACCATCAATAAAATCAGTGTATGCTGCTACAAAAAACAATACTACTGCAACAACAATTTGTATAGGTGAATTTGAAAGTAATAAATACAGAATTATCGGAGCAACAACAATCCGAATCGTGGTGATGAGTGATGGAATTGTTGCTTTCATTTGCTACTGTAAAGAAATTGCCGAAGTTATAATTGACGTAAAATCCTGTACCTTTAGCGATGCTCCGCCTATAAGACCGCCATCGATATTAGGTTTTGACAGTAAATCATAGGCATTTGCAGCATTCATACTACCACCATATAAGATTTTTGTTGTAAGTTTATGACCAAATTGATTTGCAACAGAATGAAGTAATTCACGAATAAAACTATGGGTTTCTTCCGCCATTTCAGGGGTAGCAGATTTGCCAGTACCAATAGCCCATACTGGTTCGTACGCAATGACGATACTTTCTACTTCTTCTAAGGTAAGACCTTCAAATACAGCACGAATTTGTTTTTCTAAAACAACATTTGTTTGTCCAGATTCACGTTCATCTAAGGTTTCTCCGATACAAAAAATAGGAGTAACGGAAACAGCCAATAATGCTTTAACTTTTTGAGAAATCATTTCATCAGTTTCGCCAAAAATAGATCTGCGTTCAGAATGCCCTAAGATGCAATAAGAACATCCAATTGCTTTGAGCATAGAAGGTGCAACTTCACCAGTGAACGCTCCAGTTTCTTTGAAATAACAATTCTGAGCACCAACAGCAATTTCACTAGAAGTAAGCTCAGAAATCACACCTGCTAAATGCGTAAACGGTGGACAAACCACAGTACGAATGGTAGGATTTTGATGAAGTGTTTCGTCAATTGTTCCCGAAAGTTCTTGCACAAACATTTTTGCCTGTGTTGGAAGCATATTCATTTTCCAATTACCTGCTATCAGAAATTCTCTCATTTTGTACGTCCAGTGACTTTATAAATAGTGTAATTTACTAAATCTTTGTCAGATTCGAAACCAATTCCTGAAATTGTTTCACTCGGTGAGTCAATTTCTACCGCTTTATCGGAAGTAAATTTTTGTGGAATTTGCAACCATCGTAACAATGGAGTTTTTACATTGGTTTTTGAAGTAAAAGAAGTAACATCTACATTTCCAAATGCGGTCATATCTTTAGTATTATCATACACAACGGCACTATCGCATTTGAGAATAGTTTCTATAGTTGTAGTAAATGGCTTATACAGCAATAATTGCACATTTCCCGTAAGGATGGTTATCATTTTTGCTTCATACACTTCAGCTTTGTCCCCTTTTACGACAGAACGAACGGAGGTTGAGTCAACAAGTTGAAGCGTAATTCCATAAGAAACATGGGTTGGAATGGAGGAATCCTTTTTTCCTTCACCTTTGGGGAGCTCTTTGTTTTGACACGAAACAAGTATCAAAACAACAACTACACAAGCAGGGAAGAACTTGAAAACAATCATTACAAATACTTTTGATAAAAAGAATGTAACTCCAATATTTCATTGAGAAAGTTTTCTGCATTCGCTAACGGCATTTGGGTAGCAGCATCACTTTTTGCTTTAGCAGGATTTGGATGTGTTTCAAAGAAGATACCATCAATTCCAACAGCAGTGGCAGCTCTTGCTAAAGCACGAATGTATTGAGGATTTCCACCAGATTGATTGGAAATACTGGGAGCTTGTACAGAGTGTGTAGCATCGTAGATAACAGGAACATTTAGTTCTTTCATTATCACTAACGACCGATAATCAACGACCAAATCATGGTAACCAAAGGTAGTTCCACGTTCAGTTACCCAAGTTGAAGAACTTCCACCTGATTGAACTTTTTCCACAGCATATTTCATCGCTTCAGGAGCTAAAAATTGACCTTTTTTGATATTGACTATTTTACCCGATTTCCCTGCGGCTACCAACAAATCAGTTTGTCGACACAAGAAAGCTGGTATTTGCAAAACATCAACATATGGAGAAACAAGTTCAACATCTTTCACCTCGTGAATATCTGTCAACACAGGAACATTCCACTTGTTGCGAACATCTGAGAGCAATTGCAGGGCAACTTCATCGCCAATTCCTTGGAATGAGTCACCACTCGTACGATTTGCTTTTTTGTAAGAAGCTTTAAAATAGAAGGTAACAGGAAGTTTTTTTGTAATTTCTACTAACCGTTCTGCAACTTCTTCGACGACCTCTTGGGATTCGGCTAAACATGGACCCGCAATTACAATCATAGTATTACTCAATTAAGAAAATCGTTCAATAAACTCAGAAACAACAGGATCTTTGGAAGAACGAAGTTCTTCTACTGAGCCTGAAAAACGCACTAATCCTTGGTCTAACATTTTCACCTGATGAGCAATTCGATACACAGAAAACATATCGTGCGTGATCACTAAGGATGTAACTTTGTATTTTTTTGCCAAATCTGCAATAAGGATATCAATTTGTTCACTGGTAACTGGGTCTAAACCCGTTGTTGGTTCATCATAGAAAATATATTTGGGACTACCTGTCAATGCTCTGGCAACTCCAACCCTTTTTTTCATCCCACCAGATAAATCGGAAGGTTTTTTAAATTTCAAAATTCGCCATTCTTGTTCGAAATTTTCTGTATCTTGTTCGGAAATATCTGGTAAAAGCCCTACAGCTGACAATACTCTTTTCGCTTCATTTTCCAAAACTGTTTCGTTTTTTTCACCGTGTTCGTACATACCGATTACTACATTTTCGAATACAGTCATCGAATCAAATAGTGCCGCACCTTGGAATACAAAACCAACAGAGCGACGAATTTCGAATAACTCTTTTTGGGAAAGTGAGGAAACATCCAATCCATTTAACAAGACAGTTCCTTCATCAGGATGCAGAAGTCCAACTATATGCTTTAGTAAAACGCTTTTTCCACACCCTGATTTGCCTATGATGCACGTCGTTTGACCCTCTTCTACTTCAAAAGAAATCCCTCGGAGAACTTTTTTTTCTCCAAAGGATTTATGTAGATTTTTTAGTTCAATCATAGTTTACAAAATATACTTGCTGAGGTCAACATTTTGCACTAAGGTTGAAAGTTTCGATTGTACAGTTTCTGCAGTGATCGTTACCGTTTTCTCTTCCAAATTATCGGGAGCGTTGTAAAGAATATCCTCAAGAAGATTTGTCATAATAGTATGTAATCGTCTTGCACCAATATTTGCCACTTCATCATTGACTTTTGCTGCAATTGAAGCTATTTCTTTGATTCCTGACTCTTCAAAAATGAGGTCATATCCATCAGTTTTAATCAAAGCACAGTATTGTTTTATCAGTGCATTTTCAGGAATTGTCAAAATTTTAACAAAATCCTCTTCTGATAAAGACTGTAATTCTACTCTAATAGGAAATCGTCCTTGAAATTCTGGGATTAAATCAGAAGGCTTTGATACGTGAAATGCACCAGATGCTATAAACAAAATGTGGTCAGTTTTGACAGGACCATATTTCGTATTAATAGTACTACCTTCAACAATTGGAAGTAAATCTCGTTGCACACCTTCACGTGAAACTTCTGGTCCACCACCAGATTTTGCACCTCCACGAGAGGCAACTTTGTCAATTTCATCTAAAAATACAATGCCTGAATTTTCAACTCTGTATAATGCTTCTTTTGTAACTGCATCCATGTCAATGAGTTTATCGGCTTCTTCTTGCTCAAGAACTACCCTTGCTTCTGCAACAGACATTTTACGTTTTTTCGTTTTCTTGGGGAGCATATTTGAGAGCATATCTTGGAGATTCATACCCATTTCGTCCATTCCAATTGGACCAAGCACATTGACTCCTGATGAAGCATCCATTGTGATATCTACTTCTATCATCTTCTCATCTAAGCTACCTTCGCGAAGCATAGTGCGAAATTTTTCTCTTGTAACGGAATTTTCGTCTTCTTCCTCAGGTGTAGAGACATCAAAGGAAATTCCTTTTTTTATAGGCGGGATGAGTATGTCTAAAATTCTATTTTCTACAGCTTCTTTTGCTTGTTTTCTGACATTTTGAACTTGCTCAGAACGAACGGAAGCTACTCCAATTTCCATCAAATCTCTAATTATAGACTCAACGTCTCGACCAACATATCCAACTTCAGTGAACTTAGTAGCTTCAACTTTCAAGAATGGAGCTCCGGATAATTTAGCCAAACGTCGAGCTATTTCCGTTTTTCCAACTCCTGTTGGTCCAATGAGAATGATATTATTTGGCATTATTTCATCACGCAAAGGAGTAGCAACTTGTTGTCTTCTCCATCGATTACGCAATGCAATTGCAACAGCTTTTTTGGCAGTTTGTTGACCAATGACATATTTATCTAATTCTTCAACGATTTGTCTGGGAGTATGATGATGAATGGTTGTAGGTAACGGAACAGATCCGTTACGATTCTCAGCAGTATTGAACGATGATTCCATGAAATATTCTATATAATTTTACAGCAAAAACAGAGTTTTTGTATTGGCATGGTAAACGAAATTGGAGTGTTTCTATTACAGAGTTGACATAAGTGTATTAGTAATACCAAATTAGATTGAATTTGAACGCAAGAATACTTTTTTTTCAGTCACAATTACATCTAATGGAATATCAGTCTTTTCTATTAGGATGGATTCTAATTCTTGCAAAGAAAAAGCAATCCCAATTTTTCGTGCATTAGGTACTTGTTGAAGAAATCTATCATAATATCCACCACCATACCCTATCCGATTACATGAAACATCAAACCCTACAACAGGTACTATTATAAGTACATTTTGATTATTTAATTTATCAATAGTAATTTCCGATATAGATGTAGGTTGTGGAATACCATAACTTCCTTTCTCAAAAATAGTTTCTGAAGTGATTGTAAAATGTAAAAGCTCTCCTTTGGTGTTTTTAACAACAGGAACAACTACTTGAATATCAAAAGACAATACTCTTTGAATTAATTCATTAGTTATAACTTCACTTCCATAAGAGCAGTAACAATGAAATATAGAAATCTTTCGAATATCTTCAGAATCGAACAAATTTGAAGAAATTGAATGTGAAAAAACTTCTCTTTCAAAATAAGATAACGAATTTCTTTTTTGTAAAAGTTCTGAACGTAGATCTGACTTACTTTTAATCATTATTTGTTAAGTCTGGCATAACGTTCAAACCAATTATCTTCTCGAAGTTCATTAAAATGTGTAGAATGAACTTGCACGTATCTATTAACACCACCAACCTCAACAAAAACAAAAATTACATTTGCTTGCCCTTCTAACGTTTGATAAAACCAAATCTCGTGAGGTCTTGCGTCAGAAGAAGCAATACGAAGATCAATTTGAGTTGGAACACCGTATTTCAGCCTTACTCTACCTCTGTCTGATCTCCATCCATCTTTTATTATGGGGTTTTTGTAAAATTTATTAGAATAACGAACATTCTCTTTGAATTCTTCATATTTTTCGTTGATCGATGTTAAAGGATCAGGGTCTAATCTCGACCAATATTGATATAAAAACTTTTGTTTTGCCTTAGTTTCTGATAAAGATTTGACCACATCTAATTGATTTTTGGGGAGTAGTATTTTTAATTTTTCTACTTCAATATCAGTTTCTGACTCTGACAATGAAGAAAATTCACTTCGAAGGAACTGTTCTTCTTCCGTCAAAAATTCTTCAACTTCATTTGGTAAATTGTTTGGATTTATAATATAAAACTTTTTTCTTTTTTCAGTCATTAACGTGGTATCATTTCGACTGTATATCAACTGAACATAAAAGTAATATATACCACTTGGTAAAATTTCCAATGGTATCACATCATTCAAAAATATTGGCTCATTTGTGGACTCTTTTTCAATTGGAATTGAAACAACCTCCTTGTTGAGACTATTCTCAATCTTGTAATTGAGAAAGTATTTTCCACTTTCAATAGATTTTGTATTATATACTTCCGTGTAAAATTTCAACATAGGACTTGATGAAGCAATTTCATGAGATGGGTTAGGAATAACTAACGAACCATTTTTATAAAATTCACTACTGTTTTCTTGTGATTTTTCAGCAATTTGAATAATATCTGTCGCTAATTCAATATCAGAGAGTTTTGGTTGATTAGCAGAAAATCGTTGAATAAACACATCGAAATTGTACACTTTCTTTGTGGCTGAATCTAAGGGGTCGTATGAAGTAACTGTTACTGTATATTCTCCAAATCCTAATTGGAAATTTTTCTGGCCAATATAGGTGCCAAGTGTATCAATTGTTGGCTTATATTGCATTTGTTGAATGCTCCAATCATAGTTGATTTCTGGAACAGAGTGTACCTTATTTTTTATTTGGACATTGATAATTGCATTGCCTACAAATGTATTTGACTGTGAATTTTTTGTATAAACTAATGATGTATCAATAAAGGAATAATACAACTCAAAAAGCGATGTTGTATCATCTAAGGCAAAAACTGCATAATCTAAAAATAAATTGACTGGTTTTGAAATTAGCAAGGAACTTGTGAACAAAAAAAATGAACAAGTAAGTAGTAACAATTTATTCATTGTGCATTGAAAGGAAAATGTATAATATAGACTCTGTAAAATCGTACATACGTTTTACTATAAGATTAATTGATGAATTCAAAACACAACATTTATCAAAAAGTTACACTAATCCATCTACATTACAAAAGGTACAAACATTCTTTCCTCACTGAAACAACTGAAACAGTATTCATTAGAATCTGATTTTCTTCGCAAAACTTCTGGAACAATGCTTGCTAAGATTATCATAGGTATTTTAGGTGCAGTGAGTTCGATTTTGTTAGCAAGACTTTTAGGTCCAGATGCTCGAGGTACTTTTGGTATTGCATTACAATTAACTACATTTGGAGTACAAATCGGATGTCTTGGACTTCATTCCTCAAATTTATATTATAGTGCAAAAGATTCTTCAAAGGTTCCAACTTTAGTTGGAAATTCCATTATTTTGTCGGTAGTTTTAGGAATTGCAGTAATTATAACAATGGCTGTTTTTTTTCTTTTATTTCCATCAATACGGCCTTTAGACGGATCAATCTATGTACTTTCACTCTTAGCAATTCCTTTCGGAATAGTGTATTTGTTAATTCAAAATATACTACCAGGTATTCAAGATATAAAAAGCTATAATTATTCCGAAATTGCATTTAGAATAATCGGTGTTTTGCTCTTTATCATTGTGATAGTACTATTCAATTCTTCTTCTATAGAATTTGTATATAGTACAACATTTGTAGCTCCGTTATTAGTGAGTACTTGGATTGTTTGGAAGTTGAGAAGATATGGAGCACCAACGACGAGCATACCGGAAGTAAAGAGCTCAATATCCTATGCTTCAAGAGTTTATGTATCAATGATTTTTGCTTTTGTGATGTTTAAAGGAAATCTTTTTATCATCAAAGAAATGCTTGGTGTTACTCAGGCAGGTTATTATTCTGTGGTCATGAATATTGCTGACTTGTTTACATTGATTAGTGCTTCTATTGGGATGATTCTTTTTTCGAAGTCTTCATCAATGGAAAACAATAAACAACGCTGGAAGATGACGATAAAATCAGCAATGCTTTGTGGAGGTATATTGTTATTTTCAGTAGTGTTATTTTATTGGAATGATGATCTTCTTGTTACGTTATTATTTGGAAAAGAGTTTTCCCAAGCTATAGAACCTTGCAATTATTTATTGGTAGGAATTATATTCATAGGTGTTCAAACAATTTTTATGCAATATCTTGCAAGCATCGGTTTACCAAAATTTACTTTATATTTGTGGGGAATTGGGGCGATTGTGACCGTTATCCTGAATTATTTCTTCATTCGAGAGTATGACTTGAATGGTGCCTCAATTGCTTCATCAATTTCTTATTGTGTTTTTACAATTGCTGTTTTTATCTATGCATCATATTATGGAAGAAAAGAGATTGTTAGTATTTAAAATTAGTTTTTGGAGACAGCATATACTATTTGCAGCTTTAGCTTTATTCTCCTATTCTGTTTCGTTTTCTCAAAATAACGAATTACAAGGTAGCTGGCATTCGGAATATAGTATTTTGATGAAGGATAATGCATTGTTTTCTGCTACAACATTTACTGTTACACAAGACAGTATTCATGTGACGTTCCAACGACGAACTACTGACTCCACAGATATATTTTTCGGTTCAATAATCCCAGGAAAAAAATTAACGATACTTCAATCTGCTAAAATAAATAAATTCCATACATTTGATTCTACCAAAGGTGCAATTCTGTTTGCTCTTCAAGATACAATGTTCTCAGGAACGTTAGCAATTTTATACGAAAAAATTACACGTGATAGATATCGATTCTTTTTAGATGGAAAAGTAGTGGAGGATGAGAAGAACCTGTCATCACTTGCAAATTTCTCATCACATAATTTATTGCTCATGACAAAGGATTCTACGTTTTTTCGTGAAAAGCAACTACCAACTGTTGCACCAATACTATCAATCAGAGATTTCCAAAAAGTCCAGCAACGATTGGTTCCATTACTAAAATCTGAAGATGCAAAAAAGAGAGCAGAATTATCTACAAATGATGCTTCAGAGCTATTAACAAACATCTATATTGTCATAGAATCATTACAAGAAGTTTTTCGAAAAGATAAAAAAAACCCTTACGAAAGCAATCATAGATTTTTTCAATTTTTAATCAATGAAGTTATCAAAGATTATACAAAAAAGGTTGCTTCAAAAAGTAGCTCAAAAAACAAAGTAGAACGTGAAAATTTGAAGTATAAAATCGAAACCTTAGAATCATTTATCCAACAAGGAAATCAATAGAATATGTGCGGTATTGTAGGGATATTCTCAACAAAGAATCAAGCTCCCATTGAAAAAGAACTCTTGATTTCCATGCGTGATACCATGGTTCATCGTGGACCTGATGGTGGAGGAAGTTGGCACGATGAACACTCGAAAATAGCGTTAGGTCATCGTCGATTATCCATAGTTGATTTAAGTACTTCTGCTGATCAACCAATGTCTTCTCATAGTGGTCGATACACTGTAGTATTTAATGGAGAAATCTATAATTTTTTAGAAGTTAAAAAGGAATTGGAGTCTGTTGGTATAACAAAATGGAAAACTGACCACTCCGATACGGAAGTTCTCATAGAAGCATACGCATATTGGGGAGCAGATGCCGTTCAAAAATTGCGTGGAATGTTTGCATTTGCAATTTGGGATGAAGAAGAACAATCGTTGTTTGTTTGCAGAGATAGAATAGGTGAAAAGCCATTATACTATTCATTTAAAAACAATGTTTTTCTATTTGCATCGGAAATCAAAGCGTTACTGAAACATCCGAACCATAAAAAACGAGCTATAAACAAGGAAGGATTCTTTCACTATCTTTCTTTTTTGACAACACCTGCACCGATGACATTGTTTGAGGATATTTTCAAACTTCCACCTTCTACTTGGATGAAAATTTCTTCAGACGGGACAGTAAAACAGCAGAAGTATTGGGATATATATAACGATGATTATCAACCAATAAATTCTACATCTGAAGATGAAGTATCGAAACGGATTTTAGAAGAACTTCGAACTTCAGTACAAATGCGAAAAATGAGTGATGTCCCAGTAGGAGTTTTTCTTTCTGGTGGAATAGATTCCAGCACGAATGCAGCTTTGTTTTCTGAGGGAAGTTCCACCCCAGTTAAAACATTTTCCATTGGATATGAAGGTCAATATAGTAGCTATACCAACGAACTACATTATGCTAAGCAAATTGCAAATCAAGTTGGTGCAGAGTATTACGAAAAACTTTTGACAGTCGATGATTTGATTTCATTTTTACCACAAATGGTGTGGTTACAAGATGAACCAATTGCAGATCCTGTGTGTGTTCCAGTCTACTATGTTTCGAAATTAGCCCGAGACAATGGCGTTGTCGTTGCTCAAGTAGGAGAAGGTGCAGATGAACTCTTTGCTGGTTACCCGAGTTGGAAACGTTTTTTAAAACTTCAACAACTGAACAACTATCCTGTCCCCTCAGCTTTGAAAAAAGTTGGCCTTACGGGATTATCAATCGCTGGTAAGAAAAACCACCTCATGGCTGAATGGTTACAACGCGGAATCAACAAACTTCCGATTTTTTGGGGAGGTGCAGAAGCCTTTTCAGAAGTTCATAAAAAATCCTTACTACATCCAAGTTTGCAAAATGAATTTATGGATTATTCGTCGTGGGAGGTGATAAAACCATACTGGGATAGGTTTCAATCTCTTCATCCAAATCCTAATACCTTAGATTGGATGAGTTATATTGATTTGAATTTTCGTATTCCCGAATTGCTGTTGATGAGAGTCGACAAAATGAGTATGGGTGTCAGTTTAGAAGGAAGAGTTCCTTTTTTGGACCATAAATTTGTTCAAATGGCAATGGGAATACCTTCAGAATGGAAGCTAAAAAATGGAACTTTGAAGTATATGCTCAAAAAGGCTGTACGAGGAGTAATTCCAGATGAGCTCATCGATCGCAAAAAACAAGGTTTTGGAGTTCCTGTCCATGAGTGGTTTTTTGATAGATTGGGTGATACAGCCAAAATTACAATAAAAGAGTTTCTTTCTGAAACCGAATTATTACACCACAAAGAAGTAGAAAATCTTTTCCAACAAAAACAACCTCAACAATTGTGGTACATACTGAATGTAGCGTTGTGGTGGAAACATTACATTCAATCCTAAGAATTCATTCGTGAAATTATTCTATAAAACTATTTATAACCCGGCTGTGAATGCAGTAATTCGAACGATACTTTATCCATTTCGTTCGCTTTTGCCATTTACACTCAAAATTCCCATTAATGGGGTTATCAACGTTCCAATCACGAACGATATTTCTATCAAGGTTGGAACTAACGAAACAAGTTATATCAATAGAGTGATGTATTGGGAAGGAATAGATAGTTTCGAATATACTCCAATTTTTAAAAAATTGGTCCCAACCATTCGTTGTTTTGTCGATATCGGGGCAAATTTTGGGTATTACTCTCTTATCACATGTGCATTAAATCCCAAAGCGACTGTTTACGCTTTTGAACCTTCGTACGGTCCAAAGCACTATTTGCATATGAATAAAAATCTCAATGGATTTTCTAATCTTCATATACAAGAAATTGCTTTGTCGAATGAAGATGGAAGTATTGATTTTTATGAAGAGTTCAATCCAAAATATAGCTATTTGGAGCATCATCTTGGAGGTGTTGGCTCTATGGCAAATACTCAAAGCAAATATCCTGTTCGAAAAACAACCGTTTCTACTACAACGTTTAATAAGTTCGTTCAAAAAGAATCTATAACATCTATAGACTTAGTCAAAATTGATACTGAAGCAACTGAACATATAATATTACAGGGTGCATCTGACATCATAGAAACAATTCGACCGATATTTATCATTGAAGTCCTCTTTAATCAAATTGAGGAGAAACTTCATTCGTTGTTTTCGCCACATTCGTATAGATTCTTTTGGGAAACGAAGAATGGACTTGTGGAAACGCCAACCTTGCTTCGAACTGAAGACAATGGCTATAGAAATTGTTTCATTGTTCCTGCTGAAAAATATCAAACTATTCAACATTTACTTCAACAATCATGAGTGATTCCATCTTTCGCATTATAGCTCGTAAACTATTTCGTGCTGTATTTAAACATTACAAACGTGATTATGGTCGGTACACCATTTTGATGAAGTATTTTATTCCATGGGCAGCTCCAAAATCAAGTGATGTTTTTGATATCATTACCATGGATGATGGCATTCGTTTGGAATTGAATGTACGAGAATATAATCAAGGGTATTTTTATCTTTTTAACAACTACGAGCCTGAAACTGTTGCATTTTTACAGCAACAAACAAAAAAAGGTGATTATGCTTTTGATATTGGAGCCAATATGGGATATATGTCCCAAATCCTTTCTCGAGCTGTTGGAGAGAATGGAAAAGTTTTTTCTTTTGAACCAGATCCATTGAACTTCGCAAAGTTGAAAAAGCACAATGCAATGAATAACTCCAATAATGTTTTTCCATTTCAAATTGCTTTGAGTAAAGAAACTGGAACTCTTACTTTATATCATTGTATTGTTGATAATAGTTCTTCTCATTCTACCATTTTCTATGATGCTCGTGTATCGGATACTGACACGATAACTGTTCCAGCTCAAACATTTGACTCTTTTGTCAAAGAGCACAACATTCCAAAAGTCGATATCGTTAAAATAGATGTTGATGGTGGAGAATTTAATGTCATCGAAGGAATGAAAGAAACATTATTAGAGAAAAAACCAGTGGTTATTTTGGAATTATTTTCTGAAATGCTCAATATTTCTGGTATGTCCGTGCGAACTTTCAAAGAGTATTTTTACGAGAATTTTGACTACGTTTCTTACAAACTCAATCAAAATGGTGTACTGACTGAAAGTCCAATTTCTGAGTATCACCATACTGACAATGTTGTCTTTGTCCATACTTCAAAAAAAGATAGCTTAGTTAATGTTCGCAAATAAACGAGTGTAATATGTGTGGAATTGCTGGAATTGTTGCTCAACAATCTTCTCAACCATTACATACATATTTAGATGTAATGTCCAAAAAACTTCGGCATCGTGGACCCGATGATGAAGGCTTTTTGATATACTCTCAAAATTCCATTTCGTTGCATTATGGGGACGATACTCCTCAATCGGTACATCAATTTCCTACGAAGTACCAACCGACATCACATATTTCTTCTGCCAATTTTTCCTCAACTTTTGGATTTGTTCATAGAAGACTTTCCATTTTAGATCTTTCACCTTATGGACATCAACCCCAATGTTACGAAGAAGATGATGTGTACATCACATTTAATGGTGAAATCTATAATTATATTGAAATTCGAACAGAATTAGTTCAAAAGGGATATTCTTTCAAAACTGAATCTGATACAGAAGTTCTTTTAGCATCGTACAAAGAATGGGGAGTAGATTGTTTGTCCCATTTTAACGGAATGTGGTCTTTTGTTCTTTTTGATAAACAAAAGCAACTTCTCTTTGGTGCAAGAGATAGATTTGGCGTAAAACCATTATATTATTTCCACAATAATGGGTATTTTGTTTTTGCATCCGAACCAAAAGCAATTGTTTCATTGCCTTTTGTTTCATCAAAAATTCATTCTGGTTCATTATTCGATTATTTGGTGTATGGGTTGAAAGATTTTCAAGAACAAACTTTTTTTGAAGATATCAAAGAGATACGACCATCGTGTTATTTTGTCTATAATTTGCAATCACATTCCTTTACCACAAAAGAATATTATTCTTTGGAAACTACCCTAGATTGGGAGAAGTTTGCACGCGATAAGTTCCTAACTCACTCCAAAAACATCCAAGAATTGTTTTTTTCGGCGGTAGACCTGCGTTTACGATCCGATGTAACGGTTGGTTCCGCTCTTTCTGGAGGATTAGATAGTTCAGCGATTGTATGTGCAATTCGTCGTTTAATCAATTTGAGAAACTATCAACAAGTTGGTGTTCATCAAAAAGTGTTTACTGTTACTCACCCTAATCAAAGTATCAATGAAGAACATTGGGCAGAGATAGTTGCCAAACAAGCGTCCGCTGAAATGCATACGATTACGCCAACTTCTACCACTTTCCAACAAGATATTGAACATTTGGTCTATGCTCAAGATATCCCATTTGATTCGACGACTATTTATGCTCAATATATGGTTATGAGATTGGCTAAATCTCATAATGTAACAGTACTATTGGATGGTCAAGGAGCTGACGAACTCTTTGGTGGGTATCAACAGTATTATCGTGGTTTTTTCGCTGAGATGATTAAAAAGTTGGCACTTCCACGTTTTTTTTACGAATATGAACATCTCGACAATTCACCTGTCAATGCAAAATTTGTTCAATTTTCCATGGCAAAGTTACTTCGTGCAAAGTTACTACCTTCCTTTTTGAAAAGCAGATCAACTCGAAGTTATATCAAAGAATTTGCCTATATCAACGACGATTTTTGGAGTTCACATTCTCACAGAATTTCTGCACATACCGATATGATGTATCAAACATCTTTGAATGAAATGCTTCTTAGTTCCATGACAAAAAGTGGTTTATTGTCGTTGTTACGATATGAAGATAGAAATTCTATGAGTTTTTCTATCGAATCTCGAACACCTTTTGCTGATGACACTCCATTGATTGAATATGTATTTCAAATTCCTTCGAGTTATAAAATTGTTCAAGGGTGGTCAAAAGCACTATTGCGACAGTCTATGATTGATATAATACCAAATGAAAATAGACTTCGCAAAGACAAGGTTGCATTTGCAACTCCTGAATATAGCTGGTTGAATGAAAGTAAAGAGTTTTTACAATCGTTTATTTCCTCAGAGTTATCAGAATATTTTGATGTTTCCTCGTTACTTCGTGATTGGGACAAATTGCTACAATCTCAAAACAAAGAGGGAATTACGATGATTTGGCGTTTCATCAACGTCGCAATTTGGATGAAGGTTTTTGCAAAATGACACCACCAGAAATTGTTACAGATAAAGAGATTCTTTCCTGCTTTCTGAGAAAGAAATTGTTTCCAAAAAAGAACATTGTTATTCAAGTTCCAAACTTGAATACCGTTGCTCTACATAGTTTGATAGAATGTTTTCTTTTCATATCTGGAGTACGGTTTAGCTGGAAAGATGCTTCCAATCGAACGAAAACTTCTGCAGTTAGCGATGCAGTTGGAACTCTTATTGGTGATGTTTTTGATTGGTTGGGACAATATAACAAAGTTTCTTTGCAAGTTAGATCATTACAACAAAAAGAAGTTGAGTATTTTCCTGTTCAAGAAATAGATTCTTGTTTGTTTTTGCGAACAGACCATTGGTTTGGTGTAAAAGGTGGCGGTTCTGTTTCCCATCTTCAAGGAGATATTACTGGATTTAGAATGAACAACGTAACAACAAATGTAATAAGTTCTGATTATTTGGTTGGTGTACCATCTGATGATAATTTTACTGTTATAGAACCTAATTACACTACATGTGGGAATGTTCCTGAAATGCCTGATTTGTTGTATAATCTTCAATTGCAACAATCTATTTCTTCTTTACCAAAACAAAAACCTTCGTTTATCTACCAACGATATTCCTTAGGTAATTTTTTTGGTATATATCTAAAGTATAAATATAAAGTTCCGTTTGTGTGTGAATACAACGGTTCTTTTGTTTGGATTGCAGAAAAGTGGAATGGACGGAAATTACTTCATAACTCACTCATGCACTCAATTGAACTGCTTAATTTGCAACATGCAGATGTTATTGTCGTTGTCAGTGAAGTACTCAAAGAAGAATTAATTTCACGGGGTATAGGGGCTGAAAGAATTTTTGTCAACCCCAATGGGGTCCATCCTGATTTGTATTCACCTGATATAGATGCCGATAAAATCCGTACTCAATATTCTTTACAAAATAAATTCGTCTATGGATTTTTAGGAACATTTGGTCCTTGGCATGGTACCGAAGTACTAACAGAAGCTTTTGGAAAACTCTTACAACAAAAACCTGAGTTACGTGGTAAAATTGCCTTGCTCTTAGTAGGTGATGGTAAAACAATGCCATTAGTACAACAAGTTATAGAACAGTATTCAATTCAAGATTCTGTCATTCTATCAGGGTTAGTACCACAAGAACAAGGACCATTCTATTTGGCAGCATGTGATGTATTGGTATCACCAAATATCAATAATCCCGATAACTCAAAATTTTTCTGTTCACCAATTAAGCTGTTCGAATATATGTCTATGTCAAAACCGATTATTGCCTCAGATTTGGAGCAATTAGGGAAAATTCTTCAACATGAAGAAACAGCACTTCTCACAGAACCGGGTAATGTTGAGCAATTAACAGCTTCATTGTATACTTTGTATACAGATAAAGAACTACGTGAAAGTATTGCTATTGCAGCTAGGAAAGAAGCTATAGAAAAACATACCTGGAAAATGCACACAAAAAAGACACTTGATTTCCTAAAATCATTATAATGCTTCATCTTATTTGCAAGTTACTTGCATTTTGCATATATTTGCATTTATATTTCAACATAATTTGAGGAAATTTGATGAAAACTACCCTTTTTATTGTAATTGCTTTAGTTTCAACATTCTTGTTTTCTTGTTCTCATTCACATGAACATGGAGATCATGCAGAGGCCTTTGGTCTTGTTCTATTTGATTCTAATAATATGGAAGTATTGAGAGTTCAAAATGGGAACCCTTCTGACTCTATTCATGTAAAGATTGATTCGGTATCAAAAGTGTATACTGTCAAGTTTTTAGATGACAAAAATGAACTTTTTACTCCATCTGATGATGAAATTTCAATGAAACTAACACTTGGCAATGGTGCAATCGCCTCAGAAACTATCTCAAATAAATGGAATTTCACGGTCAAAGGACTTTCAGTAGGAACTACATCCTTACGTGTATCACTATTCCATGATGATCATGCAGATTTTGTTTCTGCACCAATCTATATTGCAGTACGATAAGATTGTTCCTTGATACAATGAGATTGATACTATTTGTAGTTTTTGTACTTTGTTTCTTTCAATCCATTGTTCTTTTTTCGCAAAATCATGTTATTCGAGGGTATGTACAAGATTCTATTTCTGGTATTGCTATATCACAATGTACTGTCTTGTTCTTACCCTCAAATATTTCTGTAAAAACCGATAAACGTGGTTATTTCATCTCTCAAATTCCTTTTTCACAAAAGTTTGATTTGATATTTTCACATCCTCTTTATAAAGAATCCAAACAAACTATCTCTACTCTCAATTTTGATACTACAAGTCTAACCATCTCCTTACTTTCGTCTACATTTTCAACGAAAACAGTTTTAGTTGAAGATGACCATTTTCACAATGGTATCCGACAAGGTGAATCAGATATTCTTGTATCTGGTGATTTTTTACGAAAAAATCTCACTTCTACTATTGGTGAAACAATGAAAAACATACCGGGTATTTCAGTACAATCAATGGGTGCTTCTACTTCTCGTCCGACATTACGAGGAATGGGTATGGATAGGGTTTTGCTTTTTGAAGATGGACAAAAAAGTGGGGATATGTCTGCTACATCAGCAGACCACGCTGTTTCTATTGATCCCCAATCGATTGATCATATAGAAGTCATTCGTGGACCTATGGCATTTCTCTATAGTTCAAATTCTACAGGTGGTGTTATCAATGTTACAAGGAATACCATTCCAACAGTTCTTCCAACAGACATTCAAGCTTCAACGTTGCTATATGGTGAGTCCGTTAGTAGATTAGCCTCATTATCTGGTAAAATTGAAATTCCTTTTTCAAAGTTTTCGTTACGTGGAGATGCTTCTTATAAGAATAATCAACCCTATTTTACACCATTAGGTTTATTGAGAAATACTCAATCGTCAATGTTGAACACATCAATTGGAGGAACCTTTTTTGGTGATAGAGGATATGTTGGTGGTGGATTTTCCTTTTTTGCCAATGATTACGGTATTCCTCCTGATTCTATTCTTGGTCATCCGAATGGAGTAACAGTATCAATGATGAAATCTCGAATCGAGACGAAAAGTGAGATGTTTTTCCCTGAACAAACATTCTCACACATTGAAGTATTAGGGAGTTTTATAGATTATTTTCACAAAGAAATTGAAGCAAATGGTCGTGTAGGTATGTCTTTTTCATTGAAAACAACCTCCTTGACTGCATTAAGTGATGTTTCTACTTCTCTACAAGATTCAAAAACAAAGGTTGGACTTTGGTTTGAACACAGAAATTTCCAAAGCGGAGGATTCACCTTTACTCCGAATACAAATGAATATTCTTCTGCAATGATGCTATACCATTCTATTGAGAAAGATAGATTTTCCTTTGATATGTCATTACGATATGATGTTCGTTCGATACTTCCTTTTGTCAACGATTCTTCCGTTGCTGGGAAAATCGAAAACAAGTTGTTTGCAAACCTTTCTGGAGCAGTTGAGATTGTTTATAACAAGCACAAAGATTTTTCATTTGGTAGTAGATTCTTACGTACTTTTCGTTCACCAATGACGGAAGAACTTTTCTCGGAAGGACCTCATCTTGCGGCATATTCTTATGATGTAGGCAATGCTTCTTTGGAGCAAGAAATAGGTACCACATTTGAGATTTTTACGACCTTATCGAATGAAACACTTTTTTCGAAAATGTCTATATATGGTACTCATTTTCAAAATTTTATTATTCCTGTTAATACCGGTCAACGATCTTTACGAAGAAATGATTTGTTTTTATACCGCTATATTGGACAAGATGCTTTGTTTTTAGGATATGAATTCCAAGTAGAATTGAAATTGAGCAAGTATTTTAATCTCAGTACAAATTCGTTTTACACGTATGCACGATTTATAGAGTCTCAACAGTATGTTCCTCGAATACCACCATTAATATCAACCATAGATTGTGTATTTCGGTATAACTCATTGGAAACAAGTATCGGTCTTACCAATGGATTAGCACAAAGGAATTTAGGTGAATTTGAAACTGAAACTTCCGGTTATACACTCTTACATATCAAAGCTCAATATCATTTTCAATGGAACTCTTCTTTACATACACTTTCATTTTCAGTTCTTAATGCAACAAATCAATTATATAGAAATCATTTGAATCGCATTAAAGATGTGGTACCAGAACAAGGAGTAAACGCTCGTTTACTCTATTCAGTATTTTTGTAAAATCAGTTATTTTTTCAAGAAGTTTTGACTATTACATTTTTTTTGCTATTTTTACCATTCACTGATAAATCAATATCCCGCTTAGGTCATGGTTGTAATTCGGAATATTCTGTTTCTCACCTTACTTTTAATGAGTACATGTACCCTTCAGAGTGTATTTGCACAACGTTGGGAAAAAGTGACGAATATTCAGCCAGAGTACAATCTTCCCACTGATTATTATTTAGACATTTACTTTCTACCTTCCGATCCATTATTTGGATGGGCATGTGGTTATAGTGGCAAAACCATTCGAACAACAGATGGTGGAATTTCTTGGATAGGCTCTACCATTCTCAATGGAGCTATGCTTGAATCAATTCATTTTGTTTCACCTTCAATTGGATATACAAGTGGCCCAGATGGCATATTCAAATCTATTGATGGTGGAGCTACTTGGACAAGTATAAGCAATGGTTTAGGTGGTGGATTGTGGGGATTATATTTCCTTTCAGAAGACTACGGAATTGCAATCGGTGGTGGTTGTGATACAAACCAACGATTTAATATTACTACGAATGGTGGAACTACGTGGTCGACATCGCAATATTCCGTACCCAATACAGGTTTAACCGATGCAATTCTATTATCAGATGGTGTTGGATTTGCTTCTTCCAGTGGTAGAATTTGGAAGTCTCTTGATAGTGGGAGAACATGGAATATCGCTGCGACAACTGGTGATGTTGGATGGCAAGAAGAAATTACGTTTGTTAATGGGTCAATGGCTGTTCCAACTGCTGGAGATAATTGCACAGGTGGTACCAATGGTTCGTTACGATTTTCAATTGACTCAGGGCTAACATGGCGAACGTTTAATGTTCCTACGAATATGTTTGGCACATTTGTTTTAGATAGCGTTACTGCGTGGGGATGTGGATTGGGCGGTGCAATTTACTACACAGAAAATGCAGGTATTTCTTGGCATTTAAAAAATTGTGGAATTGGTACAGCTGATTTAGACGATGTATTTTTTGTGGAAGATAATAATGGATGGGTTGTCGGTAATGGAGTCTTTCGATTAGCCCCTGCCTCAAGAACAATTTCTAGAAATCAAATTGATTTTGGAACCATTTGTATTCCCGGTTCAAAATTGGAATTGGTTGGAGCAGTGAATACTTCCTTTAGCGACGTTACTGTTACAACAACCTTACTTACCAATGATGATAATGCCTTTTTAATAGTCAATCAAGACCAACAACCCTTTGCAATAGGCAATTGCGAACAACGCTCCATTGGGTTACTTTTTCAACCAACTTCTGAGGGTCCAAAAACTTGCACCCTACAAATTGCCTTTTCTTCTGGTGAATCGTATACTGTAACAGCCACTGGAGACGCTACAACACGCAAATCCATTCCCGCTGATACAATAGTGTTTTTTGACACTACACAATGCAACACATTGCAATATGTGAATGCTTTGTGGTATAATACTGGCAATGTAGAAGAAAATATATCTACAGTTACAAAAGACTCAGGAAGTTCTTCTATTTTATATTTATCTCCTCCAACGTTACGTGTTCCACCAAGAGATTCAATCAACATCGTTTATTCTGTGATTCCTTTGGATACTGGTTGGATTTCAACCAGATATAGCTTTAAAGTTGAGCCTTGTAATAATAGTTCTTATCAACATTTATTTGTCTATGGAAAATCTGCTATTATTACTGCAGAAGATACACTTAAATTTCGAAGCACATGCGATCAGGTTTCCTTGGATTCAATCCTAATAAAAAACACTGGAAATGACACGCTAATAATAAACAATCCTCGTTTACTTGGTATACAATCAACTGCATTTGAGTTAGTGTCATTTTCTGATGGCACAAATTCATTACTTTCCAAGAAAATTGCTCCAAACGATAGTATTTATTTGATTATAAAATTCCTTTCTACGTTCACTGGAAATGTGTCGGCACAGTTAGAGTTTTTCACCAATGACTCAACAAAAGTACGTGGTAATATGGCTATTTACAAAGGAACTTTATTAGGGTTTTGGGGAGCTCCTGATTTAGCCAGTGACAAAAAAAATCTTGATTTTGACTCGATTTGTGTTCAATCGTATAAATCGGATACAGTTACCATTTACAACAATGGGGTGGTCTCGTCAGATTTTGTCCCTTTTGATTACGATACAACTAATTTTATTCTTACGCCAGTATTCGGAAACTTTCCAGTTCTAATTCCTCCTCAAGATTCTGCAAGAATAGTCGTTACTGCTCATCCTCAACAACGAGGATTGATTCGTGATACAATTTGGTTAGTATCGAATAATTGCGCTTCTGAAAAATTTATTGTCGCTTCTGTTTTTGGCAAGGAAGGAGTGCTATTGGCGTCTCCATCAACAATAACTCATCAAATTATTCAGTCTTCGTTCGATTCTGCTTCTGTTATTATCACAAATGTTGGCAATATACCGGTTGAAGTGAACTCAATATCATTTGTACCGACAAATCAAAAATTGGAAATTGTATTTCCTAAAAACCCAAAAATTGTCGCACCAAATGATACTTTTTCTATTTTGTACAAATACACTGCAAGTTTGCGAGAAACTATTCAATCGACAATTGAAATTGTTTCAACATCTGAAAATTGTACACAACCACTGCAAATACCCGTTGTCATTCGTGGTGTTGGGTCTATGCTTTCTGCATCTGATTCTATTATGAATTTAGAACAACGCTGTTCTACTTCAACTGTTTGCAAACCACTTTCAATTATCAATCAAGGAATTGCACCCGACACAATAAAAAGTGTTCAAATCATCTCAAATTCTACAAATCCTGTTACTTTGATAAATCCATTTGTAATTGGTACGCTCATTCGAGCAGAAGAAACACTGTCGATGTCTGTTTGCTTCACCGCAACACAAGAAGGAGTTCAAAATGATACGATAATCATCAATACTGCTAATTCCGATAAACCTATTATAGTCGTTGTCAATGCAAGTTATTATCGAACAAATACAACAATAGAAGATACACTCATTGATTTTGGGATTGTTCATATCTGCGATTCTATTCAAACAATTTCAAAATTGTTGGTTAATTCCGGTAGTTTGAATGATACGTTGGATTTTATTCCATCATTATCTGTACTCTCACCTCATTGGATAGCTCCAACTGAATTATTAATTCATGGAAGTGATTCAGCATTATTTTCGCTTTCGAATAACCCAACAAATTTTGAGTCAGTTTCGGAAGGATTGTATACTGCAACATTTACCTATAGGTCAAGAATATGTGGTAATCTAATTGTCGTTCAAGTTCAAACTTTGTACCAACATCCAACTATCACAATGTCTAAAAACACCATAGATTTTGTGACACTGTGGATGGATGAAGTTCGAACGGATTCGATTCTACTTACAAATACATCAACAAATCCTATTACCATTCTTCAAGGTATTTTTGATTATACAGAATTCGGTTTTCGTACGAATCCTTTAGACTTTCCAATTACAATTTTGCCAGATTCTTCGTACCAATTGAAAGTCGTTTTTACCGCAACTGTCGAAGGTACTTCAACAGCTCGTTTACAACTCTCGTTACAATCGGTTTGTACAGATTCACTGTTTGTAGATGTTACTGCAACTGTTCCATTTGAAGAATACTCCGCAGCATTTGGATTGGAAGACAAAACTGGTATGCCCGGTGAAGAAATTATTTTTCCACTTTTTTTGTACGATAGTTTATCTAAAGCAAAAATTGATTCGATTGATTTTGCAATTTCATTTGATGAGCGTTTACTTTCTCCAAAAGGAATTTTACTTCCTTGGACATTTCCACCAAGATTTATTCCTTATGTGTTTCAAAATGATATACTCACTTTTTCTGTGCCACAGAATGAAACCTTCGATTTGGGTCGTCAACCAATGCAACTTGCAAGGATTGTTACAAGAGCGTTATTGAACAAACCAGATAGAACACCATTGAAGTTTCTATCTATAACCCCAAGAACAACAAAGAGAGTAAATACCAGTTTCAAAAATGGGTCATTTCTAATTAATGTTTGTGGTATTAGAGGTGGGTTAGATTATTTGCCAACAGCTACGGTTGCAATACCTCATCCGATTGTGACAAGTCCATCTCTTGATATTTCACTATTATCGACAGGTGAACAATTTGTAGATATTGAGCTCTATTCTCTACTCGGTGTGCCACTAACTACAGTGCGAAGACAATTAACTCCAAATCAGGAGCACGAAGTCAGTATGCCGTTAGGACAGAATGGGAACGGAACATATTTTCTTGTTGTGAAAACTCAATATGGTGAAACATTCCAAAAGCAAATCATCTTACAACGATAAGCAAATTAGTTGTTTAATCCACCCTCTCGAATCCATTGTTTGATTCCATCAATTTGATTTTGATTTACTCTTTGTGATATATTCCACGCGAAGTGATTTACCTTTCCTTCGAGTAATTGAATGAGTAAATTTTGTTCAGGAGGTAGATTGGTAGCCACAAGTCCGGGATATTCAATCATCACATAGGTGTATTCAGTAACTCGCAAATTTCCTGCTCTACTTTCATCGGAATGACACCCACCTAATCCACAACTTAAGGTAAGAAATGGTTGAACATGCGTAATATAACTAATATTTTTTTCAGGAAAAACCACTTGCGAAGGATCTGTAATATTGTTTGAATTACAACTAAGGAAACAACAACAGACAATAAGTAGCAAAAGTGACTTAATAACTTTCTTGTTCATTCGGAAACTGTTCTTGTTCAATGTCATCAATATAGTTTTTTGTAGCAGAGAGCATATTTTCATACATAGTCATATATTTTCGGACAAACCGTGGATTGAAATCAACAGTTAAGCCAAGCATATCAGAATAAACCAAGATTTGACCATCACATCCAACACCGGCACCAATTCCAATTGTTGGTATTGACAATTCTTTTGAGATAGTTGCTGCTAAAGTAGCAGGAATTTTTTCTAAGACGATAGCACATGCACCAGCTTGTTCAAGATTTTTTGCTGCTTGTTGAATTGCTTCTGATTCTTCCTCATCTTTTCCTCGAACTTTGTAAGAGCCAAATTTATGAATACTTTGAGGAGTAAGTCCCAAATGTCCTAAAACTGGAATTCCGCTATTTGTCATATTATACACTGAATCTAAAACATTAGACGTAGCACCTTCGAGTTTTATAGCCTCAGCACCAGCTTCTTTGAGTAATCGACCTGCATTTCTGAATGCTTCTTTGGCATCAACTTGGTAAGACATAAACGGCATATCTGCTACAACCAATGAACGTTTTACTCCACGTATAACCGCTTTTGTGTGATATATAATCTCATCAATAGTTACTGGGATGGTAGTTTCGTGTCCTTGTACTACGTTACCTAAAGAATCACCTACTAAAAGCATATCAATACCTGCTTCATCTAAAATTCGAGCAGTCAGTGCATCATAAGCAGTCAAAGAAGTAATTTTCTTCTTAGCTTCTTTCATTTCTTGCAAGGTTCTTGTGGTTACTTTTCGTTGTTTTAGCGATTCAATGATTGTCATTTTGATGCGATTAAAATGGGTATACTTTTCTACAGAAGTGTAAAGATAAAAAAAAGTGCTGTACAATCAATAGATAATTGCACAACACTTAAAAAAACAGTTGAATTTACGAAGAGGAATTAGGTTCCAGCGTTATAATCATTCATATATTTCACTTGCTCTTCGGTCAAAACATCAATAGTAATACCCATCGTAGCTAATTTTGTAGCAGCAATAAATTGATCTTGTTCTTCAGGAATGTCAATCACTTCAACAGGAAGTGGGTTTCCTGATTTATGAGATTCAATTATACGAACGTGAGAAAGGAATTGATTTGCAAATGACATATCCATAACTTCTGATGGGTGTCCTTCAGCAGCAACCAAATTCACCAAGCGACCTTCAGCAAGTAAATAGATTCTTTTTCCATTTTTTAAAAGATACTCTTCACAATTTGGACGAATTGTTCTTTTGCTAACAGAAACTGATTCTAATTCTTTGATGTTGATTTCGGCATCATAGTGACCTGTGTTACAAACAATTGCACCATCTTTCATTGATTCGAAGTGATGTTTACGAATGATGTCTTTCACACCAGTTGCTGTACAGAAAATATCACCAACTTTTGCTGCTTCATCCATCGTCATTACTTCATGACCTTCCAATGTAGCTTTGATAGCAGCTGTTGCTTTCACTTCCGTTGCAATAGTGTTTGAACCCATACCTTTAGCACGTTTCAATACACCTGAACCGCAGTGTCCATAACCAGCAACAACAAATGTTTTACCTGCTAACATAATGGAAGTTGAGCGGATAATACCATCAATGGTTGATTGACCAGTACCATACACATTATCAAAATCCCATTTAGTTTCTGCGTCATTTACAGCAATTACTGGGTAGTATAATTTATTAGCTGCACTTCTTGCACGAAGACGTTGTACTCCAGTAGTCGTTTCTTCACTACCACCAATTACAACTGTTTTTGCATAATCTTCGTAACGTTCGTGAACAGTATCTATTAAATCACAACCATCATCTAAAGTTAAATGCGGACGGAAATCTAAGGTTCTATCGATACACCAGTAGAAATCTTCATGATTACCATACCATGCAAAAATAGAAACACCTTCAGCAGCTAAAGCGGCTGCAACAGCATCATTTGTTGAAAGTGGGTTACAACCAGACCAAGTTAATTCTGCACCTGCATCAATAAATGTTTTGATTAATACAGCAGTTTCTTTCGTTACGTGCAAACATCCTGCTATTTTGTACCCTTTAAAAGGTTGAGTTTTTTTGTATTTATCACGTAAACTCATCAAAACAGGCATGTGAGCTTCCGCCCATTCAATAAGTAATTTTCCTTCTTCAGCTAAGTCTAAATTTCGTACGCAATAGACACCTTCTTTTTCGTGAAATTGTCCTGTAGCTTTTTTTGGAGGCAATCCTGACATATGTTTCTTTATCGGTTAATGATTAAAAGTTTTAGATAGTCTTAAACAAATCAACAAGGTTAATTTGTTCCCATGGAAATTCATTTCTACCAAAGTGGCCATACGATGCCGTTTGTTGGTAAATTGGACGTCTCAAAGCGAAACGTTCGATGATTCCGTGTGGAGTTAAATTTATATTTTTTAGAATAAAATCTGCAATGACTGTATCGGCAATTTTACCAGTTCCATTGGTGTTAACAAAAATAGAAACCGGGTCAACAACGCCAATTGCATAGGAAAGTTGAATAGTACATTCAGTCGCCAAACCTGCAGAAACGACATTTTTTGCCAAATGACGAGCAGCATATGCTGCAGATCTGTCTACTTTGGTTGGATCTTTACCAGAAAATGCTCCACCACCATGAGGTGCTTTACCACCATACGTATCAACAATGATTTTTCTACCGGTCAAACCAGTATCACCATGAGGTCCACCAATTTCAAATTTCCCAGTTGGGTTTATATGATATTTTGTATCTGAACTTAATAATTCTTGAGGAATTGTTTGAAAGATTGCATGATTTTGAACATCTTCAATAATCCGTTCACGTTTTACAGACGGGTCATGTTGAACAGAAACAACAACAGTATCAACACCTAATATTTCTCCTGTATCAGAGTATTTTAACGTTACTTGAGATTTAGAATCAGGGCGTAAATACGGCATTTTGTTTGATTCGTGTTTACGAATATACGCCAATTTTTGAAGTATTTTATGTGAATACATCAATGCAGCTGGCATTAACTCTGGAGTTTCAGAACAAGCATACCCAAACATTATTCCTTGATCACCTGCACCACCTGTATCTACACCCATCGAAATATCTGGTGATTGTTTATTGATTACATTAACAACTGCACATGAGTCAGCATCGAAACGATATTCAGGTTTCGTGTAACCGATTTCGCGAATTGTCTCTCGAACAACTGTTTGTAAATCAACGTATGAATCGGTAGTTATCTCACCACCAACAACCAAAAGTCCAGTAGCTGCAAAGCATTCACATGCAACTCTGGCCATAGGATCTTGGCTGAAAATTGCGTCTAAGACAGCATCGGAAATTTGATCACAAATTTTATCTGGATGTCCCTCAGAAACTGATTCTGAAGTAAAAAGGTAGGTACTCATTCAAGTATAGTAAGGTTGATAAATGCTTGAAAAGCGTAAATTCTATATCGTTGTTGCAACGTATAGAATGTGATTTTATTGGAATTTTGTTGAGATTATTTTGCTAAAATGATGCTTGAATCTCCAACATTAACAGAAGTAAAGGTACCTGTCAACTCTACATATTCCCCAATTATTGAATTTTCTAACAAAGATGAAGAAACTTCTGCATTAGAATTCACTATGGAATTTTTCAAAATAGAATCTTCAATAACAACGTTGTCAGAAATGGTAACATGAGGACCTATAACTGATCTTCTAATCGTAGCAGTTGGTGAAATATACACAGGAGGAATGACAATAGAATGATCTAAGGATACATTTGTTAATTCAGTTGTTTCTAAAAGATACGCATTGGTCGCAAGCAAGGTTTCTGGTTTTCCACAATCAAACCACTTACTAACTTCAATAGCTGAAAAGTTTTCACCTTTTTCCAGCATTTTCTGCAATGCGTCTGTTAATTGAAACTCACCAAGTGTTCGTTCGTTGTTTTTGATATTAGAATCCAAAGTTTCCATCAGAACTTTCGCAGATGAAAAATAATACAATCCTACAATTGCACTGTTACTGGTTGGATTTTGTGGTTTTTCAACAAATTTATTAACTTTTTTCGTAGATGTCTCTAATTCTACAATACCAAATCTACGAGGGTCTGCAACTTCTTGAATTGCAATCATATGACTAGAACTTCCAACCATTGTATCCAAAGGAGCTTTTATTATGGTATCTCCCAGAATTACTAACAATTGATCATTAGGGTCAATAAAGTCTTTTGCAACCCATAATGAATGTCCCAATCCTTCTCGATGCTCTTGAAAAACAAAGGTAACATTGACAGAATAGTTCTTTGCAACATAGTTTTTGATTGCCTCAGATTTATAGCCTACTATAATAATAATATCAACAATTCCAATTGCAATCACACTATCTAAAATATGACCAATGATTGGTTTTCCAGCAACATTCAAAAGAGCTTTTGGTTGCGAAAAAGTGTGAGGACGTAATCTGGTTCCTATTCCTGCAGCAGGAATTATTGCTTTCATATATATATTGTATGCTATTGTATCGTAATGACCTGACCTATGCTAACATTGTCAGAAGATAAGTTGTTAACTTTTTTAATAATGGTTGTCGTCGTATCAAACTTTTTCGCAATTGAATAGAGAGTATCCCCTTGACGAACAACATATTGGTTGTTTTTACCTACGTTTCCGATTTTTTCGAGGAGGTCCGGATTTTTTTTTTTGTTGTCTGCAATTCCTTGCTTCTTAGAAGTCTTTTTCATTGGAGCAGGCACCTTGAGTGTTTGTCCTAATTTGACTGATGTTTCACTGGATTTCAATTTATTTAACTTTACCAAAACATCTATTGAAGTAGAATGTTTTGCAGCAATTTTTGTAAGTGTCTCACCTTTTTTAACAGTATGTAATATTGTAGCTACATCTGTTTCTTTTGAAGATTCACCGGTACTTTTTGATGCAATTCCAGTAAATTCTAACTTTATTTCCGTTCCTTTTTTCAATACATCGCTATTGTATGGCAATTTATTCCAAGTACGAATATCTGTTATCCTTGAGCCATACAATTTCGAAATCGAATACAAGGTTTCACCATCACGAACAACATGAGTAATCCATTTTTTTGAACTACTGACCACTTCTTTCGATGCAACTTCTTTCGATTGAACCTTTGTCGTTTCTTTCGTTACATTCTGTTGTTTTTGCGAAGTAGTAGCTTCTTCACCAGCAGATGTGTTCTTTTTTTGGAAAATTGTCGATTGAGTGGCATTTTTAGTTGTCTCCGATTGATTATCATTTGATAAAGTCTCTTGCTTCGCTATTACCATGCCCTTCATTCCAATTCTAGACATAGGAATACGAATATCCTTGCCATCTTGCAATTTGTTTTTGTATGAACTTAATTCATTTAGATTTGCAAGTTCAATTGGTGAGAGTGTATACATCTTTGCAATAGATTGAACCGTCTCGCCTTTTTGGGCAGTATGATAAAACCAAGGAGCTTTTTCTTCTGGAGTTAATTTTTCAAAATTTGCGGCAAATGTCGCCATTGAACCTTGAGGTATTCTAATTCTATAGGCTTTTGCGTTTGGAGGAGTGATACCTTGTAACAATTCTGTGTTTAATTCTCGAATTTCTTCTTCCGTAGTTCTTGCACATTTTGCAATGACAGCCAATGTAATTGGTTCACGAACAGTATATGTATCAAATTTATACTCTTTGTCATAATTGATTGAGGAAATATCAACACCATACTGATCAGGATTAGCAACAACCAAACTTGTCGCTATGAATAATGGGACATAATTCCGCGTTTCTTTTGGTAAATTATCTCTAATATCCCAAAAGGAAGCATTGTCTCCCAAACCAGCTTTTCTCATACCTTTACGAACTCCACCTGGACCACAATTGTATGCTGCAAGTGCCAAATGCCAATCACCAAAACGATTGTATAAGTCATTCAAATGCGTCAACCCCGCTCGAGTTGCTTTTTCAGGGTCTCTTCGTTCATCTACCCAAGGAGTTACTTTCAAATCATACATTTCTCCTGTAGAACGAATGAATTGCCACAATCCAACTGCTTTTGCTGGAGATTCGATTGTAGGGTTCAATCGAGATTCAATCATAGATAAGTGAATGATTTCTTCAGGTACTCCTACTTCTGCGGCAACACGTTTGTACATTGGAAACCAACGACCAGAACGGGTGAGTACATCGGTCAAAAATCGTTTTCCTGCGTTATTTTTGGTTAGAAATTCGATATTTTTTTCAACATGTTCATTCACAACCAATAACTCTGTAGGGCCTGCTTGTACTGTTTGTTTTTTTGGAACTTCTGTAAATTGTTCTTTTCTTTTAGGATTAAATAGTACTTCTTGTTCGTATGCTTCGTTATAATCACTTGATTCTTGAAAAAGAAAATTTCTTAACGTAACAACTGAAGAGTTTGTTGGTAACAAGTCAATACGCTGAATGTAGGTTTCATAATCTTCCACAATGGTTTGTGCCAAATCTATAAAATCTTCATTAAGAGTAATACCCGAATACGTAACAAGCTCATTCAAAGCGGTAAGAGCTTCTTCAAAAAACTTTGCAGTAGATAGTGTGTCATTTTGTTCTAAATACGTCAAACCACGTAGATATTTTTGCTTCGAAAATTCTAATGTTTCATTGATATAGGTAACCTCTTCCGGCGATAAGAACGGCTTTGAAGGAAGCAATGTATCTTTTGAAATGAATTGGGTTTTCGAACCAACAGTTGTTTCTACAGTAGCGGAAGCTGATACAACTGACGCAACTGAAATAAACAAAGAACAGTAGATCACCGTAAGGATTTTTTTTGCCATTATGGTACCTCGTTAATGGTAGAGAAATTTGAGTACGATAAATCGAATACAATTATACGTAAATTAAGACAAAGTAAAAAACGCTTACGTTTAATTCTTCTGAAATATGAGAATTAATCTTGCTATTTTTCAATTATTATGAAAATTCAACGTACTCTTTGCTTCGAATTACGTATTTTTGTTGAAATTATTACATCCACAAAAACTTTACCAATTATTTAAATTAGGAGAATTCAATGCAATTTTATGTTGATTCAGCAAATCTTTCAGACATTCGGCATGCAGCTTCGTTAGGATTTTTAAGTGGTGTTACTACGAATCCAAGCTTACTCGCAAAAGAGGATCCATCACTTGATGTAAAACAAATTATAAAAGAAATTCATGCCTCAGTTGGTGGTCATTGTTCTGTTGAAGTAAATTCAACTGATACTGATGGTATGTTACGAGAGGCAGATGAAATATTGAAGTGGTTTCCGGAAGCTACTATTAAAATCCCTATGATTCCTGCTGGACTTTCTGCTGTTCGACGATTGGCTCAACAAGAAATCCCAACGAATGTTACTTTAATATTTACTGCTAACCAAGCCCTTGCTGCCCATAATGCTGGAGCTACATATGTAAGTGTTTTTGTTGGAAGATTAGACGATATTTCAACAGAAGGAATACAAGCAATTCGAGATACAGCTGAGATTTGGGATTTACACAGTTTAGATTCCCAAATTATTGCTGCATCACTTCGACATCCACTTCATGTATTAGAATGTGCAAGAGCCGGAGCTCACATTGCTACAGTACCCTATAAAGTATTGATGCAAACATTAAATCATCCATTAACAACCAGTGGCGTCCAAGCATTTGTTGATGATTACAAAAAAATGATGGCTGCAAAATCGTAAAATAGAATATTTTTTTAAAAAATTCGACTTATGGTAACATTATTCAAAATGGAACCTTTGTCGAATTTTTTGTTTATTGTCGTGATAAAAGCAATTCTTCTTTCCGTATTTACAGTTGTTGTTACTTGTACTAACACGTTTTCTAACGAGAAAATGGTTGGGAAAAAAGCCTATAATTTCACCTTGCGTGATCAGCATGACAACACACATTATTGGACATCGTTCAAAGGGAAACCAACGATTATCATTTTAAGCGATAGAGCCGGAAGTGATTTTGTGGACAATTGGGTCAAACCGCTCCAAAAAGCGTTAGGTTCAAAAGTTAAATTTGTTCCAGTTGCTGAGGTAAGTTCTGCTCCAGGATTTGTCCATGGAATGATTCGTAGTGGTATTAGAGACAAATACAACTATCCATTATATTTGGATTGGGAGGGTGACACCTATAGATATTATCAGTGCAAAGCAGAAGTACCTAATCTTTATTTTGTTGGTTCTGACGAAAAAATCGCCATTACTACTGCTGGAAAAGGAACGAAAAATGAAGTTGCAACATTTATTGAAAATGTTGAAAAGTTACTAGAGCCTAAATCAAAATAGTGTAGGCAATGATTCTGCCAAATACTGATATTCATCCTCAGTATTATACAAAAACGCTGAAATCCTAAACCACATCTTGTTATTAAATGGCATAAATGGCATTTGAATAGAACGTTCGCTTCTAAGTCGCTTGTTCAACTGTAACTTAGCCTCTTCATTGGGTGAAATTTCAAAAGTCAATGGCAATGTCGCCATTGTTGTTAGAAATGATACCGATGCTGGTGCTTCAATACCTAAAGAAGAAGTAAGGATATCTCTTCCTTTGAGTAATAACTCTTTGTTTTTCCTTGTGATTTCCTCCACCCCACCCCACTCTTGAATCAAATCTAAGACATCTGGCAAACATAAAATAGAAGTCAAATCTTTTGTTCCTGTCCAATCGAATTCAGGGATAAAACCTGTTTTATAGTTGTGGGAAATAACGGTTGGATGAGTAAATGGAGCCATTTCCTTAGAAGTCCAAAGAAATGCAGTTCCCTTTGGTGCACACATCCACTTATGACAATTTCCAGTGTACCAACTTGGTTGCAATTCATCTAAATTGATTGGTACATTTCCCGGAGCATGAGCTCCATCAATGAGTGTATATATTTCATTTTCTTGACAAATTCGTATAATTTCCTCAATGGGGAATAAAATTCCTGTAGGAGAGGTGATATGGTCTACAACTACTAATTTCGTTGCTGGTGTAAGAGCAGATTTTACAGCGTTTATAACTTCATCATTATGTGAAATAGGAAATGGCACTTCAGCTGTCACCAATCGTACACCTGTAGAATCGCGAAGATACTGCAATGTCTGCCAAACAGCACCATATACATGTGAAGTTGTGACAATTTCATCAGAAGGTCGAAGTACAGGCAATAACGATCTAAGTACTGCATTCACACCTGTTGTTGCATTATCAACAAAAACAAGTTGTTCTGCTGATGTATGTAAAAATGTGGCTAATCGTTCAGCAGAGTTACGTATCATTTGTGGGAGAATTTCCATATTGAAATAGACTGGATCTTCTTCCATTGTAGAACGCCATCGAGCTTGTGTTGCTAAAATTGATTTTGGTGTTGCCCCAAATGAACCATGATTGAGAAAAACTATTGAAGGGTCTAATCCCCAAAGTTCTTTATATGGATTTTGCATTGTTTTTATGATTCGTATTTTTGTTGGTTCTGTACTTTTTTCACTACGCTCAAATCATGGGATAAATCAACTATGTTGCGTATAACTCCTTGGGTCATTCCAAAATAAATTTCTTCAAACCGATTGTAAGTAGTATCATCAACTGGAGTGAGTAAATCAGCGATGTCTGTTCGTAAATCATTGAGACCTTTTGCAAACTCTTGTTCTAAATGTTGATAGCCTTCTTGGTCAGATGTCATTGTTCGTAATTTGGAAAATACATTCCAAACGAATGTTCCATTCACTATTATTTTTGATACCAATTCTCCACTGTCATAACTTGCACCACATTCGAAAATTGTGCCAATATCACCTCGTTTACGTAGATTCTCTCCTGAAAAAGAATCCAAATAATCAAGAAAAGCGTTTGTATCTGCAGATAATTCCATATTTTTGATAAGATATTCTATTCTTTTGTAAAGTACAAAAGTACAAATTTTCTCTTTCTTATTTGTAAATTATATTCTATTCAAACTATGAGTTCGCCAGTCTATCAATCACTCAATCCATACACCGAAGAAATATTTCAACAATACTCTGTAACTTCACCGATTGAAATTCACGGTTTCCTTCAAACATTGTCGCATTCTCAACAGCAGTGGAGCACAGTTTTGCTCGATGAAAAACAATCATTATTAGGAAATCTCAAGACAGCACTTTTAGAAAAAAAAGAAACACTTGCGGAACTCATATCTTTGGAAATGGGTAAACCACTCAATCAATCTCGAGCTGAAATTGAAAAGTGTACAACCCTTTGTGAATATTATACCACGATTCAACCGTCAGTTTTTGAAGAAGAACATACCATTGATGATACAAAAACTATTATTTCATATAAACCAATTGGAGTAATTTTACTCATAATGCCATGGAATTTCCCGCTTTGGCAAGTCTTACGTTGTGCAATTCCAGCTCTTTTGATGGGAAATACTATCTTACTCAAACATGCTCCCAATGTACCAAGATGTTCACTCTTTATCGAAAAACTGTTTACTGAAGTAATATCTAAAAGTTCAATTGATTTACCAATTTTTAAAAGCTGTTTTGTATCGAATGAAACAGTCGCCGAATTGATTTCCTCACCAATAATTCAAGGAGTTTCCTTAACTGGAAGCACTAATGCAGGAAAAATTGTGGCTAGTCTTTGTGGTAAAGCTGTAAAAAAATGTGTTCTTGAACTTGGTGGGTCTGATGCATATATCCTTCTTGAAGATGCAGAGTTAACAAGAGCAATTGATGCATGTGTTACATCGAGACTATTGAATACTGGTCAAAGTTGCATTAGTGCAAAACGGTTCATCGTTCACAAACGATTAGTTAGTGCATTTATAGAAGGTATGAAATCAGCTTTTGAAAAAAAAACGTATGGTGACCCTATGAAATCTTTTGATCTTGGCACCATTGCTCGGAAAGATTTGCGAGATGGCTTACATTCACAAGTACAACGAGCAATAACAAGCGGTGCTGAATGTATTCTTGGAGGTTTTATTCCTGTGGAAAAAGGATTTTTTTACCCACCAACTATTTTGACAAATGTTTCTCCTTCAACTTCTTCGTTCGATGAAGAGTTATTTGGTCCAGTAGCACAAATTATCGAAGTAGAAAATGACAAACATGCACTTGAATTAGCAAACAATTCTTCCTTTGGATTAGGAGGAGCTATTTTCTCAAGAGACGAAGAATATGCTCAAAATTTAGCTTTGAACTATTTTCATACAGGTTCAATAGCAATCAATGACTTTCTACGCTCCGATGCACGATTACCATTTGGTGGAATAAAAGAATCCGGATTTGGAAGAGAAATGGGAATCCAAGGATTACGAGAATTTAGCAATTGTAAAACAATTCGTTTTGCATAAATAAAATTACATTAAAACAATTCGGCGACCATACATCTTGCACTTCCGCCACCAAAAGTTTCAATAGTTGAGACTGGAATCATTTGGAGTTCTCCATCTTTGCGTAATTGTTGCTTTTGATCATCTGTTAACGTTCCAAACGCTCTGGCTGAGCATATCCAAATAGCAGACCCCTTCGAAGTTTGGACTAATAAAATATTCGCTGCAAAATTCTCTAATTGCTCAAGTGAAATTTCCACTATTTCTTTTCCGGTAGTGTGTAATGATGAACAAACAAGAGACCGTTCTTCTTCATTTGCAAAAATATCCGGGCATATAACAGCAGTTGATACCCCCATTGACATTAAAACATTGGAATGATAAATTGCCACACCACTTGGATGTTTTGTGGAAAATGTGATTGTTTTATACCCTGTAATTTTCTCCCATTCTTTGATTACTTCCATATTTGTACGTTCGGAAAGTGCAGCATAAGCAATTTTATTTTTCCTATCCAAAATAAGACTTCCGGTACCTTCTAAATACAATCCTTGTTCTTCATAACTACTCAAATCAATCACTTCTTCATAATTGCCTTGTTCAATTAAAAATTTTTTTAGTTCATCTCTTCGCTCTAAACGTCTATTTTTTGCCATCATAGGGTAAAAAATAATCGTTCGTTTTTCAGAAATTTCTGTATGTGTTGAAAACCAATTATTCGGGAAAATAGAATCAGGAGTTATAATATCCTTTGCATCTTGAACAACTACTACTTCAACTCCTATATAATGCAATAATTCATGAGATAACTTTGTCTCTTTTTGAACAGTTCTCAACAAATCACCTTCATATGTTTCTGAGGATTGAAAGGTATTCGAAGAGGCAGTTTCCTCATTGGAACGAAAATGCAATGGTGAAACCATCAAAATTTTGTTTGTTAACATAGGGTAAAGAAGGTTAAAAATAAAGAAGACACACTATTTTGGAAATTACAATGTGTCTTCTAATTTAAACGAAGCAATTATTTAAGAATTGAAATTGGAATAAATGAACGTTTTTCATTGGATACAATTCGAACATAATACATCCCTGATGCCAAAGTATTGGCTTGAATAGGT
Organism: Candidatus Kapaibacterium sp.; assembly: GCA_016788785.1. Lineage (GTDB taxonomy): Bacteria > Bacteroidota > Ignavibacteria > Kapaibacteriales > JAEUSM01 > JAEUSM01. Next base: position 57,010 of record JAEUSM010000017.1, read on the forward strand.
ATAAAATGCGTTCCTTTCTCAATAGACCCATTGAATATAGTCATAACGATATTCCCAAGATTATCAATCACATCAACAGTGGTTTTTATTGCTTGATTGGCTGTAATTTCGATTGTTGCGTTTGAACTAACTGGATTTGGATATACTGCAAATGATGCGATGTTATCAAATGATTCAGGATTTTTAACAGAAGTTATATTTCCAATTTTGACAGTATAAAACCCATCTGGAGCAGACATAGGTTTATTTATTGATTTACCATTGTTGCTTTCAGCATGAAGGTAATATTCTATTTCATCATTTTCAGCAAATTGTTGTAAAGCTAACTGACCAGAAAAATTAGAAGAACCCTCATTGGAAAGCGAAATCTCTTGCCATTGAGCTTCTCCTTTTTTTCTCCAAACAAAATTCGCAACTTTGATACCGCTTCTATTCGTGATTCGTGAAGTGATGTCGTAGCTTTGCATTGTCACAGGGAAAGTACCTCTAACAGGAGCAAATTCTATGCGAAGTGGATTTTCCGCTGGAATCTGCATGGTTACACAGTGCAAAGCTCCACCACCAGGTGATAAGATTCGTGAATCTATCGGAACAATTTTATACCCTGGCATTGCACGTTTGTAATATTCAACGGCTTCAGCATCTAAAGTTTTATTTCCTGAGGTAGTATTTGAATATGTAGGAAAAATTAAGGTCTTGTTGACTTGAATCCCATTGATATAGTTCCTAGCATCTTGCGTATAATCAGTCCCACGAGTTGAATACGATCCATCATCATTTGTAGGTAGTGGAATTGTTGGAAATTCATAGTTTCTGTCATAAGGACCATTCATCGTACCTAAAACACGGATATTGTTGCGAACTCTATTATAATCTGGAAATTGCTGATTGTTGTAGACTTCAGGGAAATCCGTTGTCATAAATCGTTCTTCATCTAATTGACGAAGATACAAATCCAAATGACCAGTTCCTCCATCATGTTGTAATCGTTGTAAGATATTTACTGAATCTACCCCAAAAAGTCTTCGCATGGTATCTCGTATTTGAGTAGCATTCAGTGGTGATCTAAATCTATATATAGGGTTCGTATTTGGACGTAGATTGAATACCTGTCCAGTATTTTCAGCATTTGATTCAATGATTGCACTACTAGTTAGTATTCTATTATTTCCGTCCGTAAAGAAGTTTCCACCTTCATTCATCAAAGAAGTTTGGAACACCTTATATCCTAATTGTGGCAGTAAATAGACTCCCAACGAATCATCATTTGCTCTGCCTGGATAGTAAGTAAAATCCATAAATGCTAGACTGTCTTGGGCACCGTAATAAAATCCTAAAGGAGTAAAATCTCTCGCCCAAAAGGCATTGCCACCTTGTGGAATGACAAAAAATCTATAATTTGTCAATGGTTTGTTTTGAGACAAACAAAAGTTTTTAATATCTATTGAATCCTGTGCCGAATGAATGCGAATCCATACTGGAACTTCTTGTTGAATGGCATCTGCTAATTGAGCCCATAGAGAAGAATAGGGACTATTAGGGAAAATGTCTGGAGTATATGAAGCAATTTCTACATGCAATGAAGCAAGTACGCTATCTTCTTTAGATGGATTTTGTTGTAGAAATTGAATAATTCTTGCATATTCTTCATTAGAAAGCATTTTGAAACCAACATTATTCGAAATTGGATCTACTTCATTTCCATTTCCATCATAAGCATACATAGGCCAAGCAAGAAAGATAGCTTGCACTTCCTCTGTTTCTGCTGGAGTTCTGATGTTTGATGGTAATGGTTCATTCAGTGTTGTTTCAGCTTCTTTTGCTGAAAAAAGAAGCGTTTTTTTGAATGAATGTAATCCAATTTCTATTGGATTTGCTTTTGGTATACGACTATGAAATTTGCGAAAGTCGTTAGTATCATATGTTGAAATTCGTTCTAAAAATATTTTTTTAGCTCGATGTTTTTGCTCAATCGTAACAGTTGATTGTGCAGTAAGAGTATTGGTGGTTACAGTAAGCATAAGTGTTAATAACAAACCTACCAAATAGCTTTTCCGGTTTAATTCTACATTTTTCATAAAAAATAGATTGTTAAAAAAAGATCGGTTTTTGGATTCAAATCCAAATGTAGTAGAATTACAAGAGTGATTTATATTGTTAAATTTTGTTAAAACGTAGCATTTCCAAATGTTATGATAAATCTTGGTGAGTTTACTTGTGAAAGTCGCACCGTAACGTCTGTGCGTAAAAATAGAAGGAACTTATTAATACCCAATCCAACTTCATAATACCATCTATCCGAAGTTTGTGAAGTTGTTTTTCGTAATTCCGGTACTTCCATCATTGACAATGCACCAAAATCAGTCCATGCAGCATTGAACGTAGCAATAAATTCTAAACCAAAGGATGCAATATTGGGAATACGTAAAATTCCAGGAACAATCTCTCCCAAATTGTGCTCTACATTGAAGGCGAAAATTCTATCTCCATAAAATTCTTTTACCCCCATGACTCTATACACATCTCCAATGGGAGCAACATTCGAAGCTACTGTTTCCAAGCTGTAGTAGTTTTGTGGTAATATAGTCCCCCGTGAAAAAACAGAATGGAAGGTTATGGTTGTTTCCCACAATGGTAACGTTCGAAATTTCCAAAAAAACGAACCTTCATATTGTTGAAAATCAACTGCGGAAGCTAAATATTCAGGAGAAGAAAACTTACCCTTTAATTGCATTCCAATACGAGAGAATCTTCTACGAGAATTATAGTTAAGATTAAGTTCATATCCTACCATTCGTTGAGTGACATCTGCAATTTCTGGATTATCCCTAAAGAGGGCATTGCGATTGAAAAAAGAAAATTGCGTATTTGTTCGAGCAGTCCTATGATCTTCGTTTTTATAATACAGCTTCAAAGAATATGGATGCTCAAAATATTCTGGTCGAATAAACTGAAGCTGTCCAGCTCCGAATTGTACAAATAATTCCATACCACGGTTATAATAATAATCTCCGTAGTCATTTTTAGCAAACAAAGCAACCGTTGATATAAGTGCAGTTTGCACCCTATATGGCTCATCTCTTCTTTGCAAAATATCATATACTGAAGCTCCAATTTGGATTTGTCTTTTTGCATCAGGAAAAAAAACTGCTGTAGTTTGTCCATAATAACGATTATCAGAAAACCCATAACCAATTTTTCCTAGTACTTCAAGATTATCACCAATTTGATGAATCAAACCTAATCCGAGATACAATCCGTGAACCCTATTGAATTTGAAAATATCTGTTCTATCAGTAAACGGTCTTCTACCAGTTCTTGCAATTACTCGATTTATAGGTCGAAGGTATTCTTCAAAGAACCCTATTGGTACTAATGAATCTGGATACTCAATATTTATTCGTATTTGGTTGTATGCAAGTTCTTCTTCCGAGCGTAAAGGCAATTGAATATAGTCATTCCAATAAGTAGAATCAAAAATATCTGCAGTTTCAGTCGATTCCACTTTCCGATTTGAAAACACATCATCATTGAATGGTTTATTTATTTCATAATCGAATGCGACAGTTTCTATGTTAATATCACCACGTGGTGCAATTATCCAAAAAATCTTTGCCGATGCAGATGATGTAATACTCAATGCATGTGGAAGAGTATAAGAAAAATTCTGTTGATTGAAATCACTAAAAGTTTGTTTCACCTTCAAAGATGCACTAAATGGCAATGAAACAGCCTCATTTGGCACTGCTTCAAACCTCAATGGTGAATTTGTTTTATCATCAAGATATAAAACTCCCGTGAAAAGCCGTCTTTGTCCAGTTTTCGGAGTTACCACAATTTTATTGACTATTGTCGAATCGTTTTCTACAAACTGACCCTCCAATTCAAAATTGTAAAAGTCCAATGCTTTTGGATTGAATGGAGTAAAAATCTCTTCTCCTAAAAAATCTATAATATCATCGTAGATATTCAAATTTGTTCCAAAAGCAACAACATTATTCTGTTGTGGAATGTTTGCTGTTTGTCTTCGTTGGTAAATTTCATTATAAAAATTATCCGATTTTTTGAAATACCCTTTTGAAAATGACTCAAAAATTGCCAAAATTGTTGTGTCATTTGTTTTGTTTGAGTAACCAGAAGTTAGTGAATCCAAACTTGCGACAAACTTAGTATACAACCTATAGTTATATCGTTCCAATCGTATGGACTGTTCTTGTTTTTTTGCTATTGCTCTCCTCATAATACGTATGCCCATCGGCTCTGCATCAACCATAACTTCAGCAATAGAAAGACTTTTTTGTGAAAGTGCAATCGTTAGTGATGTCGTATCATTTTCTATTGTTACTTCTTGTTCATAGGTAGTATACCCAACCATTGATGCAGTGAGTATGTAACGTCCTTGTGAAAGTTTTAAAGCAAATGAGCCATTTTTACTGGAAACTGCTCCAGTTTTTGTATTCTTTATTCGTAATGTTACAAATTGCAGTGGTTGATTTGATGAAGAATCAACTACAATTCCTTTTAAAACCGACAATGTATCTTTTTTGCTGACTGCCGAAACATTTTGAACACAAAACACGATAAGTCCAACAACAATTATTAACATTGTTGGTACTTGTTTTGAAATAATAAACTGTACTTTTTTTTCTATTTCCGTCATCGATAGAGATGAAATTCTATTTTTTTCGTAAATTGTCTCAAACTTTTGTTTATCTATCGTATAAGTTATGAAAATAGTTCTTTTTCTCATTAGTTTTTTGGTTGCAATACCACTTCTCTCATTACCACAATACCAATTACTTACTGGCAATAGATGTGGAAATTGTCATGTCAACCATCAAGGTGGTGGACAAAGAAATGAACTTGGATATTATTCTATGGCAGATGTTTCTATTTTGAAACCTGACTTCATTATGAAAAATTTACCTGAGTCAAATTCACCATTTTCCAATACTATGATAGGCTTGGATTTACGTGCTCAAATGGCTCGTGGTGTTGCTGATGATGCAGAACGCCGAGTATTCCCAATGCAATTTGCAGCATATGCTTCTCACCAAGCTACTGATTGGCTAACCTTGGAGGGTACATTTTCGTTTTATAATAAGGAAAGAAGATACCCTGGACAACAAATGTTTTTTGGTTCTGCTTTGATTCAACCAAACTTATCATTCCCCCAACTTAGAGTAGGATATTTCCAACCTTCCATTGGGGTTCGATTTGACGACCATACAAATTTTGCTCGTTTAGTTCCTAACAATCGTGTGTTTAATACACCTATCATTGCTCCGAATTATGCCGAATTAGGTGCGGAAATGACCTACGATGTTGTCAATTATAAAGCAAAAGGATTTGTAACGCTTACTGGAGGTGCATTCTCTACTCGGTCTTTAAATGATGTTACGATGTTTTCTGAAAATGGTCAATTACTTCCGATTGTAAAAAATGACGATATTTCCTACATTGGTAGAATTCAATTCTCAGAAAATCATTTGATAACAGATATAACAAATTCAACGCTTGGTGCGTCTTATTTCACAAATGCAGGTGTTACTATGACAAATGTATTTGGTGGAGTTGGAGTGAGCGATGCTTTTTCGTTAATGGCTGAGTACTCAATGAAAGAAGCAAATTCGTTTTTTTCCATTCAATCAACGAGTATTTCTGCTATGTATCAAGCTACCGAAGGAGTGTTTTTTGAGCTAAGAGCCGAAGAATCCTCTGGAACTATCCAACAAGGTAGCGAAAAAGTAACCAATACCAATAAACAGTTAGTGCTTGGTTCGCAGTTGTTCATTCTCCCTGGAATTGTTCTCAGACCTGAATATCGTATTCTCGATACTGAACAAAGTCCCAGACTATTAGAACAATATACTTCATCAAGATTCTTTGTTCAATTGTACGCCTTTTTCTAATATTTTTAGGAGATGTTGCAATGTCAATATCAAAATTTTTCGCTTTAGCGATTATCGGTTTATTTGTTGTTACTTCATCAAGTTTTGCTGGTGGTAAAAACTTTTCATTAAACAACAATGTTGGTAAAAATCAAATCAAATTTGACTCTGAAGCACCTGTTGAAACTATTAACGGTGTTGTGAACACAGTAAATGGAAATTTTACTATGGATATGTCTAACTTCGAAGCTACTACTGGCACTATCACTCTTAACATTGCTGATATGAAAACAGGTGTAGAAAAAAGAGATGAACACATGCGTGGTGCTGATTGGTTGAACGCTGACAAAAATCCTCAGATTAAATATCAAATCACAAAATTAACTGGTTTGAAAACAAGTTCTGAAAATGGTAAATTTACTACAAAAGGTACCGTAGAAGGTAATTTTATGTTAAATGGAGTTTCGAAGTATTTAAAAGGTACAGTGAACATCAACTACATTCAAGAGAACGCAGAGACAAAAAAACGTGCGTCTGGCGATATTGTCAATATTCAAGCGAAAATTGATGTTCCTTTGGCTGATTTTGGTATCAAAGGTAAATCTGGTGTTTTAGGAAATAAAGTTGCGAACGTTGTTAAGATTTCTGCAGTTCTTTTTGCAAATTCCAACTAATATCATTCTTCTTCTTTTTTGAAAAGGGTTACTCACTTTGAGCAACCCTTTTTTTGTAACTTTTTTTGTAGTATCTTTGTTATGAATCAAAGAAATCACCTTTGTACAATCATTACTTTTACTTATATCTATGAACTGGACTGATGCTTCAATTGAACAACGAAGAGACTTTTTAAAAACAGCAAGTTCTGCATTTGGCGTTGCTGCTTGTGGTGCTTTCTTTATTGCTTGTGAAAATACTACCGTAAAAAATCCTGATACTCAAAATAATCAAATCACTACTTTCACTATTACCGAAGATGTAAAGTTACAAGTCCTCACTACTATCAATGCTTCTGTTTTTAAAGTTGTACCCAATTTTAATAGTGGATTTCCTATTTTATTCATACGTACCTCTGAAAGTGTGATAAAAGCGTATAGTAGTTCTTGTACTCACCAAGGTTTGGTTATTAATGAGAGTTTAGAGAACGGTAGAATCTACTGTAGCTGGCATGGTTCAGAATTTGACCCCGCTTCAGGCAACGTACTTCAAGGTCCTGCATTAACTCCATTAGTTCAATTCTCGACTACATTTGATCCTCTAACAAATATTCTGACCCTCAAATAATAACGAATGTCTGTACAAGAATTTCGATTGAACCATACACTCATTGCAACATTGTTGGTGTGTTGGTTGGTAGTTCTTATAAAATTAGGTTTACCCGAATTACTACCCTACTCTGAAGCAGTTACTGCTTTTAGAGCAGAAGCAATTGTCCAAAAACATGAGATATTCGACCAAACTAATAGTTCACCTTCGGGCATAACTTCTTCAGCAAAACCACCATTGACAAGCCAATTGGTAGCGTTATCAATGTATATTTTTGGTGAGTCCAATTTTGAATTGCGACTTCCATTTGCTTTGCTATCTTTGGGTGTATTGTTGATGGTTTATCAACTCACTAAGCACTACATTCCCCGTAAATTCTCTCTCTTTGCTCCAGTTATTCTTGCTGGAACTGCTTTTTTTGGCTATGCTGCACGAACTATCGAACCAACCATACCTTCAATTTTGCTATTACTTTTCGTTGTATGGATAGTCATCGAAATTGAGAAAAAACAATATAATTTGTGGGCTCTATTAACATTACTTGCCGTTGTTTTTGCTTGTATTGTTCTCAATGATGTTTTTGCAGTTTTCATAGCTTTGGCTATAGTCTTACCATTTGTTTTGAAAAATTCTGTTCCTCGCTTAAAATTACTTGCCTCTATTGGTCTTGGTGTGCTGATTGGTGGTTCTTGGATTGTGATGATGGTTACGAAGTATGGTTTCCCTATGCTTCAATCCTATATTGGTGTGGGAATTTTCCCTACGTCATTTATACAAAAAGTTCAAAATCTATACACAATTGTGCTTAGTGATGCACCAGTTGTATTACTAGGATTGTACGTTGTTTTTCAAAATATTTCACAATTACGTCAAAGTACTTTCTCTGTAAAAAAAGAAGAACAGACCTTACAATTTTCGTTGCTATTTTGGTTTTTTACTGCATTAGGGATTAATCTTTTCACACCAACCTTTGCGAGTTCTTCGGCAGTAATGCTACTCATTCCGTTGGTACTCATGGCTATAAGCTCTATTCATAATGTATACGTTGCTAAGCGAAAATCAATTCCATTACTTACGTTGCTGTTATTTGTCTTGCTTCAATCATTTTGGAATATTACAAACTATTTTGTTGAGCCTTATTACCCAATGTCCCATTTCGCTACGTATGGTTCGATTGCGTTATTTTTGGTGGCTATTGTACTTTCGTATGTTCTACTAAAGGTTAAATCTCAACTAATTTCCTTTCGCTTGATTCATTGGATTTTCATTGTTATGCCAGTTTTGTTTGTTGGGAAACAATTTCTGACCAATGCGAGGATTTCTGCGAATGATTTGGATGGGGCAACGTCGGTAGGGATGTTTTTCCAGCAGGGTTGTGAACTTCCGTTTATTTATCTGTATCATCAAGAGCATACGTTTTCGTATGATTCGCCTCAATTAGCGTGGTACAGCCGTACAAGCATTCCCAAATTCATTGCTCGTAAGACCTATACGCCGTTGTTTCTTTCTTCGTCGGTATTGGACAAAGAAGCCATTGATGCACTGTTAAAACCTGAGTTTTATGACAAGCCCATTGTGTATCATTTTTTGAATAAAGCTCCTATCCAACCAACCTTGGTGCAAGAACTTTCTCGATACAGAGATATTCTCACGCAAAAACCAAATTACATTGTCTTTGGTGGTGTTGACAAAATGAAGTTATTATTTGAGAATAAAGACAAGTAATTGTTACTTACGCAATTGGTAATTTGACGGTGAAGGTTGAGCCTTTTCCAAGCTCAGAATGCACTTCCAAAAGTCCATTGTGTTGTTGGATTATGCGTTGGGTAATAGACAACCCCAATCCAGTCCCATCAGCTTTGCGTGTGAAAAATGGATTGAATATTTTCTCCAAATCGTGTTCTGCTATCCCAACTCCCGAATCCGTAACATCTATTTGAATATACGATCTATTCGGCACATATTCCGTTTTTGCAGTGATAGTGCCTTGTTTTGGAATGGCATCCGTTGCATTTGCAATGAGATTAATCAACACCTGCTGAATTTGTTTCTCATCGACATTGATATGCGGGATACTCGTTGACAAATCCAAAGAAACATCAATAGATTTTTTGTGAATCAGAGGACCTACAAAGGTAATAGAATCCGACACAATTTTGTTAATATCGCTGGTGCGTTTTTTCGAAGGAGTTGGTTTGGAAAAGTCCAAAGTCGCCTCCACAATTCTCGCAATTCGCTCCACTCCCATGAGTGCCGTCGCAAGATGTTCTGACTCAATGGTTTGCTCTGGGAATTTTCGCTTCAGCAACTGCAAATTGAGATTGATTGCAGCCAAAGGATTACGAATTTCGTGAGCCACACCAGCTGACAACTGACCCAAAATCATCATTTTATCCGCTTGAACTTGCGACTCTTCCAATTTATCTTCGGAAATATCCCTTGCCACGATTTGCACGGCTGGAACTCCGCAATACGGTGTTTTTTTTGCAGTAATTTCTAACGTTCGGATTACTGGAGTCAATTCACTCCGCATCACCTCAATCGTCGTTTGGATAGTCGTATGCTCCGATTCACGCAACGAATCGATAATTGGCAGCAGCTCTGGAAGCACCGTTGATTGGAGCAACTCCTTTTTTGAATTAAGAATTTCGGCAGCACAATCATTAACAATAAGAACTTCCCCTGTGGCTAATTCCAGCACAATCACAGGATAATCGATGGTCTCAAAAAAATGTTTGTACCATTCGTGGTGCGTTATTATATCCGAAAGCGATTGATTCATTGACTATACAACAGTGTACGAATTCATTTCCACCTGCAATATACTCATTTTTACAAAAAACCGCTATAACAACAGTTTATTCATATTTATCAAATTGCTCAATTTGATATAAAATTTCTGCAGAATGGAGAATTGGTTGCCATTCTTTTCCACTAATTATAAACTGAAACCATTTACTGTTTTGGTTTTCATGTTTAATATTGAAGAATAACCATACTGCTACAAATGTAAAGGATATTGAAATAACAAATTGTAGTAACAGTAATATCCAATTTTCAACAACAAACATTTTTTCGTTCAAGTAGAAAGTAGTCCATAAGGGAAGTTGTAAAAAAAGTAATCGAGTCACATTTAATGTTGAAATTTTTAGTTCAGAGACTTTTTTCTGCATTGTCAGTACTGGTTCACTAAAATCAATTTTGTTAATAAGATGAATTTGATAAATATACACTACAATTGCTACCGCGGTAAGTAAAACTTGTGTAAAAGCTGAAAATAGAAAAAATATACTAACTTTTTCAAAATGAAATACTGTTAATATTGCGAGAAAACTACCAAGTCCTATTACCCAAATAAGACCTATAATAAGTGTAAATGCTTTAATAGGTTTCATTGATGAAAGTAAATTTTGAACTTTTAGTTTTGTTATATCTTCTGTATTTATTTTATTCTCACGAAGGACAACTTCTAATTTTTCATTAGACTTTTGCCAAAGCTGTTTTATATCATTTTCATTCATTGTTTTATAAATGTAGTTTTAAAAATTTAGATTTAAGTTTCTCTTTTATACGTCCTAATTTTGTCCCAACATTCGTTATAGATATTGCCATAATCTCAGCAATTTCAGCGTAGCTTTTTTCCTCTAAGTACAGTAGGATTAGAGCTTTGTCAATATGGTTGAGTTCGGAGATAAACATATCCAATAGTGATAACATTTCTTGTTTTTCATTGCTTTCTTCTACATACATTATCTCGAGTTCTTCTGGTAAAGGAATAGTATTTTTTTTACGATGTTCATTTTTTCTATAAAATGAAATAGCAACATTCAATGAAATACGAAACAACCATGTTGAAAGAGCAAAAGAATTGTTGTAAGTATGTAACGACTTCCAAATCTGTATCATTATCTCTTGTACTAAGTCTTGTCTGTCATCATCATTTTGGCAATAGGTTCTTGCTACTTTGTACAAAATACCTTTGTGTTGCTCAATAATCTGTTCAAACTTCTTTCGCAATTCATCATCATTTATCATAGAATCGGTTACCCAGTTTTTTTAGTACTCTTTAAACATTTCGTTTTTATAACATACCTATTTTGAAAGCCTTTTGATAGGTTTGGATTTTTATAAAACAAAAGGAATAACAATATTTACTTTATTATTCGAAATGATTCTAAAAAAATCACAGTTTTTAGAAAAATCAGCAAGTATTTTTCTTGTAATATACTCATTTTTACAAAAAAACCTCTGCAAATGCGGTTTTGGTGGGGGACGATTTAGAATGTATGTTTGGAAATCGGTGTTGAAGGAAATTTCAACACAAATTTCTATGACAATAAGTTTATAGGATACAATTCTGGAGAAGTTAGCTTTGTGTATTATGCTGTTGTTGCACTTTCAATTTCTTGTATATGTAGCTTCCTAAAATTCCAGCAACTACACCTGCAATTCCACCGATAATTTCTGTTGGAGCGTCATAGCCTGAAAGTTTCACGACCACAACAAACAAAATTGCTACTGGCACTGAAACTAATACACTTGTTAAAATTGGATGTTTCTTCATTTGTTAGTTGTTAATTTCCACCAAATCATTTCTTCATTGGTATTTGATTGTGTAAAGTTGTTATTAATTAGGACTTTTTGCGAAGCAATATTATTTATTTCTGTTTCAGCAATAAGTGCATTTATTTCTAGGTTGTTTTCTGCCCACAGTACTAATCCACCAACTGCTTCTGTCATATAACCTTTTCCAAAAAAAGTTGGTTCTGTTCCGTAACCTATCTCAATTTCCCCATTTTCATTCGGTATGCCTTTGAAAATGAAGCTTCCAACGATTGCATTTTGTATTTTGTCAATGATTATCCACGTTGAAATATAATGAGCTAGATGTAAATTTTCTTTGAGATTTGGCAAAATTATGTGCTCGATTACTTCTTTTAATGGTTCTGATATCGTTCTTTTAATCAAGTTGACGCCTAACTTTCTCTCTAAAGAAAAATCACAAGCAAGACAATCTACTTGTTGATCATAAGATAACGGAAAAATTGTAAGTCGTTTTGTTTCAATTCGGATATTCATAATTACTAATTTCCGTTCAGAAAAAAAATTGCTCCTTATTAGCACTGGTTGTTAATAGTTTCTTTTCCAATTTTTTGGAGTCTCCTTAAGGGAAAGAATTTTTAAAATCTCAATTTTTTTACTCATTTTTTTTGTAAAATTACAAAAGTCAAACTTTAGAACAATACGACATTCATAATTTAAACAAAATCCTTTGTAAAATACAGACAAAATTGATGATGATAATTTAGAAATGCACGATATGCTTTCATGATGTTACTTTACCAGAAGTGTCCAATGTTGTAATGAGAATATCACCTCACCAGTATTTTATTCAATAATTATTGGTGAGGTATATATCTATTTTCAATATTTGATGAAAAGATAGTATCTCTGTTGCTAAAATACTACACTTTCAGCTATATCCTTGTAAGCGTTAATGTCATTTTGAACGCTTTCCAATTTTGTGGTTAATGAAACAATTGCAATTTTTCCTAGTGGCAGTCTCAATGGTGGTTTGTCAAGTTTGGAGATGTCAACAATGGCATGAGAAGCTTTGTATGGGTCGCCTTCTTGTTTGCCGTCAACATGTTGCATTCTTTCTCTAAAGGCTCCGGCGGTTTCATTATAATCTTCAATAATTTTTTCTGCTTGTCTGAATGCACTACCAGCAAAATTAGTTCTAAATGGACCAGGTTCTACAATGGTTAAATGAATGCCCAAAGGTGCAACTTCAATAGCCAATGCTTCGCTAAAACCTTCTACTGCAAATTTACTCGCATTGTAAATTCCAAAACCTGGAAATGCTTTAAATCCACCATGAGAGGAAATTTGAATAATATGTCCACTTCTTTGTTTCCTAAAAAATGGCAAAAAAGATTGTGTCAAATTCAAAGTACCAAAAAAGTTTGCTTCAAAAATTTCTCTTGTTTCTTCTATGCTTGTTTCTTCAATAGCACCTGCAAAACCAAAACCCGCATTGTTTACTAACACATCTATACTACCAAACTTTTCTTTAACAAGTTTTACAGCTATCTCAATTTCGTTTGATTTTGCTATGTCTAAAGTTAATGCAAATGCTTTGTCTTTGTATTGATTGTTAAAAATGTCTGCTTGTTCTTGGCTGCGAAATGTACCAATAACAAAATCGCCATATTCAATTACAGTTTGGGCAAGTGCCTTGCCCAAACCGCTTGAAATTCCTGTAATAAACCAAGTTCTATTTTTCATAGTTGCACAGTTTTTAACAGTTGAACAGGAATATTAATTTTCACTTTGTTAGAAACAGCCAAGTTTCCTGTACCTAACATTACATTAAATGAAAGACCAAAATCCTGACGGTTTATAATTCCTGTAAGAAAGAAACCTGCTTTGGTATTGCCAAATGGGTCTTGTGGAACTGTTCCTGCATATTCCAAATCAAAAATAACAGGCTTTGTTATACCTCGAATTGTTAAATTTCCGTGCATTTTGTACTCATTGTCAGTATCTGTTGATTCTAGCTTCGTACTTTCAAAATTCATTTCTTGAAACTTTTCAACATTAAAAAAGTCGTCTGCCTTTAAGTGTGCATCTCGTTGAGCATCATTGGTGTCAATACTATCAGTTTGTACAGTCACGTTTACTTGTAAATCAGAAAAATCTTCTTTTTCAGTTTTTACCGTTCCATTGTAGTTTTTAAAAAATCCGTCAACTTCAGATATTCCAAAGTGTCTTACACTAAATCCTACTTTGGTGTGGCTTGGGTCTAAGACCCATTTAGCTAATTCTTGCATAGTACTAATTATTAAAATTATTTTGTCAAAATTGACAATGCAAAAATAAGGCAAAGTAAAGCTATGTTGTTAAGATGAAACCTGCTTTTTTCGGTATTTTTCGGACATTTCAGTTTTAAATGCCAAAGGAGATAGTTTTGTTTCTTTTTTAAAGGCTTTAGCGAAGTAAGAACTATCAGTATAGTTAAGTTCGAAAGCAATTTCGGAAACCGTTTTGTCTGTGAATGTTAAAAACCGTTTTGCTTCTAAAATACTTCGAGCTCTTATTACTGCACTAGCTGTTTTTCCTGTCACTTCTTTGGTAATTAGATTTAAATGATGTTCAGTAATATGAAGTTGTTCAGCAAAATATGAAGTTGTTTTGTTTTCGACAAAATGCTTGTCTATTAGGTTTTTGAATTGTTTGAATATTATTAAATACTTCTTTGAAAGTATTTTGTCTGTTTTTGTGTCAATGCAACGTTGAACTTGAGTCAATAAAATATGAAGTAAAGATTGTGTAATAGTTTGATTTCTGTCAGTTCGTTTGTGTTCATTAGAAATTAAGTCAATGGTTTGCTTAATTTCGGCAAAATTTCTTTTGTCTAATTGAATACAAGGGTTTGCAAAGAAGTTATCCAAAAAACTTAGTTCAAAAAGTTTGTCTTTCTTATAATAATTTAGCAAATAGAAGTCTTCCGTAAAAAGAATTGTTCCTCCTTTTAGTGGTTTCCACTCTTCAAATTGATGAACTTGGTTGGGCGAAATAAAAAACAAACTATTTGGCAAAACTTCATATTCTTTATAATCAATGGTTTGCTTGCTTATGCCTTTTTCTGTCCAAAGTATTTCATAAAAAGTATGTTTGTGAATTTCTTCCACTTCAGGTTCTTCCATTTCTTCAAACCTCATAATCTCAAATTCGGTTCGATTTGTCGGCTTGTTTATAAAGTGTCCGATACTATAAAATGGAAATAAATTTTTCATTAGTCAAAAGTATTTGTTTTAAGTTTATTTATGTTAGAACTATTAATTGTAATATTGCTTCTAAAAGTTGCGATTTGAGAAGATTCTAGTAGAAAGTAGCAAAGTTATTGAATAGCAACTTTTTAATGAGGCGATTTTTAGCAATTTCTCTTTTTCCATCATTCAAATCTTCTCTTCCAACCGCAATTTACTCATTTTTACAAAAAAACCGCTTTTAAAGCGGTTTTGGTGGGGATGTTTATATTGTCTAACTTAGACAAGGTTGTTGAATGTAATTTCATCAAAAATGTCTATGGTAAGTAATATATATGATTAAATCATGTTGTAACAATATTAGAGATAGGAATGTACTGGGCATAATTTCAATTTAGTTCTGTTCATTAAGCACGAATTGTTCCTCTTTCTTTTTCTTAATTCTTGTATATTCTGTTTAGTAATCTGGCCAAATTTATGCAAATCTTTCTTGAAGCCACGTTTTGGCTATGTTTTCAAACTTTTTTCTAGGCATATTCAACAGTTCTTTAACACTTAACATCCTGTCTATTGCTACTGATTCAACTAACATTAATCCAACATAATATCCGGCTCTATATTCTTTAATATCTGAGGGATCTTTTGCATAAAATAATCCTATTTTTGAATTACTTGAAGAAAAAGTTTTCAAAACAAATTTATACAACATTTGTTCTTTATGTTTGCATTCTTGAAGCCAGATTATTATATCATTTTTTGAAATAAAATCTGCCCATAAAGCCGTGCCTTCATCTACATTTAGAATTTTCATGGTTAAATATGTAGCCACTCCTTCCGTAATAACTTGTCTAATTACCGACCGTTTCTCTGCAACATTTGTGAAATAAAAATCTGGTGAATTAGCATAATGAAAAGCATGAATAATTTCATGCGTGATAAAAATTTCCGCTTGAGTTTTTGTTACGTAGCCCTCTAAAGGTAACCAAACTATAAATTTTCCCTTGTCTTTGAAGGCGTGACCATTAGATGTGGCATTACCAACAAAAAGAACAACTTCCGTGTTTTCCATCTCGAATCCAAATGAAACTAACCGTTGTTCTACTTGCTTTATTCCATCTATGATAAGGTTTTTTCTCTTTATTAATTCTGTTTGTAAGAGACAATTTGAAAAATTTTTTCTTGTTGCCCAATATTTAAAATAATGAGAAAATAGAGCAGGATATGATTGCTCATAAGCTCGTAGATCTTTTGCTTTTAATATTTCAGAAGTATAGGAATCAGTGAGATCTATTATGTTCATAAATTTTTGCCATTTCTCATTCGGGTTTTTGGCTTGGTGAAGTCAGGTTTCAAGGCAAAAAACTTTTAACGGCTTCTATCATCCACAATAAGCTCTAAACCTGTGGCTAATTCCAGCACAAAAACAGGATAATCGATTATCTCAATAAAGTGTTTGTACCATTCGAGATAGGCCATTCTATCAGAAAGAGATTGATTCTTTGACTACTTCACTTACTCTCTTCTTCTCTTCCACCTGCAATATACTCATTTTTACAAAAAAACCGCTGTAAAAGCGGTTTTGGGGATATTTGACATTGTTATTTGTTTTGGATTCCGAGTTGTTCAATTTTTGAGAGCCATTTTGTTCGGTAAAGTTCTTTGGAAAGCCGGATTGGTCCGATGGTCGTTACCCTCACTGGCGACATTCCACAAAATTCAAGCGTCAGTTTTTTCATTGCGTTGTTGCTTGGTTGTCGATAGACTAACCAATAATACCATGCAGGTTGATCAAGCGTGGAAATGATTCTTGCTGATTTGTTGGTGAGTAATTTGTCCCACCAAACGGAATTTTCCCTTTTTTTGAACGCAAATCCAGGAAGAAACACTCGGTCGATAAATCCTTTCATTATGGCTGGAATTGAACCCCACCAAACTGGATAGATCCACACGAGATGTTCCGCCCACGTAATTAGTTCTTGTGCTTTGAGAAGATCTGGTTCCAATTCCGTTCGTTTTCGATACCCAAATTGTAAATTGGGATTAAACGCCAAATCACGGATATTGACTTGTCTCACCTCAGCTCCAGATGCAATAGCTCCTTTTTTGTACGCTTCAACAATTGCAACACTAAAACTTTCTGGATCAGGATGACCATTTATAATGAGTATTTTTTTCATTTTCTCACTCGAAGGAAATTAGAAATTAAATCCAAAATGGAATCCCGGTTCTGGCACAACGAATTTAGACCATTTATCATCGAGTTGCTTGAATCCATTTGGCAAAGTTGAATGATAAGCTCTGTGAGTAACTGCCATTGACGGCTGGATAAAAAATCGGTCGTTGAAGAGTTTGACATGATAGCCAACACGATAGGTGTTGAAAATCTGAAAGCCATTGTCAATTCTTGTTCCTGCTGTATTGACAAAATGTTGCAATGTCGGCATCACATTCAGCTCGGCATATAAACCATTCCACAAAAATCGTTGGTACGAAACAGACAAACCAAATTCACGAACACGACCCGGAAACTTCTCCTCATCGGTACCATATTTATCATCCAAAAACGGGTGAATGCCATTGGGCCATGCATATTTCCATGTTTTTGGCTCAAGCGTAATGATATCTTTATTTGTTAATCGATAACCAACATTAAGTTGAAAAAATTGTGGAGGATTTTTTTGATCAGGAATCAAGCTCACCAAAACAAACGCTGAGCTTCCAACGAACCAACGTTTGTAGGTAGTATCTGTGTCTGCATATTGGGCTGTGAGATTTTGGGAAGCGAAGACTAATAAGACCAAAGCAACAAGAAACCAATTCTTTTTCATAGTATTTTTACAAAATTGTTAAACAATGTTGCAAAAATACAGTACGATCACGCTAAGAATCGTTCACTTAAGTTAAGAAATAAGATGCTTCTTATTTTTTTGGATAATTCTTGCTCGAAGTCTACTGAGCGATTGTGGTTTGATGCCCAAATAACTCGCTAATTGGTGTTGTGGAACACGTTGTAGCAAATCAGGTCGTTTGGAGAGTAGGTTCTGATATCGTTGTTCTGGTGAAGAAGTTTTGAAAGCATCAAAATCAATTTGTTGTTTTGCTAATAGCTCTTCCGAAAGAATTCTGCAAAGGGTATCAAAGCGTGGAAATTTACGATTCGTTTCTTCTACCATATCCGAATCTGAGACAAGGAGAATGGAATCTTCCAAACAATTAACATAATATTCCGACGGAGTTTTACTAATGACCCAAGGAGGATTCAACGCTTCTAATTCCGTATAGAAAGCAGTCGTTTTTTCCTCACCGTCGATGATGTAATAGGTGCGAATACAACCTTTCAGCACAAAATACCCTTTATTGGACATTTGACCTGCATGCAATAAGATATCACCTTTTTTGACAGAACGAAATAAATCTAACGAAAGTAAAACGTTCTTTTCCTCTTCTGTGAGTATGATGTATTTCGCTAAAAAATCAAACAGTAGGTTTTGCATAATTACTCAAGTACAACATCCTTATGTTGATAATGTTAGAATTGTTTTTAAATATCTAAGATGTTGATAAGATCAATCACGATCGTTCAAAACATCGAGGCAATATTGTTTGTACGAACTGTTTGGAAGTCGTTCGACTGATGCAATATACTGATCTTTGGTGAAAAAACCGCAATGAAGGGCAATTTCTTCGAGACAGGCGATTTTTTTGCCTTGACGTTTTTCGATAGCGTGGATGAATGTTCCAGCTTCAATGAGGGATTCGGGTGTTCCGGTGTCTAACCAAGCGATACCACGACCCATTAATTCAACTTTGAGTCTTTGTTGTTCCAAATAGACTTTGTGGACATCGGTGATTTCTAATTCGCCTCGTGCTGATGGCTGAATGGATTCGGCTATTTCCACAACAGTATTGTCATAGACATACAATCCGGGAATAGCATAATGGGATTTTGGTTTGAGAGGTTTTTCTTCAATAGACAAAACATTGTTATTTTCCCCAAATTCAACAACGCCATAGCGTTCAGGGTCAGTAACTCGGTAGCCAAATACAGTTGCTCCGGTATTGTTTGCTAATGCTTTGTGGTAAAAGTCTAATTTCCCATAGAAGATATTATCACCCAAAATAAGCGAAACTGGTTGAGAATTGATAAATTCTTTTCCAATCAGGAACGCTTGAGCAATTCCTTTTGGTTCAGGTTGTACTTTGTACGAAATGGAAATTCCCCATTGTGAGCCATCACCCAGTAGCTTTTGGAAGTGAGGTGTATCGTATGGTGTGGAAATGATGAGTATATCTTGAATCCCGCCCAGCATCAAAGTAGCCAGTGGATAATACACCATTGGTTTATCATAGACAGGTTGTAACTGTTTGCTAAATGTCGCCGTCAATGGATATAACCGTGAACCACTACCACCAGCAAGAATAATCCCTTTTTTCACCATAAATCAATTACTCAGCATCATCGAAGAAGAACATAGAACCCAAAGCAGTTTCTTCTTTTTCTTCAATACCATTTGCACGAATGTTATGAGATTCGTGTAAGAAAATAACGCCTTCAGCAATATTGATTGCATGTTCACATAAACGTTCGATAGATTGAAGACCTAATATAATTTTCGTACACGAATCTACTAATGTAGGTGTCGTTTTCATTTCTTCAATCATTGCTATTACAATGTCACGTGCAGCAGAACGAACATTTAACTTCGAGGGTTGTACGTGATGTGCCAATTCCAAATCACCATTTACAAAAGAATCCAAAGCAATTTTGATAACTTTTGAAGAAGAATTGGTTAAACGAGCTACATCAAATTTACTACAAATTTCTTTGCAGCTTTCCGTTTGCAAAATAACAGATGCAACATGAAGGGTTACTTCGTGCAAATATTTCAACTCAATATTAATTTTGAGCATAGCAAGTAATAGCCTCAGGTCAGAAGCAACTGGTTGATGCAATGCAAACAACCGTTGACACTGTTTTTCAATCTTTAAGGATAATTTATCAACTTTAGCAGTACGCTCAGTAATAATACCGAGATAGTTTTTATTATCTTCTAAGAGTGAACGAAACGAGAAATCAACTTGCTCTTCGACTAAACTCGCAAGTCTAATCAATCGGGCACGAAGTTTTTCTAAGTTGTCTTCAAAAAATTTATGCATTTGTTTTTCCCAATCGAAAGAAAAAATGAAAACAAAGGGGGTGAAATATTCACCAATATATGCAAACGTTTGATACGAAAAGAAGTTGTAATTAGGTGAATAAAATTTATCTAAATTTTATCCAAATCTTCCCGTAATATAGTCTTCTGTTTCTTTTTTGTTTGGTTCCGTAAAAATTGTCCGAGTTTTATCAAATTCAATAAGATTACCCATATAGAAAAAAGCGGTATAATCACTCACTCGAGCCGCTTGTTGCATATTATGTGTCACCAAAATAATCGTATATTTTGATTTGAGTTCGGTAATTAGTTCTTCAACTTTCGCAGTCGATATGGGATCCAAAGCAGAACATGGTTCGTCCATTAACACTATCTCAGGATTCACTGCTATTGCACGAGCAATACAAAGACGTTGTTGTTGGCCACCAGATAACCCTAAGGCAGAATCATTGAGACGATTTTTCACTTCTTCCCACAAAGCTGCACCTTTTAAACTTTGCTCAACGATATCGTCCAAATCTGAACGGCTAATACGTTGGTTCAATTGCAAACCATACGCTATATTATCATAAATTGATTTTGGAAACGGAGTAGATTTTTGGAACACCATCCCTACTTGACGACGTAGTTGAACAACATCAACACTTGGGTTGAATACATCTGTTTCGTCAATGATAATTTTACCTTGAAATTTTGCAGAGGGTATCAAATCATTCATTCTATTTATCGAACGAAGAAACGTACTTTTTCCACACCCTGAAGGACCAATCAAAGCAGTAACTTGTTTTTCAAGTATATCCATTGAAATATCTTTTAAGGCTTGTTTTGCACCGTAGTAAACACAAAAGTCTGATGCTTTTACTTTTATTTGATTTATTTGTTTTGCCATAATGTTTTACTATAACAAGTATATCACCCTTGTAGTTGTTTTGTTAATCTTGAACGTATGATTATTGCCGTTAAACTCAGTACAAAGGTTAACAACAGTAATACTAACGTCGTTGCAAATTGAATAGGAATAGTTTTTTCAACATTCGGAGATTGTGTCGAAAGTACAAAAAGATGATATCCAAGATGCATAAATTGATCGTTTAATTTATTTGGTAATCCAGGCATTGAATACACCGCTCCAACGAAAATAATTGGAGCAACTTCCCCAGCACCACGTCCAATTGCTAAAATTGATCCTGTAAGAATACCGGTTAACGAATTTGGAAGAACGATTTTCCAAATTGTTTGAAACTTCGTAGCACCCAATGCTAATGAAGCTTCCCGAAGACTCACCGGAACTGAACGCAGGGCTTCATTCACTGATATGATGACCACCGGCAATGTTAATACTGCTAAGGTTGCTGAAGCCCAAATAATAGCAGGTTGACCCCATATTACCTTTGATGGATTAAATAGTGAATCTAAACCAGCACCAAAAAACTGTATGAAAAAACCTACACCAAAAAGTCCAAAAACAATTGATGGCACTCCTGCTAACGAATTCACTGCAAACAGTATCAATCGAGAAAAGAAACTATTTGGATTGGCATATTCGTTCAAATAAATTGCTGTTATTGTTCCAATTGGAACTCCCAACATCGTCATAGTTAATACTAACAATGTTGTTCCATAGATTGCAGGAAAAATTCCGCCTTCTTGATTGTTATTTCGAGGTGCTTGGGTAATAAAATCCCATGACAAACCAGGAACACCTTCAATAACAAAGTTTCCAAGCATCGTCAATAAAAGTCCCAAAACGACAACTACTGCAAAAATAGTAGAAGCAACAGCAAAAAAGCCAATGAGTTTTTTATTCTGTTGAATCGGCGATGTTATGTTTGTTGCATCCATTGATATTACCCAACCTTACCTTGAATTTTTTGTAATAATCGGGTTTTAATATAAAATTCCAAAACGATATTTATTCCAAAACTAATCAAAAAGAGAATACTGCCCAACAAAAACAAAATACCATAGTGATCTGAACCCCAGATAACTTCTCCCATTTCTGCACCAATAGTCGCTGCTAAGGTTCGAACAGAACCAGCAGGATTCATAGAAATAAGAGCAGCATTTCCAGTTGCCATAAGTGCAATCATCGTTTCACCGAATGCACGACCAAACCCTAATAACACTGCAGAAAATACACCAGGAGTAGCAGCAGGAAGCATCACTTTAAACGCTGTTTGCCATTCAGTCGCTCCTAATGCTAATGAAGCTTCACGTAATGTCTTAGGCACGGTTTGCAATGCATCATCTGTTATAGTAAAGATTATTGGGATGATTGCAATTGCTAAACCAATACCACCCACGAGTGCATTTAAACGTAAGTCCAAACCAAATAAATCCTTTGTAAGGGAAGCAATGATGATTAAACAGAAAAAACCAATCACAACGGAAGGCATTGACGCTAAAAGCTCAATTGCGGGTTTAATGATATTTCGCCACTTAGCTGATATGAAAAATGATGTACAAATAGCCGCTAGAATCCCCAAAGGTGCACCTATAAGTAATGCAATGAGGGTGACCTTTAGGGTTCCTATCAATAAGGGCAAAACACCATATTTTGGGTTATCGCCTACTGGTTGCCACACTGAATCAAAAAATGTATCCCATACCGTTATAGAAGTTTTAGAAGATTCTTTTTTCAAAGCTTCTTTAACCTTTAACGTTCCAGATTCTGGATTATACACTTTGGGAGCAGAATATACTTGAGTGGAAACTGTTGAATTTTTAGATTGAAATAACGAGAAAGACTCTCGAAATACAAACAAGAATATCAAAAATATCAGTATTATCGATAAACTTGCAACAGATTTTATCACAAATTCGATAGTGGTTTCGAACCAACGATTTTCTTTTTTGACTAAAAGACTTGTTTTATTCATGTTCTTTCAATTTCACAGGGTAATAACCAGCCTTATTGACAATAGATTGTCCTTGAGGAGTTAATATCCAATCTATAAATTTTTTGGTCTCACCTTTAGGATCTTCACGAAGATAGAAAAATAAAAATCTAGAAACTGGGTAGGTTGCATTACCAATAGTTTCTTTCGTAGGAAGATAATATTGGCTTGTGTCTGATTCAGCGAGAGCAACTACAGAAATTCCTTCTGAAAACGCTGCACTGCTGAACCCAATACCATAAGGATCTTTGCTCACAGCACTTATTAAAGCTGAAGTACCGACTAAATTTTGAGCATTTGCAGCAAAATCCTTTTTTTGCAAAACTTTTTCTTTAAAAAATTCATACGTACCAGAACTATTTTCTCTGCTATAGAGAATTATAGGTTCATCTGGTCCACCAAGTTCTTTCCAAGAAGTTATTTCACCTATAAAAATCTTTTCTACTTGTTTAATTGTCAACTTTTTGATAGGATTGTCTTTATGAACATAAACCGCAATACCATCGGTTGCGACTCGAACTTCTACACCAGAAGTTTGATGTAATTCATTAAGTTTTGTGATTTCTTTTTTCTTTATCGGGCGAGATGCTGAACATATATCTGTTGTTGCATTTAACAATGCAGCAATCCCAACACCTGAACCACCGCCAGTTACTTGAAATTGAACTGCAGATTTGTTAGGGTAAAACTCCGTCCATAACTGAACCAACATAACCATCGTGTCGGAGCCTTTGATGGTAATACGGTTCTCATTTGGTTGAGAACAGTTCACTAACAACAGTGAAAGAATTAGTAAAAGAAATGTATATTTCACGGAAAAATGTCTAAATAAGGAAAGAGGTAATTTCTCGTTTTGAGTACAAATATAAATCACCAACACGAAAAAGTTATGCAATTTGCAATAATATTGAGAAAATACCTAATTACCATTTGTTAACAAAATTTGAAACGATTCTCAATCAAGAATTCTTATTGGTAGTTATAAAGTGCAAAAGATTTAGTAAATTCGCTATTATAAGAATTTCTATTTACATTCATTGAGTACTATGGCAGCAAAAGTTCGTACATCAACTAAAGCGAAACAACAACAAGATTCTGCACCGTGGATTCCAGAACGGTATGCTGATATTATCTGTATAATCGCCTTATCAATTTCAGTCTTTATCTTTCTTTTTCCTGCGACAATTGGGTCAGGTTCATTTGCATCTGCCGATAATATAGCTTCCGAAAGTTTTAAACCCTATGTCGAACAATCAACACAACGTGGTGAGTTTCCTCAATGGATGCCATATATTTTTAGCGGTTTGCCAAGCTATGCTTCGTTATTAGTCACTGGAGACCGTTGGTGGGATGTGGTTAATAACTTTTTTGGGGGTATTCCAACTACTGTTGCGAAGATATTTCCTGGTTCTGCAACATGGGTAGCTATTTATTATATTATCTATGGTTTGGGAATTTTTCTGTTGTTACGTTCCAAAAAGCTTGATAGAACTTCTTCCTTTTTTGGTGCTTTCTCGGCAATGTTTTCGACCTTTATTATCGTTTTGGTTATCATAGGTCATAATACAAAGATACCAACAATGGCAATGGCACCTTACATACTATGGAGTTTAGAAAAGTTGCGAGAAAAATTCTCCATCAAATACCTTGTATTTTTGACAGTTGCAATGCAATTACTCTTTGCACCATCTCACTTGCAAGTGGTATTTTATGTGTTTTGCATGATTGGTTTTTACTTTCTTTTTGAACTTGTTTCAAGAGTTATTAAAAAAGATGACCCCATTAGCGTTTTTCGCCCATTAGGACTACTCGTTGTCGCAGGAGCCTTAGCGTTCGCAACTTCATCCGATAGATTCCTTTCTACCCAAGAATATACCCCTTATTCCATCCGAGGCTCTGCACCAATCGTACAAAACGACCAAACTAAACAAGACAAATCAGGTGGATTGGATTATAACTATGCAACGAATTTTTCTTTTAGTCCCGGTGAAGTGCTTACTTGGTTTGTGCCGAATTTTTATGGTTATGGAAAGTTAGCATATAAAGGACCAGAGACTGGAAATCAAGAACGTCATATCCCAACTTATTTTGGTCAGATGCCATTTACAGATGCTGCTCAATACCTTGGAATATTCGTATTAGCATTAGCTATTTTTGGTGCCATCACTCGAAGAAATGATACGTTTGTGCAATTTTTGGCTGGTGTTAGTCTATTTGGTTTACTCCTATCCTTTGGTAAAAATTTCTCGTTGGTTTACGATTTCTTTTACTACTACGTTCCATACTTCAACAAGTTCAGAGCTCCTGCAATGGCATTGATGATACCGCAATTTACCATACCATTATTAGCAGGATTTGGATTAGCTACGGCTATTCAATGGAGACCCAATTTGCAAGAGTCACAGAAAAAACTACTCTATGGACTTGTAGGATTTTTTGGACTTTTCTTAGTAATTGGTCTTGGGTACGCAGCAGTTGGAGAAACTGGATATTTGAGTGATATTGCAAAATCACAAAATGCTGGTCAACTTCCTGCAAGTATCCATAAATTCATTTGGTCGCAAATGATATCTGATTGGTTTGTTACTGCATTTATCGGGTTACTTTCTGCGGGAACCTTGCTGTGGTTTGTGCTTGGGAAAATGCAAAAAAATGTTTTTGTGTTAGTGATTTTGGTTCTTTTGGTGACGGATTTGTGGCGAGTTGCTTATCGTGCAATGGAAGTAAGTGACAAAAAAACGTCTCAATCGACATTCAGAACTACTGATGCAATTCAGTTTTTACAAAAAGACAAATCCCTATTCCGTATAGCAGATTTTAATGCGTTTGAATCTCCGAATGCAGCTGCTTATTTTGGTTTACAAAATGTTCATGGATATCACCCTGCAAAACTTCGTGTGTATCAAGATTTGCTAGATGTCGCTGGTAAAGGTCAAGGTCAAGTCATTCTCAATCCGTTTTTACATAAATTAATGAATGTCAAGTACTTACTTGCTTCTCAAGATATTGGATTAGGAGCAGCAACGTTTACTTCGCAAGAGTCTCCTGTTCGCATCTATGAAAATCCCGAAGTATTACCAAGAGCATTCTTTGTTCAATCCGTTCAAGTGGCGGATAAATTGACAATTTTGAAAAATTTAGAGGCTGGTAATTTTGACCCTCAAATGGTAGCGTTTGTTGAAGAAAAACTCCCTTCGACAATTGATTCGGCAATTTCTACCAACACAGTAAAACCTCTACGTTTTGAAAATGAAAAAATCGCATTTGAAGTGGAAGCTGCTGGAAATAATTTGCTCTTTATGAGTGAAGTATACTATCCACAAGGGTGGACTGTTACTATTGATGGACAAAAATCAGAATTTTATAAAACAAATTTTGCATTCCGATCTGTCATTGTTCCGAAGGGCAAACATATTGTAGAATTTACATTTGACTCGCCACAATTTGAGCTTGGGAAAAAGCTTTCAATGGGCGCTAATGGTATTATCCTCTTAGGTTTATTGTTTGTTATAGGTCAGTTCTTTATGAATCGTAAAAAACAAGATACTATACCAGACAAAGAATAAAGAGCAGTATCTCTAAACAAAAAAAAGGAAGGTTACTAGTGGTTACCTTCCTTTTTTTTTATGTTATTCTTCTATTTCATCTTCGTTTTCATCATCTGGCTTGTCAAATGATTTTGGTGGAAGCGTTGGTAAAATAGATAGCAAAAAATCTAAGGTTTTGTGTAGTTCTTGAACACCCTTGTTATTATCTACAACAAAATCAGCTTGTTGAACCTTCCATTTTTGGGATAGTTGAGCATTCATTCGTTCCATTATGGATTCTCGAGATTCACCTGAACGCTCCATCACCCTTGTAATCCTTGTTTCATCTGTTGCATCAACAACCAGCACATAATCGAAGCCTTCTTCTAATGACACCTCATACAACAATGCGGATTCGACAAAAACGATAGAAACACCGTTTTTTTCAAATTCCTCTACTTGTTCCATCATTTTTGCTATTGTTCGAGGATGAACTAATGAATTAACAAACTCCCTATTGCTTTCGTTTTCTTTTCCGAATAGTTTTTTTGCCAAAAAAGGAGCATTAATACTTCCATTTTCTATTACTTCTTTTCCGAATTTTTCTACCAATTTGTTTTGGAGTTCTTTATCGGAATTCATTATATGTTTTGCATTTTCATCTGAGGAGATAAAAGCAAAACCCTTTGATTTGACATACGACCCAACGGTGGATTTACCAGTTCCAATACCACCTGTTATTCCAACTACTATCATGCTATTTCTTCTTCGTTTTCATTTGTAGAAGCAAAATATTCTTGTAATAATTTTGCTGTTTTTTTACCAATTGCAACTTCTATTTGGGCAGGCTCTGCTTCTCGAACTCCTTGTACAGAGCCAAATTTTGTCAGTAATTTTGTGGCAGTTTTTTCGCCAATTCCTGGAACTGAGGTTAATTCTGTTTGTAAAGTTCGTTTATCTCGCAATGACCGATGATAGGTAATCGCAAATCTGTGGGCTTCATCACGAAGATGTTGCAACAACTTCAACGAACTACTCGTTTTTGGAAGTAGAACCGAATCAGATTGAAATGGGAAAAACAATTCTTCTAAGCGTTTTGCAATACCAATAACAGTAATTTTTGGGAAAACACCTAATTCTGTCAGTACTTCCACAGCAGAAGAAAGTTGCCCTTTCCCACCATCAACCATAATCAAATCTGGCAAGTCTTTGTTTTCACGTAACAAGCGAGAGTATCGCCGATGAAGAACCTCTTTCATCGAAGTAAAATCATCGTTTTTGTCTATGAGTTTGAACTTTCTATACTCAGATTTTCGGGGTTTTCCATCAACAAATACAACTAATGAAGAAACCAAATCCGTTCCTTGCATATGCGAATTGTCAAAACATTCAATCCATCTTGGTATTTTGTCTAACCGTAAATCTCTTTGCAATGATAAAACTGCTCTTGGAACTACTTGTTGAGTTTTTTCTTTTTGAATTTGTAACTCACGTAACACAAAATCAGCATTTGTTGTCGCCAAAGAAACTAATTTTTTCTTATCACCAATCATTGGAACAGTAATACTCAAACTACTACCTTTTCTGCTTTTGAGCCATCTATCCAAAAATTCAACATCCTGTGGTTCATTGGGCAAACAAATTTCTGATGGAATGAAATCATTTTCACAGTACCATATTTCTACTACCGATTGAATGATTTCTTCATTCGTTCTGTCCGATGCATTTGATAGGAGAAAGTGTTGTTTGCTGACTAATTTTCCATCTCGAATTGAAAGAATAACAGTACAAACATTGGTATCATCTCTGGAAATTGCGAAGACATCTCTATCAATTGCATCCGTTGTCACTACTTTTTGTTTGCTTTGATAATCCTTAAGTTGTTGCAACCTATTTCGCAATCTGGCAGCTTCTTCAAACTCAAACTTTTCGGCTTTTTCATACATTTGTTCCGATATATGTGCCTCTAATTCTTTCGTTTTGCCATTCAGTACTTGCATCGCTTGTTTGATGTACTGATTATACTCAGAAGACTCAATAAGCCCCTCACAAGGTCCATCGCATTTTTTTATATGATAATCCAAACAAACCTTATATTTACCACGTTGAATGGAAGCTTCCGTTAAAGGCAAATCGCAGCTTCTAAATGGGAATAGTGTACGCAGTGTTTTCATCAGATATTTCAAATATCGTAAGTCAGTATAGGGACCAAAATATTTACTTCCATCTCGAAGTATTTTCCGAGTGGGGAATATTTTTGGATACAACTCATTGGTAATGCGAATATATGGGAACGATTTATCGTCTTTGAGCAAGATATTGTATTTTGGCTTATGCTCTTTAATAAGAACATTTTCCAAAATAAGTGCTTCAGCTTCTGTATCGGTAACGATTATATCAATATCGACTATATGGGTTACTAATGCCTTTGTTTTAGCATCAGCATAACGATTTCCCTGAAAATATTGACGTACTCTATTGCGTAAGGATTTGGCTTTCCCAACGTAAATGATTTTGTTGTCACTATTTTTAAATTGATAGATACCGGGTGATGTTGGAAGTCGTTGTAGTTTTTCTTCCAATACATTGCGAACGGTTATTTCTTCAGAATCCATTTATGAGTACGTGTTATCGGTGAATAAAAGGAACGACAGAACTCACTCCTTTTTGTGTTGAGAAAACGCTAAGATATGTTCCAAATTGTAAACCACTCAAATCATAGAATTGTTCACCGTCTCCTAGATGTTGAAACATACGTACATTCTTTCCTAAAATGTCAATTATTCGGACTTCACCTATTTCATTGGAAGAAACTGTTACTCTTTGATTTGTTACAGCCATGGTTGTTTGAGCAATTAGACCTTCAATAATAGATGTAGTAACAGGACATGCAACAAAAACGTTTGATTTGTTGGTTATTCCTTGTTGATTTCTAGCAGTAAAGTAATAATAAATCGCAGTCCCATTCCATTGTGGATTCGTTTTGTATAGTTGATTTGTAATAACAAAACTTCCATCGCCGAGTTTAATCAAAGGAAATTCAACTGTATCTTTGTCATTATAAATAACAATTGAAGCAGATCTGATGGAATCTCTATTGTCATAAGGGTCAGAGAGAATAGAAACCCTTGCAGTTGCATGATTTCCACAAACATCAACTTCTGGTTTCATGAAATTAGGTCCTGCACCCCAAACATAGTAACTAAAAGCACGTAAAAAACGGTAATCACCATTCCATGTTGTATACATTGCACCTTCAAATGATTCGTTAGTTTCCATAGTCATTCTCCAATCGCGAATTGTGGACGTATTGCCAACATCGTAATAGGCAGATGCGATTTGTTTGAATCCAAGTTCGGCAAATTTGTCCGACGATTCTTTTTTTAACGAACCATTCCAATTCATTATGACTGGTTTTGGGTCTACCAAATTCCAAATTCCCCGTAAATCCCCATTTATTAGATAATAGTTGTTTGTAGCATTATGAAGTGAATCTATCATATCAGACCAAATAACAGAACGTCCATTTTGGTTTACTGAAGTCCGTAGCGTTGAACAAAGATTGATGTTACCTGCAAGTAATACGGCTGGAGATTTTTTCGCATGTAAACAAGCTGAATCTCGATTCATATTACGAATTTCATCATGCTGAAAGAAAAACCATTCAGGAGAATGAAAAAGTGAATCTACGTCTTCAAATTGTTTTTCAACAATCGACGACACCTCCGGTTCAGAGACACATATCATCGTCGAACCGCTATATTGATTATCACTTACGGCTGTAAAGGGATGGAAATACTCAACAAAAACGGTGTCTCCATTCGAAATAGATGAACCATTTTTTAGTCTTGGTGAACGAACAAAATGGGATGGACCGTAATTTCCTAAATTTGCAGAAACAAAAGGGTCAATAATCGAATCTAAATCTAAACCTTCTTTTGGAATGGTTCCTTTCGTAAGATTTCTTATCGTAACTGGAGTTCCTTTTCTACGAAGAATATTCATAAAACCAGCTTCACGAATTTCAAAATCATCAAACCATATCTTTCCTTTATCCCCTCCCCAAACACCCAAATACAAATTGATTTGTGTATTTTCTAATGTATTGAAAGTTACTTCAATTTTTTGCCAATCTTGAGAGGTAGTTGGAATTGAAAACGCAGTATAGGTTAATGCTCTATTTCCTGCTAAGGCTAAGAGTCTTACCTCACTACCTGCAAAGTTTTCGGTTTTAAACCATGCAGACATTACATATTGGCGATGTGGTTGACATTGGACTTGTCGGTTAAATCGACAATTACCCGATGGATTTCCTGCCACAAAATTAGTACATCGAACAGAAGATGCACCAGATAATTTTTCGTTGAAATCTTGAAATGTACTTACACCAGCTCCATCGTAGAATGACCATCCACTGAACTGAGTATTTGCATTAACCAATTCGAATCCACCATTCGGTAATGAAACTGTTGATACAGGAATTACTCGCAATGAATCTCCTTCAACAACGCAGTTAACTCGCGTAAGAACTCCCTCTGCTAAATGAGGATTATTAGAAAGGATACCTTCTGACCAACCAAAATTAGCAACTCCTGGAATTGCCTTAACAAAACGTTCATTCCAATAATTAGTAATAGTATCTATATTACGAAAATAGATTGGAATTTCGTAGGGTAATCTATTAAGTTTAAAATCATGATTACTAAATCCATTCAAACGGTATTTTTCAATTGTATCTGTCAAAGATTTGATTGTTCTTACTGCTCCTTGACCACGAAGGTTGTGCTGAGAAAAAATCCAGCGTTCTGGATAGTCAGGATAATCCCAAATTAGACACGATGGTAAAGAAGATTGTGAAGTAAGTAATTGTTGGAATGATTGGATTGCAGCTGCAAGTCCATCCTCATTATCACCAATGATAACGATAGCATCTGAATGAATGGAAATGATATACCCGTTCTTATAAGGAGGTTCAACTGTTAAAATCTTACTTTTTGGAAAGGATTCTACAAACTTATCATCTCTTGACATTCCGATATATATTCCAAAATTTGGAAAATGCGTTTGATAACTAATTATCGGTACATCTTGACCTTTGAAAGTCTTTATACTTTTTTGAATACGGGAAGTATACGCCGATAAATCTTGAGAAGACCCATTAACAATAGCTCCAAAATTTGAAGGAATTGCACCAGAAGATGTATCTACTACATACATCTTAGGATAGGGGAATATAGGTGGGAGTTGTTGAGCAGTTACGAACAATGTCGCGACAAACAATTGAATACCAAGTAGCAATTTCATTTTCGTCACCTGAAAGAACAATGTAAGAGAGTAGGTTTTTAGAGAACCCTTTTACAATATACCAAGAATAGTTGATATTGCTAAAACAACAATCATTGAGACGACAATAATCCTGATTGTTTTGATAGTGACAAACTTCAAAAATGAAAATCCAACGATAGTTCCAACGACTGCAACGACAGCTGCTACTACTGTTATTGACGTATGTACACTATTCCATGATGCTATGAGCATCGTTGGTATATACACTGCAACCCTTGCTATATCTATAATAGTTGAACAAGAAGCTGAAGTAGCGATATATTCTTCTGGTTCTAATTCAGTTCCCATCAAAAAGGCTGATCTCATAGCACCTTGCAATCCTGTTAAACCACCAAAAAACCCTGCAATTGCACCACCAAGAAACAAATACTTTTTACCATATTTTCTCTTTTTTAATGAGGGTATGATGTCGTAAAGAACTATACCAAGTAAAAAATTTCCAACTACTATTTTCAGTACGCTTGGATTAGCAGTAATGCCGTAGATATCATACGTTGGAAGATTTGGAATCTCCACAATGAATCGAAGTAGATATGCTCCTCCAACTGCTAAGCTTGCAGCAGGAATTCCAAATTGAATAGTCGTTTTCCAATTGATATCTTTAAAAAGAATCGCAGATTTGAATAAACTAACGACCAAGTGAACTATTCCAGTTATCCCAATAGCTGTATGAATTGGTACGGTAATTCCTAAAACTGGCATGAGAACACTGCCTAAACCAAATCCAGAAAAGAAGGTAATCAGTGATGTAACAAAGGTTACAACAACAATGACCAAGGTATCAATTAAGGAGGAAATTTGTAATAAATAATCCATATGGTAAAAAAAAAGCCTGTTCAACTAAGTAACAGGCTATTTAGTAATGAAAACTATAAACTCTTACCCTTTCAACGCTTCAGCACCACCAACAATTTCCAACATCTCTGTTGTAATTGCTGCCTGACGAGCCTTGTTGTAACTAAGTTTCAATATTTTAATAAGATCATTTGCATTATTGGTTGCAGCATCCATCGCCATCATTCTCGCAGCTTGTTCAGCAGCATTTGATTCCAACAGACCTTTCCAAACTTGCATATTCAAGTATTTTGGAAGTAAGGTGTCCAGAATTTCTTCACGATTTGGCTCGTAGATGTAATCCACAGTTTTCTTTTTCTTGTTCGAAGTGTTTGCAGTTGTTTCTGGTACGATAGGTAAAAGTTGCTGAATCGTTGGAACTTGTTTGATAAGTGATTTGAATTCACTGTAAATCATTGTAACGAGATCGTAATCGTAATTCAAAAACCCTTCAGAAAGCAATGATGCAATAGAATAAGCAGTTGAAAATTGTAATTTTCCAAAAACATCTGGAAATTGTTCTTGAACAAATTCTTCTGTTTTAGACAATTGAGCAATTGATTTTTTCCCAACTAAGACCAATGATAATTTTGCTGTTGGATATTTTTCCTTCAACTCTGCGATATAGGCAACTGCAGAACGAAGTATCGTCGTATTGAAACTTCCACAAAGACCTCTATCAGAAGTAATAACTAAAAATGCTATTGAGGTAACATCTTTACGTTCTTGGAAGAAAGGATGAGCAAATTCTTCTTCAGCTAATGCCAAATTGGAAAGTATTTCCGAAAGTTTTGTTGCATACGGACGAGCAGATAAAATAGCATCTTGAGCACGACGCAATTTGGCAGTTGCAACCATTTTCATCGCAGAAGTAATCTTTGAAGTATTTTGTACAGTTGTTATCCTTTGTCGTATATCGCGTAACGTTGCCATAATTTTTTAATTGAATCGAATTAGATGTATTGCCAAGAAGTTAATAGATAGTTCTGTACATAATCAGAAACTGCATCTTCTAATGTTGTTGGCTGAGTATAAATCCCTTTTGAACGCAATAACTCCATAGAAGCTTGCGTATAATTTTGATATTGATATTTCAAATGTTCAGGCATTGGAATGTATCGAATGTCGATTGATTTTCCCAAAGCAGTAAAAACTGCAGTCATCAAATCATTCCAAGAGCGAGCTACTCCTGTTCCAAGATTAAAGATGCCTTTTACGGATGTGGATAGATACAGTTCCCACATTGCATCAATCACATCTTTAATATAGATAAAATCTCGAACTTGACCGCCATTTGGATATTCAGAAACGTTTGATTCAAACAATTCGACATACCCTTTTGATTGAATTTGATTAAATGCTTTATAAACCATTGAAGCCATGTCATTTTTATGATATTCATTCGGTCCAAAAACATTAAAGTATTTCAGACCAATCACCTTTGATTCCATTGAATTTGCAAAAATCCAACAATCAAAAAGGTGTTTTGAATACCCATACATATTTAAAGGTTTCAGTTCTGGGTTAAAGGTATCAGAATAACCATTTTCACCTAACCCATAGGTCGCAGCACTACTTGCATATAAAAACTTGCAACCATGTTCAAAAGCATAGGTTGCTAAAATTTTCGAATACTCTACATTATTATCATAGAGATAATCTGCATTTCGTTCAGTGGTTGTAGAACAAGCACCCATATGAACTATGGTAGAAATAGATCGACCATATATACCTTTTTGGATTTGTTCACGGAAAGTCTCAATTGGAATAATTGAATGGAAATTTTTACCAATGAGATTTTTCCATTTTAGGTCAGTACCAAGTTTATCGACTATGATAATATCATTAATACCATTATCATTCAGTTTTTTGACAAAACATGAACCAATAAACCCGGCACCGCCTGTAACAACAACCATGTTATTTTCTTGTTGATGGAGAGCTAAATTGAGCTACAAATTTTTCAATTGCTTCGTCTAAACGAGCACCAATTTCTTTTGTAATTTCTTTTTTCTCAGCAATTCCATTCAATACATCTGTATATCCTGTACGAAGCATATCAATAAATTCGACTTCAAATTGACGAAGTGATTCTGTTTTGAATTCATCTAAAATACCTTTTGTAGCACAATAGATTATAGCAATTTGTTCTTGAACTGGTACAGGAGAATATTGACGTTGTTTCATAATCTCAGATAATGAATAACCACGTGTCAATTTCTGTTGAGTAGATTTATCCAAATCAGAACCGAATTTTGCAAATGCTTCTAATGCTCTAAACATCGCCAATTCTAGTTTCAAAGGACCAGCAACCTTTTTCATTGCTTTGATTTGTGCATTACCACCAACACGAGATACAGAAATACCAATATTTAAAGCTGGACGAATACCAGCGTTGAAGAGGTTTGGTTCAAGATAAATCTGTCCATCAGTAATGGAAATTACGTTTGTTGGGATATAAGCAGAAACGTCACCAGCTTGTGTTTCGATAACTGGAAGTGCCGTCAATGAACCACCCCCCAAATCATCTGATAATTTTGCAGAACGCTCAAGTAAGCGAGAGTGCAAATAGAAGATATCGCCAGGATACGCTTCACGTCCAGGTGGACGGCGTAATAACAAAGAAACTTGACGATATGCAGCAGCTTGTTTTGTCAAATCATCATAGACGATGAGTGCGTGTTTTCCATTATCACGGAAATACTCACCCATTGAAGATCCACTGTAAGGAGCGATAAATTGAAGTGGTGCAGGATCCGATGCATTCGCAGCGACGATAGTTGTATAAGCCATTGCTCCATGTTCTTCCAACGTCGCGACAACGTTAGCAACTGTAGAACCTTTTTGACCAATTGCAACATACACGCAGTAAACTGGCTCGATACCGTTCTTTTTCGCCTCTTCAGTATGAGTATACTTTTGATTGATAATCGTGTCTAAGGCAACAACAGTTTTGCCAGTTTGTCTATCGCCAATAATCAACTCACGTTGACCACGACCGATAGGAATAAGAGAGTCTACAGCTTTAATACCAGTTTGAAGAGGTTGAGTAACTGGTTTACGTTGAATAACTCCTAAGGCTTTACGTTCTATCGGCAAAGTGTGCTTAGTATTTAAATCACCCTTCCCATCAATCGGAACACCTAATGGATTGACAACTCGACCTAATAACTCTTCACCAACTGGTACAGAGGCAATTTTGCCAGTACGACGGACTGTATCTCCCTCTTTCACTAATCTATCGTCACCAAAAAGTACAACCCCTGCGTTATCTTCTTCAAGATTTAACACCATTCCTTGTACACCATTTGGAAACTCGACTAACTCAGATGACATAACCTTTGTTAATCCGTATACACGTGCAACCCCATCACCAACTTGGAGTACAGTACCAACCTCATAAATATCAACTTCTTTTTCGAAACCGGAAAGTTGCCTACGTAGTATCGCCGATATTTCTTCTGGACGAACTTCAGCCATAATGACACCTTATATTCAATATGTTTTTAATAATGCTTATTATTTATTGCTTAAAAGCAAATATCCTATCAAAAATGGCAGCATTGCTAATACTCCTAAGCCAATTGCAATGGAAAATGCCAATTTTTCTTTTTCTTTTTTATCTAATTCTGGGTTGAATAATTTTTTAAATGTCAAAAACAACCACGGAATTACCACTAAGACAATTGACGTTACAACGATGGTTGCAAGCAGGTCAGTTGCCGTTAAATTTTCAAACATTTTTTCTCACTATCACCATTACACTAATGGTGATTCTTGAACAAGTTTTTTGTATAGTTGCGATAATTGATATTGAAGAGATCCATCAATAACAACATCCTTAATTTGTACTTTCGCTCCAGCTTTTAATTCAGGCTTTAAGCGAAACGTAGCTTGTACCGTTTTTCCAGTTCTTTTTTGAAGAGCTTCTGAAATAGAGTTTTGTTGTTTAGAGTCCAAATCAACCGCACTATGAACTGTTACTGGTAAAATATTATAACACTCATTATATAATTCAATGAATGCATTGACAATTTCAAAGAATAGTTTTTCTCGTTTTTTTTCAGTAAGTAAAATCAAAAAGCTATAAACTAATGCATCTATTTTACCATCAAAAATTTCTTTTAATATCCCCTCTTTTTTTCTGTGTTGAACGACAGGACTATGCAAAAGTGCTGTAAGTTCTTTAGAAGACTTGACTACATCAGCAACAAACTTTAAATCAGCTAATACAGTATCAACTAACTTAGACGATGGTTGGATTTTAGAAAAATCTATATGAGATTGATCATTAGCACTTCCTTCATGTAAGGCAGTACTCAACAAAGAAAGGGCATAACGACGAGCAATTTTAGTATGTACCATTGGATTAATTTTGCGAAACTTGATCGACAAATTTATTGATAAATTTTGAGTGTTGCTCAGCGTCGACTGTTTGTTCAAGAATTTTTTCTGTTGCAGAAACTACTAATGTAGCAATTTCAGTACGTAATTCACGAAGAGCTAATTCTTTTTGACGATTAATTTCTCTTGTTGCTTCTTCAATTTTTTCTTTTTTAATCACATCAGCAGCTTCAGTTGCATCACGTGTTATTTGTTCAGCACGTGTACGGCCTTCTTTTAAAAGGTTCATCATTTCTGTGTGTGCATCTGCTAGTTTCGCTTTCACTTCCGCTAAAGTTTTATCAGCTTCTTCTCTTGCCGCTTTTGCGGAAGTTATTTCATTTGCAATGTTTTCTTCACGCAATTTAAGACCCTGCAAAATTGGTTTAAAACCAAATTTACCGAGAATGATAAGGAACAAGATAAAATTTATCAGGGTCCAAACTATGAGACCAGGCGAAAAATTTAAAAAATTATCCATAGTATAGAGTAGTTTTGTGTGGTTTGATATCCAACAACAATAAACAAAATTGTATGAAAGGTTGTAGTAATCAAATTACTACAACCATTCAAGTAAATAAAGCGAGTAAACGGAATTGCCTATTTGAATGCCAAAAGAATACAAACGATAATTGCGAAAAGTGCAGTACCCTCGATAAGAGCTGCCGCAATAATCATCGTAGTTCTTGCATCACCAGCAGCTTCTGGTTGACGGCTTGCAGCTTCCAAAGCAGCGGCAGCTAAACGACCGATACCAGAACCTACACCAAATACAGTAATACCAACTCCAAGACCTGCAGACAAATAAGCCATAGCTTTTGCTAATTCACCCATTGTGTTATCCTTCAAAAATAGAATATGATTAAAATTTAATTACAAAATTGCCAAATTAATGATGTGCATGTTCTTCATGAGCATGATCTCCCAATGCCAAGCCAATAAATACTGCAGTCAACAAGGTAAAGATATATGCCTGTAAAAATGCCACCAAAAGTTCTAAGAAATAAATAAAGACCGAAAAGGATACCGCTATAGGTGCCCAAACCAGACTTTTAAAGAATAATATTAACCCGACTAATGACAAAAGAATAATATGTCCTGCTGTCATATTTGCAAACAATCGGACTGTAAGAGCAAATGGTTTTGTTATTAACCCCACTATTTCGATTGGAATCATAATTGGTGCCAACCAAGCTGGGGCCCCACCTAAAAGGTGATGCAACCAAGCTTTGATTCCAGCTTCTTTTATTGCAGTTAAATTAATTATAACAAAAGCAGTAATTGCCAAAGCAGCTGTTACTCCAATTGCACCTGTATATGTATGCATTCCAGGTAACAAACCAAAAAGATTTGCACCCAAAATGAAGAAAAACAATCCTAAGAAATACGGCATCAAACGTTCGCCAACTTTTTTGCTACCAACATTTTGCATAACAACTTCATCTCGGATGTATACCGCTACGACTTCGATTAAGTTATGTACACCTTTGGGAGCATCACCTTTTGCTTTTTTGGCTTTTCGACCAGCTGTAATCAACACGAAAAACACAATGAGCATAACCACCCATTGATAGAAAACCAAATTGGTAATTGACAAGTCAAACCACGGTTTTTCTTGTGTTGCAGTCGATATAATCTGATGTTTTTTATCAAAAGTAAATTTACCAGACTCTAAAAGAGCTTTTGTATTAGGATAATAATAGAATTCTGTTCCATTAGTATACACCATGTGGGGCAAATCTGCTATGTGGTATGGTCCCCAATAAAGACCATGATGATCACCCAATTCACCTAACAAATGTTCAAATACTTGTTCTTTTGGAACATTAGACAAATCATGCGAATCATGTGCACTGCTTGAGTGTGCATCTGAGTGTGAAGTGGATGAAGTATCATGAGCATCTTTATGATGTTCAGATTGATCAGCTAACAAATTCTCAGCAGGTATAGTATACATCAAAAGATAAAATTGGTTTGTAATTGATAACTATTCAAATTCATTTTTTTTTTTTCAGCCTTCGATTCTTTTCGTTTTCGTTCAAACGATAAATGAATGAGTGTTACTTCTATAAGTAGTGAGATAAAAATCCCAATTACCAATGCAATCATCATTGCTATGTGGTTGAAATAAGCTATAGTGAGTGCATATCCTACTAACACACTTATTACCACAATTCTAATGACCATGCTACTCAGTACCAAAGAAATGCATTTTGACATTTCTTCCTTTTTCATAGCAATATTTCCAACAATGTACCCAACTAAAGAGTTCAATACACTAACTATGAATGCTAACGAAATAGATATTACTGTAGAGTAATTCACGATTGATAAGTACTATCGTTCATTATAACGAATCTTTTGATTTGGTAACTGTTCGAAAAAATGCAATCATTGCAACGACACAGAAAAAGAAAACAACAATCAAAATCCCGTACGGTGTAGATTCTAACCAAATATCAATTCCATATCCAATAAGAATTCCCAAACCGATAGTCGTTGCAAATTGAAAACCAAGTCCTATGTAGGGAGCTAATTGTTTAACAATTGTGCTTTTTGTAGTATTTGTTTCATTTTTCACTGTACTTTACCAAAAATTTATGTACAGATGTACAAAAATACCACATTCCAAACAAATATCAAAGGATTTGTTTTGAAAAGTGGCATCTTACTGTGTCAATGTTGTATTTTTACGTTGCAATTAGGTATTATTAGACTTTTTCTGCAAAAAATCCTTCACAGCATCTATATTTGGTTTTGGAATCGGAGTTGTCTTTGCTTCTTCTTGTGAAGATGCTTTCAGCTCAGATAATACCCTATTCTTATTTGCAGTTTTTGGGTCAGTACCTAAGGATGGGTCGTCTGGTGAAAACAAAAAGTCATCTTTCTTTTGTTTAAGTGCACTTTCTGATTCATTTTCTTTCAAATTTAGTTGCTGACGTAAGGTTGCTTCTTTTTGTTCACGTGAAATAGCTGCCATTAATTCTGGTGAAAGTATATCTCGAAGTTTATCAAAAATCAAACCTCGAGTAAATGGTTTCGAAACAAAATCTGCAGCACCATTTTTTATTGCAGTAGTCAAATTCTCAACATCAGGCGAAGCTGTCACGATAACAACGGGAGTTTCTTTGATTGCCTTAATATGTTTTATCATTTTCAAGGTGATTAAGCCAGATATTTCAGGCATTAACACATCTAAAAAGATGATGACAGGCTTTACTTCCAATGCCATTGCAACACCTTCAAATCCATTTGAGGCGACAACTGGTGTAAAACCAAAACTTTCTAATGTTTTCATCAGAATTCGTTGCATCCAAACGTCGTCATCGATAATTATTGCAGGATATTTGCTCATGGTGTATTTGAAAGGTTGTTCGTAAAAATGATATGAACAAAACTTAATAAACTTGTACTTTTTGTTTGACCTTTACAAAAATACTAAATTCATGGAACTTTATGAAAAATTCTTTAGTTTTCTACCTCAAATACAATTTCTACAATTATATAGTTCCAATTTTTGTATCTTTGTAGTTATTCTGAATTACATTTGTACTGTCATTAAACGAAAAAATATATGTTCAATACACAATTAAACGAAACGCAGCTACTAATTAAAGAAACAGCTGCTCAATTTGCTGCAGAACGCGTTTATCCTTCAGCTCAAGAACGAGATATTACTGCTTCATTCCCTTCAGACATAGTTCGTGAAATGGGTGAACTAGGCTTTATGGGAATGATGATAGACCCAGAATGGGGTGGTAGTGGTCTTGACGCAGTTTCTTATGTTGTAGCAATGGAAGAAATTTCAAAGGCAGATGCCTCAGTTGGTGTCATAATGTCCGTTAACAATTCTTTAGTTTGTTGGGGAATAGTTACTTACGGAACAGACGATCAGAAAGAACGATTTTTAAAACCATTAGCATCAGGTCAAAAACTTGGTGCTTTTTGTTTGAGTGAGCCAGAGGCAGGTTCTGACGCAACTTCTCAGTACACCAATGCTCATCAAGAAGGTGAGTATTGGGTATTGAATGGTACAAAAAATTGGATTACCAATGGAACATCTGCCAATACATATTTAGTTTTTGCTCAAACAGATAGAGAAAAACGTCATAAAGGTATCACTTGTTTTTTAGTAGATAGAAATACCGAAGGTTTTGAACCTGGTAAAAAAGAAGACAAATTGGGTATTCGTTCTTCCGATACGTGTTCTATTGGTCTCATGAATGTTCGTGTTCATGAATCTGACATTTTAGGTGGAGTAGGTAACGGATTCAAAATCGCAATGGAAAGCTTAAACGGAGGAAGAATTGGTATTGCAGCTCAAGCTTTAGGAATTGCTCAAGCGGCTTTTGAAGCAGCGTTGAAATATTCTAAAGAACGTAAAGCTTTTGGTAAGCCA
Source organism: Candidatus Kapaibacterium sp. (assembly GCA_016788785.1). Classification (GTDB taxonomy): domain Bacteria; phylum Bacteroidota; class Ignavibacteria; order Kapaibacteriales; family JAEUSM01; genus JAEUSM01. Next base: position 98,478 of record JAEUSM010000017.1, read on the forward strand.
ATTTGCGAATTACAGGCGATTCAAATGAAATTAGCTGATATGTCAATGAAAATTGATGCCGCAAGACTGTTGATTCACAAAGCAGCATCGATGAAAGACAATCATCAAACCTATATTAAAGAGGCTGCTCATGCAAAATTATTTGCATCTAAAACAGCCGTAGAAGTAGCGTTAGAAGCAATTCAAGTACATGGTGGTTATGGTTATGTACGTGAATATAATGTAGAAAGATATTTACGTGATGCCAAAATCACAGAAATTTATGAAGGCACTTCTGAAATTCAACATATTGTCATCGCTCGAGAGCTTCTTAAAGCACTTTAATCCAACTCCTATAAGCCTTTTCAGTTGAAAAGGCTTTTTTTTATCATAAAATGAACTTTTGTACGTAATTAGTTGTTCAAACAACTATTAGTTAGACATGGAAACACAACGAAGCTGTTTAAAAAGCTCATTAGGCTACTTACTAAATATAGCACAATCTACTGTACAACGTAGGTTGCTTCATGCATTCAAAGATGCTGGATATGACATTACTGTTGAACAATGGACAGTACTTGTGCATCTTTGGGAACAAGATGGCGTCTCTCAACAAGAACTTTCTATGGCAACTGGAAAAGATAATGCATCTATCTGTAGATTGATAGATTCATTGGAAAAACGCAATTTAGTAGTAAGAGTTCCGAATAAAAGTGATAGAAGAATCAATGTTATCTACATGACTTCTGCAGCTAAATCAATACGGACAGATTTGGTACAAATTGCCGAAGATACATTTTCTGATTTACTCAATAACGTAACTCAATCCGATAAAGAAACATTTTATTCTGTTTTGAAAACTCTCTCAGAGTAGAAAAAATTTTACTTTTTTATTTGCATAAACAAATATTGTTACAACATATATATTACAGGTTCGTCAATGCATAGGAAATCGTTTATTCTAACAGGTTTTGCAGCGATACTTACTTCTAACAGTTTGTATGCTAATGTAAAATCGTATTTATCCTCAAAATTTGCGAAAAAAACAATGGAAACTACTGCAAACAGTGCAAATGTGATTTTGCACAAAGCTTCTACAAGAGGTCATGCGAATCATGGCTGGTTGGACTCTTATCATACCTTTAGTTTTGCCAATTACTATGATGAGTCACGTGTTCATTTTGGTGCTTTACGAGTTCTCAATGATGATAAAATTGACGGTGGCACTGGTTTTTCCAAACACCCACACTCAAATATGGAAATAATTTCCATTCCTATTTATGGTGCATTAGAACACAAAGATAGCATGGGCAATACAACAGTTATCCAAACTAATGACATTCAAATTATGTCTGCCGGAACTGGTGTTACACACTCTGAATACAATCATTTGAAAGATGCTGTTTCGAATTTTTTACAGATCTGGGTATTTCCAGCTGAAAAAAATATCGCTCCAAATTACGACCAAATGACGTTAAATCCAGCAGACCGCTATGGGAAATTAGTTCCTATAGTTTCGCCAGCAGGTGAGCCGGGAGTTACTATCAACCAAAATGCTTGGTTTCATAGAGGAACTTTAGTAAAAGACAGCATTACCAATTACAAACTACATTCTCCTAATAATGGTGTCTATGCTTTTATTATCAATGGAGATGTTACTATCAATGACCAACCATTAGAACGTCGTGATGGTGCTGGTTTTACAAATACTCAAGAATTACAAATAAACGCCATTTCTGAAGCAGATGTACTGCTTATTGAAGTGCCAATGCTACAATAATTTTTTAATCATATTTATTTAAAGGACTACACATGTCAACTACATGGAAAATTGATCAATCACATTCTGATGTGAACTTTAAAGTTAAACACTTAATGATTTCAACTGTCACAGGAAAATTTGAATCCTATGATGGAACTGTTGAACAACCAAACCCAGATTCATTCGAAGGATCTGCAATTTCTTTTACTGCAGATGTAAAAAGCATTTCTACCGGTGTTGCAGATCGTGACAATCACCTTCGTTCCAATGATTTCTTTAATGCGGATGAATTTCCAACGATGAAATTTGAAGCTTCTTCGTTTGAGAAAACTTCTGATGACGAATATCAATTGAATGGTCATCTTACTATTCGCGACAATACAAAACCGGTTTCATTGCGTGCGACATTCAATGGTATTACTTCCGATATGTGGGGAGGAACTCGTGCTGGATTTGAAATAACTGGTACTATCAAAAGAAAAGAATTTGGCTTACTTTGGAACGCTACTACCGAGTTAGGTGGAGTCGTAGTAAGTGATGATGTAAAGTTAGCATTAGACGTACAACTTGTAAAACAATAACAAGAATCTTTCATCAATGTCGCAACAACTATTGTTGCGACATTGATGAAATTCTGAAAGAAACTTATGGAAACATCCATTATTATTGCATCTCCATTGCATCAACAATTAGGTCCTAACCTTGTTATCAATGCACCGATTCCAACACGGCAAATACCAAATGTTGATCCTTTTTTACTTTTACACCATTTTGGACCAATTGAAGTAAGTTCAAAACACGATTTTTTAGTTCCACCCCATCCTCACAAGGGATTCGAAGCTATAACATTTCTTTTCAGTGGTTCCGTTGAGCATAAAGATTCATTAGGAAATTCCGGCATTCTTCATTCTGGTGATATTCAATGGATGACAGCCGGTAATGGTATCGAACACCAAGAAGGATATCCTTATGATGACAAAACGCAAACGTTGGAAGGAATCCAATTATGGGTAAATTTACCTGCGAGTTCTAAACGTGAAGCACCTCGTTATCAGGATATTCAATCAAAAGACATTCCTGAAGTAATAGAAGGTACTTCTGTCATTCGTGTTTTTGCAGGTACTTTTGATGGTAAAACTGCTCCAACAAAAACAGTTACTGATTTGACTGCACTGTATGGTAAAACAGAGAAAGGATATAAACGCGTTTTTGACATTCCCATGGGATATAATGCTATTTTGTATACATTACATGGTAATATTGAAGTACATTCTGGTGGAGACTTTGTTGCTTCTGAAGGTTCCGCAATTGTAATAAACAATAGTAGCCAACCAATTGAGATAAAAACAACGGTTGATTCTCAATTTGTTTTGCTTTATGGAAAACCAATCAACGAACCCATTGCTACTTATGGTCCCTTCGTTATGAATTATCACGAAGAAATCAATGTAGCCATCCGAGAATACCGTTCAGGTGCATGGGGAAGCGTTGCTCAATAAAGCAAATTATTAAGAAAGTGCTTGAAGCTCTGACGACACAAATTCCATTAATTCTTTGAGGAATTGTGGAGTCAAGTTAAATTGAATTCCTGCGGCTTCATACACTTCTATCATATTTTTTGAACCACCCAATTTTAACGCCTCAAGGTACGATTGAATAGTTCCTTGAGGATTTTTTTTGTAGTTTGCCCACATCTGAACAGCTCCAATTTGAGCAATTCCGTAATCAATATAGTAGAATGGTGAACGGAAAATATGTTGAAATTGCCAACCTGTATGTTGATACTCTTCTAATCCTTCACGAGAAATCGGTGCCCCTTTCCCAAAACGTTCAGTTAAATCTAACCAACATTGTTTGCGTTCTTCAGATGTGTGATTTGGATTTTCATAGACCCAATGTTGAAACGCATCTACTTTCGCTATACGTGGCAATAACTCTATTACTCGTTCCAATTGTTGACGTTTTGCTTGAAGTAAATCTTCTTCATTAGTATAGAATTCATCCCAATAATCCATTGTCAATAGTTCCATAGACATTGAAGCAAATTCTGCTACTTCTTTGGGGAATGACTTGTAGGCTACAATAGATTGATCTTTCGTTACAAAGGTATGAATCGCATGTCCAACTTCATGAAGAAGGGTTACAACATCGCGTTGCAAACCAACAGCATTCATAAAGATAAATGGAATATGTCTGTCATATAATGGAGAATTATATCCACCCATTTCTTTAGATTTGCGAGATTCCAAATCTAAATGTCCAACTTCTTTCATAATCGCCAAATATTCACCTAAACCAGGATGCAACCTGTTGAATATTCTTATACATCCATCAACGAGCTCTTCGGTGTTTGAAAATGGTTTGAGTGAGTTAGAGCCATAAATATCCACAGATAAATCCCAAGGGCGAAGTTCATCAAGACCTAAAATTTGTTTACGAGTTTGTAAAATTTCATTTTCCAAAGGAAGCACATATTCTTCTATTGCTTTATGAAAGACAAAACAATCTTCAGGAGTATATTCTAATCTATCAAAACTTTTGAATTGAAAATCTCGGAAGTTTTCTTCACCCGCATTTACCGCAATTTGATGACGTAATGATACTAATTCAGTAAATATTTCATCTAATTGGTTGTATTCATTCACACTTTGTGATGTGATTAGTTTCCAAACTTCTTCACGAACTGATCTGTCTTCTGATTTTAGATACAATGACAATTGTGGAATTGTTTGCTCTTTTCCATCGTAAACAATGTTTCGTGAGGCAACAATACGTGAAAATTCATCTGTTTTTTTGGAAACTTGTACTTGCAATGGGATATTTTTTTCTGTAAATAAATCAAAAGAATTTTTGACTAAGGTACAATATCGTTCATAATAAGTACCTTTCAATTCATCAATAAATTCAGATTCTAATAACTTTTTATTCAATGCCATCCATTGAGGACTAAGCTTTGGAATGATGTCATTGACAAAAAGTTCATAGCGTTTACGATACTCTTGATTTGATGTATCACGAGATTTATTTATGTATGACCACGCCATTTCTGACGAAGCCACTCGTTGAAATTCCTGTAACTTGTCTATCCATTCAATGAATTCTACCACATTTGAAAACGTTGCTGATTGCAATCTTTCAAAATATGGAACGAAATCGTCATAACGAGATGGGTCAAAATCATTATGTATAAAATACTGGGGTAGACGTTCAGGAATAATCATTTTTTTTTCAGAGTAAAATCAATAAGGTAAAAGAATCAATTAAAATGGGACGTCATCATCAGAAAATGGTGCTGATGCTTCATTGGTATACGAAGAATTGGATGGTGCATCACCTTGACGCTCCATTTTCCAACCGCGTAGCGATGTAATATACCCAGTATTTCCATCTTTTCCTACATACGAACGACCTGTTAAGTTGAAGAAAATTTTCACAGTTTCATTTTTGCTGTAATCATCGAGTAATGAACATTTATCTTGAACAAACTCAATTTTCACAAACTGTGGGTACATTCCATCTTGAACTTCCAAGACCACTTCTCGCTTTTTAAACTTCTCTGTTATTTGTTGTTCTGGAAACAATTCACAAATGCTTCCTACTACTTCGTACGTCATCTATTCCTCTTTTTTCAATTCTAAAATACTAAATTACAAAAAAATTATCTTTTTCCATACTTTTTTACCTAAACTATCAATCCATCTTTTAATGTTATAGTTCTTTGTGTTCGTTTTGCTACTGCCTCACTATGGGTTGCAACAATGATGGTTAACGAGTGTTTCGAACGAATTTCGTCAAATAGGTGTAATATATTTTCGGTATTTGCACTATCCAAATTTCCAGTTGGTTCATCTGCTAATAATATCGATGGTTCCGAAAACAAAGCTCGAGCGATAGCCACTCGCTGTTGTTCACCACCCGAAAGTTCATGCGGTTTATTCCCTTTTCGGTGAAGTATTCCCAAACTTTCCATCAATTGTTCTGCTTTTTTTTGTTGTTGTTTGGAATAATCTCCCGCTATAATCGATGGAAGAAATATATTCTCCAATGCAGTAAACTCTGGCAAAAGATGATGAAATTGGAAAACAAATCCTATCTCTTTGTTTCGTATTCGAGCGATTGCATCTTGCGATTGTTTGGTCAAATTTATCATATCGTTGTTGTATCGAAAGAAAATAGAACCAGAATCAACCGAATCCAGAGTACCTATTAAATGTAACAACGTACTTTTTCCAGCTCCAGAAGGACCAATCAACGAAACATATTCTCCTTCCGATACAGAAAATGACACGCCCTTGAGTATTGGGGTGTCATCTTTCGATTGGAGTGAGTACGATTTGTAAACGTTTTCTACAGATAATATCAAAGTAATTTCGTTAAAATTGTTCTAAAACTCGTACATCATTTTCGTACAGGGCACGAATATCTGGTAATTCAGAGGTAAGCATCGTAATACGTTCCACTCCAAAACCAAACGCAAAACCAGAGTACACTTCTGGGTCTAACCCGCAATTACGCAATACATTCGGATGAACCATTCCACATCCACAAATTTCCATCCACGAAACTTCACCATTTTTTTTGATACGTTTCATATCAATTTCAGCACTCGGTTCTGTAAACGGAAAAAACGATGTACGAAAACGAACTTCTGTCGCTCCAAACATTCGTTGAGCAAAGGCGAACATCGTACCTTTCAAATCCGCAAATGTAACCCCTTTATCTATATAGATACCGTCAATCTGATGAAATTCCGCCAAATGGGTTGCGTCCAAGGCTTCATTTCGGTATACTCTTCCAGGCATTATCGAACGAATTGGTGGTTTTTGTTCTTGCATTATGCGAATTTGTACAGGCGTAGTATGAGTACGTAATAATGTTCCCATTTTGTCCTTGATGAAGAACGTATCTTGCATATCCCGTGCTGGATGATCAGCAGGAAAATTCAATGCTTCAAAATTGAAATAATCACTTTCTACTTCCGGACCTTGCGCAACGGTAAACCCCATCTCCTTGAAGATTTCGATACAATGATCCATTGTTTTCATCACAGGATGCAAACTACCTTTCGACGGTTTTTTACCTGGCAAGGTAATATCAATAGTAGTAGTAGTAGTACCACTCGAAGATGAAAACTGTTCTTTTTTCTCTGCAAATGCTGACTCGGCAAAGGATTTCAATACATTCAGTTCTTTACCTACAAGCGGTTTTTGTTCTTTGGGAACTTCACGCATTTTGTCCACTAATTCTTGTACAGTTCCTTTTTTCACCAAATGCACAAGACGGAATTGTTCTAAAGCATCTGCTGATTGCACAACTTCGATTTCGCTTTTAATTCTTTGTAGTAACTGTTGTATTTCTTCGAGAAGATTCATATTTACTATGTATATTTTTATTAATTGTAGTTTTGTATAATCATCGTTTTTTTGGATGATTGATTGGATGGAGCGTCTTTGAAATAAATACCATTGTAGGTAAATGTTAACAAGAAAATCACGATTGCTATCCACCCAAGTATTGTTCGTTTTGAACCAATTGGTTCGTCATCTTCAACTATTGGATGTGGCAATTTAATAAAAAATCTGGAAAGAAATGCCCAAAAGAGCCATCCGCTCCACCCCATAAAGTACCATGTGGCATTTTTATTCACCCATTCCAGCACTGGAAGAAAGTAATCTTGTAACGTTATGAAGAAAAATCCCGGTATGTCAATTTGCAAAAGAGAATACAGATACCCAAATCCACTCCCCAAACTAAGAATCAGCAATATCCACCACGATATTTTGGCTATGAGATGTTGTTTTCTCCCAAACATTGCATACAGAATATGCCCACCATCTAATTGACCAAAGGGAAGTAAATTCATCGCAGTTACAAACATTCCAAACCAACCAACACACAAAAATGGATAATGATAGATTTCATTCATCGGTGGCAGATACGATGGTGCTGAAACAATATGTTTCAATATTTCAAAGAGTACTGTATCGCCAAAATATAACCCTGAACTATCCCATTGCGAATATTGATAACTCGGATGAATTGCATATAAATAGTCAATCGGAGGACAAGTAAGTAATCCAATAATCAAAAACAAAAAGCAAAAGATAAACCCAACTAATGGACCTGATGCACCAATATCAAAAAGCACTTTTCGAGATACAATTGGCGTTTTAGTCTTAATAAATGCACCCATCGTTCCAAAAGGTGAGAAAAATGGGAATGGTATAAAATACGGTAAGGTTACGTCAACTTTGTGATATCGAGCAGCAAAATAATGTCCTAACTCATGTGCAAGTAAAAACACCATTATTAAAATTGCATAGGTAAATCCAATTTGCAGTGAGAATGCGTTGATTTCTTCAATTCCTGCCCAACTTAGTCCTGCGAATATACACGAAACAAAGGTGAGAAAAAAGAGAACACTTGCTAAAATGAATTTTGGCTTTTTCTTCTTTTGAAAAATTTGAGCTACTTCTTCTTCCGTGAGATAGGTTTGCGACGATTGATTATCCATTATATAGTTGGTAGTAGTGAAGCATATTCTTCCGCTTTCATTCGTACGGCATCTTTATACGATGGATATGCCATTGTTGGATATAATATAGCTCTTGATACATTAAAGAAAGCAGGACCACCATTGTTTGCATCCATCGTTTCTTTGGCATCTCCACCTTGAGCACCAATTCCCGGTATAAGAAACGGAACCGTTGGAACTGAAGCACGAATAAACGCCAGTTCTGCTGGATGGGTTGCACCAACGACAAAGCCAAGCGTACCCTTTTGATTATATTCCATGCAACGTTCTATGACCGTTTCGTAGAGTTTTTTCCCATCAACGATTTTTCTTTGAAAATCAAATGACCCTGCATTCGAGGTCAAAGCGAGTACAAAAACTCCCTTTGATTCGTAGGCTAAAAACGGCTCTAACGAATCTTGACCCATATAGGGGCTGACAGTAATCGCATCAAAATTCAGCTGAGTAAAAACAGCTTCAGCGTATGCTTTCGATGTATTACCAATATCACCACGTTTAGCATCTGCAATCGTAATAATATCCTTAGGAATTGACGCAATAGTTTTTTCCAAGGCTTCATATCCTAATTTCCCATATTGCTCATAAAACGCAAAATTCAATTTATACGAAGTTGCTATATGAGACGTTGCCTCAACGACATCTTTTCCAAATGATGCAATGGGATTCGACAAGCTATGATAATATTCTGGTATTTTCGTTATATCTGGGTCAATTCCAACACACAATTGAGTTTTCGTTTGTTGTTGTCGGAGTATATGTTTTTCTAAAAATGTCATAATTTTGAAGAGTTCTCAATTTTTTAGCAATTTGTAGACGAATTACTTTTTCATTAGGTATAAAAAAAGCCTTTGAATCAAAGGCTTTGTATCGTAGTAAGCGATGATTTATAGTTTACGTTTAAACTCTTGATAGTTTTTAGCAAAAAGATTTTGTTCTGTCGGCGGTTTCAATCCAGAATTTTGAATCATTCTATCAAAATTTGTCACTCGGTCTGCAGGGAGTGGGTGTGTCGATAGCATTCTATCTACAACAGAGGTTCCACGACCATCTTGTAATTTTTTGAAGAAGAATTTTGCTCCACCAGGAAACCATTTTGTTGTTTTCAAATATGCAAATGAAAGCGAGTCAGATTCGGTTTCGTTATCACGACTATATGCCAACAGTGCTTGTCCACTAAATAAATTTGCTGCCATTTGGGTGGTTCTACCAGGATTATTTCCCAAAACAATTTCCAACATCGTTTGCAAACCATACGCTTTTGTCATTTTCTGTGTTCCGTGACGCATTTCTGCGTGAGCTATCTCATGCCCCATTACTCCAGCAAGTGATGCTTCATTGTCCAACATTTTCATAAGCCCTGTGTATACATAGATATATCCACCTGGTGTACAAAAGGCATTCGCAGTTTTATCATCATTGATAACCGCAACCTTATACGCAAAACGTCCACGGTATTTCACTTGAGGAGATTGCAAAATATCATTTGCCATATTCTGCACATAATTCGTCACCTCTGCATTATTCAAAATGGGATATTCTCTCGGATTGGAGCGAATTTCAGCGTCTAATTGACTCCCCAATTTCACATCGTCAGAAAGTGGGAACATATTAAAACCACAGGAAGAAAGCACACTTGTTACAAGCACAAGCAATAGCGGAAGAAGTACATGTTTTTTCATTGGATTTTTTGATGTTTAAAGACAAAAATTCTTTATACTCTTGCAATATACCGATTTTTTAGAAATCTACAGTATTATGAAATGGTTAGTAAACGAGTATTTGGGTAAAAAACAGTTTTTTACCACATTTGATAACTTGCTGGGTAGGAGACTTTTGCGAGGTGAAGACCGTTAGGAGGAGCTAATTTTTGGATGAAGGAGCGGTTTTGTTGGTGGAAACGGTCGAGAAGTTCTTGGATGGTGTCTTTTCCTTGACCACATCGTACCATCGCACCGACTAAGGCACGAACCATCGAATACAAAAATCTATTTGCTTTGATAGTGAATATGAATTGTTGATTTTGCAAATCAAATTTCCATTCGCATTCATTGACGATACACCGATGGTCAGTTACGTCTTTATTACGTTTGGTAAAGGTAGAAAAGTCATGAATGCCTACAAACATTTCTGCACCTTGTTGCAAAATATCGAACGATAGTTCTTGCGTTTGTAACCAAGAATAGCGTCTGCTGAAAACAGAATCCTTGAGGGAAACAACGTAATGATAGGTTCGTTCTGTGGCAGTAAAACGGGAATGGAAGTCATCACCCTTGGGATGACGAGCGTCTATGATGCGAATATCCGATGGCAACCGTTTTGCGAAAATAGATGGAATTTCTTGAACATCAATTGGCAACGTTTCAGTAGAAAAATGAGCGACTTGTCCTCGTGCATGAACGCCGACGTCTGTTCTTCCAGCTCCAACGACATACCCCTCGAAAGGAATAAATCGCTGTAATGCTTTGGTGAGTTCGGATTGTACTGTTCGTTGATTAGGTTGATGTTGCCACCCAGCGAAGTCAGTGCCATCATATTCCAGAAGCAATGCTATCGTTTTCATTGCGAAATGCTATTGCTCAACAACAGGGAGATTCTGCTGTTTAAAAAGATTCATCACAAATTGTGTAGATGGAGCAGTTCGTGGAATCAATTCGTTCACAATGGTGGTTTTTCCGAATACTTCATTGCGAGTGTACAAAACCTTTGAAATTCCCAGAAAGCGTTTTTCCAATTCGGTAACTGTCGAATCAGCAAACGATCCAACGAGTACAAATCGTGAGGGTGCCAAATCATTTGTCAAAATACCTACCATTTGCGAAATAAGTAGACCTTGATTTTTGAGAGAAGTAGGAGTTGCCTCTGTCATCGCTTGTTTCAAAAGTCGCTTATATTCGGCAAGAGAGGTACATTGTTTATACATAAAGGTCGAACCGAGCACCATTTTTGTCATAGCTGAATCTTTGCCAATGTGTGCTTGGATATTTTCGGTGATACGTACTATATTTGCAGAATCTACTTTTGACAATACTACCACATACACTCCAGCAGTAGCAGGAATTTTTCGTTTTGCTATTGGTTCGGTTTTTTTCGGAGTTACTCTATAAAAGTATGCCAACATCATTGCCGTTATAAACAACAAACCCAACAAGGAATAATATAGCTTCCAAGAGGATTTTTTCGCTTTTGGAACGCCTAATTGTTCTTCTAAAAAGTCTTTTTTTTCTTGAGAATTCATTGATTGTTAAAGTTCTTCAGAAAGAAGTTTACCAGAATCCACTTCGATTTCCACAGGGTATTTCCCTGTAAAACAAGCGTCACAATACCCAATGTTTTCATCTTGCGGAACTGCTTCAAAGAGTTTTTCCGTCGTCAAATATTCCAAAGAATCTGCACCGAGATATTGCCCAATTTCTTCAACAGAACCCATTTGATTGGCAATTAGTTCCTCTTTCGATGGAAAATCCATTCCATACCGACATGGGAATTTGACAGGTGGTGAAGTAATTCGCATGTGTATTTCTTTTGGAGATGCTTCGCGAATCATTTTTATCAGTGAGCGTGAGGTAGTACCACGAACAATCGAATCGTCAACAACAACAATTTTTCGTCCTTCAACCACACCTTTTACAACATTGAATTTTGTTTTAACTTTAAATTCTCTGCTTTCTTGTCCTGGAGCAATAAATGTACGACCGACATAGTGACTACGGATAAGACCAATCTCATACCGGGTTGGAATACCTTGTTTTTGGTTGACACGAGCATATCCTAAAGTAGAGGTATTTCCACTATCGGGAACGGGTATAACAACTACTTTTTCCTCTTGATCAGCACCAACAGGAGATTGTTCGGCAAGTTTTTTTCCTAATTTTCTTCTGATTTTGTCCACTGAATGACCAAACACCTTAGAATCAGGACGAGAAAAATAGATATATTCGAACACACATTGTTTTGCTTTTGGGGTAACATCAACAATTTTATGCGAAGCAATAATGCCAGTGCTAATGGTGTTTTTGTCTATCACAATCATTTCATTGTGGCGAACATCACGAACGTATTCTGCACTCAATATATCAAAGGCACAGGTTTCAGAAGCAACAAAATATGCATACGTATCACCAATTTTTTTTCTGCCAATACTCAACGGTCTAAAGCCATGAGGATCACGTGCAGCAATCAATTTGTTATTGGTCATGACTACGACCGAAAAAGCACCTTTGACTGTTTGGAGAGCTTCTTTTATCTGCTCAACCTTCGTTTTTTTACTACTACGAGCAATGATGTGCAAAAACAACTCACTATCGGAAGTTGATTGGAAAATTGAGCCTTTTTCACTCAATTTTTTTCGTAAAGCACGAGTATTCGTCAAATTCCCATTATGAGCCAATGCAAGATTGCCCATGTGGTAATTAATGTGGAAGGGTTGAATATTTGCAACGGAATTTCCACCTGTGGTAGAATACCGATTATGCCCAATTGCGGCAGTTCCTTTTAACGTATCAGTAAGAATTTTTTCGTTAAAAATATCAAGAACCAATCCTTCATCTTTATGTGTATAAAAACGCGTTTTATCTTTTTCTTTATCAAAATAGGAAGAAACAATTCCAGCTGCTTCTTGACCACGATGTTGGAGAGAATGGAGAGCGTAATATGCCATTACAGAGGCTTGAGGATGATTGTACACCCCAATTACACCACAATTGGTTTGCGGTTTGTCAATATGTTCTAAATAGGGACTCAAAGTAATCCTTCATTTGCAAAAGATGTAAACTGTTCACCAGCAATAATCAAATGATCCAACAATTTCATACCTAAAATTGACGCTCCTTGAGCTATTTGTTTGGTGATTTCTTTATCGGCTTTCGATGCTTCTGGATTTCCAGAAGGATGATTGTGCAACAAAATAATGGAAGTTGCACTTTCCAAAATTGCAATACGGAACACTTCAGGGATATCAACATCACAACTATTTCGTGTTCCAATCCCAACTAAATGATCGCGAATAACTTGATTGGCTGTATTGAGCAAAAGCACTCTAAATGATTCTTTCCGTTCATCACGTAAGCGATGAATGTAGTAAATAGCAACATCAGATGGAGAACGAAAGACTTGTTTATTGCGAAATGGGGGAGTTTTGACGCGTCGAGTAAGTTCGCACGCTGCAACAATGACAGTTGCACGAGCGGTTCCAAGACCGGAAATTTTTTTGAGAGCGGAAATGTCTTGTCGGCAAAGTTCTGTAAATGATCCAAATTCAATAAGAATTTCTTTTGCCAAATCAACAACATTTTTGCCCTTAATTCCAGAACCAACCAATAACGCCAACAACTCAGAATCACTCAAGGCTTCAGGACCGACTTCGAGTAGCCTTTCCCTTGGTTTATCTTCGTCTCGCCAATTGCTAAGAGCAAGAGCCATTCTCTTTAGTTACTATATCGTTGGTAATAAGGTTTTGACGGAAAATCATCAAAATTCGTGTTAATCAACATGACAAGATGAGAAGTTAATACGTCTCATCGGTGTCATCTTTGTTTGATTTTTTCATTCCAATTTGCTCAATTTTCTTCATTAATGACGAAGGATCTTTTTTCTCTAACAAGGAAAAATACTGGAATCCCATTGAAATATAAGTAATTGTCGACAATAATAATGTTCCAACAGTATAAACTATACCAAAAAGCACATTCAAAATAGTCATAAATATACTATAAGAGTTTGAAGGTTCGCTGTACATCGTAAGTCCAGTAATCATTGTCATAATCAATGTAGGAACAGAAAATATTTGTGATAACACCCCAACTATCATTGCCATTACGATATACACTCCAAACGTCATCCACCAATTATCTTTTACTAAGGTGAATGAACGTTTAATAGCATCAACTAAGCCCAAATGTGGTTCTTGAAAACGGAGAATAAAAATCATCGAAAGGGGTACAAAAAACCAAATTCCTGGGATGATACAAAACAATGTACCAACACCAATCATAAAGAATGTAACAATAGCCGTAACAATGGTTATTCCAATTCGTTCTTTAGCAACAGCCCATACTTGAGCATGAGGGATAGGGGCATGATTTTCAGACTTTTCTACAAGATCAATGTAGGTATTGACCATGAGAATGGACATCATTGTTGCAAGCAGGAGAAACACATAAAAAATGGAACCAAATATCGCCAAATTTATGATAGATGCTACGCTTCCTTGCGTCAAAGCAGTAAAATCAAACATTTGCCCATTCATCATTCCATACCCAACACCTCCTACAAATGAGAATGGTCCAGCATAAAAAAGTAATGTCAAAGAAATACTTTTGAAATGAATTCGTAAAAAATCAAACGTGGCTGAAATTATCTCACCAAAATCACGAGATTTGCGAATCTCAACATACTGTGTGCTCATAATTTTTTCTCAAATTTGTTTGTTCTGTACATTCTATATTGTGCAATACTATAACAAATGTACTATTTTTTTTGGAATCTGACTTCAATTGTTTTAAATGATTAACGAAATACAAAAAGTTGCCATCATTGGTGCTGGTTCGAAAACCGCTGATACACTCATTCGAGTGCTAACAAAAGAGTTGGATATGAAATTTCTGCTATTTTCTTCACAATTTAGTGTCGAAAAAGCACAATCCCCAAAAATTGTTCAATATCCTATTTCTGCAACGGATAAAAAGCAATTAAAAGCAGTGTTACTTCACGAACAACCTTCATTCATTATTAATTGTGCAGCAATGACGAATGTAGATGGGTGCGAGGACAATAAACAACTTGCATGGAGTTTGAATGTAACTACTGTTGAGACCTTAGTGCAAATTTGCAAAATCACCGGCTCACATTTGATTCATTTTTCGACTGATTATGTTTTTGATGGACTCAATGGCCCCTATTCAGAACTTGATAAACCTAATCCCATCAGCTACTACGGCAAAAGCAAATTGGCAGGTGAAAATGTTTGTTTACCCTCTGGAATTGATGTAACGGTACTTCGAACCAATGTTGTGTATAGCTCCAACCCTAACAAAGGGGATTTTGTACATTGGGTGATTAAAATGTTAGAAAAGGAACTACCAATAACCGTGGTGAGCGATCAATATTCAAATCCTACTATCACGGATGATTTGGCATACGCAGTGTTAAAAGTAATACTAAAAGGTTATAAAGGTTTATATCACATTGCAGGATCAAAATACTGCAACCGAGTGGATTTTGCAAAAAAAATTGCTCAAATTTATATGTTAGATGAGACTAACATTCATCCAATTACGACAGCAGAATTGCATCAAAAAGCGAAAAGACCTTTAAAAGGTGGATTGCAAACCTTAAAAGCACAAAGTGAGTTTGGGATAGAATTTCTTTCAGTCGAATCGGGTTTGATAATGATGAGAAATCAACTCTTTTCGTTGGGCTATATTAAACATAAATAAGATACAAATTTTTTCTTTTTTCTATCGTTGATAGAGTGAAGAAGAGGCTGTTCTTACAACATGACCGTACAATCATGAACAGAAGACAATTACGCGAATTAATTATACTCGGTGAATCGACCACTACCGAGTTTAAACGAAAATTTACTACCGCTGAGAAAATTTCACGAGAAGTTGTAGCATTTGCCAATACAAAGGGTGGTTATTTACTTATTGGTGTTGATGACGATGGTTCCATCGTTGGAGTAGATTCTGAAAAAAGTGTTATTGATGAAGTTTCTCGAGCGTCCTCATTTTGGATAGACCCACCCATTGAAACATCTGTTGATATAATCGAGATTGATTACAAAGATGTGATAGTTATTGCAGTGGATGAATCTCAACAGAAACCGCACAGAGTATTGACCTTTGATGAGAAAAACAATGTTATTGAACGAAAAGCATACATTCGTCAAGGTGAAAATTCTGTCTTGGCATCGAAGCAGATGGAACAAGTTCTTTCAAGCAGAAATGCAAATTCCACTCCAGTTACATTATCCATTTCGGACAAAGAAAAGCGTCTTTTTGCATATTTAGATACTCATCAAAAAGCGACAGTCAAAGACTTTGCACGCTTAGTAAATATATCCGATCGGTGGGCTGCACGATTATTAGTTAGATTAGTTCGAGCAGGTGCTTTGCACATCCATTCCACCAACAACGGCAGCGAATTTTATACGTTGGTATAGAAAAACCCTTACTCGTCGAACCAATATTGTATGCCAATACGGATCATTGGCTGGAACGATGCTTTTGAAGCTTGTTGGTATGGTTCTGTATAGAGAACACCAGCAATTGAGGCGTGAAAGATTTTATAGATTACTTCGTAGGCAGGTCCAATCCAAATAGCTTTGTTGGATATTGTAGAATCATTTGAGGGGGTGATAGCCCTATTATATCCAAACAATGCAGTCAATTGTTGCTCAAAATTTCCTTTTTGATACAAGGTATAGAAAATTCCTCCTTCCAAACCTATCCGCTCACCAGCAAATACAGACATTCTCACTCCTATTTCGCCATCTGTTACACCAGCATTTATACCAATCGCTTGGAAAGGATATGCCATTCCATTCGCACCAATAAAAACATACGGCGACGGCTCCGAAACGAACGCTGTATCGTTTGCTTGTTGAATTCTACTATACATTGACGCTGCATTCAATGATAAAGCTTGAGCTACTATTAAAGCAAAAAAGAAAAGGTAATACCGCAACCAGTTGAATGATATCATACAACTAATAACGATTTACCTTTATTTTCGTTTAGGTTCTTATTACTTTAGTATCAATTTGTAGTGCACCATTTCTTTCTCGTCAATAAACTGAAGAAGTGCCTCAGCATTTGTCAACGATACCGTTACAAAACCGTGCATTGCTTTTGCGAATTTTGTTCCTTCCACATTTCCAGTTGGTCTGATTTCTGAACCTGCACCTGAAGTTATGAAGTGAAGCCCATCTCGTTCAATGTGTTGCAAATCGTGTTCGTGTCCATTCAAATAGGCAGTTACATTGTATTTTTTGAGCAACGGTACAATGTGTTGAACCAATTCTTTTTGCTCACCTTTACGTTTTCCACCAGAATAGATATGATGATGACCAACGACAAATTTCCATTTTGCTGATGATTTTTTTAATTCATTTTCCAACCATTGAAGTTGTTTTTTGGTATCTTGACCTTTGACATTGTACTCTTCGTTATGTGCTTGATAATCCTCGATAAATGGATTGGTATCGATATAAAATAACTGCACTTCGGTTTTTGGAGTTGCGTCTTCTAACAAATGTTTTTTTGTATAATATCTTGAAGGAAAATTCCATCGACGAGAGCGTTTCATATAGTCGATTTGAGCTTGAACATTCCCACGATAATCATGATTACCAACGACAGTATACCAAGGAATATGCAACGGATGAGCTTTATAAGGAATTTCGAAGGAATTCATCCATTGAATATCATCAACGCTTTGCACTCCAACAGGGTAAAAATTGTCTCCGGTTGAAACGATAAATTCAGCATCGGATTTTTCAACGATATTTGCAAAAGAAGGTACTAATTTCATTTGGTCTTCATTCCCATTTCTCCCCCAATCACCAATGACTACAAAGGTAAATGATTTTTTGACGGTAGTAAATGCTTCTTGAGAATGACAAGTGAACAGAGCGGTAAAAACAACGATAATGTATGCTATTGTTGTTCTTATAAAGGTTAGGATTTTCATTATTTTTTCTTGGAGTAATGATAGATAAATTCTTGTGGACTCTTTGAGCGTTCGCTGACAGTAAAAAAACTTTCACCATCTTGAGAAAAACATATTCCTTCTCCTTGTTCTTCGGCTACAATGCTAATACAACGAGCATCTTTTGATAAAGCAGTTGCAATAGTTTCATTTGTTAAGCGGTTCCAATGATAGGCTTTTTCATAATCTCTTAGAATGATTTGGTCTCCTTTTGAAGAAATATCACCTGCAGTGATAAGACGATAGGGTATGTTTCCTAATTTTTTGAGCATTCGAACTTCCGAATTGACAAATGGAGCTTTCGCTTGATAAACTCCTACCGATGCTTCTCGTTTAGAAACTATATACACATCATTGTTTTGTGGGTCAACCATAATTGTTTCAGCATCTCTTTTACCGTCAGGATAGCGGAATCGAATAGAAAGTGTTGGTTGAAGAACTATAGATGACGATTGTTGCAACTGAATTGCTGTTGGTTCTTCAAATACCGAAATAGTTTTAATATCTCTTACTGAATTATTGTCCCCATTATCAGCGACAAATATAGACGATTTATTCGTTATTGGATCTACATTCAAAGCAATGTCTTCAATATCAGTAAAGCCATATTCGCTTTGTAACCGAACTGAAGCAATCGCAACTCCGTCTGAATTCAAAAGGTGTAAAACCCCTCGACCTCCATCGTCATGAATCCAAAAATAACCTGGCATTGTATGACTTGTTACAATTCCAGATGCTTCGACTATCTCTAAAGGAGCAAGTTTTTTTACAAAACTGAAAAGTGTTGTGTCTCTACCAGAACAACGAACACCCATTGATATTGTATCAATGGGTGTTTCAGTTGTTTGATTTGTTGATTGATTGTTCATTGAACAACCAATCAAAATATTTGTCAATACTACTATTATAAAAAGTAGTAACTTCATCTTAATATTTCAATCCTTTACCGTCAGTTGAATAACATCCGATATCCGCAGAAGGTCCTTCAATAGTTCCATTTGGTATTGATGTCAATGCAGGAGTAAAGTTTGTTTTTCCTTTTCCAATTGCTGGAGAACCAGTTTTTAGACGGAAATTATAAGAAGAGTAAGTGTTAATTCCTGCAAATGGAGAAAATGATGTTCTTAATTGGTCTTCAGTGAATGCCATAACATTGTAGTTCACAAACATTGGGTCATTAGCACCTGGAGTTTGTGACATTACATCAGAGGCTTGTTGCACAGAAACCGAACCTGGAGTTGCTGCTAAAAAGTCTGCAACTAACGATGGGAAAGAACCATAGAAAAAGTTATTACCATATTTTGTGTTAGCTGTATCAGGTAGATCCGAACCAGAAACTAAACGAAGTCCATAACGACAATTTACAATCAAGTTGTTATAGATTTGTCCACGAGCTCCAGCTTCGATATTGATAGAACCACCACGACCAGCTTTTGTTCTTCTGTATCCACAATTTACAAAGGTATTGTTATAAATATCAACATTACACTGAACAGTACTTCCACCTGAATTTGAAGTTTTTGCACCATTAGTTGCTGCTCCAATGAAAAGGTTATAAGCAATAACACCAACAACCCCACTTTTAATATTCACACATTCACCCCCTGAAGAACCTTGCATTTCAACAATGTTTCTTGAAAATGAACATTTTCCACCTAAAAATCGAACTGCATCATCAGCTGTACCTGAAATGTATGAATCTTCAATAACAACATTTCCATTCACATTGTTATAAACAACTGCATAACGTGGATCGCCATCTTCGTAAACACCCACATATGAGTTTGGTCCAGCAGGTCCACCAACGTGCGTAATTTTTGTCCATTTGATTGTCATTTCTGGAGAAGTTTCAAATCCTTGAATACCACCCCAATACCCACGATCATAATTTTCAATAGTAGCTAAGTTTGAAGGAACTGTTAGAACAACAGGTTTATCTTTTGTACCTAAACTTCTGAACGTCCCTAATACGCGAACTTCTGGAGAAGTTGCTACAGTTTGACCATCTCCTTGGAATAATAATGTCACACCTGCTTCAAGTGTCCATGTTTTTCCTTCTGGTACAACGATGTCACCAGTTACTCTGTACGTACCTGCTTTTAACGTACCTTCTTGATTACCAGAAATTCCAGTAGTGTCAGTTGGAGTTGGATTGACAGGATTTTTTTTGTCATCACTACATGATGCAATGGCACCAATAAGCAATAAGAGAACGAATAGTTTTTGCAATGTTAGCATAAGAAACCTAAAAAAAGTAATGTATAAAATTATAATGTATATCGTAATCCAAGTTGTACAGTTCTATTATATAAATCCCTTCTCACTAATATCCTATCTGGATTATCTTGCAATGGAGGATTACCTATGAGATTTGTACTTGGTTGTTTGATAAAATGTTCCAATGGCGTGTCTAAGAGATTTCTCGCTTTAAAGAAGAAAGTTAGGCCAATGTCAGAAAGTTCTTTTTCTATTGAAATATCCACCTGAAGTGTTGTACGCTCCCATTCATCGTTGTCTTTGAACGGAGATATAATTGCCAAACGTTCACCAGTTAATATACCTGACAGTTGAATATCCCAACCAGCTTCAATATCTTTATACAAAAGTGAGATATTCCCTATATGTGCTGATTGTCCTTGTAATGGTCTGGTTTGAGATTCTATTCGTTCAGAGAGTGAACCAACCTTTATAACTGTCGTGTCTATATTAAACTTGACAACATCTGCTTCGGTTACACGATATCGAATAGATTTATCCGTTGTTATTGATGAATTTGTGTAGGTATAGTTAGCACGAATTCCAAATTTATTAATGTATTTTGTAAAGTCTGCTTCTATACCGTAGTTCGTTGCAACACCAAAATTTTGTGTTGTCATTGCAATAGAGGTTCCTTGAACTTGTAACGCACGTTCTATCGGATCTTGAATTCGCTTATAAAATACACCCAAGAGTATTTGATCTAATGCCTCAGGGAAAAATTCGAATCGAATGTCAACATTATCGGCAGTAACTCTGTTTAGGTTCGGATTTCCTTGTTGGCGGTAATCTTCTTCAAAGATATTATAGGGAATAACCTCAAAAAATCCGGGTCTACTTATTGAACGAAAATAATTTGCTCGCCAATTGATTTGTTTTGTTGGCATGTATTTGAAGTGAAGTGAAGGCAAAAGGTCGCTATATGATCTATCACCCGTTGCTCCAGGAATGGAAGCATCACTTTCAGTAATCCACGATAGAGCGGTATGTTCGAATCGAACACCAGCTAAAATTTGATAATTCCCAAACTGTATTTTTGATTGTGCATATCCAGCAAAGACATTCTCATCAATGGTATAATTCAATGCGTTTCTATTAGAACCAGCAGGATTGAAGATTCGAAAGGTCGTTTGGGTCAAATCACCAGTATATTCTTGATTTGAAGGGTTTGGTCTGATGAGATATCTATCAAAAATATTTTCTCTTGCTTTCAAACGAACCATACCACCGATTTTGTAATCAATTGACATTTCTTCATCTCCAGTTGTGTAGAGTAGATTCGCATAGGAAGCGATATCTCGGTCAGAATTAGAAGTCCATCGACGCAGATAGTCTTGGTCATAAAATATAGGTAAATCTCTATGGTTTCCATTGGAATCCAATTTTGATTCAGTTGTTAACTGCAACGTCGCCATATCTGGGTCGTTATTCGTTGCGATTGAATATACTGTTGACCAATCAAATTTGAGATTTTCTTGTAAAAGGTGAATACCTTGTAGTGTTCCGTTATAAATATTTTGAATTTGTTGACGAGAACGGTATTCAATTGCTACCGTTCCTTCACCAGAACCAACCCTATTCCTTGCTAAGTTGGTATCAGTAATAAAACGTGATTGTTGGTCTACCAATCGAACGTAGGCATTGTATAAACTAATTTTATTCAGCGGTGAAAATTCATAGTCCAATTTGCTATGCAAACCTGAACGTATTTGATGAACGGAAAACTCTCTTCCCAAAACAGAGTTAAAGGCTGTGGAGTTGTTTTCACGATTGACATCTGTTGTGAACAAATGGCTGGTTGTTCCTAAAAACTGACTTTGGTAACTTGTTGCAAGGATTGCCCCAAATTCTTTTTGTTCACCAAATCGATTACCAATAGTAAACCCTGCTAATAAATTTGGCATTGGGGTTACTGGAGAAAACTTTGACGCTTCCAATGGAAAATCTGCCATTGTTGCTTGATAACGTGTTCCATCTGGTGCTGGTGGGTTTATCTGATTTGGTGATAAATGTGATTGAACAGATGTATTAAATTCTTGAAACTTTCGGCTATTCGGACCAAAATACTGCAAGTTCGCACCAGTCGACGCATTTGCTTTAAAAAGAAAATATTCTGGTGCATTCTTCATTACCAAATTCACCACACCACCAATTGCATCACCTTCCATATCAGGAGTTAATGCCTTTGTAACTTCTAATCTATCTAAAAGTTCTGCCGGAAATATATCCAAAGGAATATAGCGGTTGGAGTTATCGGGAGAAGGAATTTTTACACCATTAATTAGTGTATAATTGTAGCGTTTATCCATTCCACGAACAATTGCATATTGACCATCTCCGTTTTGATTCCGTTCAATGGATACACCTGAGACTCTTTGAATAACTTGTGCTACTTGAATATCGGGTGAAACTTCAATTGTTTTTGCAGATACGATATTTAATACTGTTGGAGAATTTTGTACGGATGTTCTTGCACTTGCTTCCGTAGAAAGATTTTTGCGACCTTCTACAACAACCTGATCACGTTTTAGCTGCGAAGGAAGCATTGCAAAGTTTACTCTTGCAGAGTCTGAGGTTGGTGATATAATAATAGATTGCTCAATGGTTTGATATCCAATATATCGAACTACAACAGTATATGTTCCATTTGGAATACCGGTAATTCGAAATCTTCCATCCAATCCTGCTTTTGCACCAAATTTGGTGTTTCTCAGTGATACGGTTGCTCCAATGAGTGATTCATTAGAGAGTTTATCCGTTACTTTTCCGCGAAATGTTTGTGCGGAAATCCCTTGAAAAGAAACAACAAATACAACGAAAATCGAAACGACGAATAAGAAAAAATACTTCACTTGAACCTATCATAATCAAAAAATTTGATTACAAATATATTCTATAAAAGTCGTAGATACTTCTCTATTATGGGATAGTAACGTATGATATTATCAATAGTTTACAGTAGAAAATATGGCACAAAACGTGGTGTTATCGTTCGGTAAAGTGAAGCGTTATTTTGGTAACAATATCGTAACAATTTGGAAACAGTTATTTAATAAATTCCGCTAAATCGTCAGAATTTTTCAGCCAAAGGAGTTGGGTGTCTTCTACTAATGCGATGACAGCTTTTTTTGCTCGATCCAAATCAACGGAATGGTGATAAGCAAAATGCCAAATGTCAATTCCTCCATAACTAATTTCCAAACTAAGTAATTGTTCCGTTGTTATGGATTTATTCGCATAAACACGTTCTTTTATGGCGTCAATAATGATTGGACGCTCTTCTGCAACAAGATGTTCAGGTACGAAATAGTAGTTATCAACTGTTCGCAAATCGCAAATGGGGAATCCTCGTGAAATGTCTTTGAAGAGTGGCAAAAAAGTTAATGACACTGCATAATGCGTTTCCCCAGATTCTTCTATCCACAAATCGTCCCAAACAGCTCGGTCATGCTCTTTGAGCCATTCAAAAAAAGCGATTTCGTGTGCTGGGAGTTGTAGTAATCGTGATTGCGAAAATGGAGACGACGCTATTTCCTCCAATTGTTCTGAAGTTAAGGAATTGAACGTTTCTTCTGACATAATAAGAACATCTTCACGTGAAGGATGAAGTTCAAAAAAAGAAAAGATATCGGAATTTTGAATAGAACTCACCTACTTAGCACTGAATTTCGGTTAACAATGCTATCTCTTGTAAAATGCCACTTACTTGTAAACATTCTTCAATATTTCCTTCGTATACCATTGCTTTACCTTTGGTATGTACTTCCCATGTCAAGGTTTCTGCTTGGTCATAAGTGCATTGCGTAGCTTTGACAATTTGTTCAGAAACTTCTTCGAAGGTGTGGTGTTCATCGTTGTACAAAATTACTTTTGCTATCAGAACGACATCTTCTAATTCTAATACTTCATACTCAAATTCTGGCGTTGGATTTTCGCGAGTTGCTAAAACGTTGTACTGTACCATTTTTTGATTCATTGTAATTTGTTCTATCATTGAAATTAAATTTCGTTCTATTCGTTCAAAAATAAACTGTGTTACTTTGTTGACGTTAATTTACGTATATAATTGCTGTTTATACTTGTTTGCAACCTATGATTTTAAAAAATACACCTATCTTGTCGGAATTAGAATCGCAGTACCTTCCACCATCGCTCCAAGAGTGGATTGAGTCATTGGCTTCAAAAACTACTGATGGCGAAACTGTTTTTAATAGTTTGCACTCAAAAACAGATGATGGCATTGTTATTCAGCCAATTTATACTAACAACGAAAAAGAAGTTGTAGATATTCCCTTTTTACGTAATAGAGCATGGCAAACACTGACGACCATGCCAACTGACATAGAAAAATGGGTGGAATGCACCAATACTCCAAGCTCAGAATCGATGAATGCGTTCTATGTACCATTGGAAGAAACAGTTTATTCTGCGTCTTTTGAGTCAAACCCTGTTACTGCATTAAAAACATGTTTGGAGCATAGCAATCAAGTCGGAAAAACTGCCCTAACTTCGCCGTTGTTTTCATCTGTCAATGCACATCAAATCGAATCATTGATACCTAAGTTATCGCAACAATCTCACTATGTACTCTTTGACCCATTTCATTATGTTACTTATCATAACCAAATTCCATCCAGCAAGGAAGCATTGCTTCAACCATTAGTAGATTGGTGTGGTGCTTTGCATTCGACACAATCCAAAACAATCGGTGTTAATACTTCCGTTGTGTCATTAGGTGGAGCAACGTCAGTACAAGAAATTGGGTATGCAATAGCCTCAATGGTGGAATATCTTCGTTTTGCAGATTCCAAAGGAATTGATGCTGAGGCGTTGTTACAAAAAATGGTGTGTACCTTATCCGTATCTACGAACTTTTTTGAGGAAGTGGCGAAAATCAGGGCTATCAGAATTGTGTGGGATTCGGTGTTAGAATATTTGGGTGTGGATAAATCAAAACGGACAATGGAACTCCATACTGTTTCTGCAATGAAAAATCTTACAAAAAAAGACCCATTTACGAATGTATTGCGTACTGCAACTTCGACTATGGCAGGAATTGTCGGCAATGCTTCTGCTATTCTTATTCCACATTTTGATATACTCCACACTATCGACCCAACGCCATTTTCGCAAAAAATAGCTCAGCAAATGCATCATATTTTTGCTTTCGAATCAGGATTGAATGACGTCGTAGACCCATCAAAAGGTTCCTTTTTCCTTGAAGAACTCACTGCTCAAATTGCCGAAAAATCCTTAGCCTATTTCAAGCGTATTGAACAAAACGGTGGAATATATCAATCATTAACTGACGGTAGCTTCCAAGCAGACGTGAACGCTGCAAAACAAGCATCACTTCGTCAATACACCGACAAAACAAAAAAAATCGTCGGTACAAGCTACTCTCCATCGGAGACAACCTACCCACAAGACGCCGTTTGGAACACCCCACACTCCACAAAAAAACATCCCACAATTCATTCATTGCAGGATGGTTTTCAAACTATTTCCCAATTCGACAGAACTCGCAACTCAGAAAGTTTTGAGTAGGTAGGATTGGTTGGGAGGTAATTTAAATCAAAAACCATTTCAAAGTTGATTTGAAGTAGCTTAAGATTAATATTACACTCTATAAATCTAAGGATTATTCCAACAATTTGTATAACATGGTTTAGACCCATATTTACTTTGTAAAGAACAGTCAGTAACAGACGTTATTTTGGTTTCTTTAATTCGTAATATTAAGGATCGGGATTCAGAGTTTCCTGCCTCAGGGTCTGTACTACTTACATCTGTACATACTTTATACGTTTTCTTACAACAATTATAACCACACTTCTGCCATTTAGTATATACAGCACACCCAGGGTACAAAATAGATTCAGGATATGGAGGTGTATATCCTCGATCACAATTGCGAGTTGAACTTCCTACTATAGCATAATTACATTCTAAAAAAATTCCACAACTTGCAGTGAAAAAATTCACCCAAGTCACACTATCAATACAACCAGTGGTTGAATTTCTAATCCAAGGCAAAGAATCATGACCTCTTTGTACCCAATGATCTTGCATTAATCCTAATTCAACCGAAGAGCGTAGAGAGGCAAATTCATAGTGCTCCATTTTAAATTCTCTCAAGAATCCAGCATTATCAACTGTAGAAACACTTAATATATCAATCTCTAAAACACCATTACAGTACCTATACCGATAAGTAACAAATGCAAATTGATCAAATTTAAAACTAAGCTGAACTCTTCTATTTGGAACAGTTTCTCTCCATTCACAATTTGACGAATCACCTGGACATACAATGTTATTATCCCATTGACAAAATACTCCAGTAAATGACGTCAGAAAAACAATGATTGAAATTATATAAATTTTCATTTGCTATTTCCTAATTATTAATAATAATTCTCATGCTTTCTAAATTTTCAAATGTTCGAAGAACCAATTGATATTCACCATTTGGAATATTCTTTAACGGAATTTGAAATCTATGTTGTCCAATTTCTACATTTTGATTGAATAGATTATAATCCATGGGACTATTAATTGAAAGTAAACTAATTTCAACAAAAGAAACGTTAAAAAGTTTGAAACCAATTTCTAATAAAATATCTTTTTTATTGAACTCTGCTGTTAAGCTTAATGGTCCTTGTGATTGAAACTGATTTTGAGTTTTACTCCAAGTCCCATTATTTACTATAGAATATTTTTCACCTGATAAAGTTTCATACTCAATAGTCAGCGGTTTTTGTGCATTTACAAACTTTGAAAAGTATTTACTACTTGGTAATACATTAATTTCTGTCCATGTAGATTTCCCATTAAATTCGAAAATTGACCCATCAACTCGTTTAATTATAAATACAACATTGTTTTCTAATACGTTCTCGTCAAAAATATTTTTTTTTGTTTGCGAAAATGAAGAAGATATACAAATTATAAATGTAAAGAGACATATGACTTTCATTAAGCTTATTCCTTTATAAATACTGATTGAATTATAGATTTGTTATTTTTGAAAATCATAACAATGTAACATCCACTAATCAGATTTTCTGTATTTATTCTAATTTGATTTTCATTAGAAAATGTTCGTTCTTCTTTAACTACATTTCCATTTATGTCACTTAGTTTATAGAATATTTCTTGATTATTACCAATTTTTGAATTTTGAATGGTAATTATTTTTTCAAAAGAAACTGGATTTGGGTACAATTGGATATTTTCTATTTCTCTATCTTTGATAGAAGTTATATTATCAGGAAAAAATTGTAATAAGGGAGGACCATTTCTTCCAGCGTAAATACTTTTTGTTTCACCTGAATAATCTATAAAAGAATAGGATGGTGACTCTAACATGAAACTACTATTACCTCCATTATAGAATATAGAATTTTTAAATATAGTCTCATTAGTATATTCTGTAAAAACTTTTCTGTCTGAGTGAAGTTTATATATTGAAGGATAGAAATGTGGTTTAATTTTTAAATGAGAATAAACAAACCAAATATTATCTTCATCATCAATAGAAAAAGAATTAGAACGATATGTACTTTTTTGTATACCTATATTGTCATTGTATAGAAAAATAGTACCATCTTGTTTTATCTCTACTAAACCAACGAAATTTATGAATAACTTTCTAATTCCAGTGGAATCTTCTTTAATTTCATCATACGATTGAGTTAACAACCAAAATGAACCTTTTGAATCAAACAAATAGTCAGTGAATCTAACATTCTCTTGTATGAATCCAAAGTTTTTAAGATTTGGAATAGTGTCCTTCCTTAATATATTACCTTCAACAGAATATGTAACATATTCCCATTTGTATTTTCTATCTGCTTCTTCAAAGGTAAGAATAGTATATGTACCATTCTTATTTAACTTTAGTTTTTGATACGCAGAAAAAAAACCTTCTTGGGGTTCAGACCAGCGTGACTTAACAGTTGTAAAAACACCATTTTTAAACTTTAGTAACTCATGATAAATTTTTCCAATATGAACTACACTCCCTGTACTTCCAACAACTATCTGTGAAAAAGCAGTAATCAATAACGATGAATCTGCTAATTCAATCATTCCTTCGAATCTGCGACGATGATATAAAGTATCGTAAATTGCATGCTTTTTCCAATCTTTTCCATCATATTCCCAAAGATGATATTGACCAGTAACATAAAGATTATCTGTATACTTTGAAAATATACATTGTGAATTGTGTAAATGAATCGTCGGCATAGTATCTTGAGATATATTTTGCCAATTTTTTCCATTGAAGAACTGAGTTGTTATAATGTCATTACCATTTTGGGGTATACTAAATGTTAATGCTTTGTTCCCCTTTGTAGACAATGAACTAGTTGCTCCAACAAAGGATGAATCAAAAATTTGAGCATTTAATGAAACTGTAAAAACAAAAAATAGAATTATTGTTTTCATTTTAGCATCCATCCTGACAAGGAATATCATAATCATCTTGTTTTGTACATTGAGGAGTTTTTTTTGCTCTGCTAATCGATAAAGATCTAATTTCTACAATCATTCTTTTTATTGGTGGGTTAACCGGAGCAGGATCAATTACTTCCCATCTTCGTAATTGATACGTTTTTTGACAACAGACAGTACCACACGGTTGCCACTTGTAAATATGTAGAGAATCTGCACCAAAAAGAGTTGAATCGATAGGTAGTGGTGGATCATATCCTGTATCACATTCTACTGCCTTTCTCCATACATAGTAACTGCATTTTAGCCAAACACCACATGAAGCCTTATATAACTGCACAACCGGAGTGGTCACTTGACCTGTTTCTTCCCATTCCATAAAATCATTGTTATTATAATGGTGCTGCAATAAATAAATATCTGCCAAATCGCTAAAGGCATTATACTGATAGTGATATCTATTTATACTATCTAGGAATCTGCCGTTATCTAATGCAATGGCAGAATCTATATACATTTGGTTAATTCCATTACATATTCTGTATCGATAATATATATGTCCAGTTATTCCACTTCCCATATTTCCTAAATAATTAGAATAACTCCAATCTACGGTACAAGAGTCAGAGTCTGCACAGTTAAGTGTATCTTGCGAATACACATTTTCGACGGTAAAGATGAGTAAGAATACACTCATCCACATAATTAGTTTGAGGATTTGGTTCATCCCTTGTTGTTTTGTAGAATGTTCCAACGAAGAAAGACGATTTGGTTTCATAGGAGACTCTAATGAATTGTAAAAAATGTGATTTACATATAAACCACTTTGAAATAGAATTCTTTCAAAGTTACGAAATAAATTTTACATTGTGCAAACTTTGAAACAAAAAATTTCTTTACTAATATCATTAAGATACTCTTAAGCTCGGTTTATGGGGGGGTAAGGTTGAAATTTTTATCTATTTTAAGGAAAATTTTATCTTTAGCCTATTCTAAAATTCAATTACTCTATTTGGATATAGGGTTTGTTTCAATATTCCTTTATTCTCAATTGATTTTGTATGCGATTAGGTGTTGTGAATTTTTAATTTTAAAATAAAAAAAGCCCCAATCACATCATTATAATGAAGTGATTGGAGCTTTGATTTTGATATAGGTACCTTTATACTTGCACTACTCCGGCTTTCCATTCGGGGATGGAGTCGTTGTGGGAGGCTACTTCCAATCCACGTGAGACGATAAAGCGAGTGTCTAATGGAGAGACAATGCCGTCTACCCACAAGCGTGATGCTGCATAGATGGGAGTGGTTGTTTGGGAATATTTGGCAGTGATTTCGTTCAAAAGTTCCTGTTGTTCTTCTTGTGTGATTTCTTTGTCAGCTCGTTGCATCGATGCCAATTTGATGGTCAGCAGTGTTTTGGAGGCTTGAGCTCCACCCATCACCGCTATCAGGGACGTTGGATATGCATAAATAAGACGTGGGTCGTATGCTTTGCCACACATTGCATAGTTCCCAGCACCATAGGAATTGCCAACGATGAAAGTAAATTTGGGAACGACAGAATTGGAAACCGCATTCACGAGTTTTGCTCCGTCTTTGATGATGCCACCTTGTTCGGCACGAGTACCAACCATAAATCCAGTAACATCTTGCATAAATACCAACGGAATATGGCGTTGATTGCAATTCATAATAAACCGGGCAGCCTTATCAGCCGAATCAGAATAAATCACACCTCCAACGTGCATTTCACCTTTTCCAGTTCGGGCAATCTCGCGATTATTCGCGACAATACCAACTGCCCACCCATCAATCCGAGCATACCCACAAATAATGGTTTTGCCGTAATCAGGTTTATATTCATCTAATTCGGAATTGTCCAAAATACGAGCCAACACCTGATACATACTATAGGGCTTTGCTCTATCAGCAGGAATAATTCCCAAAATTTCATTCGGATCAAAAAGCGGTGGTTTAGATTCGATTCTATCAAAAAGCTTCTTTTTACCTTTTGCAGGTCCGAATTTTCCAACCAAAGAACGGATGGTTGCGATTGCTTCTTCGTCATTTGCCACTTTGTGATCAATAACTCCACTTACGGCTGAATGCATCGTCGCACCACCTAATGGCTCAATGGTTGTTTTCTCACCAATTGCAGCTTCCACCAAAGCTGGTCCAGCCAAAAACACACTACCAGTTCCTTCGACGATAATCGCCTCATCCGACATAATCGGCAAATACGCTCCACCTGCAACGCATGGTCCCATAATAGCAGCGATTTGCGGAACACCCATAGCACTGAGTTGGGCGTTATTGCGAAATTGACGTCCAAAATGTTCTTTATCAGGAAAAATTTCATCTTGCATTGGCAAAAAAACACCTGCAGAATCCACAAGGTAAATGACCGGTAACTTATTTTCAAGAGCAATTTCTTGAGCTCGCATATTCTTTTTCGCCGTAATGGGAAACCATGCACCGGCTTTCACCGTCGCATCGTTAGCAACAATCATACACTCGCGACCTTCGATAACTCCAATACCCGTAACAACTCCGCCAGAAGGACATCCACCTTGCTCTTCATACATCCCTTCGCCAACATAAAGACCAATTTCCAAAAACTGTGAACCTTCATCAACCAATAAGTTGATACGTTCACGTGCTGTGAGTTTACCTTTTGCTTTATGTTTTGCAATGGATTTTTCACCACCACCAGTTTTGATAATGTTACCACGTTCATCAATCATTCGCCATAATTGCATATTAGCGTCATAATTGATTTCGTATTGAAGGTCGTGTTGTACTTCTGAGCCTATAGTTGCCATACGGTATATATTAAATTTGAATTGGAGAATTAGTTGAAAGTGATTCGATAATTGCAAACGTAGTTTTTGTTACCAAGTACAATTGCTCAAATGGAATTGGCATTTCTTTTCCGTTTTTGATAGCGTCAATTGTTGCGAAGACTTCTTCTTTTTGACCCTTCGAACCATCGAATTTGAAACGAGAATTGGATTTGTTTTTGTACACATCAACTGTTTGAAAATTATTCATTATCGCACTTTTATTTTCACAATGAACTTCGCAATATTCTTTTGATAACGAAGAATCCCCATTAGCAAGATAGGAAATTGAGCCAACCGATCCATCACTGAATGATATAATAATAGAAACATTATCGTAATTGGAAATGGCAGTGCTATCACTTTGAATTGATTTTGCGAAAACGGACACAGGTTTTGCTTGAGTAAGAAACAGCAATGTATCAACAAAATGGCACACTTCACCAATAATACGTCCACCTTGTTCTGCATGTTGCACCCATAATGTTTTCGGTACAAACCCAGCATTGACGCGATAATGAATCATCATCGGTTCATTTCTATATTGAAATACGGATGCAACCTTTGCAAATGACGCACTAAAACGGCGGTTGAAACCGACCATTACCCTACCATTATGTTTGGCAACAGCCTCAGCAATTTGTTTTAATTCAGCTGAACTTAGACACAACGGCTTTTCGACAAAAACTGGTTTGTTTTTTTCAATTGCCGCAAGAACATATTGAAAATGGGAATCATGACGAGATGCACAGAAGATAGTCGTAACATCGTTATTTGCAATTATCTCATCAGGAGAACTTACCGCAAATTGAAAACCATTTCTTTCTGCAGCAGATCGTGAACTGGTTGGAGTGCTATTTGCAACACTATGAAGTTGAATACCTTTTTCTTTGAGCGGTGGCAAAAGCATCGATTGTGCAAAATTCCCTAATCCAATAAACCCAACGGAAATTGAGGAAGTTGCTGCGAAGCTTTTTGCAATTACAACGGATTGAACAGGTACTTTAGAAATATCATATTGAAGTAAAATTCCCAAAGAAAATTCTTTTGATTCGCCAGTTACCAATCCGTACGCTTTTTGAACGCCATCTAATTGAAACGTATGGGTCGTTAAGGCTTTAAAATCCAATGCACCTTGTGAAAGCAAATCCAAAATTGCTTCCATATTTCTATTTTCTGTCCAACGAACATATCCAACAGGATAATCAATACCCTCTTCTTCGTAGAGTGGGTCGTAACGACCGGGACCATAACTACACGAAATTTTTAATTCAATTTCTTTTTCGTAAAATGGAGAACGTGGTACATTCATACTAACCGCACCGACAACAACAACACTCGATTTTTTTCGAGCCATTGTTATTGCCAATTCTACTGGCTGATTGCTGGAGGTACCTGCAGTAATGATAACAGCATCCGTTCCATACCCACGAGTGAAAGAGTTGATGGTTGGCAAAGACTCAGATGTACTTGGCAAAACAAGGTCGCAACCATTTTTTTCAGCAATTGGGAATAGTGAAGTATCAATATCTAACCCAATAACCTTACAGCCTGAACTTTTAAGAAGTTGCACAGTGATTTGTCCTAAAAGCCCCAAACCAACAACTGCAACAGTCTCACCCAAACGAATATCCGCTTGACGAACACCTTGTAGGGCAATCGAAGCTAATGTTGTATATGCTGCATCTTCGAATGAAACAGAATCAGGAAGTTTGCAAACAAGATTTTTTGGAATGGAAACATATTCTGCGTGGTTTGCATATCCTGCACCTGCACAGGCAACCCGGTCACCAATGGCAAATTCTTCACAGCGAGATTCCACCACAACACCACTAACACTATATCCTAAAGATTTATAGGAATCTAATTTCGATTGAATTTTATCGTATGTTTGTTTCAATCCATCTTTTTTCACCATATCAATGACTTGGCGAACTGCTGCAGGTTGCTTTTTAGCACGTTGTAACATAGACCCTTGAGAGTTCGTTACCGAAGTTCGTTCTGTCCCTGCACTAATAAGTGAGTAAAAAGTTTTTACAATTACACTATTGGGTTGACATTGTGGGTGAGGAACTTCGACTGCGGAAACAATCCCTGTTTTTTGGTGTTGAACTACTTGTAGCATTCTTTATTATTCTTCAGTTTCTTGATTGGTTGGTAAAAATATGATAGTATTCCACTGATCATTGGAAAGATACTCTTGAGAAACATTCAAGATATCATCTTCAGAAACAGCGTCAATTTTTTCTAACGTTGATTGAATATTTTCGTACGTATCATTGTCGGCTTCGGTTTTCAGTAAAGAATTCATCAAAGAAGACATACTTTCCATTGAAAGAATGATATTTGTTTTTAACTGTTCTTTGGAACGTTTTAATTCCGATTTTGATATTTTTTTCTGCGAAAAAAGGTCTAATTCTTTAGCAATTTGAGATTGAACCTTTTTTACGGTTGATTCTTCCAGACCTGCGTAAATAGAACACGTTCCACAATCGGTCATTAATTGCAAATTAGAATAGATGGTGTAGGCATTACCGTATTTTTCACGAATATTTTGATACAACCTCGAACTCATACCCTCACCTAAGGCGTAATTATAAACGGAAAGTGCATACCGTTCATTTGACAAAGAATCTGGAGTTTTTGCTGTCATCAAAATATGAGCCTGTTGAAACGGTTTTTCAACTGTTTGAATGATACCTTTTGTAGTAGCACCGACTTTGGTTCTATTTTTAGGTTGCAGAAACGATTGAGGTTCAAGAAAGAAATATCGTTCAGCTAAAGCACAAACTACATCGTGATTAACATTTCCAGTAGCAGAAATAACAATTGATTTTGGAGAAAAAAAGGTTTGATGAAAGTTTCGGAGCGTTTCTTCTGTAATTTGTTGCACACTTTGTTCGGTACCAGCAATTGGCATTGCCAAAGGATGATCAGCAAAAAGTATCGTATCTCCTATGTCAGAAATTAATTCTTCTGGATCATCATTATAAGATTTGATTTCTTCAATGATAACACCACGTTCTTTTTCTATATCATTTACATCAAACGCAGGATGGAGAACTAAATCTGAAAGTTGTTGAAAAATTTTTGAAAAATAGGGTGTTAATGCACGTACATAAAAGCAAATAGATTCTTTCGTTGTATAGGCATTGGTATAGGCACCAATATTCTCAAAATCTTGAGCAATTTTGCGAGCAGAACGAGTGAGAGTTCTACGAAAAGCGATATGTTCAAAAAAATGAGCAGTTCCATTGATAAAATGTTCATCATCCCGACTACCTGCATTGACCATAAATCCTAAGGAAAATGATTCCACTGTAGGAATATGTTCTGTTACAATACGAAGTCCGTTAGGTAAAACAGTTCTTTGAATCGTTGTTCCAGAAAAATGTTGGGATGGATAATGCTGTTTTTTATGTCTCACGTTGTAGTTTTTCTTAGAAGAATACCTACAAAAATACAAAAAAAAAGCCATGTTCTTATGAAAAGAACATGGCTATGAAAAAACTAATAAAGATTAGATATTTCTAACAAAACCAGTAACAGTCCAAATACCGTCGATGTGAACTAATGTAATACCATAAGTTTCACCAGCAACAATTACTTGGTTAGCAAGACCAGGAACGTTACCACCAGTAAAGCCAGTACCAGTACCTAATAAATTAGAATAGTGGATAAACATAACTTGACCGTTTACACCACCGTTAATTGTGATAGCATCATCATTAGCATTTGCATCAGCATTAATACGAACTGCAGAGAATAAACTAGCGTCAACAGTAATTGCATCAGCAACAACATTTTGTTGAGCAGTTGCAGCGTGACCTAGTTTGAAACCACCAGCCGTAATTGTAACAGCATTAGCAGTTGCATTAGTTGCAGTAAGACCAGCATTGAAAGTAGCAGCACTAGCGAAAGTACCTGGAGTAGACCAACCAAGGCTACGAGTAGCAAGATTATACGTTAAAACAGTACCATCTACAGTTGGAGCAGTAACCCAACGAAGAGAGTCATTAGCACCAGTACGAGCTAAAATTGAGTTATCACCAGTTGTGTAAGGTCCACCTAAAAGACCATTACGTTGGATAGCAAGTTTACGCTGAGTAATTGCTGTATCTTGAACTTTGTTTGTAGTAACAGCTGAATCACGAATATTCATATTCATAACTGCACCAGTTGCTAGTGTTGGGTTAGGATAAGATGCAGCTAAAGCACCACCTGCTTGACCAGATGGAGGTAAAGTTGCATTTGGAGATAACTTAGCTTGAGTAATTGCACCGTCAGCAATTTTAGCAGTAGTAATTGCATTGTTTGCAACCATTGGATTTGGGTATTCACCAGTTAAATCACCACCAGCATTCCCCATTGGGATAGCCATAACACCAGTTGCAAGCATTGATTGTGTAACAGCACCATCAGCCATGCTCATAGCCATTTGAGCCATTTGAGCATTAGTTGCAGACATTGCGTACGGAGAAGAAGTCAAAGCAAAACGTGCATTGAAGCCAACGTTTAACACATTAACATCTAAGAAGTATTGTTTGTCAAATGGAACACCATTTAACGACTGAACACTACCTAAAACAGTAGCAAATACACCGTCAACTACGTCAACTACTTGTGATTCTTGCCATACAGCAGTTCCACCAGCAGATGTTTCATAAAGACCGAAAACAAAACTGTAAGTACCAGTTGATAACGGTTGACCGTTTGAAAATACCATACCTTGGTAGCTCATTCTGTCAACTTGAGCGAAAGTTAGAAGTGGAGTCGCGACAATCATCGCAACAACCGCTAAATGAAGCATAAATTTCTTCATTGAAAAACTCCTGTTAAATAGATTATAATATAATTTCAAAATTTAAATACGTTTTTATCGAGCAATAACAACTGATTCACGTTTTACTTCGGTTCTACCGTTAGCATACGTTAAAGCAATTTCAGTAATGTATTTTCCAGAGCTAACTTGAACTCCAGATACATTTTTACCATCCCATGGTAAATTGACAATTCCAGATTGTTGTTTAGCTTCTACTAAAGTAGTCACTACTTGACCATTCATATCAACGATACGAACAGTTGCAAGAGCTGGCACTTCTACATTATAAGAAATGGTAGTAGAAGTTGTAAAAGGGTTTGGCGATAAAGCAATTCCCGAAGTTTGAGACATTTCATTTACTGATGTAACTGAAGATGCCATTGGAAGCCAAAAACCAGAATATAGTTTATTTTTACCATTAACAGTCACTCCAGCAGCACCTTGGCCAACTGTTCCTGTCATCAAAGTAGAACCTATTTTCTGTTTCATGCCACCACCTGCTACTACACCACGAGATTTGTTCGTTTGTGCAGTCGCTTGGCTGAAACTAACAACAATCAACAAACATGTTGCTATTGTTAAGCTTGCTACGTTAAAAAAGCGATTCATGGATTTTCTCCTGTTTCTTATATAAAATATTGATTTTCTTGAAAGTCAAGCACAGAATAAAATCTGTACAAGTTGATTCTAACAATAATTATGCCACATCCCATAACGATATATGTTTATAAACATTCTTGTTTCCAATGTTCTGTTTTTAAAAACGTATACGTATACAAATGTAGATAAACAACAATAGTGCCAAGAATAAAATCTAAGAAAACTATTTATTGCCGACTACAAAAATACACAATTTTCTTTAGATTTAAAAAAAAATCTCATTTTTCTCTAATTTTATGATGAATGCTGTTTGTTTTCAGTCAATTGATAATCCCACACCAACAATCATTTCCGTACCAATTCCAAGCCCAAAGCCAAAGGAAGTTGTTGTAAAAATTACAGCAGCTTCCATAAATCATCGCGATGAATGGATACGAAAAGGTCAATATGCTCGAATGCAATGGCCTGTATTTCCTGGCTCTGATGGTGCTGGTATTGTGACTTCAGTTGGTGAAGAAGTAGATCCTGCAGTTGTTGGAAATTCTGTCATTATTGATCCTACACTGGTTTGGGGTGATAATCCTTTAGCTCAATCTGAAAATTTTTCCGTATTAGGAATGCCTACTCATGGTACATTTGCTGAATATGTTGCTGTTCCATCAACACATATTCACGAGCTACCTTCTCATTTGACTTTTGAGCAAGCGGCTTGTTTACCGATTGCAGGAGCAACCGTTTATCGATCTTTATTTACTCAAGCAACTGCAACAAAACAATCTACTGTTTTTATAACTGGTATCGGTGGTGGGGTTGCATTAACAGCTTTACAATTTCTTGTTGCTTTGGGTGCAACGGTTTTTGTTAGTTCAAGTTCACAAGAAAAATTACAAAAGGCTATTGAATTAGGAGCTTCAGGAGGTGTTTTATATACTGAAAAAGATTGGCATAAAAAGGTACTTTCTATGTCCGGAGGTATTGATGTAGTTATTGATGGTGCTGGTGGGGATGCGTTTAATTCCCTTATTACAATTACGAAACCAGGTGGAACTATCGTAAGTTATGGTGCAACGAATGGCGAAGTTTCGAATTTTTCTCTTCCAAAGTTATTTTGGAAACAGATTCGATTACAAGGTACAACAATGAGTACAAATGAAGAATTTGCAAATATGGTTTCATTTGTTCGTGAACATAGAATTGTTCCTGTTATTCATTCAGTTTTTCCTTTTAATAACGTTGAAGAAGCATTTGCGGAATTTCAATCGGGTGCCCATTTTGGTAAAGTAGTTTTATCGATTTCATAATATGCAAATTTCTTCCATCATTGGACATGCGGCACAATGTAGTTCCATTATTCTTAAATCTACAAAACCAGCAGATACTGTTGTGTCTGAATATACAAGAGAGAGAAAATATCTTGGTAGTACCGACAGAAGGATTCTTTCCGAATTGGTATTTATGTATTTTCGCAATCGGACAATTGTTGAAGTATTGGTTCAAAGCACTTTTACATTACACAATAGTACAGCTTTAAATACTAATGCAGATAAGCTGTTTTTACTTGTAACATATATTCTGTTTTTTCAAAAAAATGAAGATACTCTTAGAGTTACAATGGATACGTTACTACGATTTTTTGACTTATCTGAAGAAATTGCTATAGAAATCCATTCTACAATTCTATCAAAGCATTCCCAATTATCGGATATTACAACAATTGATACTGTTTCAACTTTCTATTCATTACCAAAGTGGATATTAGAGTGTTTTCAATCAAATATGTTGCTTAATAGATCATTGACAGATTGTAAAGATTTAGCAAAATCAACTACAATACCTGCTCCATTATGTATTCGAGTTAATACGAGAATTACCACTTCAAACGATGTCCTTCAACGACTTCATCATGCCGGAATCGAAGCGAGATTCAGTGAATTCGTTCCAAATTGTATTGTTATCAACCAACGCGTTTCACTTTTAGAAACAACACTATACAAAAGTGGAGCAATTGAAGTTCAAGATGAAAGCTCCCAATTGGCCGCATTTGCTCTTGCTCCTGAAGAAGATTGGGATATATTGGATGCGTGTGCTGGTGCAGGTGGAAAAACGCTTCATATGGCTACGTTACAAAATGATAGTGGAAGAATTGTATCTTCGGATATTGAGTGGAACAGATTAAAACAAATTCAAAAACGCAACGAACGACATAGATTTACTTCCATTTCAACCCATTTATGGGGAAACAAGAAGCAAAAGCTCTCTATTTCACAATTTGACGGGATTCTCATCGATGCTCCATGTAGTGGTTTAGGTACTATACGAAGAATGCCCTTACAAAAATGGAAACTTTCTAAAGATAGTATCACTAAATTAGCAAAAAATCAATTAGAAATTTTAGAAACATATTCGTCATTTGTTAAGCCAAATGGAATAGTAGTTTATGCTACTTGTTCATTTTTACCACAGGAAAATGAGGAAGTAGTATTCAGGTTCTTAGAAAAACATCCAGAATTTTCTCCTGATTCCTTGATTCCGGGGTTTTCAAAATTTGCAGTAACCATGAAGCCAGATTCGGATTTTTGTACGACGATGTTACCATCTGTTCATGGTTCTGATGGTTTTTTCGTAGCAAGGTTAAGAAAAAATGGATAAAAAATCTGTGTTTTTAGATTTTGGTGCAGTTCTTTATGAAATTGATTATAAAAGGACTCGAGATTTTTTTAAACTTCTAACTGTTGATTTGAACGAACTTGATTTTTCTGTTGATAGTCAACTTGATTTGTTCACAGAGTTTGAACTTGGGCTACGTACAAAAGAGGAATTTTTGAAGAAGGTTAAAGTCTTGTACTGTCGTGAAGAAGTTTCAATTCAACAAATTATTGATGCATGGAATGCTATTTTAATCAAACCATTTCCAGATTCTGAACAAACTGTGAAGCAATTGAATGAACGTGGTTATAAATTGTATTTGCTCAGCAATACGAATGAAATACATTTTGAAAAATTCCAACCTGAAGTTGAACATATTTTTTCTTATTTTGATAGATTGTTTCTTTCTCACCAATTACATCTAAGAAAACCAACAAAAGAATATTTTCAGTATGTTTTGCAACATACTTCCCTCCAACCAAATGAAGTCATATTTATCGACGATTCTTCTCAACATTTAGCCACCGCTAAATCTATGGGAATTACGTCCTATAAAAAAGAACCAAGTGTAACACTGTCAGAATTATTGCACAGTGTGAACATTCTTTAACAGTAAACACTTCCTTTGACTTGAGAAAATGGACACCTTTTACATCTTACTTACAGGCTCATTAACAGCAATTGTTTGCTCAATTGTTGGAAGTTATTTAGTTGTGAGAGGATTTGCAATGGTAACAGATGCTCTTTCCCATTCAATTGTTCCTGGAATTGCACTTGCATTTCTATTCACTGGTTCTCGAGATATTGTTCCGATGTTTTTAGGTGCAACTTTTTTTGGTCTTTTAAGTACCTATCTTATAGAAACATTACAAAAGAAAGTTCGTGTCCAAGCAGATGCTTCCATTGGAGTTACGTTTACTTGGTTTTTTTCTATAGGTATTTTACTAATTTCCTATTTCTCAGGAAATATCGATTTGGACTTGGATTGTGTTTTATATGGAGAAATTGCATTTGTTCCAATAGATGTTTTGCTTATAAACGGAGTATCGTATGGACCACGTGCATTATGGATTGTTGGATCTACGTTCCTTGTTGTTGCTATGACATTGTTTACTTCTCGGAAAGAAATGCGTTTAGCACTTTTTGATCCGTCATTTGCTATTTCCGTTGGAATTTTACCCGTTGTATGGCATTATGTCTTAATGACCTTGGTAACGCTTACTACAGTTGCAAGTTTTGAAATCGTTGGTTCTATTATTGTCGTTTCATTATTCATTGTACTTCCTGCGTCTGCCTATTTATTAGCAAAATCTTTGTCCTCAATGATTTTACTCTCCTCACTTTTTGGGATTGTCGCCACATTTATGGGATATTACATTGCGATGTATTTCAACGGCTCTATTTCAGGAGCAATATCTATTGCAACGGGAGCTATTTTTACAGTATGTTTTTTGCTTCATATAGTGAAAAAATAAAAAAGAGCCACTCTCTCTAAGAAAGTGGCTCTTTATAGTTACATTGCAAAATATAGAATTTACTTTTTCAGCAGTCGTGCTTTTGCTTGTGCAGTTTCAATAGCTCGTTTAGCATCATTGCGTTCTTGCATTGTTGTAGCAGCTGCCAATACAGTTTGAGCTTGTTGTACTTCACTATCAATCATTTCTTGTGTTAAGTCAGTTGATTTTAAAGCAGATTCAACAACGATAGAAACAACATTATCCAACACTTCAATAAATCCAGAACCTGTTGCGTACCAAATTTCTTTGGAATCATCAAGTGAGATTTTAATTGCTCCTCCAATTAACGATGAGGTAATCGGAGCGTGATTATACAACACTTCAAATGGTCTATCACTTCCCGGCACTGAAATAGCATTTGCGTATTCCGAGAAAATAATACTTTGAGGAGTTACAATTTCGATTTTTAACAGTTTATCGTTCGCCATGATTACATTTTTTTAGATTTTTCAATCACTTCATCGATTGTTCCGCAATAGCTGAAAGCTTGTTCGGAAACATCGTCAACATCTCCATCCAAAATTGCTTTGAAACCAGCAATGGTGTCATTGATAGTAACATAACGACCTTCAAAACCGGTAAACTGTTCGGCAACGTGGAATGGTTGAGAGAAGAATTTTTGAATTTTTCTCGCACGAAGTACGGTGATTTTATCATCATCCGATAACTCATCCATACCAAGGATATTGATAATATCTTGTAAATCTTTATATGTTTGAAGTGTACGTTTTACTCTCATCGCAGTGTTGTAATGGTCATCTCCAATGATATATGGATCTAAGATTCTCGAAGTAGAATCCAAAGGATCAACCGCTGGGTATAGACCCAACTCAGCAATTTGACGAGAAAGTACTGTCGTTGCGTCCAAGTGAG
The DNA here is from genome assembly GCA_016788785.1 of Candidatus Kapaibacterium sp. Classification (GTDB taxonomy): domain Bacteria; phylum Bacteroidota; class Ignavibacteria; order Kapaibacteriales; family JAEUSM01; genus JAEUSM01. The sequence goes on from JAEUSM010000017.1 coordinate 140,478, forward strand.
CGAAGGTATTCGCAGGTGCAGGATCGGTTAAGTCATCGGCTGGTACATAGACCGCTTGAACGGAAGTAATTGAACCTTTTTGCGTAGAGGCAATACGTTCTTGTAGAAGTCCCATCTCAGTTGCAAGTGTCGGTTGGTATCCAACCGCAGAAGGCATACGACCAAGAAGTGCAGACACTTCAGAACCTGCCTGAGTAAAACGGAAGATATTGTCAACGAATAACAGTACATCTCTTCCTTCTTCATCACGGAAATATTCCGCCATAGTAAGTGCAGTCAACGCAACTCTGGCACGAGCTCCAGGAGGTTCATTCATTTGACCAAACACTAACGCAGTTTTATCAATAACTCCGGATTCAGTCATCTCACCGTACAAGTCATTTCCTTCACGAGTACGTTCACCAACTCCAGCAAATACCGAGTATCCACCGTGTTGTTTAGCGATATTATTAATTAATTCTTGAATAATAACTGTTTTACCAACTCCTGCACCACCAAATAGACCAGTTTTACCACCTTTTGTAAATGGCTCTACTAAGTCAATTACCTTGATACCTGTTTCAAACATTTCCTTTTTGGTAGAAAGACTTGTAAATGATGGAGAAGGTCTATGGATTGAAGATCGTTTTGAACTTTGGATTGCTGGTTTTCCGTCAATGGTATCACCGATTACATTAATGAGTCGGCCTAGAACTTCTGGACCTACTGGCACAGAAATAGGTTCTCCCAAATCCTGAACTGGCATTCCACGTACTAAACCATCGGTTGAATCCATAGAAATTGTACGAACTCTGTCTTCACCCAAATGCTGTTGAACTTCGCAAATTAAGTAAGTATCTTCACCAGTTTCTACTGATTTTCTTGGTACTTTGATTGCATTCAATACAGGTGGAACATTTCCTCCGGAAAATTCAATGTCAATAACGGGTCCGATTACCTGAACTATGTGTCCTTCGTTCATAACGATATGATCCTTATCTTTTTAACAGTATAGATTTTTTTTAAGAAAAACAAAAATACTGAAATCTTTGCACAAAAGCCAATTTTTTCCGTAATTTCCTACTATTATAGTAAACTTTTTTGGTTTTCTTTGAAATACCATACATCTTTCCCTGTAAAAATACGTCTTCAATGATATTAAAATATACCCTGATTTGACCAATGAATTCATTGCGAATTATACTATTGTTGTTTCTTGTATTTGACTTTTTACTGTATCAAGTTTCGCATAGTCAAGAACTACTGTTTCCTAAACAAAACGATACAGTTAAAACCATGCGTCCAATAGAAATTCAATGGACTAATAACCTTCCAAATTCAAAATTTTCGTTAAAATATATTCAAAACAATCAAGAATCGATAATCGCTACTTCCATTTCACCAAGTACATCATATTTATGGCAGGTTCCACTTTTGGATACAACTGATGTTTCACTGGTTTTACAGACAAATTCAAAAGATTTTTTACTACCTATTCTTTGGTGGAAGAATGATACCGTAGTAGATCCTTCAAGTGAAATTCGTAAAATTTATGTTACTTCTGCCTCTGATACTTTTTTGTTTTCAACAATTTACAATTCAATTGAAGAGTGGGATATTTCAAATTCCAAAAGGGTTGTTTCAGAAATATTTGGTGTTCAAACAAACTCACAAGCTTCCTTCAGTAATGACAAATTTACAGTTTTAGGGTATAATGATGCTCTCTATTATATTGATAGGAATACCAGAGCTTTTACTTCCAAAGGGTTAGATAATCCGCATACTTCTTTTATAAGAGATATTGCTTATTCAACTGTAACCGATTTGATAGCAACTGCTTCGAACGATGGAACTATTAAAATTCGTAACCTCAGCACTGATCAAATTCTTAGTACTATTTCGGTACCGACAATAAGTTCGATGTACAGTGTTTCTTTTAGTAATGATGGTCAAAAAATAGTTTTTGCTGGAAATGATGGATCTGTTTATGTATCGGATATTATTTCGTTACCAAACTACAAACAATCTACTGAAAAACATGGTACTGCTGGGCTTGGACTTGTAGTATGGGATTGCAATTTTTCACCTGATGATAATCGCATTGTAAGTGGTGGTGTTGATGGAACGGTAAAAGTGTGGGAAAGTGCTAATTTGAATTTACTATCTACAATGACAGGACATACCTTTCATGTTCGTGCAACGTATTTTTCACCTGACAATAACTACATTGCTTCAGTTGGATTAGATTCATCGCTTATTATTTTTGATGCAAATTCGTATCAACAATTGTATCAACCATTAAAACATCCACATGCTCTTTTATGTATGCAGTTTTTTGCCGATTCAAAACGCATCATAACAGCTGGTCGAGGAAGTACGGTATCGATTTGGCAACTTCCAACGGAAAGTATATTTTATGATACGATTATCGTTCTTCCTAAATATCCAATTTCTATCTATGTTCCAACGATAACTGCTTCGGTAGGAGAGAGAATTTCCGTTCCTATCAGTTATTCAGTTCAATCAAAATATCCCTCAACCATCGATTTTGCTTTTCAAACTCCCGTTTCAAGATTTGTGTTTTTACCAACGGTGAATCAATGGACAAAACAAGTTAGTACAGGTAATTTATTCGAATCATCTATACTAACTCCTTTGGAAATGCAATCTAATTCTCTTCCTTCTTGGAGAGCTACCGTGTTATATTCACCGTACAAAAATTATGATTCTCTTATCATCTCCAATATTCGATTTGCAAACAATTTTTATGTTATCGATACAATTCAAAATGGAGTAGTATTTATCGATAGTCTCTGTATTCAAAATTCAAACTATCCTTCGATTTCACTTCAAGAAAGTGGATTGTCATTGCAAATTAACTCAACGAAAGAAGATATTCACTTTAAGGTTTCTCCTATTGAAATTGGTAGTCATATACTTCGAATTTCTAGTATAGATGGAAAGGAAATTTTCAAATCAACAGTAGACGTTTCAAAGAACTTGGACGTCATATCTTATAACCTTTCTACTCACGAATTACCAAAATTATATTTGATTTCTCTCATTTCTCCAACAGAACATATTGTCAAAAAAGTACTCTTACAACAATAACTTCATCATTTACATTTTAATATTATTTCGTTATGAACAGTAAATCATCATCATTGCTGCTAATTTTTTGCATATTTGCAATCATTTCTTGTTCAAATTCTGAAACACAAGAATTACAAGCTCAGACTAAAAACACAAAAAACAAAGGAACTAAAAAAATGACCGTTGAAAAAACAGAAGAAGAATGGAAGAAAATTCTCTCTCCAGAACAATACCGAATTTTACGCGAAAAAGGAACTGAAAGACCTTGGAGTGGTGAATATAACGATACCAAAGAAGCTGGGGCATATCATTGTGCTGCTTGTGATGCGTTACTATTCGAATCAGATACAAAATTTGATTCACATTGCGGTTGGCCCTCATTTTATCAAGCTGCTGCTGGAGATAAGGTAACAACAGAAGTTGATAGAACTCACGGAATGGTTCGCACTGAGATTATGTGTGCAGCATGTGGTGGGCATTTGGGGCACGTTTTTGATGATGGACCCAAACCAACAGGTTTACGATATTGTGTGAATTCAGTATCTTTGCTTTTTAAACCTTCGAAAAAATAACATTGACTCAAAGAAAACACACAGAAAAGAACTATTCTACTAAAAGCAATTACCACCAAAAATTATGGAAAATCATAGTTTTTTTGGTGGTAACTGTGTGTTTGCCCTTATGTGTATTTTCACAAGACAAAGGTGGAAATAAACTTAGTTTACAACAACTTGATGTCATCAAAATAAAAGGAAACACCTTTATTGGTTCCGAAAAATTGCTATCTATTATTCGTTCTCGTCCAACTATTGAAAGTAATTCTCGAAGTGTTTTGGAATATTATTATTCGAATGCTATTAAAAACCCAAACACACCTTCAGTTATTCTTTCAAGTTTGAGAAACTCTATAATTGACTTACGAAAAAACGAAATTCAGTATGTTGAGAAAAAGAACGTTGCTGAGGATATTCAAATTATAACGGGATTATACAAAATAAATGGGTTTCATCTCATTTCGGTTGAATCGGATTTTTATATAGATTCTGCCTCCAAAAAGAATACCCTTGTCTATACGATTGAAGAAAATAAACGATTTGTTGTAGATACTGTCATTGTGAAGGGTTTGGAATCATTACCTAAGGAAGTGTATGTTCCAATAATGGAAACTTGGAATTCACGAATACCGCAAAGAAATAGTCCCTTTCAACAAGATGAAATAAAAAAGACATTTGACAATACTCTCCAATTCCTTTATGAGAATGGGTATATGTATGCTACCTATGAAAAACCAAAGGTCTTTGAAAATACACAAAAAGGTACTGATTCTATTACCGTTACATTTGACCCCAAGCTTCGTTATAAAGTTGGTTCGTATCGGTTTATAGATAGTTTGAATGAACAAAAGCCTATGGATGAAACCTTTCGTAGGTCGTTAGTGCAATTGCGACAAGGGGAATGGGTGAAAAACTCGAATATTCAAGCTTCAATTTCTTCATTGTATGCACTTGGTGTTTTTGATGTTGTTAATATAGACACTTTACGTATACGATATGATTCTGTTACCAATGATCATGTTGTTGATTTTTCGATATTTTCTCAATTCCGTAAAGCTCATGAATTTGGGGTCAGTCCCTTTATCAATCGAACAGTAGTTGATCAATTCATTAATACAGGTCTTGAAACGACCTATTTACAACGGAATTTATTTGGGCGTGGACAATCGTTGAATGCATTTGCTCGTTGGTCAGTACAAGATATTGCCAGGGTAACAGATATAAATATTTTTGATCTGGAGCAAGAATATCAACTCTCCGCTCAGTATTTCCAACCTTATTTATTCACGTTATTAGACAAACGGGTATCTTGGACATTACAACCACTTTTTTCCTTCAGAACATTAGCTCAACCGCTTCAAGTACAAACCATATCACTCAAAAATTCATTTCCAATTCAATTGGATAGATTCACACTCATCAATAATATCGTTTTTGATGTTTCGATTGAAAATCAAATTCCCAGAAATGTGATACGAGCTCGAGATGAGGCATTACGTTTTGCCAATACTCCTCAAGATTCTTTGAATATTAAAAATCTTCTTGATAACTTTATAGTTTTAAATGATTATGTTAAAGATAACAATAATCCATTAATAACAACTGCTTTCGCTGGTTTTACCCTTGCAGGAGACCAACGTGATAATCCTTTCTCTCCATCGAAGGGACAATTTGTAAATCTTTTAATGGAAGCAGGTTTCGGAATCTCACAATTCGCAAGAATCCAAGCAGTAGGTACAAAATTTTTTCCAGTAAATAATCAGAATGTCATCGCATTCAAACAACGGTTTGGACACACACATTTTTTTTCTAAAAACACCTACATTTCTATTGATCGAATGTTTTTTGCCGGTGGGTCAAATTCGGTTAGAGCATATGCATCTAGAAGGCTACATGCTGAAAATGCTACTTCTAATTCTGGCTCTCAAGAAGATGAAATTACACAAGAATTTTTAGCAAATGTCATTGGATCGGCAACATTGATTGAGGGTAGTTTGGAATGGCGGTTTCACTTCACCGAGCCAGATTGGCTTATACCTGTTTTAGCACGTCAGATTGGATATTCTGGTATAACAACCTTTATTGATTGGGGAAATTCTTTTAATAGATATGGTTCTGATCAATTTGGCAACACTCCATTATCTGATTATTTCACCAAATTAGCGGTTGGTATTGGAGTTGGTTATCGCTACGACACACCAGTTGGACCATTTCGTGTAGATGTTGCAACTCCACTGTACGACCCAACAAGAGAAACCAACACATTTATCGTTGGAAGACCTGATATTTTTGGTAATTTATCTGTTCATATCGGATTAGGCCACGCCTTTTAAAGCAAACCCAAAGCTTGCAATTCGACCTTCAATCTTCCGAGAGGTAGACCAACTACATTGGTATAACACCCCTCGATTTTTTTGATAAATGTAGAGCCGTAATCATCTTGGATTCCATAACCACCAGCTTTGTCAAGTGTACTTCCTGTTCGTACATACCCAATGATATCCTCATCACTTAGCGGATAAAACGTAACGAACGTCTCTTCGGAAAAGGTGTGAGAATGTCCTTTTGTGAGAATTGACACGCCTGTAATGACTGTATGTGTTTTATTCGACAAGGTTTGTAGCATCGAAACAGCTTCATCATACGAAGTAGGTTTATTCAAAATCATTGAATTCATCACAACAATCGTATCCGCACCGATAACAATACAATCTTCTTCCATTCTTTGTAGCACTTCATTTGCCTTTTCGTAGGAAAGATGTTCTGCATAGTCTTTTGGATTCATAGAAGTGGTTACCGACAATTCATCAAAACCTGACGGAACAACAGAAAAATGAACACCAAAATTTTGCAGAAGAAGTTTTCTTCTTGGAGAAGTCGAAGCCAATATAAGCGGTAATTTCATAACTTTTTGAGCAAAAAATAAAAAAACCTTTTACTTAAAGCAAAAGGTTTTCAAATCGTAGGGGTGAGTAACGGGGCTTGAACCCGCGACATCCAGTGCCACAAACTGGCGCTCTACCAACTGAGCTATACCCACCATAGAATTACAAATATACAAAATTTCCTTTGAATATGCTACATCCCATATTTTTTTGATGGTAACATTCACCTATATAAAAACATTGCTCATCTTAGAAGGAGAGCTTTCAATAGGACTGATGGGTTATCTTAAATTGACATTATTTCAATTCACTCTCATCCCTTTTCTACGTCATATTCAACCTGTACTAATCCAGATGGAAATGATTTCGATTGAACTAAACTAAGTTTTTTTGATGGTATTCCTGATTGAAAAAGTTTTTTGCCGTCGCCTAAAAGTATTGGAATAATTGAAACAATGATTTTATCGACAAAACCCTCTTCGAGAAACGAACGAACAACTGCACTTCCACCATCTACGAAAATGACACCATCAGACTGTTCATTATTGATACGTTGCAGTAATGAGGAAAGTGAATCATTCCAATAAGTTATATTCTTTTTACTTCCTTTGTTTTGTGAGCTAAGAACATATACTTGTTTATCCATTGGATAGGGAAATTCTATTCCCATTGAAGCAACTTTTTGATAGGTTTTATTTCCCAAAATTACTGTTGAAACGCTCTCCATAAATGCGTTATAGCCATAATCTTCACCTTCAATTGCAACAGCATCCAAAAAAGAAATATCATCATCATTTGTCGCAATATACCCATCAAAACTCATTGCGATATACACAACGACCGTATTTTTCATTGAATCCTCTATTGATAGTAAAATATTTATAACGATAATTTGTAATTTTTATTTCTTATGTATTTAGGTATTATCGTAAATCATTTTTGACTAATGATAGACACTCCGCCACACTTCGACTTCGCTCAGTGACCAGTGGTACCCCTCCAAATTTAGGAGGGGAGTTTTACCAATTCACCGTCATTTATAACTAAAAATTCATACAAATCGTCGTAACCATCTTTAGAAATGAAAAGAAAAGGTTTCGAGAATGTCCATTCAAAAAATACTCACCGATGCAATCACCTATGATGATGTGCTGTTAGTCCCTGCATATTCGGAAGTTCTCCCTCGACAAGCAGTCGTAAAAACGAAGTTAACAAAAACTATAGATCTCAATGTGCCGATTATTTCTGCCGCAATGGATACCGTAACCGATGCGAATATGGCTATTGCTATCGCTCGTGAAGGTGGTATTGGGATAGTTCACAAAAACTTTTCTATTCAACAGCAAGCAGATGAAATTGATAAGGTGAAACGTTCTGAATCTGGCATGATTCGCAATCCAATCACCCTCAACGAAAATGCAAGTATTGTCAATGCTTTGGATTTGATGGCGAAATATAAAATCTCTGGTATTCCTGTTGTCAATGGCGAAAACAAGTTGATAGGTATTGTCACCAATAGAGATTTGCGATTTAAGGTTGATGTTTTGCAACCTATTTCAACAATCATGACTTCAAAAAACCTCATCACTGCACCCATCGGAACTACCTTAGAAGATGCTGAAGTTATTTTACAACAACATAGAATTGAAAAACTTCCTGTGGTTGATGACCAGTTTATTCTCCGTGGTCTTATTACATTTAAAGATATCCAAAAGAAGAAAAAGTATCCCCAATCTTGTAAAGATGAAATGGGGCGTTTACGCGTTGGTGCGGCATTGGGCGTTAGTCCTGACACTGAAGATCGTGTAGCTGCATTAGTCAAAGTTGGTGTTGATGTGGTTATTGTCGATACTGCTCACGGACACTCTTTCGGCGTTATTCAACAAGTGAAAAAATTAAAATCTCAATATCCATCTTTGCAAGTAATTGCAGGAAATATCGCTACCGGAGAAGCAGCTCGAGCGTTAATTGAAGCTGGTGCAGATGGAGTGAAAGTTGGTATCGGACCAGGTTCTATTTGTACTACTCGTATTATCGCCGGGGTTGGTGTTCCACAACTTACAGCCATAATGAATGTAGCAACTGTTGCACATTCGTATGATGTTCCACTTATTGCAGACGGTGGCATTAAACAAACTGGAGATGTGGCAAAAGCAATTGCAGCTGGTGCAGATTCAGTGATGATTGGAAATATGTTTGCTGGTCATGAAGAATCTCCAGGCGAAAAAGTACTTTACGAGGGTCGTGCCTACAAAATGTATCGTGGAATGGGTTCTTTGGGTGCTATGACGCAAGGTTCTGCTGACCGATATTTCCAAGATGTAGAAGATGAAATAGCAAAATTAGTTCCTGAAGGTATCGAAGGACGCGTTCCTTACAAAGGTTTTGTTTCTGAAACAATTTACCAAATGGTTGGTGGACTTCGTTCGGCTATGGGTTATTGCGGATGTGCAACCATTGCAGAAATGCAACAAAAGGCTCAATTTGTAAAAATCAGTACAGCCGGACTTCGTGAATCTCATCCACATAATGTGGCAATAACCAAAGAATCTCCGAATTATTTTGCAAGCAAATCATAATTACTTACAACAATGGCAATAGTTCCTCAAATCGCAATCAATCGTATCACAGCTGTTCGAAATTCGATGAAAGAAATGGATATCGACGCTATGATTGTATCTCATTATCCTTCAATGAGATATTTAGTCAATTTTTCTGGTTCAAATGGTGTCTTCGTAATACTTCCAAATGCACTGTATTTCATCACAGATGACCGTTATACTCAACAAATTTCAACAGAATGTTTTGATTTTCCAGATTTATCAATGTTCATTGATAGAGATTTTGTTGAAGTTATGAAAGTGAATGGTTTTTTCACTAATGTAAAAAAAGTTGGCTTTCAATCGAATAAAATGTCAGTTGATGAATACAACAATTACACAAAAAACTTTCCTGATTTGGAATTTGTACCAGTAAAAAATGTCGTAGAAAAAGCAACATGGGCAAAGTCAGAAGAAGAATTGGCTTTGATGAAAATGTCTGCTACCATCACTTCTGAAGTGTATATGCAAGTTCTACCAATGATAAAACCTGGTGTTACCGAGCATGAACTTGCGACAGAAATCTCCTATCAAATGAGAAAACGTGGTGCAGTTGATGAAGCATTTGACATTATAGTTGTCAGTGGTGTTCGTAGTGCGTGGGTACACGGCAGAGCTTCGCAAAAAATAATCGAACAAGGTGATGTTATCACTTTTGACTTTGGTTGTAATTATCAAGGATTTAATAGCGATATGACTCGTACTGTCGTTGTTGGAAAAGCAACTGAGGAGCAAAAGAAGGTATTTTCTACTATTCGTAAAGCTTACGATGAATCTGTTCAAGCATCAAAAGCTGGAATGAAAGCCTCTGAAATTGATATGATAGCTCGTACAATTATTACTGATGCTGGGTATGGTGATTATTTCAAGCATAGTCTTGGTCATGGATTGGGTATAGAAGTTCATGAATCTCCTGGAATCAGCTTCAGAAATGCCGATGATGTCTTAGTTGAAAACTGCGTAATTACTATTGAACCTGGCATTTATTTACCAGAAAAATTTGGAATGCGATTAGAAGATGATATAGTTATCACCAAATCGGAGCCAATACTTTTAACATCAGCTCCAAGAGACTTTTTCGAATTGTAATTCATTACTCACAAAATCTTTTACACTTTCCACTAACGTACGTAGATTGAATGGTTCATAAACCAACTGTTTTATTAGTAACATATGGAACGCCGAATACTTCACCATTAGAAATTGGTGTTGAGCGAGTTTTTTCATTAGCAAATGTACTTCCATTTTACAATTGGGATGTTCATGTGTTAAGCCCATCGTACCCACATTGGACATTGGAAAGTGAGAATGATGTCTATCTACCTTCAGAAGGTTGTATATTTCATACAATAGGTGAATCAGAACCAAAAAAACCAATGCATTCACCATTGAAGCAACCATTCCGATATAATTTTCGATCAAAAACATCTACACTGTTTGGGAAAAATGATCTCTTTGATGCAATTACTCCATCAATGATTGAAACAATTGAACGCATTTGTTCAGAACAACAAATAGATGTTATTGTTGCCACAATTCCACCGGTGAGTATGGCAATTGCTGTCGTAGAATTAGCAAAAAAATTATCAATTCCTTACATTGTAGATTATGCAACATCATGGGCAAATACAGAATTGTATTTTTCCCAATACCATCGTTCTAAGATTGAAGCTAAAGAATATCCAATGCTTTTGGAAGCAGAAAGAATTTTGGTAACAACTCGTGCGATGAAAGAACATTTGTTGCAAAAATATGACTTTTTATCCTATGATGATGTTCATATAGTTTCAAATGGTGTAACGACAATTGATCCGAAAATTCGATTTCCTAAAAAACGAATAACAATTGTTGTATCTCGAAAAACTGAACAATCTTTTAAAACAATTGTTCGGTATTGTCAGACCTTTTTTCAAAAGAATGACACTTTGCAATGTCAATTTTGTTTTGTAGGTGTTCTCTCTGCAAAACATCAATTGTATTTAGCAAAAAAACTTAAAGCTGAACAAGCTGTTTATGAGGAAACAACCTCAAAAGAAGTAATTCGCACCATTCTCAAAAATTCTGTTGCTGCATGGGTTATCATTCAAGATGCTCGTTTTATTCCTCAAGAATTATTTTGGTCAGTAGAATCGAATTGTCCAGTCATTCTATCTTCTACAGCAACTGCTATTGCGTCTTTGCGTTCATTAGTTTCAGCAACTGCTATCTATGCAATTGATCTGTCGCGAGAAGCATTTATGAACACAATTACTTCGCTGTTATATTCAGAAGTACCTTCATTTACAGAGGAAGAAGTGTTGCCAATTACTTGGAATGAATTGGGAAGAGAATATTCTCGATTGTTGGGACTCTCTTCAAAAATGTAATGTCAATAGAAGAAGAAATTCAATTATTCCTTCGTGAAAGTATCGAACCGTACATTGCATCACACAATGGTCACATTCGGTTTATTCAATTTGAAGATGGGATAGTTTTTATAGAATTGACTGGAAGTTGTTCAACCTGTAGTGCATCGACAATTACAATGTCTTTGCATATCGAACGACAAATTCGAAAAAAATTTCGTGAAGTAAAAAAGGTACAGTTAGCGAATTAATAGTAATTATTTATCATCATTCCATTTTTGGCATCAACAGTAATGAATTGTGATGGTTTGTCTGTCCAAGCACCAGAATTGAAATAACGAATACCGTCTTTTTCTTTCACACCAGCAACGTGAGTATGCCCGCAAGTAATCACATCAACTTTGGCGTGTTTTGCATAATCTAATGCATAATCAGAAATCTTGTCAGAAATTTTTAATAATGCTTTACTTTTACGTTTTACCCACCGAGAAAAATCTTGGGTTTTACTGAGTTTTTGTAATTTGTTAAATGACCAAGTAGCTATTTCAGTCATAATGACATTTCTTTGTACATATTTGTCGAACTGGTGACCATGCATTGCCAGATAATTTACACCTTCAAAAGTCCACTTATATTCATCAAGCACCTGAACACCTAAAAGATGTGAAAGCATATCAGCAACACCGTCGTGGTTTCCAGCAACCCAGACAACTTCAACATGTCGAGATGGTTTTGAAATCATACGAATATAAGACAAGAAATCCCATGCTTCGGTATCAAGACGTTTGAAATTTAAATTGTCAAATACATCACCATTGAGGATTAATCGTTTGAAACTGTACGATTGTAACATCTGTAAAAGTTCAACAGAACGAGAAACATCTGCACCCAAATGAATGTCAGAAATAATCATTGTGTCCACAACTTTTGGCGTTGAAGATACGGAAACAACTTCTGGTTTTACATACGAACCAAGCTTTAAAGACTCTTGCGTCTGATTACTTTGCTCGTTCATGTTTTCTAAATGCATAAAGATGTTGTTTAAAATAGTTTTTTGGGAATTCTAAAGCTCGTACTAACCCATAGCCAATTGGTTTACGTTCTCTTTGTGGAAAAAACGCTGTACCAAACATATAATCCCAAAAAGCAAATTTCGTCGAAAAATTATGGTCAATAGCGTCTTTATCGTGTGCATGATGCCAACGATGTAACTCTGGTCCGTTTATAATGTATTTTAACCAACCGGTACGAACGTCGATATTACAATGGATAAACATTCCCGTTGTGGCATCAATAACACCTTTCCATGCAATTACTTCAATTGGAGCTCCTAAAAGTACCATTGGAGCGAACTCTATCGTTTGGTTTACCAATATTTCCAATGAATGAGAACGAGAACCAGCAAGCCAATCAATATCTTTGACAGAATGATGAGCTTCGTGAATTCTCCAAAGATATTTGTTTTTGTGTTGGAAACGATGGAACCAATAAATATAACAATCGTGCACTAACACAAAAAACACCAATTGCACCCAAATAGGCCAATTCGTAACAATTTGTAAACGCCCCAAACCACTTGCAGAATCAAGCCATTGAATCAATACATCAAAAATGAGGATTGACAACACATAACTTTGCACAAGTGTATACCAAAACAAATCACCAAAGAAACCTTCCCGGAAAAACTCTTGAGTTTTATACGGGAAGATTCTTTCCAAAGCAATTATCAATACAGCACAAACTATAATCGTGGACGAAGTATAGATTGCTGTTGAGCTTAATGATATAGTCGAGAAAAACTGTAAAATTGACTGAAAATCCATAAATAAGAAAGTGTTTAAAAAAAAGAAATTGAAAATTCAATTACTTCACTAAACGAAGTTTTTTACGAATAGGCATTTCAGAATCATACACTTTTTTCACACCATCGCCTAAAGCTTTTTCGATATCACGAATATTTTCAACTAAACGCATCATTCCACCGATTTCCACAGATGCTGATTGATCTGTTCCCCACATTGAACGGTCTAAAGTAATATGACGCTCAATAAATGACGCACCAATTGCTACAGCTGCCCAAGTTGTAGATAAACCAACTTCATGTCCAGAATATCCTATAGGAGTATTTGGATATTTTTTCATCAATTCTGGAATATAGCGAAGATTCAATTCTTCCACTGCACATGGATACGTTGAAGTTGCATGAGCGATAAGGAGTTTGTCTAATCCTAAAACGTCTACAGCTGCAGAGATTTCATCTTCAGTAGACATACCAGTTGAAATGATAAGAGCTTTTCCAGTATCTTTCATTTTTTTCAACAACGGAAGGTCAGTTAAAGATGCAGAAGCAGCTTTATAAAAAGGAACATCAAATTGTTCAATAAAATCTACAGAAGGTTCATCCCAACAAGATGCTGTCCAAACAACACCTTTTTCTTTACAATATGCATCAATTTCCCCATATTGCTCTTTCGTAAATTCCATTTTGTGACGATAATCAATATACGTCATTCTTCCCCAAGGAGTGTCGCGTTCGATCAACCATTGATCTTTAGGAACACAAATTTCAGGAGTTCTTTTTTGGAATTTTACAGCGTTACAACCAGCAACAGCAGCACCATCGATGATTTTTTTCACCACATCCATAGATGCATTATGATTAATACCGATTTCAGCTATAACAAAGACCGGTTCTCCATCACCAATAGAGATAGAATCAGTCAATTTTACTTTTCGAAGAGACATAATTTCTTTTGCCAAAGAATGAATAAAATAGGCACAACATACAAAAATACGAAAATTGTACGTACTGTGCCTAGTAATTTTTAAGTAACATTTATTTTACGATGATTTTCTTGACGTTACCAAGCTGTCCAACCACCATCAACAACCACATTTGCACCAGTCATATACATAGAAGAATCGCTTGCCAAAAAGACCAATGCACCTTGGTAATCATTGGGTTGAGCCATTCTTCCTAACGGTGTTTTTTGTGCGTAATTTTTTATAAAGTATGGGTCTTGTCCATTTTCAACACCACCTGGTGAAAGAGTATTGACTCTCACCCCACTTTTACCCCAATATGCTGCCAAATAACGAGTAAAGTTAATTACAGCACCTTTTGTTGTTGGATAAGCTGGTGATTTGAAAAATGGTTGAGATCCGTCAGGTTTAATGTATATTGATTGATCTGGTCCTACAATTCCATACGTAGAAGCAATATTGATGATACTTCCTTTGGATTGTTTCGCCATTTCTGTACCAATTACTTGCGAACAAAGAAACATTCCAGTTACATTTACATCCATAACCTTACGAAATAAATCTAACGGATAGTTTTCAAATTTTGATAATTCAGCTGCTGCATCTGGATTTTCCACCATATCATTAATTGCAGCATTGTTTACCAAAATATCAATTGAACCTGTTTTTGCAAGAATGGCATCTCGAACTTGTTCGATTCGTTCTTTATTCGTTACATCAATACCAATCCCAAACGATTTGCCATCATTGAGACTGTTTGCAAATTCAATTGCTTTTTCTTCATTGATATCTGCAACGACAACGGTTGCACCCGCAAGAGAAAGTGCTTCACAATGTTTTTTACCAATCAAACCTAAAGCACCGGTTACTATAGCAGTTTTTCCTGCTAATGAAAACATTTCATTGAGTGAGCTCATTTTATGCTGTTTTTGGTTTTGTGTTGAAATTACCAGTTTTTCTGAACACAGGTTTTACAGTGTCACCTTTAAGTCTACCTGCAACTGAGTTTGAGTTTACTGCATCTTTTAAAAGTGACAACACACGTTTGTATGCTTCTAACGTATAATCTATATCTTCATCAGTATGGGCATAACTCATGTTATGGAAACCACCCCACAAAATTCCATTACGAATCATTTCTTGTTGAACAAATGATTTTAGTTCCAAAGGATTTCCTGCTTTTGCATCGAAGGTGATGATAGAACGACAAGCAAAACCTGAGCATTTTGTATAGTCTATTCCCAATTCTGATGCAATTGCATTGTAACCATCAATAAGTTTTTGACCTTGTTTTGCTAAATATTCAGGAACTTTGTTGTTTACTAATTCCGTCATTGTTGCTTTTGCTGCAGCTAAAGACAATGCTTCACCACCAAAAGTTGTAAAGAAAAAGACATCTTTTTCTAATAATTTCATAACATCTTTACGACCTGTCAAAATCGACAATGGCATACCATTGGCAACTGCTTTTGAAAAACAAGCCAAATCTGCACGAACACCAAAGTATTCTTGTGCACCACCAGCAGCTAATCTGAAACCAGACCACATTTCATCAAAAATGAGAAGAATTCCTTTTTCATCGCAAATATCACGAAGTTTTTGTAAAAAGTTATCTTTTGGAGCTTCAAACACGATTGGTTCTAAAATGATAGCAGCTGTGTCGTTATCAATTGAATTAATGACAGAGTCAATATCATTATAATTAAATGTATAGGTTAAATCTTGAGTAACTTGAGGAATTCCTTTGTTACGGTCAGTTGTACCGATATACCAATCGTGCCATCCGTGGTAACCACAGCAAAGAACTGTATTTTTACCTGTAAATGCACGTGCTAACCGAACTGCAGCTGTTGTAACATCACATCCAGTTTTTGAGTAACGAACTGATTCTGTGTTTGGTACGATTGATTTGACTAATTCAGCAACTTCAACTTCCAAAGGATGAACTAATGAAAACGTAATTCCATCTGCAAGTTGAATTTTGATAGCATTATCCACGACGTCATTGCAATATCCTAATGATAACGGACCTACAGCCATTGTATAGTCGATAAATTCATTTCCATCAACATCCCAAACGTGCGAACCTTTTCCATTTTTCAAATAAATTGGTGCCACACCGAACACATTTTGTTCGATTCCTTTTGCTAATGTTTGAGTTCCACAAGGAATAAGTGATTCACCACGTTTGTAAATTGCTTGCGATTGCGTAATTACAGGATAATCTGCATTATTTGATACTGTATTTGGCATTGTTATACTTTCGTTGGTTTATTGATGTAAAAAGTTAGTTACTCTTGTTGCTAATTGTTCCCCGGTGTATCCTTCATGCTCAAGAACATATTTCAACAACGCTGGTTTGAACCATTTGTTCTCTAAAGCAATTGGTTTTACTTTTCCAGTTACACCATTCGTCAAAAGTGTTTCTGCTACAATGCTATATAAACCACCAACTAGGAAGTGATCTTCAATAGTAACAACCAAATCTGAAGTTTTCACTGAATGGAGGATTTCTTCTGTGTCAATTGGTTTCAAGGTTCTCATATTCACAACACGTGTTGCAATTCCATTTGCTTCTAAAATCTGTTGTGCTTTCAAAACATGCGTTAGCAAGAATCCGTAAGTAAGTAAGGTTACTGAAGCAGTTTTTGCTCCAAAAACTTCAGCTTTTCCAATTTCAAATGTATGGTTTGGTCTTTCAACTGCTGCTGGTAAATTGTTGTAGCGAATGTAAAACGGTTGTTCTGAGGCAATGACGGAAGGCAAACCTTTTAACATTTCTTGCTCATCTGATGGACAAAAAACACCCATTGGTGGGATTCCACGCATAATAGCAACATCTTCTATTGCTTGGTGAGTTGGTCCATTTGCATCTGATAAAAACCCTGCAACACCACCTACCAATTTTACAGGTGAACCTGAAATACCAACGTCAGTGCGAATAAATTCATACGCACGCATTGTCAAAAAACAGGCTAAGGCATGAATGATTGGTTTTCTACCACGAATTGCAAGTCCTGTAGCCATACCGACCATTGTTTGTTCGGTAATCCCAGTATCGATAAATTTTTTCCCAACTTTTGCTGGTAATCCACGGATTGCGGCTCTATTTTCTGCGGTCATAACAATGATTCTGTCATCTTCAGCAATCAATTGTTCCATTAAATTTTCGTAATTCATATATATGTCAATTCAATAAATATTCGTAATAATTAGCGTACAATGAGTACTTCTGATGTTAAATTCGTTTCCGCAGCACCATGAAGTTCTTTCAATAAACTATCAACTTCTTCAGCCGAAAAGTTACAGAACCAGCGATCAGCACGCTCTGCTATACTTGGTAAACCTTTACCGCGTTGAGTTGAAGCTATCACGACTTGTGGCTTTCCTGAATGTGTTTTTACATTTGAAAATGTTTCATGTAGTTTTGTAAAGTCATGACCATCTACAGATACAGCTTCCCAACCAAATGCACGGAATTTATCTTCGATTGATTCTAAAGGTATCAATTCTTCAGTACGAATATTTGCTTGAAAGTGATTTCTATCAACAACTACAACTAAGTTATCAAGTTTGTATGCATTTGATACCAATAAACCTTCCCAAATACTTCCTTCGTTTAGTTCACCATCACCAACAATAACCACTATTTTGTTGTTCATTCCACGTAATTTACAATCATAGGCAACTCCCATTGCTACAGAAAGCAAATGACCTAAAGAACCTGAGTAGAATTCTACTCCCGGAATATTTCTATTTGGGTGCCAATAAATAGAGTCATTTGGTTTAAGATGATTGTCCAAACGTGATTTGTCTAACCAACCAAATTCTACGAATGTTCCGTATAGAGCTGGAACGTCATGACCTTTTGACAAAAAGCAATAATCTCTTGTTGGGTCATCAAATCTGTCTGGAGAAACATTCAAATAATGTTTATAAAGGTATACAATCAAATCTGCACAAGAAAGTGATGCTCCTGTGAAGCAACCACCATCAGTGGACATACGTATAATGTGTTCGCGAACTCGAAACGACATCGCTTCTAATTCAGGTAATGATAATGTTAAATCCATAAATTGTATTCCTCCTTTTGGGAAGAATCTCCTTAAAGTATTATAGTTGTTTAGTTTTTGTTTCGTCTATTGTTTGTAATTCCGACAAATGGTTTCGATACCAATTCACACCACAGTACTCAGAATTCAGTTGGTAAATTTCTGGTTTTTTCTCTAATAATTCCAATATATCGTCCATCGAAAAAGCTGGATTTTTCTCATAGAGTTCATTATATATAGCTTCGATAAACAAATAATCTTCTTTGTAATCTATCGTAAATCGATGGGAAAGCGAATAATCCAATCCTGATTCCCATACTACTGAGCCAATGAGGAATCTGTCAGGATTATCCCAAAAAAATGGGGTTGTATGTTCACGTTCGATTTGTTTTGTAGCCTCATTCACCGCTAATTCCACCATTTCAATCGGCATCACTTCTACATCATTTCCATCTGGATAAGTGGCTGGGTGGAGATTTGAGATAAAATCAAATTTACCTTCAGTATCAAGAGTATATTGCAAAACTTTATCTATAACTTTTGGGTCAATGAGTGGACAATCCGAAGGGATTTTCACGACATATTTTGCATTATACTGTTTTCCAGCAACATAATGACGTTCTAATAAATCATTCAAACTTCCACGAACTACAGGGATTGAATGTTCATTGCACAAAGTCACTATCGCATCATCATCAGGCTCTGTACTTGTAGCTACAACGACAACATCTGCTAATTTCGCTAAACCAACTCTCTCAACCATTCGAACCAACAAAGGTTTTCCCACTAACGGTAAAAACACCTTGCCGGGCAAACGGGTAGATGAACTTCTTGCTTGAATAACGACGACGAATGTAGGACGGTTGTCTGAACTATGCATTACGCAGAATTGTTACGAGAAATTTTTAAAGTATGTACCCAATTTTTTGGGTAATAAATTCCAAAACCCCGTTAGAGACGAATAAGATGGAAAATTACTAGAAAATTGACGTCCAGATGTTTCTGAAAGTAAGGTTAGTATTTCATTTGCTATGAAAATACTCGAAGTTCCTTCATTTTGAATAGGAGTCAAACGCTTTAAAAAATCTATGTCAAATTCTGAATGAACCTCTTTTCCCAGAGCAATTCCCACATAGACAACTGTAGAAAATCGTGTGATTAAGACATCGCAATTTGCAATCATATGATTAGTATTTCCTGAAGTATATACCAATGCTTCAGGAGCCCATTTGTTAATTTCTGCAACTCCACGTTCGAAGTTTTCGTTCGGATGTAACTTGAAAATCACCTGCCTACCATTCGCTATTTCTAACGCTCGTTGAATAAACTTTTTTCGATTTTCATATTTGTAAGTTTCTCTAGCATCCGAAGTTGCAACGAGAACATAGTTTTTATAGGGAAAATCATTTTCTAAGAACTGTGAACAATGGTCAAAATTTGGGATTCCTGTAACGCGAATTTTTTCAGGACGAACCCCCTTGCTTACGAATAAATCTTTATATCCCTCGGATGCAACACAAAATATATCATACGCATCGGAGAGACCAGTTGTAGAAGTGGACGCCAAATAACGAGGTAGACTGAACCACTTCACCAAATGATACATTGCATTTTCAGGATCGGTCATTCCTTCTTGGATAAGCACCACTCTACGATGTAAAATATTTTTGGGAACAAAGATATCTTGTGAAGTAATAACCAAATCATAATCATGAGCTTCCCCACGATAATCAACTGTCAGATTGTGAGCTTTCAAAAAATCGAGCGTCATTCCACGAGCAACACCTCCGACTGGAGTAAAATCTAAGGCACCTAATTTATCAAAAAAAGCTAAAAATCCATCGACATAAAAGGGTGTAAAAAAGGCTTGGTGGGGTGGAAGTGCTTGTGAAATTTTGTATAGCGATGTCGTTTGGTTCAGCGAACCACATATATACAGTATTTTTGTATCTAAAGAAATAACGGAAGATGGAGTCATTAGTTTTCTACGTTACACATCAATGAATACAGTCCACTGACACACAAAATGCACACAAAAATACTGCTTTTTTATTCCCAAACCAAAGTTGTAAGAATAAAAAAGCATAGTATTGAAGGAAAAATCACCAAAAATACTTGAGAAAACAGAAAAAAAGCCGTATATTTGTGATTCTAAACGGAGAGATGGCCGAGAGGCTTAAGGCACCGGTTTGCTAAACCGTCGTAGTGGTATAACTGCTACCGAGGGTTCGAATCCCTCTCTCTCCGCACAGAATATAATCCTGTAAATGCCTCTTTACAGGATTTTTTTTTAAGAAAGGTAACCGTTGATTGCTTGGGTTTTTGAAGGCAATGGAAGTTCGAGCATCTCTTTCAGATCTCTCTCTATTTCATTGCAGATTGCTGTCAATGGAATATCAGTTACTTGATTGTCGAATGGGTTTTCGTTGAGTTTGCCAACTTTATTCATAATTGAATAAACGAATGTTAACAAAACACAGAGTGGCACTGCTATAACTGAAATTTTTACTTTGAACATTTCACCAACTATACTAAATGGGGTTATAATAATAAACACAAACAAAAACATCGAAGTGAAATATTGATAGTTCATTGGTAATGGCGTGTTTTTTATCCGTTCACATGCACTTTGAAAATTGCTAAATGATGCTAAATTAGGCTCCATACTTATTGTGTCAAAAGCACCCAAATATTCTTCTCTAATGGCGTCTTTTATTCTTGTGTTTTGTTTAGTAAGCAAATAATTTGGGATGTTTTCTTTCGAACTTAGTTCTTCAATTTCTTTTTCTGTAAGAAACTCTTTCAATTCATTGAAGGTTGGTAGATTTCGTAATTTTAATTGAAGTGAATGAACAAATGCTATATGACGAAAAATCATTTCCTTTTTATACGTGTTTGCAATATCTTGGGTGATTTTGTTTGTAGTAACTGCATGGTCAACATTGGTGATTATTTGTCGAGCAAAAACCCGAGAATTTGCAACAATATTCCCCCAAATTGTTCGAGCTTCCCACCAACGTGCATAACTACTTTGATTTCGAAATGCAATGAAAATCGCTAATGAAGAACCTACTATTGCTATAATTGAAAATGGTATTGACCACGATAACATCTCTTCGTTGAATAAGAATAGCACAAAAATAGCAACAAATAAACTTGTGATAATTTCAATCCAAATGCTTTGAATAACTTTGAGAATATTAAAGTTTCTTTTGACTATCATTGAAGTACCTATTTAAAATTCATATCGAAGAAATCCACCAATATTTGATGTAGTGAAATATTCGTTTCTCCCAACTTGAGAAAAATCCGTACCTAAACCAAATTGAAATTCTTTGATTTTTAGGCCAACTCTCGCTCTTTGAACAAAAGAATTAGTTTTTACTTTATTGGTTGCAAAGGCATTTACTGATTCAATTTGAGTAAAAAGATGAAGTGAGTTAGTTAATTGAGGAGTATATCTTGCTAAAAGAAACAAGTCAATATACGGTTCATTGCTTGTTTCAACTACTGACCATGCAAAAACAGTAATATCACTTGTAATTTTTGCAAATTGTATACCTGCTTTGGGAAAGACACCTCGGTTGAGAACGCTCAATACAGCAACAGGTGCAAAACCGAGAAAGTTTTTATTATTATAACTGATAGCTTCAGTAAACCCAAATTGTGGCAATCGTTCTGTCGAAGTTTGAGTATAATCAATACTTGCTCTATTACGATTGAAAAACAACCATTCAGAGTTTTGACCGCTATTATTTTTGAAAAACTTAAAAAACATAATGTCTATTGTTGCTTTTTCATTTCCCAAAAATGCTTCCACAGGTATTTGAGCAATAGCAACATTTCGAAATAGAAATGTTGCTATCACACAAACACAAACTATGATAGAGCTTTTCATTTTTTCTCTAATTGTTTGATAACTAATTCTGCAGCTGCTGCACCAGAATTCTGTTGTTGACCTGTTATAAGATTTCCATCAGCTATTGCATAGGAACTAAATGGAGCTGCAACTTTGAAGTTTGTTCCTTTAATTTTTCGAGCTTCCTCTTCAATTCTATACGGTTGTATTTTCATTCCAACTACCTTATCTGCAAATTCTTCTTCAGCATCTGCAAACCCAGTCCACGTTTTTCCATTTACCAATAAATCACCGTTTGATGTTTTTGCTTCTAACAATAACGTCGTTGAATGACAAACAGCTGAGGCTGGTTTTCCAGCTTCATAGAATGACACAAAAAGTTTTTCTAAGTCCTTATTCCCACGATACGTATACATTGGACCTTGACCACCCACCAAAAAAATTGCGACGTAATCTTTGACAGAAACATCAGTTAGTTTTTTCGTTTGTGCAAGCATATCAGTAAATGATTTTTGCTGTAGATACCCTAATGAAATAACGTCATGAGCAGAATATCCACTTGGGTCATTTGGATTAGAATATCCGTCCATTTCCAATTTCCCACCTTCAGTTGATACTAACTCAACTTCGTATCCAGCTTCTTGAAACACACGAAGTGGGTGCGTTAATTCTGCAACCCAAAAACCTATGGGCCATCCCGTTTGCTTACTAACGCTTGGTGAGCTTGCCACCATTAAAATTTTACCTTTCGTCGGTGCACCATGAAAATGTACGTAGCTATTTACTTCTGTTACCATTGTTTTATCCTTACCTTTTTGGTTAATAAAATTTGTTTTGCTAATTGAATAACTTGTTCCTGCAATCAACAGCACAAGTATAAAGAATCCTACTTTCATTGATTTTCCTTATTATTAAAATTTGTTCATTGCAAAACTAATTAAACAAACAGCTACAACAATGTATATAACATTTTTGTAACATACACACTTTTAGGAAAGTTTATTATCTTCCAATAGTCATTCTCTGTAACTAGCAATAATGCAATAAAGTGAACCGTCCTAAAATGAGTTATTATTACTTCTCGCTGAAAATACTATGAATCGTCGCATATTTACTTCCTCTTTACTTTTGTCAATTCCTTTTATACCTACTATACTTTTTGCTGAAGAAACACCCAAAAAGTATTTGGATATAGTTGCTATGGCAAAAAAACAGGATTGGGCTGCTTTACCAATTGGTGAAGTTGTGGTAAAAGTGGGAAGTCAACTCAAAGGGCTCCCTTATGTAGGTGGTACGTTGGAAGGCGAACCGGAAGTCTGTCGAACTTCATTTTCTGGGTTGGATTGTGTTACGTTTTTTGAAACGTCTCTCTGTATAGCTCGATGTATTAAAAAAGGAACAACTTCTTATGATGATTTTATGAACGAAGTTACCTTTACTCGCTATCGTAACGGTAAATTGACAGATTACACTTCACGGCTACATTACACGGCAGATTGGATTGCAAATAATGAAGAGAAAAAAGTGGTTCAAAACATCACTTCCACACTCAAAGGTAATAAACCATTTCCAAATTTTGGTGTTGGTTTTATGTCTACAAATTCCAAATACTATCCTGCCTTAGTTTCTAATCCCAATCTAATTCCAGTCATTTCAAAACAAGAAAAAGCTGTAAATCAACGAAAGCATCCTATCATTCCTAAAAATGCGATAGCTCCTATAGAAAATGATTTACAAAATGGGGATATCATTGCTATTGCTACTTCCAAAAAAGGCTTAGACTATGCACATACAGGTATGATTTACAAAGATGGTGTGACAACTCGTTTCTTTCATGCATCTTCCACAAAAAAAATTGTGATGATTGATGCTCGATTATCTGACTACATAAATTCTGTTTCACATTATTTAGGAATTGCAATCGCACGCCCATTGGAAGTGTAGAAAATTTTATCGTTAAACTCGAAATTTAAATTTTGTTTTGTATATTTGAAAAAAACATCTATTTTTTTGAAAACAACCAATTAACATTATGAAAACTAGACTATTCTCCGTAGTAATACTACCATTATTATTACTGGTATCATTTTCAATCAATACCAATTATGTTTTTTCTCAGGATGCTCCTAAAGAGAAGAAAATTTCTAAGAGATTGGAAAAAACGCAAAAGAATATGAACTTGACTGATGAGCAAACAAATCAAGTCAAAGCTATTCGCGAAGAGGCTGCTCGTCAAAGAAAAGAAGCAAAAGGAAAGCCCAACGAAAAAGAGTTGATTAAGGCTATCAACAAAGATGCGGCTCAAAAAACAAAAGCGTTGCTTACTCCAGAACAAAAGACAGAAATGAAGGAAAAAGCGAAAGAAAAACGTAAAATTGCTAAAGAAAAGAAAGCTGCAAAAGACGCTAATACCAAAAAAGTTGAATAACTTGTTGCTAGTTCTTTAAACCAATCAACAAGTTTATTTCTCTAAGTTGTTAGAACACATCATATTTGTTATTTCATTTTTAGAGAAAGAGTTCTATGAAAACGACTAAAAAATTTGCTATAGTTTTTAGCATTGCACTGACTGTAGTCTTGTCCACATTTTCTTCTGTTGAAGCACAAAATGGGCAAAGAGCAGAAAAAGCGAAAGCAAAAATCGAAAAATTACAATCAGAATTGAATTTGTCTGATGCACAAGTAACTTCTATTAAATCAATTCTTAAAGAAAATAGAAGCGAAATGAAAGAGGCTCGTCAAAACAAAGACCGTGAAGAAATGAAGGATCTTGCAAAAGAAACTCAAGAAAAGATTCTCACTGTTTTGACTGCTGAACAACAAGCCAAATTTAAAGAAATGGCAAACAATCGAAAAACGAACAAAAAAAGTCGTTAGTCAAAAAGCAGACCTCGGTCTGCTTTTTTTTGTTCAAATTGAGAGCTAAAAGTACCAAAACGTTACTTCTTATAATGCCATTCCTTAAAAATTTCGTATTTTTGTAACTATTCTGCTTGGAAAGGTGCAAGAGTGGTTGAATTGGCACGCCTGGAAAGCGTGTGTACCAGCAATGGTACCGAGGGTTCGAATCCCTCTCTTTCCGCAAAGAAGAATATCGAATTGAGAATGCCCATACAATAAATTTCGTATGTATATTTCCTTTTTGCGAGTTTTTTTACCTATTGTTATAGCTGTTCTCATCATAATAGTTGGAGGATTAACGTATTCATTTGTCTATAGACACTTTATACTTCCTCCTGTCGTTGTATATGTGGAGCCATCAAGTAAATTAGTTCCAGAAGAAGTAATTCAATTAAATATTCTTAACGCTTCTGGTCAAGCGAAAATGAGCAAAAAAGTGATGGATTTTATGCGGTCTCGAGGATTTGATGTCGTTGAAATTGGCACTTATCACCGTGTAACTGACACATCTTTTGTTTTAGATAGAATTGGAGATTCTTTATCTGCCTCCAGAGTTGCCGTTGCTTTAGGTATTTCCCACATTCGTGTGGCAATAGATTCATCTCTTTTTCTTCGTAATACTGTCATTATTGGCACTGATTATAAATCGTTACGTCCTTTTCAATAAATTTTCAACAGGAACCTTTGCAAACTGAACCAAATCCATCGTATGTCCTAACAACATTGTGTTGTTCTTTAGCTGATGATAAAAAAGCTGAGCAATTGTTAGTTCTTGATTTACAAGAGGTTGTTTCATCACCAGCCAATTATTTTGTTATTTGTACTGTCAATTCTGAAACCCAAGCACGTGCAGTAGCTGATAGCATTATCTCTACTTCAAAATCATACGGTATCCAAACACCACGCTCTGAAGGCTTTGAGTCATCTCAATGGATTATCGTTGACTTTTTTGACGTTGTTGTTCATATACTTATGAGAGAACAACGAGAATTTTATAAAATTGAAAAGGTTTGGGGTGATGGAGTTCAGTATAGTTACAACCACGAAACTACTGAATTAGAAAAAATTTCAAAACCTCCGGTTACAACAGTTCCTACCACTACTATTTAGATTAATGATTGAATTGTTTTTATCTCCAGTTTTTGAAACCGCTTTTTCAAAAATTGGAATTGAAATACACGAAGGACAGTTGTTTTTTGAACGTCCAAAAAATGCAGAACACGGTGATTTTGCTACAACTATTGCAATGATGTTAGCTAAGCAGGAGAAAAAAAACCCTCGTGCAATAGCTGAACAAATTTTAGCAAATTTACCTGCTTCAGAATATATTGAGTCGGTAGAAATTGCTGGTGCAGGATTTTTGAATATTCGCTGTACTCCAAAATTGTTTCAAGTTGCTTTAGGTTCTATCCTTGAAAAAGGCTCTTCATTTGGAAGAATTACCAAAGGAAAAGGACTCAAAGCGAATGTCGAATACGTGTCCGCAAATCCAACAGGCCCACTTCACCCTGGTCATGGTCGTAATATCGCATTAGGAGATACAATTGCATCGTTATTAGATTGGTATGGATATGATGTTACACGTGAGTATTATTTTAACAATGCTGGCAATCAAATGAATATGCTGGCAAAGTCTATTCATGCACGGTACTGTCAACTATTTGATGCTGAATATCCGTTTCCAGAAAATGGTTATAATGGATTGTACATAGGTGAGCTAGCTTCTACATTACAACAACAATTTGGTGAAGCTTACAAGGAAGAAAATGAGCAGTCGTTAGCAATTTGTAAACAGGTAGGCGAAGAATGGGCATTTGCAGCAATAAAAAAGACACTCAAAACGATGAATGTTCATCACGATGTGTATTTTAATGAAGATTCTTTGTATACCTCTGGTGCTATCGAAAAAGTCATCGCAGATTTGAAAGAACGAGATTTTGCCTACGAACAAGATGGTGCGGTTTGGTTCAAATCAACATTATTTGGAGCAGACAAAGACCGTGTAATTGTCAAATCTTCTGGTGAACCAACCTACCGATTACCCGATATTGCTTACCATATAAACAAATTGGAACGTGGGTTCGATGTAGTCGTTGATATATTTGGTGCTGATCATATTGCAACCGTTCCAGATGTGATTTCAGGTGTGAAAGCTTTAGGATTTGATTCTGACAAAATAAATGCGGTTATTTACCAAATGGTTGTATTCGTTCGAGATGGTAAACTCTTCAAACCCTCAAAAAGGAAGGGTGACGCATACACATTAGATGATTTGATAGAAGATACATCTGCTGATATAGTTCGTTATTTCTTTTTGATGCGGTCAACGAATACCCAATTGGAGTTTGACCTATCTTTAGCAGCTGAACAAAGTGAGAAAAACCCACTATTCTATTTACAATATGCACATGCGAGAATTTGCTCACTTTTTGAGAAAGTTGCTCAAGAAGGAATTGATGCTACTCCAAATGCAGATATATCTGTACTCAAAGAAGTTGCAGAAATGGAATTAATTAAAACCTTAATGCGATTCCCAACAATAATTGAAAAAGCCTCTGAGCAAACAGAACCACAGATTTTATGTGAATATTTGCGTGATGTTGCAAATGGTTTCCACGCATTTTATCATAATTGTAGAATTATGGGAGTGGAAAGTTCGCTCACTCAAGCTCGTTTGGTTTTAGCAAATGCAACTCGAACGGTGTTAAAAAATGGTTTTTCCATTTTAGGTGTAGCAGCACCAGAGAGAATGTAAATTCTATATCAGTGTATCTTTAGAAACACAATGAAGTTCAAAGTTCTCAACGTACTTTGGACTTTTTTTATTTCTACTTTTCCCAATACTATTTTGAACTATGTAGTTTCATTATTCGTCATTTGACCATTATGTTACATTCAACGCATATTCCTTCTCAAAGGATTTACCTCGCATGATAAAATTTATCCAAAAAATATTCGGTTCTAAACACGATAAAGACATCAAAAACTTAGAACCACTTATTGAAGAAATTAATGAACTTTTTGCAGAATATTCTTCCTTAAGCGAAGAACAGCTAAAATCAAAAACTGCAGAATTTAAAGCGGTTATTTCTAATGCTGTTGCTGATTTACTTCAAGAAGAAGAAGAATTACGAGCTGAACTTCAATCAGAAGATCTCGATCACGAAGACAAAGAGTCTCATCACGAACGATTGAGAGAAATTGCAAAAGAAAAATTCTCTACCATCAATGCTACACTTGATGATTTATTGCCAGAAGCATTCGCCGTTGTCAAAGAAGTTTGCCGTAGATTAAAAGGTAAGAAATATTCTGTCGTTGGTAATGAAAACATATGGGATATGGTGCCATATGATGTGCAGTTGATGGGTGGTATCGTTCTTCATCAAGGTAAGATTGCTGAGATGGCAACTGGAGAGGGTAAAACCTTAGTAGCAGTAATGCCATTGTATTTGAATGCTCTTGCAGGTTATGGTGTTCATCTTATTACAGTCAACGACTATTTAGCTCGACGTGATAGAGAGTGGATGTTACCAGTATTCGATTATTTGGGAATTTCCACAGGATGTATCCAATCAAATATGGATCCTGAGCTACGAAAAGTAGAATATCAAAAAGATATAACTTACGGTACCAATAACGAATTTGGCTTTGACTACCTTCGTGATAACATGGTTGTTGAACTTTCACAAATGGTACAACGTGACCATTGGTATGCTGTTGTCGATGAGGTGGATTCGGTATTAGTTGATGAGGCAAGAACACCGCTTATCATTTCTGGTCCGGTGATGCACTCATCTGAGCAAAAGTATGATATTATGAACCCAAGAGTCAAACGCTTGGTCGATACACAAAGTAGATTGGTGAATCAATTGGTTGCTGATACTGAAAAACTTCTAAAAACTGGTAAAAAAGAAGATAAAGAACAAGCCGGGATTGCACTTTTACGTTCGTATAGAGCATTTCCAAAACACAGTCGTTTGACGAAAGTACTTCAAGATCCAGAAAATCTCAAGTTGATGAAAGAAACCGAACTTGAGTATTTGAAAGATCAAGGTATGAAAATGCTTGAGATTGATGCTGAGTTGTACTATACCATAGACGAAAGAAATCATCAGATTGACCTTACCGAAAAAGGCAGAACGTTGATGACGGGTATCAACGAAGATCCTGATTTGTTTGTCGTTCCGGATGTTGCAAGCGGTATGGTTGCAATTGAAAACGACAAATCACTTTCTACTGAAGAAAAACAACGA
This sequence comes from Candidatus Kapaibacterium sp., assembly GCA_016788785.1. GTDB lineage: Bacteria > Bacteroidota > Ignavibacteria > Kapaibacteriales > JAEUSM01 > JAEUSM01. Next base: position 169,762 of record JAEUSM010000017.1, read on the forward strand.
AAAAAAGATGAACTGATTATGTTGTTTTCTGAAAGAACCGATGTTATTCATACTGTTTCGCAACTTCTACGTGCTTATTCACTTTATGTTCGCGATGTCGAATACATCGTCGAAGATGGCAAGGTGAAAATCGTAGATGAGCATACTGGTCGTGTTTTGGACGGTAGACGGTATTCCGACGGACTACACCAAGCAATTGAAGCAAAAGAACAAGTATTGGTTGAAAAAGATACGCAAACCTTTGCGACTATTACTCTCCAAAATTACTTCCGTATGTATAACAAATTGGCAGGTATGACCGGTACAGCTGAAACGGAAGCTGCTGAATTTGAAAAAATTTATAATCTTGATGTTGTTGTAATACCAACAAACAAAAAAGCAATTCGTAAGGATTTGGATGATTTGATTTATCGTACAAAACGCGAAAAATACAATGCTGTCATTGAAGAAGTACAAAAACTTGTCAAAGAACAACGAGCAGTACTTGTTGGGACAACTTCTGTTGAGGTTTCCGAATTACTTAGCAAAATGTTGAAACGAGTAAACGTCAATCACAATGTCTTGAATGCAAAACAACACCAACGTGAGGCTGAAATTGTCCTCGAAGCTGGTAAAGCAGGTGCTGTCACTATAGCAACCAATATGGCAGGTCGTGGAACGGATATTAAAATTGACGAAATCGTTCGTAAATCCGGTGGTTTGGCAATCGTTGGTACAGAACGCCATGATTCGCGACGTATTGATCGTCAATTACGCGGTCGTTCAGGTCGTCAGGGAGATCCTGGAAGTTCTCAGTTCTTCTTATCATTTGAAGATAATTTGATGAGATTGTACAACGGTGAACGTATTGGTAGTTTGATGCAAAGTATGAAAGTACCTGAAGGTGAGGCATTAACCGCTGGAATCGTTACCAAATCTATAGAACGAGCTCAAAAGAAAGTGGAAGAAAACAACTTTGGTATTCGTAAACGTTTGATTGAATATGACAACGTGATGAATCAACAACGTGAGGTAATTTATACTCGTCGCAGACAAGCTATTCAGGGCGAAAGAATGAAATCTGAGTTATTCTCCTACATTGAAGATTATGCTCATGATGTATATGATACCTATAATAAAGACGGTGATTACGAGGGTATGCTCAATGACATTCGCGTTCAACTTTTCTGTGAACCAGCAATTACTGCTGAAGAATTCAAAAAGATTTCCGTGAATGACTTTGTGCAAAAGGTCATTGAAGCTGCTTCCGAATTTTACAAACGAAAAGAAGAACGCATTGGAACCGAATTTTTAGCTCATTTAGAACGTGTTGCAATTCTTCAAACAATCGACGATAAATGGAGAGAGCATCTGAGAGTAATGGACGATTTGAAAGAAGGTATTCATTTACGTGCCTATGGTCAAAAAGACCCACTTTTGGAATACAAGGGTGAAGCGTATCGAATTTTTGTTGAGTTACTTTCTGATATCAACAAAGAATCCGTTCATTTTGCCTTCAAATACTTCCCACAAGTAATTGAAAAAGAAGTTCGCACCTCACAAGCAGCACCTGAAAATGCTCAACGCAATAGCGAAGGACTTCCTACTATGAGAAATGTTACAGTGATGAATTCTCCGTCACTCAAATTTTCTCGTCCAACTCCATCGTATGCAATTGGAAATCCTGATGTTCAAGAAGGACAACAAGAACCAATGGAGCGTTCTCAACCGGGACAAACAATTCGCAATTCCACCAAAGTTTTTGGTCGAAACGACCCTTGTCCAATGGATGCAAAAAAGAAATTCAAAAATTGTTGTGGCGCTACAGGAGAGAAAACCTGTATCAAAATGATGTAATTTTCGAAGTAGTTACAAAAAAGCCTCACTTGTTGAGGCTTTTTTTTGTTTGTAGTGCATCTGTTAGTCTTGTAAATTCTTCAGGCGATAATTCTTCTGCTCTTCGTTCTTTTATCAAAACGCCACATTCTTCTGAAATTGCAACCACTTCCTCCAGCAAAAACTCATTCTTTGCTAACCACGATTGGAGTGAATTAGTCAACATTTTCCGTCGTTGTGAAAATGCTGCTCGAACAAATGATTGCGTAAATTGAATATTATTAGGTGGTGTTATAGGTTTTGTAAAATCAAATAACACTACAGATGATGTAACCTTTGGTTGTGGAGTAAAACACGTCGGCGATACATGAAAGAGAATTTTCGGCGTACTCATTAAAGCCGAACTGACACTCAATATACCATATTCTTTGGAGCGAGGCTTTGCAACAAATCGTTGAGCAACTTCCTTTTGCACCATCACCACTGCACGTTGAATTTGTTGCGATTGGTCAAACAACCAAAAGAAAATTTCACTTGTTATGCTATATGGCAAATTACCAACTACCTTAATGGAAGTTGCATTAGGAAAAATCTGATTGAGTTGTACTTGTAAAATATCTCGTTGCAAAAGAGTGATGTTTCTGTTTTGAATTCTGGGTGTCAAATATTCAATAACTTCCTTATCCAAATCCACCGCTGTAAATTGTGAATATTCTTGCTGCAAGATGAACTTTGTTAATGCACCCATTCCAGGACCAATTTCTAATACTGAATCCTGTGAAGTACACTCTAAACTATTGACAATCTTTTTACAAATATTTGCATCGTGAAGAAAGTTTTGGCTAAAGGACTTTTTTGCTCGTACAATTGATTGGTTTATCATAGAAAATGCTGACGAAATGAATCAGCAATTTGTGCTTGAGCTTTGATAATTGATTCAGAAACCACCTTTATATCGCCGATAGTCGCCATAAAATTCGTATCTCCATACCAACGAGGAAGAATATGAAAATGCAAATGCGACGGAACTCCTGCACCTGCAGCACGTCCGAGATTCGCACCAATATTGAAACCTTGTGGTTTGTATAAATCGTTGAGAATCTTTTCCGACAATTGCAGCATCGACATTATATCTGTAATTTCTTCAGTGTTCAAATGCTGAAACTCAGCTATATGACGATAAGGAGCTACCAACAAATGCCCACTATTATACGGATATTTATTCATCACAACGATACACGTTTTTGAACGATGAACGACCAGACGTTCGGTGTCTTCTGAAGGATGTTCGATAGCACCACAAAAAAAGCATTCTTCTTTTTTTGCAGATTCGTCCTTAAACCCTTCTATATATTCACTTCTCCAAGGAGACCAAAGTATATCCATTTTGTTATTTTTTCAAAGGAAACATTAATGAAACACCTGCTTGATACGCAGAGACTGTAAAGTTGTAAGAACCAAAGGATCCTTGTGCAAAAATACTATAATTAAAACGAAAATAAGGAAAGAGAGAAAATTTATTTCCTTGAAACTCATATCCAACGACAAAGAAAACTGGTACTCGAATTGGTTTTGTGACGTAGTCAAACTTACTATTTACTTCGGCAGTTTTCCTATCAGATTTATATTCAATGACTGTTAACTCATTATTTGCAATTTCTTCTCGAACTATTGAATCTAACGTTACAAAAGAATTCTTACTCGATGAAACATATCCCAAACCAATACCACCACCTACTTTTAACCCTGTTTCAGCTACTCTAACTAATGCTCCTGCTTGAATGGAAGCACAAATATTCGTGAATTCATTTTGAATTTCATATCGTGCACCATCTACAAAGTGTGTTTCTATCAGAAATGTTGGCATGTAATCAATCGAAGCATCAAATACCATTGAAAATATGTGTTCATGCTTTGGGTATGGAATTTCACTCATAATACCAAATGAAAATCCTCTAAATTTCTCTGGATATTGCATTCTCACTTCTTTATTGAAGTCTCGGTAAGAGATAAAGTCCATTGTTAGAAAATTCATAGAGAAAATTGGACCTATGCAAGGGCGAAGTTGATTGAAAGCAGTATTGTCAGCAAGTAATTTCTCATTACTGCTTTTTGCAACAAACGGAAAGAACAATATGAGAAGGGTGAATAAGAAAAAAGTTTTCATATATCACTATAAAGGAAAACGAACGGAAAGACCCGTTTGAAAGCCGTGTAGGAACAAATCTTCTAAATTATTATGACTATGGAAGTTTAAGGAATGATTATAGCGAATGAAAGGTTCTATGTTCATTTTCTGAAAGGAAAAATTATAATTTAATCCAAATATCATTGCAAATCTTAAGCGTTGTAAATTTCTTGAATCTGGACTAAATTCTATCTCTTCTCCATAAACGACTGGTTCAATTGGTGTAAGATATTTATCAGAAATAAATTCTAATATAAAACTATCGACAACAGCACTTTTTCTAAATTCTCCATTGAATATATATCCTAAAGAACCACCAATAGAACAAGAAAAACCAGAATTAAATAGATTGATATTGTACAATGAATTGAAGGTTACCATTCGATTAGGAGAATGATTATGTACCGTTGATGGCTCATAATCATTTCCTATTGGAAAGTCATGAATTGCATAAGTATCGAAATCGTACATTGGTAATGTCTGAAGTAAAGCTTCCAATGTTAAAGTCGCAAATCCTCCATTATCATGAAGATTTGTATTATATGAAACTCCAACTGAATATCCTCTAAACTTTTCAGGATGATATTCTTTATAATATTCATGAGGATAATAGTAACTTCGAGCATCTCTGACAATTGATTCATTATACCCAACAATAATACCAATTGATGAGGATTGAATTTTTGATTCAACTTCAGTTTGAGCTAGTAGTGTTGTTGTCAAATTAGTACTAATGACTAATTGTATCAAGGTAACAAAAAGTATTTTTTTCATAATCATTATCTCATCAATCTAAATGCAACATCTATTCCTGCTTGAATTGAATGAACATAATATGCCATTCTGCTTGGTTCAAGTTCTCTGTTGTATTGAACAAAAGGAACTACTCTTAAGTCATTAATATTTAATTCATATTGCAATCCGCAATGAACAGTAATTCTTGCTCTACTGTAACTTGGGGAGAAATCATTGAAATCAATTGAAGTATAGTCTTCAGAATATCGAAAATCTTTGAAATACTGATTAAAAAATGCAGTATCTTGAACTGAATTTAATGTGTAGGTATTTCTCATTTTTTCGTTGTCAACAGCGGAAATTGTTCCACCAAAAATGAGGGAAAGATTCGTTCTGAAGAGTTTTTGAACATACGACGCTTGCAAAGAATATTCAGAAAAATTATGGGAATTTGTGTTGTAAAACGTATGTGTGACAGAATCTGTAAATCGTTTTATAAATCCAACAGGTTTTTCGTAGGTAGTATTACTTTGTTGATACAACAACTTTAGTTTAATGGCAGAACTATATTCATCTTCTGGATTTAACATCATTTCAAAAAACATTCCAAATGAAATATTTGGTTGTATTGTTACTGGATCATTCTCAAATGTTACTTCATTATAAAAAATTGAAGAAAAATAATTCCTAAATGCAAAGTTTTGAGATAGAGATAAACCAAAATATTTCTGACGTGGCGTTGGTACTGGAAATAACGTCGGTTCTGGCTGAAAAGCTAAAAGGGAGTTACCACTGAATAAAATCAGAACACAAAGAATCTGTAAAATAACTCGATGAAATAAATTGTTGTTCATTGGTAACTCTTTTTTTTTAGTGTTTAAATCAATAGTTACTATAAGGCAAATCTTACTTCGACACCAGCTTGTATTGCGTTTATACGAACTCCATCAACCTTACTGGTAGTTGTTAGGCCATAATTATACCCAATATGTGGAACAATTACTGTTCTTGCCACTATCAATTCGTAGTGAACTCCAAACTTTAATGCAATACGAAATGGGTTTAACTCTTTAATTGGTCCTTCTGGAGAGGTAATAATAGTTCTATTAGAATCTAAATATCGGTCTGCTGGAATAGAAGGATCTATATCTATTCGAACATCATTTGGTTCTAATAATTCAAAACGTTGTTCTATAGAAGTACTAAGCGGTAAACTAAGTGAAGGACCAACTGTAAACCCAAACTTACTACCAAAAGGATTTAATTTATAGACTGCTTCAATTGTTGCCATACTATATCTTATGTTGGTAGTATGTCGCGTTTTCTGATTTACCTCTGTACCATTAGGTAATCTCGACGGGTAAGATTCACCAGGAACTTCAAAAAAGGCAGACATTGATTCATACATACCCCTAATGATGATAGATGATGTGGAATTAGCATTTTCTTCCTCAAATTGCTTCTCGAATGATAATCCGGCATAAAAACCTGGTTTAGAACTTGTAGTAAATTTTGGGAATGGGTTATAACCTGCTATAATTCCAATTGAAGATGTTGAAGTTTTTGATTCAACAATTTCCACCTCTTGAGCCATCAATATAGATTGACAACAACCAAGAATGAGAAACAAGAAAAGTTTAGTACACATTGATTTCATAATTCTATTTATCTATTTATTGTGAAGGAAAAGTCACCAACTGGCTGAAAAGCTAAAAGGGAGTTACCATTCAACAGTATCATTGCACACATCCTCAATATGATTTTTTGATGCAAAGGAACACTGTTCATTGGTAACTCCCTTTTGAAAAGAAGGAAAGAAAAGGTCTATAAGGCGAATCGCACTTCGACTCCACCTTGTAATGCGTTTATGCGAACTCCATCTATAGAACTTGTTGTTGTAACACCAAAGTTATAGCCCAAATGAGGAACAACTAATGTACGTGCAACTAAAAATTCATAATGAACACCAAATTTGACAGCAAATCTGAAAGGATTCACTTCTTTAATTGGACCTTCAGGAGAAGTGATAATGGTTCTATCAAAATTAATATATCGTTCAGCAGGAATTGTTGAATCAGGTTCAAATTTAACATTATTTGGTTCTAAGAGTTCAAAACGTTGTTCTACCGATGAACCAATTGGAAAGCTGATTGAAGGTCCAACAGTAAAACCAAACATACTACCAAATAAATTCAATTTGTATACAGCTTCAATTGTCGCCATATTATATTTAATATTTGTAGTATGACGGGTAGTTGACACAACCTCAGTCCCATTTGGCAATCGAGAAGGATATGCTGCACCAGGAACTTCAAAGAACGCTGGCATAGATTCATACATTCCTCTAAAAATAATAGAGGATTTTGAGTTTGCAACTTCTTCCCCTAATTGCATTTCATACGTCAAACCAGCATAAAATCCTGGGTTTGAGCCAGTAGAAAAATTTGGACAACGATCATCCCCTGAAATAGACTGGAAGCTCCCAGAATGACTGGTTCCATTATATCCAATAATTGGTCCAATAAGAATTTTTGTTCTTTTTGTTAAAGGATTCAAAGGATCTTCTTCTTCTAAAGAGCCTTGTGAAAACAAAGAAACAGTTGAAAGTGTGCAACCAAAAAGAAGCACAAAAAGTACCATATGAAATTTGTTTTGTTTTACAGTCATAATACTAAAGCCCTTAAAAAAATTATAGTGCGAAACGAACATCAACACCAGCTTGTAAAGCGTTGATGCGCCATGAATCTTTTGAATTGACGGATGTGATACCAAAATTGTAATTGACATTAGGTACAATTAACATTTTCCCCTGAGATATTTCCAAATGAGCCCCAACTTTTAATGCTAAACGGAATGGATTTGCATTAGGTATTACTCCATCATAATAGATGTATGTTCTTTGGAAATTAGTATATTTTGATGGATCTTCACCAGGAACTGGAACAAATTGTCCACTTTCTGGTTCAATCAAATTAAGACGTTCTTGTTGATTCCCGCCAATTGGAATACCAAATGATGGACCAACAGTGAATCCAAATAGGTTACCAAACGGATTTAATTTATACATTATTTCCGTTGTAATCATAGGATAAGTAATTTGAATTTCATGATTAGTTTTTGAATCAAGAACTTGACCATTTGCATCCTGAACAGGCTTGTTTTCCCCATCTACTCTAAAAAATATAGGCATATTGTCGTATAATAAACGAGCAATGATAGAAGAATTAGAATTTGCATCTTCACCGAGCATATATTCAGCGGTTAGTCCTACATAAAACCCCGGTGCATTACCAGCAGAAAATATTGGGCAATTTGCCTCTCCACTCAGCGATGAAAAGCTTCCCCCATTGCCTGTCAAATTAATTCCTGCAGCTGGACCAACATAAATTCGTTTTACCGTATTGGTAAACTCAAGAGGATTATCTTGAGCATTTAACGAAATAAATGCTGAAACCATTACAAAACTTAGTAACAAAAAAACCTTCATGGTTTCTCCTTTATATTATATAATTATCTTTTTAAAACTACTTGTTTATAATTACTGGATAAGTAAATCTGTCACCCTTATCCGATACTAAATGCACCACATAGGTACCATTTGCGATGTTTGTAACATCAAATTTAAGAGAATATAATCCCTTTTTCAAATTAATTTTACTATTTAGTAAAATAATTTCTCCTACGGTATTTGTCAAATATACAGAATAATCTGTATTTTCAGCAATTTGTGCATCAAAAATGAGTGTATTTCCTACAGGATTTGGTTTTACTATAGCAATAACTGTTCTTGTAGTATTAACTCCAACATTTCGAAGATCACGAACGCATATCTCATCATAGGCAAAAACACTTACTTGATTTGTCATTTCACTGCAACTATTTCCAGCAAAAGTTATCGAAATTGGATACTCTTTTTGCATGTCTGACAGTAAAATTAACGTAGGAATTTGAATTTTCCAAATTGCACCCGAAAAAATATCAGAATCTTGTGGAAATTCAAAGGATATTTTTTCTTGAGTTTGCACCGCAGGTACCAATATTTCGGATGTAATTCCATTTTTAGTCAATTGAATAACGACAAAATTATTGTTCATTCTAAAAACTTGGTAATCAACTTCAATTGAAACAGAAATACGTTCAGGATGATATTGCAATTTATCAGAGAATCTTCCTGAAAATTCCATCAAAATGGTATCTCCAGGTACAGAAATATATTTTGGCACTAAATCAATTGTTAATATATCTGAAAGAATTGGCAATACGACTGAATCACTCCGTTCAAAAAACTCGGTTCTTTCTATATTTCGGAAATTTCCAACTGTTTTGATAGTTACTAGTCGATTGAGAAATATATCTGTGAGTTGAACAGGGAACAAAAATCGTTCATTGATTGCTAAAGTTTTTGCTACAAATAGGTTATCATGAGTAGGTGTTGCATTGTCAACTGTCAGGTCAATTGATTCGAGAACACACTCTGTGTTACTTGTATTGATAAATTCGCAATAAATTGTATCATTTGTACATGAATACAGCTGATTTGGTGCGATTATTCTTGTTGTTGCATCAAAGGTATCTAATGGAGTAGAAACCCCACGTAGGACAAATTGTGTGATTGATTTGACATAATTTGGGTTTGCATCATGCAAGACATTTACTCTCTCTTCAAAAGCCCCTACTGATGTAGGTGCAAAACGAATGAGAAATTGTACGGAATCGCCACGAGGTACAACCCTTCCATTTTGCCAAGTTGGATCTAAAAACGTAAATGGGTTTGCTGGAATTACTACTGAAAAGTCAAATTGGTCTATTGTTAAATTTTCATTTCCAAACGAAAACACTACAGTTGCAAGACTATCCTTTGTTGTGAGCAAAGGAATAACTCCAAAGTCAATGTCGATAGTTTTGATATATGGCAGAATCCCCAGACCCATTAACGAGGTAGTGAGCGTGTCATGGAATTTCCAATCAACAGAATAACGTATCTCTTTTGAATAATTAAATGTATCTTGAGGAAGAAATGTCACAGGAACTATAACAGAATCAAAACCTGGAATTGTAAAAGATTGACTGTAGGTAGTTGGAAGAATGATTGAACCTGTTCGAGGTTCTACTTCTTGTAAATACGTAATGACAGCATTTGCTTCACCGAGATTTTTGAATACAATAGCACTGTCATTCGTTGTTCCAACCCTTTTTTCTAACCAATTTATTGAATTTACTACTACTTCTGGTTTTATTCCACGTCCAGTAAATCTGTATTTGGAATCAACATTAAATTCATTGACAATTGTATGCTCTTGGAAATAGCTTCTTACTGAATCAGGTGCGAAACAGACTGGAAGTTTCAAGGTATCATTGGGTTGAAGATTGATTGGTAATGTTACTGTAGAAAGAATAAATTCATCACATACTCCACATGGCAATTCTGTAATCAAAATAGGTACTTCGGAAATATTGACGATGATTCCTTCAGCACAAACGGTATCTCCGATTCTCACAGGACCGAAATCCCAACCCTGAGAGAATATATTGATAAGTTCTAAATTTGCATTTATTCCCACTTTTTCCATTATCCCACAACCAAAATCTACGACGATACTATCAGAAATAGGAGTAACTTCATTATTAGGTGCTATACAAGCATTGATAAGTAAAGAGTCTTTAGGTTTGATAGTAAATGGAAATGAAACAGAACTGGAAACTTTGAGTTTTGTACCAACGAGTTCATCAATGCCTCGAATTGTCATTGGTAAAACGCCTCTGTTGTAGATGTAGAAGCTACGACAGGTGGTATCTTTGATTGAAACATTACCATATTCAAAAGTAGTAGGAAGCTCAAATTTTGGAGCTACATAAAAATACCGCAATCTTGTTCCATTACCATCACTATCATAGACATCTAAGACCAATTGAGCGTCCAATCGACGGTTTGTAACAGTCGCTAACACTTGTACTGAATCTTCACTGACAGGGTTGAATGATGTTGTTACATTAATTGAGCTATCTATAAGTTGGTAATAGTCATCAATTCCTGATGCATTTCTATATGGTAAGTCAAATGTAGAACCGAATAGAATTCCGCAAGAGTCTCGCAATTCAAATCGAGGTCGAACTGAATCTGTTTTAACTTGCTCTCCTAAGGAAAAACCTAATGTTATACCATACGAGTCAGCTACTCCACCACCGTAGAGTGAACCACCGAATTTTCCACGAGAAGTAAAAAATTCGTGTTGACCTGCTGTTACGGCTAAAGTTGTGTAATAATAATCAGATTTCGGAATTTTCTGATTTCTGAAGTTACTATTGATATTTTTGACTAATGTCCCATCATACCGCATATTCTCCATAGCAAGCGAGTCAGCAGTTATTCCAACAAAATGCTGAACAAATTGATTTTCATTTGATGGAGGATTGATAGGAACTTGAAATAAAATCCGAGAAACAAATTTATCAGTAGGTGGTAAAATCAACATAAATGGGTCGGTATTACTACTTGCAGAAAGTTTTATACGATTCGATGGCATAAACTGAGCAACTAAAATAGGTTTGTCTGCTCTCCACATAGTGGGAAAGTTGATTCTATTTGTTGTTCGAGAATATACACTTCCAGCATTTTGTAAGAAAACAACGTCTTGAACATTATCATATTCAATAGTCAAAATAGTATTTGGCTCAGAAGTTACAACCCGAAAAACATCCCCACCTAAGGCTGGTCCATTTTGATCCATCACTATAAATGGAATAGATGCATATTCTTTTCCCCAAGTATTAAGTGGAGGTAGCATTTCCACTAAGTGATCTTTTGAATCTGCTGAGGTAGATAAAAATTGAGGAACTGAGGTTCGAACATGTCCACCAATTACACCTATGGGTTTGTCAGATTTTACAACACTTCCTGATAAATCACCACTTCCTACAACTTGTGAAGAGGATTGCACCATGAAACATTCACCGTTATTTAATGTAATCGTTGATTGTACATTGGCAATCATACCACCTCTCGTATTCACCGTTGGTACTATGGTTACCTGCGTATTATCCTCTGCAGCAATAATCATAAACTCACTTGATCTAATTGCAGTTCTAAATGCATTTGTAGCAGGTGAAGCACTATCTTGAAAAGAATAAGCATCGTTTGGTGATGATATAACAATGTAGGATGTATCCCAAAAGGAAATTGGAAATGATGAGAATCCATCTGATGTAAGTCTATCACTATTTAAAGCATAAACAGAGATTGGAACATCGGATGTAATATCAACACTTAATGGTAAAACTATCTCAGGTACACGGACTTCAAAAGCGTTATTTATGGTAATTGTTTGAACAGTGTTTGGCTGAATTAGATAGTTATTGACTTGTCCATTTGGTCTAACTACCACAACGTTTGCGCGCTTTTTGGACGCCATAAAAATGCGTAGCAATTTTGCATCATCAATTTCTATTTCATTTTGCATAAAGGCAACTTTGAAATGTGTACCCTCGAATGAAGAAATGACTCTGGGAGTGAGGGTGTCTACCTCTATTTGTGCATGTAATGGCACAACAAAATAAGCTAGTAAGATGGTGAATAGAGCCAATCTCAAGCTAAAAGTGAAACGAATATTGCATTGGGAGATTATCATAGATATTTTTCCTATGCCTTAGGTATTTAGTTTAGGCGTACAAATTACGAAAAAAATTTAATATCTTCAAATATTTGGTTTGATAGTTCGAAATATATCTACATTTTTGTTTCAAAAACACAAATAAACATAAACGATGAATATAGCATTGGGAAGTGATCACGCTGGTGTGGAATATAAAAAAGTGATTAGTGATATGCTCCGATCTGAAGGATTGGGAGTGCTTGATTTTGGAACTATGACAACAGATTCTGTTGACTATCCTGACTTTGCTGTGGCAGTTGCTGGTTGTGTTGCCAATGGAGATGCAACATACGGAATATTGCTTTGTGGAAGTGGTATTGGAGTTTCAATCACCGCAAATAAAGTCGCTGGTATCCGTGCAGCAAATTGTGTTACTGTGGAAATGGCTAAACTCAGTAAAATGCATAATAATGCAAATGTTCTTACCTTGGGAACAAGGATTGTATCCCTTGAAGATGCTATTATGATTGTTCGTGCATTTTTAGAAACACCCTTTGAAGGTGGTAGGCATTCCAACAGAGTTGACAAAATTCATTCACTAACTAATTGCTAACATTTATGATAATTCAAATTCCGTTACAAACTGGTTCGACAGTCGGCTATTTAGCAAAACCAAACAACCCAAATGGAAAAGCTGTCATTGTTTTACAAGAATGGTGGGGATTGGTTGACCATATAAAAGACATTTGCGATAGATTTGCTAAACTTGGTTTTGTTGCATTAGCACCCGATTTATACAATGGAGTAAGTGCCAAATCTCCTGACGAAGCTGGAAAATTGATGATGGCATTGAATATTTCTGAAGCAGAGAAAACCATTCGTTCTGCTATAGAAACCGTACTTGGTGTTGATGGAGTAACAGCCAAAACAGTTGGAATAGTTGGTTTTTGTATGGGTGGTCAATTGGCAGTATATGCAGCTTGTGCAAACCCAAACACAATTAGTGCTTGTGTGAACTTTTATGGAATTCATCCATCAGTAACACCTGATTATTCAAAACTTCAAGCAACATTACTTGGCTTTTTTGCAGAATTAGACAAATCAGTACCTCCAGAAACAGTGAATACCCTTGCATCAACATTGCAAGATTTACAAAAGGACTATACTTTTAAAATCTTCGAAAACACTCATCATGCTTTTTTCAATGACTCAAGACCTCAAGTTTACAACAAAGAAGCAGCAACCGAATGTTGGGATAAAATGATTGAACTGTTTACAAATAAAATCAATTAAATGAAAAGCTCCATTAAGGGGCTTTTTCATTGTCAATATATTCGACATTGATACAATTCTAAAAATTTAAATTGAATTACTTTAACTTGTATTTTAATACTTCTGTTCTCCAGAAGCTATCAATTTCTTTACTATCTATTTCTAAAATAGTACTAATATTTTCAATAAGTTTTTCATTTGAGTTTGGAGTTTCAAGAAGCTTTTTTACTGCATTTACACCACCCTTATCATAAACTTTTTTACAGATTATTGCACCTGTAGTATAAAATGCTGCATGTTGCCAACCCCATTTTTTTGTGAGAACATTCTCGAATGTAACAGTATCATTTTTATAGACTTCTTCCGCTAAAATTTTTGCACTTTCTTGAAACGATTTTCCACCTTGTCCTCCTTTCCATGTTGCAAATCCTTCATCAATCATACGATGCCTATTATCTGTAGGTGTTATCATGTGTATAAATTCATGAGGATAGTATTCGGAACCGAATCCACTTAATAACATACCAAAACTTTTTAGGCCTATCCCAGTGGTATATCCTCCAAATGAAAAATCAAAATTTAGAAGTTTACCTAATTCATCTCCACTTTCAGTTATGTAGAAATCAAATGGATTCCAAGCTGGAAACTGAAATTCTTTGGTAATACTATTACAGAATTCTACCGACTTTTGAGCTAACTTTTTATTAAATTTATGAGATGATGGGTAACGAAACGTAATCTTCCCCAGGGTTGTTGCTTCCCAATTTTTTGTAATTATAGGAAGTGAATTTTTTAACTTCCAATTACCCTTTTCTTGAATTGCATATAGTTTGACTATACACCATGGATTTGATTTCCTATACTTACCTTCAAGACCATCTGCGAAGAAAATAGTTCGAATACCGTAAGCTTCACCTTCTTTTTCAATAGTTAAAATTGTTGGTTTAAAGTAGTTTAGAAGTTGTGATGAAGAAAATTGATATAAATGAGGAATTGAAAAATCAAAATAATCACAATGTTTGAACTTTTCTTTTTCTTCAATATTCCAATAAGGATTATCATACAAACTATCAGGCGTGGAGTTTAAGTAATCTATCCATAAATTTGCAATTGCTTTTACTTCTGGCTTTGATGTATCTATACGAGAATGAATAATTACATCAAACGAAGTAGTTTGAGATGTAACAATGGAAGTACAAATAAAAAATGAAATCATCCAAAAGTATATACTTGGTTTTTTCATAGTAAGGTTGTTATTTGTTGAATTTTATAAACCGTACTTCTTTAGATACAAGTTAGTACGAATGTTTGCCTACGTTCCATTGATTGTGATGCAAGAGTTTTTCTCCTGATTCAATTGCTGGTTGTTCCAGTTCTGTGCCCATTGAGTCATTCCATCTATTCAAATACCCAAATAAAGCAATAACGCCCATTATTTCGACTATTTCGCCTTCATTCCAATATAGACGCATTTTTTCTGCAATTGCATCATCAACCCCATTAGGAATAACAGAACCAGTCACTGCTAATTCTAAAGCAGCTCTTTCAGCATCAGAAAAAGCACTATGTGTACGAAATTCCCAAATGTTTTCCATTTTTTCTTGGTGTGTATCATACCGTTCAGCAGCCCGAATGGTATGAGCTTGACAGTATCTGCAACCCGCAACATTGCTACTAATATACCCAATAAGTCTTTTCAACGAACTGGTTACACGACCTTTATTCTCCATCACAGCTTTATTCAGTTCTATGAATGCATAAGCAATTGCAGGTCGATGAAACATTGTTTTCACACTATTGGGACAAAATCCCAAGGTTTCGTTAAAAAATTGGATTAACTGCTGAAATTCAACATCATTCTGTTCATTTGTAGGAAGTACTAAAGGTTGTTTCATAATTTTTTTTGGAAGAATGTAAAAGATTTATTACATTTGTAAGAAAATTACTTATATTTGTAAGTAATGATATTGTTTTACTCCTTTTGAAAGAAGAAAATGTCAATCCAAGAAATGCTATCTGATAGCTCGAAAGTGTATGTTCGTAATATTTCAGCAAATGAATACAAAATTCTGATGTTGCTTTGGATGTTGCAACGCAATCACACAAAATGTATCATTAAGTAAAACTATTTACAACAAGCCGTTGCGTTTTCGGAGAATCCATTCAATGGAAAAGAATGTTAATGCCAAAAGCACTAACCAAATTGATTTCCATAGTGCAATGTTCTCTTTTTCAACGACTGGTTTTGGTCTATAGGTTTGCCTGTTTTTGATGTCGTTCACCATCGAAGAAACTGTTATGGAAGTATAAAACTGTCCACCAGATTGTTTTGCAATTGACCGAAGAAGCTCTACATTCATCGGCAAACCTTGCTGTTCGATGGAAACAGAGTCAATAAGAAAAGATGTATTATCATTTCCAATGGAATTTCCATTAGTGGAAGCTGTTGCAACGACCGAATAATCTCCAATAGACATCCCATCAATTGTCGTTCGATACAATCCACCACCTAAGGATGACAAGCCACGTTTTGTAGTTTTATTGATAAGACATTCGACGACAGCATTATCGATTGGTTGATATTGGGCATCTAAAACAGTTGCTTCTACTATTACTTTTTCTCCCTTAAAGTACCGCTTTTTAGAAGTACGCACCTTTACTTGCTTTTTGTTATCATTAATTGACAGCCAACGAAGTGAATTGTCAACAAACTTTTCCAAAACATCAACAGATTGTTGTCCTTTCGAACGTTCTTCGGCAGTTCCCAAAAGTTTCCAACGATAGATTCCATAGCCTAAAACAGCCAATGTTTTTTGACTACCTCCAGTACTTACAACAACCAAGGGTTCATTCAAAACGGTTTGATTTACACGAGTTCGTGAAAGCACCTCTGCATTGGGTTTTAATGTTACAAACGTTTCTGTTTTGTATATCGGTGGCAAACTATTCCATACCTTTTTGTCTTCATCATTACCGTTTATACGTAATAACGAAGAAGACATATCTGTTTCTTGTGGTATATGAGCTGTAGCTAAAAATTCTTGTGGTGAACTACTTTTTACTGTAAATGGAATGTTTGGTGCAATTTCTTGTAATTTCCCATAATCAACTGATTGTGAAGTGATAAAAAGCAATGGTTTCCCTGAATTTAACGCTGTTTTGGTTATTTCAATCACAGCTTTTGGGGTTACGGCTGTAGGAAATCCAACAAAGACCAATAAATCGCTTCCTGCAATTTGTTCAGCAGTTGGTTTTGGATCGTAAAATTCTGCACCTAATTTTTGGATGAAGGTTTTTAATTCTATAGATTTATCCGTTGTTAAAACGGATGAAATAAATGAAACATCTGGACTAGGAGCTCCTGCAAATAATGCTACTTTTCTTTTTGTATCTAAAACATTCATTAGAATTGATTGCTTATTATTTTGTTGAGAAACTTCACCGTCTAATCCACTTATGGAAAAAGTAAGTTTTTTTGTTCCTGCTTCTTTTGGTGTATAATCAAAAACTGTTGAATATTGACTAACTCCATCTATGACTGTTAATGTTTTTTCTTCAATAAGCGAACCATTTTCAAAAAGTGAAATCTTGTACGGAGTTTTTTCAAATCCAAAAATTCGATAACTGCATGAGATGGGAGTTGTATTGTTTTTAAACGTAACTTCATTCGACAAAACTGAAACAACTGCTGCATCTTTCGACGGTACTGAATCGCCTATTCCAATGACATAAATTGGTTTATTTGTAGCCAAAGCATCATGGATTGGGTTTTCTCCGATGGTGAAATTCCCATCTGTAAACATAATAATACCGACTGTATTTTCCGATTGTTCAGTCGCGAACAGTCGTTGAAATGGCAAAGCGAGATTGGTATGTTGACCAGTTAGTGATAAAGAGTCAAATGAAAGTTTGTCCATTCGACGTACATTTTCATCAAATCGAAATGGGATAGTATTTTCTAACGAAGTTATGTTTGAATTTGAAAATCCTGCTTTATAATCTGCAAAACCATCCACTGAGTTAGTTTTTTCTTTCATCGAAAGTGAGTTATCAAGTAGTACAATCACCTCTGGCAATTTTTCCTTTGTTCTTTGCATTGTAACCATCGGTTCAATCAGTGCAAAAAGCAAAAGAAAAAGCCCTGAAAGTCGCAAAAAAGACAGAAGGGTTTTTAACCATCTTGGAATAGGGGGAACTGTATTCCAATAGGCATAGACAGTCAAACCAAGTGATACAACAACCAGTAATATGACTATCCAAAGGGAAATTCCAAGCGAAAAAGAAAGAGAATTCATGTTTTATTTCGTGAATTGAAAGCTAAGTATTACTAACAAGATACACTTGATTGTGTAGAATTATCTGATAATTTTTTAATAATCGACGTAGTTGATTTTCCTTCAACAAAGTCTATAGTTACTACTTCACCTCCATTGGCTAAAACCTCTGTTGCTCCAACTATAGTATCAATAGTGTAATCCCCACCTTTGACCAATACTGTTGGTTGTAAGGATAATATCAAATCTATTGGAGTATCTTCATCAAACAAAATAGTATAATCTACGGACTTCAATGCAGACAAGACCATTGCTCTATCGTATTCTGAATTAACAGGACGTGTTGGACCTTTGAGTCTTCGAACGGAATCATCTGTATTGACACCAACGACAAGTATATCACCAAGTTGTTTCGCTTTTTGTAAATAGGTTACATGCCCAAGATGAAGAATGTCAAAACATCCATTAGTAAAAACTATTTTTTTTCCAAGCTGTTTAGCCTCTTTTGCAATAGAAATAGCGAGGTCAAGATGAACGAGCATATACCATTCTTTTAGAATAAACAAACAATACGGCAGCAAATAATAGCACTACTAACGAATAGATGAGTAAAAATGTTGATTGGAGTGTAAAAACATTTTCTTCTTTTGATTCAATTGGTCGCAAAAACATCAAGGAATCTGGATTTAACTCTGCTTGTTTTGAAGATTGCATTGCTTTAGAGAACAACTCATTTTCTGATGTTTCAACCAAAAACATACGTGAAGTTGTCTCTTGGACAAAATCTTCATACTTGTTATCATCTTTACCATAGTATGTATACCCAACCCATATTTTATGGTGATTGTTCTCAATCGTTGTGTCTTTTACTAAAGGAAACAGGACAATAGAAACCCTTTGTTTGACACTTTTATTGGATTTATTCAGATGTGTAAATTCTACTCGTTTTGAAAATTTGATTTGTAAAGAATCAACCGATATGAAAGCATACTGTTTCAGCATTTCAATAGAAGCTGGGATTGTTGTAATGTTGAGAGTATTTCCAAACAATTGTTTTGAATATTTTTCTATGGTAAATATTTGAACAATTGTCAAAAGTAATCCAAAAATTATACTAATGAAAGTAACTTTATTAAGGAAATTCCACGATCTAGTGTGGATATTTTGCTTAATTCTGTAAAAACTCTTGGAAATAGTTCGAGCTAAAAAAACGCTCAGTGAAAGCATTCCAAGAGTAACAAGTGAGAAAGTGAGAAAACGAATTACTGAATTAGCGTTATTTTCAACGAGACGAAATACAAACCCAACAACAACCAATACCGAAACATTGACTAAAAGAAAAAAGAACAACGAAGTTGTATATCGGAATCGATACGTTGCAGTTTTCATAGGTTATGTTGATAGTTGATCTAACAACTCTTCGGTAGTAACAGAAACTATACCCGATTTACTACAGGCAATACTTGCAGCATGATTGGCAATGTACGAAGCCTCGGAAACAGTTGCTCCTCCAACTAAAAGAACTGTCAAGGTCGCAATGACAGTATCTCCTGCACCCGAAACATCTGCAATTTGTTTTGCTTTTGTTTCTACGGATGAAATACCACCATCAGCATCAAAAAGCATCATACCTTTTTCACCTAAGGTTAAAAGAATGTGCTTCGCTTGTAGTTTTTGCAACAAATCGTTCCCAGCTTTTTTTATGTCTTCGTCCGTTTGTAACGCATAGCCCAATGCTTGTTCAGCTTCTTTTTTGTTTGGTTTGAAGATAGTGCAGTTTTTATAAGCAAAAAAATTATCTTTTTTGGGGTCTATTAACACAGGAATACCTTTTGAATTTGCCAATTTCATCACAGAGTCAATGAGTGTTTCGGTAAGCATTCCTTTGTTATAATCTTCAAACACAATTGCTGACAAAGTTGTTTCAGCCTCCAATGAAGAAATAATTTTTTGCTCTGTTTCAGGTGATATTTGGTTTTTTACTTCTTTATCAAGTCGAACAATTTGTTGATTATTACCAACGATACGAGTTTTGACAGTAGTTGGTCGATTGTTTTCGATGATTAAGCCATTATCAAGCATATTCGAATTTCTTAGCAGGTTTTTCGTAAGTTGACCTGCATCATCATTGCCAATCACTCCATATAAAATTGGTTCTGCACCTAACGTTTTGATATTATTTGCAACATTTGCAGCACCTCCCAAATGGGATTCTTCACGTTCAACATCAACAACTGGAACAGGTGCTTCAGGAGAAACTCTTGATACTGACCCCCAAAAATATGTATCTACCATAACATCTCCAATGACAGCAATTTTTTTCTTTGAAGAATGATTGATAAATATTCCAGCTTGTTCTGATGATACGTTTTGCATTAATTTTTCTACTTTCCGTTAATGTATTCTTGTACTTAATTACACAAATGTACTATTTTCTTTTGTTCAATAGAGAAATTACGGTAAATAAATGGTTTCAATAAGTGTATCGCGAAGTCGAATTCTCACCCAATTTTGTATTTTACTTTTCTCAAGTTCAGATATTTGTTTAAAATTCCCTGTCAAAAGAACATAACGAGTAACAATAGGTTGTTCGTTCGTATCAGTATATCGCATTGATGGTGCAAATGAACAGCTTACAATTTGTGGATGAAGCAAACGAAGCTCTTCCAGAAGTTGTTTGCCTATCATTGGTAACTTCCTAATAGAATCAATTTCCATATCTTTTTGTAAAGCGAGCATTTTTAATCGTTGAACTTCATTTTTTAATTGAGTAGTTGAATTCGCTTTTTCTTGCATTTCTTTCACTAAAGCACCTTGTTTCACTTTTACACTATCTTTTTCAATGCCAAAATCCCGAGCTCTATCACGAATTAACTCAATATCTTTTTCAGAAAATGAATTTCCTCCATAAATCAAAGAAATAGTTTTATTAATTGGATCAATTTCATTTCGTAATAAAAAATTCTCATTGTAAACATTGACGGTACGAATGTACCGAGTGGCAGAATCTGTAAATTTTTCTTTTTGAACAAGACTATAACCGAAATAAATACTTGGTCCAATTGTTATCAGAATAATGATTGTAATTAATCGTGCTACTTTTTTTCGTTGTGCATATTCAACGATAGTTTGAATAGGGATTTTGAGCAATTTCGTTATAATCGTAGAAGAGAGTGCAATGAAAACTGTATTGATAGTGAACAAATAAAATGCACCGAAAAAGTATTGATATTGTCCTGTTGCCAAACCATAACCTGCAGTACACAAAGGAGGCATCAAGGCTGTTGCAATTGCAACACCTGGGATTACATTTCCTTTGTGTTTGTTGGTAATGGCAATAATTCCTGCACATCCACCGAAAAAGGCTATTAAAACATCATATATCGTAGGTGAAGTTCTGTTGAGCAATTCTGAGTACGCTGTGGAAATGGGTGAAATGGCAAAATAAACAGTTGAAGTTACTAAACTTGCCAACACAGCAAAACCAAAATTTTTCAGCGACTTTCGTAATAATGCAAAATCATAGGTAGCTATGCTATAACCAATTCCATTAATTGGTCCCATGAGTGGTGATATTAACATCGCACCAATGATAACGGCTATAGAATTCATATTCAATCCCAATGAAGCAATAAAAATTGCAAAAATGAGAATGTATAAATTCGTTCCTTTGAAGACAACATCTCTTTCAATGGAAGTATGAATCAATTCAAATTCTTCTAATTCATTTTTGAGATTAAAAATTTGTAGAAATGAAACTAATAGTCGTTTTAATTGCATTGTTTCTCCTATGTGTAGATGTTGTTTAAAAATTGGAATTAGGTTTTTCGTTCATAATAAAGAATGACAGCTCCTCCGCTAAAGGTTTTTGTTTTTACGAGTTTTAGAAGTAATTTCTCTTGAATGTTTTTGAATAATGGCAACCCACTTCCTGCAATTACTGGATGAATGCACAATTGGTATTCGTCAATCAAATTACGTTGTGTCAATTGAACTATTAATGATGGACTACATACAAAAACATCGTTGCCATATTGTTGTTTGAGTTCTTGCACCACTTCTTCAAGTTCTTTATTTGCAAGAGTAGCACTTGCCCAATCTACAGATTGTAACGTTCGAGAAAAAACAATTTTCGGCGTTTTGTCTATTGCTTTGGCAAAATCATCCATTGACTTTTCGCCAGTTGGATTTTCAAGTATCGTTTTCCAAAATTCCATCAGTTGGTAGGTGGTTCTTCCATATAAGGCACAATCTGCTTTACTTAATAAGTCTGCATAATGTAGATGGATTTCTTCATCAGGAACGCCATGTGTATGGTCACAAAAACCATCAATTGTCATATTTATTGCCGCTATTATTTTTTTCACTTGCATTTTATCCAATTCGCTCTAAAATACCTTTTCTTTTGACGATGTTTTTATAATCCCACTGTATTCTACTTGATTTTTCAAGCCAACGTTTTACATCCTCACTGTTGATTTCATGTAAAGAATTATAGAAAATTGAAGCGTCTTTGAATTTCTCCCCTTTTACGGACAAAGCTTCTTCGTCAAAATCTGCACCGCTCCAAAACATTAATCGTATACCCTTTTTTTGTTTGCTAAATCCCACAATTGGATTTCCATTCAAAAACCAAACTGGATGCCTGTGCCAAATTTTGTTTGTTGCCTCAGGTAATTGTTCAGTGATTATTGTTGATAACAAATCACAAATTGCTTTGTCTTCCATTGTTTGAGTATCGTTGTAATTTACAATATCAATTGAAATCATTGGTATCATTTTCTTACTGCAAATTGTAACATTTCTCTGAATTATTTGTTTAGAGTATGTCATAGAAAAATAAATTTTGTTATTTTGTAGTAACTGACAACTTTTAACATTCTTTATTTTCAAAAGATTGGGGTAAAAATAAATGACACCAGCAGAATTAGCACAATTGCAATTAGAAGCGTACAACAAAGGTGATATAGATTTGTTTGTAACTGCATACAGTGACACTGTAGAACTTTACGACCTAAAAACTGGCGAATTAACATGCAAAGGGAGTGACCAATTATACACAAAGTATGCAGATCAATTTGAAAAATGTCCGTACTTACATTGTGTTTTGGTATCCCGTGTAGTTTGTGGAAATTTTGTCTATGATGAAGAAAAAGTTTCTGGATTACTGCCAAGAAAGGTTGTACATGCAGTTGCCACATACTATGTAGAAAATGGCAAAATCCAAAAGGCTTGGTTCGCAAAAGAATAATATCGAACAATGAAATATTCTTATTTAAACTCTCATTCAAATGCAACTTTAGAGATGCATTCTTTTCCAAATAATTCTTGTGATTTATATGGAAATGAAATTTTCTATACGATAGTCTTTAATCCAAGTGACGATCAATATCTCTTTATTGATGCAGAAACCGTTAAAATACCCAAAAACAGTATTATTACTATATTACCAGAACAAAAATTTAGCATTCCATTCACCGAAAAACTTATAATTTGGAGATACAATAGTGAATTCTATTGTATGTTCCATCATGATGATGAAGTTAGTTGTGCTGGATTTTTGTTTTATGGTGCTTCTTTATGTTGCATTAGCTTATCACAGGAAGAAAGTGATAGATTAGTTCACCTTCATGATATTTTTAAAGAAGAATTCCAATTACATACAACAGCACAAGAAGAAATGTTGAGGATACTTTTGGTTAGAATGATAATTAAGTTAACCAGACTTGCAAAAGCTCAGTATTTTCAAAAGGAAAATATTCCAGATTCTAAGTATCGTACTTATCGAACGTTTAATATACTCGTTGAAGAACATTTTAAAAAAGAACATTCGGTTCAATTTTATGCTGACACACTCAATAAGTCACCAAAAACAATTACCAATTTGTTTATAAAACATCACTTTCCCTCACCACAAAAGGTTATTCATAACAGAATAATTATTGAAGCAAAACGATTGTTACTGTATTCAGATAAAAGTATTAAAGAAATTTCGTACGAATTACATTTTGATGAACCATCACATTTTTCCAAATTCTTCAAAAAAATCACCGGAGTATCTCCGTTGCATTTTAAAGAAAACATTGGGAAAAAAGTATCGTAATTAAGGAAATTCGTATACTACTACTCATTTCAAAAATCCGTATTTTTGTACTTTGTTTCACTTACTATCAACTAATTATGAAAACAACACTTGCTGTACTTGCATTGTTAACACTTACTCAAATTTCTTCTTTTCGATCATTTGCACAATCCAACAAACCAGTATTATTAGAAATGTTTACCAATTCCCACTGTGGTCCTTGTGCAAGTGCTTATGGAATAATAAACTCACAAGTAAAAACAAGTCAATATGCTGATGATGTTGTCTACATTTTTTATCATGTATCTACATATACTGATGATAAATTGTTTCAAGAAAGTAGAACTGAGTCAAATCCACGTGCAAGCTCCTATGGGGTTTCATCAACACCCACGGTTTACATTGATGGTGTTCGCACAGGTTCATCTAATTGGGTTAGTTCAATTGGTGCAAGAACTCAAAAGAGCCAGTCTATTACATTCAATCGTACTGTTGTTGCAACAAATTCAACTCTTGAGATTGATATTTCTGCTACAAGCCCTTCTGATTTACCGAATGTAAAACTTTTAGTTGCTGTAGTCGAAAATGTTCAGTATAAAGGTAGAAATAACGTTTCTCAACATCAATATGTTATGAGAACAATGCCAACAACAATTGCTGGAAAAGATATTTCTCTTCAAGCCAATCAAGCGAATCAGTCCACATATTCAGTTCCATTAAATTCTGTTTGGAATAAGGATAGTATTGGAGTTGTTGTGTTTATTCAAGATGCTACCACACGAGAAGTTTATGGTTCTACGATTGTTCGTTTTGATGAAATTTCTAAAGTAACAAGTGTTGAGAATGATAAACCTTCTTTACCAGTAACTGTATTACAAAAAAATAGTGGTGCAACTTCCTTTTCATTCAACTCTCCAATATCAACGAAAGGTTCTTTACAAATCTATGATGTTAATGGTGAATTGGTATTTTCTAAAGACTTTTCTACAGCTCAAGATAACACTATAATTGAATGGAACAATGTCAATAATACTGGAAACGTTGTTGCAAACGGTGTATATTTATATAAAATTCAAATTGGCTCTATCATTTCAACCGGAAAGTTTTCACTGTAATATCAACTACACTTAATATTATGAAAAGTATCATCGCTATATTCTTTGGAATTTCTATTTTCCTCAATTGTTTCAACCTGTATTCTCAAGGATGTAGCGATGCTGGCTTTTGTTCTGTTGGTGGTATGAAAACCACGCACCAAGTTGAAGAGATTCACCCAACAACTGTTTCTGTCGGTACATTTGTTGGATTTGCAGATAACGCAATACTTGTTTCCGGTGGTGTAGTAGATGTTCAACATTCATTTTCAAATAGCTTTTCTGCAGGTGTCAAAGTTACTTCCTTGATGCAATCTGGCAAACAAACAACACAATTTGGTTTATCAGATGTATTTGTCAATGGAATTTGGAATGTTGACCCAGCATTTTCAGTAATTGGTGGAATAAAAATTCCACTTTCTTCTGCCAATAAAACTATTAACGGAAGACCTCTTCCAATGGATTACCAATCAAGTTTGGGAACATACGATGCTATAGTTGGTCTAGCTTTTACAGTGAATGATTTTCAATTCCAAGTGGGTTATCAACATCCATTAACACAAAATGAAAACAGATTTGTACCATTTTCAGAAGCAGGAACTACTCTTGATTTTTCAGAATTTCAAAATACATTTTTATATAATCGATCAGCTGATGCATTGTTTCGAGTAAGTTATTCAGTACTTCAAAACAAAGATTGGTCATTGATGGTGGGGGTTTTACCGATTTATCATTTAGATAATGACACGTATTTAGGAACGGTCACATCAGGAATGCGAAAAGATGTAATTTTCGGATCTCGTGGATTTACCGTTAATGCAAACGTTTTTTTACGCTATAACTTCAGCACACAATCTGCAGTAGAAATGACGTTAGCTTCTCCATTTATCACTCGTTCTTCACGTCCTGATGGTCTCACAAGATCATTTATTAGTTCCATAGACTATAAATATAGTTTCTAATCTTTCCTTTCATCTTCCAACCTACAAATATCTAACGTATACATACGTTAGATAGGAAAATCTTAGTTCTACAAATTATGTCTGTATTCAAATGCAAAAAGAAAAACGACTGAATTTCTTTGAACGGTATTTAACTGTTTGGGTGGGAATTTGTATAGTTATAGGAGTTGTAGTTGGTACTACTTTCTTAGATGTAGTAAAGCCAATTTCGGAAATGAATGTCTATGGAGTTAATATTCCAGTTGCCATTTTGGTTTGGTTGATGATATTCCCGATGATGGTGCAAATTGATTTTTCTTCGATAAAGGATGTTTCCAAAAATTACAGAGGCTTAGGATTAACACTTTTTATAAATTGGGTTGTTAAGCCATTTACAATGGCATTGTTTGCTTACATTTTCTTTAATTATCTTTACAACTCATACATAAACCCATCGCTTGCAAAAGAATATATTGCTGGTGCAATTTTACTCGGTGCTGCACCTTGTACTGCAATGGTTTTTGTATGGTCTTATTTAACAGATGGTGATGCCAATTATACCTTAGTTCAAATATCCGTCAATGATTTGGTGCTATTGGTAGCATTTATTCCAATAGTTAAGTTTTTATTGGGAATTACTGATATTGTCTTCCCCTATGAGGTGCTGTTCACGTCTGTTGTTGTATTTGTTGTTATACCACTTTCATTGGGATATGCAACGAATAAATTACTTATCGCAAAATTTGGATTAGAATGGTTTAAAACTCAATTTCTCAGTAAATTGAGACCTCTATCAATTATCGCATTATTACTAACGCTTGTTGTATTATTCACCTTTCAAGGTGATTCAATTCTACAAAAGCCATTTGATATATTTCTCATCGCCATTCCACTCGCAATTCAAACATATTTCATTTTCTTTGTAACGTGGTTTATCGGTAAAAAACTGAAGCTACAACATAATGTATGTGCTCCTGCGGCAATGATTGGTGCAAGTAATTTCTTTGAATTATCCGTAGCAATTGCAATTGCAATGTTCGGTCTTCAATCTGGTGCTGCATTAGCAACAGTGGTTGGAGTTCTTATTGAAGTTCCCATTATGTTGTCGTTAGTTTTTTTAGCAAATAAATGGAAATGGTAAGTTTACATTAATAAACGAAACAATTTCAATAATAAAAACCTATTGTTATTCGTTTGTATCCACCTATTTTTACTAACGTACTTTAAGGGCTCATTTTATGAATAATGTAACAACAGAGCAGTTTGAATTTAAAGCCGAGATGAAGCAATTGCTTCACTTGATTATTCACTCTTTGTATACACATCCAGATGTGTTTTTACGTGAGTTGATTTCAAATTCATCCGATGCTCTTAACAAATTTCGCTTCGAAAGATTAACCAATCCAACGGTCTTAAATCCTGACCAAGAATTGTGTATTCGTATTACAACGGACAAAGAAACGAATACTATTTCCATTGAAGATTTTGGCGTTGGACTTACGAAAGAAGATTTAATCAACAAACTTGGTTCGGTTGCAAGTTCTGGCACATTAGAATTTTTACAAAATTTAAAAGAACAAGGTAAAAACCTTGATAATGGAGATCTCATTGGACAATTTGGTGTTGGATTTTATTCAGTATTCATGGTTACAGATGAAGTGACGCTTGATACCAAATACTATCAAGAAGGTTCGGAATCATACCAATGGGTTTCCAATGGAGAAGGTTCCTATTCAATTGGAACTTCTGAGCGTGAGGTACGTGGTACTAAAATCACGTTCACACTTAAAGAAGAGTTTAAAAATTTGGTGGAAGATTACAAATTAAAATCCATCATCGAAAAGTACTCTAATTTCGTAGAATTTCCAATCTATGTTAACGACACACAAGTAAATACTGTTACTGCTTTGTGGCAACGTTCTGCAGATAGCGTTACTGAAGAGGAACGTAATGAATTTTACAAATTCTTGACGCATGACTATGAAGACCCAATTGGTTACATTCATTTTGCAGTTGAGGGAGTTATTGAATGTAAGTCTATTTTGTTTTTCCCAGCAACTGCACCAACGAACTTTTTGCGCGAAGAAGACCAAAAAAGCGTAAATCTGTACTCAAACAAAGTGTTAATTCAAGAAAATTGTAAAGAATTACTTCCAGATTATCTACGATTTATTCGAGGAGTAGTTGACACTCCAGATTTACCTTTGAATGTTTCGAGAGAAATTACTCAATCATCTCCAGTAATGTCGAAAATCAAAACCATTTTAGTAGGTAAGATTCTTTCGTTATTGGAAGATTGGGCAACGAATGAGCCATCGAAATACGAAAAGTTTTTGAAAAATTTTGGACAGTTGTTCAAATTAGGTATTAATTCTGATTTTACGAATAAAGATCGTTTGACACACCTGCTTCGCTATGAATCAACCAGAACAGAGAAGGGAGTTTTGACTTCATTGAAAGACTATATTTCGAGAATGGATAGCGACCAAAACTCTATTTATTATGTGAGTGGAGACAGTCGTGAAAACTTATTCAACAGTCCGAAATTAGAATATTTCAAAAAGCAAAATATCGAAGTATTACTTTTGACTGACCCAAGCGATATTTTTACTGTTCCATATATTTTTGAATACGAAGGTAAAAAATTAGAATCAATTGAAAAAGCAGAAATCAAACAAGATGATAGCAAAAAGTCAACAGATGAGAATAGCATTTCTGAACAGCAACAGCAAGATGTAATAGCGAAATTCAAATCTGTACTCTCGGATAAAGTTGAAGATGTTGTGGTGTCTATGCGATTGGTCAATTCTCCAGCAACACTGGTTCAGGGCAAAGACGGAATGGATACGCATACTGAGCGTTTGATGAAGATGATGGATAAGAACTTTACTGGCACTAAACGCGTTTTAGAAATCAATACATCTCATCCGCTCATCAAAAACATTTCGATTCTTTTAGAGGATTCTTCTAATGAGGAATTTGCTTCGAAAAGTATTCAACATATTTACGAATCTTGTTTGCTTTTAGAAGGAATGTTGAATGATCCGAATGAGTATTTCCAACGTATGTCTGAACTACTCACCAAAGCAACGACCAAGTAAATTACTACTACAAAACAAAAAAGCCGAACATTTATGTTCGGCTTTTTTTGTTCAGTAAATTCTGATTCTTAGCGTACAACCGACATTTGTGTTGTTTCTACAAAAGAACCATTTGTTACTTTTACCGTATACACACCTGATGCCAAGTTTGCAACTGAGAAATTCACAGTTGTTGTTCCAACAGTTGTAGGAACATTCATAGTCATAACTTGAACTCCCATTGTGTTGTATACAGAAACTGTTGCAGTAGAACCATTTCCAACAAACACCAATGAAGAGTTTGTCAAAGCTGGATTTGGATACACTGAAAGTTTTGACAATTCATTTTCTTGCACAGAAGTAAAAGAAATTGGTTGAAGTTCGATATCGTTATCTACTGATATATTTCCACCAGCGTCAACAGTTACAAAGCCAGATTCTGGATAGTAACCAACTTTTTGTGCTAAGAAACTGAACGTTCCGATAGATAATTCATTAACAATAAATGAGCCATCGAAAGCAGAAACTCCAACAGAAGAAATTTCTTTATTATCATCGAATACTGTAATCACTGCACCAAAAACAGTTGGTTGATCATCTGTAGATGGAGCCATTATACCAGCATTTTTACCTTCACGGATTTTACCTCTCATAGTTCCCAATCCTTTTTCACCAGTTCTTGCACCAACTAAAATGTTGTATTGTACTGTTGGCATTACCTCACCAACTTCAACAACAGTAGCATTTTGCCAGTCAGTAGTAAGTTCTGAAGGATCAGAGTTGTAATATGCAGGAGCAAAATCTCTATCCATAGGGAATGCCATAAAGACATAATTTCCAGGAAGCATTGAACGGAAGCTATAGTTGCCTATATTATCTGTTTCTACTGAGTAAGTTGCACGTCTATCATTATTTGGTTTTGAACCATCTGCATCTTGCACTTGGTAAGCAACGACTTTACCAACAATTCCAGCACCAGTTGCATCAACGATAGATCCTGTAATTCCTTGAACCATACCAGCTTGAACACTCAATGAGAAGTTAACGTCAGTAGCATTTTCACTATTAATTGGTTTAAATCCAGTAGCGTCAGTTACACCGTCAAAATATTGAACCATGTACCCTTGAGCCTCTACGTATGCCATGTAAGTACCATTTCCTTGAGCAGTTAAGGTAAATACACCATCATTGTCAGTCGTACCAACAAAACGTGATACTTCAGAACCGTTTTTCACATCATTATTGATTGGACGAACGATTACTTTCGCACCACCAATACCAGCACCAGTTGCAGCATCAACGACTCTACCTGTGATAACCAAAGGCACTGGTTCAGGTCTTGTTTCTACAGTAAAATCAATAGTTTTTGTTTCATCGCATTCTACTAATACTATTGTAGCATTTTCACCTTCAGTGACATTTTCAAACCATTCAGGAACAACTCTTCCACCTTCAATACGAAGTTTATAAGAACCTTTTGGTACTTTTATTTCATAAACTCCATTGATTACTTTGGCTTTATAAAGTCGTTGAACATTTTTCACTTCTCCACCATTAGCGTCAATTACATCTACTCTAAAGAGAGAAACAACTGCTCCATCACCAACTAAAGCATTTGCAGCATTTACACTTCCACGAATGATTGCACAGCCTAAATCTTTTGGTCTTTCTTCTTGGCAATCTATTACACGAAGGACAAATTTTTGTTCCGCTTTTAGTACAGAACCATCAGCCAATGTTGCCGATGCTTCAATAACAACTTCATAAGAACCTGCTGCTGTTACATTCCAAGCAATAACACCTTCTGGAGATATTTCCATTCCATCAGGACCTTCTACTAATGTATAGGTTACAGTTCCTTGAGCTTCTTTTGAAATCAAAGCACGAGATTCGTAACGGTATACATTTGTCATTGAGTTTTCACCTTGTAAACAAATTTCTTTACGAGGAGATGAAACAAAACGTAAACCTGCTTTTTCTTCTTTATCATCTTCATCACAGTTTGTTATACGTAACTCGATAACAACTTCACGACGAGTAATGACAACACCTTCGCCTACAGCTTCAACTAAAAGAACTATTCTTACATCACCAACTTCAGAAGGAGTAAAAATACCTACACCAGGTTCGTCAACACTGATTGACATTGGACCATTTAGTACAGTATAACGAATAGTTACATTTTCGCGAGTGCCTTTGTATTTTCCACCAATTTCATAACGGTATTCTTTACCAACACACGCTTTTCTTGGAGGTTCATTGATATACAATTCATCTTTTGGAGTTTCATCACAATTTTTAATTTTGATGGCAACTTGTTTTACGTTTGTAGCATTTGGATTACCCTCAACAGATACTCTGACTGCAAATGTAACCATCGTTGCTGATATTGATTCTGATGCTAACCATTCTACTACTCCATTAGGTGATATTTCCATTCCATCAGGTGCATTTAGCAACTCATATCTAAATTGAGAACCTTCTGTATTCAACAGAAAACCTTTGAATTCGATTCGAAGTTCTTTTCCTCTACAAACAAATTCAGGGATATTTCCTTCGATTTTAATCTTAGAATTATCCTCATTGTTTTGTTTAACGATGGTAATTTTACTTCTGTCACTTTCATTTCCACCTTGGTCAACCGATTTGACAAAGAACGTATAAGAACCAGGTGCAAGATTTTCTGCAGTATAATAGTACTTTTCTTTATTTGTTCTTTGTACTGTTCCTACTTTAGAAAACAATGTCATATCTTCTGTTTGACCAGACGCTTGATAGACTGCATATTCGACTGCATCCATATCACGACTGTCTGTCATAAACCAGATTTCCACTTTTAATGGATTTTGGCTTTTTACAGTATGTCCGATGTTAACTGGGGGCGTTAACGCAAATACACTTGTTGACCCCAATAAAGCTATCACCATTAGTAGCAACGCTTTATGCATGTTTTGTACAATCGTTTTCATTGTTGTACCTTTCAAAATAACTATTAAAAATAATAATGTTTGCTTGTTTTAAAGAAATAACACAAGGAAAATAAAAAGGATACAAATCATCCACAATTATCTTTAATTCTCCTATGGAAAAAGAATATGTTATTTCTTAAGCCTTCGTTTTTTTCTTACTGTGAAGTATATTGCAGCTTTCATTTTTCGGAGTTTTCGTTTCAATCTTCTAAGCAAATACAACAATACTTTTGCCATTGAAAACTTTTTGTACGATGATCCGCCTTTGAGGATTGATTGGATTTTGATTTGTGTATCGGGAGTTATTTCTGGTGAAAATTCTGCTCCTGTCATTCCAGTTGCTGATATCTCTTCCAAGCGTTCTTCTAATTCTTTGGAGAGTTTGTCCAATTGTGGAGTATCAACTGGATTATAATGAAGTAATAATCTCAAGTGTTCATACAACAATGCAGCGTTTTGTATATCTCGAACTGAAGGGTCGTGCTGAAGAAGTTCCAGATATTCTTTGGATAAATCATTCAGTTCTTCAATGCGTTCTGTTGGCAAACAGAAAATCTCATTCGGATTCAAATCTTCAATCTGTATGAATACCTTTGTGATTTTCTGAATCTCCTTTCCATACATTTCTTCGGAATGATGAAGAAGTTTTTCTCCGACTATTCTTCCTTGACGTGACAATAATTGTATTTCTGATTGAAGTTTTGATTTGAGAATATTACTTGTTGCATTTTGAAGTTGGTGTTCTAAATCTTTGATTTTGTTGTGTATGGAGCGGAGTTTTACCGCTTCATCAGAATTGGAAGTATACATCAATGAAGATATCTCCGACTCATTTCCGGATAAATTAACATCACCGATTTTAACACAATGAATTGTGATGTTTTCCCCCAACATTTCAACGATTTTGGTAGTGTCAATATGAGCTGCACCATCGGTAATAACCAAAATTTCAGCCTCACCCATATTGGAATGACTATAAATATCTTCAATTGCAGTGATAATAGCTTTCTCTAATGCAGTACCTCTCCCGATAGCATCGATACGCATTATATTGGTAATCAATTTTTCGTAGGTAGGTAAATCAATTGCAGATTGAAGTGGACCTATATCTCTATCAAATGTTCGAAGAAAAACAGTTCCTAATTCTTTTTTATTCTCATGAAGATAGACATAACATATTGCTTTTGCTAAATGTATTCGCCAATGTGCCCTCATCGAAGCAGAAGTATCAAAAAGGATATACACTTTTTGTTTTCGCTGATCAGGGGCATAACTATCAGATTCTTTTTGATAACGAAAATTTTTTGGTGTTTTAGGTTTCGGTAACCACAAAGAACGTTCAGCTAATTTTTGATAAAAAACTTGTTCTGGAAGTAAAAATTGATGTGGATAAATACGAACAACATCTCTGTAGCTGCTAATTAAATTAGATTCGTATTCGTCGGAAGTATGTATCTTGGGAATATGTTGTTGTTCAGGTTGATGAACTTCTGTCGTAGGACTACCCCAAATAATTGGTGCAAGACGTTGAGAAATAGAATGTTCTTTGTCTAATATAACTCGAGCAATTTCATAGATTGTCGTGAAGTTATCTGGTAATTTGTGCTCTAAAGCATCAAAAAAACCAAATTCTTCCATCATAGATAAAAGGTCAATTTTATTCGTAGGCGATGACATTTTTGCTCCTTTTTGTTAAAAAACAGGATTGTTCAATGGACTATGAAAATCAAAGAAATTTGCGTATTTTTACTGTTTCTTCCCTAAATTTACGAAAATAGTCGTTAAATTCTCCTCTTTTATTCAAAAAGTTGGGATTTTTTTCAATTTCAATTGTTATTATGGTATAACTTCTGGGAATGGTAGATTTAGAATTACGAAATGATACAGAATTATACAATCTTTTACGCAGTCCTGACAAGGCAGTGCGAGAGCGTGTGTTTGTGTTCATTTACGAAAAATACGGCTCAAAAGTTCGAGACTATTGTCTTAAATCCTATAACTTTGATAAAAATGGGGAAGATGCTTTTCATGATACCATTGTTCGTTTTTATGAGTTGATTGATAAATATAATGAAGTGACAAATATTCCTGCTTTTTTGATACGTATTGCCAGAAATATAATTCTCAACTCAAAAAAACGCAATAAGGCTATCGAATATTCTTCGCCAGATGTAGAAGAACAAGCAAAATTTGAAGAAGATGATGATGACGACTTAGATGATAATGATTTGAAATTAAAGAAGAAAATTTCGAAGGCTATTGAACTACTGACTCCGGAGTATAAAGAACCATTTCTTCTTCATATGTATGCAGATATGTCATATCAAGAAATTGCTGATGAATTAGAACTAACTGTACCTACTGTGAGGAATAGAATTATGAGAGCAAAAATTCGATTACGGACTTTATTATCACCGTATATCCAACATTAAAGAATAGTATTTGATTATGAATGAATCGTTGACACCTCAAGAATTACTTTATATGTACCTCGATGGAGAATGCACTCCAGAGCAGGTTGCTATACTTTTTGAGGCTATGGCTATTGATAGCGAACTACAAAAAGAATTTGATGAAGCAGTTGCGTTTCAACAAACCTTAGATGAAGATAAATCTAAATCTGTTGTGCCTTTTTCTGTTACCAATTCCATTTTTCAACGAATTGGAGCAAGCATCATACCTTCTTCTGAAATTGCATCAACTGCTACTGTTGCCACAACACAAACGGTCTCTACTTCTGTATTACAAGCTATTTGGTCATTTATCACGAATAATTCATTAGTAGTTGGAATTTCTGCATTATTAACCTTAGTAACAGGAATTGAATCTTCAAAAAATGTTCCAGCATACAAACCAACTTCATCAAGTCAGGCTGTTGCTCCTACGACTACACAAAACAAAGAAGGTAGTTCGCCATTGCAAAACAACAATGGTACAGACTCTGAAGTAATGCAATCTAAGGAAAATACACCATCAATTACAAACGAATCGATACCAGTTCAAAAGAAAATCACTTCAAATCGTGTCGTTCAATTTGAGAAGAAAAAACTTCCTGAATTTGCTGATCAATATACGCTTCCAATAATAGAAACTAACGACAATCAATCGTTGATACCGTCTGTTCAAATCTTCCCATCTTTACGGAATGAATATAAAGAAGATGACCGACTAATTATAGAAAGTTTACAACAAATACCAATCAAAAACTCTTCAAGAATGTTTCAACTGTTGGTAAACGAGCCATTATCATTAAGTATACAGTTGCGGTCTATGAATAGTATCGTTAATCTTCCATCGAGGTCTTCTACTGAATCATTTACCCAAAATTTTGGTACGACTGTTTTGATTGCTTTGAATAAAAACCATTCAATAGGATTAGAAATTAGCCAAGAAACTTTTCCACATTTTGCGTTAGAAACACAACGAATACAAAACTTTACAACTGCACCGTTGTTTACTGCAAAAGAAACTATAATGTGGACTGGAGCAAGTTATCAGTATTCTTTTGACCCAATTCAATCGTTTGGTGATGTTCAGCCTTTTGTTCGAACGACCGCTGGTGCTTCTGCGATAGGAGGAGTTTCTAAAACAATCCTTGGAGTTCAAGTCCCAATTACAAATTCTGTGTTTTCAACCGTTGGTTTTGAAGGTTCATTGTTTTTCATAAACAATGTTTCTTCAATCAACGCTTCACAAAAATTAAGTGTCACATACAGCCTAGGATGGAATATTCGATGACAAAAGGAGAAATAGTAAAAATTCTTTTTGCAACAGTTTTGATAGTGTTTCTTGCAGTTTCATGTAAAGATGCAATAGTTGTCTTTGACAATGAACAATGTACAGAAAGTATAGTTCCAACCAATTTGCCACAACAATCTGTTTTTTTTAAAAAAGATTGGGTTCTCTACCAACATGGAACAAAAACAGATTTGAATCTCTATACCAATCCAAAAGAAATCTTGTTACGATTTGCCATTGATGGAACAGGAACAATTGTCATTAGGGATAGTATTGGAACCCCAAGAGCAGATTCTTCTATATATCAGTTCTCGTTTAAGTTTTGCAAGTCAGACTGCAAATGTAATATTCTCAAATTCGATATGAAGGAAAAAGCAGTTGGTGAGTTTCAAGATTTGGTAGGTTCCCTTGTTTCGATGAAAATGTATTCGGCAGTAACAATACCCATCAACAATGGTGCAAATGCTATTAATGGGTTACTGTTAATGGATGAGAAAGAAACAACGATGACTTTTCGTTGAACTTAGTTTTTAAACAATCGATTGATTGTTATAAAGAGCTTTTCAAATCGTAAAATTGTGTCTGTACAGAAAAATTCTTTTCCGTAAATAGAGTGCATAAACCAATACGCAACATGATAGGAACTGAATGGTTCTGTTTTATTGAAATAATACTCAGCCTGATGAGCAATTGATTCGTATTTAAAGTCAAATTCTCGTAAAGCTAATCGTTTATTTTCAGGATAGGCATCAATACACAATTGCATAAACTCATCTGAAGTCATCAAATCTTCTACTCCAGCAGTCGCTAATTTGTTATCGATAAATTCGTTGTAAAATCGAATATTCTTCTTTTTGCTACTGTCTCTTGCCAATAAAACATCCGCTTGTTCTTTCGTCGATTCCATTCCCGGAAATAAAGCAACAAATTCAACACTTTCATTGCTGTCAAGCTCTTTATTCCTTACCAATGCCTCATAGGTGAGAACTCGATCTAAACTACCTATGGGAGTAATAACAATCGATGGATTGAGTCCTTTTCTATTATCTGCTTTTACGATTTCTGACATAGCTGTCAACCACAGTACATCAGATGGTGATGATACAAACAACGTATTGGTTGTAGGGTCTAATTTTTGCGAAATATGATGACCCAAAGCTGCTCTAATTGGGGCTAGGGTAATCTCATCTTTTTCTTCGAACGCATTAGAAAAAATAGAACCTTCATCTGCTTCGGTCACTGTTCGAATACTTTTGAGATTCTCATGATCAATCATATACGGTGAATGTGTCGTATAGATAATTTGAAAATCTTTACTCATTTCTTTGATAAAGCGTAAAACATCCACTTGAGCATGAGGATGTAAATGCAATGCTGGTTCATCAAAAAGGAGAATGTATCGGTTCTTTTTATCGTTTTGAATTTTAGTAAACCAAATCACGAACGACAAAAACCACAAAAATCCCTTACTACGTTTGTTGAGAGGCAAACTCACACGTTGACGTTGAGAACGTACACGAATATCTAAAACCTTATCACTGACTACCTTCCCCATTTTTTGGTTCATTGCAGTAACTGTTTCAATTTTCAAATCAATATCCAAATGTTTGTTTGTCGTCCAATATTGGAATATTTTTTCGCTCATTTCATTAGCAAAAGCTTCTAATAAAATAGCGAATTGTTCATATTCCGTTGTTGAAAGTAACTCATTGATATCGATATTTGCTAATTCGAATAACGCCTTAGCTGTTTTGACTTTTTCTATATACCCCAATGGTGGATTTCGCAAATCATTTATTGAAATTCTTCCATCAAGAGTATAATTATTGTCATAGTACCAAAATTTCGGAAGATAGACTAACAACCATTTTTTTGCAATATATCCATCCAATTTATTTGGAGTATCAAAGGCTTCTTTGAACACTAAGAGAATATCATTTTTTAATTTATTGAACTCTTTGTCTAATCCAATATCATCAATTTTTAATACATCTTCTAAGCTCGTGGCTTCTTCTATTTCGGAAACATTCGTTGGGTTAATTTTATACCCAGCCATTTTAAATCGAAGAAATGCTTTGAAATCACTTGTGAATTCGGTTATATATCCCTTTGCAGCTTTGTATTTGTACGAAACAGAAAAATTCGTTTTTGGTAAAACTCCTTCACCTAATTCTTCTTCTATTTCTTTAAGTAGAGGATCAGTGATTGTATATATACATTCCACTGCATCACTATCACCCTCACTTTTTTGGAAACGTACCAAATCTCGTCTTGGATAATCATTATTAATATCAAATTTGAAATCGGAATCTCCGCTAAAATAATTAGTTTTCGCTAAAACTTCCAAAAACGACGTTTTTCCAGTCTCATTTAACCCAATTAAACAAGTTGAGCCTATTTCAATTGGTATATGTTGAGGAGTATAAAAGCTTTTATATTTTTTAACAATTACTTCTGATAATACTATCATTGAGTCTGTAAAGTCTTTGGTTGTTTGGAGGAATTTTGAGAAAGTGAGAGCATATTTTTTGCTAATTAATACCTAATATACAACAGATTTTGAAATTGAAAAAATTAAAGACATCCATCCTTGAAATAAGACACCTTTTTTAACGTAGTTACCTGTGGTACTCCGAGGAGAATTTTCCTTTATTTTAACTTTTTTATCGATGAGTATTTCATCATTAGTGACCATTTTTTTAGTAATTTGCCTTTTGTTTTTACCAAATATTGGCAATGCCCTCATATTCTCTGAAGAAGTTCCAATCACAAAGGTTTTATTTCAATTTAAACCTGCTTCGACTGAATCTGAAAAAAAGTGGAATAAGGATTTCCAATCCATCTTTGAAAACAATTCTTCACCTATTTCTAACAAAGAATTTGTTTTTGAACTATTCAAACAAATCGTTCCTATTGATGTTACAACCATCAATGATTCTATGTTTACAGATGACAGGGAAAGTTTTTACGTCGAAGATTTAGAAGAATTACGTGTTGTTTTGCTTGACAAAAAGTTATTTTCATCTGTCGATTTTGAAATTCGAAAAACTACTGAGTTTGAACAAGAAGCAATTGTTACTCTTATTGACAGATCAACTACAACAATACAAAGTTCGTTTTCCAATGGTGGTGGAATTACGGTTGGGA
Source organism: Candidatus Kapaibacterium sp. (assembly GCA_016788785.1). Classification (GTDB taxonomy): domain Bacteria; phylum Bacteroidota; class Ignavibacteria; order Kapaibacteriales; family JAEUSM01; genus JAEUSM01. The sequence continues at coordinate 208,686 of JAEUSM010000017.1, forward strand.
GTTTTGGAGTAACTGACCCAGATTTTTCTGTATTTAATACTTCTATGAGTGCAGAATATAGATATAGAAATGAAAATTCCATTGGCTCTGATGTCGGTTTTACATTATCGCAAGATAACCTAATGTCATTACCTCTTCGATTTTCATTTGAGGGAACCTATAACGTTATTAAATCTACCCAACATTTCCAATTGACGAAACCACTTTTTCACAAATATCAGCGGTGGAGCTTTGGACTTTCATATCAAAATGAATCTGGTTCTGACTTCATTTTCCAAAATAATTCTGTGGAAAAAAATGCAATTTCACTCCAACGAACTATGCTGTGGGGAACGTGGAATTATCCCGAAAATGATCAATTTTTAGTAACTGTCTTGTTTAGCAATGAGAATATAGAACGAGGATCTCCTCAATATCAACAAGCCTTTGACAATACTTCTCGGTTACTGTTTGGAGTTTCTTCACTCAAAAAAAATCTTCTCTCAACTTCCATAGTGCATCCATCGTTGCAATCTGTGGTTACCGAAGGAGGATGGGGCACTGCGGTTTTGGGGAGAATATTCGCTCGTGATGCAAATAATTCGATGAATTATATTGGTGGTCAAGCAGAAAGAACTGTCGTTAAAAAAGGACTGTATATACACGGTAGGGTTTCTGCAGGAAGTGGGTTTGATTCTCGAGCAGTCGCTTTGTATACGTATCAAGACTTTTTTGGTTTGTTGTATAGTACAATTACTGACAATTTACTCATTGTTTCACGTATTCACCAACAAAAAGTGTGGAATTGGAACAACCAATTTCGTCAGCTAATTTTGGATAATGAATCTGGTTTGCGTGGGTATCAAGCGAACCAATTGGTTGGTGAGAATCGTGCAATTCTCAATTTGGAATTTCGCTATATTCCTCAATTTTCTGTAGGATTCCTTACTGCTAATCCGACTATATTTTATGATGGTGGAACTGTGTTTAACGAAGTTGTGGCTGATGCAAAATTTTACCATTCCATTGGTGCTGGACTTCGATTTTATTCAACGACCGAATCTCAAGAACGGTCTTTGTTTCGAATAGATGGCGTCTATAATTTTCTTACAAAATCTTTTGGAATACAATTTTCCGTCGATGACATATTTAGATTTCCAACTGCTCAGGTACATCTTCCGACTGTATATGGGCTACAGAATGATTTAGAGTAAAAAAATGACTATACCAATTCAATTACAGGATTATTTTCAATCTGTAAATCCACTCGATGACCCACGTTTTTGCGATGTAATTTCTACTGAGCTTTCAGAAACACCCGCGTTCGTTATAGTCGGATGTCCTCAAGATATTGGCGTTCAAAGAAATAATGGAAGGGTTGGTGCAGCATTAGCTCCAGAAGAAATAAGGAAACAATTATACAAGTTACCTCCAACCACATCTGTTATTCATTCTCAAAACAATTCTCAACCAATAGTAGATATTGGAAATGTTGATGTTTCGTCAAACTTTTTAGAGCCTATACATGCAAATTTGACTTCTGTAGTTTCAAATTTACTCACCAATGGTCATACTCCACTTGTATTGGGTGGTGGACATGATTGTGCATTTGCAAATGGTAGAGGAATTTTCGAACATGCAAAACAACTTCAAAAGACAGTTGTGATTATAAATATAGATGCACACTTTGATGTACGACCATTAAACAATGGATTGGCTCATTCAGGAAGTCCATTTCGTCAATTACTGGAAGCCTATCCACATCAAATAAACCACTTTATTGAATTTGGTATTCAAAATTTTGCTTTTGCTCAAAGTCATCGAGAATATATTGAGTCATCTACTGTACCATCGACAATTTACTTTTATGATGACATTATAACCAATGGTTTTCAATCATCATTACAAAATTTAACTGATGTGTGTGTTGCTTCAAAAGCTGATTGGATATATCTTTCCATTGATATGGACTCTGTTCAAAGTGCTTTTGCTCCTGGAGTAAGCGCACCAGCTGCAATGGGCTTCACGCCAAATGAATTGCTTTCAATAGTCAAGGCTCTTTGTTCCACAAAAAAAGTTCGACTATTAGACATCGTAGAAGTAAATCCTACCTACGATATTGATAATCGAACTTCTAAACTTGCAGCAATAACCCTTGTAACTGCCCTTAATTTCTTGACTTAGGGTACTTGAACTGGTGGAGGTGGCTCTTGAACAGTTCCACATATTTTACACGTTCTATGCTCTAAAGAACTATAGAATCGTTCAAAAATTGGAGGCATTTGGGTTACTATATTTGTCAATGGTACATACTCTTCATACAATTTCGAGTGACAATTCTCACAAAACCATAAGAACCCATCTAATTCGCTTGTTGAACGTTTTCGCTCCATAACCAATCCAACAGTATTTGCCTTTCGTTGAGGTGAATGGGGTACTTTGGGAGGCAAAAGAAAGATATCACCTTCTTTTAAATGAATTGTCCTCATCACTCCATCGTCGATGATTTTTACATCAATTTCACCTTCAAGTTGATAAAAGAATTCTTCACCTTCGTTATAATGATAATCTTTACGGGAGTTGGGTCCACCAACAACCATAACGATAAATTCGGTATCTTCATACACAGTTGCATTACCAACTGGTGGTTTCAATAAATGTCTATTGTTATCAATCCATTCTTTAAAATTTATAGGATTTCGAATTGCCATACTACCTCACTATGATAAAAATGTGGATACATTTTGTTAAATTGCATTTTTATCACGAGATTTCCAAATTCTTCGGCTAAGTAAACGTTAAAAAAAAGAATGACACCGTTACGTTTGTTTTTTATTCTCATCTTCATCACCTTAGTTACCTTAGCTGGTATGTATAAGTATGTGCAAGATGTAACACGTGAAAGCCTACCCACATTAGAACAACTTGAAAACCCTCGTCAAGAGCTTGCTACAAGTATTGTCAGTAGCGATGGAGAACTCTTAGATCATTTTTATATTAAACGAAGAACATACATTTCTTACGATAGCATTCCTAAAGACTTTGTCAATGCATTAATTGCCACTGAGGACAGAAAGTTTTTTCAACATTGGGGTGTCCATCTCATGAGAATTGTAAAAGCATTTGTTAAGAATGCTATCAGTTTACGTGTTAAAGAAGGTGCATCAACAATCACACAACAATTAGCAAGAAATCTTTATTTCAATCGAGAAGTTTCTTTAGGTAGAAAAGTCAAAGAAGCAATTACTGCCGTTCTCATTGAACAGACATATACCAAGGAAGAAATCATTGAAATGTATGCAAATACAGTTTACTTCGGACGTGGTGCGTACGGAATTCAAATTGCTGCACAAATTTATTTCAATAAATCGGCTATGGATTTACGCACTTCTGAGTGTGCGTATCTTGTTGGTTTACTCAAAGGACCGGAAGTTTACAACGCAATTAATCATTACGAAGCAGCAATTGAACGACGAAATATCGTGTTGTCATTAATGCTGGAAAACGATATAATCTCTGCTTCCGAATACGAAATTGCCTCAGAAGAACCAATCGTTTTGGGGTCCTCAAAAAGTTTGAAAGTGAAACGTTTCGATCAAGCACCTCATTTTGTCGAAATGATACGCTTGGCTTTGAGTAAGGATGATCGATTAGGTGAATATGATTTATATCGAGATGGGCTCACCATCACAAGTACTCTCAATTCTATTGTACAAACCCATGCACAAAGTGCTGTCAGAGAACATTTAGAAATATTTCAACGTCAATTTGATGCAACTTGGTCTTGGTCTCGTAACAAAAAGTTACTTGGTATTTTAGTAGATAAGGCTATAAAAGGTCGAGAAGAGTACATTGTTGCACCAAAAGATAATAAAGATAAAGTCTATAGATTTTTTCAAACTCACGAACCGTTTATCGATTCTGTTAAACGTGCAGCAACGACAGTTCAAGTTGGTTTTGTTGCTTTAGATGCCAAAACCGGTGGTATAATTGCGATGGTTGGAGCTTCACCTCAAACAAAGGTTTATGGTACTGACATCCGTTATTCACTGAATCATGTCACACAAATCCAACGTCAACCAGGCTCATCATTCAAACCATTTGTCTATGCATCTGCATTAGAACAAGGAATGTCACCTTCGTCACCTATTGGTGTAGGTCCATATAGTTGGACATCACCATCAGGGGTGACTTGGAGTCCAAAGGGAACTTTGGGAGATGGAGGAAGTGTACCGCTATCTGTTGCCTTAAAGTATTCTGTGAATACTGCAGCGGCACGACTTATTACGGAAAAAACGACACCTTCTCAGGTAATAGCATTAGTAAAAAAGATGGGTATTTCAACGAAGTTGGACAATTATCCTCCAATTGCTTTAGGTTCTGAAGAAATCATTCCATTAGAATTAGCTGGAGCTTACTCTACTTTTTTGAATAATGGTTATTACTTTAAACCTGAATATATCGAGAAAATTGATGATCGATTTGGCAAATCGATTGTATCGAACAAACTTCCTGTTTCGGTGAAAGAAGTTACGAACAAAAGGGTAGCACAAGATATGACCATTATGATGACAGGTGTTGTTAATAGTGGAACAGCAACATCCATTCGCAATTGGTACAAATTTGATGCGGCCGGAAAAACAGGAACTACCAATTCTTACACCGATGCGTGGTTTGCAGGGTATACTCCACAAATCGTCGCAGTAGTATGGGTTGGGTTTGATGACCCTCGTGTGAAATTTACAGGCTGGTATGCTCAAGGTGGTAAGGCTGCTGCTCCAATTTGGGGAAGATTTATGGGGAAAGTATACAGTGATCCTCGTTTACCATACAAACAAACGAAGTTTACTGTAGATAGAAGTCAGATAGATACTACAAGAGCTTCCAAAGAAATTAACGAAAATGAAGATAATGCTTTAGATGCAAATAGTGTAAACTCCTCTACCAATAATCAAACAGAGGAAGTGAATTTACCACAAGAAGCTCCAAAGGAACCTACTGCTCCTAAAGAACCTTCTGAAAAAAAAAGTACTGATGCGAAACCATCACCCACTGTACTTCCTCCGAAACGGAAGTTTCCATCGTTAAATAATTAGACTTATTAGATGAAAAAATATACGTTTACCAATGGCTCAGAATTACCAGTGCAAACAATGTATTGCATTGGAAGAAATTATGCTGCACATGCAAAAGAAATGAACGCAGTTGTTGAAGAACAACCACTCATATTCTTAAAGCCATCAACAGCCTATTGTTCAAATAATTCAACAATTTCAATTCCGACAATTTCCAACGAAATGCACTTTGAGGGAGAATTAGTTGTCGTTATTGGCAAAGATGGATTTGATATTTCAATGGATGAAGTTGATAGTTATTTTGCTGGAATTGGTGTTGGATTTGACTTGACACTTCGAGATATTCAATCCATAGCAAAAACCAAAGGACATCCTTGGGCTGTTGCAAAAGGATTTCGTCATTCTGCACCTATTTCTTCAATCATACCATATTCACCCACAATGAATTTGGAGCAATTGGAGTTTTCTGTTCATTGCAATGGTTCTCTACGGCAAAGTGGCAAAACATCTATGATGGAACGTTCAGTGAAAGAACTCATCGTGTATGTTTCCACGATATTTGAATTGCAACAAGGCGATTGTATATTTACGGGAACTCCAGAGGGTGTTGGGGCTGTTTCAAACGGTGATGAATTAATAATTCAATTACATCAAAATGATGTTCAACTACGAATTACAATAGATAAAAATTGAACTCGTTTCAATTCAAAAAATCGATTATTTGAGATAACAATGGAAAAATTTACCAGTACAGACCAAACAGATTACGAAATTCTAATTCGTCGATATGATAATGGTGCGAATTATGCCTCTTATTGTCCGCAATTAGCTCATATGATTAAAGGAACGGAACACGAAGAAGTAGAAAATTTGATGAAAGAATATGTTTTAGCATATATCGCTTCTCTTGAATCTTCTTCATCAGAATAATTCAGTAAAAACGTGTATTTACAAACAAGGGTCGTAGAACAGTATATTATTATTGGTGGAGTATTACTATGTTTTACTCCCCTTTTTTTTTATTCTGTCACACCGTTTGTTGTACCAATTGTTTGTTGCATCATTGCATGGATAACTTTTGGAATTTCTCCTAACTACATTCGATTTTCTTCGCAATTTGAGACTATTACGCTTCTTTCCATTCTTACTGTAGCTACTTTTATTGCAGTCGTTGATCCTGTCCAAACTGTGCGATTACCTATAGATGTGTATCTATATTATATTTCGTTGGAATTGATACTTCGTACATTATTGTTCGAATTTATGAAACGAAAAGGATTTCGAAACGTAATTCCTCTTATTTTTGTGCAAGTTCTCTATTGTTGTTTTGCAATAACGTACTTTTTGGAGCACTTCGACATAACAGTAATTCCACTTATCATTCTTGGGATTTCCGTTTTGTTTTCTTCAGTGCTGTTACTCAAACGTTGTACTCTTTGGTGGCAGTTGGTGCTTTCAATACTTATAAGTTATAGTTTATATAGTTATGAGTTTCATTCTCTTTTAAATACAGTGATTCTTTTCTTTGTAGTTTGACGTTTTTAATTTACTAAAATACTCTATGACTGATACAATTTTACAGAAATATTTATCCTTTTGGTGGGTGAGAATTATTGCTTTTATCTTTCTTTCGGCTATAACGACATTTGTCTTGCTACTATCAGGTTTACCAGTTGAAGAAAATATATTGGTCTATGGAGTATTAATTACTGTTTCATTTTTGGTCGAAATGTTACGCCAAGGGGGATCGCCATCAACATTAGGTTTTCATACTAGCAGATTTACAATTCAGGAAATTCTATTCGGTATTGCGATTTCTTTGGGTACGTTATGTTTGATTGCAATTATAGGAATACTCTTTGGTGCGACAGTCGGTCAAAAGTCTTACAATGAAGGTATTGGAAGTTTTCTGGTTGTTTCTTTGATTATCGTTCTCTTCGCAACTGGCGAAGAATTTATTTTTCGTGGAGTTATTTTTCAAGCATTGGTGCAACGATTCAATCCATCACTCATAACATTTATCACATCCTTACTATTTGCTGCTGCTCATTTATTCAATCCACATATCTCTGTTGTAGGATTTATCAATATCTTTTTAGCAAATGTTTTGCTCTGTTCATTGTTTTTGAAAACAACATCGCTCATTGCTCCTATCACCTATCATGCTGTTTGGAATTGGGGACAACACGTTTTACTTGGGTCACCAGTTAGTGGTCTTCACTTTGGAATTTCACTTTTCAAAGTGGACTTTGCTCCAACACCAGATTCATTAGAATGGTTGTTTGCAGATTCATTTGGTGTTGAACAAGGAATTCTCACAACCATTTTTTTGATTGCTTCCATTGTTCTCACTAATTTATATTTGAAACAATCTCCGTATATTGCCGCAAAATTGTACAACAGAGATGTTGAAGAATCAAAACTACAGAACGCTAATTTGAATGGATAACAAACCAATTTCTAAATATCTTCTCCTTGTTTTTTTAGGGTGTTGGCTTGGTGGTGTCTTTGATGGTATGGACTCAACATTGATGACAGTAGTCATGCCTGTTGCTATCAAAGAATTAGTTCGAAGTTCAGATAAGGCGATTGTTTCGCAAGCTGGGGCTATAGTAACCGCTGTTTTTTTACTTGGATGGACATTAGGTGGTATATTTTTTGGGTTATTGGGAGACAAAATTGGTAGAGTAAAGTCAATGATTATCTCTATCATTCTGTACGCACTTTTTACAGGTTTAGCAGGTCTATCCCAAGAAACATATCAACTAGCAATTTGTCGATTTCTTACTGGTTTAGGGATTGGTGGAGAGTTAGTTAGTATTACTACTTATTTAGCGGAAGTTTGGCCCGAACGAAGTCGAGCTATTGCAATTGGAATTTTGCTTACATCCTATCAAGCAGGTGTATTTGTAGCAGGGCTCATTACTTATGTTGTTGCTGATTGGAGAATTGTCTTTTTTATTGGTGCAGCACCAGCAGTATTAGCGTTATTCCTTCGCTTTTCACTCAAAGAATCTGATTCATGGTTACATTCCAAAAAACAAGAAACAGAGAAAACAAGCGAGTTAACATTACTCAAACAGCTCTTCTCCAAAGAATATCGCTATGATGCAATTCGAGGTGCTTTGATATTTTGCGGACTTCTCATTGGCTATTGGGCGTCCCTTTCATGGATACCAACGTGGATTCAATCGTTATTTCCAGCAAGTTACACTGCAACTTCTGAACGAAGTATTGCTACTATGATTCAAGGTGTTTTTGCTGTTTTGGGATGTGCATCTGCTGGTTTTTTTGCTGAACGCATTGGAAGACGGTTTTCGATTCTTTTTGGGTTTTTGGGGTGTTTCTTTGCATCGATGTTATTATTTATGACCAACGCTACCTTTAGTCCAGTAGTCTATGTTGAATGTGCTTTGCTCGGATATTTCATTGGATTAGGTCAAGCTATTGTCTATATCTATTTGCCAGAACTTTTCCCGACTTCTATTCGAGCAACGGGTACGGGATTTGGTCTCAATGCTGGAAGAATCACAACAGTTTTTGCAGTGTTTATGTTACCATACACAGTGTCTGTATTTGGTTCGTATTCAACAGCAGCATTTATTTTTGCTCTTTCGTATTTACTCAGTGCATCAGTGTCATTTTTTGCAAAAGAAACAAAAGGAAAACCTCTTCCTGTCTAATTTTTCACCTACCACTGTTACCTGTCATTCTACTATCCAAAAGTGTAGTAAACAATTCACAATAAATACTACTAAAAAAACGTTGTTAAATAGGAAATTAATTTTATAAACCGCCCTTAAACACAGAGTAAACAATGGAAGGTAACTTTTCAACCAGAGTGCATGAGGTTATCAGACTTAGTCGCGAAGAAGCTATGCGATTGGGTCATGATTACATCGGCACCGAACACCTCCTTTTAGGTATAATTTCTGAGGGTGAAGGTAGTGCTATTAAGATATTAACAAACCTTGGCACCGACATCGCAAAACTTCGTAAAACTATCGAAGAAAGTGTTGGTGTTTCAAGCGGGTCATTAACCATCGGTAACATTCCTTTGACTAAACAAGCCGAAAAAGTCCTTAAAATCACCTATTTGGAAGCAAAACTGTATAAATCGAAAGTCATCGGCACAGAACATCTCCTCCTTTCACTTCTTCGTGATGAAGATAATGTTGCTGCTCAAATTCTTTCGCAATTTTCTGTCAACTACGAAAATATCCGTCGTGAATTAGAAAATATTTCTAGTGGTCGTCCAACTCCTCCTCCGAAAAAAGATGGGTCTGGAAAATCAACTGGTACTTCTACCAAATCAGCACCTGAACGAGTAAAAACTCCTGTTCTTGACAACTTTGGTCGCGATCTGACCAAACTTGCAGTTGAAGGTAAATTAGACCCTGTCGTTGGTCGCGAAAAAGAAATCGAACGTGTTGCTCAAATCCTTTCTCGTAGAAAGAAAAACAATCCAGTTCTTATTGGTGAACCGGGTGTGGGCAAAACAGCGATTGTCGAGGGACTTGCTCTCAAAATAATCGAAAAGAAAGTTTCAAGAGTGCTTTTTGATAAACGAATCATTACGCTTGATTTGGCATCAATTGTTGCTGGTACAAAATACCGTGGACAATTCGAAGAGCGAATGAAAGCGATTATGAACGAATTGGAAAAAGCTCACGATGTTATTATTTTCATCGATGAATTGCATACTATCGTTGGAGCTGGTGGTGCATCTGGTTCTTTGGATGCATCGAATATGTTCAAACCAGCTCTGTCTCGTGGTGAAATTCAATGTATCGGTGCTACAACCGTAGACGAGTACCGCCAATACATTGAAAAAGATGGTGCATTGGAACGCCGTTTCCAAAAAATCATCGTCGAACCACCATCGGCTGAAGATACGTATCAAATTCTTATTAACGTAAAAGATCGCTACGAATCTCACCATAATGTTAGCTATAGTGCTGATGCGGTGAAAGCGTGTGTGGATTTGGCAGAACGGTACATTACTGACCGTTTCTTCCCTGACAAAGCATTGGATGTTTTAGATGAAGCTGGTGCAAGAGTGCATTTGGCGAATATCGTTGTTCCGCAGGAAATTGTTGCTTTGGAAGAAAAAATTGAAGCGACGAAAATTCAAAAAAATGTTGTTGTAAAACAACAAAACTTCGAAGAAGCGGCTCGTTTGCGTGATTTGGAGAAAAAATTACAACAGGAATTAGAACAATCCAAAGAAGCATGGGAATTGGAATCGCAAAACACCATTTCGCCTGTAACTGAAGATAACATTTCTGATGTTGTTGCTATGATGACCGGCATTCCAGTAAATAAAATTGCTGAAAGTGAATCCGAAAAACTTCTCAATATGGCTGATGAATTGAAAAAACAAATCATTGGTCAAGACGAAGCAATTATTCAGTTAACTCGTGCAATTCGTCGTGCCAGAGCTGGAATCAAGGACCCAGGTCGTCCAATTGGTTCATTTATGTTCTTAGGTCAAACGGGTGTTGGGAAAACCGAACTTGCAAAAGCCTTGGCTCGATATATGTTCAATTCGGAGGATGCACTTATTCGTGTGGATATGAGTGAATATATGGAAAAATTCTCTGTATCTCGATTAGTTGGAGCACCTCCGGGATACGTTGGATACGAAGAAGGTGGACAAATTACCGAAAAAGTTCGCAGAAAACCGTACAGCATCATTTTGCTTGATGAAATCGAAAAAGCACACCCAGATGTGTTCAATATCTTACTTCAAGTTTTTGACGACGGTATTTTGACAGACGGACTTGGACGTAAAGTTGATTTCAAAAACACCATTATCATTATGACCTCGAATGTGGGTGTTCGCGATATCAAAGCAGGTGGAAAAATTGGCTTTAGTTCTGATGTCGTTGACGATCAGTACGAACACATGAAACAAACGGTAGAAGAGTCTATGAAACGACTTTTCAACCCTGAGTTTTTGAACCGTATCGATGATTACATTGTATTCCGTCCATTGTCGAAAGAACACATCTTTGAAATCATTGATATTCAGATGGATCGTTTATTGAACCGCTTGAAACAAAAAGGAACTATCGTTGAATTAACTACTACTGCGAAAGACTTTATCGCAGAAAAAGGATTCGACGAAAAATATGGAGCCAGACCTCTCAGACGTGCTTTACAAAAATACGTTGAAGATATTTTGGCAGAAAAAGTTCTTCGTGGCGATATTCCAGACTTTTCCAAAGTCCTTTTGCGTGCTAACGAAGCAAACAATGATTTGGAAGTAGAATCCATCGAAGCTTTGGAAGTACCTCTTCCAACAACAGAACTCAACGAAACCACCGAAGAATAACTTTCCTTTCTTCATAATACTTAAAAGCCCTCATTCGAGGGCTTTTTTTGTAATTCATGTTGAATAAAAAAACATTTAGTATCTTTGTACATCATTACTAAGTGTTTCATAAATATCTTATATAATATACTTATTCTCTTTGTTTAATCCACATATATTTTTAACATAATGCCGGAAAAGCAACTTAGTTTATTTTCAGGAGATAACTCTTTTGAATTGTTTTCATCATTAGAAAATATATTATTACCTAATGAAGATTATGAACTTGAATATAAATCTGGTAAAGATGGATTTCCTAAAGATCTTTGGAAAACTTATTCTGCTTTTGCTAATACAAAAACAGGATTTATTATCATAGGTATTCGTGAAAAAGAAGGTACTCCCTTTATAGAAGGATTAAGTGAAACCCAAATTGAAAATTATAAAAAACAATTTTGGGATGGCTGCAACAACCCTAAAACTATTAGTAAAAATCTTCTTTCTAATACTGATGTCATTGATTATACTATTGAAAACAAAAAGTTACTAATTATTAGAGTCCCTTTTGCGTCCCGTATTGAAAGACCCGTTTATTTGACTGACAACCCTTTTGGTAATACATACAAAAGAAATCATGAAGGCGATTATCGATGCACCGATGAAGAAGTCAAAAGAATGTTAGCAGATTCAAATACCATTTTACAAAAAGATGCTACAATATTAGAGAATTATACGATTGATGATTTTGATTTTTCAACGGTTCGACTTTATAGACAAATGTTTGTCTCTGCTAATCCTGATCATCCGTGGCATTCAATTTCAGATTTAGAGTTTTTTAAAAAAATTGAAGCCTATCGTGTAGATAGAAATTCTAAAATTGAAGGAATTACTCTTGCGGGTTTACTAATGTTTGGTAAAGGTGATAGCATTAATGAACAACAATTATTGCCTGATTTTTTCCCTGATTACCGTGAACACTTATCTTCCGATTCACAGATTCGTTGGACTGACCGTATTTATCCTGATGGTAAGTGGGAACATAATTTACTTCAATTTTATTTAAGAGTATGGCCTAAACTATCTTCTACTTTACCTAAACCTTTTCAACTTCATAATGATGAACGTGTTAATGATTCACTTGCACATGTAGCATTAAGAGAAGCTTTTGTAAATGCTTTGGTTCATTCAGATTATTCATTATCGGGAAAAATCATTATCGAATTACATTCGAATTATTTTATTTTTTCTAATCCAGGTTCTTTGTTAATTTCTGAATATCAATATTATCACGGTGGCATTAGTGAATGTAGAAATCCTTCCATACAGAAGATGTTTATGCTTATTGGACGAGCTGAAAAGGCTGGAAGTGGAGTTGATAAAATATTTCGTGGTTGGGAAAGTTCCCATTGGCAAAGACCTTACATTGAAATTGAACATCAACCTGATAGAATTAAGTTAACATTGCCAATGTTTACTGTTTTACCAGATGAGGTTTTAATAGAGTTAAAAAAACACTTTGGCAACATTGACCATCTAACAGAAGAAGAAGTTACAGTACTTACATATTGTATTATTGAAAAATCAATCTCAAATCAGCGTTTACAATATGTTCTAAATTTGCATCGAGTAGACATTTCTTTATTATTAAGAAAGCTATGTGATCAACATTATCTCAAATCTAATAAAAAAGGAAGATGGTCTACTTATACACTTAATAAAGACTTTTATACCTCTCAAAAGGTTGACACCTCACAAAAGGTTGACACTTCACAAAAGGTTGACACCTCACGAAAGGTTGACACCTCACGAAAGGTTGACACCTCACGAAAGGTTGACACTTCACGAAAGGTTGACACCTCACGAAAGGTTGACACCTCGCAAAAGGTCACACGATTATCGAGAGGTGAGTTAGAGAAATTGATTATGGAAATATGTTTAGATACCTTTGTGAGTATGGATGAAGTAGCAAAACAGTTAGGAAAATCTGTTGACTATTTAAAAAACAAAGTTTTTCCAAAAATGATTAAAGAACAAAAACTTTTTAAACGATTTCCATTAACAGACAATCATCCTGAACAAGGATATCAAACTAATTCGAAAAAAGAATAATATCATATTTTGAGTTTTATTTTAGAAACTGATTTCGTAAATTTAAATCAAAAAGCCCTAATTAGAGGGCTTTTTTTTCATTCCCCTCCTTTGGAGGGGTACCCGAAGGGTGGGGTGGCTTCTTCTCAGAAACTCCCTCTGCCCTTGAGCCGGAGAAGGTAGGGGTGAGGGGTAGTTTTGCAACAAAAAAACCCTCATTTCGAGGGCTTTTTAGTAATATTTTGAATTTGCTTTTTTAATCGTTCACAATACTTCCGTATACTTTCAGCAGAAGTGTTGAATTTTTCAGATATTTGATGCCAACTACATTTATCCTGATATCGTAATAGGAATTGTTCTTTCCTGTCTGTAGGTAATGAATTTAAAATTGACATCACTTTTTCAAACTGTTCATTTTCTTCAGAGTATGAATCTGCAGAAGTTAAAGTTTCAAAATCAAAGTTTACTTTAGTAGTATGTTCTTTCTTTGAATTTCTGATGTACTCCTTACATGCATAGTCAAAAGACTTATATAGAATTCCTTTAAAATTATCAATTGGTTTTTCGCTGCTATTAATATACTGAAAAACCTTTATCCAAGTTTCTTGTAAAATTTCATCAGAATCTGCCGATGGAAGTTTATAGGTACATTTTGAATGTAACTTAGAATTATATCTTTTGTACAATATCGCAAAACCAAATCTAAACTTGTTTTCTATGTTTTCACAATTACAAATTTCTTCATCACTCATTTGTGTGTAATCAATATGTTCCATAGTGAAATAGAAAACAAGTTTTACATAACTATTCGGTTAAGAACCGTACAATTGACATATTGTGCTGGTCGACTTCTTGTTGCGTCAATGGATACCCAAATCGGAATGAATGACCAACTTTCGGTACTATCTTGAGTGTTGCGTTTTTATCTTTGAGAAGTTCTCGAACGGTTTCAATATCCTTTTTGGGTGCTTGGTCATCGTTTTCTCCCCAATAAAATAGCATCGGTAATTTTGGATTTATGATTGGTAATTGTACCTTTGGATAAAAGTATTGATGATTTTTGAAGGACATATCTCCTACTAAAAGTCTAGCAGCAGGTCCTCCATCTAAAAACTTTTGTTCTATCTTATCCAAATCATACAAAAATGCTTCATAACAAACTTTGTATATATCTTCGGTTCTATTGATTGCGTTTAATGCTATGAGGCCTCCAAACGAATTTGCATAAACTGAAATTTTTGTATTTGCTCCATACGTCTCTTTGAGATATTTTACTATACAAAGAAAATCATCCACTTCTTTTATTCCAAATGTCTTTTCGTACATATCCATACTTGACGTTCCTCTGTAATTTACTTCAACTATAGGATATCCTGCATTATTGAATTCAGCTTTTAATGGTGCAATATTGTACCAAGAACTAAAAAAACCACTAATCATTAGTATGAAGTGATTTTTTGCATTTTCTACTGGTGACATTATCCCAAATATTACCGAGTCTTCCTGTATTTCATTATAAGTGACTGTTTTTCTTTCCATATTATAAGTGAAATCTTTATAAGTTCTGATATTAGTATCACAAATAGATTTAATATTGAAAATAGTAACCGAACCATTTTGATTTTTTTTGACTTCTATCTCATTTTCACATTCAGTTTTACTGTTGATAGTAACACAACTTGTGAAAGAAGAACAAAGAGAAAGTAACAACATGATAAAATAGAGTTTTTTCATAGAAACCTTAAATAGAAAATTGGAAGCCCAAGAAGGGCTTCCTAAAAACATATTTAACAAGAAACAATGACTTCATAACAACTATTCGGTTAAGAACCGTACTATTGACATATTGTGCAGGTCGACTTCTTGCTGGGTTAATGGATACCCAAAACGGAATGAATGACCAACCTTTGGAACTATCTTAATTGTTGCGTTTTTATCTTTGAGTAACTCTTGTACAATTTGTCTATCTTCAGTAGGAAACGCCTCGTCATTTTCTCCCCAAAAAAACATAGATGGCAATTCCGACTTTAGCAGAGGTAATTGAATCTTTGGAGAAATATTCGGATAATCTAATAAAGTAAAATCTCCTAAGAACATTCTAACAGTTGATCCACCTTCATTAAACTTTTGTTCTACTTTGTTCAAATCAAACAACAATGCTTCAAAGCACACTTTATAAATATCATCACTTCTGTTAATCGCATTTAATGCAATTAGACCACCATACGAATTTGCATAAACAGAAATTTTCGTATCTGCTCCATACGTCTCTTTGAGATATTTTACAATACAGAGAAAATCATCAACTTCTTTTATTCCGTAAGTTTTCGGATAATGTTCCATTGCGGTAAGAGATTGTCCTCTATATTGAACTTCAATAATAGAATATCCTGCTTTGTTAAAATATGACCACAATGGAACAATATCATAATATGATTTATAAAAATCATTTACTATTAATATAAAATGTTTGTTGTTCTTTTTTACTGGAGAAAGAATTCCAAAGGTAACTGAATCTTCTTGAATTTGAGTATACCTAATAGTAATTACTTCACTCTTGTATTCTATGTCATTATACCTTGTAATAGATGTATCGCAAATTGAGGAAATATTATACAAGATATGTGATCCTTTTTTACCGTTTTTTACTTCAAATTTATTTTCACATTCTGGTTCATTACTAAATTTTGCACCAATAAATATACAAAAACAAAAACAAAAGCAAAGTACGAGTATTGCGTTTTTTCTTGTAACCATCTTTTGACTACAATACATTTTGGAACTCCTACTAAATTAAAGAACTTTATATTACCATAGGGTAATTTTAATATCAAAATATACTGACCATTTACCTATTAAGGGTTCCCAAACTAGACAAAAATAAACTTTCACAGAAGGTATTAACTGAATATTTGGCGGTGGATTTCCATCGAAACCTTCTACTTCTGCAATTACTTTATCATGTGAAGAAGAATTTAGCGATAAAAAAGAAGCTGATTGATTAAAGCCGCTAATAACAGCTTGTTTTTGCTCAAATGTAAATGCGTTTAGTACATTTACAAAAGGTTGCGAAACCGTAAACCTGCTTTGCCAAGCACTTAAAAAGTTTGTCTGAAGATCTTGAGCAAAAGCTGTATAGGCAGTTGCATCCGTTTCTATACTTTGTAAGTACGTATTAATATTGGTAGTATTGAACGCTGGTAGTGACATCGTGGTGTCCTTTCATGAAAATTGTATATATTTAGTTACGGAAGTATTGTTATTGTGCACTGCTAACGTAGCTTCCAACCATTAAGAGACAAAATAAATGACATATCGGACATTTTATTAGAATCATTCGACATATTTTATATTTTTCTATGGAAAAACAGTGTCAATATACAGAAATAGTGAAAAGATTAGTAGATTAGGATGAAAGAAAATATATTTGAATATTTATTCATTAAGAATGCCTGCTCACCCCACTTCGACTACGCTCAGTGACCGTTCTCCCTCGTAGGGGAGAGGGAGCTTCTGCGAAGAAGCCACCCCGCCTTTTCAAGGCACCCCTCCAAAGGAGGGGAATTTGGGATTGCTAAAAACACAAAAAATACAACTCCCTCTCCCCTTGAGGGAGAGGGCAGGGTGAGGGGTAATTCTGCGAAAACAAAAAAGCCCTCACGAAGAGGGCTTGATGTTTTAAGGTTGTTTGAGGAGTTGCTCCAAGTTTAAGAGTGGTACGGTTCCACCTGTGACTAAAGGCAATCTACCGTCCCATCGTTTGATGGATTGATATTGTATCAATGATGGAGTTACAGAGTTTGCGACAGATTTGTTGGCAGTGGCTTCTGCTTCAGCTCGAATACGGACAGATTCTGCTTCTCCACGAGCTTGGGCTATTTTTTTTGAAGCCTCAGCTTCCGCTTCTTTAACCTCATTTTCACGTTGTTGAGCACGTTGTGATGCTTCTATTTTCAAATTGATTGCGGTTACAACAGCTGGTGGCAAACGAAATTCTCCTATAGAATAAACCCTTTCAACAACTATACCAAAGGGTCGTACTTGATTTGCAACCATTTCCGTTGCTTTGTCTAAAAGTAATTGGCGACCTTTGCCATACACGCTTTCAATAGTCATTTGCGAAGCAAGATTGTTTAAGACATCTATGACCATATTACGTAAATAGACACTGGTTATCTCATCTATCCCACGACGATATTTTTGGAATAACACAGGCACAGAGTCTGATACTAAATAGTAACTCATTCCAATTTCAGCTCTTGCTGATAAACCTTCGATGGTTTGGAACGTGATTTCTTCTTGACCTTCCCACACAACGTTTTGTTGGAAGGTTGGAAATTTGAAAATTTGTTGGGTTAGGGGCCAGTAAAAATAACGACCCACATTGAGAGGTTGGGCATCAACACCAGTTGAAGAACCCATTAAATAAACTTTGATTCCGCGATAACCTGCTGGAACAGTGGTACATGAAATACTCAAGACCATGAGGAAGAGTAATGATACTACAAATTTGAAACGCATAGTGTATCTCCTTATATATATTGGAAGAAAAAGTATCGTAAGGATTTTTATATCATACTATTTTAAACAAAGAATTTTGAAAAAAGTTCAATTTTGAATTTTTTTTCCATTTTTGACGTTTATAGAGTAACTATGAATTAGTACATTTTTGAATCAAATATACACTTTGTTAGAACCACTATGAAAAAACTACTTCTTTGTATTGCTTTACTACTAGCAACTGTAGGAAATACTTTTGCTCAGAATACCAATCTTCATATCACAGAAATGCTTTTGGATAATACGACGTATTCAACAAATATGACCAGTCCTTGGGGTTTTACGTTTATTGCTGACGACGAAATCGTCTATACGGAAAAAGTAGCAGGTACTATTTGGAAACTAAACCTAACGACCAAAGTTCGTTCACAGATTACTGGTGGACCAGTATCTTTGAACATTAGTCAAGGTGGAATGTTGGACGTGGTCGCTCATCCAAATTTTGCTGAAAATGGATTCATTTATTTCACCTATTCTGTCCAAGAAGGTTCAGCCCAAACAACAGCAATGGGTCGTGGGAAATTAGTAGGAAATACTCTTCAGAACTATACAGAGCTTTTCCGTGCCTTACCTGCAGTTAGCGGTGGAAATCACTTTGGAAGCCGATTAGTGTTCGATAAAGAAGGGTATCTATTTATGAGCATTGGTGATCGTGGAAATGGAAACAATGCTCAAACTCTTGTCAATCATTACGGAAAGGTTCTTCGTTTTAATGAAGACGGAACAGTGCCATCTGACAATCCATTTGTTGGTCAACCGAATGCAAAAGCAGAAATTTATTGCTATGGGAATCGCAATATCCAAGGTATGGCTTTAAACCCAATTACTGGTGTTGTATGGGCTCATGAACACGGACCTCAAGGTGGTGATGAACTGAATATCATCAAAAAAGGTGCAAATTATGGATGGCCTCGTGTAACCTTTGGTGTAAATTATGGTGGATCTGAAATATCAAAAGATACTTCTTTACCAGGAATGGAAGACCCAATTACCTATTGGCGACCATCAATTGCACCAAGTGGAATGGCATTTATTCGCTCACAAGAATCTACCAATGAAGTCGATATTATTTTGGGTGCATTAGCAGGTCAGCATGTTCATAGAGTATTAGTGCGTGATGATAAAGTAGTGCAAGCTACTAGAAGCTTCTCAAACCAAGGAAGAGTTCGCGATGTTCGGGTAGCTCCAAATGGAAAGATTTATGCAATGTATGAAAGTCCTGGAAGATTAATAGAAATTTCCTCAGCAACGGAACGTTGTGAAAACTTTACTATTGAAGCATCTGGAACTTCCATCACAATTGGTGGTTTAACGTCAGCTCCTCAACGAACCATTACCTACGATAGAATGTGCGACAATGCAGGTGTTGTTACAGTTCCTATCACTGGAAATGCTGCAACATATACGATACCAGATTTAACTCCAGGTATGTATTGCGTAACCGTCGAAGGAAGAAATGTGAATAATGAATTTTGGTGTAAAAAAGAGCAACAAATCGAAATTGTTGTTTCATCTGTATCTGAAGAATTGCAAGGTGTTATATCTCCAAACCCAGTGGAATCGGTATTGAACATACCAACAACGGAAGATATTCAATCGGTACGAATTGTTACTGTACTTGGTGAAACTGTTTTGGAATCAGCTTCCCTTTCGAAGAACATTAACGTGCAATCATTACCAGCAGGAACGTACTTCCTTACAATCACTTCAACTAACGGTAAGACCAAAAGTCATAGATTTGTGAAGATGTAGGGGAGGCTTCCACCATGGAATGAATTCCAAGGTTACTATCTTTGAGGTCCCTTTGGGACTTTATCTTTGTAGAACCGTAGGTTCGGTGCATATTGTAACTTCACCATGGAATGAATTCCATGGTTACAAACTTGGTCGTCCCTTTGGGACTTTATCTTTGTAGAACCGTAGGCTCGGTGCATATTGTAACGCTGGAATTTATTCCGGCGTTTTTTTCTTACAATTTCCTCTTCTCATTCGTCTATGTATTTTCAACTAATTTGAGAAAAGAATGATTCAAATTCAAAACTATATAGATGGTGCGTTGGTACCGGCTGTCAATGGTAGAACGCTTGACAATTATGAACCTGCGACAGGTGCAGTATATAGCACATTACCTCGTTCGAATGCGGATGATGTTGCGGTTGCATTAGCATCTGCGAAACGTGCTTTTCCACAATGGAAAGCATTAGGCCCTGAAGATCGTTCGAAATATTTGCAAAAAATTGCTGATGGTATTGAAGCTCGGTTGGAGGAATTTGCTCGTGCTGAAACAGTTGACAATGGAAAACCACTTTGGCTTTCACGTTCAGTGGATATTCCACGTGCAGTGCAGAATATGTCGTTTTTTGCATCTGCAATACGTAATTTTTCCTCAGAGGCTCATCCAACGACTGACAATATATTGAATTATACTCTACGACAGCCAATTGGTATTGTTGGATGTATTTCTCCATGGAATTTACCGTTGTACCTTTTTACATGGAAGATTGCTCCGGCACTTGCAAGTGGCAATTGCGTGATTGCAAAACCATCAGAACTAACGCCAATGACTGCCTTCTTGTTTTCGCAAGTGTGTATCGAAGTAGGACTGCCGGCTGGTGTTTTAGCTATTATTCACGGGCTTGGAGCAGAAATTGGAAGTGCGATTGTTGACCATTCCGATATTTCTGCAATTTCATTTACCGGTGGTACAACAACTGGAGCGACGATTGCACGAAATGCCGCACCTGTTTTCAAAAAACTGTCGTTAGAACTTGGTGGTAAAAATGCTACCATCATTTTTGATGACTGCGATTTTGAAGACACGCTAAAAACAACCGTTCGTTCTTCGTTTGCAAATCAAGGGGAAATTTGTTTGTGTGGTTCGAGAATTTATGTCCAACGTGGAATTTATGAGCGGTTTAAAAATGAATTTGTCGAACGTGTGAAAAAACTACAACCAGCTGACCCTTTGATTGAAACTTCAAAACAAGGAGCATTGGTGTCAAAAGAACATTTAGAGAAAGTGCTTTCTTACATACAATTAGCCAAAGATGAGGGTGGAACCATCCTTTGTGGTGGAAACCAAGTATTCCCAGAGGGTCGTTGTGCTAATGGTTGGTTTGTCCAACCAACAGTCATTGAAGGATTGCCGTACGATTGCAGAACTAACCAAGAAGAAATTTTTGGACCTGTTGTTACTATCCAACCATTTGACTCTGAAGATGAAGTTGTACAGTACGCCAATAGCACCAAATACGGCTTGGCGACTTCTGTGTGGACGTCAAATCTGACGACCGCTCATAGGGTTGCTGCTAATTTGCATATTGGTATTGTTTGGATTAATTGCTGGTTGGTTCGTGATTTACGAACTCCTTTTGGAGGAGTGAAACAATCAGGTGTAGGACGAGAAGGTGGTTTTGAAGCTTTGCGATTTTTCACTGAACCAAAGAATGTTTGTATTTCATTGCAACCAGGTGGGAGTCATTAAATGAGTAAAAGTTCAAGTATACCTTTGTCATTCATTACATCTGAACAAAGATTGTGGTCACTGACCTTATTTCTATCATACTGTACGATAGGATATAATGTAGCTGAAGGTATTATAGCAAGTTATTTTGGATTAAGTGATGAATCTTTAGCATTGTTTGGTTTTGGTCTTGATAGCTTTATCGAGGTTATTTCTGGTGTTGGAATTTTGATGATGGTCTACAGAACTCGTCGCCACATCAGCAACCGTACATCAGCAGAACAACGAGCATTACGAATTTCAGGAACAGCGTTTTATTTGCTTGCTCTATCGTTAGTAATTGGAGCTGGTATTACCATTTGGTTTGGAAAAAAACCTGAAACAACAATTGCTTCTATCATCATTACTTCTATTTCCATTCTTTTGATGTGGACATTGAGTTCGACGAAGATTTCATTGGGGAAAAGATTGAACTCTCCAGCAATCATCGCCGATGGTAAATGCACAAGGGTGTGTTTGTGGATGTCAGTAGTCGTATTGGCATCAGCATCCATTTTTCATTTTACATCATTTGGCTATATCGATGCTATTGGCGCTATCGGATTAGCCTACTTTTCATGGAAAGAAGGAAAAGAATCATTTGAAAAAGCATCTTCAGAACAACTGTGTGGCTGTGAAGACAGTTGCCATTAATCTTATCCTTTTTTCAAACACTTAAATTAAAATATTACGTCATTTGGAACCATACTTTTTTGAATTCTAAGATTTCTTGCATTCGGTAGATGAATAGAGTTATGTGTTCTACCAGTAGCAGGGATTTCAGAATTCAAGTCTGCAATTGGAATTTTACCCGCACCAAGAACCGTTTGAGGGCCAATAGGAATAAAACCATTGTTTCTATAACTAAGCCCTACTCCATTTTGTCTTTGATAATAAATCCACCATCGATTATTTTCATATTTTAAAAATGCAAATCCTCGCGGAGTTGAACTTGTACCATAATCATCAAAAGTCATTGCTCCGGCCAAACCTAATCCGTGACTGTGGCTTGAATTAAGGTATTCAGATTGTAAATAGTTGGAACCACCTTGAACATGATAAACTCTATATTTTGATGAAGAAACTTGATCAACTAAAATAGAGCACCCACTAAAATCTGGAGTAAAAACATATTTTCGTAATGTTGGATGTGCCTCAATTTCACAAGAATCTCCTTGAGGGACCCAATATCCAAACAAAGGTAACTCATCATTGCTTAAAGAAAATGAATCTAAGGTTACAACTTTTGGGCTTTTGTTATAATGGTAAAATAAATCGAATGGTGCAGCACCTGCTGAATAACCAAACAATCTAATTGCAGTAATAAAGTGCTGTTTGATGAATTGGTCAGTTAACGCATTAAATGCACTATTTATACCTTTTGACATTCTAATATCCTTAAAAAATTGATAATTAAAATTAATCCCGTCTCAATGCTTCTTGCAATCGCAAAGAAGAAGCTTTGTTAGATGGATACAACGATACTAAAAATGAGAGTACTATCGTAAGAATGGTAACGGAAATGACATCAACCCATGAAATTGCAATTGGTAAAGCATCGATGATAAATTTTCCTTGTTCCAAAGTTATCCATTGAAAGTGAATTTGTCCATAGCATAATCCTAAACCTACGCCAACTCCTATCACCGTTGCGACTGAACCAATCAACATTCCTTGCACCAAAAACAGTTTTTTGATAAATCGTTTTGATGCTCCCATCGATTGGAGTATCATTATATCGCGTTTTTTTTCTTGTACCAAAAGGGATTGAGATACAAAGATATTGAACACTGCCACCAAAAGTATCACTGACAGAATTATAAATGACACTAACCGTTCGAATTGCATCACTGAATACAAATCTTTGTGCAATGAATACCATGTTTCAACGGTAAAACCAGTAGGTAGTTTTGATTGAAGTTGAGAGGCAACAATTTGTGCATTTGTATAGTCTTTGAGTCTTATATCTATGGACGAAATTTCATTCTCGGGTAATTGCAGTACCTCTCGAGCTGATTCCAACGAAGTATATGCAATTCCGTTGTCATATTCTTTCGTATTGGTTTGAAATATACCTTTGACATGTGCTTTCATTGGAGATGGTTTGGTATAGGTCGCAGCAGCATATTGTAATTCCGAAGCTGAAAGAAGATTAATGGTATCTTGGTAATATTTCACTCCAGCCATCACACGCAATTTGTCGGAAAGCCCCATTCCAATTACTAACGAGTGCATTCCATCTGCTTTTTGTGTAGAAAAATTACCCATACTGAGTGCTTTTGGAATACCCGATATAGATGAAAATTTCTTCTCATCTATACCAACAATCTCAATTGGTTGAATATTCGAACCATTCGTTGCAACTATCTTACCACTCACACTTTCAGTAATCGATTGAATGTTTTCAATTGATGCTACTGCTGCACTCAGTTCGTTGGTAGTTCGAAAAGTAGCCCCTTTCGATGGCAGTATTTGGATATGTGGGTCATAACTCACAAGCATTGTTTGCACTGTGGTTCGAAATCCATTAAAAATGGATGTAACACATATCATTGCAGCTATTCCCACAATAATACCTATTATCGATAAATAAGTTATAAGGGTGATGAAGTGGATTGAGCGTTTTGCAACAATATATTTTCGAACGAAAAACCAATACTTTTTCATTGGTTAAAAATCAAATTTGATTTTCGTTGAACGTGTCGAAGAAATTGTAGCAGTGTTTCGTTGTAAGAAAAACTCTTGCGAATCAAATTTGGATGCTTTATCTTCCTTGATACGTTCATACGTACAGTCAGAAAGTAGCTTTCTTGCTTTAACATTGTCCGACCAATAAATTGCGAGCATGGTTTTCAGAGATTGCTTACTTGCTTTATCATAGATGGGAATAAATAGTTCCACTCGTCTATTCAAATTACGTGGCATCCAATCAGCACTGGAAATATAAAAATCTTCATTGCCTTGATTGCGGAAGTAGAATATTCGTGAGTGTTCTAAAAATCTTCCCAGTATCGAGCGTACTTCGATGGTTTCGCTCAATCCCGGAATTCCAGGACGTAAACAACAAATTCCACGAATCATCAGACGAATGGTCACTCCAGCTTGAGATGCTCTATACAATGCTTGAATAACTTCTGTATCTACTAAGGAATTCATTTTTGCATAGATAAACCCATTTTTCGTTGTTGAATGTGCGAATATTTCTTCTTCTATTTTTTCGAGTATCGTTTTCCGCATATTCACCGGTGCAACAGAAAAATGCTCCCATTCTTTTTTGTTCGAATAGCCTGTTAATAAATTAAAGAGATTGATGGTATCAATCATATACTCTTCTTTGCAGGTGAAATACCCAACGTCTGTGTATATTCTTGAGGTAGCTTGATTGTAATTTCCTGTAGAAACATGGATATAGGTACGTAATTTATCAGGTTCTTTTCGAATGACTGCTGCAATTTTACAGTGCGTTTTTAAACCCAAAATTCCATAAATAACGTGAACACCCTTGTCCTCTAATTGTCTTGCCCAAACGATATTATTCTCTTCGTCAAATCTTGCTTTTAGCTCCACAAATGCTGTAACTTCTTTGCCATTTTCAGCTGCTATTTTGAGTGCTTCGATGATAGGCGATTTACCACCAGCTCGATACAACGTGATTTTTATCGCCAATACTAATGGGTCTTTCGCAGCAGTTGTCAAAAACTTGACAACACTATTGGAAAAAGAATCAAAAGGATGGTGTACCAAAATATCTTGTTTGCGAATGGCTTCGAAAATATTCGATGCATTCATTATTGCTTGATTGGAATGGGAATTGAGCGGTGCATCTTTCAACGAAGCATAGGGAAGTTTGACAATTTCCATAAAGTCAGCCAAATGCAACGGACGATGTAATTCATATACTTCTGGTTCTTCGCATTCCAAATGGTCAATGATTTTATTACGAACAGCCTTTGACATCGACGCTTGAATTTCCAACCGAACGATATTTTTTGACCAATGGCGGAAACGCAACTGCTCAACAATTTCCGTCATCAAATCCGATTCTTCATCTTCTGCTATTTCTATATCTGCATCTCTTGTTACGCGGAACGTATGGCTATCTACGATATGTAAGCCTGGAAACAACAAATGAGCATTTGCTTGAATTACTTCTTCCAATAGCACATAATGAGAACCTTTTGGACGGTCTAACTTTATAAATCGAGAAAGAATAGTCGGTAATTGAAGAACTGCCATTCGTTGTTCTTCGGAGGTATTGAGCTCATCTTTGAGAATAAAGACGATGTTCACAATCCTATTTAACAAACGAGGAAATGGATGTCCATTATCGATAGCAAGTGGCGTTAGAACAGGCAGGATATCAGAACAAAAATAGGTATAAAGTTGTTGACGTTCTTCAAAAGTAAGGTCGAGATATTGATGAATTTCTATATGTTCTCGTTTTAATTCTGGCAAAACATTCAGCATCAAAATTGACTCTTGCAACCGCAACATTGGGATAATTTTCTCACGAATTGCCTTCAGCTGGTCGGATGCCGAAAGACCGTCGTGAACCACTTCGGACGGAACATTATATTCGATTTGCTTCATCAACGAAGCCACACGCACCATAAAAAATTCATCCAAATTGGACGAAAATATGATGAGGAACTTCAATCGCTCCAACAGTGGATGCGACTCATCCATCGCCTCTTCTAACACACGATAGTTAAATTCCAACCACGATAACTCACGGTTAATATAAAACTGTGTATCGCGAAGATCTTTATGATGTTGTTCGGTAATTCCGTTTTGGTGTGCTACTTCTTGCATAATTTTTTGACAGAAAACATAATCAATCTCAAACGCTATGAAATTCGTTTTATTTTTGCTTAGTGATAATTTAATATATATGAGATGGAATTCAACTTCTACTTTCTCGTAACGATTGTAATTTCTTCTTTAATCTGTAAAATCGTTTTTGAACTGTAAAAACTGGAGTAGAGTGTAAATCTGCAATTTCTTTTAGTGAAAATCCTTCGATAAATCTTAGTTCCAACAGATGTTTTTCTTCTTCAGTACAGCTATTCAAAGCTGCTATTGATTCTGCAATGTCATATTCATTTACCTCAGCATCATGATGTTGTTCATCACAATATCTATAATATTCTTTATCAAGATTTCCTGCAATGATTGGTTTATGCTTCTCATTATTTGATTTTAGGTGATTTAAAACCAAATAATGAACTACGGATAGAATATATGTTTTAAAACTGGTAAATTTCTTATTTTCTTCGATTTTCTTTAAAAAAATATAGTATGCTTCCTGTACCAAATCTTCAATACCATTAACTCTAAGGTATTTGTTTTTGCAGACCCTTAAAATTTCTTTGTAATGTCTTGAATATAAAACAGTGATCACAGAATTTTTATATTCTTTTTTCTCATTTAACATTACCAAAAGTTCTTTGTCGGGTAAATGACGAAGTTCTTTCACTTGTGACATTGTGATAGGAAGAAAAGTATGTAAAAAAATAAGTCCGAGAAGTAAGTACTTAACGGACTATTTAACTAAAAATAAATTGTTAGCAATCACCTTGACAAGGATTTACTACCGGTGGTGTTGAAGGTGGATAACAAACCTCAGCACCTTGCCCGTTACAATCAACAACGGAAACTTTATTAATACTTTGTATTTCTTTTGTTGAAGGTGTTGGACATTTTATCTGATATACTCTTGCACAACACTTTTCATCTCAACATGGAACCTTCCTTGTTTCATATTGATACCAAACATGTTGGTAGTTTAAGTCTTGTGGACTTGATCCATCGTCACAACAGGTTAGAACATTATGATGATACATTTGAATAGCAGCCATTTGTTCTGTCATACATGGAGTCTTATAGTAAACACTCACCATAAATACTTGATTAGGATTTAATGGATTATGTGTAACAGCATCATATATCAACATGTGTTCTAAAAATTCTTTGATCGCTTCATCTGTTAAACCAGGGTTTTTATCAGTCAACGTCGTCCAATCAATTGCTATTTTTATTGGATTCGTATTTGTAGTTTTTTTGTAGGACACTTTCCCAATTTTTCCAATGCTTGGTAAACTATAATCAAAATCTGTTGGAGATGTCCATATATCTGTTCCAACAACCGGAGGACATACTGATTGTGAGTAAAGAAATGTCATTGAACTAAGGAGTATACATACACAAATATAAAATGTTTTCATTATTGTACCTTTAGTAGTTGTTTTGTTAAATATTGTTGATTGATTCGTTTGCAAACAAGTGTATAATAACCGTTGACAAGATGAGCACATTTAATAGTACCTGAATTTGTTGTTCCACTTAAAACCTTAACACCTTGAAGATCATAGATATCATACGTAACTTCTTCATTGTGTATATCATTGAGAGTAATTTCATTTCTGACAAATAAGAGATCAGATGTTATGCCTTTTTTTGCATACCTATCGTCATTGGTAGAAGTTACATTGATAAGTGGGACTTCAAAAAGTATTTGTTCACCAAGTAAGTATAAAGTTTCATTGGCAATACCAACTTCATTGATGAAAGCGTTCCATCTAATGGATTTATCTTCAAACATAGAAGCCATTATAGAATCATACAATGGGAATGATTTAGAATAATTACTTGAAGTTCCATAGATAGTAGCATTATGAAGTACTTCTCTCCAATTTTTTTTCGTAAATTGATGATTTTGTCCAACAGTAAATGCTTCTTTCACTGAAATTGCAAGTAAATCGCCATTCGGAAGTTTACACATTGTTTTCATTGACTGAGCCCTTTTTTGATTAAAGTTAGGAATTCCATAACTAAAATCTAAGGGTAACCAATTAGTATCATGAGTAACATAAGCAATTCCCTCAGCCCATCTTCCAAACATTTGATTACCAGTTTCTTCATTTATTGATCCAACAATAACAAAACCAAATAAAGCATAAAATGAGGTATCAGATACTTCTTGAATTTTGGTGATAGAAGAATTTTCGATTTGTGGATAATCCAGTGTTTTACTTTGAGAAAACGTTATGGAAAAATCTTGGTCTACAATCAAAACATCAGTTGGATATTTTTCACTATCCATTGGCAAAGGAATAATTTGAGCAACGATTCTCCCATCGGATAAGGCAGTAAAACTACTTCTAAAGTTATACGACTTTGTTGCAAATCCTGCAAAATCATTCCTTTGAATAACAATATCGAATTTATTCCCATCAAAACGAACCAATTCAGAAATACCTGCTGTAACCTTAGAAATACCTTTTGTTCTTGTTAAAAACCAAATATTATCAAATTTGTCAACAACTAAATCCCTATAGGATCTATTGTGATTAAAGGTATCATTTATAGAAAAGTAACTCCAATTATTTCCATCATATTTATAAAGTTTTTGATAACCAGAAACCCACAAATTGCCTTTGGAATCTAATTTAATAGTTCCACCGAGAGAAAATTTAACTGTATCCAGTATTCCATTATCAAAATAGGTATTTGGAATTTCATAAAATCCAGTATCAACCTTTATATAAATATGTGGCAATTGATAGTCCAATGCATCTAATGTTGTACTACCTAAAACATACACTTTATTTTCTCTGATTTCCATACTTTGAAACACAGTTAAACAACTAAGTCTTGTAACATTTGTTGTATTTTCTACAGAAAATGCCTTGTCTACTTGTAACAAACTGAGAAGTAGAATGAATATCATCATTTGGGCCATTTGCAATCTCCTTCACAAGGGTAATAACCACTTCCAGGTGGAATTGGTCCCGATCTACAATCCCAATATGTCGATTGGCTACAACCTGCAGAACCAGGATAATCTTGCGTTAATCTAGATACTACCTCAACATTGTTATCGTTTGTAACACCTATTGATTTACACTTATATCCAATGATAGTTTGGCAACATTTATCTGTGCATTCCTTCGGTAAATGTTTGACCCAATAAGAATAAGGTCCATCTTCTACAACGTGAACTGGAATATTAAATGGATTACATAATATCTTGTCATCTGCTGCTAAAAGCATGTGACAAAATGCAGTTGTCGAACATTTGGTTGTATGAACAAAGGATACATATCTAACAATATTAAGATTTTCAGCACCTTGACAATCTCTTGGAAATTCTAATGCCCATGTACTACCTACAATCAATGATAATAATTCCGTAACGGTTTTATCTGACATTTTAGAGCCGTTGTACAATGCAGTAGGATCTACCCAAATTTCATAACTTCCATCTGGTAACAATCTAAACCTATTTCCAACATTTGCTAAATTTCCCACACCGGGAATGATGAGATATGGTCCGTCAACGTTTATCAACCATTCATTAGAAGGTACATTAGGAGGACATCCTGGCAATGGCTGACTAAAACAAAGAATAACAGAGCTAAAGAACAAAACAAAGGATAACATTAGTGATTTCATAATAGTACACTTTACTTGATTTTATTAAAAATGATTGATTTGCTTTTGTTTACACCAATAAGTCGTAAGATATAGACTCCTGAAGGTAATGTAGAAATGGGGATTTGCTCTTGGAAACTCCCACTTGCAACAGTACCACATAAAACATCATACATAGTATAATTGGAATATTCCTGATGATCCTTGTCTACACGAATGAAGTTTTCTGTAATGATGAATGTTTGGTTGTCGGTTGCACTAATTTCATTTATAGAAGTAACAGTAGAAATAGGAATTGTCATCATATAATTATTTACAAGAATAGCAATTTTGTTATCAGAAGTTTTTAGCATTTTTATGATTGCTGGAATTTCTGGTTCGTTGCTAATATCCTTGTTAAGTTCTTTAAAAATCACATCATTAAAATATTCAAATTTTTGAAACGAAGTCATTTTGTAGATTGTTGCAAAGGGAAGTATGTTTTTCCAATTAATATTAGATAACAGGTTATTGTCTTTTAAAGAATACAGATAATGACTTGTGCTAACTACTGCTTCATTTTCAGAAATTGAAACTCTGTCTATAAAACTCGGAGGAAAACTTTTTGAATAATTTTGTAAGTTGTTTGATTGATCAAATACTTTCCACTCATTAGTAGTACGGTTAAAAGTAGAAATACCTGAACAACATGCGTTTTCGGGATCTCCAAACCCAAGAAATCTCTTATTAA
The DNA here is from genome assembly GCA_016788785.1 of Candidatus Kapaibacterium sp. Classification (GTDB taxonomy): domain Bacteria; phylum Bacteroidota; class Ignavibacteria; order Kapaibacteriales; family JAEUSM01; genus JAEUSM01. Next base: position 239,369 of record JAEUSM010000017.1, read on the forward strand.
ATAAAAAACACAGTTGATTGTTATTTATTTCTTGAATGCGGTTTATAGGAGGTATTTTTGTGTTGTTACTTGATTGACTATTGAGAAATGTTCTTGTAAACTTTTGGTCAACTATTACAACATCACCAGTAAATTCACTACTGTCAGCACGAATATTATCAATCTGAACAATAATAGTTCCATTTGATAATGCTGTGAGACTTTGAGCAAATATGTTTTGATTAACTGAATAAAAAACATTAGAATTATTTATTCTGAAAGCTAATTCAAAATTTCCATCTTTGAATCTATATAATTCACTATACCCTTTTGTCCAAGTGGATGTGCCAGAAACAGTAGTTGTAATCCATAGATTATTTTCAATATCTACTACGATACTTCCAAATTTGCGATTACCTTTTAGATTATCATCAATAGAAAATTCCTCCCAATCTGTTCCGTTATACTTATACAAGTTATCATCTGTAAAATAAAGAGTTCCATTTTTATCAAAACAAATTTTGGAGTTTTGCCAAGTACGCATTGTGTCCTCAATACTATTTCTGACAATAGTATTTTTGATTGGAGTAATGGTACCATTTTCAAAGTAGTTAAATGTAGGAAATGCCTTAAAAGGAGTCATTGTAGCAAGATAACCTAGAACTGCAATCTTGTCATTATACTTGTCCATTGTAATTAGATACGTGTACGTATTAAAATGACTTGAATCAATAGTTTGAGCAAACAAAATAGATTGAAAAGAAAAAAAGTATACTACTAAATAAAGTAATCTCATCGTGTAAATCCTTTTTGAAAGTTGGCTAATATAATGATTATGTATTTTTATTAATAGAAAAGGACAACAACTGAAAATTACTATAATTTTATTAAAACAATAATCAATATGAAAATGGGTAGGAATGGGGGTAGCGTTGACAATAGCTGTAAATGCTGAACCAACCCAATCAACTCTTCGAGTGCCTCAACAACATTGCCCCCAGTGAAGTGAAACCTATCGTTATACTGTTTATAACCGATACCCCCGATTAAAATCGGGGGCTACAATTTGTATCATCCCTACTGGATTCCAAAATGTAGGGGCAGACCTATGTGTCTGCCCAATTATGCAAAATGACCCTTCACCCCAGCCTTTTCCCTCAAGGGGAGAGGGAGTTGGTTTTTGTTTGTTTTTCTATAAATATGTGACCACTCTATTGTTAGGAAGACACGCCACAAAATTGAGACGACTTATGCAAAAAACAAAAAAAGCCCCCAAGAAATTGGAGGCATTTTTTTGTCTTCGAAGAATATCATTCATTTTTAACCAGTCTATGATCATAAAATAATCATATTACTCTCTATTCAAAAGTTTTTGTTCTAAAATAACTGCTTTTGGAAAGAGTATGTTATTTTCTAAATGAACATGCTTATGTAAATCATCTTCAAAATCTTTTAATAATGCAAAAGTTACTTTATAGGTATTACAAGCATGTTCTGGAGGGGTATAGTTGTTTGTTAGATTAGAGATCTTCTCAAATCTGTCACCCTCGTTTTGATGTTCACTTTTCATCATTGAAATTGGATTTGATATAGTCCCAAAATGAGGTCGTGCTAACGGATGATTGTATAAATTTGCTTCCACCATTGTACGGATATGAGGAAATAATACCATTTCTTCTTTTTGTAAATGTGCAAGTAAATCTTCTGCAGATTGAAGAAAGAGTGCTTCAATTTCTATAAGTTCAGGATTATGTACAGAGTGTACTTTCACAACTTTTTTGAGAAAAGGAGTTATTTCATTAATTTTAGATTTTACATACCGATGATGCGTTTTTTCAATGTAGTCAGCTAATAAATCCAATTCCCATACATTGAAATTGATGTTTTGGTCTATTTCCAAAACAGCTTGTTCTAATTCTGAAAGAACATCATCAACTTTTACATTCCTTTTAGAACAAGCTTCCAAAATAGATTTGTTTCCATTACAACAGAAATCGATTTTATACTTTTTGAACACTGTCGCTGTTTTATAATTTTGAGCGACTAAGTCGCTGATTAAAAGATTACTTGATATATTCATTGTTTCTCCACTGTGTGTAGTTATAATTTAATGCTACCGATATCTTTCAATTCAATAATTTTAAAAGAAAGAATTTTTCTGAGTTTTTCGTTTACTACCAAAGCAATATGATGAACTGGGCAAGGGTTAATTTCGCTACAATTTAACTTTCCTAAAATGCAACCATGCAAAAACTCTCTCTGTTCAAAAACAGTACATATATCTTTAATAGTAATTGTTTGAAGTTGAACTTCATTTAGGTAAAAGCCACCATTTCTACCTTTGGTTGATGATATAATCTCATTTTTTGCCAATCGTTGTAAAATTTTTGAAGTAAAAGATATCGGTGAGTTTATAAACTCAGCAATTTCTGTAACTCCGATTACCTTGTTATTACGAGCAAGGTAAATACAAGATTTTATCGCATATTGACTTGATTGAGAAAATATCATTGATTATATAACTTTAAAATTAGTAGTAAAGTTTAGCCCAATCCAACTCCATGTTTGAATGTTTTTTGGATTTGAAACTGCTTTTATTGCATTCATTGATTCTGTAGCAAACATAAATGAATGACCTAAAAACAGCGTAAATTGTTTACTAAACTTGTGTGTAAAAACAACATCAGCCTCTGTTCCTAAAAAAGAACTGAGATTATTACTCAACGTACCATTTGAGGTAAACGTGTGTAGATTTACTACGAGTATTGTATTGGGGCTAAACTTTGTTGTTGTTTTAAGGTAATAATCATTTAAACCGACCGTATTAAAATGATTACCAACGAAGAAATAGTCCATATAACCATTAAACTTATGATTCGTTCCATAAAACGGACTAAATGCTTTAGTTTCACTACTATCAGTATTGAAGTTATTGCCAGACAACCATTCAGTCCCTACAACTACATTAAACTGTTTTGTAATCTTGAAATCAGCATTTAATGAAAATTGATATGCAGATTTGTTTTGTCCTCGGGTATTTTTACCTGTCTGAAAATATGCTGATCCAAAAAAACCGAAGTTATCAAAATACTGTTCCAAATTTGATCCGAGAGTTTGTAAATTTAAATGATCTCCTGTGGTAGAATTTTGTAAAACTGAATTTAAAGCAATAACAGAAAATTTTATAAAATCTGGATTCTTCATTTGATAGTACAGAAGTTGCATAGATTTAGTTTTTTCACCAGCCTCTGTAATATCATAAATTTCTTGATTTGGTAAGTTATTAGTAGTTATGTTATCATTATTATATGTAATAACAGCTTCTAATTTGGAAAAATTGTCAAAATTTACAATTCCTTTAATACCTTCAAAACTTCTACCTTGCATTGCCCAATCTAAACCTCCAAACAGGCGTTCATCATCATAAGATAAAACTTGTCTACCAATTTTTATGGCTACTTCAGGACTAAAATTATACTTAGCCCAGGCTTCATTTAACAAGAAATTTGGGTTTTTGGGAGAAATGGAGTTAAATTCTCCCCAATTTCTAATATCCTGAATAGAAAGGAATAATTCTAAATTTTGATAAAAATAATCGATGTTAAGTCTTGAACGAGAAAAGACTGTAGTTTTATCAACCTTGCCCTCTGGAATTAATGTAAACTGACCATTATCGTTTTCAGCTCGAGTTCTGAAGTCTAACCCCATTGTAAGACTGTCTACTTGGGAATATAATTGCATGACTCCAAGGAGTAACATTGTCAATGTAATCAAGATTTTTTTCATATTTTTGGTTTTTTTATAGTTAATAAATTCGAATTTGTGTTAGTTTGTTACTATTTGAGAATCCATTATTGATACTAAACTTTTAACACGGTCTTTCACAACCTTTTTTTGTATAAAAATGCCAATTAACAATCGTCGCTGCAACAGCAATAAATAATATCAGGCCAAAAAACATTCGAGAATCACCTGTAACATTTTTTGAAGTAGAGATAAGCACATTAAATACAAATGGTCCAAAGGCAGCAATTGCAGCAGTCCAACCGATAACACCTGCAGCTTTTCTAGGAGAAGCAGCAAAAATCATAGGATACTGTTTGAAGGTAGCAGCATTTCCTATTCCTGTAAAGAAGAATATTAGCAATATAATAGTTACGAAATAAGGAAACTGTTCCATACTATTCGGTGTAAGGAAACCTCCAAATATTAACAAACCAAATAGTATAACTAAAGCTATTCCTGTAATCTGAGTCAAAATTGCTCCTCCAGTTTTATCAGCAATTTTACCAAATATTACTCGAACTGCAGAACCAATTAATGGACCATAAAATGCAAATTGCAAAGGATCCAAATTGTTGTCAAAAGGTGTATACAAACTCTTTATCATCATTGGAAATGCTGCTGCTAACCCTGCAAATGTTCCAAATGTCATAAAATATGTTAATGTACAGTACCAAGTATGTTTATCACCAAATATATCTAACTGTTCTTTAAATGATGCTACAACAGGTATACTTTTTAACGAAATCCATGCCCATATTCCTACCAGAAAAAGAGGAATTACGTAAATAAATGCAATGTTTTCTAAATAGATTTTCTTTCCTGTTGCAACTACAATTTCTCCACCTCCTAAAAATGCGAAAATAGAAAGACTTAATAATAATGGTGAAAGTAATTGAACTAAACTTACCCCAAAATTACCTATACCTGCTTGAATACCCAATGCATTACCTAGTTCCTTTTTAGGAAAAAATAATGAGGTCGATGGCATATATGAAGAAAAATCTCCACCACCAATTCCTAATAAAAATGCAATTATCATAAAGTATCCAAACGATGATGCAGGATCCATAACGGCAAAACCCAACATGAGTAATGGTATAATTTTCAGAAAAGTAGTGACTGTAATTACCTTTTTTGTTCCAAAAATTGGTATTAAAAATGTGTTCAGAATTCGTAACATTCCTCCCGCAAGACCAGGCATAGCAGCTAACCAAAAGAGCTGGTCAACAGTAAAATTAAATCCAATTTGAGGAAGTTTTACCACAATTACACTAAACAAAAACCATGTAGCAAAGGACATTGTCAATGCTATTGTAGTAATGGTAAGCGTCTTCCAAGCAGTTTTTTTTCCTTCATTTTGCCAAAATACTTCATTTGAAGCATCATAATTTGTCAACCAATTTGAATTACTCATGTGTGTTTATCCTATAAATAGTTTGTATTTAATTATCAATTTTATGCTGTAAGTGTGGCATTTCTTTATCCGTCATTTTCTTAATGACAGAGTTCATCCAGAACAAGGAAATTGCAGAAACCACAAAAACAAAAATCCACGAACTTGTCCATAATCCCGTATAATCTAGCAAGTATCCAAATAGAATTGGACCTATAAAACCTCCCAAACCACCAATCAATCCTACCATACCGCCAACTACTCCAACTTCATTGGGAAAATACTCAGGTATATGTTTATACACTGCGGCTTTTCCAATTCCCCACATTATTCCTATAATGATTACCAATATGGTAAAGATTACAATATGTGCATCGAATTTGATGAGTGTTACTCCTTGTGCTAACAATTCCTTTTTTTTCACTTTTTGATTTTGTTCTACCAAACGTTCTTGCCAAGAGAAAGACTCTGGAAAAATTGATACGTTTTCAGGTATTTGTGGTTTTGGTTTTATAACTATTTCTTCTTTATTGAATTGAATACCATTGTCTGTAACAGAATCCACAATTCCATTCTTTTTTGCTGTTAGTCCTTTACCAGGTGTAAGTACATCCATTTTAGGAACCATTAATAAACCGCCACAAATTAGAGATGAATATAATACCCAATACATTACTCTTCTTGCACCAAATTTATCAGATAAATACCCACCCAAAGCTCGGATAACACCACTTGGAAGACTGAATGCTGATGCTAACATACCTCCTAATACTAACGAAGTTTTATACATACTTACATAGTATGGTAGTAACCACTGTGAAAAAGCAACAAATAATCCAAAAACCAAAAAGTAATAAAGTCCAAAACGCCATATTCTAATCTTTTTCAAAGGAGCTAATAGTTGCGAAATGTTTTTACCTTGGCTTTCAGGCTTTCTATTTTGTACAAATAGTAAAAACACTATTCCCATTATTACTAAAACTATCGCATAATAAATAGGCAACATTCTCCAACCATTTTCAGGGTTGTTTTGAGCTAAATACTGCAATAGTGAAGGTGCAAGAAGGGTAGTAACAGCCGCACCAGCATTACCCATACCGAAAATACCTAATGCTCGTCCTTGCCAATTTGATGGATACCATACAGATGTGAAAGCAATTCCAACAGCAAAACTTGTTCCCACCATACCAAATAGAGAACTTAGAAGAAAGTAAAGCCAATACGAATCTACAAAGTACATCAAAAACAATGGGATACTACAAAGAAATAATAACAATGTAAATATCTTTTGGCCTCCAAATTTATCAGTTAAAAGCCCTATAGGAAGTCTCATTAATGACCCAGTTAATATTGGTATTCCAAGTAACCAGCCAGTTTCTATCACATTCCAATTGAAAATGCCGTTATCAACTAAGTAAGTTACTAAAACTCCATTCATTGTCCAAGCTGCAAAACTAATCGTAAATGCTAGGGTATTAATAAACAAAATTTTATGAGAGGATTTTAAAGATATTGTTATATTTGTACTCATAACTAATCTATATCAAATGTTTAACAAAAATTGATTGAAAAAAATCAAGAAAAACTCGGTCTAAATAAAATAATATTAAGATATGCATGTCTTATTTGTATAATAAGACTGTAATGTCTGATTATAATTGTGCAATACAAAAAAAATTTTGATTTAACATGAAATTATTCAATACAACAGCTTTCTTTGCAGCTCTAACAGCAACACTAATAACAGTTACATTAGTATTATTAGGATCTAGAAATTTGCAGAATTACGATGCTGCATTAGTTGCGTATCTGTTTGGAACATTATTTGCTATTTTTGGGGTAGTGTATAGATATTCTGTTTGGATACAAAGACCGCCAACAAAAGTATATTTGAAAAGTAGCATTAGAACACTATTTTCAAAAGAGTTTATACAATGTTCTTGGTTTAGTCTTAAAGACTTTGTGAAAAATATTCTTTTCCAATCATTTATAATTAAAAGAAGCAAAAAGAAAGGTATTGCTCATTTGATGATGGCTTTCGGATGCCTTATGGCTTTTGCGATTACAGTTCCATTAACATTTGGCTGGATACATTTTACATTAGTACCTGAAACTGGTTTATATCCAAATGTAGAAAACATCTATACAATTCATTTTTTTGGATTTGAAATGTCTACATTTCCAATAAACTCTTTTGTAGGATTTATGACATTTGGAGCTCTTAACTGGTGCTCAGTTTTGGTTATAATAGGTGCAACATACTTTTTACAGAAACGATTAAAAGACCCTGGTTTGATTTCTACTCAAACATTCGAAGCAGACATTCTACCCTTGTTACTATTAAACTTAGTATCAATTACTGGGTTAGGTCTATCGCTGAATTACAAATTTATGAATGGAAAAGCGTTTGAATTTATGGCAGTAAGCCACGCTTTTTTTGTAATTGTATTTTTGATTTGGATTCCATTTGGTAAGTTTTTCCATATAATTCAAAGACCAGCACAAATTGGTGCTCACATATACAAAGAAATTGGAAAAAACACTGGAATGCAAGTTTGCAAACACACAAAAAAGGAATACACAACCCGACTTCATGTTACTGATTTAAAAGAAATCACTACTGAGTTAGGATTTAATTTGCAAAATAATGCTGGAGATTCTCTCTTAGAATATAGTCCAGAAGGAAAACGAGATTTATTAGCTATTGCTCATTTGCAAGCCAGACAAACATCTGGAACGTATTTTGGATAATAACACTTACTAAAAAAATTTATGGCAAAATTACCTGTTGAATCAGAAAAAATCATAGCACAATTTGGTCCTTCGCTTAACTTTCCAAGTAGAGAACCTTTGGAATGTAGAGACGAACCTGATAAAGTTGTCGAAACTCATTGTTGTTTTTGTGGAATGCAATGTGGTATCAAATTATTGGCAAAAAACAACAAAGTTGTTGGTTTCGAACCTTGGATGGAATTCCCTTTTAATGAGGGAAGACTTTGTCCAAAAGGTGTCTTACGATATATGCAAAACAATCATACAGATCGTTTGACATCTCCCATAAAAAACACTCCTGGAGTGGGTTTTGTTCCCATTTCATGGGAGGAAGCAATGGATAATATAATTTCGGAAATTAAACGTATCCAATCACAATATGGAAATGATGCATTTTCAATGCTTTCTGGGGTTTCTTTAACTAATGAGAAATCTTATATGATTGGAAAATTTGCCAGAACAGCATTAAAAACCAAAAATTTAGATTATAATGGTAGATTATGTATGGTCTCAGCCGGTGCAGGAAATAAGAAAGCGTTTGGCTTAGATAGATCATCCAATAACTATCAAGATTTAGAAAAAGCAGAAGTAATCATCGTAACTGGTGCAAATGTTTCTGAAACATTCCCAACTCTCACACATTGGATTTGGAAAGCACGTGATAATGGTGCCAAACTTATTGTTGTTGATCCTCGAGTGATACCATTAGCTCGAACTGCCGATATTCATTTAGATATTCGTCCTGGTACCGACTCAGCTCTCTTTGGTGCGATACTCAATTATATGATACGCCATGATATGGTAGATCACGATTTTATTGATTATTTTACTTCTGGTTTTGAGGATGCAAAAGATGCAGTAAAAGACTATACATTAGAATGGGCAGAAGAAATCACTGGAGCAAAAAAAGAAAAAATAGAAGAAGCTGCAAAACTGTGGGGTAAAGCTTCAACTTCGTTTTTACTACATGCAAGAGGCATTGAACATCATACTAAAGGTGTTGAGAATGTATTAAGTTGTATTAATATTGTCTTAGCTTCAGGTAGAATTGGTAAACCCTACTGTGGATATGGAACCATAACTGGGCAAGGAAATGGTCAAGGTGGAAGAGAACATGGTCATAAGTGCGATCAACTACCAGGGAATAGAGATATTGAAAATCCAGAACATCGTAAGTATATTTCAAAAGTTTGGGGCATCGAAGAATCTGAATTACCTGGTAAAGGTTTATCTGCATATGAAATTATCGAGGCAATACATAGAGGTGAAATAAAAGGACTCATTTCAATATGTTTCAATCCTTTAGTTTCTCTTCCAAATAGTAATTATGTACGTGAAGCTTTAGAAAAATTGGAATTTTATATTGGAATTGACTTCTTTCTCAGCGAGACGTTACGTCATGCAAACATTGTACTCCCAGGTTCTTTACATGAAGAAGAAGAGGGTACAGTTACTACTGCAGAAGGTAGGGTAGTTAGAATTAGAAAAGCTGTTGATCCGCCTAAAAATGCTCGAACTGATACAGAGATAATTCTAGAAATTGCCAAAAGATTGGGTGCTGGTGATAAATTTTCTTTTTCTTCGAGTGAAGATATTTTTAATGAACTTCGAGTTGCTTCTAAAGGAGGAACTGCAGATTATTATGGAATAACCTATGAAAAAATCGAAAAAAATATGGGAGTGTTTTGGCCCTGTCCGGAATTAGATCATCCTGGAACACCTCGACTTTGGGAAGATAAAAAGTTTCGAACCCCTGACGGAAAAGCACACTTTAATCCTGTGAAGTATCATTCGAGTATGGATCCTGTAGATGATGAATATCCAGTCATTCTTACTACAGGTAGGGTTGTTTCTCAATACTTAAGTGGAAGTCAAACGAGAAGGATTGGTAAGTTGGTTCAACAATATGCAGAACCACTATTAGAAATACATCCAAAATTGGCTGCTCAATTTGGTATACGACAAAATGAAGAAGTTGTCGTTACTACAAAAAGAGGTAGTGCTATTTTCCCTGCAAATATTGTTGAAACAATTAGAGAAGATACTGTATTTGTTCCTTATCATTGGCCTGGTAAAAAATCAGTAAATCAATTAACAAGTGGACACTTAGATCCAATTTCTAAGATACCAGAATTTAAAGTAAGTGCATGTTCTTTACAGCCTACTGGTAAGATTGTCGAAGTGAATAAATTTTCAGAAACGTATAAAAGTTCTTAATCATGAATCAATATTATAAATTACAAGAAGAATTTTTTGTCGATATGCAACGTTGTATTGGTTGTAAAGCTTGTGAAGCAGCTTGTGCCGAATGCGAAACGAATGGTCATGAACCTATGATACATGTAAATTACGTTAATAGAGCAGTAACAATTCAAACAACTGTACAGGTTTGTATGCACTGTGATGATCCAATTTGTGCAAATGTTTGTCCTGCTGATGCTATTACAAAAGATGAATTTGGTATCGTTCATACTGCAAATACTTCCAGATGTATTGGATGCTCCAATTGTGTGATGGCTTGTCCTTTTGGAGTTCCAAAAAAAGTAGAAGAATACGATTTGATGATGAAATGTAACATGTGTTATGATAGAACAAGTGTTGGTAAAAAGCCTATGTGTGCGACTGTCTGTCCAAGCGGTGCATTGTTTTTTGGCACTCGAGAACAAATGGAAAAACTTCGTCCGAACTCTTCTCCAGTGAATAAATTTATTTTTGGGATGGAAACTGTAACCACAAAAGTAAATATAATGTTACCAAAAGGTACCGAAGTTCTGAAAGTTTTTTAATTTTTTCATCCATTTCTCCAAAAAAATATACATTATGAATAATGAAGATAAACATTGGAAAAAAGATTTTCCTATAAATAGATCTGAAGCTAATCAAGTTAGTAGAAGAGATTTTGCCAAATTACTTCGTGTCATTTCCGGTGGAATGGTATTAGGTAATGGAATTATAGCTTCCAAAGCTTTCCTATCAAAAGAACAAACTGTTTTTGAAAAACAGAAAATTTGTAACAAAAAAGACATTCCAGTTGGAGGAACAAAATCATTTGTTTTGGCAAATGAAGAAGTACCTTATATTCTCATACATACTGAAGAAGGGCAATTTTATGCTTATGAACAAAAATGTACGCATCTTTCTTGTGCAGTATATTACAAACCAGGAACTATGAAAATTGAATGTCCTTGTCATAATGGATATTTTGATGTAAAGACAGGTCATGTTTTGCAAGGTCCTCCTCCAAGACCATTAAAAAAATTGGAAGTTATTATTGAAGCCGAAGCTATTTTTGTTGTACATCCAAAATCTACTACTATATGAGTAACTTTAGAACTGGACAAAATAATGCCCATCCTCAAAAAAGAAGTATGATACTTACAACATTAATTGTTGTTATGTTAGTTAATTTACTTATTCAAATTTGGTTGTTATATACAGCTCTTAACAATGCTTTAGATGGAAATAAAGAAGTAGCTTATAGTACATTCATTGCTTCATTTGTATTATTTTTAGCAAGTTCTATTTGGCTTTATCTTTTACCTAAAAATGTTAAGTAATGTTAGTTGACACATTTAATAGAGTTCATGATTATCTTCGGATTTCAATAACCGACGCTTGCAATTTTCGATGTGTTTATTGCATGCCTGAAGAAAATATTACATTCTTGAAACAACAGTATTTAATGTCTAATGAGGAGATTTTTTCATTAGCAAAAATATTTGTAGATTTAGGTGTTACAAAAATTAGATTGACAGGTGGTGAACCATTAGTAAGAAAAGACTTTGGATCAATTGTATCAAAATTAGCCTTACTTCCAATTAAAATTGGTATAACTACTAATGGTTTATTATTAGACAACTATTTGGAAGATATAAAAAAAGCTGATATCGTTTCTATAAACATTAGTTTGGATAGTTTACGTAAAGAAAAATTTAAAACCATTACTCAAAGAGATCATTTTGATCAAGTAATGAAAAATATTCTCCTTTGCATTGAAAATAATCTCTATGTAAAATTGAATGTAGTTACGCTCAAAGGAGTCAATGATTCTGAAATTATAGATTTTGTTCACCTCACGAAGAACTTACCCATCCATGTAAGATTTATTGAATACATGCCATTTTCTGGGAATAATTGGGATAAGGATAAAGTCTTTAGTAATCAAATTGCCTTACAAACTATTGAAAATCAATTTTCACTCTTCAAATTAGTTGATGAAAAAAATGATACAGATAAAAAGTTTGGCATATTTGGTCATGCTGGTACTATTAGTTTTATTTCTACTCTGACAGATACTTTTTGCAGTACTTGTAATAGGTTACGAATTACTTCAGACGGAAAATTGAAAAATTGTTTGTTTGGTAAAGAAGAATTTGATTTGATAACACCATTAAGGAATGGTGAAAATATTGTCCCAATTATAGTAAATGCTATTGTAAAAAAGCATGAAAAATTGGGTGGTCAATTTGTTGATTATACTCAGGTTGTAGCATCAACTCTTGAAAATAGAAGTATGATAAAAATTGGCGGATAGCTTTATAACACTTTAATACTACAATGATTTCCGTACAAACTGCTCTTGAAATAGTAAGTTCAATTAAAAAAAATAATTTTGAACAGAAACTTCCACTTCTTCAATGTCTTAATTTACTATCGGCTGAAGAAGTAATTGCTCCTATCGATGTTCCGAGTTTTGATAATTCAGCAATGGATGGATATGTCTGTAAATATGAAGATATTCAAGAAAATTCTTTAGCACTTAGTACAAATGAAATTCCTGCGGGCATTTCAAATCTACCACTATTAACGAAAAATACAGCCTGCAGAATATTTACAGGTGCACCTATCCCTGAAAATGCAGATACTGTTATTCCACAAGAAGATGTGTTCATTCTTGATGGTCAAATTAGTTTTCTTAAAGACATTCAACAATTTTCACATATTAGACGTAAAGGAAGTCAAACTAAAAAAGGTGCAATAGTTTTAACAAAAGGTACCATTCTAACTGCTGAATACATAGGATTTTTGGCTACTTTAGGCATCGTCGAGTTATTAGTTTACAGAAAACCTTCTGTAGGCATTATCATTACAGGTAAAGAATTGGTTCCACTTGGAAACAATATAGGCTCGTTTCAAATTTTTGAAAGCAATTCTGTCTTTTTAATTTCTGCTTTAAAATCCTTAGATATTACACCTAATTTTGTTGTGAAAGTCGATGATGATAAAGAACAGTTATACTCTATTGTCAACGAAAGAATTACTACAGTAGACTTATTACTATTTACAGGGGGAATTTCTGTTGGTGATTACGATTTTGTGAGACCTGTTCTCGACACACTTGGAGTTGAAGAACACATTTATAAAATCAAACAAAAACCTGGAAAACCACTCTATATAGGTTCTTACAAAAATACAGTAGTTTTTGCTATGCCAGGAAATCCTAGTGCCGTTGTGATGTGTTTTCACATTTATGTCAAATTCTTTATTTCTCTTTGTATGGGAAAGTTTCCGATTATAAAAAAGAACTATGGAATTTTGATAAATGAATATACCAAAAAAAGTGGACTAACTCATTTTGTAAAGGTAAAAGTTCATAATCAAAAAATAGAAATTCTATCGAATCAGTTATCGTATCAAATGGATTCTTATTCCGCTGCAAACGCTTTTGCTGTTTTACCTGAACATCAAGAACATTTTCAGATTGGCGAAAAAGTGGAAGTGATATACTTTTCAGTTTGAGATGGAATTGATGATAATAGTAATTCTATTTTTTATTGTTGCAACGTTGTATTCATCCGTTGGTCATGGTGGTGCAAGTGGCTTTATAGCGTTAATGGTTCTTTTTTCATTTCCAACTGAAGAAATTCGATCTAACGCTCTTTTTTTGAATCTTATAGTTTCTTTGATTTCATTTGTTCTTTTTTTTTCTAAAAATAATTTTCCAAAAAAACTTTTTCTTCTACTCAGTTTGAGCTCTGTGCCAATGGCATATTTAGGAGGAATGTGGAAACTACATTCACAACTATTCAATATTTTGTTGGGGTGTATTCTGTTGATTCCAATTGCAAATTTTTTAGGTGTTATTCCAAAGTTACAACTACAGATTAAACAGAATACTTTGTTGATTTGTTCTGTAGGAATCTTAATTGGGATATTATCTGGAATATTGGGAATTGGAGGAGGAATAATATTGAGTCCTTTGCTTCTTTTATTTGGATGGTGTACTGTTAAGGAAACTCCAGCTGTTAGTGCTTTGTTTATCTTTGTTAACTCTGCTGCAGGATTATTAGGTTTATTTCCACAAAATCTTCACATTTCTACTTCTTACATTGTACCATTTATCACATCTGTAATTATAGGTGGACTTTTAGGTGGTTACTTGGGTGCTTTTCAGTTGAGAAATGAATGGATTAAATATCTTTTAGCTTTTGTGTTATTTATAGCATGTATCAAACTCTTTATAACGTAATTGCTTATGAAAGCATACATATTAGCCGGGGGAAAAAGTACTCGATTAGGAAGAGATAAGGGTATTGAACCTATTAAAGGTAAACCTATGATTTCATATTTACTTGATACCTTGAGTACAATTAACGTTGATGTTTCCATCATAGCAAATAATGATAATTATTCTCACTTTCAAGTTCCTGTTATTACAGATATTGTTGCTGAAAAGGGTCCCTTGGGAGGAATTTTAACAGCGATATCGCACGCTAATGAAGATTCGATAGTTTTAAGTGTAGATACACCATTTATATCAGAGAAAAATGTTCTACAGTTAATGAAACGCTATAAGAAAGGTTCGATATCTGTTGTTGAATCAGATACAATACTTTTTCCATTATTTGGAATATACCCTCTTTCGTTGATAGAATCACTCAAACAAACTATTCATTCTAACAATCTCAAACTCATTAAATTTTTGTTGGAAAACAACGTTACAAAAATTACGTTACAACTATCAGATTTAGAAAAACTGAACATAAACAACCTAGAAAATTTACAAACTGCTGAAAGATTATTACAAAATGAAAATTGATACCTATGGAATAATTTCGGACATTATAGATAAAGAAATTGACATCCTTTTGCCTTTGAAAGTTGGTGAACTTCGTTCTTTATTAGAATCAAATTTTCCTAAGTTATCTCAGTTTAACTATTCTCTAGTCATTGATAATGAGATAATTTCTGATGAGATGAAATTAATTGAACATTCAAATTCAATTGCAATAATGCCTCCATTTTCAGGCGGTTAAAAAAACATATGAATCGTTACGCTCGACAAATAATATTACCAAATTTTGGTCCTCAAACTCAGCAAAAGTTAAAAACAAGTAAAGTATTGATAGTTGGTGCTGGTGGATTGGGCATACCAGTACTACAGTATCTTACTGCTGCAGGTATTGGAGTAATTGGAATTGCTGATGGTGATACTATTGACATTAGTAATTTACAGAGACAAGTTTTATTTTACGAACAAGATATAGGCTACAACAAAGCAACTGTTGCATATAACAAGTTACATTCCCTTAATTCAGAAATTGAGTTTGTCGTGTATGATTATAATATCAACCAGCAAAATGTTTTTGATATTGTAGAATGTTTTGACATAGTTGTTGATTGCACTGATAACTTTTCTATTAGATATCTATTAAATGACGTTTGTGAATTACTGACAAAACCGTTAGTGTTTGCATCTATATTTCAGTTTGAGGCACAACTTTCTGTATTCCATTATGGAGTAAATCCGTATAGTTTACGAGACATTTTTCCCAATATTCCAATTTCGAACTCAGTACCGAATTGTACAGAAGCTGGAGTAATTGGAACAATTACAGGATTGATTGGAAGTATTCAAGCTAATGAAGTCATCAAAATTATTACAAATATCGGAACTGTTAATTCAGGTACGTTGCTATTAGTGAATAGCCTTTATAATACAATGCAAAATGTAACTATTTCAAAAAATTCTTCACTTATACCTTTTACTACAAAAGATCAAATTCTCAATTACAATTATGGATCTTTTTGCTCTCATTATCAATACATTTATTCTCTAAATGAACTTAAAGAATTACTAACAATGGATAATAGTATATTGATTGATGTGAGAGAATTAGAAGAACTTCCAAAAGTTATTGAGGTTTCATGCAAACAAATTCCACTAAGTATATTGCCATCAACACTACAGGATTTGAAATCATATAATCATATTGTCTTTTTATGTAAAAGTGGTGTTCGAAGTAAAAAAGCTATTGATATAACTCAAGAGGTTTTTCCATCAAAAACGATTTATTCAATTAAAGATGGAATCACTATATTTGAAGAATAATTCAAGTTTTTTTAAAAAGAAGTATCAAAAAGTTTTCTCAATTTTCAAAGTTTTTTACAAGAGTTTTCTCAATTTATATTTAAGTTAAATCAATGTCTACTAAAAAAAACGTTTTTGTAGATGGAGCAATTTCTCCAGAAAAAATAGCTAAGAGCATTACTAATCATCAACATAAAAAAAACATTGGAGGTCATTCCATTTTTCTTGGGCAAGTTCGAGAGGATCTTGTTGGAGATAAATTAGTAAAAGCAATTGAGTATTCTTCGCATAGAGAATTAGCAGAAATCAAAATACATCAAATTCGAGAAGATATTTTTGCGAAATACCCATTAGTTTGTCTACATATTTATCATAGTGTAGGAACTATACTAGCTGGAGAACTTTGTTTTTTTGTTTTTACATCTTCTCAACATAGAAAACCAGCACAAGATGCTTGTGATGAAATTGTAGAAAGAGTAAAATCAGAAGTACCAATTTGGGGTAAAGAGATATTTTATGATGATACTCATCAATGGAAAACTAACAACTAAAAAATCCAATATTTATGATAGATATAACACATAAAAATACTACTCTTAGAATTGCAATTGCTCAAGCTATTGTCGTGGTAAGCAAACAAGAAACCATTTCTGCTCTCATTAATAAAACTGTTCCAAAAGGAGATGTTTTTGAAATGGCAAAAACAGCAGGTTTATTTGCTGCAAAAAAAACTTCAGAAATAATTCCAGATTGTCACCCATTGCCTATTGAATATACTAAAATCGATTATACAATTAACGGGTTAGAAGTTGCTATAACAGTTGAGATAAAAACTATTTACAAAACTGGCGTTGAAGTTGAAGCAATGCATGCTGCCTCTGTTGTTGCTCTTACTTTTTATGATATGTTAAAGCCTATTGACAAACATATTGAAATTAAAAATATAAAACTACTTCAAAAACAAGGTGGTAAATCCGATAAACTTGATCAGTTTACTACTAAAATAAAAGCAGCAGTCTTAGTATGTTCGGATAGTATTTCTAATGGGAAGAAACAAGATTCATCAGGCAAAATAATTGTAGATAAACTGAAAAAATTTCCAGTTGACGTTTGTAATTATGATATTATTCCAGATGAAGTTGAAATAATACAAACAAAAATTGGAGAATATACTTCAAATCAAATCGAACTAATAATTGTAACCGGTGGAACAGGTTTATCGAAAAGAGATTTTACACCTGAGGCAATTTCACCACTATTAGATAGATTAATACCCGGTATAGGTGAATATATACGACAATATGGTCAAAATAGAATGCCTTACTCTATATTATCAAGAAGTATCGCAGGTTTAATTGGAAATACTTTAGTTATCACTTTACCTGGGTCAACAAAAGGTGCAGAGGAATCAATGGACGCCCTTTTTCCCCATGTGCTTCATGTATTTAAAATGATACATTCTGGAAAACATTAATCTATAGACATTATAACTAACAAAAAAAGAGAAGTAGATACTACTCTTTTTTTGTTTGGAGTATTGTAATTAACTTTGTCAAAATGCTAAATTATGTCTACGAACTTCTTAGAAAAGTGTCTGAAAAAGAGGTAAAATAAAAAAGCCCCCAACAAGTTGGAGGCTTTTTTATTTTCTATATAGTTTATTAAGTTTAAAACATTTCGATTGAAATTTCATGATTTATCATACCTCCAGCAATATTTCCTGCAGAAACCGCATACGCTACTGACCTCATCATCGTCGAATTATCGCCACAAGCATAGATTCCGGGAACAGTCGTTTTTTGGAATAGGTCGACAGAGATATGACCAAACTCTGTGAATTCACAACCAAGTTGTTTGGGAATGTCTGTTTGTTGTTCAAATGGCAATGCAGCATATAATGCTGAAAGACTACGTTTTGTTCCATCTTCAAACACAACACTCTGAATTGCCCCATTAGTTTGTTCAACAGAAGTAATTTTCGATTCTATAATGTCAATTGAATGCTTTTGTAAAATGGAACGTTGTTCTAATGTAAACTCAGCTTCACCTGACGATACAATTACTAACGATTTAGTCAGATTAGTAACAAGTGTTGCTACGTGAAATGCTTTTTGACCATTTGCAAATATCCCAGTAACAGCATCTTTAAACTCATATCCATGACAATAAGGACAATGAATAATAGTTTTACCCCAACATTCAGCAAAACCAGAGATATTCGGTAAAACATCACGAACTCCCGTCGCAAAAAGGAGTTTTTTTGCAGAATATGTATGTCCTTTTTTGGTTGTGATTGCAAAACCATCTTTTGTTTTCTCGCCAGACAGAGCTTCATCCTGCTCAAAAGTAACAGTTTCATATTTTAATACTTGCTCCTTCGCCTTGGAAGAAATCACATCAGGCTTTTCCCCATCAAAAGTAATAAAATTATGAGAGTGAGGACTAAAGCGATTACATGGCAATCCACTATCCAGTATCAACACCTTTCTCAACGAACGAGCCAAAGACATCGCAGCCGATAAACCAGAATAACTACCGCCAATAATTATAACATCAAATTTCAAATTCATAGTACTATTTATTTACTTAACTTTTGACAATACACTAATAAAACCGACACCAAATCAAAGTGAGAAGACAGTATGCCTCTACAATTATTTCCAAAAAATAAAAAAGCCCCCAAGGATTTGGAGGCTTTTTGCTATATGGTTTTTGTGATCCCGGATGGATTCGAACCATCGGCCACTTGATTAAAAGTCAAGTGCTCTACCAGCTGAGCTACGAGATCATATTTTATGATATAGAAAACAAAAATACGGCTTTTTTTTGAATCTACCAAATTTTTGTGAAAATTTCTTACACTAACACCGAAGTAGATAAATTGATGTACTCTCGAACGACTTCGGAGATTCCTTTAGCGTCTAATTGTAAATCTGCCCACAGTTCCTCTTGGGTACCATGCTCTACAAAAATATCTGGTATACCATGCATTAATACCGATACTTTGTTATTATAAATCGTTGACGAAATATATTCGACAACTGCTGAGCCAAATCCACCCTGTATTTGTCCATCTTCAACGGTAATGATTTTATCAAATCGTTGACATAGATCATTTATCAATTCTGTGTCTAACGGTTTCACAAAGCGAGCGTTAACTACTTCTACCGAAACGCCTTCTTTTTCCAGTAATTCAGCTGCTTCGAGTGAGAATTGTACCATCTTACCTATGGCTACGATTGCAACATGTTCACCATTGCGAAGAATTTCACCTTTTCCTAATGGGATTGATTTCATTTGTGAAGTCGGTACACCTACTGCATTTCCACGTGGATAACGGATAGCTACCGGTCCATGGGTGTAATTATACACTGATGAATAGAGCATATCGCGTAGTTCTTGCTCATCTTTTGGTGCCATCACTGTCATTCCTTGAATGATGCGCAAGTACGCAAAATCCAATACTCCGTGGTGGGTTGGTCCATCTGCTCCTACTAACCCTGCACGATCCAAAGCAAAAACGACATGAAGATGTTGAATAGCACAATCATGAACAATATGGTCGAATGCACGTTGCAAAAACGATGAGTAGATTGCACAAACTGGCACAATTCCTTCAGTTGCCATACCTGCAGCAAATGTAACGGCATGACCTTCGGCAATTCCAACGTCAATGACTTTATCGGGGTATGTTTTCGCTAAAATATCAAGTCCTGTTCCATCCGGCATTGCTGCAGTAATTCCTACAACTTTTGGATTTTCTTTACAAAGCTCTACCATTGCCTCACCAAATACTTTTTGGTAGGTTGGAGGTTGAACTATTACAGGAGCTTTTGCTAAAGATTTTCCTGTAATTTTGTCTACTTTCCCAATCGCATGGAGGAATTGTTTATCACTTTCGGCTGGTGCATATCCTTTTCCTTTTTGGGTAGTAACATGTAGCAAGATAGGACCCTTCATTTCTTTGAGCGATTGAAAAGTTTTAACCAATTGATTTATATTATGTCCATTGATAGGTCCATAATATTTGAATCCTAAGGCTTCAAAGAGCATTCCTGGAGTAATAACAGCTTTTAATCCACCTTCTAAACGAGAGACTGTTTTGCGAATCCTATCTCCAAGTTCATCAAATTGACCCGTCAATTCCCAAATATTTTTTCGTAGTTTTTGTGCTGTTGGAGTAGTAAATATATCTGTGAAGTAGTTGGATAATGCCCAAACATTTGGAGCAATTGACATATTGTTGTCATTGAGCACAACAATCATATTTCGTTTTTGTACTCCACAATTGTTCATAGCCTCATACGCCAAACCGCCGGTCATAGCTCCATCACCAATAACCGCAATGACATTATAATCTTCATTATTAATATCACGAGCGGTTGCAACACCTAACGCAGCAGAAATGGAAGTCGTAGCATGACCAGCACCAAAAACATCATAATCACTTTCTGTTCTTTTCAAAAATCCAGAAAGACCATCTTTTTGACGAATGGTATGTAAACTATCACGACGTCCTGTCAATATTTTGTGTGGATAGGCTTGATGACCCGTATCGATGACTATTTTGTCTTTTGGGGTATCAAACACATAATGCAAAGCAACAGTCAGCTCAACAGTACCCAGTCCTGCACCAAAATGTCCACCAACCTTTGTAATGGTATCAACTAAAAATTCTCGCACTTCAGAACAAACCTCTTTTAGCTCAGATTCGGGTATTGCACGTAAATCTGATGGAGTATTTATGTCCAGTAAATATTTATATGAGTATGGGTGTTCTGTGGTCATTATGGAATTTTATCGGTTGAGTTACTGTAACAATTTTTTTGTGTCAAAAGTTTATTTTGATGCAAAAAGTTATATACTAACGTTTAATGGAAAGAATAATTACACATTTTCACCGACCAATTGGTCGGTTTGTACTCCATCTAATTCGTAGTTTTTCGAGAAAAATTGAAAACCAGTTTCCGTATTTTTTCATTTGATGTAGCAGAAACTACTGCATTGATTGAATCTTGGTTAATCATAGTATACTCGATTTTTTGCGGAAAATCATGGTCAGGATTTTCAAATGTTACAGAATTGTCAGTTAGGCTTGTCAACCTAAAAGGAATTGCTTTATTTTCGTTATGATTTTTGACCGTTACTATATAATATAAATCTCTATCAATTTGCTCAATACGCATTTCTTCTTGCGAAACTATTCTGTTGTTTTTATAGGCAATACCTCTTCCTTCTAAAGTAGTGCTATCCATAGAATAACTCCAAAACTCAGTAAAAACCATATCTTGTCTGGTATATTGCCAATCTCCTAGCAACCAATTGAGGGACTGAATTGATGTTTGAGACATAGTTATCACTGGAAAAAATACAAAAAGTGTCAATAGAAAGAACTTCTTCATAGAAAGGAAAAAAGCCGATATTCGTTTTCAGAATATCGGCTTGAAAATGTGGTTGTTATTTTACTGGTGTTTCCACATAAATTTGAACTGTTCTTGATAAATGTCGTCCAATTGGAATTTCATTATCAAAGAGTACTTCATTTTCACCAACACCATTGACCGTATACGTAGCATTTGGAGCTTTAGATTTCAATACATCACGAACAGATGTTGCTCTGTCCAAAGAAAGTTTTTTGTTATATGTCTCATCACCAATTCTATCAGTATAACCATATATTTTTACTGTAGAATTTGGTTGAATTGCTGGAAGAATTATCTTATCAACAATTGATTGGTTGTCAGCAGTCAATTTTGATTGATTGAAATCAAAAAGAACTAAAGAAAAACGAGAAACAATTTTGTTATCAATTTTTTCTTCTTTTTTCTGAATGCTAGATTTGTAAATTACTGGAATTTGTCCTTTTACTTCTTTCGTAACACCTTTCATATCAGTAACTTTCAAATCATAGTCAATTGCTCGGTCAGATGCTTCCAATTCATTCGAACGAACTGCCCAACGAATTGGAGTTACATTACCCATTCCGCTGAAATTACGAAGAATTTTCCCATCTTGTTCAACGGCTAATTTCCATTCTTTGATAGGTTCTGTAGAACTTACTATAGGTCTAAATTCAATCAAATCTGGATCGGTAATTCGTTGGTTATCACTTTGAATAATGATTGGTGCTAAAATTTCTGGGTCATTTGATGCAAATTCCACCCTTCTATTTTCAGCATCACCATCATCTAATGTTCGTGAAGAAGCTTTTTCAGGAACTTCTACAGCTTTTGTTGTAATTCTTGATTGGTCGATTTTATAATTTTTCACTAAATACTCTTTTGCAAATTCTGCACGTTTCGCTGACAAACCAGTTACTTTCCGTTCAGTTTTCCCATCATTGGTACCAGTAATAGTCAATTTTGCATTTGGTTTCGAAGACATTCTTGTTCCAATGATATCCAAAGTAGATCTATTGATTTCCACTGCATCTGGTACTAACTCAACTGTAGTTGCTTGACCACTTTGGTTGTCAGTTTGAACAAACACTTGTGCAGTCTCATCTGTTGTTGCTTTTTGTGTAGGGAAGAAAACATACGGAATCAACGGAAACATTTGAGTTAATTGCACATCTTCTACGTAGAGTTCTTTTACAGGCAAATACGCACCTTCTTTAGTATAGTATCCAACTTCTTTCATACCCACATTCAAATCAGAAGCAGTTTGTTCAGGAGTAGGTTCTTGAGTATCAGGTGAACCAAACAGAGAAAACATTACATTAATACCAGCACGTAATTGCGGAACATTCCAAGAGTTATAAAGTGTGTCAGATGAAACTTGAGCAATTGGAAGACGGTACGTTACCTCTGGTTGAATAGAAACAGTAGGAGTAGCTTGGTAATTATAATTTACTCCTAAGGCAATAGCTAAACGTGACGCTGGAGACAGAACATCTACTACAACTGAACCATCTGGTGAGCCGGTTGTAGCAGTAAGAGGTACACCAAATTCGAAACCAGCTAAGGCATTCAAATTTGGAAGTATTTCTGGTAATCCAATCGACAAGATTGGTGAAATCTCAAAGTATTGAAGATTGACTGCTGAAGTAATTGTGTCTACCAATCCGGGATTTGTTAAAGAATCATTACCGAAAATTGTCCCATTCACTCCATTAAACCCAAATCGTCCACTTAAAGTAAAACGACTGTTGATAGTATAATTAAGTAATCCACTAAAATAGCCATTTACTCCAAAATCGCTTCTATTATATGGTACAAAACCAATTGTTCCACCTGGAGTTAGAACACTGGCTCTAAAATTCGGATTTTGGAAGTTGAATGTTGCACCTCCACCCAATCCTAATGATATTTTACTTTTTTCTTGTGCGGTAAGAGTCGAAACAACAGTCAAAAACAGCAACAAAATTGCTGAAAGAATATGTCGATTTTTCATGAGAGTACCTTATCTATTGAAAAATGTGTTATTACTATTACAAAAATACGAAATTTCATTTCAAACAACGTTGTAATGCTCTGTATTATCCGAATTTATGTTGTAAATCATAGTATCAAACGGCTTTCAAAAGTATTTCATTTTATTTTTACTGAGAAATAGTGTATTTTCGTTGTTATCCGAAAAAAATGATAGTCAATTTAGAAAGAATCGAATGAGATTTTTCCTCCTTTTTAGCGTTTTTATAGTATCGTTGTTTCTTTCTTCTTGTGTGAAAAACAAGAATTTTGGAGCTATTGAAAACGCTCTTAAAACAATGTCACCAAACGAAAAGCCAATACCGGGTGATTGGCTAATAATTCATACGCTTTCAGATCCAGAAGGGTTGAATCCTTTTACCGTCAATGATGCCGCAAGTCAAGAGATTTACCCAAAAATATTTGAATCCTTACTCGAATTAGACCCATATACAGCACAATTGAATCCTGTATTGGCGGATTCATTACCAATTTTATCTGAAGACAAAAAACAATATACCTTTCGTTTACGACCATCGATTTACTTCTCCGATGGTAAACCGCTCACCAATTCAGATGTGATTTTCAGCTTCAAAGCTGTGAAAAATCCGCTTGTAATTGATGCAGCAGCATTGAGAAATTATTACAATGACATCGAAAATGTTTCAGTTGCACCCGATAATTCGCTCATTTTTACCATGAAAAAACCGTATTTTATGGCAGGTGATTTTATAGGAACGCTTCGAATTTTACCAAAACATCTTTTTGACCCAACGAATTTGACAGATAAGTATAGTTTTGAAGACATTAACGACATTGAAAAAGCTGAAAAAAACAGTGCTGTTGGTGAATTTGCAAAATGGTTCGGCAAAAACGAATTGAAACGTGAACCCAAATATTTGATTGGAACAGGTCCTTATGTATTTGAAGAATGGCGTCGTAATGAGCAAATCCGCTTGAAACGAAACGACAAATATTGGGGAAAGGGTATCGTAGCATCGCAAACGTCCTACCCTTCACGATTAGTTTGGCGTCCAATTAATGACCGAACAAGTGCTGTGAATGCTCTCAAAAATGCAGATATTGACTTTATGGTGATTCCACCAAGAATGTTTGTAGAGCTTTTGGATACTGCATCAACGCCATATTTGGCAAAGGCTCAATACGATGTTCCTTCATATATGTACATAGGTTGGAATATGCAAAAAGCTATTTTTCAAGATAAACGTGTTCGACAAGCCTTTTCTCATTTAGTTGACAAAAAAGAACTCATGAGTACGGTGATGTTAGGCTTTGCCAAATCGACAATTGGACCAATTTACAAAGGTAGACCTGAATATGATACAACCTTACAAGAATATGAGTATAACCCTCAAAAAGCAAAAAAACTTTTAGCAGAAGCAGGTTGGACTGATTCGAATGGTGATGGAATTTTGGACAAAACCATCAATGGTACTCGTCAAGATATGGCGTTTTCCTTCTTGTTAAATTCTGGTAATGAAACTCGTGAAAATTTGATGTTACTTCTGATAGAGGAAATGCGTAAGGTTGGTGTCAAAGCAGAAATTCAAAAATTAGAATGGGCAGTTTTTTTGGAAAATCTTCGTTCTCGACAATATGATGCTTATATTGGTGCATGGATAAATGACAATGTTCCACCAGATTTGTTTCAAATTTGGCATTCATCACAAGCAAAAAACAAAGGCTCTAATTATGTACATTTTATTAATGCTCGTGTTGATGAATTAATAGAAAAAAACCGAATTGAATTTGACCCAGAAAAACGAAAAGAATATATGTTTGAAATTCAACGAATACTTCATGAAGAACAACCATATACATTCTTGTGGTTACAACAATACACTGCTGGATACAACAAAAGTTTACAGAGCGTCCGATTTTCAACTGTAAGACCGGGATATTTTGTGCATCACTGGTGGATACCACCAGCAATTCGTAGATATAGCGATTTTCAATAAATAATTAAAGAAATGTAACTCAAGAATGAAACATAACAGATATTTGGTTATTGGATTAGTCTATGGAGTAATTCTTGTTACTAACTATTTCAATGTATTGTCACATCAAATAAATCATGACGATGTGACAAAAAAGCTTCTTCAATCTTCTCAATCAATCTATTTTACTGAAAATATTGGACAGATAAGCGACCAAAATGGGAAAGTAAACACTGATGTTCTTTTTGTAGCTCAAATTGAAAATGGGACAATATCAATTCGTAAGGATGGAATAAGTTTCAATTTTTTTCGGTGTGATACACTCCTAAGTCAGAATAGAAATTCGACAAATGATTTTCGATTTGAAAAATTTTTATATTCAAAAGCTTCCCCTCAAACTGTTGAAACGTATCGGTTAGATTTGAATCTAATTCATTCATTGACTCCATCAAATATACATGGTTTAGAAGCTTCAAATGATTATACTAATTATTACTTAGCTCACTGTCCAAATGGCATATCTAAGGTAAGAAATTATAGATCAATTTGTATTGAAAATGTGTTTGAAAATATAGATTTAGTGTTGTATTCTAATATCGAGAATCAATTTCAATATGATTTTGTAGTAAAACCTGGTGCAAATCCTCAAGATATTCGATTTCGCTTTGATGGAGCAACTACTGTAGAAGTAAACCAATATGGAGATTTGATTCTTTCTACACCATTTGGTACCATAGAACAAAAAGCACCAAAATCGTTTCACTTAGAAAATTCACTATCGTATACATCTGGTCAATTAAATGGAAAAAACGTACAATTAGTTTCAAGTGAGTACAGTAAAAATGTAGATTCTACAATCTCTTTCACTGTAGATAATTATAACAATCATTTACCATTAGTCATAGAACCAATTACAAGGGTATGGAGCACATATTTTGGCGGTAATAGAGAAGAATCAAGTTCAGCAATAGCAATAGATAATTCTACTAATATTTATTTATGTGGATATACAAATTCAATTAATACTATTGCTAGTACAGGAGCACATCAGACTACTTTAGAGCGATATTCTGATGCCTTTATTGCTATGTTTGATAGTAATGGTGTAAGAATATGGAGTACCTATTATGGAGGAAATCATGAAGATGGGGCAAATGATATTGCTATCAGCAAATTAGGAGACATATACGTTTGTGGAAACACTAAAGCATCAAATGCTATTTCGACAGAAGGCTCACACCAATTTACTCTTGGGGGTGACAATGATGCGTTCTTAGTAAAGTTTGATCAAATTGGTAAAAGAGTATGGGGAACATATTATGGAGGTTCTAACTCAGATTGGGGAAATTCGCTTTCCATAGATGAAAATGGAGATATTTATCTTTGTGGTTCAACTTCTTCTACTAATTCCATTGCAACAGAAAACTCCTTTGATACAATTTTATCAGGTCAACAAGATGTTTTTTTAACTAAATTTAACAGTATTGGAGAAAGAATTTGGGGAACCTACTTCGGAGGAAATGGGAGTAATGAACCAAGTAGTATAACAATAGATAAAAACGGATTTATCTATTTTTGTGGTTCAACAAGATCATCTGAAGGCATTGCAACAAGTGGGTCTTTTCAAGAAAATCAGAATGGCTTTTTTGATGCTTTTTTAGCAAAATTTACTCCTGATGGTTTTAGAGAATGGGCAACGTATTATGGAGGAAGTGGCTATGATGTTGGCACTGAAGTTACAACATTTAATGGTGAGGATATATATTTGTGTGGAGCTACAAGTTCTTTAGCAAATATATCTTCCTCAGAAGCATTTCAACGGACTCATGGTGGGAACTATTACGATGCTTTTTTAGTGAAGTTTGACAAAAATGGAAATAGGATTTGGGGAACGTATTATGGAGGATTAGGTAATGATAACGCCTTGAGTACAACTACCGATAATTTTGGAAATATATACTTTTGTGGA
Organism: Candidatus Kapaibacterium sp.; assembly: GCA_016788785.1. GTDB lineage: Bacteria > Bacteroidota > Ignavibacteria > Kapaibacteriales > JAEUSM01 > JAEUSM01. Next base: position 266,946 of record JAEUSM010000017.1, read on the forward strand.
TCATCTAGCTCAAACGATTTAATTGCTACTTCAGGAGCATATAAAACTTCGAAAGTTGCAGATACAACTGCTTACTTTGTCAAATTTAGTCCAAACGGCGATAGACAATTTGGTTCATATTATGGTGGTAATCATTTTGATTATGCCAATTCTATCTTAGTTGAAAACAATAAACTCTATCTTTATGGAAGTACAAAGTCAAGTGTTGATATTGCGACCCCAAATTCATTTAAGCCAAATAATACTTTCGGAGATTTTGATGTTTTTCTTGTTAAATTTGATCTGGGAACCTTTACATCTGTCAATGAACAAGTAGAAAATATTACTTTAATTAAAACGAACTTTTTTGAATCGAAAGTAGACATTAATGTGTTATTGAATCAATCTAACGTTTTAAATATAAAAATGTATGACATTTTAGGCAACGAAGTTAAGCAAATATTTCAAGGATGGAAAGAAATGGGTGAACATACCTTTTCTGCCAACATTAACTCTTTAACTCAAGGAATGTATTTTATTCAGATAAAAACCGACTTTGATATTACAACTGAATCATTTTATATAATTAAATAAAAAGGAATTTGATGAAACGTTCATCCTTACTACTTTTAGTTGGAACCATTGTTCTGACTATTCTTTTATCTTCTTGCGAGGAAACAGTTACACCAATCGATCCAGGTAATGGAGGGGATAACAGTTATCCTGGGTTTTCAGGAGCTGTTAAAGATTCGACCACTAATTCTCCCGTTGTTGGTGCAAATGTGTGGCTTTTTGCTCAACCAACAGAGGATGCAACAGTTGCCTCGTTACGTGCAAAGTCTCCTTCGCTTAGAACTGAGACTTCTGCTACTATTCCATTTGACCATCGATATAGTGGAACTCCGTTACAAAAAGTAACAACAGATACAGCAGGTAGATTTGTATTTGATACAACCCAATTTACCTCGAATAACTACATTGTAGTAGTAACTCATCCTAATTATACATGGAAATATGTTTATAATAAAACATCCAAAGGTTTGGGTACATTGTATACAAAACCTGTCATTACTGTTCCTGCGGGTCAAGGGCAAACGCTCAATTGGAATGTAAAAGACCAAGATTATGTCGTTACAGGTTCTATTAGCCCAACGTCCATAACCATCAGTGATGGTGTGAGAGTTCGAGTAAATGCAGGTTCTGGTATTACGTTTTTGAATGGTGGGACCCTTACTGCTAATTCTTCTTCAGAACCAATCAGAATCACTGTTAATAGTGATAATTCAACTGATTATATGGGGAATATTGGTATTTTGACTTCTAATGTTACATTGAACAATGTTTTCATATCAGGAGCAGGTTCTGGAAATAATCCTGCTCTAACACTTGACGAAGCTGCAGGGTCAGTAACCAAAACCATTATATCCAATTGTAATAATGGAATGACTGTTCGTGGTGTTAAATTAGCTGCATCATTAACGTTGAAAGGAATTATTGTTCGTAATATTACAACTACAGGAATAAACATTACAAATTCTATCAATAATTCTATCTCTAATTGTATTGTCTATAATACGAATCTCGGAGTAAATTATACTGCGAATTCTTCCATTGATTTCTCTAATTGCTACATCGAAGGAAATACAAATGGTTATAATGCTACAGGTGGTCAAATTGATTTAACTTCTTGCGAAATCGTCGCAAAAAATGGAACGTCAGTTCAATTACGTAATCCATCTACAGCAGCATTGGATTTATGTGAGTTAGTAGGGAAAGTTTCTTTAGATTCTGATGCTGCTGGGACACAAGTTGGTTATATCTCTGATTGTAATTTGATGGGAACTGATGCAAAATTTGTAATTCTTGCAAGCATAAGTTACAACTTCCTCAATTGCTATTTCGATGGTACGACCAATGATGCAGGAGTGAGATCAAAAATAACTATCCCAGCTGGAAACAATATCAATGATTTACAAGTATTAGGAACTGTCTACACTAAAATCCCTAATGCCGGATTGAAAACAAATTAATAAAAGAAAGTATAATTAGTACTGTAAAGACGCTCGTTTTGGGCGTCTTTTTTTTTACATATAAATCTCGTCTGAGACGCAATGCTTTGCGTCTTAGATGCAGAATGCCCCTCTCCCTAACCCTCTCCCCAATGGGGCGAGGGAATCTCAGGATGGTGGGTTGGAAGATTCCACCACGACTAACCACCCCCGATTATAATCGGGGGTTACAATATTGGTCATCCCTACGGGATTTTATGAAAAGATTCCACCCCACCCTACGGGCACCCCTCAAGAGGGGAACCCAAAATGACTCCTTCCTTTCAGAAACACCACCATTGGAGGGGAATTGATTTTCTACACAAAAAAAGCCCCAAATGGGGCTTACGAAATTTGATTATTTTTGGAAAGGGTCTTTGACTTCGCCAACATAGATAATGGCATTTCCTCCTTGAACTCCTTCTTTTCGCGTAGAAAAGGTGATTTGTTTTTTTTCTACATCCGAGAAGCTACTTTCTAAAACGGATTTTCTCGCTTCAAGGATAGCATCAGAAACTGGAGATTGAACAATTTCTTCCATTTCTACACTTGCAGGAGGAGCTTCAACTGCTTTTGACTTACCCTTTTTTGGTTTTGATTTTGCATCTGCTTTTTTTGCGGGAGCTGATTTTTTCACAATCTTTGATTCATCATATGCAGCAACAATTTCTAATTTTAAGGTACGGTTTTCTTTCAGTAAGGTTTTTGCTTCCGCTATCAACGAATTAAAACTTGAAGTTGGATTTGCAGTTTTGTTTTCAAATCCATGAACGGCAAAAAGGGAAAATCCTTGTTCTAAGACACCAACACGAAAATCATGATCTTTTTCGTAGTATTTACCTTTATTTTCGATAAATACTTCTTCGGTCTGATTGAGAACATTATAATTTCTAAATTTAATAGTATAGGTCTCACCAGCTTTTACGGTCTGTTGGTAATCGCCATTCACATCGGATTTACCTTTTGATTTTTCACCACCGCTACTGCTGACGTTGAATTCGACAGAAGCAGGTTTACCAGTGAATTTGTTATAAATTTTGCCCTGTAAGACAACAGTACTTTGAGCGAATGTTACAAATGGAACAAAAAGTAATAAAATGACAAGAGCGGTTTGTATCACAATAATCTCCTAAAAGGTTAAAACATTATTTGGGTTGTAAAAAAGATCGAATACCATTTTTGCAATCTTCAGTCATTCTGGTCAGTGCATTCATTGTTGTTGCATATTGCAAACCAGATTCTAAGGACATTCCATGAAGTTGGGTCAACATTTCTTTGCTTAAGTGTAAAGAAGATGCACTAAACTTCGACATTTTTTTTGCTAAATTGAGAACTTCATTATCAATTGTTTCTTTTGGGTGCACATAGGACACTAATCCGAGTGCAAATGCCTCATCGGCAGTAATCACTTCAGCAGTGAGCATCATTCTTCGAGTACGTGTATCGCCTATTTTTTTAAGCAAATAGACCATTACAATTGCTGGAATAAATCCTATTCTCACTTCGGAATAACCAAAAGAAGCTTCTTCTTTTGATGCGACAACGATATCACAAACGGTTGCTAAACCACAACCTCCTGCTATTGCTGGTCCTTGTACTTTTGCTATAACTGGCTTTGGACATTGGTAGATAGTAGCCAATGCCTGTTCTAATTGTTTTGAATCATCAATATTTTCAATGACATTCAATTGTGAGATTCGTTCCAAATACTCCAAGTCTGCCCCAGCACAAAATGCAGGTCCATTTGCTTGAAGTATGACTACTCGGACTTGGTCATTGGTTGAAATATCTCGAAATATCGCCGTCAATTCCGCTACGACTTCATTATTTAGTGCGTTACGTTTTTCGGGTCTATTGAGCGTTACGGTCGCAATATTCTGTTCTATTGTTACTTCTATATGTTGCATTTTCACTTCAAATTTGCCTTCACTACAAACAAAATTCGGAACTAATCGTATGTTGTTTGTATGAACTCAGTCTACCAAGTAGCTATTCCCAATCCAACGAACCAATTATTTAGTTATCGCTGTACGTTAGTACTTACACACGACACCTTGGTTGGGTGTAGGGTATTAGTTCCATTTGGAAAAAGAATCGTCACCGGTATTGTTGTCGAAGAGGTTCACAATGAGCCAAATCAAGAACAATTCAAAAACATACTCGAGGTGTTGGACGAAGCTCCCGTCATCATTCCACCCATATTACAACTCACGAAATGGATTTCAGAATATTATTTTTGTTCTTGGGGTGAGGTGCTAAAAGCAGCATTACCGCAAGGAATGTCGCCGGAAAGTACAGTAACAGTTCAAGTCGCAGACATAATAACAAAGGAAGTCTTAGCTCATCTTGAATTAACTGCACCAAAACGCCATAAACTTTTAGAATATATTCTCGCATCCAACTCTAAAGTTCTAACTATAAAACAACTTCAAAAACACTTTGGGTCGAATATCCAGTTCCAATTAGAAGCCCTTGAACATCTCGGATATATCCTATGTACTCAAGTTTTGGGAGATAGTATTACTCCCAAAAGTCAAAAAGCTGTCAAGCTCTCAAAACAAGTTTTAGAACCTGATTTTGACAGAGAAACCGTTTCAAAAGAGTTGGATAGTTTTTCTGCTAAACAATCATTAGTTTTTTCACATTTGCTTTTACTTTCTAATAACACATCAACTGGAATTGTGTTACTTTCTCATTTGCTGAAGGATTTGTCGGTGACTGTAAGTGTTATCGAATCTTTACAAAAAAAGCAACTTGTAGAGGTATTTGACATCGAGATAAACCGAGCAATTGACAAAACCTCACAAGAACAGAAACTCCACAATAGTGAAGAAGAAAATTATTTATTAACTCAAGAACAAGAACACGCTGCTAATCAAATTATCGATGCGATAGAGCTTGGTAAACCTAAAAACTTTCTGTTACATGGTATCACAGGAAGTGGAAAAACCTTAGTATATTTTCGGGCAATACGTGCTGCTTTGCACTTAGGAAAAACTGTACTTATTTTAGTGCCGGAAATTTCACTTACTCCGCAACTGTTGGATAGATTTACGAGTGCTTTTCCTGGAATGATTTCATTAATGCATAGTAAAATGTCCGAAGGTGAACGCTATGATTCTTTCCGACAAATCCGAACAAATAAAAAACCAATTGTGTTGGGGGTACGATCTGCATTGTTCGCACCGTTGGAAAATTTGGGGTTGATTATCGTTGACGAAGAGCATGAACCCACCTACAAACAAGATTCACCCGCACCTCGATATAACGCTCGAGATGGTGCTATTGTTCGTGGGAAATTGGAGCAAGCAGTCGTTGTGTTGGGTTCAGCAACGCCTTCTATGGAAAGTTATGCGAATGTAGTGTATGAAAAATATTCTTTGCTTTCACTCAAAAACAGAGCAGATGGAGCAACATTGCCGAGTGTTGAGATAGTGAATATGGCAGAACAGCACAAATTGAAAAAAATGAATGGACTTTTTTCTGAAACACTTTTGAATGCCATAACTCAAACCTTAGATAAAAAAGAAGGTATCATTTTGTTTCAGAATCGACGTGGATATTCACCTATAATACAATGTCGTTCGTGTGGGCATATCCATCATTGCATTGACTGTTCCATACCGTTAACCTATCATAAGTACACTTCACTCCTCCGATGCCATTATTGTGGATATACCCAAAAAGCAAGCAGTCGATGTGGCGAATGTCATTCTGATGATTTGGTGGAATTGGGTGCTGGTACGGAAAAAATTGCAGAGATGTTGATGGATATAATCCCTAAATCATATAACGTGCAAATATCGAGAATGGATATTGACACTACTTCTCGCAAAGGTTCGCAAAGGCGAATGCTCCACGACTTTAGTACTGGAAAAACGGATATATTGCTCGGAACCCAGATGGTAGCAAAAGGAATCGACATCGAGCGAGTGACATTGGTTGGAGTGATTAATGCGGATTTGTCGATGTTTCATCCTGATTTTCGAGCTACTGAACGCACATACCAACTTCTCACACAAGTTGCAGGTCGTTCAGGAAGACACGCCTCCAAACCGGGAAAGGTAGTCGTTCAAACGTATGCACCTCATCATCCTGCGATAACAGCCTTGGTATCGCATAGTGGCGATTCATTTTTTCAGAATGAATTAGAGATGCGTCGGTTGAGCAATTATCCGCCTTTTTGCCGATTTATTCGCATAGAATTTTCGCATAAGCATGATGCTGACGTTAAAAACTATGCTCAGCTTTTTGTACAAATACTCAAAAAATTAGAAAACGAATTTTTCGAAATACTGGGTCCCACCATTCCAACCATTCCAAAACTCAAGGGAATGTATCGTTCGCTTATTATCATCAAAAACAACAAAACATTAGATCCATCAGGATGGTATTTTCGTTCTGCACTGCAACAAAGCCTCACCACCTTCAAAAACATCAAAGGCTCATCTACTGTTCGAATCGTCGTCGATATAGATTCATATCAAGGAGTTTAGGGGATTATTTTGGAATTAAACAGTATTGTAGAGACGTAGCATGCTACGTCTCAGATGAGAAGAAACCAGACCACCATTTCACCCCCGATTGAAATCGGAGGCTACAAAATCTGTCATCACTTCGGGAATTGAAGAAGATACAATGTAATTTATTGAGACGCCCACATAGGGCGTCTCTACGAAAATACAAAAAAAGCAGACCGATGGTCTGCTTTTTAGTTGAGAGATATTTCTCGTGGAGATTATTTTTGGATGATGACTAATTTTGATTCACTGCCAGTTTTTGATGTAACGACGATGTAATAAGCTCCGTTTGGAATGTTCATTGTCGATAGTTGTAATGACGATGTGTTTTGACTCAAAATCGGAATTGTCGCTATGGATTTTCCAGAGAGATCCATAATTTCTACAAAACTTACATTTCCTTGTTCGAATGCAATTGTCATTGATGATTGCACCGGATTTGGAGATACTGTAAAACTTGACATACCTTTTTCTGCAACAGATACAGGTGGATCTGATGGTGTTTTATCCAAAGTAATTAAGACAGTATCTGGTCGTTTTTTAGGGTCTATTTCGACGGTAAAATCAATTGAGTTTAGTCCTGGTTTAGAAGCAGTACCATTGTAAGTACCACCAGAAAGTCCTGTGATACCAACTAATCCTTGATTGTTTGAAATTCCAAATCCAGCAGGTTTGCTGTTTTGGTCACTTAACATAATAATTACACCAGGATCGGTAATCGTTGAAAGAGGTGAAACTAATCCTTTGACAAGTCCTTCATCACGAGAAATTAATCCAAAGAAAGAAGCATTTCCAGGTCGTGCAGTTCTCAAAGGAAATTTAATTGCCGATGGTAATGGTACCCCATTAAATAGTACAGGGACTATCGTTGCATCTTCCCATTTGTCCACTAATAAGTTTTGGTTTGATGCATAGAATCCACCAACGTGGGTACGTGAATATGCAAACCCTGTAAGTGGAATTGCTATAATAATATATCCACCTGTTTCCAAATTGTCTAATGTCCAATTTCCGTCTTTTCCGACTAATATTGCATATTGAGCAAGTCCACTAAAATCTCTTCGACCGTTTGGTTCAGTAACTTTATATGCAGCAACAATTCCTGATTGTCTATTTCCTGCTTCATCTAACAACACACCACGAATTGAAACCGCTTGAGCTAAGCGAGGTTTCATAGTAATGGTATTATCAGAACTATTGTCATCAAATGGTCCAACAATTCGAGATTCAATAGGATTGGAAGCACTATCTAAAAATGTAGGTAAAAATCCAATTGCGGATGCTCGAACATAATAAACACCTCTACGTACTAATGATGCTGAAAAAACTCCATTCGTATCGGTAGCTACGTCAACGGTTGTACCAATGGATGTTGTAGGCAAAAATCGAACAGAACCAACAATGGGGTCATTATTCAATGCACTTCTCAAAACTCCAGAAAATGTAATAGGAGTTGTATCTACTACAAAATATGTGAAGTTGGCCTGAACGCTATCATCGCAAACAATTGTTACATCTGGACTTTCAAATTCTTCTACCGCATTATACCATTGTTTTTCACCATTTTCTTGTAGTAACGATACTTGATATAATCCTTTTGGTAGCGGTAAACGAATTGTATCTGTACCAGTTTTTTTGAATTCTATAATTTCGTCTGGTTGCGTATTTTCATTTACTTTAATTGCAATAACGGTGCTTGAACTGCCAGAGGCTCCTGCAATTACAACATTCAACACCCCACAAGCAACATTATATTCTGGTGGAGGAGTACAATCAACTTTGCGTATTTTATATTCCAATGTTGATTTTAAGGCAGGATTATACTCGGATTGAACATTGACAACCACTGTTGACAGTGGTAATGATTCTGTATCTGGAGTCCATGCTAACATTCCAGTATTTGGATCAATGGTCATTCCATTTGGTCCTCCAACAAGGCTGAAGATTAATTCTCCTATTCCTGTATATTTGGTTTGGATATTTTGTTGATATACAAAGTCTTGACAAGCTGAATCTTTTGGTGTTGTAGCAATCAGCAACGTATCTGGAGCAAAAACAACAGTTTGAAATGGCGTTGGTTCACTGATGACGTTTTTCGACAATGTTCTTACTCTGAACGTATAAGTGCCATCAAAAATTCGTTTCCCAAAAGGAGTTCTATAGTTTTTGGTAAATAATGTTTGTTTATTCAAACGAACAATTGTATCGATTGCAATCATTTGTGCAGAATCTGCTGCCGTACCTTTTACTGCATAAATGATACAACGTTGAGTAGCAGAATCAGAAGCTGCTAAGCTAAAAGAAAGTGTGATTGATTTTGTCGTATCAAGAACTTTTGTAGCTGAAAACGCTGTTGGAACTGCTGGTAATGAAGCATAAAAAAATGGTGAACGAGGTCCTATTGTATCAGCTTTTGCTATTACATAGAATGTATATCGATTTCCACCAATTAATGATGATGAAGTATAGGTCTGTGCTATGTCCGTAGTATCTCTTGCAACAGAATCAATGAGAGTAAAATTCGATAAATTTGTAGTTGAGTCAGTTGCTCTGTATATGTAAAACTTTCTTGTTATTAACCGTTCTTGTGGAAAATTCCAATTCAACGTTACTGAGGTTGGAGGATTATTAATTACTCCACTAAGTGCTTTGACTGTATCAACCACAAATGGTGTCGTAAATGTATCTATAACACCATAAACGACTCTTGAAGGAGTACTGACAAAAGCTCTGTAGTAATAAGTTCTTTTTGGAGTGAGATTTTGTAATGATCTATTAAAAGATCCATAACTTCCATTTACCCTAACGGTATCTGCATTGGTAACTAAAGGAGAGTCATTGGTAAATGAATAGGCAAAACCTCTTCTGACTATAGTATCTTTTTCTCCATCATTGATAGAACCAGAAACTGTTGCAGAAATACGAGTAATATTTGAAGGGTTATTCGTTACTGCATTGACAGGAAAAACTTGTCTAAAAGATGCATATAAGTCTGCATTATGAGATCCAGGTATTATAAACGGAGAACCTGACAATTCCTCACGTAAAGTATCTGAAGAATATTCAGAAGGAATAGCTAATATATCTACTTTAGAATTAGTTCCAGCAATAGCTCTGAAGAAATCACCCTCACCTGATCCATATACTATTGGTCTAGCTTGGATTGCTCTTCTATTGTTAGAATTATATGTTGCAATGAAATGAGTATTATTAATTTGTGTGTTTCGTAGAATATAGACACTATCTGTTGGGTCCATATCTAATTGATTTTTATCCGTTTCACCTGCAAGGATAAGATTACCATTCGGTATAAAGTTTATCCTGCGTATTCTTGTTTGTGTAGAATCTGCACCTAATCTGATTGCTCTTACCAAATTTCCAGTTGATTTTGAATACCATGCTATATAAGATGTTACAGAACTAGGATACGGAGTATATATTTCTGTATTAGGACTTGGGTCTAAATCAAAAGGATGATCAACTCTTCCAGCAATTGCAAAAAGAGAGTTGCTATTTTGTTTTTGAACTATTAATGAGCTTATATGAACACTTGTTAATGCATTTTGAGGGTCTATTACCTGAGAATATTCTAATGACAAAGCACGATTATATTTTGCCAAAAATGCAGAGGTTCTATTTAATCCTACAACTTTTACATTTTTAACAACACTATCAGCTGTAAAGGCAACATGACCATTTATTATCCCTGCAATATACACATTTCCGTCGTTATCTGTTTCACTAAATAAATCATTTACAGAATTCAAAAGTGTATCAGCTATGGTACGTGAACGCATAAAAATACCGGAAGAGTTGTATTTACAGATTGCAATATCTCCACTAACATTATTGATAGGAATGTAAATGTTGGATGAACCTAAAGGATTGATATTTACATCATCATAAATAAAGGAAGTAACAAACAATTCATCATTCGGAGCTAAAGCAATATCATTTATATAAAGTAACAGGTTACCATTATTCGCCTCAAACTCCATATTATAGATAGTATTACCATTTGCATCTAATTTAATGATATTGTGTGCATCATTAAATGTAAATGAAACTGAATCTTTTTTTATTGATGAAACAATTGATGGTGGAACATACCTACTATATGCAAGATATACTAACCCGGAAGATGTAATTTCTACATCTAAAGGTGTCAATGTACTGCCACCATAATTGTTTGAATCTCGAATTTGTTTTAACCAAATAAGTGAGTCCGAAGTGTTATATTTTGCAATATAGATTTCAAAATTTGTTACAGAAGTACTGACTGGTGAAGTTTGTAAGGTAAAATTGGTGGTACCATTAAATGTACCAACAATGTACTTATTTCCATTTTGATCATATTTCAAAATGTTTTTATATGTATAATCTGTAGAAGGAAATTGTTTTACCTTCGTATGATATAATTGTTGTGAGAACAACGTTGTAGAGACTAAAAAAAGTAATAAGTAAAGTAGTTTTTTCATGACAAATTTTTCATTGTTGTGCAATTCGACTACGATACGAATGTATTTTGATATTATTGAACATCAAAGATTCATTATAGTATAATTACGTATATACATTAGAGGTTCAATACTACCAAATCAATTGTTGAAATGCTCTTTTTGCAATGGTAAAAGCTTCTTCGTTTGACGATGCGGTTACAGTGAGATGTCCCATCTTTCTGCCTTTTCGAGAATCTTTTTTCCCATACAAATGGAATGATACTTCTGGCACTTTTAATGTTTCAAGAATTGAATCTGGTAATCCGCTTCCATTCCTTGTTGCCAGTAAATTTATCATTGCTGCACCTCCACATCGAAGCTCTGGTGAACCAAGTGGTAAATTTGTTACCGCACGAATTGTGTTTTCAAATTGAGATGTGTAACATGCTTCGATAGTATAATGTCCTGAATTATGTGGTCGTGGAGCAATTTCGTTAAACAAAATTGTACCATCTTGACATAAGAACATCTCAATTCCAAACATACCAACTCCATCGATACTTTCAACACAGTTTTTTGCTATAGTTTTAGCTTTTTCCTGTAACTCTTCTGAAATCCTTGCTGGTGCAATAACGGCTACACAAATGTGATTTTCCTGAATTGTTTCAACGCATGGATAAACAACTGTTTCACCACGTTTATTCCTTGCGACCATCACTGCAAGTTCCATAGAAAAATTGACAAACGCTTCGGCTAAAAGTTCACGAGGTTCTTCAGTGAGAACAAAAGCTTCCCACGCTGAGCGAATATCACCTTCATTGCGGATTGTTCTATTACCGTAACCATCATAGCCTAATGTACGAGTTTTCAAGACAAAAGGATAGCCATGGTTGTTACCGAATTGAATTGCACCTTCAATTGAATCAATTTTTTCAAATGGAGTTGTTGCAATTCCAGCGGAAGACATTGTTTGTTTCTGAATGAATTTATCTTGAATTTTTTCAATTGTTTCTGGTCTTGGAAATACTAATCTTCGTTCTGCTATTTTGTGAAGAATTTGAGGGCTTATAAATTCATTTTCTAACGTTACAATGTCACTTACTGATATAAATTGTTCCAATTCTTCTTCATTAGACCACCCATTGGTAAAATCATGTTGTGCAAAAATCCCAGCAGGAGATTGATTGCCATTTTCAATAGTAGCAAAATTCATCCCCATTTTTAGAATTTCAAGTCCTAACATTTTTGCTAATTGACCTCCACCAATAATACCAATTGTAGTGGTTTGAGAAGGTTTATATATTGATGGAATCATTTTTTTTCTTTTGTTTTTGGAATTATATTAATTGTATCAATTGAAAATGTTGTATTATACGTCATTTATTAAAACCTATTAACTAACTTATTAATCGAGTAGAGCTTATAGATGAAAAAAACGTTATACTATTTTGTTATCGTCATAGCAATTTGCTGTTCAAATTCTTCATTGTTGGCACAATGCCTCCTACAACCAATATCTCTTGAAACTAAAATCAAAGAAGCTTCTGTTATTGTAGAAGGAAAAGTTATCAATCAAGAATCATTTTGGATTGATAACCCAAGACGAATTGTTACAAAAAATACTATTGAAATTTTTAAATCCTTCAAAGGAAATGTTGGAACTACCATCGATTTTTACTCTGACGGAGGAAGGGTTGGAAACGAAATTCATGTTATTGAACCAAATGTTTCTGTAACAATTGGAGATAAAGGGATGTTCTTTTTACAAAATGACAAAGTAAATGGAAATCTCCTTGTTTCTGTTGGAAGCCCGCATGGATTCTACAAATACGATGAGGTTTCAGGAAGTGCAAATGCACCGTTTGCGATAGTAACGAATGTAAAAAAGCAACTATACGCTCCAATTGTTTCTCAAACAAAACAACAATTTCAAAGCTTCAAACCTTTCGAGTTACTTTCTCCATCCAAAAAAGCAGTACAACCTTCTTCTATTATGAATGTTTCTGCCTTTGAGCCACCTACTGTTACAGCAGGTACAGGTGACGAGTTAAGGATAATTGGGAATGGTTTTGGGAATAGTGGTACTTTAGCATTTCGTGATCCAGACAATGGAGGTGCAAATTTCGTCAATGTTCATCCATCAAATATCAGAAGTTGGTCAAATTCTCAAATCGTTGTTCGAGTTCCTTCAAAAGCAGGTACTGGTACTGTATTAATCAATGGAGTTCAATCAACAATTCCAATAGAAATTATCTATAACACCACAGAAATTCCTGCTCAAACTAGTCAACAGGGTACTTTTTCTGCAGCACTTATTCACATCCTTTCGAGCAATGGTGTTGGCGGAATAACTTTTTCCCCATCTACGAGTTTCAAAAACAATGCTCCCGCATATTCTTGCTTCTTGCGTGCAATGGAAACATGGCGATGTGGAACGAATATTAACTTTACGATTGCACCAAATGCTACAAATAGAACTACTGCAATTCGTGATGGTGTAAATATTGCTATGTTTGATGATACACAGCCGTTACCAAACGGTGTTTTAGGAGTAACCCAATCATACTACAATCAATGTCAGGAAACTGGTGATATTTTTGTTGAAGAAATAGATTTCAGATTTGATAATAATCCTGGTGGTGGTTGGAATTTTGGACCAAATCCAACAACGGGTGGTCGAATTGATTTTCAATCTGTTGTTACTCACGAAATGGGGCATGCTCATCAACTAACCCACGTAAATGACAATCAAAAAGTAATGAATTGGAGCATAGGTCCTAATACCGATTTGCGTGTTCTCAATATCCCATCTGATATAGGCGGTGGTACAAGGGTTTTAAGTAGAAGTGCTGGAAAGTCTTGTTCTGTATCTGATACCTTTGGCGTATTGCGTAAAGTTCCTTCAGATGGATGTCAATTATCTTTACCTGTTGCTGATTTCAGAGGAGACAAAACATCTGGATGTGCTCCTTTAACTGTCAATTTTACCGATCTAAGTAGAAATTCACCTTTAAGTTATAATTGGGATTTCAATAATGACGGTACCGTAGATGCTACTACTGTTGATCCCTCATTTACTTTTACAACTCCTGGAACGTATACAGTTCGGCTAATAGTAACAAATGCTTTTGGTGGAAATACCGCTACAAAAAATGCCTTTATCACTGTGAGTGAAGGAGTAAATGCAGCAGTTTTACAAGATACAACTATTTGTAATGGAGATTCCTTATTGTTGTATGCTATTCCGCAAACAACTGCAACGGTTAATTGGGCTAACCCAATACCAGCACCTGAAAAAGCAAATCAGACTGTTGTCGTTCGTCCTACTTCTACAACGCAATATTCAGTGTCTATTACAGGTAATGGTTGCACACGAAATTTTTCTCTGAATGTCACTGTTGCAACTAAACCCCCTAAACCAACAATCTCATTAGTTGGAACTACACAACTACGAGCTCCTGGAACTTTAGCAAAACGATATTATTGGTATATTGATGGTAATGTATTACCTCAATTCACAACTGCTACTATCACTCCAACAGTTACAGGTGAATATACGTCACAATGGGAAAATCAAGCTGGTTGTATTTCACCTCTTTCTGATCCATTCAAATTTACTGCACCTCCTGTTTCAGTTTCTGAGATTTACACTGCTAATGTGGTGACATTACGTCCAAATCCTGTTATGGACAAGCTTATCATTCAAGGCAATGGTGAGATGATTACAGGATATGAAATTTTCAATATACTTGGACATTCTGTAATGAATGTACAATCAATTGAATCAAGTTCTTTGAACAAAAATTCTGTTGAAGTTACAGTAACCTCTTTACCCTCTGGAATGTATATACTCAAAACGACTCACAGAAATGGCATAGTTTACAGTAAGTTTATCAAACAATAAATTGTGGATAACCCTTAGCAAAAAAGCTCTTCAAATTCATTTTTGAAGAGCTTTTTTTGGTAATTCTAAGTGAATGTAACGAAAATTTCACAATTACGTGTGTTTATAACTACTATGAAATATGTGGAAAAACCTACGAATATTGTGCAAAAGTACGTGTAAAAGTGGTGAATAACGTGTTAACAACTGCCTTTTGTGGATAAACCCCGCCTTTTCCACATACTTATCCACATTTCATTCACATTGTTACCATTTGGAAACATCCCAAAAATCGGTCGTTAGAATAGTTATCCACATATCCACACTGCTTATTCTTTCTTACTATCTTTTTGCATAGCATGACAAGTCTATTATAATAACTATCAATAGGATTTTTCAATTCTATCAAAACGACAATATGGACGTAAAACCTCAGGAACCTCTATTGAACCGTCTTCTTTTTGATAATGCTCTAACAAAGCAACCATAATTCTTGAAGTAGCTATACCAGAACCATTTAATGTATGTAGAAGCGACGGTTTGGCATTTGGGGTATCTTTGTACTTTATACTCGCTCTACGAGCTTGGAAGTCCTCGAAATTTGAGCAAGAAGACACTTCTAACCATTTTTGTTCACATGGTGACCACACTTCAATATCATACGTCTTTGCACTATTAAAACTTGTGTCGCCTGAACATAATAATATTACTCGATATGGCAGTTGTAACGCTTGAAGGAGTTTTTCTACACAAACAACCATCTGTTCTAATTCATTGTAAGATTCTTCTGGTTTTGAAAAATGCACCAATTCCACTTTATTAAATTGATGTACCCGCAAAAATCCCCGTGAATCTTTTCCATAGCTTCCTGCTTCTCGGCGAAAACATGCTGAAAATCCTGTTAATTTGATTGGCAATTCAGCACCTTGTAAGGTTTCGTTGCGGTAAAAATTTGTAATCGGTACTTCAGCAGTTGGAATCAAATATAAATTATCTTCAGTGCAATGGTACATATCTTCCGCCATTTTTGGCAATTGACCTGTAGCACGCATAGAATCCTCATTGACTATAAATGGCGTATAAATTTCTTTGTAACCATTTTCAGAAATATGTGTATCCAAAAAGTAATTCCACAAAGCTCGTTCTAATGTAGCACCTTTGCCAACATAATACCCAAAACCACTTCCAGAAACTTTGGCTCCACGTTCGAAATCCAAAATCGATAGTTCTTTTGCAATTTCCAAATGATCTTTTCTGAATCCTTTTTCACCACATTCACCGTTTCTGCGAATTTCCACATTATCATCGGCAGTTTTACCTGTCGGAACACTTTCATGCAACATATTAGGAATATAAAGAATCAAATTTTCTAATTCCACTTCTATTGATGCTAATTTTTCATCTAATTCTTTAATGGAATCAGAAACAACCTTCATCGCATCTATCAATTCCGTTGCATCTTGTTTGTTTTTTTTCAACACAGCAATTTCTGATGAGACTGTATTTCGTTTACTTTTAAGAGTTTCTACTTCTTGGATGATGGAACGGCGTTGTACGTCCAATTGTTCGAATGTATCAATGGTTACTTTTTCATTTTTTCTTGCAATATTCAATCGCACTAATTCGAGATTTTCTCGAATAAATTTACTATCCAGCATAAGAGAATGAGAGAATTGTAAAACAATATGTATTTTTGTAGACTGTAATAGTCGTTTTAACCCTTATTTACGTTTTGTTTCTACTATATTGTATGAATTCAATACCTCCTCAACAAAAAAAGTCAGATCAATTACAAACGAAAATTATCTATTTTATTAATAGGTTCAAATTCACTACAGGCTTTTTAGTATTCAGTATTTTAGCAATATTTTTTGTTTTTTATAAATATGGATTATTACAACGTTTTGTTTTGGAACAAAAAAAAGAGGTAGTAGAAGCTGAAGTGGTGAGAGCCAAATTTGTTGAGGATTCTTTACGAGGGTATATTAAAATACTTACCTACGATACATTAGAAATTGAAAAAATTGCTCGTGAACAATATGGTATGATTCGTCAAAATGAAGAGGTTATCTATGTGAAGATGACCGAGGATAAATCTGATACCACCTCAACTGTAGAATAATAGCAACTATTTACTTTCGTCTTTTGTTTCACTTTTTTATAAGCCTAATTTTTGAAGGTAATTTTTACCTTCAACCACTACTATACTTACTAATTTTCAATGGAAAATTACTTTCAATACACTGATTCATTTGAATCTCGACATAATGGTCCAGACGCTCCTGAAGTTGTATCAATGTTAGAAACTATTGGCGTTTCTTCTTTAGATCAGCTTATTAATGAAACTGTTCCACCACATATTCGATTAGAAAAAGATTTACAACTTTCTGGTTCGCTTTCAGAATTTGAATTTTTGAAAGAATTAAAAGGTGTTTCTTCCAAAAACAAATTATATAAATCTTATATTGGAATGGGGTATTATGATACTATTACTCCACCTGTTATATTACGAAATTTGTTGGAGAATCCGGGTTGGTATACACAATACACTCCCTATCAAGCAGAGATTGCTCAAGGTCGTTTGGAATCATTGTTGAATTTTCAAACGATGATTTGTGATTTGACGGGATTCGAACTTGCAAATGCTTCCTTACTCGATGAAGGTACTGCAGCTGGTGAAGCTGTGGCACTGATGTATGCTTCTCGTAAAAACAAAGATGCTCATACTGTTTTTGTTTCTGAGTCTATTTTCCCTCAAACCTTAGATGTCCTCAAAACTCGTTGCGAGCCATTAGGAATTACCATTGAGGTTGGAAACGTATTTTCTACTGAATTTACTGATTCGATTTTTGGTGTTATTGTCCAATATCCCAATAATCTTGGTGTTGTCGAATCATATAAAGAAGTTTCCGACAAAGCTCATGCTGTCGGTGCATTAATAACATTCTGTTGCGATATTCTTGCGTTGGTGCTTTTAACTCCTCCAGCTGAATTAGGTGCTGATATTGCTGTTGGTTCTGCTCAACGTTTTGGTGTACCGATGGGTTATGGTGGACCTCACGCAGCGTATTTTGCGACAAAAGATGAATTTAAACGCTCTATACCTGGTAGAATTATTGGTGTTTCCATTGATTCTCATGGAAACCAAGCACTTCGTATGGCATTGCAAACGCGTGAACAACATATCAAACGCGATAAAGCAACGTCGAATATTTGTACTGCACAGGCATTACTTGCGAATATTGCGGCGATGTATGCAGTCTATCATGGTCCTGATGGATTACAAGCGATTGCAAATAGAGTCCATTCTTTGACGAAATTATTAGCACATTCTCTTCAAAACTTGGGATATTCCTTAGTTTCAAATAGCTTTTTTGATACTCTTGCGATTTCAGTTTCAGCGGATGAACAAGCAAAAATTCATAAAACTGCTCTTGAAAATGAAATTAATCTTCGCTACATTGGAACGAATTTGATAGGTGTTTCTCTTGATGAAACCGTTTCTTTCGATGATTTGACAGCGTTAGTTTCAGTTTTTGCAAGTGTCAAAAATAGTGCTGTTCCATCATTAACTTCTGTACATATTGATTCATTGCCTCAAGCTATATCAACGGATTTACTTCGAACAGATAAGTTCCTAACCCATCCACATTTCAATACGTATCGCTCTGAAACGGAAATGATGCGATATTTGAAGTATTTGGAAAATAAAGACCTTTCGTTGGTTCACTCGATGATTGCTCTTGGTTCTTGTACAATGAAATTGAATGCTGCCGTAGAAATGATTCCTGTTACATGGAAAGAATTTGGCGGTATTCATCCATTTGTACCATTAGATCAAGCAACTGGGTACAAAGAAGTCTTTACTAATCTGGAAAAAGCGTTATGTGAAATTACTGGCTTTGATGCGATTTCCTTACAACCAAATGCAGGTGCTCAAGGGGAATATGCAGGTCTGTTGGTTATTCGTAAATATCATCATTCTCGTGGTGATTTCCACAGAAATGTTGTTCTCATTCCATCTTCAGCTCACGGAACTAATCCTGCAAGTGCTGTGATGGCGGGTATGAAGGTTGTAGTAACGAAAACTGATGAAAACGGAAATATTGATGTAGCGGATTTGAAAGAAAAAGCACTTCTCTACAAAGATACACTTTCTGCATTGATGGTTACATACCCATCAACTCACGGTGTATTCGAAGAAACCATTATGGATATTTGTTCTATCATCCACGAAAATGGTGGTAGGGTCTATATGGACGGTGCAAATATGAATGCTCAAGTCGGTTTGACTTCACCTCGCCGAATAGGTGCGGATGTGTGCCACTTGAATTTGCACAAAACCTTCTGTATTCCTCACGGTGGTGGTGGACCTGGAATGGGACCAATTGGCGTTGTTGCAGATTTGGCTCCGTTTTTACCGGGTCATGCTGTTGTTCCGATGGATATTGCAGACGCTATTCCAGCTGTTTCGTCAGCTCCATGGGGATCAGCATCAATTTTGCTTATTTCTTGGGCATATATTCGTTTGATGGGTGCTAAAGGATTAACGAATGCAACGAAATTCGCTATTTTGAATGCGAATTACATCAAAGAACGTTTGCAACCATACTACCCTGCTTTATACACTGGATTGAACAATCGTATTGCACACGAAATGATTATCGACCTTCGTATGTTCAAACAATATGGTATCGAAGTTGAAGACATCGCCAAACGTTTGATTGATTACGGTTTCCATGCCCCTACAGTCTCGTTTCCGGTACCAGGCACTATGATGATCGAACCAACCGAAAGCGAGCCTAAAACGGAAATAGATAGATTCTGCGATGCGATGATTAGTATTCGTGTGGAAATTGATGAAGTGATTTCCGGTATTGCGGATGCGAAAGACAATGTGTTGAAAAATGCTCCTCATACTGCTTATTCAGTGATTAGCGATGAGTGGGATCATTTGTATTCTCGCCAAAAGGCAGCATACCCACTTCCATACTTGAAACATCATAAATTCTGGCCCTCAGTCGGTAGAGTCAACAATACCCATGGAGACAGAACACTTATTTGTACTTGCCCTGACATTTCCGAATACGAAGCATAAATACAAAATACTTTCAACAAAAAAGGCGGTTTAAAACCGCCTTTTTTTATGCTATTTTCTTACTTATTTAGTAAGAACAAACGAGGTTGTTACTTTCTCTTTGTCACCAAATGATAGATAATAGAACCCACTTGGTAATGCAGATACATCGATATTCGAGCGAGAAGTATAATTTTGTATTTTCATCACCTCTTGGCCATAGATATTCGAGATTGTTGCTGACCCTACCTTCAAATCTGGAGTATTTACAAAAATCACACCTGCACTTGGATTTGGAGAAACAACGATATGTTGTTGTTTTGGTTTATCTTGTACAGACAAAGGAATACCAGAATACGAAGCAGTGTACATATAATCAAATGGACCACTGGTGATATCCAAGCCAGTTGCAACAATAGTTCCATTTGATGTAGCCGTTACTGCTAAAAATCTACCTAATCTATCATTTTCATCAAAAGAAAAAGTATCCTTAGTTACTAAAGAAAACCCCTTGATTGTAGGTCGAAAAATAGTATTTGATTGAATCGTCTCTAAGTTTTCACCAGCAAAAATTATAGCACTCGAATCAGATGAAAAGCAAAAATCTCTTGAAAGAATACTTCTTTCTTTCCCAAAAGGAAAGTCTACAGAAAGTAATTCTCCATTGATATGTATCGTTGCTACAAATGGATGATACTTTCTAAAACCGCTTAGTGAGTTTCCGCAAACATAGATTCTGTCATTTTTTAGTAACATTTTTCTTACAAGCAATGCGTGGTTTGGAACACCCACATCACTTGAAGTAAATGTATATAATTCATTGCCGACCAAACTATTTGTTGTGTCTTCAAACATACTTAAGTCGCTTTTAGAAACTACAAAGAAATTTGGTTGTACTCCTTCTTGATTATATCCAAAAAGATGAAAGAGTGAGTTAGAAACTCTATAAATTTTAGTATCCCACAAGGAATAAAATGGAGAAGCTTTATCAAAAATATTAATAGTATCTGAAAAGAATTTTCTACTGAATTGGTCGAAAGAACTAACTTCAATTTGACTATAATAGTCATTGTTTCCTGAAGAAAATAAGTTATAGTTGTTGTCTAATAATTTGTTGTCTTTTAACTTACTAATAAACGTGGGTATTTTAATTGTACTACTATTTTGAGATGGAAATGTTCCTTGTGCAGTTCCAATATTATTTAAAAACTTTAGAAAAAGTAAAGTACCACTCCAATCCTTTTTTGTAGATGTTCGCATTGAAAGAAGCTGATAATTATTTTCTTCTTTATTGTACTCCAAAGTACCAAAGTTGTTAGGACGTCTTTCTTGAAATTGTACAGGATAAGTGTAACTATGCCTATTCCATTCTATTTCACCATTTTTAGTATATTTTATCATATACGTAAACGCAGAATCAGAATCTAAGGAAATACAGACATTTCCATCTACATCGGATGCTATCATTGTACCCCAAACTCTTTGAGCAGTGTCTTTATATTCCACACTCCAGTTTCTTTGTAAGTTTTGAGCAGATACAAATGAAAATGAAAAAAATAATAAAATTAATAGACTTTTCATGTTAATTCGACTCCGGGCAAGTAAACTCACAATTTCCACTATAAGTACTAAGAACTGTATGACCAGCAGCTGAAAAAATAGGACATACTGGAGGCGTTTTAGTGATACATTCTGTTCCATTAATACCATGATTTACTGATTGCCCATTTAAAAATACAGCTTTATTTGTATTTCTATCGATACAATAATAATGAATCATGCTACAACAATTATTTTCAACACAATCTAAATATTTATGACCAATAATATATTTTGTAGGATCATTGTTGTCTTGTAAATATGCGGTACATACAGACATACAAGCACCTGTTAAAATTCCTTGCTGCCAAAGACCATAATGGTCATTAGGAGTTCCGTCAGGCTTAGTACAGTACCATTTTTCTTTATCATTTGGAGTTACTTCTCGAGCAAAGGTTTCTTCTAGTAAAAGTCCCAAGATGCTTTTTTGAATTTGACCATACAATTGCCTTAAGAAAATTTCATTAGGTGGTCCATTTACTCCAAAAGGATAGATTTGCATTAATAAATTCTGACAACCTCCCATATACTGAATATTGCTAATTTTAATTATACTTAAATAAGGAGCACAGTCGTTTGCTAATTCAAATTCTACTTTAGCATAACAGAAAGGATAACCTGGTACAGGGATTATTTTTGTCTCAGTTCTCCAGTTTGGCGTACCTATGCAATACGTATAATGATCACAGCCATGATTTGGTAATTGAGCAAAAAGTAATCCATTAGAACTAAATAAAAAACACACAATAACTAAGAATAGAATCCCACTTATAGATAGATGGTTTAACGTAAAAAAACAATTAGACATAACTAGACTCCTTATAATAATAATTAACATATTCAACTTAAACGACATGATTTAATCTTTATTTTATATTTCTAATTTAAACTATATGTTTTATCGATGCAATTATTCATATGTGATTTACTATAGTTTTTATTAAGTTTCTTTACTACTTTCAATAAAATCTGAAGCTATATACTACAAGAATGTTTTGTTAACGCAATCAACAAACACTAAGATAAATATTAGTAATTGTAGAATTTTAACTTTGGCCAAGCAATAATTTTATTGTTAATATATTGTTTATTACAATATGCGATCCTTGCTGACGTTTGAATAGGTATGTTTTTTTAATTTTGAAAAGGTGTTTTATGAAATTTCAGTTTATTTACAATTTTAGATTTGTAATAACTAATGTGTTCGTTTGCAGTATATTTCTGCTATTGTTCATTTCTATGAATAATTATTTGTACTCACAAATAGAAAATCATGGATGCGATCATAATAATTGGTGTCCAAATGGCACCAAAACTACAGAAACAAGGATTGTTCCTGTACCAGGATATCCTTTTTGTTTTGCGAAAGTAGAATTTGAACTTACTAGATGTGAACAATTTTCTAGTGTAGTTGTGGTTAAATCCATTAATTACTTAGGAGGGTGTACTAATCTTTTAACTCAAATGTACCCCTTAGGTTTAAATGCACCACCTGATGAAATATTTATGAGACAAATGTGGGGTCAAATACAAGTAAATATCTTATCATTAGCATTTGAGGAATTTTTTAATAGTATAACAGATCCTGTAATAAAAGATACATATTATTGTACAAATCCTGATGGAACCCCAAGAAATTCTTCTACATATACACAACAAGTTTTAATTAATGGAGCATGTTTGTCATTATGCACAGCCCTTTTACAAGACATTAACACCTCTGAGTATGTAGTTGCTCAGAGGTATCAAGATTGTCTTGAAAATAATTGTTGTATAATGTATTATACGTATTGCATTAATAGAAATACAAATAAGGCTGTTAGAACAACTCCTGTTGTTAATACCGGAGTTTGGGAAAGTCAATGTACCAATACTGCACCACCAGATTGTCCGTCTTTTGTAACTTCTAATTATAATGTAATAAGCACTTTTAGTGGTACATGTAAATTTACTTGTCAAGAAGAAGATTAAAATGTATAATCTTATAATTGTATTTCTCATAACTTTTTCTACTCTATCCTCCCAAACCTTACAACGTAATTGGGGAGTAGAATATAATGATTCTGTACAGAAAGTGTTTGGAAGAATGATAGCATCAGATATTGATGGAAACGTTTGTCTTTCTATAAGTTCAGACTCTTCGTATACATATATTCTCAAGTATACCAAAAATGGAGAAATAGAATGGATTAGGAATAGTTATGATTACCCAGAGCTATTTAGAATAGGATATCTAAGTAGCATGGGTCAATTTGACTATGATAGTCAAAACGATGTTTTTCATCTTGTTTCAATAAGACCTAGTAGTTTTGGAAGTCCTTATGGTAAACTGTTATCACTTACCTTTCAAAATAAAACTGGTATATCACAAGGTTTTTCACCAACTGAAAATAGTACCAGTTTGTTGATGCCGAGTGTTTTACGAAAAGCTAATGATAATTTATTTTACGATAACAAACTACTCTTTAATCATGTAGATAAACAAGGCTGGATATTTATAAGTTCTTATGATAAATTTAGCAGATTATATACTGTAGATACTATAAATGTTATTGATTCTTTAGTACCTCAATACTCTTTATTTGATACGAAAATCAATCCATCTACAAATTCAATGTATCATCTTTTAGGATTGAATATAGATATGGTTGCACAAAGTATGTTTGTTCTTTCAAAAACAAGTATGACATTGGTTGAAGATAGTACTAATGAATTTTTAAACAATGATGTGTATGTATTTACATCTTCTGATTTGGGTGTTCCGACTCATGCTCTTTTTGTTAGAAAAATACTACTTAAAGATGATAAAATCTATGTATGTGGTATGTCGTTGAGTAAAATTAGGATGTACCATCCCTATGTAGCAACTATTAATAATAATGGTAAATTACTATCAGTAGATTTTCCATTTGGAACAAAAGGAAGTACTCTTCCAAGAGATTTTTGCTTCTCCTCTGATTCTAGTGCAATAATTCTTGCTGGTGAAAATTATGATTTTATAAATAATTCCATTTACCGACCTACTGTTAAAGGTTATTCATTGGTAACAAAGGATACATTTTCGTTTGATGAGAATGACAGATTAGGTAGATTTTTAGCAGTAACAGCTACAAGTAATGGAACTATAGTCGCAACAGGTTTAGACCTAACGGGTGGTCCAGATTATTATATGTACACAGCATCGTATTCTGGTATACCGTTATCTGTACAAGATAAGACGACGAAGCCACAGATAGTTGTAGCTCCAAATCCTACAACTGGAATGATACGTTTAGATGGGCTAAAGGCTATAAACGGAACACTGACAATATCAAATATTTATGGTCAAGAACTATTGAAATTGAATGATTATCAAACTTCCTCTTCAATAGATGTTTCGCAATTACCATGTGGATTCTACTTTGTATCGTATGGAGATAAGGAAAAGCTTACTACCTCATTTGTTTTGACAAAGTAAAAGTAACAAAAAAGGCGGTTTTGAACCGCCTTTTTTTATGCTATTTGCTTTTGTTGTAATTTGAGGATGGAAGGAATTTTTGCAAAGTCTGGATGATCACCAATGTGTTTGAAGTGATGCTTCCACAAAATTGTGTCTGTTTCTACATAAAACATTCCAGGCATTACCAATGGGTCTCCGACGGGTTTACCGACGAAATTTCCTTTTGCGACTGCACGAAATCCACACGCTACAACGCTTGGTCCCAGTAACTCATTGAACGAACCTCGCTCGACTCCAAATTCAGAATACAACGTTTTGCTAGGGTCAGAAATAGCAGGAACTTCATCCCAAAATTTGCGGAAAAAGGTATCCCCCTCTTCAACGCTTCCCATGTGAACAAACATCACGTTCGGAAAATTGGGGATAGTTTTTGTTGCATTTTTCAAATCTTTGATATTTTCACGACAAAAGACACATCCAAAATGTCGCAAAAACACAACAAATTTGGGTTCACGAATGAGCTCAGAAAAGTGTGAACCTTGTTCGAAATTTCTCCCATACATTGGAGTTGAAAGTATTGCTGGTGATAGTACCACGTTATTGTTGTAACAGTTGTAAAAAATCCTGCTCAGAAAGAATGGGCAATTGCAATTCGGCAGCCTTAGCAGCCTTACTTCCGGGGGATTCGCCAACTATCACGTAACTTGTTTTTTTACTGACAGAGGAGACCATTTTCCCACCGCGTTTTTCAATTTCCACTTCTGCTTCTTTGCGAGAATAGGACGACAATTCACCAGTAATAACAAATGTTTTTCCCACAAAGTTCTGCGACAAAGCTTCGTCGGATGCCAATGCGACTTCTTCGAATTGTAACCCTGCGATTTTCAACTGTTCAATGGTATGTTGATTGTGTTGTTCTTGTAAAAAATCTACCACAGATTGGGCAATTCTATCGCCTATCTCGTTGATGGATTGAATTTCTTCTTTTGTTGCAACTTCGAGAGCCTCAATGGTTTTGAAGTGTTTTGCTAAAAGTTTTGCAGCACCTTCACCGACAAACCGAATTCCCATAGCGAACAGCACCTTTGAAAACGGACGGCTTTTACTTTCTTCGATTCCTGCAAACAGATTTTCAACCTTTTTTTCACCCCATTTGTCCAAGGTTTGTAAGGTTTCACGATGATTATAGAGAGTATAAATATCGGCAATGGTTTTGAGAAGCCCTAACGAATGGAGTTGCTCAACGATTTTTTCGCCCAACCCTTCGATATTCATAGCATCACGTGAGGCAAAATGTTGGATTTTCCGTACCACCTGCCAACGACAATCGGACGAAACGCAGTAGTAATTCGCCTCACCTTCAGGTCGAGTAAGATGCGTTTTTTGTTCACACGGACAGTTCGTAGGAAAGACAAACGAAATTTGTGCATCAGTTCTTTTTTCCGTTACAACGGATGATACTTTTGGAATGACATCACCACCTTTTTCAATGACAACAGTATCGCCAATGCGAATATCACGCTCGACTATATAATCTTCATTATGCAAGGTCGCACGACTGATGGTGCTACCTGCCAAAAACACTGGTTCCAGCTCAGCTACTGGCGTAACAACACCAGTTCTACCAACTTGAAACGTAATTTCTTTCAACAGCGTCGTTACTTTTTCTGCTTCATATTTGTAGGCTATTGCCCAACGTGGTGAACGTGCAACAAAACCTAATATGTCTTGATGAGCAATAGAATTGACCTTGATAACGATACCATCAATATTAAACGGCAAATCAGAACGGTGTTGCTCCCAATGCAAAATGAAATTATACACATCGTCAATGGTTGCACATTCTTTGGTAGAAGTATGTGTTGGAAATCCCATCGAATGGAGCAATTGCAAATTTTGGTAATGCCCTTCCAAACGAATATCGTTTGTATAAAGGCTATAACACACCACCTTCACAGGGCGTTTTGCTACGTTTTTTGGGTCTAATTGTTTGAGCGTTCCAGCGGTGGTATTTCGAGGATTTGCATAGAGCTTTTCACCCAATGCTTCACGTTCTGCATTTAATCGCAGAAAATCCTCATTCATCATATATGCTTCACCTCGAACAGTGAAGTTTTTCAGCGATCCTGATACTTCCAGAGGAATTTCACGGACAGTTTTAATATTATGCGTGATAATATCACCAGTTTCGCCATCACCACGTGTTGCTGCATAGTCCAAAACGCCATTGGTGTACTGCAATGAAACTGCAACCCCATCAAATTTTAACTCTGCCACATACGAATATTGAACTCCGTCTAATCCTTGCGACACTCGACGGTCAAATTCCACCAATTCCGCTTTGGAATACGTATTTCCCAACGACAACATCGGCACCGTATGCACAATCTGCTCAAAGCCTTCGATAGGCTCTCCGCCCACACGTTGTGTAGGAGAAGTAGGGCTTTGAAACTGCGGAAATTGTGTTTCTAACGCTTGTAATTCTTCGAACAATTTATCATATTCTCGATCAGTTACTAACGATTCTGCATTGACATAGTACGCATAATCGTAGTTGCGAATGAGCATACGAAGTTCTTCAATTCGCTGTTGTTCTGAAGGAAAGAGGGAATTGTTGTCCATACAATTGGAAGGTAAGGAGTGATTGTTAATTCAACGAAACAGTAGGCACAGTATAACGTAAATCGTTATGAAACGTTAGAGAATGGATTTGGTACGTTCCGAATTTTGTCAGTGGTAATTGTTCGATAGCTTCAACGGCAGCATTATACGTAGGTACGGAAAAAACCGCCCAAAGCGTCGTTCTTTCCTCATTCAAAGTGTACGAAAGTAAGGTGCCGTCTAAAAATAATTTTGCAACAAGTAATCGTTGTTGAGGTATAAGCGAAAAAAACTCCATTTCTGGCACTTCAGGATATTGAAATACCACCATGAATTGTTCTAATTTGCCCATAATACACCTACAATAGTAGAGAATAACAATAACTAATACTATAAACGAACTATGCAGTAAAAAAGTTCTTAATTAACTCCAAATCATCCTCATCTTAAATTGTGAAACTTGTAGTGAACAATCATCCTCATCATCTTTATCATCCTCATCAATGGTTCAGACAGAGTGAGTATACTTCTTTCGCCAAAACCCCAATACCAATAGTTGAAACTAAGTAGATGAAAAACAGGGATAATTTAGAATTGCTGACCCTATTTTTGACGATGATTCCTGCCCAAACACCCCCAAAAGAACCAAGAAGGAATATCAAAACGAACAACAAATCAACATTCAGTGAAGTAATCAAATCACCAATAATCCCAACGATAGAATTTATGAGCAATAGAGCAGTAGAAGTTCCGATGGCTGTTTTTACATTTTGTTTATCAAATGCTACAAAATAGGGTGTCGTCAAAAATCCACCACCAACCCCAAAAAGTCCAATAATTGCTCCCAGAAATACACCAAAGGATATTGTTCTAAACGGTGAATTTTGTACTTCCTCTGTCGTATCAACTTCCTTTCGTTTGGTCATCAAATACGCAGCAGTGAAAAGCAACAACGAAAAGAATATCATCGCAAGGGTATCTTTGGCAATGGTTTGCGAAAATATGGTAAATGATTTGGGAATGGAGGGAACAAGGTATGTACGAAACAAAAACACACTCACAAAGGAAATAATACCAAGCGTAAACACACTATTCCATTTGATTTGCTTCATTTTTTGTGCATTAATGGCACTAACTGCAGCATTTGCACCGATGAAAATCATGGAATATCTGGTGGCGTTGTATTGCGAAAATCCTAATGCATACACCAAGATTGGTACTGTAACAATACCGCCACCAGCTCCAAACAATCCAACAATGCTACCGGAAAAAAAACCTGAGATAAGAGTAATTAGGAAATATCCGTGGATTATGCCATCAAAAATTTCCATTAGCGTAACGCAGATTCTAAGGCAGTTCGAGCATCAGTTTTTTCATCACGATATTTGATGATAATCGGTGCCGAAATTGCCAAACCATTTGCTACCCCGAAGTCGGAGGTAATTGCTCGAGAACCCGGAATGACAACGGCTCCTTCTGGAATAGTCAAAGGCGATACACTACTTCCACGTAGCACGGTTTCGTTTACGAGGTCATAGACGGGAGTTGATGCTGTGAGAATGACTCCTGAACCCAAAACCGCACGTTTTTTGATACGAACGCCTTCATACACACCACAATTTCCGCCAATCATCACATCGTCTTCGATAATCACTGGCGATGCACCAGCAGGTTCTAAAACGCCACCAATTTGTGAAGCAGCACTCAAATGAACGCGTTTCCCAATTTGGGCACACGTTCCCACCAATGCGTGAGAATCTACCATCGTACCTTCATCGACATACGAACCAATATTGATATACATCGGAGGCATACAAATCACTCCTTTAGCAACATAACATCCAGTACGGATAGTAGAACCACCCGGAACAATGCGAATGCCATCGTTCAGTTGCATTGGTTTAGTGGGAATGGAATGTTTATCAAAAAACGAAAACCCACCTTCGCTCATATCCACCATTTGCCCTGCACGGAAAAGCAACAAAATGGAACGTTTTACCCATGTATTCACCACCCAATCACCCGATTCAGTGGGAGATGCAGATCGGATTGAACCATCGTTAAGACCATCTAAAAAAGCAGAAAGCACTGCTGTTGATGATGCCGAAGTGAGGTCTGCTGTGGGAGATTGTAATGCTTCTAATGCTGTTTGAAGTTCTTGTATTGTCATATTTTCTATACTGTTGACGGTACTACTTACTCATTTTTGTCAACAAATATACCTTTTAAAACCGAATAAAGGTCAACCCCTTCTGCAAACATATCCATATACGGCACCATATACCATTTATTTGTGATAATAAAAGCGTTGTTGACCAGTATTTTTATCAAATAGTAAAAAACCGATAGAATTATAGGAAAGTACGATGGTGTTGCGTGTTGCAAAGGTTTGCAGCTGTTTGGCGATGGCTGGATAAGCGGACGTAGGGTTAGACGGAGATAGTTCTAATTCTGGGAAGAGAATCGCCTGTGGAGCAGTCCATACGACTGTAGCAGAATCCGATATGAACGACAACATACGGTCTGATTCGTCAAAATGGGTTGTTTGATGCAAAACGAGAGCGTGATGTGCATCTTTATAGATGATCATTGGTTTGATGAAGCGTTGGGATGTGGTTTTGGCACCAACCGCTATGGCAAAGTCGGTAGAAAGAAAATCCGGTGAGCCTTGTAAGGTAAATGTAGGAGTAGTTTTGTTCGACTTTTCGGGGACACCTGAAATATTTTCTTTTGAAGAAATCACACGCAACGAATCAATGGAAAAAACCGATACCTTTTGTGTTTTACCAAGCCGCACACCCGCAAATTCGAAGCTGTAAAAATCGTGAAAAAAGCGAATTTCATTTCGCAAAGAATCCACAGTAACTATGTTGTGATAGATACCGGTGATGGGTTTTTTCAACCAAATATCTATCACCACAAAATAGTATAATACTCCCAGAACAGTAGGAATGAGAATAAACCATACACCTTTTGGAATGATTCTTTTTTTCTCCATTTATCGTTGATGAAAATACAGAATGGTTTGTTTATTTGCCCCAGAAGTCGCCATTACGAAATACACTCCTTGCGACAATTGAGTCGTTTCCAAATCAACGGAAGGCACTTTTGCTGAGGCATCTTTTTGTGCAACAATTTGACCCATTACATTGGATATGATAATAGATGTCGGTGTTGTTCTTTGTGGAGATAAGGAGATTGTAACACCACCATTGCTCGATTGTACTGATTGCATCAATGGAACTGAAAATGACGATGCCGTGGCAGAAGTTGATTTGACAGCAACAAAACAACGACTATCACCAGAAAGCGATTTTTCTAATCCCATAAGTACTAATTTAACGAATTGAGCACATCGAGTTGCAGCAAAAAACGTAAGTGAATCATTATTCTCTCCAATGGTTTTTGGAGAAAATGCGACAACTATCGACGCTGATCCATTCGCAGGAAGCGTTATTGGGAATTGATGCAACGGAATGGATGCTTTGCTATTATAGGCAAAATGTACATCGTTTTCGTAAACTGTTACCGGATATGGCGTTGGGTTAGAAACAAGAATTGTATCAAAATACAAATCGCCAACGACTGTTTGTGCGTAAATATAACTCGAATCCAAACCACCAATCGTAAGAGTTGGGATTTGGCGAATGACGATAGAATCCTTTCCTCTACATCCATTGCCAAATTGAAAATCAACATAATAAGTCCCTGGAATTGAGATTGGTATCGTTGGAGTAGTTTCACCAGTCGACCAAGAAACGACAGAACCGGTTCTCAACGACAGTGTCGCTGTTTCACCAAAACATAGGTCAGTAACTGAGCTTTGAATGATAGGATACTCTGCCTCAGCAACTGTGACAAAGATTGAATCCGTTATTTCACATCCATCAGGGTTTAATACTGTTAAAAAATACCAACCACTCGAATCAGGAGTAAAGGTATAATTGGAACCGTTCCAAATGACTTGACCACTACTGTTTTTCCATTCGATAATTGCATTTGGCGAGGAATTTATTGAATCTGGTGCTAATGTAACCGAATTACCTTTACATACAATTGAAGTATTTTTAAGAGAAAGGAATGGAGTAGAAACTGCTTCACATACAACGCCATCCAAACCAAAATCATACCCAGCAAATTGAGCATTTACTGACCAAATAGAAAGTGGGAAAGAACCTGTAAACGGAGCAATAAATGTACCTTTTATTTGAACCCAGCCGTCATCAAGTTGAAGTTGTTGGGAACGTACAAGCGGTATTTCGGAAGGTCCGTATCGTAACTCCATGATTGGACCAATATTTCGAGTATCTACATTTCGAACCCATGCAGAATAGGAGTATTCTTCACCAATTTTTACGTTTATGGAAGTTTCATATACTTTATGTGTACCAGTTCTTGAATCACCGATAAAATATTTTCCACTTCTTGCACCAGTATTATCGATGAAGTTAGCGTTAAACAAACTAGCATCATCAGTAATAGTTGCTTGATTTTGACCCGAAAATTGTGAAGGAAGTGTACAAGAGAAATTCATTGGTGTTGTAAAACCAATAGTAGTACATGGAAGAACAGTCGTTTGTTCAAACTCTCCATTTTTAATTTGGTTTCCGCAGCAAATCTCTGAAGTAACGATGACAGTATCTTTACCTTTGCAACCATTTGAATCAGTGACTGTAAGAATATACAGTCCATCTTGGTAAGCAACTATAGAACGAGAAGAATTCCCAGTATTCCATTCGTAACTATCAAATCCAGCAGGAGCAGAAATAACGACGGTATCTGGACGACAAAGAGGTAAGGTTCTATTGATGGATAAGTCAAATTTAACTCCAACAATGGTAATGGTTGCAGTAACAAATTCACCTGAACAAGAATTAACCGGATCTTTGCTCAAAATAACCGTATAAACACCCGGTTCAGAATACATGTGGGTCGGGTTTGCACCAGTAGCAGTATTTCCGTCACCAAAGTTCCAATACCAATTTGTATTTGGGTCAGTTGAGGTAATAGAAAAATCAACTGGAAACCCTAAGCAATACGATGCAACTTCTGGATTTATGGCAAAAGATTCTTTACGTGGAACTAATCCCATAGTAGCATTGTAGGCTAAACCCATTGCACCAGATCGAGAGAACCCGTACACAGAAATTGCATACGGAAACCCAGAATTGGCTGTAAAAACAAATCCATCTTGCGTATTTTCTCCACCAGTTCGGTAAGAGTATTGCGGAGCACCAGGAACTTCTGCCCAAGGTCCAGTTGGGAAACCACCTTGTATGTTGAGATTTGCAACATTCGCAGTCAATGTAACAGCTGAATAGGTATAAAAAACACGTGCTTCTAAAAGAATATCATTGACCACATCAGGTTTGTAAAAATCATATTTTCCTGTTACCCATTGGGAAACCGGTGCAACTAAAGCCATTGCAGGATCTGCTCCACCATTGCCAAATTGTGCAGTGAAAAATTGCGCCATTGAAATTGGTTCAGTAGAGGTAATATATTCAGCTTGTGTGAGTGTTGTATCCCAAAATTGTTTTGCATTGAGCGTACGAACTGGAATTCCATTGATTGAAATGACAGTATTGTTACGAGAAGCAACTGCTCGAATGAAATATTGTTGTCTTGTTGGAATTGGCGTTGTTACAAATTCTTTGCCCCAAGTTTGTGCTGGAGTTAATTGCTCAAACATGTGGTCACCTGCACTTGTTCCAATTGGACCTTGTACTTCTCCAGAAAAAACAGCAAAGGGTTTACAAGTTTCTTGACCTTTTCTAACTGAGCGCATCTGAGTGCCAGTGATTTCTTGGAAGGACTGAATATGATAGGTTTGCCCTTTTTGTAAGGTTATTTCAAATGGAACCCCTGCTAAAGCACCATCTCGAAGATTCCCTGTTGGTGTTATTTCAATAGTCGTGTTATCTTCTACAGCGACAATGTTAATAGCGGATGGAGATGGAACTGCAGCTGGAAAACGAGAACGACAAATGGCGAAATATTCAAAACCTAAAGTATTTTTAGGATAAACTACCGAAATATCTGTTGAGTTAAATATATAATTTGAAATGAAAAGTGAAACTGGATTATCGGTTTCAACTACTATTGAATTATTGTTAATAACACCGGAAGAATTAGGAACATCTGCTTCCAAAGGAAGTCGAAAGGATACAATCGAATCTCTAGTCACAAAAAAAGTTTTTGTGTAATTTGTTCCATTTATACGCAAAACACCATTTGTAGGAGTTGTTGTACAAACACGAACATTCAAATACTGACCAGTTGCATTATGTAAATACGAAAACCAAAATTCCGTTCCAATATTCGACTGTGAAAGTACGGTTATTGGTACAAAAACGAACAAAAGGATGTAGAAATATCTCACGTTGTTTCTTCGAAAAAAATCAGAATGTCTGTAAAAACATATACAAACAACCAAACAAAGATTTTATTTCAACATCCTTTAAAATTATCGTTCAATTATAAAGGATTTTGAGTGTACATCATTTTTCTTACTTCGTAAAGTCAAGACATAACTCCCTGATGGGAGATTGCTTACAGATAGTTGGATTGCATTTTCAGAGCTATTTTCGGATAATTTCTGCAAGAACATAACCTTCCCGTCTATCGAAAGAATCTCTATAATCTTAGGGTTGTCTAATGTTTTTGAAAAGCGTACTGTAATGAAATCCTTTGATGGATTAGGATAAATTGAAATTGTAGAATTATCCTCTTGATTCTGTGATTCTTTCACAGAAACTGGCACTAATAACCGAATATTCGCAACGTACAGATTATCATTTATTCCACCGGTAATATATACTGAGTCAATGATATCTGCATATACATCACCCAATCGATCATTGCTATCTGCTTGACCCCAAATAGTTTCAGTATATTCTCTTGTTTTAGCGTTGAAATTCGCAATATAAAAGTCTAAAGAATTTGGATTTTGTTCCTCTGTTCTTCCTCCCACCAAAAGTACTGAAGAGTTATCTTTGGAAATTGCCGAAGAAATCAATTTAGTATCCTTTGGTATTACAGAATGCCTCACTTTATTACCTTGTTCATCAAAATAACAAACAAATGGAAACATCATTCCCTGATGGCGAACGGAGCCTGTAACGACAACTTCATTTGCTACATGATGGATAGCGAGTGGAAATAAAGTGTCATTTGGATATCCAAGTTGATTTGGATGTAATAACTTTGATACTGTTTCAGAATAGGTCGTATCAAAATAGCGTATTTCAAATTGATTGTTTGGTATAATTTTCTGATTTTCGTAATTACCAATTACTAAAGCGTACAAATTTCTGGTAGAATTGAGTTCGCAATAAATTGATTTCCAGTTTCTGTTTGCACATTTTGATAATAGGTAAGATTTTGGAGCTTTAGGTTTATCAGATGCATCAAATGGCTGTGAAAAAATGATTGGTACATGATCAGCACTATGATAATCTTTTCCAATTGTAATAATACCTTTTTCCTTTTCAGCAATACAATACAATTCATATTCATTTGGAAGGTTTGGAATTCTGTTGTTTGAAAAGTCTGCTCCTTTACAGTCCACACAAAATACCTCTGTAGCATAAGCATTATCGGATTTTCTTAGTTGAAGTATTTCAGCTACTTTTTGATTGTCATGAATACCAAAATATAATAAGGTTGTATTCTTTCTTTTCAAAGAATCTGCTAAAAATGGAATTGAATTTACATTGTACGTAGAATTATCGTGATTTATAAAAAAATATGGATTTACATATTTATTTGTTTCTAAGATAACTGAAGTTACGTTATTTGCATTTGTAGATGGTCTTATTATAGCTCCAAATAACTTATTAAAGTATGTAGTATCAACCCAATGTGGATCGATATTGCTGAATTTTGTCGTATTGGAAATTGAGTACTCCCAATTGAATTGGGGTTGTGAAAAACAAATTCCAACGGAAAAAATGAAAATTTGTATAGAAATAGTCAAAAACTGTTTCATTGAATACCCCTTCTATAGGTATAATGTAAAAAACTATAGTAAATAGGACAATTGACAAAAAATAATTATTACAACTCCAAATTTACTTGTAAGGTGATGTTCCGAGTTTGTCCCAAATTTCCTATGACTTCAGTGTACACATAGTTGAATGCATTATTGAGATTAAGCGTTGCGGAAAGTGGAATTGAAATTAGGCTTTTGGGTCTCCAAATTACTCTCGCATCAACGACGTGAATTGGCACTCTTGCTTCGGCATCCTCTATGACTCCCAATTGAACTATACGCTCGTCAATGGTTTCAAATCTACTAATAAAACGGTAATCTGCTTGAAATTCGAATTCATTGATTGGTACCAAAAATCTTGAATACCATAATACATTTGGTCTGAATGGGAGTGTTTGGTTTTCTAACAAATCTTTAGGATCCATGACAGTTACTGAAGTTTCTATCCCCAAATAACGACTGAGTAAGGTTTTGACGCTCAGTTCACTCCCCAAGATACGTGCATTGGTAATATTGGTAAATCGAATTCCATTTGCTTCAAGACGTGGTTCAATCAATTGGTCAAGTCTGTTTTCAAAAAACGAAAAATCGATGAAGAAAGGTAGTAAACCAATTTGTGTTTTGTAATTGACGCCAATTTCTGAGGAAAACGAAAATTCTGGATTCAAGCCAATATTTGGAACAACAGAAAATGGTCCTACCCTTGTTGCGGCGTATCGTTCAGCAACCATAGCTGCACGAAACCCTCTCCCAAAGGAGGTTCTGAAAGTTAGGTCACTACTTGCAGACCATGTAGCACCAAATTTGGGGCTAAACTGAACTGTAGATTGAAGTGTGTCCGTTTGTTCATAATCTGCTCGAATACCTCCTGTGAGCGTAATCGTGGAGATGGGTTTGTATTCTGCTTGAGTATATCCTGCAACAAAACGTTGACGTTTATCACTATATATAGAAGACTCAACATCGTTTTGTTGTCCCCAAATTCCGTACGTTAGGTTGAAATCTGAGGCAAACTGCGTATTCATTTGTACTTCAGAGGTTAAAGAGTTGCTTATCGAAGAGCGATAGTCAGGGCTTGTGATGGGGTGTGAGGTTGTAAACGAGGTTCTAAAGAGTGATACACGTGCAGTCATAAATGTTGCATCGGAAAAAATTTGTTTCCAATAGGTTCCTAGCATTAATTTTGGTGCATTTAATCGTATAGAACGGTCTGTTGCTGTTGGTGGTAAGGTTGCAGAATCCAAAGAATTCCAATAGACCCAATCTGTACGGTCTTCAACTGCAAAAAGGGAAATTAACCCAATTTGAGTTCTGTTCGATGGTGAATAGGTTACTTTTCCAAAAAAAGATTGCCGTTTTGAGTCATCATAATCTCTATAACTATCGTTTTGTTTTGCACCAACAGTCATTAATACACCAAAATCGCCAAATTTTTGTGAATAACCGAGGTCAAAACCATTTTGCAAAGGCAATGACTCGCGATATTTCCATTGCTCAAATGGAGGTTGGAAATAAAATCCTGTATAGCCACGAAATTTGATTTTTGCCTTTTCTTCCGGTTCTTGTGTGATGATATTGACAACACCACCCAAAGCACCAGTTCCATAGAGTGCAGAACCAGCACCTTTGACAATTTCAATTTGTTCGATATCCACCATTGGAAGAATATCTAATTTGATATCTCCATTATCGCCAGAAAGCAAAGAAAATCCATCCAATAACATCGAAACACGTGAACCTACGCCAAAAGCTAACCCTGAAGAACCACGAATGGAAATTTGGTCTCGAGCAATATTCACTCCCGGGACGTATCGCAATGCATCATCTAAACGAGTAATGTTTCTATCTTGTAATCCACGTTGATCGAGTACTGAAACGGAAATCGGCACATCTTGCACTGCTTGAACCTTTTTATTTGCCGATACAACCACCTCATTTGTTTGCAATGGAATTTGATCTAAGGAAATTGTAAGAGAGTCTGTGTCTATGGGAACAACAATTTTTTTGCTCGAATATCCAATGTAAGAAATCAAAATAGTGTGTTCTGTTTTAGGGATATTTTTTAATTGAAAGAAACCCTTCGAATTTGATTTTGTACCGAAAGAAGTCCCTTCAATACGAATGACAACACCTGAAAGTGCCTCTTTGGATTCAAAATCTTGGACAAATCCAGTTATGTTTTTTTGGGCAAAAACAGAAAGAGGAAATAGTATAATTATGAATATGAAAACGAAAATACGCATACCTAAGATTGCTTTTTTGAATTGAATATCTACAATGATACAATTTTCTTCGTAAATAACAGAAGGAATTTGAAATTATTTTTCTATATTTGTAGTCAAATGGCTACAAATAGAATTATAATCACTTTCAAAAATGAATTTACGAAGAGACATTTTTCAAGCAATTGCAGACCCTACTCGTAGAGCAATATTGATGTTACTCACATCGCAAGCTATGACTGCAGGTACGATTGCCTCAAATTTTGAAACGGCAAGACCAACAGTTTCAAAACATTTACAAATACTCATTGAGTGTGAATTGCTTTCGCAAGAACAGAATGGAAGGGAAATTTACTATTCATTGAACCCTCTGAAACTCCGTGAAATAGAAGATTTTATTGAACCATTTCGTAAGTTATGGGACAATAGATTCTCAAAATTAGAATCTGTTATGAAAAATTATACTTTATAGATACAATGGAAAGAAAAACAACGGTTGATGGAATTGAAGGG
The DNA here is from genome assembly GCA_016788785.1 of Candidatus Kapaibacterium sp. GTDB lineage: Bacteria > Bacteroidota > Ignavibacteria > Kapaibacteriales > JAEUSM01 > JAEUSM01. Next base: position 305,259 of record JAEUSM010000017.1, read on the forward strand.
ACACAAAATATTCAAATTACTCGAGAATTTGATTTGACGGTAGAACAACTTTATAAAGCATACACTGTGCCAGAAATTATTGAACAGTGGATGGGTACAAAGGTTATCAAGTTTGAAGGTTTCAATCATGGTGGATGGAAATTCGAGACTTCAACTCCTGATGGAATTATAGTATTTTCTGCGAATGGAGTACACCATGAAGTAGTACCAAACCAACGTATCGTTCGAACATTTGTAATTGAAAATTCTGGTTTTCCTGCTCAATTAGAGTTCATAGAATTTGAGGCACTTACCGAATCGAGCTCTAAACTTTCTATGCTTATGGTATTTAAAACTGCTGAAGACCGCAACAATATTTTAAAATTACCATTTGCCTATGGTTTAAATATGGCACATGATAAATTACAATCATTTTTTAATTCAATTAGTTAAGTACTTATGAAAAAATCTTACAAAATCATCTATTGGGTTTCAACTATTTGGTTGTCGTTGGGAATGGTTTCCAGCGGATTAGTTCAGTTATTACATATAAAGGAAGAAATTGAGTTGTTTACTCATTTGGGTTATCCTTTGTATTTCTTATACTTGCTTGGAGTGTGGAAAATTGCAGGAGTTGTTGCAATTCTTGTACCTAAATTCCCAATTGTAAAAGAATGGGCGTATTCAGGGTTTTTCTTTGCAATGACAGGTGCCTTATATTCCCATCTTGCATTAGGAGATGGGTTTGGTAATATATTTCCATCTTTATTGCTTCTTATATTAACAGTAGTTTCATGGTATTTTCGTCCAGAAGAAAGAAAAATAGCGGTACAAATTAAACAAGAATAAATAAGTTTGATTATGAATATCATACCTTACAAAAATCCGCAAGAGTTTTTGCAAAATACACTTCATTTGTTGGAAAAAAATGAAATTGAAAACAACTTAATACTTGGGTTGTGTAATGGACTTATTGATAATCAAAAAAAGTTTGATGGTTGTGTTTTTCTTAATGCAATTGATGGCAATGATATAAAATCCAGTTCCATCAAAACACTCCACAAAGCAATGGTAACAAGTTATGATGATAATATGCTTGGGGTAAAAGCTCTAGCAGAGTATTACAAAGAATATTTTCCTCGAATAAAAGGAGTTGTAGGTAAAAGTACTATTGCAATTAAGTTTTCTAATTGGTTTGGAAAACAATTCGTTGAAAGTAAAGTGTTGATAGTTCACAAATTAGAATCAATCAACCCTTTGCCATTATCGGAAGGTAGTATAGTTCAAGCTTCAATGGAAGATGTAAAGTTAATAATAGATTGGTCAATTAACTTTGAAAACGATGCCAACTCATCCATAAAATCAAGTTATAATGAAATATTAACCAGTGTAGTAAGAAGAATTGAATCTGGAAATTTTTATAAATGGATTTGTGATGGTGAAATTGTTAGCATAGCTGCAATTGTTCGTCAAACAACTAATGCTTGTATTATTGGTGTGGTTTATACTCCTTCATATTATCGTGGAAAAGGGTATGCTACAAGTTGCGTTCATAAACTGAGTGAAACAGTACTTGAAAGAGGTTTCAAATATTGTGGTTTATATACTGATAAAGCAAACCCAACTTCCAACAATATTTACAAAAACATCGGTTATGTTCCTATTGAGGAACATTCCGATATTGAGTTTATTGATTAAATTTTTTCATAGATAGTATAACAAAAAAGACAAAACAGAAATGCTGTTTTGTCTTTTTTTGTGTCGGGGTGGAGGGATTTGAACTCTCGACCTTCTGGTCCCAAACCAGACGCGCTAACCGGGCTACGCTACACCCCGTTTCATAAGGAATACAAAAATAGGGAAAAATTTTTACATTTCAAAATAATACTGAGAAATTTTCGAGATTATTACTATACGTACCAAATTTCAATGTTTAAGAAAACAAATTTTTACAAAGAACGAATCATCATTTTTGCTCTTTCAGGTTTGGGAGATGCACTAATGGCTACTCCAGCAATATCAGAATTGCGAAGAATATTTCCGTATGCTCAAATTGATGTTGCTACGATGTTTCGAGCAGTGTATGATATGTTTGTTTCAAATTCCGATGTTTCAAATGTTTTCTATTGGGATTTTCTAAAACAGTCTCCTTTTGCTTCGTTTAAATTCCTATTTCATTTACGACAGAATAATTACACCCATAGTATTTCTGTTTATCCTTCGAATAGAAAAGAATATAATATCATTAGCTTTTTAGTTGGTGCAAAGAAACGGTATGGGCATAATTACCAGCATCAGTCTTTTTCGTCATGTGCATGGTTGCAATCTGTGAGTATTAATGAAGAAGAACATCTCCACAACGTTGAGGAAAACCTACGTTTAGCACAGTTAATTACCAATGTAGAACCGCAAAACCATAAACCACTTTCGTTTCAAACCAGTTATTTTGATGAAGAAAAGGTATCAAAATGGTTTGATGAAATTGGGTTGGAAAAAGGTAACTATTTTTGTGTTCATGCTGGTTCTGCTACGTTGAAAAATCAAATTAATAAACGTTGGGGATTTGAAAAGTATGCAGAATTAGCAACAAAACTTCATAGTAGGTACAAGAAAAAAACGGTTCTTTTAGGTGGTCCTGATGAATTGGGATTAAACAATGAGATTCATTCTTTATCCAAAAATGCAACAGTTATTGCCCCAATTGTGCCAATATCGATGACAGCTGAAATATTAAAAAATTCAGTACTAACTATTTCAAATGATTCGGCGTTAATGCACATTGCTGCCTCACAAGCGGTACCTGTAGTTGCAGTTTTTGGGTATACAAAACACTATCAATTGTACCCATGGCAAACAGAACATTCTGTTGTGCGTCTTGATTTGGAATGTAGCCCTTGTTTTTATAATTCGCCAAAACCAGCAAGTTGTCAATGGACTGGTGAAAGTGAATTCAAATGCATTAAAACAATAACTGTAGAGCAAGTGTATCAAGCTTGTGAAAAAATCCTTTATAAATAGGAGCATTAAAATGTTTCGTAAATACGTTTTACCATATCTTGTACTATTCACAGTATTGTGTTCACTCACGTTTGCACAAGGTGTCAAAGACTCAAAAGGAACCGATTTTTGGGTTACATTTATGCCAAATTATCATAATCCAGATTTTCCAGATTTAGATTCTTTATATATTTTTATTTCTTCGGAAACACCAACTTCTGGTACTATTAATTATACAGATTTCAATGGAACGCAATTTCAACAAAACTTTGTTATTTCAGATGTTTCAACGGTACATAAATTTGCAGTCCATTATGATAATTTTGAACTTCGAGGCTTTAATCAAAGTGGTTCGAGTTTTTCACAGAATCATCAAAACGAAGTTGCTGCTCCTCAAACCTTTCATATAGTTTCCGATAATGAAGTAACCGTTTATGGTTTTAATCAAGCAAGTCTTACGAGTGACGCATTCTTAGTCTTGCCTACAGATGTATTGGGTCAAGAGTATTATGTATTGGCCTATCCATCAGATGGAAAAACGCAATTCTTTGGTCCTTTAGATCAAACACAATCAACTCCTTCACAATTTGTTATAGTTGCAACAGAGGATAATACGGATATAGATATAACTTTGAGTACCAATCGTTCGTATAGAACAAATTCAAAACAAATCACTACGACGTTACAACGTGGTCAAGCATATTTGGTACAAGCATTTATTTCAAGAACGCAGTTAAACGATGATTTGACAGGAACAAATATTATCTCTTCGAAGCCTATAGCTGTGTTCGCTGGGCATCAAAGAGCCACCGTTCCTTCGAATGGTTCTGGAAACTCTCGAGACCATTTATGTGAACAGATGCCTCCATATGATAAATGGGGTAACACTGCATTTGTTGTCCCGTTTATTCCGGGTACAAATCAATCGTTAACAGCTAGAGATAGATATGTCGTACTATCAGGCGAAGACAATAATGTTATTTATAGAAATAATATTCCTGCATTTACTTTGAACAAAGGTGAACGTCGTGAATTTGATTTAATAAATCCTGAATCTTTAAAAGGCACTTTTCCAATTTTGGTAGCAGCATTTAAAAAACAATCTTCTGATGGTTTTAGTGATCCATTGATGATGATTATTCCTCCTGCAGAACAGTTTTTAAAATCCTACAGGTGGATAAATGCCCAAGTTGATAATATTTTTACCGAACAATTTACGACTATTGTTGCTCCAAATGCATCCATACCATCTATAAAAGTTGATAATCAACCTATTATTGGTAATTTCATTCCTATACCGACAACAAACTATAGTTATATAACCCTTAGATTGTCAGATGGAGTTCATGATGTTACTGCCGATAGAAGAATCGGTATCTACGTATATGGTTATGGCGTGACTGATTCGTATGGGTATACTGGCGGAATGCAATTGCTCAATCAATTTAAACCAGTTATTTCTATTTTTCCTGAACAAATTTCTGCAAAATCTGGTGATACAACTTCTGTAGGAATTCTTCTGGATAGTCTATTCCCAACATCTCCAACCATCGCTCAAGCAGATATTGCAAAAGCGCATATCATAGCCTCAGTGAATGCGACTGTTGCTACACCTCAGTTTTCATTTCAACGTGGTGAAATTCGTTTTGGCCGTCATTATTTTGATATAGAAATACCTATTGTTAGAAATACCCAAACAAAGACAATTTTACAAAATCTCTCAATGATTGTAGGGTTAGGAGATGCAGAAGTTAGTGATATTCGAATAGATTCAGTTGTTTGGCTAACACAAGATAATGACACTATTTGGTCTGAAACAACGACAAAATCAGGAACTATTACGGTTGCAGATGTTTGGAAAGACAATGCTGGTTCAAGACTTATCAATCCTCAAGAAGTTAGAATTGGACTAATCTTGACAAATAATGTCATTGACAATCAATTGATTTACACATATAAAAATATAATTATCACCGAACCAACTTCAGTAGAAATAATCAATATCAATGGAGTAATCGTAACAAACGATAATGGAAATCTATCTGCTACTTCTGGTAGTAATGGAATAAATGTTTCCAATTTGCCAGTAGGAAGGTATTACATACGGTTATCAAATGGAAGAAATATCGTTGTACGAGAATTTTCTATCGTTCGATAAATTACCGCAGATAGAGAGCAATAGCAGTAATATCTGAGGCTGAAACACCTGAGATTCTTGAAGCCTGACCAAGTGAAATTGGTCTAATTCTCTCTAACTTTTCTCTACCTTCTGAAGAAAGTGATTGAATTCTCGCATATTCAAAATCAGTAGGTATTCTTTTCTTTTCATTCTTTTTAAAAAGCTCAACATCCTTTTGTTGTCGGTCAATGTAACCTTCATATCGAATAGTAATATCAACTTGTTCTAAAGCTCTTTTTTCACAAGAATAGTATTCGATAATAGCATTTGGTTCAGATAATTGAAGTAAATGTTCTAAAGAAAAAATATTTCGCTTGTTTAACTGTTCGATTGTCTGAGACTCTCTAAGCGGAGTGGCCTCTTTTTGTTCTAATAATTGGTTAATTGTTTCGGGACGAATTTTAGTTTTGGTGCAGTAATCACTAAGATGAGAAATCTTTTCTTTGTATCGTAGAAATGAATCATATCGTTGTTGAGCAATTAATCCAATAGAATGTGATTTATCTAACAAACGTAAATCAGCATTATCTTGACGTAGTAGCAGTCTATATTCTGCTAACGATGTAAATATTCTATACGGTTCATTTGTGGATTTATTCACCAAATCATCAATTAAAACGCCGATATATCCTTCAGAACGATCAATGACAAACTCATTACCATTGTCTTTTAATGATAAAGCAGCATTAATACCAGCAATTAATCCTTGAGATGCTGCTTCTTCATAGCCAGAAGTTCCATTAATTTGACCTGCGAAATAGAGACCAGATATTGCTTTTGTTTCAAGCGTAAATTTTAACTGATAAGGAAAAAAGAAGTCATATTCAACTGCATAACCATACTTTAAAAACCTTGCGTTTTGAAGTCCTTCAATTGATCGCAAAGCACGTTCTTGAATATTAGCAGGTAAACTGGTTGAAAAGCCATTTACATAATATGAATCAGTGGAAATTCCTTCAGGTTCTAATACTATTTGATGCGAAGGTTTATCGGAAAATCGTGCAATTTTGTCTTCTACAGAAGGACAATATCTGGGTCCAGATCCCTGTATTAAACCAGTAAACATAGGAGATTCGGAAAAACCTTCTTCTAATATAGAATGTGTAGTTTGATTTGTTTTTGTAGAAAAACAACAAAGTACATTTTTAACCTCACGAGTGTACCAAGAAAATGGTACTGGTTTTTCATCTCCTTCTAAAATAGAAACTTTCGAAAAATCAATACTATGTTTTGAAATACGAGGAGGAGTTCCGGTTTTAAGTCTACCACGTTGTAAGCCATACGATTCAAGCAAATCTGATATTTGTTTAGCAGGTTGTTCACCTACTCTTCCACCTTCAACACCCTTTAAGCCAGTAAACATAACTGCATTTAAAAAAGTGCCGGAACACAGAATTACTTTTTTCGCATTGATTAGCTCGTTTGATGCTGTTTTAACACCTGAAATAGCATCCTTTTGAACAGTTATACCCACAACAGATTCTTGAATAATGGTTATGTTTGGGTGTGAGAGGACAAAACTTTGTGCAAAATATGGATACAAATCTTTATCGTTTTGGGATCGTGGAGACCATACTGCATGACCTTTTGAAGTATTGAGCATCTTAAACTGCAAGCCGCTTTTATCTGCAACCCTCCCCATATACCCTCCTAAAGCATCAATTTCTTTCGCTAAATGACCCTTAGCAGAACCGCCAATTGAAGGATTACAAGATAGTCTACCAATAGTGGTAGTATCCATAGAAACCAAGCCAACCTTACAGCCCAAGTTGGCAGCTGCTAAAGATGCTTCAATTCCCGCATGACCTCCACCGACAACAATTATATCAAACATAGAAAAGAGTTATCTAAGAACGTTCCACGTGGAACATTAAAAAGAGTTACCTGAGAACGTTCCACGTGGAACATTAAAAAAGAGTTACCTGAGAACGTTCCACGTGGAACATTAAAGTAGTTTAATCATTAAATATTCATCGACGTATTGATTGTCTACCTTTAAGGCTCTAATTTCTGTGCCATAGACCAAAAAACCAAGTTTTAAGTACAATGAGTATGCTTTTGTGTTGGGTACAGCTACTTTTAATAAGATTTGCTCAGTCCCTAAATTTTCTTTTGCTGAGTCAACAACATGCTGAATTAAATTGGTTGCAATACTTTTAGTCCTATAGTCGGGTTTGACGTAAAGTCCCCATATTTCGCCTTTGTGCCTTAGATTTGTTTTGTCTTTTTTGCTGGAAAATCCAATCATTCCTATAGGAATGTTGGAAGAATTAAAACAAGCAAGTAAAAAGTTGTATGGATAATCCAAGAATTGTTCAAAGAGTTGCTCCTTGTTCAATTTTGATATTGCCTGATAAGATTCATAGTCGGAGCCAAACAATTCAGGAGAATTCTGAAGAGCTTCTTCTTGTAAAAGTAAATATGTCTCAAAATCTTCAACTTCTAAAGGTCTATAGTATAAGTTATCCATCATTTTCCAATGCAAAATCGAGAAAAAATTGTGTTGAGTACTTCATCTTCTTGACTTTCTCCAAGTAAAGAACCTATGTGATTAATTGCAGATCGAATGTCTATAGTTACCAGTTCTGTAGTAACTTTATTGTTGATTGCTGTTATAGCTGATTCAATATCGTCAACTATTAATTGACAATAGGAATAATGACGACTATTTATCATATAATCATTCCCATAAACCGAAATGGAAGCAATTTGTTTTGTAATAAAATCTTTTAAAGTATCTATTCCGATTTGATGCTTGGCTGAAATTGTAATGTTGGTAAATTCAAGGTTATTCACCAAATCTAACTTGTTTTGTATGAGTATTATTTCTTTATCGGGAAATTTTGATTTGATTGTTTTTAAAAGTTCGTCAGAGTAATGTTCACCTAATGAAGCATCGTTTACTAAAAAAAGTATGTCACTCATTGTTATAATGTTGTGAGCAAATTTGATGCCTTCTAGTTCAATTATATCATCTGTTTCTCTTATACCTGCAGTATCTGTAATTGTTACTTTGAAACCATTGATAAACAAAGATTCTTCTAAAAAATCTCTTGTAGTTCCTTCTACGCTACTTACAATTGCTCTATTTTTTCCTAATAGTGAGTTAAACAAGGTTGATTTTCCAGAATTTGGATACCCTATGAGACCAACATAAAAACCTGAACGGTATAATTGAGCTGATGAATACGACGCCATCATATCCAAAGTAAGTGTTTTTACTGATTCTAATAGTTGAAGTATCTCATTCCTTTGAGCAAATTCCAAATCTTCTTCAGAAAAGTCTAATTCAATTTCTAATAATGCACAAATAGAAAGCAATTGTTCTTTAAGTGACTTCATTGTATTTGTTAAACCACCGTACAACTGTTGAGCTGCGAGTCTGGTTCCGGGTATTGTTTGTGAATGCAGAAGATCAGCAATAGCCTCAACTTGAGTAATGTCTATTTTTCCATTTAAATATGCTCGTTTTGTGAATTCTCCAGCAGTAGCAGCCCTTACACCGTTGTTTTGGAGAATATCAATGATTTGTTGAGCAATGAGTGTGTTACCATGGAGACCAATTTCTACAGTATCTTCACCAGTATACGATTGAGGTGAAATGAAAATACTCGCAGTGACAGAGTCGATGATAGTGTTCTCAAATACAAATTTTCCATAGTGAATGGTATGAGAAGCACAATTTTTTAGTTTAGCCTTTCCAACAAAATACTCATCGACAGCATCTATGGCATTTTGACCACTGACACGAACAACAGCCAACCCAGAAACACCATGAGGTGTTGCCAAAGCACAAATAGTATCTTCAAACATAGTTAATTGAAATAAGTAGTTATTCATGTACGTTTTATCATTACTTTCATTATATATACTTTTTAAGATTTTCCCATGAAATACTTTTTTTATGATTCTGTAACAACTACGAATGATTTTGCCAAAGAACTTGCTTCTAAGGAAGGAACAGTCGTTGTCTCTGCAAACTACCAAACTCGTGGTAAGGGACGAAATTCACATACATGGGAAGGTGATTATGGTAAAAACATCTATTGTTCTGTGGGTTTAAATCAATTATGTATGTTAACCCCAGAAGTTTTGGCAAGTTATCAGTTAATGGGTGCTTTAATAGTGTACGATACGTTGAAAAAAGTAGCTCCACGTGTTCAATTCGCTATTAAATACCCAAATGATGTCTATGCGTATGATAGAAAAGAAACTAAATGGAAGAAAATCTCTGGTGTATTAGTCGAACATGAATTTATGGGTTCTGTTTGTATGGTTACTGTCATTGGTATGGGGGTTAATATCGAACAAGATTCTTTTTCAGATGATGTTGAAAATCCAATATCTTTATCACTATTAGGTGTTTCTATCACCGTTGATAATTTTTTTAGTGAACTTAAGAAATTTATTGAAGCTTATGTAGATTTGCCTCATGGTTCTATCTTTCAACGATACAAAAAAATAGTCAACATTGAAGGTGTTGAAGTAGAAATTAAAGATAAAACTGGCGTTTGGTTCGTCGAATCACTTATGCCAGATTCACGCTTAAAAGTGAAAAATACTGAAACAAATGAAATTTTACATATTTCTGATGGTGATTCTATTCGCTATAAGTTATCAGCTGAGCAAAAGTGATTCTTGAAATTGGAAATACAAGATGCAAATTTTTAGACGGATCTTTTTTAAGTTCTTCGTCCTATGAAAATCTTTTCTATCTCCAATTTAGACTATCTCAAACACCAAAGGACAAGAAAATATATTATTCTTCTGTCAATTCATCCAAATTCGATAGAATTGTAGAACTTCTTCAAGAAAACAAAGAAAAATTTGTCAACTGTAGAGACTTTATTTCATCAAATACAATTCGAAATTTCGATGAATGTACTCATATTGGATCTGATAGACTCTTTGGAGCTTTAGGGGCTAAAAAACTCACTAAAAATGCTATTATGAGCATTGATTGTGGCACAGCAACTACCATCAATTATCTATCATCTGAAAATGTCTTTGTTGGAGGAATGATATTTCCAGGTTATGTTACCCAAAAGAATGCACTTTTTTCAAAAACATCTATTCAGTTAAATTCTAAAAACATTCAAAATACTAAATTAAGCCTCTTAACAGCTGATGCAATTCATTCTGGAATTGTTGCAAATACATCTGGAGCAATTCAATTAGCTATTGATGAAGTTACACAATTGGAGAAGCAAAAACCAACAATAGTAATAACAGGGGGAAACTATCACTATTTCTCAAATAAACTTTTAGAGATGAAAATAGATCATATTTTTGACCCATTTTTAGTAATGAGAGGAATTGTCAGTATGCTTCCTATTAACGTAAAAAAAATGTATACAGTGAAAAGGTAGGGGAAATAATCTAACGAGTTAAAGAATTGTAACAATGTTTTGTAGGGTTTAGACCAACTTGTAATTCTTTCATCAAAACACCATCTTTTGAAAACATCATAATACTTCCATTCACAGAATAGTTTTTTGAATTTGAAACAATAAAAGAAGGATTTGACATATTACTATTATAACTAACTCCAGTCCAAATTTCATTTGGTTTAGAATTTTTAATAAAAACTTCTGGTTTAGACCCCTTAGTATTTACATCTAATTTTGCTATACCATCATTAGTGAGAAACAACAAAAAAGAGTTTTGATTGTACAGTGAAAAAGAACGTGCAGATTTGATTCTCCATCTATTCAATTCTATTAGATCAGGTAACGAATATTGTACTATACCTCCTAATGAATCTTTTTGCGACGGTAAATGTGCATAGTAGCAATACAGTTTGTTAGAAAGTGTATCTACAGTAATTGTGAGTAAATTTGGACCAACATAGACAGATTTCACAACTGATGATGTAAACGCATCAATAATCGAAATAGAACCTGCCAAAGGCTCTTTAGCTCTGAAATCTCCATAACCCGAATTAGCTACAAAAACGAGATTCTTCCAGTGTGCAATCCCTTCAGGTGCTGGACCAACAGTAAATCGTTTTTTTCTTTGGAACGTTGATGGATTAAACTCAATGACAGAATCATCACCTAAAGTAGTTACATAGCCCAAAGTGTCATTGAGAATAGTTAAGGAACGTGGTTCAATTTTGCCATCAAAAACTATCCTTCCTATGGATTTAGTCGTTCCTGCTTGAAAAACTTCAATACTCTTTGAGGTAGAAACTGCGACATAACATTTACCATTGTAATATAGAATATCGTTTCCGGTATCACCAAGTCTTAGTGAAGGATTTGCCACTGAGAATACATTATTGACAAGCGTGCTTGTTGAAAAATCATAATGTGATAAAGTTGAATTATCTTGTCTCCAAAGTCCCTCACAAAGAATATACATACCGTCGTTAGAGTGTATAATAGTATCATCAGGAAGTATGACAGAATCGTTACATCCAAGTAATAGAAGAAGGGGAAATACTATAACAACTAAAATATTAATAAATCTGGATAACATCTCTTTGGAAAATAGTTTTGTCTTGAATTACTAGAAAATACATGCCTTTTGTAGAAAAACTAAAGGTTGGCTCATTTGAGTGAAACACTTTTCTACCATTTAATGTGTATAACGAGACAGTTTCCCCATCTTTAAGGTTATATTGAAATTGATCTTTGTATAGCGTAATATTCTGATTATTTATTGATTCGTTCACTGATGTTTTAGTATTAGATTGTAAGTGAAATGCAACAACTGCATCAAGATCAAATCCATTTACAATTGGAGAGTATAGAGGATGAACGGAATTCAAAATAATTGAAGAGACATCTATAATTCTGATAGCGACAACAGAATCCATTTCTATATCCGCCAAATCAAAACTATTGCCTCCACTTTGTTCAATTTCAAAAGGATTTTCGTTTCCAACTGTAGGAAAAGTCCCTGCACATCCAGCTAAAGTCATAGAATCAAAAGGAAAAGTAATGAAATTTTCACCATCTTTTGAAACTTGAATAATTGCAGGTTCTATAAATATTCTTCCACCCAGAAATTCGAATGCATTTTCGAATATGGTAAAATCTTTACCAGGCATATCTCGTAAAATCTTTCCCTTAAAACCTACCGTAATACTTCCATCTAAACCTAAAGCACAAATTTGTGCTTCACTTGAAGAAGGAACATCAAAACGGGCATTTGAGTCTGGTAAACCATATATATTTTGTGGAAAATACTGAGAAGATTGACCAAAATTTGTGTTCTTTCCAAATGAAACAGAATACACCGTGTCAATAGAGCCTCTTTCATATTGAGAAAATGCTACAAGCGATGAAAGAAAGAAGAAAACAACAAAAACTATAGCCATGTAGCACCTACATTGAGACGAAAAGAACGACCTGGAACTGGAAAATTTCGAATAACACTATAGGAATAATCAAAGAAATTATCTACTTGAATTCTACTATGTATAAGTAGGGGAAATAATCTTGCTTTATATTCTATGAATGTTGAAACTGTTTGAAAGAAAGGAAGAAGAGATTCAATTTGATTTCCAGCCAATGAGAATCTATTTCCGGAATACATATAGGTAAGACCAGCTGAAAAATTATCGAAAGTACTTAACAATTGTGCAGAAGAAAGAATATTGGGCGTATATGGAATACGTAGATTATAGGTAAATGAATTTGGTGATTTGTCAATAACATTCTGTACTGTTAAATTCGTATTCAATGAAATAAGATTATCGAATATTATGATTTTTGAAGATAATTCGATTCCATTATTTACTGCTGTTCCTATGTTTTGTGCTGACCAAGAAACAGGAGATGTGGGAACGGAAACTATAAGATTCGAGGTATATAAAGAAAAAACATCTAATGAAAAATCACAAAATTGATTGAGCTTTGCATCAAGTCCTATTGTCGTTGAATGAGAACGTTCTGAAAGTAAGTTTTGGTTACCATAATTCAAATAATACATTTCATTAAATGTAGGTGGACGGTAATTATAGCTATAAGATGTTCTTACTTTTACATTCTCACTAAAAGGGATATGTAAAGAAATTAACGGAGAAAGTGCATTCTTTTGATCCGAAATGTAATCATATCTCAGTCCAGTGAAAAGTTGTAATGAAACAGAAAATAAATTCAATATTGGCGAAGTATAATTTGATGAAACGCCAATGGTATTACGGTTTGGTTTGATAGTTTCCCCATCCTCTAAGGAAAATCCTTCTAATGTGTTAGAAATTATTTCAATTTGGGATTCTAATGTACTACTACCTAGCGATTGAGTAAATGTACTTTGGAAACCAATATCCAAAGATTTATATTTAGCTGTCAATCCATTTGCTCCCAATAACGTTGCATCAGGATCGGTATACAAAAAAGTGTTATTACGAAACCAAAGTTTGGATTCGTTTTGTACTGATGGAAATAACAAAGTTTTCCCAATAAGCGTGACGAAATGGTTGTTTTCTTGTAAACGAGCATATTTAAACTCTACAGAACCTTGTACCACAGCTCCTGGTACGCCACGTTCAGTAGCAGTAGTGAGATATAAGGCACTTAATGAAGTTGTTAAAGAAGGGGAATATGTCGAACTTACCATTCCAGAGTATTGTTGGAAGTCACCATTATTGCGTTGTATGGTGGTGGTAGTTCCAAACTCATTATGTTGAAAAGGATAATTTCCCCTGCTTGACATTGCATTCACTGAAATATTAGTTGTAACTTCTCCGAGCGGAATCCCAAATGAAGAAGTAGCAGAATATGTATCAAAAGAAGAACGATCTAAGATAACTGAGGGTTTTTGCACGGTGGAATTTTGTAATCGAAAATTAATCGCTCCACCAATCGCATTTGCACCATAAAGAGCCGATGAACCCGTTCTTGTAACTTCTATAGATTCAAGCATAGATGCAGGAATGGTACTTACGTCAAGCATACCATTTTGAGTAGAATTCATTCGAATTCCTTCTATCATTAGTACTGATTGAGATGAACTTGTTCCACGAATTGAAATACTTTTCATACCGCCGAATCCACCATAGTTTTGAATAAACAAACTTGGTAGCATTGTAAGAATTTCATCCACTTGTTGTGGACGCATTTGCAGTAATAAAGAATCGCCTATTTCAGAAATAGGTATGAACATTTTTCCTTTGATATTGGTCTTTGATACTTCTTTTACAACTTCTGGAAATACCTTCCTATTTTGTAGCGAATCATCTGACATTGCCAAACAATCCACTACAAAAAGGAAAATCAATATGTGTAACAATACATTCACTATTAGCGAATGATAGTAAACAACAAAGAAGAGTGATGTTGTCCATGTCGTAAACTTGCAATGTAACTACCTGAAGGTAATGCTGGAATTGCAACTTCGCCAGTAATTGGTAACGATGACACAGTAAAGACTTGTTCACCTTGCAATGTGTGAATAGTTACTACAGGAGATGTAGATGTTTTAGTATTATATCGAATTTTATTACCAACAATACTTATTTCATTTGAACGGTTTTTTGAACCTTCTACTACAGATGTTCCATCAGAAAGGAAAAAGATTTCAACCCTCTCATCTGACGCATAGGATGCATCTTTGTACGCCAATGTGGTCCATAATGAAGTATTCGTTCCCGTTGTTACAATTGCCAAACCTTCTGGAATACCACTTGTAGTAAATTCTTTTTTGACTTCATCGGTTCCCAAATTGATTGTAAAAATGTCACCAGAATACGCAGAAGTATATAGAGTGTTATCTAATAAAACAGATTCTCTCGGACCTGAAAAACCAGTGGTTGGAATGGCAAATCGTTTTTCTACTTCTTTTGTTAACAAATTGAATTTAACCACTTCTTGAGAACCATTCATTGTAACAAAGGCAATATCATCTTTGATAAAAAAGTGATTTGCAGTGTTACCAATATCAATAGTATTTGTTTCACCGTTCTTGTAAACGGTTAATGAACCATTTGTAGCATTTGCTGAAAATTCACCTTCATTCATCACTACAAATGCTTCCGACCCATCAGATAATGAAACTGTAGCTGTGCTTTGTGGAAATTTTCCTGTAGCGATTTGGTTGTATTTTACACCGTAACTTTCTTTCGAACGAATACTAGCAAAAAACTCATTTTCACCAGTTTGAGTGAAATAGGAAGTTTTAAATGGGGTTACGTAATCATTTACTAACTCTAATCTTTTGGTTGTGTACGATCGAATAGTATCATTACAAGCAACATAAAGAAATTTTTTGGTTGGGTCAAAGCTGCAACGTGTTGGAAATCCTAATGACGACCAACCCAAGTTCACACTATCTATATTTGCAAAAGCAAAAGTAGTATCTGTAAGCGTTCGTATATCGTACTTGTAAATCCATGCTTCTGAATCTTCAGGGTCTTGTATCGTATTAAAGTTCTTATCAACTCTATTAAACACAATAAAGAGTGTTGAATCAATTGTTAGAAGTTGTGAAGGATTGTAAGGCAAATTAAAAGAAAAATCCATTATTTGATTGTTGCGAATCACTCCTAATTTTCTTAGATTGATGGGTTTATCGGGATCGTCGAAATCAGTACTCATAGGACTATTAATGTAAAAATAATCTTTAACATAAGCAATTGACTCAACTTTTTTCGTTTCTGGAAAAGCAATAGTATGAAGCATCTCACCACTCTCTAAAGAAAAAACTCGGACATCACCTGCGTATGTTGTCGTGTATATTAATGTTGAGTCAACAGTTGTAATTATAGATTCTCTTGGTCCATCAAATCCTGTCGTTTGAGTAGAAATCTTTTTTTCGATTTTCATTTCAGAAAGTGAGAATACTACAATTTCGTGTGAACCATTCATCGTAATATAGAGCTTATTTTCATATTCAAAAATATGATTGGCACCCTTTCCTAAAGGATAAACTACTTGCGAATTGTCAGTAAGGATGGTTAAGTAAGAATCGTCGGTCGTTGCACCAAAGGCTCCTTCATTAATAAACGCTATGTACTCCTTATTTGGGCCACATCGAAGAGCTTGTTGGATAAATGTACCTGAGGTATATTTTGATATTTTGTACGCAGTTTGAGATGCAGTATTTTTGTCTACAACACCAATCGTATTTCCATTGGTGCTAATAGAGCGAACAGGTATTTCTAAAAAAAGTGAATCTGAGATTTGCCCTGTGTTCAAATCATATTCAGCAATTGCATCATTTGTTGGAATGTATAATTTATGACTGATTTTGTCTATTCCAACCCGAATCGGAAATGAGTAGGACCTCCATGCAAATGTTGTTGAATCAATCAATTCTTTGGTTTCAGCATTATAACGAAACCATTTTGCAGGTATATCACCTTCATCTTGTAAACCATTGAAATTAAAATCAATGGTATTGGTAAGAACGTGTACAACCTTTTCATGTTGAAACACATGTAAAGGTTGTTTGCCAGTTTCAACAAATTGACTGGTTTGAGAAAAAAGATTTGATGTAATTATCAACATCAAAGAATACAATAGTACTAAGTACTTCATAAGAAACACTCCAAAAAGGATAAAAATATGTGTGAGAGAGTGTTAGGCTTGAGACTGTTAGATACTGGGCTAACAGTTTTTTGAAGAATTTTTGGAAGGAATTAGTATCTTCAATATAGGCTTGTACATCTCTCATCGCATCTGTTGTCGCAGATGTTGTTAATAAAAACAGTATGATGAGATCCAGTAGGCAGGTCTTCCGGCTTAGGCGTCATCTGAATTTTTTCACCTTCCCACAGAAAATGTAGTGGTGTGCTTCCAAAGCAGATAAAAATTCATCAGCCAATACGGCGGCGCAACCGCGTGGGATTTACACCCAGCTTCCCTATTCTCCAATACTTCTATTGGCACCTAAGGATATTTTCTTTAAAACGTCTTTTCTTATCTAGTATTGTTAATTCTGTTTTTACAATCAATAATTATATATGAAACCAAAACTACTTCTGCATGGTGGTGCGGGAAATTTCGACAAAAATACAATGTCCTCAGATGAGTATTCCATCCGATTGGAAACTATGAGAGAAGCTCTCAAAATTGGATATGCAATTCTTGAACGTGGTGGTAATTCCCTTGATGCTACTGTTGAAACGGTAGTTCATTTAGAAAACTCTACCTACTTTAATGCAGGAAAATCAGGAGCTCTGACATGGAATGGAGTTGCAGAATTAGACGCATCACTTATGGATGGAGCAACTAAAAATGCTGGATGTGTTTCGAATGTTACTCACATCAAAAATCCCATTCTTCTTGCAAGAGAGATTCTCAATTCAGAGCATGTTTTTCTCACGGGTTTTGGTGCTGAAGAATTTGCACTTCAACGAGGTGTTGAATTTGTATCGCAAAACTATTTCATCACAGAAGAAAATTTGTCAGATTTGGAACGCGTGAAAAAAGCGAATAAAGTAATTTTGGGTACAGTTGGTGCAGTCGCCTTAGATATTCACGGTCAATTAGCCTCCTCTACTTCAACGGGAGGGATTATGAATAAACGTCCTGGAAGGGTCGGAGATACGCCAATTATTGGTGCTGGTACCTATGCTGATTCGACAATCGGAGCTATATCTGCTACTGGCCATGGTGAGTATTTCATTCGCTCAGTTGCTGCCTTTTCTATCATTACTCGAATGCAATATTTGCACGAAGATATAAACCTTGCAACGAAGGAAGTATTGAATCAAATTCTTTCGATGGGTGGAACAGGTGGTATTATCGGAATTACTCCACTTGGGGATATGACATTAGAATATACTACTCCCGGAATGCAACGTGGGTTTGTTGATGAAAACGAAATTTTGGTGGGAATTTTTGAGGAAATGGAGTAGATTTTTGGATTCCCTTCAATAGGGGAACCTAACGTCTAACGCAATCGTAGAGACGCCCTATATGGGCGTCTCAGATTCGGTACGGTCAAGCCCTATATTGCAAATGACTGGGTAATTACACAAAAAAAGGGCGAAAGATGTTTCGCCCCTATGATAAGATCTATATTCAATAATTAATTATTTTTGGTAACTGGTTTGGTGAGAAGTTGGGATTGGGTAACCAGCACTTCCAAATGAATCCGCAATCATCATATTTGTGTCGCCGACTACTTGACCGTAATATACTGGATTGGTATATGGACGAACAGCTAACACTGGACCAGATTGATTGAAGGTAACTATAAATACTTCTACGGGAGGATCTGCTACTACGTTTGGAACGGATTGAGCATTCTTTTGTAAAAGAGCAATAGCTTCTTTGATGTTGACAGTATGATCTAATTGAGCTAATAAATCAACACGACGGTAACTGTTAGCAGTAAAGTTTGCAATGGAATCAGAGAAAATTTTGTTGTTTCCTACGTAGGTACGAACATTTTCAGGTGTATTGATGACTGTAGAAAATAATCCAATTTCCTCAACTTGCCCTGTTATACCAGCTGCAGAAATAATATCACCAACTTTGAACGGACGTAAAAAAACTAAAAATGCTCCAGCCGCAAAATTTGCAAGTAAACCACCCCATGCTGCACCAATAGCAATACCAAAAGCAGCAAGAAGAGCGGCAAAGGAAGTTGTTTCAACTCCAAAGTAACCAAGTAATGCTACAATAAGAATTACTTTTAATACAACACCAATTCCAGTACCTAAATAGGTAACTAAGGTTTTATCTTGTACAGTTTTTGAAAAACTTTTTGAAACCAAGGATACTGCTGTTTTAATAAGCCATGTACCGACAATCCAAATAACAATTGCACCAAGAACCTTTAATCCAAATTGCGAAAGCCATTCTGTAACTTTCACTAACAGTGCAGAAAAATCCATAACTTACTCCATATAGAAAATTAATATTTGTACCTAAGATACTGAAAAATTTGGTATCAACAAAAAAAGCCTATCCAAATGGATAGGCTTTTAGAATGGTTAGACCAAATTATTGAATTGCAAGATTTTTTGTTGTATGAGAAGAACGTAAATCAGAAAGATCTTTTTCTGTTATTCTACGTACCCCAATCAAACGAGAAGAATAGTAATTACTTTTCAATGAAGAAACAGTAACACCATATTTAGAACTTGCATGAGCAAAAAGATTGTCACCCAAGTAAACTCCAACGTGAGAAACATAGACAGCTGCACGAGTATTAAAAAACACTAAATCCCCAAATTCCATTTCTTCAAAACGAGTAATGGGAGTGCCAACTGTATATTGGGTAGCAGCGGTTCTTGGAAGCAAAATTTTTGCTGTTGTATTGAAAATCATTTGCGTAAAAGCAGAACAATCAATACCTGATCGCGACATACCACCAAAATGATAACGAGTTCCCAACCAATCCATAATTACCGCCATCATATCGCTTTTTTGGATACCAGCGTTTGTGGTGGAATTGTCATCGGTATCGTCAACATAGGAAAGCCAAAGAGTTTTGAACATTTCCAAGTCAACTTGGACATTGTCTTCTTGTTCTAATTCTTCTAATTCTTCGCCTTCATCAGCTAATTCTATTTGTCGATTTTCATTAATCGAACCGGTCATTATAGAACCGGGAGAGCAAGATGAGGAAGGTTTGATACCAGCCAAATAACACAAATCGGCAGAACTGCTTTTCATAAGATCGAGTGCCAATTCATACCCAGCTTTTGTGTTGCAATTTGATTTTTTTACAACGTTGCGACTTTGGCGTTTTTTTGAGTGAGATTTTTTTGATTTTCCGTTCTTTGCTTTTTTAAAGAACATTATTGTTTTTGAAGAAGCTGCTTCAGCTGAGTATTGAGGAATACTAAAACTAATAAGTGCAGATACTACGAAAGCAATAACAACAGCAATGGGAAAACGTTGATGTAAAATCATGAGTACTCCTAAAATAATTGTTACTACAAGCTTTTAGAGACCTTCTCTAAAAGTAATCTGTTCGAACCATCAAGATACATACCTCGAACATTTGGTTGAACAAGCCATTGAACTTTGTTATAGTACAACAGAATCCATGGTGCGTTTTTAAGAACGATTTCCTCAATCTGATTGTACAATTTGTATCGCTCAGAAGAGGGAAGTAAGGGCGAATCAGCAATTTCCATCAAAGAATCAACCATTTGATGATAGAAATGTGTCGTATTCGGACCTTTAGGCGAAAAATTTTTCGAAGCAAATAATGCTAAAAAATTTTCCGGGTCAGGATAATCACCAATCCAAGATGTTCTCCACAATGGAAGTTCACCATTACGAATCATAGATAGATGTTTTGGAAACGTTACCTGTACAATAGTAACATTGATACCAAGTTGCTTCCAGTTTTCCTGAACAACTTCTGC
Source organism: Candidatus Kapaibacterium sp. (assembly GCA_016788785.1). GTDB lineage: Bacteria > Bacteroidota > Ignavibacteria > Kapaibacteriales > JAEUSM01 > JAEUSM01. The sequence goes on from JAEUSM010000017.1 coordinate 325,691, forward strand.
AACAGATGCAGAACGTTCGTTTGCTCCAATTTGTAAGGTAATGGGAGGAAATCCATTTCCTTGAGGAAATCCTGCTAGTGCTAAAAGCTTTTGAGCAGAATCTAGGTTGTAGGTATATCCCTTGACATCCGAAGAAAATCCGGGCATCGACGGAGGAAGTATACCATTTGTAGCCGGTATGGCTGCACCTCGAAGAACAAAACGAACAATTTTTTCACGGTCAATTGCTAAATTTAATGCATGGCGAACTAAGGCTGAAGAAGAGAGTGGAATATTCTTGACAATTGGATTGGAAGTGTCAAGTAACATACCATAATATTCAACAGAATGAACACCGCATTCAAATAGCGTAAAGTTTTTGTACTTCTCTCGAAGTGATTTTCCATCAGTAGTTACTACGGTCGGTGCTATGACTGGATCAAGAGAACCTATAAAGTCATACTCACCACGAGTAAATTGTAAAAACTCTGATTTTGAGTCTTTTACAAAAGAAATTTGTACTTGGTTTAGGTACGGAAGTTGCTTGTAAGAAGAATCAACCTTGAAATAACGAGTATTTCTATCTAAAACCATATCAATTTCAGGCTTCCAAGAAGCAAGAGTAAATGGTCCAGTACCAATTGGTTTCATTCCAAAATTTTGTTGTTCTAATTCGACAACTTCCTTAGGAACCACCCAACAATATGGCATTGTTAACATTGCCAAAAACGAAGCAGTTGGTTTTATTAATTCTAACCGCAAGGTAGAGTCGTTTACAACAACAATTCCGCTAATTGAATCATAGGTGGAAATTTTTTTTGTACGAAGATGGAACTCTTTTGCATCTTTTATCGTACTACTGTATAACCACAGTCCTGTAGATTTAGTGGAAGCATTACATATTCGTTCAAACGAATATTTGAAATCACCTGCAGTGACAATTCGAGATGAATCATGACCAAAAGATGGATGAGAATGGAAGTACACATCTGTCCGAAGATGGAATGTCCAAATCTTTCCTGTGGAATCAATATCCCAAGATTTTGCAATACAACCTTTTATCTGTAAAGAAGAATCTAATTCAACTAAACCATTAAAGATTTGCGTACCAACCCAAATTGCAGAACGGTACGAAATAAGTGCTGGGTCTAGGTTTGCAATTGCTTCAGTTTCATTGTAGTAAAACGTATCAATTCGTTTTGATTTCTGTTTAGTACAACTGAAAAAAAAACACAAAAGAATGAAACTACAAGATAAAGCAATTCTAAGGTGCATAGTAAATTGTCAAAGAACAACAATGTAATAAAAGGGTATAGGCTTTTATCACAACTTACAAATATAGTACTATTATTTTAGAAAAACAAATCTTATCGACGTAAAGAAATGGTAAATGTCGTTCCAATTCCATGAATAGAATTGACTGAAATGGATGCTTTATGGGCTTCTATAATGTGTTTTACAATGGCTAATCCAAGTCCTGAACCTCCCACACTGCGTGACCGGTCTTTGTCTACACGGTAGAATCGTTCGAAAATTCTGTCGATGTGTTCTTGAGGGATACCAATGCCAGTATCTTCGATTTTAACATTGATAGTAGTGTTTTCTACTCGGGTAGTTATAGTTACAGAACCATTAGGTTTGTTATACTTAATGGCGTTTTCTAACAAATTTGTAAGAACCTGTGAAAATCGTTCTTTGTCAATGAGAGCATCTAAGGGTTCAGAAAACGGAACAACGTGAAGAGTAACATCGTTAGTTTCTGCCATTCCACTCAATGAATTAGTCAGTTCAGATATAACTTCATTCAAATCATAATACCGTAAACTTAATTTCATTTCCCCAGATTCGATACGAGAAATGTCAATCAAATCAGAAAGTAAGGTGCTGAGACGTTCTGCATTGACAAATGCACGTTCCACGAACTGATGACGAACAGTTTCGTCATCCAAAGCACCATCAAGCAATGTTTCCAAATATCCTTGAATAGCAAAAATAGGAGTTCGTAATTCGTGAGAGACATTACCTAAAAATTCGGAACGAACTCGTTCTAATCGTTTCATATCCAAAATATCACTTGTTACCTTGTCTGCTAAACGATTTATGGAATTTGCAACGGAAGAAAGCTCTTCGATGGTTGTCGATTCTTTGGACAAAATGATTCTATTTCGTGAAGCACCACCAGAAATTTCTTCTAATGTCGTGTGAATTTGATTCAAAGGTTCAGAAACTTTATCTTGGATTATATTGGTGATGTAGTAAACTACCACCCAATACAATATCAATCCTGTTGAAATAAATATAAAGGCTGATAGATAGGAAAACCAGTCAAAATATACAAAAACACCACTCCAAATTCCTAAACAAACTACTACAACAAACCCACTAAGGAAAAGTTTTCGTTTTAAAAAAGTATGGAGTGAAATAGTAGAATGTCGGGACATCTTATTCGTTTTCTTTGTAACGGTATCCTACGCCTTTTACCGTTTCAATAAAATGTGCGTATTCACCTAATTTTTCACGAATTTTGGAAATATGAACATCAACAGTTCTATCAATTACGTACACACTCTCGCCCCATATTTTTTGAAGCAACAATTCACGTGAGAAAATTTTACCCCTGTTAACGGCTAAAAATGCTAATAGTTCAAATTCTTTTTTTGGAAAAAACGATTCAATACCATCCACTTTAATTGTGTAGTTTAATCTGTTAATTTCCAAATGTCCCAAATTCATGATCTCAGGGACAGCGATTGTTTCGGTTTTGATTTTTTCGGTGTTTCGACGAAGAATATTTTTGATGCGAGCTATCAAAACACGTGGACTGATTGGTTTTTGAATATAATCATCAGCACCTAATTCTAAACCAACTATTTGATCTATTTCACCAGCTTTGGCTGTAAGAAAAATAATTGCTGTATTGGAAGTTGTAGGGTTCTTCTTTAAAGATTTACAAACCTCTAATCCGTCCATTTCAGGCATCATGATATCCAAGACAATTAAGTCTGGATTTGATTCAGAGGCAATATCAACTGCTTGTTGCCCATTCGTAGCCGATAAAACTGCGAACCCTTCTTTGCGAAGATTGTAGGAAAGTAGGTCAATAATGTCTTGTTCGTCGTCAACAACGAGTATAGTTTTTTGCATAAAAAATTGGTAATTTTCAACAATCACCTACAAAAGTACGACGTTTGGAAACGAAAAACATATAAAATATACGTAACAATGGGTTACGAATGTAGCTTAAGAATGATTTCGGCAAGTCGTTTGCCTATCATTTTAGCACGAGTCAACTGTTGTTCATTTACTAAAATTCCTTCTTCGTTGAATGCCTTTGAAGAAAAAGGAACGACAAACTGTTCTGGCATGACCATAACTTGAATATTTGCCAAAATTGACCGAAGATGCTCCAATCCTCGAATGCCACCCATTGAGCCTGGTGAAGTAGAAAGTAACCCTGCAACTTTTCCGCGAAAAACATCATACGGTCGTTCATCACCCTCAGGTATTGTTGCCCAATCTAAGGCGTTTTTGAGTATTCCTGAAAGAGAGTTGTTAAATTCAGGAGAGGCGATAAGTAAACCTTGATGTTCTTGCAACGCTGTTTTAAATAGCCGAGCATTTTGATCGAAGTAATGTTGATCGGCAAAATCTCCATCATAAATCGCCATTGGGTGATCTTTAAAATCAAAGAATGAAACCTCAACGCCTGATTCTTGGGCACCTTGAGCTGCTATTTTTACTAACATTTTGTTGTAAGAATTTGTCCTACCCGATCCCGCAAAAGCGAGAATTTTTGGTGTAGTTGTCATTAGTTTTAGGTTTAAAGAATTGGTTTTCTTCTTGTTTCTAAATTAGAACGAGAAAATGAAGCTACAGCTCCAATAGAATGTTGAATGGAAAGTGGTACTTCGTTCTTCCAGTTGTTTTGAACATAGTATGTAGTACATAGTCCTTTTTTAAAATCATCAGATTGAAGAATAATCTGACAAAATGGAATAGTCGTTTTTACACCAACCAAATGATATTGCTGTAAGGCTTTGAGAGCAGTTTCAATAGCTTTTTCACGGTTTTCACCCCAAACTATAAGCTTTCCTACCATTGGGTCGTAGTGAACGGTAATCTCGTATCCAATATAGACACCAGTATCATTTCTGACAAATTCTCCAGTAGGAAGTTGCAAATCTGTGATAATACCAGTATCTGGTAAAAAATTGTTAAAAACATCTTCGGCACAAACCCTACATTCAATAGCATGACCTTTTGGAATAGAGGCTTCTTCAACCGAAAATGGAAGAGCTTCACCATTTGCAATTCTGATTTGCCATTCTACCAAGTCTAAGCCTGTGACCATTTCCGTTACCGGATGCTCTACTTGCAAACGAGTATTTACTTCCATAAAGTAAAACCCTTTGTTGTCAAGTAAAAACTCTAATGTACCGGCATTTGTATAACCAGAATTTTTGATTAATCGACGAACTGCTGCCCCAAGCTCTGCACGAGTTTCAGGAGAAACAGCCATTGAAGGTGATTCTTCAATTACTTTTTGATTTCGACGTTGAATAGAACACTCTCTTTCTGGGAAAGCAAGAACATTTCCATGTGAATCAGCTAAAATTTGAAATTCTATATGACGAGGATTAACTATCAGTCGTTCAACAAAAACTCTATCATCATTGAAACTTGTTAAGGCTTCACGTTGAGCAGAAAAAAACATTGGCTCCAAATCTTCCATTGTATGAACTGCACGCATCCCTTTTCCACCACCACCAGATGCAGCTTTTATCATTATTGGTAAACCAATGGAGTCTACTATTAAGTGTAATTCTTCCAACGAAGAAATTGCCCCATCAGAACCAGGAGATACAGGAACACCACATTTTTTAGCCAAATCTTTTGCAGCGGTTTTATCGCCTAATAGTAATATTGCCTCTGGAGATGGACCAACGAAAATAAGTCCTTCATCTTGAACTCGTCTAGAAAACTCTGCATTTTCCGATAAAAACCCATATCCTGGATGAATAGCATCTGCATTGCTTTTTTTGGCAGCATCAATAATTTTATCCATGATAAGATAACTTTCCCGAGGAGTGTAACCTCCTATGGGAACTGCAAAGGTAGCTTCTTTGGTATGCAAACTTTCTGTATCAGCTTCGGAATAAATGGCAACAGTTTCAATGCCCATTTTTTTGCAAGTTTTGATAATTCGAAGTGCTATTTCACCTCTATTAGCAATAAGTAGACGTTGTATCATAATAGGAGATTTGTTGATGAACATAAATGCCAACGAACGTAAGACGTATAATAAACGTTATGTTGTGATTAAGCCATAGGAATTTGAATGATAAAATGAGCACCATCTGTATAGTTATTGTCAAGTTCTATAGTGCCACCCATTTCTTCAATTAGTCTTTTGGTAATAGACAGACCTAAACCAGTTGAATTTTCTCCTCCAGTAGGTCTTGCTGTAAGACGTGTATATTTTTTGAAAAGATTAGCCTTATCATCATTAGTAAATCCGGGTCCTTCATCTTTAACCGAAAAGATAATTATGGTCTCATTTCTATCTAAGGAAATGTAGACTGTTTTTCCAATTGGGGAATATTTAATAGCATTTGAAATTACATTTGAAACGACATCTTTTGTTCTATTTTTGTCAGTGAGAATTTGAGCATGACTTACTAATTTTTCAAAAACTATCGTAATATTCTTTTTGTTCGCATGTTCTTGAAATAATTGAATCACTTCTTCAATAATCATGACAAAATTGAAAGAGGATTTTACTAACGTCATCTTGCCAGTTTCCAAGGCATTTTGGTCTAATAAATTGATTATAACTTCTAACATATGGTCAGAGGATTTTTTAATCACTTGAGTCGTTCGCAAAATTTTATCCGATGACATTGCTGTAAAATAGTTCAAAATGTTTGAAGAATTTATGGAAATTGACCCAGCAATATTTTTCAAATCATGAGCAACTATTCCTAATAGCTCGTTTTTCTCTTCGTTGAGATTGAGTAGTTTTTGGTTAGCAGATTCTAATTCAACATTCGTTTTTGAAGCAAGATGTTGTTGAATTTCAATTTCTTCGTATGCTGCTAAAAGGGATTCATTTTTTTCTTTGACTTCTTCTAAGGCATCAGCAAGTTCTTTGTTTTCTTTTGTTAAAAATTCTTTTTCTTGTTCAAACTTTTCAATTTGTAGCAATTGCTCCATTACAGAGATAATACGTTCTTTTTCTTGCGAAAGTACAATTTCTTTTACTGCAAATGCACGTTCTAACATTTCTATCGACGCTTGATAGGATTGGACTTTCTTTAATGATTTAGAACATTCTAAACAAATGGACACTTCATGAGAATTTGAGCCAATTTCTTTTAAGATAGTTAGAGCTTGTGTAAAAAGCTCGATAGCAATTTCATATTCATTGAGGGCGTTGTGAACTTTTCCTAATTCAAAGAGTGTGGCAACTTCTCGCTCTTTTGAGCCTGACTCTCTGAATATTGCTAAGGCAATATTTAGATATGACAAGGCAGTTGTCAAATCACGTAATTCACTATAGACAATCCCAGTTTCAGAAATTAATGATGCAAATAAATGTTTATCACCAAATCCTTTGATATTTTCAATTGCTTCTGCAAGTAACTCTAAGGCAAGATGAAATTGTCGTTTTTTTATCTGAATTGCTGCAAAATTTTTAAGTGTTGTTGCTAACTCATGTTGATTTTGAGCAGATCGGTAAAAATCAATTGAACCAAGTAAATAGTTTGTTGCAATATCAAAATGGCCAAGATTAGTATAAAGACTTCCTAAAAATCGATTGGTTGTAGCAAGACCGTTTTCATCTTGAAGTTCTTGATAAATTGCTTGGGAACGAAGTAAATACTTTAAAGAGATATCATACTGAGATATACCTGAATAGATATTCCCAATAGTTTGAGTAATGACTGCTAATGCGGATTGATTTTTTTGATCTTCTGCTAAAGACAGAGCTTGTAACGAATAATCCAATGAAAGCGAAAAATCGCTCATTCTCAAATACAGTTGAGCAATAGAAATAAGTGCTAAAATTTCTTTGTCAACTTTGTTCAGCTCTCGAAACAATTGCAGTGAATTTTTTGCATAACCTAACCCTTCCTCATATCGAGATATAGAGAGATTGGCTATGCTCAAGACATAGTAGCTATCTGCTTTGTCAATAGTAGACCCTTCGATTTCAGCATATTTTCTTGCAGAAAAGGCTAAAGTTATAGCTTCCAAAGGTTTTTGGAGAACTATTGTCCCTGCTTGAGTATTTAATTGATTGGCTCGTTCCAAAATAGATGTATCGACTTAAACGTACTTATAAATAATGCTTTGAACAATGGTATACGAATGTTTCTTCGGCAACTTGTTTTTTTACAATGCAGAGGTATAATAATTGTGCCAATGTCTGCTTTTCGCAACAAAATCAGTATTTATAATGAGATTATTACAGTTTTTGATTGTCATAGTACTGTTACTGAGTAATAGTTTGTACTCACAACAACGATGTTCAGACGTAGAATTACTTCCTGGTGATGATAATTTACTTGAATATGGATTAGATTCAACATCACATTGGTGGGCAATCACGAGTCCATTTTCCGATAGATATCGTTTGTATGTTGATGGAAAAAAGCACGGTGACTTTCTCAATGTATCAAAACCAATTTTTTCTCATTATGAGGGAAAACAATGGGGAGCATTTGTTCAACAAAATGATGGTTTATGGGACATGATAATAAATGATTCTTTGTATAAATTAGAATCTATGAAACCAACGGAAATTGCATTTTCAACAAATAGTACTGCTTTTGCTTTTAGTAGTATGAAATCAAATTTTGAAGAAGTATATTTTGGTAACAAACTTTATGAAGTCATAAATAGAGTTTCTCGATTAGTTGTTAGCCCTGAAGGAAGAAGATTGGCGTATGTAATGCAACAAGGAAACTTGCAAACGTTGTATGTAAATGGGAATGAAGTGGAAACATTTCCAGAAATATCTGTCATAGGCTTTTTCTATGATGGTTCCATCATTTATACTGCACGTCAAGGAAACCAATGGAATGTGTACAAAAATGATGAACAGATTTCTATCACTTACCAATCGATATCCAACGCAACAATGAACAGATTTGGTACTACTGTTGCTGTTTCAGCGCAACAACTGAATAATCAGGCAGTAATATGGTTGTTTAGTGAAGAATACAACCAACCAATACTTTCGCAACCATTTGATGGAATTACATCATTGACGCTACACCCTTCAAAAGCTGTTGTGATGGCAGAATGTAGACGAAATGACCAAAGAATCGTAACAATACAATTTACAGAAATGGGTGGAGGATTGTCAAATTCAAAACCAACATTTACCGTGGGAGGAGAACAATATTACTTTCTAACCTGTGAAAATATTTGTTCGATGGTAATAGATGGAGTACGAAGGATATTAAACAATAGAATAGAATTTCATCAAAATTTTTCAACTGCTGTTAAACCTAATGGAAAGACTTTTTCCATTTCATCATCGAGTTCGTTAGTTGTACGATACATCGAAAAAGATGAACTGTATTCAGGAATGATTCTTAATAATATGACGCCACCACGATACAATTGGAGGACAGACAGATATGAAGCACTTGGTTCTATTCAACAACGTTTGTATTTGTTGTCCTGTAAACCAGAATAGCCTCCCATAGAACACATTACTATATAGAAACATACCAAAGAAAAATCCAAAGTAGTATAAAAATCACAAAAATTTCGTATTTTTGTATTCTATGGCTACAAAACTATAGAAATTAATCACTTTGAAGCGTTGAAAAAATGAGTGTACTTGTAAATAAGAATACGAAAGTCCTTGTTCAAGGAATTACTGGTTCGGAAGGAACATTCCACACATCTCAAATGTTGGAATATGGAACAAATGTAGTAGGTGGAGTTACTCCCGGAAAAGGTGGAACAGAATACTCTGGTAAAAATGATGATTTATTCATTCGTCCAGTTCCTGTTTTTAATACAGTTCGTGATGCAGTAACTGCAACAGGTGCTGATGCTACAGTAATTTTTGTTCCTGCGAAATTTGCTGCGGATGCTATTTTAGAGGCAATTGATGCGAATATAGGACTGATTGTCTGTATCACAGAAGGAATTCCTGTAAAAGATATGAGTGTCGTTTATGCTGCACTTTCAAAATCATCTTCAAGATTAGTTGGACCAAACTGTCCAGGTGTTATTACTCCAGGTGAATGTAAAATTGGTATTATGCCTGGATTTATACATACACCGGGAACAATAGGATTGGTTTCTCGTAGTGGAACACTAACCTATGAAGCTGTAAAACAACTTTCAGACGTTGGTTTAGGTCAATCAACATGTATAGGTATTGGTGGCGATCCAATCATTGGAACAAGATTTATCGATGCAATTAAATTATTCAACGAAGATCCAAAGACTGAAGCAATCATTATGATTGGTGAAATTGGTGGAACTGCAGAAGAAGAAGCTGCTGAATATATTGGTAAATATGTAAAAAAACCAGTTGTTGGTTTCATTGCAGGTCGTACTGCACCTCCAGGTAGAAGAATGGGTCATGCAGGTGCGATTATTTCTGGTGGAAAAGGAACTGCAGAAGATAAAACCAAAGCTATGGAAGCTGCAGGAATTTTAGTTGCTCCATCACCAGCAGAACTTGGTTCGACTGTTGTGAAAGCATTGAAAAAAACTACATCTACCACACCAACAACACAACAGACCGCTACAGCAACTGTAACAAAGGCTTTAGCTGCAAAAACGAAAAAAACGACTTCAAAAAAATAAATTTTTTCATTAATTCGAAACAATAATGTCAAATCGTACATTCGCAATTATCAAACCTGATGCAGTGAGAAAAAATGTCATCGGTGAAATCATAGCTACTATCACAAAAGCGGGATTCAAAGTTCTTGCTTTTCAAAAAATGAAATTAACTCCAGAACAAGCTGGTGCATTTTATGAAGTTCACAAAGAACGCCCTTTTTATGGCGAATTAGTTAATTTTATGTGTAGTGGACCTATTGTTCCTATTGCTTTAGAAAAAGAAAATGCTGTTGCTGATTTCCGTGCATTGATTGGTGCTACAGATCCTGCTGAGGCAGCGGAAGGTACTATCAGAAAAATGTTTGCATCTTCAAAAGGTGAAAATGCAATTCACGGTTCTGACTCTGATGAGAATGCAAAAAATGAGATTGCTTTTTTCTTTACAGAAAGTTCAATTATTTCATCGAAATAAATTGATTCGAATTTCTCATTGATGTTTAAACAAAGGCTTTAGTACATTGCTAAAGCCTTTTTTGTATTCCAAAAATGAGGTTTACATCGATATCTTCTTAATTTTGAGAAATAATGAAATTCAGCATTCCTCTTTTCAATAATATATTGCAAAAACACGTCTTTGTTTTATTGTAACAAAAACAATCAATTTGTATTTCCTATGGTTCAATTCTTTTTTCATTCAACAATAATTCTTTTCATACTATCGACAACGATTTTTTCCAATTCGTTGCTTTTTGCCGATGAAACTACACCAAAACCAAAAGAAAAGGTCGAATTGTTAGTAAAATATAAACCAAACTCCATTTCTAACTTTATCTACATAGATTCAACTACAGAAATAAGAACGTTTGAAGATGGTTCGACCAAAACGTATGATTACTTCCTAAAATATTGGATAACTGTAAATTTCGCTGGTAAGGTAGAAAAAGGATTTTCTTACGTCAATTGGGTTATTGATTCCTTAGATCTAACAGTCAATGAAAATAATAAACAAAAAGTTCGATATAATACAATGGATTCCTTTCGAGAATTGATGGCTCAAAAAGATGGAAAAAATATTTCCGGTACAACAACTACCATCAAATCTGAAGAATTGAACTATGCTATTAGTTGTACCAATAGAGACTTTCAAGTTCTCGTATCACCGTATGGTGAGGTAGCAAAATTTGAATCCGAACAATTTGATGAATTGAAGCGATACATTGTTGAAGAAGGAAAGGATTACATGGATCCCATCAGCAAATTCTATTGGCTTGATGGAATTTCAGATAATCAACTTCGATATGTTTCTGATATACATAAAGGACTTATTCCTGGGGCGACAATAAATCCAGATTCTATGTGGAGTCGACCATATTTCTCACGAATTGGAATGATTGATGTTTCATCAGATTCGAGTAAAATAGCACTTTCATTGAATAATAACCCATACTTTGAAATTAAAGCAGAAATTGATACTCTTCGTCCTATGTTACCAATTCAAAAACCGTTTTTCGGAATTCCGTATTTTGTAACAGTTGATTCTGGATTAGGTTCTGCACAATATAGTGTCAGTTTCCTATCTTCAGGTATTATCCGTTCTGCTGAGTGTCTTCAAAAGGCGAAATTTTATAGTACACTTAAAAACGAAAAATTTATACATTCTTTTACATCTAAACAACTATGGTTGCTTCAAAAACAACGTCAACGCTAACTTCCTTTATTCTATTCACGGTATTTGTCACACTTGTTTTGGTAACAAGTTGTCAAAATCAAAAGGACAAAGAAGGTCCTGTTGATGACAAAAAGAGTGAACAAACGACACAAAGCACTGTTTTACCTGGCGATACATCTTCAGCAAAAGAACTTGCTGGTGAAGAAAGCAAAGTAACTTCTCTCAAATATATTCCTAAAAAAGGTGATGTATTTCGATATAAATTGACACAACTTAGCAAGGTTACACAAGAAGGTGGAGTAACGGCAACAAGTAATTCTATCCAATATTTTACGCAAAAAGTAACCGATGTAAAAAAAGATGGTCGAGTCGAATTGTCTATCCGTTATGACTCTATCATTGTAAATAATCTTACCGTTTCTCCGAAAATGAGGAATGAATTGACATTTGATTCTCGAAAAAAAGAAGACAAGGCTAATCCTGAGTTTAAACAATATAATGCAATTATAGGTGCAGAAGTAACTGTTTTAGTAAAACAGAATGGTGAAATAGAAGACATTATAGGTCATAAAGCAGTTTTAGAAAAAGCCTTGGGTAATAGCAAGGATTCTTTGACTGCTCAACAGCGTGAAATGTTTGAAAATCAATTGAAAAATGAAATTTATTTAGTACCTTTACAACAAGAATTTCAATTTTATAATGACAATGGGATGATAGATTCGTCGCAATCATGGTTCCGTGAGAATATGATTCCTATTGCTGGAATTTTCCCAGCAAAAAGTACTTTAGTGTACAAAATAGAGAATGTACGTGAGGTAAATGGTAAAAAAATTGCGACAATTTCTTCTAATATCACTACTGATATTACCAAGAAAAAACTATCACAAAATTCTGTTGAATTTGTATTGAAAAACTCGACAATTTCTGGAGTTGGTAAATCGATGGTTGACGTAGAAAAAGGGACAACTATCTATAAATCCAATACTATTTCTATGGATTTGGATGTTGAAGCTGTCAACAAAGAAAATAAAGAACAAAAACAACGTATGAAACAAAGCATCAATTCGCAAATAACTATTGAATTGATAAAATAGTACCAATTTATACTTAAACAGTAGTATGGAAGACAAAAAAATTGATTATCGCTCGGTAATTGTCGTTACTGATATTGTGATTTTGTCTTCCATTGTACTTGGAGTACTTGGGGTTCTCTATGTTTTTGATACAGCACCAATTAAGTTCATTGGAATTGGGGTCGGTGTTATTGGAATAGTAGCACAATTGCTTTCTATTGCAAAAAGAGCAGTATCAAATCCACCTATTTCAAAAACTACGCCGGGTATTGATAGTTCACTGTATTACGCTAACTTACCGAAATACACAAAAGACCCTGCAACAAATAAGATGACCTTTGATGATCTTCCCTCTGTTAAAGAGCAACGATCATTAATGGAAGACCCTCCTACGACAAAATACGTTGCACCATCATCTGCCAACAAAGTGAATATCTTTGATGACAAAACAGTGATGCCAACAACAAATACTCCTCAAGAACAACCGCAACAACTGAAAAAATCTACCCTTGTTTTCGATTCATTTGATGAGGATATTCCTGCGACCGATACTACACCTCTACCAGTTGTTCAACGACCTATACCTAACCAAGTAGCTCCTCAACCACAGCAAATGCATCGTCCTGAGGTACCGTTCTCAAAACCTACTGTTGAACGAACAGAACAACCACTATATCAAGCTCCTATAGTTGCACAACAACAACCTTTGAATACAAGCAACTCAAATCCTGATGCCCAACATCAACAAAGAAATATTGACTCAAATAAAGAAGTTACCTCAGAATATTCTAAAGAAGAAGTTTCTGTAAAATTAGCACAATTGTTTGAAGAAACACCAAATATTTTTTCACGTGAACCAAGAAAAGAATTCAATTATTTGGTATCTAAGGTACTCACAATCATCGCCTCCGTATTTGATACGAGAACAGTAGTGTTCTTTTGGGTCAACAAAGATAAAGAAACATTTACTTTAGAAACATACCTAACAGACGCACGATTTTTTAGTGAACAGAAAAAGTATTCGTTTGGATTTGATGGAATAAGCGATGTTGCCTCAAAAGGAAAACCAATAGTCATTACTGATATAAAAACTACGGTTGAACTGAAAATAATTCCGTATTACACCTCCGAAAGTTCCACTGGTTCTTTTATAGCAGTACCAATTTTTTTTAATAATATCGTTGTCGGAGTGGTTGCGATTGATTCGACAGAAGAAAAGAAATATACTGCCAAAACTATAGATGCTTTAGGTAATTATACCAAGTTGATTTCTGGATTGATACAAAGTTATACTTCAAAATATGATTTGATTCAAGAAACAAAGATTTTAGAATCCGTTCAATTATTCAAATCAATGTTTGCAAATTCTTCGTCGACAAAGGACGAAGTGATTGATGTACTTCTTGCCTCCATAGAGCAATTAGCTGTAGGTAATCCATTGATTGGAATTTGTATGTTTGACGAGTCGATGAATGAATGGGGTATCGTTCGAACTTCGAATGCTATAAATCATCCAGAGTTGCGTTCAGCTGTAGTTGAATTAAATAATTCTTTGGTTGGACATACAATTCTTTCTGGTGCTACGGTTATTGCTCATCCACTACATCAGGAAAAAATTAGATTCTATAGTGGTGAGCCATCAACATACAATACGTACTTCTTTAGTGTTCCTATCAAATCTATTGCAAATTGTTTTGGTGCATTGTTTTTAGAAGGTAATAATTTTGAAAGAATTTTACCAGAACAACGAAGTTTCGAGTTTTTGGCAGAACAAGTGGGTATTATTCTTGAGCAAATTGCTGTAAATGAAGCTATTCAATCTAATTCAATGGTCAATGATTTGACAGGAATTATGAATTATTCGCAATTTACAAAACGTTTGCAAGATGAGATTCTTCGAGCAACTGATTTTCGTCAAGATATTTCTATTTGTCTCATTCGAATCGACTCAATGCAACAACGGTTAGAATCGAAACCATTGATGACACATTTGACATCATTGGTAACAAAATTTGTTCGACCGTATGATGTAGTCTCACAAATTGATGACCAAACTATAGTAGTTTGTTTGATTTCTATGAAAGCCGAAAATGCTCGTATTTGGTCAGAGAAATTCAAAAAATCCGTTTCTATGTCTACCTTGACACTCATTGAGCGGACAGTTTCTTTGACAGTTAGTATTGGTATTTGTGAGTTTCATCCATCCTATACGGTAGAACGATTTTTATCGAATGCCGATGAGGCACTGAAAAATTCTCAAAAAAGAGGAAATTCTATAAATATTTACTAAAATCATTAAGTACTGTAGTAATTTTTTCTGCTGCTTGTGATAAAGTAAATTCAACTGGCAAGGTTCCCCCAGCAGCATTGAAATGTCCTCCTCCACCAAAAACTTTTGCAACTTGATTCGCTGGAAAATCTCCCTTTGATCGAAATGACAATTTGATTCTGTTCACATCTTCTATCATCATTACTGCCAATTTTACTCCTTTGATTTCCAAAAGTGATGCTACTATTCCATCTGCATGCTCTAAGGTCGTATTTGTTTCTTTAAAATCTTGTTGTGAAATAGAAACAATACAAACTGATTCATCAAAATATAATCTCATAGATTGAAAAACTTTTCCTACCAATTTGGTTCTTCCAATTGGTGCAGAATTAATTATTTCATCATAAATGGTTACCGGATCAGCTCCATGTTGAACAAGTTCCGCAGCAATGAGAAATGTTTCTGCATCAGTACGGGTAAATCGAAATCCACCAGTGTCTGTGTAGATTCCTGAATAAACAGCGGTAGCAAGTTTTTTAGTTGGAATAAATTGACTATCAGAAGAAAACAACGAGTATAACAATTCACAAGTAGATGGGCAATCAGTATCTACTATCGATAACTCTGCTTCAATAACAGGATCTTGATGATGATCTATGAGGATTGTTTTTTTTGATGCTGTTTGGAGTTCCTCACCCACTTTTTTTAATCGAACATAGGTATTAACATCGAGTATGATTACCAAATCTGCTAAGGAAAGTAGATGCTTATCTGTCTCTGGATTGTAATGAACTATAGCGTTTTCAGAATCTAAAAATGTCAAATTATATGGTGTTTTATCACATAATACTATCGTACTATTTTTTCCTATTGACCGTAAATACTCTTGCATTGCAATGGTTGAACCAATAGCATCAGCATCTGGATTTTGATGTGAAGTAATGATAATGGATGAGGCTTCATCGACGAGATTTCTGAATGCCTTATATTCATTAGCTCGATTTGTACGTAAAATTGTAGAATTCATAAAAAACGGAATAATAATTGAGCGTTAGACAAATATATAGTAATTAGTTGGAAAATAGGTTCTCAAAATGAAAAGCGTCAAGATTGTTAGTACTCCAACCTTGGAACATTCTTTTCCAGAAAAGATTTCCTTTTTATCGAATGATGTCGGTACAATTGTCATAACGAGTTATGTTCATAGTTTGCAATTGCACCATCAAGAATTCCAGCAGCAAATTCATCAATCGATAGAACAAGAATTTCAAGATATTCTTACGGAGACGGAATTATATACCTTTCAATCGAAAATTTTACAGAAAACAGCGTTTGAAATTTGGTCGTATAATGAAAAACATCAATCATACTTTCGTTTAAGTATATCTGTTTCTATTGTAACTCCAGAGCTACTTTATTTTACATCAGTTGGTACATTGCGTTCATATTTGATACGAATGAATGAAATTCATTCGTTCTTACATAGTACGAATCTATCGGCCATTCCAATAGGTTCTGAGCCATTTTGTACGCCAACAATACTTATGGTTCCACTATCTTCAAAGGATGTCATATTTGTTCGTTCTACTGTTGTTCAATCACTTCTTTCGGATGAAGATTTGATGCTTCATTATAGTAAAGCAATGAACATTTTGGATAATACTACTAATGCTCTCGAATCAGTAGAATATTATTTAAAACAAAAGTCATTTGAAGTTACGACAATTGTAGAGGAATATCAACTATTGTTATTGGAAATTGTGGATGAAACTGTCGTTTTACAAAACACCCAAGAGTTACAGTCAACACTTCCAATCTTCAAACCCTTACTTTCCGGTTTGTTTATGTTGGTGTTATTACTTACAACAACTTGCTTTTTGCTATACAAAGAAGTAAAGAATCTTCATAGAATTACCGATGTTTTGATTGAAAGAAATGAAGAAATTTTGATGAATACCAGTACGAAATATATGCCGAAAGTAGAACAACTGCTTCAAAGTACGAACAAGGTAACAGCATTAGATTCTAATAAAGTTGTTACACAACTTCAAGCAAGTGAGAAAGGTAAATAGTAATAGTTACGTACTTTTTGATGTAAAAAGTTGTTTTGCCAAATACGCTGCTCCTAATACTCCTGAATCATTAGAAAAACTTGCAGGAACTATCTGTACTGTTGAAGCAATAGAGGGAATACAGCGTTCTTTACAAACTTTTCGAATTGTGAAAAAAAGAACTTCTCCAAATTGTGCTATTCCACCTCCAATAATCACGGTTGGTATATCTAAAATGTGTAATGCAGATGCTATTGCAATACCTAAAAGTTTTCCTACATAACCAATTATATGTAAACAATGTGGACATTTTACTACATTTGCACCATAGGAAATATCAGCGACATCAAAGTCATCTTTCTCCAATAAATATGATTTTGGAAATCGAGGAAATGTTGATTTTGCATATTCTTTTATTCCTTCTCTTCCAACGTATTCTTCTAACACCCCTTTTCTAAAAGAGGGTTTATCTACTTGGACTTCTGCATCAGGATATATAATTATATGACCAATTTCTCCAGCACCATTAGCTACACCTCTGTAGACATCTCCATTGTAAATAATACAACCACCAACACCTGTTCCTAAGGTAATGAAAAGAAAAGAATCGATTGTTGCACCAGCACCAAGAAAAGCTTCCGCCAATCCAGCAACAGTCGCATCATTGTCGATAATGATTGGAAGCGAAAACTTTGACTCACAAAATGATTTTACATCAACATTGTGAAAATTATTAAAATTTGGAGCTGTTACCACTACACCATCTTTTGTGACTACACCCGGAATCCCAACACCAATTGACACAATCGAACATTTATTCGCAGATGCAAATTGCAAACAGGTATTAATAGCAAGTTCTATTCGTTCTAAAACTACATCAACAGATGATTGTGAATATGTTGGAATACTGGAAGAATAAACGACAGAACCATCAGTTGTAACTATACCAAATTTGATTGAGGATCCACCAATATCAATTCCTATATAGTGATGTTCTAAATTATTCATTAACAATTTCCTTCGTGGAAATTTGTGAGGACATATTCTTGATAAATCTGTTTTTTAATGGTGTAGCAAATAGAGTAAATGAATAAATTGGGGCGTTATTTTTATTATAAAAATAACGAAAAATT
Source organism: Candidatus Kapaibacterium sp. (assembly GCA_016788785.1). GTDB lineage: Bacteria > Bacteroidota > Ignavibacteria > Kapaibacteriales > JAEUSM01 > JAEUSM01. The sequence goes on from JAEUSM010000017.1 coordinate 343,681, forward strand.
GAGATGGAACAACCTGCATAAAGCCAAAATATTCGAGAAATAAGCGAATTTTGTGAAGTGTTCAGCCACAAGAGCATAATACCAAAATATGGTAGTAAGTAGAGAAGTATGATATACGGATCTGAACTAAGATCCTTAAAAAAATTTCGTTCTTTGATTGAAGAAACCAACAAAGTAACCACAAAACCTAAAAAGAAAACAAAACCAAATATTCCCCATTCAGTTAAGGCTTGAATAAATCCAGAATCGGTATAAATAATCTGACCATAATACGAAGGATAATACATAGGTGCATAGTAATAGAACATTCCAGTTCCAACACCAAAAAATGGTGAATCTTTCCATATTGAAACAGCCAAATTCATAGTTGAAGCTCTATAAAAGAACGATTCTCCGGAAATCGATTCACTATGATTCAATGTTGCTACGGAGGAGATTCTTTGTTCAAATAGATTTAATAACGAGATTTTCGAAACATCCTCAATTACGTAATTGATAGGTATGAGAAGAAAAAACAAAAACAACATACTATATGCAATTTTGAGTTTTTTCTTTCCACCGTGTTCTAAAAAAAACAACATTCCAACATAGGAAGCAATGGTCACAACAGCTGTTAATGAGAAGGTTAAAAAGTTGCCAATGATTGCACAAATTACAACAGTCCACATCAACTTTTTATTTTTTATCAACAAGGTTGAACCCAAAAATGCACTCACCATACATATCATTAATACAGTGGAATTATACATTGCCAAATATGATGGTTCTGAAAATACGGATGTTGCTCGATAAAAATTTTCAAAATTTAACGCTAATTGAGTTGGCAAACCATCAGGGTTTTCTAATTTCGTAATGAAGTTTACAGCGTTATATTCAAGCTGTTTCAAGGGCAAATCATACACACGAGCAATAAGTTGATATCCACCAAACAAATTGATTGGAATGGCAAAAATGATTAATCCTCGCAATCCATTTATCCAAAGTATGATGGGAATATCCAAACCTGAACACATTATTCCAAATGATACACAATAAAGGAAATTCGTTGTTGACTTGACATATTGAAGAACATTGAGATTATCAAAATTCAAAAACATCGGATTGATAGAGCTCACCATACAGACAACAGGCAAAACAAATAGACAGAGTACAAAATACTTTTTCTCCATTTTAAATTGGTCACCATTCCAAAAGATTCTTTTCATACACCATAGTACGAAGAATAAAAAGAAAGCGTCAAAATATGTGAATGAGAAAGTAGAAATGTGAAAAATTTCATATCCAATAAATAAGTAGGATATGAATAACGGTGGACCTATTAGTGCCGCAAGAAGTTTTGATTGAGGTTTATTGGTCATTTGTTTTTTGCAAAAATGTTACAATCTCATTTTGACCTACTATTGGCTCTAAACAAGAGAAGTTTGTACAATAATACAGAGAAATCTCTCCATTAACAAGAGGTTTTGTACTTATAGAAGCAGGGGTGACAGTATAAAAGGAATGAAATGAGTATTGTTTCAAAAGCTCAATAATGTCCGAGTAATTAGCTTCCAAAGAAGGTACAACAAGATGTGCCACATTGGTTGAACTTTCTAACAAATCAGCAACAACGACGTACATTGCATAACCAAGAGGATACGATTCTATGGAAGAAACCACTGCAGAAACTATGTTTTGTGCATAGTTGAGAAACAGATGATTTTCTTTGGTGATTCCAACTTTGGCAAAGACATAAGCAAGTAAAGAGTTATTCGATGGTATTGCACCATCATACGTGCTTTTCATACGTAAGAATAATTGTTCTTTTGCTTGAGAGGAAGTATCAAAGAATAATTTCGACTCACCATCATAAAATTGCTCAACCGCAATATGTAACATTTTCTCACAGTTGTCTAAAAACTCATTTTTTCCTGTTGCTTGGTATAGTTCAAAAAGTCCCCAAGTAACACTAGCATAATCACAAAGCATTCCGTCTATGCCAACTTCTGAATCTCTATACCGATGATATAGTTTTTTGTTATCATTGAAGAAAGTTTCAATAACAAACTTCTGAGTTTTCATTGCTAAATCAATATATTCTTGATTAGAACAAATTCTTCCAGCAATAGAAAGAGCAGCAATGAATAGTCCATTCCAATCTGCAAGAATTTTGTCATCTAAAAATGGTCGGACTCGTTTTGAGCGATGAGTACACAACTGTTGTTGAATTCTACGGATTTGTTCTTCTAAAAAATCAGGATTTAAATCATTTGCAATAGCATATTCCGACAAAAATCCATTAAGAAAGAGAATATTACTGCCAGTTTTTTGACCTGTGTGTTCCTCAAAAAAGTTGCCATCATCTTGACAATTGAAGAGTGAAATAACCAATTGAGCATCATCTTCATTTAATACTTCTCGAAGTTCAGTGGTCGTCCAAATATAGAACAAGCCTTCTTCACCCTCACTATCAGCATCTTCAGCGGAATAAAAACCACCATTTGGAGATTTCAAAATTGATGTACAATAGTGAATTGTTTCCTCTATAACTTGTTTGTACAGCTCTTCTCCTGTAACCCAATATGCCTCTGCATACGCAACAATGAGCATTGCTTGGTCATAAAGCATTTTCTCAAAGTGAGGTAATAACCATTCTCTATCAGTACTATAGCGATGAAACCCACCACCAATTTGATCAAACATCCCACCAAATCGCATTGATTGTAAAGTCTTTTCGACCATAAATCTAGCTTCTTTTGTTCCATTTCGTTTATGAAAACGAAGTAAAAAAAGATATTTATGGGGAGTGGGAAACTTTGGCGATTTACCAAATCCGCCAAAATGCGTGTCAAATGATTGCCAAAACGCCTGAAATGTATCAGAAAATAAGGTGCTTTCAATTGCTTTTGGAGGTTTGGATTCAATACGTTCTTGCATTCTTTCAACAATCTGCTGACTTGTTTCTATGACCCTATCATGTTCATTCTTCCAAATTTCAGCAACTCTTGTCAAAATATCTTTGAATCCGGGTCTACCTCCTCGAGATTCTTTAGGGTAATATGTTCCGGCAAAAAAGGGTTGTTTGGATGGAGTCATGAATACCGTCAAAGGCCATCCACCATGTCCATTCATTGCTTGGCAAACTTCCATATATACGGCATCAATGTCTGGTCGTTCTTCTCTATCTACTTTGATGGAAATAAACGAAGTATTGAGAATATTTGCAGTTTCTTGGTCAACAAAGGATTCATGTTCCATAACATGACACCAATGACATGTTGCATAGCCAATACTTAAAAATATTGGTTTGCCTTCTTGTTCTGCTCGTTCAAAAGTAGCATCGTTCCATGCTTGCCAATGAACAGGATTAGATGCATGTTGCAAAAGATATGGACTTTTCTCTAAATGGAGAAGATTGCCTTGAGAGGTGCTCAATGAGATTTTTCTTTAAAGTTTACTGTAAATAACGACGCAAAATATTTGGTAGCAAATATTCGGCAAATGCCTTTTCAAATGAATATTTAGGTTTCCAAGCCCAATCTGCTGCAGCCATTGAGTCGTCCAAATCTGCAGGCCATGACTCAACAATGGTTTGGCGTTTTACTTGCGGTTCAAAAGTGATAACTGCAGATGGATATGCATTTCTAATCATTGTTGCAAAGTCTTGAGCCGTTGGTGCAAAAGATGTAACATTATATGAATGTCGACGCAAAGAAGATTTCTCAGCAGCAGCCAAATTTAATAAAGCATCTACAGCATCCGGCATAGCCATAAATGGAAGTTGTGCACCAGCATGTACAAAACATGCATACGGTTTATTTTGTGCTGCATAATGAAGCATTTCTGGTCCGTAATCACTGGTTCCACCAGAAGGAACTGTGAAAGCAGAAATTAACCCCGGAAAACGAACTGCTCTGAAATCAACATATCCATGTTCTTTTGTCTCAGATAATTGCATATAATATTCTGTAAAATATTTTCCTAGATTTTCACAATAAAGCTTTGAAGCCCCATAAATAGTTCTTGGAAGCAAAAACTGTTCTTCTGAAACTTTGTTGGCAGCATATTTTTCTTCGGGCGTTGGAATGCCATAAATTGCAATGGTACTTGGAAAGATAAATTTGACAGGTTGCGAAATTCTTTTTCCTATGCTACGAGCCATTTCCAACAATTGAAATGTACCACCTGCATTGACTTGGTGTGCAAGTTGAGGCTTTTTTTCTGCTGTCGTTGATAACAATGCAGCTAAATGATAAATTTCGTTTATGTCATACGACGACAACTCTTTAATTATCTCTTCTGAGGTAATATCGCCAACAAAGGTAGCTGTGCAATGTTTTTTGATAGACTCTTGAATGGGTTGTAAATCAACTCCAATGATATAGTTTGACGAATTTTTAGAGATTTCCTCAACGAGAGAATGTCCAATTTCACCGTTGATTCCAGTGATGAGTATTGTTTTTTTTTGCATGTGGTTCGTATGAAAAATTTTGGTTCATTTCGTACAAAAGTACAAAAAAACCAGCACTTTTTTGTTCGAAATATGCTCATTAACCACCTTATACAATGAAAGAATGCAAGAAAAACTATGAAAATCTTTCGTGAATAGACAAAAATTCCATACATTGCAACAAATTTTGAAAAATAATTGCAAACGAAATAGGGAAAATTAGTCAAATTCTTTGTTTTGTTTGTTCACTTTTTTTGTAAAGGATAATCGTATGACAGGTAGTTTTTCACTTGCTCAACATGGAATAAATGTTTCTAATATTATTAGAAATGCATCACCGGCTCAATTATATGAAGATGGTTTGAAATTTGACCCGGGAACAGCTATTTCTGATGTTGGTGCCTTAATGGTAAAATCAGGGAAAAAAACTGGTCGCAGCCCTAAAGATAAACGTATTGTTGAACATCCAGATAGTGCGGCTGATGTTTGGTGGGGAAATGTTAACATTAAAATTGACGAAAAAATATTTGAAATTAACAAAGAACGTGCAGTTGATTTTTTTAACTACCAACAAAAAGTGTATGTTTTTGATGGGTTTGCTGGTTGGGATCCAGAGCATCAAATCAAAGTACGTGTTATTTGTACTCGCCCATACCATGCTTTATTCATGCACAATATGTTGATTCGCCCAACGGAAGAACAATTAGCTTCTTTTGGTGATCCAGATTATGTTATTTATAATGCTGGATGTTTTCCAGCAAATTCTCATACAGAAGCAATGACCTCGAAAACAAGTATTGGTCTTAGTTTCGAGAGAAAAGAATTTGTCATTTTGGGTACTGAATATGCTGGTGAGATGAAAAAAGGTGTATTCACGATCATGAATTACATTATGCCGAAAAAAGGTGTTTTGTCAATGCATTGTTCTGCTAATGAAGGTGCTAATAATGATGTAACATTGTTTTTTGGACTTTCTGGAACTGGTAAAACTACCCTTTCGGCTGATACAAATAGAAAACTTATTGGTGATGATGAGCATTGTTGGACAGATAAAGGTGTCTTCAACATTGAAGGTGGATGTTATGCAAAATGTGTTAATTTATCTGCTGAAAAAGAACCAGAAATCTATGGAGCAATCAAATTCGGTTCATTATTAGAGAATGTTATATATGACACACATACTCGTAAAGTGGACTACGATAACATCTCTATAACTGAAAACACTCGTGCATCATACCCCATCGAATTCATTCCAAACTCAAAAATTCCTTGTGTGGGTGGACATCCGCAAAACGTTATTTTCCTAACAGCAGATGCTTTTGGAGTATTACCTCCCGTATCAAAACTCTCTCCAGAACAAGCAATGTACCATTTCATTTCCGGTTATACTGCGAAGGTCGCAGGAACTGAAGAAGGTGTAACAGAGCCTGAAGCAACGTTCTCTGCAAACTTTGGTGCTGCTTTTATGGTTTGGCATCCAAGCAAATATGCTGAGTTATTAGCAGAAAAAATGAGAAAGTTTGGTTCAAAAGCGTGGTTAGTGAATACTGGTTGGTCTGGTGGTTCGTATGGAACTGGCTCAAGAATGAAACTTAGTTATACAAGAGCTATCATCGATGCTATCCATAATGGAACTTTAGATACTGCTCCAACAATTGTTGACCCTGTATTTGGTTTACATATTCCAACAACATGTGCAAATGTCCCTGATGAAATTTTGATACCAAGAAATACTTGGGCAGATAAAGCTGCATATGATGCTACCTCTGCTAAGTTAGCGAATTTGTTTATCAATAATTTCAAAAAATATGAAGCTGGTTCCAGCGCTGAAATTATAGCTGCTGGACCAAAAGCATAAGATTGTTTGCGGTTTATAGAAGGCAGGGAGTTCATTCGCTCACCTGCCTTTTTTGTTTATGGCACGAGTTTTTATCGTAAATTAATACATCCTTAGGTTTTACGTACAAAGACAATGAAGAAAAAAAGTTTTATTGAATTACAGCAACACAATAGTATCCAATATATACTTTTTGTGCTTTTAACTCTTGGCGTTTCGTTAGTGAGTATGGTGTTCCTCATTCGATTATCGGATATAGTATTTCAATTTGTTTTTTCAGGAGCAACATTTACTACGAATCCAGGTTCTTCGTTTTTTTACCCCGAGTGGCAAATTCAACTTCCAATCATTAACCCTGCAGATATTGAAGAACCACCATCATTGAAAGTCTATTTCGTAGAACCTGTTTTGATTTATCTCCCTTTTGTTTTAGTTGTGGGGTTTATAGGTGCATCATTAATTTCTATGATATTACCAATGAATATTGGTTTACTTCGGCAAAAAATACATCGGGTTATTGTCAATACATTAGATACAATTTCTATTGAAAAAATAGGTGTTCATGATGATTCAACAGAAAATGAAATTGCCGAAGAAATAATGGAGTCTGACTATCGTTCGTTGAATGATTTGGCTCGAAAATACGGCAGAACATTTGATGATATGCTATTGTTACATAATGTATTAATTTGGTATCAAGCATCCTTTTTTTCTAGAATTTTCCGTAGTTTTCAAGCACTACGTTTTTATTTGAAAGAGCATTTTAGCGTAAAATATTCCTCAACAATGTTGGGATTAATTTACATGGGTGCTGCAATCCTTATTATCGTTATTGGTTTGAGAGGTTTGCAATTTATACCTGCTATTCGACCAACACTCATTTTGTCATCATTATTACTAGAATTTGTTTTATTATTTTTCTATGCTATATTTTTGATGTTTTCTAAGTCTGAAGAAGATCCAACAAAAAATCCAGAAGAAACTATTGTTGAGTTGGAAACTTCTGAATCATTAAAACGTCAAAAGGAAATTGAAGTATTATACAAAGCATTTTCTGCAAAAAAGAAGTAATTTAACCATCACTTATGAACTGTAATCACTGTCATTCTACATCGTTTTCAATATTGCCGTTTTATTACGAATGGAATTCGCATCGTTTTGATGTTGTTCGATGTAAAAGTTGTTCACTTATTACATTGTCAAGACTTCCAAATGATGAGGAATTGCAAAAACTTTACTCAGAAGATTTTTTTACCTTCGGTGCCCACACACTCGATAAATTGGGAATTGATTATGAAACAATGGCTGATCAATATGGTTTGGAAACGCATAAACAATTTATCAAAAATTATATCGAACCTTACGGAACTTCGTTAACTTCTTTTTTTGAAATCGGTGCTGGAATGGCACATTTTCTTCAAGCTGCAAAAGAATTAGGATATGCTGTGGATGGTTTGGAAATTGGCGATGTGGCAGTCCGTAAAGCAAAAGAAAAATTTGGGATAGAATTACGATTAGGTGATTTTGAAAAATTGGATCTTTCTTCGTTATCAAATTCTTTTGATTGTATTTATGCTGGTGATGTTTTTGAACACATGCGTGACCCAGCCTTAGTCGTAGAAAAAATGTATGAAATGTTACGACCAAATGGGATTGTTGTAATTAAAATACCAGGAACGTTTAATTTGCTTTCGTCTAAAATTGCTTCTATGATTTTTTCGATGACAAACAAATCAAAAAAGTTACCTGATAAACCATATCATTTATACGAGTTTACAACAAAGACCATTTCGAATATTTTTCTGAAAAAATTTCAAGAAGTAACAGTTGTCAATACCATCAAAAAGCCTTCGGAACTTAATAAAAAAACGGGTGGAATCGATTATGCGATTAAATATTTCCTCCAGTTTATCAATTATCCATTAACAAAAATCACCAATAGATTTGGTGATAGAATGACAGTCATTGCAAAAAAAGTATCATAAAAACTATGTATACAATACAATGACGTAATAATTGCTACGTTTTTACAGCAAAAGAGGTAATATGATAGATACATTAACAGGCATATATTCAGTTCAATCGCAAGGTGTGGTTCCACAGAACCGTACAGAGGTTCAGCGTGAATTAGACCAAATTCGTGAGGCTCGACGTTCTCAACGTGGAACAGATGAAAATGCTCCAAGGCAGATAGTGGAGCAAATTCAACGCCGTGATTTGGTAACAACTCCTGCACAAACTCTTTTAGCATCCAATCAACAAACTAATTCTTTTGCAACGTTTCAAAGAAACGCACGTTTACAAAACCCAGATAACTCTCGTTATCTAGGAAAATTTGTTGATTTTAGAATATAGGATTAAAATCAATTACCATTGAAAATTTCCCACTACAATTTGCGCTTTCAAAAGTAAATACTCCTAATAACCTTACCTTTTTTAATGCTCAATCAGAAGACTATCAAATAGTTTTATAGTATGAAAACCAAGAACTACTCTCTAAAGTATTCTTCAATGATAACAAAACCAGTAGGTTTATTGTTGTTGAAAGTTTTTGCCTTTTTGAGTGTATTTTCTTCTTTTTCTCTTGCAACGTCACTGCAAGCAAAAGAAATAAAATCTGTTACAAAGAGCTTTCATAATCAAAATCAAGATTTTAATTGTTCAGCTGGATTTGATAGAATCAAGGACCACACAAAGGTTTTCATTGAAGAAAGTGAAGTATTAGAAATTGATGAAGTTACTGATACAAACAAAAATCGTAGTATTTATCACCAAAACTCTTACAGCCTTTTATTACAACAACAGCATTCTACAAAGAAACAACAACGTAAACTCTACATTACGTTTTGCTGTCTTCGTATTCACCTCGTTTAATTTTCACATTCCCATTTGTTAATTCTTACCAATCACTGTTTAATATTTGATTGGCTTTTTCCTTTTAAAACTAATACATTATGAAAAATATAGTAATGTTCAGCTGCATTTGTATGCTGAGTATAGTATCGTGTACTCAAGATCATGAACATCTTGAAGAAGTATCAACATTGGAAGTATCACTTCCTGTTAAAAAAGACACCATAATCAATAAAGAGTTTATAGCACAAATACGTGCCTATCAACACGTAGAACTTCGAGCATTGGACGAAGGGTATCTTCAAAAAATCTATGTTGATGAAGGTCAATTCGTTAAAAAAGGTCAATTGTTATTTCAATTATTGCCAATTGTTTACCAATCTGAACAACAAATCGCAAAAGCTGAATTTGATAGAGCCGAAATCGAGTATAAAAACACAAAAATGTTGGCAGATAGTAATATTGTTTCAAAAAATGAACTATCATTGTCAAAAGCCAATTTGGATAAAGCAAAAGCAGAATTGGCACTAAGAGCAGCAAAACTTCAGTTTACAGAAATCAGAGCACCATTTGATGGAATTGTTGGTCGATTTAATCAGGTTCGGCAGGGTAGTTTGCTTGAAGAAGGTGAATTACTTACTACGTTATCTGATAATAGTAAAATGTGGGTTTACTTCAATGTTCCTGAAGCAGTGTATTTAGATTATATAAGAACATATAAATCAGAGAATCAAAAACAATCAGTTACATTACAATTAGCAGATGGATTATTGTTTGATAAACCTGGTATTATAGAAACTATAGAGTCGGATTTCAATAATGAAACAGGAAATATAGCATTTAGGGCTACTTTTGATAATTCAAGTTTTGTCTTACGTCATGGACAAACTGGAAGAATACTTATGCCTCAAGATTTAAAGGGTGCGCTACTTCTACCTCAAAAAGCTACCTTTGAAGTCTTAGATAAAAAATTTGTTTATGTAATCAAAAAAGGAAAAGTTGAAGCTCGAGAAATTTCCGTTAAAAATGAATTGCCCCATTTGTATGAAGTATCTAAAGGTCTGACTGAAAAAGACACTGTATTAATGGACGGTTTAAGAAAAGTAAAAAAAGGTGATAGAATTCTTTCTAAATATAAACCCTTTGATGAAATTATACAAGAATTGATTCAGATAAAAGCTGAGTAACAAGAACCAAAAAAATTAATAAAAATTATGTTTAGTCAATTCATTAAACGACCGGTTCTTGCTATTTCGATCTCATTAGCTATTGTGTTTTTAGGCATTTTAGCAATGATGACAAGACCGATTTCTCAATTTCCTAATATTGCACCTCCTCGTGTAAATATATTCATAGCATATCCAGGAGCGAGTGCTCAAATATTGGTAGAATCTACTCTTATTCCACTTGAGCGTGCCATAAATGGTGTGCAAGGAATGCAATATATGACTTCTGATGCTACAAGTGCAGGTGAAGCAACTATTCAAATAATTTTTGAACCAGATGTAGACCCTAATGCAGCAGTAGTAAATGTTAAAACACGTGTTGATGCAATTATGAATAATCTTCCTCCCTTAGTGCAACGGGAAGGGATTATTATTACACCAATTCAGCCGAGTATGTTGATGTATATTAACCTATATAGTACAGACAAAAATGCTGATGAAAAGTTTCTATATAATTATGCTAGTGTGAATGTAATTCCAGAATTACAGAGAATAAGTGGAATGGGTAGAGCCCAGATTCTTGGAAGTAGAACCTTTGCAATGCGTATTTGGCTTAAACCAGATCGTATGCAAGCATATAAAATTTCCGCAGATGAAGTTCTCAAAGCTATGCAAAACCAAAGCTTGATTGGTCGACCTGGACGATTAGGTCAAGCATCCGGAAAATCTACTCAATCTTTAGAATTTACTCTATCATACAAAGGGAGATTTAACAAGCCAGAGGAATATGAAAATATAATTATAAAAGCAAATTCCGAAGGTGAACTAATAAAGCTAAAAGACATTGCAGAAGTAGAATTAGGTAGTGAATTTTTTGATATTTATTCGAACAAAGATGGATATCCGTCAGCTTCTATTGTTTTGAAGCAAAATTTTGGGACTAATGCAAGTATCGTTATTGAAAAAACAAAAGTAAAATTAGATGAATTAAAAAAAGATTTTCCACCAGGAATGGAATATGAGATTAATTATGATGTCTCAAAATTTGTAAATGCCTCTATAGATAAAGTACTACATACTTTAGTAGAAGCATTCATTTTGGTTGCATTGGTAGTATTTATCTTTCTGGGAGATTGGCGTTCAACGCTTATACCAATTATTGCAGTTCCAGTATCGTTGGTCGGTGCTTTTATGTTTATGCAATGGTTTGGTATAAGTATCAATTTAATTACTTTGTTTGCATTAGTCTTAGCTATTGGAATTGTTGTTGATGATGCTATTGTCGTTGTGGAAGCAGTCCATGCTAAAATGGAAGAAAAACATGTTAGCCCATATGTTGCTGTAAAGGAAGTACTGGGCGAAATTAGTGGAGCGGTCATAGCAATCACCCTTGTTATGACTTCCGTATTTGTTCCAATCGCCTTTATGCCTGGTCCAGTGGGTGTATTTTACCGACAATTTTCCATTACGATGGTAAGTTCTATTATATTATCTGGGATTATTGCACTTACCTTGACACCGGTTCTTTGTGCAATGTTATTGAAAAACAACCATGCTCTTCCAAAAAGAAGAACACCTGTTAAAATATTTATAGATTGGTTTAATAGAAAATTTGAATGGTTGACTGGTAGGTATATCGTTATCCTTGAACGAATTGTTAATAGAAGATTGGTTACTTTTCTTGTATTAGGTGCTTTTGGTTTTGGTATAGTTGCAATGAATCAAATACTTCCAGGCGGATTTATACCTAACGAAGATCAAGGACAAATTTACGCAATTATACAAGCTCCTCCTGGAAGTACTTTAGAGCGTACAAAAGAGGTTTCAGAACAATTACAAAAAATAGGAGAAGAAATAGAAGATATTCAATCAATAACATCTTTGGCAGGGTATGAAATTCTAACAGAAGGTCGTGGATCGAATGCAGGTACTTGTCTTATCAACTTAAAAGATTGGGAAGAAAGAAAACATACGGTTAAAGAGATAATTGAATTATTAGAGGAAGAGTCACATAATTTTGGTGCTGTGGTTGAATTTTTTGAACCTCCAGCAGTGCCTGGATATGGGTCATCAGATGGTTTTTCACTTCGACTATTAGATAAGAACAATACCGTTGATTACCAAGAATTTGATAGAGTAAATACAGAGTTTATGAATGCTTTGAAAGCAAGAAAAGAACTATCTGGTTTATTTACCTTCTATGCAGCCAATTATCCACAATATGAAATTATCATCGATAATGAAAAAGCTATGCAAAAGGGTGTTTCCATAGGCGATGCAATGGAAAACTTGAATGTGCTTATAGGCAGTACATACGAGCAAGGTTTTACTCGTTTTAACGCATTTTTCAAAGTATATACTCAAGCTGGTCCTGAATATAGGAGATTACCAAGTGATATTTTGAATCTCTTTGTAAAAAACGAGGCTGGGGAAATGGTTCCGTATTCTTCGTTTGTTACTTTAAGAAAAACACAAGGACCAAATGAGATTACTCGATATAATCTTTATACTTCCTCTACAATTAGAGGAGTTCCGACTAAAGGTTATACCACAGGAGAGGCAATTGATGTAATTAGAGAAGTTGCAAATCAAACGCTAGGTAAAGGCTACGACATCGCATGGGAAGGTCTTTCGTATGATGAGGCTGCTCGAGGTAACGAATCAATATATATTTTTCTATTAGTACTACTGTTTGTCTATTTGGTGTTAGCATCTCAGTATGAAAGTTTCATATTACCTTTGGCAATTTTATTATCTATTCCGATAGGAGTATTTGGCTCTTTTCTCTTGTTAAAAATTATGGGACTTTCGAACGACATTTATGCACAAATTGGGTTAATAATGTTAGTTGGTTTGTTAGGAAAAAATGCAGTATTAATTGTTGAGTTTGCTGTTCAAAAACAACAGCAAGGTGCGACTGTTTTTCAAGCAGCGATTGAAGGAGCAAAAGCACGATTCAGACCAATTCTGATGACCTCGTTCGCATTTATTGCAGGACTAATTCCATTGGTAAGAGCATCAGGTGCAGGAGCTATTGGAAACAAAACTATTGGTTCATCTGCATTGGGTGGAATGCTTCTGGGAACTATATTCGGAATTCTAATCGTACCAGGACTTTATTATATTTTTGCAAAAATATCTGAAGGAAAAAAACTGATTCAAGATGAGGATTTCAATCCATTAACTGAAGGTTATACTCATAAAGTATCGCAAGCAACTTTAATAAAAAAGATTCAAAGATTAAGTACTGTTTTACAATCAATGAAAAGAAAAAGAAGAAACAAGAAATCATGAAAAACTTGAAAATATATTTTTATTTGATTCCATGTATACTTCTATTGAATAGTTGTATAAATCTGAATCAAACTGTGAGAGAACCAGATTCTAATGCTCCACAGTATTTCAATCAAGAAGTTGATACTACAAACATTGCTGATATTCAATGGCGAAACTATTTCAAAGACGTGTATTTACAAGCATTGATAGATTCAGCTTTGATAAAAAACCAAGAACTCAATATTGTTGCACAAGAAATTGAAATCAGAAAGAATGAAATTCTTTCACGAACAGGTGAGTATCAACCTTCAGTTCGACTGGGAGTCGGTTCTGGTTTAGAGAAAACAGGAGTATTTACTCGAAATGGAGCAGTTGAAGAGCAACTTACCATAAAAGATGGACAACCATTTCCTTCACTTTTAGGTGATTTTGCTCTTGCTGCAAATGCTTCTTGGGAAGTTGATATTTGGCGAAAACTCAGAGATGCTAAAGATGCTTCAATGAAGAATTATTTAGCAAGCATTGAAGGAAAAAACTTTTTAGTGACACAATTAGTTGCTGAAATTGCAGAAACGTATTATGAGCTATTAGCATTAGACAACTATCTAAAAACTATTAATGAGAACGTTGAAATTCAAAAGAATGCACTAAAATCTGTAAAACTTCAGAAAGAATCCGCAAAAGCTACTCAATTAGCGGTGAATAGATTTGAAGCTCAACTTCTCAAAACAACAAATCGACAATACTCGGTTAAACAACGAATAATTGAAAAAGAAAATCATTTGAACTTTTTAACTGGTCGATTTCCAACGAAAATAGATCGTTCTTCATTGTTTTTTGAAATCTCAATTGATTCAATAACTGTTGGAATTCCTTCACAATTGTTATCAAATAGACCAGATTTAAAACAAGCAGAATTAGAATTGATAGCTTCTAAGTTAGATGTTTCTGTAGCTAAAGCGAATTTTTATCCTTCTCTGAATATTCGAGGTAGTATTGGGTTTAACGCGTTTAATCCAGCTTTTTTGCTCAATCCAGAGTCATTAATATATAATGCTCTTGGCGATTTAATGGCTCCATTGATTAATAGAAAAGGAATAGAAGCTGCTTACCTCACTGCATCTTCCAAGCAATTACAAGCTGTTTTTAACTATGAACAAACAATTCTGAAAGCTTTCGTTGATGTACAAAACCAAGTTGCAAAAATTGAAAATTTCTCATCAAGTTATGATGTCAAATCAAAAGAAGTTGCTATATTAGAGCAATCTGTAAACATTGCCAATAGTTTGTTTAATTCGGCTCGAGCAGACTATGTGGAGGTGTTACTTACACAAGAAGAAGTGTTAGAAGCAAAGTTAGAAAAAATTGAAGCTAAATCGAGCCTTTTGGAAGGAAGAGTACATTTATATAGGTCATTAGGTGGAGGTTGGAAATAATATGCAGTGAAAATTGCATACGATAAAAAACTATAGGTAAACTACAAGTCAGATAATTGTAAGAATATTCAATACATTCTTGTTTGCCCAAATTAAACAATTCTATGTATAAAACGTTTGAATTGAATTATTCTCAAGATAGTTTCTAAAGATTTTCTGATTTTGTAGTTTACTAAAGTTTTAGTTGATATAATGGATACTATACCAAAGCGAATTGAGTTGTTTTTTCGAAGAAAAATTCAGAAGGTTTTTTTAGATGAGAAATCAACAATTGTTCTTCAATCACCGGAAAAATCAATTGACACTTCTTCACCATTAAAAGTAGTATTTCTACGACAAGATCATCTTGGAGATGTGATAGTTTCCATTCCATTAATTCGTGAACTTCACAAACATTTTCCATTGTTTGAATATCAGATTATATTAGGTAAATCGAATTTTTCCTTAGCACCATTTCTACGAAAGTATACAACGAAAGAATGGAAGTATTCGAAAAAAATCATCGATATAATCCGATTAGTTATGACTTTGAGAAAAGAGCGATTTGATGTTGTTATCGATATACATGACAAAGCATCTTTAACTTCTACAATTCTGATTTGGGTGATTAGATCTCGATATTCAATAGGTTTGGCAAAGGGTTCTTCAAAGGTTTTGACGCATCGTGTAGAGCTTCCTGAAGGTCAAATTCCTCAAGTTGTCGATTTGTATTTGTTGCCATTGTTACCATTTGGAATAAATCCAACTACTGTTGATTATTCATTAGAGTTTCCAAAATCTGAAGTAGTTACAAAAAATCCTCGTAGAGTTTTCATCAATTTGAATGGATCCCAACGAATCCGTTATTGGGGAACGGAAAATTTTATTCTATGTATTCAAAAGTTACAAACTGAATTTCCTGATTTTGAGATAGTGGTCTCTTGTACGAAGGATTATGATGAGGAATTACAAGAAATTTTATCAAAAACTACAGCAAATCATACCGGTTATTTTTCTTCGTTTTTTGAAGTAACTACCGAAATTGACAAAAGTCAATTTGTAATTACCCCAGATACAGTGGTTCCACATATTTGTGAGGCATGGAATATACCGTGTGTTGTTTTGTATTTACGCTATGATAGCTATACAATGTGGAGACCAAAAACAACTCAGTTTAGACCAGTAATTTCACCAGACGAGATAATGACCTCAATTGCACCAGATGATGTCATAGATGCTTTTAAGCAGTTGTATGGGTTAGTGAACCAGTCTCAATAAATGATTTATAACCATCAATTGCCTCATTCATTATAGATTCCCAATCAAAAAATGGAGAAAGCAATCCGTCGTGTAAATGAGCAGAAATACTTGGCATTGGAGCTACCGCCAAAAATGGTCTAAATGTAAACGTCCATTTTCCAATGAGAGTATCACTCAAGTGAAAATCAGCAGCTCCATAACTTGTTCTATAAAGTAAATCATAATACTTTTTGACGTTTTTACCTTCAAGAAGAAACGTAAACGTTACATTAGGAATTTGATTCCAATAACTATTCGAAGTTTCAAAAATAAAGGAAAATGCACGTTGAGATGGAGTATAATAACCTTTTTGATTCGTAGGATGTAACATCAAAGGTTTGTTAAACAAATTTCCAATGAAAAAATTCGGAAATTTAAGAAAATATTTTAATTTAAGCACTTCTTTTCGTTCACTCAAAAATGCGTCAATAATATTCATTGCGTTTTGAGTAAATAGATAATCATCCTCACAAAAAAACACCCAATCTTCATCGTTGAAAGTTTGAGCTAATCTGAGTGTTGTTCTGATAGATTCGTGATTACCTAATTCTTCGGTATAGTTATGCAAAGTAACATTAGGGAACAATTTGAAGAACTGTATCATCTCATCGGAGAGTCTATCACCAACAATATCAATAGTATAATCATAGCCCTGCATTGTTCGATATAAACTAAAAAAACACGCTTTGATAATTGTTTTTTTATCTAAGTTAAATACTCTTGGTGCATTATGAACTGAATTGACAATATCGCAACATCGAAATATGATTCTATACATTGATTTTCCTTGAAGAATTCAAACTAAAGTGCAAATCGGTGTTTTTTTTATGAAGAATGAACAGCATAGTTTCCTTGCATCAACGCTTGAAACTCAACAAAAATTTCATCTGCTTTGAAAGAGGCACTGTATTGATCTCCATCCGTTTTAGCAAAACGAAATTTTGAATGTTTGGGCCTCCAATCCGAAGGTGCCAATGTAGAATATATTTCGAGTAACGGTATATCCAAAGAGGCAGCAACGTGTGTAATAGCAGTATTTGGCGAAATGACAGCCTCTGATCGTTCTATCAATGCAATTGTATCATTAATATTTTTAGTTGCTGGAAAACTGATGACATTTGTACCAAAATGTGATAACAACATATCCACAGTTTGTTGATCTTTGGGTATTGACAGTAATACAATACTGAAATGAGGAAATGCTTCTAAAATCATTTCAATCAACCCAATGTGTGTTTGATCTGTTAGTTGACGGCGAATATCACTTGCAGAGATATTATAAGCAATAAACTGATTTGGAGTGTTCATTTGTTGTAAAAAATTTACAACATACTCTTTACTTGTTTGAGGTACGATAAGTGGTGTCAACATGTACGATGGATTATACTCAATTGCAAAAAGTATTGAAAACCATCGAAGTAAGACCTCTGTCATGGTATAGTCTTCAAAAGGAATAGAAGACATTATTGAAAAAATTTTGGAATAAACGTCAAATCTATTTTGAACAAATCCAACCGTAATGGTGTTTTTCGATTGAATTATTTGGCAAAACGAACCATACCGAGATTTTTTACTCAAAACTAATGATACGATACAATCATAGTTGTTTTTACGTAATTGTCTAAAGAAAAAGTATCTACGAACAATACTTTTGGGTAGCAAATATTTTTGCGCAACATTAGGATTGTCTTGTAAGACAGAAACGTTATATTGGGTACATAATACATCAATTTGTAAATGTGGAAATGTATCTTTGAGCATTTGAAATAATGGAAGTGATACTATCATATCACCAATCCTATCATCTCGAATTAATAATATTCTTTTCATTGAATGCCCATCCAAAGGAAGAGACGCTTCTTTACTTTTGACAAAAAAAGATGCCAATTTGTACATTGGCAGTCGTAACGATTGTTCAATACTTTGTAAAAACGTGGTCATTAACCTATCGACCTCCGAAATATGTAGACTCAGTAAAGTTCTGATCAAAATCACCTTTTTCTTTTGTCGGTGTTATGTGAACCCCTTTTGTTATTGTTGCAAATACCTTTGTTGCCTGTTCGATATCTAAGGTAATTCTATTCATAGTTTCTTGCAAAGATTTTGTATGGTTTGCTATCCATTCACTATTTTCAATACTGTCTTTAAACGTGTATGGTTCTTTGGAATAATATGCAGAGATTCTTTTTTGTTCGTTAGTAATTTTTCTATTAAGAAAAGAAATTTCTGCTTCTAAACGCTCTTTTTCGGACGTAGGAGATGTAAACATATTTGGAGATAATAATTGTTTGCAAACTATTGAATGATAGGTTCGCAATCGCTGAATATTTTGCTTTTCATAAGATTCTTGAACATTACTCCAAAACAGTTCAAAAAGTTTTTCATCTTTTTGTGATGAATCAGGATGTAACTTCTTTACTAATTCTTTGTACAATCTTGACATTTCTTCAGTTAAAGAATTATTTGTAGAAACTACTGTTGATGCTGATTCTTGAAGACCAAAAGTCGATTTTTTTTCTGTAGTTTTAAACTTTGCATATTCTTTTTGAACAAACATCAACACAAATTCCACTACTTTCTCGGTTATTTCTTCTCCTCGTTGATATTTGAGAAGTAATAATTCATTCACTCGTTGTTTTTCAGATAATTGCAACGTAAGTTCTTGAATTTTTACTTCAAACTCTCGAAAATGAGCATCATATTTATGTCGTAATTCAGGAAGTAGTACATTTTCCAACTGCTCCAAATTGAGTAAAATTTCACGTAAAGTATGTACCTTTTCAGTATAACTTATTCGTAATGTTTCGAGTGATTGATCAACAATTATTTCCATATTACTGTAGAACGTTTGTTGAAAAATTTTGAAGTTTACTTTGCAAAACTCTAAATAGTTCTACTGTCTTTTTGTACTGTTCTTCATTTGGAGTAAATTCTCCATACCAAACATATTCAAATATCAAAACAAGTTCTTCAAATTCACTTCGAATTTCATCATTTTTGAGTTCTTGAACATATTCACGATTTGTTTTTTGGGTCTCCCAATGAATAAGGTCAACAGAATCTAATAGTTTCAACAACGATAAAAACTGGAGTCTAATAGCCAAACGATATTTTTTTTGTTCTTCGGCATTCAATATTTCACTCACAAAGTCTATTTCATGAATATTCTCCTCGATGAAAGTCAGTCCAGACGTCTTTTTGCTTTTTTTGTAAAACAAGAAACGTAATTTCGATTTATAAAAAAAGAAAATAATTAACCCCAAAAGAACAAAGGTTATTGTGTATAGTACGATGTCTCTGTTTGGAAGTGCTTCAAAAACATTTTTTGCAAACAATGGACCAAATAATTTCTCAAGTAACCAAATGAAATATCTTTTTACAGTATCAAAAAACTTATCTAAAGCAGAGGTAAAACTATAATCTTCGTTATAAATAAAGTCGTCAGAAGCACGGTAGGTATTCATTGCTTTTTCTGAAAACGTTTTCTTTTCAAGCAAAGAGGTATCTTTTGGAATCGTGACAATTCTTTCTTGAGGAGAATAACTTGCTAATGAATCTGTTACTACTTGCGGAGATGCTTTGGTGCTATCCACTTGAACAGTGTCAGCATTCATAAATTGCAATGAAACGATAAACCCGAATACGTAAAGAAGTTGTTTCATTAAAGGAGATTTACCTAAAAAAAGATGGTTGTAAAAACGGATTGTACATTTTTTCTTCACCAATTGTTGTTGCAGGTCCATGCCCAGGTAAAACAACTGTAGACTCATCTACAGGAAAAAGTCGGGATTGAATGGAATGTAAAAGAGTTTCCATATCACCACCTGGTAAATCTGTTCTTCCTATACTCCGTTGAAAAAGTGTATCGCCAACGATGGCGAACGATTCACTTTCAGAATAAAAACAAACACTACCTTCGGTATGACCAGGAGTATGAATAACTGAAAATGTTAATTCAGGACTAAAGGAGATAGTTGTAGAATCTTGTAAATACACGTCTATGTTCATTGACTCAATTTCGAATGGCAATTCCCAAAGAGTATGTTCCATCGGATTGGTTAATCTATATTCATCAAAAGCATGACAATAGATAGGAGCTTGTGTCATTTTTTGTAACGTCGGTGCATCGGCAGTATGATCCCAATGAGAATGTGTAAGAAGAATTGCTGCTAATTGCAGGGATTCTTCACAAAGTAATTGTAAAAATGGCTCTGCAGAACCATAGGGACAATCGACCACAACAGCAATTTTTGCCTTGTCATCATAGACTAAATAACCATTCGTATCGACAGGACCAGATTCTAAGGTAACAATGTTCATAGACGATAAAAAGTAATAAACGTACACAATCTACAGAAATTTACACAATAATACACAATTTTCATAGTAGTTTCACCGTTGTTGTAGTATTTTAGAACAATTTTTTATACCACAAATATATACGTAAGGAAGACTTATGGGAACTAATGTTATTTTGTCAGCTGCAAGAACGCCAATTGGAGCATTTTTAGGTTCTTTGTCAGACCAATCAGCACCGCAATTAGGTGCAGTCGCAATAAAAGAAGCTGTTTGTAGAGCTGGAATAGATGTTGCTTCAGTAAGTGAAGTGATTATGGGGAACGTATTAACTGGCGGAGTGGGTCAAGCTCCTGCTCGTCAAGCAACTATATATGCAGGTTTACCAAATTCTGTTCCTGCAATGACTATCAATAAAGTTTGTGGTAGCGGTTTAAAAGCAGTAATGTTAGCAGATCAAGCTTTAACTTGTGGTGATGCAGAGATTGTTGTTGCTGGTGGACAAGAATCAATGTCAAATGCACCATATTTTCTTCCTAATGCACGCAATGGGTTCAAAATGGGCAATTCCAACGTTGTGGATATGATGATTCACGACGGATTATGGGATGTTTATAATAATTTTCACATGGGTATCGCAGCAGAAATGTGTGCCGATTCTTGTAAAATTTCTCGGGAAGCACAAGATGAATACACAATCCGCAGTTACGAATTAGCTTTAGAAGCACAAAAAAATGGATACTTCACCGATGAAATCATACCTGTCACAATCCAATCGAAAAAAGAAACTCGCATAGTTTCCGAAGATGAAGAACCTTCAAAAGTAAAATTCGATAAAATTCCTTCCTTACGTCCAGTATTCAAATCTGACGGAACAGTTACAGCTGCAAACGCATCGTCAATCGACGATGGAGCTGCAGCACTTGTTGTTGCAACAGAACAAAAAGCACAACAACTAGGCGTTAAGCCATTGGCAAGAATAATTGCACATGCATCATTTGCTCAAAGTCCAGAACTTTTTACAACATCTCCGATATTTGGAATCGAAAAAGTTTTAGCAAAAGCAGGAATGACTTTAGATCAAATTGACTTGTTCGAAATCAATGAAGCGTTTGCTGTAGTATCATTAGCAACAAAAAATCAATTGAATATTCCTTTAGAGAAAATAAACATTCATGGTGGAGCTATCGCATTGGGACATCCAATTGGTGCAAGTGGTGCCAGAATTCTCACAACACTCATTTACGCACTGAAAAGAGTTGGAAAACGTTATGGATTAGCTACCTTGTGTATCGGTGGTGGTGAAGCAAGTGCTATGATAATTGAAGTTTTATAATCCTAATCTACAAATAGAATAATGCCAAATAAAGTTGTAACCCTCATACCGGGCGATGGAATCGGTCCGGAAATCGCAGCCTCAATTGTAAAAATTTTCGAAGCAGCAGAAGTTCCTATCACATGGGAATATGCAGATGCTGGTTTAGTTGCGAATGAAAAATATGGAACACCACTTCCAGACTCCACAATGGAATCTATTCGCAAAAATAGAATTGCACTCAAAGGTCCAACAACAACCCCTGTTGGTGGTGGTCACAAAAGTGTCAATGTTACCATTCGCAAATCCTTAGATTTATATGCAAATGTTCGTCCAGCACGTACATTGCCAAATGTAAAAACTCCATTTGAAAATATTGATTTACTGTTGGTTCGTGAAAATGTTGAAGATACGTATGGTGGAATTGAACATTTTCAATCACCTGATTATGCTCAATGTTTAAAAGTAATTACAAGACCAGGCTCAGAAACAGTATTTCGTTATGCTTTTGAAGCAGCTGTACAGTTGAACCGTAAAAAAATTACTTGTGTTCACAAAGCTAATATCCATAAAATTACCGATGGTTTATTCTTAGAAGTGTTTTACGATGTAGCAAAAGAATATCCGCAAATCGAGGCTAATGATATCATTGTAGATAACTGCTGTATGCAATTGGTGACAAAACCAGAAAACTTTGATGTTTTAGTATTGCCAAATCTATATGGTGATATCGTATCAGATTTGTGTGCTGGGTTAGTTGGTGGATTGGGTGTTGCCCCAGGTGGAAACATCGGTCATCATCAAGCTGTTTTTGAAGCAGTTCATGGATCTGCTCCAGATATTGCTGGTAAAAATATGGCAAATCCAACAGCATTGTTACTTTCTTCTATCCAAATGCTTCGTTTTTTAGGTCTTTTCCATGCTGCAGATAGAATTGAAAAGGCATTACGTCTAACATTATCTTCTGGAATTAAAACCCGTGATTTAGGTGGAAATGCAACTACTGATGAGTTCACAAGAGCCTTGGTGAGTGAACTTCCTCCAAAAACGAAAGATGAAGAATTTGTCGAACCTCCAGATACAAAATCTAAAATTGCTGTTGCAACCAAAGGTACTTGGGAATGTGTTGGTGTTGATATGTTTATCCAATCGGAAACGTTACCACCTATGCCACAATCTGTAGGAAATTTAGATTTAACCATGATGTCAAACCGTGGTACAAAAGTATATCCAGGACCAATGCCAGATATATTGATTGTAGATGTACACAGATGCCGTTATATTCCGAAAAATGGCATTGTTTCCAATGATGATATCATGAAACTAATGAAAGCACTTGAAGAAAAGTCTATCAAATGGATGCATGTTGAAAAACTCCATAACTTTAATGGAAAATCGATGTATTCTAAAGCTCAAGGCGAATAAGAATTTATAGAGATTTTGAAAATACAATGTAGTGAGAGATTATTCTCACTACATTTTTTTTTATCTTCGTAACCATGAAAAAAAAATGAGTCAAAAATGAGCATTGAAAAAATCATCGATGAACTTCATACTATCACCTTAGAAAATTACTCAAACTGCAATAGAATGGGGATATTTTCTGCAGTCTACTGTCGCACAACAAATGCGATTCATCAAGCAATTATAGAAAAAAGATTTGAAGACCCTAAAAGAATGGAAGAATTAGATGTTCATTTTGCTCTTCGGTACATTGATGCTTACAAAGGATATCTTTGTGGTAAACCAATAACGCAATCTTGGTTTACTGCATTTGAAGCCTCAAAGAAAAATGATTATCTTTTACTTCAACATTTATTGGTTGGGATGAATACACATATTATGTTAGATTTGGCAGTTTCTTCAGCAAAGATATCTCCCAAAGATGCCATACATTCTCTCAAAAATGACTTTATGACTGTCAATGATGTACTTTTTGAACTTATCAATGATTTTCAGGAAATAGTAAATATCAATGCTCCGTTGTTAAAAATTTTTGATGTTGTAGGTCTTAATCTTGACGAATTTCTTATTGCCAAAGGAATAGAGAATGCACGTAGAAAAGCTTGGGAATTCGCTGTACAATTAGCATATTTAGAAGGTGAAGATTTCGTTGAAACTGTCCATTCAATTGATATTGAAGTTGCAAATAATAGCACAAAAATTCTCAAGACACCAACAGTACTTTCACCATTGTATTGGTTTATCTCAAAAACCCAAAAAAGCCAAATATTTGCAATTCCGCGATTGTTGCAAGGTCGGTAACTGACAGAAAATATTTACAAAGTTTCGAAAAAAACAAATGTGATGTCGTAATTTTATTGTATTTTTGTAGTAAAATGTA
The DNA here is from genome assembly GCA_016788785.1 of Candidatus Kapaibacterium sp. Classification (GTDB taxonomy): domain Bacteria; phylum Bacteroidota; class Ignavibacteria; order Kapaibacteriales; family JAEUSM01; genus JAEUSM01. Next base: position 367,911 of record JAEUSM010000017.1, read on the forward strand.
ACAAAATCACGAACATAGGTGTTTTTGTTGTTAGAACCATTGACAATTGACTACATGTCCAAACGAATCATCACATCACCACGAGGGGCTACTTTGAATTGCAAAAATTGGCAATTAGAAGCACCTTATCGAATGATACATAACAATTTAGACCCAGCAAATGCTGAAAACCCAGACCAGTTAGTGGTGTATGGAGGAATTGGAAAAGCTGCAAGAAATTGGGAAGCTTTTGATGCAATTACTAGGTCGCTTCGTTCGATGGAAGAAGATGAAACATTGTTGGTTCAATCAGGCAAACCAGTTGGGGTTGTCAGAACACATACCGATGCACCAAGAGTTATCATTGCCAATTCTAATTTGGTGGGAAAATGGGCAAATTGGGATGAGTTCCGACGATTAGAACAAATGGGGCTAATAATGTATGGACAAATGACTGCAGGTTCTTGGATATATATCGGAACTCAAGGAATTGTTCAAGGTACATTTGAAACATTTGCTGCATGTGGTAAAAAACATTTTGGTGGTTCTTTGACAGGTCGTTTTGTTCTGACAGCAGGAATGGGCGGAATGGGTGGTGCACAACCTCTTGCTGCAACAAGTGCTGGTGCTGTGGTTCTTTGTGTCGAAATCAACGAAGAACGAATTGACAAACGCATAGCAGATGGCTACTGTATGGTGAAAATGCACTCATTAGATGAGGCACTTCAAACCATTTCAGAAAAAAAACACTCTAAAGAAGCATACTCTATTGGTTTTGTTGGAAATATCGTTGATATTCTCCCAGAAATTTTGCGACGTGGAATTGTTCCTGATGTCGTAACTGACCAAACTTCTGCTCATGACCCATTGCATGGGTATTATCCTGCGGGATACACAATGGCAGAAGCCGACGCACTTCGACTTGAAAATCCTACGAAATATATGCAAGAGGTGTATAAATCTATTGCTATTCATATTAATGCAATGTTAGAATGCCAACAACGTGGCTCAATTGCATTTGATTATGGAAATAATCTTCGTGGAATTGCAAAAGAATTTGGGGGCGTTGATAACGCTTTTGATATACCTGGATTTGTTCCTGAATATATCCGACCAATGTTTTGTGATGGTAACGGACCATTTCGTTGGGTTGCACTCTCTGGAGATCCGAAAGATATAGATGTAACAGATGCTGCGATGAAGGAATTGTTCCCACATCATACGCATTTGCATCAATGGATTGATACCGCAAGAACGCATATTAAGTATCAAGGCCTTCCTGCAAGGATTTGTTGGCTAAATTATGCTGAACGAGCAAAAGCTGGAAAACTTTTCAATGACTTGGTTCGCGATGGTAAGGTTTCTTGTCCAATAGTTATTGGTCGTGATCATTTAGATTGTGGATCTGTGGCTTCACCATATCGCGAAACTGAGGCTATGGCTGATGGTTCGGATGCAATTGCTGATTGGGTTTATTTGAATTTTGCATTAAATGCAATTGGTGGAGCGACGTGGGTCTCTTTGCATCATGGTGGTGGAGTTGGAATGGGTCTTTCTCTTCATGCTGGCATGGTAGTAGTGGCAGATGGAACTAATGAGGCAGAAAAAAGGTTACAAAGAGTACTAACGTACGATCCTTTGATGGGAATTCTTCGTCATAATGATGCAGGGTACCAACGAGCCAAAGACCATGTTCAAGAATATGGCATAAAAATTTCTTATTAATTAACTGATTTTAATAATTACAGAACGTACAAGGTAAACTATAGTAGCTATTTTACGGTTTTTTGAAGTAAATTATTCTCTTACGAATTATGATGGGGGCTACAATGATCGCTCAAACAATTAGTGATGTTCAAGATACAGATGTTGCTGTATTAGATGTTGAAACATCTCCTACGAAAAAAGTCGATTTGACGAAACAAATCGAAAGACTATTTCGTACAGACCGTAAAAAGTTCTTAGGTTTCATTCGCCAACGTGTTCGTTCTCAAGAAGAAGCTGAAGACATATTACAGGACGTATTTACCAATGTCTTAGCTGCATCTGCGAATGTACAAAAACCTATAGAAAACATCGCTTCTTGGGTGTTTACCGCTGTAAGAAATCGTATTATTGACTCCTATCGTAAAAAAAGAGCCGAAAACTTTTCTGACATGCAAACTCCCGGTCAGATTGACGATGGTTTAGATGGATTTGAAAACTTTCTAGGTGACTCACAAACAAGTCCAGAAACTGATCTTATCCGCAAAACTATTTGGGAATCAGTTCTTGAAGGTTTAAAAGAATTACCACCAGAGCAAAGCGAAGTTTTCATTCGCAATGAGTTCGAAGGCACATCTTTTAGAGAAATGTCTGCAGAAACTGGTGTAAATATAAACACATTGTTAGCGAGAAAACGCTATGCAGTCTTGCATCTTCGCAAACGTCTCAAAGGTCTTTACGACTCTTTAAACGACTAACAAAAACAAACCCCATTTTCAAATGGGGTTTTCTTTTTCTGCCAAGTTGTCTTATTGTGCTGCAACTCTTCTTGCAAAAATGGCAGTAAGTTTGCCATTATGTCGTGTGCATATCAAAACTCCATAATCAGTTGAATCTGTACTAAATCGAATGTCTTTTTGTATTTCCTCAGGCAAATACGGGAAGTTTCTTTTTTTCACTTCTGTCCGTTCATTCCATTGAAATGTGTCAATTACTTTTTGAATTTCTTTTGTTTTATAAGGAACAATACTCAGAATTCTAAATACTGTTACCATTTCTAATTGGAAATAATTATTACTAACACCATAGACACTTTCTTTGTCCAAAGAAGTTATTCCCAATTCAGAATAATATTGTTTCGTTTGTTTTGAGCGAACGAGAATAGAATGTGGTTCATAAAGATACATTCCCTCTTGTAATTCAACATGGGTTTGTCTTGAAATTTCAAGTTCTTCGTCAAAAAACCATTGTGTAAATGGCTCAATAAGTGTCAAGCAGTGGTGTGAACTGTCAGATTTTTTCCACAATATTTCTTCTTTGCATTCTTTTTCAAATCCAACAAAATCTCGTATCCAACCTATTTCTATAGGGTGATGTATCGATGGTGACACTTTTATACCAGAAATTTCACATTGTTTTGATAAACTAACAAGGAATTCTAAACTGGGAGAGTAACCTGCTACAGTAAATTTTCGTTGACCAAGAGTGTCTCTCCTAGATGGATCTGCCCAAAGTCCACTAAAAGGGATAGTTGAAATATCAGCATTTTCGATATCTCCAAAATGAAAATGAACGTTGTTAATCCCAATTTTGTTACTATTCTGTTGAGCAAGTAGATAGTGAAGATAATTGTTTTCAAAAGTATGTACTGTTTTAACATTTTTTGCTAAGGCCACTGTATCATTTGCTGAACCAGTACATATCTCAAGAGCAGTTTTTATGCCTTTAAACTTACTACCATGATAGTCTGAAATTACCATATGAGTAGCTTGTTCTGCTAAAATAGAGGTGACATACCAGCCTTTAGGAAATTTTCCCAACCGCTGACCTCGAAGAGAACCTAGTACTATATCAAGAATAATCTGTTGTTGAGTTAAGGAAATTCCCGGAAAAGATTTTCTTAAAGAGGTGATAACTGTTGGGGTTACAATTTGATATAAATGAATGAGATTGGTACAAAAGGTAATAATTTCTTCAAACGGAAGTTCAAAGAATAATGAATCTATTTCTATTTTTTCTTCAATCATACAAAATGAAGCAGTATTCAAAACGTTGATATACTAACTTACTTTGACAAATTCTATTGTCATATATTCTATAGATACAAAAAATTAATATGAAAATAACAATTCTTCTCGCTCTCCTCATCTGCACATTGTCATGTACAGAAGCGGTACAATCTACAACTAAACCTATGAATAAACCAAATGTTTTTGAGTCCTTAACAGTAAACAATATTGATGGTATTCCAGTTAAGCTATCTGATTATAATGAATCTGTTGTACTGGTCGTTAATGTTGCTAGTTTTTGTGGATATACTTCTCAATATGAAGATTTAGAAAAGCTTAATCAACAGTATAAATCAAAAGGTTTTACCATTCTTGCTTTTCCTTGTAATGATTTTGGTAATCAAGAACCCGGTAGTTTAGATGAAATTAAAGATTTTTGTACAACTAAATATTCAGTTACATTCCCATTATTCGAAAAAATTGTTATCTTAGGTGATCAACAACATCCTTTATATACAAGACTAACCAATAGTGAAAACGTGGAAAAAGGACCAGTAAAATGGAATTTTGAAAAGTTTATCCTTGGGAAAAATGGTGTTGTGTTAGGTCGTTTTCCTTCAAATGTCAAACCTTTTGACGAGAAAATCACTTCGATAATTGAAAAAGAATTAGCGAAATAAGTACACACGAATGCGAATCGTACTACAACGAGTAAATCAGGCGACTGTTTCTATTGAGGGAGCAGTCGCCGGTTTTATTAAAAAAGGGTTTGTATTGCTTGTTGGTTTTACTCATTCAGATAATGAGAAATCACTTCAGTGGTGTGTTAATAAGGTTATAAACTTGCGAGTGTTTCCAGATGAAACAGGGGCAATGAATAATTCACTTCTTACTTTGGAAAACCCCGGTATACTTATCGTTTCCAATTTCACCCTCTATGGTTCGACGGAAAAAGGATTACGTCCAAATTTTATGCAATCTGCACCACCTGCAATTGCAGAGCCATTGTATAATCGATTTGTTGAACTGATGAAACAGCATTCTCAAATTACTATCGAAACAGGAAGATTTGGTGCGATGATGGATGTATCATTGATCAATGATGGACCCGTTACGTTGGTGATTGATTCACCGTCTGGTTAGAATCGAGATTAAATCGTTTGATAGTCCACTGTGCAAGAAAATAGCAAAAATATGCAATGCAAACCCCCACAATAGCACCACCTAACACATCAAAAAAATAGTGAACTCCGACAAACATTCTTGAAAGAGCAATAAGTGTTGCACAGGAAAAACTTAGGAGTGCTAACCGTCTATAAAACAACGAAAAGACAGTAGCAATGGCAAAACTATTCGCAGCATGGGTTGAGGGAAACGATTGACCAACACCACATTCGACTAACAGATGCACTCCTTGTAAAGCTCTGCAAGGTCGAACTCGTTCAAATGCAAACTTCAAATACCTACTTGTTAATGGGTCAACAACTACAAAAGCCAAAAGAATTGTTAATAAACACACAATACCAATTTTCTTTTGGCGAATGAGGTAAATGCACAATAAAAGATAGATAGGAATCCATGTAATGGGTGAAGTGATAAGAGGCATAACCCAATCAAAGACTGGATTAGAAAGTGTTTGATTGAAAAAAAAGAAGATGGACTGATCAATGTGTTGTAGTGATTCAAGAAAACTCATGTAATCATTCCAAGCTCTTTTTGTTCTTCTTTGTAACGTAAATAGGAAATAATGGCAATTCCTATACAAACACCTCCAATGTAATTACCTTCACGCATAGAAATTTGGTTAGCAGTCATTGATATACTTAGCATTGCAAGAAGAGTTCCAGCAGAAACTAAAGCAAAATACATTGTGTAGGTGTTTTTAGTTTTTCTTGCCACATAAAATCCAATGAGTACACTTGAAAAAAACGGAAAATAAATCAGAAGTGCATGTGGAATCCCGAATTTGAACGCAGCGTATAAATACCCATTATGTGCAAAAGTATAATAAACAGTGTGTTTTTCTATCATATCGTAATAATGATACTTTGCCCCCAAACCATAGCCTCCCAAAGGAGACTCAGAGATTCTATTTAACAACAACCCTGATTCTTTTACACGAACCAATATAGATAAGTCTTGACTTGCTTTTGAACTCGAGGTAAATCTTTTTCCAACCATCGTCAAAGCGGTTAATGCCTTTTCCTGAAAAAATAAGAATATTCCGCTACCCAAAACAATGACAGTACATAAAGAAATCACGGTTATAAGGATTTTGTTTTTCTTTGGTAAAAAGAAAAATGTTGCCGTAAAGGCAATGATAAATCCTAACCAATATCCACGTGTGAATGTTGATACTAACGCCGCAAACACAACGACAAATATACAAAATAAGAACATCTTTACTCTACGGTTTTCGAAAAGTGCAATTCCTAAAATAGATATGATACATCCAAATACGTAGACTAATTCGTTGAGTGCATTACGTGCAGATACAATTTGCCAAGCATATACTGCCAAACTGGTGGTTTTGGTATATTTATAAATCGAAAATCCTGATATACCTAATGATACAGTTAACCAAAAAGCTAAAAGAGTCATTATTTGCTTTTCCGTTTTAAAAAGTTCTTTAATAGGAAATGCATAAAGAAGAAAAAAGAGTACTAACCATTCACTGAGTATCTCTTTAAGAGTGGTATCGACATTAAAGAAGAACCCAAGGATAAAAGAAACAAAGGTCAATAGAATAGCGGTTAGGAGGACACCATCTATGACCGTAGAGACTATTTTGCGCTTCAAAAAGAAGATTCTGGAAATAAACCAAACTGCCAAAGAACCTACGTAAAAAAGGGCAGTAATTACCTCAAAAGGTGTTGTTTCCTCCGACAAATCACGAAACCAAGGGATTGCTAGTAACGTCGCAAAATAAATCCAAAATCTTGGATTTATAAAAAAACCATACACCAACGGAATTCCCAAAATTGCTGCCAACGCAAAAAGTTCTAACTGCAGGTGAATAGCACCAATAGCAAGGGCTAAAAAAGCAATCACATACAAAGGTATTTCCCAAATTCGAGGAGTAAGGGTAGAAAATGCCGACAGTGATAGTTGGTTTGGAGATAGGTTCATTTTATTGAAATAGAATGTACTTCCTTTGAACGTAAAGTACGGTGTTTTCATGTAAATTGTCTGAACCGCTGATTACATTGATGAGGATGATGAAGATGATGAGGATTGTCTGAACCGCTGATTACATTGATGAGGATGATGAAGATGATGAAGATGATGAGGATCGTCATAACCGCTGATCAAAGTCTGAACCGCTGATTACATTGATGAGGATGATGTGAATTTGTTGTTATTTACTTGAATTTTAGTATTTTTGATTTTTTGGAGTTTCTAACGTTGTTAATATGATAAAAGAAGAATACAAATATTCTGATATAACCTCGAAAATTATAGGTTGTTCTATGGAGGTTCATAATATATTGGGTACAGGTTTTCAAGAAGTTATCTATCAAAGAGCATTAGCAAATGAACTTTTGTTAAAGGGAGTTTCATTTGTCAGAGAATATGAAATGCCTATCTTTTATAAAAACGAACATATTGGGACAAGAAGGGTTGACTTTTTAGTAGAGTCTGTTGTGTCTGTAGAATTGAAAGCAATTTCACAATTAGAAAATGTTCACTTTGCTCAAGCATTAAATTATTTAGAGGCTTACAATTTGGAAATTGGATTGATAATTAATTTTGGGGCTAAAAAATTAGAATATAAACGACTTATAAACCCCAGATTTAAACCAACTCACTCTTAATCATCTTCATCATCCTAATCTGTGGTTCGGACTTATTTTATCATCCTAATCATCTTCATCAAAGGTTCAGACAATCTTCATCAATGGTTCAGACAATTAGTAATCTATCGTCGCAATGATTTCTAATTCAGAATCAGACGGTATTTCGGTGAAACTAATGACATTTATCATAGGGAAAGAGCCATGAAGCATTCGGAAAAGATAAGGACGAATTGTTGCTGGACAAATAATTAATGCAGAATAACCAGAGAGCGTTAATTCATCTGAGGCATTTGTTACAGAATTGTAGATTGCCTCTAATACTTGTGGTGAGAATCCTAACGACGGCATTGTTGAAGCCTGTGGGTTTTGTTGGAGCGTTTGAACCATTGCTTGTTCTAATCTTGGTGCAACAGACGCAGCATGAATCACACCGTTGTGATCTTGATACAAGCGTTTGATGGTTTCAGAGAGATTATGACGAACATATTCGGTCAATACCTCTACATTCTGCGTTACTTTTACATACTCCAATAGAGACTCAAGAATGATAGGCATATCACGTATTGGAATTAACTCCCGTAACAAGTTTTGTAAAACTTTCTGTACTATACTAATGGGTAGTTGTTCATTTGTCACTTCATCAATAAGTGCAGCATTGTGTTTTTTCACATTATCCAGTAATTGACGAACTTCTTGTCGTGTCAACAGACGCTCTGCATTGCGACGCAGAATTTCTGTCAAATGAGTTGCCAACACTGTAGCTGGTTCTACGACTGTGAAACCCATTATCTCTGCATGTTCACGGTCTGATGGCATAATCCATGTTGCAGGAAGAGAAAACACTGGTTCGGTTACTTTCAAACCACGTAAATTGCCTTCAGCAGAACCAGGGTTCATTGCAAGAAGTCGTCCTGGATAGAGTTTATTTCGAGCAAATTCGTTACTACGAACCTTTATCACATATTCTTCGGGGTCTAATTGCAAATTGTCACGAACGCGTACTGGTGGTAAAATGAAACCTAATTCTGTTGCTAATTGTCTTCGAATATTTGTGATTCGTTTGAATACATCTCCACCTTGATTTTGGTCAACTAACGGAATAAGTCCATAACCCAGCTCTATTTCAATAGGATCGATAAAGAGCAAGTCTTCAACAGGTTGTTCTTCATTGGTTAGTTCATTCGAAGGAGGAAGAGCTTGTATTTCCTGAATGATGGCCAAACGTTTTTCTTCATTTATTGCACGATAACGAAAATAAGCAATAGTACCAGCAATAGAACCGAGTAATACAAAAGGAATGATTGGAAAGCCAGGAATCAATGCAAATAGAAACAAAGCACCAGAAGAAATTGCCAAAGCACGTGGTTCTTTTCCAAACTGCATTCCCAATTCGGATTCTAATGCTTCTCCAGATGCAGAACGAGTAACGACCAAACCCGCAGCTACTGAAATCAACAACGCAGGAATTTGCGACACTAACCCATCTCCAATTGTAAGAATCGTATAGGTGCTGAGTGAATTTTGGAAGGTCATCCCTTTTTGAGCAATCCCAATGGTAAATCCACCGATGATGTTGATAGCAGTGATGATGAGACCTGCAATAGCATCTCCTTTTACGAATTTGGAAGCACCATCCATTGCACCAAAAAACTCTGCCTCTCTCCCGAGATTTTTACGTCTTTTACGAGCTTCTTGTTCGTCGATAAATCCAGAATTCAAATCAGCATCAATACTCATTTGTTTACCAGGTAAGGCATCTAAGGTAAATCTTGCAGAAACTTCAGCAATTCTTGATGATCCTTTGATGATAACTACAAAGTTTACAATGATTAGCACCAAAAAGATTATCACCCCAACAACATAGTTTCCTCCCACAACAAAAGTTCCAAATCCTTTGATGATATCTCCAGCTTGACCTTGAGATAGAATAAGTCGGGTCGAGGCAATATTGAGCCCTAATCGTAAAAGAGTAGTAATAAGAAGAACAGTAGGAAATGAACTAATATCTAATGGAGATTTGATATAAATAGAAACCATTAAAATCAACACCGAAAGTGTTATGTTAACAGCTAAAATTATATCAAGTAAAAATCCAGGAAGTGGAATAATCAGAAGTGCAAGAATAAACATTACCCCAAATCCTACTAAAAGGTCAGGATTTTTTTGCAACAAAGCCCATAACGACGCTGGGTCGTACTGTTGTCTACTTGAACGTTGGTTGCTTTTTTGTGGAGTTGCTACGGTTATATCTTGATTCGCCATAAGCAAATATACGTGTTTTTAGGGGATAATTCTCTATGATGATTTGTTATTCATCTTGTAAACATAGGCTAAAATCTGGGCAATTGCCTTGAATAGATTTTCCGGTATTTCATCATCTTCTTCGACGGTATCATATAAGGTTCGTGCCAGAGGTGGGTCTTCTACTATCGGAATAGAAAACTCCTCTGCAATTTCACGTATTTTTAACGCCATAAAATCAACACCTTTTGCGACAACTTTCGGTGCAGATGAGATACCTTGTTTATAATCTAAAACAATCGCATAGTGAGTAGGGTTGGTAATGACAACAGTGGCATTTTTAACTTGTTCACGTAATATTCTCAGTAAACGTTGACGCCCAATTGATTTTTGTCGAGCTTTTGCTTCTAAATCTCCTTCTGATTGTTTCGTTTCTTCCTTTACTTCTTGTTTGGTCATTTTCATATCTTCATTGAATTTGTAGCGTTGATAACTAAAATCAATGATAGCAATGAGAATATAAGCCAATCCTACTTTCCAAAACGTTTCGAAAACAATTGACCCAACAAAATTACCTAATTGATGAAACGGCATACCTACCAATACCACAATATCTTCGAGTTTTGGTATAAAAATACTTGCAATGACTCCAGCTAAAACTAAAATTTTGAGAATGTTTTTTCCAACTTCAAACAGTGAGCGTGAGTTAAAAAGGATGTTTTTGATTCCAGTAAATGGATTAAAAACTCTACGAAAATTTAAACCTTCTGTAAATTTTTTAGACGCAAATTTTACACCGCCTAATTGTAATACTTCTGAAAAAAATGCTAAAAAGAATATGACAACCAATACTGGTAGAAGTATGATAGAAATTGAATAAATTAACTCTTGATAGTAATATTGGATGGAACTTGGGGCAAGATTGACATAGCCAATGTTACGAAAGAGTTGAATCATAAACTCCTGTAATCTTGTCAATAATAAACCACTAAACAAATAAAGTATTATCCCACCAAATAGTAATAAAGCAGCGGAAGTTACATCGACACTTTTGGCAACTTGTCCTTTTGAAGCTGCATCAGATAGTCGCTTGGGTGTGGCAGCTTCGGTTTTCTCTTGGCCATCTTGATTTTCTGCCATTACACACTTCCTCCCAATTGGAGCGACATCACAACTTTCCAAATATCATCTTGGAACGACTTTAACATAATTGAAACCATTTGAACAAAGAGTGCAAATGTCGTCATCAAAACTAACAATCCAACAATGATTTTTAAGGAATAGCTGAGAGCGAATATATTCATTTGCGGTGAAACTCTACCCAATAATGCAAGTCCTAAATTTGTTAAAATGAGAGCAACAATAACAGGTGAGGAAAGTTTAAACCCCAATATAAAAACTGTTGTTGATATCCTCGCCATAGTTGTAATTGCATTTTCGGTTAAAGCAAAGGAAGTCAGTGGAATAGCTTTCAAACTAACATACATCGTTTCCAAAAGGAAATGATGACCATTGATTCCTAAAAATACCATCAGGGTAACTAAAAAATACATCTCTCCCAAGAGGGAAGGAACATCGGCTGATGCGTCAAAAAGTAATGCAGTTTGAAACCCTAAATCTAAATCTAAAATCCCACCTGCAACACGAACTGCATAAAAGGGTAAAGATGCTGCAAAACCAAGTAATGCACCAACAAAAAACTCTTTGAATACCAATCCAACTAAGGATAATAACTCAAAAGTAACAGTAGGTTGCATTTTCCCAAAGGTCATTGTCATCGCAATAGCAATAACTGCAGAAATGAAGATTTTAGCTTGAGTTGGAATTCCTGGGTGTGAAAAAAAAGGAGCAGTAGAAAACAAGGTAACCACCCGAATAAAGATAAGTATACCTATTACAAAATACGTTTGAAATGCCGCAATGGTACCTGAATCAAACATGGTGATTGCCTTACTTCAAATTTTCCATTATTTTGAACAGATTTATGACATACGATTTCATAGAGTTTAACATAAAGGGTAAAAACAAAATCGTTACAACAAATACTGCCAATAATTTGGGAACGTATGTTAAGGTTTGTTCAGAAATAGAGGTTGCAGCCTGAAAAATAGAAATCACTAACCCAATTACTAACGATAACAACAGTAAGGGTCCAGAAATGAGGAGTACTTGATAAAAAGCATCTCGAACGAGTTGAATTACTAATTCATCAGTCATTGATGTTTCTCTTTCATTAGGTTGAATTTAAAATTCCGCCAATAAGTGAAGAAATGAGTAAATTCCACCCATCAACAAGGATGAACAGCAGTATTTTTATTGGTAAGGAAACAATTTGTGGTGGAAGTAACATCATACCCAACGACATCAAAATGGATGATATAACCATATCTATTACCAGAAATGGGATGAATATGATAAACCCAATTTGAAATGCTATTCGAAGTTCGCTAATACTAAATGCCGGAATTAAAGCAAATGTCGAAACATCCTGAACTGTTTTCGGTTTTTCACCACCACTCAGCTTGATAAATAAATTCAAATCATCTTGACGAGTTCGTTTCAGCATAAAGTTTCTGAACGGTTCAACCATTCGTTTTACAGCAGTATCTTGGGTGATTTCATTTCGTAAATATGGTTGTAGACCTTGCGAATTGGCTTGGTCTAAAACAGGTTGCATAACAAAAAATGTTATGAACAATGCCAAACCAGTCAACATCTGAGCAGGAGGTTGGGTTTGAGTACCCATCGCTTGTTTCAAAAAGTGAAATACGACAATGATTCTTGTAAAACATGTCATCATTATTAAAATTGACGGTGCTAATGTTAGCACTGTCAAAACAAGTAAAATCTGGATGTTTGTCGAAAAATCTTGTGGACTATTTCCCTGACTTACTCCAACAGAAAGTGTTGGAAATGGTACTGCGTTATTTGCAGGAGGAGTTGCTGTTTGTGACCAAAGTTCCATTCCAAGTGCAAAAAACACCACAAACAACACAACAGCTATTATGCTTCCAAAACTTTTAGTAAGGGAATTTTGTTTTCGTTGCAAACATGGTTTTAAAACGTATTTCACTATGGAATTCAGAATAAATACTTCAATTTCAAAACAAATGTACGGATTCATTCCGTATTTACCAACGAATTGTCGTATTTTTGTACAAAACAACAAATATTAGTATCAATATGAAGACAACAGCATTTCAAAAATCAATCACTGTTACCATAACACTTACCATACTGTTGATTGGTGTTGGAGGTTTAGTACGAGCTACTGGTTCTGGGTTGGGATGTCCTGATTGGCCCAAATGTTTTGGATTATGGGTTCCTCCAACAAGTGTTGATTTGTTGCCACCACAGTATAATCCACAAGATTTTAATGTACTCCGTACATGGACAGAATATCTGAATAGGTTGTTTGGAGTAATCGTTGGGTTTTCCATTATTGTGATGACTGCTCTTTCGATTCCTCAATGGAAAATTCGAAAAACTCGTACTATTTTTTCTATTCTAACCTTGTTGTTGGTTATGTTTCAAGGTTGGCTGGGTGCAGTTGTTGTAAAAACAGAATTACTTCATTGGGTGATCACTTTGCATATGATAGTTGCAATGATTTTATTGGGAACTATGTTGGTGACCAAACATCTATCGTATTCAACACCACTGTATGAAAAAAATGAACTTTCTTCACCATTGAGAAAAGAATTGTTAGTGTTTTTTCTGTGTATTCTAACATTGACAATGGCACAAGTTGTCCTAGGTACACAAGTACGAGAAGAAGTCGACATTATAGTCAATTCAACAGAGTGGAAGGATTTGCCTCGTGAATTTTGGTTGATAAAAGCAGGAACTATCCACGAAATTCATCGTAGCTTTTCTTGGAGTGTGTTTCTTTTGACAGTGTTCCTATTTGTCAGAATGCGAAGAGCAGTTATTCCACAAACGCTTAAATTCTATAGTGTGGTATTGGGAGCCGTGATAATGGTACAGATGCTGGTCGGTATAGTTTTGTCATATTTTCATTTACCTCCAGTATTTCAAATTCTCCACTTGGTCTTAGCCGCAATATTGATAGCGACTGTTTTACATTTGATTTATATGGTGACGATCAAACAAATACAACTGAAAGTTTAGTTTGTATTATTTATACGTTTTTTTGAGAAGTGCATTCATAACGGATTTTTTCCGTTCTTCAGTGCGTTCTTGGGGTGGAGTTGAAGATTGTTTTTGTGAAAGCAATTGTTCCAATTTTTTGTATTCTTCTTCTAATCGTTCGTTTTCATCTTGAGAAAGTTCACGCACTGTTCGCAATTTAATCGTTGGGTTTTCTTTAAAAAATAGCTCTCGCAATTCTTCTAAGGTCGGTCGTACAAAAGGCTTTTTATCATCTTCCATTGTATCACCAGACTAATATTTTCTCAGTCCAAGCTCCATGGCTTGTGCGTATTTGTACAAAATAGGTTCCAGCAATTAAGGAAGATGCGTCAAAGAGAAAATTCGATGGACCAATATTGAGTTTTCCATAAAATACTTCATGTATTAAATTTCCATTGATATCATAAACGTCCAAAGAAACAAACATCGATGTTTTCATGTAGGCGGAAATAGAAAAATTATTCAATCCTAAGTTAATGACATGTAAATGAAAATCATTATTAAGAATTTTGTGCATTCTTTCATCAAGTACTTTCTTTCCACCTTCTGAAAAAGCCAAATATCGCATATAATCAGCATCGTCGGTACTATCTGTGGGTGATTCATCCAAGTTACCATAATCATTACCATCATTTTCTTCCTCATCAACTGAAGTGACTTCATCTTCAATTCGTTCATAGAAATACAGTGAAGCTTCTAAGTTCGCTAATGGTTCTTCTGAAAGAGTGTAATACCCCAAATTTTCTGGGTCAAAGCAAACAGCCTCACCTTGTGGTTCAGGGGTGTAAGGTAAAATAGCAGGTGTACGTTTGAGTGTAGATGCAATTGATTCATCCTCACCAACAGTCCAATAGAAGATTTGAAGATAGTTTTTTATGATAATTTCGTCTCCATCAGGGGAGATATCTCCACCTACGGCACTTGTGAATGGTAAGGTCGCAACTTTTTGAGCAGTTAGTACTTCCGTTGTCGAATGAGGATATTCTATCATATAGACACCAACGCTATCCTCACGCTTTGAAACAATATATATATCTCCAGAATTTGGGTCAACGAACATAGTTTCTGCATCTCTTGCACCATCTTCGTATTTATAAGCGATTGTTTCTACTGTATTTGATGTAATATGAGAAGAGTCTTGATCTACTTCTACATACGGTTCTTCAATTCTATAAATAAAATAGGTTCCATAAATTGCAGAATTGTCACCTATATCCCCAACATACAGATAGTCTGTCTCATCTTTGGGACCAGGACCAATTGCTATGTCTTCCCAGTCTCGATTGATAATATTACCATTCTTAGATGCTGGATGTTGTATACCATTTAACCTAAAAGAAGCTAAAATATACCCTTCATTTGAAATAGCATATACTTCAGGTTCACCACCACTGTCGTTATGAGTCCACAAAACACCTTCGGTGATTCTACTTGCAACTATACCACTGGCTTCATTGATGGTAGAACTTTCTATTTGACCTAAATTTTTTCTGGCTTTGAATTTTGGAGCTATTGTGACATAGTTTTCAACAGTATTTTCTTCTTCTTCGAATTCCTCTTCCTCTTCTTCTGAATCAGTGGAATTCTCATCTGATTCTTCAAAAAAATCAGTGTCTTTAGGATCTGTTTTTGGTTTAGAAATTGTAGGAGTAGTTTCTTCTTCCTCTACTTCAAATTCTTCTTCTTCTAATTCCTCTTCATCGGATTCATCTACATTGGTAGGTTTCTTTTCAGAAGAATCTTCCACTTCAACTTCTTCTTCAGTGGAGTCTTCTTCAAATTCTTCCTCTTCTTCAGTAGAATCTTCTTCAAATTCTTCCTCTTCTTCAGTAGAATCTTCCTCAAATTCTTCTTCGTCTTCTTCAAATTCTTCATCATCTTCTATTTGAAGGATGGATTTTGAAGAAAAAATAGAAAGTTTACTTGGAGAATTTGAATAAAAAGAAGTATTTTGGTTGGTTACTTTTGAAGAATATAGTGCATAAGCATTTGCTTCTATGGGACAAAATTGTACCAAAGAACAAAGGAAAAAAATAATGCCTATGTAAATGAATTTAAACATTCAAAGTCTTTATCGAAAAATAACAAGAAATGAACAAAATTTAAGAAAGCACATATGGTGCCAAATATACTCCCGTCAACGATTCTTTGACAGAAATAATGTGTTCAGGAGTACCTTGAGTAACGATTTTTCCACCGTTTGCACCACCTAATGGACCCATATCAACAATCCAATCTGCTGATTTGATTACATCAAGATTATGCTCTACAACTACTACACTATTACCTTTTTCTACTAATTTATTTAGTAACTTAAGCAAAATATTTATATCTTCAAAATGTAGACCAGTTGTTGGCTCATCTAAAAGATACAACGTGTTCCCTGTAGAGACCTTAGAAAGTTCAGTTGCAAGCTTCACTCGTTGAGCTTCACCACCTGAAAGAGTCGGTGCTTGTTGACCCAATCGTATGTACGTCAAACCAACATCATAGAGAGCTGCAATCTTTTTATGAATGCGTGGAATATCTTTGAAAAATTCTACTGCTTCTTCTACCGTCATTTCCAAAACATCTGCAATTGACTTTTCTTTGAAAAGCACTTGCAAGGTTTCGTCATTATATCGTTTTCCATTACAAGTTTCGCATGTCACATATACAGCTGGAAGGTAGCTCATTTCAATTTTTTTAATTCCATCACCTTTACAATCTTCACAACGTCCACCTTCGACGTTGAAAGAAAATCTACCAGCTTTATAACCACGAATTTTTGCTTCGGGAAGTAACGTAAAAAAATCACGAATCACTGTAAACAACCCAGTGTACGTAGCTGGGTTAGAACGAGGTGTTCTTCCTATTGGAGTTTGGTCAATTTCAATAACTTTATCTATTGCATCAAGATTTTCAATCCGCTCATACGGCAAAGGAATTGCTTGTGAGTTATGAAAGTGTCTCGCTAAAATAGGGTAAAGTGTGTCGTTGATAAGACTTGATTTGCCAGAGCCACTCATTCCTGTAATACAAACAAATTTTCCTAAAGGGATTTCCAAGGTTACATTTTGCAAATTATTCCCTGTTGCACCAACTAAAGATATTGATTTACCGTTTCCAATCCTACGTTGTTTTGGTGTTTCAATATCCATTTCTAAGGAAAGATATTTTGTGGTTATTGAATTTGGATAGTTTTTAGGAGCGGACAAGACTTTATTCGTTGGTTCTGATACTAAAATCTCTCCACCATGAACTCCCGCACCAGGTCCAATATCAATGAGATAATCAGATTCTTTGATCATATCACGATCATGTTCGACAACAATAACAGTATTTCCAAGATTTTTCAAATCTTTGAGAGTTTGAATCAATTTATAGTTGTCATGCTGATGCAAACCTATACTTGGTTCATCGAGAATGTAGGTAACACCAACAAGACCGGTACCAATTTGTGATGCTAAGCGAATACGTTGAGATTCACCACCAGAGAGCGTATACGCTGCACGATGTAAATGCAGATAATCCAATCCAACATTGAGTAAAAAGCCTAAACGTTGCGAAATTTCAAAGAGAATTGGTTGAAATATTTTTTCTTTGGTTTTAGGAAAAAACGAATATAATTCTTCGATACGTTTTTTTGCATCAACTATAGAAAGAGATGAAATAGTGTAAATTGACTCATTATCAATTTTCACCGCCAAATTATCTTTTTTCAGTCTACCACCATTACACGTAGGACAAATGTCAGAAACCATCATTTGTTCCATCGTTCCTCGTTCGACTGAGTAGGCTTCATTATACTTATCGGTCATTAAAGGAATAATTCCTTCAAATTTATTCGAATATTCAACCGTTGTTTTTGATGATATTTTTATTGAGGATTTTACTGTCTCATTTGTACCAAAAAACAATGCATCGAGTTGTTCTTCGGTAAATTCATTAAGTGGAGTAGTTGCAGTGAGCTTAATAGCTTTGAGATAATCTTCCACTTTTCGTTTGACTGAGGAAGCAAAACTCATTTGAAGCAATGGAATTGCACCTTTACGTAAGGATTTGTTCATCTGTAAAATCAATGAGTCACGAGTAAACCTCTTTGCATCACCCATCCCATCGCACGTTTTACACGCTCCATACGGTGAATTGAAGGAAAACATATTTGGTGATAACGGCTCGTAAGAAGATGCACATGATGGACAAGAATATGCTGTTGAAAACAAGGTTTCTTTTTTCGTGCCAGATGGTGTTTCGATTAAACAAATCATCATTTGCTCACCTTGTTGTAACGCCATATCCACTGATTGCGAGAGCCGGAATTGTTGTGATGTTTGAATAGCTACTCTGTCTATAACTAATTCGATATCATGAATTTTATATCGGTCAACTTTTTGACCAATATAAAGTTCTTGAATTTCACCATCAATTCGTACCTTGGTATAACCAAGTTTGGTATATTGTTCAAACAATTCACGATAATGTCCTTTTTTCCCACGAATAAGAGGTGCAAGAATCGTTATTTTGGTTCCTTCTTCTAATTGCAACAGCTCATCAACCATTTGTTGTGCAGATTTTGATTCGACAGGTATATCACAATTGACACAATATTGCGTACCTAATTTGGCATAAAGTAGTCGTAAATAATCGTAAATTTCTGTTACTGTTCCAACAGTTGAACGTGATGAACGACCAACGGATTTTTGCTCAATAGAAATTGCAGGTGATAGACCTGTGATTCTATCAGCATCTGGTTTTTTCATTACACCCAAAAACTGTCGAGCGTATGGCGAAAGGCATTCCACATACCGACGTTGACCTTCGGCATAGATAGTGTCAAATGCTAATGACGATTTCCCAGAACCTGATAATCCGCTAATGACAACCAACGAATCTCTTGGAATCGTGAGTGAAATGTTTTTTAAGTTATGCTCTTTTGCACCTTCTATTACTATTTCTTCTAATTCCGCAGCTGAGGGGTCATATTGTGTTTGAATCATAATTTCGACAGACATTGTTCTTGAATTAATTCTACTATTCTTAGTGCCTCAGAACCATCATCTGCAGTTACAGCAATAGGTGCTTTTCCTTCTATTGCTTTGACAAATGAGATGTGTTCTTGTTCGATAGCATTGGTTGGTGTTACCGTAGGTTTATCATAATAAATTGACCTTTTGATAGTACCTGCATCGATGGTTCCCAGCATTGTCGCTTGTTGCGATTGTGGCAAATCCGCATCAGCAATGCGGAAAATTTCTAATTCAGACTTTGCAAAATCTAAGGAAAAATAGGTATTTTCTTGAAACATTCGTATTTTTCGCATTGCTTGCACCGATAAACGGGAAGCTGTTAAATTGGCAACACATCCATTTTCAAATGTTAAGCGTGCATTTGCAATGTCTATGGTCGGTGTTAATACATTTACACCGCTTGCATCTATCGATTTGACTGGTGATTGAACTAACCACAACACAATATCAATATCGTGAATCATCAAATCGTGAACGACAGAAACATCAATTGCACGAGGTTTGAACTGACTGAGTCTATGTGCTTCAATAAATTTTGGTTGCACAGAATATTCAGACAAAGCTACCATTGCAGGGTTAAACCGTTCAACATGACCAACTTGAAGAATCACAGAATGTTCTTTCGCTAATGCAATGAGCTCTTGTGCTTGTTGATAGGATTCAGTAATCGGTTTTTCAATAAAACAATGTTTGCCTGCTTGGATACATTGTTTGGCAATTTCAAAATGTGTATTGGTTGAACTTGCAATTGTTACTGCATCTACAGAATCAATCAAAGTTTCAATACTATTGAAAGATGTGCAATTATGCAATTGAGCAATTTCTTCAGAGCGTATGGAAGAAACATCAAAAATACCAACTAAACTCGCAGTTAGCGAATTTGCCCATAACTTTGTGTGAATAGCTCCCAAATGTCCTATACCGATGACACCTATACGAATCATTGTTTGTATAAATTACGTGTAAAATTTTTTTCCATATTGTAGTAATGTAATGACGAATTTAGTGGAAATAAAGGATAATTAGTGAGAAATAATCTTCAATGTTATGAAATTATTACCATTAAGTGAACAAAGATTTTGATTAAAATCATTTTGAATTCATATAGTTATACAGTATATTTGTTTTTTTATCAACAATTCAAACGTTTCAAATGAAAAAACTCCTCATTCTTTCTTCAATGCTTTTTGCAAGTGTATGGTTTTATGGTTGTGAAGAAAACACGACAAATCCAGACCCAACTCCATCAGCAAATTATTTTCCAATGAAAGCTAGTTCTCATCAAGTCTTTAAAGTAGATTGGTTAAAACCAGATCAAACGGTTGATTTTTCTTACCAAGACTCAATTGTTTTGGGGAATACCTTTACTCTTGAAGGAAAACAAGCAGCCCGTGGTTACCGTTGGGGTGTTTCTGGCTCGACTGGTATGATGATGGTTTTTGATTCTATTCCTCAATCAAATGATGGTGATGCTGCATGGTACTATCAAACCCCAGTATCGTTCCAAGGGCTATCTACTTACTCAATCCCAGCTCAATGGTGTAAATTAGGTAATTTTAATCTTGCTTCCAGTAGCACTTCTTGGGTTGTATATAATGATACAATTCCTTCAATCCCAGTGACAGTAGGAAGTAATACTATTACAGCAACAAATGTTGCTGTTAACCAAACAGTAACACAAATTTCTGATACGACAATTGTGTATAAAGGTTCAAATGTGCTTGTAAAACGTACAATGATTCGTTCTACAATCAATGCTACCATAATGGGTCAACAAATTCCTCCAATCGTTGTTGATGAGTATGCAGGTTTTGCAAATAACATCGGTAGAATTATGTTTTATAGAAATTCTTCTACTTTGAATCTTGGACTAACAACTGCTCCTGTACAAGGTTTCCGTTATACATTACAAAACCATGTAACTGCAAACTAAAAAGAACTAATACTAATTCAAAGATAGGTTGACTACATTCAATAGTCAGCCTATTTTTTTTGACTTCCTGGTAACAGTGGAGTATCTGGGTTGTTTTGATTTGGTAAGGTGTAAGAAATTCCTAACGATGCTTGCAAAGTAGTTGGAATCCACGTTTTAGTTGATGAAATAGGATTTGTGTAGATTTGAAATTCAAGTCGTTGGAGCAATTCTAAATGTCGAGAGATAAATACACTATTTATTATTCCAACATTAGTACGATAGAAAACAGAAGAAAACTGTGAATTTCCATTTGCTAAAACGATACTGCGTCTTGGATTGCCATTTTCATCATTGAAGGTTGCATTTCTTGGGGTAAGAATCGTTTCTTTTTGTTCAAATATAAGCGTTATTGGAACGATAGCAGAAACTCCACCAACAAGTTTTGTCTGACTTTTGGGAAAAATCTGCGGTAATCGGTACAAAACTTCTGCTGAAATGTCTACAGATTGAAGAACAAGAGAATAATCGGACTGAATAGAAAGTGTCGATACATTTTGAACTATTGAATCCCAGAAAGGAAAGGAATTTTTTGCTTCAAACGTGAAATGTTTTGTACTGACACCAATAGATGCTCCCAATGATACATTGGAACGTTTTACGACATTTCCGACTTGCTCACCAAATCCACGTTCTAAACCTGCAACAACTTCGTATCCTCTTTGAACAGTAGGTTGATACCGTGAACAAAAAACAATTGATTGTATTGAAGGAGCTGTACCAAAAGAATATGTTGGACCCAATGAACCCCGAATATGGAACGTATACAGTGGTTCATAAAACTGTGAACGAAGTGATAAAACGGAACAACAGCAAATAATAATACTAAGGAGTACTTTCATTGATGACTCCGAGTAACTCCAAATCAACTTCGCGTTTATTGACATTCACATGCGAAAGCTTAACACGAAGTTTGGTGCCAATGCTATAGACTCTTCGTGAATCTCTGCCAATTAAACGATAGTTTCGTTCATCAAAAATATAATAATCTCCTCGCAAATCTCGTACGTGAATCATACCTTCAACGAGCAATGATTGCAATTGAATAAATAAACCAAACGCAACAACTCCTGTGATGACACCTTCAAACTCCTCACCAATATGTTCATACGCCAATAGGACTTGTGCAGTTTTAATCGACGAACGTTCTGCTTCGACAGACTGACGTTCGGTTAATGAACAATGAGCTGCTGCATGTTTGACTAACTTTTTCAATTGGGTTAATCGAGGTTTAGTTGGCATTCCTTGCATATATTCTTTGATTCTTCGATGAACAACCAAATCAGGATAGCGGCGAATTGGTGATGTAAAATGTGAATATTCTTCAAACCCAAGACCATAATGTCCTGTTGAAAATTCGGAATAAACAGCCTTTGCTTGAGAACGAAGCAAGATTTGATGAAGTAATTTTTTTTGCTCCAAATGTTCAGTTAATTTTATGATTGCATTGATTTCTTTTGAAGTTGAGGGACGCTTTGGAATAGATACGCCTAAAGCTCGAATAAATGAGATTGCATTATCTAATTTTTCTTTGTCAGGTTCATCATGAACTCGATACAAATACGGAAGTGTCCCTTTGATTTCAAATTCTTTAGAACGATCAGTACAGTAAATTGCAACTGCTTTATTTGCTGCAAGCATACATTCTTCAACCAATTTTGTAGAATCGGTACCTGTTTTTGGTATAACTTCAACTGGATATCCACCTTCATCAAGCACAAATTTGAGTTCTGTTGATTCAAAATCTATTCCACCAGTTTTGTAACGGTTAGTTCGTAATTGAAGTGAAAGTTTGTACAATGATTGTATCAAATCACTATGGTCACCATTGTTTGTTTCAATAATTTTTTGGACTTCACCATACGTGAATCTACGTTTTGAGTTAATGACCGTTTCTGCAATTCGGTAGGATTTCATTTCTCCAGTTTCAGAAAAAACCATAAACACTGAAAAGGCTAGACGGTCTTGATTTGGAACCAAAGAACATACGTTATTCGAGAGAATTTCAGGCAACATCGGTACAACACCGTCTACCAAATACGTGCTATTTCCACGACGAAGTGCCTCTTCGTCTAACTCACTATATTCTTCCACGTACGCCGATACATCTGCAATATGAACACCCAATTCTCTCAAATTATCATCAAGAATTTTGAATGACAATGCATCATCAAAATCCTTAGCATCATCTGGGTCAATGGTAATTATCAATTCATCATGTAAATCAAGACGATGCTTCAATTCCTTTGGTATCGATTTTTTTGCTGCAAGTTCACCTTGTTTTTGGACAATCTCAGAAAAGGTAGGGACTAAACCGAATTCCCTACGAACTTTTGCAAATTCTAAAGATGGAGTAAATGTTGTTCGTTTAGGAACACTGGTGATTTGTGCTTGTGGATTTTCACCATTATTCCATTGTAAAAATTCTGCTGTGACTACTTGTCCTTCTTTAGCTCCATTTCTAAATGGTTCTGGGACTAAAAAATCATAATAATACTCAAAGCTGTCAGGTACAAAATAGTATTGTTCCTCATCATATTCTATGGTTCCTGTCATCGGTGATTTGTTTCTGTGTAACACTGCAACAATCTCACCAAACACTTTTTTCTGTTGAAGTTTTTTATGGGGTTTTACTAAAACGCTGACAGTATCACCATGAAGTGCCATTTGCATATCTTCATCTTTGATGTGAATGATATCATAGAGTTCCGAATTTGTAATGGTAACTATTCCTCGCTCAAATCCTGTAACTTGTAAAATGCCTTCCAATTCTGTGGGTTTGCCTACTG
Organism: Candidatus Kapaibacterium sp.; assembly: GCA_016788785.1. Lineage (GTDB taxonomy): Bacteria > Bacteroidota > Ignavibacteria > Kapaibacteriales > JAEUSM01 > JAEUSM01. The sequence goes on from JAEUSM010000017.1 coordinate 391,563, forward strand.
GAATGAAATACGTCTTTTTTTCTTTGACTACAATTTGTTCTGTAACCAAGGATTGTAAGACAGTAGACAGCTCAATAAATGCGGTAGTATCATCACTAAGAACCAACTCTTTCGCAATTTGATCGAATGTGACAGGTTCGGTACAACGTTCTAAGAATCGTTTGACTTTTTTGAGTAATTCTTTTTTGGTTAAATTCATTTATGGTATTTTCGGTTTGAAAGAGTAATAATTTACTACTACAGTTTGCAAGATAGTAAAAAGGGTTGATGTTTGTTCATCAACCCTTTGATATTAATTTCTTTTAAATGCTTTTTCTTCTGCTTCAATTATATTTTTGACCTTGTCTGCTTGATCAGACTTTTTCAGAAGTGTGTAGGCTTGAGTAAGTTGAGAACCAAATTCACTACGAATTGTTGCTCTTTGTGACGATGGTACTTGCAACCACGCTCGTTGTTTGAAATATGGCTCTAATTGTCCAACAACAGCTTTAGGATTTTTTGGCAAATTCTTTTTCGATGATGCAAGAAGCTGTTCTAATTTTTTTGCAACTTGACCACCCATTTCATCACCGGACTTTTTCCCAGTTCCTTGTTTTGATGCTGTTTTATCGTTTTGTTTTTGTAATGCTGCAACAACCGTCGGATCAGTAAAGTCAAATGCAGTTACTTGCATTTTCATTGATGGTTTCATTCTTACGACAAGATCTTCCTTTTTACCAAATCCTTTTGATTTCATTTGTTGCAAATATGAAGAGGCTTGTTCTGCAGACAAATCTGTATCCACAAGTAACAATGCACCACGTAAGAGTACTTCCGTCATAATCCCACCATCCAAATTAGCCGTTTGCTTCAAAATCATTTGTCGAATAAATTGACCTTGGTTGTAAGAGCGTTGAAAATCTCCAATTCCGTAGGAATGTCGAGAACGAAGTGATTGAAGCGTTGATTTAGCGTTATCTTGAAAGCCAAGTAGTTCCAAAAGACCCATAGCTTGTGAGAAACCAAATTCAATATAATGATTTATTTTCGGGACACCGCTTATACGAACAACCTCTTTGTGGTAAGTATTTCTACCACGATTTGCACGAACGTTTGTGAGTTTATTCAAACCAGAGGTGTCATGAAAACCAGCATCAGCAGGAGTATCGCGTGGTATGGAGATTACTTCCGCTTTTCCTTCATCTAACCAAAGAGAAACAACGTGATTTGCATCAGCGTGAGGATGTGAATGACCTTCTCCTAAGCGAGAATCTAATCCTGTAATCAAGATAGCAATCCTTCTCCCAGTAAGTTTTCCACCTTTACCTTGATTTACTACTACTTTTTCAGACGCTAATTCTAAAGAAACTATTTCTGCAGAATTTCGCTCTATGAACATCATTTTTGGGAACTGTGCTTCCAAAAACGCAGCCCTTTTAGAGGAAAATATTTCTAAATTTTTTTCAACCGAAGCATGCAATTCTCCAGAATTTTTTTGAGAACATGCAACAAATAGTATTGGTAAAACCAAAACTACCATGACGATTGGGATTATTTTTAGCGAAAGAGGTTGAAAAGTTTTCACTACTGTCAAACAAGTTAAATTTACGATAAACTTGTAAATTACGAAAAAATAATGAAATAACGTTATTTTTCTCTTAATTTAGCCTTTTCCCACAGCATGTCCATCTCCTCTAAAGAAAGTGACTCTAATGGAGTGTTTTGCTCTTTTGCTATGACTTCAATCGCTTGAAATCGACGGATGAATTTATTATTTGCACGTTGGACTACTGCTTCTAAATGAATATTTTTTCTACGTGCAATATTGACTAATGAAAACAACACATCGCCTAATTCTTTTTCAATAAGTTCAGTATTTTCGGATTCAATTTCTACTTCTAATTCTTTAATTTCTTCCAAAACTTTTGCCCAAACATCGGATATAGAAGAAAAATCAAATCCCACAGACGCTGCTTTTTCTTGTATCCGATGAGCTCGAAGTAAGGAAGGGAGACTTTGTGGAACACCATCTAAAACTGATTTTTTACCTTCTTTCAATTTTAACTGTTCCCATTGACCCATTACTTCTTCCTCTGTTGTTTTGACAACATCCCCAAAAACATGCGGATGTCGATGAATGAGTTTTTCCGCAGAAGAAGCTATAATATCCACTATTGAAAAATGTTGCTCTTCAGATGCAATTTCGGCTTGCATCACAATATGTAACAACACATCACCTAATTCTTTGCGTAATTCGTCGTAATTGTTTCGTTCGATTGCTTCCATTGTTTCATAGGTTTCTTCTAAAAGCAGAGGGGATAATGTTTCCTTTGTTTGTTTTTTATCCCATGGGCAATGTTGACGTAGTAACGATATGATTTCAATGTACGTGGCAAATTGGTCTGCAACATTGGTTGGGTCTTTAGGAACAGGAGTTAGTATTGTTGACATGTATACAGTGTATGTTTAGGAAAAATATGTTCTATCGACGATTTGATACTCTCTTTTGTCTATGAAAAAAACAGTACTTATTGTTCGATTTTCTTCCTTAGGCGATGTAGTTCTAACTACGGGTATTATTCGAGAACTTGCTACCCAATTTCCAGAACTTGCCGTAGATGTTGTTACTTCCCAAAAATTCGCAGAGGTTTTTCGAAATTCACCCCACATACGAAATTGTTTTGAAGTAGATACTTCTCAATCTGCTGTTAAAATGGCCTTGGCCAGATCAAAACTATTTCAATTACAATATGATTACATTATTGACTTACAAAACTCACTGCGAAGTAGGATTTTTACATTCGGACTTTCTCGTGCTATTGCAAGAGTTCCAAAGTTTAGAATAGAAAAATTAGCGATGGTTCGTAAAAAAGAACGACTTCAACTCCCTTCCATTCCTGACAGATACCGCACAACCGTGCAGAAGTTTTTTCCTGTGAATAATGATAATAGTGGGTTAGAACTGTTCGTATCTAATTCTCCTAAGCAGTCTATTCAAAATCGTATTGGAATTGCTCCCGGTGCGAAACATTTCACCAAACGGTTACCAATGGAGAAGTGGATAGATGTAATTAATGCTTTGTTGGAAAAAGGGTTTGAAATTAACTTATTTGGTGGGATTGAAGATACAGAACTATGCAATCAATTATCAGATATAGACACAGAGCGAATAAAAAATTGTGGTGGGGCAACCAGTTTGCTACAAACAATTGAAGCGATTCAGCAATGTCAAGTGATAATTTCCAATGATAGTAGCGTTGCTCATATTGCCTCTGCTTGCAAATTGCCTATCGTTTCTATCTTTGGTTCAACAACTCCTGGGTTTGGCTTTTTGCCGTACCAAACCCAGAATATTGTTGTAGAAAATAATGAACTTGCTTGTCGACCTTGCACACATATTGGCAGGTCAGAATGCCCTTTGGGTCATTTTGAATGTATGAAATCTATTCAAACCAACGACATCATTACCGCAGTAACTACGCTTATAGCGAATAGGTAACTCTTGCCATTCCGTAACGTCCCATTAATGGAGCGCCTACAAATTCTCTGATTTGGTTGTTGAATACATTCGTTACATAAATATCTAACGAAAGATCTTTCACCAAACTTGATAAATCGTACCCTATTCCAGCATCAAAGACCGTAAATTCTGGAACAAATCCTCTAAAATTTCCGACTCCAACTCTAAACCCATCTTGATAACGCATTGCAACATTAGCTCTCCAAGAAGAAGGTTCTGAATACGATGCACCAAGTCTCCAACGAATTCTTGGGCTATTCATCGGTACATTGTATTGTACATTCGCCTCACCCAATTCCGTGTTGTCAAAGTCATTATCACTCATCCAAGACCAAGTGCCGAATACAGTCAAATTCTTTGTTACTTCAGCTTCAACACTTGCATCAACGCCATAGTAACTAACATTGCCAAAGTTTCTATAACCAAGTAGCAATGTTGGACGTTGACCATCTATTGTGTTTTGTGTTGGTTGAACAATACCAACTGCAGTAGTTCTCAAAGCATTCAAACGACCAGTAGCTGCATTTACCAAATCATCAGCAAGTTGGTCTGCAGTTCTTCCAGCTTCAACTAAAAGGTCAGGATTTGCTTGAAAGGCTTGAACTAAGCTGGTTCTAAAAGCATTAACATCAAAATTAGGAGTGTATACATACGGTGCAATTTGTTCCGATGGACCTAAAAAGTTTTGTTTTGTTGCATAATATACATCAACAGCAACTAAGATTTTGTCTGCAATAACACCTTTGTAACCAAGTTCATACATTTGAGTAACCGTTGGTTTTTGTAGATAGTCAATTGGTAATGGGTCGTTAATTGCAACGGTTGTATTTGGCATTCTCATTTCACCTGCTTGGAAACCATTTACATTCGTAACACCAGCCAAACGGTTGAGAATATTACCAAACTGACTTCTCAATGCAGTATCGCCTAACATAAAGGAATATGCATCTCTGTAATCAATACCGACACCCGATTTTCTGTAACCAACTGTATCAATCAATGATGTCGATACTCTGTTTCCTGGAGTACCATCAAATGTGAACATACTGTTTCCACCACGAAGTAACAGATCTACTTGACCCAATTGACCACCCGGAACATTTAAACGAGCTGCTCGAATATCAATAAATACATTCAATGGAGTTGGAGAGTTGATTGCTCTATTATAACTTGCTCTTAAAGTAGTAGAAGCATTTGGATTGTACACCAATGCTGCACGTGGAGAAAATGCCGTTACATCCAATGCACTATTATTATCGACACGTCCACCAAAAGTGAAACGCAAATTCGAGATGATATCCTTTTGGAATTGGAAGTATGCACCAGTTTCACGAACTGAAGCATTTCCTTCATTTCTTCCAGTTAATGTTCCTTCAGTTACTGGATTTTGCACTCTGAAATCACCACCAACAAGGATATTTGTACCCATAAAGTCAAAATCGTACTGCACTTGTCCGTTATACAACGAAGAGCGATCTTTGAAAACAACACCATTTGAGTATTGATACCAATCATCAACTTGTCCACGAGTTCCATACAAATTGGCAAAGAGTCCACCCGATTTATAGCGGATTTGACCGTAACCCATTCGGTAATTATCCAAAAGTTGAGCTGCTGCACCGGAAAGAATGATATTTTTCGTTGCTGCAACACCTGCATCAACAGTGATTTCCGATTCTTCATCCATTCTGTACACACCAGTTAAGGAGGTGTAGTACTTCCAAGTCTCTTGGTCACGAGATTTGCGTGGTCCATTGTATCGGCTTACTTCAAATCTATCTGCAGGATCTGCTGTATCTAACGCCCAATCACGAGCTTGAGAATAGGAAGCATTTATTTTATACGCAAATTTGTCACCCACTTGTTGAGCATGACGAATGGCTCCCATATAGGAATTGCGTTCACCCGCACTTAATGAAATGGACGTACCTTGGTAATCAAATGGGTTTTTTGTGATTGCATGAACAACTCCCACATCAGCTCCAGGACCATAAATAGAAGAACCAGGTCCACGAACAACTTCCATTCTGTCAATATCCAAATTCGATGCTGGCATCAAATTGAAAAGATTAATATTTACTGTTGGCACCATACCATTACGATAATCTACCAACATTAAAGCAGTAGGAAGTAAAGGATTGGAAAAACCACGAACAGCGATTTGTTGTCTGTCTATTCCGACCGTTTGCACATCAACCCCAGCTAATTTGCGGAGAGAAGTTTCTGGCGAAAGACTCACTTCTTGGTTGATTTGTTTTGAACCAACTACACTCACAGAAGCTGGTGCGTTGTTGAGTCTCTCAGTTCTTCGAGAAGCTGAAACGATGAGTTCGTCAAGGTTATACGCAGTTGTTTGCATTCTCGTAGCAATAGTCGAAACCTTGCCGTTAGTAACACTTAGTTCAAACGTTGAGCTAACAAACCCACTTTTCGCAACTACGATGGTATATTCACCCTCAGGTACATTCGCAAATTCGAACGACCCATCAGCTTTCGCAACCACTTTTTTCAAATACGAGGTAGCGTCTTTTTTATAGAGAAAAATTGTTGCTTTTCCAATAGCTTCATTATCCTCATTCACCGTTGAGCCGGTGATAGTACCCAATTTAGCTTGAGAAAATGCTGGAATTGTTCCAGCAGAACAAAGAAGCACACAACAAAAAATACATGCAATTACTCTTGCAAATACTGTAGAATGTTTCATAAATAGTATCAAAAATTTAACATTACCGACCAGTCGGTCAATTATTCGGGAATATACGATTCAGTATAAATTTATTGTGAAATAGACTAATGAAAATTCAAATTCCCCTCCATTGGAGGGGAATTCAGAAAATGTAGGGGCAGACCTATGTGTCTGCCCAATGATTTACAGAAAGATTCCACCCTTCCATTTCATGGCACCCCTCAAGAGGGTAACCTATGAATCATTCTTATCCCTTACACATTCCAATACCCTCGGTCGAGAGCTCGGTAGTTTATGGCTTCGCTGATGTGTTGAGCGGTGATGGATTCAGAATTTGCCAAATCAGCAATGGTTCTGGCGACTTTTCGTATGCGGTCATAAGCTCTGGCACTCAATCCAATTCGTTGCATTGCCAAATTAAGAAGTTCTTGGGAAGTCACGTCCAATTGACAATATTCTAACAAATCCTTGGAACCCATATCCGCATTTTTATGCAAATGTGGTTTTCCTGTGAAGCGTTGTTGTTGGATATTCCGAGCGTTGATGACCCTATTTCGGATTGTTTCGGAGCTTTCACCCTTTTTGGTGGAAGAAAGTTCTTTATACTGAACTGCAGGTACTTCGATGTGGATGTCAATACGGTCTAAGAGTGGACCGGAAATTTTGGAAATGTATTTTTTAATGGCAGTTTCCGAACATGTACACGGAGTTTTACTTCCGTAATTACCACAAGGACATGGATTCAAGGCGCAAAAAAGCAGAAAATTTGCAGGGTATTGCACCGACATTTTCGTTCGAGAAATGGTAATATGTTTATCTTCTAATGGTTGACGCAACACTTCCAAAACATTCCTTGCAAATTCGGGTAATTCATCTAAAAAAAGTACTCCGTGATTCGCCATTGAAATTTCACCTGCACGAACTACGCCCACTCCACCGCCAACAAGTGCAGCATCGGAAATGGTGTGATGTGGTGAGCGAAACGGACGTTGTGTAACAATGGGAGTATTCGGAGAAAGTATACCAGCGGCAGAATGAATTTTGGTGGTTTCCAATGCCTCTTCGAAGGTCATTGGTGGTAAAATGGTTGCAAATCGTTTGGCTAACATGGATTTCCCTGAACCAGGAGGTCCAACCAATATCACATTATGCCCACCAGCTGCAGCTACTTCCAATGCTCGTTTGACATGGTCTTGACCCTTCACATCGGTCATATCAATGATTCGGTCGATTTCGTGTTGCTCGAAAAACTTGGAAATGTCTTCTTTTAATGGTTCAATTTCAATTTCACCACGTAAATACCGTACAGCTTGTTCTAAGGTTTTGATAGGTATTACTTCCACACCAGATTGAATCAACCCTGCTTCAGACGCATTCTTTTCGGGTAACAAAATGCGTTTGATTCCCCATTTTGGAGCTTCCAACGCAATGGATAATGCTCCGTGGATTGGACGAACAGAACCATCTAAGGCAAGTTCGCCGATGATAAGGGCATCTTCGCACGATGCAGGAATGAGAATATCAACTGCACACAAAATACCAATTGCTATTGGCAAATCATAACCACTACCTTCTTTCCGAATGTCTGCAGGAGCTAAATTAACAGTAAAGCGTCGAGGAGGAATGGGGATTGAAGAATTTTTAATTGCCGCAAACACACGTTCTTTCGATTCTTTCACTGCAGAATCTGGCAATCCAACCATCGTAAACCCAGGCAAATTATTCTCAGCATGGGTTTCAATTTCAATTTTAAAAGCAGCAATGCCAACTACAGCTGCAGATTGTACTGCAGAATACATTTTATCAGTCATGATGGTTGATTGTTTGAGTAAGAGGAGCTTCTTCGCATAGTTTCACTGCACCAGCACCAAGTGCCGCGATAGTGTCGGAATACAGAATCATGGTTGCATCAGCATTCACTACGTCAACTAAGTACGGATTGCCAAATAGTAATACTATCAATGGTTTTCCTTGACGAAGTTGTTGAATAGCATTCAAAAGATTTTGTTGTAGCCCGACTGTGCCTTTGTATGATTTGGCACGAATGAAAATCGCAACTATCAAGGCATCACATTCTTGCATGGACTCTTGTAGCGACGAAACTTCCTCTTGTGTGATAGTATCGTCGATAAATCCGTAGGTACTGTCTTGTTCGGTAACTTGCGAAAGATAGCGAAAAAACGTTGCTCCTTGGTCAATATCACCATCTTGCAAAATGCCTAACCCTGCAAAATGTTTGTATTGAGTTATTGGTAAAAGTGATGGATTCCCAACGATGGTACATGCTTTTTTTGCAACTTCCAACGCATAAATTGCATTTGCATCTTGGTTGATTGGCTCACCGTCAGAAGGCAAAGTGATGGTATATTTTTTTCGAATTGAACGAACAATTTCTTGTTGATTTTGCAAGTGTTCCAACAAAACTTCATTTTTTTCCAATTCTTTGGCTAATCCCTCAAGTGCTTCTATAGGATCATCAGGTATAAGTGCGATACTACCACCAGCGGATAAACAACGAATGGTAGCCTCAGAAGAAGAATAATGGTTTTTGATGGCATTCATATCCAAAGCATCAGTCACGATAATACCCTTGTATCCTAATGTTGAACGCAAATAATCGGTTACGATTGCTCGAGAAAGTGAAGCAGGTAGATTGGACGAATCCATCGACGGTACTGCCAAATGCCCTATCATTATGGAAGCTACGTTATTACGAATTGCCTCAGTAAATGGGTGAACTTCTAATTGTTCCAAGTCAAACAGCGACTTTTCAAGTAACGGCATTGCAATATGAGAATCAACGGCTGTATCCCCATGACCGGGAAAATGCTTAGCACACGCTAAAATTCCATAGTCTTGAAGACCTTTTATGTATGCAATTGCGTGTTGAGAAACAATATCTTTGTTTTCACCAAAGGAACGAATATTGATAATAGGATTATTTCTATTAGAGTTTATATCGCAAACAGGAGCAAAATTCCAATGCACACCCAAAGCACGCATTTCCAACGCAATGAGCGTTGCAACACGATTCGTCATCGTCGTGTCTTGAGTAGCACCCAATGCCATAGCATGAGGAAATGCAGTACCACCTTCTTCTAATCGCATCGGCAACCCATGCTCAAAATCAGCACTGAAGAGCAATTTACCACCAGCACGTTCTTGCAATTCCTTGAGAATTGTCATTGTTCGGTCTAAGGTTCCTTGAAATACACAGAACCCCAAAATCCCAGCATCAACAAGTGAATATATTTGGTCGCGATAGTGAGAATCTTTTGCATATCGTCGTGGTACTAACGACGGCATAATGCTTTGTGCAGCAAGTGTGGTATAGTTGATTTTAGAGGACATTATCTTTGTATATTGATATATTTCTTACAAATATGCAAAAATAAATGAATATAGTCCAACCCAAAATGAAATTAGTGAGGTGTGAAAGAGAAAATATATTATAATCCCCCTCCATTGAAGGGGGATTCTTTGTTTTAATTATTTGGTTTTTCTATCATCGCATCGACGGAAAATTTTCCGCTACCGCCAATTAAAAGAGCGATGGAAATTCCAATGACAAGGAGGTGATATTCGAATCCTTCACCAGCTTGAGCACCCATCCAATTCATAAAAAATCCGTTTTGAATGTGAGCAGTGAAGATAATACCAGTAAAAAGTCCTATCATTGCTACAGCCCATGCACGTGTTGCAAAACCGGCGATAATGAGTAATGAACCAAAAAACTCAATCAAGATTACTAAAAATCCTACTATCCATGGAAGATGGAGCATTCCTGTAAAAAAGCCCATTGTTCCTTCAAATCCACCGCCACCAAACATTCCCAGTAGTTTTTGAGCTCCGTGAGGCCAGATGATAATCCCTAATGTTAGACGAAGGATAAATCCTACCCAATCATTGTTTGTTCCAAAAAAAAGTTTTTTCATTGTAATTCCTTGAATTTGTTGTATGTGTAATTTTTACAAAATTACGGGTAATATTTCCAAAAACTCTTAATGTAGATTAAGAAATGATAATTTACCAATTAATCGTGTTTGCTTCGTAACAAACTCAGAAATTCTGGTGTGATTCCGAGATAGGATGCGATGTGTTTTTGCGATATTCGTTGTTCTATATTTGGATACATTGTCCTAAATTGTTTGTACCGTTCTAATGCCGTTTGAGAGAGGTTGTTGATAATACGACGTTGTAAGGATACAAAAGCATTTTGAATGAGTATACGAAAAAATCGTTCTAACTGAGGAATTTCATTGTATAATATTTGAATGTCTGAATGTGAAATAGCAATAACAGTTGTGTCTTCAAGAGCTTGGACAGTAAAAGACGATGGTGTTTGTCTGGTAAAACTTTCCAAATCACCTGCCCACCAATGTTCTGTTGCAAAAAAGAGATTGTGCTCATTTCCATTTTGGTCGGTGTGATAGGTTCTCATACAGCCTTTAAGAAGGAAATATTCATGGAAAACAACTGAATCTTGTTGTTGAACAAGGCTTTTTTTGGGAAAAAACTGTAATGATGAATATTTCATTATTCGTTCTTTTTCAAAAGCAGAAATTGGTACTATATGTTCAATTTGTTGAAATAGCTTTTGATAGTGTTGAACTGTATCCATGGTATTTCTCAAAACATAATGAATATTTTGTCATTTTATTTGCAAATATCGTGAATTATTCCTTATATTTGTTTTTTTAAATTTAATAGTAATATAACTATGAACGTACGTACTCTTTTAGCGTCATTCTTCCTCTGTGTTCTTTTTGTAGCAACGCCAATGTTTGCACAAGAAACATTTGATTTTGAATTTGGGAAAATTTCTTTGACAGTTCCAAAAAATTGGTCTCATGAAATTGATGGTAATCATCTTATTGTTGCTACTCCTGACCAAAAATTAATGCTAAACTTTGAAGTAATCACTGTAGAAGAACTTGAAGCAAGAACAGAACAAATGGGAACTGAATTAGCAGAAGCTTTTCCCGATATCGAAATGGGCGAAGTGGAAGAAAGCAAAGTCAATGGAATGGATATGATTTCAGTTGGTGGGGTTTGTGAAGGTGGTAAAAAATATGCAGGATATGATATGATTGTTACCAAAAATGCTCAAGTCTTCGTTGTAACTGGAGTTGTTGATTTTTCTGTAAAAGATAAATACAGAAAAGATATCGTAAATCTTTACAATTCTATCAAACCAATGAAGTAATTCGTTACACTGATATTCTAACTATAAAGAACGGTTCTGCAGATAGAATCGTTCTTTATGTTTGTACTAAAATCTTCAAATTGACTCCTGCTTATTATGCTCAAATTCATATTTAAACTCGTTTCGAAATTCTTCCATAAACGCCACATTTATTTAGTGAAATCATTGGTTTATGATGATAAAAAAACACAAGAATATGAAGGAAGAGCTGATTACATACGTATAAAAACCTTAGAGCTATGTGCAAGGCAAATAAAGGCAAAAGACGTCAAAGGGTCAGTGGCAGAAGTAGGCGTTTACAAAGGGCAATTTGCAGCTCTTATCAATGAAAATTTTCCTGATAAATCGTTGTATTTGTTCGATACATTTGAAGGATTTAGCAAAAAAGATATAGATACGGAAAAGAAGAAAAATTTTTCCACTGGGGAACAAGATTTTAGTGATACTTCTGTCGAAATGGTGTTATCAAAAATGCCGTTCAAGGAAAAATGTATTGTTAAAAAAGGATTTTTCCCTGAAACTGCTGCGGGTATGAATGAAACGTTTTGTTTTGTGAGTATTGATACTGATTTGTACGAACCAATTTATGCAAGTTTGGTCTACTTTTACGATAGATTAGAACATGGTGGATATATCTTTATCGATGATTTTACAAATTTTTACTACAAGGGTGCCCAAGAAGCAGTCAACAAATTTTGTAATGAACGTGGAATAACCCCTATTCCAATGGCAGATGTTTGTGGTGGTGCTATTATCTCGAAATAATTCCTTTATGGAGCCATCCAATGAAAAGCAGGATGTGATAGATTTCTCACAACAGCAAATACGCCAATAAGTATACAAAGTCCCCAATACAGCCACTTCGGTTTATAGGTTGGTTTAATGGTTTTATTGAAAAAGAATATCCCACCTATTTTGACTATCCAAAATAATATAATTCCTATCAACAAGGGAAAAAGCAGATTATAATCAACAGCTTGTTGGATATTACCATTCAAAAACGAATGTGAAGCCCTTGTAATACCACATCCAGCACAAAAGAGACCTGTTAATTCGTGAAACCAACATGGAGGATAAAACATCCCATTAAGAGGGTTGAAAAAGTAGACATATAAACCCACAACCACTGTTACCACCATCAAAATGATAGCAGTTGTTTTGTCTTTTGTTGTTGTTGTTTCTATTAAGAACACCATAGAAAAAAAAAGCCCCAGAAATACATCTGAGGCTGAAATAACATTGAAGAATGTTAGAAATCAGAATTATTTCCACCACCTGCAGGTCCAACGTATTTAGCATCCCCGAATGCTAATATAGGAAGGAAAATAATGCTGAACAAAGTCAACAAAATCCCATAACCGGTCGTTTTACCAAAAGCTTTTGCAAGTTCGATATTGAGCATTATGATAAACACAATGTTCACACAAGGAACTAAAAGTATAACAATGAACCACCAAACTGGTTTCCCAACCAATTCAGTCAAAAAGTAAAGATTAGCAACAGGGATAATACCTTGCCAACCTGGTCTTCCAGCTTTTTCAAATAGCTTCCAATAACAAACTGCTTGCAATACAACCACAAGGATAATTGGTAGAAAACCCATCAACCCAAGTCCACCCATTGCAACAGGGTCCATCCCTCCAGAATGTGGCAGTGTAGAAAATTCATCCATAGTACAAACCTCAAATATAGTAATAAGAAAAAAACTTCAACTAAATTGATGGATATCCATCCGAGAGTACGAAATTATAGATCAATTCTATTCGAATATTGAAAAGTATTATCAAACGAAAGATACCATTTCATTTCAAATTTGAAACTAATATATGACAAAGTTTGTTGTTAACCAAATTTTTTTTTGATTTCAATATAAAATCATACGTGATACGTAATTTTACGGAGATATTTTGTATCTTTGTGTACATAGAATAACTATAGTCAATGTGAAAATACGAAATAGAGAAGATGTTTGAAGCGGTAATTGGGTTAGAAGTCCACGCACAATTGAAAACAAAAACAAAGGCGTTTTGCGGTTGCTCAACGGAATTTGGGGCACAACCGAATCAACATATTTGTGCTATATGCTTAGGACATCCGGGAACATTACCGACATTAAACCAAAAAGTAGTTGATTTTGCAGTCGCTATGGGACTTGCAACTAATTGTTCTATTCGTTCTCATTCTCGATTTTCTCGGAAAAATTATTTCTATCCGGATTTACCAAAAGGTTACCAAATTAGTCAATATGAAGATCCAATATGTTTCAACGGATCTATTCCTATTGAATTAGAGGATGGTACTATTAAAAACATAGGAATTACTCGTATTCATATGGAAGAAGATAGTGGTAAATCAATTCATGATTTGAGTATTGATACCCTCATAGATTTGAATAGAGCGGGTGTTCCACTCATAGAAATAGTTTCGGAACCTGACATACGCAATGGAGCTGAAGCATACACATATTTACAACAAATTCGACAAATTGTAATGTATTTGGGAATATGTGATGGAAATTTGGAAGAAGGTTCGCTTCGTTGTGATGCGAATGTATCTATCCGTCCTATTGGTCAAACGGCATTCGGTACGAAAACCGAAATCAAAAACTTGAATAGTTTCCGAAATGTTGAGAAGGCAATTGCCTACGAAATTCAACGTCAAACAGAAGTACTGACTGCAGGTGGTACTATTCAACAAGTAACGATGTTATGGGATGCATCGGAACAACGTACCAAGGTAATGCGAACGAAAGAACAAGCTCACGACTATAGGTATTTTCCTGAGCCAGATCTTGTTCCTGTCATCATTGATGAAGAATTTAAAAAGACTATTCAAAATAGTTTGCCTGAGTTACCATTGGCAAAAAAATATCGTTTCGTCAGTAATTACGAGTTGCCTCTGTACGACGCTGCGATATTAACGGACAGTCAAGATGTTGCTGACTTTTTTGAAGCAACATGCAAAGAGCTTGTTGCACAAACGAAGGAGCGGTGGAAATTAGTAAGTAATTGGATTATGACTGATATTTTACGAATAATTTCCGAAGAAAGAATTCGGATTCATCAAATCCAAATCAAACCGCAACAATTAGCAGAATTAGTGGACTTGTTAGCAGATGATGTAATAAATTCAAAAATTGCCAAACAAATATTTCCACAATTATTTTTAGGACATTCGGCAAAGGCAATAGTCGAAAAAGAAGGATTGGCACAAGTTTCCGATACATCACTCATAGAACGTTTAGTATCAGAAATCGTTAATAATAATCCAGATTCAGTACAACAATACAAAAATGGAAAAACGAAGTTGTTTGGATTTTTTGTCGGTCAAGTATTGAAAGAAACTCAAGGGCAAGCAAATCCCAAAGTAATAAATGATATTCTACGAAAAAAACTTGAAGAAGTGTAGGATATATTTTTAAAACCCAAATTTAGTCTGTAGAATCATACTGAAGTAAGTTGGTATTCTACAGTCTCAAAAGGAGCGATACATGCCATTACCAAAAACAGAATATATATGGATGAACGGGGAGTTCATCAATTGGGATGATGCGAAAATACACGTTTTGTCCCATGTTTTACATTATGGTACCAGTTGGTTTGAGGGGATACGAGCGTATAAGACATCAAAAGGTGTTGCTGTATTTCGTTTGCAAGAGCATATGAAACGTTTGCATAATTCTGTAAAAATGTATCATTCTAATTTGCCATATACAGTAAATGAACTTTGTGAGGCAACATTAGAAATTATTCGAAAAAATAAATTAGAAAGTTGTTATATCCGCCCATTAGCGTATCGTGGCTATGGAGAATTGGGTGTTTATCCTTTAGAATGCCCAATGGAAGTAATCATTGCAGCATGGAAATGGGGAGTATATCTTGGGTCTGATGCACATGAAAAAGGCGTTGATGTTTGTGTTTCTTCTTGGAGAAGACTTGCACCATCTACAATGCCGACACTCTCAAAAGCTGGTGGAAACTATATGAATGCTCAATTGATTCGAATGGAAGCAAACAAAAATGGTTACCACGAAGGTATTGGCTTAGATACCAATGGGTATGTGAGCGAAGGTTCTGGTGAAAATATTTTCATCGTTCAAGATGGAAAAGTCTACACACCGGGAGTTGGGTCATCGATACTTCAAGGTGTTACCAGAGAATCAGTTACCATCATGTTGAAAGAACAAGGCATTGATGTCATTGAAACAGTCGTACCACGTGGTTTGCTCTATTCTGCAGACGAGATATTCTTTACTGGAACTGCTGTGGAAATAACTCCGGTACGATCAATAGACAGAATTGCTGTTGGTGACGGACATGTTGGACCTATAACTCGCATTGTTCAAAAAGCATTTGATTCTGTCGTCAAAGATGGAATTGACCCACACAGATGGTTGACATATATTTAATTTTTAAAAATTTTATTCTACATAAATAACGATTTAACGAGGAGAATTTCTCATGGCGAAAGCAAAAACAACAGCTACCACATCCAATGATGTTGCTACTGTTTCTAAAAGTTCACCGACAAAAAAAACAGCAACTGCTACTAAATCAAATGGTAGTAGTGCAAAAACAACTGTGAGACAGTCTTCGATATCTATACCTACTATCGAACATAATATATTTGACTTTGCCGGATTTGATAAAGATACAATCATCAACTGGTATAAAATCAACCAATTAGGAAGAAGATTGGATGAAAAAGCCGCATTGTATTTGAAACAAGCAAAAGGTTGGTCATATCATGCACCATGTGCTGGTCATGATGGTATCCAATTGGCTATGGGACAAATCTTCCGTTCAGGAAAGGACTTTTTGTTTCCGTATTACCGCGATTTAATTACTTCTTTGGCAGCAGGACTTTCAATCGAAGAAATTATCGCAAATGGATTAAGCAAAGATAGTGATGTTGCTGGTGGTGGTCGACACATGAGTAATCATTTTGCAAAAATTTCCATCGGCCTACAAAATAGTTCATCATGTACGGGTAATCATTCTCAACAAGCTGCAGGAACTGCACGTTCAATCAAAAAGTACAATGGTGATGAGATAGTTTTCTGTTCTACTGGTGATTCTACTGTTTCAGAAGGGTATTACTATGAAGCAGTCAACAATGCCGATCGTGAAAAATTACCTGTAATATTTGTAATTCAAAATAACAAATACGGAATCTCTGTACCACTTCATGAAAATACCGCAAATGAAGTTGTTGCAAACAATTTCAAAGGTTTTGGTAATCTCAAAATCATTGAGTGTGATGGACGAGATGTATTTGCTTCTTACAGAGCATTACAACAAGCCATCAACTATATTAAAACAGGCAAAGGACCTGCAATGGTTCATGCAGATTGCGATAGAATCGGTTCACATTCCAATTCAGATAATCATGAACTGTATAGAACCAAAGAAGATATTGAGGCAATGAAATTGCGTGATCCATTACCAATTTTCAGAGCAAAAATCATTGAAAAGAAAATTGCAACAGAGGCAGAATTAGTTGCTATCGAAGAAGCTAATAAAAAAGCTATTTTTGCAGCTGCAGATATTGTTGAGGCTTCTCCTGACCCAGCACCAGAATCGTATTCAGAATTTCTACTTCCAGATGCCATTGTGTCATATGATGATCAATCAGAGGCATCGTTTGTTTCAGACCCAAATGCACCACAATTGACCTTTATTGAAGGCATCAATACTGCGTTAAAGGAAGAATTCCGTCGCAATCCAAATACGTTCCTTTTTGGTCAAGATGTTGCATCCTTTAAAAAACAAGGTATCTTCAATGTTCCAAAAGGGATGTTAGATGAATTTGGAAACGACCGTATTTTCAATGCTCCAATTGCAGAAGATTCCATCGTTGGCTCTGCTAATGGGATGTCTCGTTATCGCGATGATATACGTGTTGTAGTTGAAGGTGCAGAATTTGCGGATTACTTCTGGCCTGCAATGGAACAACTTATCGAATGTACACACGATTATTGGAGAACACGAGGTGGTTTTACACCGAATATGGTGATTCGTTTAGCATCTGGTGGATATATTCAAGGAGGTTTGTATCACTCGCAAAATCTTGATGCAGTGTTTGCACACCTACCTGGTGTTCGAGTCGTTTGTCCCGCATTTGCTGACGATGCAATAGGGTTAATGAGAAATGCTATTCGCTCAAAAGGTCTTACCATCTATTTGGAACCGAAATTTTTGTATAACTATCGCCCTACCTCTACTTCAAAACCAGGTGATGATTTTATTATTCCATTTGGAAAAGCAAAAATAAGAAAACCAGGAACAGATATTTCTATCATAAGCTATGGAAATGCAATTCATATATGCTTACAAGCAGCTGCAGATTTAGAAAAAGAAGGGATTAACTGCGAAGTGATAGATTTACGATCTTTAGCACCATGGGACAAAAAGACTGTATTTGCATCAGTGAAAAAAACAAATAGAGCCTTAGTTGCTCACGAGCATTACAAAACTGGAGGTTTGGGTGGAGAAATAGCATCAACAATCTCTGAAGAGTTGTTTTCTTATTTAGATGCTCCTGTTGGAAGAATAGCATCAAAGGACACCCCAGTAGGTTTTGCAAAAAATTTAGAGAAGGCAATTTTGTTAAATAAAGAGGATGTTATCGAGGCAGTTAAAAAGACTGTAAACTATTAACACATCTGTGTGAAGAAAACTTGACAGTGTAAGTTTGCTTTTACACAACAATACAATAGAATTTAAAAACCTACCATTCAGAATTCCAATTAATAAGAAAGTATTTTTCGAAATTAATTGGAATTTTGCTTGTTTATACCTATATTTGCAAGTTATACCCATAAGTATATAACGACTAAAATTGTATTTACACAAATCCATTGTATCATTACAGAATATGAATACTGAAGAAACAAAAAGAGAATCCGAAGAAACAGAAGAACAAATAGAACAAACAACGGAAAATCCGTCTGCGAACTTTTTTAGCACTACACTTGGAAAAATAGCAATTGTTGTAGTACTATTAATCGTTACAGTCTCAGGAGTTATCTATTGGCAATCACAACAAAAAGAAAATGCACAAAAAGCCTCATTGGCGTTGTCAAGAATTCGTACGTACTTCGAGTCTGGCGACTATCAAAGAGCATTAAATGGGGATCCTGGTACTCAAATTAGAGGTGAGTCTATCCAAGGGTTAACTGCCATTGTCTCTGAATATGGTGGAACAGCATCCGGTAAAACTGCAGCTTATTATGCAGGTATAGCGTATGTGAATTTGAAAAATTATTCTGAAGCAACGGCAATGTTTGAAAAAGCAACTGGTTCAGAATCAGATGTAGTCAAAGCAGGAGCTTCGGCTGGTTTAGCAGTTATCGCAGAACATAGCAATAACTTTGCTTCCGCATCAGAACAATATATGAAAGCATCAAGCTTAGCACAAGATGATGTATCAAAAGCAAGATTTTTGTATTTCTCAGCAATCTGTTTAGAAAAAATTTCTAAAAAAGAAGAAGCTATAAGTCAATTTAAAGAAGTAGTCAATAAATATGGTCAAACTGAATATGCTGGAGATTCCAAAGCAGGTTTGGTAAGGCTTGGCACAATTATTGACTAAGGAACAGTTACCATAATATATGGTGACCCATTTTTATTAGAAAAAAATGAATCAAATAAATAATTTTAATGTTTTTGTATTTTTGGAGGTAGCATGAAACTTTGGTTTCGTCTAGGTCTAATCCTTCTTGTGTCCATCCTATCTGTAGTACAGGTAGTACAGGCACAGACGCCAACTTTGGATGTTTCTGGAAGGATTAACTCAACGGCACTTCGCGTGTTTACGAAAGATACTGTATACAGAATTAACGGTACCCTTACCGTTGCTGGTACACTTCTTATTGAGCCGGGAACAAGAGTTGAGTTTTTCCCTAATGGTCGTCTAATTGATAGCGTCGGGGGCAGAATCATAGCAGATGGTACTCTATCTGCTTCGTTTAACTCTTCGATTACTCCACAAAGTATTAACTTTGCGTGGAATTATGGTACGTTAGATTACTATTATTCCCCAGGTGTTATTACCAGTGCAGTATCAAACGATGCAACTGTTTCTCCGTCAAAGAGAAACCTTGTATTCAATTTTAAAGTTGGTCCAACAGGGATTGTGAACTCAAACACAATCAACCCTGGTGAGTACGCAATGACACCAGCCCAAGCGTTGTTATTTACAGCGGCTAGAATTGGTGGCGATGGATTCAACAATTCTGTTACTTATAGAAGAGGTAATGGAAATTCGGTAAACGTTACTCCTGCTCCTATTACATTCGTAGGTCAGCCAGTTGGTAACTTTTCTAACGAATGGGGGCATATTATTATCCTTCCGGGTTCACGTTCTGCATTTTTCAGAAATTGCGTGTTCCAAAACTTTAGAAAAGATACTACTGTTGATAGAGTAGCAATTTATGGTCAAGGTGGTACACCAACTGCTTTGCAAAATTTAAACAATGCAATTAATAAAGAAACTAATGGTGTGGGTGGAGCGATTACTTCGTTCTCATCTCGTACTTGGTTGATTGGTTGTACATTCCGCAACAACTTTGCACGTCGCAAAGGTGGAGCTGTATCTCTTCAACAAGCATTACCTGGTATTGGTGTTTATCCTCCAGTTGATGTTGTGCCTTTAGGTTTCTATGAAGCGAACAAAAACCCAGCATTAACTGACAACCAAACTGGTCAGCCAAATGCTGTAAATGCATCTATCATTAGAATTGATAATGCTGATACAACCTTAGCAGAGCCATTAACCGATGCAAATCGTCAAGTTGTTGATGATGCTCGTGTTGCTACTTTCTTAGGTCGTCATCGTAACTTGACTTTTGAAAACAATGAAGTATTGCTTTCAAACTATGGAATCCAAACTGTTGGTACTCCTCCAGTTCAAGTTATTTCTGACTTATTGAACCAACCTGCTACCTTCCCAAGAGCTTGGGGTGATGAAGCATACGGTGGTGCGATGTCTATTGAAGGTCGTGATGAAACTCGTAAAATTGAAGTTGGTTTAGGTATCAATAACTCAATTAGAGTTGGTAATCAAATTCGTGTTTTTGCTACTGCAGACTCTTTAAACTTTAGAAATAACCGTGCAAGAAACTTACAATCAAATCCAGCATCATTAGGTGCTCGTGGTGGTGCATTGTATGTTGGTAACTATACTAACGTTACTCTTGCTGGTCGTTTTGATAATAACAGCACAAGTGCACCATTCCAAAGCAATGTGAATCAAGCATTCTATTCTTTAGGTGGAGCAATTTATGCTGCAAATACTCAAGGCAGACTTCAAGTTCGTGGTGGACGTGAAGATATTACTGGTGAAGCTCGTGAAGTAGTTTCTCACTTCACAAACAATACTGCTGGTGCAGGTGGAGCTATCTATATTGATGGAAACGTTGACAAACAAATGTCTCCAATTATTGGTGGTTTTGATGTTGCAACTGGTGGTCTTGCTGGTATTCTTCGTGTTCGTGAATACGGTAGAAATATCTTGTTCGAAAACAACACGGCTACTGTACACGGTGGTGCGATTTACACTAAACGTAATTTAGCATCTGTCGGTGGTGGTGGTGTTGTTCAAAATATCAATTTAGGATATGATAACAATGTTATCTATCGTAACAATACTGCTGGTTTGTCAGGTGGTGCTATAAGTATCAACATTCCTCCAGGAACGTTAACTCAAAATGACAGATATGTACAATTAGTACGTTCTACATTCCAAGGTAACATGGTTTCTTCACCAACTGCATCTGCTTCTGATAAGCAACTTGTTCGTGGTGGTGGAGCTATTTACTCTGTGAATGCTGATTTGAATCTTGTAAAAGGTTCTCAGTTTATGAACAATACTGTGTATAATGGTAATGGTGGTGCGATTGCAATGATTAGCCCGAATGTAACTGGTAACAGATACTTCTTGTCTGATCTTGATAACGTTACGTATTCTTTAGGTACACGTGGTGTTGCAACTGCTTATCAATCACTTGACTCAGTATTTACACGTTTGACAGTTACAACTCCAGATGCGAGAATGTTAACTCGTTTCATCGAAAATCAAGCTGAAACTAATCCAGATCCAACATTGATGGGTTCTGGTATTACTCAATTAGGTGATGTAAAAAGAGTTCACCCAGGTCTTCCATTACGTGAAAACGGTATTGGTCTTGGTGGAGCAATCTATGTATTAGATTCTGTTACTACTAACAGAAATATGAGAGTTGACTCTATCTTCTTCAACCGTGTTCGTATCCAAGGTAACGATGCTTGGACTGGTGCTGCTATCTACTCTGATAACTATAACCTTCGTCTAAACTTCGCTCGTTCCTTAGTAACTCAAAATATTGCGACTTCAAATATTGGTAAAAACCAAAATGCAGTTACTGGTCCTTACCTTGTAAATGTTGTTACTCAACAAGGTGATACAGCAAACTTGAACCCTGCTTCTTCTGATTTAGCTGGAGCGGTATTCTATGGTGAAGTAATTGGTCCAGTTCCTTCTTTCCGTTCTTTTGAAGCTGGTAATACAATTGATGAAAATCAAGCTCGCTTTATTATTCGTCTTCCAGATGCCCCTGACTCTAAAGGTACTCTCATCGGTACTACTGGTGTTGGTTTCGGTGGTGTTGATACACTTCGCGGAAACTATTGGGGTCAATCTGAAGCAAAAGTTATCTTAAAACAATATGTTTATAATGGTTTAGGTAACATCGTTGATAGTACTACTCAAGAGACATTCTTCATTGATTTTGACACTACAAATGGTGCTACTAATCAATTAAGCTTTATCCGTGGTGCTACTGACGGAACAAAACAAACACAAGGTCCTTTCGAGCGTGCTGGTAAAGTTCCAAATTGGACATATACTCCAATTCCAAACTTGAATGCTGCTTGGAATAATCAAGATGCTGTTAATCCAGTTTCAATCCCAGAATACATCTTATTATCTGGTCATATCTATGACATTTTTGATAAAAATACAGACATCAAAGTAGCAGATTACTCTCGCGAACGTCTATCTCCAATTGAAGACTTTGCTGTTGGTATTCCTCCACGTTTACGTCTGTACACTGATGCAACTAAACCTTCTTTAGGTAAAGTAATTAAACGTCTAACTCGCGATACTCGTTATGTTGATTCAACTGCGAAATATCCGTTCTTGACTACATTACAAACTGAATGGGCATCTCGTGAATTTGATACACGTTATTCTAGCCAATCTCTTGGTGGAAGACTTGTTCATCCTCTAGGATATCCATTGTATTTAGAAGCTCAAACAAACTATAACTGGTCTTCTATCAACCGTGCAGATATTACAAATGATGATCCATTGTACCACAATGAATCAGTATTCTTTGTTATCAACGTTACAACAGGTGACTTCATTCGTGTAAACATGAAGCAGTTAACTGAAGGTAGCGAAATTTTACGCGGTAAAGTTGACTTAGTTCCTGACTCTACTAATAGAAGTGATACAAGACTTCGTTTAGCAGCTGAAGGATTGAGTGTGTTCCCTGCTGGTATCAATGCAATTTTAAGTGAATTAGCATCAGCAGAAAAAGAAGACAATGGTGTACTTCAAGGTCGTAAATACGATGCAGATCAATTAAACTTAGGTACTATGCCAGCTTCTTTGAATGGATTCTCTCCATATTCAAATCAGCCGTCATTAAACCTTACTCGTCAAAACTTACCTGGTAACAGAGACCAAGTAACATACTTTGCAGGTCAAAGATATGGTGCTTTACCTGTTAACGTTGGTGACCATATACATATCAATTCTCGTACAATCTTACGCCGTGAAGGTGTTGATAGTGCAAGAAACAAAGGTATCGATTTCGTTATTACTGAGTCTACTCCAGCTCCACGTTTTACTGGTGCAGTTGATTCTTTGACTAACTTCATCGTTCCTGAATTTAGAAAAAGCATTTTCGTAGTTGAAGACAGAGATTATCCAGAGTTTTACGATGCAAGAGCTCGTAACGAAGTTTTACGCATCACTGCTCGTGATACAAACAATTTCTGGGATCCACGTTCAATTA
The DNA here is from genome assembly GCA_016788785.1 of Candidatus Kapaibacterium sp. GTDB lineage: Bacteria > Bacteroidota > Ignavibacteria > Kapaibacteriales > JAEUSM01 > JAEUSM01. Next base: position 415,015 of record JAEUSM010000017.1, read on the forward strand.
TGAATCCTTCACATCGTGCTAGATTAGACTATAGCTGGTCTCCTCTAGGTGGTGTTAACAATGCTCTTTCTTATTGGTTAAAAGCTGATACTACTCAAAATGATAACGTAGGTACATACAACCGTGCAAATGGTTGGGTTGAATTATTTGGTACGCCAATCAATCCATTTGTTGTACCTGGTGGTGAGCGTTTAGTTGTTGGGGTTACTAATTTCCCTCCAAGTAAATTTACTGCTGAACAAACAATTGCATATGATTACTATAACGATGCTACAGCAACGTTGACTAAAGTAACAAATGGTAATGATACTGTCGCAAGAGTAAATGCAAACATTTTCAGATCATTCTTTAATGTTCCTGTATATGATGTAGCAAACTCTCGTTATTTACAACAAGATACTTTAAACTACGCAAGAAACTTAACTTCTCGCGATACAGTAAGAATCTTTGTAATAGATAGTATTCCTCAATTCGTTTTACGTGCTAACTCAATTCAACCTGCAACAAGAAACTTCAATTTCTCTAATGCTGGTTCTCCGTTAGATATCGAACAATTATCAGTTCCTGCAACGTATAACATTGCTGGTGACCCTGTTTCAAACCACAGATTATGGATTGCAAACGTAGCTGATGATGATATTCTTCGTTTCCAAATTGATGTGAACACTAATGATGAATTAGAAGATTCATTAGCAGCAAGTGGTAGATTCTCTTCACTTGATGGTACACAATTGTTCTGGAACTTCCCTTATGGAAGAACTTCTTACTCATTCGCTTCTGGCGCTAACAGTGCAAACGACTTAATTAATGTTGACAACAATGTTACTGAAGTTCGTCCAAATTGGTTAGCAAACAAATATAACTATGAGTTAGTAAAACCTGACCAAGATCAGGCTCCAACTGTTATAGATACTAATTTGACAGAATTTGCAACTCGTGGTAGATTAAATATCCGTGTTCCCGCAAATGAGACTTTTGGATTATTAACTCCAAGAACTTCTCAGACTTTGAACCAAAATCTAAACTTAGATACATTAGTTCGTATCGCAGTTAATGATGGTCATGGTGGAATTAACTTCTTAACAAGAAGAATCATTGTTAATATTGCTCCAACGATTTTGACTACTCAACTTCCTGAAGCTGTAGAAGACTTTGATTATAATCCGACATTAGATTCAACAATCCGTATCGTAGCATTTGATCATAATGCAGGTAACTGGGGTAATTTAGATAGTTTCAGATTGATTTATGCTCCTGAGACTGGTATTAGAAAAGATGAACATTTCTGGGAAGCTGGAAACTGGGATGCGATTACTTCTACCGCTAAAACTCCAGCATGGTTGAAAATCAATACAAGAAGTGGTGTTCTTTATGGTACTCCAACATACGATGCTGCTGATGTAAATGATGCACCAAGAAATGTTGATACTGTAACAGTATTGGTTAAAGACCAAGGTGGTTTGACTCATGTAGTTAATCTTCCATTAACAGTACGTGCAACTAACCATGCTCCAGAATGGGGTGATGCACCAGTAGTTCGTTGTATCGATACTGATTCTTTATCTACATATTCTGAAGAAGTAACAATCTTTGACAAAGACTTGAATAGAAGAATTGTTGAGACTGAAACTGTTAGCTTTACTGTTGTAAAACCAGCTGGTTTGACAGTAAATCCTACACAAGTAACCTCTCAATCTGCTAACTTTACAAGTTCTCAAAGAGTTACTATCACAGCAGGTCCTGGATTTACATTATCTCCTGGTGGACATGATGTAGTTATCTTGGCTACTGATGCTGATGGTTTAGTTGATACTTTAGAATACAAATTAACAGTTGCAGAGTCAATTGCTTATGGTTTCCCTATAACAATTACTAACAATAAAGGTGCTACTCAAACATTACGTTTTGGTGCATCTACGAATACTGCAGCAACAACTACAGGAGACTTGTTCATTCCAAACTTAAATGATGATTTTGGAAAATTAGATACAAATCACTGTGAGTACGAATTGCCACCTATTCCAAATAATGACGTATTCGATGCTCGCTGGACATTACCAAATATCAATGGTTTATTACGTAATGTTTATCCTGTTCCTCAAACTGATCAACAAGCAAAAGAACATTTGTTCAAAGCAAGATTCCAATCAGGTGGAGTAACTGGTCTTAATGCAGATGTATTCCCAATTAGAATTACTTGGTCTAAATCTGCAGCTGATCGTGCTAACAAATTTATTCAACAAGCACCAAGAAATATCGCGAGAAGACTATTCATCCAAGATAGAAATTCTCAAGGTAACATCTTCTTCGTACACATGGCTGATGCATTAGATTCTAACAATAGAACAGCATCTATCCAAGTACAAGAAATTGGTGATGAAATTACAATTTTGGTTACACGTGATGAAATCGAAGGTTTTGTAATTAGTTACGAACCATTCGAAAGATTTACTTCAGTTGAGACTCCAAGAGGAAATGAAACAATACTTTCTGTAGAGTCATATCCAAATCCATTCAATGCTTCAACTACAGTGAACTACAATGTTCCTGCAGGTGATGTTGCGAAAGTACAAGTTTATGATAATTTAGGAAATGTTGTTGCAACATTGGCGAATGGTCATCATTCAGCTGGTTCTTACTCAGTAAAATGGGATGGAACTTCTGCAAATGGTTTCACAGTTGCAAATGGTACATATACTATTAAATTAACTGTAGGAGCTGTCAGCACTGTTGAACAAATTATGTTTGTTCGATAAGAGATTGCAAAATATGGGGGTGGAACACCCACCCCCAATTTATTAAAAAATAAATGCAAAATTTAAAAAATTCGGAGATTAACATGAAACGCTTTCAATATATTGTACTTGCAACATTCGTAGCAATGTTTGCATTGACAAATACAAGTAAAGCTCAAATCAACGCGGATTTTGAACCACCTGTAGTTATTACTAATCAGATATACACTGAAATTTGTGATGTGGACACTGTTATTCAAGCGTCTAGTTTTTATAGAATTTTAGCTGGTAATACGATAGTAGCTGACAGAAATGATGGTTATTTTCCTTTAGAATTGAGTAATTTACCGTTTAAATTTGATTTCGGTGGCTTCAGAGTTAGTAGAATTTGGATTAGTGTCAATGGATTCGTTTCCTTTGATAATGTTCAACCAGGTTCTATCTCTGCCAACCAACGTAATCCTCGTGGTTTGTTTATTAAATCTGCTACTTTTCCTAATTATGTTGCAGCTCCATTTTGGGGTGATCACTATTACAGACAAGTTCCAGACAGATTGTCATTGACAAACAAATTTACTAAATCAAGAATATCGTACGCAGTTGTAACTGAAAAAGATTTTAACTGTAATCCAGTTCAAAATCCTCGTAAAATGCTTATCATCCAATGGAAAGATTTGAATGTTCAAGATACTACCAATACACAATCAGTTGCAAACTTTCAAATTCGTTTGATTGAAAAAAGAGATGATGTTAAAAACAATTACCAAGGTGATATTGAATTTTGGTATGGACAAGTAAATGGTAATGATTCATCTACAGTGGTAAATGGTAATTATGTAGGTGCATCTGTTGGTCTTAAAGGAACCTTAGGTTTCAATAACGACTTTGCAGATTTCTACAATGGTTTATCATTCAACACTCCTGGAACTTCAGGTACAGATACTAATAGAACTTTTGCTTGGAAACCTACTGGTGGAGATGCAAGAATCTTACGTTTCGTAGCAAGACCTCGTCAATTCTCTTCAAACGAATGGGGTAATGGAGATCCAGATTTATCGACTGCATCTGGTCAAAGACACTTTGGTTTCGAACAAAACAGATATGTAACATTGTCTGATGTTCATGAAATCTTAAAGTCAGAAACTACTAGAATTCGTTTAGACTCTGTTTACAGAAGAAATGCATTTTATGCTGACGTGAATCATAATGGTCGTTATTACTTTACAAAATCAGGAAATGTTGTTACGAAAAACTTCATGACATTCAGAAATATCGCTTTCGATAAATTTGGACCAGGTGAAGGACCACTTCCTGTAGGTATTACAAATCCATTTACTGAGATTTTCTACGAAGCTAATTCTTATGATGCTGCGTTAATTCTTGGTTACTTACAAAACATTGTTCCAACATTACCTTGGTTATTAGATACTACGGTAATTTCTGGAAAAGCATCATCTGTTGCAAATGCATCTTCAATTGAATTTGTTAATTCTGAAGTTGTTTCAGCGAATACTTATAAAGTTCCTGTTTATTTAAATGGAAATTCAAGAGTATTCTCAACTACATTTGATGTTGAAAATGCAAATGTTGTTTCTATTGAAACAGTTGATAATAGTGTTGTAGCAAGATTTGACAACAATCGTGTTGCAATCGTTGGTCATGGTTCTTTTGACTTTGACAAACCAGTTGCATACATGACTGTTGAAAGTTCAAATGCTTTGGCTACTGCAAAAAATGTTAACTTCAATGAAGCAGAAGTTCCTTCTGTAACTATGGAATTAGCATCGCAATTGCAAACTGCTTTTGGTGTATCAAATACTCCAAATCCGTTTACTCAATCTACAAACATTTCGGTATCTATTGAAAATGCTGGAAACTACTCTGTAGGCGTTTATGATCAACTTGGTAACAAATTGACAACATTACGTCAAGGTTGGTTAACTCCTGGTCTTTACAATATTGAATGGAATGGAACAAATCAATCTGGTGCTTCTTTGAGCAACGGTATTTATTTTGTTCGTGTTGATGGTGATAGAAATACAGCAAGTCGCTCAGTTATTTTGAACAAATAATATGTTGAGACTTCTCTATATTTTCGTTATGGTACCAGTCCTTTGGGCTGGTACCGTATACGGAAATCAACAAGACTCAATATTACAAATTAAAGTAATTGGTGGAGTTGTTAGAGATACTTTTGATTATTGTTCTGAAGGTGAAAAAGCTATTACTTTAGAAATTTCCGTTGGGAATGTTTCATTGGCTGATAGTTTAATGTTCTTTGAAATTGTAATGCCTCTTGATACATCGAAGTTACGATACGATGGTCAAGTATTTTTTACGAACACCTTAGGAGGTGGAAGTAGTATGTTTACTTCAACCGGCTATGATCCAATTTCGAATCAAATTTTTATAGAGGCTGGTAATAAAGATTTGAGCTTAATTGCGGGTAATGTACCATTGGTTCGTTTAAGATTGATTTCAAAAGTTACCTGTGATGATTCTATACCATTTACTGCGAAAGCTTACTTTAATAGTGAATTTAAAAAGGGGATAATGCCTCCATTGTCTTTCAATAAAGAATTATCTGGTAGTCATCAAATAGTAGCAAGACCTATATTTAAAGCATCAAGATTTTTGTCAACAACAATTGACGGTGTAGATACTGTTCGAGTAGACTCTGTAAAAACAACAAAAATTCCAATCACTATTGCAAGTGGTCCCGAAACAAATGTTGATTCAATAAGAGTTTATTTGTCAATCAGAAATAATCCAAATATTTCTATACCATCGTATGAAGTTTCCTGTGGCGACTTCAAGTTGACTGAAGTTGATTCTTTCAATTGGTTCTTTGACTATAAAACATCAAATCCTAATGGAGTGTTGTTTCAAACGGAAGTAGAAGTAAAAACTATCGGTACTGCAACAGATAGTTTTGATATATTCCTTTGGAGTAAAAGTCTTACATCTTGTGATTGTATTACGTTTAACTCTATGACATCTACAAAAATTACTCATGGGTATAAAGGAGTAATATCATCTGTAAATGATAATGAAAGTAATGAAATTGTCATTAAAGAAACAAATGAAATTATAGAATTACAATCTACGAGTGGTAAAAATATAACCGGTGTAACAATTTTCTCACTACTTGGTGAGAAGGTGTTTGAATCAAATTATGATAGTTACAATGTTGTACTTACTAAACGGCTACTTTCTTCTGGAATGTATCTAATCCATGTACAGTATGACCATAAAACAGAAATAAATTTAAAATATATATTTAACAATTAATTACAGTAATCGGAGACAATTATGAAAAAACAGTATTCGTTTTTTGCGAGTAAACTGCTCCTTTCATTTCTCATTTTGGTGGGTGTTCTCGGCTTCAAATCGCAGGAATTACTTGCTGTGACGCCTTGCGGAGACGTAGCACCAAAATTACCAGAGCTCAGTTTAGTTATGGGCAACAAAGCCGATGGAGAACGTGTATACCCAAGTGGTATTTACCGTATGTATCCATCACGTGGCACAGAAGCTAGACGCGAAATTTTAGTCCCTGTGTTTATTGAAAACTCATGGGTTTCTGATCTTACAAATCCTGCTTTAGCGGTTTTGCCAATTTACAGTTTCAAATTCAAAGTTCAATTTGATAGCTCTGAATTTGAATTTATTTCTGTACAACGTTTTGGTGCTCGTCCACAGGACACGGTATCAATGGCAAAACACTTTAATTTAAGTGCGGATGTTATGAATGATACTACCTATACACGTAGTTACCAAGCATTCAGCCCTGATAATGGTGCAAATCCATCAACTTTTGACCAAATTCGTAGAATTCGTGGTAAAAGAGTTATGATTGCAGGTTCTTCAGCTGAACCTCTTCCAACTACATGTGGCGAGTTTTTACCTCTTGTTTATTTGAAATTCCGTTACAAAAAAACAGAAAACTCTCCTGATATCGTACCTACAATGATCATGATAACAAATGATTCTTTGATGTATAATGATTTTGTAGTTCGTTACAATGTTGCTACAGCTCCTGTAAATCAATTGCCGTTTCCATCACGTCCAAGATTTAATCCTGAAAATATTCAGTTTGGTTTGCCAGTACCAAAACCAGATAATCCTGCATTAGGTGCTGAATTGGAAAGAACTACATTTAGAGGTTTGTCTGGTATTGATCATTCAGATGTTCCTCAATCTGTTAGAAACGCTTTCGCTTCATTCCCATGTATTCCAGGTTCGCTTTGGTTTGTACCGTATACTGAATTTCCACGTCTTTCATTTACAGATAATAATTCTGAAATTAGAGACTTGGGTGCAGATCCTTCTACGTTGTTTTTACGTGATATCCATAAATTCAATAAATATTCTGAAACTGATTGGCAGTTAATTGAACCTATTCATTGTAATTTTAACAATGCAAACATTCAAACTCCAGCTACCAGAATTATGGTACGTAATGAAGTTCCTAATACACGTGTTACTAACCTAAGAGTATTTACGGATTCTCCATGGTTAAGAGTTCGCTCTTTCAATAATACTGCTGGTGCAACTACATTGCCAAACCCAATTCCTGTTGCAACTAGAGACTCTGTTATTCCATCAATTGATAATGGTCTTTTAGGTGTTGCCTCTTTATGGGATAACACTTCATTGAATGCACAAGAGCAAAAAGTTGGTTTGGAAATTCAAGTGAGTAGAACTCCAGATATGAGAGATAACTCTGCTGAACGTACAGGTATGTATGTTGGTAATATTTATTTCTCTTCAGAAGATTTGAATAATGGTCGCGTAAAACTTCAAGTGAAATTCTTCCATTTCAAAAATCCACTTGAGTTCTACAGTAACTTAGATATGCAACAAGATGTATCTCGTGAATCTGAAGCTGAAGGTATTCCTTTGGAACTTGAAGGTATCTCTCAATCAGGTGGAGCACCTCAAAATCCAGTTAGATTAATATTTGGTACTGGTTTTAGAGCAACTGATGGTATTGACTCTTTGTTTGGAGAGTATGCATACCGTTCTATCCCTGCTCAACAAGATTCTTTCTGGGCAAGATGGTTCAATCCAGAATTGCGTAACTTTGACAATACTGCTGATTCTGTTCCATTTGGTTTTGGTGATGTTCCTTTAGATAACAACACACTTCGTATTGAACGTTATAAATCACGTGATATCCGTAGCGTTTATGACACTACAAACTCATTACGTTTCTATTGCCGTTTCAATAGAGGTTTCAATATCAACGATCGTATCGTTGTAACTTGGGATGATGGTTTCTTCCCAACAGGTTCTTCTTTGTTTATCAGAGATACACTTGGTGGTCAAATCTTCTCTCAAAACATGAGAACTGCTACTGTTGTTGGTACTGGAACTCGTGGAACTAAACGTTCTTATACAATCCAAGATGCACGTATTACATCATTCGTAATTGAGTATACTCCACCAAAAACATTGCGTTTTGTTGATGAAAATGATTCTGCAATTATCAAAAAAGGTTGGAACTTGTTGTCATTACCTGTAAGACCATCAAGTGACTTCTACAAAGACATTTATCCAAATGCATTCAACAAACCATTTATCTTCAATGGTAATACATATGTTGCTGCTGAAAACTTAAGTGTTGGTACAGGTTACTTTGTATTGTATGGTGATGATCGCGATATTAATTTCCAAGGTGTTCGTATCTCTGAAATTAATGCAAATAATCAAGTACGTTTATTACCAGGTTGGAACACTATTGGTGCATTATCTGAACCAGTTGCAACGAAATATATCAACTTTGCGGAATACCAAAATAATCCTATTCCTTCAACAGGACAGATTAAATCAGGTATTTATGGTTATCAAACAGATCGTGGTTACAGAGAAGTAACTGAATTACTTCCTGGTCGTGGTTATTGGATAGACATTGATGTTATTTCTTACTATACAATCAAATTACCACCAACAGGTAAAGCGACTGTTCCAGTAGTTGACCATGAGAGAAACTCAGTTTTATCATCATCAGCTAAGTTAGTACTTCGTGATGTAGATCAAAAAGAAGCGGAAGTATATGTGTCAAATGATCAATCTGCTATTTTAAACAGATTCTCAATGCCACCAGTACCTCCATCTCAAATGTTTGACGTTCGTTTTACATCAAACAAATATGTTGAAAATGCTGATGCACCAGTTATCCGTTTCCAAGCGGTTAAATATCCTGTTGCATTAACAATTGAGAATACGAACAAATCATACACTGCAGTTGATGCTTCAACTGGAAAAGTATTAGGTACATTATCTTCTTCTTCTCCATCTGTTGTTATCAATGATGCATCTGTTGAATATGTAAAACTTCTTCCTTCAAATGGAGCTGGTTTAGATCTTGCAGTTGCTGCTTATCCTAATCCGTTTGATGTTAGTTCAACAATTAACTTCTCAGTTCCAGCTGCTGGATCTGTATATGTGAAATTGTACAACACTATGGGTCAAGAAGTTGCTACTATCGTTAATGGAACGTACAATGTTGGTACATATTCAGTTCCATTCTCAACAACAACATTGCCAACTGGTCAATACTTGTTGAAAATATTCTCTAACAATAATGTTTCTGTAAGCACAGTAAATATTGTTCGATAATAGTTCGTTTCTTTCTTAAAGGAAACAGTATTCATGAAATGGGCAACAGAAATTGTTGCCCATTTCTATTTTTATTTGTACATTTACAGTCTATGAAAAATAAAATTACCTTTCTTGTGGTGATGGTTTTGTTCGTAATGCCAACAATTGTTCAAGCTCAAAGTGTCTTTGCATCAATTGTTCGTTTAACGATTAAAGACAATAAAGAGCTTCCTATTTATTTGCAATGTGGATTACGTGCTGAAGCAACTGATGGGTTAGATCCTAATATTGAAGAAGAGATTATACCAAATTTTCATCCTCCTTGCATTAATAATTTCCATGCTGCTTTTAGAGAACCCGATGGTAATTCTATCTCATGGGGTTCTTTTTGGACGTATACCGATTTCCGTGCTTTATCGTATAATCCACCACGTGAAAACTATTTTGCAATAACACTGTGTGCTGGAGATAGACCCTATGTTGACTTTTCTTGGGAAATAGATGGGAAGGATGGATTAGAATCTGCTCAATTAACGGATAGATTTGGGAATGTTGTTGTGGCAGATCTTTTGCAAACAACCTCAATTCGTTCAACATTATTCACAGAAAACTATAGAATTATGTTGAAAAATAAGCCGACTGTTTCTGTAAATCAAGAAAATGTTGCTGAATTGACAACCATTTATCCTAATCCTGCGTCAAATTCCCTATTAATTCGTCATGGAAATGACGTATCTTCTATTGAGGTTTCAACGTTAATCGGATCTAATGTGGTATCATTCTCACCAAAAAACAATGAAACGTTCTCTAATTTGAATATAAGCAATTTATCTGCGGGTTCTTATATTGTGAGAATAATTTCTGTAAAAAATTCAATAGAAACAAAAATCTTTGTTAAACAATAATTTCAATTTGTGGAAGTACAAAATACTTTAGATATATCTGTGGTTATTCCTTTATTTAATGAGGAAGAGTCTTTACCTGAATTAATAAGTCGATTAGTCACACAGGTTTCTAACCTTGTTGGAAATAATTATGAGTTGATTTTTATTGACGATGGCTCAACAGATAATTCATTATCAGTACTCAAACAACAAAGAGAAGTAAATAACTGTATAAAAATCCTTTCTTTTCGAAGAAATTATGGAAAATCTGCTGCGTTAGCTGTAGGTTTTGAATTGGCTTCTGGAAATTATGTGTTTACCATGGATGCAGATTTGCAAGATGCACCCGAAGAAGTACCGAATCTTTTGGCTAAATTAAAAGAAGGGTACGATTTGGTTTCAGGTTGGAAAAAAGTTCGTCACGACCCAATTAGTAAAACCATACCTTCTCGATTCTTTAACTATATCACATCCTTGATGAGTGGAGTCAAGCTTCACGATTTTAATTGTGGACTGAAAGGATATAGAAATGAAGTTATCAAGTCATTAGAAGTTTATGGTGAAATGCATCGATATTTACCAGCATTAGCCCATTGGGATGGATTCAAGGTAACAGAAATTCCTGTCCAACACTTTCCCAGAGTGTATGGTTATTCGAAATTTGGTTTTAGTCGATTCTTTAAAGGGTTTTTGGATCTTCTCACTGTATTATTTACAACCAGATTTGTAAAACGCCCGCTACACCTATTTGGAACAGTAGGAACATTGATGGCTTTGTGTGGAATTACTATCAATGGCTATTTGACACTTTCATGGTTTATTAACAATATTTCCTTAAGTAATCGACCTCTTACTCTTTTTGGTGTTGCATTAATTATTGTTGGAATCCAATTAGTTTCGGTTGGTTTATTAGGAGAATTAATCGTTAAAAAATCACTTCAAAATGAAAATTATTCAATAAAAGAACGGATAGTATAATGAAACAACTTTCACTATTTTTAGGAATACTACTTTGTGGTTTTTTCTTTACACAAAGTATCTATAGTCAAATTCCTCAAATACGCATATCTGGTGGGTTTACTACACAATCCTTTATGGGAGATCAAATTGCGGCAAATTCCTTGGTTGCACGTGATTCTATTTCCTTACCTGGAGCGAGTTTTAATGGTCAACAGTTAGGTGCCTCTCTCAAAGCAGTGGTTTATCTTGACTCTAATAAAAAATTCAGCATGCCTATTGGATTAGATTATGTCCGTTTTTTTGGGGCTCAACGATTAGAAGTTTCTCAATTTTACAGAATTCAGTTGTTTAACTCTCTTCATGTAATTACTCCTACAATAGGTTTGGATTACTCGATGTTCAAACTTCCACTGGCAAATGCAAGTGTGTATGCTGGAGTCGAACTTCGTGGGTCGTTTTTTACAGGTGGAACGTTGGTTAGAGAAGATTACTTAAACTTTTATAAGGAAGTTGGGGGGTTTAGAGTGTTTGATAGAGATAGTTTACTCAAGTCAATTGAAACCTCTACAAAACCGAATACCTTTCGCTTAGGTGGTGCTGTAAAATTAGGGGTCGAAGGTAAAATCCAAGGTCCAATGTTTTTGAATGTCAGTTTGTCTTATGGAAGTCCAAATTTGTTTGGTCGTGATAATGATCGAGGGGAATTATTTACACCGAATAAAATATTTGAATCACAAGAGTCTCTTGTGACCCAATTGTTCTTCCATTTTATGGTTCAATATAGACTTTAATTATTACATACAAATAACTCTATGAGTGTTCAGGTTATAGTTGGTGCCCAATGGGGTGATGAAGGCAAAGGAAAAATAGTAGATTTGCTTAGTGAAAATATAGATATTGTTGCTCGTTATCAGGGTGGAGCAAATGCTGGTCATACTATCGTACTTAAGAATAAGAAATATGTTTTACATCTAATACCATCGGGCATTTTAAATCCTTCTGTTCAATGTGTTATTGGTAATGGTGTTGTAATTGACCCAGTTGCTTTGCAAGAAGAAATTCGAATGTTAGAATCCAATGGTATTTCTGTGGAAGGTCGTTTGTTCATTAGCCACAGAGCTCATCTTATTATGCCATATCATAAACTCTTAGATACTGCACGTGAACAAGCAGCTACGAATGCTATTGGTACGACTGGTAGGGGTATTGGTCCTTGTTATATTGACAAATACAACAGAAATGGGATTAGAATTGTAGATTTGCTTTCTCGTGAACAGTTGGAAAAGAAAGTTCGTACAAATATCAGCGAAACAAATGATATTTTGCAAAAAATCTATGGCAAAGAAGAATTAGATGTTTCAGCGATTTTGAACGAATATTTAGAGTTTGATAATTTTGTCGATCCATATATCAAAGATACTGCCTTGTTCTTGCATCAAGCTATTGCGCAAGGTAAATCGGTAATTGTTGAAGGTGCTCAAGGTGCATTGTTGGATATTGATCATGGTACTTATCCATTTGTAACAAGTTCTTCTCCAACAAGTGGTGGAGCATGTACAGGATTAGGAATTCCTCCTACTTCCATCAAAAAGGTTGTTGGTGTTGTGAAAGCATATTCAACAAGGGTTGGTAATGGTCCTTTCCCGACAGAGCTAAATAATGAGATTGGTGAGCATATTGGTGTCAAAGGTGTCGAATTTGGAGCTACAACAGGTCGAAAACGCCGTTGTGGTTGGTTGGATTTGGTTGCATTGAAATACTCGGTGATGATTAATGGAATAACGGAAATTGCATTAACTAAAATTGATGTATTGGATGAATTAGAAACTATTTCTGTTTGCGTCGAATATGAAATTGATGGTAAAACTGTAAAGTCAGTTCCAGCAGATTCTGAGGCGTTTTCTAAAGTAACTCCTGTATATAAAGAGTTAAAAGGTTGGAAGAAGTCGACTGTTTCGATTAAAAATTATAATGACTTGCCGACAGAAACTAAAGAGTATATTCAATTCATTGAAGAATTTACTGGAGCAAAAGTTACCATTATTTCGTTGAGTCCTTCAAGAGAAGACACTATTATTCGATAGATTTAATTATTCTTGAATAACAAAGGTTTGGCATTTGCACTGTTCTTCAACAGTTAATTGAGCAGAAATAGCAGCCTCTTTGGTTGTATATTTACCTAATGCAATGATATAAAGAATATTTTCACCTTTTTTCTTTTCAATGATTCTTCGTTTTATAGGTTTATATTTTTGAAGTTGCTTTTCAGCAACTTCTTTGTTTTTATACGAAGCTGCTTGTAAAAAGTAATATCCTTTTGTTGGAGAATTGTCTGCTACATATTTTGGAGTAGAAGCAGAAAACGTACTTCCTGATTTGTTGGTTTTAGATTTTGATTGATTGTTGTTCGTTACTTTAGCTGATGTAGATTGGTTTGTTTTAGGTTGAATAGGCGAACTTTTAGATTTAGTAGGTTCTGATTTAGCTTGGGAAGAAACCGAAATAATTTTTGGTGGGGCTTTTACAGTATCTACTTTTTTGGGAGCTTCTGTTGTTATTGGAATAGGTTTTTTGGGCATAGTTGAAACTTCAACATTCTTTTTTGGAAACATCGAGGTCGTTGATATAGTCTTTTCTTCTACTTTTTGAGGGGTTTCATTGCCACGTACTGCTGTCTCTGCAATAGGTGGTTCTTTGGTAATAGAACCGATTCCTGTTAATCTCAAAAGATTATATGCAGGAACTAACAGTAATGAATTGGGGTAATCCTTTTGCAATTTTTTGTAATATTCAGTTGCTGCAACATTATCTTTTTCTGAAACGGCAAGTTGAAACAAAGAAAACAAGGCATCGTCTGCAAATGTATTCATCGGATATGACCGAATAATCTCAGAAAACAGTGATATTGCTTCGTCCATGGTGTTAGTGCAACTTGCTTGTAAATACAATACTGCAGGGTCTTTGGGAAATCTTTGTGCTAAGGTTGGAAGAGCATCTTTAACCTTTTCTAATTTTCCAATTGCTAGATCTTGTAATAACTTCGATACAATTCCATTTGCATCATTACCCTGAGCAGTTACAAAACCAACTGCCAAATAGAAAAAAACAAGAAAATACAATGAAAATTTCATAGATTTGTCAAAAAACTCGTAAAATTTTGTAGAAACTTTTCAAAAATACACAATTTTACTAACATACATAGCATATCGACTTATGGCAAAAATTGCAATTCCCACAACTCCTACTATTTTTCCTTTTCTTTCGAAAGCAATTTCACTGTTAGAATCTCATGGTTTTGAGATAGTACTCGGTACCGAATCTGAGGTTGAAGACCTTTTACATAGAAATTATGTAGATCTTGCATTCACTACACCTGTAGGTTATGGAAAAGGTGTAACTAAGGTAGATTATCGAATTATTCCAACCTTTGCTCTATCGTTGCAAGGGTTTACAAATATTGCAGGTATTTCTTTTAAACCAACTGCTACTCAATTGAAAACAATTTCCTCGAAAACACAAAAGGATTTTATCGTTACCATTGGAAAACATCTTGTTGAAGAACGATACGATTGTGCATTGGAATTTCAAGGTAATGAAGAGGCAGATGTAAAAGTGAATTGGGTTGATGAAACGAATTCCAACCCTACGTTAGATATTGGAGAAGAATGGGAAGAACTGTACAGTTCGCAATTGCCTATTGGGTTTTGGGTATGTAGACCTGATAAAATGCCAGAAGATTTGGCAGAAATACTTCATTCTGTTTTTACTGAAGAAGAAATGAGTACAGAAGTAGTAGAAAACATACCTGATACAGCAGACCATTTTAGTAGATTTGGTGCTATTATTCGTTCTGTGGATGAAAAATTCATAGAAGGTTTGGAAAAGGTGTTAGTGATGCTCTATTATGCTCAGATTGTACCTGAAATTCCTGCAGTAAAATTTTATGACGGTACAATTACTCCGAACCAAGAATAGTAATACACATTGAACGAGAAGATGCGTGATTTCGGTGTTCGCAAAGGTAAATGCCTTGCCAAGTACCAAGTTGAAATGTACCATTGGTGATTGGGATAGTTATAGAAACTCCAAGCATTGAAGATTTGATGTGAGAAGTCATATCATCCAAACCTTCGAACGTATGCTGGTAAAGGTTTGGATTTTCGGGAACTGTTCGATTGAAAAAATTTTCCATGTCATTTCGCACAGTTGGATCGGCATTCTCATTGATGCTCAAAGATGCACTGGTATGGAGTAAAAACAATGAACAAATTCCTTTTGATATGGTAGATATCTCTGGTACTTTTTGTATGATTTCTTTTGTAATTATATGAAACCCTCTTTTTTTGGGGTTGAGTACAATAGTTTTTTGAATGATGTTCATAGTTAGTATGATTGATAATGGTTAAACAAAGATACTCAAATTTTCTCTTGTATGGGTTATTGATATTGCCATGGGTCATAACCTTTTTGGTGTTTTGGATCTATCCATTACTACACGCTTTGTTTATTAGTTTCACAAAATATGACACAATTCAAAGTACATCTATATGGATAGGTTTTGATAATTACCTTCGAGCATTTTCCGATCAATTATTCTGGAAATCTCTGAAAACAACAACTATTTTTACCCTTGTAACTGTACCAATTTCCACTTGTTTGGCGTTATTATTGGCATTATTAGTCAACAAGGAACAATTACGGTTTGCAAATTTTTTCCGTGCAACCTTTTTTCTACCATCAGTAACTTCCTTGGTCGTAATCGCACTTATATTTACGAATGTTTACTCTCGAGATGGATATATTGTAAGTCTTTTGAAATTCTTTTCGTTCATACAAGGTGATGCTGGTATATTACAATCTCCTTCGACCGCACTTTGGGGTATTATTGGAATGGATATTTGGATTTCAGCTGGGTATTATATGGTGTTGTTTTTAGCTGGATTGCAATCAATTTCAAAAGATTTGTATGAAAGTGCTCGATTGTTTGGTGCTTCAAGCTGGCAACAATTGGTGAGAATTACCTTGCCACTTTTGAAACCGACATTGCTATTTATAGTAGTAATCAATACTATAAAAACATTTCAAGTTTTTGTTGAGATTTATGTAATGACAAAAGGAGGTCCATTGTATTCAACAACAACGGTTGTGTATATGGTGTATCAAAAAGCATTCAATGAACTGAATCAAATGGGCTATGCTTCTGCACTTGCGTTTATATTGTTTGTGATTATAAGTATTTTGACCTTTATTCAGTTAAAAGTCATAAAGAAAATCTAAGTTAAAGAGAGACTAAGACACATTCTGCTCGTTTTCCGTACGACAAACCATAAAGTTCACGTTGAAGCTCTATCCATTGATGGAATGATAGCTGCAAAAGTTTATCTGTAAAATTTGAATGAAGCAATAGTAATTCCTGAAAAACACGTTCAGGATATTTGTTCGTAAAAAGAGAAAGTTCCTTATTCATTACTAACAACATATCCCCATGTTCCCACGTACCTTGTGACATTACTAATGATTCTTTGAGCGAGGAGTTCCGTTCCATTGTAGAAAATATAAGTGGTGTTACATTTGTACGAACTCCGTCAACTGCAATTATGGACATATCTCGTTTGACTTGATATAATGTAAAATCTGAAATAGACAACATATTCCATTTTTTTGCATTGGGACTCGATGAGATTTCTAAGCCAAAAAGTGACGCTTCTGCACTGGAAAAAGAATCTGAATTTGCTTCTTGAACAACCTCTGCAAATTGTTTTTTCCAATCGAGTGAACGAACGCTAATCCAAGACAAGAATTGATCATAACTTTTAAACGTAACTGATTTATAACTTTCCTGTAATTTATGCGACCATTGTTTATGAAAAGCATTTCCTGATGTAGGTTTAGAGAGTGATACACGTAGCACTTCACCTTCGGTATGCTCGTAAATTGAATGAGAATAGGAAGTATCAGGCAAATCACTTTGAGAATACGGATCGCTTTTTATAAAAGTAGAAACTAACATTGTATATGGTAACTCCTCATTATTGCAATTGTTTTTGAAAGTGTTTTTTACCACCAATCCATGTTTGTTCAACAAGATTGGTACCAAAGTGATAGACTATATCTGCGTAATTTGTTGTTTGTAAGACCAAAAAGTCAGCATCTTTTCCAATTTCCAACGAACCCTTCGATCTTTCCAAACCAAGTGCTTTTGCTCCATGAAGTGTGGATGCAACAATACTTTCTTCAATACTCATTTTCATATTCATACAAGCAAATGAGAGAATTGTTTGCATATTTTCTGTAAAACATGAGCCTGGGTTACAATCGGTTGCAAGTGCAACCATGGCTCCATTGTCAATAAGTGTTCTTGCAGGTGCATATGGCAGTCGAAGTGTGTATGCAGTTCCCGGAAGTAAGGTGGCGACAGTTCGTTTAGATTGAGAAAGAGCCTCAACGCCTTTTTGAGACACATGAAGCAAATGATCAGCAGAAAAGGCACCTATCTCACATGCTAATTCTGTAGCATGTACGGTTGCTAACTCATCAGCATGCATCTTTGGCAAAAGTCCATACTCCAATCCTTTCGAGAGTATTGTTTCGGTTTCTTCAAGAGTATAATACCCTTTATCTGTAAAAACGTCACAAAATGTTGCAAGATGTTGCTCAGAAACTGCAGGTATCATTTCTTCACAAACTAACGAAACATATCCAGAATGATTATGCTTATATTCTTCAGGAAAATCATGAGCACCCATAAATGTCGAAACGATATTCATTGGGGAAATTGATGCAACTTCACGAATTGAATAAAGCAGTTTCATTTCAGCATCAAACGATAAACCATATCCACTTTTAATTTCCATGGTGGTTGTTCCAAAGGAAATTGCAGATTGTAGTAATGAATAGGCATTTGTAACTATTTGCTCTTGAGATGCTGTCCGTACGCCATTGACAGTCGTAAGAATCCCACCTCCAGATGCTGCAATTTGTTGATAGGAAACACCTTGAAGACGTTGTGCAAATTCATTCGACCTATTTCCAGCAAAGACTGTATGGGTATGAGAATCTACAAAACCGGGCATGACAACCTTGCCTTTGGCATCAATCCATTCTGTGACGCTAAATTGAGAGGAAACATTCTCAAATTCTGCACTTGTACCAATCCATTGAATCGACACGTCAAACAACATAATCGCATCGTTGATGATGGAAAGATTGTTCATATCCTGCAACGTTTTGACACAATTGTCATTTGCAGAAATAGTCAATAACGAACCAATGTTTTTAATTCCAATGACGTTAGGTAAGTTCACCAAAACCTGTCTCAAAAAGTTCTACAATAGCATCCATTGCTTCTTGTTCATCATCACCATCTATTTCTAATTCGAGAGTACTTCCAAATTCTGCTGCTAAAGTCATAACCCCAACAATACTTTTGGCGTTAATCTCAAAACCATCTCGTTCTAACTGAATATTCGATTTGAATTTTGCTGCTAACTTTACTAACATTGCTGCTGGTCGAGTATGAAGTCCAGCTCTATTTTTGATATGTAATGTTTTTTGTACCATATTTTCCAAAAATGTTCCTACAAAAATACAAATTCAAAGTTATTTCGAAGCAGCTTTCTTGATTCTATTCATTAATCCCATTTTTTTGGCAGTGCTGTCATCTATGAACAACAGAATTTGAGAATAGTGTTGCTCATCAGCCAAACGAAAGAGTGCATACAGATTATGTTCTGAATATCTAAACGTGTTTGAAGCATTTTCAAAGGATGTGGAACTGTTTTCTGGAATCAATAGCATTGATTTTAGAGTGTTTTCTTGTATAGCCTCCTTATATGACTCTTTGTCGTAAAACAACCGAACAATCGCGTTTGGTGAGTAATGGCGGTATTTCATGCCCGGTGAAAGAATGGATTCGGTCAATTCAACAGAAACTGTTACTGGAATGTTTGTAATGTGTTCAATAGTTGAAACTTCAATAATTCCAGGTCGTAATAATGTTATTTGATTCTCTTCCACCAGAATGACAGTCGATTCTATTCCAATGTCACAATCTCCATCATCAAGAATCATCGGAATTTTTCCATTAAAATCATCCATTACATGTTGTGCATGCGTAGGAGAGGGTTTGCCGGATAAATTTGCTGATGGTGCTGCAATTGGAACACCAACTTCATTTATCAAATCAATCGCCACTATTTTGGAAGGAATCCGCAATGCAATAGTATCTAATCCAGAAGTAATAAAATCTGCTACTTTGGGAGATTTTTTTGTAACAATGGTAAGAGGTCCGGGCATAAAATTCCGAACTAATAACTCTAACAAAGGAAATACTGACTTACATAATGAAAACAATTGTTCTGGACTGCTACAATGAACAATAAGCGGATTGTCAGCTGGTCGTCCTTTAACAAAATAGATTTTGTCGATTGTTTCTTTACTGGAGATAATACCACCAAGCCCATACACAGTTTCTGTTGGAAAGGCTATAACTTCACCCGTTTTAAGAAGTAAACCAGCTTCTTGGATACTGTTTGAATAGCTTTGCTCATCAAGATTTCGAATATCAATGATTTTGGTTTTCATTGTTATTTGAAATAGTTCGATAGAACTGATACAATGTCATTAGCTGCATTAGGTGTGGCAAATTGTCCAATGTTCGTTGAAAAATCAACTTGTTGATCTTCATTAGTTAACAATCCTAAAACTGTTTCTCGAAAAGAAGTTGGAAGTGAAGAATCTTCTAACAAAATTGCAGCGTTTTTATCAGCAAATGTTTTTGCATTTGTATGCTGATGGTTATGTGCTGCATAAGGATATGGAATTAAAACTGCAGGTTTTTTTACTAATGCAAGCTCTGCCATGGAAGTTGCACCAGCTCTACACACAACTATTGAAGCAAGTGTATAAGCAATATCCATTTCAGAAATATAGGGCAATGCTACAACACCTTTAGGAAGAATTGAAGGTGTAGTATAATTTGCACCAGTTTGCCACAGAATTTGAAATTGTTTCTCTTCTACTATTGGAAGTAATTGCTGTTCAACTGCTGTATTGATACTTTTTGCACCTAAACTCCCACCAAAGACCAAGATAGTATTTTTAGTTGGGTCTAATCCAAATTTAGCAGACGCATCTTCTAAGGAAATTTTAGTAGAAAATGAGGTTCGAACAGGATTACCAACAACCATACACTTTTCTTCAGCAGATGGGAAATACCTCTGTGATTGTGGAAATGATGTAAATATTTTAGTCGCTTTTTTGGAGAGCAGTCTATTAGTTTTACCGGGTTGAACATTCGATTCTAAGAGAAAAAGAGGAATGGAATGTTTGTACGCTGCAATACCAACAGGATAGCTGACATAAGCACCTGCACATAGCACTACATCCGGACGTTCTTTTGCCATTATTGCAGACATCTTGGACTGCGCAGAAAGAATTTTGAACGGCAACATTAACGTGGAAAACGAAAATAGCGAACGTAAACCTTCTATATCCAAATGTTGAAAGCGATAGCCCAATGCTGGTACAACACGACCTTCAATTTTATCTTTTGAACCAATAAAGAGAATATCTATGTCTTGACCAAATGTTGAAACGAGTTTTTCTACAACAGCAATTGCAGGATACAAATGCCCTCCAGTACCACCAGCAGCAACGATTACTTTTTTCATGCTTCTTTTGTTGGAAGAAACCCTTCTGAAAGAATTCCTTCTAATTTTGATTTGACAACTGTTCTTGCATCATCTGCCAAAAGACCCAATCCGATGACAGACTGACGAAATTGAAAAGCTTTTTTTAACGAAAAATTTTGACCATTGAGTAACCAAAGCAAAAATATCCCATCGGAAATTCCAGATTCTAATTCTGTGAAGGATTCTTCTTCAACTGGAATGAAATACCCATACTTTGTAAGATCATTGGTTATGGAATTACCCAAATTCGTAAAAAATCTACGAACTTTGCGAATACGGTTTAAAAACAATTGTTCTTCCGTTCGTAATGAGTGAGCCCAAAACTCAAGAATGAGCGGAGCTTCGTTTGCCCGAGATTCGTAAAATTCAATTATGGTATCACGCAAAGCTTCCGTTTTTGCGATTTGATCTGGAGCTTCATCAAATCGCTTTTGTGCTATTGCCTCCAAATCATTCATCCAATGGTCATAAATGGAAAAAAAGAGTTCTTCTTTGGTCGTAAAATATTCATAGATTGTACCCTTCCCAATTTGAGCTTCATTGGATATATCTTGCATCAACGTCTTATGAAAACCGTATTTTGCAAACACTTTTGCCGCTGTCTCAATGATAAAGATTCGTTTATCCTGTTTAGTTTTTGTGAGTGATTTTTGTACCATAATCAACAATGGATTTAAACAATTGTACTTTTGAGATAGGTTTTATAGAGTGCAATTCGTTTGAATAATTCGATTGCACATTCTTGTTTTGACATTGGTTCCAAGTCCTCAATAACTCCATTGGAATAAAAGACACTCAATGTATTATTATCACCATTAAAACCACTATTTGGCTTGTTTGCGTAGTTGCCAACGATGATATCTGCACGCTTGGAGGATAATTTTTTCGTGGCATTCAATCGAAGTTCTTCACTTTCTAAAGCAAAGCCAACCAAAAATTGATGAGGCTTTTTTGAATGACCCAAGGTTTGCAAAATATCAGTCGTTTTTGTGAGTTCAATTGTTGTTGTTGTAGTAGAATGTTCTTTTTTGATTTTACCTTGTATAGGATTTGCAGGAGTAAAATCTGAAACTGCTGCTGCCATAATACCAATGGTATATTCATTAGAATATTTTTGAACTGTTTCGTACATTTCTTTTGATGTAGTTACATGATGAACTTCCACTCCATCTGGTGGTGGAATAGTAACAGGTCCAGAAATTAGTACTACTTTTGCTCCAAAATTTCGAGCAACGTCTGCAAGTGCATATCCCATTTTGCCGGAAGAATGGTTTGTGATATATCGAACATCATCGATTGGTTCTTGTGTCGGACCGGCTGTAATGAGTATAACTTCAGTGGATAAATCTTGTGCAGAAGCCGTTACAGAATTTGTCGTTTGTTTCAACAATTCCAATTCTAATGATGCTTGCCATTGATCTTTTTCAACAGCTGAAGCAACAGTATTAACGAATACGGGTTCGTATTCTACTTCGATTGCTGAAGGAATTGTTGTTGACGGTAGGTTTTGTAGATGCGAATGCACAAATGAAGCAATGGTATTTGGCTCAGGTAATCTTCCAACACCGACTAACCCACTGGCTAATTCACCAGATTCTGGCGGAAGAACAATAGCACCATCTTTTTTGATTGTCTCAATGTTTCTTTTGGTAGCAGGATGTTCCCACATATCCGAATCCATTGCAGGAGCTACGATGAGTGGGGTATCTTTTTGAAGGGACAATGCAACAAGTAACAATGCATTGTCAGATGAACCGATGCTTAGTTTTGAAATTGTTGTTGCTGAACATGGAGCTATAACCATACAATCAGCCCAATGTGCCAAATGAATATGCCAAGAGCCATCGTCATGAAAACGTGGGTCAAACATATCAATAATTGTATCAAAGTGTGATAAATTGGATAATACAACTGGTGATACGAATTGTTTTGCAGATTCAGTCATTATACAACGAACCTCATACCCCAATTTCACAAATTCTCGTACAATCAAAGGTGCTTTGTATGCAGAAATACTACCACATATTCCTAAAAGTATTTTAGTTTTTGCCACTCTTTTTTTCCTTCAAATAATATGCAATATACAGAAGAAATCCTAACAAAGTAACAGAAAATGCTAAAATAAATGGCAAAGACAAGTGCATCACCACACCAAAACCAGTTATAAACGGAGGTGCAATTTGTGCTAAAGCTTGTAAGGATTGATTCACTCCCAATATAGTACCTTGTTCATTGGAAGAAGCAGAATTAGAAATTAACGCATTGACATTCGGTACAACAATAGATTGAGCAATGACTACAAACGGAAGTGCAAAATACATGTGACCGCCGACAGATGGTAACAAAAGCACCAAAAAACTAATTGCTAATATTGGTAATACAACGAATATTATCGAAGAAGCATTAGAATATTTTGGCAAAATTCTCAATATAATTCCTTGAGTAATCATCATCCAAATTCCCATATAACCAAATAATCTTCCAGTTTGATTTGGCAGATACTCAAATTTTTGAAACATATAGGAAGAGAAAAATTCACGGAAAAAGGTAAACCCAACGGTTATAGTAAACATTGTAAACAGCAATGTACGAAGTGAGGATTTCGTTGATAAAAACAATTTGAGACTTTCAAAACTTTTTCTAACAATCCTATCAGTACGAGTTGGATTTTCTAATGTCTCTGGAAGAAAGACCAACGAAATGAGCAAACCGACGATACAACAAAGTGAACTCACGATAAAGGGAAGTGCATAATTAAGCCAATAATGGGAAGTCGATTTCGTAAGAACTCCACCCAAAAATGGACCCATAATAAAAGCAATTCCAAAACAAACACCCACTAAACCAAAATATTTTGCCTTTGTTTTGATAGTGCTAATATCTGCCAACATTGAATAATAAACTGTGATATTTCCTCCACCAATCCCTAAGAGTGCATACCCTAAAAATAGGAAGGATAACGATTGAATATATGTTCCAAATGATAAAAAAACAAAGCCAAATACCATTATCAATAATGAAATGAGAATTGCCTTTTTCCTACCATGAGAATCACAATATGAGCCTAAAAGTAGGGTGCTGAAAAATTGAAAAATTGAAAAAGAAGAAAGAAAGACTCCATACATCACATTCATTATGGCGGTTGTTTGGAATCGAGTAGTTGAGGGAGATTGAACACCAGATAAAAAAGTATTCAACCAATAAAAAAAAGGAGTATCAAAAAACAAATGTGCTTTGTTCAGAAGTAATGCTGCATAGACAGGAATTGGAATTGCAATAGCAACCATCTCGAAAAATATAACGAAGAATAAGATAACAATTCGAAGATGTTTACTTTGCTTCACAGAAATAATTGATATGCAAAATGAAAATTTTTGTTGGAAGACGAATCCTTAGCTGAAATGTGGTAAGAAGGTGTCAATTTCTATTGTCACTGTCTACATTTATTGACATATTTTGCGAAAGAGTTGTCAATTTCATCATCAAATACATGGAAAAACGGTATAATTCAACATTGGCATATCATTTGGATGTAATAAAAGAGTAATTACAGCTTGTTTCTGTTTTTTCAAAAGAAAAGAGGTTAGCACAATGAAAAAAATACCGTTCTCAACAGTACAAAAAGACTCTATAGTTTCTTTTCTGTTAGTGCAGCTATTTGCCCTCTTGTTTGTCGCAGTGTTAGTATATGCCGTAACCTTAGGTAGTGAAGTATCTGTGCAAAAGAAAATGTTTGTTCAAAAGGAACATCGAGTTCAAACCCACAAGTAACCAATTAATGGAGTGCACGCTTTTTGATCATTCCACCAATAGTGTCATTGACAGAATTCATCACAACAAAGGCGTTAGAGTCGATGAGTTCAATTTCAGAAGACAGACGTGCAATTTCCAATCTTGTCACAACAGTATACAAAACCTCAATATCTTTGAGGTTTTCTCTTTTTCCATAACCAGTTGTTCCATTCAAAATACTAACCCCTCTTCCCAATTGCTCAGTTATCATTACACGAATTTCCTCATTTTTTGAAGAAAAAATGGTAACAGCAGTATATTCCTCAATACCTTCAACTATAAAGTCAATAGTTTTGGAAGCGGATAAGTAAATAAGAATAGAATAAAGTGCAGTTTCTATTGAAAGAAAGTAAGCGGCTACTGAAAAAATACCAATATTAAAGAGTAGTATAATATCACCAATTCGTTGTCTGGTTTTACGAGAAAGGTAAATTGCTAAAATTTCTGTTCCATCCAAAACAGTAGAGCCTCTAACAGCTAGTCCAATCCCAGCACCAAGGAATACTCCTCCAAATACCGAAACTAACAATTTATCAGAAGTAATAATTGGATACTCTATAAATGCAATTGCGGTAGCTAATCCAATGATTGCAACAATGGAGCGTAAAGCGAATTTGAAACCAATTTGTTTATATCCTAATAGTATAAACGGCACATTGACCAATACTAAAAGAAATGGAACAGGGATAGAAGTTAGCTTTGATAGCAAAATTGATACACCCGTAACTCCACCGTCAATGAAGTTATTGGGTAAAACAAAACCCTTGAGTCCAAATCCTGCTGACAGAATACCGGCGATAATATAGAAAAGACCTTTAAAACTTGTTAACTTTTTCTTGTTTTCAGTATTCATACACGATCAAAGGGACAATTGTTCTAAGGCACTATAAAACGAATCAGAAAAATTACCTAACGATTGGAAAAAAGTTTCTTCAGCAGATTCAATCGCAACATTAGCTTGTAGTAATGTTGATTCGCCAAATGCAGTTAACGAAACAATTTTAGCACGAGTATCAATTTTGGATTCTTTTCTTGATACCATTGCTTTTTTGATGAGTGTTTTTAAAACTTTCGAGACCATCATCGTATCAATATTACAAACAGAAGCTATTGTTACTTGTGAAATTGGTGTATCATCGTTTTTGAGCCGATGAATGGTAAAGAGAATAATGTATTGCGTATAGGTAAGCGAAAAATCGGTGAGAACTTGGTTCATTTCCTTTTGCCAACGCATAGCAGTTTGCCAAAGATAATATCCCGGGTGTTCCTCAGAATTCGAAAAAAGTGTAGTTGTTGCCATTGTTATATCCTATCAAAATTTGATAAATCACACAAGAGATTAAACAAATATACAAAGATATTGTAAACGTAACAACAAAAAATGTGAAATAAAGTTTAACTATAGTAAAGTGGTAAGGTAATTTCAAAAATATTAGTTTTATTTCCAGCAACTTTATAGATGATTTTACCTTTGTGCATTGTAATGATTCTGTGAGTAAGAACCAATCCTAATCCAAAACCACGTTTGCCCATGCTGTTCGTTCCACGGAAGAAGTGTTGAAACAAAAATTGTTCCTCCCCTGATTTGATAGTAGGACCTTGATTAGAAAAACTAACGACAACCCTACCTGCTTTTGATTCAACAGTTATTGATGCTTTGTCTAATGTTGAGTAACGAATACAATTGAGTGCCAAATTTGTGAATGCAATAGTCAATAAACGTTTGTTTCCTAAAACTTCAAGACCAGATCCATAAATTTCTTTTCCAAGAAAAGCAAAATCAAATTTGAAATTCTTCTCTAATTTTGTCACATCATCGATGACATCAAAAATTTCTTCGTCGATGCGAATTACCTCTTTAAAAATTGAATGCGATGCTTCCGTTTTTGCAATTTCCAAAAGAGTATTAATAATATCAGCAAGATTTTTTGTACTTTCTTTTTGCTCAACAATCAATTGTTTCATTTTCTCAAAATCAGTTTCTTTTTCAATCCGTTCAAAATTTGAAACCAAAATTGCAATAGGAGTTTTTAATTCGTGAGAAATATGATTGACAGCATGTTTTTGAAAAGCAAATGATTTGGTCAGCCGAGACATCAATTTATTAAATTGTTGTGAAAGAACTGCTATCTCATCACCAGTACCATGGACTGTAATGCTGGGTGAAGTTTCAAAATCTAAATTCTTTAACTCTTTGGTGAGAGTTTGAATTGGTTTAGTGATTTTTCGAGAAATAATAAATGTGATGAGAACACATACAATAACAAAAGCACCAAAAAAGATAAAAAGAATTTGTTGAAGTTGATGTAAGGTTTTTTTGCCTGAAACATCAAATGCTTTTGAAATTGCAATAACAGAATCTTGTTTCGAGGTATGATAAATCCCTATCACCAACGAGGAATCTTCTTCAACTTCAATATACCGATTAGTAGGAGAAAGTACACCTAAAATATACTCAGTTGAAGAGATTTCAGTTTTAACTCTATTGGAGAATAAACGCTTTTTGTCTAAACTGTATAGTTGGGTCGTTTGTACTACTATTCCTTTAGTCGCTCGTTGACTCATTTGTTGTAAAATTTCAGGTCTTATGCCATTTAATTCGTTTTTAAAGGATATGCCAGTACTGATATTGTTGATAACTCTCTCTTTAAACAATTCTGCTCTGTTTGAATGGTATGAATGATAGATTAAAATCAACATTATACCAACAAAAAAGATAATAGAAACAGAATTGTAGACTAAGAGTTTATACCGAATATTCATTACTACACTTCAAGATAATATCCGAATCCAACCTTTGTTTTAATCATTTTTTTGTCAAACGGTTTATCAATTTTATTACGAATGAGGTTGATAAACACTTCAATTGTATTTGTATTTACGTCAAAAGATGCCCCCCAAATATCTTTAATGATTTCTTTCTTTGTAACGATATCCCCATTTGCAATCATAAGTTTCACTAAAATATGATACTCACGAGGAGTAAGATTGATTTCAACGTTATTTCTTGTAGCAGTTTTGTTTTTAGTATTCACACTCAAATCACCTATGGTAATAATATCATGTGGGACATCAAATTCGCCAAGTTCTTGCTGACCGCGTCTTTTAAGCAGAGAATTAATTCGTAATATCAATTCTTTCATATAAAAAGGTTTGGTCAAATAATCATCAGCACCGTAATTGTATCCTTTGACTTTATCATCCAAATCGTCAAAAGCTGTTAAAAATATAACTGGTGTTGTAGTATTGTACCCTCGATAAATTTGACATAACTCGAAACCAGATTTATATGGTAAATTCACATCTAAAATCACACAATCATATTCATTAGATTTCAAGAGGTTTTCAGCAACAATACCATCATATGCTACATCAACCGCATACTGTTCCTCTGTTAATGCTTCTTGAACATTTCTACTTAATGAGGGATCGTCTTCTACAAAGAGTATTTTCATGAGTTATATTAATTAGTTATTAGATAAAAGAAATATCGACACATTTGTAATAAAATCAAAAATAAAAAAGTTGCTTTCCCTTCAATGAAGAAATGGAATATTATCGTCTTAAAAAACTACTATCATACATTACCTGTTTTTCACTTATCTTCTGTGTTTGTTTTTTTACTAAACACGAATTACAAGCTCAATTTGGTAAAAACAAGGTTCAATATCAAAATTTTACATGGAATTATATCCAATCGAAAAATTTTGATGTTTACTTTGCTGAAGGAGGCGAGTATTTAGCGAAATTTACTGCTATTTCAGCGGAAAAAGCACTTATTTCGATTCAAACTTCACTTCAGTATACATTACGGAATAGAATATCTATCATTGTCTTTAACTCACATAATGAGTTTCAACAGAATAATGTCATCACTTCCTATTTACCAGAAGGTGTTGGCGGAGTTACAGAATTATTTAAAAATCGAATTATTGTTCCTTTTGAAGGACGATACGAGCAGTTTAATCATGTGATTCATCATGAATTAGTACATGGTGTATTGAACGAGATGTTCTATGGAGGTTCAATTCAAAATGTTATCTCCAATAATATTCGTGTAGAATTACCTTTGTGGATGAACGAAGGATTTGCAGAGTACGAATCAATCGGCGGACTTGATGTTGCAACAGATATGTTTATTCGAGATTTGTTACTGAGCGAAAAAATGCCTGATTTACCTCGATTACAAGGCTATCTTTCCTACAGAGGTGGTCAATCTTTTTATTGGTACATTGCACAAAAATATGGAAAGTCCAAAGTAGCTGAGTTAATTGCAAGAGTGAAAAACTCTCAATCTGTAGACATAGCCTTTACTTCAACTTTTAAAAAGAATCTTATCGAATTTTCTGACGAATGGAAAAAAGATTTGAAAAAATTCTATTATCCAGATGTCAATAAATTTGAGCGAGTTGAAAACTTTGCAGTGAAAGTCACTGACCATAAAAAAGACCAAAACTTTTATAACTCCTCACCAGCAATTTCACCAAATGGGGAAAAAATAGCATATATTTCTGATAGAGATGATGTGTTTGGTGTCTATGTTTTGGATTTAAAACGAAATAATTCCATACGGAAAATTATCTCAAGCGATCGTGCATTAGATTTTGAAGATTTGAATTTGTTGACTCCAGGTATCACTTGGTCACCCAATTCTTTTAGCTTAGCTATTGCTGCAAAATCCGGTGGTCAAGATGCTATTTACATTGTGGATGCTGAAAAAGGTTCCTATAAAAAATATGAACTTGGATTCAAACACATCTCTTCATTAGCTTGGTCCCCAGATGGTAAAACAATTGCCTTTGTTGCCTCTGTCAATGAACAACCGGACATATATCTTTTTACTATTGCAAATGGAAAAACAGAAAAAATCACCAATGATTTGTTTTCAGATGAACATCCAACTTTCTCACCAGATGGTTCGACGTTGTATTTTGTTTCAGATAGAGATGGTTTACTCAATGGGAAATACGACAAAGATACCTATTTGATGTGGGAACATGATTTCAAAAGTTCCGATATTTATTCTGTAAATTTGGCATCTAAAGAGATTAAACAAATAACCTTTGATAAAACTTCCACGAAAACCTCCATTGTAGTCGCCCCATCTGGAAGTTCGATTCTTTATGTTAGCGACGAAAATGGAATTGGAAATATCTACGAACAACAATTAGAAACTTCTGCAAAATCTGCTCTAACCAATTCACTCACAGGGCTTACGCAGCTTTCCATGAGTAAGGATGGTTCAAAATTGGTCTTTACTTCCCAAAATGAAGTTGGATATGACATTTATATGTTGAAATATCCATTTGATCAAAAAAGAATTCGAAAGGAACTACCATTAACGGAATTACGAATTAGTCAGCAGAAAACCACCACGGTTACTTCTGAGAAAATCCAAGAAACTATTGAAACCAATAATGAAAAAGAAACCTATATTGGGTATGAAGATGTTGACATTGAATTTTCACGACAAATTGCTGTCGACGAATCAAACGATGAAGGTGCAAATAAAAAGCAAGAAACTACTGAATTCAATTTAAGTGAAAAAGATACGAACTTTACAGTTCAACCATATAAGGTAACATTTTCTACGGATTATATCCAATCCAACTTAGGTTTTAATAACTTCTTGGGTTGGCAACAAATCAATCAGATGTCATTTAGTGATTTGATGGGTAATCATCAAATTAACGTTGGATTGAATTTGCTCTTAGATTTAGTCAATAGTAGTTTCTTTGTTCAGTATAATTATGTACCAAAAAAGATAGATTATTCGTTTTACATTTCCCAATTTCCGGGGATTGTACCTTTGGGAGACTTTTTTTTCTATCGAATTCGAGATATTACTGCTGGAACGACAGCAACATTACCTATTACCCGTTATCAACGATTAGAATTTTCAACAGATTTACGGTATTTGCTATCACAAAATTTAGAAGTTCCTACACGAATTACTCCAAATATTTTGTTGACTGTTCCAAGTGTTCAATATGTGTATGACAATTCGAGATTTGGATTTTCGCCATATGCACCTGTTGAGGGAACGCGGTTAGCAGTTTCAGCAATATCATCGTATGATGTTGGAAATTCATCACTTGATTTTGTCAGTTTGACAACAGATATTCGTCAATATTTTGCATTGGGCAAATTTGCATCGTTTTCTCTCCGAGGTGCAGGTGGGTATTCTTTTGGTACTTCTCCTCAACAATTTTTTGTTGGTGGAACACCAAATTGGATTAATAATCAATTTGCAAATGCAGTGTTGTTTCGAGATGCCAAAGACTTTGCTTTTTTCAATCTGTCCTCATTACCAATGAGAGGGTTTCCATTGCTTCAAAATGCTGGAAGTAAATACTTTCAAACGAATGCGGAACTTCGCTTTCCAGTAATGGCATTTTTTACAACCAGTACGCTCCCTGCATTGGTACAAGCTATCAATGGAGCCTTGTTTTTTGATATGGGAGGTGCATGGACCGACAATTTTCAGGCTACAGAAACGAATAGGTTTGGGGAAACCATTCCAAAAAATCTTCTAATGAGTGCAGGTTTTGGTGTTCGTTCATTAGTTTTGGGATTCCCTTTGAAAATTGATATCGGTTGGAGAAATGAATTTAGTAGGTTCTCTGATGTTTTTTATATGTTCTCAATAGGCGGTGACTTTTAACACATTGACGAATACTGTGCAATGTTTTAGGTTATTATTGTGCATTTTATTGATAGATAGTGATAGTCTATCGTGAAAAAATTAGTAATTTTTATCATTAATACATTCTTTACTTATAAATAGTTATGTCATTCAAAATTGGAGTTATTGGTACTGGGTATGTTGGATTAGTTTCCGGCACTTGTTTCGCAGAATCGGGGAATCAGTTGATTTGTGTGGATATAGATGAACAAAAAATTGCCAAATTGAATAGTGGTGGAGTGCCAATTTATGAACCCGGTTTAGATGTAATTTTACAAAGAAATATACGGTTAAATAGAATCAAATTCACCTCGGATATTACTGAAGCAATCCGAAATTGTGAAATTATCTTTCTTTGTCTACCTACTCCACCGAATGAAGATGGTTCCGCTGATTTGGGATATGTTTTAGCAGTGACTGAAACTATCTGTAATTATATTGAAAGTCATTCCATTACCGATAGAAGAATCATTGTAAATAGAAGTACGGTTCCTGTAGGAACAGCCGATAAAGTAAAAGCAATTGTTCAAGCAAAAACAACCAACAAAAATATCCATGTTGTGAGCAATCCTGAATTTTTAGCAGAAGGCTTTGCCGTAGAAGAATCTCTCAATCCAAGCAGGGTTGTTGTGGGAACTTCCAATGCAGAAATTGGGAAGGTAATGCAAGAGCTTTACGAACCGTTTTTGAATGGGGTCAATAAATTCTTCTTGATGGATGAACGTAGTGCTGAAGTAACAAAATACGCGGCAAATTCCTTTTTGGCAATGAGAATTTCCTTTATGAACGATTTATCAAACTATTGCGAATTGAATAATGTCAACATAGATAATGTCAAAGCAGGAATAGGTTCTGATCCGCGAGTTGGTCCGTACTTTTTGAATGCCGGAATAGGTTATGGTGGTTCATGTTTCCCAAAAGATGTTCGTGCTTTGCTATATTCATCAGAAGAAATTAATGCAACGTTAACACTTATCCGTGAGACTCAAGCAATTAACCAAAAACAAATTCAACGTTTTATTTCAAAGGTCACTTCCTACTTTCAAAACGACTTTTCCAATAAAACGATAGCAATTTGGGGTTTAGCATTTAAACCTGATACTGATGATATTCGTGAGGCTCCATCATTTGCTGTTATTCGAGCATTGCTGGAATTATCTGCAAACTTGCATGTGTATGACCCAGAAGCAATGGAGAATACAAAATTACATTTTGGAGATTCAATAACATATTTTCCATCAATGTATGATGCAGTGAGAAATGCCGATGCATTAATTGTTTGTACAGAGTGGAAAG
The DNA here is from genome assembly GCA_016788785.1 of Candidatus Kapaibacterium sp. Taxonomy (GTDB): domain Bacteria; phylum Bacteroidota; class Ignavibacteria; order Kapaibacteriales; family JAEUSM01; genus JAEUSM01. Next base: position 447,665 of record JAEUSM010000017.1, read on the forward strand.
AGTTCAAAGCAGCAGATGTGGAAGAATTGAAAAAACTTATGAAAAATTCTGTTATATTTGACGGAAGAAACATTTTTGATTTGACTCTGATGAAAGAATTGGGCTTTCATTATGCAAGCATTGGAAGACCGTTAGTTTCTCCAAATTGATTTTTGGCACATTTTTTAATCATTAACGATGTATAAAGCAGTGTAAAAAGTTCATTTGCAGTGTTTTATTGATGGGAAAGAATTTTCTATGGCAGAAGAAATACAACAAGAAAGTAGTAAAAAAGGTGGGGGATTGCCGCTGATAGTTATTATCATTGCAATTCTATTACTCCAAGCTTTAGTAATTATAGGCGTTTATTGGTTCTTTTTGAAACCTCCTGCTGACCCAGAAGCTGACAAAAAAGATAAAGCAAAAAAAGAAAAAGTTCATTCGGAAGGTGAAAATCCTGAAGAAGAGGAAGAAGAAGGTCCGAAAAAATTGGGAATGGTGATTCCAATGAAAACCATTGTAATCAATCCCCAAGGTTCTCCTTCTAACTATGTCGCAATGGATATTGGTTTGGAAATTATCAATGCCGAAAATCCAGAAACTCCTCCAGGCAAAGAAACGGTCAAAAAAATGGAGGAAAGTAATTATGAAATTGCTGTAAAAGATGTAGTGCAAAAATTAGTTTCTAAATATACCGTTGAAGACTTTCAAGGTCCTGGTTTACAGGATTCTTTAAAGGTGAAATTCAAAAAAGAGTTCAAACAATTTGTTCCAGAAGGTATCAAATTGAAGCAAGTACATTTATCATATATTATTCAATAACAGACTACCTATAGGTTTATAGATGGCGGACGTTTTATCGCAACACGAAATTGATAGTTTGCTTTCTGAGATGTCGAGTGGTACACTTGATATTGATAATATTACGCCCAATCAGAATATTCGTAATGATGCTGCCAATTACGATTTTCGTCGTCCAAATAGGATTTCTAAAAACCAAGTTCGGACCTTAACTTCAGTTCACGAAATTTTTGCCGAAACTTTCGGATATTATTTAGTTTCTAAGCTGCAAACAATTGTTTCAATTTCTGTTACTTCCGTTGATCAATTGTTTTACTCGGAGTTTATACTCTCCGTTACTAATCCAAGCTGTATTTATGTATTTGATATTCATGGTACAGATGGAAGCGGAATTTTAGAAATTAGCCCTTCGTTGGCATTGTCGTTAGTTGAACGGTTGTTGGGTGGTAGCACTGATGCGCCACGTAAAGGACGTTCAATAACACCAATCGAACAGGCAATTGTACGAGGGTTAATTGACCACGCTCTTTCTGATTTGAGAAACTGTTGGCGTTCAATTGCAGAATTGAAGTTTGTATACTCTCGATTTGAAACTGAGGCAGATTTTGTTCAAATTGCTCCTTCGTCAGAGATTGTTGTTGTTGTTTCGTTTGACGTTAATATTGGAATGCACTCATATTTAATGAACCTTTGCTTTCCAACCTTTGCATTAGAAGATATTTTAGCGAAACTTAACAAACAACAAGTAACTGCAAGTTCTATCATCAGTCCTGAACGTGCAAAAGAAAATATGTCAATTTTGAAACAGCAGGTTTCTTCGACCTATTTGCCAGTTTCAGCAATTTTAGGTAGAGCTTCGATTACTGTTGCAGATTTATTGAAACTCAAACCAAATGATGTTGTAAAATTAGATACCAGTATTTCGCAAGAATTGGAAATTCTAATAGCAAATAATCGGAAATTAGCTGGACGTCCCGGAAGTATTGATGGTAAAAAAGCTGTAAAAATAACACGTGAATTACAGCCTGAAGATTTAATCGATCAGGATATTCTGTACAAAAACGAACCAAAACCATGACACAAGAAGAAATAGATGCTCTGATTAATAGTGGAGGCCTTGAAGAAGATAGTTCTCCAGGATTAGATCGCGATCAAGAAACCATAAGCCAACCTTCGTTTCCAGAATATGGTGGTTTAGATGGTGTAGATACGTACTATTCCAATCCTACATTACAATTGTTGTATGATTTGTCGTTACCTGTTTCGATTGAATTAGGACGAACGAGTATGCTTATCAAAGACATTGTTCGATTGGGAAGAGGTTCGGTTATTGAGTTTGAAAAGTTAGTCAGTGAACCTGTTGATGTATTAGTCAACGGTAAAAAAGTTGCTGAGGGAGAAGTGGTTGTTATTGACAAACATTTTGGTATACGTATTACAACCTTGGTTGATCCTGCAGAGCGACTAAAAAGTATCAGAAAGTAAATCAGTCAATGGACGAAGTACTTTTACGTGCGATACTTACACTTGCTTCTGTTGTTGGAGTGTGTTTTATAGCATTGTATGTAGTGAGAAAATACTTTGTCCAACCAAACAAGAAGTCTCTTGTGGCTATGGAAGTAGTCGGTAAACTTTCACTCACTCCAAGAAATACACTCTATATTGTCAAAGTTGGTACAAAACACCTCTTAGTTGGAATGACCCCTCAATCACTGAATACTTTGGCTGAACTCCAAGAAGATGAACTCACGTATTTGTCCCAAGAAGGTCTCACTGGTCAAACAACTACTACTTTTCAAGATTTTTTGCAATCATATTTGCCAAAAAAATAATTCGCTGTTATCGAATAAAACCCTCATGAACCCCAAAAAACTTTTCTAATTGTGCTTTTTGAGTTCTTTTAGTAATCAAAATAACATAATCACTCTCTTCCAAAAGTATGTTATCATCAGGAAGTTGGTATATTTTCGAATTACCCTCGTTACGTTTTTCAATTCCAATAAGTACTGTATTAAATTCCTTTTTAATATAATCGAAGGCAAAACCATACTTCTTATTACAGAGAATATTATTTGGTTTTATGATGAATTGCTCAATATCTGATGTTTCGACATTATGTTGAGTTCCTAAAAGTTCTATTGAGTACGAGGCAACTGCTGGTTCGAATATATAACTCGCTGTCAAATGTGAAGAAATACTGTTTGTGCAAATCAAGTTATCAACGCCAGCATTAACAAATATTTCTACCAACGATTGATCTATAATTGTTAAAACATAGCGAGGTTGTGGATACAAAACTTTTAAATTCACAACTGAAATTAATTTCTCGGTATCTGTCAATGCAGACATCACAACAACTGATGCATCTGCAATATTTGCTTTGGAAAAGTAGGAATAATTTGACAAGCTTGAAAACAAGACAAACACATTTTTGGAAGGAAACTCTTGGTAAATTTCATCAATGTGATTTTTATCTGGAGTAATTATAGCTATATTTCTATTTTCGTTTACGACATTTTTGACAATTTGTTTCGTATTCTCATCCCAGCCAATTACAACAATATGATGTTTGAAATCTGTCCCAAAATTCCCCATTTTCTTTTCTTCTTTTTGCGTTAATATAAAATTCGTAAATTTTCCAACAAAATATCCTATCAATCCAACGCTACAAAACAACAAAACAACTGCTAAAATTCTTCCACCAGCAGAATGTGGATACATATCGCCATAACCAACGGTTGTTACTGTTACTAAAGCATACCAAAGTGCATCTGGATAAGACTTAATCATTGAAGGAGAAGCTTCTTCAAAGATTATCATTAAATAGATATATCCATGAAAAACAATGATGCTTCCAACAGTCCAAACTAATATTTTAAGTTTTTGTTTTGAAATCCACGAGGTGAGCAATTGCATTTTATACTGTTTTATACGACGTTGTCATAAAAAAAGCTTCTATCTTCTTGAAAATCTTTGTAGGCTTTTTGAATTGTTGAAGCAAAAGACTTATTACCATTCTGAGAAGGAATTGTAGATTCTTCTAACTCATTCCGTTGTTGCTCTAGTAATTGACGACGAGCTTGTTGTTCGATCGACCTTGCTGCTGCAGCAACTGCTCTATCTTGTGGACTTGGGTCAGATGGTGCTAATGCGGCACGTTGAACAACTTGCATTTTCTGAATGGTTGCTTCTGGATTATTTGGCACCGGAGACATATCAATTTTCACTTCACCACCAATGGCATAGCGTTGCCCATCGGGTCCAATTTGATATGTAAAAGACATTCCTCGTGAATAGCCACCAGCAGCAGATTGGTGAGCTGCCTCATGAGCACGAACTTCCCTATCACGTTGCTTTAACTGCTCAATTTGTTGCTCTTCTTCCTTCGTTTTCTGTTGCTCACGAACAGTTGTAGGACTAATGCGAGCATTGTCATTTCGAACATTCAAAGGAAATTGTGAAATGTTTATCGTCATAACAGTTTAGTAGTTGTTATGGTTTAATTTGTTGGAGCAAATCCACCAAGCGGTCCAAATCATCAAAGGAGTAAAAGTCGATAACCAATGACCCATTTTGTTTGTTTTTTAGTGAAATGTGTACCTGCGTTGCTAACAATTGTCGAAGGTTGTTTTCTATCTCTGCAACTGCAGTTTGCTCAGATGAACTCAAATGGAACGAACCTTGTTCGGTGGAACCAGGTTTGCGTGATTTTCTTCCGATTGGATTGGGAACAATACCATAGCGTTCCAAATATGGATTGGGTCGTTGTTGGTCGTTAACAATATTCGAATCATCAAGAGGGTCAAACGTATGACTTAAAGGAGTCAATAATTCTCGAATATATTGTTCCGTTTCTCGAACAGACATATCCTTATCGATAATATTCTGTAACGATTCTACTTGCGATTCACTATCTTCTAACGACAAAATTGCTTTTGCATGACCAGCAGAAATTTTATTCGTGCGAACAGCTGTTTGGACTTCTGCAGGTAATTGTAATAATCGTAAAGTATTAGAAATAGTAGCTCTGTTTTTTCCAACTCTTTGTGCAACTTGTTCTTGTGTCAACGAACATTCGCTCATTAGTTGGTCATAACCCATCGCAATTTCGATAGGATTCAAATCGTTACGTTGTACGTTTTCGATAATCGCCATCTCAATCATTGATTGATCGGTTGTAACATCGCGAATATACGCAGGAATTTTCGTAAGACCAGCAATCTTTGACGCACGCAATCTTCTCTCACCGGAAATGAGCTCAAATGCATTATCTACTTTGCGAACAGTAATTGGTTGGATTATCCCGTGTTCTTTGATAGATGCTGCTAGCTCTTCCAACGCCTCTTGGTCAAAACTTTGACGAGGTTGAAATTTATTCGGTGAAATAAGATCAACATCGATAAACTCAAACTCTTGAGGAGTAAGAACTTCTTCAACAGAAGGAGAATTTACTAATAAATCTGGTCGAATTAATGCACCTAATCCTTTTCCTAATCCATGCGTTTTGGGAGCTTTTTTCACGGTGTGACTCTTTGTAATACGAAAATGTTTTTTATACCAAAAAACAAAAATACGGTTTTATTAGATAAAGAACAAACATACCATTCAGAATCAAAAATAACGGAAAAAAACAACCCAAATTAAAATCAAATTCCCCTCATTTTGTGGGGTGGCTTTCTTGGTTCCCCTCTTGAGGGGTGGCACGAAGTGACGGGGTGGAATCCTTCCCAAAACACAACGTCACATTCCCTCGCCCCTATGGGGAGAGGGTTAGGGAGAGGGGACATCACTATACTTTTCCCTCTCCCCTACGAGGGAGAGCGGTCACTGAGCGAAGTCGAAGTGGGGGTGAGGGGGACATAAAATCAAAAAATCAATATTAATTTTAAGAAATATCAAAAAATTATACAAAAAATTTGGAGAATTCAAATTAATGCCGTAATTTACTTACAGAAGAAAATAAAGATAGTGATAATGAATTAGTGATGTAAACGAAAAAGCGAGAGTTAAGAGAAAAAAGGGGTACATATTTTACTTTCTTCACATAAAATCAGGATACACATTGTATTATACATTTTTTTATCAAGCTTTATATAAGAGGTAATCCAATGAATGGTTTTTTTAACCCTTCGACCACTACCAAAAATTTTGGTAGTTTTTCTCTTTGTTCAACGCTTCCGGCAGACCGGCAGACCGGCAGACCGGCAGACCGGCAGACCGGCAAAATCAATTGGTATAAGCAAACCCTGCTTTTTGCTTTCCTTATGATTTGCTCCACTTTCATAGCTCCTCAGCAAAGTTATGGGCAAAGCTGGGAACAAGCTGTTATGGACTCGGTCCGAAAAATCTTCCCACATGACAGCATGTATGTCAAAAACGAAGTCATTATCAAATTTAAACCACATGCTTTAGATTTGAGTAAACTTTGTTACAGCTATTCTACCTCAGAAAATTTAGGCAATAATGGTAAAAGAGTTGAAGGTACTTTAGGGTTAGGTACTTCACTCGAAGATTTTTTAGATGCTCAACGCTTTTCAGTTGAAGAACTTATTTTGGATTCTTCGTTAGTTGCTGGGTTAAAAATGTATGGTGGTGATTCACTTCGAAGAATTACTCATGCCAATCCTTGTAAAGATACTCTATCTTTAACCAGAAGTGGCGACACAATTCCAATGGCAGATTACTTGTATATGGTAGTTTTAATAAATAATGATACTTCTGTTATTGAATTAACTGTTTGGCCCACCATCTTTCATCAAAATTCAATTGATTATACTGAGCCTAATTTTATTGTAAAATTAGCTAACCAACCGTATAATCCAAACGATCATCTGTTTAGTAATCAATCATCTTTTAAACCGGATCATATTAATACACCTTTTGCTTGGCAATTCGAGAAAGGAGAATCAAGTACCTTAGTAGCAGTTTTTGATAATGGTATCGAATACAATCATTGTGATTTGGGAAATGGAGAATGGGGACCTGGTAAAAAAGTAGTTTATGGTAGAAACATTGTTGATGGAAATGATAAGTTTTACTTAGGTTCAACTCATGGTACACCAGTTGCTGGAATTATAGGTGCCTATTCAAATAGAAATACCTGTGTAGCTTTTCAAGGTGGTGTTGCAGGTATTGCAGGTGGATGGAAGAACGATACAATTGATGTTGCAGGATGTTCTTTATTAGCGTATAAATTAGAAACTGCAAGTGATAATATTCAAGGGCTTAGACATGCGGCAAATAAATCAGTACATACACAATATGGTGAAGGTGTACATGTTACAAATGCTTCCTTACTATATGATGGTCCTAGAAGTTTACTAAAAAGTTATGAAGAAGCTCTTAATAATGCATTTGAAAATAATCTTGTTCAGGTGTCAGCTCGAGGAAATGGTGGAAATTCACTTTTTAATGATAATATGTGGAATTTACCTGCTTGTTTTGATGCACATAAAATGTTAAATGTAGGTGCTTATAATCACTTGAAAGTTAGACAACCCATCAGTAGTATTGGTAGAAATATAGATTTATTAGCACCAGGTGGAGAATGTGATTCAGCTGGTCAAAATTTAGTATACACAACACAAACTGACGGTAGTAGAAGTTCACTATTTTCTTGCTTTCAAAGAACTTCTGCTGCTGCACCTCATGTTGCTGGAACAGCAGCATTGATTCATAGTTATGCTCAAAAACAATCGAGTTGGCCTTTCTTATATCCTGAAGATTATGAAGGAATTATAAAAGCCGCAACTCAAGATGTTGTTGGTTCTGGTTATAATAGTAATTACGATGAATTATCGGGTTGGGGTAATCTTGATTTGAGAAGAATATTTCAAATGTTTCAAGAAGGATATCGAATTTATCATTTTGAAGATTATGATACAAACAGTTATACTTATAATGGATTTTCAGGTCAATTATATCAATTAGCAGTTTCTAATCAAGATGGTAAAAGACCTGTTACCTCTGGTGAATGGAATGCGAGAATTCAAGCCGTAACAAAAACAATAACTCATGATTATAAATGGTTAGATAAAAATGGATCAAAAATTTATGTTTGGGGAAGAAGTGGACCTAATGGGCCAAATGCAAAACAAGGCTGGGCTTCATCACATCATGCAGAAGAATTACGTTTTCCTTATGCTGGTGTATCTACATTACATCAAACAGGATTTACTGGAGTTTACTCTGGTTACGGCGGAAATTTTTCTGTGCATAACATGATACATGAAGATGGAATGATTGATGGAAATAACAATATAGCTAATTCTCATACTTTTAAACTTGTAACATATCAGTATGAATTTAGACAGAATTTAGGACTAAACAACTTTATTAGACCTATTAAAAGAAATCTTGGTATGCATTATACTGTATTTGCAAAACCTGATCCAACAGTAGGTGTACAAGAAAATCAAATATCTGATGATATCAGGATATTTCCAAACCTAACGAATAACTTAGTCAATATAGAATCAGATTTATTTTTCTTATCAAATACTTCTATAAAGATTGTTAATGCATTAGGTGTAGAATATTTTAATAAAGTTTTAAACAATGAATATAACTTAAGAGTCAATGTTCAGAATTTTCCAACAGGAATGTACTTTGTAACAGTTTCAAACGGAACTAGTTTTAAAATGAAACAATTTATTATACAAAAGTAAGGGTGTTTTAATGAAAGACTTATTATTAAAGTCAAATTTAGTTACAATTGCTTTTGTTTTGTTATTTTCTTGCTCAGAAGATAATCAAAATCCTGAGCAAATGTGGAAAGAACATAATCCCAAAAAACTTAAATGTGGAAGAAAGTTTGATCAAGCTACCTTTTTAGATGAAGTTGGTATCAATATAATGAGTTCCAGCAAAGATAAAGTTAATTTTATAGTGTATATAGATCAACCTATAAACCCTTTAATATTGACTATAAATGGTAATAGTATAGGGGTTAAGAACTTGAAAATAGGCAAACTTAACTCGAAAGATACAACCTTACTTGGGGCTTTTGCAAATCCACTTTTATCTCCCTATGATAAAAATATAGCAATTGGCTTAGTTGCCTTTTCAACTGTCATCGGAAAAGATAATTTTGGAGAAAATGTTGTAAAGATTTTTCAACAACTATGTCGATATAACTTAGAAACGGATGAATGCTCCATTATTCCTCTTTATGTAACTAAAGAGGAATATGAAGTTATTACCGATAATGGTTTAGTGCATTGGGCAAATCAATCAACACCGAATGATGATTATATATTAATCAAGAATCATAAACGGTTGCATTTGCAAAGTGGAAAGTTATTAGAAGGATATACAAATAAAACTAATGATGCAAATCTAAAATTAGTTGCAGTAAGTCCTGATGAGAGTAAATTCATTAGTCTTGATCCAAATAATAAGAACGGTGATTTTTATATTAATGACCGTAAACATACTGATAAGTATATACATCATTCATTTAAAAATAATTACATAAACAAGATTAATTGGTCTGATGATTCAAAAACATTTTCAATCAATCAATTAGGAAATGATATGAATGATTTTAACTTTTATACAATTACTGATGGAAATTCAATAATGAAAACCAATACTTTGGATTTATTGACTTTACATTGTTCGTTATATTCTAATGGAACACCGTTTTTTTATACAGACTCTTCCTATATTGTAACTTTATATCCAAACCTTTCACGGAGAGGTGAATTATATGAAGTAAACCAAAATGGAGAAATCATTCGACAACTTACGAAGATTTTTTAGATTTACGAATTTGTTTAACTGTTACTATCTCATCAAAAAAAAAGCCCCAATTTGGGGCTTTTTTTTTGACCCCTCACCCCCACTTCGGCTCCGCTCAGTGACCAATCTCCTTCAAGGGGAGAGGGAGATGTTATTTTGTACCGTGTTATGTAGAGACAGGGCATGCCCTGTCTCATCCATGAAGATTAACCACTCGTCCTTCGGACAGCTGCCCTTTGAAGGGGAGCAGTTTAGAAAAATTCCCCTCCTAAATTAGGAGGGGTGCCATGAAATGGCGGGGTGGTATGAATTTAGAACAAACCAACAAATTCGTATAAAATCGCAAAAAAATAGGGTTTTCCGTTCAAAATTTTGTACATTGCAATTACTATTTAACTACATATATATTTAGACATCAATGACATCCTTATCCACAACAACAAAATTAACGATAAAAAACGCAACTTTTTATGGGTATCACGGCGTAAAATCAGAAGAAAAAACACTTGGAGGAAAATATTCTTTAGATATTGAAATGCTCTATGACGGTAGAAAAGCAGTTCTTCAAGATGAAGTTCAATTTGCGGTAAACTATCAAGAAGTGATGTATACAGTGGCAGAAATTCTGAATGAATCCTTCAATTTGGTGGAAACAATTGCGTGGGATATCGCAAGTAATATTTTAGAAAAATTCAGTTTGGTTGGAGCTGTAACGGTTAAAATCCGTAAACATGTTGTTCCAATTGGTGAAATTATAGATTATATCGAAGCAGAAGTTACATTAAAACGTGAAGGAAAAGTTGAGTAAAATCAACCTTGTATATAAGCCAGTTCTTCTTTCTTTGGGCTCAAATATTGGGGATAAACAACAATATTTGGAGTTAGCGATAGAATCGATTGTACTTAATACGACTTTTCACAATGTTCAGGTTTCCTCTGTGTATGAAACAGAACCTGTTGGCTTCACGGAACAAGATAGTTTTTTGAATATTGCTCTTTGCTTGTGGACGTTGTTGACACCGTTGGAGGTTTTTCGTATCATTAAAGACATTGAGAAAAAACTTGGACGTACAAGAAGACAACAATGGCGTGAGCGGGAAATTGATATCGATATTATTCTCTTTGGTGAGGAAGTTTTTGAGACTGATATTCTCACAATACCCCATTCTGCAATGCATAATCGTAAATTCGTTTTGGCACCGTCAGTGGAAATTGCTCCTCATTTAGTCCATCCTATGTTAAAAAAAACGGTACAAGAATTATACGAAGAGTGTTCCGATGTTTCTTCAGTTATTCGCATTGGAGATTTGCGATTGCCATTGTAAAGAATATATTGGCGATAAAGTGTTATGAAACGAATCACTGATGAAATAGTCGAGAAAGTAAAGGCTGAATGCGACATTGTAGCTGTTATTTCACCAAGGGTGCAGCTCAAAAAACGTGGTAAAACCTATATTGGTCTTTGTCCATTTCACTCTGAAAAATCTCCTTCGTTCAATGTTAATCAAGCAGAACAGTTTTTCAAATGTTTTGGCTGTGGAAAAGGTGGAGATGCTATCAAATTTATTCAAGAAATTGACGGTATTCCCTTTCTCGAAGCCGTTGAACAATTAGCATATCAATTTTCTATTCCAATTCCAGAAGTAGAGGTTTCTTCAGTTGAAATTGAAAAGCGTCATCAATCTGAGGCGTTATACAATGTGTTGGAAGCTTCAAGAATATTTGGAATCAAAAACCTTCAATCCGATTTTGGATTTCCCGTTCGTCAATATCTTTCACGACGTGGTTTGACAGAACAAACCATCAATGCTTTCTCCGTAGGTCTTGCTCCGATGGAATGGAGTAGTTTTTTTAAAACATTGCGTCAACAAGGATTTTCCGAGCAAAGCATCGAACTTTCTGGTGTTTGTGCAAGAAACGACAACGGTGAGTTTTATGACCGTTTTCGTGGTCGATTACTGTTTCCCATTCAAAATACATTGGGTAAAACGATTGGTTTTGGAGGTCGGCTTTTAGAGAAGCAATCCACAAAAGCGAAGTACATCAATTCCCCACAATCCCCATTATACGACAAATCCGTAGTTCTTTATGGATTGTATCAAGCTCGTCAATCGATACGCTCCAAAGGAAATGTTCTTCTCTGTGAAGGATATATGGATGTGTTGTCCATGCATCAACATGGTTTTACCAATGCAGTAGCCTCTTGTGGAACGGCACTTACCGAAGAACAAGTGGATGTGATAGCAAAGTACACAAAACACATTGTCATTGCATACGATGGTGATAATGCTGGAAAGAATGCAACGATGAAAGCAATCGATGTTATCCTACCAAAGGGACTTTCCGTTAGTGTTATTTCATTAACAAACAAAGAAGATCCTGATAGCTTTTTAAAACATTTTGGCTCAGAAGAATTTGAGAAAAAAGTTACATCAGCATTGGGATTTGTGCAGTTTTATCATTCCTTGTGGACGGAAACAGGGAAGCTATCAGCTCCGCAAGATTTCGCCTTTGCAATTCGTGAGCTTATCACGAAAACACTGTCTATTCCTGATATTCTTTCACATCATTTTTTCTTCAAACAAATCGCAGAACTTTTTTCTATAGACATTTCCTTGATTGAACAAGAGGCAGTCTTAGTCAAAGAAAGTTATAAGGAACAAGAAGATTTTCGCAAACGCTATACAGCACCTTCAACCCAAACAGGTAATTCAACTACTGATAAACCGATAGAAAAACTTATGGTTTCATCAACAGAAATTGTCATAGAAACACCTGTTGAAAATGTACAGGAACTAACGCTTCCAAATTCTGAAGAATTGAATCTTTTGAGAATTGCCTTAGTCAGTAAAAAGGGGTTTGAAACTGTTTTTAAGACGTTCCGTATCACAAATGATCATTTTGAAAGTGAGCTTTGTAAATCGTTATATGCTCGCATAATAGATGCTCAAGCTAATTCAGAAGATCCGCTAACCTTGCTTTTTGAAGATGAAACGTTATCGGATGAAGAAATTTCACTGCTACGGATAGTAAAGGTGTCGTTACGCGAACCTTCTAGTTCTTGGGAAAAATTTGACGTTACAGTATTGCCTGAACATTTTGAAAAGGTAATTCCAGATTATTTGCGAACTATACAAATACGAAAAGTTGTCAAACATTTGCAAGAATTAGAGAAACAAATTCAATTAAATGATGAACAAGGAACTTTAGATGTAGCTTTATTAGAAGAATTTTCAAAATTAGATAATCAACGTAGATCTTTGGAAGAACAACGAGGAAAATAGTTATCTTTGTAAAATAGAACAACGTTATAGTACTGACATAGAGTAAAATATATACAAATGAATTCTTGGCATTTCCATTATTGTAGCAAAACTGACATCGGCAAAAAACGAAAACAGAATGAGGACTATCTCGCTGCGTATTCGTTGCCAATTGGGATGTTGTTTTTAATCAGTGATGGAATGGGCGGTCATGTTGGTGGGCAAATGGCTGCAACTATGACAGTGGAAACGGTCAAAGACGAGTTCAAAATTGCCAACGAAGCATCGAGTATTGAGGCGTTGATTCGTTTTTCTTTCCAAAAAGCAGATGACGCAGTAAAGATATTTACGGCAAAACATCGTGAATTGCAAGGAATGGGGACAACCCTGCTTTTGGGATTATTTCGTGATAAAACTCTTTATGTTGGTTCTGTAGGAGATAGCAGATTATATAGAATACGAAATAGACATTGTGAACTTTTAACCAAGGATCATTCCTTGGTGCAAGAGCTTATTGATTCAGGAATTATCGCAGAACATGAGGCAGATTTTCATCCGCATCGTAATGTTATAACCCATGCAATTGGGGCAAATAACCCTTCTCCGGATTTTTATCAGTTTGAAGTGGAAGAAAATGATATCTTTGTATTTTGCACCGACGGTCTTTCGCAATATGTTCAAGAAGTAGAGCTGTCTGCAATCATAAATCATACAACCATTGAGGACGCTACTAATCAATTGATAGCCTTGGCAAATGACAAAGGTGGAAGTGACAATATAACCTTGCATATTGTGCAAGTGGGAACACAAAGTGTAGATAATGCGAACGTACAGAACGATATTGAAATTCCAACGGTATCGAAAGGAAAAACATCATTGTATTCATATATACTTTATGCAATTTCTTTCGTTATTTTGATAGTACTTTTGGTATGGATATACGTGCAAGTTTCTTCGCGTTCTATCTCTGAAAGTATGCATTTATTTCGGGATTCGGTCTATTCGAGATTAGTTACTTAGAAAGAGTACAACAACGTAAACGTGTGGATTAACAAACAAAAATATGCAATTTCGTAGAGATACTATTATTCGAGACTACCGTATCGTCGATATTATTGGCGAAGGCGGTATGGGACAAGTCTATGTAGCAATAGACAATTTGGAAAGAAAAGTAGCTATAAAGGTATTAAATCCTTCCTTTACTCACGAAGGCGATTTCATTCAACGCTTCAAACAAGAGGCGATGCTCCAATCTTCGCTGGATCACGAAGGAATTGTGAAAATTCATACGTTTTTTGAGCAAAATGGATTGTATTTTCTGGTGATGGAATATGTAGAGGGTCAAACCATTCGCCAATTGATTCAGACCGTCGGTCCCATTCCAGAAGCTCGAGTGTTATCCTTGTCAGTTCAAGTTCTCAAAGCATTAGAGTTTGCTCATAGTCGAGGGATTGTTCACCGCGATATTAAGCCATCCAATATTATCGTAACTCCAAAAAACACTATCAAAATTGTTGATTTTGGGGTTGCAAAAATGCTGGGTATGGAAAATCTAGTCAATACCCAAGTAGGTTCTAAAATGGGTACCTATCTTTATATGAGTCCAGAGCAAGTAAAAAGTGAAGAGAATATTGGTGCTCAAACAGATATTTATAGTTTTGGTATTGTCATTTTCGAAATGCTTACAGGTCGAGTTCCCTATAATGTGATTACCAATAGTGAATATGCACTGATGCAAGAAATTGTCAATTCTTCCTTGCCAGATCCACGAAAGTACTATCCACACATCTCCAATTCTTTGGTGAATATTCTTTCAAAAATGACGGTGAAAGATGCAAGAAATCGTTATATTACTTGCTCACAGGTTTTGATAGACATTCATCGATTTACAGATTTGATTCATACAGGTCAATCATCTATTCCTTCACATTTTGAACAAACGGGTGTTGTGGATGTTTCTCAAATGAAAGCTCCAACTCCACAACCAAGTGGTTCAAAAAATATACTCTATGTTTCGTTGGGTGTGGTTGCAGTCTTGTTTATCATTCTTGCTGTTGGTGGATATATGATGTATCAAAATAAGCAGGAAGAAAAACTTCGACAGCGTCAGCAAACACAATTTCAAATAGATTCACTCAAAAAAGCAAACGAGCAAAAACTCCTCCGTGCTGATACTTTGTACAATCAATCGACTAATCTCCGACGTGATAAAAACTCCATGGCAAAATGGTATCGCTCTATTGCCTTACTTACAGAGGCAATCGAATTGAATCCAAATGACATTCGCTATTATTTTGAACGTGCCAGAGGGTATTGGTTTACCAGTGAATTTTCGAAAGCAATTCCAGATTTGGATAAAGCCTTAGAGTTTACAGCAGATTTTGGTAAGGTACAATATGCTCCAGCTTCGTTGTATTATATGCGTGGAATTTGTCGTGCAGATAATAAGGATGCAAAGTCCTATTCCGATGCTCAGAATTTAGAATACGCTTTGGCTGATTTGAAAACTGCCTTTTCTCAACGCAAAGAATATGCAGATGTCTATTGCTCTGCCTTAGTTGCTAAAGCAAAACAACTATACAGCAGTGGCGATGCCAAACAAGCTATCGTTTTTGCCACAGAAGCATATTCAATTGTAAAGTCAAACAAAATAAAACTGGAAGTTTTACAAATTCGAATGCAATCCTACGAATCGTTAGGCATGACCGATGAAGCATTCGGCGATAGAGTAGAAAGTGAAGAAGTCATTAATCTCTTAAATCCTGGAGTTCGACCGTAAAATGATTCTGAAAAAGAAACATGGATTTTCCATTAAAACAATGGTGTTTGCTATAACACTATCGTTTTTGTTGTGGTGCTATGTTACGATGAATTC
This sequence comes from Candidatus Kapaibacterium sp., assembly GCA_016788785.1. Classification (GTDB taxonomy): domain Bacteria; phylum Bacteroidota; class Ignavibacteria; order Kapaibacteriales; family JAEUSM01; genus JAEUSM01. The sequence goes on from JAEUSM010000017.1 coordinate 463,325, forward strand.
AGAATATTCGATGTTAGTGGATGCTAAAATTTCGGTCAAAACTCCACCCGATCGTTCAATTGTTACTTCACTCCCAAACTCTTTGCGACTCAAAATTGTTGGTTCTGGGTGGAAACTTTTGAATATCTTGAGTGGTGACAAACCAGATGTTCTCTTTGATTTGACCGATAACTCGCTGCGAAAAAATGATACGAATATCATTTTAACCAAATCAGATTATTATCGGTCGTTACGCATGCAAAGTGGTATTCAACTTACCGATGCTTTCCCTTCAGAATTATCACTTCGATTTGGTGAAGTAGTTTCAAAAAAAGTACCCATTGCAACGAATTTTCACTTCAAAATGGCGAATGGTTTTATCGTTACTTCAAAAATCAAAATATATCCTGACAGTGTAATGATTGCAGGAGCACCTTCTATGCTCAAAGACATTACTTACTGGCCTACGGAAGAAGTGTTCAAAAGCAATCTTAGTGGAACAGTGCAAATGCAGGTCAAATTGCTTGATACCATGCGTTCAGTTCGTTTATCTATTCGTTCTATCAATGCGACTGCCTATATTGAGCGGTATGCAGAAACAGTCGTTCACGATGTGCCTGTTACTATTACCGATATACCAACGTCCAATCCACATACCATTTCTCCTCGTATTGTTTCGGTGATAGTTCGTGGTGGTGTTAGTAAAATTAGTCAAATTACCGCTGATAATATCAAGGTAACGATTCCCTATGCAGATATCGCATCTGACTCGACAGGTTCACTGAAGCCTATAGTTACCTTACCTCCTGATTTGCAATTACTTTCTACCTACCCCCAGTATTTACTTCATACCATTCGAACTCAAAATAATTAACAAGGGTTTTAAACCTTCTTTTGAATCGGATAGTCTAATTTTTTGTAAACACTTTTCTATTTACAAAAACACTATAATATTGTTATGAAAACAACATCAATCCTTCTCGCAGTTGCTTTCTCAATCAGCACTGCATTTGCTGCACCTATGCACAAAGATCGCACTCATTGTATTGAAATGACAGAGTGCAAAAAAATGAAACCACTCACTGAAGAACAAAAACAAAAAATGCAAGAGTTCAAAGTAGAAGTGATGGAGTATAAAAATTCGGAAATTCTTCCAAAATTAACCGAATGGAAAAAACAGCTTGATGCTGCAATGACTCCCGAAGATTTGACAAAATTGAATGAACTTCGTGAAAAAGCGGAAAAATTTCGCTCAAGTCTTGCCAAATCCGTGAAAGATATGGAAGTTGGTAATATCCAAGCATTAAAAGAAAAAATGATATCTTCGAAAGAAAATATCGTATCGATTATGGAAGAGCTAAAACCATTGGCGGAAAAGTACAAAGCAACGTTAGAGAACTTAATGGAAACTGCCAAACCGGATATGGAAAAATGGAAAGATGATATCCATGAAATTCGTACGGAGATAATCATTGAGTCATCTACTGAAGATAAAGCTGAATGTGAGAAAAAAATCAGAAAACACCATCACTTAAATATGGATCTTACTCCTATGGGTCCAATGGGAATGAAACACCGTGGTGGAAAAGCAATGTTTATGTTATGGAATGGACAATCAGAGCTATTTGATACCAATGAAGAATCAATCGTTTCTTCTGCAAGTGATGGAAATGTGTCTACTTCGGGTTTTACCTTGAAACAAAATTCCCCAAATCCAGCAAATGCTGAAACATCCTTCACTTTTGTACTTGACAAACCTGCAACTGTTTCTTTGAAACTCTACGATGTGAATGGAAATGAAGTAATGACCATTATCAATAGTGGTTCCTTCACAGCAGGTGAACATACTGTAGAAGGAAATGTCCGTAACCTATCCAACGGAACGTATTTTTATCGCCTGACTTCTGGATCCATCTCACTACAAAAATCAATGTCAGTTACTCGCTAAGAGAGAGACTATCAACAAAAAAGCCCACTTTTAGTGGGTTTTTTTTTATAAAATGGTAAACCTTACTTCTTCACAAACATCGTTCTAGATGTTGAGCCATCCAAATACTGTATAAGTAAGGTATACAAACCAGTAGAAAGATTGGAAATACCAAAACTATTATTTCCTTTTAGGTTTAGCAATACTTCACTACCCAAGATATTCGTCGCAGTTACTGAACGAATTTCTTTTGTACCTTCAATTTTGATACTGGTTTCAGCAGGATTTGGGAATACTCGCAAATCATCCGTAAACTCACCAGCATCAACTGAGGTTATATTCTTAGTAGAAACCAAAAACAAAAAAAGCCCACTAAAAAAGTGGGCTTTTTTTAAGATTGATTTAAAACCTTACTTCATTCCTTGAGGAGCAAATGCAGGAGATTTATCCTCTGTAGCTTGTCCATAAACAATGATATCTACTGAAGAATAATCAGGATCATCTGTTTTTAATTTGATTGTTCCAGAGTAATACCCAGCTTTATCAGCAATGGCAGAACCAACTATTTTGAAGGTAGCATTATCTTTGATGACAGTATTTGGTTTGATATTAGTTTTTAACCCATTACCAACTAATTCCACTGATGTAATTGTCAAATCTTTACCAGATTTGTTTTCCAAAACAGTTTCACCATTTGCCAATTGACCAACTTTCAAATTACTCAAAACCACATACGGAACGGAAAGTCTGATTGGTAGGGTGATATTTGCTTTCAAGTTCAAAACTTTTTCCGCAGTTACAGGGTCATCACTTTTGATACGAACTGTTTTCATAATAGGACCGACATTTGAACCAGTATTCAGCGTTACCGAAAGAGTTGCAACTTCATTTGGTTGTAACACTTTGTTATCCAAGATAGTACCCGTACACCCACAAGCGGCTTGTACATCAGAGATAGTAAGGGTTTTATTCCCAGCGTTTTTGATTTGAACTTTTCCAGAAAGAGGGTTTTTTGTTTTCACTATACCCCAATCATAGGTGTCACCACCAACAATTTCTAATTTTGGTTGAGCAAACAACAATGTCGCTGTTCCAATAAACAATGCAATTGAAGACAAAAAGAATGTTTTCATATTGATATTAACACTAATAATGTAAAAAATTCTCGGAGTAGTAATAAGTTCTTAATTTCTAAGCGAACGAAAAAGAACGGGAATAGTTCCGAAGACAATAGTATAGACTGATTTGGCAAAAACATATTTTGTAAAAAATTCAATCAGTGTAGCTTCAGTTGTTCGAATATAAAGAAAGGAGAAAATAGTGTTATGAACAAAGGTTGCTAAAAAAAGAATCAGAACGAATCGATACGTTTGCAAGGTAAGTGTGGTTCTACTTTCTTTGAAAAAGTATCCTGCGGTAAATCCTGCTAAGGTATTCACCAACGCATGAACACCTAACACCCCTTCATACGAAAGAAAATCCACCAGCAAACCACACAAAAACCCAGAAATAATTCCCAAAAGTTGTCCTTCAGAAATAGCAATCCATACAACCAAAATTACAATGATGTCAGGCACTACCCCTTGAATTTCAATGAGTGGTATCAACAAAAAATCCGCAATAGCAAGTACCACTGCCACTGCAGCATAAACTGCATAACGAAGTTGGGGGACTTTATCAAAAAGTGTGGTTTCACGGATTTTCATTTACAGTGCCTGTCGAATCTTTAGTAGGTTTTTTTACGGACTTTTTCTGTTTTGCTTTTGCGGCTAATTCTTGTTGATAGCGTTCTTCCAAATAAATACGTTCCGGATTCGGAAGTGTCGTTACGACAAACACTTGCTCCAAGGTTTCAAATTGGACAAACGATTGTATCTTGAGTGTTGCAAATAGTGAATTTGGGTCGTTATAATTTCCAACGACCTTACCTATAGGAATATTAGGAGGAAATTTGGTGCTAAATTCGGAAGTGACCACTATTTCACCTAGTTGGATAGAATAGGTTTTTGGTAAATTTTTCATCACCAAAATCTCATCATCTTCCCAGTAAACAACTCCATCTAACCGAGAAGATTCTAACCGTGCGGCAACACGAATATCGCGGTTTTTGATAATAGAGACTATGGCAAAATTCGTACTGACTGATGCTACTACTCCAACCAATCCACGATCTGTCATTACTGCCATTCCTTGAGCAATACCAGAACTCGTACCTCGATTTATAGTAATATAGGAACGAATAGAACCGATGGTTTTTCCAACAACTTCGGCAGGAACTAAGGGTAGTTTTGAAATAGATTTGAACTGAAGTAATGACCGCAATTTATCGTTTTCAATACTTGACTGTCGGGATTTTTGAACTTCAAACGAAAGCTGAGCATTCAAATCACGTAAGGAAGAATTTTCAGATTTTAATGCAACAGGATTGGGGATAAACGAAAAGGCATCTTGAAACACACCAATTGTCGAAACAACTACTGAACGCAAACCCCCAAATTGGGACAAATCACCAAATGCCATCAATGAAAAACTCAATACGACAAAGAAGCATAAGGCAATATATTGCTTAAAATCTTCTATGAATTGTAACAGTCGTTGCATTCGGTTTATGGGAATTTACAAGAGTAAAAAAGAAAAAACGTGTACTGAATCTCAATACACGTTTTTGAAAAATCACTACAAAAATAGAAAAATCTACGCCATTTTCATAGGAAGTGGTGGCAATTCTCCACCAGCAAGTAAAATATCCAATTCTTCGTTGTCCAATGTCTCACGCTCAAGCAACATTTTAGAAGTTAAATGAAGCATATCGATATTATCACGAAGTATCTGTTCTGCACGTTCCATCGCAGAATGAAGAATTCTACGAACTTCCGAATCAATCAACATTGCTGTTTCTTCAGAATGATCACGAGGTTGAGACATTTCACGACCCAAAAAGACTTCTTCTGACTTATTTGCATACGTAATAGGTCCAAGTCGTTCACTCATACCCCATTCGCAAACCATCTTTTTCGCCAATGAAGTCGCACGTTCTAAGTCATTCCCAGCACCTGTAGTAAATTGTGAAAACACAATCCACTCAGCTGCACGACCTGCTAAAAGCGTTGCAATTTTTGTTTCTAAAAAGTCACGAGAATATGAATGCGAATCTTCATTTGGCAAATACGACGTTACACCCAATGCACGACCACGAGGAATGATAGTTACTTTATGGACTGGATCGCTATTCGCAATGAGTTTTCCGAGCAATGCATGACCCATTTCGTGGTATGCTGTTACTTCTTTCTCTTTATCGGAAATAACCATTGATTTGCGTTCAACACCCATCAATATCTTGTCTTTTGCATCTTCAAAATCATCCATAGTCACAACCAAAGAATTTCTTCGAGCTGCAAATAGAGCTGCTTCATTAACCAAATTCGCCAAATCAGCTCCCGAAAGACCTGGGGTTCCACGTGCGATGACTGATACATTGACATCATCTCCCAATGGAATATTGCGAGTATGCACTTTCAAAATTCCTTCACGACCACGAATATCTGGACGATCTACAACCACTTGTCTGTCAAAACGACCTGGACGAAGCAACGCAGGGTCTAAAACGTCTGGACGATTTGTAGCAGCAATCATGATAATACCAAGATTCTGCTCGAATCCATCCATTTCAACTAAGAGTTGATTGAGTGTTTGCTCACGTTCATCATGCCCACCACCAACACCAGCTCCACGTTGGCGACCAACAGCGTCTATCTCATCGATAAACACAATACATGGAGCATGCTTTTTGGCAGTTTCGAATAAATCGCGAACACGTGAAGCACCAACACCAACGAACATTTCCACAAAATCAGCACCTGACATTGAGAAAAACGGTACATTTGCTTCGCCAGAAACAGCACGAGCAAGTAAGGTTTTCCCAGTACCGGGAGGTCCTAAAAGCAAAACACCTTTTGGTATTTTACCACCGAGTTTTTGGAATTTTGTGGGTTCTTTTAAAAAGTCAATTACTTCTTGTAATTCGTATTTCGCTTCATCAGCACCAGCAACATCTACGAAGGTTACTTTTGTTAAATTATCGCTATTCATACGAATTCGAGCTTTACCAAAGGAGAAAATACCTTTCGTATTTCCACCACCTTGCATACGACGCATGACAATGATATAAACACCGATAAGTAAGAACCAAGGAAGAATGGAAATTAGTGCACTCCACCATTGGCTATCACCTTCTTTATAATTCCATGCTATGCCTTTTGCTCGCCAAGTTTGCTCTGTTTGTGAATCTAAAACACCTAATTTGGTAACGAAATACTTTATTTCTCGAGGACGACCATCGCGATTAATCGTGATAGGCTCACGCAATGTCCCATGAAATTCGAAGTCATTCAATTGAGATTTGACAATTTCCGCTGATTCAATTTTATTCGCTTCTAAATAAGAAAGGTACTCAGTATAGGAAACTGGCCATTCAGGACGTTGTGCACCAACGAATTGAAAATAAAATATGAGAATACCCACAAAAATTGCACCCCAGATTAAAACATTTCTCATTACTTTATTCGATGCATTTCCTTCACCAGAGTTTGGATTTTTCTGGGGTTGAAAGGCATTTTTTTGTTTTTGAGAAGGGTCTTGATCTTTCGGTTTGAAAAAATTACCGTCGCTCATTCTATATCCTTATCTATTTTATCACTTTTTGTGATAGGTAATGAGGGTTCAACATTAGTAAAAAAACATACAGACAACAACAAATTGAAAACTTAAAAAAGTTCAATTGCGATGATTTCAATTCTTGATGACGAATATCAATTAATTCTGTAGGCTTGAGAGTATGATTTACAAAATTTTGTAGAGATTACTCTAACAAAGAATTTGTAAAAAATATACAGTTAAAAAGGGTGTACATCAACATCTGCTGCAAAGACAAAGCACTTTTTAGTAACAATTTACAATCAATCGGTAAAAAACCGATGAAAAAAAGCAAAATTGCCACATTTCCCTTAAAATGTGAAACGGCTGGAATTATTTTTTAGTGTGATATATTGCGGAATTTACGATAAGACAATCTAACTACTTCTTGTCACTTCTTCGAATAATTGTTGCTTTGATGACATTGATTGTTGCGTCAGTAACCTTACAACTTTCCGATAAACGATGTCCGCATACCCAAAAAATTCTTGTTGTTGAGGCAAGTACAACAACGTTTTCTCGCTCCAAATGAGCAATTTTTGCATTCGTCAAATAATCACTCACATTCTGCTCCAAACCAAACATTCCGATTGGAGCAAATTTATCTCCATGTTCCCAATGACGAAGAATCAGAAGTGCTGGGAGAGTGTCTTCATCCAAATATTCCACATTGGGGTCGTTGGTGAATTCTGCCGATTGTCTCGCAACTTTTTCCAATATGAGTGTCCATTCACCAAAATGGAATTTACCAGTTTTTTGAATAAATTGTGGTGATTCCTTGAATCGATGATGATTGGTAATGATGAGTTCATTCCGTTCTTTAACGACGTGAAGTTGTTCGTTAATAATAAAACGAGTGCCTGTTTCTTTATCTAATAACTGTAAAATTGCTTCGATTTGAAGCAAATTTAGCGATATTTCGAAATGAGATTTGATACTTCTCAGTAGAATTTCGCCTTTCAAAAACATGGAAATAGCTTTAAATGACTCAAGGTGAATTGTTATACTGGTATTCGTCTTTTTTGTTAGTACATGTGGAAGGTAGGTCTCTACATTTTTTGCTACCAAACTTTCTGCACCTTTTGCAAATTCGGCAAAGCGATATAAAGTGTCTAATACCGAAGGATTAAATTCTTCTTTGAGTAAAGGCAAAAGTTTATGACGAATTTTATTGCGTGTATATGATAGATTCGTATTTGATGAGTCCTCTCTCCATTCTAATTGTCGTTCATCAGCATATTCGCTAATCTCTTGACGTGAAATAGGTATCATGGGACGGTATACGGTGATATTTTGATCTAACTCTCGTTTTTTGGGAATTCCTGTGATACCTTTGATACCTGTTCCACGTACTAAGTTGAAAAGCATCGTTTCAACAGTATCATCTTTTGTATGTGCTGTAAGAATGTAAGGAACGGATTGTTCTTTTGCTATACGTTCGAAAAATTTGTACCGTAAGTTTCGTGCTGCTAATTCTATGGATTGTTTATACTTTTTCGAATATGCAGATACATTAACAGATGTACAAAAGGTTGGAATGGAGTACTTTTTACCCAGATGGCGAACGAATTGTTCATCTTGGTCGGATTCATCTCCACGTAAGTTGTGATTGCAATGAGTAATAATGATTTTCATCGGAATCATTCCGCTGATATACCATAATGCATCTAAGAGTACGACAGAATCTTTACCACCACTCACACACACCATCAAGCTTTCATGTTCAATTGAAGGAATAACAGCAACTATTGATGCATAGACTTTTTTCACAAAGTCTTTCGCAAGGGGTGTCAAATATGAAAACAACTTTTTTGATTTGTCGTTGAGTGGAAGTTTTGGTTTAACTTTCTTAACCTCACGGTGAATTGGCTGTTGTTTTTGTTGTTGAGTTTTTTGTTGTTGTTTTTGAGGTGCAGTTTTTTGTTGTTGCGTCTCAACTAGTAACGTCGGCTCTACAGGAATGTCAACTGCAATTGCTGTTTCGGTTGTTTTCGCTTTAGATTTTTTCTTCTTTTTATTCTTTTTACGTGGTAATGTCTGCTCAGAAGCTTGTTCATTTGTTGCAACTAACGGAGCTTCAATGACTTGCTCATTTGGTGTCTCCAAATTTGTAACTTCAACTTGTTCAATCGGCGGTTTCGTATTATTCTGTTGGTGGCGTTGTCTATTGTTCTGCTGATTTCTATGAAATGGTTTTTTTGTTGGAGTTGTTTGTGGTTCACCTGTTGATTCATTTGATGTTATTTCAACTGCAACTTTTGGTTGTTGAACTAGTTCAACATTGGTTCTCTTTTCAGTAGGAACTGATGATGTCGCTTTTTTAGCTACATTCCTTTGAGGACGTTTTTTTGGAATAGATTGTATCCTATCTTTTTCAACAGGATGAAAGGCAGTTTTTTCTTGAATAATAGGAGATTGATCCAAAACTACTTTTTGTTCAGTCGATTTTACAGGTCTTGGTTTCTTTTGAACTATTTTTTTTGCATGTTCCTTAATTGGAGAAGTTACTGACACAGCTTCAGTGGTTGGCATAGTTGTAGCTACCTTTTTAGGTGCTTTTTTCACTGCAGTAGTTGTTGGATTTGGAGTCGGCACACTCTCCATTGAAGTTGGAGTTTTACTATTAGTTTTCTTCGGCATATTCAATAGATTCTAATGATTCATCAAAGGTATGAACAGTGTTTTTTCCAATCTCTTTCATATAGACAACATATTCGCTAAGACGATTAACGACATTATCGTACGAGTCCATACGAACAATTTCTTGGCGTACTGGTGCAGAATTATAAAGACCTTTCAAATACCCACCAAAATGTTTTCTAAATTCGTGAATTGCACGTTTCCCAGTTTTTTCGATACTCAATTTGTAATGTTCTAAACACACAGCCACTCTTTCTTCCACCGAAGGTGGAGTTGCTTCAACCCCTGAATCAATAAGAGTACGAGATTGCGAAAAAATAAACGGATTCCCAATTGCTGCTCTTCCAATCATCACAGCATCTGCACCAGTTTCATCAAAAGCACGTTTTGCTTCTTTTGCATTGGTAACATCACCATTGAGAATAACTGGAATTTGTACGAATTTTTTTACTTTCTCCACCCATGACCAATCAGCATCTCCACGATGACCCATATCACGAGTTCTACAGTGTATAGTCAATGCTGCTGCACCAGCTTGTTCGAGCATTTGTGCAACCTCAACAATGATAATGGATTTTGGGTCCCATCCTAATCGGGTTTTAACGGTAACAGGCATTGGAGCAACTGCTTCGACAATAGCTTTAGTCATTTCAGCCATTTTATGCGGTTCTCTCAAAAGACCTGCACCGGCATTTCTAGCGACAACATTTTTGACCCAACAGCCACAATTGATATCTAAAAATGCAGGATTGGAAGTGACAGCCATTTCAGCGGCTCGAATCATTGTCGGTATGTCGCCACCAAATATCTGAATTACTGACGGTTGTTCTTCTTCAGCAAGTTCTAATTTTGCTAATGACCGTTTTGCATCTCGAACCAATCCTTCGGACGAAATGAATTCTGTGTAAACAATATCAGCCCCATTTCGTTTACAAATTACTCGAAACGGTAAATCGGTGACATCTTCCATTGGAGCAAGAAGTACACCTTTTTCAACTGAAACAGAACCTATGGTCATTAAGTGATGGATTTAATTATAAATGGAATTGAAGAATCCTTTGAACTTGCAACTGAATCATTTTATTTGCAGCCAACGGAAATTGTTGCTCAAAAACTTATCGGAAGTATATTTCAAATCTTCAACAAAGAACAAAATCAAAAAGTATTATTGCGTATAGTCGAAACAGAGGCATATTTATCGTATGGTGATGAAGCCTCCCACAGTTTTCGAGGCAAAACGAAACGAAATAGTGCGATGTTTGACAAGGGTGGTGTACTTTATGTGTACAAAATTTATGGCATTCACCATTGTATCAATGTGGTTACAGAATCTGAAGGTATTGGTGCTGCTGTATTATTACGAGCAATGGAATGCATTGATAGTAAAGAAGTTTTCCCTCAAAATGCTTTTCGTGGACCGGGTAAATTGGCAAAGTCATTAGGATTTACAACCGAAGATACTGGATGTACACTACTCGGAGGAACGTATTCACTTCTTCTACCTACTTCGTATGTTCCAATTCGAACAACACCCAGAATAGGAATTACAAAATCTGCTGATTTACCACTTCGATTTTGTTTGCAGGAAAGTCCGTTTGTTTCTGTAGATTGGAAGAAACAGTAACTTAACTACGTTTACTTTTTAACAAGACTGAAGAATAATATTCGAGGTTTTCCAAAACAATACCCGTACCACGAGCAACAGCCGTTAATGGATCTTCATCAATCGTTACAGGAAGGGAAGTTTCTTGTTGTAAACGAACATCCAATCCTTTGAGTAATGCACCACCACCAGTGAGGATGATACCACGTTCGAAAATATCGGCAGAAAGTTCTGCTGGAGTTTTTTCCAAAAGTGCCAATACTGCTTCGATGATTGGTTTGATTGCTTCATTGAGCACTTCACGTAATTCTATAGATGTAACTTCAATCATTTTTGGAATACCGCTCATCAAATCACGCCCACGAACTTCAAAATAAATTTCTTCTTCTAATGGTACTAACGAGCCAACCTTGCATTTGATATTCTCTGCAGTTCTATCACCTATGATGATGTTGTGAGCAGAACGGAAGTAGCGAACGATGACGGCAGTCAACTCATCACCTGCAATACGAATAGATTCGTCTATAACAATTCCAGAAAGTGAAATAATCGCAATCTCAGTGGTTCCACCACCAATATCAACGATCATGTGACCGACAGGTTCGTGAACGTTGAGACCAACACCAATTGCTGCTGCCATAGGTTCTGCAATAAGATATACTTCTTTTGCACCAGCATGTTCAGCACTGTCGCGAACAGCACGTTTTTCCACTTCTGTTATTCCCGAAGGAACGCAGATTACAACCTTTCGAGCGGGTTGCCAGCGTGCAGAAATTTTGCTGATAAATGCACGAAGCATCCCTTCAGCAATTTCGAAATCTGCAATGACTCCATCACGTAATGGTCGAATTGTGTTGATATCTCTGTGAGTTCTTCCAACCATTGCTTGAGCTTCATGGCCAACAGCAATAATTCGTTTTGAATTTCTATCGAAAGCAACAATCGAAGGTTCGTTCAATTCGACACCCTTACCGCGCATCCAGATTAACGTATTTGCTGTACCAAGATCTATTGCCAAATCTTGACCAAAAAGACTAAAGTTCATAAGGTTTAGGAATGTTTACAGAGTAGAAAATTTGATATATATTCAAAAATACCGATTTTTTTCCAATTTAATGCAAAAAAGTAGAAATATTCATGGAAAGTTTTGTATCATCTATAACGCAATTGATATTTCGACTTTTTTATCCATGCATCAATCGTTATGAGAAAATCCATTTGTGTATCCATAAAGACTGAATGCGACGCATTTTCACAACGATGGAAATTGTGTTTTCCTAATAACTCTTCGATGTATTCTAGTTCTAACGAAGAAAACAATCCGTCTTCTATTCCATAAATTCCATACATTGGTATATTGTAATATTTTAAGTTTTGTACTTCTTCATTTAGATCTTCTAAAGTATATTGTTCATTCTTCCAAAACCCTTTGGGAGCAGTAATATTCATCTCAAAGGCTTTTTTACTGCGAGTATCTTTTCGAAATGTTGTGTAGAGTTCTACTGCATGAGGTAAGAGTTTTTTAGGTGAGTATGCACCTATTTGCATTGCATGAGAAAAGCAATACGATGAATATTCTATAGAATTTGTATCCATTTTCTCTAACATGGCGATGTATTTCAAATTCATCGAATCTTTCTTCTTTTCGTAATATGGTCTTGCTGTTTCAATGATATTTTTAAACACCGATTGCATTCGGATTGGTGCTGCAGCAAAGATGATTGAGCTGACTAAATTTGGATGAGTCTTAGCAAATTTTGTTGCTACGATTCCACCGAATGAGTGTCCAATCAATGTTGCTGTTTGAATAGAATACTTTGTATAGAGTGATTCCAAATCTTCGACAGTTTGTTGATAAGTAAATTGAGCCGAATTGTCAGTTGATCTGCCCTCACCTCGTCTGTCATAGACTATCACAAAATATCCTTTTTCAGCTAAAACTGGAGCTGTAGTAATCTCAAAATTTATAGAATTAAAACCCGGTCCACCATGTAAAAATATTATTGCAGGATTGTTCACATCACCAAATGAGGCGGAATACAATTCTTGTGCTTGGGAGTAATATGGAACAAGAAATAGCAGAAGTAAATAGCAGTAAAGGTATGGAATATTCATATGACTACAATCAGAAAATACAATTAAATTTCAAGCATATCGACTTCGAACAAAACATTTTCTAACCGAAATATTAGCACCGATGAACGTCCCATTACTTGATCTAACAAGGCAATATACAACAATTGCAAATGAAATCGAACCCAAAGTTTTAGAACTCATTCGTTCACAAAAATTAATTCTCGGAAAACCAGTCGAGGAATTAGAACAAACAATTGCTGAATATTGTGATAGTAAGTATGCAATTGGTGTTTCATCAGGTACTGACGCTCAATTAATGGCGTTAATGGCATTGAATATCGGTCCTGGAGATGAAGTAATTGTTCCAACGTTTTCGTTTTTTGCAACAGCTGGTGTCGTTGTTCGAGTAGGTGCAACCCCTGTTTTCGTTGATGTCGATCCAGTTACCTATAATATGGATGCTGAGGCAATGAAAAAACGTATCACCAACAAAACGAAGGCTATTATGCCGGTGCATTTGTTTGGTCAAGCTTTTGATATTGATGCGATTGAGGCTATTGCCAATAAATTTGGAATTCCGATTATTGAAGACGCTGCTCAAGCAATTGGAACGCAATATCGTGATGGCACAAAGGTTGGTTCTCGAGGATTAATGGGGACATTTTCATTTTACCCAACAAAAAATTTAGGTGCCTTTGGAGATGGTGGCGTTATCACTACCAATGATGAAAAATTGGCAATTCATCTCAAACAAATGCGAAATCATGGGATGGAACCGAAATATTTTCATTCATTTATTGGTGGAAACTTCCGTTTAGATGCGCTACAAGCGGAAGTGTTGAATGTTAAATTTCCTAATTTGGAGTCTTGGCATCAAAAACGTCGTGAAAATGCAGAATTGTATAACTCTTTGTTTATAGACGCTAGAGTAACATCCGCAGAATTTTCACAAACACTTTCTAATGAGAATTTGGTGGTTTTACCAAAAGCAGTAAATAAAAATTCTGGCGTTCCAAACCATCATATTTATAATCAGTATACAATTAGAGTTCAAAACAGAGATGCTGTACGTGCGAATCTTACGCAAAATGGAATAGGAACAGAGGTGTATTATCCATTAAATTTCCACGACCAAGAGTGTTTTGCGTATTTAGGAGAAAAATCAGAATCCTTCCCAATTGCCAACGAAGCAGCACAAACATGCTTAGCACTTCCCATCTTCCCAGAACTCACAACAAATGAAATAGAATACGTCGCAACCACCCTCATCAACGCAATAAAAAAGTAAAAACAACAACGGTTTATATATTTCGTAGAGACGCCCTATATGGGCGTCTCAAAAATAGAACCCCTCTCCCCAGCCCTCTCCCCTAAGGGGAGAGGGAGTTCTTTTTTTTTTGATTTTTGGTTTCTATAAATATGTGACCACTCCGTGGTCAAGAAAAATGTCGCAAATTGTAGAGACGCAATGCATTGCGTCTCAATATTCTCAATCGAAACAACATTAAAATTCCCCTCCTTTGGAGGGGTGCCAAGGTCGCTGAGGTTCTCGAAGCGGGGCAGGGTGGCTCTTTCTTCAATCCCAGAGGGATTGTATATTTATAGAAATGTTCATTCATACCATCTTCGACCCCTACGGGGTCGTATATTCCAGTTATTAAATTTTCTATAAATATACGACCACTCTGTGGTCGGAAGACTCCACCCCACCACAAAAAAAAGACGCCCATATAGGGCGTCTCTACAATACGTTTTTCTGAATATTTTTTTTACACCAAAATTTGGTTAGCGAGGACGCTGTCGAGTGTTTCACGTTTGCGGATGAGGTGGTCTACTCCATCTTTGATCATTACTTCGGCTGGGAGTAAACGAGAATTGTAATTAGATGCCATGGACATACAATACGCACCTGCGTTTTTGAAGCAGACGATATCCCCTTCGGAGAGTTCAACGATTTTTCGATTCCATCCAAAGGTATCTGTTTCGCAGATATAGCCAACAACGGTGTAAATTCTAGAAAGTCCTTCTGGTTTAGACACGTTGAAAATAGTGTGGTACGAATCATAGAACATTGGGCGAATAAGATGATTCAAGCCTGTGTCTAATCCAGCAAAAACTGTTGATGTTGTTTGTTTGATGACATTGACTTTTGCCAAAAAATATCCTGCTTCACTGACTAAAAATTTGCCCGGTTCAAACATCATTGTGAGGTTCTTTCCGTATTCTGTGCAAAACTCTTTGAATCGTTTTGACATTTTTTCGCCTAGCAACTCAATGTCAGTTTCAATGTCATCAGGCTTGTACGGAACTTTGAACCCGCTACCAAAGTCTACATAGTCAAGATTTGGAAATTTTTTTGCTGTATCGAAGAGTATTTCCGCACCTTGCAAAAACACATCGATATCCAAAATATCAGAACCTGTATGCATGTGCAAACCATTCACATGAATGCCGTATGCTTTGACGATACGCTCTATATGCGGAAGTTGATAGTACGAAATACCAAATTTCGAATCGATATGTCCAACGGAAATTTTCGAATTTCCTCCTGCCAAAATATGCGGATTGATACGAATACACACCGGAACGCTTGAACCATAATCATGACCGAAACGCTCTAAAGTTGCGAGATTGTCAATATTGATATGCACACCTAATTTGATTGCTTGTTGCAATTCTTCGTAGGAAACACAATTAGGAGTGTAGATGATTTTTTCTGGAGCAAAACCGACTTTTAGTCCCAATTCCACTTCTTGAATGGAAACAGTGTCCAAACCACTTTGTAACTGGAGAAAGTAGTTCAATATAGAAATATTATTCAAAGCTTTACAGGCATAATTGATTTGAATATCAATGCCGGAGAAAGCCTGTTTCAATCGTTTATATTGCTTCGAAATCTTGTCAGTATCGTATACATAGATAGGTGCTCCATATTTTTCAACGAGGGATGTGACAGGGATGTTCTGAATGCAAAATTGATTGTTGATACGTTCCATATTGAATGAAAAAAAGTAATTATGAAAATTGTTAGCAGTTCTTGACGAATAAGTATCGTTTGTTATTACCTCATTTTTTGCGATTGTTTTCGTACATTGCAGTTCTGAACATAAAATTTGAAACATTATTCAGTATAAGTATTGTAAAAAAACATGAAAATTGGATCGTTTGAAATAAAGCCTCTTTTGTTGTTATTAGTGTTCATTCCCTTTACATTTGTGGGTAAATTCCTTCATTGGAATGAAGTGTTGTTATTTGTTTTGGCAGCAATATCCATCATCCCATTAGCAGGGCTTATGGGTGAATCAACGGAACATTTGAGCCACAAAGTTGGCTCGGGAATTGGTGGACTGTTGAATGCAACGTTTGGCAATGCTGCGGAGCTTATCATCGCTATATTGGCATTGAGTAAGGGGTTACACGATGTTGTGAAAGCGTCAATAACTGGTTCTATCATAGGAAATATACTGTTGGTGTTAGGTTTATCTATATTTGCAGGTGGAGTAAAATTTTCATCACAAAAATTCAACAAAACTACTGGAAGTTTGAATGTAACGATGTTAGCATTAAGTGTTGTTGGGCTGTTAGTACCTGCAGCATTTTTAGCAGTCGTAGGAAAAGGAGGACTGGCATTAGAGCAAACTCTCAGTTTAGATATTTCGATAATTCTTATGGTGGCGTATGTATTGTTATTGGTGTTTTCTTTGAAAACACATAAACATCTTTACAATGATGCTGAGGGTGCTGAAGAAGAACATCACGGTGAAGTTTGGTCTACCCAACGTTCGATATGGACATTAGTCATTGCGACTATTGGAACAGCCTTAGTTGCCGAAGTTTTAATCGGAGCAGTAGAGCATACTGCCCAAGTATGGGGAATGTCGAGTATTTTCGTGGGTGTAGTTGTTGTTGCTATTATTGGTAATGCAGCAGAACACTCAACAGCGATTTTGGTAGCTATGAAAAATAAAATGGATTTGGCAATTTCTATCGCGGTTGGTTCGAGTATTCAAATCGCTTTATTTGTAGCACCATTGTTAGTGTTCTTGAGTTATCTATTTGGTAACCCTATGGATTTATATTTTACGACTTTTGAGACCATAAGTATTATAGTGACAGTTTGGATATTGTCATTGATTGTGCAAGATGGAGAAACCAATTGGATGGAAGGAATTTTGTGTTTAGCTGTCTATACCATTTTGTGTATGGCGTTTTATTTTTTACCCCATTAACACTTGAAAAAAAAACCATAGAATCTTATGCCGAACATGCAAACCTTAGGAACGAATGAATATTCTTCGTTCATTTCGATACTAATTCAGCAAGATGACACTACGACAAAAATCAAAAACTTTTGTGAGTATTTGGAATGTATATGGCATGATAGTGTAGTCTTATATTTTGCAAAAGTGCAAAATAAAACCTTAGAAAATAAGCCATCAAAAAGGTATAAAAATGTTTACTCAAGCAACAACAACTTGTTGTTTGAAAAAAGTTTTGAAGCTGAAATTTCTGATCAAATTACTTTTGAACCATTACCCAATGATATTTCACAATCAATTTTTATCAACGTAGATGCTACGTTTCAAAAACAATTTTGGATTGGTAAAAGAGAGATTGGTTTTTTTATCATTCAGCTGCATGATCCTTCCATTGTATGTGAAGACATAATGGCAAGTTATGAGTCAATATTTGCTTTATTATTTTGTCAAATTGAACACAATGTTCAAACAACAAATTCACCTAGTGAAAGTTTTTTAATTGACCAGTTTATAACTAAAGAAATTGTGGAAAAAACTCCAAATATTGTATGTAGTTTTACCGAAGATGGTACAATTGTCTTTTTTAATGAAATAGCTTCAAAAACTTTATTTGGCATTTCCAAGCAGGAATTTCTTTCAAATTTTGCTGTTTCTGAGTTTATAATTAATCAACCACAGTGGGTTCATTCTATTATTGAAGATGTAGCAATTCCTACAGTCAAGGAACAAGGAATTTGGAATGGAAATACTGCAATATTGAATTATTTTGAAATTGAAGTTCCTATGTTTCAAACATTGATGGGACACTTCGATTTAGACGGAAAATTGCAATATATCTCAACAATCTTAAAAGATACAACTGAAACAAAACTTCAAGAAGAAGTTCTTTTGACAACAGTAGAAGAAGCACAAGCAGCAAATAGAGCAAAATCGGAGTTTCTTGCAAATATGTCACATGAGATTCGAACTCCGATGAATGCAATATTAGGATTTACAGAAATTTTACGAAAAGAGATTATTGATAGTAGACATAAACACTTTTTGGATTCAATTCAATTAAGTGGAAAAACTCTTCTACGACTCATAAATGATATATTAGATTTATCAAAAATTGAAGCAGGCAAATTAGAAATACAGCAAGAACATATTGATTTATCAGTCCTTGCAGGTGAAATAAGGTTAGTATTTGCAGAACAAATGAATACAAAACAACTTGAGTACTCTGTCGAATACATGGCTCAAGAACAATTATATGTTTTTATTGATGATGTTCGTTTGCGTCAGATCTTAATCAATCTCATTGGAAATGCTATTAAATTTACGTCCAAAGGGTATGTTAAAGTAATTTTACGAGTATCGAAAAACTCTGATTCTGAGAAAAATGCTACTGTTACTGTAGAAGTTCATGATTCTGGTATTGGAATTCCTGAATCAAAACAAAAAGATATTTTTGAACCATTTACTCAACAGGATGGTCAAACTACAAGAAAATATGGCGGAACAGGACTTGGGCTAACAATCACAAGGAAGTTAGTTGAATTGATGGATGGTAAAATATCCTTGATGTCAACTCCAGACCATGGTTCGATGTTCAAAATTGTTTTTCCAAGTGTAAAAATTGGAACAAATCAGCAAGTAAATGAGCAGAATCAGCAAAATGAATACAGAACTATTCAATTTAATGACCCAACGGTGATGATAGTTGATGATATGATGAGCAATCGCGAGGTTATTAAAGAATATCTTTCTGATTGCAATGTATCCATAGTTGAATGTGAAGATGGAACCGAAGCGTTGGCGTTTACTTTGGTGGAAAAACCTGATTTGATATTTATGGTGTTACGAATGGCAGAATTAGATGGGTTTGAAACAACAAAAATTCTGAAATCGCACGAAAATACTCGACCTATACCAGTTATTGCTATTACTTCTGCTCTCATGGATACTGAGGAACAACAATTTAAAGAACTTGCTGATGGTAGTCTGCGAAAACCGGTTTCGCGTAATGATATTTTGAATGAAATGACAAAATTTTTACCATTTTCAGAGATTACTGAACAACAACACGATGTAACAAAAGATATAGTCCAAGAGGGCGATTATAAAGACATAATTCCAATGGAATTACTTCAACAATTACAAACATATGAAAGTACTTCAGAGGAACTTTTAGAAATTATTTCACTTGATGAAATTGAAACATTTGCTCAAGTGTTACTTTCATTGGGAGATATGTATTCTTTTAGACCATTATTGAACTATGCTAATGCGCTAACGGATGCAGTTGGTACCATCGATTACTCGCAACTACAAAAGCTTTTGGGACAATATAAAGACTTACTTACAAATTATAATGGATAATGCGATGGTAGATATAGCAGCAATTCAACAATTATTAGTTCAACACAATATTGACGCTTGGTTTTTATACGATTTTCGACATTCAAATACTATTGCATGGAATATATTAAGTTTATCTTCTGAAGCACATTGTACTCGACGCTGGGGAGTGTGTATCCCTAAAATTGGAGAACCAATCAAAATCACCAGTACAATGGAACAAGCTGGATTATCACATTTGCCGTTTGAACATTATAAATATAACACTGGTAACGAGTGGTTTGAATGTGCAGAAAAAGCAATGAGAGGTTTTTCTACTATTGCAATCGAGTACTCACCAAACTCTACATTACCTACAGTTTCAAAAGTTGATGCTGGATTTGTGGAATGGATGCGTTCCATAGGAAAAACAATCGTTTCTTCGGCAGATATAACCGTACCGTTTGAATCAGTATTGACAGAAGAGCAAATGGCAGAACAACGCAAAACTGCTTCTGATCTTCGCCAAACGATGATAGAAACATTTCTCTATATTCGAGAAAATGTATTGACTTTCGGTTCAACAAATGAGTATGCTATCCAACAATATATTTTAGGATTAATGGCACAAAAAAACTTGTTGCCTAATCATGCACCTATTGTCGCTAAAGGAGTCAATGCTGCATCTCCACATTATTTCCCAAATGAAAAAACTGCAGCAAAATTGGAAAAAGGTGATGTAATTCTCATTGATATGTGGGCTCAAAGGAAGAATCAACCCAAAAGTGTGTTTGCCGATATAACTTGGATGTGTTATTTAGCAGATGAGGTTCCTAAAGAATATGCCACGCCGTTTGATACCTTGGTAAAAGCACGAAATACAGCAGCATCGTTAGTACAAGAACGCTTCAAAAACAAAGAGGCAGTTTATGGATTTGAGGTAGATGATGCATCACGAAGAATTGTGAATGAGGCAGGATATGGCAAATATTTTATTCATCGCACAGGACACAGTATCACTCACGAATTACACGGAGCTGGTGTGAATATGGATAATTATGAAGCAAAAGACATTCGTAGAATATTGAATGGGACATCGTTTTCCATCGAACCGGGAATTTACATCGACGATTTTTGTGGCTTCAGAACTGAGTTAGATGTGCTTATTGCTTCCGATGGTACAGTTTATCCGGGTATAGGAAGCGAACAATCTTCATTAATTCCATTGTTACATCCAAATATAGAAGAAATTACAAAATATTCTGTGAAATAATTTCGTTTTACAACGGAATTTTCCGTAATTCTTCTCGAGTTGCCGTTAAATACGTGGAAGATGGAAATGTAGCAAGTAATTGTTGAAATGCTTTTTTTGACTCTTCAAATCGTTGAAGGTTTTTCAATGAACTTGCGTACAGAAATAATGCCTTGTCACCCCAAATACTTTCTGGAAACGCTTTGATAAATTCTGTATACGTTGTTATTACGTTTCCATCTTGATTTGTAGAGTGTTGAATCAATAAAATATCCAAATACGATAATTCAGAAATATCATCTGTAGCATTCGATAAGATAATTGTTCTGAAAGCATTCAAAGCATCATTATTCTTCATCTGAAAGGTCAAATATGTTGCTTTGGCATATTCTTGCAATCGAACTTTTTGCTCTTGAAATTGCTCAATGAGAATTATTCTTTCCAAAGCATCATTAGCTTCATTTGTTAGAACTTTTTTTGCAATGGCACCGTAGAGTACTTTCGCGGAATCTATATTGCCCTCGAACCAAAGCATTTCTGCAATGAAAAAGTCAGCTTTACGGCGAAGTTCATTTGTTTCGGATAGTGATTTCATAGGTTGGAGAATGTTCTTAGCCTCATCAAAAGAACCCTCGACCATCGCAATTTCTGCTAATTCCAAACGAGCCATTGAAGAAAAGGGAGTTCCATAATATTTCGAAGCACATTGAGTAAATTCTTTTTTTGCAGAGGGTATATCTTTAGCAAATATTTTTAGAACCATTCCTTTCCTGTAGACAATTTCAGGAGCAAATGAAGAGGCGGTTGGGTCTTTTGCAATAGATTCATACCGTTGTAATACATCAGAAATTTGATCTTTGGTTATAGAAGTACTGATTGATAATTTGGTTTCTAATGTACGAGTATATCCAAAAATTGCAGATATTCGCAAATTCGCAGCTGCAGAATTATCATCAATAATCATGCTGTAAGCCTTGAGTGCATCTTCAAATAATCCGTCTTTGGAACAAACAGAAGCAAATTGATAAATTTCACCTCCATTAGAACCAGACTTTTTATCTAATTCTGATACAATATTCAATGCTTTACCTGTCTGATTTGTTGACCGATAAAACCACTCTATAAGGCGATAATTGAGTAAGTTTTCTTGGTCAGTTTTTTTCAATTTTAAGAGTGATTCTTCAACAACAGGGATGTTATTTGGATTAGAAATAAGAGCTGTAATTTTCCCTTGTACAACACCTAAATTGAACGAAGTTCGTAAAAGTGTTATGATTTCTGTCATTGCTAAATCAATCTTACCGTTAGCTGCATAACATTGTGATAATTCCTCAGCGAACAACTCATTTGAGGTAAATTTTTTCCTTCCTGCAATGAAGGTAGTAATCGCCTTTTCAATTTGACGCTGGGTTAGTTGAGAATTTGCTATCGTTAGCACATCATCCTCAGAAAAGATAAATTCTTTCACAGCAGTATTCCAATTTTCATCTGCTTTTGTAGGTTGTCCCAATTTCCAAAGTGTCTCCCCTGCAATGGAATATGTCAAAGATGATGGAGTTCTTTTAACTTGCATTTCTACTATTGGCAATAATTCTGTATATTTTTGCTGGTTGTTTAATGAACGAACAACACCCAAAAAATACCCCAAATTTAGCTGGTCAGTTTCTAAAAGTTGATAATATAATCGAAAAGAATTTGCAAAGTCACCTTGTTGTTCGTAACTTTGTGCAAGTCGAAGCTTATCTGCTTGTGAAAAACACAAATAGTGTGAAGTGAAAAAAAGAATTGTTGCGACAATTATGACGTTCATTTTGCCAATTAAATAAGTGATGGTATTGTATCTTAGTTCTTTACTAACGGTTAAAATAGTTCAGAATTGTTATAACAGTACAGTACGACAAATCAAAGTCGATAATTATCTTTTTTATCTAATAAAACTATCAAATATGTTCGTGGCTCTGTCCCACTGACAAAAAATATACAATGAAAAACACTACTATTCTTGTTGTTGAAGACGACAAATTCACGGCAAGAAGTCTTAATCATTATTTAGTCCAATTGGGGTATATAGTTTTAGCTACTGTTGATTCAGGTGATGAAGCTATTGCAAAAGTAAAAGAATTTTCCCCAGATATTGTTCTCATGGATATACTTCTTCAAGGAAGTTATGATGGCATCGACACTTCACAAAAGATAAAAGCAGAGTATGATGTGCCAATAATCTATATTACCTCTGGTGCTCAAAAAGAATTGATTCATCGTGCTAAGTTAACAACACCATTTGGTTTTATCATAAAACCATTTACACAAGAAGATTTATTTACTCAAATTGAAATTGCATTATATAAGCATTCTAATGAAGTTACTCTGAAAAAACTGCAAGAATCCGAACGATTTTTGGCTTCTATTACTAAAAATATTCATGATGCGGTTTTGACAATCAGTCCAAATACAGAAGTTTTATATCAAAACGAAGCTGCAAGGATGTATTTCCAGCAAATGATTGATTTAACAACACCACAATTATTAGTTCATTATCTCAGTTGTTTGCAAGAAGGCTTTGCAGAATCTATAGTAGAAAAAGTTCGTTACAAAATGATGGGTATTCCATTAGATTCAGAAGGTAATGAATGTGCTGCAACTATTCAAAATAGAACAATTTGGTTTCAATATTCCATTGATTTCATTGAAGTTACATCAAAAAATCAACAACAAAATATAGTGCTCATTTTTAGAGATATCACCAATTCTAAAAATGCACAAAACGCCTTAAAAGATTCCCATACACTTTTAGAACATAGAGTAGAAGAACGAACAAAAGAACTTGAACAGGCAAATGGATTGCTACTACAAGAAGTGGCAAATAGAGCTCGAGCAGAAGCACGTTTGCATAAACTTGCTTCCAATAGAAAACGACTTGCCGAAATTGCAAGTTCTATTCTCTCGAAAACTTCATTAGAACAAATTCTACAATTGAGTAAAAATGAGCTAAAGGAATTAATTCCTTTTGAGGATTTTAGTTATTTTACTACGAATGAAGATACTTCATCGTTAGAAAAAATAATATTTTCCTACGATGATACTTCAGTTATTGACAAAGTCATTCCATTGTCTCGTAGTATTGTTAGCGATACCTATTTACAGGGTTTATCAATTCTGTTAAATAATTCTCAATTAGATCCACGTTCCTATTTTAACGAAATGACAGAAAACAGCATGCATCATATGTTGTGTTTCTCCATAGTGGAAAATAAGCAGAAATATGGTATTCTTTGTATCAGTAGATTTTCAAATCCTGAATTTACTCAAGATGATTTTGATTTAGTTCAGTTATTGGTGAATTACATTGCAATTGCAATATCAAAAGCTCAATTGTTTAATTCTTTGTCAACTTCAGAATCTCGAACAAAGGTCCTATTTGAGCGTTTCCAAGAAGCTGTTTTGGTCGTTGATGGATTTGGCAAAATAATTGACGCAAATATGTCTGCTGTCGAATTATTGGGCTATGAATCCAAACAAGTTCTTTTAAATGTACAAACTATAGATGTATTATATTTTGATCAAAAAAAACGAGAACAGTTCCTTCGTACACTTTCTTTGAATGGATATGTAAAAGACAGTAATTTTGTTTTGAAAAGAGGCGATGGATCAACTGTAAGTGTTTCCGCTTCTGCAATTCCGATCCAATCAATCAAGGGTCAAGTAACATTATATTACGCCATTTTTTCAGATTTGGATAAGTATAAAGACTCGTTGGAACAAAATGTAAAAAACGAACATCTTTTCAGCGAGATACTCAACTATTTCCCTTATTTTATAGCAATAATTCAAAAATCCGTTGTTCGATATTCCAATTCTCGCTCATTGGAATTATTAGGTTATTCTTCGGAAGAATTGATGTCAATAAATTTTTTAGAATTAGTGCATCCTGATCAACGCTCCGAAATTATCGAAAGAAACATTCGCAGATTAAATGGTGAAGATTTTGATCCATATTATTTCTTACGAATTATTACAAAAAACAATGTTGAAAAAACGCTTCATATTCATAGCTCAAGAATCATTTTTGACAATGAAGTCTGTGTCTTAGTAGTTGCTGAAACTGCAACTGATTATTTGAAAAATCCAATTCTTTCGAAATAACAACTTATTCTTTGATTCGATAACCTATCTTTCATTCTATGCAACCACCCATAGCAAAAAAAATTCCTACAATACTTGAAAAACACAATCACACTAGAATAGATAATTACTTTTGGATGAATCAACGTGATGAAGAAGATGTTTTACAGTATTTATATCAAGAGCAAAACTATTCAAATTCGTACTTTGAACACATTCAACCGAGTACTGAGCAGATTTTTTCCGAATTCGAAGAACGGATTGTCAAATCCAGACAAACTACTCCATATCTCGATAATGAATTTTATTATTATTATTCCTATACAGAAGAATCTGAGTATGCAGTAGTATATAGATCAACTAATTCAATAATACAGTTAGATTCTGATGAAGTAATTTTAGATATTCAACAACTTTCTTATGGAAATTCCTATTGTTCCGTTGGTAGAATTGTTGTTAGTCCAAATAACAACATTGTTGCATATACTTTAGATACCATTGGAAGAAGAAGATATGATTTGTTTTACAGGAATCTACAAACAAACGAAACAACTGCGGTTAATCTTCCTCATAAAACAAGTGCAAATATCATTTGGTCAACCGACAATGAGACAATAATCTATGTTGTTGCTGATCCAAATACCTTACGTTCTTTTCAAGTGTGGACTTATAATATTTATACAAATGTATCTTCGCTCTTATTTGAAGAAATAGATCCTACTTACAGAATATCTATCTATTCGACAAGCTACAAATCCGTCGTTTTTATTGCCTCTGTGAGTACACTAACAACCGAAATTCGAGTTTGTAACATTCACAATCCTGTGAATTCTCAAGTAGTCATACCAAAATCTGAAGGTGTAGAATACTTCCTTTATGATACGCACCTTGGGTACTTTATCTATACAAACTACCAAGCAAAAAATTTTCGATTGTTATTACTTGAATGTTCTAACAATGAATTTCCCATTCTTTCGAAAATTCATGAACTAAATAACTTAAAAGAGATTATTCCACACAATGAATTTGTAAAATTAGAACATGTTCATTTTTTCAAAACTTTTTACATTTATCAACAACGTTCCAATGGTACTGAACTCCTTTTTTTCAGTAAATATGGTGATGGAAGTCCAGAAAGTGTTGTTATACCAGAAAAAGAATATTCAATTTCTCCTTCATATAATGAGGAATATACTTCAACAAAGTATCGTTTTAGCTTAACAACATTACGCACTCCATATTCTGTATTTGATTTTGATAGCATTACACAGGAATCTATTTGTATCAAAGAAGAACCTTTAGCCATTTCCTACAATAAAGATGATTACGAAACCTACCGAGTTTATGCAACAGCAAAAGATAATTCCAAAATAGCTATTTCCATAGTTCATAGAAAAGATGCAAAACTCGATGGTTCAGCTCCGTTGTTACTGTATGGATATGGTTCCTATGGAATAACAATTGACCCAAGTTTTTCCTCTGAAAGATTGTCTTTATTAGATAGAGGTTTTATCTATGCTATTGCTCATATTCGAGGTGAACAGTTTTTTGGACGACAATGGTATGAAGATGGAAAACTTCTTAATAAAATGAATACATTCACAGATTTCATTGCCTGTGCAGAGGAATTGATTGCTAAAAAATATACCTCCGCTTCCAAATTAGTGGCGATGGGTGGTTCTGCAGGTGGGTTGTTGATGGGGGCGATTTCCAATTTACGTCCTGACTTGTTTGCTGGAATTGTAACATTAGTGCCATTTGTCGATGTCGTTTCGACGATGTTAGATGACTCAATTCCTTTGACTACGGCTGAATACGATGAATGGGGAAATCCTAATGACAAAGAATATTATGATTATATGTTGTCTTATTCTCCCTATGATAATATCAAAGCACAAAATTATCCGCCAATGTTGGTCGTTACAGGATATCATGATTCGCAAGTGCAATATTGGGAACCAGCGAAATATGTGGCAAAACTACGTGAACTCAAAACCGACAAAAATCCATTACTCTTTCAGATTAATTTTGAAGCTGGTCATGGAGGAGCTTCAGGTCGCTTTTCATCGCTGAAAGAAGTTGCTAGAAACTTTGCATTTATTCTCAATTGTGTTGAAAAAACTGTTTAGTTTTTGTTTGCTTGTTTGATTAGGTCTTGCAATATCGAAAAAGCTTCAATTGGCGTCATAGCATTTAAGTCAATAGAACGTAACTTCGTTCTGAGTTCATCATCTTTAAATTCAAAGATACTCAATTGGTCTTTTGCACCTTTTTTGGTATTTTTAGTTGATGGAGTTTCATCGGACTGTGCTTTTGTTTGCTCCAAACGTTGCAATAATTCATTTGCTCGTTGCAAAACAATTGTAGGTAATCCTGCCATTTGTGCTACGTGAATCCCAAATGAATGGTCGGAAGTTCCTTCCACCACTTTATGTGAAAACAATATGGACGATTCCACCTCTTGTACTTCTACTTTATAGTTCTTCATTCTCTTCCACAAAGTAGGAAGTTCTGTCAATTCGTGATAATGTGTTGCAAATAACGTCTTTGCTCCAATTCGTTCGTGAATATATTCTGCAATCGACCAAGCAATCGAAATTCCGTCAAATGTCGCTGTACCACGACCAACTTCATCTAAAAGAATTAACGATTTTTTTGTAGCATTGGCAAGAATTGTCGATGCCTCTTGCATCTCCACCAAAAAAGTACTTTCTCCTGCTGCAACATTGTCCTGTGCTCCCACACGTGTGAAAATCCTATCAACAACACCAATAGTTGCTGAAGTTGCAGGAACAAATGACCCAATATGCGAAAGCAATACACATAAACCAACCTGACGCAGATAACAAGATTTACCAGACATATTCGGACCAGTAATCAAATGAATCTCTTCTACAGAAGGAACAAATTTCGTCGTATTCGGTACAAAACGAACACCAACTGGTAGCAATGTCTCCACCACCGGATGTCTGCCATTTATTATTTCTAACTCTTCACCTTCTGTCATTACTGGCTCGACATAATTTTGAGATTCAGCCAACTCTGCAAATCCTTGGTAGCAATCTAAAATTGAAAGTAAATAAGCAGTAGTTTGCAATTCCATCGTGAAGCCAACAAAATGATTTCGGATTGTTTCGAAAAGCTGATTAGAAATTGAAGAAAATTGAAATTCTGCGTTTGTGATCGTTGATTCCAATGACTGTAGCTCATCAGTGGTAAAGCGTTCTGCATTCGTAAGTGTTTGCTTTCGAATAAAATATTCAGGGTTTTTGCCCTTGTGAGCATTCGATATTTCAATATAATAACCAAAAACACTCGTTACACCAACCTTCAGCGTTGAAATACCCGTTTCAATTCGTAAACGTTGCTGATAATCCGCAATCCAATTTTTGCCAGAGTACAAAGCCTCCTCAGCTTTGTCCAATTCTGCAGAATATCCTTCTCGAAAGACTGGTCCATTCCCCAAAACTGCTGCAGGTTCTTCAACAAATGCCTCTGCAAGTAATTGGTGCAACTTGTCCAAATTGGGCATTGCGATAAGTATTTCCGTAAATGGTTTAGAGGAAAAATTCTCCAACATCGTTCGTATTGCTGGAATAACGCCCAAAGTAGACCGAAGTGAAGTAAAATCTCTCGGTGTAACCCTTCCAGTACATATTTTCGTTACGATTCGTTCAATATCCCCAACCTCATTCAAATACCCTTGCAACGATTTTCGTTGTTGGTAATCCTCTTTGAGTAATCGAACGCAATGAAGTCGTTTTTGTATTTGTTCTAAAGAACGTAACGGTCGAGTTACCCATTTTTTGAGCAACCTTGCACCCATAGCCGTATTCGTTTTGTCTATAACAGTAAACAAGGAAGAATCTCGTTCATTCGAATGCATTGAAAAGAGAATTTCCAAATTCCGTCGCGTTGATGCGTCCAAAACCATATAACTATCTGGTTGCAACGACGTAATCGAAGTGAATTGCAACGGAATTCGTTGTTGCGTTTGTTCTATATAATGAAGCAATGCTCCTGCTGAAACAATCGCAGTAGGTTGATGTTCCAACCCAAAACTTTTCACCGAACGAGTTTGAAACATCTTAGCAATTTGTTCCTTACCAAACTCTACACCAAAATACCAATCTTCTAACCTTGTCAAAAGTGGTTTCGAACTCAGTGTAGTAATTTGTGTTTCAAACGATGCTTTTTGTTGTTTGCTCACGACAACTTCCGACGGTGCCAATGACTCTAAAACAGGAAGTAAGGAATCTTTATTAACTTCTGAAGCATAGAACTCACCGGTTGTTATATCTCCACACGCAATTCCTACAGTTGTAGAATCATTCGAAAGAAATATACCAACAACATAATTGTTCTTTCTCGAATCCAACAATCTATCATACAATGCCACACCTGGAGTAACAATTTCCACAACACCGCGTTTGACAATGCCCTTCGCCTGTTTAGGATCTTCCAATTGTTCGCACACAGCAACTCTATACCCAGCACGAACAAGTTTCGGTAAATACACATCAAGTTGATGATGTGGGAATCCAGCCAAAGGAATGTCTCCAGCAGCTCCGTTATTTCGTTTTGTCAACGTAATACCACACACCTTTGCCGTAACAACAGCATCATCAGCAAAAGTTTCATAAAAATCTCCCAAACGAAAAAGCAAAACAGCATCAGGATGTTTCGCTTTCACGCTTCCATATTGTTTCATCAAAGGAGTTTCTTTTTGTGTTGACATTATATATAAGAATAGAATTACAAATTGACCTACAAATATACTCAATAATTAGAAAAGGAGGGGAGACTTTTGAAAAGATAGTAGTAATTGAAAGAAAGTACAAAATATATTTAACAAATTAAAAATCATTCCAAAAATAGGAAAATGGGGAAGTATGAATTGGATTTTATCATTTCGAAATAGTGAATTTCTACCGCAGCAGAAAAAAAAGGTATTCAGGTATTGCGATATAAGAAAAAAGTGGTATATTTGTAAGCTATACACGAGTATGGCTACCGCAAACGGGGGTTTGAAAAAACTGAAGAGAGTGGTAAGAAAGTAACAGATGAGGCGGTACTATCAAATGGCAGAGAAGTAGTAAGAGCAGGGAATGAAAAAATTTCTTGTTTTTTTTTCGCTAAAATTTGGTGGAATGAAAAAAAAGCCGTAAGTT
>JAEUSM010000008.1 GCA_016788785.1 Candidatus Kapaibacterium sp.
GGATCAGACTCTTGCAAATCAAAAATATAGGTATATGTAAATCCTTGTATAGCCAAATATCTGCTGTCTGGCGACCATGCCATAGAAAATGTATGGCTATTAACTTCTAAATTTTTAACACGTATACCATTGATGGTATAATAGTCGATGTTCAGATTATAATCTCTGAATTTTCTTATGGTATATTTATTGTTCGGGCTGATAGAAATACTCTGCACTTGCTCTTTAGTCGTATTTATAAATCTGTCTTCTTGAACAATGTATTCACCTAAAGTATCAGAATAATGAAGCCGATCTGTCTTTGTAGCTTCATCATAAGTCCATTGTTCTACACCACCATCACGAGAATTTACTCCAAACTTCCCAAATTTTGAAGGTGTAATATCTGTAAAATCTTTTGTAAATATGTCATAAATAAAAATTGAATGCCCCCAAACAGTTTTTCCTTTTTCATTTTTTACATACCCACCACATGATAAAAGTACTTTCGAATTTTCCTTTGGTGAGAAATACATTATTTGTACACCTTCAACATTATATTCCTTTGGAATAATGCCAAACGGATCTACTTTTATAATTTGTAATGTTTTTATATTTAATATGGTTGTTAATTCAACAATGATAAAATCTCCATTTACCGAAGTTCCCCGAGCATCATGAATAAATTTTGGTAGAATTTGATTACCAACTGGACTAAATGCAGTATCATAGGGAAGTGGACAATCATTTTCATTGTCAAATGGAACTCCTTCTGGACAAGTTGGGCATTTATACAAAACAGAATCTTTTGGTTTTATCGGATCCGGTTGATTGCTGAGGTCGTTACATGATGTAACGACCAGTAGCAATACAATAATCGAAAAATATTGTATGGTTTTCATTGGATTACCTTACTATCATAATTTTGTAACTTTGTACCTTGTTTCCATTGACAACTTCAACAAAATAGCTTCCAATTGGAAGTTTTGAAACATCAATAGAAATTGGTATTAAAGTTTGAGTTGGTTCCATTTCAACACTTTGAACTATTTCTCCAAGCAAAGAACGTATTCTTACTTGACAATTAATAGTATTTACCTCTTTCCATTGTACATTAATGAACGAATTTGCTATAGAAGGATATACTAAATGATGTTCATCAGAATTGCCCTTTGCTACAGATGTAGTGTTTAGTACTTTAGCAAATATTGAAAGATTAACACCTATTTGACCAGTTGGTGGTAAAATATCTATTATATTATCATATTGATCTAATAAAGCATATTGAAATGTAGTTACATCTACAACACCACTTTTTGAATATGGTCCACCTCTATGATGTATGATTCCGGGAATTAAGTTATGTCCTGCGGTTAGCAGATGACCACCATCATCCTCGGAATTATTATAACTACCTGGAAGCACAACAGAATACCCATGTTGCATTTGTGGATTACCAAGAGACCAACCTGTAGCATTTGTTCTACCACTTACACCCCATGTATAAATTGGAGAAGTATAATCAATATTTGTTGGTAGTACAATTTGACCAGTAACGGTTCTAACCTTAACTTTCGAGTCATTATAATATTGAGCTTGATTCCAATACGTTTCTTTTCTAAAAGCTACCTTGTAATTAGGGTTACCTGCTGCAAGTGGATGGTCCTCCCAATCTCCAAATCCAACAGACATGGTACTTCCTTTTATAACACGATAGTTATCTTTAAACATTCGAATTGCTTCTCCAGCATTCACATGGCCCCAACCAGAATAAATATCAAAATCTTCAAGGTGATTGTTGTATCCTCTATTTCCAATTCTATCTTCTGCACTTGCTTTTAAAATTCCTTGATAATCTTCTGGTTCTAAATCATAAAAAAATCCGTGGTTTAATGCATAAGAACGTATTAAACCAATTATACCAGAAGTAATTGCTGCCGTTGCAGAAGTTCCATCAGTTTGTTCAAAACCAATATTGACATTATTCACTGGATCAGCAATTTCAGAAATCAAAACAGCACGATTCAAATCATTAACTGGGTTATACGGATTCCATCTTCTTTCACCTGTGGAAACAATAAAGTCAAGTAGTCTTCCAAAATTTGAATATCTAACTCGGTCTTTTTGATATGAGTAGTTATTGAACTCAGTAGGATGCCTTTCACCTGCTGCACCAACACAAGTTACAACATGTTCTTCATAACAAGCAGGATATACTAAAAATCCATCTTTTTGTTGGTTATATGATACATGATTCTGACTATTTGTTAAATTTCTACCATATCGGTAATTTGTATCTGCATCATTAGCTCTTGAGGCTACAACACTAACATTATTAACAAAAGCATATTGTACTGCTTCTTTTAGAGATTGAGAATATCCAAATCTCCAAGAACAATTTAAAACATCCACTTGATTTCCATAACCTGTAACAGGATTTCTCGATGAGTTTTCAAGGATTGCACTAATAAAATTTGATAATGGTGAATAACGAATTGGTCCTCTAAATTTTCCTACACTTAGGGCGTATAGCTCACAACCAATATTATCATCACCCCATCCTCCTGCAACACCAGCAATTCCATCATAACATTGAGAAGTTTGATCATTTGTCCTTCCTGCTGCCAAACTTGCCATATTCGTTCCATGCCAAGCCCATCTTTTTACTTCATCCAAATTATAAGGGCTTTGATAATTAAATCCATAAGCAACTTTATTACCATTTCCAATAACATTACTTCGATTAAACTCACATTTATCATATTGAATTCCATCATCAATAATACCTATTTGTATACTATCACTTCCAGTCTCATCATCCCATACACTTTCAATATCAGTTAATTGTGGGTGAAACGATGTTTGAACACTATATCGGTAGTCGCCAGGTACAATTGTCGGCTCTGCATATAAATTTGGCTCAACAAAGTTCAGTGAATTTGGAAAGGAATAAGATAATGTAAAACAAGTAGATAAAACACTTGTATCATTAGAGAAACTTGCTTCAAAATATAGATAGTCTTCGCATTCTACCGTATCACCAAGAATAGTGATAGAAATGGTGTCTTTGCATGGATTAGCAGAAGTTAATCTTCTCAATGTATCTATACCTCTTGCTAACATTGCATTTGCTAACAAGGAATCAGAAGTAACTTCGTGTGGAGTGAATCGTTGAGAAAACAAGTAAATCTTTTGGTCATAAGTTAATAATCCCATCTGAGATTCAGACTTTTTAGCATTATTTGTTAAATTATCATCGAAATTGTAAGTATAACATAGATTTTCTAAGCGTAAAGCACTTCGTTTGAATTTAATTATTACAGTATTTGGGGAGTAAGTGGTGTCATGTGGAGGCCATGAAACTACTTGAGCATTACCAAGTGCATCACTAAGTCGAATGTCCCAACCTTGTCCATAACTTTGCGGAGTAGCTATGAATGTGGAGCAAATCATAAGGAAAGCAAAAAGCAGAGTATGCTTATACCAATTGATTTTGCCGGTCTGCCGGTCTGCCGGTCTGCCGGTCTGCCGGTCTGCCGGTCTGCCGGTCTGCCGGTCTGCCATACTTCCGCGGTCTACCGGTAGCGTTGAACATAGAGTAAGAACTACTAAAACTTTTAGTAGGGGTCGAAGGTTGAACTAATGTGTTCATAAGATTACCTTTCAGTAAAATTAAAAAAAATATATGATACAATTTGTATCCTGTTTTTGTGTGAAGAAAGTAAAAATATGCACCCCTTTTTTCTCTTAACTATCGCTTTTTCGTTTGCATCACTAATTCATTTTTTATATCTTTATTCTCTTCACTTGTAAATTTAATTCAAAGTTTTGACATTTCCTAATTATATGTGGAATTTTTCGATATTAAGTTATAATAATATGGTTTTTGTTGCTTTATTACCCCTCACCCAGGCCCTCTCCATTAAAGTGAGAGGGAGTTGTTTAGTAAAAAGAATCACCCCCATCACACTTCAACTACGTATGGTATCTTTTCACACTAACAATATTGGAATTTGAATTGAAATCCACACGGAGAAAAACGCTCACACGTCTCTAGTCGAAATAAAATAAACCTTACTTTTTAGTCAAAGTGATTGTAAAACGGATTTTTTTCGTATTTTGCTTTCAAAATTCAATGTTTCATTATCTAAAGAACCAAATTTGAAGAACACATTTTTACCTTCTATCAAGAATAATTTTCAAACAAATTGTGAGAAGGCAAGCTATGAGTAAAGTATCAAAGGGTTCTATTTTATGGGTAGATGATGAAATTGATTTACTCCGTCCACATATTATACTCTTAGAACAAAAAGATTACACTGTTACGACTGTTTCCAATGGATACGACGCCGTTGAAATAGTTCGCGATAGAGGATTTGATCTCGTGTTTTTAGATGAATCGATGATTGGCATGAGTGGCATCGAAACATTGGTGCAACTGAAAGAAATCAGACCCAATATGCCGGTGGTGATGTGTACCAAAAATGAAGCAGAATCATTGATGGATGAAGCTATTGGAAGAAAAATCAACGACTATCTTACAAAACCAGTCAATCCAGTGCAAATCATTGCAGCTGTGAAAAAGTTTTTAGAATCACGTGACATTTCTCAACAACGAATCACAAAAGACTATTTACAAGAATTTAGTAGAATTTCTGCTCGACTTCAAGGCTATTTGGCGTGGGAAGATTGGTTGGAAATTTATGTGAAGTTGGTGAATTATTCCCTAGAAATGGACAAATACCCAGAATTGGGCTTACAAGATTCACTTCAAGACCAATGGCGAGAATGCAACGCTGAGTTTTCCAAATTCGTTGAGCGAAATTATCAAGATTGGATATTCGACCGTTCAGACGACCGTCCATTGCTCTCACCAGAGATTACAGAGGAATATATGCTTCCTCATCTTACTAATTCAAAAGGGAAGGTAGTCTATATAGTTGTTGACTGTATGCGTTTGGATCAGTGGCTTTTAATGGAGGAAATGCTCTATCCATATTACACTATGAAAACAAACTACGCTTGTAGTATTTTGCCTACCTCAACACCGTATGCACGAAATGCTATATTCGCAGGAATGTTTCCTTTGGATATTCAAAAGCATTATCCGCAGTATTGGAAAGGTGAAAATACTGAAGAGCATAGTCGCAATACATTTGAAAAAGAATTACTTACTAAACTTATCGGCAGAAAAAGAATCAATTTGCCGAATGATATAACCTATTTAAAAATAATTGATACTGATTATGGTAAGAAAATAGAAGCAGATATAGCAAGACATACAAAGAATAAATTGACTGCCATAGTATTTAATGCTGTGGATATGATCGCCCATTCCAGAAGTGATTTGCCGATTTTAAAGGAAATTGCTCCTGATGAACCGGCGTATCGTTCATTAACAAAATCTTGGTTTGCACATTCATCGCTTTTTGGGATATTGAAAGCAATTTCTAAAATGGATGATGTAACAGTTGTTATCACAACCGATCATGGTTCGGTACGTTGTTTGCATGGTGTAAAAGCATTAGGAGACGCTGACACGTCAACAAATTTACGCTATAAATTTGGTAGAAACGTCAAAGCCGATGCTCGGCATGCATACTACGTTCGAAATCCAGAAGAAATTCGATTACCAAAAGGTAATATGATTGATGGAAGTATCATCGCAAAACAAGATTATTACTTCGTGTATCCAACGGAGTATAATTATTATGTACAAAAATATAAGGATAGTTTCCAACACGGCGGAATATCATTGGAAGAAATGATATTGCCCGTTATAGAGTTGAAACCTAAAAAGTAACATGGAAGAATCTCGAACTACGTTTCTTTCTCATAGTGAAGAAGAAACAAAACAGTTTGGTAAAGAATTTGGAGAAAAACTTTCTCACGGTGATGTTGTAGCTCTTTATGGTGAATTAGGAGCAGGAAAAACAGAATTTGTTACGGGGATTTGTGAAGCCTTCGACGTTGAAGAAATCGTAACAAGCCCTACATTTAGCATCATCAACCAATATTTCGGAACGGATAATCGCGGAGATGACATCACCATCTATCACTTAGATTTATACCGATTACACTCGAAAGAAGAATTAGATGAAATTGGTTTTACTGAGTGCGTCCACTCACAAAACGTCATCAAAATTATAGAATGGGCTGAACACGGTCAAGCATTGCTTCCTGCAGTTCATTATTCCGTCCATATCACCATTCCCGAAACCGATGAATCACATCGCATCATCGAAATAGTGGAAGTCAAAGAATTATCTCACGTATAAAAAAAGCCCCAAATTGGGGCTTTTTTGTTGTAACCTTTACCCCCTATTTAAAATGAGAGCAATTCAATTTATCGTGTTTTGATTGGTTAATTGTAGAGACAGGGCATTCCCTGTCTCACAGAAAGCAGGTCAGGCTACCTCTCCCTCGTGGGGGAGAGGAAATGTGGAGTTGGGGGCAGGGAAGAAGCCACCCCGACCTTCGGTCACCCCTCCATGGGAGGGGAACACAGAAAAAAAAAGCCCCAAATTGGGGCTTTCGTTATTCTTCAGATGTTGCGTTGAATTCTCGTTCGCCAAGCTCAACGAGAATGTTATAGTGGGGGTTTATCTTCAAACGATGAGTGCCTGGTGTGTTGTAATCAGCGAAAACGATACACGCCAATGCTTTTGAGCGAAGTGGTAGGGTGAGACCTTTGATTTCTTGTCCAGGGCTCCATTCCCAATTCCATACGTTAAATCCTGAATCACCGGGATAATCACGAGAGATTTGGTACTTTTTGTCAAACCAATCTTTTGCTGTTAACTCTGAAACTGTCGCCAATAGTGTTTCATCATAGACAAGCAAAATATCAAAGCGAGTTGCACTATTGACATTTGCTTTTTCATCAACGGTTACTTTTACTTCTATTTCTCCGCCAAAAAGTGATCGCATTGTTATACAAGAAGTTGTTACCATTGGTATCAACAATACGATACAAATCAATAGTAAACGTTTACGAATAATATGGTCGAAAATTGGCATTATTTCTAATGATTATTTGGTAAATGATGACAGTATTTAGTTCAATTTGCGTAATTTTTGTACCAATATAGTAAATTTGGCTTGAATAGACTAACTTTTGAATGTAAAATTATGAAATTATCATTAACTTTCAGTATTCTTTTTTGCGTTGTTTTTCTTACTTCCATTTCATTATTCTCACAAAATACTCAAAATTTGTATGAAAAAGAATGGAAACAATATGAATCGTTCAAACAACAAGACAAACCACGTTCTGCTGCAGATATAGCAAAAACTATTTATAATCAAGCAAAAAAGAACAAAGAGTATCCTATGATGATTAAGGCACTATTTGTGCTTTCTTCGGACAAAATTTCCTATGAAGATGATGATACTGTAAATTTAGTAAAGGTTTTTGAAGATGAAATTGCGTCTTCTCCCGAACCGGCTCGTTCAATTTTATCATCAGTCTATGCAAATTTGATTTGGAATTATGTTCAATCAAACCGTTGGTCAATCCAAAAAAGAACCAAACGAGCTACAACTATAACAAACGACATAACAACAATGTCGTTAGATGAATTATTAGATAAAATCACGTATCTATATGACAACTCCATTCGTTCCAAATCAATACTTACTACTACTTCATTAAAAGAATATTCGATTCTTTTGAGTGAATATTCTGATGTCGATGTATATCGACTTCATTTATATGATTTGTTAGCCCATAGAGCCATTAAATTCTACACTTCCGGTCTAAGAAACTCTTTAGAATTGCCAGGAGAGGCTTTTTCTATGAACACCTTAGATGGTTTATTACCAACGATGGATTTTACTAAAAAACAATTTACCACAAAAGATACAGGGGCTTTGCATTATAAAGCGTTGATGACTTTGCAAGATCTCGAACGCTCGCACATTGCGAAATCTATTTCACAAGGTGATGCAATATTGCTTCGTTTAGAATTGGTATTAGGATTAACTAACCACTCAGAAAAAAATCGTCAATATTTCACAACACTCACATCCATGCTGGATGAATTCAAAGGTACTGATATTGAAACGGATGTTTATGGAGCGTTGGCAAATTATTACTACAACATGTTTCCGAAAGATTCAATTTTACCAAATGGTAACAATGCAGAACAAGAAGCTTTACGTATTGCACGACTTGGCAAATCACTTAAGCCAACTTCCCGTGGTGGGCAACGCTGTGCTGCAATTGAATCAACGATATTGCAACCAATGGTTAATTCCAATGAATTGGATTACATCTACCCGAATGAACCATTTTTGCAATCAATCACTTATAAAAATCTTACAAAAGTAACAGTACGTATTTTTCCAATCGACATAAAAACTTCCTTATATTTCCCATTTTTTTATGATGAAAAAAAGAAAATGTTTGATGCTATATTGAAAAGCAATACTGAAGTATTTAATCAGGTAATTACACTTCCTCCAACAACTGATTTACGTCAGGCAACTATTGAAATTCCCTTTGATGGATTACCAAAAGGAAATTATCTTTTTGTTGTCAATAGTACTGAAGATGAAGGAATTCGTGAAAAAGATTATTATGCGATGTCATTGGTTCGCTCTTCAGAACTTTCCGTGATTCATTCAACTTCCTCTGTGATGAATTTGAATGAATATTTGGTCTACAACAAGAAAAAAGGAACTGTTGTCAAAGATGCAGAAGTTCGCTTCTACCAACATAATTATGAGTACAAAACGAATCAACACACATTCAAATTTCTTTCAAAAGAAAAAACAGGAGTTCGAGGGGAATTTTCCTATGCAACTCCTTCAAATGACTATCGGAATGGTGAAACAAAAGCTTGGATTATAAAGGAAAACGATACGGTATTATTACCAATCTATAATCCATACTATTATCCTCAAAATGAAACAGAGGCAAATATCACGTTCTTATATACCGACAGAGCGATATATCGTCCTGGACAAACGATTTATTACAAAGGAATTGCCGTAAATCGTTCAAAAGATGGACTAAACTATTCAGTCCAACAGAATAAGAAAATGACTATCAATTTTTATGATGTCAATGCTACTTTGATAGACAAAAAAGAAGTAACGACGAATGAATTCGGTTCTTTTCATGGTTCTTTCACGGCACCTTCGAGTGGACTTTTGGGAATGATGACATTGCAAACACAAAATGGTTCTATTTCAATTCGTGTGGAAGAATACAAACGCCCCAAATTCGAAATCAGCTTTCCAACTGTTGATTCTAGTTTCCGTTTTTTTGAAACAGTACAAGTAAAAGGTGTTGCAACCTCTTATACTGGTGCTTCTATCGACAATGCGTCCGTGAAATATAAAGTAAAGCGACAAGTATACTTCCCCTATTGGCGTTGGTGGTGTTATTGGACCATACCTGCATACTCAAATGATGTATACATATCAGAAGGTACGACAACAACAGATGTAGAAGGAAAATTTACCATTCCATTTGTTGCATATCCAGATAATATGGTTTCAGATGCTTACAAACCAGTTTGCAGATACATTGTTGAAGTTGATGTTACGGATAATGTTGGGGAAACACGTTCTAATGTTACTACCATGACTGTAAGCAACTATGCTTTACAACTGTCTGCGAATATTTCGAATGAAGCATTTGTCAACAAATCCACCCCACTTTCATTTCAAATTAATAGTTCTAATGTTAATGGTGGTTTTGAATCAGCAATGGGTACATACGAATTGGTACAAATACCGGAAAGTTCTCATCCAAAGATTAAACGATTATTTTCTGACCCAACAAAGTTTTTGATATCAAAGTCAGAATTTGACGCAAAATTTCCGTATTACGAGTATACCAACAACTTGGTTTATCCAATGGATTCTTTGCAATGGGGTACAAATGAAATCTCATTTGATAATACAAAATCAAATTCAAACATTCAAATTATTACGTCCAATCTCTCAACTGGTCGCTATGCACTCAAAATCAAAGCAAAGGATAAATATGGGAATGAAATTGTTGATTATACAACGGTAACCTTGTATGATACAACTGCTCAAAAAAATATCCGTACCAGCTTTTTGGATGTCGTTTCGTTAAAAACAACGTGTAAACCGGGTGAGAATGCAAGTTTTCTCCTTTCCACAAGTGAGGTAGATGTACCGGTGTATATGCAGATTGAAAAGAATAAAACGATTATCAAACGACAAATCATCAAACTTTCTCAATCTCAAGAAATCGTTGAAATACCAGTAACAGACAAAGATTTTGGAGGATTTTATGTTCATTTCCAAAGTATTGCTCAAGGGAAAGCAACAATCCATGCAAAACAAATTTCCGTTCCATATTTCACAAAACCACTCAAGGTATTCACAAAAACCTATCGTGATAAAACAAAACCAGGCTCGAATGAAGAATGGGAGTTTTCAGTGAATGATTTTGAAAATAAACCTGTCAACGCTGAGGTTTTAGCCTCAATGTATGACAAATCATTAGACCAATTTGCACCATCGTATTGGGGAGGATTGGATAATATTTTCAAATACAATTACAGCACTGTTTCAACCAGCCAAATGTTATTTCCTTCCATTGCAAGTCATTACAATTTTGGTGAGGGATTTTACTCCAAACTTCGTTATTTTTCTTCTACAGAATATTCAGATATGAATTTGTTTAATCTGTATTTGTATCAAGATAGGAATGGATATGGTTTATCTTATAGAAGAAAAGGTTCGAACAGAATAACAGGTGGACTCAGTGATGATAATGCATTAAATCCTGCAGCTCCTTCGAAAGCTGTTATGGCTGAGGGTGCTATGGCTGATAGAGAAGAAGCTCCAGGAACAGAACGCAAAAAAGATGCTCCTGCTGAACAAGAAATCACTCAGAATGAACCGAAAAAAGAAGTTACTATTCGTAAAAATCTTAACGAAACGGCATTTTTCTATCCAAACTTACGTACCGATTCTTTGGGACAATTTAAAGTCGTTTTTACTATCCCTGAAGCATTAACGACATGGAAATTCCGTACATTGGCTCACACACAATCTGTACAATCAGGTATTACTACGAACGAAACTATCACACAAAAAGAATTGATGGTTCAACCAGCACTTCCACGTTTCTTACGTCACGGCGATACGGTCGAAATTCCAATGAAAATAACCAATCTCACTGACTCAATGCAAAGTGGTGTTGCTTCATTACAATTAGTAGACCCAACAACTGACAAAGATGTTGCCTCGCAATTTGCTATGGAAGCACTCTCGAAAAAGTTCACAATTCCTGCAAAACAATCTGTTTCCGTTTCATTTATTCTGAAAGTCAACGACAACTTCAGTGCATTACAAATCACTGGAATCGCTGATGGTGGATTGTTCTCAGATGCTGAGCAAAGCGTCATACCAGTTCTTTCCAATCGAATGCTTGTTACCGAAACAATGCCATTGCCATTGAAAGCTAAACAAGAACGAACTTTCACTTTCGCTGATATGAAACGTGGGTTTTCATCAACCACAATGAAACCACATCGCTATACATTGGAAGTAACCTCCAACCCAATTTGGTATGCCATTCAATCCTTGCCATATTTGATGGAATATCCTCACGAATGTGCTGAGCAACTGTTTTCGCGATTTTATGCAAATAGCATTGGATTAAAAATCGTCAATGACAATCCCGAAATTGAAAAAGTATTTGAGGTGTGGAAGAAACTCCAACCAAGTGCATTCCAATCAAATTTGCAGAAAAATCAAGAACTCAAAAATGTGCTTTTAGAAGAAACCCCATGGTTGAATGAGGGGAATGATGAGCAAGAACGTAAAAAGCGTGTTGCCTTGTTTTTTGACAGAAATACGATGAATCAATCGCTTAGCTCAGCACTAAGAAAACTTCGTGAGATGCAACTGAGCAGTGGTGCATTTACGTGGTTTCCTGGAATGAGAGAAAATCGTTGGATTACACAACATATTCTTGCTGGTTTAGGGAAATTACGGAATTTAGGAATCAAAAATGTGCCCTATGATATGTACGAACCTGCAACGAGATACATCGTTGCACAAATTGAGGATGACTATAACAGCTTAATCAGAAACAAAGTCAATTTGAATCAAGACAATCTTGGATATGAAACACTTCACGCGATGTATGCAGTTAGCTTTTTTGAAGATGTGGATTTCAAAAAAGGAAAAGGATTCAATTACTTTTTAGAGCAATCGAAAAAATACTGGCGGAACAAAGACTTTTACATCAAAGGAATTTCAGCATTATTTTTACATCGTTTCAATGAGAAAAAAGAAGCACAATTATGTTTCGAATCACTCAAAGAATTTTCAACAGTCAATGATGAAATGGGGCGTTTTTTCAAAGACAATCGTGCTGGTTGGTATTGGTATCAAGCTCCAATCGAAAATCAAGCATTGATGATTGAAGTGTTCAACGATGTTGGTCGTGATAGCAATGCAGTAGAGCAATTGAAAACGTGGTTACTCAAACAAAAGCAAACCACAGACTGGAAAACAACCAAAGCAACTACTGAAGCTGTATACGCACTTTTGGGCTTTGGAGTACGCTACATCAACGAAAAAGGGATTGTAGCAGCAACGGTTGGGGAAACTCCTATCAACCCACTCAAAGACGCAAATGACCCAGTAGAGGCAGGAACTGGGTATTACAAAGTAACGTGGAATGGCAATGGTGAAATTAAAGAATCGATGGCAGAGGTAACGCTTTCTAATCCAAATAATGTTGTTGCTTGGGGAGCGTTGTATTGGCAATATTTCGAGGATATGTCAAAAATCAAATCTTCCGAAACAAACCTTCGATTGAAAAAACAACTCTTCATTGAATCAATGAGTGGTGCAAAAAAAGTGCTTACTCCCGTTACATCTGTTAGCCCAATCAAAATTGGCGACAAAATCATTGCAAGAATCGAACTCAAAACAGACCGTAATCTCGAATATGTGCATTTGAAAGATATGCGTGGAAGTGGGTTCGAACCTGTCAACGTACTATCGCAATACAAATGGCAAGACGGATTTGGGTATTACGAATCCACAAAGGATGTAGCGACCCATTTCTTCATCGACTATCTCGCAAAAGGTTCCTACGTATTCGAATACCCACTCCGAGCAACCACTCGTGGAGGATTTGACAACGGCATCGCAACCATCCAATGTATGTACGCACCCGAATTCTCCTCCCACTCCGAGGGAATTAGGGTTCAGATTAAGTAGGAGAATTTATGAAGAAGAAGCAAATTACAAAAGCTCAAGCAATCAAGTCAATTCAGAAAAGAATTGAATTATTAAATAATTTTAAAAGTGAAGATGATTTTATCGGTTGGAAAATAGTAAGTATAGACTACTTACATAGAATTTTACCAATGAAACATCCTGCACATTCAACTTTAAAGTCAATCATGCACAATGGTCTAAACTTCATATCGGCAATTTCATTTTCAAAATCTTTATTCTTAGGACTTATTGATGAAATTAATGATTTTGGGT
This sequence comes from Candidatus Kapaibacterium sp., assembly GCA_016788785.1. Classification (GTDB taxonomy): domain Bacteria; phylum Bacteroidota; class Ignavibacteria; order Kapaibacteriales; family JAEUSM01; genus JAEUSM01. Next base: position 13,480 of record JAEUSM010000008.1, read on the forward strand.
TACCAGATTTTGATCTTGAAATTTTGGAGAATAGTGGTGTAAACGTTGCTGTTTCTAATAATAACCATCAAACACAAACAACAACAGTTACTATATCAATTGAAACTCTGTTAGATGTGATTAAAGGTGAATTACGAGCTTCTGAAATTGAAGAATTCAAAGAAATCCTTTCTGCTCAAACAGACCCAAAAGTAACAAAACGCAAGTTTATTGAAAAACTCAAATCATTTGGTGAAAATGTTTCATCCAATATCCTAGCCAATTTAGTTACAAATCCATCAGTTTGGCAAAAATTAAGTACAATGTTGTAAGTAGCAAAAGATAATAAAAAATAATACATGAGAATACCGGTAAATATTGAAGAACTTCTGTCTGAAAAAATCATTGAAGGTTCTCGTTTAGAGTTTAAAAAAGGTTGGAATCCAACTCCAATATTGAGAACAATTTGTGCATTTGCAAACGACTTTGATGATGAAGGGAGTGGTTATATAATTATCGGAGTTGAAGAAAACAATGGCAAACCAATTAGACCTATTTTTGGGTTTAATCCAGAAGATTTTGATAAGGTTAATAAAGAACTATTAGGATATTGTAACCAAATTGAACCGTCATTCCTACCACGAATTTCACTTGAAGAATTAGATGGGAAACACATTTTAGTAATTTGGTGTCCATCAGGATCAAATAGACCCTACAAAGTTCCTGATGATGTTACCTCGAAAAAAACATACTTGAATTATCGTATACGGTTTGGTGGAACCAGTATTATTCCAAACGAGGAACAGACTGCGGAATTAATACAATTAACTGCAAAAATTCCATTTGATGATAGAGTAAATACTTTTGCTTCAACTTCGGATTTAAGCAGATCATTAATTCGAAATCACCTAGAAGAAATTGGAAGTAAATTGTATTTAGAAAGTGAGAATTTGTCTTTAATTGACCTTGCTAAATCTTTGAATTTATGCTATGGGTCTAATGAACATTTATTTCCAAAAAACATTGGTTTATTAATGTTCTCTAAAAAGACTCAAGATTTTTTCAATAATGCAATTATTGAAGTAATTGAGTTTCCAAATGGACTTACTGAAAGTTATACAGAAAAAGTATTTGAGGGGACGATACAAAAACAGTTAGTAGACGTTCTTGAATATTTCAAAACAAATGTCATTAAAGAAAAAGTAGTTAAACGTAAAAATCAAGAAATCTCAGATAGGTATTACAATTATCCATTTAATGCAATTGAAGAAGCTATTGTTAATGCTGTGTATCATAGAAATTATGAATTACCAGACCCTATTGAAATTAGAATACTTCCTACACATATTGAAATTATCAGCTATAATGGTGTTGATCCCTCACTAAAACAATCTGATTTTGATTTAGGGAGAGTTCGAGCCAGACGATATAGGAACCGAAGAATAGGTGATTTTCTAAAGGAATTAAAACTAACAGAAGGTCGTGGAACAGGAATTTCTACCATAATCAAATCCTTAGAAGTCAATGGCTCTTCAAAACCAGTCTTTGATACAAATGAGCCTGATCGCCTATTTTTTCTTGTTGAAATTCCAATTCATCGAGCTTTTTCTCCATTGACTATTTCTGATATTGATGAGAAGGAAATATTTATAATAGATTTTTGTAGCACCCCAAAATCTAAAACTGAAATTCTCAATTCAATCGGATTAAAGAATCATCCAGATAGCTTTACAAGACATATACTCCCTTTAATTGAAAGAAATTATATTGAACATACCATTAAAAACAATTTGAAACATAGAAACCAAAAATATGTTCAAACTGGTTTAGGTGCTTTAATCTTAGAACAATATCAGCGATAATGTACGATAATGTACGATAATGTACGATAATGTAATAAACATGGGAAATTGGGGAGCTTTATTTCCTTTTACTCTAAATTTTTTGTCGAAAGTACGATAATGTACGACTAAGTACGATAATGTACGACTAAGTACGATAATGTACGACTAAGTACGATAATGTACGACTAAGTACGATAATGTACGACTAAGTACGATAATGTAC
>JAEUSM010000012.1 GCA_016788785.1 Candidatus Kapaibacterium sp.
ACCCCTCAGTCCTACGGACAGCTCCCCTTAAAGGGGAGCAATTTAAAAACACTCCCCTCCTAAATTAGGAGGGGTGCCATGAAATGGCGGGGTGGTATTTACGTAAGAAAACCCCTCAGTCCTACGGACAGCTCCCCTTAAAGGGGAGCAATTTAAAAACACTCCCCTCCTAAATTAGGAGGGGTGCCATGAAATGGCGGGGTGGTATTTACGTAAGAAATCCCCTCAATCCTACGGTCAGCTCCCCTTTAAGGGGGAGTAATTGAAAAATCCCCAATCAAATTTTGTTGATTTCTAAAAAAGTGGTATATTTGTATTCTTGTTGAAAAACATCCGCTGGGGATGTGGCGAAATTGGCAGACGCACTAGACTTAGGATCTAGCGGGTAACACCATGAGAGTTCAAGTCTCTCCGTCCCCACCAAATCTATTTTCTCCCTCAAATACTATACAAAATTGGAAACCAACTTTCATACCCTCGAAGGATGCTCACGCGAAGTTGAAATATCATTAACAACCAATGAATTGCAACCGCATTTTGATAAAGCATACCGTGAAGCAATTCCTGAAATAGAAATCAACGGATTCCGTAAAGGAAAAGCTCCGTTAAGTGTTGTTAAACAAAAATTCGGTCAACGTATCGAAAATGATTCATTAGAATCAATTGCAGATGAATCGTTCCGTACTATCATCAAAGAACAAGACCTTAAAGTCATTGGACAACCAACCTTACGCGATTTACGGAAAGAACCAACGAAAACTACCTTTGTTATTCGTTATGATGTGTTGCCCGAAGTTGATTTGCAAGGCTATCAGTCGTTGACATTGAAAAAACCAATTTTCAATGTAACTGATGAAGATGTGGAAAAAGAATTAGACGCTATTGCATTGAATAATGGCACTACTGAAGTAGCAGATGCTATTGATTCATATCAAGTTCGTGTCAAAATCAAGGTTCACGAATTAGATTCTATCACTGGTATGCCAATCATCGGTGGAAAAGCTACTGAAGATAATTTCTTCTTAGATCACCCAGACATCGACCCAAAATTCAAAGAGAACTTTTTGAATTTGAAAACTGGAGATTCCTTCCGATTTACCTTCCCTCATCAACATGACCACGACCACGATCATGACCACGATCATGATCACTCAGATATTCCTTCATTGGTTGAGATTGTAAGTATTGAAAAAATCAATCCAGCTCCTATGACTGATGATCTCATTAATACTGTAACAAAAGGTCGTTTGACTTCAGTTGAAGCAGCTCGTGAAGATATCAAAAAATCGTTCACTCAGTATTGGGAAACAGAATCAAGAAAACTGTTGGAAACGCAAATCGTTGACCAATTGGTTGAAATGCACGAATTTCCTTTACCAGAGTCATTGGTTTGGCAATTGATGAACGAAATGGTGGAAGATATTAAACGCCAATATGCATCATCTCCGGGAATTGAAAAATTAACAGTACAGCAAATGGCAGGACAAATTCGCCCACAAGCGGAAAAATTGGCAAAATGGGAAATTATCCGTTCTGAAATTGCTGAAAAAGAACAGTTGAAAATTACTGAAGAAGAATTGATGCAATTAGCTGCAGAGTCGAATGTAACATTTGAACAACTACAAATGTATATCCAACAAAATCCTTCTTTTGTGGCAAGAATGCTTTCTGGAAAAGTATTTGAGAACATCATTGAAACATCTGTGTTTCAAGAAGTTCCAGCTGAAGAATTTCAACAAATGATGTAATCGAATCTACATAAAGAGAAAAGCCACAATATTTTCGGATATTGTGGCTTTTTTTTATTGTGGTTGGTCTAAATATGCAAGAATAATTTTGAGTGTTGATGGTTGGATAATGCCTTGAAAATAAGCACCTACTTCATTTACATTACTATATCGATACTTTCTCCTAAATTCCTGTACAGCATTGACTTCAGAATCAGAGGCAAATTGAACGATTGGCAGTTTGATTCCTGCAGCATACGCTTGAAGAATGTGAAGGGTAACCGTATGTTCTTTTAAACCACGTTCAACGCAAATATCATCGAATATCATTCCTCGTTGTGCCACTTGAATTGTTTTGAGAACTGTTTGCGATAATGTTGGTTTACTAGATTGAGGTTCGTTTGAAAAAATTCCAAGAACTGCTAAACCATATTTTTGAATCCATTGAGAAGTAATTCCGGGAACTTTGCGTAGGTCTTTTAAACTTTTCGGATGCGAATTTGCCAAAAGAGCTATGGTCTCATCATTAAGAATAATATCATTTGCTACATTCTGTTCAGTAGCAATTTTAGCACGAAACTGCTGTAATTGGTATGTAAAGTTCGCAAATGTTGCCTCAACTATTGTATTTCCGACAACATTACGTTTAAAAGGTTCGACTTCAACTCCATTCGGCATAAAGAGTACTGGAAATTCTGTTTGAGAGTTAAGAATTTTTTTAGTAGAAATTCCAGCTTCAATTTCCGATTTGATTTCATCGTAGGAAAATTCTTTTGCTATGCCGAAAAAATCTTCTAAATGTAATTGTTTTTCTAAAACCTTTTTGGATTTTTTCCCATATAGTATATCTGCAATCATCGTTTTACCATATCTACCATTCAACGTGGCAATAACGCGTTGTACTAACGACAAAAGATATTCACGTCGTTGTGAACGTGCAATATTTGCCGGTTCATTGACAACACATGAAGAACATTTACCACAGGCTTTGCCATCGAATTGATCGAAATACTGTAAAAACAACAGTTGTTTACATTCTTGAGAATAGACATAATTTTCTACAAAGGAGAGTTTTTGTAAGGCAAAATCACGACGTTTTTGTATTTGCTCAAAATGTATTGGTAACGATTCAAGTGATTGTCGTTCCTTTAATATGGTAAAACCGACTGTTGATTCTGATTGTTGAACAACTTCGATGACCTTCATAGCTTGTAATTGTTCCAAAGTAGAAAGTATATCTTTGTACTCTAACGAGTATTTATAAATCAACGTATCAATAGATAGCTCAACAAATTGAGAAAATACTTCTGATGATACTGATCGTAACATTGCTTCAAAAGCGTTCCGTTTGAATCCTTGAAACTGTTCTAACAATTCCAAAACTCTTTCTCGAGTGGTCATCACCTTCATCGCAATCATACTATCGTGTTTTCCTTTTCGGAGTAAATATGATTTTAAAAACAATTGCAAAACTGATTGAATAATTTGTGGTGATATTTTGGTATAGGTTCCCAATTGAAACTCATCGAAGGAAAAAGTGCCTGTCGGCAATGCACCAAGAGGCGTTTTCAGTAAATCATACATTGCATTGTAGATAGTTTTGATATTGTCAATGGAAGGATGTTGTAAATCAATAAAAAAATTATGAATTCTTCTATCGTTTTGATGGTAGAGCAATATACAATCTGAGGGATTTCCATCCCTTCCAGCACGACCCGCTTCTTGGTAGTATGCTTCCAATGTCATTGGAGCTTCTGCATGAATCACTCTTCGAACATTCGGTTTATCAACACCCATACCAAAGGCATTTGTAGCAACTAAAATGGTGTTCGAACTTTCTATAAACCGCTGTTGATTGTACGATCGTTGAGAATCTGATAATCCAGCGTGATAGGGTAAAACTGGTAAATCTGCCTTTGCTAAGGTTTGTGTATAACTTTCTACTTTTGCACGAGAAGCAGCATATACAATACACGGTCGATTGGTAGAATCCTCACATAGTGAAAGTAACCTGTCTACTTTGTTATCGGTGATTTCCGTTGTAAACGTCAAATTGGGGCGTTCAAAACCATTGATTACTACTGTTGGGTGATTGAGTTTGAGAATTTCTGCTATATCACTTCGTACTTCTTTGGTGGCGGTTGCTGTTAATGCAATTACCGGAACTCTGGGGATGTGTTGAAAAATCAGAGGAATTTGTCGATACGAAGGACGAAAATCGTGACCCCATTCCGAAATACAGTGAGCCTCATCAATTGCTAAAAATGAAACCTTCAATGTTGCCAGAAAATTCAAAAACTGCTTGTTTTCTAAGCGTTCTGGAGCTATGTATAGCAATTTGTATTCGCCTTTTTGAGCTTGATGTAACCGATAGCGAACTTCGTTAAACTCTAAAGAAGAATTGATAAATGTCGCAGGAATTTTGGCTTTGTCCAATGCAAAAACTTGATCTTGCATAAGTGACATCAAAGGCGAAATCACCAAACATGTCCCATCAGATACTACTGCAGGAAGTTGATAACACAACGATTTACCGCCACCTGTTGGCAAAATTGCAACAGTATCTTTGCCATTCATCAACGAATCGATAACTGATTTTTGTCCAGTTCGAAACTGAGAATAGCCAAAATGTTTGTGTAATTTAGAAAGTAAATCTTGTTCGGTAACGGTATTCAAAAGTAATCAAAAATATGAAAAGAGGGATTCCGAATTGACGACGAATTGGCTTCAAGTTTATGACAAAGGATCAAGTGTTGAAAAGGTGTCGCATTTGTAAAGACGCCCTATATTGGCGTCTCAAATAAAGTCAAATTAAAAACATCTCCCTCTCCCTTGAGCGGAAGAGGCGAATGGGGTGATGGGTAATTCTTTATTACTGAAATTCCACCCTGTCACTTCGTGACACCCCTCAAGAGGGGAACCAATGTTGTTTCCGTTTTTTGAGGAGAAAGGACATGCTCTTTCTCTTTAGTACTAACGTCAAATTCCCTCTTAAGGAAAGAATATTTATAACGTTGATAATCCACCATCAATATGAAGGACTTGACCGGTTATCCACCTGCTCTTATCGGACAGCAAAAAATTAACCATAGAGGCAATATCTGATGGAGTACCAATTGATTTTAAAGGATGACGGTCGGCTGAGGTTTGCTTTTTTTGGTCGGTGTTTAAAAGTCGCTCTGCTAATGGGGTGTCCGTTAAAGACGGTGCTACGCAATTGAAACGAATTTTTGGTGCGAATTCTGCAGCAAGAGAACGTGTTAGTGCTTCCAAAGCTCCTTTTGATGCAGCGACAACTGAATGGAAATTCATTCCACGTTGAACTGCGACACTACTAAAGGTTACGACACTCGAATTTTCAACTTTCGATATAGCAGGTAATAGTTGTTGTAAAGTTCTTATAAAACCACCAACATTCAGCTCGAAATCTTTTACAAATACATCTGATTGAATTCGTTTGAATGGGAGTAACTGAATTGAACCGGGACAATAAACTAATCCATTTACTTCATCTGGTAATTGAGGCAAAGGTTGTTCGGTAGTAACATCAAAATCAATATTCACAACTTTTTGGTCTAATATACCCTTACTTGTGGCATTCTTGCTGTAATTGAGAACAAAATTATCACCTTCTAATAGCTGTTCTACAACAGCTCTTCCAATACCACTTGAACCACCAATAATAACAATTGTTTTCATAGATTTTTTCCTTATAAAGAGACGATAACATTACCTATGTAAATAATGTTCCAATAACCTATGAAAAGAAGTCAAAAAAAAGCCCTCGAAAAGAGGGCTTCTAAATTTATTTGATTCTGCCGATAATTTTGGGACTTTCGTCGGCACATTGTGCCATTATCGTGTCGACATTTTTTTCGTCAGCGATAATAATCATTCCAATACCAAGATTGAAGGCTGCTCGCATTTCTTCATCTGATACGGAACCAGTTTTTTGAATAAGTTGGAAGATTGGTGGAATTTCCCAAGCATTCCAATCAATTTCTAAGGTTAATCCATCGGGAACTACACGTTTAGTGTTGCCGATAATTCCTCCTCCTGTGATATGCGATAATGCTAATATTTGTTGCTTTTCTAACAGTGGTTTGATTGGTTCCAAATATGAACGGTGGATGGATAGCAATGCTGAACCTAATGATGTTCCTAATTCATCAAAATGCTGATTCACGTCATATTTAGGGAAAAGCACATTTCTTGCTAGAGAGTATCCATTGGTATGCAAGCCTGTTGAAGCAAGTCCAATAAGTACACTTCCTGATGCGATTTTATCCGAGCCAAGAATGTTGCTTTTCTCTACAACGCCAACTATCGTTCCAGCAAGATCATATTCACCATCTGAGTACATTGACGGCATTTCAGCAGTTTCACCACCAATTAATGCACAATTGTTTTTGCGACAAGCGGTAACTAATCCTGAAATGACTTGTTCAGCAACTCCAACGTTAAGTTTTCCAGTTGCAAAGTAATCCAAAAAGTACAATGGTACTGCACCACACGCCAAAATGTCGTTCACACAATGGTTGACAAGGTCTTGACCAATAGTAGAGTGTATATCCATCGCAAATGCGATTTTCAATTTAGTACCAACACCATCAGCAGAAGAAACTAAAATAGGATGTTCGTATTCTGGGAAACGTGCATCGAACATAGCACCAAAAAAACCAATATTACTGAGAACTTTTGGAGTAAATGTAGATTTGACCAAAGGTTTGATATTGGTTACTAACTGTTCACCAGCTTCAATATCCACACCAGCCGATTTATAAGTATTCATAGTTGTTTATAGTGGTATTAACCTTTTGGAGAAAGCATCTCTTCGGGTCTTACATATTGATCAAATTGTTGAGCGGTCAAAAGTCCTAATTCAATAGCCGCATTTTTCAACGTTGTGTTGTTATGATGAGCATGTTTTGCAATCTTTGCTGCATTATCATATCCAATATGTGGGTTCAATGCAGTAACTAACATCAAAGAATTTTCCATGTAAAATTGTAATTTTTCTTTGATCGGCTCAATACCTTTTGCACAATGTTCGTTAAACATTTCCATTGTGTCAGCTAAAAGTCGAACACTTTGCAAGAAGTTATATATAATAACTGGTTTAAACACATTCAACTCAAAATTTCCAGAAGCTCCGCCAAAATTGATTGTAGTGTCATTGCCAAAAACTTGCGTTGCCACCATTGTCATTGCCTCAGATTGAGTTGGATTCACTTTACCAGGCATAATAGAAGAACCTGGCTCATTTTCAGGAATAGCAAGTTCACCAAATCCACAACGTGGACCTGAAGCCATCCACCGAATATCATTTGCAATTTTCATCAGCGAAGCAGCTAAGGTTTTCAAACTTCCGTGTGCATACACCAACGCATCGTGAGCTGCTAAGGCTTCAAATTTATTAGGAGCAGATACAAATGGTAAACCAGTGAATCCTGCAATTTTTTCAGCAGTTTTCACTGCAAATTCTGGATGTGTGTTGAGACCAGTTCCAACGGCAGTACCTCCAATTGCTAATTCGAACAGACCTGACAAGGAAGCAGTTATGCGTTGTTCAGCCATTTCTAACTGTTGAACATATCCAGAAAACTCTTGCCCTAAGGTCAAGGGAACTGCATCCATTAAATGTGTTCTACCACTTTTGATGATAGTAGAATATTCATTTGCTTTCGCTTGGAATGTAGCACGAAGTTGTTGCAAACGAGGTAAAAGATAGTTCACAAGTTGGGAAGCTGCTGCAATATGCATTGCAGTTGGGAATGTATCATTAGAAGATTGGGATTTATTGACATCATCATTTGGATGGATTGGCTTTTTTGATCCCATTTCGCCACCAGCAAGTTCAATTGCACGGTTTGAAATCACTTCATTCACATTCATATTGGTTTGTGTGCCAGACCCAGTTTGCCAAATAGATAGTGGGAAGTGTTCGAAAAGTTTTCCTGCGATAACTTCATCAGCAACTTGAGCGATAAGATTTGCTTTATCAGTTTGCATAACACCCAATTCGGCATTCACCAATGCTGCAGATTTTTTAAGTAACGCAAATGCTTGAATCAATTCGTTCGGCATACGCTCGATACCGATAGCAAAATGGTGGAGTGAACGTGCAGTTTGAGCACCATAATAAGCAGAAGAAGGAACCGAAATTTCCCCCATCGAATCTTTTTCTATTCTAACGGACATATTATTTTACAACTCTTAGTTTGAAATATACTTCTTCAGGAGAAAATAACCCAGCAAAAAATCGTTCGTACATTACTGGTTCAATATTAACAATGGCATTCATCCATTTGAGAACAGCAAAGTTGGAAACATGGAAACGTTTTGTCAAAATTTCAAAACGAGCTTTTCCTTCATAATTAGTTCTATGAGTAAGTTTCCATTGTTCGTAAAACTTCAATTTACGTTTTGTGATATCTTCATAGTTATCAAACGAACGAATAGAAAATGGAATTTTATGGTCAGGTTCACCAAAGTATTTTGTATTCAAAAAGAACGGAACATAGACATTGATAATACCACCTGGTTTTGTAATGCGATATAACTCAGTTACTGGTTTGTGAAAATCAGCTAAATGTTCTAAAATGTGGCTACAAAGAACCTCATCAAATTCATTATCCTCGAATGGATATGGATAGGAATTCAAATCGTGCAACATATTACCACCGTAATCAACAATATCGAGATTTGTATAACCGGGTAGTATGAATTTACCGCAACCGACATTGAGTTTTTTTAGTTCTGCCATTGGAATAACTTTTCTTAGTTTTTGGATGTAGAATACAAAAATACAAAAAAACGATGGTTTTAGAAAGTTTGTTGAACTTTGTTGTTCATTTTATATCAAATAAATTGGAGAATTTGAATATATTTGTTTTTTTCCTCTTCAATTAACTCCAATGAAATTAGGACTTATTCTCATTCTGTTGTTTTCTTTAACAACTTCATTAACGTACGCACAAAAGTATTATACCCCAAAAACAGGTTCTGCTGAGCGAAAAGAATTGATGGATGACATTCGCCCAGAATTTGAAAAATATTTTGGTGTTCCAGTCAAGATTGTTGTTTCAGATTTGCGAGTATTATACACTGCAACTGGGATGTATTCTTGGCTTGTATTTGAACCATCTCACCCTAAAGAAAATAGACTATATAAAATTGATGAAACCAAATTAAAAGATCAAGCGGAGTATTTTGATGGTGGCTTACGAACGTATGCTATCATAAAAAAAGAGGATAAAAAATGGTCGGTAATTCACTATGTCTGTTCTCCAACAGATGTACCTTGGGGATGTTGGTGGAAAGAATATTCCTTCCCAAAAGAACTATTTGACCATACTGATGACGGATGTTAAAATCTACTAACCAAATAATTATTAAATGACAAAACCTGAATTAGCTATTGCTATATACGACGTTGCCCATTTGACGGGAGAATTCTTACTTCGATCAGGTACAATCAGCAATGAATATTTTGATAAATATCTTTTTGAAGCAAATCCAAAGCTTTTAATGGCTATTGCAAAAGAATTTTCATTGTTAGTTCCAACTGATACTGAAGTCTTAGCCGGATTAGAAATGGGTGGAATTCCCTTGGCAACTGCATTGGGATTAGAAACAGGACTACCACTTGCTTTCGTTCGAAAAAAAGCGAAAGATTATGGAACTCGTAAGGTTTCAGAAGGTGCTTCTGTTGAAGGAAAGAAGACGCTTATAATTGAAGACGTGATTACAACTGCAGGACAATTGCTTTTGAGTGCTGCAGAACTCCGGGCAAATGGAGCTATTATCACAGACGCGTTGTGTGTGATAGATCGAGAGTCAGGCGGTGGAGATAAATGTAAAGAAATTGGAATTATCTTACAATCTCTTTTTACTATGACACAATTGAAAGAATCAAGATAATACAAAGCCCACGATATTGTGGGCTTTTTTTTGAACGAATGTTTTCACTTATTCGTTTGTAGGAATATGAAATTTACAATATCATTATTTCTTTTAATTGCAACGTTATTTGTCTTGAATACACTTTCATCGTATTCTCAACAAGGATTATTTTCCGTAGATGCTATTTCGCTACCCTCAACATGTCCCGACTCAGGAGTAGTTGTGTTGAGTTCAGAGTTTTCTAATCAAATGATTCCTTTTTTTGCAAAAAATTCCAATTCTACATCGTCGAAGGAATTTTCTTCATTGATACAATTGCAATTTGAAATCCGTGATTCTCTTGGAATTATAAGAAAACGAATTGTTTTTAAAGACACAATAGAAGCTGATATTAAAGAAGAGACACTTTCGAATGATATTCGCCATACTAAAAGCCATCGATTAACACTACAAAAGGGTTTTTATACTATTAGTGCGTTGTTACAAGACCAAAATGGTAAACTGATTAAACGTCAAGAAGTTCGTTCTCAAATGGTACAATCTCAATTGATGTATGTTGGAACTCCAACACCAAATTCTGATAAAGTCGAAGTTATAGATTTTTGGTCATCTCCTACAATCGCGTCTCCTTCATTTACCGAAAAAGTTTCAGAATCGTTGTACATTCAAATTTCTTCTGGTGGAAAATTACCTTACAAACATAGACCAATTATTGTAACAGCTCAATGCTCTTATTCTAATTCAAAACAAGAATATGAATATTCTGTTGAATTATTAGGAAACAAAGTGCAATTGGAAAAATTATGGTCATGGAAAGTGCCGCCTATATCGGGAAAATCAGAGGCGAAACGTTATGAGTTAGTTTTCGATGAATCAAATCCATCGGCACCAATTTTTCAGAAAGTAGATATTTCTGTTCCGAACTTCAAATGCAATGTACCAATTCCGTCGTTAATACAAATTCGAGGAATGATTGAATTTCCACTCCCTGTGTCATCGTTAATTCCAGGTACATACAAACTTACCATCAAATCTGTGGGTAATCCTCAAATGGTTGAGCGATATTTTGAGATTTCTACTTTTCATCAAGCTCAAAGTTTAAAAAATTCAAAAAGTGCTGTTGCTGCAATGTATCATCTTCTTTCAGACAAGGAATTAAATAATTTAGAAGTTGCCTCAGATTATCAACGTTGGGAGTTTATTAATGCTTACTGGCGTAAGTTAGATCCTACACCAACTACTTCCTTCAATGAAGCACAAATGGAATATTTTCGTCGTGCAGATATAGCTAGAACGAAATTTGCAGCAATTAATCAAAAAGATGGAGTTTTAACAGATTTTGGAAAGATTTTAGTTCTTTATGGAGAGCCAACTTCTGAACAAACTATCAAAGATGAAACCAACATAGAAATTATTCGTTGGAGTTATTCTAATAATGTTCAAAAACAATTTGATTTTAAAAAATCAGCAAACGGACTTTATACTTTATTGAATTATTCAGAACTTTCATCAAAGAAATAAAATCAAAATCCATATAATTTTTGTACATTTGTAATCTTGTTATTGTACCAATCTATACCTAAAATGGAACAAACAGAGCAAAGAGTAATACTCTTTATTGATGATTTAGCGTCAAATCTTATGGCAGTCCAACTAATGTTGGAAGCGGAAGAGTATGTTGTGCAGACCGCAACAAGTGGCAGCAAGGCATTTGAATGGTTGGAAACTTCGATACAATTACCATCTTTGATCCTATGCGATGTAATGATGCCAGACCAGTCTGGTTTTGAGGTTTGCCGACAGTTAAATAATGATTCGCGATACAAAGATATTCCAGTAATTTTTGTTACTGCAAGAATAACGCAAAATGATATTTTAGAGGGTTTTGAGTCTGGTGGAGTTGATTATATCACAAAACCATTCAATAATATGGAATTAGCTGCAAGAGTCAAAAACCACATCGAATTATCTGAAAATAGGAAAAAATTAGAACTTCAAAATAAGCAGTTAGAAGAAGCAAATCGAGTAAAAAGTGTTCTCTTTGATGTTATAGACCATGATATTCGGACGCCTATTGAAGGGTTTATGAATCTTACAGAAATGATGTATAAACAACCATCGCATTTTTCTATTGAAACTGTGAAACAACTTTCCTCAGAAATGTACCAAAGTTCTCAACGATTAAATCAAATGGTTGAAAATCTGTTAAATTGGGGCAAGGTTCAATTGAATGGTTTTGAAATTATTCCATCGACAATAAATGTAAAAAATAAGGTTGTAGAAATAATTGAATTATTCAATACAATAGCAATCAAAAAGAAGATTAAATTTTCTGTTTCTATTGCATCTGTTTTAAAAATAGAAGCAGATGAAGAAATGTTTGCGACGATACTTCGAAATGTAATTTTAAACGCACTTCAACATGCGAATGTATCGTCAACTGTAACCATTATTGGTGGCAAAACAAACCCAGATTATATTACCATCTCAATACGAGATGAAGGTGTTGGAATGAGCAATGAAATTGTCAAAGCAATCGAAAACAGAACTGTATTATCAACAACATTAGAATCAGTCGCTGATTCTGCATTGGGTATTGGTTTGGGAATAATGCAAAATTTCGTAGAACTTCACAAAGGTACATTCTCTATTACAACAGAACCAAATGTTGGTAGTACCATTATGATTACACTTCCAACGGAAATTCGACAATTACATTCAACGGTATCGTAGATGTTCGATATTGGTGGTGGTGAACTAATACTCATTTTAATGGCAGTTTTGCTATTTTTTGGACCAAAAAAAATTCCAGAATTAGCCAAATCTGTCGGAAATGCAGTTCGACATATTCGTCGAGCTCAACAAGAATTTTCACGACAAATTCATACAATGTCAGAGGAAGTTGATCAAGTTACTTCTTCAATAACTAACGAAGTTTCGACGATAGCAAATGAAGTCTCTTCCATTCATACACAAGATGACCAAGTTGGTTATGAACATCATAACAACTTAGATCCGGGCAATAAACCAGATGAAATTACTTTAGAACCAATGCCTATACCAACAATAAGACCAGTTGAAGGAGCTTTGGCTCAACAAGCATATACTTTTCCGACTGCATCTGAAAAAGAAACAGATGATTCGACTGAAAAGAATACAATAACTGATACAGAATCTGATTCAACAAAGAAAAATACACAATGAAATCATATAGCGATTTACGCCAATCTTATACCGATAATGCAATATTCAATGAAGTAGGTTCTATTATTTCTCGTTATGAACATGAGTCATATAATTCCTATATAACAACTAATTTTGAAGATGCATTAGTTCAAGCAAAAGAATCTGACACACGAATTGCAAATGGAACTGCTCGTGCTTTGGAAGGTATGATAATTGGTGTAAAAGACAACATTTCTACTAAAGGGATTAAAACTACAGCAGCGTCTAAAATTTTAGAAAATTTTACTCCCGTTTATGATGCAACTGTAGTTCAACGACTAAAAGATGCTGGTGGAATAATTATTGGTAAGGCAAATCTCGATGAATTTGCGATGGGTTCTTCTAATGAAACCTCGTACTTTGGACCTGTAAAAAATCCTTATGATATTGAACGTGTACCTGGTGGTTCATCTGGTGGATCAGCAGCTGCAGTAGCAGCAAAATTTTGCCATACCTCCTTAGGTTCAGACACTGGAGGTTCTGTACGTCAACCTGCCGCTTTTACGAATACGTATGGTTTTAAGCCTACCTATGGGCGGATTTCTCGATATGGATTATTTGCATTTGCTTCTTCATTAGATCACATTGGTACGTTTTCTACTACTTTAGAGGATGCTGCACTTCTTTATGATGTAATCAGTGGAAATGATCCAATGGATGCCACAGCTTCTTCTGAAACAAATCCTTCATTAGTAGAAGCGTTAAAAACTAGCCCAACTTCAATGGTTATTGGTGAATTACCAGATGCAATTTTGAAAGATTGTGATAGTGAGATATTAGAACGTTATCAAGAATATAAACAACGGTTTATTGACTTGGGAGCTACGTTTAAAACTGTAACTATTCCACATGATAATGCATGGATTCCAACATATTATATTCTTACTTCAGCTGAGGCATCATCAAATCTTTCTCGATATGATGGGGTTCGTTTTGGATTGAGAAGTGAATTGACCAATGATGTAATTGATTATGTTACTGCCTCAAGAACTGAAGGATTTGGCAAGGAAGTAAAACGAAGAATTATGCTTGGAACGTATGTCCTGTCATCTGGATATTACGATGCGTATTACAAAAAAGCTCAACAAGCAAGAAGAATCATTTTGAATTCTTACAAAGAAATATTCTCAACCGTTGATGCAGTATTTTTACCAACAACTGCAACTCCACCATTTAAAATTGGCGAGAAAACCAACGACCCAATTTCAATGTATTTGAGTGATTATTTTACAGCATCATCGCCTTTGGCTGGTAATCCCTCCATTTCGTTTCCTGCAGGATTTACCAAATCTGGATTACCAATAGGTTTGCAATTACAAACTTCCCATTTTCGTGAAGATCTGTTGTTCCAATTGTGTGCTAAGATTCGATAATTCTAAAAAATGAAGTACACTATTGAAGTAGATTTACTTCCCGAAGAGGAAATTCTTTCCAACGAAGAATTGCTTCCTAAGGTACTCTCACAAGCAAATTTGACGATTCCAAAAACTACTTCCATTGGTATTCGTAGAGTAAAACAGTCATTAGATGCACGTTCACGCAAAATAATCTATCATACAACCTTTGAAGTTCTTACAGATAACGATGCAAATTCAAAAGAACAAGATGAAGTAAAAAAACTCCAGAAGGTCGGTAATTCATCGAAAACACTACTTATCATTGGTGCTGGTCCTGCAGGCTATTTTGCTGCCTTAGAGGCATTAGAACATGGAATTAAACCAATTGTTGTCGATCGTGGAAAGGATGTTCAAGCTCGTAGACGGGATTTACGAGCAATTCAGCAATTTTCAGAGGTAAATCCACATTCTAATTACTGTTTTGGTGAGGGCGGTGCAGGTACCTATTCCGATGGAAAACTTTATACTCGATCATTAAAACGAGGTACGTATGAAAAAACACTTCGGCTTTTGGTCGAACATGGTGCTAATACTCGAATCCTCTATGAAACACACCCACATATTGGCTCAAACAAACTCCCAGTAATTATTCAAAATATTCGAAGAACTATAGAAGAAAATGGTGGGGAAATTTACTTTGAAACCTTTGTAACTTCTTTCATTATCAAAAATAACGTTGCAATTGGGGTACAAACTGAGGATGGGAAAGAACTATTTGGCGATGCAATTATATTGGCAACTGGGCATTCTGCTCGAGATATTTATCAACAATTACATTCACAAAAGATTGCTCTTGAGCTAAAACCATTTGCAATTGGTGTTCGAGCAGAACATCCACAAGAACTTATTGATGAAGCTCAATACCGACAAAAACCTCGCAATAAACTCTTACCTGCCTCAAGTTATAAATTAGTTACTCAAGTTGAAGGACGAGGTGTGTTTTCATTTTGTATGTGTCCGGGTGGACTCATTGTACCAGCAGCAACAAATCCAAAAGAAATTGTTGTCAATGGAATGTCGATGTCTCGTCGTGATTCGCCTTTTGCAAATTCAGGTGTTGTCGTTGCAGTAAATGTGGAAGATATTCCAAATGTGGAAAAGTACGGCGTATTTGCTGGAGTTAAACTCCAAGAACAAATTGAAAAAAATCTGTTTGAACTTGGAGGAAAAAATTTACAACGTTCTGCAGCACTTCGAATTCCAGATTTTGTGAGTGGGAAGGTTTCAACATCCTTACCTTCAACTTCATATATACCAGGAATTGAACCATTACCATTACAAACAATATTCCCCGATTTTATTAAGAAACGTTTGCAAAAAGCATTTGATGATTTTGGAAAAAAAATACGTGGTTATGATAGTAATAATGGTATTGTTGTTGGAGCAGAATCTCGCACGAGTAGCCCAATTCGTATTCCTCGAGACCCACAAACATTACAACATATTCAAATTCGTCGATTATATCCTTGTGGTGAAGGAGCTGGTTATGCTGGCGGTATTCTCTCTGCTGCAATGGACGGACAGAATTGTGTTCGTGCCTTTGTTTCAACTTTTTTAATTTAATGGTATGTTTAACATCGGTAAATTCCTTATTTTGTGGTGCTTTGCAGTATTGTTCTTTTCTTCGTTTACACTCTTTTCTCAAAAAATAATGTTTACACCTCCAGAAACTCCTGTTCGTGAGATTTTAGATACTTTACACTCAGTTCCAATTAATGATCCATTTCGTTGGTTAGAAGATAAAACTAATCCAGAGGTAATTGAATGGACAAAAAAGCAACATGATGCTACGATAGAGTATGTAGATGAAGTTTCAAAAAAATATGATGGTTTAGACAATGAGATAACAGCATATTTGGATAGAGATATCACCACAGCGCCATCGTATCGTTTTGGAAGAGAATATTTTTATTCTCGAAAAAAAGGTGAACAACAATCTAAACTATTTACTCGATTAGATGGAAAAGAAATTCTTATTTTTGACCCCATTGCTATTGACCCAACGGGAAAAACAGCAATCACTTCTTTTCAGCCAAAAATCAATACATCAATTGCACTTATTGCCACACAAAAAAAAGGTGATGAGATTAATGTTTATAGAATTATTGATACAAAAACTGGAAAAATAATTGGCAATCCTATTGAAAATTCAGGCGGTATCTCATTTTGTAGAGAAGAAGGATATGTGTATTTTTCTCCAAAAAGCAGAGAAACCATCGATAAACAAATTCCACAAAAAGTCTACAAACACAAATTAGGAACACCTCATAGTCAAGATATAGTACTTGCGAGTGCAAATGATGCAAAAGATTTTGTTTCTGTTTTTGACCCAATTGAAGCAAATGTTACCGTTTATAGTAACGGCGATTTTTATTCAAATACGATTAAAATTCAACGTCATGGAATTGATAAAGAACCAATTGAAATTTACTCAAGCAAAGAGTTTCGAGCTTATAGTGATTTCCATAAAGACAAGATGTATTTTTACACAAATCACCAAGCTCCAAAGTTCAAAATTATGGTTGCAGATTTTCAAAAACCCCAATTTGAGAATTGGAAAGAACTTATTCCTCAAAGTAATGATGTCTTAGAAGGTTTTACGATTACAGATAACCATTTGATTGTTCAAATAAAGCATGAATTAATTTCACGTCTAAAAGTATACACTCTTGATGGAAAATTTATTACCGATATTTCTTTCCCCGAAATAGGTAATCTAGAGGGAATTTCATACGATGTGGTCTCAAAAAAACTACGAGCTTCCATATCTTCTTTCACCTCACCTTCTACTGTTTATTTGATTGATGAAGCTACTTGGAAAACGACGCAAATTTATCGTGAGGATGTGAAAATAAACACAAAAGATATTGAATCGAAATTTGTGTATTATCCTTCCAAAGACGGAACTAAAATTCCTATGTACATAGTCCACAAAAAAGGAATGAAATTGGATGGGAATAACCCAACGATGTTGTATGGTTATGGTGGATTCAATGTTGGAATTTCTCCAAGATTTATTGGTACCACCGCTTCATTCATTCAACGTGGTGGTGTTTATGCGTGGGCAGGTTTACGAGGTGGAGATGAATTTGGAGAAGAATGGCATAAAGCTGGGATGTTGGACAAAAAGCAGAATGTTTTTGATGATTGTATCGCAGCAGCAGAATATCTTATCAAAGAAAAATACACTAACCCACAAAGGTTAGCACTTAAAGGTGGCTCGAATGGAGGCTTGTTAGTTGGTGCTGTTATTACGCAACGTCCTGAATTATTCAAGGTAGCATTCTGTATGGTTCCACTTTTGGATATGATTCGCTACCATAAATTTCTGATTGCTCGTTATTGGATACCTGAATATGGTGATCCCGATAAAGCAGAAGATTTCCAAACATTGTTAAAATATTCTCCGTATCATAATATCAAAAATGGCGTACCATTGCCAACAATGTTCGTCAGTGCAGGGGAAAATGATACACGAGTAGATCCATTGCATGCGAAAAAGTTTGTTGCAATGGCACGTCAGAATCCGGCTCAGAAAAATCCTATTTTACTGCATATCGAATATGATTCTGGTCATGGAAGTGGTAAGTCTGTTAAACAAACTGTCGAAGGACTTTCACGTGAGTTGCGGTTTATGATGACAGAATTAGGAATGTAGAAGAAACAAGAAAAGTGTTAGAAATAACACTTTTTTTTATGACGTTTTGAGATGTTGAAGAACCATATTGGCGGTATATTCACCGTGAGCAACCGCATTTTCTATCGCAGGTGCACAATCATTATCTGTGTGAGCAAAAAAGATAGAACCCAATGGTTTGTTGCTTAGTTGAGTGAGCATAGAATGACTACCAACTGTTGGCACCACCAGCATATGTCCCCATCCGAAAAAGACCACCTGTTGCAATATATCCTTATTAATTTTCATTAGTTTACAAGCATAATCTACAGCATTTTCTGTTAATTGTATTGCAAATTCATCACTCAGCAAATTATGACGTAAATCTTGAGGAATTGGATTGAATAATGAAACTACCGTATTCGTTTTTTTCTTATTCAATTGTGTTGGATTGACAATATCGACAAAATGTTTTGATTTAGGCAATACCCACGTATCAAACGCAGAATTGTTCGTTAATGGCTCATTTGCACATAAGTGAATAGTCGTATAAGGAGCATACTCAATCTTTGAGAAGGTTTCTCGGTATATAGCGGGTAAATCAGGAATAAGATGTTGAGCCAAAAACTTTTGTGTTGATAAAATACATGAATTTGCAATGTATTTTATTGGTTTATCTTCGTTATTGATACAAGTAATATGGACTTTTTTGTCAATTTGTTCTATACGAACAGCCATGGTATTTGGTTGAAATGAATCTCCAATTAACTGTGAATACATCTTTGGTAACGTATGCGTTCCACCAACAAATGAATATCGTGGATACCCATTTTCTTCACCCATTTCACTCTGATAAAAATTGAAAAATGAATAAAGGTTGACTTTCGAAACTTCCCCACCCATTGAGGAAAGAGTGTAAAGATTCAAATATTCTCGAAGTAATTCTGATGGGTATTTATTGTTGATTAATGACTCAACAGATTGCAAATCGTATTCGTGGTGTTGTTTATTCAATGTAGGAGATACCGGATAGGTAGGTACTTCCATAGCCAAAACGTCTTTTTTGAATTTCTGGAGAATTTCTAATTCTTTTGGTGATGAAGCTAAGACTTTCATGGTATCTTCTTTCCAAAAGTCATTATAATATTCACCCTTGTAAAAAAGAGCATCACCATTGATGGTAATTGGAGAAATACCAACTTCTTTGCTCATTGATTTGAGAGTGTCAGAATAATCTACAAAGTAAGAAGATCCTAATGGAATTTCAATATCATTCCAAGTATAATTAACTGCAGCACCACCGGGTCTGTCTTCGTTTTCAATGAGAACAAATGATTTTTTTTCCTTACGAAGTATATGTGCGGCTGTTATACCTGCATAACCTGAACCAATAATGACACAATCTAATTCTTTAACAACTGTTGGTTCTGGAAAAGACTGATGATCACGTAAATAGGTATGAGCTCTACGAACACGCTGACGAACTAAGGAAATTTGCTCCATAGCACGAATGTCTGATCCTGATATGTGTTGTTCTAACTCCGCTTTTTCGACTTTTTTACAGCCAAATAAACTTGAACCAACATATAACGAACCAGTAGTATAGAGTAAGGTTTTTACGAAGGAACGACGAGAATTCATACAGCTATACTATCTAAACGAAGGATTAAATTTTTGTGATAACAATATAGGTGCTTCCTACATATCGTTTCCCTTTTGCACCTGATTTGGTGGGGGGTGGGTTTTTTGTATCAACGGTTTCCGTTGATGAAAACGTTATTCGCTCTTGATTTATACCTTTTGAAATAAAATATTCCACTAAATTTCTTGAACGTTCTTTTGCTAAACCAGGTTTGTTACCTTTTGAGTCCAAATACGTTTGGATTTCAATAGTTACTTCTTCATTGTTTTTAAGAATGGTTAAAAATGACTCTAAATAATCTTCAAATCCAATACGAAGTTTCGATTTATTTCTTTCAAATGGCGATGTTGCAAGCAAAAAAGATTGAAATAATTTCTTTTCTTTGATAATAAAATCATGGGAAATTTCAGAGTATTTATCTGTTTTGGGAATAGAAATAGGAAATGATTCTGTGAAATATCCATTCGCTAAAATTTTCACAGTATATTCTCCAGCTTTTAATCCTGCAGCAGAATATTCACCATCTGATTTGGAAGAAGGAACTTCACTCACTCGTTTATTATTTGTATCAAAAAACTGAAGTTTTGCTGCCACTGGTTTTCTTGTTCCTTCATCAAGAACAATTCCTGTTAGATTGACAACTCCTTGAGAAAAGCTGACAATTGGAAGAAAAAATAATGCAAACATAACAATCAATCTCATTATTTTTTCCCTTTCTTTGTAGCTTTAGGAGATTTAGAAGTCGCCCTTTTTACAATATCTAATTTTTTGACATTTCCATCAGCACAACCAACTATTAATATTTCAGCTTTCGATGTTAAATCAACTGACCATGCCTCTACTTCCAAATTTTTTGAATACAATTCTGTTCCAGTTTTTGCATCCCATAACTTAAGATATTTATCCAAACTAACAGTAACGATGGTTTTATCATCCTCTGTAAATGAAAAGTCTTGGATTAAATCAGAGTGAGCTTTGATTGTTTTCAGCAAAGTCCAATCTTTCATTGACCAAAAACGTAATTCACCGTTTTGATCGCTTGAAATGAGTGTTTGGTTATCATAAGAAAATAGTACAGACAAAACAGGTGCTTCATGACCTTCTAATATTTTGAGAGGAGTTTTTGTCGTCAAGTCAGTAGACCAAATAAAGATTTTTTTATCATCCCCACAAGAAGCCAAATATTTTGAATCGTATGAATAGGCAACATTATTGGTTTGTCCAACATGACCACGAAGTGTTTTAACTTCAGATTGTAGTTGTAAATCCCACAATTTGACTGTTCCATCAAAACTGGTAGAAGCAACAAATTTGCTTTCATCATCTTGACTGAAAAATACGCCAATCACTTCTCCGGTATGACCCTTGAGCGTTGTGATAAGTTCTCCATTTGATGCATCCCAAATTTTAACTGTTCTGTCTGCACTTCCAGAGGCTATATATTTGTCATTACCAGAAAATGAGACATTATAGACTGCACCTAAATGCCCCTCTAAAGTGAAAAGCTCTTTTCCAGAGGGTAATTCCCATACTTTACACGTTTCATCTAAAGATGATGTTACTACCTTTGTATCATTTGAGTTAACAAAAACGCCAATAACTTCATCGTAATGTCTTCCAATAATTTTATCTTCATATTGAAGGCTTTGTGACGCCAAATTAGCGACAAAAAGAACAGAAAAAAGGAAAATTGCGATGGTGTTTTTCATTGTAAAAGTACTTCTTATATGGAAAAGTATTTACAAATATAGAAAAATCACACCACTTTTCTTTCATTGTTTCAAAAATACTAACGATTTCGATGATTTATAGAGCATAATTACATTCAAATTGGGAATGTGTTACTTTTTTGAGAATGAAAATATGTAACTAATTGTGAAAATGTTTTTGAGCCTTTAGATTGCTGTTGGATTTGAGATTTAGAAATTGAATTCTTCTTTTTTGTCAAAAAATGATATGCTGTAAAACCTAAAAAATTCTTAGCCCAACGGAGGAGTCCTATTAAACCATGATGTTTGAATAAGTACGAATATGAATTCGGATATTTCACTGGAACAGACGACATCAATTTGTTGTAATCTTCCCATTTCAATGTATCTGTAAAGAGACTTTTTGCAACTGATTTTGGCAATTCCTGTAAAATTGAAACTATCATATTCATCATAGAATTGACAGTATTTGTTTCAAACTTTTTCTTCCCAACTAAAAACTTTGCAAAATTTCCTACAATTGAAACATTTGGTTCATATGCATTAATTTCAGACAAATACTCCACATTAGTCAATTTGTTTTTGATAGCATACGATAAAAGGGTCGTAGTTCTGTCAAAATTTCTCACAAAAGAACCAAAACCGCAATAAGTCAAGGGCGAACTTAGAGCAGCAGAGTCTCCCAAACAGAGGATAGAATCTGTAGCAACTATTCGTGAGTTTCGTAATGTTGGGTGCAAAATAGACGGAATCATTCCAAATGCGGGTCTGCCATAATCAAAATTTTCACCTAACTTCTTATACGTTGGTAGTTTTTCAAAAAATATCTCAAATAGATTGAGCAATGATTTATCTGTTTCACTATCAATTTCATCATAGAAAAAAAGATACGTAACAAATTCATCATCCTTGGATGGGAAACCTTCCCATATAAACTGTCGTCCGTCAGGTTGTGCATCATCCAAAGTTAATAGTATTTCTCCTATTGATGGATCTACCTCGTCTTTTTGAGTACCTTGAACAAATCCACTTGATATAGTACCGACTGTTGGGCAACAATGGGTGAATGAACCTTTGGGATTAAGCTGTTGTGCCACAGGTGAATATGAACCCATACAATCGACAAATACTGCACATTGAAGATAGGAAACGACCCCATCTTTTATAATTTCTATAGTTGCCTTTCCATCATAAACCCATACGTGTGAAAATGTAGTTGAATGAGAAAACGATCCACCATTTTCTATGAGTATATCTTTACAAGTGTGTAATAAATCGTTTGCAGACACTGCCATATCTAAAACGCCATCCATCCAAATCCTGTCACCTTTGAATTCTGAATTTTCAGAAAAAAACTCAACAAATCCATTCTTATATCTACGAACAACAACCTCATCAGCTTGTTCTTTGGTCAATAAACCAATTTCAACAAGTCTATCAAATTCAACTTGAGATATATTCCAATCACGATGAGTTATCCCCACAGTGAATTTATCAAAAACTAATGGTTTTAAATTGTGTAATTTTGCCATTGCTGCAGCATGAATGGTTGCTAGACCACCACCTCCATAGACTACATCATAATAAGGTGCATTTTTTGCAGATTGTGGTGGTTTTGAGTATGATATAACAACTTTTTTTTGCTGACCAATTCGTTGTTTCCATGAATGTTCCAATGATAAAAGTCTCTCGAACCAATAGGAACCATTTTGCATCGAACGAAATGCTGATACCGTTTTGGGGTGGGAATGCAAATATTCTGTGTATACAGAATCTTTGGTAGAATATTCTTCAAGTTCAGTCAAACACACTGACATATTGTTCTTTTGGTTGGAATAAAGAAAAAAATGCACTTTTGGTTTAAACACCCAAAAGTGCGAAATAATTCATTTTATAATTTGACGACGTAATTAATAACTGATTTGAGCTTGCAATCGTAGTAATGAACCAGTTTGTAGATTGTTTTGAAGAATGAAATCTTCGTATCTACGAGAAGAAATAACAAATTCAGAAACTAATTCTAAACTTTCTATAGGTTGCCATTCAATTCCGATATTTAATTCTTGAATATCATAACTTCTTGCATCATTTTCATGCTTTTTTCCACCCTTGTAATACTGAGCTCTGATATATGGCATCATGGAAAAGGAACCAAAATCTTGAAAATAGCTAAGTGTAACGAATCCTCCATGAAGATTTCTTGTTTCTATTGAATCTGTTTCTTTGTTAAATTCAGGTCCTTGACCAGCATTAAATTCTGCCAAAAGTCCAAACGGTTGAGGAGCAATAGAAATTGAACCACCAATTCGATAATCTTGATATTCTCTATCTGATTTCACCTTGACACCTGGTCTTAACTGGTCAGTAGTAAGTACATATTTCCCAGTATAAGCAAAAATAGAAGGTTCTATAATCTGTTCTTTCCATTGAAAAGGATAAGTTAACTTACCAACTGTATGTAAAGTAGAATTTTGCTCTCTTCTGTTTAATGCTTGACCATTATAAACACCAAATGATATAACACCATAATCACCAGAGCCTTTTAATCTTGTATTTCCCATTTTTGAATAGAGTTCTCTTACATCTTTCGGAGCCCAATAAAAAAATGTGCCTATTGCGCGTTCATTTACAACGGCACTATTGAGAGCATCAGCTCTATCTAAAGGAATTCTATTGCCAGAAGATTGCATGTTTTCGTAGCCATAAGGAATTTTACTTTGACCAATTCTAAATCGAAATTCATTGTTTTTATTTAGACCTATATCAAAATAAGCGTCTCTAATTTGAGCATACTGTAGTGTATTATTCGGACCTGTTGCTGCAAAATCCGGTTGAATATACATGTAGACATGATCAGTTATATTCCCAAAAAAAATTAGTCGAATTCGTCTAAAAGAGAATCCCCCATTACCTCCCCAAGAGGCATCACATTGTTCACATTGCAAATTAGAATTAGACTCATACAATTGATTATAACGAAATTGAGTATATCCACGGATACTTAATCTATCATACCATGAAGATTTTTCATTGGGTGCAAATGTAGTATCATTTTTACTAAGGATAGTATTTGGAATGATTAAAAGAAAAAAGAATACGATGGTAATGAGAGTTTTCAAAATGAGTAACCAATTGTTAAAAAAGCTCGCAAATCTAAAGAATACATCAAAAATAATCAAAAATTAATATCAATGTTACCAAATGGTAACATTATGGTAATATTGAAATAGTTATGCAAAAAAAAAGCCTGATTCGCATCAGGCTTTTCATTCAATTTAAAATTTTACTAGATTAATTCAACGATGGAGATGAACAATATTTTTCGTAAACACCATCTAACAATAGATTTAAAGCATCTGCTGCTTCACGAGTTGCATCAAGTGCTATTTCTTTTTGAGAATCTGTTTTACAAAGTTCTACCAATGCTTCACGAGTAACAATTCTATGAATTTCATCAGCATGTTCATGAACTTGGAAAAATTCTAATGCATCTTTAGTATCTAAATCATAATGTTTTTTCAGACCTTCAATTTTGGTAGTAGCAACTTCTGGCACTTGAGACTCATACGCATACAATGCAGCTAGTCCAACAGCAGGATTATCGTTTTTCGATAGATCTTTCAAAATTTTCACAGAAAGTTTTGTTTGAGCTGAATGATTACGAGTAAGCATCTCTTCTCGAGAGATTCCTAAGGAATCACCAAAACGTAACCAAAGTTCTGGGTGATTATTTTCACCTTGTTCTTCTTCAACTAAATTTTCCAATAGCATTTGACGAATTTTAATGTCATCGCAATTAGCATGAGTTGCACTCACATATGTTGGAAAATTGTGAACATGGAGATAATATTCTTTTGCATATTCGCGAAGCATATCAATAGTCAAAGCACCTTCGTTCCACATTTGGTAAAACGGATGTTGCAAAGCATGACGTTCTGCAATAATGCTATCGAGAGTCGTTAAAAATTCTTGGTTTGTCATTGTTGTATAACTCCTTATTTGGATTATATGATGATAATTTTGACTAATTGTACAAAAATACTTCTTTTCAATGAATAATCAAAGGATTTTTTCACTTTTATTCATTATTATTTCATTTCATTTACGACTTTATTAATAGCTATCGTAGCATTAATTGTCCCAGATGATATTTGCTTTTTTAAATCATTGACAAATTCAATCCTTAATGAAGAATGAAAAAAGTACATAAAGGCTATAGAATGAAGCAAATCATCAAACCATTGTATTTCTTGTTCTCGTCTTCTTTGAGATACTATACCAGTAGATAATATATGTGTATTAAATGAAGTAATATGATGAAATAAGTTTTCACAATCTGATGAATCTAATGAACTAAATGTTTGGACTAATGTTTCCCATCCAGCAGTGGATGGAGTTAAAAATTTGACTGCACGTTGATATTCTGCCTTTGTTAGTGCAGAAGCCATCTTTTGATCTCCATCTGCTTTATTGACTAAAATTATATCGCTTATTTCCGTTATTCCACGCTTAAAACCTTGTAATTCATCACCAGCACCTGCAATCATAAGAAGCAAAAACAAATCTGTCATTGATCGAACGGTAATTTCATTTTGACCTACACCCACAGTCTCAATAAAAATATAATCATACCCAGCAGCCTCACAAAGTAAAATTGTTTCTCTCATCTTTTTAGTCACTCCCCCCAAAGAACCACCTGAAGGACTTGGCCTGATAAAACAATTTTGCATCTGAGAAAGTGAGCTCATACGAGTTTTATCACCCAAAATTGAACCTTTGGAAATGGAAGAAGTTGGGTCTACTGCTAAAACAGCAACTGAATAACCATTTGAGCATAGATATGTTCCAAATGTATCAATGAATGTACTTTTCCCAACTCCAGGAATTCCAGAAATTCCGATACGTAATGATTTTGATGGAATTTGTAAACATAATTCTACTAATTGATTTGCTTTATAAGTATCAGTTTCTAAATTACTCTCAATGAGTGTAATTCCTTTTGATAATGCTCTTGAATTTTGAGAAAGAATGCCGTCAAAGAGTTCTTGAATTGTTTGCATAATTAAAAGAAATATGTTCGTTTTTACAAAAGTACAAAAAGTGTCGTAATTGATTTTTGATTTTTTGATATTGAATTTTAAATATCCGCTAGAAATTGGATTTCACTTTGTTCTAAAAATAATGTATCTTTGCAGAATATACTTTCAACATACAGTAAAAATTAATGCAAATAAACAATTCCACAGTCTTAGTCTTAGGTGGTTTCGGTTTGGTAGGACATGCGATTTGTCGTAAGTTAATTGAGCATTCACCCCAAAAATTAATTGTTACGTCGTTAAAACAGTCAGAAGCAGAACAAGCAGTTGAAAAATTACGAAATGAATTCCCTTCTCTCCCTCAATCAACATTTGAGGCATGGTGGGGAGATGTATTTACACGAACTGAATGGAAAGATACAACAAAAAATTTGTTACTTTCAAATGATATCACTCGAACTGAAGTTGTTGAAGATATTTTCAACGAACTTTCAACCGAAAGACTACAACATTCAGCATTGTATCAATTACTTTTAGAAAAGAAACCAAATGTTGTCATAGATTGCATTAATACAGCTACGGCAATAGCATATCAGGATATCTATTCATCAGCTGCAAAATTACAACATGAAATAGCAAATGGTACGATAACATCTGAAAGTGTAGAACGAATGTTATCAAGTGATTACATCCCTCAACTCATTCGACATATACAAATTCTTTACAGAGGATTATTAGATGCTGCGACAACAATGTATATTAAAATAGGTACTTCTGGAACTGGTGGTATGGGATTGAATATTCCATTTACTCATAGTGAAGAAAAGCCATCACGTGTATTGCTCGCTAAAGCATCAGTAGCCGGAGCACAATCATTATTGTTATTTTTAATGGCAAGAACTCCCGAGGGACCAATTATCAAAGAGATTAAACCATCTGCAACAATTGCTTGGAAAGAAATTGGTTACAAACCAATAAAACGAAAAGGAAAAGAGATAGAATTAGTAGATATGCCTAATCCTATGAAACTAAATTCAACATTCGACTTCAAACAATTTGATGGAATAATTGAAACCGGTGAAACATATAAGTCTGTATTTATAGATACAGGTGAAAATGGAGTTTTTTCAAGAGCTGAATTTGAAACAATATCTTCTTTAGGGTTGATGGAAATTATTACCCCAGAAGAAATTGCTCAGTATACTGTTTCTGAAATATTGGGTGGAAATACGGGTTATGAAATTATCCAAAGCTTAGATGCATCAGTATTAGGACCATCTTATCGTGGAGGTATTTTACGTAACAAAGCATTAACCACATTACGAAATTTAGAAGCAAAAACAAATACTTCGTCCATAGCCTTTGAAATGTTAGGTCCACCAAGACTTTCCAAGTTACTTTATGAAGCATTTTTACTTAAAACTGTTTTTGGTAATTTTGAAAATATTATATATACCCCAAATGAAGATATATCTTCCAAATTGGAACTATTAGTACGCTCAAACAGTATTATAAGAAAAGAGATGCTCAGTATTGGTTTGGTGATATTACTTTCTGACGGAATATCATATTTACGAGGAAAAGAAATTATCATACCACTACAAAAAAATGCTCAAAAAATTCCAATCAATTCCGAAAATGTTTCGAAGTGGTGTTATGATGGTTGGATAGATTTACGAAAAGAAAATTTCGAATTTTGGAAAAATATTTTCAAAAAAATAAAATTTCAAACTGAACAAAATTTACAAAGCGAAACAGGTTCATTATATCAATATGATAGTGCATTTTGGGATAACTTTGAAACAATTGATGAAGGAAAAGTTGTGGCATGGATATTTGAAAATGAAGATAAAGGATATAGAATCAAACGGTAAATTCATATTTTTTTAAGAAAACTATTGTTTTTCTTGTAAAATTTCCATAACTTGCATTGTTGAGTGCCAAAATGTTTGCTACTCAACCGATTAATTCATTACATTAGAAAAAAATTTATACACATGTTTAATTCTTTACAAGGTATGTTTATTATGAGTAAGAAATTGCTAATACTTGCAATGACGCTTCTCATTAGCTTTAGCTCGTTGTTAGCTGAAGATGATGGTGAAGCAGTCTTACGAAGAAGTGCTTGGGGTCCTGGAGTTTCTGTTCCAGATGCACATTACCCCCAACCATTTTCTAGCAACAACAACCACTGGTCTCGTTCGGCTGCCTCATCTGGCTATTATGTAGTCGATAATTTTGATGAGGTTGCTGGAGATTTTTGGAGACCACGTCCTGTTCCAGTTCCATTCATTGAAAACGGCGATCCAGCTGGTGGAACAGATAATTGGAGACGTATTTTTAATGGTCCTAATGCTTGGAGTTTGAATCCAGGTGCACAAGACAATGGGAACTTTTTCCGCAACCCAGGTGATGCTAACGATACAACCGATGATGCATTTGCTGGTCCAATTCCTATCTTTAAAAATGGTCGCGTTTTCTATTTCAATGGTGTTCCTTATGACAGTTTTTATGTATCTACTAATGGGGTAATTGCATTATCTAATAATAGATATACATACACTGACAATACAACCAAAACTACTAGATTAGCTTACAATCCTATGTCGGAAGATAGAACTGGATTTGTTGGATCTGGTAGAGATTTTGTGAATTACACATTACCATCTACTGGAGATCCAAATCCAGATAATTGGGGATTCCAATCAATAGCATGTGGTGGTGCACCAGCTACAGCTTTAGCAGGTATCCGTGCTAGAACAGGTTTTTTCCCTTATACTAACAATGCTCCAATTATTGCTCCTTTCTGGGGTGATTTGCATTTGTCTCAATGGAATGAAGCTTTAGTTCAACGTGAAGATTTTGGTAGAGTATTTTACAGACGTTCTGGAACAAACATCTCAAATGATTCATTGACAATCTATTTTGAGAATATCGCACCAATTCGTACTAAAAACACTCCTTTAGGTGCTTATAATGCACTTCCGAATTTACGTCCTGGTCAACAAAACTTTACTTCTGCTAATGCACAAGTCATTCTGACTAATACTGATAACTCTGTGAATTTCATTTACATGAATTTTCAAGGAGTTGTTATCATTAGCAACCGCTCAACTCCTGCAAATCAAGTTTTCAGACTGAATTCATTAATTGGCGTATCTGGTAGAGCATTTAGAAATGCTTCTTCTACTTCAGGAGCTGGATGGAATAATGGTACTGGACACACTCGTATCTTACAATCTACAACTTACAACAATAATGGTGGATTATTTACATCTGGTGATCCAAATACTGCATTAGTTAATTCACATGCGTTGAAATTCAAAGCATGGAAAAACACTATGCGTTTACACTCTTTAGAGTATAGAGCTCGTAGAAGAGACGCATCAGCTCCATTAGATTTCTACAATGCTACATGTTGTGATATCATTACTGTTGCTAATATCAATAATTATGAGTTATTAGCTGGTGATGAGCGTTTAGGTAATATCCAACCAGTTGCATTAGTTCAAAACTTACAAAACAACTTTGCTCGTAATAATGGAAACGGTACATTAACAGACATTAACGTTGCTAATGGAAACCAAACTGACATCGGTGCTGAACTTATTTTCCAAGCTCGTTATCGTGTAATTAATGAGGCGATTTTACCACCGCAAAGTGATAGAGTGTATATTCGTACTGTACCTGTCGACTCTGCTTGTTTAGACAACAACTGTCTTGCTGATTTTAGAACTGATTGGATGGGATATTCAGTTCCTACACCAAATGTTTCTACAGCAGCAAGATTACCATTAAATAACAATCCTAACCTGGGTGGTGCACCTGATGGAAGCGGTACTCCTTGGTATAGAACAGTACAAAATCCTGTTCCTGCTGGTCGTTTTGGTGGTATTCCTCCTTATGGCTTTACAAGAATCGCATTCCCTCCATTTGTAACATCTGAATTCATTGACAACCAAATCGGTCGTTTAAGAATGGTTGTTATGGTTGAGCCTATACGTCCTGACGGTACTCCAATTGTTGATCAATGGCCATTTGATGATACATTACAAGTACAATTATTCAATATTCGTAGAATCCATCCAGATTCTATGGTTGAATTTGCATCTGACTTCCATGTAATCAATGGTGTAAATATGCCTTCTGTACACAGATGGGTAAACATTGATTGTGAAGTTACAAACGGTAATGCAACTACTTTCAATCCATTACCTCCAAGAGGAATTTTCTTTGCAGAAAATGATTCATCTCAATCTGTAACTGTAGTTTCTCCTGTAATTAGAATGAATCGTTTAAATTTAGATGGTTCTGATAAATCTCCAATTCCTGGTTTTCCTGGACCTGCTGATCGTGGTGATGAACTTCGTTCATTCCCTATTGACATGCGCCAAGTTCCAGGTAAACAAACTATTGGTTCAATTTTAATAGTTTCTTATCAAAGAACCGGTCTAAATGGTGGTTCTAAAGACTTCCCTCGTGGATGGAACGATCAAACATTAATTGGTCCTGAACCACGTTCAGTTGTAAACAATAATCCTCAAGATGTATTTGTTGGTGGTGGATCTACTCCAACTCCATCAGATAATTTGATTTTGGAATTTGCTCGCCCAACTAACAACGGTCTAAACTATGGTACTCCTGCAACACCTGCTGTTACAAACATTGGTGCTGCGAACTGGAGAAGCTTCCCTCGTCGTGGTGGAGCTGCAGCTGAGACTTCAAACCCAGCTTGGACTATCTTCGGTTCTGGTGGATTTATTCGTGGATTCGGTTCAGATTCTTATGGGCCAGGTTCTGATAAAGATACGGTACTTTCTGCTCTTCAAGGGTTAAGAGTTCGTTTATTTGATGATGGACATGAAGATGAATTTTTGAAAATCTTCTTACCAATTCCTGATACCATTATTAATTGGCCAGGTGGTGGTGGACGTGACTTCCGTTTCCGACTTCGTGTTTCTGCAAGAAATCACCAATTAGCGGATATCTTTATTCCAGATGATGCTGATGATTTCTTCGTTGATAACATATATATCCAAAGACCATTTGAGGTTCCAGATTTAGAGATTACTTCTGTGAAAGCTCGTTGGCCATATACTATCGCTCCTGCATCTCAGGCAACACAAATTCCTATTGATGTGAAAGTTTCTAATATATCTGGTGTTCCTGCTTCATCATTTAGCGTTTGGGCACAGGTGTTTTTCCAAAACTCACAACAATATGTGTACTTACGTAATACACCAGTTCCATTTCTCCCAGCAGGTAATGAATTGGTAGTTTCTATGCCAAACTGGGATGCTTCTCAAGGAGGACCTTTACCAGGAACTACTCGTCAGTTGTATGATTTACTTGCTGCTATTGAATATCCAGGTAGAGATGTTCGTGATATAAACAATATCCAACTTGGTGATTTTGAAATCAATTTTGGTGATGCATTTGCATATGACCCTGTTACTCCAAGAAATGATGTACCTTCCTTCGATAGAAATGTTCCTCAAAGAACTTCTAAAGGTTTGAATACATTAGGTTATTCTCAAGGTGGTATTTGGGCAGGTGTAGCACATAACTACTTAAATGCATGGGCTATGGGTGATGAAGCTGGTTCTGGTGCTGGTCAATTAGCAGCTAGATTCCAATTATTTGCTCAAGATACTATCAAAGGTTTCCAAGCATATTTTGCAGCCTTAAATCAATCTCCTGATGTAATTGAATTTGGAATTTATCCAGATCAGGGTGGTATCCCAGGATCTCCTGTCGTACCGGGAACAAAATTAGCTGCTGCCCGTGGTTATGATCCAATAACTGATCAAACTACATTCGATGAATACACAGATTACAAATTAGCTACTCCTGTAATTTTACAACCAGGCATTTATTGGGTGGGTGTTGCTCAATTAGGTCAAACTGGTCTTGAACTTGGTGGTTCCGCATCTCGTATGGGTATGAGAACAACAAACGTTTCAAGAACACCTAATTTTGATGCTGCTGCTACAGCTTATGGTGCTGGTGGTTATCATTTGTTGATTGACAGACGTTTCCGTCGTCGTAACAACAATGGTGATTTAATCAATGATAACTATTTTGCTTATGAAAATAACAAAGGTTCTAATACTTGGACTCAAATGACTCCAACTATTGGTAACCCTGGTTATGGTCACTTAGGTCATTATGGTGCTTCTCCTGTTGATGGTAGAACAAATACATTGTCTCGTGGTTCTTGGATTCCAATGGTTCGTCCATTCTTAGGAATGAAAAGCTGGCAACGTATTGTTATTCCTGTTGAGTTAACATACTTTGAAGGTAACAAACGTAATAGCGGTGTTGATTTGTTCTGGGAAACAGCTCAAGAGGTTAACAACGCTGGTTTCGAAATTCAACGTATTCAAGTTGGTAAAGATACTGAATGGAAGAAAATTGAATTCGTTCGCGGTGTTGGTAACTCTCAAGTAGCGAACCAATATGGTTATTTTGATCAAAATGTTGTTGCTGGAAATACTTATCAATATCGATTGAAACAAATTGATATCGATGGATCTTCTTCAGAATCAAGTTACTCAAATGTTCTTACATTTGACTTTAACCAAACTGGAACAATGGCAGTTGATCAAAACTTCCCGAATCCATTTAATAAATCTACGAACATTTCTTTTGAATTGCCGTTCAAAACTGCAACTACAGTTGAAATCGTAGACTTATTTGGAAATGTAGTTAAAACTCTTGTTAATTCTGATTTAGAAGCTGGTCGTCACAACTACGAGTGGGACGGTTCTACTTCTAATGGTACTAAAGTTACTGCTGGTACATATATCTACCGTGTAACTACTACTGAAGGTACTCAATTTGGCAAGATGACTTTTGTTCAATAAAATTTATTGAATAATACAATTAACTCCCCATATATTTGTTTATATGGGGAGTTTTTGTTTTGTATAACCTTGATGATAATGAAAACAATTTTTGAAAAAATTATAGATAGGGAAATTCCTTCTACTATTGAATATGAAGATGAGTCTGTCATTGCTTTTCGCGATGTAACTCCACAAGCACCTATCCATATTCTTATAGTTCCAAAGAAACGAATATCATCGATTAATGAATGTAAGGCAGAGGATGTTGCTATATTAGGAGAATTGTTGTTGACAGCAAAGAAATTAGCTAAAAAACTCAAAATAGATGATAATGGATATCGATTAGTTGTTAATACAGGTAAAGATGCTGGTCAAACAGTTTTTCATTTACACATACATTTTTTAGCTGGTCGTGACTTGAACTGGCCACCTGGGTGATAATGAAACAAAAACTACAATATTCATCGTATTTTGAGGCGATTCAGCAAAGTATACTACAAATTCAATCTACAATTGTTCCTACACTTGATAATGTGATTTCTATTTTATCAGAGTCAAATAATGTTGTTTGTTTAGGTATTGGCAAATCAAGTTTCGTTGCTCAAAAATTTGCTTCTGTTTTGAAAAGTATTGGTAAAAC
Source organism: Candidatus Kapaibacterium sp. (assembly GCA_016788785.1). Classification (GTDB taxonomy): domain Bacteria; phylum Bacteroidota; class Ignavibacteria; order Kapaibacteriales; family JAEUSM01; genus JAEUSM01. The sequence continues at coordinate 33,746 of JAEUSM010000012.1, forward strand.
TGCTCATTTTGTTCATCCAACAGAGGCATTACATGGTGATTTGGGAAGTATTTCTGAAAAATCAACAATAGTTATTTTTTCTAAAAGTGGTATTGGTGCTGAATACGAAATTATTTGTCAAGAATGTATTCGCAAAAACATCTCAATTATACTTATTTGCAGTTCATCAATTACACCTCTGGATATATATTGTAAAGTAAAAATATGCTTGCCTATCGACACCGAAGATCCATTTTTTAATACAATTCCATCTGTTAGTTTTGTCGTAAATAGCATTCTATCTGATGTTATTGTCTTTGGTATCGTTGAATCTATGGGTGTGACTAAAGAAGAATATGTACGTAATCATCCTGCTGGTCAAATAGGATATTTGCTTTCAACGAAAATTGAAGATGTTTGTCACAATGTAGATGTTGTCGGCATAGTAAGTAAAAAGGATACCTTAAAATCTGCAATTATTCAAGCGACAAAGTTTCCTTTGGGTTGTGTTTGTGTCTGTGAAGGTAAAAAGTTGGTGGGTATTATAACCGATGGTGACATTCGGCGATACTTAGTTGAGCATTCGGATATTTCCTCAGTATTAGTCGAATCCTTGATGAATGCGTTACCATCGGTCATTGAAGCTCATTTAACGCTAAAAGATGCCGTAGAACGAATGGAAAATGGTTCTAAAAAGGTTTCTGTATTGCCAGTTATTAAAAACGAAGAACTTTTTGGTGTTCTTCGTTTACATGATGTTCTTTCAGTTAGTTTCTAGGTCGAATCGGAACGTCTTTGATTACTGGCGGTCTGGAAACTTCTCGTTCAGACTTTTTCTTTTTCTGTGTAGTAGTTGATGCGGTTTCTTTTTTAGATTTAGTTGTCGTTGAAACAGAGGAGTTAGATTCAGTTTTCTTTTGATCAGCTTCTGTTTGCCAAAGTGAAGATGAGGAAGTTACCTTTGTTTCTGTTATTTTTATATTTCTAACTGCTCCACCTTTGTTTGATTTAGCTAATTGTATATCTTTCCCATTTCGTCTGGCAATGAGTTTTTTACTATTATTTGTAGACAATGTATATTGGGATTCAGCAGAAAATCTACGTCCTTGTTGAGGAAGTAAAACTATATCTTCAGTTTTTTTGTTATCGATTGTAATACTTATCCATACAGAATCAATTGCTTTTAATTCTAAAATGAGGGAATCTGAAGGATAATCTTTGTTCATAAATGTGAACAATTTTGATAACGGTTCTTTTTTTGTTGTTGTTTCCGATTGTAATGAGTCTGCAACGGAATCGGATGTAAATGGTATTTCCTTTTTTTTGTCAAAAAAGTACATAAACAACAATATGACTAAACCAATTATCGCAGTATAAGAGAGTATCACTGGTAAAGAAAGTGTTCTTTTTTGATTAGGACTTGTTGCTCGAATTTTATCAACAACTAATTTCTTAACCGACGTTGTGATACTTTCGTTTTGAGTATATTCAATCGGTTGTAAACTTAGCGAACTGGTAGTAGATTTAGGAATTTCAATAGTTTTAATGAGTGGTAAGACTTCATTTTCAATTCGAGCACTAATTTCTTCATCTGGAATTCCTAAGAATGAACCATACGTCTTTAAAAAGGATTTAATATAGATAGCTGGTAGAGAAGTATAATGACCTTGTTCCAAACTATATAACACTTTCTGACGGATTTTGGTCACATCGGTAACTTGGTCTATAGACAAGCCCTTTCTTTCTCGTAATTGTCGTAATAGTGTGTGTAATGGTGTCATTGGTCGTTCTAATTATGCTTATTTATTGCAAAAATAACAAATAAAAATGGTTCATTTTGATTTTACAGTTTTTCTTTATTCAATGTATGTTGCATTTGCTTACAGTTGCTTAGCATTTGGAGCTTTAGCCTTTCGACAAATTTCTGATTCGTTGCTAACAAAAGAATTTTCTACTGGAGAAGAACTCTTTTCACTTTCAAATCCAACATCAACCTATCTTATTGTTGTCTATTGCTTTCTTTTTACTATTTTTGCAATTGCGTCTGTTGTTCAAACAGAACCAATAATGGTTTTGTATGTAGCAGCTTTAGCATTTTGCGTTAATATACTGCAAGTTGTAATTCGTGGACGTTATCAACGTCATACTATTCATCGTTACGGAATTATCTTTCGCTATATCTACTTTGGAGAAGTTTTTTTTATTCAATATCTTCAAGTAGAGACTCTCCGTTTTCAAAGTGAATTGTTTTGGATTTCAATTCAAATAACACTCAAAAACGAGAGTAAAATTTATGTAACAAAAATAAGGCCAAAAGATTTAGATAAAGTGGTTGACATCTTTAAACGTTATTCTTCGGCTGAAATTATTATTGAAAATTCTTAACAATTCTTATGAAACAATCAATTCGTATCGCTTCTGGTCAAGGTTTTTGGGGAGATTTGCTGACTGCTCCTTTGCAACAAGTTACTTTAGGTCCAGTTGATTATTTGGTTATGGACTATTTGGCTGAAGTAACAATGTCTATAATGCAAAAGCAAAAAAATAAAAATCCTCTTCTAGGGTATGCGAAAGATTTGGTTGATACGACGTTGGATGTATTACCACATTTATTGAAAAACAATATCACCATGATTTCCAATGGTGGTGGTGTACATCCCGAAGCTGCTCGAGATGCCATTATAGAAGGTGCAAAAAAATTAGGTCTTTCTGGATTTAAAATTGCGATTGTCACAGGTGATAATATTTTGCCTTCTATCACTGAACTCATTGACCAAGGTCATTCCATGAAGCATATGGAGACCGGGGTACCTATTAATGAAGTGAAAGATAAACTACTTTCTGCAAATGTTTATTTGGGAGCAGAACCAATTGTTGAGGCGCTTCGACAAGGTGCAAATATTATCATCACTGGTAGAACTACAGATACCGGTTTAACGCTTGCACCAATGATTTACGAATTTGGATGGGATATCAATAATGTTGATTTGATGGCTGCTGGTACAGTTGCTGGTCATATCAATGAATGTGGTGCTCAAGCAAGTGGTGGAAACTTTTTGGGTGATTGGAAATCATTAGAAAATATGGAAAATGTTGGTTTTCCTATCATTGAGGCATTTCCTGATGGTTCATTTCACGTTACAAAACATAAAAATACTGGTGGTAAGGTTTCTCGTGAAACTGTTTCTGAACAATTGATGTACGAAATTGGAAATCCTGAAGAATATATTACTCCAGATTGTATTGCAGACTTTTCTTCGATTAAGTTAGAAGATTTGGGGAATGATACTGTGAAAGTTTATGGCATTACCGGTAAACCTCGTACTCCATTTTTAAAGGTTTCTGCATCGTATGAAGATGGTTTTGTTGCATTTGGTTCTCTTACATACGCAGCTCCTGAAGCGTATGAAAAAGCATCTATGGCGGATAGAATACTTCGCAAACGACTTGAAAATTTGGGTTTATCATTTGATGAAATTCGTACTGAATATATCGGAATGAATGCATGTTTTGGAGCAGCTGCTGCACCAATAGTACCTAATGAGGTTATGATGAGAATTGGTGTTCGAGGAAAATCCTATGCTAATGTCAACAGATTTTGTAAAGAATTAGCACCATTGATTCTAACTGGACCTCCTTCAGTTACTGGTTTTGCTGGTGGTAGACCAAAACCATCGGAAGTTGTTGCCTATTTCCCTGCATTAATCGATAGAAATGTCATTAAAACATCTGTTACAACTACTTCTGTCTAATGAAAATTGTCTTGTTTCTTCTTCTTGTGTTTGTTGTCAATACTGAAAGTGTCTTTTCACTCAGTGATTCTTCAATCGTAACCTTAAAAGGAGAAGCTCAAATTTCTAAAGTGGAAACTTCAGATTCTATATTTTGGAGTGAATCGCAAATTGCATTCAACAAATTAGATGTTGACCCAATATTTCAAAATGATACTAACGTAAGTAGCAAAGTAGTTGAAGTCAAACCAATTCAAGTTTTAAAGCCTTATACGTATGCAGGAAGTAAACGATATACTGTTGATGGTGAAGCTCCTAATAGTAAGCAATCATTCGATTGGGTTCCTGCTACTATAACAGCTGGAATTGCTGGTGGGGCGTGTACAGGATTATATTTGTATCAGAAAAATGCATGGTGGTCTGATAATCGTTCTGCCTTTCATGTCCAAGAAGATGGAAACTACTCCTTACGAGCAGATAAATTAGGACATTTTTATGGTGGATACGTTGTTTCCTATTTAATAGGTGAAGGCATTATTGCCTCTGGTGTTCCTTTACGAACAGCTTATGCATTGGGTGCATTGGGTGGAATGATGTACCAAACCTTTGTTGAAATACAAGATGGTTACGGTTCTAATTGGGGATTTAGTCCATCAGATGCAATTGCAAATTATCTTGGAGCTTGGTATTATTTAGCTCAATATGAAGTTCCTCTCTTACAAAACTTTACTCCAAAAGTACAGTTTATACCGTCTCGTTGGGTTGGGGATAGACCTATGGTTCATGAAACGGCAGTTTTTGATGATTACCACTCGATGACATACCATTTATCTGTCGAAATGGAAAATATTCTTCCTGAAACAGTAAAAAACTTTTGGCCAGATTGGTTGAATTTGTCAATTGGATATAATGTGAGAAATATGGAATATTTTGATTCTCAAGGCAATTCTCTTATTGAAAGAAATGTTGTTATTGGCTTAGATTATAATCTTACTCGGTTAATTCCTGAAACAAATTCGAACATTGTTAATTGGTTAGTGCAAACATTTAATCACTATAAATTTCCATCTCCTGCAATAGTTATCGGAAAAGATGTTAAATTTGCAGTAATGTTTCCTTTTTTAGTACTTTAAATTTTTTGATTTTTGAACAGTTTATCTGTAGAAGTTTTTCGGATGCGCGATATTGACCAAGATGATTTTGTCGTTACTGATTCTATCAGCAATGAAGATATTCATCTTGAACAATTATCGACACCATTAATTAGCATCATTATACCGGTTTTAGAAGAAGAGAAATTACTTCCACTTACGTTGGAGTTGTTTACTTCTTCAAGAAAGAAAATGTATAATATTGAAGTAATTGTGAGTGATGGTGGTTCGAAAGATGCTACAGTTTCTATAGCCAAGCAATATGCAGACATTGTTGTAGTTCATAAAGAGAATCGAAAACAAAGAATATCTGAAGGAAGGAATCTGGGAGCTGAAAAAGCATCTGGGGACATTTTAGTCTTCTTGAATGGAGACACAACCATTGCTAATCCTGAAATGTTTTTTGAAGAAATAGTTTTATGGTCAAAAGGAAAAGGCTCACTCCGGCCATGTGATGCTTTAGCATTCCCAGTGAAGATATCTCCTGCTGAAAGTAGATTGAGTGATAAACTTTTTCATTCATTTTTTAATGTGTATTTACATTTTCTCAATAAAATTGGCTTGGGAATGGGTCGAGGAGAATGTCAAGTAGTTAAATCCAAAATATTCAAAAAAGTTGGCGGATATAATCCAAAAGTAGCTGCTGGTGAAGATTTTGATTTGATGCATCGAATTTCAAAAATTGGAACAGTTGGATTTGCAAAGAATATCCTTGTATACGAATCTCCCCGTAGATTTAGAAAATTTGGCTATAGCCGAATTATGTTCACCTGGTTTACTAATTGGTTATCTGTATTAGTATTTGGTAAATCTACTTCTGAAGAGTGGGAAGCTGTTCGATAGTATGATTGAACATCATAAAGACTTAACTTCCTTAACGACTTTTCATGTACCTGCTGTTGCTGAACAGTATTGTAAGGTTACTACGATTGATGAAGCAAGGTCTGTCATCCAAATTGCAAAAGAACAAAAAAAATCTCTCAAAATATTAGGTGGTGGTAGTAATATTCTTTTGACAAAAGATTTAAATTCTTTAGTTCTTCACACTTGTATCGATGGTATGAAAACCGAAGTGAATACTTCAACAACATTACTTACTGTCAACGCAGGTGTTGAATGGCATTCTCTTGTTAGTTATTGCGTTGAAAATTCCTTAGGTGGAATTGAAAATTTAGCACTTATTCCTGGTTTTGTAGGTGCAGCTCCGATTCAAAATATTGGAGCTTATGGAGTAGAAATTGCAGATGTTTTAGAATCCGTTACACTGTTAGATCTTAACACATTAGAACAGTACACCCTTTCTAATTCAGAATGTAAGTTTGGATATCGAGATTCAATTTTTAAACGTTCACTCGCAGGGAAAGTTCTTATCGTCTCTGTTTCTTTGCTTTTGACCAATACGAATCACAAAATCAACTATTCCTACAAAGATGTTGCCTTGGAATTAGAATTACATTCAATAAATACTCCAACAATTGCTGATGTTTTTTCGGCAGTAGTATCTGTTCGAAAAAGAAAATTACCTGATCCAAATGTACTTGGTAATGCAGGGAGTTTTTTCAAAAATCCGGTAATACCAAAAACATTGTTAGAAGAAATTCAACGACAATTCCCAACCATTCCATCGTATAAATATGATGATGAGAATGTAAAAGTTGCAGCTGCATTTTTGATTGAAAATGTCGGTATGAAGGGCTATCGTTCGAATGAAGTAGGTACCCATATTCATCAGCCGTTAGTATTGGTAAATTATGGTAATGGGACTGGTGGTGAAGTCTTGGAATTGGCACATACCATTATTGAAAAAGTAAAATCTACATTTGGAATTACCCTGCAAACAGAAGTCAATATTTGGTAGTTTTTTATCGAATTGTTTACTCTCTCCATACGACTTCATTAAAATTTGCGTAAATTAGTGCTTATACTACAAAATCTGATTCTTTTCTATGCAAAATCAACTACGAATTCTTCTTTTTATATTCATTAGTAGCTTTCTAACATTAGCAGCGCAAGATACCCAGTTAGTGAATCCTTCGGTATGGAATTATCCATTGGGAAATCCATCTGGTACATTGCTGCAATTGTATAAATCTGCACCACAAGAATTAGAATGTTGTTTTAATGTCAAATGGTCTACATCAGCAATTTCTGGCGATGTGCAACCATTAATAGGTAACATAATCAACAACGCACCGGTTAGTGGAGATTTTTTCCGTTCACCAAATGAAATTGTTGCCTACGTAAATGGTCAGATAGTGATTTTAGATGCATACGGTCGTCAAAGAATAGCAGGACTACCATTTGATGTTGCTATAACTGCAAGTAAGGTTTCGTTACTCATAGATACAACAACAGAAAGTTCATATTCACTTTCTGGTGAACAAACAATGGTATTTTGTTTGGAAGGGTACGAACAAGTTCGAGATAGAGATTCCGTTGCTTATGCTTGGGTTATGGGTGTAATTCCAAATACAGATTCCTTGAAACTTATTCATCGATTGGCAGTAAGTTTGGGTGATTTTGCACCAAATACTTTTGCTTCTGTCACTCCATTCTATGCTAGAGCAGAACGAAGTACTTCACCAAGAAGACCTTGGTACATTTATGTACAAGTAAATATGACGAACCCAGTGGTTCAATTTGGCAATAGAACACCCTTTTATCGTGGAATTGGCGTGTTTTCGATGAATGAGTTTGACTCTCCATTAGCACTATTCGATGCATCTGATGAAAAACCATTTCGATTTTATACAGGACCTGAAGTAACATCATATCCTCCATCAGTAGATCAAACATTTCAAAATGGTCGTATGGAAGATGCTGTAGTGTTACCCTCATTTTATCCAACACCTACGATACAAAGTTCCGTAGCAACTGGTATAGATTCTACTATTGTTACCTTTGCAAACACTCCCTATGTTGCAGGGTTACGTGTTATAAATGAACAGCCTTCTTTTGCAATTCGTCCTTATTTTATAAATTCTACTCTTACTTCAGGAGCTATTCGTCCGATTATTCGAATGATTCCGTATTCATTTACTGATGTTGAAAACGAAACTGAAGTGGAAAAAAAGTTTTATATCGTTTCTGAAGAATATACTGGTCGAGATACTTCCATTGGGCGTTCAAAATTGCATTTGTTTCAAGAAGTTCCAAATTTTAATTTCATAGAACCAATAACATTTCCAAATTCTGAAATTACTCCATTTTTAGGTGATTCAAATCATTTATGGTCAATTGGAATAGGAAATGTTGACGGAACGGATAAAACAAATGAGTTTCCTGCAGGTAATGGACCAAAGTTTTTCCCATTTAATCCAGGGAATGAAATTGTAGTAACTCAATCAAGTAAGGATTTTGTCATTGCACAAAGCAAAATAAGTGTTTTGCGATACAGAACTGACGAAGTGATGAAAGCAGTTCCTTTGCAACCATTTAGAAAATTTGACACCATCGCTTCTGCAAAAATCTCAGGCTGGTTGGCAGCAATCAATGATTTGGATGGACAAATAGATGGTAAAGAAGAAATTATTCTTATAGATGGTTCAGAATTGAAGGTTCTGCGTTTACGAGATTACAAAAGCAAGGAATTTCTATCGGGCGACCCATTTCAAATTGTTTACAAAAAGAATTTCCCTTTTGAACAAATTCGTTCAGTCGCTGTAGCTGATTTGGAAGGTGATGGGTTGAATGATATCATCGTTACAACAACCAAACAAACCTATGCTTTAGGAAGTCCACTTATTTGTACTACCTTTGTTTCGAAAGCCTCAATTCCAACTTCAGCAACTTCTGGAGATGAAATTAGAATCTCTGGTCAGTCATTGTGTGCTAAACCAGTTCGATTAGAATATTCTTATGATCAACTAAATTGGACCTTTGTAGATTCTGCTATAACCAGAAACGAGGCGGGTTCATTTAGTTTTATTACCACCGTTCCTTGCCCATATTTTGAATGTACAGAATCAATTGATAATGGAAAAGTTGTCTATTTTCGTGTTAGTACGACATCTTCAGGTATACTCATTGGTGACACTATTCCAGTGATTGTATTTCCAAAAAAAATCAACTTTACTGTTGACAATGGGGTAACACCTTGTCCATATTTTGCTTTTCGTTGGACAAAAGATACTGTGAATATTGGTCAAAATTATACGTTGTTTTATTCTTTAGATTCAGGTTCTACTTTTATACAAATTGCATCAGTTCCTGCTTCTAGCGGATTTTACGAATGGAGTTCTTTACCGACCAAACTACCTCCTATGATGAAAATGCGTTTGTGCGGTTTCAATGATTGTATAATAACAGATACAACACTGATTTTCCCTACAGAAGAAAATCCAGATTTAGTTATTGTAGCTCCTAATCCTTTCAATCCAATGAGAGAATCTGCTGAAATTGTCTACAGCGTTCCTGAAAATTCTAATTTGACTATTAAAGTTTATGATGAGAATAATAGGGTTGTTGCAGAGCCAATCCGTAACTCCCCAAGAATAAAAAATGTCTCTTATTGTGACCGTTGGGATGGAACCAGAATGGATGGTTCATACTCATCAAATGGGATGTATTACATTTCATTAGAGTATGATAATGGTATGCGTGAAATTCGACCTGTATATGTACGTAAAAAATAACTGAAATTTACATTCGTTACATATATTCATTGTAAAAAAGACATAGTAAAAATGAGAATTTTAGTTATAGAAGACGAAAAAAAAGTAGCGAAGTTTATCAAATCAGGGTTAGAAGAAGAACGCTACACCGTTGAAGTCGCAAATGATGGAGTTACAGGTTTAGAACACGCTCTCAATCATTTTTACGATGTCATTATATTAGATGTGATGCTTCCACGGAAAAGTGGAATGGCAGTACTGACAGAAATCCGAAATGCAGGATTAGCGACACCAATTTTGATGTTGACTGCTCGCGGAACCACCGATGATAAGGTAATGGGTTTAGATTTAGGTGCAGATGATTATTTACCTAAGCCCTTTCATTTCGAGGAATTAGTCGCTCGAATTCGTGCAATCTCTCGTAGAACTTCCACAGAAAAAAATACAAAACTCTATTGTAATGATTTAGTACTTGATACTGTTTCCCACCTTGCATATCGTTTTAATCAAGAAATTGAACTGACAACAAAAGAATATTCTCTCCTTGAATATTTAATGAGAAACAAAAACAAAATTGTTTCACGTTCTTTGATTATGCAACACGTTTGGAAAACAGCATTTGACTCAGAGTCAAATATTATTGATGTATATATCAAACGATTACGTAACAAAATTGAAAAATCTGGAAGTGAACGAATTTTGTATTCTGTACGTGGGTCAGGCTATCGTGTTCGTGAACGTTTAGAAGGCAAATCGGATGGTTCTGAACAAGAGTTCTCTGCAGGACTTGATGAAGAATCGGATGTGTACGAAGATGATGATGCAGATTCTGATTCGTCAAAATAATTCATTGTATGAGTAAAACCGACTATAATGAAGTACCTTTTCATTCTTTGCTACAAGTAGTTGCAGAATATATTCAACCACTACAAAGATCTTTTGATATCTATCAACAAGAATATTTCCTAAAAAGACCTCCAGAATTTTTTGCTTTGGAGTTATGTGGTGAAGCAGGAGAATTAGCGAATAAAGAAAAAAAATTGTGGAAAGGTAAGGATATTTCCTTAGAGGAACTTTCCGAAGAGGCTGCAGATGTTGTGATTGCTTTATTCAACTATGCAAATTCTCGAAATATAAATCTTGCTGAAGCATTAGTTAATAAATTAGAAAAAATTCAGCCAAAACCGTAAATCTTTAGCCCCAAATTGGGGCTTTTTAGTCAATAGTCACTTATGAATCTACATACTCAACCAACATTTTTGTGGTATTGTTCAGTCTACGCACATAAATATTCCAATCAACTTCGAGATACATGCAAACATTTTTTCTCTGGGAAAGGTATTCCACCTTCTCATTCAGATAAACTGAAGGTAGTCAAAGAATATTATTCGAAGTACAAACCATCAGTTTTTGTCGAAACTGGAACATATTTGGGACATATGCTTCATTCTGTTCATTCTTGGTTTTTACAAACGCATAGTATTGAATTAGACCCTATTTTTCATACTCGAGCAGTGAATCTATTTTCGAAGTTTCCTTCAGTCATCATTCATTTAGGTGATAGTACGACTGTGTTGCCAAAGGTCATAGAGTCAATAAATGAACCAATTCTCTTTTGGTTAGATGCTCATTATTTTGGGGGAGTAACTGCATTTGGAATGGAGGAAACACCTATTTTGAAAGAATTACAAGCAATTTTCCAACATCCAATAAAAAACCACATTATTCTCATCGATGACGCACGATGTTTTACAGGTGAGAATGGTTACCCAACTCCAATAGATTTGACTGAATTTGTTGCGAAATATCGACCAGATTTGTTGTGTGATATTCGGCGAGATGTCATTCGAATAGTACCGAAAGCGTAATAATGGCAACTGTCACTGAAAACTTTGATATACAAGGAATGTCATGTTCAGCTTGTGAACATTCTGTACAATCCACACTCCAAAAAGCACCAGGAATTGAAAAAGTAGAAGTTCACTATTTAGGTGCTGATGCGACAATAACCTACGATCCAACTGTTTTTTCACTTTCAAACGTACAACAACAATTAACCAGCTTAGGGTATGGAATTTCAGAAAAAAAAGAATTTGACGATTCACCTCTGAAAGAAAATTTTCCAATCAAAAATATCGTTGGCTGTGGGATTTTAGCAGTGCCACTTTTTACAATTGGGATGATTTTTCACTCAATGAGTTTAGAAATAGCAGTATTTTCTGGAATTTTGGCATTTCTTATACTTGCCATTTACGGTCGTAATTTGATTGTTTTTGGTATCAAAAAACTCTTTGCAGGTTCACCAACTATGGATTCATTGGTGGCAGTGGGTGCAGTAGTTGCGTACGCTCAAAGTTGTTATGCTGTTGTTCAATCACTTTTGCAAGATCATTTTCACCACATTGAAACGTACTTTGAAACTTCGGGGATAATCATTTTTTTTGTCTTAATTGGAAAACATCTCGAAGAACGTGGTAAAAAAGCTTCTTCAAATGCATTACAATCTTTGTTGTCAACTACAAATGAAACTGTGAATGTTTTGCGAAATGGGAAGAATTTGCAATGTTTACAAAGTGAAATAGAAGTTGGTGATATAATAGAAATTAAACCAGGTGATAAAATACCTGTCGATGGAATTATCATCAATGGTGAAAGTTATGTAGATGAACAGATATTTACTGGAGAGACCAAATTCCCGTTAAAAACGCAAGGTTCATTTGTGTTTGCAAGTTCAATGAACCAAAACGGGACATTCACTCTAAAAGCTACCAGAAGAACTAAAGAAAGTTATGTACAAGCGATAAGAAAATTTGTACAACATTCACTCCACTCAAAGGCCTCCATTGAGACACTCACTGATAAAATTTCTCGCTATTTTGTTCCAACAATTTTTGTAATGAGCTTTGGAGTGTTTTTGTTTTGGTACTTCAACGGTATATCTACTCAACAATCGATTGAATTTGCAGTGAATGTGTTGGTGATTGCATGTCCTTGTGCATTAGGTTTAGCAACTCCAATGGCGGTTATGGCGGGATTCTCATTAGCATCACGAAAAGGTATACTCATTAGAGAAGCATCTGTTTTTGAGCAATTAGCTTCAATCAGAACCATTGTTTTTGATAAAACTGGAACAATTACTAAAGGTATTTTACAAATTAAGGATAGTTTTTTTGACGAAACAAACTTCACCAAAGAACAAATTCTTTCCTCTATCGTTGCAATTCAATCCAAATCAGAACATCCAATCGCATCGTCCATTTTGGATGCTTATCAAGAGTATTCAAATCCTTTATTACAACCAGTAAATTTTGAAGCAATTCGTGGCAAAGGTGTAGTTGCAACAATTGATAATTCTCTTTGGCATATTGGTTCAGTTGCGATGATGAAATCTTTTGAAACAATCGTTCCTTTTTCTCAAGAAATTTCATCTTTTTTGACAAAAAATTCATTAAGAACCATTGTTTTAGTGGCTTCAAATGGAATTGTTGTTGCTGCTTTTGCACTCGATGATAGCATACGTGAAGGTGCAAAAGAAATCATAACAACCTTACAAGACCAACAAATTGAGCCAATTTTATGTTCTGGGGATTCAAAAAATGTTGTTGAGTCAATTGCAAATGAAGTTGGTATTATTACTTATTATGGAGAATGTTTGCCGATAGAAAAAGCCCAAATAATAGAGCAATTGCAAAAGGCATCGACTGTTGCATATATGGGTGATGGAATCAATGACTCAATCGCAACAGCAAAATCAACAGTTTCTATTGCTCCAAAAAACGCTTCAGAAGCTATCAAAGAACTTTCTTCAGTGATATTGCAAAATGATTCATTGCAATCAGTAATTGAGATATTTTCCATAAGTAAAAAGGTAAGAAGAAAAATTATTGGAAACCTTTCTTTTGCATTTGGATTTAATGTACTGTCTATTCCAATTGCAGCTGGAGTTCTCTTTACTCAATATCAAATTTCCCTCAATCCGATGATTGCTTCTGTTGCAATGGCAATGAGTTCACTGTTTGTTGTATTGAATACCCTGCTCTTACTTCAAAAGAAAAATTAGCAATAAAAACCAAAATTTTTGGAATGTACAAACGTGATATTGCTATACATTTTTCTAAATTTTTGGAGTTCTCAAATGTCGAACGAACAAACAACACCAATGCCAGTACCTCCAACGTATCCTGAAAAGAAAAAATCACGTTGGTGGATTCCTGTGCTAATCGTAGGGGTTTTGATTGTCGGCTTTTTTGGTTTTATAGTAGTAGTTATTGTATCTATATCTAGTTCTGTAGGTTCTTTTACAACGAAAAAAGAAGTGAATGTAAAAGAAAATTCGGTACTCTTTCTACCGCTTTCTGGTACGATTGATGAGTATGCCTCTGCTTCTGGAAATATATTAGAAAGTATCTCCAATTCTAAAAAAGCAAACTTTTTAGAAACTCTTCAAGCAATCAAACAAGCAAAAAAAGACCCAAGTATCAAAGGTATGTATTTAAAGCCTGTGGGTGTTGCTTTAGGTGGTGCAAAGCTGATGGAGTTGATGGATGTTATTAAAGATTTTAAATCCTCTGGAAAATTTATTTATACCTATATTGATCAAGCTTCCAAAAGTGATTATTTACTTGCATCTTTAGCAGATTCTGTGTTTACAACGGAAGAAGCGATGTTTGACATCACTGATTATTCGATAACAGCGATGTTTATGAAAAATCTAACGGAAAAATTAAACGTCGATGTAACGGTTTTTCAATTTGAAGAATACAAAGGCGCTGGAGAATCTTTTTCAAGAACTGGTTTTAGTCCAGAAACTCGTACTGCGTACTTACCAATTTTGCAACAACGCAAAGATGCATTTATTTCATGGGTTTCTCAAAACAGAAATTTATCCAAAGATGCTGTGAATGCAATATTACAAAAAGGTATTTATACTGCTGACAGTATGAAAGCTTTTGGACTTGTTGATGCAATGGCAACAGAATTACAAGTGCGTGAAAAAATGCGTATTCGTTCAACAGGTGATACAGCTAAAACAGAAGATAAAAAGAAATCATTACGCTTAGTGAATATTTCTCGCTATGTTGAAAGTCCAAATTATGCTAAAAATTATGACTCGAAACAAGAAGATGAATCTCAAATTGCCATTATCTTTGGTGTTGGTGGTATTCAAACTGGTAAATCTGAGTCTAATCCACTTTCTGGTGGTGAGCAAGTAATCTCTTCCGATGAAATGGTCAAAGATATTCGCAAAGCTCGCGAAAACAAAAAAGTGAAAGCAATTATTTTGCGTGTCGATAGCCCTGGTGGGTCTGTTCTTGCTTCCGATATCATATGGAACGAGATTATGGAAACTCGCAAAGTGAAGCCAGTGTATGCGTCAATGAGTGATGTTGCTGCATCTGGTGGTTACTACATTTCAATGGCGTGTGATACAATCCTTGCTCATTCTAATACTATCACTGGATCAATCGGTGTCATTGGAATTATTCCGAATTTCCATCGTGCAATGAATTCGGTTGGCGTAACTGTTGATACCATTTCTGTTGGAGCAAGCAAATCATTTTTCAATGTGATGATGCCTATGACAGAACAAGATAAACAACGTATCACTTCCATCATGCAACCAATCTATACTCGTTTTGTATCGAAAGTTGCTCAAAGTCGTGGCAAAACCTACGAACAAGCTCGTGAAGTAGCTAAAGGACGTGTTTGGACAGGTGCAGATGCGAAAAACGCTGGTTTAGTAGATGTCAACGGTGGTTTGTTTGACGCAATCGCATTGGCAAAAAAACGCATTGGTGTTGGTGACGACAAAAAAGTCTCAATTGTTACTTATCCAGAAAAAGAAGATGATATTGAAGTAATTTTGAAAGCATTAGGAATTAATAAAGATGAAGACTCTGAATCTTCATCTACAAGTAGTTCTATCTTCCAACAAAATACAATGAACGATATGCCATTTGCATTTGCATTGAAATTACTTCCTGCAGACGTAGCCTCATCAGCAAAACAACTTCTACAAATATTAGGAATCTCATTGAAAGAACCAATCATGGTCGCCTCTCCAATGTTTAATCCATATATGTAATAATTCAAATCAAATAACAAAAAAAGCCCACATTCGTGGGCTTTTTTTTGTTTAGCAGAATATAGTCGCAGTCGTAGAGACGCCCTATATGGGCGTCTCAAACGTGTATCAAACCCCTCAGTCCTACGGACAGCTCCCCTTAAAGGGGAGCAATGATAATCTATTTGTTTGTTTTTTGTAGAGACGCAAGATTTTGCGTCTCTACGATTCGAAAATTATTTACTTCGCAGATACGAATTTCAAACCGATGATGGAGGCTATGAGGGTGAAAAGGAAAAATATTCGCCAAAAGTTGTGGGGTTCTTTGAAGAAGAAAATGCCGATGAGAACAGTTCCAACTGCTCCTATCCCCGTCCATACTGCATACGCTGTTCCCATTGGGATAGTTTGTGTTGCCATATTAAGCAAGTAAAAACTCGTGAACGATGTTATTACAAAACCTACAGTCCATCGCCAATCGGTGAAATTGTTGGAAAGTTGTAAGCACGTTGTAAAGCCTATTTCGAAGGCTCCTGCGGCGAATAATATCATCCAGTCCATAGTGTTTGGTATAAAGAAAACCCCAAAGTGTATACTTTAGGGTTTTATGAAGAAAAAAAGTGTTGTATGTCTTAGTATGTAAAGAAACCTTTGCCTGATTTGCGACCCATATATCCAGCTGCAACCATTTTACGAAGTAATGGACATGGACGGTATTTTGAATCGCTGTAACCATTGTGCAATACTTCCATAATTGCCAAGCAAACATCCAATCCGATGAAGTCTGCTAAGGTTAATGGTCCCATTGGATGTGCCATTCCGAGTTTCATTACGGTATCGATGTCTTCAGCTGACGCAACGCCTTCCATTAAACAATAGATTGCTTCGTTGATCATTGGCATCAACACACGATTGGAGATAAACCCAGGGTAATCTTGTACAGAAACTGGTACTTTTTCAATTGCTAACGAAAGTGAATGAATCACATCATGCGTTTCGTTACTGGTAGCAATTCCACGAATCAATTCTACCAATTTCATCACTGGTACCGGATTGAAAAAGTGCATTCCTATAAATTTGTCTGCTCTTTTGGTAACAGCTGCCAAATCAGTAATTGAAATAGACGATGTATTTGTTGCGAAAATAGTTGTGTCAGGGCAAATAGCATCAAGTTGAGTGAAAATTTTCTTTTTCACATTAATGTCCTCACTTGCTGCCTCGATAATCAAATTTGCTTTTGGAGCAACAGAAGCGAGATCAGTGGAAAGAGAAATATTTGCCAATGTAGCACTCATTTGATCTTCAGTCAACGTACCTTTTTTCACTTGACGAGAAAGATTATTCGTGATATTAGTTAGCCCCTTATCCAACGAACTTTGAGCAATATCAACGATAGTTACTTTGTAACCATATTGAGCAAAAACATGGGAAATTCCATTCCCCATAGTTCCTGCTCCAATAACAACGATAGATTGAATCATATTTATCCTAAAAATTATATGTTATGCTTTTTTTGTAGCAAACTTGTGTTTGAGAAACTCAATAATTCCTGGCAAAATCGAAAGAAAGATAATACCAAAAATAACTAAGGTGAAGTTCTTTTTTACAATTGGTACATTTCCAAATAGAAAACCTAAAATTGTAAATGAGGCTATCCACAAAACTCCACCAATAACATTGTATGAAAAGAACTTTTTGTAAGTCATCGAACCTACACCAGCAACAAAAGGCACAAACGTACGTACAAAAGGTGCGAATCTGGCAATAATGACAGCCTTTCCACCATGTTTTTCATAAAATGCGTGAGTGGCATCTAAGTTCTTTTGATTTAAAAATCTAGCTTTAGGGTTTCGAAACAACCGAAGTCCAATTTTTTGTCCAATGGTATAATTGACAGCATCACCAACAACGGCTGCTACAATGAGAAGTGGAATCATTATCCAAACATTCAATGCACTATCTTGTAAAGCACAAACTGCTCCTGTAGCAAATAGTAACGAATCTCCTGGTAAAAAAGGAGCTACTACTAAACCTGTTTCGGCAAAAATAATAAGGAAAAGAAGTGCATAAAGCCAAATTCCGTATTCTAATGTCCATTGAACTAAGTATCTATCTAAGTGGAGAAAGATGTCGATAAATGATTGTAATAATTCCATACACCCTATGAAGTAAAATTTGTACTCTTTTACGTTAGGGATGTAAAAAAATTGTTTCAAAGGTAAATTGCAAAGAAATACACAGACCTGTAAAACGTCAACGGTGTTGTTTTGTAAATAACTCCGTGAAATATGATTCATACCGATATACTTATTGTTGGAGCAGGTCCAGTTGGACTATTTGCCGTTTTTGAAGCAGGATTATTAAAGCTACGATGCCATTTGGTTGATGCACTTCCAATACCGGGAGGTCAATGTGCTGAACTTTATCCCAAAAAACCTATTTATGATATACCTGCATTTCCATCGGTTTTAGCAGGTGATTTGATTGATAATTTGATGAAACAAATCGAGCCTTTCAAACCTGGTTTCACACTTGGCGAACGAGCTGACTCGATTGAAAAAACTGAAAATGGATTTATTCTGACTACCAATAAAGGCACGAAAATATCCGCACCAGTGATTTGTATTGCTGGTGGACTTGGCTCTTTCGAACCGCGTAAACCACAATTAGAACGACTGATAGAATTTGAAGATAAAGGTGTTAATTATTTTGTAAAAGACCCAGAAGTTTTTCGAGATAAGAATATTGTGATTGCTGGTGGAGGAGATTCTGCTTTAGATTGGACAATAAACTTACAGCCCCTTGCAAAATCTGTTGCATTAGTACATAGAAGTAAATTGTTCCGTGGAGCACCTGATTCAGTGGATAAGGTAACAGCACTTGCTGCAGAAGGAAAAATTTCGTTGTATTTGGATTCTGAAGTTACAAAACTTAACGGTGGGAATACTTTAGAATCTGTAGAAATTACCATCAAAGACCAACCAACAGTAACGCTGCCAACAGACAATTTTATACCACTTTTTGGTTTGTCACCTAAATTAGGACCAATCGCAGAATGGGATTTGTCATTAGAAAAGAATTTTATCAAAGTAGACCCAATCACATTTGAAACGTCCACCAAAGGAATTTACGCAATAGGCGATATTTGCGATTACGAAGGGAAATTGAAGTTAATTCTTTGTGGTTTCCACGAAGGAGCAATGATGGCACATGCCGCTTACCACCAAATGTTCCCAGAAAAGAAGTTAGTTATGAAATACACCACTGTCGCAGGTGTTACCGGATTCTAATAAAAAAGCCCATCAATGATGGGCTTTTTTATTAATGGTTTTCTGAATTCCCCTCCAAAGGGGGTGCCACTAAGTGGCGGAGTGGAATTTTTACATTGGTAGGGGTAAACTTCTGTGTTTGCCAATGAATACAGAATTACCCCTCACCCCGACCCTCTCCCTCAAGGGGAGAGGGAGTTATCGAGTATTTGTATGGACAGGTCGAGACCTGTCCTTTCGCAAGAATATGAGCCACCCGCCGATAACGACACCCCTCCAAATGAGGGGAATTGGATGTATTCTACCCAAAAAAAAAGCCCCAATTTGGGGCTTATGTTATTGTTTGTCGATGTTGATGGTGAGAGAGAAATTGAATTCGTCTTGTCCTTCCCATTTTACTGTTCGTTGGTACCGTTCATTGTTATGTTCGAAATAATCTACTGCTGTTCCTTTAATGATGTTTTTTTTCAATGCATCTTGAGAAAGATTATATAAATCTCTCCATTCACCGATTTCTTTAACCTTACCCAAAGCTTCTGAAGCAAGTTCAGGTTGCACAATTGTTTGAGGTTTTGTAACATCAACAATACTAATTTCTTGAATTCTTGTGTACCGTACTTTCCCGTCACTAATTTCATCGGTTCGAGTTGTATGAGATTTTCCTTCAATAGAATGTGTAATCTTGATTTCTCTGGCATTTGCTACTGAAGTAACAAGTAGCAAGGTTAGAAATATTCTGAGTATTTGCATAAAATTCCAATCCAAAAAAATTGATTATTGTTTATCAATGGTAATGACGAGAGAGAAATTATCTTTATTGGTTCCTTCCCATTTGACAGTTCGTTGGAAGCGTTCGTTGTTATGCTCGAAATAATCAACTGCTGTACCTTCAATTATATTTTTCTTCATAGCATCGTGAGCAAGATTGTACAAATCTTTCCATTCACCGATGAATTTTTGTTCAGTATACTTTTCAGAATATTCTTTAGGATCTAAGGCAAATTCACCTTTTTGATAACCTTTCCCAAAAAGAGAAAGCGAACAAATTCCAGTTTGATCATCATGAGTTTCTTCTGAACCATAAAATTTACCATTATCGCCACCAGAAGCTGAAATTCTAATTTCACGAGCTTGCAAGACAGTTGTAACCATAACTAAAGCAACAAATAATTTGAACAAAAACATAGAAAATCTAATTAGAAATTTTGAGAATATCGAAATAATTACCCTAATATACACAAATATTACTTTAAACAAACAAAAAAAAGCCTTTCTTTTGGGAAAGGCTTATAAATACTATATTCATTTGTTTAGGTTTATTTATCTGCTTCGCCCATAACCGGGTCAATGGAACCGATAATGGCAACAACATCAGAAATCATTGAACCTTCGCACATATATTTCAATGCTTGTAAATTTGCTGTCGATGGAGAACGAATTTTCATTTTCCAAGGATGACCAGTACCATCAGAAACAACAAAGAATCCAAGTTCACCTTTTGGAGATTCGATAGCTGTGTAAGATTCTCCGATTTCAGGTGCACATCCAAAATTAATGAGCATAAAGTCATTGATAAGTTCTTCCATTTTTGTATAAACACGTGCTTTATTTGGAAGAACATTTTTTGGATCATCTGCTAAAATATCACCTTTTGGCATAGATTCTAATCTATCCAAAATTTGGTGAACCATTTTCGCAGATTGTTTTACTTCATCCATACGAACATTGAACCTGCCCCATACATCACAGTCATTGTGAGTAATAACATCAAATTCCAATTCATTATATGCCAAATATGGAATATCTTTACGTAAATCACGAGCAATACCAGAACCTCGTAAGGTCGGACCAGTTAGACCAAGTGAAATAGCTTTTTCCGGTGGCATATATCCAACACCAGCCATACGCTCAACGAAAATACGATTACGCATTACCAAGCCTTCAAATGATTTCAATTCATCTGGTAGTGCATTAAGCCACTGACGTGTTTTTTTCAAAACCTCCGATGGAATATCATTTGCAACACCACCAATACGAGTATAAGAAGTCGTAAACCTAGCACCGCAAATTAATTCAAAAATATCGTAGAGTTTTTCACGTTCAGCAAATGTCCAAAGGAACAAAGTCATCGCTCCAACGTCCATCGAAGTTGCTCCAATTGCCAACATATGCGAAGAAATTCGAGCTAATTCGGAAATTAACATACGAATCCATACTGCACGGGTAGGAACAGTAACACCTGCAGCAGTTTCAATTGCCATTGCAACTGCAACATTGTTTGAAAATGGAGCGAGGTAATCTAATCTGTCTGTATGTGGAATAAATTCATGATAGGTAACTGACTCGGCAAGTTTTTCGTATCCTCTATGTAAGTACCCCAATTCTGGTACACATTTTATAACAGTTTCTCCATCTAAACGAAGAACTACACGCAAAACTCCATGGGTAGCTGGGTGTTGTGGACCCATATTGAGAACCATATCATTTTCTAATGGATCTTCAAATTGGATACTAGTGTCTTTACTCAGAAGTTCTTTGTAAATTTTACTTTGGCGAAGCCCGTGAATTCGTTCAGATAATTCTAATTGTTTATCCATAATTGTCGTCTAAATTTTTTGTACAATAGTAATCGACATAATAACAAATATACGGCGAAAATAATTCTTTATCAAATTAGATTTCATTTTATTAAGACTATGTACTCTAATTACCATAATTTGCAATGTAATTCGTAAATACGTTGTTGTTTGTTCATTAAACTTTTCAAAAATATGAAGTATGTTTTTTCCTTAGTAACGTTAGTGATTGTGTCACTTACGTTCATTTCTTGTGGCTCGAGTTCTCAAAGTGTTTCACAAAAAAAATCAAATGTAAATGACAGTTTACAAATTTTACATACTTTTTCAATCCAATCTGAAGAGAAAATATATTCAGTAGCCCATTATCTTTCAAAGCAATGGCTTTTGGCTATTTCGGATACCACGTTAATGGTTTACGATGCTCGAGATGGTAAATTTGTCAAAAAAATTGGAAAAGTTGCACAACCAGGTACTTTGAAAGTCAATGGTGGTTTATTATTCTTTTTAGATAAAGGTCAAGAAATTGTTCAATCCATTTTGTTGCCGAATTTCGAAACTTCAGGAATCATTGCTCCAGGTAGATTGAAAAAACCTGTTGATATGACAATATTTGCTTCTGATGGTAATAAAACTTCCTATTATATTTCACATTTGGGAGATACGACAAAAGAAAATTCACCGAAAATTTCTGCAGGTGCAAGTTATTTTGCATTAAATGAAACATCAGAAGATATGGGTGTTCCACCATTAGGAGAAACAAATGGACCTGGAGTAATTTACAAACCAGGTGCAATTGAAGTGGATCCTACTACTGCACAAATTGCTGTAGTAGAAGAAAGCGTTTACCCGAATATACTGAAGTTTTTTGATTTCAATGGTCAATATGATGCTTCAGTGCGTATGAACTTTACGCCTACCGGTTCTATTCCGGATTTGAATTTATACTATTGCCCGGAAATTAAAGGATATTGGCTTGTTGCTCAAAATACGGAATTAGGTGGTAAAAGAGCCTCTGTCACATTTATTGATAGATTAACCTACGAAAATAAAGGTGAAATTACTTTTCAAGATGTTGATGAAATTCGCTCAATGTGCTTGGTTCAATCTCGATTGGGAACAAATATAGGGGGTATGTTATTTATAGTTGATGCAAAAGGTGCTGTATATGGCTATCCTTGGGAATCGATCAAAAATGCTCTTAAGTTGACTCATTTCTGCGAAATAAATAGATAAACATTCTCCGTTGAAAATAAAAAAAAAGGTGAAGAACTTTCGTTCCTCACCTTTTTTAGTACAAAAACCTATTATGAAACCTTTCTCACACCTATCACATTATATCTATTCGATACAAACGAAAGATCTGAAAACGTAGCATTTCCAGCTGGAGAAGCTCCAGAACCGTGCATGTCGCTAAATGAAGCAGATTGATTTACCCAGATTGGTCCAGTAAAATTAATACTTAATGGCGCTCCAGATTCTACTATTTCTTCAGTTGCTTTTTCTTCAATGCTTGGATTTTGTGTATACAACGATGCACTCAAAGCTCCTTCTTTTCTTATCAAATCTGACATTACCTCTATACCTTTTTCGGCAGTATCAACTGGAATAACAAAGGCTATTGGACCAAACCATTCTTTAGAATAGATAGTGGAATCTTTTTGGTCTAATTGAATGACTACAGGAGAAAAGCTACGAGCTGATTCAAAATTAGGTTGTTCAATTTTTTGCGATTCCAAAAGTACTGTTCCTCCAACAGTGGTTACTTCTTTCACTCGATTGTAAGTATCGTTATTTTGTAATGCACCTAATGTACCTGCACCAGCTTTTGGATTCGTTGCTAATTGTTGCACTTTTGCTACAATGGTTTGAGCAACTTCATCGAAACTGATAGAACCATCAGAAGTTTGTATTCCATCTTTAGGTATAAAAATGTTTTGTGGTGCTGTACACATTTGCCCACTATAAAGTGATATACTAAATGCAAGATTATCAGCTACTGCATCAAGAGATTTTACCGAATCAATCAAAACAGAATTAACACCTGCTTTTTCCGTAAAAATGACTTTTTTGTTTTTTTGAGCAATTTCTTCTAAAACATTTCCGAATTTTGTTGATCCAGTATAATCAATAATTTGTACATCTGGGTGTGAACAAAGTTCAATGGTTTTTGGCTGATCTTTTGAATCAACGACTATTTGAATAATGTGTGGATCAACTCCTAATGAAACTAAGGTTTCTTGAGCAGAATGCACAAATATCGCCATTGGTAACACAGATAGAGGATGTGTTTTGGCTATTGTTGTATTTCCGGTGATTATATTTGCAAACATTCCTGGTAATGAATTCCATAATGGAAATGTCGAACATCCAACCACAACACCAATTCCTTTTGGAACTGATACAAATTCTTTTTGAACTGTCACTTCCATTTTACCCATTGGCTTAACCCATGTAACAGAAGATTCAAAGGATTGTAATGATTTTAATCCAACTGCAATGGCTTCCAAAGCTCTATCAAAAGCATGAGGACCAGATGCTTGGAAGGACATCATAAATCCTTGACCTGTCGTGTGTTGAGTGGCAAAGGCTATGTCAAAAAACTTTTTTGAAGCACGTTCTAAAACCTCCAACAAGATTGCCGCACGTTCTGATGCTGAAATTGCTTTCCATGTTTTTTGAGCAATAACTGATTTTTTGATAGTCTCATCTATATCAAAGCGAGGATAGAGAATTCCCATAGGAAAACCATACGGTGATTGTTCTTCCCCAACGGTTGAGCTAACTGTTCCTGACTGATGAGGGAAAGTGAAAATGGAGTTAATCATAGCTTTGAAACGTTCTTCACCTTCGGCTTGAGCAGTTTCACCATAGATTTTTCCACTAGGGATTTCAGGCCAATGTGCGTAAAAACTTCTATCGGTAACAGCACGAATCGCTTTTTGAATGGATTCGCTATGGAGTTCAAGATATTTTGAAAAATTTGACATAATGAATTTGGTAAATGTTCTGTAAAATTATAATTCTTTTCGCAAACGAGCAACTGGTAATTTCAATTGTTCACGATATTTGGCAACGGTTCTTCTTGCAACGTTAAAACCAATTTTTTTCAAATCTTTAGAGATTTTATCATCAGAAAGAGGTTTTGATTTGTCTTCTGTATCTATCATTTCTTTTATTTTGTCTTTTATGACAGTCGTGGAAACCTCATCTCCATCATCGGTAGGCAATGCTTCACTAAAAAAATACCGTAGCTCGAAGGTTCCAAAATCAGTTTGAGCATATTTGCCATTGACAATTCGACAAACGGTAGATATATCTAATCCAGTTACATCAGCAACGTCTTTGTAAATGAGTGGTTTTAATCCAGAGGCACCTTGAAAAAAGAAATCACGTTGTTTATCTGCAATGTAGGTCATTGCATGCAACATTGTTTGTTTTCGTTTGGATATTGCCTTTATCATAAACTGTGCATCGTCATATTTACGACGAAGCCAATCCTTTGTTTCAGCGTTAAATTTTCTTATACGTGCTTCTTTTTTTAGTTTTTCGTACAGTTTATTTAGTTGGAGAGCAGGAATTCTACCATCATTGACTTGTATAAGCAAATCTGTACCATCGTGATTTTTTGTAATGATAAAATCAGGAATAACCGTATTTGATTGAGAGCTAAAAGTTCCTGAACCTGGTTTGGGGTTGAGAGCTTTGATTGCTTCTAACCCTTCTTTGAGCGTTTCTTCACTAATATTGAGGACTTTACAAATAGCAGGATAATGCTTCATCGTAAATTGATGATAGCATTCTGTTAGAATATTCTTTGCAATTAATTGCGACTCAGATAAGGACGGTAAAACAGCTAATTGTGCCAGTAAACACTCTTGGATTGTTCTTGCTCCAACTCCCGGAGGATCTAATCGATGAATTACTTTCAGCACTTTTTCTGCTTGATCTAATGTTACTTGCGGCAACAATTCTACCTCACCCTCAAAATCATCATCTGTGTACAAAAGTGCTTTCGCTTCAGATGAAAGAGCATATTGCATTGCCGGATTGTCAGCCTCTTCTACTTCTCCGATTAATGATTGCCGTCTTGCGATATTCTCTTCGATGATATCAATATTCGTTTCTTTGACAATTTCGCTAAGTTCTCGACGCAAATATCCATCAGCATCAATCTCACCTATGATATGTTCTCCTAACATCATAAATGATTCTGGGAGAGGCATCAAACGAAGTTGTTGCAACAAATCTTCTATAAAAGAACCAGCATCTTTTATTTGAAAAAAACCGTCGTCATCATCTTCATCATTCGATTTGTAATGCTGACGAGGACCGTCCGAATCATCTTGCCATGTTAAATTATACAGCTCAAATGGATCTCGTTCATCTTGTATTTGCGACGCAGATTCGTCATATTGCTCTGGTGAGCCATCGTAGGTGTTGGTATAATAAAAATCTTCAGTATCAGGATCATTTTGCAAAATTGAAGACTCAGCAGATTCATCATCTTGAGAAATTTCATCATCCATCACTTCTTCTAACAGTGGATTTTGCTCAAGTTCTTGCTGGATATGTTGTTCCAATTGCAAAACTGGAAGTTGCAACAATTTGAGATAATGTATGTATTGCGGTTTTAGGGTTTGTGTAGTTCCTAAAGAACTCGAAAGAGAAAGTCCTAATCTCATTGTGAGCCTTTCTGTTGACGTGAATTGCTAACCAAAACTGCATTATTGAACCACTCTTCGCCATAAAGACGAACTAACGCATCTTTTGAATTTGACAACACTGTTGAAGAAGATACTACTCCATGTGAGAGTGCGGGTTTACATTCATCAAACTGTTCGTAATAGATGTAATCCCCACCAAAAGAAACTTTTCGAATTGGAAATAAATGACAAGAAATTGGTTTCCGAAATTCGTTTTTCCCTTCAAAATACGATTTTTCAATGGAGCATTTAGCTATTCCATTATCATAAAAAACAAAAACACAATCTTTCTGATTGATAGTATTGGTGTAGAATTTACCGTCAATTTCTTCCCAAACTCCATTAGATTCAATAACATCTAATGACAGTTGAGTCAAATACTTTTTCGCAACATCAAACGATGTTTCAATAGATTGAAGTTCAGATTCTAACAATGGAGCACCTTGACCACCTTCTAAGGTACAACATGCACCCTTGCATTGTTGGACATCACAAGAAAACGGTTGGGTCAATACTTTGGGGTCAACTAAAACAGAATCTATCAGAATCATAGTATCTACATTGTGTTTATTCGTACTAATGTACAAATTTTCTTAAACATGGCACAATGTTTGTGAAAAAATTATACAAAATTCTTAGATTCACTCCCAATTATTCATCATATTTGAACAAAAAATACTAAGATATGTACAAAAAAAAGGACAATTTAAACAAATTGTCCTTTTCTATTTTCAGCTTTTTTACATAATGCCTGTTTATTCTGTTTGGGTCGATGCTTTTTTCAAAGTCTCGTATAACATCAATCCAAATATTGAAAGAATAAGTGACGTAACAAAAGCTACAACAACCATTGCAGGTCTTTTGGGTGCAACCTTCAAATACACAGGTTCGGCGTAATCTAATACTTGAATAGTAGTGATATCCTTTGTTTCTTGAATATATTCTTGAAATCGTTGCGTAATCAAAAATGCATTAATTGATTCCAAAATTTTTATGTCACGTGTTAATCCCAAAAATACTCGAGAAATTTCTGGAACTTGCGTTAATGGAATAGAAAAATTATCTGAACCAACTATACCTTTTTCTTGGACATTTTTATACTGAGTTTTTAACGTTTCAACCTTTTTACGAAGAAGAACAACATTCGGAGCCTCAGGTGAATATTCCAACAATGCCAATTTCAATTCTACTTCGGCTGCAGCTAAAGCAGAACCAATATCAACTGCAGAAGTTACAATTGCACCTAATTGTTCTTCCAATGAAAATGCTTTGTTCTTTTCACGAAAATCTTGAAACTTTCTTTGTAATATTTCCAAAGAATCTTTGTTTTCCTCAATCATTTTATCAATAAAAACACGCGAACGTTTTGCACTTGAGTTTGATTTTTCTCGATTGAGAACATCTAAGTAATGAAGAGCCAAATTAACTATTTTGGATGCAAGTTCTGCTGTATATTTTTTTTCTTCCGATGAACTAAAAAATGTACCAGTAGATAATTCAAAATTGACGGTAATACTTCCAGATTTTGTGACTGTTATTGTGAACAAATCCGTTAACATTGCTACTGCCTCTTGTTTAGTAGCGCCTTTGAACAATGGATAGTTCAACAATTTTAAGCTATCAATTATTTTAGAAGATAGGGTTTTACTTTTCAAAATAACCATGTAGTTTTCCGAAACAGAGTTTTTACCCATTCCTGGAAGTTCCAAACTACCTAATGGAGATGCTTTTAAAAGCGAGGAAAGTCCCCCGGACATAGAAGAAGTTTCAGGTGGTAATAACAAAGCATCTGATTCATACCTATATGGAATTGCGAAAGATATGAGCAAAGTTATGATGGTTGAACTTGACGTTATCAGAAAAAGTAACTTTTTGTACTTTTTGAAAACTGATACTAAGGTAAAAGATGGGATTTCTTGCTGTTCCAAAATATTAAAGTCTACTAAATGTAATTAAGAAACCAGATATAGTAAGTAACTGAGCTAAAATTGTTAAACCAACAGTTACAACATCAATGAATTTTGTTTGAATTTTTCCAGGAATGATAATTTGATCACCAGCTTCAATTTTGTATGCTTCGACATCAGATGCTTCGTAACGAACTCCATTTGATTTCACTACTTGAATTTGACCTTCATCAGCTTGATAGGTCAATCCATTTGCCAATTGTAAATAATCAGAAAATACTAATTTGGAATTATACTGTTGCAAACCAGGATTTTTGACTTCACCAATGACATTGACATAATCCAAGCGTTTTAAAATTACAATTGAGTCTCTATGTTCTAAAACCACGTTATCTTCGATGCGTTCTTTTTCTAACAAACGTGCAAAGTTTACAGCCATTTGTCCTTTTGTCGAACGATTTTGTACAGTCAAATACTGACGTTCAGCATCAGTTAATTCTAAGTCACTATTTTTTTTCTGAAGTCGAAGTAACTCCTTATCTTCCGGTTGCTCTTGATGACGAACAAAAAACGATGTTTCCAAACTCGCTGTGGGTAATACACCTCCAGCACGCTTAAGAATACTTAGTAATCTTTCCTCAGGTCCAATAGAATATCTTCCAGGGAAACGAACTTCTCCTGTCAAGGAAATATATCGCAATTCGAAATATTTCGATTTTGCACGTACATAGATTCTATCTCCCAAAATGAGATTCATATCATTCGGAAATGTTGCATTAGGTTGATAAAATGTTTCTTGTTTCCATGCGGAAGCATCTATGACATAAATATTCGTTTCGTTGGTTTTATAATTTAAACGAACGAGTTCTACAGAATCTATTAAAGATTTTGGAGTAAATCCACCTGCAAAACGAATAATCGTTGAAACTTTATCACCTTCACGAAACTCATATTTTTTCTCTTTGTTATTTGCAACTTCTCCATTTATTTCAATGAAATTTGTTTTTCCATCTGTAAATGGAACAACAATGACATCACCACCTAACATTGTAGGATTATGAGTTTTGTCACCGAGTGCATAATATTTCATCAAATCTACATTGAGAACTGTTCCGTTCTCTCGTTTTATCAAAATATTTCTCGTAGAGGCATTTTCCAATGGACCACCAGCGCGAACCATTATCTCAGACAATCTTACTGCTTGTGTAGCATTAACATAAGCAGGTGTTCGAACTGCTCCAAGAATTGATACTTTGAATTCTGATAGTTTAGAAAGTGACAAAGAAACTTCCGTTGTTTTGTACATCTTTGTAGCACGTTGCATTACTTCTTTTTCTACTTCTGCTAAAGTTTTACCATTAGTGGAAATAACACCAACATCTTTGATGACAATACTACCATCTGGATTAACAGGTATCTCAAATTGTCTTGATGGGAATGTTAATACTAAGAAAGTAAGTTTATCTCCTGGAGAAACAAGATACGTGTTTTTATCAACGGGAGTTTCTTGAATGTTTGTAACTTCTTTTGTGATTTCTAATAAATTTTTGACCCCCAATGTATCGTACTCACCTGGTTTTTCTACACCCTTTGTAGGGAAAGTGATTCCCTGCATTTGACTAAATAGAGCAGAAGGAAGAAAGATTACAAGGAAAGTGATTGCAAATAAAATACTGCGCATACTGTCTTTACGACTGAAAAATTTGTTGTTGAGATTTACAAATATACGAAAATTACGGTTACTATCTATTATTACTCTATGGATTTGAATAATTTACAAACGGTTGCTATTGATGCTGCTATACAGGCTGGAAAAAAGTTACGAGAAGGTTTTGGAAGTGCATTTGAAATATCGAATAAAGAAGGTGTTCACAATTTAGTGACAGAATATGATTACATTGCCGAGCAAACAATTATTTCACAAATAAAACACTCGTTTCCTAATCATTTTATTCTTTCAGAAGAAGCTGGAGCAAATGATTCAACATCGGATATTCGCTGGATTATAGACCCATTAGATGGGACAGTAAATTTTGCTCATTCCATTCCAATATTTTGTGTTTCTATTGGTGTAGAGATGGCCGGTGAAATGGTAGTTGGAGTGATTTACAATCCAATGCTTGAAGAGCTTTTTGTTGCAGTTCGTGGTAAAGGTGCGACATTAAATGGTCGTCAAATCAGGGTTTCTACGACAACAAACTTAAAAGACGCTATTTTGGTAACAGGATTTCCCTATAATGTTGCTCAAAATATTGATGGTTGTATTGATGATGTCGTAACAATTCTCAAATTAGGTTTACCACTTCGACGATTAGGTTCTGCTGCATTAGATTTGGCATATCTTGCAGCTGGAAGATTTGATGGGTATTGGGAATCGAGATTAAATCCTTGGGATATTGCAGCCGGAATGTTGATTGTTCGAGAAGCCGGTGGAAGAATTACTCATTACGACAACAGTGATTATAAACTTTCTAACGGAACTGTACTCGCCACAAATTCCTTGATTCATGACGAGTTGTCCAAAGCTTTACATCCAAATCTTTAATTACACACCTAATTCAATCACTACAGGGCAATGATCTGACCCTTCTTGTTGGTCTTGATGGTAACTTTTTTTGACAGCTGGAAGTAATTCATGCGTTACCATATGGTAATCTATTCTCCAACCAACGTTATTGGGTCTGGCTCGTTGTTGTACAGACCACCATGTATATTGGTCACCTTCTTTACTAAATTCTCTGAAGGTATCAACATACCCCAAATCGATTATTTTATCTATTTTTTCACGCTCAATGGGCATAAATCCACTTGTTTCAATGTTCTGTTTTGGTCGAGCCAAATCAATTTCTTTATGAGCTGTATTGTAATCGCCAGAAATCAATAGATTCTTTTTGGTTTTTCGTAATTGTTCGCAATAATCAAACAAAGCATCATAAAATTCCAATTTGTATTGAACTCGATGATCACCGGTTCCACCATTAGGAAAATATATACTCATAATGGTTAAATCTGGTAAGTCTATTTGAATGACTCTCCCTTCATTATCAAATTTTGGGTCTCCAAAGCCATAGCGAACTTCTATAGGTTTTTGTTTTGTAAGAATCCCCACACCACTATACCCTTTTTTCACAGCACATGGAAAGAAATAGCCATAATAATCATCTGGATAATGGAATACATCTTCAATAGTATCCAATTCAGCACGAACTTCTTGTAAACAAAGAACATCTGGGTTCTCTTGTTCGATATAATCTATAAGCCCTTTTTTGACAGAGGCTCTGACGCCATTAATATTCCAAGAAACAACTTTCATATTTTTACTCCAAAAAAAAACCCGATGTTCCATAGAAACATCGGGTAATAGATAAAAGTGAATTACATCATTATAGTATTTTCATTCATTTTTTCCAACGATTTGCAAATTGCATTGAGACATTGACCTGCTAAAGCTCCGTCAACTACTCTATGATCGTATGTTAATGACATATAGACCATATGACGAACAACAATTAAATCGTTTCCATCAACTTCTATAACAACTGGGCGTTTTTGAATTGCTCCAATTCCCATAATTGCAACTTGTGGTTGATTGATTACTGGGTTTCCAAATAAAGAACCAAATGTACCAACATTAGTAATAGTAAATGTACCACCTTGGATATCATCTGGGCTTAGTTTTTTCGAACGTGCACGACCTGCTAAATCAGTAACCGCACGTGCTAATCCTGTGATATTTAATGCATCAGCATTTTTGATAACGGGAACAATCAAGTTACCATCATCCAAAGCAGTAGCAAAGCTAAGGTTCAATTTTTTGTGTTTAACGATGTTTTTACCGTCTACACTGACATTCACATCTGGGAAAGCTTTTACACCATCTATAGCTGCTTTCGCAAAGAAAGGTGTGTATGTTAATTTCATACCTTCACGTTTTTCAAATGCAGCTTTATTTTTCTCTCTGAACTTCACGATGTTAGTAACATCAGCTTCTTGAACACTGGTTACGTGTGGTGAAGTTAGTTTTGATTTCACCATATGCTCAGCAATCAACTGACGCACTCGATCCATTGGAACGATTTCAACATCATCACCCCAGTTTTTCGGTAATTCTGGAGCACTTGGTGCTGAAGGTGCAGATGGAGTTGGAGTAGCTGCAGGAGTTGCATAAACAACTGTAGGTGAAGGAGCTGCAACACCATTTGTTCCTGACGTTCTATTTTGAATATATCCTAATAAATCAACCTTGGTAACTCTACCGTCAATTCCAGTTCCTGTGATTGTGTCTAACTCTTGAACAGAAACTTTTTCTGCTTCTGCTATAGAACGTACCAAAGGAGAATAGAATCGTGAACCTGATTCACGTGGAATATCATAAGTTTGAACGCCATTAGATGCTGCAGGTGCAGGAATTGGAGCAGAAACAACAGGAGCAGGTGCAGGAGCTGCCACAACAACAGGAGCAGGTGCAGGAGCCGGAGCTGCTACAGTTGCAGGAGCAGGTTCGGGTGCTTTTGCGGGTGAGGGTGCAGTTGAACCTCCAGATGCAGCAGCTGTTACGTCTGTTTCTATAATACCAACCACAACACCAACTTCTACAGTATCGTCAGGTTGTGCTAAAATTTTCACTAATATACCGTCAACAGGTGCTGGTACTTCTGTATCTACTTTATCAGTAGAAATTTCCAGAATTGGTTGATCACGTTCAATTTTTTCGCCTTCTTTTTTGAGCCATTGAAGAACCTTACCTTCTTGGATAGATTCTCCCATTTTGGGCATAACAATTTCAACAGTCATGTGTGCTTTTTGAGTATGTTGATAGAATAAATTTTTTTCCTAATGAAACAAAAGTACGAAAAATATTGCCTCGTTCGAACCTATTGGAGTAAATTCCTTATTGCTGGCTCTATTTTTTCGTAATCAAATTGAAATCCTTCTGCGATTAATCGACGTGGCGGAGCATTTTGACCTAAAAGTACAATACCACTCATTTCACCTAAAAGTAAACGTAATGCAAAGGATGGAACAGGGAAAATGGATGGTCTATGAAGTACACGACCAATTGTTGAG
Organism: Candidatus Kapaibacterium sp.; assembly: GCA_016788785.1. Taxonomy (GTDB): domain Bacteria; phylum Bacteroidota; class Ignavibacteria; order Kapaibacteriales; family JAEUSM01; genus JAEUSM01. The sequence goes on from JAEUSM010000012.1 coordinate 66,809, forward strand.
CTAAACTCTTTCATTGACACCGGATTCGGTGCAGTTGCATTGTATATTCCTTCTACGTGTGAATTGGTAAGTGCAAACATAAATACGTTTACCAAATCTTCACGGTGAATCCAAGAAAGCATTTGCGTACCACTTCCAAGACAACCACCAACAAAAAATTTATACGGAAGTGCTAATTTGGCTAACGCTCCTTCATTAGGATCTAAGACAACTCCAATGCGTATTATGACCTTTCGAACATCTTTTCGTAAGTTTCTCGTTGCATTTTCCCATTGAAAGCATACGTTAGCTAAAAAATCAGTTCCGTTTATATGACGTTCATCACAAATAATAGAATTGGGTGAATCTCCATAAAATCCAACACCGGATGCTGAAATAAATGCTTCTGGAGGAGTAGATGAAGTGTTGATAACAGAAACTAACAACGAAGTAGAATCAACCCTACTGGAAAGTATTTCTTGTTTGTACTGTTCGCTCCATCGTTTGGTACCAACATTGGCACCAGTCAATTGAATAACGGCTTTTGCCGATTGAATATATTTAGTCCAATCTCCAATGGTAGTAGCATCCCATTGAATACGTGAATATGTCTCAAAATCTTTCGATTCTTTACGAGAAAGGACATACACTTTGTAGCCACTCCTGTGAAGAATATTCGCCAGTGCTGTACCAATAAAACCAGAACCACCTGCAATAACAATATGTTTCATACTCATTAAAACAAAAAAAAATCGTAGGAAAGTTTCCTACGATTTACAAAAGTACAAATAAATGTGGAAGATTAGTCTGTGCTAATAACCCAAATTTTAATAGTTGCAGAAACATCTGCATGTAATTTCAATTTAACGTCGAATACACCCAATGAACGAATAGGTTGTTCGATGTTAATTTTGCGGCGATCGATATCATACCCATGAACTGTAAGTTCTTGAGAAATCATTTGTGGCGTAACTGTACCGAAAACTTTTCCACCTTCGCCTGTTTGCATTGGGATAGTCAATTGTAAATCAGCTAATTTCACTGCTAATACTTCTGCATTTTCTTTGATTTTAGCCATTTTAGCAAGGTGAATTTGTTTTTCAACCTCTAATGCTTTGATTGCTCCCGGAGTAGCAAAGTATGCGAAACCTTGAGGGATAAGATAGTTACGAGCATAACCGTCTTTAACTTTTACAATATCACCAATTGAACCTAAATTTTCGACATCTTGTCGTAATATAATTTGCATTATGTTTTTGTCCTTTATTCAGTTATTGATGAAGTTTCGTTTGTTACCACAACTTCGGCAGAAGCAGCTTCACTTGCTTCTTTTTCAGCAAGTAATTGTTTTGCAGCAGCTCTTTCGATACGGAAAGTGCGAAGTTTTTGAGAAAGTACCATCGTCAAATGACGCATAATACCATCATCTAAAATCATAAAACGTTCCATTTGTGGGATGGTTGATGGTACAGCATTGAAAGCGATGTACACATAGTATCCATTAAATTTTTTGTTAATTGGGTAAGCCAATCTGCGACGTCCCCAGTGGTTGATTTCAACGATTTCTCCACCTTTATCTTCGATGAAGCTTTGAACTCTATTGACAATTGTATGAATGTCGGCATCTTCCAATGCTGCATTCACGATAAATGTCGTTTCGTATAACTTTCGATTACTCATTTGTAACCTATCCTATGGTTGTTAATAAACAGCGTAAAATGTATCTTCTACGCAGGAAAAATTTTTGGTAGCCACAAATATACGACATTTATTTATCAAATCCAAAATCTAGTAAGTAATTCGTGAAAATATAATAAAAGTAGAATTTGGTACTGTTTTTGAATGATGTCAGTTAAATTTTAGAATTTTTTCTCAATTTGTACAAAAAAAATCCGATAATCACATAATGACACTTGCAGAAGAATTACATACATTGTTACAAGAGGAAGTTCAAATTCTCAAAGAATTGGTTGAATATGGAAATAGTCAACGTGATGCTCTTGTTTCCTACAATATCGAACAGTTAGAAGAAATTACTCGAAAACAACAAAAATTATCTGCAGATTTACGGACGTTGGAACAAATGAGAATTCGTTTCATTGCCTCTATGCTATCGCTTTCTGCAAGAGAGGCACAAGTGATGACTCTCTCAGAAGTACAAACAAAACTTCCACAAGAACAAGCTCAATTGTTTGATATGACGAAAATTCAAATTGCTGCTCTGTTTTCAAAACTTCGTGGTATCAATAGCATAAACAGATATTTACTCAATAGGGCATCAAATTCTATTCAAGATTTAATTTCTGTTATTAAAAGTGGAGGAGATTTTAGAGATCCTTCTATGTGTAACGTAACCGTGTAAAAGCTATGTCATTTAGATCACTCAATATAGGTAAACGAGGTGTTTTAGCACAACAATTCGCTCAAAATGTTGTGTCCAACAATATTTCTAATGTCAATACTCCCGGTTACTCTCGAAGAGCCGCTGTATTAACCGAAAACTTTGCCCAAACTACCAAAGGTGGGCAGCAAGGAAATGGTGTATTTCCTGAGGCAGTTCGCTCATATCGTGATTTCTTTTTTGAACGAGATTTTCGTGATAATACATCTCGTTTAAATAGATCTACCATGGATTCGACAGTTGTACAACGTATCGAGACCTTACTAGGCGAACCCTCTGATGGGGGATTGGACTTTGCTATTGAGCAACTGTATACAGCATTCGAACAAGCTTCTTTGAAACCTGAGGATATTGGCTTACGGTCGTTGATTCTTACCAAAGCCGACTCAGTAGTTAAACAGTTTCGTGATATTGACCAACGAGTTAATGAACTTCGTTCTGATATGTTTGTTAAAACTCGATTTAGTCTCCAAGAAGTTAATCGCATTACAGCAGAAATTGCAAATCTCAATAAAGAAATTGGTAAGTTCCCTACTGAAGAAGCGGCTGCAATTTTTGTTGATCAACGTTCCGAACTTCTAATCAAACTTGCCAAATATGGCGATGTTACAGTATCCAATGATCGTGGTGGTGCGATAAATATCAATTTAGGTAATATGCCAGTTATTGCTGGAACAGAAAGTTACAATTTAGATTTGAGAGAATCTGTTGCACCAACTGGCGAAAGAACTGCATTCATTGCTCGTGTTGATAACTTTGGAAATCAATTGTCAGTTGTAACTCCTAATTCAGGGGAATTCGCATCATTTTTGCAACACTACAATCAAACGTTAGATGATCAAGATTCGAGTGGTGGATATTCTATTATGAGTCGATTCAATGACCTAGCAAATGCAATTGGTACAAGAATAAATGATGTTTTTTCAACCGGATATGGATTAGATGACCCAGCAGGACCTCCTCCTGGATTAAATTTCTTTGAGGCTCAAGGTGGAGGTGCAATTTCAGCAAGAAATATTCAAATTGCAACAACCATCAATGGTCAACCTCGAAGATTAACATTATCAGATGCACCCAATGAACCAGGAAATGCAAATATAGCAAGAGCAATTTCCAATTTGTCTACTGACCAAACAATTATTTCAGGACGTTCAGCTGCAAACTTTTTAAATCACACATACTCTGAATTAGGAAATATTGGTGCCGATGCTGCAACTGGTGTTACTGCTTTTAATTTAGTTGCAGAACAGCTCACAATTCAGCGTGAAAATGCTCAGGGTGTTAATCTTGATGAAGAAACCGTTGATTTGATGAAATTTCAACGAGCTTTTCAAGCCTCTGCTAGAGTTATCACAACATCAAATGAATTATTACTCACAATTATCAATTTGGGAAGGTAAGATAAAAAATGAGAACTACCCTTAATTCGATGACGTTTTCGTTTGAACGCACAATGCAACAACTTCAAGCGAAACGTTTTAACCAACAAGTTCAATTACAAACTGGTTCACAACTCACAAGTGTTTCTAATACACCAGAAAAATTCGCAGCAGCAGGACAAATTTCTAATCTCATTGCTCGTTCTGAAAAACATCAAGTTTCAATTGACAGAGGTTTAGATGAATTACGTGCATCTGAGGAAGCACTTTCATTTGTTGCAGAATCGCTAATAGAAATTCGTATGACTGCTCAAGAAACTACCAATGCAACGAATTTTGATAAAATACCAACTTTGGCAGTTAACATTAAAAACAAACTGTTTGATTTGATTCGATCAGCAAATCAAGATTTCGATGGAAAATACTTGTTTTCAGGTACGAAAACTACTGCTGAATCTATAGAAATTCCTGGAGTATTGCCTCCTGGAGTTATCGCAGGAGATGTTGATACAAATCCTTTTCAAGTGGTGAATGCTACTCCAAGTTTAGCTAATCAATCTGGTTTAACTGTACTTTTTAAAGGAAATTTCCAGTCACGGTTGATTAATACTTCTGTTACATCAACTGAACAAGTGAATGTGACGGCTGATACCGCTTTTGGAGGAACTACTGGTACGTCCGTTTTTGATACTGTTGTGAAATTATATAATACAATGGCGTTTAATGAAGATGGTACTCCTAAAGAAGAAAACCAAAATTATACTGCCAATGAATTAGAAATAGTTATCGAATCTATCAAAGAAATTTCCAAAAAATATGACGAAATAAATGCAACTATTTCGAATGTTGGAATGCAGATTATTCGATTACAAACAATGTCTGACCAATCTGACACCGAACTTACAAGATTGCGGGAATTCAAATCTCGTGAAGTTGACACAGATTACGCAAAAACTGTAACTGAGTTGCAAAAAACGGAACTAACTTTGCAATATTCCTTAAAAGTTGGTTCAAGTTTATTTCAACAATCTCTACTTGACTTTTTACGTTAATTGTCAAATTCTAAATTTAAAGACGTCAAATGACGTCTTTTTTTTCTATTTTGGGTTGCCGAACACAAAATCACCAACTATATTCGAAAAAAATCGTAAATTGTCAAATTATACATTTCAACAGGTATTTTACTATGAAAAAACTTTTACCTCTTATACTATTATTTGCTACGGTTTCATTGTTTTCTCAATCCAAAGACAAAGAAATTATTGATGCTCGTTTTCAATTGTTGATGAATAGAGCTCATCCACAACCGGAACAAACCTCACAAACAATCGGTGTGGGTAAATATGCAAAAAAAATAGGTACAATTCGTCCTTTTTTGATTCCAACTGAATTACAATCTTCGTTAATACCGTCGATTTTTATGAATATTTCTATGGCATTGGATGGCAATGACCCTAATCCAACCCAAAATGAATCTTCTATAGCAGTAAATCCTACAAATCCTCTGAATTTAATATCATCTGCTGTTGACTATCGTGGTAATTCATCAACATGGGTTTATGTCTCCCAAGATGGAGGAAAAACATGGACCAATACTAATTTGGGAAAACCTTTCAATAATGCTGCTTGGCGTTCAACCAACGACCCTTCTGTTACATATTCACTTGATGGTATTGGTTATTTGTGTTATGGAGGTTTCAATAATATTGGTACTGGTGCAAATGGAGTGCTTTCTGGTAGAAATGGAGTTTTTATTAGTAGAACTCGAGATGGTGGACAATCATGGGATATGACTCACAAGCCTGTCATTGTCCATACGGATGAACCAACTTTAGATTCTGCATTTGAAGACAAATATTATGTCCATGTTGATAATTCACTCACCTCACCAACAAAAGGATGGTTGACTGTGCCTTGGAAACGTGTAATACCGCGAGATTCTTCTACTCAAATTGTACTTTCTCGTTCAACGAATGAGGGTACAACATGGTTAGAAGTTGTCAATGTTAGTGATAAACTTTCAGGAAGTTCTGAAGACACAACTTTTGGGCAAAGTTTTCCTCTCGCTTGTACTGGTCCTCAGGGAGAATTATATGTTGTATGGAATCATGGGATTGAAAAAGGAATTGGTTTTGCTGCTTCGTTTGATCAAGGATTAACCTTTACCACACCTCGTATTATTCATAAAAAAAATCCACAAGGAATTCCTTCTACTATTAATGGTGCAACGCAAAATCGTTTAAAAGGAACCGTAAGAGCAGAAAGTTACCCAACTTTTGCTTGTAATGTAACACAAAACACTCCTGGCTATGGTAATATTTATTTAGTTTGGTCAGCAGATAGAGTTCCAAATATCTATTTTTCCAAATCTTCTGACAATGGTAATACTTGGTCAACTCCAAAAATTATTCATTCAGATACAACAAACGATCAATTCTGGCCTTGGTTGGCATTAGATCCAACAAATGGTGAGATTGCCGTTATGTATTCGGATTCGCGTAATGATCCATCGAATATGATGGTGGAATGTTATGTCAGTTATTCAAAAGATGGTGGTGAAACTTGGTCTGACAGATTAGTTTCTGATGTTGCTATGGATTTGCGTCGTAATCCTTTTGGAGGAACCTTTGCTGGAGATTATTCCGGTTGTGCATTCCATGCTGGAAAGGTATATCCTTCTTGGGTAGATATGCGAAATTCTGCAAATGCGGCAACCCTTGCTGATAACGATGTATATACTGCCTATATCAATGTCAATGCTCCAGAACCTGTGGCTAACTTCATGGTTCGCACAATTGCTGACCAACCAACAAATCTTCGTTTACAATGGGTCATTCCAACCCAACGTTCGTTTGGTCAACCTTTAAATCCTAATGATTGTTCCTATGAGATATACAGAGATTCTGTTTACTTAACAACAGTACCAGGAACTATGCAAACATATCTCGATCAAAATTTGCAACAATACAAAGAATATAGTTATGAATTAGTTGTTGTTAGTGGCACAGATTCTTCAGCACCTCGACACGCATCTGCATTTGCTGGTGGCTCTCCCAACCCAGATAAACCAACGATATTATATTCGAATGGCTCTGAAACAAGAGAAATCACTATTGCTGCACAAATGCCTCGTTTGCGAGAGGATTCACTAACGGCTTTAATAAATTTATCATCAGTACAAATTTTTAGAGATAGTGTCTTTTTAAAAGAAGTGTCAGTGAGTACTAATGATACGAATAGTACTGTTTTTTTTACAGATACTCCTGATGAAATTGGTTGGTATGTGTATCAAATGAAAGCTGTTGATGGTTCAAATCCCAAAAATACCAGCAAATTGAGTAATGCAACCTTAGTATTTTCCGGACCTTTTTCAACATCTTTCTATGATGACGTCAATGAAAATGAGAAAAAATATTTCAAACGTGGTCGTTGGGGAAGAACGAATGAGTTTTTCTTGGGGAACGAAGGTTTTTCAATGAAAAATATTCCAAATACCAACTATCGTGCAAATCAACAAGACACATTATTGTTATTCCCAGTTTATCAAAATAGTCAACAAGATCCAAAACTACTTTTCTGGGAGTCAGCATTTATTCATAGATCAGACACAGGATTTGTTCAATTATCTACTGATATGGGTCGCACTTGGACAACCATTTCAACAAGAAATGCAACGGATTATGCACCTTGGGAAGCGAATCAGATGACACAAGATGCGTGGAAATATACCGTACTTGATTTGCCCGGTTCAGCAAGAGATACCTTAGTTGTTCGATTTGTCTTTGTATCAGGACCCATCCAACACTCAAGAGGTTGGTTTGTCGATAACATCGAAATCGGTGTCGTACCAGTTTCTGTTAAGGACATGGAAAAAGGCTTTACACTCTATCCAAACCCAACAAACGAAATTGTCCATATAACAGGTTTGCAAGAGGAAGTATTGGAAGTAGTGTCATCCAACATATTAGGAAACTCCGTCAATGTGCCAATCCTTTTCCAATCAAACACACAAACAACATTATCACTAAAAGGACTGCCAACAGGAATCCGTTTTCTCGAACTAACCCTCAAAAACGGCAAAAAAATCCGAACATCCATCATGATTCAGTAGTTTTTTGACCACTACCGTAGAGACGACCATATAGGTCGTCACTACAGTTTGTGGTGACCAATCCCACCAAACCAAGAGAGGGGAATTTGATACAAAAAAAGCCCATCATTGATGGGCTTTTTTGTTGATTTAGTGAAGTGGATTACTTATCGTCAACGATGGTGTAATCTGCTTCTTCTACTTTCGATGAAGTGTCGTTTGGAGTTGCACCGGCGTTTGAGGCACCATCAGCTGGAGGTGGAGTAGATGCTCCTTGTTGATACATTCTGGTAGATACTTCTGACCAAATGTTGTTCAAGTTATCCATTGCACCTTGTATGTTGGTGTTGTTTTTTAATGCTTCTGCAAGTTCATTTTTCGCAGTTTCAATTTTAGCTTTATCATCATCAGAAATTGAATCTTTCAAATCGTTCAATTGTTTTTCTGTTGAATAGACCAAATTATCTGCTTTGTTTTTAATTTCGATTTCTTCTTTACGTTTTTTGTCTTCGTTTGCATTTGCTTCAGCGTCTTTTCTCATTTTTTCGATTTCATCTTTGTCAAGACCGCTTGAAGATGTAATACGAATAGTTTGTTCTTTGTTCGTCGCTTTATCTTTTGCAGAAACGTTCAATATACCGTTAGCATCGATATCGAAAGTAACTTCTACTTGTGGTACTCCGCGAGGCGCAGGTGGAATCCCATCCAAGTGGAATTTACCCAAAGAACGGTTGTCACGAGCCATTGAACGCTCACCTTGTAAGATGTGGATTTCCACAGATGTTTGGCTATCAGCAGCAGTAGAAAATGTTTCCGTTTTCTTTGTTGGGATAGTTGTATTTGCAGGAATCATTGTAGTTGTAACACCACCTAAGGTTTCGATACCTAAGCTAAGAGGAGTAACATCAACTAACAAGACATCTGTAACATCACCAGAAAGAACCGCACCTTGAACCGCAGCACCTAATGCAACAACTTCGTCAGGGTTTACATTACGTGAAGGCTCTTTGCCGAAGAAGTTTTTCACTAATTCTTGAATTTTTGGAATACGAGTAGAACCACCAACTAGAATTACTTCATCAATTTGAGAAGGAGTGACTTTTGCATCACGAAGTGCATTTTCAACAGGCTTTAATGTTTTATCAAACAAATCAGCACATAATGTTTCGAATTTTGCACGAGTGATATTGATGTTCAAGTGTTTTGGTCCATCTTGTGTAGCAGTAACGAATGGCAAGTTCACATCAGTTTGAAGCATTTGTGAAAGCTCAATTTTTGCTTTTTCAGCAGCTTCACGAAGGCGTTGCAATGCCATTGGGTCTTTACGAAGATCGATACCATCAGATTTCAAAAATTCGTCAGCTAAAAAATCAATAAGTTTATGATCAAAGTTGTCTCCACCAAGGTGAGTATCACCGTTTGTCGATTTAACTTGGAAAACACCATCACCAATTTCTAAAACAGACACGTCGAAAGTACCACCACCAAGATCATAAACAGCGATGGTCATATTTTTACCTTTTTTATCCAAACCGTATGCCAAAGCAGCAGCTGTTGGTTCGTTAATGATACGTTTTACGGTTAGACCAGCAATTTCACCAGCGTCTTTTGTTGCTTGACGTTGAGAATCATTGAAGTAAGCAGGAACTGTGATAACAGCTTCAGTAACTTTCTGCCCCAAATAATCTTCAGCAGTTTGCTTCATTTTTTGAAGAATCATTGCAGAGATTTCTGGAGGAGAATATAAACGACCGTCTATGTCAACCTTTACAGAATCAGATCCAGATGATGCAGTGGTTTTGTATGGCACCATAGCAGCTTCTTCGCTCACTTCATCTTGACGACGACCCATAAATCTTTTGATAGAATAAATTGTATTTTTTGGATTTGTAACTGCTTGACGTTTTGCAGGTTGACCAACTACACGTTCCCCATTTTTTGAAAATCCGACAATTGAAGGTGTTGTTCGTAATCCTTCAGAATTTGCGATAACGACAGGTGTAGACCCTTCCATAACAGCAACACAAGAGTTTGTTGTTCCGAGGTCAATTCCAATGACTTTTCCCATTTTGTATTCCTTTTGAAATAATTAAATTTTACAATTTTTTAACTTCCTATCAAGATTATGCCAAATTGATAAACAACTAAAAAGTATGTAAAAGACTGCCAAATATACACACTAAGTTTCTATACTGTCATAACTAACTGTAAAAATGTCATATATCTGACAGAAAAAAATTCCGTACATTTGTACATGAATGTTCTAATTACTGGGTCTGGTGGGTTTGTAGGAAGTCACTTGGTTGATGAGTACGTACGTCGAGGACATAATGTTTCGGTTGTAATTCGCAATGAAACGACGTTGCGTTGGATAGATTCTAACAAGGTTTCAATCTACAAAGGAAGTTATAATGATACTACTTTTTTACAGAATGCAATCAAAAATCAAGATATTATTATACATTCAGCTGGAGTTTTAGCCTCATCGGATTATGTTGGATTTTACGAAGGTAATGTCGAGGTTACAAATAATCTGTTGGAAGCTGTTTTACAAGTAAACCCAACCGTTAAACGTTTTGTGCATATTTCGTCACTTGCTGTCTCTCTTCCTTCACCGTCGATAGAACAACCGACCACTGAAGAAAATAGTACCCAAGAACCTTTAACAAAATACGGAAAAAGCAAGTTAGAAGCAGAAAAAGTCGTACATACTTTTATGGACAAAATTCCTATTACCATAGTTCGACCACCAGCAATATATGGACCTCGAGATGAGGCAATTTATGACTATTTTCGTTTGCTAAGTAAAGGATTTATTGCTCCAATAATGGGATTTGATAACAAACGAATGAGTTTGATTCACGTTAATGATTTAGTTCGAGGAATTTACGAACTATGTCAAACTGAAAAGACTATTTCACAAACGTACTATCTTACATCCAAAGAGTTTTATTCGTGGCTTGATATAATTCGAGCAACAAAAAAAGCTTTAAATAAACCATTTTTAGTACCAATTCCTTTACCACATTTCATAATATTACTCAATGGTTATGTTTCAACGTTTATTGGAAATATAAGAAAAAAACCACCAGTATTTGATAGAGAAAAAGCAAAAAACTTCACACAACGTCATTGGATTTGTTCGCATAAAAAAGCGGTAAACGATTTTCAATTTGAACAACAAATTTCTTTGCAAGAAGGAATACAACAGACAATGGATTGGTACAAAAACAATGGTTGGTTGTAATTAAAGATGAATTTCATTATAAAACATTTCATTGGAATAATAACGGTAACGATAGTCTTTGTTAGCTGTTTATTACTGTTTTTGTTTGCCTTAGCCTCTAAATCAATCCAACAGCAGAAAATTGAAGTTTCACATACAGGTATTTTAGAATCAAATGCATCGATACAAGAAGATAGATATGGCATTCCGTATATTTATGCTTCAACTTCTTCTGATGCAATGTTTCTTTTGGGAGTAACTCACGCGAAAGATCGTTTGTTTCAAATGGATTTTCTCCGTCGTGCAGGTCGTGGTCAATTGTCAGAGGTTTTAGGTTCATCTTATGTAGAATCAGACAAATTTGCTCGTACTTTACAACTTCAATCGATTGCAACATCACAAGCACGAATGGCAAATGATACTATTCGAGCTATGGTTTCATCATATTCCCGTGGCGTTAATTACTTCATAAATACAAATAAAAATTCTCTTTCAATTGAATTTGACAACTTAGGGTATGTACCAGAACAATGGACTATTGAGGATTCGTATTTACTGTGGAAATTACACTCTTTAGAATCAGATGTATCATTTTGGGCAAGTTTGACAGCAGCCGAATTACAATATTCATTAGGAGAAGAACATGCAAAAGATTTGTTAGCGTTTACTATTAAAGATAAAGGAACTGTAATTGATACAACTTCTAAAAAACAGAATTCAATTTCATTTATAATTTCAATCACAAGTGACACCAATGTTTTTTTACCGTATGTACCACCTTTTACACTGCAAAAAAAATTAGAAAGCACAACAAAGGAAAAGTCTGCTTCCAAGAATCAATCATTTGATGAATTTTCGAAACAATCGAAAGAATTCAAAGCTGTTTTAGGATGGAATCAATCAAAATCTGCATGTGCATCATGGGTGTTTTCAACAAATAAGGATACTTCAAAATCAATAATTGTAGTTGCTGATATTCATGCTACGTTACAATTGCCCGCTAAATGGTATATATGTTCCATTGTAACACGTGAAAATGTAGTATCAGGTGCTACATTGCCTGGAATTCCATTTGTAATTAATGGAAGAAATCAATCTCAGTCTTGGTCATTTACTTCATACTCTGCAGACCAAACTGATTTATTTGTAGAAGTTTTGAATGATAATGCCACTGAGTGCTCAAAAAACAATGGTGAATCTGTACCAATAATCTATCAAGTTGATACAGTAATCCAAAAGAATGATGAACCAATTTTCTTTCGTCGAAGAAGTGTCAATGGAATGCCGATTATATCGGATTGGTTTCCTAAAGAGTCATCTTGGCTACAAAAAAGTACTAAACCAAAAAAGAATATCCATATAGATTATGTCTTATCACTGAAAAGTTTGCTGTATGATTCTATAGTAGATCCATTTTCTATTTTACATGCTGTAGCATTATCTCCAACAAGTTCATTAGCAAAAAGGGCAGTTTCTAATTGGAGATATCCAACGCAATTACTACAAACAGCTGACAAACAATTTGGTACCTATCTTCAACCAATTGGAGCAATTCCTCAAAGAAATCCTGAATGTGTATTCACTTTTACCAATCCCGGATGGAATGACCAACGGTTTGGCTGGACTAATACGTATGAATATCTTCAAGATCAGGAACCAAAACAATCTGTTCAACAAAAACAGTATTCAATTGGAACCAATACTGAGTTTCAATTTATGAATGGTAAACAATATCATGGTTGGTATGAACAATATTTTCGAAATAAAAGAATTACGTCACTTCTCGGTAAATATCAAGAGTATTCTGTTCGTGAAGCTCAATTTATGTTAAATGATGTAACTTCCTTATATGCAATTGAACTTTTACAAGAAGTAAAGGGACTTTATCCTTCTATTGAAAAAACTCTGAGTAATGAAGAACAATCATTTGTGAAGTTATTATTCGATTGGGAAGGAATTTATTCAAAAAATGATTCATTATCGTTGGTATATTCACTATTTCACCAAACATTATTAAAAGAACTTTATTTTGATGATTTGGGTGAGTATTATTTTGCTGAATATGGGACCTTACCATCGATGCGTTCTACAAAAACGTTACTAATACTTCGAGATACATTAGAATCAAAATGGACTGGTACTGTTGCCAAAGAACGTTTTGATACAAAAAAGAATATGTTAGTGAATGTATTTAAAAAGACTTTGAAAGAGTATAAAAAAGTCAAACAACAAAATAGTACAAATAGATTGCAAGTTAAATTTACCCATTTGACTGAATCCATTCCATCAATACGGACAATCTCATCGTTAGGACCATTTGAATACAAAGGAGATGAGTTTACTATACAATCTTTTGAACAATCGCTTCTAAAAACAAAATCGAAAGGTTCATCCTTCCGATTTATAACAAATTTGTTTGAAAATTACTATTATTGCGTTGTTGCTGGTGGTAATTCTGGTGAGCCATTAGATGTTCATTATTCTGATCAAATTCAATTGTGGCTCAATGGAGGATATTGTAAGGTTTATGTTACAAATCAACCACTTCAAAATTTGACAACGATATACTCTTTCTATTGATTTTCTGAAAAATTTTTGATAACATCCTGCAATTCAGAAACTACTTTGTCTTTAAGTGTCGAGGGTTTTATATCAGAAAAAGCACTTGACCAACGTATAACCCATGCTACAAAGTCGGGCTTCAATGGCACTTCCATTTTCACTACCAATTTACCATTTCTGGTTGTTGTCGTTTGAGAAATATGCCAACTCCTGTTTTCAAATAATGACCTAAATTCATCTTTTACTGTCAAGGAAACTTTCTCCAATTTTCCTTCGTATACAGCAAATCGTGAACGTAAAAACTCTTTTTGATCAAATGGAATTATATTTACCATTTCATCTGCTTTCTCAATTCGTTTAATATGGTGCGTTGAAAGTGTAAATGGTTTTTTATGCCCTGGATGATACATATATGCGTACATCAATCCTTCGTATGAATACACAATGAAAGGAAACACTCTTCTTTTTTTCTCTACATTATCTTTCGTAGAAAAAAAAGTAACATCTATCCAATGACGTTGTAAAGTAGCGTCTAAAAGCTTATGAAGAACAGTATCAGGTACATTTCTGTCGATAGTTGCAACACCGGGTAGTTGATTCCAATATATTTTTTGTTCATTTTCAGTACTTTCATCTTCTTCATCATCTGGTGAATCCAAAAAATAGGTTAGATTGCTTCCAAAGCTTTGTTGAATTTTAAGAATAATTGTTTCAATTTCTTTAGAAATAAAGGAATTTTTGAAATTTGATATTAATTGCTTGAGAACATACAATGAAAGTAACTGATCTGTAGTAAAAGTGCGTGAGGAAGAAGGTCCAAAAGTAGTTGCACAGTAGACTCTATTTTTAGATTCAAATCTTTTTGGAATATTTGTTACTAAATTACAATCTTCTAATATTTTCACATATCGACGAACTTGACGTTCGGAAACTTCCGCTACAAAAAGAGAATGCATTTCTTTGATGGTAAGTTGTTTCCCCATTTCCATTAAATTTAAAATGGCTAACACAGCTTTTGGTTGAAAATTAGGGTCTCCATCTTCAATAACGATTTTATACTCGTTATCTCTGTTTTTTTCAATGTAGTTCATCATAATAAGAATAGTAAGAAGTAATTCCGAAAAAAAACAAATCTACGAAATATAACGATAATAATCACACATAAAAAAAGGCGTTGTTTCCAACGCCTTTAGAATGTGTCAGTATACCAATATGCTATTTTTGACGAGCAGCTATCAAATTCAAGGCAGAACCAGCATAAAACCAATCAATTTGTTGTTGATTGAATGAATGTTTTACTTCTATTGTATTAGTAGACCCATCTTCATGAGTAATTGTGCCTGTTAGATTGACACCCGGTGCAAAAGACTCAAGATTCAAGGCAAATTTATCACCTTCTTTGAACAAATCGTAATCAGCTGGGTGAACAAAAGTAAGAGGTAACATTCCTTGTTTTTTCAAATTCGTTTCGTGAATACGAGCAAATGATTTCACCAAGATAACTCTTCCACCCAAAAAACGAGGTTCCATTGCAGCATGTTCACGAGAAGAACCTTCTCCATAGTTCTCGTCACCAACGACAAACCAAGGGATGGAATTTGCTTTGTAATATCGAGCGACTGCAGGAACTTCTCCATATTCACCAGTTTTCGCATTTTTTATGGAATTTGCTTTATCATTCGCTGCATTGATAGCACCAATGAACATATTATTGGAAATATTATCCAAATGTCCACGGAAACGTAACCACGGTCCAGCTGCAGAAATGTGATCTGTCGTACATTTTCCTTTTGCTTTGAAGAGTAGTTGTAAGTTTTTATAATCTGCAATGTCATTTTTCGCAAATGGAGTTAATGCTTGAAGTCTATTAGAAGAATCAGCAATATTTACGGAAACTGAGCTACCGTCAACTGCAGGGGCTACATATCCTTCTGTATCTGGAACAAATCCTTTTGAAGGTAATTCATCTCCAGTTGGTGGTTGTAACTTCACACCATCAATAGTGTCAGTCATAAAATTGAACGTCAATTTTCCAGCAATTGCAAATGCAGTAACTGTTTCCGGGGAAGCAACAAATGCATGTGTTTCAGGGTTGCCGTCATTACGACCAGTGAAGTTTCTATTGAAAGATGTTATGATAGAATTTCTATCTCCTTTTTCAACATCATGGCGTTTCCATTGTCCGATACATGGTCCACAAGCATTAGCAAGTACTACCCCACCAATTGATTCAATTTTTTGTAAAATTCCATCACGTTCTATTGTTGCACGGACTTGTTCTGAACCAGGAGTTACAGTAAATTCTGATTTTGCTTTTAAATTGTTAGCAACTGCATATTCTGCAATTGATGCAACACGAGCCATGTCCTCATATGATGAGTTTGTACAAGAACCAATCAACGCTACTCGCAATTCTTCAGGCCAGTTATTAGCTTTCACAGCATCAATAAATTCCGAAAGAGTATGAGCTCGGTCAGGAGTAAATGGTCCGTTGATATATGGTTCTAACGTTGAAAGGTCAATATGGATTACTTGGTCGTAATATTTTTCGGGGTTTGCTTCGACTTCTGGGTCTGGACGTAAACAATCTTTGATGCCATTAGCAAGGTTTGCAATTTCCGAACGATCAGTTGATGCAAGATAACGACCCATAGAATCATCGTAAGGGAATAATGACGTTGTTGCACCAATTTCTGCACCCATGTTACAGATAGTTCCTTTACCTGTTGCAGAGAAATTAGCACATCCTTCGCCAAAATACTCGATGATTGCCCCAGTTCCACCTTTTACCGTCGTAATACCTGCGAGCTTTAAAATAACATCTTTTGGTGACACCCAACCAGACATTTTTCCAGTTAATTTCACACCTATCAATTTCGGCATTTGTAGCTCCCAAGGCATTCCAGACATAACGTCCACTGCATCAGCACCACCAACACCAATTGCTATCATCCCCAAACCACCAGCATTCGGTGTATGAGAGTCAGTTCCAATCATCATCCCACCTGGGAAAGCATAGTTTTCCAAAACAACTTGGTGAATGATACCAGCACCTGGCTTCCAAAAGCCGATACCATATTTTTTAGAAACTGAACCTAAAAAGGAAAATACTTCTTCATTTTCAGTAAATGATTGAGCCAAATCACTTTTAGCACCATGTTCTGCACGAATCAAATGATCACAATGTACTGTTGATGGAACAGCCACAGTTGGAATTCCTGCTGACATAAATTGCAACAACGCCATTTGAGCAGTTGCATCTTGCATTGCAACTCTATCTGGATTAAAATCTACATACGAAGCTCCACGAGTTGGTGTAGTTCCAACTTGATCTGGTGTAAAATGAGAATAAAGAATTTTTTCCGCCAAAGTCATTGGTCTACCCAACAACTGTTTGGCTTGTTTGATTTTCTCAGGATATTCAGCATATACTCGCTGAATCATGTCTAAATTATGAATCATAGTTTTTCCAATATGTTTATAGTGTTTTGTTTTTTTGTTTCTTCTTGTCAGTTGGTATATTTTTTTGAGTTGCAATTGCAACTGTCGAAGTTTGTGCCTCAGAAAGTCGCTTGTGTTTGTCAAGATAAAATTTTGTCAATCGAGATGCAATTGGTGCAGCAACTGTAGCACCAAATCCAGCATTCTCTGCTAAAACGCAAATGGCAATTTTGGGATTTTCCATTGGTGCAAATGAAACAAACCACGAGTGGTCTTGCCCATGAGCATTTTGAGCAGTTCCAGTTTTACCGCATAGTTTATACTCACCCAAACGAGCATTTGTAGCAGTTCCACCTCCAACATTGACTACGTCGTACATACCATTATGAATGATATCAAAAATTTCTTTTTTGATAGGAAGTTCACGAGATTCAACTTCCATCGGGTCAAAGGAATTTGTTCGTTTATTATAAATTGCTTTCACAACGTGCGGTCTATTCAATATTCCTTTTGTTGCAATAGCAGAAGTATAGACTGCTAATTGTAGAGGCGTTACACCCAATTCCCCTTGGCCAATGCCAAGATTTACTAACACACCATTGGACCATTTACCTTTGCCAACGACTTTGTCATACCATGCTTTAGAAGGTAAAAGTCCTGCTTCTTCATTTGCAACGTCTATACCAGTTCTTTTTCCGAAGCCGAACATTTCACCGTATTTGTAATACGTATCTAAACCAATTTCTAACCCTAACTTATAGAAAAATACATTTGAAGAAACATGAATAGCTTTTCTAGCGCCAATTGCACCATAAGCACCATGGTCTTTCCATGTTCTTCCTCCATAGGTAAAAGAACCATTACAAACAATTTTACCATCCAATGGTAGGATACCTTCGTTCATTGCTGCAATAACCATCAACATCTTCCACGTTGAGCCTGGAGGATATTTGGTCATTATCACTCTGTCAAATAGTGGTTTGTGAGGATTGGTTGAAAGCTTGGCGTATTCGGAAGCACTTGTTCTTCCATTAAATATTTCTAAAGAGTAGTCAGGTTTTGAAACATATGCTAAAATTTCTCCAGTTGTTGGATCAATGGCTACAACAGCACCTCGTTTTCCATTGAGTAATTGCTCAGCTTCAAGTTGTAGATCTGAATCTATGGTTAATTGCAAATCAAAACCTTCAACAGCAGGAATTGTATTTTTTCCTTCATAAAAAGCAGACACCCTTTGTCCAAAGGCATTAACAGCAATAAATTCAGAACCTTTTTGCCCACGCAATAAACGTTCAAAAGCAGATTCGACACCACCATTGCCAATTGGGTCACCAGGTCGGTAGAAATCGTCATTACGTTTTAATTGTGATTCACTAATTTCACGAGTATATCCAAGAAGATGGGAGAGATTTCCTTCGAATTCGTAAAATCTTCCAGATTCTACTGCAACGTCAACTCCCGGCAAATCTGCGAGATTTTCTTCAATGGAATTAGCTTGAACATGAGAAACGTCTTTGAGAATTGGGAAGGGTGTAAAGGGAGATTTGGTTTTAAATTTTTTATAATTTGATTGAAGTAATTGTACATCAACACCCAACAAGGTTGCTAAGGTTGGAAGCATTTCCTCGTCAAAATCGGCAGGAGTAACACGAATGACAAATGAGGGTTTATTATGTACAATCTTTCTTCCTTCTCTATCTAAGATAATACCTCGAAACGGAGTGTTGATTACCTCTTTAATCGCTTGAGTTTCTGTTTTGAGAAGGTACAAATTACCGTGAATAATTTGTAAATATGCTAATCGAACACTAAACAACACACAAACACTGATAAAAAGTGTCAGGAATATCTTTGCTCTTAAAGAAGAGCCAAATTCATCTCTTCCTAATTCCATTGTGTCTTATTTCGATTTAGATTGTAATAATAATGATGTATAATAGGGTTTAAATCGAAGATTAAACTGTTTGTATTGATAACGAAGAAGTACAATCATCATTAAAAGAACAAATGTTCCTGCAAAAGCACCAGCAGAAATGAGTGTCCTACGAGGTTTAGTTTTTTCCGACAAGGGAATTGCTTCATCTAAAACATATGCAGATGGAACATTCCGAGTTTCATCCAATTTAGCTTGTTCTAATAACGGAAGTAAAAATGCTTTGACCTTTGAAAACGTTTCAATTTCAGTATACATTCTTAGGTACTTTCCACCAACACTAGCAGCATCTTTCAGTGCGAAATTTCCTGCATAACCTGGTGTATTTTCTATAGAACTTATTTTTGAGGTAATCATGGAAAGTATTTCTTTTTGAGCTATACTACGAGGATCGTCTTCACCATATTGACCTTTAAAGAAATCATACAATATTTCTTGTTTCATTTTTTGACTTTTAATTTCTCCATAGCCTTCTGCTAAAGATGCACCTTGGTCAATAGGTGAGAACAATAAGGTTTTTTTAGAATACAATGCCAACGAGTCAGTTAATCTATCGATAGCTGTATTTAATTGAGCAAGTCGTTGCTCCAAATATACACGTTGAGTAGTAGCTTCTTTGACATCCATTGTACGTGCAATAGTATTGGCAAGTTGTAGTACTCTATTTGCCATTTTAGCAGCAATGACTTTATCTGTATGCATGCAGGTTACTACGTAGTTACCTTCAACTTCTAATGCTACATCGTAGTTTTCATCCAGAGCATTGTACAATGCTTTATAATTTGTATCTGGAATATCATAGAGCTTGGCTAAGTTAAATTCTTTGATAAGACTATCTTTGATTGTCCGTGAAAATAGAATCGTATTGAAGGAATATGACTCAGATTTTCCACTGAGTTTTTGTAAACCTATATCTTTCAATGTAGATGAAATGGAAGAGATAGCACCTTCTAAACTGGAAATCTGACGTTTTGGAGGTACAAAATTTACAGAAGCTTCGTACCAATTGGGTTGAAAGTGAAGATAGATATAGGTACCAATACCTACCAGCAGTGAGACAAGGAAAAAAACAAATCTAAAACGATAAAGTAATGCCCAAACGATGTATCGATTGTTTTGGAAATGTATTTGTTCATGTTGCGGTTCTAAGCCTTGGTCCGAGGAGGAATTTTGGACAGGCTGGAGTTCATTGTTATTTGACATTTGCTCCAAATATAATAAAAAAATTCGAGATAATGCGATTATTCGTAGAGAGAGCTTATTACTTCTTGTGCGTATTGACGATTAGACGGTGAAAAAAATTCATTTCCAAATGATAAAAGCTCTAAAAGTACATTTTGTGAACAACCAACATTTTTTGCACCTCGAAGATGTGAGTACAGTTGTTTTTTCCAACCTTGAACTAATAACACAGAAACTACTAATATCTCGCGTTGTTGAATTGATAAGCCATTACGTGACAGTGTTTTGCCATAACCGTCAATAAGCATCCATTCTTGTAATTGTGGCGAATATTCTTTTAGTTTTGCCATTAATGGTGCGAATGTATTGGTGTAGACTAATTCGCACGTTTTCAAACCTCGATCCTTATAGGTTTGAAAATGATATGGTTCGTTATCAATTATATCTACAATTGAACTTTTGGGGTTAATTTGTTGAAATTCATTATATAACATTGAAAGTGCTGTTAATGAACAAGGATAACCTGCGAACAAATGTAATTGCAATAACGCCTCGTATACTGATTGAAAACTATACGATTGAAGATATTCATTACACAATGTTCTAAGTTTGGTCTCATTATTTTCCAGTGCAGTTAGTGTAATCGAAATAAGTAACTTCAGTTCATCCGTTATGATGTTCATTGATTGTTTTGTAAAATTCTAAAAATTTTGAGAGAGCTTTTTTTCTATGCGAATATTCATTTTTTTCTAACATATCCATTTGACCAAACGTTTTTGAAGAACCAGAAGGAATAAAAATTTGGTCATAGCCAAATCCACGTTCACCAAATTCTACGTTCGTAATGGTTCCTTCACAAACTCCTTCGAAAAAGATTGTTCTCAAATTGTCTGTATAACACAAAATTGTTCGAAATCTGGCAGTTCTCTTTTCGGATGGAACATTTTTTAATTCTTCTAATACTCGTTTTCGATTTGAAGAATCAGATGCGTTTTCACCAGAGTAACGAGATGAAAAAACACCAGGTTTTCCATCCAAAGCATCTATTTCCAATCCACTATCATCGGAAAGTGTGGGTATTTGTGCAAAATTGAATATTTCAATAGACTTCAAATACGCATTCCCCTCAATGGTATCCAAACTCTCGACAATATCAGGAGCATTCTGCGAATACGAATCTAAGGATAATATGGAAGAATCTGAAATTACTGAGCGAAAAACCTCTTGTATTTCCAAAATTTTATGTTGGTTTTTTGTTGAGAGTAATAATTCAGGCATAGATATTAGTAATAAGTGGAAATAATAGAAACTAATTGTTCAATTTCAGATTTTTCAATAAATCCGAAGTTACCTATCCGAAAATAGTCTGATTGTAAATGGTCTTGAGCTCCAATAAGTTTGATTGCATGTTCATTATTGAGGATTTCAAGAAAATTTTTTCTGGGTGGTAGTGCTAATACAGTGACAGCGTGAAGTGAGTTTTCACCAAAAATAGTAATGTAATTATTCGAAAGTAAATCACAAAGATATTTTTTGTTATCAGCAACGTGTTGGATATATCTATCGGTACCGAAATTACAAATCATTTCTAACGAATGTTCAAACGCATAGTACAGTTGAATGGGTGGTGTCCAAGGCTGTGCAACGACATTTTGACCCAAAGAGTCGGAAAATCGAAGATCGTTTTTTCCAAGTATCTCCTTTTTTGTAAAAACACATCCCAATCCTGCTGGAGAAATCAATCCCTTACAGCTTGATGTGAAGGCAATGTCGATATTCCAATCGTCAAAATAGAAATACTCAGTACCAATGGAACTCACTGCATCCACAATGCAAAGAATCGATGGATTGAACGATTTAACAATTCGAACTAACTTCTCAATTGGATTTAAAACACCTGTCGAAGTTTCACCATGAACAAACCAAACTGTTGAAATTGAAGGATTGTTTTCTAAATATTCTAAAAGTTTCGATGGTGAGTGTGAAACTCCATGCTCTTCGTCATAAGTTAATACAGTAAATTTTTTGCGTTGTAGAAGTACAGCCCATCTTTTGGAAAAACGTCCATTACAACAAACTAAATGTTGTGTCGTTGGGATAGATACAAGAAAATTGTCAACGATGGATTCGGCAGTAGTAGTTCCAGATCCAGTGAGAAGAAATATATTTCCAGAACACTTTACAATTTTTTTCAAGGAATTTTGAATATTTGTCAGTACATTTGAAAATTCTTTCGAATGATGATGCACAATTTCCTTAGACATCGCCGCTATTGATTCTTGGGGAACAAAGGATGGACCTGGAAAAAAAACAGATCGCATAATTTAAAATAATTGTATAGATGAAGTATTTATTTGTAATTGTATTTTCGGTAGTGATTTTGGCTTTGGGATTCAAACCAAGTTTTTCTACAACCTTAGATATCAATTCCTATGATCATGAAAACTTAGAGTATTCTCTGGCATCACCCTATCACACGGTGCTAACGCATGTTTTTTATCTTCAAAAGCAAACATACAGACCCTACCTTTCAGCTAAAGCATTAGATCAGAGTGCTAAAATAAGTAATGATGATAAACAACTTGCTATTAGATTAAAAGCAATATTTGATGGAAAAGGTTTAACGATAGACTTTAATACATTTCCCAAAAATGCCGATTATATTGATTCAACGACAAAGTTGCCTATCTATTATCCATTTCCAAAGTATAAAGAAATTTATTTAGAAAAAGAAGGAAACAAGTGGTATTATTCCAAGTATACTGTTAGCAAAATTAACGCAATGTATGATGGAATGTTTATACTTGGAACTGCAGAATTGGCATCAAAAGTACCATTCCAATTATGGCAAATCCTTTCATCAATAGTACTCATTGTCTTGGGTGTTCTACTCTTTATTTTTTTAAATATATTTCTCAGAAAAATTCTTTGTTTTGTCATTGAGAAATATTGGTACAAAGGAATTGAGAAAAAATTTTGTAAAGGTGTTTCAAAACCAATAGCAGCTGGTTTAGTTCTCATTCTTATTGAGGAGCTTCTTCCAGTTACACAATTGGGAACAAAAGTAATGCAATACTCACTAACGAGTGTTTCAGTTATGATGAGTATCACATTTACCTTGTTTGTTTATAACCTCTCTTCACTAATTCTTTCTATTGTTAGTAAAACAGATGAAACTGAGAAAGAAATTGAAGTAACAACTCCTAACATAAACATCCAGTTAGTATCATTTTTAGTTAAAACTTTTAAAGTGTTAACAGTCATTACCGGTTTTGTTTTAGTACTCAATTCACTTACTGTCAACATAACTGGTGTACTCGCAGGTCTGTCGATAGGTGGTATTGCTTTAGCCTTAGCAGCTCAAGATACCGTCAAAAACCTTTTTGGATCTGTAATGCTTTTAGTGGACAAACCATTTAATGTAAATGATTATATCAAAACAGATCAAATTGATGGCGTAGTGGAGGAAATTGGATTTCGATCAACAAGAATACGAACATTAGAGGATTCATTGATTTACATTCCCAATGGACGATTAGCAGATATGACCATAGACAACTTTGGTTTGCGAAAATATCGTCGAATTAGAGCTGTCATACATTTGGATTATAATACCCATACACCTTCAATTGTTGCTTTTACTTCTGCAATTCGAACGATGGTTGAAGAACATCCTTTATCGAGAAAAGACTTTTTAGAAGTTAATTTAAATGATTTGGGAACAAATTCTTTACAAGTTTTGATTTTGACGTATTTTAATTTCCCAACATGGCAAGAAGAACTTCAATATAGACAAGAATTTCTCATAAACATATTGGAATTAGCACGAAGTTTGGGGATTCGATTGGCATTTCCATCTCAAATTGTTTTTCTTGAAAATGAAGAAATTTTAGCGAAAAGAGCATCATTTCAAATGGAAAAAGACCCTAAAAAAATAGTTGACGAATTTTTTGAACAGAAGAACAAAGAAAAACCCGAAGAAAATTAGTATATTTGCCACGTTCATTTGTAAAAACAACCAAGATTGTTCTTACAATCATAAAAGAAAAACGGATTACGTTTTTTACAGGAGGAAAGTATGTGTAGATTTATAGCATATATAGGACCAGAGTTAGTAGCAGAAGATTTGCTCTACAAACCGAAATATTCATTGATAATGTCGCAAACAACAAATGCGGCAGAAATGTCTGTGAGTGTGAATGGTGATGGATTTGGAGTAGGATGGTATGCACCCGAAATTGATAATGATCCTTGTGTCTTTAGAAGTATCAAACCAGCGTGGAGTGACCAAAATTTACGCAATCTTTCCAAAAAAATTAAATCACCGTTGATGTTTGCTCACGTTCGAGCAGCATCTCCGGGAATGACCATTGATGAATTAAATTCCCATCCTTTTACTTGTGGTAGACTAATGTTTATGCACAATGGGATGATATCAGATTTTAAAAAGATTCGTCGACAACTTTTGCGTTTGCTCAATGATACTGCTTATGATGCCATCTTGGGGTCGACTGATAGTGAGCACATGTTTGGTTTGTTTTTGAACCATATTGCTGATCCGTTTGGCGAAGTAACATGTGATGAAATGGTAGAAGCAATGAAAAAAATGTTACAGGATTTGTCTAAATTGCTTATCGACCATGATGTAAAAGCTCACTCGTATTTGAATTTGTGTGTATCAAATGGAACAAGTATTGTTTCGGTTCGCTATACCACAAATTCCAATGTGCAACCGGCTACATTGTACTACATGTATGGTAAACAGTATCATTCTGATAATGGAAATTCCTACATGGAGCCAACATTAGGAAAACCAACAGCAATTGTGATAGCTTCCGAACCATTTACACTTCGTCGTTCCGATTGGATGAAGGTTGAGCGAAACGCTATGATGATTGTCGATGAAACCTTACGAATTAGATTTCAAAGTATAGAACTTCCTATTGAAGAAGCTATGCTTGAAGTCGTTTAACATTAAATTAATAACAACAACATACTACGAAGTAATTACATGGCAGAACTCATTTACTTAGTACCTCTTTTTCCTTTGATAGGATTCATTTTCTTAGGGTTGTTTGGTAAAAAAATCAAAAGTGAAGCACTAATTGGAGCTATTGGCTCTTCAATGGTGGGACTTTCGTTTTTAGTTACTTGTGGAATCCTTTTCTCAATGATTTCCTCTCCAGTAGACCAACGTTCTACTATTGTTCGGTTGTTTTCTTGGATTCAAACAGGAAATTTTTCTGTTGATATTGCCTATCAGGTAGATCAACTTTCGATTTTGTTTACAATGATTATCACTGGTGTTGGGACCTTGATTCACATATATTCTATCGGATATATGCACGGTGATAGAAGTTTTTACCGATTCTTTTGTTATCTAAATTTGTTCATCTTTATGATGTTGAATTTAGTTTTAGCAAACAATCTTCTTTTAACCTTTTTGGGTTGGGAAGGTGTTGGATTAGCTTCATTTTTACTCATTGGATTTTGGTACGACCGTAAGTTTGAGGGAGTTTCCATTATTTGGACAGGTGATGCTGCTAAAAAAGCGTTTATTGTCAATCGAATAGGAGATTTCGGAGTATTATTGGCGATGTTTTTGTTGTTTACAACGATAGGAACATTAGATTATAATCAAATTAATGCACAAGCTTCAACTCTTACACCAATAATGGTAACAGCAATTGCTTTGTTGTTGTTTTTGGGTTGTACAGGAAAATCAGCACAAATTCCTTTGGGAGTTTGGTTGCCAGATGCCATGGCTGGTCCAACACCTGTTTCAGCATTAATTCACGCTGCAACGATGGTAACTTCGGGGATTTTTCTCATTGCACGTACTTCGAATTTATTTGCTCATTCTACTACTGCAATGGCAGTTGTAACTGGAATAGGGATTACGACAGCACTTATTGCAGGGACTGTAGGATTAGTGCAAAATGATATCAAAAAAGTATTAGCATATTCTACGGTCTCACAACTTGGATTTATGTTCGCAGCCTTAGGTGTTGGTGGATTTACTCCAGGTGTGTTTCACGTAATGACCCATGCTTTCTTCAAAGCATTGTTATTTTTGGGTGCAGGTTCTGTAATTCATGGTATGCATGAAGAACAAGACATCAAAAAAATGGGTGGTTTGAAAAAGTATATGCCAAAAACATATTTGACTTTTCTCATTGGAACTATAGCCATATCTGGTATCCCTCCATTTGCAGGTTTCTTCTCAAAAGACGAGATTCTTTGGTATGCTTGGGACAAAGGTAGTCCGGTTTTGTGGGGAGTTGGAGTAGTGGCTGCTTTCTGTACAGCTTTTTATATGTTCAGATTGTTCCATTTGACGTTCAATGGAAAAGAACGCTTCGACCATCATCATGTTCATCCACATGAGTCACCAGCAACAATGACTATTCCTTTGATGATTCTTGCCGTTGCATCCGTTTTAGGAGGTTTATTAGGTGTACCTTATGTTCTTGGATTCTTCATTTCTGACCATCCAAATATCCTTGATAATTGGTTGTCGCCAATCTTTGCTTCTGCAAACGAAACATTGCAGTATCATGCACACCACGAAATTCATGCTATTGAATACATATTGATGGCTATTTCAACAGGGGTTGCGTTAACTGCAATTCTTTTGGCTACGAAATTGTATAAAAATTACTCTAAAGAAGCTTCATCTGATGAATCAAGAAACTTCTTGTGGAAGCTTTTGTGGAATAAATATTACGTTGATGAATTGTATCAAATCAAGGTACGTTCAACCTATGTAGTTTCCAATTCAATCTTGTGGAAGATAGTTGATGTGCTTATTATTGACGGAATTGTGAATAGTGCTGCACGTTTAGTAGGTATATTTGCCGAAATTATTCGTCGAGTTCAAACCGGTTTTGTTCAAAATTATGCCATTATGATGTTGCTTGGAATTCTTGCAATTATCGGATGGTTAGTTATTCGCTACTAGTATTTACAAAAGGATCATTCTATGGGTGTTTTGTCCCTACTATTAACCTTATTTGTTCCATTGCTTGGAGCGATTGCGGTTTTATTTATCAATAAAGAACAATCGAAAGCGATAAAAAGTACAGCATTTGTTATGTCAATTGTTACTTTTTTGCTCTCTCTTTTATTATTACCAAATTTCGACTCATCTAATCCAACATTTCAGTATGTAGTAAATCAATTGTGGATTCCATCATTAGATGCTGGGTTCAGAATTGGTTTGGACGGAATGTCGCTATTGTTGGTATTGTTAACTACGTTCATAATGCCAATAGCCATTGCATCTTCATTTTCAGGAATTAAAAAACGTGAAAAAGAATACTATGCAATGTTGCTTATTCTCCAATTTGGTATGACTGGTGTTTTTGTTGCATTAGATACCTTCCTATTCTATGTTTTTTGGGAATTGATTTTGATACCAATGTTCTTTATAATTGGTGTTTGGGGTGGAAAAGATAAAATCTACGCTTCCATCAAATTCTTCCTTTATACATTAGTTGGTTCATTACTAATGTTAGTCGCTATTATATGGATTGGCTTGTATGCAAAAGACCCTGCTGTATACGGAAAATTCACAACTGATCTTGTAGCTATCAAAGGATTTATAGGTTCTATTCCATATGACATTCAAGTTTGGTTGTTTTTAGCTTTTGCAATTTCATTCTGTATTAAAGTACCTCTTTTCCCATTACATACATGGTTGCCTGATGCACACGTTCAAGCACCAACTGCTGGTTCCGTAATACTTGCTGGTGTATTACTGAAAATGGGAACGTATGGTTTGATTCGTTTCAACTTAGAATTGTTTCCATTAGTATCATCTCATTGGGCAACACCTATAGCATGGCTTTCTGTCATAGGAATCATCTATGGAGCTTTAGTAGCAATGGTACAAACGGATGTGAAAAAGTTGGTAGCGTATTCTTCAGTTTCACACTTAGGTTTTGTTGTTCTTGGAATCTTCTCAATGACAGTAGAAGGTATACAAGGAGCAATTATCCAAATGGTCAACCATGGTTTGTCAACTCCAATGCTCTTTCTTTGTGTTGGCGTTATTTATGACAGAAGACATACAAGAGAAATTTCCGAATATGGTGGAATTGCAAGAGTAATGCCAATTTACACAGTATTATTCGCAATTGCAATGTTCGCATCTGTTGGTTTGCCAGGTCTTAATGGATTTGTTGGTGAATATCTAACATTGATTGGTGCTTTTGTTTCTCCTGTTTACAACAATACATTATTTGCTATACTTTCTGCTACAGGGGTTATTTTTGCTGCTGTCTATCTTTTGTGGATGTGGCAACGTGTTATGTTCGGAACAAATGACAATCCTGAAAATCAGAATTTACAAGATGTTACAAAACAAGAATTATGGCAAATGATTCCACTCGTAGTCTTTATAGTTTGGATTGGAGTTTATCCTGGAACATTCTTGAAATTTACCGAAGCTTCTACAAGAGCTTTGGTCGGTAAAATTGAGGCAGTAAATGGAATTTCTCCTCGATACAATTCTTTACCAACAATACAAAAGGCAAGTCATCAACACAAACAAAGTGATCATAAATCACACAATGGTGCGGATAAACATGACAATGCTCATCCATCAACAGATTCTAAACCACATAAGTAATCATTATTGAGAAAACACTATGGAACAATATAACTTTTTTGGTGCATTACCTTTTGTCGTAATGTGGTTTGTGGTACAGCTTGGGATTTTGTTGGAAGTATTGGTGAAAAACCCAAAACGAGCAACATTTCTTTATTCTTGTATCGGTTTAGGACTTGTTGCAATTTCTGCAATTATCGTTTATCCCCAATCTGGAACTACCTTTCAAGGTATGATTAATTTTGGTGGATATGTATCATTCTTTGATATTCTTTTTACAGTTTCTGGTATATTAACTATTATCGCTGCAAGACCATATTTGAATAACGCTGAATTTGAACATGATGAGTTTTATTCGGTCGTTATACTTGCAGTCAGTGGTATGATGTTAATTGCAAGAGCAAATAATTTGTTAGTGCTTTTCATTGGAATAGAAGTTATGTCA
Source organism: Candidatus Kapaibacterium sp. (assembly GCA_016788785.1). GTDB lineage: Bacteria > Bacteroidota > Ignavibacteria > Kapaibacteriales > JAEUSM01 > JAEUSM01. The sequence goes on from JAEUSM010000012.1 coordinate 96,058, forward strand.
GTAAGTTTTTACATACTTTCAGGATATTTCCGTTCCAATATTCGATCAATCGAATCTGCATTGAAATACTTCCTTTTAGGGGCATTTGCAACTGGATTTCTACTTTATGGAATTGCATTGATGTATGGTGCTACAGGAAGTATAGAATATGCTTCATTAACAACTGCAATTACTGCTGATTCAGCATTACAACTCTATTTCTTTTTAGGAGTAGCGTTGTTTTTAGTTGGACTATGTTTCAAATTAGCAGTATTTCCATTCCATCAATGGGCACCTGATGTGTACCAAGGTGCACCAAGTGTGGTTACTGGATTTATGTCAACGGCTGGTAAAGCGGCTGCATTAAGTGCATTTATTCCATTTTCTTTGGCAGTGTTTCAAACGCCAATTGCTCAAAAGTATCAGTTAATTCTTGCGATTCTTTCTGCTGGAACAATGATTATTGGGAATGTTTCTGCAGTTGCACAAACGAATGTAAAACGAATGTTAGCATTCTCATCTGTTGCTCATGCAGGTTATCTTATGATGGGGTTAGTATCCTCAAATACTGCTGGTTTACAAGGAATTTTATACTACTCTGCTTCCTATATCTTAATGCAAATTGGGGCTTTTGTGGTTGTATCAGTTATTGAGAAAAACAATAGCGAAAATTTGGAATTTTCAGATTATGCAGGTTTAAGTAAAAAATCTCCATACTTAGCTGGTTTGATGTCAGTATTTATGCTTTCCTTAGCGGGTATTCCACCTTTTGCAGGTTTCTTCGGTAAGTATTTATTATTTACCTCATTATTAGATTCTGGATTTCTATGGTTAGTAATAGTTGGGGTTGTTTCTTCTGTTATTTCATTGTACTTCTACTTAGGGCTTATTGTACAAATGTACTTCAAAGACGGAAATGATACAGAATTACCTACCGAAACAGGTATTGCTTCGATTACATTAATTGTTGCAACTATCGGAGTGGTTCTCTTAGGTGTTTTACCATCGTTATTAGTAAATACCTTTACGTTCTTACCAAAATAATTTCGAGTTTAAGCCCTCAATTGAGGGCTTTTTTTTTTACCATTTTTACAGATACAGAATAAATATTTGTAAAATGATAAAGAAGATGACAATAAAGTTTTATAATAATGAATTTTTTCTTACATTAGCAAGATAGTTTATAAATTCTGCTTTAGAAACTTGTTGAAAAATTACTACACTTCAAGTATTCTAAAAGCTCATTCTGATTTTGATTTTCTTTCGTATGATGAGACTTTGTATACCTTTGTTACTTCTTATGGTTGTTTTAAATCAACAATCGGCACTCTCGCAAACAACACCTTCTAAAAATACTACAAAAAAAACCAATAAAGTTGAAGAAACATCAAAAAAATCAGACAATACTGATGAAGACTTTTTTGATGAAGTAGACGAAAAATCTGCACCAAAAAAATCAACAACCAAGACTACCAAAAAAACTCCTGTCGAAGTAGATCCATTTGAAGAAGAAGAGACTCCAAAAAAATCTACTACAACCAAAAAATCAACACCAGCAACAAAAACTTCTGAAGTCGATCCTTCTGATGAGGAACCTAAAAAGGAAACACCTACTAAGAAAAAAGTTAAAAAGAAAAAGAAGAAAACTCCTCCAAAACCCGTTGAAACAACTCCAACTGAAGTGAAATCTGATAAACCTGATGCGGATTTGGATGGTTTATTAGATGGGTATTTGGATTTAAAGTCAGTTAGTAATGTTGACGTATCGGCGGCTTCACGAACATCGTCAAGTTCATCAAAATCAGCACCTGCAACAATATTGACCATTACAAGTGAAGAAATTGAGATTCGTGGATACCAATCGCTTATAGATGTATTGATGGATTTACCTGATTTTCAAGTTCAAACAAACAATGATACCGAATCACTTCATGGAATAGTAACACGAGGTTTAAAAGGACAAGATAAATTTGTCATACTTTTGGATGGAATTAGAATTTCCTCACCAACGAATGAGATTATGCCAATTTTGGAGAATTACCCAGTCCATATTGCAAAAACAATTGAGGTTATCTACGGACCAGCCTCAGCTTTGTATGGTGCTGATGCTTTTGCTGGTATAATTAATATAACAACGAAAAAAGGGTTTGATGTTCAATCAAAAACCCAAAGTACTATTCAATATGGTATGTTTAACAAAACAAACGCTACGTTTTTATATGCAGATAATCTTGGTGAAAGAATCAATTTAACAGTTGGTGGTCAATATATGTATGACCAACAACCAGATTTGAGTACCTACTTCCCAACGGATTTTGCAGGTATATCATCCTTAAGAACAGGCTCATTTCGGACAGCAAATAGTGCTTTTGGTGCTCCTGAAGTTACACCCAAAACTCCTGTTTCACCCGAATACAAAATCCCAATTTTAGCCTATAACGCATTTGCAAATTTACAAATTGAAGATTTTCAATTTTCTTTTTTCCATAATTACGCACAAACACCAACAGCAACTTCGTATACACCTGACAATGCAATATACAATGAGGATGCCTTTTTTGGACAAAGTATAACTGCTATTAGTGGAACATATACCAAAAATTTTGAAAAAGCAGTATCAATATCTGCATTTACATTAAGCAGATATGATTTGAATCCAAATTCGAATTATCGTAATGTCTTTGTTGGTTTAGATCCAGGGTATAAATATGCCTTTGGTGCTATGATGAAGGCTGAACAACTTATTGGTTATACTGTCAATGATGATTTATCATTAACTTCTGGTGTAACCTATGAAAGTTTTTATTCTGTTCCCAAAGGAACTGATCTTGAGTTTCCAGTTAATACCAAAAATGCTATATCAGGACTTATAAAAGGTTCAGTGATTCCACAATTTCCATCTGGATATCCAGCTGAATTCTTTCAACTAGCATATTCAAATTTGGGTGGTTTTTTACAAGCTCAATATCTTCCTGACCCAACAATAGCATTTACTGTCGGAACTCGTGTTGATCATAACTCTCGTTTTGGAACAACTATTAATCCACGTGCTGGAGTTGTATGGAGACCATCAGATAAATTTACTTTAAAAACACTTTACGGTGCAGCATTTTTAGCACCTGCCCCAAGATATGCTTTCGAATACTTTGGTTCAGTTACCTATGATAGTGTTGCTCAGCGTTTCAGAGGAGGTAATTGGAGACTGCCGAATCCTGATTTGGGTCCAATGAAAAATCATACTTTTGAATTAGGAATTTCAACCTATCTTACTCCTGAATTAAGTCTTTCAATAAACGGTTATTATTCCCTATATTCTGGATTGTTTAATATTGTCTTGGATAGTGGAAATACAAATTTATATTATGATACAACTGCACGTGGATATAGATTTGGTGCTTTAGAAATAAATAGAGTTACAGTACCTCAAAACGCAGGTACTCAAACAAATTATGGAGCATCAGTTATAGTTCAATGGCTCAAAACATTTGGAAAACTTCGTTTGAATACAAGATTGTCGCTAAGTTATGTAGATGGGACTACCGATTTGGACGAAAATCCACTTACCCCACAAGAACAAATTGGATTTTTATCTCCCTTAATGTTCAAAGGATTAATAGACCTTACCTGGGGTGATTTTTCTCTTTCAACAAGAGTAATTTACATGGGTGATCAACGCGGTAATCAAGTTACGAAAGCGGACCCAACTGTTCGACAAACTATTCCTGGGTACTTATTAGTCAATATGTTTGCAAAGTATGCATTATCTGAAAAGGTTGATTTTCATATTACGGCTCAAAATTTGTTGGATGCTAGATATAGGGTCGTGAATTTTGATATACAACCAGAAAATGTTGGTAGTCCAGATGCGTACATATATGAGTTTCCAAATGGAACACCTCAAAATCCATTACGGATTATGGGTGGTGTATCGTTTAGTTTTTAATGAATGTGCGTAATAATATACTATGAAAAATAATCAGTACATTCGTTTGGTTTTGGTTCTATTACTATGTGTTTTTGGAATGTTTCATTCTTTAAAAGCACAAGATATGCCTATTCCAATTGAAACTCAAGTAAAAATATTTAAGAAAATATTTCAATTCAATCTTTCTTTTAGAAATCAAAGAGTAACGGTAATCGTTGCTTACAGTAGATTATCTGCTGGAATTAAGGACGATATTGTTGCAGCGTTCAAAGAACAAGGATTTCCTGCAAGAGCTGTACCTTCGAAAGACTTGGAAAAATATATTTCAAAAGCAAGAGCAGTTTACATTGCACCAGGGGTTTCTGCTGTTGATAAATTATGCAAAGAAAATGGGGTGCTTTCGATAACAGGAGTTCCTTCCATGGTGCAAAGTGGGAAAGCATCCGTTGGTTTAGGAACTCAAAACGGCAAACCTCGTATTTTTATTCATAAAACACAAAGTTTAGAAGAAAATCAAGAATTGTCGGATAATTTATTACGTTTAGCAAAAGTTATTCAATAAATATTTGTTGTATCCTTATGCAATTCAAAGATTTTTCAAATCTCAAAATCTCTATACCTTCACAAGATGCTATTATCGACCATCCTTCTAAAGTAACATTAGAAGGAATTGAAATATTTTCTCATTATACATCATCAGAAGTTTTAACAGCATTTAGTAATTCTTACTCTGGATTACCTCCATATTTACGTGGACCTTACTCTGCGATGTATGTTCAAAAACCATGGACTATACGTCAATATGCAGGATTTTCTACTGCAGAAGATAGTAATGCATTTTATAAAAAGAATTTGGCTGCTGGTCAAATGGGGCTTTCGGTAGCCTTTGATTTGGCTACTCATCGTGGGTACGACTCTGACAATCCACGTGTTGTTGGGGATGTTGGTAAGGCAGGAGTTGCAATAGATTCTGTTGAAGATATGAAAATTCTTTTCAATGAAATACCATTAGATAAAATGTCTGTGTCTATGACAATGAATGGTGCAGTTATACCAATTATGGCATTTTATATTGTCGCTGCGGAAGAACAAGGTGTATCACAATTATTACTTTCTGGAACTATTCAAAATGATATATTGAAGGAATATATGGTAAGAAATACCTATATTTATCCTCCAAAACCATCGATGAGATTAATTGCAGATATTTTTGCATATACATCTCAAAATATGCCAAAGTTTAATTCTATTTCCATTTCTGGTTACCATATGCAAGAAGCAGGTGCAAGTGCTGATTTGGAGTTAGCATATACACTTTCAGATGGAATAGAATATATTCGAACAGGATTAAAAACTGGTCTGACTATAGATTCATTTGCCCCTCGACTATCATTTTTTTGGGCAATTGGAATGAATTATTTTATGGAAATTGCTAAAATGCGTGCTGCACGAGTATTGTGGGCAAAAATGGTAAAAGAATTTGAACCAACAAACTCAAAATCACTTCTCCTACGTACGCATTCGCAAACTTCTGGTTGGTCATTAACTGAACAAGAACCATTTAATAATATCACAAGAACATTTATTGAAGCATTTTCTTCGATTATGGGTGGTACACAATCCCTTCATACAAATTCTTTGGACGAGGCTATTGCTTTACCTACCGATTTTTCTGCAAGAATTGCTCGTAATACGCAATTGTTTTTGGAATCAGAAACAAACGTTACTTCTGTTGTAGATCCTTGGGGTGGGTCATACTATGTAGAATATCTTACTGAACAATTAATTGAAAAGGCATGGTCACACATTGTAGAAATCGAAGAATTAGGTGGAATGACTGCTGCTATTGAAGCTGGAATCCCAAAACTTCGCATTGAAGAAACTTCAACAAAACGACAAGCATTGATTGACTCCAGTAAAGAAATAATTGTAGGTGTGAATTTTTTACGTCCAGCAGAACAATCAGAGATTGAGATTTTAGAAGTTGACAATAAAAAGGTGTTAGATTCTCAAATTGAACGATTAACTTCAACTAAAGCAACAAGAGATCAACAAAAAGTAAATAATGCGTTAGAGCAATTACAATTAGCTGCAAATTCAAATCAAAACATTTTAAAATTTGCAATCGAAGCAGCTCGTTGTCGTGCTACGTTAGGTGAGATTTCTGACACATTAGAATCAGTTTTTGGAAGGCATAAAGCAACGATGAAATCAGTGAGTGGAGTCTATTCCCAAGAATATGGAAATCAAGATACAATAGAATCAGTTCGTGTTATAACAAATGAATTTGCAAATAACAATGGTCGTCGTCCAAGAATTTTGGTTGCTAAAGTTGGGCAAGATGGTCATGATCGTGGAGCAAAAATCATTGCCACATCATTTGCAGATTTGGGTTTTGATGTTGATATTGGTCCTTTGTTTCAAACACCGGAAGAAGTAGCAAAACAAGCAATGGAAAATGATGTTCATGTTGTCGGTATCTCTTCTTTAGCAGCTGGTCATAAAACACTAATCCCACAATTACGAACAGCACTTAATGCATTGGAATGTGAGGATATTTTGATAATAGTTGGAGGGGTGATTCCAAAACAAGATTATGAGTTTTTGTATGAACATGGGGCAAATGCTATTTTTGGACCAGGTACTTCAATTCCTTCAGCTGCAATGGAAGTATTAGACTTAATACAATCGAAGCAAGAGTAATAAATTTTAATCTCTTTAATCTAAATACATTATTGCAGGTAAAGAAATTTCTACTGAAGTTCCAACACCTTTTTCACTTTTCACCATCATATAACCACCGTGAAGTTCAGCTGTTCTTTTGGCTATAATAAGTCCTAAACCAATTCCTTGTTGTTCATTTTCAAATCGACCAAATTGTGCAAAAGGTGCAATAGAGTTGATTTCCTCTTGTGACATCCCAATTCCTTTGTCAGATATTGAAAGATGAAAAGAATTGTCTTTTAACCAACCCTTCATTTCAACAATTGTTCCCTCTTGAGAAAATTTGAAAGCATTATCTAAAAGCTCATCTAATACCTTACCGTAATGCTGTGATGATAAAGTAACATAAAAATCTGTTACTTCAGCTTCAATAAGCAAATCGTTGAGTCTGTTGTATTTTTGTGCCTTTAATGGAGCTATATCATATGCCATTGCAGCTGGTTCATCGGTTTTAAATGAACGTAATTGATCTATTAATTTTTGAGAATTCGATGCAGCTTCAATTTGTGCATAAAAGAGGAAATTTTCAGTAATTCTTTGAAGTCTTCGTGCAGAAACTATAATATCATCTGTTAATTCAATAAGTAGTTCCTTCTCTATATCATCGATTATATTTTTAATTGTTCCTGCAGAATTGATGATACCATTAAGAGGAGTTCGAAACTCATGTGGAAGTGCAAAGGAAAGATTTTTTTCAATCCCTTCTTGACGAGTTTTTATTTTTTCGATGATTTTACTTCGTTTTTCCCATTGAGCATCAATAGAAGAGATTAATTCTTCACGGGTAAAAGGCTTAATCAAATAATCATCAGCACCTTTTCCCATACCGGTACGAATGTCAATTTTATCAGCTCTGGCAGACAAAAATATGAACGGTATATCACTTGTTTGGGAATTAGCTCTAATTTGCTCTAAAAGTCCAAAACCATCTAAATTAGGCATAGAAACATCGCACAAAATCATATCAGGATGATATTTGTTTGCTTTTTCTAAGCCTTCTAAACCGTCTTGAGCAGTATAGACATTATATCCTTCAAATTCTAAAAGAGTTGCGGTACCTTCTAAAATAAATTCTGCATCATCGACAATTAAAATGGTTTTTTGAGAGCTCATAGTATAGTTGTTTTAGGAAATCAATTCAGTTTGAGATTTAGATTCTAAAAGTATAGTAACGGTTGTACCATCACCAATAGTGGATTTGACAAAAATTTCTCCCCTATTTATCTCTATAAATTCCTTTGCTATGGATAAACCTAAGCCACTTCCAGAAATATTGGAAGTATTTGAAGCACGATAAAATGGAGAGTATATATTGTCAATTTCATCGGCAGGAATACCGATTCCATTGTCTTTAATTGTAGTGATTATGGTGTTATTCTGATTGGAAATATGTACTTCTACTAATGAATTAATAGGAGAATATGTAATACAATTCATTATTATATTTTGAATGGATTGACGTAACATGCTTTCATCTATTAGAACATAATGCACATCTCTATCTGTTGTAAAAGAAACAGTGATATTTTTTTGTTCAAAATGTGACTTATTATCTTCAATGATTCGCGTAACAAAATTATTAAACTCATGGAATTGTGGATTGAATCGTTCTTTAATTCCTAATTTTGAAGACTGAACGATGAAATTATTCATCAGTTTTGTTAAATCTTCAACGCGAGATTTAATCTTACCAATTTCTATATTTAATTTTTCTTGTGTCATCTTTTGAGAATACACCTCAATTAACTCACAAGAAGTCAATATACCTGTTAAAGGAGTTCGAAATTCGTGGGAAACTGTTGTAACAAACTGATTTTGTAAAGAAGCAAGTTCACGTTCTTTTTCTAAGGTTCGTAATAATTCGGTTTCAATTTCTTTCCGTGATGTAATTTCGTAAGAAAAAATTCTATAATAATTTGTTTCCGGTAGATAAAAGACACTTTGTTCAAATACTATACCATGAAATTCACTTTCTATAGTTAAAGGAAAGTTCGTTGTAGTAGAAATTTCTAAGTTTTTGAAAATATCATGAAATACTCCTTCGGTAGCAATCGAAGGAAATCGTTGGACTGCATATGGATTAATATAGATTGTATTCATCTCTGCGTCAATTTCCAAAATAATCATAGGTGTTTGTTCAGCAAATGAAGCCAAATGCTTTAATTGTTGTTCATCATTCTTTTCTTTAGAAATGTCAATAATGACACAAATGTACCGAGATTGAAAATCAGAAATATAGTATTTACTTTGCTGAATTTGAACCCAAACAAATTCATTCTCTATAGGTGTTGTTAACTGAACATTGAACTTAAATACAGTTCCATCATTTGCTTTATCCCATTGTTCAATCAATTTTGAATAAATTTCAGAAGATTCTATCGACATACTTTCACGAAGTATGTTTTTGCGTAAATCGTTAATTGATTCTAGTTGAAGAAGTTTTAAGGTAAATGGGTTAGTTCGTTCAAAAACAAATTGTTGATTTTCTTCTGGATAATACGAGTATTGAATTACACCAATTGGCAGTAAATCTATCAACATACCTTGTAATTGATCAGATTCACGCAATTTGTGTTGAACTTCTTTTTGTATAGTGATATCAACTGCAGAACCTACAATTTCTGTAGTTACATTATCAACGATTATTGGTTGGAACCAGAACAAAATGTATCGATTATTAAAATACATTTCATTTTGGATTGATTTTCCAGTAAAACAATATTCTAATGAGGGTTGAAGACCTTTTCGAAGAGTTGTGTCAAAATGTTTATGAAAATACACTTCTTCTTTGACAGTAAGTCCTAATTCTTTTGCTAAAATACCTTCGCAAAACAGAATAACATAATATTTATTCTCTTTACGAATACGAAGCACTAAATTCAAAAGATTTTCAACTGTTGTTAGCAAATCAGCTTTCAAAGCTTTTGTTAATGCTAATTCGGCAATTTTCAGATTTGAAACATCAACCCCAATTTGTGTTAATGCATAAGGATTATTATTTTCATCAAAATCAGCATAAAGAAAATTTTTCAACCAAATTTGTTCTCTAAAGTAGTTATAACCTCGATAATCTAATGTCATAACACTTTGAAAATTATTTAATGCCCAAGTATCATATTGATTCTTTACCGCAGGCAAATCCTCTTCGTGAATATAACCTAATCGTTGTTCGGGTGTCAAATCCCTCAATACATCTACTGATGCTCCAAATTGTTTTTCGAAAGCGTGGTTGGAGAATTCGTAGGTGTTAGTAGAAATAATGTACCTTGTGATTGAAACAGGGAGATTATTGACTAAATCAAAAAACTTTTTCTCATTTATCTTTAATGATTCTTCAACTAACTTTCTTGATTCTTCCTCATTCTTTTGAGCAGTAATATCTTTAAGGGTTATGAGAAATGATGAATGAGAGGAAAAACGAATTTTCTCTAAATTATAAATGAAATATCGAGTCTGATTATTAATGAATAGTTCAATTTCAAATTCATTATGAGGAATTTCAACAGTAAAAAACGTTGGATTAAGCATGAACTCATTCTTCACAACAAATTGATTGTGAATATCAATAAACAAAGAATTCTCAATTCTATTTTTTAGTAAAAAATAGTTTCTTGCTGAATCATTAACAAAAGTAATATTTCCACTTTCATCGACAGTTATAATACCATCTTTTATAGCATTAAAGGCTTGAGTTAATGAATTTTTTTGTTCAACTAAATCTTGCTCGAGTTTGTGCTTATGGAGAAGAATTTCAATGTTTATTTTTAACTCTTGAGCATCAATGGGTTTTTGAATATAACTGAATGAAGAAGTCGTTGTAATTCTTTCAATTTTGGTCGCATCAAAATTTGACAATAAGAAAATATGTGGAATTGAATATTGAGAATTTATTTTTGATGCTAAAGAAATACCATCAATTTCTTCACCCAAATTAATATCCATTAAAATGACTGAGGGAATTGATTTTTTTAAGTGTTGTAATGCTTCTTTTGAATTTCTTGCAATGGAAATATTCTTGTAACCTACCGTAAGTAGGATATATTTAGTATTCTGTGCAAGTACAAAGTCATCTTCTACTATCAGTATAGATTTTTCATTCATACTGCAATATAGTAAAAAAAATATTTGTAAAAGAAAATAGTACCTAAAATGAGATTACAATCGTAGGAAACATGTTTTTTATCTTTTCCTTTTCGTAGTAATCAAATCGATTTCCCCACAAACTAATTTGTGATAATTGTGTTAATTGGAGTAATTCAACTGGAAGAAATGTAAGTTGATTGTTCGAAAGAAATAACTGAGTAAGTTTTTTTAGATTTCCCAATTCGGGTGGTAATTTAGTAATTTTGTTCTTGTAAATATTCAGCTCAGTTAAATTACGAAGATTGCCAATTTCTTTTGGTAATGTCTGAATAGAATTTTGTTTCAAAGTTAATTGAACTAATTGTGTTACTAAACCAATTTCAGGCAATACAAAGCGTAAGTTTGAGTTAGTAAAATCAAGATGAGTAACCTCTTTACACAAAGATAACTTTTGGAATCCCTTCGAAATCCAGTATGAACCTAACTCAGTTGTAAGAGTATTGTTTTTGCAAAGTACAGTTACAACCTCACGGAAACTATCAGCACCTAAGGCTAAAACCATTTCTTTGAAGCGTTTAGTTAGCCTATATGCTGTATCAAAAAAAGTAGCATGATGAAATACTTCTTCAGTCTTAAAATTTGTACAAATGACATCAATAATGTCTCGTTCAACTATTTTATCACGCATTGAAGATTTCCAATGTGTAGTGAATGTTTCAAGAAAAATTTTGGATGTATACTTTTGAATAATAGTAAACGCTTTTTTTCTTAATGAAGCTCTTTCGTGAAAGCAGAAAATACCCAATACTATGCCCATTATTTCTGGTGAACAGCCACAACTATCAATAGTATTAAGAGCAATTTTTACATTAGCAGCATCAGCATCAAAAAGGAGTCTTTTTAAATTCTCAGAGATTTTTGCTGTCGAGTTTTCTTCTAAAAATGCTTTCTCAATGTGAGGCAGTAACCATTCTAAATGCGGTTCGAAGGCAATTTTCAAACCTTCGCTATACTTTTGATAAGCCTCTTTACCACTTCCAAATCCAGCAATGTAAAATTGCACTGTATGATCGAAATCTCGTTGAATTTTTACATCATAATCTTTTAGTCGTTGTTTTGCTTGTTCAATATCGAGATTTCTAAATCTCCCAGAAATATAAAAAACTGAACCAATAGGATGAAACTCTTCTTTGAAAGGATGTCCTAATAGATCAGAAAGAGCCAAAATACCGATATTTCGTACTTCAATTACCGTATGGTCTAAAAAATCAAATAATTCCTCTATCGTAAAATGAATTTTTGCATATTCTACTGCTTCTATTGTGTTTTCTAAATACAGTGAAAAAAGTACCAATCTCCATCGTGCTTCTAATGAAGACTCTATAAATTTTCGAATTTGAAAATGTGCTTTTTTGATTGATTTACTTGTATCATTGACAAAATGTAATTCGATATCAGGATTTTGTAATAAAGATGCCTCAGCAGGTATTGTGTCAATTGATAATGTTATTGAACGAAGTGAAGTATTTTTAGAAATGATTTGAAAGAAATCCTTCCAATCAATTGTTGAAACATTATGAATAATTACTGTTTGCAGGTTTGGAATAGATGCCAAAATTTCAATAGTTGAAGTAGACAGCAAAGAATGACAACTTGAAAGATTTAGTTCAATTAATGATTTTAAAGTTAGAATTGAATTTGGTAACGAAATTAAAGGATTATGGCTAACATCTAATGAAACTAAGTTTGGTAAACTGCCTAAAGAATCTGGTAAGTATGTTAGGTTATTGTTGGATACATTCAAAGTGGTTAGATTGCGTAACCCACCAATCTCCTCTGGCAACGTATGAAGTTTGTTTGAAGCCAAAGAACACTCTTGTAATTTTATTAATTTTCCTAATTCTGATGGGATAGACTCTAAAGAATTATTATTCAACTGTAATTCAACCAAATCTTGCAACTTCCCAATTTCTTCAGGAATTATCGTTAAAAGATTGTTACTTACATCCAATCGTTGCAGATAAAACAAATTACAAACATCAGAAGAAATCGACTCTAATTTGTTCTCACTCAAATTGAGTTCTAAAATATTTTTTAGCGAATAAAATTCCTTAGGTATAGAATTTATAGCATTTTGACGAACATCTAAATGAAATAGATTTGGTAAACTATCTATTTCCAAAGGAATAGTTTGAAACCTTCGTTTACGAAGCTGAACTTTAAAGACATTTTCAGGATCAGAAACTATTTCTTTAAGCGATGTAAATGTTTTCATTTTGAATTTTTGGTTTCTTATTAAATGTTAGAATAAGATATAATGCCGGAATAACATATAAGGTAATAATGGTCGACACTAACATACCTCCAACGACAGCAATTCCCATTGAAACCCTACTTTCAGCTCCAGCTCCTAATGCTAAAGCTACTGGTAAAAATCCTAATATTGTTGACAAAGAAGTCATTAGAATTGGTCTAAATCGAGAAATTGTTGCCTCAAATACTGCATCATATAGTGTTAATCCTTCATTATATTTTGCATTGGCAAATTCTACTATAAGTATTCCATTTTTTGTAACTAAACCTATAAGCATAATTATTCCAATTTGAGAAAATATGTTCAAGGTTTGATTGAATACATACAGTGATAAAATTGCTCCAAATAAAGCTAATGGTACTGTAAAGAGTATTATAATTGGATATCGAAAGCTTTCAAATTGAGCACTAAGTGTTAGATAAATCAATAGTAGGGCTAATACAAAAACAAAAAGCAATCCAGAAGAACTTTCTGCAAAATCTCGAGAAGGTCCATCTAATGAAGTACGGAAATCATCGCCTAATACAGATGCTTTGATTTTATCCATTTCCTGCAGTCCATCTCCGATTGTTTTTCCGGGAGCTAAACCAGCCGACACTGTTGCAGAAACAAATCTGTTATAGCGAAAAAGTTGGGGAGGTGAAACAGATTCTGAAAAAGTAACTAAGTTGTCTAAACGAACTAACGAGCCGTTAGTAGAACGAACAAATAGATTGGCAATATCTGTAGGTTTTGAAGAAGAATTTTTTATCACCTCTCCAAAAACATAATATTGTTTTCCATTCATAGTAAATTTACTGTAACGCAATCCTGAAAACGCAAATTGAATACATTCTGCAATCGCAATAGGTGATACACCAGCTAATGTTGCATATTCACGATTAATACTCAAATTCACTTCTGGTTTTGTAAACTTTAAATTCACATCAACTGTTGAAAAGGTAGGGTTTTTTCCAGCTTCTTCTAAAAAAGAAGGAAGAATTTTTTTCAATTGCTCCAAAGTTGGAGCTTGAAGAATATATTGAATTGGAAGTCCACTATTCCTTTCACCAATTGTAGGTTCTTGAGTTGGAAAACTCTTTGCAAACGAATAATTACGAAGTGGTCCATTCAATGATGAAACTATTTGGTCTTGCGAACGTTGACGCTTCGTAGGATCTGTTAAAATTATAATAGACATTCCAGAATTTACTGCTGTAGCACCTCCCATTCCTGGTGCAGTGATAGAGATGATTGCTTCAGATTCGGGAATGATTTTTTTCAAATCTGAGGATAATGAATACACATATCCATCCATTTGTTCATACGATGTCCCTTCAGGTGCTGTTGACATAATTCGCAAACGACTTCTATCTTCTAATGGAGCTAATTCACTTTTTAATTGTGTATATAAGAGAACAAAAGAGATACAAGCTACAACTAAAATAATAACACCCAAAATAGGCTTTTTCAGAAAAGAAGTAAGTGTTTTACTGAAAAAAGAAGTAATTGATATAAATATTGGTTCAGTAACTTTATACAACCAATTTTGGGAGGTTGAATGTTTTAATAACTTCGAACATAACATTGGGGTTAACGTCAATGCAACAAACGCAGAGATTATTACAGCACCACTAATGACGATTGCGAATTCTCGAAATAGTCGTCCAGCAAGACCACCTAAGAATATTACTGGTAAAAACACCACAACTAATGCAATTGTTGTTGCTATTATGGCAAAAAATATCTCTTTAATCCCTAAAAAGGATGCCTCTTTCGGTGAGAGTCCACTTTCAACCTTACTATAGATATTTTCTAAGACAACTATTGCATCATCAACGACAATTCCAATTGATAATACAATTCCCAACAGTGTAAGTATATTGATGGAAAAATTGAAAAGATACATAATGAAAAATGTACCGATTAACGAAATTGGAATAGCAGTAATTGGAATAAGGGTTGAACGCCATTCTCGCAGAAACAAGAAAATGATGAGTATGACTAATCCTAAAGCAATTAAAATTGTTTCGCCAACTTCAACAATCGCAGCTTTCACAAATTCAGTTGAGTCAAATCCTAAGGAAATTGAAACATCTTTTGGAACTTCTTTTCTAAATTGTTCTATTCGTTTGTTTGTTTCATTGGCAATGTCCACAGAGTTTGCACCCGACTGTGCTACAACTGCAATTCCCAACATGGGTTGTAGATTTCTTCTGAGAAGTACTCGTTCATTTTCGGGTAGTAATTTTGCATAACCAACATCAGAAAGTCGAACGATACTTTTTGAATCTGACAGCAAAATCAATGAATTAAAATCTTCTTCTGTTTTTAACTCTGCTGAGGTTTTTACTGATAATTCTGTTGTGGATCCTTCTATTCTTCCACTAGGCAAATCAACATTTTGTCTATCTAATGCAAGGCGAATATCTTGTGGTGTTAATTTATATAACGACATTTTTAATGGGTCAAAAAACAGTTTCATAGCGTACCGTTTTTCACCCCAAACTCTAACCTCAGAAACACCTTGAATCGTCTGTAACCGATCTTTTAGTTCTACAGCAATATCATTAAGTGAAAGCAATGAACGTTCTTTGCTGTAGATGTTATAAAAAACAATCGGGTCGTTATTAGCATCAGATTTAGAAACAATTGGGACTTCAGCATCTTTTGGCAAATTCCTTACCGCAGATGAAACCTTGTCACGCACATCATTTGCAGCCTCATCAAGATCTACCCCCAATTCAAATTCTACACGAATTGAAGAACGTTGTTCCCGACTTGTTGAAGTAATTGAGCGAATTCCATTTATACCGTTAATTGCATCTTCTAATGGAAGAGTTATTTGTGATTCTATTACCTCGGAACTAGCACCTGGATATGATGCTGCGACATTGATAATTGGAGATTCTGTGATTGGAAATTGGCGTATACCCAAAAAACGAAAACCAATTACACCAAATAAAATTATAACAAGTGAAAATACTAATGTAAGTACGGGTCTTTGAATTGAAACACTTGATAGACTCATATCATCCTTTCAATAAGTTTGATAATAACGGGCATATTGGGCTTCAAATATGGTAAACCTGTTGTTATTACAGTATCTCCTATTGTTAATCCAGAGAGTATTTCAATATCATAGGCAGTTCGTAATCCAGTTGAAACTGATACTAACTTTGCCTTTCCATTTTTTACAACGTATAAATTTGATTCCTTGGAACTACCTACTAACGCTATTGTTGGTACTTTTACTAAAGAAATTGCTTGCTGTTCCATTTGAACGACTGTTGTAGAGCCTACAAAAACTTGTTCTTTGGTTACAAACTTTGCACGAATTGTTATAGATTTTGTGAATTCATCAATTGAAGGTTGTACTGATTCTATTGTTGCTTTTATTGGTTGATTGACATTTGAAACGATGATATCAACCGTGTTTCCAATTTTAACTGAATTTGACTGTTTTTCAGATATTTTAAACTCCGCTAATAAATCATTGGTAGAAAATACAGTTGTTATTGGAGTTCCTGTTGAAACAAACGAACCTGAAGACACCAATTTTGTTGAAACTGTTCCACTAAATGGAGCAACAATATTCATTTTAGATTTTCTGATTTTGAATAGCTCAATTTCTGCTTCTAATTGTTCTAACTCAGTTTCTAATTGTTCAATAATTTCTGAGCTAACACCATTTTTATGAAAAAGTAATCGTTGTCGTTCTAACTTACTTTTTAAAAAATCTGACATCTTTGTACGCTTTTCAATTTCTGCATTCACTTCACGTTGGTCAATTGTTGCAAGCAATTGCCCTTTGCTAACTTTTTGACCGTCTCGAAAATTCACAGTTCTCAAGATTCCAGCAACTTCAGATGTAATGGTTGCTGTTTCACGAGCAATGATTAGGGCAGGGTATTGTTGTACTTTAGCACTTTTGATTGTATCAACGACTAACGTGTTGACAGAAAGTGGAGGTTGTTTCATTGGAGAATCTTTTTTTGTACTTCCGATAAGTACACTATCTTTACTCAAATAATTGTATCCAATTACTACACAAATACCGATAATCACTGTGATTGGAATGAGAATTGTTTTCTTCATGCTACAAATATAATAAATTTATTAACAACGGTAAAATAATTTTGTAAAAAGTGAAAATAATCCTTTTACAAAGCAGAAATGTTTTGCACTACGACGAAAACAACGTAGATTTGTATAGATTCATTGGAAAATTATGAAAATAAAACTTCTCTTTCTTTCTGCATTTTTGATTCTCCACGGTAGTAGCTGCACAAAAAAAAATACGAACCCTCAAGAAATTACGTTTTGGCATTTTTGGTCAGAACCTTCCCAACGTGCTGTTTTAGATTCATTAGTTACGGTTTTTGAAAATGAAAATGGATGTAAGATTAAAACTACCGAATTAAGTTGGTCGGATGGTAAAACCAAACTTTTGGCAGCTTTTAATTCAAATACTGCTCCTGATGTTTTGGAGTTAGGTTCAGATTGGATTGCTCAATTTTCTTCATCAGGTGTGTTATATCCATTTTCTTCTAAAGAAATTTCCTTACAAAATTACATTGATATTACTCACGAAGCTGCTCAGTATCAACAAAAGCTCTACGCTGTTCCATGGACAGTAGATACAAGAGTTTTATATGTTAATACAACTCTTTTGCAAGAAATTGGTATTTCAATAGAATCAATTAAAACTTGGGATGATGTTTTAATAGCTTCAAAAAAAATTCAGGCACTTCCTTATTCCGATGTATATGGTTTTGGAGCAAATGGGTCGGATCCACATCGACTATACAAACGATTGTTGCCGTTTTTTTGGTCATATAATGGTACTATTTTCAAAGATAATCAATTGCAATTGATGAGTCAGGAAAATATTCAAGCACTTTCGATGTATGTTGCTTTATCAAAAGAGGGAATTGTTGAAACGCAACGTCATTTAGATGGATTATTTGTCAAAGGAAAATTAGGATTTTGGTTTTCAGGTTCTTGGTTGCTTACTAAATTAGCGTCTGCTGAGAAAAAATTTACTTTTGATGTACGTACACTTCCTTCTGGTACATCACAAGGTATTTCCTTCGCTGGTGGAGAATTTTTGGCGATGAATGCTGGAACTTCTAAGAAAGAATTAGCAATTAAATTCATTCAATTTTTAACTAATAGTGAACACTCTCTCCAATTTTGTACATCATTACCAGAAGCTGGATTTCCAGCTTCTAAACAATATTTTTCCGACAAAAGTCTTTTGACATTGCCGTATAAATCTGTTTTTGCACAACAATTGCTCTCTTCAAAAATGACACCGGTTGAACCAATGTGGTTGGATATGGAAACAATTATCGAAAATTCAGCAGTTGAGGCAATGTTAGAAGTGAAAACAGTCAATCAGGCGTTATATGACGCTCAAGTAACAATTCAAGAAATACTTTCTTATAAATAATTCAATGAATACAACTGAAGTAGCCCACATTGCATCTTTATCAAAATTACATTTTTCAGAAAACGAATTAGAAACCTTTTCAAAGGAATTTTCTGAATTGGTTTCGTATGTCGATATTATCAATCATTTAGAGATTGATTCTGTTGAACCATTAGAACAAATTGTTTCAACAGATGGTCTTTTACGAGATGATGAAGGTCGTCCATCATTGACAACTAAAGAAGCATTGTTGAATGCTCCAAAAAAGAGTGATACCTTCTTTAAAGTTCCAAAGGTACTTGAATAATGAGAATTGGTGTCATTCCTGCTCGATATGGCTCTACACGTTTTCCCGGAAAGCCCTTGGCATTAATTTCTGGAAAACCAATGATTCAATATGTATACGAATCTACCATTCAATCAAAGGCATTTGATGCTGTGTATATCGCAACAGATGACATACAAATAGAGCAAGTTGCAAATGATTTTGGTGCCTCAGTTGTTCTTACTCCAACAACATTGCAAAGTGGAACAGATAGAGTTCATGCTGCGATTCAACGCTTGAAATTACAAAAGAAAATATCGGCTCCATCAGTAATAGTGAACATTCAAGGTGATGAACCACTTTGTCCTCCAGAATTATTCCGAGATTTAGTTTCAACATTCGAACAAAATAATTGTGAAATTTGTACACCTATTTCACTTATTGAAAATGAAGAAGAGTTTCTTAATCCTAATGTAGTAAAAGTAGTCATTAATAATGACAACAAAGCATTGTATTTTTCACGTTCTCCAATTCCATATTCAATAGGTTTCAATGCAGATTTACAACGCTTTAAACACATAGGTTTATATGCCTATTCACCAGAAGTTTTAGAATTCTTTGCAAATTCTTCTCCATCGAGTTTGGAACTACAAGAAAATTTAGAACAATTACGTCTATTACAACACGGATATTCAATTCTATGTTTTGAAACAGATTACACATCTGTTGCTGTAGATAAACCTGAAGATATCCATAAAGTAGAAAGCATACTTTCACCGACAATTTAAGGTAAAAATCACCCATTTTTACTCAATTTTTGTAAACGCCATTAAATTTCCGTAAATTACGAAGTTGAACATTAATTTTAATACTATATTTTCTAAGGTTTTAACAATGAAAAAACTTTTCCTACTCTTGGGTTTAGTAGCTGCAACAGGCTCTGTCTTAGCAATTACTCCTCCAAAAAATTCGCAACAAACTCCACGAACACCTTCAATCAAACAGTTAACGACACCTCCGTCAAATGATATATTGTTAAGCAATATTCAAAAAACTGTTGAAACACCTTCAGCTGTAACGTATACTCCAATGGGATGGGGGGAGTTCTCTTCAAGATTTGCCGTTGGAGCTAACACCTCTCCATTTGCTTATGACCCTGCTTCAAAATCCTATTATGCAGTAGGTATGTACAGAATCTTTACGAATAATGTTTTTCAAGGTGCTAGAACATCATTGTACAGACTTCAAAATGGTAGAGTCCTATGGGATTCAATCTCTATGTTGAATCAACCAGGCGTAGTTGGTGGGTTTTATCCATCAGTTGGAGTAATCAATCCAACAAGTTCTACTGATGCAAAAGATGTTTCAGTGTTATTCTACAATACTGCTATCAAACCTGCCGGAGCTAACTGGACATTCCAAGGTGGAAAATTTATGATGGGAACAATTGCAGCATCAGCACCATTTGCAAAAGATTTGATTGTTGATGAAGAATTCCAAAACGTGGATAATACTTTTGGGACTACTCAAGCTTGGCAATTAGCGAAAGTTAATGGTACTGCAAATGGTTCACAAAAGCAAGCTTTGTATACTGTTGGAACCTTATCACCAGCTACTGGTCAGCAATTTGGATATTATGGATTTTTGGGGATTAATGATGATGGTTCAGAATTCCAAAATAGAATTCCCCAACAGTGGAATATAACTAACTTTAGACCTTCTACTACTTTAGATAGATCATTTCAAAGTCCTTTAGAAATTGACACTGATCCATTAGGAAATGTTTATGCAGCATGTTTTAATTTACCTGTTGCTTCCGGTAATTCTTTTACTGCTCGGGTACCAATGGTTTCCAAATCAACAAACTTTGGCGCTGATTGGTCAGAATTTATCATTTGTCCAGAAGATAAACTGAAAGAATTTGCTGTCATTAATGGTTTTGCTGATCTTGGAACTTCTTCAGTTAGTCCATTCCAAAAAAATGCTTTTGTAGTATATGGTGATAATAAATATTCTTTCTTCTTTAGAGCTTCTTTTTTAAGAGAATCTCAAACAACACCTGGTTCTTTTGAAATAGCAAAAAACTCGATTATTGAAGCACGTTACAATGGATCTGATTGGTCAATTCATTTGATAGCTGACCTTGTACAAACAGGATTAGTAACTTTTGAACAAGATTTAGATATCCAGGGTGTAGCATTTACAATTCAAGAGCATGGTTTAGGAAATGAATTACAAGCTTCTAAAACTAAAGATGGTCAAAATATTATTCTTAAATGGATTGACGTAAATCCTAATAGAATCGATGTATTAAATCCTCCTTTAACAAATTTCTTTCAAGAATTATTTACAGATCCTACTGATAATATTGAGAAAAAACGTTTTGTAACTGTTGATACTGTCGATGTAACAGATGTGTATTGCTCCTATAGAAATGTCAATAGTGGAAATTGGATTTCTCCTGTAAATGTTACAGATGATAACGTCTGGAATCATTCAACTTGGTTACCTCCAGTTTCAGAATCATTAAGTGATCTAATGTTGTTTAGTCCAAGAATTTTACAGAACTTTAACACTCAGTTCCCAGCATTACAACTCGAATCTGTAAAAAATAGATTAACTTGGGGTCATTATTATCGTTCAACAGTTGCTAAATTTGCATTAGATGGTACATCAGCTGGTAATGAAAAACCTATGGAAGTTACTATCAACAATGTGTATCCTTCTATTGCTTCGAATCAAGCGTCAATTGAATTTGTTTCTCCGGTTGAAGTTGCTACTTCCATTGAAATTACAAATATCAATGGTGAAGTGGTAAAAACTATCTTCAATGGTGTTTCGAATGTAGGTCAAAACCTAATTGGATTTACTGTTAATGATATGCCAAATGGTGTGTATTTCGTTACAGTGAAAACTGGTGGAACTGTTCAAACAAGTAAGTTTACAGTGTTGAAATAATTTTTTCAGTACTATCTCGTTCTAAAGGGGACTATTTTAGTCCCCTTTTTTATTTTTTTTTAATAAAAATGAACTTATCAATTTAAAAGTATGTTCTTGCCATCACCAAGGGATACATTTTTTTATACACATTTTTAAGGTTTTTATGAAAATCTCATCAAGATTATTGTCATTATTGGCACTAATGACATTTACAACAGTTTTTCTTTCTTCCTGTTCAGAAGATCCATTGCCACCTACAACAAAATCTAAAGTTCGTGTTATTCATGCTGCTGCTGATGCACCAGCTGTGAACGTAACTGTTGATAATGCAACTGCAATTTCAAATTTACAGTACAAATCAGCATCTGGGTATGCTGAGGTAACTTCTGGCGATCGAGATATCAAAGTAATTGCTCCATCGTTATCAAATGCAGAAGTATTTGGTGGAAAAATTTCATTTGCAGAAAATGCTAATTATACTGTATTTGCTGTAGGACCTGTTACCGGTGGAAAAATCTCTACTGTTCTTTCCAATGATATGAATACACCTGTTGCTGGAAAAACAAAAATCCGTTTTGCACATATGTCACCTGACGCACCAACAGTAGATATTAGAACTGCAGCTGGTGCTCCATTATTTACAAATGCTGCCACTAAAACTGTTTCAGGGTATTTAGAAGCAGATCCAGGATCTATTTCTTTGAAAGTAACTACTCCAGGTGGAGCAACTACTTTATTTGAATTTGATCCAATTACTGTTGCTGCTGGTCAGGTGTTTACTGCAGTTGCAATGGGAACTGTTGATGCAACTGATAATATTCCATTCTCAGTTCGTATTTATACTGATACTGAAGACGGTGTTGGTCCAATTGATTTAGTTCAAAAAACGCAAACAGCAGAAATTATGTTAGTTCACGCATCTCCAGATGCTCCAGCAGTAGATATACTTGTGAATGGAACAAAAGCTACAACTACTCCATTAGCGTTTCCTAATTCTTTAGGATACCTTGCAGTTCCAGTTGGTAGTGGTAACCCTACATTTGCTTTGCAAGTACCTAATACCACAACTGTTATTCCTGTTCCTGCAAATGCATTACCAACATTAGTTGCTGGAAAAAAATATACAGTATTTGTAACTGGTCAACTTTCAAACAACACATTAGATTTCAAAGCAGTTGAAGATGTGTTTACTGTGGATGCTACAAAACCAATTCTACGTTTTGCCCATATGTCTCCGGATGCACCTGCTGTGGATATATTTTTAGTAATTCCTGGTGTAGGAGATTATCCAGTACCATCATTAGATAATCAATCATACAAAAATGTAACTGGTTTTGTTCCTGGACAAGCTGGAACATTTGACATTAAAGTCAAATTAGCTGGAACTGAAACAGTTGCATTGACTGTACCAAGTTTTACTTTTACTAACGGAAAAGTAATCACAATTTTTGCAAATGGATTAGCTGCTGGTACTCCTGCATTAAGTGCTGGTGTGATTAACCACAACTAATTTCAACGTACGTACAATCGACCATTACCAAAGCCCTACAGTTGTAGGGCTTTTTTGTTTGAAAAAATACTGTTATAATTTCATCGTTATCTCAAAAAAAAGAACTATTTTTGAATGATATGATAGAAGAAACGCAATCAACAAAACGCAGAATTTCTGAAATAGAATCAGAATTATCGCAGTTATATAGTAAAAGAGATATTCTCAAAAAACAATGGATTTCTGAAAAAGAAACATTGGGTGCTGTTCGTATGCTTAAAGAAGAATACGAACGTCAAAAAAATCTTGCCTCAGAATATGAACGTAATGGTGAATATGGCAAGGTTGCAGAAATCCGTTATGGAATCTTAGTCGATTTGCAAAATAAAATTGTCGAGGCAACTGACAAAACAAAATCATTACAATCACAAGAAACTTTATTGACTGAGGAAGTTGGTGCAAATGATATTGCCGAAATCGTATCTCGATGGACTGGAATACCAGTTCAGAATATGTTAGAATCCGAACGAACAAAACTCCTCAAAATCGAAGAACGAATTCATTCTCGACTTATCAACCAAACAGAAGCCGTTTCTGTCATAGCGAATGCAATACGTCGCTCACGTGCTGGTTTGCAGGATGCATCAAAGCCAATTGGGTCATTTATCTTTTTGGGCTCAACAGGCGTTGGTAAAACTGAATTAGCAAAAGCATTAGCTGAGTTTTTGTTTGATAATGAATCGGCATTAGTACGCATTGATATGAGTGAATATATGGAAAAACATTCCGTTTCAAAACTCATTGGTGCACCTCCAGGGTATATAGGTTATGAAGAGGGTGGTCAATTGACAGAAGCAATTCGTGTTCACCCATATTCTGTCGTATTGTTAGATGAAATTGAAAAAGCTCATCAAGAAGTATTAAATGTGCTGTTACAAATTTTAGATGATGGACATATTACTGATAGCAAAGGAAGAACTGTCAATTTCAAAAATACAATTATCATAATGACATCGAATCTTGGTTCAGATTTATTGCAGCAGGTTATTCCAATGATGAATGAAACCAACCGTGATACGGTACTCAACGAAGTTCGACCAGGTATTCAGCAATTGTTACGACAATATTTGCGACCAGAATTTTTGAATCGAATTGATGAATTGGTTCTTTTCAAACCGTTAATTTATAGTGAAATTCAACAAGTAGCTTTGTTGCAATTGGAAAAAGTTATTCGTTTATTAGCAGAACGATCCATAGGATTTGACATTACCGAAGATGCATTGGATTGGTTAACGAAAAGAGGATTCGATCCTCAATATGGAGCTAGACCAATGAAAAGAGCAATCCAAAAATACATCATTGATCCACTTTCCATTCATTTGTTATCAGTTGATTTTACAAATGGTGATACCATCATTGTAGATGTAAACGAATCTACGTTTGTTTTTAGAAAAAAATAATTCTATGAAAAATATATTGATTTCGGCATTGTTGTTGGTTGCTATGGGTTGTAGCAGTTCGAAAGATTTGACAAAAGAACAAGAGCAATCTGCAAAAGAATTACTCAGTTCCAAAAAACCGAATTTAGAAAACTTTTCGTATTCTCAAGAGGTTGAGTTTGGAGCTGTTGGTACTGCACAATGGTGGTTTTCCAATGCGATTTCGGTATATTTTCCTCACACAAGGGTATTTTACAAAGCGAGTGATAAGATTTCCTTTACCATCAATGAGTCAAAAGAATTAAAACTGATTGCAACGAATGCAAGTGGTGATACAGCAATCCACACATTTTTTATAACGGTTGTTCCACCGAAAAAACCATCAAATTCCTATACAATCAAAGGTCCTATTCAACCGAAAAATGTTCAATTTCCAATTGGAAGAAGTACTAAAGAAACTAACTACATAGCCGGAATGTCTGACTTTTCCGAAAGTAGTATTGAACAACTTTCAATACGAAATATCATTTCAGATGATACAACGCTTTCTGTAACTGTTTTACCGTTAGATACAAAAGGAAACTTCATAGCAAATTTAGATGCTCAAGAGGCTTTGACATCGTGGACAATCCATGTAAAAAACGGTACTCAAACAATGGTAGCGCCAGTTAGCAATATTCAAGAGCAAGTATGGACAAAAGAAAGTCCAAAACCTTTAGATATTTCCTTTGTAATGGATAAATCATCAGAGGCAAATTTGCAAGGGTTGTTTCGCCAAATGTTACCATTTTTAGCGATAACTACGGATGAGGACAAATATAGTTTATTTACCTTTAATCAGGACGTACAAACTTTAGCATCTGGTCAGAATAAAAAGGAAATGGTTGCCACGATTCAGAACTCATTGTCTCAAACATCATGGGGAATGTCTGCTCCTTATACCGCCTTGCAAACAGCATTAGATGAAGCCTCCACTCGAACAAATGAATTTGTCAATCCAATGATAGTTCTTATTGCACATTCTAATGATAATGCTTCCATCAATACAAATGTTACTGATGTTATTAAAAAGGCAAGAACATTAAGAATTCCGATATCCATTATCGCCTACGGTAATTCCATAGATAGCTATTATTACAAACTCATTACGAGTGCTACTGGTGGTGCATACTATTCTATGGATAACTCCAATAATGTTATGGAATTTGTTAGTATTATTCAAGAGATGTATTACGCACAAAAAATCGGATATACATTAACGATTCCATTCCCCAAAATGGATAATGCAACTGATAATCTCACTTTACAAGTTTCTGCTAAACAAGTTTCAAAATTTCCTTCATTTGAAGACAATTCGGCAAACAAACCCAAAGTGGTTGTTTCTTCAGAGATGGATTACATCTATCAATACGACAGTTTACAAGTGTTAGAAACTGCTTCAATATATTTTGGATTTCAACAAAGTGTTATTAATCCTAATTATAAAAGTATTCTCAAAAAAATTGCAACTATTTTGGTGAAAGATCCTACAAAACAGATTCTCATATCTGGAAATACATCCCCAAAAGAGTTTAGTTCTTCAAAAGAACATAGTCTTCTTGCATTAAATCGAGCAAAATCAATTGCGACAGAACTACAAAATGAGGGTGTGATGTCTTCACAAATTCAATTAAAAGAATTAGGAGCATCAAAACCGTTGTATTCAATAGAAAAAAGTCAATGGGAAGAAGAATCAAATAGAAGAGTAGAAATTGTGTGGCTGGATGCAGTAAGAAAACCATTTGAAATTAGTGCTGGAGCCGTTGGATCAGAACTAGAAGCGCAACAAAAAGTACAGGAATGGAATGAAAGAGGCATCAAATCGTATTATGATGCCTACTTAGTTGATAAAATGCCGATGTATAAGATTATACTTTGGGGTTATACTTCAAAAAATGAAGCAGAGATGAGTGCGAAAAATCTTTCCAAAAAATATAACGTAAAATTGTCAGTAGATTAGGAATTGTAACTTAATGTGCAACTGAAGATTTTTTTAATACCATCGAAAGTAATGGTGGAGTCATAAGCGTTGTTACAATAACCATAATCACAATTATTGAATAAATTTCATCGTTCACAACCCCAATAGCCTTACCAGTTGAAGCAAAAATAAGTCCTACTTCACCTCGTGGAACCATCCCAATTCCAACTAATAATTTGTTTTTACCTTTACCAGCACCAAGCCCTGCAAGAATTTTTCCTGCTACAGCCACAGCACTAATTGCAAGTCCACTCAGCAAGATTTCTACTTGCATAAATGTTCTTAAATCAACCATCATTCCCGTCAATACAAAAAAGACTGGAGTAACAAACATACCCAAAGGAGCAACTAATTCTTCCACATGATGATGGTCATGTTTTTTGAGAGAAATTTCAATTTCGTTCTTTAACTCGGTTGAACCACGAGAAACAATCGAACGAATTTCTGTTACAAATAACGAAGAATCAAAATGTTTATAATGAACTTGATCTAAGACTAATCCTGCGGCAAATGCTCCAACAATTGGGGCTAATCCTATCAAATATGCCAAATAAGAAAATAAGAGACAGAATGAAATTACGAACGTAAATTTCATTGAACCTGACTTTGAAATTATAGATAAAAAGCGAGTTAATAACGGTGCTCCATAATTCCCAACGACTACAGCCCCCACTAAAAATCCAATAGCTTTTGCTAAAATGATAACAACATCCAACCCAGAAACTGAACCGACTTTGATAATTGCAGTGACAACTGCTAAGATAATTAAACCCAATACATCATCAATTACTGCAGCACCTAAAACTATTTGTGACTCCTTCGAACGAAGAACGTTCAAATCTTGAAAAACTCGAGCAGTTATACCAACAGAAGTTGCAGTAAGTGTTGCACCTAAAAATAAATATACATGATCTATAGTTATGTTTGAAGGAAGGGTAGTAAAATGATCTTTCGGAATAAGAAGAGGACCAACAACAAACGTACCTAATGCAAAAGGAACAATAACACCTATAAGTGCTACAACTAACGCTGGAACTCCTACTTTCTTCATATCATTAATTGTAGACTCTAAACCAACTTGAAAAAGTAAGATTATGACACCAAGTTCAGCAATGAACTTGACGTACATATCCGTTTTAATGGGTTCAAACCAGTGAATATTCACCAAAGCAAGATTTCCCAAAATCACACCAATAAGTAATTCACCCAGAACAGCTGGTTGTTTGATTTTTTCAATAATACCGGAAAGTTTGGCAACGATAAGGAGTAATGCTACCCAAAGAAACGTTGATTCAAAACCCGATGTTCCACCAGCAAAAACAGTTTCGAATCCTAACATAAACAATCCAATTCCAAATGCGATTTGTTTGTTGCTTAGTGAATTTAGTCGAAATGAAGTGAACATTGATCGTAGATTCATTCTTGTCCTATGATAGTAATAAAAGTCTACAAAAATACGATATTTCTAAAGAAGGAACAAAAGTAAAAGAAAATATCCGTATATTCGCTTTTTAGAAGATAGTAATGTTCGATAAAAAAGAAATAAATTTAGTTTGATATATACAGAGATTGAAAACCTTACCGCTCCAATTGGAGTATTTGATTCTGGAGTTGGAGGTTTAACAGTACTAAATCGATTATTAAAAGTTCTTCCAGAGCAATCCTATATCTATTTAGGAGATACTGCAAGAGTGCCTTATGGGAACAAATCAAAAGAAACTGTTCAACAATATGCCCTGCAATGTTCGCAATTTTTGGTTGAACAAGGTGCAAAACTTATTGTTGTTGCTTGTAATACTGCCTCAGCAGTAGCTTTGGATTACATAAGAAATTTGATTCCAATACCTATAATTGGCGTTATAGATGGTGCTGCTGAAGTTGCTGCTAATGTCACCAAGAATCTTTCCATTGGAGTGATCGGTACTAAGGCAACAATTCGTTCTGAAGCTTACAAAAAAGCAATAGTTGAACATTCAACAAAAGAAGTTTCTATCACTTCCGTAGCTTGTCCATTGTTAGTTCCAATCGTTGAAGAAAATTGGCAATATCATCCTTCAACAGAATTGATAATTGCTGAATATGCAAAAATATTACATCAAAATTCTATTGATACGTTAGTGTTGGGTTGTACACACTATCCTATGTTGAAACAACAATTTATGAAGGAGTTTCCTGGTGTAACCTTAGTAGATTGTGGTCAATCAACTGCCGAAATAGTTAGAAAAATTGTGCCGATTCCAACAAGGAGTAATCAAGAAACAAAAGATTCTACGACAAGAGTAGAATTTTACATTACTGATAACGACTCAAACTTCCCAAAAATTGCTCAAACTTTTTTAGGGTTTGAGCCAGAAAAAATCCAAACAATTGATATTGATTCGGTTAATAAAACAACGAATTAATACCTAAAAACCGTAAAAAAATAGAATATATGAGTTCAGCAGTTTCCATTGAATTACTTCAAAAACAATTAGAAGATGCTTCAACAGAACTTGCACAAAGTTTTTTGAGTACCATTGATATAATGGAATCACTCATTTCAACAAATGAACGATTCTATGATGGTAGCCATTGCAGATTCGTTTCTGCCAAATCCGCACTCATTGCACAGCAAATGGGAATGGAAGGTTATGAAATTTTTGAAATTCAAACTGCAGCCTTGTTGCATGATATTGGAAAAATAGGTTTTCCAGATTATATTTCGTCAAAATATTATTCTGAGTTTACCAATGAAGAACAAAAGATTTATTATAAACATCCAGAATTAGGCAAACAATTATTGAGTGTCAATTCTAATTTTGACTCAATTGGGAATATCATTCTACAGCATCATGAAAAACTTGATGGAAATGGATTTCCCAATCATTTGTCTGGAAGTGAAATTCATATTGGTGCACAAATCATTTCTGTTGTTGATTTCTATCATAATGCAGTATTTAGACGTAAACGCGATAGAACCCAAATTTCCGATTCTTCCCTTTCCGCTATCAATGGGACTGCATTGGTAACTCAATCCCAAAAACGTTCAACACAAGCAGTACAATACCTTCTTTCAAAAAGAAAAACAGTATACAATGCTGAAGTAGTTGATTTGTTTGTTCGTATGGTAGAGTATGAACGTGAAAATTTGAGCGAACAAACAATTTTACGATGTTCTGTCCATCAGTTGACAGAAGATATGATTATAGCACAAGACTATTATACAACCTATGGTTTGTTAATAGTTGCCAAAGGTGAGCATGTAAAACCCCATATTCGAAATGCTCTCATTAAATTTGCAAATAATGGAGAAGTTCCTCCAAAAATTTTAGTAATGCGATAATATGATACAGTTTATAATTAGAAAAATCTTCTATTCTCTTTTGGTATTGATAGGGGTAATTACAGTTACCTTTTTTATAAACTTCGTTTTACCCGGTGATCCTGCACGTTTGATGCTTGGACAACGGGCTGATGCTGCTTCGGTTGAATCCTTGCGAAAACAGCTTGGTTTAGATCAACCAGCATTTATTCAATATTTTTCCTATTTGGGTCGACTTTCCAAAGGAGATTTGGGTCGGTCTTATTCAACAAATAGAGATGTATTAGAAACTATATCGGATAGATTTCCTGCAACAGCGTTACTTGCATTCACCTCAATGGCTGTAGCAACATTCCTTGGAATTGGTTTGGGAGTATTATCTTCATTGAAACCACAATCTATTTTTGATACAACTGCAATGTCTGTTGCACTGTTGGGTATTTCTCTCCCAGCATTTGTAGTCGGTTTACTCATTGCATTGCTTTTTGGTGTCGTATTAGATTGGTTTCCAATATCAGGATATATAAATAAAGGTTGGGAGTATTTGACCTTACCAGTTATTACATTATCCTTACGCCCACTCTCCATCATTGCTCGGGTTACACGTTCGAGTATGTTAGAAGTGCTTCACCAAGATTACATTCGAACAGCCAAAGCAAAAGGTTTACAAACATCAAAAGTAATTGTAAAACATGCCCTTCGTAATGCGTTGAATCCAGTTATCACAACAGTAAGTGCATGGTTTGCAGGGTTATTAGCCGGTACGTTCTTCGTGGAATATATCTTTAACTGGCCTGGAATAGGGACTGTAACTTTAAATGCAATTGAAAAATTAGATTATCCAATGATACAAGGAACGGTGTTGTTTACTGCGGTAATCTTTGTAGCAGTTAATCTCATTGTTGATATTATCTATTCGTTTGTTGATCCGAAAGTGAAGCTATCATAATATGAAAACACAACATCAATCTGAAAGTCAATATAAAAAAGTATTCAAAAAATTATTGAAAAATTACGGATCAGTTGCTGGAATTGTCGTAATTATCGTAATGGTTTTGTTTGCAGTTTTTGCGAGTTCTATCGCCCCATTTGATCCAACAGTACAGGTATTAGAATACGCAATTCAACCATCGATGTTCAAGGGGAATATTCTCCTAAAAAAGAATGCAGCGAATTCCGAAAAACCGACTATAATTGCAATACAGTCCTTTGTAGAAAAAGGAGATACTATTCACTATGTAGATGCTCTTTCACGGAATCAACAAATTGCTAAAGTTGCTTTATTTGGTAATTCTAAAGATGATTGGCACAAAGAACCAACATATTACTTTGGAACTGATAGATATGGAAGAGATGTTTTTTCAAGAATAATCTATGGAGCAAGAATTAGTTTGTCAGTTGGATTGATTTCTCAATCCATTGCTTTAATTATTGGCATAATTCTTGGTGCATTTGCAGGATACTTTCGAGGGTATACTGATGATGTGATAATGTGGTTTGTCAATGTAGTGTGGTCTTTTCCTACAATTTTGTTAGTAATAGCATTTTCTGTAGTCTTAGGTCAAGGATTTTGGCAAACATTTGTTGCGATTGGCATTTCATCGTGGGTTGACATTGCAAGGATAGTTCGTGGTCAATTCTTCTCATTACGTGAACAAGAATATGTAGAAGCTACTAGAGCATTGGGATATGGAACAATGAGAACAATTTTCCGACATATCTTACCAAACGCTTTAGGACCTATCATTGTCATCGCCACAGCTGGTTTTGCTACCGCAATTATCTCAGAAGCATCATTAAGTTTCCTTGGATTAGGTGTTCAACCTCCTACTCCTTCGTGGGGGCAAATGATTCGTGATGGATATGGGTACATAGCTGCTGGTTCAAATTGGGGCTTGACGCTCTATCCTTCAATTGCAATGGCAATTGCAGTATTTGCTTTCAACTTATTTGGAGATGGACTACGCGATGTGTTAGATCCGAAAAATATAGAAAAGTGATGTATGAAAGCTTTTATGAAAAACGTACTGATAATTCAGGAAGACCCTTCCTACAGGCGTTTATTAAAAAGTGTGTTACAACAACTCGGTGCTCAATTTGAAGAAGCTACCGACGCTACTGAAGCATTAAAACAAATTGCCAAAGGTACTCCTCATCTGATTATTATGGATATTAATCTTCCTGATAACAGTGGTTTAGGTTTATTGAAAAAAATTCGAGCTACAGAAGAAACTGCAAAAGTACCAATTGTCATTTTTTCATCAACTACTTCTATCGAACTAATAATGTTATTGAAACGAATTGGTATTTCAGATTTCATCGTTCAAAATTTAGAAATATCCAAAATTCAAGAAAAATTAGAAAAAGTTTTAGTGAGTGTTGAAGCATAATGCAATTGCAACAACTTTCCTCATTGTTCACAGCAGAAAATCTCCCTCCAATTCTATTACTTTTTGGTGAAGAAGACTTTTTAATTGATTCCGCGTATTCACAAGTAATGGATTTAGTTAAATCGAAACAAAT
Source organism: Candidatus Kapaibacterium sp. (assembly GCA_016788785.1). Taxonomy (GTDB): domain Bacteria; phylum Bacteroidota; class Ignavibacteria; order Kapaibacteriales; family JAEUSM01; genus JAEUSM01. The sequence continues at coordinate 128,473 of JAEUSM010000012.1, forward strand.
CGACGAATTTGATTTGACTATTGTTAATGGAGCAGATATTACGGAAGATTTCATCGTTTCTACTTGTCTCTCCTATCCATTTTTATCCTCACATCGGGTAGTTATTGTCAAACATTTTGAGTTAGTTTCTTTACAACCAATTTCTAAGAAGAAAAGCGATCCAAGTCCGGCATTGTTGTCCTATATCAATAATCCAAATCCATCTACAATGTTAGTTCTTTTCTCGCAAGAAAAGAAAATATGGGGAGTATCAAAATCAATTCGTTCTAAAAAAGAGATTCGTGTACCTTACCCTTATCAATACATTGTTGAAAGGTATGATTGGATAGAATTTCAAAAAATAGCAGATTCATCATTACCCAAATGGTTAGCAGATACTTCCAAAACCTTTGGTTTTGAAATGACGCCAGAAGCTTCGGAAGGACTGTTATATCAGATTGGTACAAATGTCCGTGAATTGTATAATGAACTTGAAAAAATTTCGACCTATACAAAAGGCAAAAAAACTATAACCTATGATGATGTGGTAGAAATAGTGGGAATGTCACGAGAATTTAGCGTTTTTGAGCTCATCAAAGCATTTAACGAACGAAATGAGTCAAAAACAATCACTATTATGATGCACCTTTTAGAACATGATAAAGTTGAATTAATGATTGTAGCTTCTCTTGCACGACAAATACTTCAATTATGGTCGTTAAAGGAAGGATTGATGGAACAAAGACCTATAAATGATGTTTTGGAACTTTCTGGAATTAATAGATACTTTTTTGATGAATACAAAGCTGCTGCCCAAAACTATTCACTCACAGAATTAGATGCAATGATCGTTGATCTCACAGATATTGATACTAAACTAAAGAGTACAACTATTGATAGCAAAGTGCAAATGATAACGTTTTTTTCAAAACATTGTTCAAGGAAGATTTCTGAGTGAAATCCCTGCTTGTATAAAAAAAGATTCTTGTAAAGTAGGAATTGATGAAAAACCGTACGATTTATATCCAATACCTCCACATATCCCTAAACCCATATTTTCATCAGAATAATTTACATCATAGGTAAAATCTACCAAAACTTGACCACCAATTTTACCCGGCGAATCAACAAAATCTTTCGGTTGATTCCAAAATTCAATACACCCAGAAGTATAGAAATCTTTTTTGATTATATAATCCGTCACTTCAATTGCAACAGAAAATGGATTATCGTTTTCAGTTGACGAAAAACGAAACGTTAATACAGTTTGTAATTGATTCTGATTGGAAAAGACATTTGTCATTCGTACTTCCGGTCCATAGGGAGCTAATAAAACATCGAAATATGGAAGGTATGTTACAGTCTTTGTTATTCGAATAAATGGACTTTGTTGTGCTGATTTGCCTTTGAAAGGATACGAGAATATCGAATGATACAATGAAGTCCAAATCAAAGGATTCAATAAATTTATCGTAGAAATTGATTGGAAATTTTTTCGTTGCTGAGTCGCTTTGGAAGTATCAACGTGTTGAAATCTATCTGATAGTCCATATTCACTTGAACCTGAAAATGTTTGTTGTTGTATAAATGGTCTTAATTGTGCAATTGCGGTTGAAACCATAACTGCTGATTCAACGATGGAGGATTTTTTGGTGTGAAGAATATTTTTTGATAGAGCATTTCGTAGAAAAATAGATTGATTAAACCCATTTGATCTATGAAAATTTTGCTCAATTTTAGTTGTACTGTTTAGAAATGTTGGGGAAGAAGCAACTACTGTATTATTCCAAAATTGAAATGGATTAGATACAGTAAAATATGCATTGGAATAATGGAGATAATTAGAAACAGCAGAGTTTCCATTGGAAATTATCGACGATATTGGTAGTATAATTCCTGCCAAAAGGGTAGTTCTATATAGTGAATTTACGGTGTTTTCAAATCCAGTATGTTCGTTTGAAAATACAGATTGAGGTAAACTTGAAAATACACTCCCAAGCAAATGCGTACCATTTCCAATTACAGCAGATTGATTCCAATAGCTTTGTGGAAATGTGTAAAACAATTGGACTCCTTGCGAAAGACAATTTTTCCAATCATAAAAAAATACAACGACAATTATGCTGAGGGTAAAGAGTTTCGTTTTCGTAGCGTAAACCATATTGTAAAAAACAAACAAACTAACAAAGAAAGTTGCGGTACCCAATCTCCCAACATAATGAAAACAGTAGATTGTCCCATGAGAGGTATTGTTTCGCTACCTGCTGATTTGGTGTATTGTGGTAATTCACTAATGGATTGACCTAAAGGAGAAATAAATCCTGAAACTCCCGTATTTGCACTTCTGACAACAACCCTTCTGTTTTCAATTGCTCGCATTTGCGAAATAAAATAGTGTTGTCTCGGACCTGGAGTAAAATCATACCAAGCATCGTTGGTAATAACTACTAATACATTTGCAGAAGAATTATTTTCGACGTTGGGTGTTGTATAATTGCGAACAAAATCAGGATATATGGATTCAATACAAATGATTGTACCTATTGTAAAGGATTTTCCAGTGCTATCATGACAAGTGAGAAGTTTTTGTTCTTTTCCAATTCCCCAAGAAGAAATGCCAACGCCCCATTTTAAAGCATCGATAGCAAAAGAAAAATAATCAGCATACGGAAGTCTTTCAGCAAATGGAGTTAACCGCATTTTCCTATGGATATTTTGAGATTGCAGATATGGTTGCGGAGATATAACTACTGCAGAGTTAAATGTCTCAAAATAAGTCCCGAAAGATTCTTTTGCAGTGGCAGACGCGGCTTCTTTTGAAGAATATCGTTGAATATCCGCAAATCCAGTTAATACCGAAATAGAATTAGAATCAACATATTTCAAAATTGTGGCTAATTCTTGGATATTTCTTGGTTCATACAACAAATCTGGAATTGCAGTTTCACACCAAACAGTAAGTTTTTCTTTACTTTTTTTCTTGTGAAGAGAATCTAATAACGATAAATGCAACCCTAATTGACCCTTTATTCCTTGACTACGAACATCTTCCCACTTTTCCCAAGGATTTATATTAGGTTGAACGACAGAAATAGTTGTTTTCGGATTATTCTTCATCAGTTTTTGATAATCAAACTGTCTGAATTTGATAAAACCATACGCATACGGAAGAATTAAACAACATAAAAATCCAATTAATGGAGCACGAAGTTTTGGATTAACGAGTATCTTTTTGAAGGAAAGTTCGGAAAATTTATTAGAATGAAGAAAAAATCTGAAAACAAGAGAATTTGCAAAAGCAATAAGAAGTGAGACACCCCATACTCCTCCTAAATCAGCAAATTGAACCCATAAAATATTCGTTAGTTGCGTATAACCAATAGATAACCAAGGATAGGAAAGCTCTCCTAATGAATGAAGCCATTCAAATCCCGTCCAAAGAAAAGGAAATAACGATATTGCCCTCTCAGAACCAAATTTGTTTTTCAAAAGAACATAAAATATGAATGGTACCATTAAAAACAGTGGGTGAACTATCCAAACAGCTATTCCAGCAGCGAATAAGTATGGATCTGTATTATGTTGCCATGAAGAAATCCACCAATTTGTAGATCCGTGATAGATAAAAAACGTAAGATACAAAATTGAAAAGACACTTTTTTTTGATTTTGACTCTTCTAAAGCTACAAAAACAGGTAAGAAAGCGAAAAAGGCTAAAAACCAAAATGGCATAGGTGGAAATGCTAATCCTAATGCAAGTCCAGTAAGAATACTATAAACAAGTAATTTCACAGATTTAATAGTTTTGTCAGAAAAATTTTACAAAAATACGCCAAAGAATTTGAATGATAGAATAAATTATATATATTACATCTCAAAATCTAACTTACTCCAACTTTTGAGTGAATAATACCATGAAATTCAATGTTGATTTCGCTACTTCGTATGTTGAATGCGAAAAAGAATTAGCCCCATTATATGAACAGTTAACAGTAAGACCAGAAGATTGGTCATTGTCGAAATATGAAGAACAATGCAAGTTTGTTTTTTCTCGAAATGTTCTCTTTTTACGAACGTATGTCGGATTTATAAAACAATTTGGTCCTTATACGCAGATTGAATTTTCTGATATGCTATCAATATCTATAGCAACACTAAATAAATGGGAAAATGCACAAGCCTTACCTAATAGATTGTCAATTAAATCTGTTGCAAATTTTGCAAATGTTTCTTTAAAACCATATCCAATACTTACAGAAGCTGATATAATGTGTCGCTTTTTAGTGTTTCACTTTACTGATGCTTCCCAAATTCATTACAAATCTTCTTCAAAAATATTAGACCCAGATACGATTTCTTCTGATTTTATTCTCAATGCAATTGATCATTCATCAGATGGATTTGTATTAGTATCTCAAACTGGTATAGTACAATACATCAATCCATCAGGAAAGGAATTATTAGGAATCAATGACGATGACCCATCGACAATATCGTTTTATAACTCAACATTTAAATTAGTTGATTCAAATGGTAATCCTATTCCTACTCAACGTCATCCACTTTTCAGGGTTTTCGAAGAATCAAAACAAGTAGATATGACTGTTGGAATTCACAGAAGAAATGGTACATTTGGTTGGCTTTCATTCAATATAACCCCTATTGAAAAGAAAGAAACTGGAGAATTTTATGCTGCAGTTGTATCAATCAAAGACATAACCGAACAACGAAAAGTAGAAAACTCTTTATATTCTATCAAAGAAGAACTTCAACTCAAAATTGAGGAAAGAACTGTTGATTTCAAAAATATATCTCAAAGATTGCAGGAAGTCAATGAAGTTAAAAATCAAATTGCAAATGAAATTCAATTTGAAAAGCAAGTAGTTAAACAAATTATTCAACCAATAATTACCGTAGATAATAAATTGACAATTGTCAATTGGTCTAAAGGTACCGAAGAAGTATTAGGGTATAATGAAGAAAATGTCATAGGTGAATCATTATCAAGTTTAATTTTTGATTATACGCATGAAAAATTTACAATGGACGTACTTAATCCATTGAAAGAACAAGGAGTTATTTTTGTTTTACAAAAATTTCAAACGAAAAATGGTTTTGATATAGAGTTGAATTGTCGTTATTCGCTTTTGAGAAATAATAATAAAGCTATTTACGCAATTGAAATCATCCGTGATGATTTACATTTAGAATCAAATTTACAAAAAGAACGTAGTACTGTTTTAGATTTGTTACTTCGTTTTACTCCAGTAATTTATGTAACGTATTCGGAAAAAGAAACAATACTTTCCTCAGAAGGTAATGGATTGCAGTATTTAGGACTTTCTGCTAATTCAACAATGGGTAAACCATTTGCTACAGTGTTTGATTTGAAACACGAACGTAAAACTATGCTGAAAAAAGTTTTGAAAGGTGAAAATGTTGTCTTTTCTGAAGAAATCAATGACGTAACTGTTGAATGGCATTCGTTTAAATCGTTGAACAACAATTTTACAGCAATTGGAGTTGTGCATCAAAAAGAAACAGATTCCAAAAAATTACCGGCACCGGAAGCAACATTGGTTCCTGAAATCCTTTTCCAAACTATCAAGAAAAATACAGAAGAGCATACACTCACTATTACCAAATTGGAACGATTGGAATCAATTCTTCATTTATTGACGAATTTCTCCTTTATCATTGACAGATACGAAAAAGTAATTTACAGCTCTACTTTAAGAAGAAAATTCGAGAGTTATTTGATTACACCAGAAATTCAATACCAAAAAGAATGGTTCAAACAATTCAAAACTGAACTTGTGCAACAATTGACTAGTGGAATTATAACAGCTCTTCGTGGTCAAGAAGCCGAAGTAGAAATTATTACAAGCGGTTTATCAATGAAATGCACATGTATTCCTGTCAAATTAGATGGATTTACTGACGTGGTTATTGTAGTTTGTAAATAATTCATTATATTTGTGCTTCCGTTAGAGGTGCTGTTGTTTTCAACAGCTGAGATTAAACTCTTAGAACCTGAACTGGGTAATACCAGCGTAGGGAAACGGTTGTACGAATTTATTCCGTACCTACCCGCCTATCTCACTCCTTAACGGACATTATTATATGTCCAACTAATTTTAGGAGAGGTATTTATGCCTCAAAAACTCTTTAAAAAAGCAATAGTAGTTGCTTTTACCCTTTCATTTGTTCCATTGCTCTATTCTCAACAAGACAGTATTCGAAAGTACGAAATTCCTTCGATTACTGTAACGACCACACGTGCTGAAGAAAGAAAATCTCCTGTGCCATTTTCAGAACTTTCCCAAAAAGAAATTCAAAAACTGCATACCAATGTTGATTTGCCAAAAGTCCTTTCCGATTTACCATCTATTCTATTTTTCTCTGAAAATGGAAATAATATTGGATATTCTAATTTGACTATGCGAGGTTTCAATCAACGAAGAATTTCTGTATTAATCAATGGAATTCCACAAAATGACCCTGAAGATCATAATGTATACTGGATCAATTCTCCGGATTTGATGTCATCTCTTTCAAAAATTCAAGTTCAACGAGGTGCTGGACTTGCTACCACAGGTACAGCTGCCATTGGCGGGTCTATCGCACTGACAACTAATGATTTCATCAATGAAAAATTTATTCGGTATTCTGGTGGAATTGGAGTTCAAGAATTTGGAGCTAATAACAGAACTATATTTGCAAATAATTCATTTCGAAATTCATTGGAATTGTCATCTGGTTTGGTTGATAATTATGCATTTTATGCTAGAATTTCAAAAATTGAGTCGTATGGTTATCGAAACAATTCTTGGGCAAATTTGAATAGCTTCTTTTTTTCCGCAGTTCGATTTGATGAGAATATCTCTACACAAATAAATGTGTTTGGAGGTCCTATTGAAGATGGTTTGGCGTATACTGGTTTACCAAAACATTATATATCAGATAGAAATCTTCGTCGAACAAACTATAGTGACTGGGCATATAATACAGATTCGTTAAATTCTGCGAACCCTGTATTGTCTTATTCAGTACAACGCAGAAATCAGGAATTAGAAAATTTCCATCAACCACACTTTGAAGTTTTACATGATTGGAAAATTAGTGATAATGTCTCACTCAAATCTTCTTTGTTTTATTACACTGGTACAGGATTTTTTGATTTTGATGCTTCATGGGCAGATAGATCAACGCTCCGATTAACTCCCGAATTTGGTTTCAACGATTCTAATCTTATACCCTCTAATTCTATAGTTCGAGCATTTGTTGGAAATAAACAAGGTGGCTGGTTACCACGATTACTAATAAACCATGAAAATGGAGAGTTGACAATTGGAGCAGAAATCCGATTCCATCGTTCAGAACATTGGGGAAAAGTTCGATACGCAGATCAACTTCCATTTGGATTTAATCCAGATTTTAAAATATATAATTATAACGGTGAACGAGATATCTATTCGGTATTTGTTCGAGAACAATATGCACTTTCAAAAAATTTACTTTTGCATGGAGAGTTACAATTAGTACATCATAGTTATCGCATAGCAAATGAACAAGCTGGTGGAAGATTTGTTACCTATACTGATATTAAGAATTCTACGGTTGGTGGAAATGGTCAATTGTTTGATGTTCGTTATACCTTTCTTAACCCAAGAATTGGTTTAAATTATAATATCAATGAAGAACAATCAGCGTTTGTATCGGCAAATGTAACGTCACGTGAACCTCGTATGAGAAATTTATACGCAGCTTCTGATACGTACTTTGGAGGCAATGTACCACTTTTTGAGATGGATACAACTGGTGGTAATCAACGATTTGATTTTTCAAAACCGCTCATAAAACCTGAAACAATGCTAGATATTGAGCTGGGTTATTTGTTTAAAAGTGACCTTTTCCAATTGTCTACAACAGTTTTTTGGATGGAATTCTTTAACGAGTTAGTGAAAAGTGGTCGTCAAGATATTTTTGGTGCACCTATCGATGGTAACGCCGATCGTTCAAGACACATCGGTGTAGAACTTTCAGGCACATACCTGGCATTTTCTCACCAAAAAATTGGTTCATTGCAAATAGGAGCAAATGCTACAATTAGTCGTAATCGATTGATTCGATATTCATTTTTCACAACTGGAAATAATGGTGAAAATATTTCTATTTCTTTAGATGGCAATCAAGTAGCTGGATTCCCTGAACAAATGGGATCGTTGTTTTTACAATATTCAAAGGATAATTTTAATTTCACTACAAGAACCAAGTATGTAGGTCAGTTTGTATCTGACAATTTTGGTTCTCCGGAAAAAATTAAGGAATATCTTTCTATAGCACCAATTACAGATTATATTGACAATATAGTTCCATCCTATGTTGTAACAGATCTGATGCTTTCTTATTCATTTTCGAATGTTTCATCAGCATTTACATCAGGAATGGTTCGATTCCATTGCAATAATATATTCAATAAATTGTATGCAGCTAGTGCTGAAGGACGGAACTTTTTTCCAGCAGCAGAAAGAAATTATTATTTTGGACTTCAATTAGACTTGTAAATTCAATAGTAACAAATGTAAAACGTATCTAAAAGGTAGTTGTAGTAACTACCTTTTTTTGTGAATAATTATGAAATATATCATACTTTTTTTGTTCTTACTTACGAGTGTTTGTATAAGCCAAACTCTTCGTTCACCTATGAGTTCCAATATCAAAGAATTGAATGAAAATTCTATTCTTTTTAGTGCTCAAAAACCAATTCTACAAATAAGTGTTAGTCCTCAAGGAACATTAGTTGATGAAAGTGGAAATCGTCAAAAATTCATTGGTGGTATTTTAATCAATACTGCTTGTTTTCCAGATAGTCTTCAAGCCATACAAATGGCAAAAAGATTTCAAGCAATAGGAATGAACGCGATTAGACTTGTGAACTTTGACTTTCCATTTTGGGATCAATCTTCGATACTTGCTCCTTTTTCTACACAGCGTTCAGACGCTTTAGATCCAAATCAAATGAAGAAGTTTGATTGGTTCATTTATCAATTACATGAACATGGTATCTACGTCCAATTGACTTTTTTTACTCTTTTCAGCCCTAGAATTAATGACAATGCTGGAATTACAGCTGTTGACTATAATTGGCAAACCTTAGGAAGAATTCTGAATTATTTTGATACAGATTATCAAAGAGTTCAAAAACAAATTCTATCGTTGTTTTTCAATCATACCAATCCATATTTGAAAACAGTTTACAAAGATTATAAGGGTATTTTAGCTGTTGATTTAATGGATAGGAACTCAATGATTCAATACTTAGTAGCTGGACATTTGCACCCTCAATCCCAAGGTGGAACTGGACTATACGCCGCAAAATATACATCGAAATTAGACACCTTGTTTAATCAGTATTTACAAAGAAAATACATCACTGACCAAAATAGAAGAGCCGCTTGGAGAACGATTTCTCCTGATTCCTCAAATGTACTATTAAACAACAGTTTTGAAGACAGATTTTCTTCAGTTTGGAATTTCTTTACATATGAAGGTACAGTTGCAATAACAGATTACAGCGAAACAAACAAGACAGATGGTTCTTTAGGAATGAGAGTGTTTATTCAAAATCCTGGAACTGATTTTTGGCATATACAATTGTATCAGGCGTTTCCAAAAATTGATAAATACAAACGATATAGGATATCTTTTGATGCTAAATCTTCTGTTCCATCTAGAAGAATATTTGTACAAGTCCATAATTCAGAAGCACCGTATCAAAGTTATGGATTTGCTACTCAAATTACTCTCACTGGTAATTGGCAACCATATACGTACGAATTTCGTGCGTTAGAATCAGACTTGAATCCTCGTTTGATGTTTGGCTTGGGTGTCGATATGGGAGATGTTTTCTTAGATAAGGTTAGTGTTCAAGAGATATCGGATCCAGCTTTGCATCAAAATGAATCAATTCAAAATCTTTCTGTAAAAAGAATGCTTGTCAATGATCCTTATATTAATCAGGGGATCATTGCGGATAATATGGGATTCTACACACAACTAATGGAAGATTACAATAAATCAATGTATTCATATTTGAAAAACACATTGAATGTTAAATGTCTAGTTGGTTCAAACCAGGAACATATAATTTTAAATGATGTCTACGCAGTTAGAGAAATGGATTTCACACAATCCGGAACTGGATGGGATTGGAGACGAAGAATATCAGATTCCGGTCCTGATTCAGTGTGGCGAATTGATAACAATCCAATGTTATCTGTTACTTGGGGTGGAAATATAGGAAATATCGCACGTTCGAAAATAAAAGATAAACCAATGTTTCTTTCTCGTGTAGGTATGCCATTTCCAAGTTCATCTTTGCACGAGATGGTAACAGTATGGCCAGCATATGCTGCTTTCCAAGATTGGGATGTAGTTTACATAGATAACATAACAGATAATCTTGAAATTCTTCCAACCCCATCATACATAAAAGATAATCATAATTCTCATTGGAATAATTCATCGTTGTTAAGTTTCTTTCAGCCAATGAAAACATTTTTTGTCAATGGTGGAGTTTCAAAGGGTGAGAATGTCATAGAAATACCACAAACTATGAAAGCCTTAGAAAATCCAATTATTGATCAACAAGGAATGTACTGGCTCAATGGTCCTGCAGATGGAAGAGTTCCAATTTTCAGAAGAACAGAACTTTCTGGATTTGACAATCAACAACAAGCTTATCGTCCACAGGACCAGATATCTCAACTCTCAAGTGATTTCGGAGTTGACTTATCCAAATTAGTTACTGACACAGAAGAGATAAATTGGAATGCGTTAGACACGACTTTTACTGTGAATTCTCCATCAGTAAAATTAGTAACTGGAAGAGTTACTTCCAAGATTTTTCCTTTAGATGATGTACAGTTGACATTTTTAGACCCTCTTGGTTATGGCTCACTTGCAGTTACTTCCTTGGATAATTCGCCATTAAGACAATCGAAAAATTCCCTAATTACGGTTGCTTCAAGAACCGCTCATGTTAATAGTTTATGGCAACAAAATAACACCATTTGGCAAAATTGGGGCAACGGTGCTGTTCATTCTGAGGCAATTCAAGTAATTGTCAGAATTGATTCTGATTTTGACTCACTTGTAGTCAATGTGCTAGATGAAAATGGAATGCCAAAACGTACTTTTTCAGCAGAGAAAATAGCTACAAAACGATTCAGAATACAAATTGATCAAAAAGTTGACAATGCTTATTGGTTCCATATTCAAGGGATTAAATATCCAACCAGTGTTTCATCAGAAAATATTACTCAACAGTTTGAAGTATATCCACATCCTGTAATTGCAACGTCAACAATTTTTTTGCCTGCTTCTAACAAACATTTGAATCGTTCAGTTACATTGAAAGATATGTTCGGTACTGTCGTTAAAAACTTTGGTGAAATAAATAATGATGAACAAATAGTATTGTTACAATCTTCAAATCTTGCTAATGGCGTGTATTTCCTCTATATTACTGAAGGATTTGAACAAAAGACTGTGAAAGTTGTTATTCAAAAATAAGTATTGAAAACTAATCGTTCCCTTCGAAATTATGTGGTTCCCACGCCAATCCTTCGCAGGGAACGTAGGTCTCTGTAACATGTTCATCATAAACGCTACATAGTTGATTCGTTTCGTTAAAATGTTTACAAGAACCACATAAAGTATCTGATTTAATTGTAGAGACATTCTTCAAAAACTTTTGATACGAACGAAACGCAGGGTAAACACCAATCCCCCACAAAAGAAGCATAGAAATTGTCCAAATGGTTTCTGTTCTTCCAAAGTAATCATTCAAAAACCATGTTAAAACAATAATGGCACTAACCCTGAGGATAGTGCCATATATTATTGTTCCAACTGTAAATGCAGGTTGGTTTGTTGAATGTGTTGACTCAAATACTGGTTGTGGTTTCAATAACACTAAAGACCGAAACCGTTGGTACCATTTATTTGATTCAATTCCCATGTATTATTTTATAATTGAGCTTGTAGCGCTGCTTTTTTCTTCGCTTTAATACGTTCGTCAGCATTAAGAATTTTCTTGCGTATACGAATGTTTAATGGTGTTATTTCTAATAACTCATCGTCAGCGATAAATTCTAAACATTGTTCTAAACTCATCAATCGTGGTGTATCCAATTTAACAATTCCATCTGAACTTGATGAACGCATATTTGTTAACTGTTTTGCCTTCGTTGGATTCACAATTAAATCTTGGTCTCGCGAGTTTTCACCAACAACCATTCCTTCATATACTTCAATTCCAGGTCCGATAAACAATACACCACGCTCTTGAGAAGATTCTAAAGCATATGCAGTGGTTTGTCCAGTTTCCATAGCAACCAGTGCACCTTTTGAACGTTGTGCAATGGCGCCTTTGAAAGGAGCATACCCAAAGAATGTGTGGTGTATGATGCCTTCACCACGTGTAAGCGTTAAAAACTCAGTTCTAAATCCAATGAGTCCACGTGCTGGAACATAAAACTCTGCACGAACAGAATCCCCAACTGCAACCATAGAAGTCATCTCACCCTTACGTTTTCCTAAAAGTTCGATAACTGTTCCAATATGTTTTTCGGTTACGTCTACAACTACGTGTTCGATTGGTTCTAACGTATCGCCGTTTTCATCTTTTTTCATCAAAACGATTGGTTTTGAAACAGAAAACTCAAATCCCTCACGACGCATTGTTTCGATAAGAATCGCCAATTGCAATTCGCCACGTGCAGAAACTGAAAATACATCTGGTAATTCTGTATCACGAACTCTCAATGATACATTTGTACGAAGTTCTTTGAACAGTCTCTCACGTAATTTAGGTGTTGTTACAAATTTTCCTTCACGACCAGCAAACGGTGAATTATTAACAATAAAATTCATCGCAATTGTTGGTTCTTCGATGCTAATGAACTGTAAAGGTTCAGGATTTTTTGAATCAGCCAATGTAGAGCCAATCAAAACTTCTTCAAACCCCGCGATAGCTACTATATCACCAGCTGATGCTTCAGGAGTTTCTACTTTTAGTAGACCTTCGTATGTATATAATTTCGAAATTCTTTGAGTTTGTGTTGTTCCATCTTGTTGGATAAGTGTCAATGAATCACCCATTTTAACAGTCCCACGGTGAATTCGACCGATGGAGATACGACCAACATAATCAGACCAATCAAGTGCAGCAACACTCATTTGGAAACCACCATCAGCATCAAATTTTGGACCTGGGATGGTTTTAATAATTGTTTCAAATATTGGTGTTAATGAATCAGATTCTTCCTCCAAAGACATTTTCGCAATACCTTGACGAGCAATTGCATAAATGACAGGAAAGTCCAATTGATCTGGATCTTCATCATTTCCAAGTGTCAAAAACAACTCATAAATTTCATCTAAAACTTCATGAGCTCTTGCATCTTGTCGATCGATTTTATTAATGACTACAATTGGTTTTAATTTAAGTTCTAACGCTTTTTTTAATACAAAACGTGTTTGAGGTAATGGTCCCTCAGCTGCGTCTACTAACAACAATACACCATCGACAAGGCTAAGAACGCGTTCAACTTCTCCACCAAAATCCGAGTGACCAGGTGTATCAACAATGTTAATTTTTATTCCATTCCAAGTAACAGAAGCATTTTTAGAAAGAATAGTAATACCACGCTCTTTTTCAAGATCGTTTGAATCCATTACTCTATCAGTAAGAGCTTGGTGTTCTTTAAATGTACCTGCTTGACGGAGTAAAAAATCTACTAAGGTTGTCTTACCGTGGTCAACGTGAGCAATAATTGCGACATTCCTGATATCAGGACGTGTTGAAATAATCATACGAAATGGGGAGAATGAAAAAGGGCTTTAACGGATTCTACGGCTCTTTATTGCCTATTTAAGGTAGTATTTCTTTTTATTTACAATGTATTCACCCTAATTTAGTTCATAAAACTATTGAATTAGAATTTATAAGTGATGATAAAATTAACTATGTTTGAAACCATTAATGAATTTTTGATGAAATTGGAAGGAATAAGTGTTCAACCACATTTTGAAAAAATTTCTTATAGGATTGGGAAGACTATTGTTGCGACTTATAATGAATCAACCTTTATGTTCACAGTGAAACTTCCTTTGGATGACCAAGAATCATATTCAATTCTATATCCTAACAACGTCTATCCAGTGCCAAATAACTGGGGTAAATTAGGCTGGACTCACGTAGATATTGAAGGGTTTCAAGAAACAATTATACTTGAAATTTTCTATTGCTCTTATAGAGAAGTTGCTATAAAACAGAAAAGGTTGAATAAGCAATAAGTTCCTACCTGAAAATTTGACCTTTCCATTCAACCTTTTGTTTCAACATAGTAAATGGAATTACTATTTCAACTAAAATCATAAAGATTTCACCATAGATAAACCATGTATTATGTCTGCTATTTAATCTGTTGAAAGAAATATTCACTAACAGAAAATCAGTCAAGAATTTGATAGCTATTAAGCTACCTAACCAAATAAAGTCTTGATTCCACGCAGAAAGAAGTACTGCTATCCACATACTAAGAGAATAACATATCAATACAACAGCTTTCCATTTGAGTGCCATTCCACCAACCCCCCAACGATGATGCTGATGTAAAAATTCTTTGACGGTTGTTGTAGGTTCTGTTTTCACAGTAGCAAATTCATAGCAGATATAGCGAATTTCATATTTTGATGCAAAAACAGCTTGTAAGAGTGCCAAATCTTCAGTTACAGAAAATGGAATTGTTTCATATCCTCCAACAGCATAATAAGCCTCTTTACGAATTGCCAAATTGTTTCCAAAACATCCAATAGGACTATTCATGTTGACACCTCCACGTGCTAAAGTATGAGCTTGAATCCATTCAATTGCTTGGAGTTTGTGAAAAAAGTTGGTTTCATTGATTAGTGTAAATGATGCGACAAGCCCAATGGAAGGACTTTCTTGAAATGATGCTACCATAGTCCGCAACCATTGAGGATGAACAGTACAATCTGCATCAGTCATCAATATAATTTCACCTTTAGATTCTTTAATACCCAAATTCAAAGCACCCGGTTTCCCCTTAATACCCAATTTTTCTTCATCTTTGTTAATTTTCAATATCCGAAGTTGAGGGTGAATTTGTTGTAATTCCAGCAAAATTGAGTGTGTATTATCACTTGAGCGGTCATCTATAACTATCAATTCAAATTGAATTCCTTGTTTATCCGAGGAAAAAATAGATTCTACACAACGTCTGATATTTTGTTCTTCATTTCGAGCAGGAACAATGATACTGACAAATGGACTATTTTCAAATGAATACTCTCGTTTTATTTTGTGAATATAATCTCTTTTCAGATTTCCGATTGAAAAGAAGATAAATCGGAATATATAGATACTTGCGAAGAATAAATACAGTAGGGTCATTGGATATTTTTTGTTTAAGTGTACAAAAATACAAAAAAATGTATTTTGACGACAATTTTGTACATTTACAGTTCTCAATAATTTTCTTTTGAATTGAAAGTAAAGAATGAATAATAGTTTTGCTCTAATTTTCATAATAAGTTTGTATTTTGCTTTGCATCAAACATTATTAGCACAAAAAAAGAATGACGTTTCAAAAAATGGTACAATCGATAGTTTAAAAACCTATACTTTGGGGGAAGTTACAGTACTTCCTGCAAAACTAACGAAAAGCATCAGTCAACAATCTTATAAAATTGAAATCCCAACCATACAATCAACGGAAGTATTCTCTGCAAATTTATTACGATTTTTATTGCCGTCAGGTGCAGTTAGAACAAATTCAAGAGGTGAGACAAATTTCTTTCTTCGAGGATCGGGAGAACGTCAACAAGCAGTTTTTTTTGATGGGATGTTGCTGAATCAAGCGTATGACAATCGTGCTGATGTAAGCCAAATTCCCATGGATGTGATTGGTGGTATTGAAGTGAACCCAATGAGTTCTTCTGCTTTATTTGGAGCAAACACTATGGGTGGCGTAATTTCTATTACAACACCCGAACTTGCAACCATTAGTTCAGAGTATATGATTCGCGGACAATTGAATGATCATAAAGCACGAAATATTTCCTTAACAAGGTTTGATAAAACTGAGGTGTTTTCATCAATTCTCAATGTTTCCTATTTTAATAGTAAAGGAATAGGATTTGATGGTTTTGTAGATACAACATTTCGTTCTAATTTGTCTGAATCATTAAGAGATAATACTGACCAAAATAGAGTGAATTTGCTTGGTAGATTTGAATTTACTGGTCATAAAACAGCGAGAATTGGCGTTACTTTGATGAATACATCAGAAGAACGCGGTGTTCAAAGTGAGGCTCATTTACCAACAAATACCGCAAGATTTTGGAGATATAATGACCGAAGAAGAACTATTGCAATTCTCAATGCATATACAGGGGATATTCTTAGTAAATCATTTTCATTAAAATCTTCTTTATGGTTTGATAATTCAAAACAAACAATCCAACAATTTCCAAACGAACAATATGCATTAATTGCAACAGAACAATTTGACAATAATGTTACAATCGGAGCAAGATTATTGGGGGTATATAATTCAAATGTAGGTTTGTTTTCTTTTTCGTTGAATGCACTGAACGTTCAGCAAAATGAAAAAATTTTGTCAAATGAGTTACAATTTAAAGAAGTTACTTCAAGTATTGGTATTCAATATGAACACCTCTTTTTCTCAAAATTACAAGTAAATCTAGGCGGAAATATAAATAACAATTCTACTGTAGAAGCTGGTAATTTTGTTTCCATGAATAATACTTCTCGTTCTCAACCAACAGTATTTGGAAAACTATCATATTCCATTAGTAAGGAAACTACTCTCCATGCAACTGCTAGCAAAACGCAACGATTCCCTGCATTACGAGAGGCATTTTCAGGTGCATTGAATCGTTTTGTTCCGAATCCAGATTTACAAGCTGAGACAGGGTTTTTTCAGGAAATTGGTATGAATTATCAGCTTAATGAACAATCAAATATAAGAGTTAATCTGTTCAATAATAACTATGATAATCTTATTACACAAGTTCGTTTGTCTGCTCAAGAAGATAGTTTACGAAGAAGAAAACGAGTGAATACTACAAACGCTACTATTCGAGGAATCGAAACATCATTACAATTTCAAATTGATAAGTTTTCCCTTGTTGGAAATTACACATTATTACAAAATAACGCAGAAAATCTTGGGAAAATTGATACTTTAGAAAATAGACCAACACAAATGGCAGGATTGATGATACAATCTCATAATCTTTTTCCATTCATAACTACACAATTTGAAATTGATTTTGTTGGAAGTTCTTTGCAAAGAAATGATGCAAATAATAGTTTATTTACCGAAATTGCACCAACAACTATTGCCAACTTTCGAGTAGGAATTCCTATTAATGTAGAAAATGTGAATTTTGATATTGGAATACGATGTAATAATATCTTCAATACATTAAGATTTACTCAATTAGGCATTGTCGAAGAACAACGAAGTATTCTTGGTACAATCTTCGTAAAATTTTAATCAAAGGGTACAAATTACACTTTTGTACCCTTATGTTCGTTTCAATCTCGCTTAATACACTAACACATTTTCCTTAATTATTATGAATTCGCAAACAGATACTGAAGAAATACCAGTATCTACTCCACTACAAGAACAGACTCAAAAACGTGGTAAAACAGACTTGTTAAACGGTGAAGTTCACTCAACACTTCGTAAATTTTCAGCACCATTAGCCCTTAGCTTTTTAGTGAATATGATTTACTCATGGATTGATATGTATTTCGTATCAAGAATGGGTGATAAAGCGATTGTTGCCTTAGGTGTCAGTGATCAATTTGGTTTTTTCATTTTCACGTTAGGTTCCGGTTTTGCCGTTGGAACAGGGATAGTTGTTGCCCGAAGAGTTGGAGAACGAAATATAGAAGATGCAAATAAAACTGCTACTCAAGCTTTAGTAGGTATGTTGACGATATCTACGTTGTTGATGGGATTTGTTTTGTTATCATCATCGTTTATCTTACCAAAATTAGGTGCGAGTGGATTATCTTTGGATTACGCCCTGGCATATATTACCTTTTTAGCATTAGGTATACCAGCGAATTTAACGACCTTTCAAATTAACAATACGATTCGTTCTACAGGGAATTCCATTTTCCCCATGATGGTACTATTGATGACTTCTGCCGCGAATTTGTTGTTTGCACCTATTCTCATCTTTGGTTGGGGTTTTCAAGGTTTTGGGATTGCAGGAGCTGGAATGGCGACTGCACTTGCTCAATGGGCTGGTTTGATATTTAGTTTTTGGTATTTATCCTCTGGTAAATTACAAGTTCGTTTAGATTTTACAAACTTCAAAATCAATCTCGATACACAATGGCTTATTGCAAAACTGGGATTTCCGGGTTCATTGCAGATGTTGTCGGTTTCATTAACTCGAATTGGGTTATATTCCATCGTTGCAAAATTTGGTGAAAGTGTCTTGGCTGCTTATACCTTAGGACTTCGTGTAGACTTTATCGTTTTTATGATTGTGTTCGCGGTTGGTGTTGCGATGGAAATCATTACAGGTCAGCATTTGGGTGCTCAAAAAGTGAAACGTATTTTTGAATATCACCGAAGTGCGATGTTACAATTGGGTTCTTTGATGGTGTTTCTGGGAGCTATTGTATACTTGTTTGGTGTAAATTTGGTATCAATATTCACCAAAGACCCAGTTACCATTTCTGAATCTGTTTCATACTTGCACGTTTTAGTATTTGGATATCTTGCATTTTCTATTGCAGTAGTTTCAATGAGAATTTTGAGTGGAGCAGGTTCTACTGTTAAAAGTCTTATTGTTGTAGCATCTTCGCATATTTTGATTATGTTGCCACTTTGTTACTTTTTCGCATTCTATACACCGTATAAACAATACGGAGTTTGGTACGGTATTGTCATATCGTACGTTTTGATGATGATATTTTCGTTAGTGGAAGTGTATCGAAAAAAATGGGTTACCAAAAAAGTGTAAGGTATGAACTACTTTTTTGAACCAACATTTGTAGGAAACGAGACGGAATTTCAACTTTCCGATTCCGAATTTGCTCATGCAAAAGTTTTACGATTGGCAATTGGTGATTCAATTTCCATTTTGAATGGAAAAGGCACCATTGCCAATTGTGTTATTTCTGAATTCACCAAAAAACAATTGTCAGTAGTTGTTCAAAAAGTAGAAACCAAAGAAAATTCTAAAAAGTTGTCTTTAGCAGTCGGAATTTTGGACAATAAAGACCGATTCGAATTTCTCATCGAAAAAGCTACAGAATTAGGCGTTAAGGACTTTTATCCTCTAAAAACTGCCTATTCTGCGAAAGAATCACGAGTGAATCATCAACGATTGGAAGTAAAAATGATTTCTGCACTCAAACAAAGTGGAAATCCTTTTGCTATGAATATTCATCCACCGAGAACAATCGAAGAGCTTCTTTCATTAGAATTTGATTCGATTATCGTTGCAGATATTTCAGGTACAATTAATCCTCCACAAAATAATTCTACCAATCAACTGATAATCATTGGTCCTGAGGGTGGTCTGTCAATAAGTGAATTGCACCAATTACAACTTGACACTCGAGTTCAACTCTTGCAATTACCAACGAACAGACTTCGAGCAGAAACTGCAGCCATTGCAGTGGTATCACGTTATTTGTGATAATTCATTTGAATAACAAAAAAGCCCTCGAATAAGGGCTATTTATTTTGTACCCTTTCCCAACCTTGATTAATGAAATTTGTTGTATTCGTAGTGACGACCTATATGGGCGTCTCAAAACATTATCGTCAAAATCCATTCCAGTGAATGGGTGGAAGAATGTCAAGGAGGCACTCTTTAAATCCCGAAGGGATGACCGATTTTGTAGCCCCCGATTTCAATCGGGGGTGATTAGACAGGGTGGAATCTTTCTCAATCCCCCTCTCCCCAACCCTCTCCCCATAGGGGCGAGGGAGATTTCCTTTTTTGAAATATTCATTCTATAAATATGTGACCATTCCTTGGTCAGAAGACATTTACGCCACATTCCCTCGCCACTATAGGGAGAGGGTTAGGCAGAGGAGGTAAAAAGCAACAAAAAATCGAAATTCCTTGTTGAATTTTCATCAACAATTAGGATTACACTATAAATTTGAGTAATTTAGTTGAATAATCTAATAATAAATCCATAGTGTGGTTATTCCATGAAAAAGATTCAGTTAATTTTACTTTTGTTTTTAATAGTTCTGATTACTTTCTCATGTGAAGAATCAACAGCTCCTATTGATGACAAAAAAACAATAACTTGTGATACCTTTCCACATTGGTTGTTTTATGTTACTGGAGATTATAAACCTTTGTATGAGGTAGTTGCTTTGAGTGTTAATCAACAAGACTTTGTTTATAGGTGGTCAGCTGGATATTTCTTTTTTTCTAAAATAAAAAATACTAAAACATTTTTAGATTTTGATAAACTTACAAAGGGAGAATTACGGTATTATGGAGTTCCAGTCAATGTTTTACCTTGCCCGTATGATGAAAATGTTTTCATGTTTGTTGTTGAGGGTTATAACAAGACAAACGAGACAATTACTCATTGGTATTTATACAATACACAAAGTAATACTTTTACAAAAGTTACTCCGAGTCAATACAAAGATTCTGGAATAAAAGAAAAAGATTATCCTGACATTGGATTTCCTATAACTTGGTTTAGTACTTCAACTAATGGAAATGATCAATTAAACGTAAGATTTTTGGGTACTTACAATCTTCAAAATGAAGAGTTTATAGATAGAATACCTGAAAATATTGGTATTGGCTCAATAAGTATTGATAATAAGTTTAAATGGTTTGGTTACAAAAATATTAAGTTTGGCGAGCCAGATTTTGGCGCTATATTTTTAAATGGAGTTAAAATTGAAGGAAGGGTTTTAAATGAAGCTGATCTTTTGAAATTTAGTAATGGTATTCTTTTCTCTTCAGATTCTAAATACATCGCAGTTATTGCTCAAACAGATTTTGTTTTGATAGACAGTTTAGGTGATTATTTTAAGGAACTTCATATTATTAATGTTGAAAAGACCTTAGCTGCTGGGAGAGTTGTTATTGACAAATCATTAAGCCTCAAAGACCATTTTTGTAGTTTTAGAGCAGGAATCTATGCACAATATGTGAACAAGGACAAGGTCTTAGTTTCTTGGTCATATCAATATGATGATCGAGGTACTATTTACGAAGTTGATATGAACACTGGAAAAGCTATTCCACTTGTTTATGATTAGCACTATTTGTTCCTTTTATAAAAAAAGCCCTCATTTGAGGGCTTTTTTTTTGGTATGTATTTAACCGAAATTAAACGGTTTGTACTAAGGTTTGGGAGGTATTTCTGCGTCCGTGAACAACATTCAAGGAAATGAATGAACGTTGTTTTTTCACACGAGCTTCAAATTCATCACGGAATTTGAGAATAAACCCACGTACAGGCCAAGCTGCAGCGTCACCCAATGCACAGATAGTATTTCCTTCGATATTTGAGGCAACACTCAGCAATAAGTCTATGTCTTGAGAAGTACCTTCACCTTTGTAAATCCGTTTAAGGATTTTTTCCATCCATCCACAACCCTCGCGACAAGGTGTACATTGTCCACAAGACTCGTGATGGTAAAAATGTGCAATTCTCAAGGTAACTTTCACTATGTCAGTATCCTCATCCATCACCATAACTCCAGCAGTACCGATGTAGGTACCAATTTTTCGCAAGGATTCGTTATCCATTCGAACGCCTTCAATTTCATCACCACGTAAAGGAGGCATCGAAGAACCACCCGGAATAATGGCTTTAATTTTTTTGTTATTTGGAACACCACCACACAAATCAAAGAGAATTTCAGTTAGTAATGTACCAGTTGGAAGTTCATACACACCTGGTTTATTGATGTGTCCACTAATACCATAAAGTAAAGTACCCGGATGTTCAACCGCACCAATTTGTTTGTAGGCTTCAGCACCCATATTCATAATTGGAACAACTGTCGCCAATGTTTCAACGTTGTTGATAGTGGTTGGCATACCCCAAAGCCCCTTATTTGCTGGGAAAGGTGGTTTGAAACGAGGATATCCACGATCACCTTCTAACGAACTCATTAAAGAAGTTTCTTCACCGCAAATGTACGCTCCAGCACCTTTATGGACGACAATATCAATTGTATAGTCATTGCCGAACGTTTTTTTCATTTTTTCGCCAATGTAACCTGCGGCATACGCTTCATCAACAGCATCTTGCATACATTTAACCCATTTGTGGTATTCACCACGAATGTAGATAAATGCAGTTTTGATACCCATAGCATAACCTGCAATGAGGATACCTTCGATTAATTGGTGTGGATTATATTCAAAAATTTGTCTGTCTTTGAAAGAACCTGGCTCAGATTCGTCGCCATTTATTGCCAAATATTTCGGTTTTTCATTTCCTTTTGGCATAAATGACCACTTCATACCAGTGGAAAAACATGCTCCACCTCTACCACGAAGGTTCGATGCTTTTACTTCTGCAATCACTTCATCGGAAGTCATTTTAATAGCTTTTTTGTATGCATCAAAACCACCGTTTTTTAGGTAGACGTCTAATTTATGTAAGTTCTCAATTTTCGGAAGGACAAGATGTGGTCCAGTTTCTAACATAGAAATTCTTTCTTTAATAATGCAATTCTTGAAGAAAAGTATTCATTTCGATAGCAAATTTACGGTTTTTTTTTCAAATCTTGCTATACTTTTTGCAATTTTGATGATAGAATGTACCAATAAGAGCAAAAGTAGTGCGTTTAGCATCAATCTTTTTTTAATTGACTATAGTTTCCATGAGCCTAATAGATGCTATTATAATCGGAATTGTCCAAGGTTTAACTGAGTTTATTCCTATTTCTTCCACTGCCCATATGACGCTTGTTGGGTCAATGCTCGGAACAATGGCAAAAGATAATCCAGAACTTTGGACAGCTATTCAAGGAGTATTTCAATTAGGAACCTTGGTGGCAGTTTTTGTCTTTTTTGCTACAGATTTACGAAAGATACTCTTTGAATTTGTAAACCAAAATCTTACAAAAAGAGTTTCATTAGTTGATCAAAGTGTCAATGCTAAATTGGGATGGTATATTGCAATTGGAACACTGCCAATCCTCACAATTGGTTATGCACTAAAAAAGCAACTTACTGGTTCATTCACAAAAGACCCAACTGTCATTGCCACAACCCTTATTTCTTTAGCGATTGTTTTGCTTGTGGCAGAATTACTATCCAAAAGAACCCGAACTTTAGAATCAATAACAATGAGAGATTCAATAATAGTAGGACTATCTCAATGTATGGCATTGATTCCAGGTTCGTCCCGATCTGGAACAACGATTACAGCAGGGTTATTTTTGGGAATGACTCGAGACACAGCTGCTCGATTTTCGTTTTTACTTGGTATACCTGCCATATTGTTGAGCGGATTGGCATCAATGTATGACATATACAAAGCAAAAGAAATTTTTGTGGGGTTAGATCTGCTTCCAATAGTAGTTGGGACAATCGTTTCTGGAATAGTTGGATATGCTTCGATTGCCTTTTTATTAAAGTTCTTAGCGAAAAATTCCACAATGCTTTTCATCATTTATCGAATTGTTTTAGGATTACTTATCTTTTGGTTATCATTTTAAACAATTTTTTAGCAGTGATTTTCGTTGATATGTGTATGAAATTGAGAAAACTTATCGTAGTAAGCGTTATCACACTCAGTATGGTATCTTGTTCAAAAACAAATGATAAAACTGAGACAACAGATATTTTGAAAGCACCAACGTTATCAACAAAAAAATTACATGATAGCTCATCGTCTGAGTCAAAAAAAGACACTAGTGTTATCACATCAACAATTGTTGTAACTACATCAAAAGGAATATTTGAGATAGGTTTATTTGGAAAAGAAGCTCCAAATACAGTAAAAAATATTGAAGAATTAGTCAAATCAAAATACTACGATGGTATGCTCATTCATCGTATTGCCAAAGGATTTGTCATTCAATTTGGAGATCCAAACACGAAAGATGCGTCTAAAAAGTCTCTATGGGGAGTAGGTGGAGAAACTTGGGACAAAAATGTTCTCCAAGATGAATTGAATATTCAATCACCATCTGCTCAACGAGGATATGAATATGGAGTAGTTGCAATGGCGACAACAGGAGTTAAAAATTCTGCAACATCTCAATTTTTTATCTGTTTAGAATCAGCATCTCAATTACCATTTCTCTATCCAATCTTTGGAAAAGTTACCAAAGGAATTGAAATTATTAAGAAAATTTCTGTATCGCCAATAGAAGAAAATTCTCAGGGTGGTATACCAATAGATCCAATTTCCATTACATCAATAACATTACAAAAGTAAGGTTACATTATGAAAATATCAATTTTTATTACAACAATTCTATCAGTATTTCTTGGTTTACAAACCAGTAATGCTATGGATGGAATAGCAAAGAAAGAATGTTTTATGAGTCAAAACGAGCGACCGAAATACAAAATTACTGTTACTCAAGGTAACAAAGAAATAGGTGTTATGGAATTAGAACTATTTCCAGATATCGCACCTAAACATTGTGAAAATTTCGATTCATTAGTAACATCAGGATTTTATGATGGAACTGCATTCCACAGAGTAATTCCTGGGTTTATGATTCAAGGTGGAGATCCAAACTCAAAAACGAAACCTTCGAATACTTGGGGTTATGGAGATCCTTCACAAAAACGTATTCCAGCAGAATTTAGCAAAACTCCACATACTCGTGGAATACTTTCTGCAGCAAGAAGCCAAGATATTAATTCAGCTGCTTCACAATTTTTCATTTGCCATGCAGATGCTCCACACTTAGATGGACAATATACTGTTTATGGACAATTAGTAAAAGGTTTCGAAGTGCTTGACGCAATTGCTGAAACTCCATGTGGTGATAGAAATCTCCCGATGGAAAAAGTTGAGATGAAAATTGTGAAAGTTGATTAATTTTCTGACATCAAAAATATAAAGTACTGATGGTAGTTTTACAACTATCATCAGTTTTTTTTTGTACAAAATTGAATTCCAAATGAATCTAATTCAAAGAGAAAAAGCAAATATATATAATACATATAATCGATTACCTGTGGCAGTTTCTCATGCCAAAGGTTCAAAAATATATGATGTTGAGGGTAATGAGTATTTGGATATGCTCTCTGGTATTGCAGTGAATGCTTTAGGTCATTCTCATCCAAGAATTATAGAAGTTATTCAAGAACAAATTCAACGTTATTGTCATATTTCGAATTTCTTTTATCAAGAACCACAAATACAATTAGCGGAAAAACTTAACAAATTAACCAATCTATCAAAAACATATTTTTGCAATTCTGGAGCTGAAGCAACGGAATCTGCTATCAAACTCTCACGTTTTTGGGGAAATCCTTTAGGAAAAAACAGGATTATTACGTTCTCAGGTGGTTTTCATGGAAGAACAATGGGTACACTTTCCGCAATGGATAAACCTTTGTACAAAGAAAGAATGGGTCCATTTTTACCAAATTTTGATATTGTACCAATCAACAAACCAGAAGTGTTGCGTTCGTATGTAACAGAAGAAACTGCCGCGATTATGTTGGAGCATATTCAAGGTGAAGGTGGAGTTGTTGAGGCAAGCGAAGAACTTATTCAGACCATGATAAAGTTACGAGAAAAATACAATTTGCTGTTAATTGCTGATGAAGTGCAATGTGGTATTGGTAGAAGTGGAGATATGTTCGCTTATCAACAATACAACTATCAACCTGATATTGTCATTACCGCCAAAGCAATTGGTGGAGGTTTACCTTTGGGAGCAATTACAGTATCTGAAACATTAGGTAATGAATGGAAACCAGGTACTCACGGCACCACATTCGGCGGTAATGCAGTAGCTTGTTGTGCAGGAATCGTTGTTCTTGATGAATTAGAAAATGGAGTATTGGAGAATGTTCAAACAGTTGGAACTTATCTTTTTGAACAATTACAATTGGTACAAAAAGAGTTTCCTAAAAAGATAGTTTCAATTCGAGGTCGTGGACTGATGTTAGGTGTTGAATTTTCGTTTCCATCGAGACCATTTGTTGAGAAATTATTAGAAAAAAGGATAATTTCAAATTCAACTTCAGAGACGATATTACGAATTGTCCCACCATTAACATTGTCAAAAGAAGAAGCTCAGCATTTTTTGGATGTGTTACGAAACACTTTACAAAGTTTTTAGAAAAAATTTCCGTATTTTTACTATTAAATTAAAGAATAATAACTAGCATATAGTACTAAAATGAATCATATACTTCATAATCCATTGTTCCAACTCATTGCACGATTAGTATTAGGGGGAGTGTTTTTGGTAGCTGCAATTGACAAAATTGCAGTTCCTGATGCTTTTGCTAAGTCCATCAATAATTATCACATCGTCCCTACAAATCTTGTGAATTTTTCGGCCTTATTATTGCCTTGGTTAGAGTTGTTGTGTAGTATATTTCTCATAGTGGGAGTTCGAGTAAAAGCAGCTGCCTTTTTAACTTCAGGTATGTTAGTTGTATTCATAGTAGCGATTATTTCTGCAATGATACGTGGTTTGGATATTAACTGTGGTTGTTTTTCACAAGCAGGAGTTGCTCCAACAAAAGTAGGTTGGGGTAAAGTATTTGAAGATATTGGGTTGTTAGTTGCTGGAATTATAATTCTGTTTTCAAATGGAAACAAATTTTCACTGGAATCGTTGGTAGAAAACTCTTCTAACCAAAATACTACTTCTAAGCCTGAACCATCGTACTCAGAATCACTGTAAATGCACAAAATAGAATTTAAAGATAAAATCGGAACTTCAGTTTTAGTAACTGATGGTTCGATGTTGGTGATGTTACAACAACGTGGGTTTATGGAAACCCCACCAGACATATATAACTTAAAACAACCTGTTGTCATTGAACAAATTTATCAAGAATTTGTTGATGCAGGGTCTGATATTTTGCAAACGAATACTCTCTTTTCCAATAAGTTTGGATTAGAAAGAATTGGTTTACATGATAAGGTCTATGAAATCAATCGAAAAGGTGTTTGGTTAGCTCGTTCGATTGCCAGAAAAAAATGTTATGTCGCTGGTGTAATTGGTCCTACTGGCAGATTCTTAACGCCAATTGGGAATTTAGTTAGTGAGGATGTCAGACGTTCTGTTTTAGAGCAAGTCGTACCACTTCTTGATGGAGGAATTGATGTATTGTTTCTCAAATCCTTTATTGATGTAACAGAATTAGAAATTGCTATCGAAGCAGTCCGTTTTGTTACAAAAGACACACCAGTTGTTGCAATGAAAGCATTTCCGGAAGATGGTGCATTGCTTTCAACTTCGTTTCCAAAAGATGTGGTCAATCGAATTCAAAAATATGATTTGACCGCTTTCGGTGCGAATTCCACCGTAGGTCCTCAAAGAATGTTATCCATCATACAATCCATCAGAACAGAAGGTCAGTTGTTAGCGGCAATACCAGATATTGGAATACCAACATTGGTTGATGGTTTTCCAATTTACAATGCCGACCCACAATATGTTGCCGATGTAGTAAAAAAATTGGTACAAAATGGAGCATGTATTGTTGGAGCAGAGGGTGGTGCGACTGTCGAACATATCAAGTTAATTGCTGAGACAGTTTCTAATGAAACTATTGGCTCCATTGCTATTAAAGTAAAACATTCAAAACTTGAGGAATCATCAGAAGAAATTGTTGATGAACGAAGTGAGTTTCACAAAAAAATTGGCAATAAATTCATAGCTACTGTCGAACTGGATATTCCACGTGGATTGGATATGTCCTCTGTTCTTGAAGGAGCAATCTATCTCAAAAATAAAGGAATTGATGCAGTTAATATTTCTGATGGTGCTCGTGCAAGACTAAGAATGAGCTCTATTGCAATTTCGAGTTTGGTTCAAAATGCGACTGGGATGGATTGTATAACGCATTTTGCATGCCGTGACAGAAATATGATTGGACTTCAGTCAGAACTTTTGGGAGCGTATGCACATAATGTTAAGACTATTTTGGCTGTAACTGGTGATCCTGCTCAAATTGGGGATTATCCTAATGCGACTTCTGTATATGATGTTGATTCTATTGGGCTTATCAAATCTATGAATAATATGAATCATTCCAATGATTTGATGGGAAATCCTATCGGTAAAAAAACAAACTTTTTGATAGCTTGTGCTGCTAATCCAGTAGCTGATGATTTGGATAGAGAAATTGAACGATTATGGAAAAAAGCTGAGTCAGGTGCAACACTAGCATTTACGCAACCACTTTTTGACCAAGATTTATTAGAAGATTTTTTGAAAAAAATTGAAACAATTCCTATTCAAGTTGTATTAGGTGTTATTCCACTAAGAACTGTTCGTCATGCGGAATTTTTGCATTACGAAGTTCCAGGAATGACAGTACCTGAGTGGGTGCGTAAAAAAATGGCTACTGCTGGAGATTCTACCGAACAAGCATCGAAAATTGGTATTGAAATAGCAGTTGACTTTGTAAAAAAAGTGAAAAACTCTGTGAGCGGTATCTATATGATGCCACCATTTAAACGCTATTCGATGGCGGTTGAAATTTTAGAACAATTATAAGAAAGGATGTACATGCAAAAAGGACTTCATTATTTTGATTATTTGGGATTAGATAAAATTCTTTCTGCCCAAGAATTGGAAAGTGATAAATTCAATAAACATGCACATGACGAAATGTTGTTTATTATCACCCATCAAGCTTTTGAATTGTGGTTCAAACAAGTTCTGTTTGATGTTGATTCAGTTATTTCGTTGCTTTCCCAACAATTTGTTCCTGAAAAAGATATAAGTATTTGTTATCAACGAATGGGCAGGGTTAAACAAATCCTCACCTTTGTTACTGGTCAATTTGAGATTTTGGAAACGATGACGCCATTAAATTTTACGGATTTCCGTAATTTCTTAAATCCAGCAAGTGGTTTTCAATCATTTCAATTCCGTCTGTTAGAAACTAAATTAGGATTGCCAAATGATACAAGGGTTAATAAACATTTCGAAAATGCACTCAAAACAGAAGATTTACAATTATTAGAATCTGCACGTAATTCCCATTCGTTATTCTCGGCAATTGAACAATGGCTTGAAAATATGCCATTTTTACAACTCAATACGTATTCATTTAGTGAGGAATACAAACAGACCTTACTTGCTATGATAGAGAAAGATAAAGAATATGCAAAAGAGTTAATAGAAAGTCCAGAAGAATATGAAAAAAGAATTCAGCAAATTGATCAATTAAAAGAAAGCTTTTTGTCTCTTTTTGATGAAACATTATACCAAAAGCACATAGAAGAGGGTTCAAGAAGACTATCGTTCAAAGCTACTCAAGCCTATTTGTTTATCAGTTTGTATGCAGATTTTCCGTTATTACAATTACCATTTTTGCTTTTGCA
Source organism: Candidatus Kapaibacterium sp. (assembly GCA_016788785.1). Lineage (GTDB taxonomy): Bacteria > Bacteroidota > Ignavibacteria > Kapaibacteriales > JAEUSM01 > JAEUSM01. Next base: position 158,087 of record JAEUSM010000012.1, read on the forward strand.
AACCGTTATTGAAGTTGATAATGCACTTTCTGTTTGGCGATATCATCATTTCAAAATGGTTTCGAAAATGATTGGTAGAAAAATTGGTACTGGAGGTTCAAGTGGTTCGGATTATCTTTTACGAACCGTATCTGCACAGAGAGTATTTGACGATTTAGGCTCATTAGCTTCATTTTTAGTAGCAAGAGATACCATTCCTACTCTTCCAGAAGAAATAGCACATCAATTACGTTTTGCGTACGAAATTAAATAAACTTTTAACATATTACAATTATGGACCAATTTGAATCACGGGTAGATTTGCAAAGTGTCAAATCTTTTGCAGATTCGATAAAAAAACAGATTGCAACTATCGTTGTCGGTCAAGAACAAATGGTTGAATTAATGATTGTTGCTGTTCTTTCCAAAGGACATATTCTCATCGAGGGTGTTCCGGGAATTGCAAAAACATTAACTGCGAAATTACTTTCCAAATCAATTGACACTGAATTTTCGAGAATTCAGTTTACTCCTGATTTGATGCCATCAGATGTTTTGGGTACATCTATTTATAATCCAAAAGATTCTTCGTTTTCTTATAGAAAAGGTCCTATTTTTTCGAATATTGTTTTAATAGATGAGGTAAATAGAGCTCCTGCAAAAACTCAAGCGGCACTCTTTGAAGTAATGGAAGAACGTCAAGTTTCCTTTGATGGTGAAACCTATCAATTGGGATTTCCATTTTTCATTGTAGCAACACAAAATCCAATCGATCAAGAAGGAACCTACCGTTTGCCGGAAGCACAATTGGATCGCTTTTTTGTGAAAATTGAACCAACATACCCAACAAAAGAACAAGAAAATAGTATACTTTCAAATGTTCAAAAGGGTATAATTCATTCTAATGTTGACGCTGTAAAACCAGTCGTAACAACGAAAGAATTGGAAACTGCTCAAAAAACTATTCAATCAATTATCATTGAAGAAAAACTCTTAGATTTTATAACAACCATTGTGCAAACAACACGCAATCACCCATCAATCACCTTGGGTGCATCTCCAAGAGCATCATTGGCATTATTGAACGGATCAAAAGCATTAGCAGGAATAAGGGGTCGTGATTTCGTTACACCAGAAGATATCATTGATTTGACCCCTGCAGTGTTACGACATCGTATCATCATTTCTCCCGAAAAGGAAATGGAAGGCATCAGTGCCACAGAAGTTGTAAAAGAAATCGTAGCTCGAATAGAAATACCAAGATAAACAAAAAAGCCCTCATTTGAGGGCTTTTTCATTTACAAAATGTAGTCACAGTCGTAGAGACGCCCTACATGGGCGTCTCAAAGTTAGTACGGTAAATTCCCCTCCCATGGAGGGGTGACCGTAGGTCAGGGTGGCTTTCTTTACTAATTATCCCCCTCGCCCCATTGGGGAGAGGGAAAGGGTGAGGGGGCAAATCATAATCTCCCTCTCCTCTATGTTGTCGAAGTGTGGGTGAGAGGGCATAAAATCACAATATCACTATTATTTTCACGAAATATCAAAAAATATTATAAATAATTTGGATTATTCAAATTAAAGCTGTAATTTAATCCTTGAAGAGATTAAAGATATAAGTAATGAATTAGTGATGTAAACGAAAAAGCGAGAGTTAAGAGAAAAAAGGGATACAATTTTACAGCTCCGAATGGTTGTAATTTTCAGACAGGTTATACAGGTGTTATTTCGGGGTATGGGGGAAATGAAGAAGAAGAATGGAATATGATTCATGATGAAACAAATCCTAATGGATCCCATACATTTACATTTGTTACATACCAATATGAAGTAAGAAGATGGGGTGGATTGTTTAATTATAAAAATCCACCGGATGATAAAATTGCATTTCATTATTCTGTGTTTGCTGTAGATAGAACTACTTCAGCTGATGAAGAAAATACAATCATTAATGATTTTCAAGTGTTTCCAACGATTGCGAATAATAACATTTCAGTAAAACTATTAAATCTTACTCAGAATGTTCACAAAATATCAGTTTTCAATTCAATAGGAGATTTATTAATTGAGAATAGTTTTTCAAATACTTCAAAAACAATCGATATATCTCACTTATCAAATGGAGTGTATTTTGTACTTTTAGACGGAAAAAGATCAAATACACAAAAGTTTGTTATTAATAGATAGGATATTTAAATGAAAATCTACTTAAGAATTTTAATATTTTTAATATCAATACTTTTGATATTAAATTCTTGTGGAGATGAAGTTTTGGTAGATAAACTTAGAAATGATGGACACCCCTGTAAAGTACCAGAATGGATTTTACCTCAAGAAGGAAATAAGAGTAGTACCTTTGAATACAGTATGTATCAAATTAAAGCAGTAAGTTCAGATTTAGAAAGTATACTTTATCACTTAAATGGATATTATTTATACTCACGCAATGATAATTCTGTTAGTTATATTCCATTGGGAGAGTTTATTTATAGTGATCCTAATATTAAATCTACTCATGGAAGTTACAAGGAATTTGCTTGTCCATATAGTATGAACAAATATGTGTTTTTGGTGCAGTTTTTCGCAGTAGATGGTAAGGAGTATCTACATTGGTATATGTACGATCATTCAACGAAAACAGTAACAAAAGTTACACCAATAGAGTATCGTGAAAAAGGAATTTCTATTTATGACACTACTGCTCCAAGAAGTCTATTTCAATGGTTAAGTAACTCCACTGAAGAAAATGATTTACTATATACCTCAAAAGGAGTATATTGTTTACAAAAAAATAAAATAATAGATTCTACTTTTAGCTTTCCAAACATATTTTCTGTTAGCCCAAATGGCAAATATAAATGGCATTTATATTCAGAAAATAGCGGTATTCAGAACCAGAATACGGGGTATTATTTGAATGGAATAGAAATTATTGGAATTGAAACCATGAATTCAAAATTATTTTTTCCTAGTATTAACAATAACATAGTTTGGTCACCAGATTCAAAATTCATGTCAATTATAGCTTACAAAGATGAAGAATTTAGTATTGCAAAAAGCTCAAAAGAAATGATTATAATCGATGTTGAACAATCTCTTCTTCAACGTAAAATTATTAGAGTAAAATCTGTAAGTTTTAGAGATTCTTATTGTGCTTACAGAATTGGACGTCAAGGTTTGTTTTTAAATGACAACAAGTTTGCAGTCTCATGGTCTTACAATTATGATGATAAAGGAATCATTTATGAGATTGACTTGGACTCTTTGGATAAAAAAGTACTTGTTGATTTCTAATTCTAGTTTAGTTTTTATTAACCACCAAAAAAAAAGCCCACTTTCGTGGGCTTTATGTTTTTTTGAGAAAGTTTTAGTTGACTTTCTTAATGTTCAGTTTTTTAACTATAAATTTTCCAATTTGGTGTCCAACTTTCTGACCTTCTTCACAGCCGTGGGTAAGATGAATTCCACCGTACATTCTACTCATTGAAACTTCTTCAGCTGCATCCATAAATGATTTGAAACTTCTAGATGGTAAACCAAATGGCATTTCAGAGGTATCTGTAAATGGAATTGATCCAAAAAGAGCTGTTAAAACTTCAGCATTTGATGAAGAGATGGTGCTATGTGCTGAAGTATGTTCAGGGAATGATGGAGTTTCTAATACACCTTCCCATTTTGGATCGATATATTTTTTAATGTAAGAAATTGGACGAATGGTGTTCGAACGGTACTTCTCAGCCCAGCAAGAAAGAAACCCATCAAATTGTGAGCAACTCACAGCACAATATGCCAAAGATGAGGAAAGAAAGTCAATATCTTGTTCTTTAGCTACAATTCTTGTTATTGCAATCCAATGTCCACCAGGATTCATTTGGCGTTGATTGTACATACGGTGTCCATCCCATTTGTTTGAGACAGGTAAACAATTCCAATACCAAGCAATGAGTTTCTTTTCTGCATCAACAGTTTTAGAAATGTCATATACTTCCATCATTTGCTTATAAAATTCAGAATTTTTATCGGTGCTAAAAGGAATTGGTGGTGCAGGTTTGAATGAGGTAGGTTCTTTGATAACTAATGTTCTCATTGTTGAAAGATACGGTAACACTGGTTCCATAAAATTAGGAGGTGTTGGTTCCCAATTACCTGGTCCTTTAGGCCATTCAAAGTCCTTTTTTGCCAACATTTCTACATAATTATCTTTTCTCGCCCATTGGAGAATATGTTTTCCAACAGCAATTCCATACGATTTTGATAATTCAATATCAGAACCATCTTTCAAAGATTCCACATATTCATGTTGAGCTTTTAATAAGCTGTCACAGGATGTTGTTCTATACATTAATGCTTTGGCAACTGTATGAAATGCGTAGGAAGAAGCTAATTGAAAATGGTATTTCCCATTTTTTTGAGGTTTTGGAATTCCACTTAACCCATTCAATTTTTTTTCGAAACTTTGAAATTTTGAAGGATTCAAATGTCTTCCTGCTTCAAAAGCAGCAATATTGGTATAAGCATGGTTTCTTGCAGCAACTGGAGGTAAAAAACCGTCATCGATATTAATTTCAATAACAATTTCATTCCAATCATGAATAAATCGAGGATTTAGATTTCCTTGATGTTTAGAATCTAATGAGAAGAGTGAAACCGATGAAATAAAGAATACAAAACAGAACAAGAGTAATTGAGTCATTATTTTGTTGTAATAGTTTGAAGTAATTTCGAACCAGAAAACAAATCTATAGAAATACAATCTGCAGTAGAAAGGATAAATGGTGCTTGTTGGGATAAAAAGCCATTTCCAATGTAAAATTCGTGTATTCTCTTTTTGCCATTCTTGAAGGTGAGAACAGCTTTAGTTGCTTTAAGATTCGACGCAATAGTATTAATTTTAGACGAAGTATTTTGTAAATTCTTTTCAATTATTTGTAAATGATTAGAATTGTTTCCAATTATTCCGACTAAAGAATTTGTTGATTTGGAGTGTACCATAGACATAGCACGAACATTTCCAGCCAGATTTACACCTGATTCGTTTGGTTCCTGAGGAATAAACCCACCTTTTTTGTCATTGAGAAGTAAGGAACCCAGCCCAGCATGATAATGAACCATATCAGGTGCAGCGCCACTAAAATTTCCTGCAACTATGATATCAACATATCCATCTTCATTAAAATCTTCGGTTAAAATTCCATAAATTGGAGAAATTTGAGCAATTTCCGGTAAAGCTTCTTTCGTAAAAGTACCATTACCATTATTTCTTAAAATAATTGATTCTAATGTCGTTACTTTTAACTGATAGGAGGAAGCTAACTGTTCAGGTGTAAAAATTTGCTCTATTGTTTCGTTCGCAAATTTATGAAAGGTCGTATAACGAGCATTATACGATGGTATTTGGTTTGTAAACTGTTGTTTTCCAACTATTGGATAACGTTTACCTTTTTGGTAATATGTTAGAATGATATCTAAACTTGTATTATTGTCGAAATCTTTTGTAAAACATTCCATAGGTTCAGTAACTGATGCTTTATACCAAGTATTTAGCCCCATATTTCCAACGACATAATCTATATCACCATCATTGTCTAAATCTGTACCAGTAATTGAATTCCACCAACCAAATAAGTTATCTGAACCTGTTTGTTTTGTTGTTTCTGTTAAAGTTTTTCCATTATTTTTAAAGAATCGAATAGTAGTCCATTCACCAGTTAAAACTAAATCAGAAATTCCATCATTATCATAATCTGTCCAAAGTGCAGAGGTAACCATTCCAGCAGAAGATAAGGCTGGACACACTTTCGCTGTAACATCTTTAAAAACACCTTTGGTATTTTCTAAAATGTAACTTTTGGGAGCAAATGGATATTGACCAGGTATCAATCTACCACCAACAAATAAATCCAAATCGCCATCTGAATCGTAATCACAAGCAACAACAGTTGAAGTTGATGTGAGATTTTTAGGTAAGTTTTTCGATTTTGTAAATTGACCTTTGCCATTATTTATGTACAGCCTGTCTTGAAAATACTCATCATCAATATTGGTTTCATTTCCACCACTTGCTACATACAAATCCAGGTCACCATCATTATCTGAATCAAAGAAAATTGCTCCTTGATCTTCTGCATCTTTATCAATATCAAATACCTGTTGTGAAGATAGTGTGAAATTACCATTAGAAGCTTGTAGGTGCAATTCACCACTTTTATATTTTGGTCCAGCAATAAATACATCATCAAATCCATCACCATTCACATCTCCAACTGCTACAGAAGGACCATTGATGGAAAGTCTGTTTGGTAATAGTCTTTCACGTTTAAAATCATCAAAGAAATTTTCTTTATGAGTATATTTCAAAACTCCAGATGGTAGTTCACGAATTATTGGTGCAGGATTTTGTCTGTATTTTGGAGTAGGTAATAATGCATTAACTTCTGAGACTGACATTATTTGATTTGCTGGGATATTTCGAAAAACTTCTCGTTTATGTCCTATCCAATCAACATACATTGAATCAACAACTTTATCGGAACCTAAACCAAAATGCATTATATTTTCTGAACAAGAAATATAACCTCTGTTTTGATAATGTTCTTGCATTTGTTGTTGAGCATTGTGAAAAATAGTAACTTTAGTTCCAACACCTAATTTGTTTTGAATATTACCCTCAAACTTTAATCGAAGAAAATTTGAATTTTTATTCTGTTCAACAGTCATGTTTTTGTAAACTAAAGGAAAAGAATCTATAACCATCACTATCAAATCTAAATCCCCATCCAAATCCAAGTCGCCGACAGCAGCTCCATTGGAGTTAACTTTATGAATTAGTCCCCAATCTTCAATTCTGTTTTGGAACCGTAAACCTCCCATGTTTTCGAAGACATAGTTTTGCATTAAAACTACAGGGAGTTTTTCATGGAGATTGTAATACTGCTCTCCTTGTTTAATAAATCTATTGACATCTAAGTCATTAACATCTCTTTTATAACCATTAACAATAATTAAATCTTTTTTTGCATCATTATTAAAATCTGTAAAAAACGAAGCCCAACTCCAATCAGTAGCTGCTACACCTGCGATGAAGCAAACGTCTGAAAATTTACCATTGCCACGATTAAGATTAAGGCAGTTTCTCATTATTTGTGTCGAATCGAAATAAGGTCCATATTGAGAGAGTGAGGTGATTTGCGTTAAACGTCGTTGATGAGAATCCATCAACATATCTACGCTGATAATATCTGGTAATAAATCATTATTAAAATCAGAAATATCCGAACCCATTCCCAATAATGCAGAGTTACGTAACATCGATTTTTCACGTCGAGAAAATGTTCCGTTTCTATTGTTAATATATATAAGATCTGGCTCTTCGAAATCATTTGCAACAAAAATATCAGGATAACCATCCATATTCAAATCGCCAACAGATGCACTAAGTGAATACCCTTTATCATCAATTCCAATTGACTTTGAAACTTCAGTAAACCTTCCACCTCCGTCATTTCTATAGAATTTATCAGGATTACCAGGATTTATGTAAGCCGAAATTCTAGTTGTTCCGTTAACAACTAAATAGATATCCAAATCACCATCTAAATCATAATCTAAAAGAGCAATTTGCATACTTAAACCTTCACCGGCTAAACCAAATTGTTCTGCAACTTCTTTGAAAGTGCCATCTCCATTATTTAGGTAAAGTTGATTTTTACCAGCAATAGTACAAAAATACAAATCCAAATCACTATCATTATCTATATCAAACATAGAAACACCCATAAATAGTAAGGTGTCATTTTGAATCAACCCTGCTTTTGTTGTAATATCTTCAAATTGAAAATTTCCGTTGTTTTTGTAAATTTTATTGGGTTGGAAAATATTTGCTAAAACTACATCAGGAAGTCCATCGTTATCGATATCTCCGATAGCAACTCCACCACCCATATAAATTTGCATAATGTAGCCGTAGTTGAATCTCTGGTTTTCAATAACATCATTACGAACTGTTATACCAGATTTCTCAGGTGGAATTGTTTGGAATAGAGGTTGAGAAAAGGATATTGATGTAGAAATGAGTACTACTGTAATGAATGGTAGAATTTTAGTAAGTAGATTAATCATAAGGGTAAAGTAAAAAGTGGTATATTCCTTTTGCAAATATACCACTTTAAAGTTAAAATATAGAGAAAAATTAAGGATATTTTCAGATTAAATCGTATAACTTAAAGAGACATTTGCCAATCGAGGAACTAATGTTCCACCTAAAATTTGAAAGTGTTTTACATCTAATAAATTGTAAACGTTGAAACCTGCTTTTAGATTGTCAGAAAATTGGTATCCTCCATTCAGGTTAACAATACCATACGAAGGCACTTCTCCTCTAAAATCACCCGCTAACCATGTAAACGAATCAACAAATCTGTATTGGATCGTTATATCAAACAATCTTGGTTCTGAATAAGTTGCAGACAAATTTACTCTATTTGGAGAAGTATTTGCTGAAATAATATCAAAACCTGAAATCAAAAATGGATTTGTTGTTTTAGCATCTAACAAATTGAAATCAAAATAGGAATAATTGGCTTGTAATTCCAAATTTTTGGTTGGAAAATAGGAAATTCCCATATCAACTCCAAAATTTTCAATCAACCCTATATTTGCATTAGATATTACAAATGCTGGATTTCCATCAACTGTAGATAAACGAGATTTATCAAAATTCGTTGGTAATGCACTATAAACAATTGAATCGATTTGTGCTGCATATTGCGCTAATTCTGGAGTTAATGTTGATGCTGAAGACCAACTTTTATATTGATCATTTGCACCAGGTAAGAAACCTGAGATAAAGTTAGACAATCTTGCATAATAACCCTCAATATTTACACTTAGGTTATTTGTTATTATACCACGATACCCAAGTTCAAAAGAGTTGTTAGATTCTACTGTTAAATTTGTATTACCTAATCCTAATGATTGAGGTTGTATTCCAGATATTCCTTGTTGAGTAGGAGAGAATAAACCTAAATTTACATTTTGAGTTAAACCAGTTTGATTTGTAAGAAATTGATTCACTTGGTCTTGAACTGGACGGAAGTTAATTGGACCCATTGCACCTAAAGCAGGTCTAAATCCATACCGTCTGTATAACTCAGAAAAATTTGGTCTTTGGAATGCTCTACCGCCTGTTAAACGAAATGTATGTTCAGCAGTTGGAGTATAGATAACTGAGACTCTTGGAGAGAATTGATTTGGGTTGATAGATGCTCTATCTACTCGTGCAGATCCAACAATTCTCAAATCATCTGTAGCTTTAAAATCAAGTTGTGCATAGGCACCTGCAAAATTTGCTTCAATCGAATCAGGTCTAAATACTGTTCCTCTTGAATCCATAAACATATATTGACCTTGAAGACCAGCAGTTAATGACAGATTATCAGTTAATGTCTCATTATACTGTAAATCTACATTGATATCATAAGCGTGGTCTAAAATAATAGTCCCTGGAGGAGCTGCCAAAATTCGCATTGTATCAAGAGTATTTCTGTCATTATAGGTAGCTTGACCTTGAAATTTATCGGATACGAACTTTAATCTACCGAATTTTTTACTTGTTTTTGGAACGTGAATTCTACCAGCCCCAGCCATCATAAATTCGTTACCAAATTGAGTATATCCAAATTCAGATTCTAAATGAGAAGTAGAATTCAATTGATAATCTAAACGAGCAGCACCATAATATGAGAATGAATTTCTTTGTTCATCAGTAATTCCATTTTGTTCGATTGCGTTTGGCCATAACCATTCATAACCATCGCTAACAATTCTTGCACTGTCAGTAGCACGAAGTGCAGGATTTGTAGCTTTTCTGTCTCTGTTTAAGTTACGGCTACCCATAGTTCCTACGTTTACTCGGTAGGAAAAGTCATCAATAACACCTGCGTGACGAATATCTGCACGATAGGTATTGTAATCACCACCCAATAAAGAAACCTTCGTTCCAACAACATCTTTTGGTGCATACGTACGTAGATTTAATACCCCGTTAAACGCATTTGGACCGAATAATGCAGCAGAAGGACCACGAATTAACTCGATATTTTGGAAATCTTCCATTGGGAAAGTCAACGAGTTCCATTCAGGAGCACCAATCTGTTGTAATGCAACATCACGTCCGTCAACGAGGATTAGTAAACGACGATTAGTAGAATTATTAAAACCACGTGTATTTACCTGAAAGTCAGCATTACCGTTTCTTGTAACATCAACACCCAATTGACCTTCTAAGGCATTCCCAACTTGATTGGAACGAGCCGCTTTTTGAATTTCGACCTGAGAAAGTGCTGTTACAGCAGCAGGAGTGTTTTTAGCCAACTCGGCTCTTTTTGAAGCTCCATAAACGATGACATCTTCTGTTAATCTTGATTCCATTTCTTCTAAGTCAATAGTAAGATTCAGATTCTGGCCATCAGTCACGGTTACATTCGAAAATTCTCTCTTTTTATACCCTAAATACGTAACTAAAAGATTATAAGAACCTGCTTTCAAATTTGGAATTGAGAACTCTCCATTCTTTTTTGAAATAGTTCCCTTGTTGGAATTGGTAATACTAATTCGAACACCTTCCAATGGAGTGTTTGAAGTTTTGTCCTTTATTATTCCTTTTATTGCACTTTGAGAATATAAAGAAGTTGCAATAAAGAAACTAAAAAGTAGTATGAATATAGATTTCATATAAATAAAAGAATTTGAATACTACTAAAGTAGTATAATGAAAAAATTACTCTGAAGGAAGAGTGTATCCCATAAGGGTAAAATTACTATTTTGTTTGAGGCATACTTGCTAAATATCCCTCTTTTGCTCGGATTTTGCCGTTTGCATCGTACAAAGATTTGTCTTTTGGTTGGAACGTACCTAATCCATCGACATATCGATTACTCATACAAAACAAGGCAGAAATTAGGACAGCATCATGTATTTCAAGATCTGAAGCAGCTTCATTTCTTGCTCTGTCGATATGATGTTGTTGAACGTTTTGACCATGTTGTTGAACCTCTTTGGCAATAGCCATCAAGGCTTTCATTTTTGGTGACAAATCTGAGTTTTCTGGATCATTGATTGCTTTAAGTACAAATTCTTCATCTGCATCGCAATGATATTTCGCTGTAGCAGCATGAGATGTTGTACAGTAATAACAATTATTCAACAGAGAAACATAGGCAGCGATTATCTCTCGTTCACCTCTTGAAATCCCTACATCAGAGCAAAGAAGTTCTTCTGTTAAGATTCCAATTCCTCGAGCTGTTTCTGTTCGAAATGCCAAGAGTCCTCTTATTCCAGATAAACCCTTTGGTACATTAATATATGCCATGATGAAATAATAATAAATACAATTATGTTAAAACAACAGGTTTGGTCAAATACCCTTCTGTTGCACGTTGTTTACCCATTTGATCATAGATTTTTTGATCAGTAGGTTGTACTGTTCCTAACCCATCTACATACCGATTGAACATACAAAATGCTGCAGCAATGAGAACAGTATCATGTAATTCCAAATCCGTTGCACCTTGTTCTCTTGCAGCATCAATGTGGTGCTGTTGTACATTTTGCCCATGTTGTTGGACTTCTTTGGCAATTGCCAATAATGCCTTCATTTTTGGGGAGACCTGAGAATTTTGTGGATCATTGACAGCATCTTGAACAAATTTCTCGTCTCCATTACAATGAAATTTTGCGATTGCTCCATGGATAGATCGACAATACAAACAATCATTGAGGGTACAAACATAGGTTGCAATGATTTCTCGTTCACCTTTAGAAAGACCAATATCGATTTGTAACAATTCTTCCACCAAAAGATTCAACGCTTTTGCTGTTTCTGGTCGGAATTGCATTAACCCGCGAATACCGGGATGACCATCCGGCACGTTTATGTAAGCCATATTAATAATAAATAAGAGTAAAAATTATTCTTCATGAACAACAGGTTTAGTTGTTCCCATATAACCATGGTTGACTAAACGATCAGCTAATTTTTGATAAAAACCAGAATCTTCAGGTGTCCATGAAGCCAAACCATCTACATAGCGATTGTATAAACAGAACAAAGATGAAATCAAGACTGTGTCGTGGATTTCCAAATCTGTTGCTCCATGAACTCTTGCGTTTTCTACATCTTCTTTGGATACAGTTTTTCCATTTAACTGAGTTTTTTGAGCGATTATTAACAATGCTTTTAATTTCTCAGATATAGGAGCATTGTAAACATTCCATTTTACTGAATCCACTATGGTAGTATTTTCAAACAATGCATTTGCAGTTGCTTCATGTGCTCGAGTACAGAATGTACATTCATTCAGAAAAGAGACATACGTAGCGATTAGTTCTCGTTCTGCAAAGGTAAGTGTAGATTCTCCACGCATGAGTACCTGAGTTAATTCACGAATTGGTTTAGCAGAATCCAAACGATATTCTAATAAACCAGTAATGCCTGGTAAACCTGGTTGAATTGGTATATGTGCCATGATATTATGAAATTAGAGAAAAAAAATTATGATTTTGGAGGTATATAACCTACAGATGCCATTCTTACACCCATTTCTACATAATCAGCAGGGTCTTGTGGAGTAAAAGAGGCTAATCCATCGACATACCTATTGAACATACTGAATGCAGCGGCAATAAGAACAGTGTCATGAATTTCCATATCTGTTGCACCCAAACTTTTAGCTAAAGCAACATCTTCATCTGTTACAATACGACCCCCTTTTTGGACTTTCCCAGCAATTGTAAGTAATGATTTTAGCTTATCACTAACAGATGCATTCACACCATTTAACAAGACATCATCTACAATCGAAGCATCTTCTTTTAAATGAGCACGTGCAGCAGCGGCATGAGATTGAGTGCAAAATACACACTGATTTCTCGATGATACATAGGTTGCTATTACTTCTCTATCACCAGAAGATAAGGAAGATTCTGAGTATAAGAGAACATGAGCTAATTCTCTCATAGGTTTTGCAGTTTCTGGACGAAATGCAAACAAACTACTAATTCCGGGTAAACCGGGTTGTGTTGGAATATGAGCCATACAATTGATTTAAATTAATTGAGTATCCTTCGTATCCTTAACGAAGAACATTAAAAATAAGCCGACAATGAATAATACTGAAAAAGCGAGTATAGAGTTCCCATATCCGCCAAAAAAAGGTACAAGTACACCAACAAAGAAAACACAGACACCCGTAATTATTCTTCCTAAATTAAAAGAAAGTCCTGTTGCACCTGCACGAATTTTCGTTGGAAACATCTCAGGAATAAAACTTGACAAGGTACCCTGACCTAATCCAATACAAATTCCCATTCCACCTGTAGCGATGATTGATGCAAGTGTATAATTTTTAATAAAATAGAATACGAGTATTGACAAAACACTCAATCCGATAAATGCAAATTGAATAACGGGTTTTCTTCCGACTATATTCGCAAGAAAACCTGAAGAAAATGCTCCAACTATCCCACCTAAAGCCAAACACATCAATATTATTCCTCTTGTTTTATTCGCTTCTGCCAAAGGTACTAATTCTTCTGCCCATGTCGGCATCCAAGAAAATAATGCCCATAATCCAATCAACATAGCACCAAAAATCAGCGATGCCAATACTAACGTTTTTGAAAATAGTGGTTCACTTGATGTTGAAAAAGAAATTGTTATATTCCGATTAGTAAATAGTTCTGAATTTTTTAGGAATATAAATAGCAGAGGAAGAAGTACTCCTACTAAAGCATTGATGTAGAATAGTTGTTTCCAATCTGGATTTGAAGCGGAAAATATTCCAGTTACCATAATCCCTACAGCAAAAGAATTTGCTAATATGCCAATGGAAATTGCTCTTTTTTCAGGTGATATAATCTCTGCAATATGTGTAGTAGTTACAACCATTAATCCTCCTACCATAGCTCCTGAGAGAAATCGAAAGAGAGCAAAAATATGCCAAGAATCTGTAGTATTGGAAGCAATGCACAAAATTGACAATATAGTTGTGAGGATTAAGATTGTTTGTTTACGACCAATTTTATCTGCAAATAAGCCAGATAAAACACCCCCAATTGACCATCCAATTAAGACAATACCATTGAAAATACTTGCAACAAATAGTCGAACCGATTCAGGTTCATTCAAAAGAAATACATCCAAAATTTGGCTCAAATTTGCTGAGACAAGTGATGAATTTATGCCACCAAATAGACAAATAATCCAACAAAGGATAAACTGGAGAATAGTTTTATTCATAATTTCCTTGAAAATTTATACAAAAATACGAAACACAGGTAGGTGAAAATCTTGATTTGAATCAAGAAAATTAAGAAAATTTCAAGAAAATCGTGAAAAAATACGAAAAATTTAGAACTTTTTAAGATTATAACATCTTTTTGCGGAACCGTGAAAAGGTTTCGGGTGAAATTCCAAGGTAGGAAGCTATCTGATAATGTTTTGCACGTTCCAAAATATCAGGTTGATGTTCTAACAAATAACTGTATTGTTCTTCGATAGATTTTGTTCTGGTGTAAAGATCTTTTTTTTCACTGTAGGAAAATCGTTGCTCAGCAGCAGCTCTACTAATATCTTGCCAACAGTTGTGTGAACAAAACAATTCAACTGATTTATGAGATGGGATATATAATATTTCAGATTTTTCAATTGCAACGATGTTATATAATGCAGGAAGTTTCATTATTGGATTCATTGTCGCAAAAATCGGAGTTAGTTCTGAGTAAAAATCTTTTATAAAATGTTGCTCTTCATTTTCATAATAACAAAGGAAGAATCCTTTGGCAATAAAAAATTGATCACCTAGCAATTGTCCTTCATGTTGAATGTGTTCATTCTTGTCAACATGTTTATACTCAAGAATTGAAAGAAAAGAAGACCATTCTTCGTCAGGTAAATTGGTGATAGAAGAAAAATAGGTGAAAATCGATTGTAAAGTCGTATCAAAGGAAAAATATGTTGTTGTATCGTTTTCACTAATAAAAACATCATCTTTCACGGAGCTAATCGAATTATTTGCCATTCATTTGTATGCGGCATTAACTGGTACATAATTCTGTCATGAAGTCTGCTTTCGCGACCTTGCCAGAATTCGAAATTAATTGGTCTAATAACAAATCCTCCCCAATAATCTGGTAGAGCTAATCTGATATCTTTGTATTTTTCTTGCGATTCTTCAAATTTAGTTTCCAAATACTCTCTTGAAGGAATTATTTCGCTTTGAGGTGAAATAACTGCTCCAATTTGGCTTTCTTTGGGTCTCGTTTTGAAATATGCAAACGATTCTTGATGTGTGAGTTTCGAAGCAATTCCTTGAACTCGGACTTGTCGTTCTAATTCACCCCAGAAAAAAACCATAGAACATTTTGGATTTTCAAGTAACTCTTTGCCTTTTTTACTTTTGTAATTAGTATAAAAGACAAATCCTTCTTTTTTCACTTCTTTGAGTAAAACAATTCTTACTGAAGGAAATCCATCTGTTGTTGACGTTGCTAATGAAAATGCATTGGGTTCTAAGATTTTAGAATCTAAGGCTTCTTTGAACCATTGATTAAATTGTTGATAAGGATTTGGATGAACATCATCCTCTAAAAGGCTTGAACGTTTATAATTCTGTCTTAAACTTGAAATATCTACATGATTTTCACTCATAACGAAGTACGTTTTATTTTGCTGAAATTTTGTATATAAACACCACATTTAAACCGAACATCTCTCTATCTCTACGAAAGGAATGAAACTGATTATTAGAAATAGTACAACTCTTATCACATTCGATATTGTGCAATTGTACACCAGATTCTACTAATTGATCAAAAACATTCTTTTGAACATCTAAATGTATGTTCGAATCGATTGTACATACATACTTAGAATCAAACAAGGAAGAAACATCATTTTGTACTACGTACTTTTGTTGCGAAGCTGATGGGCTTATAAACGCAAGTAATTTTGATGGTTTTGTTCCAAATTCAATCATCATTGATTGAATTGTTTTACCAACAATATTCTTAACTGTTCCTCTCCAGCCTGAATGAATACCTGCAATGAGTTGGTTTTCAGCATCATAAAGAGTTATACCTACACAATCCGCAACTGAAATACAAAGTACCAAATTCTTTGAAGAAGTAATGATAGCATCCCCACTCAAATTAGGTGTCCATTCTTTTACAATGTGTATTCTATCAGAATGTACTTGTTCAAGGAATTGTAACTGATTTCTTTGAATCCCTAATGTAGTGGAAAAATTCTGTTGAGCAATTTTAATTGATTCAACAGAATATTTTTTTCCAATCTTAGAAACTGCAAATGAAGTACCAATTGGATTAGTGTTAATTTGTGTTAGTGTAATTCCAGAATGTATTTCGTTGGGAAAAATTGTTGCTCTTTTTACCTCTACTTTCATATTATAATAACTTCACTTTCTAATTGTCTATGTAGCAAATTTTGTCAATTACTTTTGCATTAACGTGAGTCTACATAAATTAGTACTGCTTTTAACTGTCTATAGTTCCTTGTTTTTTGTACAAAATAATCATCTTTCTTCAAAAACTTTTGTTTTAAGAAATAATTTATCAAATCTTTATGAAGATTTGAGGCTCAAAAATGACGAAAAAGAGCTTTTCAAAGCCATGAAAGATGAGATGAAACGGTCGTTTAGACATTTACGTTTGGATGGTGTTGACTCTTTATATTATCTTCAATATGTGGTGCAACTTCATAATGTTGTTGAGGTAAAAACTTCAAAAGGTGGTATTGTAAAAGTTACTCAAAAACCCTACGCTACTCTTTCAGTTCAAGCTCGAGTAGGTTCACCAAAAATGGATAATACTAACTTTTTTGATGTTTCATTAAACTTTTTTGGTTCTTCAGATGATGAAGAAAGTTTTGAAAATCGTTTAATACCATTTGAATTAGATTACCCTACCTTAAGAAATGAACTTTGGTTAGCGACAGATGTTGCTTATAAACAAGCAACAGAAATTTTGGCAAAAAAGGTTTCTTATTTGCAAAATAAAGTTCGGAAAGATTCTACTCCTGACTTCTATTTATTGCCACCAATTCAATTTTCATTACCATCAACTTCTGTTGAATTAACAACACAAGAACAAACACAAATACCATTCAAATTAGCTCAACTATCCAAAAGATTTTTGGATTTCCCAGAAATAATTAATTCACAAGTTAATTTTGAGTTTATTCAAAAACGAATGCTCTTTTGTAACTCTGAAGGTCGTGAATTTGCAAAATCTGATAATTTTTGTGGAGTTGAAGTTGTTGCCTTGACACAAAGAGAAGATGGTATGTTGCTTTCCAATACGTACTCCAATTATCAAATTGCTCCCCAAAAATATTTTTTTCAACAAATAGGTTCCAACAAACATTTTTTAGAAAAAGAAATCGACTCTTTAGCAACAACTGTTATAAAACTTAAAAAAGCACAACCATTAGAAGATCCGTATTCAGGACCAGTTATGTTTACAGGTCAAGCTACAGGAGAATTGTTTGGTCAGTTTTTTATTCCCAATCTTGTTGTTCAACGTCAAGCACTTTCCGATCAAGGATTTGATGCAACAAGAAATATCGCGTTTCAAAACAAGGTAGGTGGGAGGGTATTGAATGTTTCATTTTCTGTGAATGCTATTTCTGGATATTCAAAACTTCAAGATTCTGTTGTTGGTTCATTTCAATATGACGATCAAGGAATTGAAACACCTGAACGAATTGAGTTGGTGAAAAATGGCTATTTAGTAACATTGCTCAATGATAGAACATTAACGAAAAAATTCACTACCTCAAATGGTCATCATCGTTCAGGAGGAACAGCTCCAGGTGTGATTGAGATTTCTCATAACGGTAATAAAGAAAGCTATGAAAGTCTTAAAAAGAAAATGATGGAACTTTGTAAAAAAAGAGAACTTCCTTTTGGATTGGTGGTGAAAAAGATAGTCAACCAAAATCTCCTATTTACTTCGATTTATAGGCTTTCTGAAGGTGAATACCCAATTGCACGAGGTGAGGCAAAAGTGAATGCAATTGAAGTGTACAAAGTGTATCCAGATGGCAAAGAAGAACTTATTACATCACCTGAAATCAATGGTATTACTGTTGGTATGTTCAAAGAAATTATTGGAGCATCAAACATGACGTCTCGTTATAGTTATTTGGCTTCTGCGATTATATCACCATTTATTACTGGAGGTGCACAATTTCTTCCTACGACGTTGTTTTTCCCAGAAACAATCTTAGTAGAAGAATTAGAAGTAAAACCAAATCAAGAAGAATTTTCTAAACCTCCTATAATGTCAAGTCCATTACTAGCAAAGTAATTATGCAGAAATTGGAATGGAAATTTTTATGGTTGTTGCAAATTTATCTTCTAAAGGTACACAATCAATTTCTAATTGACCATTGTAAATCGAAACCATAAACATTGCAATTGCTAATCCAAGACCTGCACCTTGCTGTTCATTTTTATCTCTGTCAAATTGAGAAAATGCACCTATAAATGCAATTTGTTCTTTTGGAAATTCAATTCCAATATTAGTTATTGAAAGTATGTAAACAAATTGATTCACTTCACCTTTCACTATTATTGGACTTCCTTCTTGAGAATATTTACATGCATTATCTATAACTTCACGCAATAGTAACCACAAATGATCTGCCTTTATATGCAAATTAGTTGTTTGTATATCTTCTTGTAAATCATCTAATCTATTCCATTTACTACATTTATGTATAACAACTTCGTGGATTTGTCCATGTGAATCTTCCAAAATAGACGATTGATGTTCTTTCAAACTTTCTTCATCATTAGCGATGACTAACAAACGAGAAAACTCAATGAATTTATTGACAATAGTCTGCATTCTTGTCGCAGATGAATAAATCTGATTACCTAATTCAGTGATATCTTCAACTTCCAACAAGTCGGGGTTTTCAAGGAAAATCTTTGAGGCACTAATGATTCCAGTAAGTGGAGTGAGCAATTCGTGAGGAATTGCCATGGACAAATTTTTACGCAAATTTGTCATATTGGATTCAGTAATGTTTTTGATTGTTTCTGACTTTGCAAGTCGTGATTCAACTGCTGCCAATAATTCTGGACGAGTAAACGGTTTTGTGAGATAATCATCTGCACCAAGTTCCATACCTTGTCTCAAATCAACCCTGGTCGTTTTAGCTGTCAAAAAGATGAATGGTATTGTTGCTGTGTGAGGAAGTTTTTTTAATTCTTCTAATACTCCAAATCCGTCTAAAACAGGCATCATAATGTCACAAACTATCAAATCTGGTAAGTTTTCAATAGCTTTTTCAATACCAACTTTACCATTTTCAGCTTGAAAAACTGTGAATTTTGCTGCTTTTAAAATTTCACTTATGGTCATTCTTACTGCGATTTCATCTTCGATGACTAATATTTTTTTCATTGTTTAAAGTTGATTTTTCGTTAAAGGTAAAGTTTAAAAAATGCTCTATCGTCAACAGTATTTCCTATTGTTATCGAGGCATTAAGATATTGAGAACATATTGATGCTAAAAGGTATGGTAACCATTCTCCTGAAACGTCTTCGATAATATTTTCTGAAAATAAAGGAAGTAATAACTGTAGTTCGCTTTCACTAAAAGTTTTGTGTGAACTTTGAATATCAATTTCTATCCCTTCATTATTATTTGTTGTAATAGAAATAGTAGTACTATTTGTTTCCGATTGGAAGGTTTGTAATGCTACACCAATCACATAAAGCAAAGCTCGAATAGGAACTCTGACTATTAAGTTGTCATTCTTGCTAATGTTGACCTTCTGCGAAAACGTAAATCGTTTTGAGAGAATACTTTCAAGTTGTTGAAAAAAATCTTCAATAGTATTTTGTGTAACATTCACAACTTCTTGAGTATTGGAACGAGCATCATACAACTCAGCTATCATTTCTAATAACTTGGAAATAGAGGTTGATTGCTGTTGAATTGAGTGTAAAAATTCAGTGATTTTTTCTGTATCCCATTCTAGGAAAAAATCTAACAGTAATTCCACAGAGGATTGAATGACAGTTAATGGAGTTCGAAATTCATGGGCTAAGATGGTGAAAATATCCAATTCCTGTTTGGAACGTTTCAATTGTAAGGTTTCGGAACTTGCATCTTTTTTATCATCAAGTACCAACAAAACTGAAGTAAAAAAATTGAGAGTTTCTATAGACTCAGAGTCTTTTATGGATTGAAATTGTAAATGAAAATATTTTGACTTTAAGTAATTTACTGTTGAATTTGAATTAATCGTAGATGTATCACTTTCAAGACGCTCAGATAAATTTGCATTAACCGAAGTGAATTCTTGAGAATTACGCAACAGAATAATTGCCAGCTCGAGTTTCGAGCAAGCAATTATTCTCGTTAAAAGTTCGTAATAATTACTTATTGAATGCATGATTGTTAGCTAAACGCTTGGATACCTGTTATATCTGCACCTAATATTAGGGTATGTATATCGTGAGTTCCTTCATAGGTATAAACAGATTCAAGATTTGCCATGTGTCTCATGACAGGGTATTCATCTAAAATACCATTAGCTCCATGAATGTCACGTGCTACTGCAGCAATTTCTCTTGCTATAGAAACATTATTTCTTTTTGCCATTGAAACTTGCTGCGGTGTCATTGTTCCATTGTCTTTCATTTTACCTAAATGATAACATAACAATTGACCCTTTGTAATCTCTGAAAGCATCCAAACCAGTTTTTGTTGAACTAATTGAAAAGATGCAATTGGTTTATTGAATTGAATACGAGATTTAGCATAGTTCAATGATGAATCATACAATCCCATTGCAGCACCTAATGCTCCCCAAGAAATTCCATATCTTGCTTGTGTTAAACAACTCAATGGTCCGCGTAAACCTTCAATGGTAAGTATATTTTCTTCAGGTATTTCACAATCTTGAAACACTAATTCGGAAGTAACCGATGCACGCAATGAATGTTTTCCTTTCATTTCAGGTGCAGTAAACCCTTTGAATCCTTTTTCTACAAGGAATCCACGCACTTTGCCTTCAAATTTTGCCCAAACAACACAAACATCTGCAACAGAACCATTGGTAATCCACATTTTAGCACCATTGAGAAGATATCCGCCTTCTGTTTTGACAGCATTTGTAATCATATCATTCGGATTTGACCCATAATCAGGTTCAGTTAATCCAAAACAACCAATGGCAGTTCCAGCAGCTAATTTGGGTAGCCATTTTCTTCGTTGTTCCTCTGAACCATATTTGTAGATTGGATACATTACTAAAGAACTTTGAACCGAAGCAAAGGAACGAATAGCAGAATCAGCACGTTCCAATTCTTGCATAGCCAAACCATAGCAAATATTGTTCATACCAGCACAACCATACTCTTGAGGTAAGGTTACTCCAAAGACGCCAATTGACGCCATTTTTTCAACTAATTCTTCTGGAAATGTTCCAGCCATAAAATGTTTGTCGATTATAGGAATTACTTCTTCATCAACAAAATTACCTACAGTATCTCTGACAAGTTTTTCTTCCGAAGTTAAAAGTTCGTCAAGATTATAATAATCAACAGGTTTGTAACTCATAGTACTTTCTTCTAAAATTTTAACAAAAATACGAATTTATAGTCAATAATACCCTTAAAATTGAAAATTATCAGGAATTTCTTTGATAAGATTCAAAATAATTGTATATTTGTAATCGTTATTGAATTGGGCTCAGAGTAGCCCATTTTTATTTTTCTCTATGAACAAAGATCTCTCGAAAGAAATCATTGTCGAATTTGTACAACCTTTGGCAACACAATTAGAATTGTTTGTTGTTGGGGTCTCTATCAAAGGAACAATGAAACATAGGATTGTTAGTGTCTTCATTGATAAGCCATCGGGAGTAACAATAGATGATTGTTCGACACTTCAACGATTGATGGATGAACACTTCGAATCATTCGAATATGCTAACAATATAACTTCGATTGAAGTTTCCTCACCAGGATTTGACAATCCCCTATCATTCGATTGGCAAATCGCTAATCATATCACTCGGTTGTGTGATATAAAACTTTCAGAACAGAAATTACACGGAAGAATTATTTCATATGATGAAAATGGTAGTTTTTCGGTAACATTACTTCCACCCAAACGAAAAGGTGTGAAACAAACTGAAGGCGAAACAACAACATTTCAATTTTCTGAAATAGATTCTATTACTATAATTCCCGAAATTCGTTAAACGTACTGATATTATGCCAAGACGTAAAGTAAAACCAAAATTTGATAAAAAAGTAATTATTGAAGCTTTTGCTGAAATGGCAAGAGAAAAAAATATTGATCGTGACCTACTTCAAGGTATGGTCGAAGAAACCTTATCCTTACTTGTTCGTAAACGCTATGGTGCGGAAGTTGATTTTGAAATCATTGTTAATTTAGACAAAGGTGATATTGAAATCTATAGAATGAGAACCATTGTGGAATCAAAAACAGACGTTGAAGATCCAGTTTTGGAAGTTTCAATCGAAGAATTGAAAGAAGAAGAAGTAGAAACTGCCGAATTAGAGGTTGGTGATAGCTATATTGAAGAGATTACCTTAGATAATATTGCTGAAAATTTTGGAAGAAGGCTTATAGCTTTAGCGACGCAAACTCTTTCACAACGAATTCGTGATGCAGAAAAAGATATTGTTTTCAGTGAATTTGCTGATAAAGTTGGTGAAGTAATTGTTGGTGAAGTTTATCAAATGAGAAAAAATGATATTCTTATAGTTCACAACAAAGTAGAAATGCGTTTACCTCGTGAAGAACAAATTTCAAACGAACGATATCGAAAAAATCAAACGCTAAAAGCAATCATCAAAGAAGTTAGAAGATCTTCCTCAGGAACTCCTGAAGTTATTCTCTCTCGTTCTTCCAATGAGTTTTTGGCTAAATTGTTTGAAATTGAAATTCCAGAAATTTATGATGGAATTATCCAAATCAAAGCAATTGCTCGTGAACCGGGTGAGAGAGCTAAAATTGCTGTAATTTCCAATGACGAACGTATTGATCCAGTAGGAGCATGTGTTGGTGTTAAGGGTATGAGAATCCATTCGATAGTTAGAGAACTCAATAACGAAAATATTGATGTGGTTACTTATTCACCCGATTTGTCGATATTAACGGCACGAGCATTGTCACCTGCAAAAATTCGTGACGTTGCTGTTGATTATGAAACGAAATCTATTACCGTTACAGTTCCGGATGAATATGTTTCATTAGCTATTGGTCGAGCTGGACAAAATGTTCGTTTAGCATCGATGCTTATTGGTTACAATATTACGTTGGTCAAAGAAGGTGGAGAAGATATTCATATTTCTGAATTTGAATCAGAATTCGGTTCGGAGTTATACAATCAAGTTGTGGAACTTGGAATAGAATCTGCACGTGGATTTTTGGAAACAGATATTGATACCTTACTTCAATTAAACGGTATGACACCGGAATTACTTGCCGAACTTCGTATCATCATTTTAGACGAATTTGAAGAGCAAGAATCGTTACAAATTTCAGATAAATTGTCTGCATTGTTTTCAGAACAACCATCAGATGAGTTTATTGGTTCTGATCAAGAATCATCAAATATTGCAGAATGATTTGTGCAGATATTTGTTTGACTTGAAACATTATTTTTTTCATTTACATCGGATTTATGGCTGGATCAAAAATTAGATTATTTCAACTTGCCTCTCAAATTAACATTGGCAAGGATACTATTGTAGAGTTTCTAACTTCAAAAGGTTTTAGTGTTGAAAACAAAGCAACGACTATCATCACAGAGGAAATGCAAGAAGCTGTGTATGATAAGTATTCTCGAGAGGTAAAAGCTGTTGAGACTCAACGCAAAAAAGTTGAAAATCAAAAACAAATTAAAAAACCAACTTCTGATGACAAAGAAGTCGAAGACGCTTCTTCTTCATCAGTGCAAGAGGTTATTGAGCAACCTCAGGTTGTTTCTGAGCCAAAAATCGCTGCGATTGTAACGGAAGAAATCTCCCAACATGTTGAGATAAAATCACCAGAACCTATTCAAGAAAAAAGACCCGATCCGGTGGAAAAACTATCGGAAGAAATTTCTCCATCTTCCAAAAAGGAAGTTGTAGAAACAGTTGTTTCCAAAGCAAATCAATCTGAAAGTGATCAACCAAAACAAACTCCTTCTATACAAGAGATTTTATCTGAAGAGCCTGAAGATTCTCAATTGTTAGTTTTGAATAAAAAGCAAAACAAACCAATGAAAGATGATGGAAGTGATAAACAAAGACCAAAACGAACTGATGATAATCGACCGCAACATCAGCAACAAGGTCAACAACGTCAAGGTCAAAATCAACAAAATCAACAACGTCAAGGTCAAAACCAACAGGGTCAACAACGTCAAGGTCAAAGCCAACAAGGTCAAAGACCACATCAGCAAGGTCAAAATGCTAATCAAGACGGAAACAAAGGCTTAAAAATAGTTGGTCGTTTAGAAATTAAACCAAAACAGCATCCGAAACCCCGTATGCAAATGACGGTTGGTCAAGGTAATGCTGGTAATCAAAATCGTAACCAACAACAAGGAAACTTCCAACAAAAAAGATCCAATAATCCGAATCAACCTCAAAATAGAAATCAAGACGTATATCGTTCTAATGAATACCGTACGAATAATAATGAGCCAAGAATCAATCCGAATCCGCCAATTGTTGTTCTTAAAAGTACATTTGGAAAACCAAATCCATCATTAGGCCCTGACAAAGAAAAAGGTGCTTTTGATAAAAAAGCTAAAAAGAAACGCATGCCGTTGAAACAACAGGTCAATGTTGATGATGTTGATAAGGCAATACGTAAAACACTATCAGATATAGACGATTCCTCATCAGGAACTTCAAGTAGAATGAAGAACAAGATGAAGAAAAAAATAGCTCGAGACGAGAAAGAAGTTAAACGTCAAGAAGAGATTGATAGAGAATCGCAAATTATAAAGATTTCGGAATATGTAACAGTTGCTCAATTAGCGAATCTTCTAAATGTACCAGCTTCACAAGTAATTGTGAAATGTATGCAATTAGGACTTATGGTTAGTATTAATCAACGTTTAGATAAAGATACCGTTCAATTGATAGTCAATGATTATGGATTTGAAGCAGAATTTTTAGATGATAAAGCTGTCCAACTTCTTGATGAAGAAGAGGATATTGAAGAAAATCTCATTGGTAGACCTCCAATAGTTACTATTATGGGTCACGTTGATCATGGTAAAACATCACTTTTGGATTTTATTCGAACTGAAAATGTGGTTGCCGGAGAAGCTGGTGGAATAACTCAGCATATTGGTGCGTATCACGTTGATTTGCCAAAACGAGGTAGAATTACCTTTTTAGATACTCCAGGTCACGAAGCGTTTACTGCTATGCGTGCTCGCGGTGCAACTGTAACGGATATTGTTATTTTGGTTGTTGCTGCTGATGATTCAGTGATGCCACAAACTATTGAGGCTATTGCTCACGCTAAAGCGGCAAATTCTCCTATTATCGTTGCTTTGAATAAAATGGACAAGCCAGATGCTAATCCAGATAGAATCAAACAACAATTGAGCGACCACGGTGTTTTGATTGAAGAATGGGGAGGAAAATATCAATGTGTTCCAATCTCTGCTAAAACTGGAATGAACGTAGATTTACTTTTGGAAACCATTATTCTTGAGTCAGAACTTTTAGAATTAAAAGCTGACCCTCAAAGAAAAGCTCGTGGTACTGTCATCGAATCTCATGTTGACAAAGGTAAAGGAAATATTGCTACTGTCATTGTTCAAAAGGGAACTTTGAAAATTGGTGACCCATTTATCGCTGGTATGAGTGCTGGTCGTGTTCGTGCTATGTACGATGAACGTGGAAGAATTGTATCGGAAGCAGGTCCTTCAATTCCTGTTCAGTTAACTGGATTTGATTTACTTCCAAATGCTGGAGATATTATTTCTGTAACTGCATCAGAATCAGAAGCGAAACAAATTTCTTCTGAACGACAGTTGAATCAACGTGAACAACAATTCCGTCAAGTTCGTCACATGACGTTGGACGATATCTCGAAACAAATTCAAATTGGTGGTGTCAAAGAACTTCGATTGATCATCAAAGGTGATTTTGGTGGTTCTGTAGAAGCACTTTCTGATTCATTGTTAAAACTTTCAAGAACAGAACTGAATGTACGTATCTTGCACAAAGGTGTTGGTACGATAACAGAATCGGATATAATGTTAGCCTCTGCATCTGATGCAATCATCATTGGTTTCCAAGTGAATGTAAATACTGCTGCTTCTCAACTGGCAAATTCTGAATCAGTTGATGTTCGTTTGTATAACATTATCTACGACTGTATTAATGAAATTCAATTAGCATTAGAAGGTTTACTCGATCCAGATTTGAAAGAGGAAATCACCTCTACTATTATTGTTCGACAAGTATTTAGAATTTCAAAAGTTGGCTCAGTGGCTGGTTGTTATGTACAATCTGGTAAGATTATTCGTAATGATAAAATTAGAATTCTTCGAGATGGATTACCTATTTATAAAGGAACTATACAATCACTTAAGCGAATCAAAGATGATGTACGAGAAGTTGATGCAAACTACGAATGCGGAATTGTCATTAATGGATTCAATGACTTTGAGGAGAATGATATCATCGAAGGATATAAAATTACAGAAGTAAAACGAACACTAAGTTCATTAACATAATTAGTAGAACCCAAGTAGCAGTACTTGGGTTTTCTTGCAATATGGTGTTTGCTGGTGTAGATGAAGTTGGACGTGGGGCATTGGCCGGACCCGTGACTGTTGCTGCAGTTGTGTTGCCAAATGATTTTGAAAATACTGTTGGAATTAAGGATTCAAAACTTTTATCTCATAAAAAAAGAGAAGAGTTGTTTGGTTATATTTCCTCTGTAGCTGTTGAATACAAGATAGTTTCAATTGATGCCGAAACAATAGATACGATAAATATACTTCGAGCGACGATGTTGGCAATGCAACAGTCGTTAGATTCTTTGAAAATTAAACCAACTGCTGTTCTAATTGATGGGAATTATTCAACTATTACTGGTTACAACGTTAGTACCCAAATAAAAGCTGATACTCACAATGTTTCTGTAGCGGCTGCATCTATCTTAGCAAAAGTTACTCGAGATAGATTGATGATGAACAAACTTCATTATCATTATGAAATTTTTCAATGGAACAAAAATAAAGGGTACGCAACCCGAGAACATAGAAATGCAATTAGAATATATGGAGTAACTCCATATCATCGCTTAACTTTTTGTAAAAACTTACTTCAACAAATTGACAATGAACGTTTATTTTGAAAATATTACTCTAACAACTGATACAAGTACTTACAAGACAAATCTTCACATAATCGATGGAATTATTGTTCACAATTCATCAGACATTTCTCCAAAAAAGAACGAAAACACCAAAATCATAGATGGCACAACATTAACCTGTCTACCGGGGCTTTTTGATATGCATGTTCATTTTCGTGAACCAGGTCAAGAATATAAAGAAACTATAGAAACAGGATGCAACAGTGCTGCCAATGGAGGCTTTACTGGTGTTTTGTGTATGCCCAACACTGCTCCTTCTATAGATCATCCTGCCGTTGTTGAGTATATAAATTCGAAAGCAAAAGGAAATATCGTGGACGTATATTCTTCTGCAGCAATAACCGTTAAACGAGAAGGCTCAACACTCACTCCAATGAGACAATTACATGATGCAGGAGTTTTAATGTTCACAGACGATGGTTCTTGTTTGATGGATTCTCAGTTAATGCGAAATGCCTATGATTATGCCTCTGATTTTGATGGGTTGTTATCTCAACATTGTGAAGATCATCAGTTAACAAAAAACTTTGCTATGAATGAAGGTGCTGTTTCTGAAAAATTGGGACTAAAAGGGTACCCGACTGTAGCTGAGGAAATAATTATCGCACGTGATATACAATTAGCTAACTTTTGTGGAAATAGACGTTACCATGTTTCTCATATGTCTACAAAAGGTGGAGTGCATTTGGTTAGTGATGCAAAGGCTCGTGGTCAAAGAATTACTTGTGAAGTTACTCCTCACCATTTTGTCCTAACCGATTCTTCAATTGAACAATATGGAACAAATGCCAAAATGAATCCACCACTAAGAACTGAAGAACATCGATTGGCGTTAATTGAAGGAATTTGTAATGGAACAGTTGATTGTATTGCTACTGATCATGCACCTCATGCTTCACATGAAAAAGTTGTTGATTTTTCTTCTGGAGCGAATGGTATTACAGGTTTAGAAACATCTTTTGCACTTTCCTATACGACCTTTGTATCATCAGGACTTATTTCATTATCAAAATTAGTTTCATTAATGTCCACAAACCCTAGGTCAATTTTGCAACTTCCTTCTATTTCTTTTGAGGTTGGATCTTCAGCAAATGTAACTATAGTGGATACTAATATTGAATGGGAAATTGACAGTAAAAAACATCTATCTAAGTCGTTAAACACTCCATTTGATGGGTTTAAAGTTTTTGGAAAACCGATGTTTACAATTAATAATTCTCAAATGTACACTTGTAATTTATAACAATCAAAAAATGAATATAGCAATAATAGGTAGTGGAACAATGGGTTGCGGTATTGCAATCTCTTCTATATTAGCTTCACACACTGTACTAATGTATGATGTTTCAGAAGAGAAACGAATTCAGGCATTAGAATATGTTTCTAAAGAGTTACTCAAATCTGTAGAACGAGGAAAGTTAGCACCGGATTTATACGAAAGTACCGTTGCTCGATGTTCAGCAGTAGGTAAACTTGAGGAAATTACAGATTCAGATTTAGTCATTGAGGCTATTATTGAAGATTTTGAGATTAAAAAATCTATATTTTCAAAAATAGAATCTATTCTTTCTAAAGATACTGCTATAATAGCATCCAATACTTCTTCTTTTTCCATTTCTTCTTTAGCAAAAGATTTAAAAAATCCTGAACGATTTATTGGACTTCATTTTTTTAATCCTGCTCACATAATGAAGTTGGTAGAAATTATAAAAGGAACATTTACGAATCAAGTATCAATTGATGTAACAACTGATTATGTACGTTCACTCGGAAAAACACCCGCATTAGCAGCTGATGTACCGGGGTTTATTGTGAATCGTGTTGCTCGAAATTATTACAATGAGTCATTGAGATTACTAACTGAAGGTGTTGGCTCCATAGAACAAATTGATAGAATTCTCAAAGGTATTGGGTTTAAAATGGGACCATTCGAATTAATGGATTTGATTGGTAATGATGTGAATGTACAAGTCTCCAAATCTGTTTGGGAACAGTATTTTTATGAGCCTCGTTTTACACCATCAACGTTACAACAAATGTATGCAGATGCAGGACTTTTAGGCCGTAAAAGTGGTCAAGGTTTCTATAAATACTCTAAAAAGTAATTAGCTTAGGATTCTTGTGAGACAACTGAAAAGTCTTTCGTTAAAATGGAAAATAGTTGGAGTAAGTTCCTTACTAATCCTGTTAACATTTGCTATAACAAGTTGTCTATTCTATTGTATTGATAATAGCCATGCTGGAAGTTTATTAAGTCTTGGAAGTTTAATACTTTTCGTTAGCATTTCTGTACTGATTTATTTGGGGTATATTCTCATTGCTTTATTGTTACGACCTTTAGAACAAATTACCAATGCTTTAGATGAGATAAATGCCAATAATTTAAGTACACGTATTGAATTAGAAAACGATTCAAAAGATGTCATTCAATTGGTTACTTCCATCAATACAATGATACAAAGAATTGAAAATTCCTTCAAACAAATTCAGCAATTCACTTCAGACGCATCGCACGAATTAAGAACACCTCTCGCAATTTTGATGGGAGAATTGGAAATTGGTCTTCATACATCCAAATCAAAACAAGATTTTCAAGAGGTAATTCTTTCAGCTTTAGATGAAGTTATTAGACTATCAAAAGTCGTTTCATCGTTATTAGAGCTTTCTAAGGCAGAATCTGGTAAGTTGTTACTGCAATTTGAAAAAACCAATATATCTGATTTACTGTTGGATTTATTAGAAGATGCAGAAATACTTTCCGAAGCAAAAAAAATCAAACTTCAACATTCTGTAGAACGAAGTGTGTATGCAGAAGTTGACTCTTCCAAAATTCATCAAGCGTTATTGAATATAATTGAAAATTCAATAAAATATACGCAGGAAGAAGGGGAAGTTTCCATAGTATTAGATTCTGATTCTCAATTTGTTATAATTGAGGTAAAAGATAATGGAATTGGAATGACAGAAGAAGAATTACCATTTATTTTTGATAGATTTTATAGAGCTGATGTTTCTCGTTCAACAGCAATTCAAGGAACCGGAATTGGACTTGCAATTGTAAAATGGATTTTAGAAGGTCATGATGCTATTACTACTGTAAAATCAAAACCAAATGAAGGAACAACATTTTTAATTAAATTACCCAAAAAGAGAAAAACATTATGATTTCGAATGATTATATACAATCAGTCATTACTGATTCAATAGAAACAAAACAACGATTATTAGCAACAGAGACTGAGACCATTATGTCGACAGCTCAAGTACTTATCCAATCCTTAAAACAAGGAGGTACAATCCTTTTTTGTGGAAATGGTGGAAGTGCAGCAGATTGCCAACATATTGCAGCTGAATTAGTCGTTCGTTTACGAGGAAGCGTCGAACGTCGTGCAATACCAGCAATTGCACTGACGACAGACTCTTCGATTCTAACAGCTTGTGGCAATGATTATGGATATGATGAAGTATTTGCACGATCGGTAGAAGCTTATGGTAAAAAAGGTGATGTATTAGTTGGAATCACAACCAGTGGAAACTCTCCTAATGTTCAAAAAGCAGTAGAAAAAGCAAAATCGCAAGGCGTAATTACCATCGGTTTGCTTGGTGGTAATGGTGGCAAACTCAAAAATGAATGTGATCATTCGTTAATTGTGCCATCTACAGTGACAGCAAGAATTCAAGAATCACATATTTTGATAGGTCATATTTGGTGTGAATTAATAGAAGAAGCATTATTTCCAGAAAAATTTCTCTAAAATTTAGAAGAAAATTTGGTGAAATAAAAAAATCATCGTATATTTGTAAGCTTAGTTAAGCGTTTGCCACCTTAGCTCAGTTGGTCAGAGCAGCTGATTTGTAATCAGCAGGTCGAGAGTTCGAATCTGTCAGGTGGCTCTCCCATAATAGGATACTTCAGAAATGATGTATCCTATTTTTTTTGGCATTCAAGTTAAATTCAAGTCAAATTCAAGTTAAATCGAACCATTTTCGATTTTTTCACGCTCTTTTTCTAATTCTATTGCCAGTCTCTTCTCAACAGATTCTTTGAAGCGAATTGAACTTTTTAATCTTTTGTAGAATGTAGATCTACATATTTTCAATTCAACATACAACTTTTTCACCAATCCGTACTTTTCACTCCGCTCAAAAACATTGTCCATCATTGTAGTAACATTGTCCATCATTGTAGTAACATTGTCCACCTAAGGTTGGAAACGTTCATTTCAATCCTATATTTGAGCTATGATTTTGCGTACAGTAAATAATAGTTCAACATGTAATCAACTTGGCTTTATCGAACCTTACTCAGCTTTTGCCCTTCTAATTGCAGGTAATGTTGCAGCTGGAGAGTTGGTTGAGTGGTTGGAAGAAGATATCAAGAATGATGCTATTACTTTGCAAAATCGAAGTCGCTCTTTGGATTCGATACTGGATTACACTTGGAAGGTTCTAAATTACAACTATTGTAAACAGCAAGAAAAACCTCGCTATCTTACACAAACCTGTGGAGCTTTTAACAATAAACCTATTTCACGAGATCGCCTCGTTGGTATCTACAATAGTTATGTTGCTGAGGCTCTCAAACATGGTGAATATGTTCACGACCAAAATTGGGAACAATCGAATAAAATCATAGATCTTGTTGCGGATACTTCACAACAACCAAAAGAATTGGTTCGAGACTTTCTTCAAGAGTTATATGCTCAATGGCATTATACACCAAGACGAGTTTCCACAGATATGTTCATCTACCCAAACAAGACCACAAGTAAAGCAATTGTTAGGCTGGAAGGTAAACAACAAGCAGAATTAGTAGATCAAGAAGCTCGAAAGGAATATGAGAACAAAGAAAGTTTTTGGAACAAAGTTAAAGATTTCTTTAGTGGTACATGGTCAGGTATACAGACAACTGGAAAAGTTATAATGTGGCTTGTCATAGCTTTAGTAATAGGCGTTGGAGCTTTTTTCGCAGGTAAGTTCTTTATAGGTAAAAAAATAGCAACTTCTTCATCTAAATTTTTAACGGAATGAGTTCATTTACCTTAAAACGCTTTACACTTTCTGATATTCCTGATGTTGCAGTTGATCAAACAGTTGCACACATGAGACGCTTGGCAATCATGGACGCACATAGTCCCGAGTTCAAATCCTTAGCAAGGAAACTTCGTGGAAAAACCAAAATGGAAACCGCAAAGAACATGTTTGATTGGGTAGTAAAAAATATTCAATACGAACATGATCCTCCAGAATACGAATATATTACTCGTCCAAAAGCGTTGCTTCAAAAGAGAAAAGAAGATTGTGATGGTATGGCAACCTTACTTGCAACGCTCTTTAAAACAGTTGGAATTGAGTGTTACTTCAAAGTCATTGCATGGAGAATCCAAAATTTTACCCATGTTTACTTGACCGCAAAATTATCGAACAAAGGGTGGTCTCCTATAGATCCAGTATTGAAAATATTTGGACAACAAAAAGACGGCATAAAAAGACACAAAATTTATAAGGTATAGAAAAATGGGATGTAATTGTAACACTCCTCAGTTAAGTGATGGAACTTGTAAAAACTTAGATAGTTTCGTTACAAAATTTCGCTATCCAGTCATTGCTGGTTTAGTTTTACTTCTCTTATTGAAGAAATAACATGGGACAATTAGTCACTCTTGAAGATAACATTTCTCCTCGCACAAATTGCCGTTGTGGTGGTCGTTGCGGTGGGAGATGTGGGTGTAAAAATAGGTCAAGTATTCCAATTATCAACAATAACATAAACATTGGCAATCAATCAAGATCTAATTATCAACCTACTCCTGTCATTCCTGCTCAAGTGACCCCGGCTCAAGTAACAACACCAATTGTTACACCTCAAGGTCAAGAAAGGAATGAAATTTATAATTATAATCAAAGGAGCTATGATAGCAATCAAGCCCCTTTACCTGCACCAGCTGCAATTCCTACACCCGTGCAGAAACAAAGAATTGTTCAAGTTCCTATAACACAAAGACGTGTTGTAAGAACTGCTACTCAAAAGGTAGTAAAAAAATCTCCCGTTGGAAGAAAATTGTTTGTACTGCCCAAAAAATATGTAAACCGTAACATACGAGCTGAATTTACATGAAAGCACCTGAAATACTTTCGAAGCAAATTATTTGCCTCGCACGAAATGAAATCGAATTGCCAAAAGGTGATTGTTCAGACCGTGTTCGAGAGTATTGGACTGTTGCCGGTAGCCCAACCCAATGGAATCCACCTAAGTGTGACCCATGGTGTGTTGCCTTTGTTCTGTTTATTTTACGCATTGCTTTTGAAAAATTGAAGGCAACTAACACACAATGGGAAAAGTACAAAGCATCTGTTACTTGGGGTAATGCTACTGATACAGCAAGAATATTCAAAAAACTGGGTATTCCAATGTATAGAGCTACTGACGGATTTGTTCCGTCGCCTGGAATGATCTACTGGAGGAATAGACTACCTCTTACTGCAAATGAAAAACCAGGAAAAGAGTTTGACGCTGATAACGAGAAACGTTCAGGTCATTTAGGTATTACCGACGTATTTGATGGAAATATCAACACAATTGACGGCAATGCAGGATATGGCAACCAAGCAGATACTACGAGAGCAAGTAAATATACTAAACAAGAAGCATCCGACCTAAGAATGGTTTACTTTGATGTCGCTTCATTTTTTGATATTGATCCATCATTGTTTGTAGATTGCGACGTCCCACCTCCTCCTGCGGAAGAATTTGGACCACCTCCTCCACCACCAGGCGATTCTATTGTTCCTCCAACGCCACCGAATGGTGAAAACAATAATCCTCCAACACCATGTGTTTCGACAGAATGGCGTCCAAGCGTAGATTATTGCGAAGGAACAAAATTTAAACAAGTTGACAATTGTGGTAATGTTCGTGAAGTCGTTGGGAAAAAACCGTGTAACACGCAAGTGTTCTGCCCTCCTGGAACTGTTTATAATAGCAATACTGGAGAATGTAAAGAACCTTGCAACGACGAAGTTTGGAATCCTCCAATTCCTTCTAACCTATGCAACAATAGTTCATTTTTGCAAACTTCCAATTGTGGAAACACAAGGGTTGTAAAGGGTGTAAAAGAATGCAATACTCCAAATGAATTTGGTAAATGCTCTTGTACGATGCCAACTATCAATATTCGTGTAAAAAACTCATGCACTCCTGCTCCATCTATGACCAATTCGAATATACAAAGAAATGAGTTTGATAGAGTAGCAAGACTTAGCGATGGGAACAATCTTCTTGAAGATATTCAAAATCTTGCTCAAAAATATGGAATCCAACGAGCAAGAACAATTGGTGAATATATTTCTAATATTCAGAACCTTGATATTTCAAAATTGCCGAACAAAGAACAATTCCTAACAGACATACAAGATTTAGCGACTAAGTACAAAAACTCTACTGAATTATCAGATAAGGCTATCGGAATGAGTTTGCAACTAATTGTAGACCGTTACGCAAAAGCTGGAACAGATGGTTCAAAGAACTTTGTAAAACATTGTGTTCAGCAATTTGAAATCAAGGTAACGAATAGAACCAAACATTTCAGTATGCTCTCTTCATTAAATGAGCAAGGTAAACCTGCAATTGCTGGTGCTATCATGCGAGTAGGTGACAAAGCTTGGGGAATGCGACCTGACGAACGCCCAAACAGTGAACCTATAAAAGTAAATTCACGTGAAGAAGCTTTAGCTTTAGGAAGAAATGAACAAGGTTACGCACTTTCTAAAGATGAGAATCTTGCACAGAATGACGCTTTATTTTGGATTGCAGGAGCAAATGAAGCTCCAAAAGGTAATGGTAAATATTTAACACCTGAAACTTCTTCTGCCAGTAGAGCATTGGCTACTGGTGTTTTTTGCGATAAAAATGGTAATGCGTTTTTCTGCGTAAGTGATTTTGATGATCGCCATAAACTGTATATGAAAAATAGGGTATATGGAGAACGTGTTTGCTTTTTTACTTCTGAAGACTTCAAACAAGGAAATTGGGAACGACGCAGACAAGAAGCCGCTTTGATTTATGTACACCCACAAAAAGCTGGTGGACGTTACAAGCAACCTATGAATAAAGATGTAGGTCCTTGGGAAAAAATTCGACTACGTACGAACGACTTTTTTGAGCCATATCATTATGGATATAGTTTTAACAAAGTTTTTAATGCAGATGAACGAGCTTTCATTGATTCTATCGTAAATTCCATACATAGTGGTAATTTCTACTTAGTGATGGAACATATTGAATCCAAAGGTAAAAAATGGGATTTCAATTTTGTATTCTTGATGGAAGTAAACAATGCAGGTTTGTCTTGGAATATGGTTCTCAAAATTGTTGCTAACTATGTATTACCGTTAGTTTCAACCGCTCTCAATGTTATATTTCCAGGCATGGGTGCCGTCTTGCAACAAGCTATCTCTATTGGAATGAAGGTCGTTGCAGATGCTCTCAACAAAATAGCCGATGGAATAGCTATCACTTTAGATTTTGCGGTCGCAGGTATATTTGAGATTGTCAAAGCGACTTTACCAAAAGATATGCAAAGTTATGCAGACAGTGGCTTGAACGCATACAATGCAGTACGATCAGGTGATTATGCAAAATTAGCTTCATCACTCGGTGCTATGGTACCTCCTGAATTTAGACAACAATTCAACAAAGCGCTGAATGAGGGTGTGATTGGTGATGTAATGAAGTATGTAAAAACAAATGTTGATAACATTAAACAAACAGTAACTTCATTTGTCAACATCACACTTCCAAATAGCATGTCTTCGATGTTGTCAGATGTTGGTATTCAAAAGTTCAACAACGATATTATTTCTGGAGCTTCAACACTTTTTACTGCAAAAGACCCAGCAGGCCGTGCAGGAATGACCAATTTGTTCACCTCACTTGCACAGGGAGGAATACCGAATATTCTTGCACCACAGTTGTCGAATTTACAAAGTGTGGTTCAAGGTCAATTAAAATTAAATGTAGCTCAAATAGACGCATTTACACGGCTTTCAGCAGGATTAGACGAAATCCCATCTGATGTTTTTGAATCATTTGCCGTAGAAGGAATCAAACAAGTTGCAAAAACTGCAGGTCAATCCTTTGTGGTTATGCCTGAAGGTTTCGACAAAGAACGTGAAGAATGTATCGGCAAACAACTTGCTGAAGAACTCGCAGAAGATGGAATAATGGTAGTGCTTCGTGGTGCTGAAATTCCTACATCTTCTTCAGCACCTCGTTCTGCAGGAGGTACGAACTTTGGAACGAATTCTGGAACAAATGGCGGTGGCAATAGTTCTTCGGGCAATAGTTCGCAAGGACAAACCACCAATTGTCCACCGCCAGTTATTAACTTGAATGTTGAATCATGGAAATGGACACCGTGTTTAGATGATGTAGATATTCATAATGAATTTGATAAAATTACATACCGTTCAGTCTCTGTTAGACCAGATCCAAACGATCCATTATTTAATGCAAATTATACACCACAAACACCCTTGTTGCCCCAAAATCAACCACAACAGTTACGAGATCGAAGAAAAGAGAATGTTGAGCTTTGGCTAAAGGGTGTCGGTGGTTTTTCTAGCCAAAATATTGCTGATTATCTTTCCAAAAGAAAAGCAATCAAACTATTTGAAATTCCTATAGATCAACCTACAAACGATCCTTCATTCAATCCAATTCTTGGAGATGGTAATGTGGGATTATTACTGTATTCTGCTGGTAGCGATTACGATATTGCAAGAGCTTCTTTTGTCCCTGCAATGCAACGCATATTGGGTGAATGGGATTATATGATTACCTACGGAATGAAGACTGAAGCTGAAATACCTGATATGGTTCAAATCATATCTAATTTGGCAAATAATGTTCGTGGTCGCTTTAATCTCGCTGGTTTACATCTTAATGATGGTGAAACGTGCGATGCACATTGCCGTGATATTCGCAAATTGTACTTTGCTATAAAAAGTTTGAACAAAGCTCCAAACGGAGCTTATCAAAAAGATTATACACGTGAATTTGAAATGATCATGCGAGAGTTGGAGCAATTAAAGAACAAACAAACAACTTGCGACACATCACAAATACGAAGTGAACTTCAAAACTTCTATAAATTTCAAACACAACAATACAATGAAGTTTTGAGTAGAATTGCAAACTTAAAAATGATTTGTCCACAAAACCAAGATTATGCTCAAAACTTCAAACGAATTGAAGAGTTGTTGGCAAAAATTAATACTCCAACTGGACAAGATTACTCCAAAGAGTTTGAAGCATTACGAAATGAACTTTCTTTGCTTCGAAATAAACCTGATAATCATTTCAAAGCAGAATTTGATAAAGCGTACGAATTGCTTCGTGAATCCACTCCATCAAAAGAAACTATTATTGAACGAATAAAAGAAGTTCCTTCAAGCAATGATGCTCTTTTAGAACGATTAAAACTACTTGAATTGAAATTGGATTCAAGACAAATACCCAACGAAAATAAAACTGAAATTCTAAAAGAGTTGATCACTGTTCGTGAAAACATCATACATAAAATTGAAACAAACGAGATTGATTCAACCGCTTCCTACGAATTACCTACAGTTGTAGAAATTCAAGAAAAAGCAAACAGATATTCCCGTACTTCAAGAAGTACAAATAGCTCCTATTCATCTGAATGGGGACGACCTAAATTAGTAATTTATGAATACCCTGACAAATGTTGCCCAACACCAATAGAAGGCAATGATTGTTGTGAATTTGGATAATATCAATGGCAACTTATTTTTTAAGCGACGCAGGTGGTGGCAATACTGATGCAGGATTTGATTGGCAAAATCTTGCGAGAGAAATTTACGAACAAGTGGAACAACGTTTTTTGCGACGTGATAATGTTCCTAATGGTGATGGTCGTGGAGCTGGAACAGGTACTGGCAGTGGAACTGGGACTACCCCGAGGGGAGGTAGTGGTACAGTTCCACCTGGCTCTACACCTTTTCGAGTAAAGAATGTTGATATGCCGTATGATTTGGCACCATCGACAGTTGATTTAGTTATACAAAGAAATGTATATGAGACACGGAAATTGGGTTGTGAAGAATTTCTCAATAGAACTCCTGAACAAGATAAATACTTGCGACAGAATACACGTGCCTATAAACAATTAAATAGTTTATGTAACAATAGTTACGACCCTGAAATTGAAAAAATTTGGGGAATTAGAAAAGAGTTCTTTTGGGGTGGATTAGGACTTGCTCTCTTATGGATGTTTGTAATCCCAAATAAAGGAAAAGAATAATGGCTCTCTATTACACAGGCGGAACAAGTGCTGGCTCACTTGCAGATGCAATTTCAATCAACGTTCCAAAAGAAGATGAATTTTCTTTTCAAGGGAACGAAAATGTTCAAGCTCCATGGCAACCGTTACCAGGTCAACGTCCTGGCGGTGTGTTACCAATGCCAAACGAAGTAGTTGTTTATGAAAACGAAGAAGAAACTTTCTTCCTTGGATTACCCTTAAAACAATGGTTAATCTTTGGAGCTGTAAGTATTCTTGCATATCTATTCTTTTTTAAAGACTAATTAATTAGTATGGCTTTTACCCTTACAAATGATTCCGAATTAGATATGTACTTTCTAAACGATGACCATACAGATAGGTTTCATTCAGAAGGAAGTGGCAATGGAACAGGCTTTGATTCACTTTTTGAAAAAGCAAAAGAAGCAGGTGCTGATTATATAAATAATCAAGTAAATAATTTACTCAATTCTTTGCTACAAAATGGATCCTCAAGCAACGAGGTTTATACATTGCAACAATTGCTCTGCGTCAATGGATTCCCAGTAGTGAGTGATGGTAAATTCGGAACTAAAACGGAAAATGCTTTGAAAGCCTTTCAAAGCTCCAAAGGAATATCCCCCAGTGGAAAAACCGATGCAATTACTTGGGAAGCCTTAAACAACGGTTGGGATCGTACAAAATATTCAGAATTAAACAATTCTGTTTGTGCCTCACCAGGGAACAACAATTCAAATGGGAATAGTGGCAATAGCTCTTCCAATCAAAATATAGTTACAACAAAAAATGAATCCAGTTTACCGTGGTGGGGTTGGGCGTTAGGAGGGTTTGGAGTTGTTGCTGTCATTACAGGAATAATTTTATACTTTTATTTTAGAAAGAAGAAGTAATGAACTTCAAAGCTAATTTTCAAAAAAACATGTCAAAAAAAGGTTTAATTGACCTTTTGTATGGAGTGCTTGGTGGTGTTATATATTCAGCACTCCCAACTGCCGTTGGTGTTGATGGTTACACTGGTTTAGCAACTGGTGTTGGTTCAAGTATTCTCGCTGGAGCTTTACTTGACAAACCTGCAATTGGTGCAGGTGCAGTAGGAGCCTCTATAGCTCATATTTGGTGGTCTAAGAATCTATCCGAAACCATTTTAAAAGAAGGTCAATGGATGATTTATCCCGACACTCAACAATTCCAACAAGCTCCTGATGGTACTGTAACTCAAATAGCAGACGGAACAGAAACTATCATGGTAGACGGAAGCCCTGTTGTCGTTTCCAAAAATCCTGCAGTACAGACAAATGCTTTAGCAGGGTATTATCAAGGAAGTACTCCCACTTTAGCAGGGTATTATCAAGGTGAAAAATATTCTCAAGTCTCCGATCAAATGACAACGGAAGAACAACTTTACGCAATGCAAAATTTATAATCATTTTTAACAAGGAACAATTTTAATGTCCGGAAATCCAATTTTTAATCGAGCTCAACAAGAGCTTTTAGAAAGAGCGAGAATTAATGACAAGACTGTTATTGAAGCACTTTCTGTAATCGAACGTGGAACTATTTTTGCCACTGGTGGTGCGGTTTTAAACGATGGTACTTTCTTTACCCTCCCAACCAATAATCGTTGGCAGTCTGTTAATTTTGCCAATAATTCAGATCCAAAGATTAACTGGGTTCTCAACAAAATGAGAATGAAAACCACTTGGAGAAGTAACGCTTTGACTGCAGTTCAAAATGCTGATCATAAAGTGTTTTTGGAAAATAGTTATATTCAGTTAAAGAATAACACTACTGTTCTTCCGCCAATTCCATTGTCTTCATTAGTGAATTATGATATGCACTTTTTAGAGCCATCATATACGCCAATTAGAAGAACTACCGATTGGTATAATTTCGATGACAAAGATGTTATCACTATCGAAGGTGGATCTAGCTGGGAATTTCTATTCCAACCATATCCTAATCAAACAGCTGGTGCGGGTGTTGCCCTTCAAGGAACTGGTGTTTCAGGAGGCGTAACAGGTTATTACTTCACGTTGGAAGTATCAGGTTTACGATTAACTCGTAAGATTTCAGGTATTTAATTTTTCAACCATTTAGGGGTGAAAAATATTCACCCCTATCGTATTCTAATGTAAAATGAGTTTAGCAAACAAAAGAAGGCAGTTTTATTGTAGTCCTTCAACTGCATCAATAAGTGCCGTTCATTTAACTTCCTCTGAGAAACAAGTAAAGTCTATAACTGAAGACTTTTTTGTAACTGATATACGGGTTGTTTGTTATGATGCAAGCGGTATGATTCCAGATGACGTTATTTTGAGAGAACAAATTCTTATCAATATTAGTCAAGATAATGGAAGTAAGGTTTGGTTTTCAGAACCAATAGATTCTATCGTTCTAAACAATTTGAATAAAAATGGTGAATTTAAGGGATTTTTGATCCCTGCGAAAACGCAAGTTGTTTGGACTTTTTCTCACAGCTCTGTTGTAACTGCATCTATTTTGATTGCACCTATTACTGTTCAATTATCCTTAGTAGGTTATAAAATATATGATAATTGATGTTTGTAATGAATTTGAGTTACTGACAACGTATCCATTCCGGAAGAAATTACTGTTTGCATCTCAATTAGAAAATCAATCAGTAATTTCTGACGGATATGTTGCAGATTCAAATCAAGGATACATTACAGTACTTCAATCAATTGGTTTAGATCCAGTATTTCCAAATCCGATTACGCTATTACGTCCGTTGGTTGATTATGATTTGGAAAACAAAGTATGTTGTATAAAATCGGTACGGTTTAGAGTATATCGAGCCAAATTACGCTCACTACCCAATTCCAACGTAGCACTAACCAATGCAGGATATACAACCTCAGGTGCAAGCCCTTTTACAGTTCCTCCTAATGGTACAAGTGGAACTGTTACCAACCAGTTTCCACAATATAGCTTTGAAGAGGTTTCGGAGCATTGGCAACCTAACTACTTTAGACCTCAAATTGTCGTAAATGGAATGGATATTCTTGGAAGTTCAGTTCCCTCGTATTTTAAACCTAACACCAATCAAGGTGATAAATCTATCGGTTGGGAATTGCCAGTCAAAGAAGATTTGTATACCTTCTTTAACAAAGGAATTGAATCAATACAAGTGTATGGGTTAGTTGCACAAGCGATCGCCCCTGCATTTACAACTTTTGAAAGATTTTTTCTAAAATGTGAGCTTGACATTCGATGGAAATAACAGATTCAACTATAGGTTGGCTACAAGACGAAACGACGACAGAAATTCAAAACTCTTCCGGAGTTACTTGGATACATTATGCTATGTTTTTCATGGC
The DNA here is from genome assembly GCA_016788785.1 of Candidatus Kapaibacterium sp. Classification (GTDB taxonomy): domain Bacteria; phylum Bacteroidota; class Ignavibacteria; order Kapaibacteriales; family JAEUSM01; genus JAEUSM01. Next base: position 200,195 of record JAEUSM010000012.1, read on the forward strand.
ACTTCTCGCTTTAATTTTAGGTGGTATATTTTTATGGAGAAAATCTTAATGAGACCGATTGAAGAGGTGCAACGCATCCACGGTATATTTCTCAACAGTGCAAGTGTATTAGAACAACGATTGTTTGCTATTGAAAGAGAATTACCAATAAAACAACTTGAACACAACCCCGCACTTGTAGCGACAATGAGCGAAGAACAACGGGGGAAATTGATACAATACAGCGTCCTTCAAAAAAGCTTTTTCAAAGCCACTACCGCTTGTGAGATTCTGAATTTCATCCTTGATGAACAATTAGACTTCAATACATATTTCAAGGTTGGTCAATGAGTGCTTCAGAAAAGAAAAAGTTTAGTCGTTCTAAGAACTACGAAATTGGTACAAAAACGAAAAACAGCTTTCCTTCTGATATAAAGTTTTATGGAAGACCGTTGTTTCGTTCTGGTCAATCTTTTGGAGGGATGTCAGTCCAAAATTTTTGGAAAAGAAATCCTTTTGGTTTGCCTCTTGATAATGCGTTTTGCATTGTAGAAATAGATCCTTCTACTGGTGCAAGAGAGTATTTTTCCGAAGGTGTTTTTTCTTTACCCACTGAATTAGGTGATACTGTTTCTAATAATTTACCGTATCGTTTTCAACCTTCAGAAAACCGAGAGACAATTGATTTTCTGAAAAAAGAGTTGGAATATAGTCGTTCGGTAGTAGCAGTAAAAGAAAATCAAATTAGTGATTTACAATATCAAGTTTCAAATCTTCAGCAACAAGTTCAAGATTTGACGATGCAAATTCAAATGTCTGAGCATAATCAACAAATTACACAAGAATATGCACGGATGATACCAAAAGATGAAAAAGCAGATGTATTAAGTGATCTCCTTACACAAGCTATTCCACATGCAGTTGGTCCTTTGACAAGTTGGCTTGTCGGTTTCTTTTCAAAATCTCCTACACCACCAATGTATCCTAATACAGATAATTTGCATGATAATGTTCAGCAAAGTAGTGTTCCAAAACCAACCTATAAAGTAGCGGAGTTCGGATGAAAAAGATAGCAACAGATATACCAAACCAATTAGTCCAGGCAATTGTAAGTGTTGATTTTAGTAAAATTCCTAGTAATAAAATCAACGATGTTAAAAGATTATTGGCTACTCATACAAAAACACTGCCTAAAAAAAGAGGTGAAATTTTAGTAAATGAAGTCAATTGTTCCGCTCCTCAAGAACTTTTAGATTATATCAATATGGTTGATGTTGCAAAAGTACCCACATTTACCATGAAAATGATTAACTCGTTTGTTGCAAATTACTTGAAAAAATTATGATTACTTGGGAGATAATTTTAGCAATTACTGGATCTACCGTTTTTTCTATTATTGGATTTATGGTCGGGACTGTGGTACGATCACATTACTCAAAGTTTATCGGTTTCGATAAAGAAATTTCTATGTTTAAAGACGAAGTAAGATCTGCCAATGAAGAAGTAAGGGAAGTATTGACAAATCAAAACAATCTACTTACTGAAATCAAAACTATGTTTTCAACAGTATCTGCTTCTATTCTTGCATTGCAAGTCAGATTAGATAGACACGATTCAAAATTTGAAGATCATGAAAAACGAATTATCCAAATGGAATCTCGCAGAAACTTTTCATCATAGATTAGCAAAAAACTGGAGAACTACACTTATAGGTTTAGTTCCTGTTTCATTGTTGTTGGTGAATAAATTTGCAAATCTTCAACTTTCTGAAGAAACATTGATCTATGTTATTTCATTGACTGTTACTCTCTTAGGTGCTTATTCTCACGATGTTACTGTAAAGGATTAAGAATGCTTTCTGATTTATTTGGCTTATCGGAAAAACAACGACGAAACGTTTTGCAGTTTCAAAAAAAGATAAATTCCACTATACCAAAGGTAATAGTGAAACCTATCGTGCCACGTCGTGAACTCGCTGATCCTATTCCTACTCCTACTCCATTAGCTGATTTTGAACGTAAGCCAAAGGTGCAGAAAAAACCACTACTGAAACCTTTATACAATGAAGAATTAGTTCCTGTAGCTCTTGGTTTAAACCAATTTTTTCGCCGTAAAAAAATACCTGTTAAAGCCAGTGCAGGTTTACGCTCCATCAATTTCCAAAAAATTTTATGCGATGATGGAACTTGTGGTGGTTGCATGACTAAAGGTGCTACAAGAAAGTATTTGTCTACATTTGATGTTGACTTAGATACTCTCTTGGAAAAGCCACCCAAACCCACTATTGAAACAATTCCTACTCCAATTGAACCTACAGTTCGAACTGGCGACGTTATGTATGGAAATTCTACAACGGTCAAAACACCAAATGAAGATATTTCCGCAAAATATGCGTTGGTAGAATTATCGTATTTGCAACCGTCTCACTTACCTGAACGATCGTTCAAGGAAAATCCTCAATACATTGAAAAGTGTCAACAACGAGATTATCAATACGACAAATCGGAGCAATCAAAGGTTTTGCAGTATGCTCAAAAGTTCGACCCTGAATTTCTTATTTCTAACGACAAAACGCCTGTAAATGGTTCGCCGATCATTTTGCCAAATGGAATGGTTTTGGGTGGCAATGGTCGGAGTATGATTTTGAGAATCATTTCAGCTGATAAATTCTCCCAGTATATTTCGTATCTCAAAAAATCAGCTTCATTATTTGGTTTTGAAAAAAGTGATATTGACAGTTTCCAAAAGCCTGTTTTGGTTCGTGTTATTGATGTTTCCGTTTCTAAGTGTGCAACATATTCAAACATCTTGAATAAATCCTTCACGCAAGCTCTTGATTTGGATACAAAAGCATTGTCGTATATGCGACAATTGGGAGAGCGTGAATTAGAAGCAATTGCGGAGCTATTCGAAAATAACGATATAAACACTCTTGCAGAAGCGTTTGATAACATCCGGACTGTGAGAGGTTTACAAGGAATTTTACAACGTGCTGGAATCATTACTCAACAAGAATATAATTCCTGGATTACAGCAGATGGAAAATTTACTATTGAAGCGAAATTGGTTTTTGAGCGTATCCTACTTGGTGCTATTTTCGAAGATACCAAACTGATTGATGTTGCGAAAAAATTCACCAACCATATTATCAAAACCATTGTTCTTTTGATAAAAAACAAATCACTGGGTGATTACTCGATCATTCCATACATTCAATCTGCATTTGTCTTAATCAAAAAAGCAGATGCCAATGATTTGAAGAAAAAGTACTTTCTAAATCAAACCAACGCTTTTGATAAAGATGTATATTCCGATGAAGATATTATCATTTGGAATGCTTTGGATTCGCTTTTGAAAACATGGAAACAGTTTCTTGCCGATTACACTCGTTTGGCTACGAACAACCAAACTGAAGATTTGTGGGCGGAAAAACTTACTCAAACAGAAATACTCCATAAAGTTGCCAAAAATTTAGGATTACTGGAATATACATCCCTTGCTGATCAGTTTATCCCTAAAAAAGAAATGACGTTAAACGATTTGGTCCGGTTAACTCCTCAAGAAGCTTTACGCCTTCCAAAACCATTAGCTGACTTTCTTGGGAAAATTCCGAAAAAATTCAATATGTTATTATGGGGACCTCCAGGTAGCGGTAAATCTACTCTTTCTTTGCAATTGGCTACTGCTCTATCATTTGCAGGAAACGTTCGCTATATTACTTCAGAAGAAAGCACAAAAGGAAATGGTTTTATAGAACGTATCAAAAGAGTACGAGCATTCAGACCTATCATAGCTACAGAATCGCGTAATTACAAAGATATTGTTAATACGTTGAAGTCAACTGTAAACCATTTTGTGATAATTGATTCCGTGAACAATCTTGATATTCCAACTAAGAATATTGTTGAGCTTTTCAAGATATTTCCCAATATTAGCTTCATTTTCATTGCTCACGCTCAAAAGGATCAAAGAGCATTCCGAGGAGCTACGGAACTTGCACACGAAGTTGATATAGTGGTGAAAGCTATTGAAGGTTCTGCATCAACGACAAAAAATAGATTTTCTTCGCTTAATTCATACACTATTCTAAAGCAAAAAAATGGCTAAAGCTCGTTATCAAGTAAAATTTTTCAGAACAATGGGTTCTGATACTGCTTACAAAACTGAACGCTATTCGAATAAGAAAAAAGCCGATCGGGAAATTTCTCAAGCTTTGCGTGGACACAAAGCAGCTGCTGTTCGTGTTGCTAAAATCGGAGAAAGCGGTCATGCGTTGGGAGACAAGTAAATGTACTTCGAAGACTGTACCACCCCTGAAGAGGTCAAAGAAAAATACCGGATTCTTGCAAAAGCATTACACCCTGATAAGTGTGGAATAGAACGGTATTTTGCTCGGTTACAGTCAGAATATGAAGAACGATTACAACCAAAGGCTTCTCCCAAAAAAGAAGCGGTAAAACATAAAAAACAAACCGGAATTGATTGGAATAAAACTATCAAACAAATGGTTACTGTTGGTTTACAAACCGGTGTTTCAATTTTGAACACCGAACTAAAAAGGAGATTAGAAGATGGCACTGAAAATCCCGTACGATAAAGCTACAAAATGTACTGGCAAAGCGGCTCCTGGAACAAAGGCGTTGCATGATTCCATTCTTGCGAATTGGAAAGATTCCTACTCTCTTGGTCTTTATAATTGCCGATCAACTCGTAAGAATAAAAATACACGCTCACTTCATTCCGAAGGTCGTGCTATGGATATTTCTTTCCGTAAAAACGTTTCAGAACGATGCAAAGACCTTGCAGAGTGGGCTTCAAAACCTGAAATTGCTACGGCATACCAAATTCAAGAGGTTATTGACTATCAACGTAATCGTTCTTGGCATGGAACTGTTGGAGCTTGGAAACCATACAAAGGTGATGGATACAAACACGTGCATATTGCACAAAATTGGCAAGGTGCAAACAATGGTATTCCTATGCCTGCAGTTGATACATCCGTTTCAACTATTGCAAGTGATGACGATGATATTGACCCAAATATAGATTCTGCTAATGATACTCCTTTTGTCCTGGCTACTTTATTCGTTGGTTTAGTGGCAGTGGGATTCTTTTCAATTGAAATTTTTTCTTAACATATACAAAAAGGTATTACAATGGCTTTTACAAAACACGCTTGCTCTCATCCAACACTTCCTGGTGTTACTGAAGAAGTATTTTATTCTTCAAATGGTTTACAATTAGAATTTCAAATTGATGATCAACATCCTGCTACTACTCCAGTTGCAGTACTTGAGGTTGTTGTTGATTTTTTGAGTAACAGAAAACTCAGCAAAGAAGAAGAACAGGCTTTAACTCTTATTGAAGATGCTTGTATTCTTTTGAGTGGTAAATCTACTTCAACGAAAACTTCTAAAAAGAAAACTACTCCAGTAGCTCAAGAAGTTACTGCTTAATCTACACAATGACAGTTCAAGAGATAATTACAGCTGTAGCGAAAGAGAATGGAATAAACCCGGCTTTGATGTTAACCATGGCTCGGATTGAAAGCAATTTCAATCCGAATGCCGTGAATAGGTCAAGTCGTGCTACGGGTTTATTCCAGTTCTTGCCTATGCACTTCGAATCGGGTGGATATGGTCTAACACCAGGTAATGTGAAAGATCCTCGTATCAATTCTCAAGCAGCTGCGAAAATGATAAAAAACAATATCAAATGCTTGGAAGGTAAAGGTATCAAGGTTATGGAAGACTGGCAAGTCTATCTTGCACATCAGCAAGGGTGTGGTGGTGCATCAGCATTGCTCTCACGACGTGGACAACCACTTTCTGCATTACCGAGCAACATTCAACGCAATGTAAGAGCTAACATCGGTAATAGATCTGTTTCTACTGTCGACGAGTTTTTGAACTTGTGGAAACAAAAGTTTGACGGTTTTTATGCTCAATACTCAACTGGTTCAAATTCAAGCTCCAATATTGCTGAAGAAAAACCAAAACCAACAACACTAACTCCTGCTCCACCGCTTAAAACCGATTATCTTGCGTCTGGACTACTTACATTTGCGACAATTCTTGCTGTTTCAACAATTATTATCTATAGTTAAAACGAGTTTTCATACTTATCAATGGGCCATCTGCTTCACACAGATGGTTTTTTTTGTCAAAAATTCAACAAATCTTCCTCACTTAACTTCAATTTCTCACACAAAACCCTCACATACTTAATTGGAACCTCCTTAGAAGTCTCCAAATTGGCTAACGTAGGATGAGTAACTCCCAATATTCCTGCCAATTTTCTACAAGAATATCCAAATTTTGTGCGTATTTCGAATAATTTTCGTCCTGAAATCGTTTGAATCATAAAATATTTACCACTTTTTACCAATATTTTCCATTATTTATCACTTTTTACCATTCTACGACACATAACAACTAAATATAATGTATTTTGGTACGTTTTTCACACTAAGGAGTTAACAACAATGGCACAATTACAATTAAAACAACCAACAGCTTTGCAAGTTGCAAATGCAATTCTTCGATTTGCAGATGAAGAAGAAGAAGATTATTTCTCTAATTTGAAATTACAGAAGCTTTTGTATTATCTGCAAGGTTATCACTTAGCTTTTTTTAATAAACCTTTATTTTTAGAAGATTTTAAAGCTTGGAAACATGGTCCTGTGATTCCAATTATTTATAATAAATATAATGATTATGGATCAAATGGAATTCCTCCTAATTTAGATTTTGATACTAAAAAATATCTATCTCAAGAACAAATTGATTTAGTAGAAAATGTTTGTAAAGAGTTTGGTCAGTTTTCGTCTTGGAAACTTTCTCAAATGACACATGAAGAAAAACCTTGGAAAATTACTCCTTTAAATGGAATTATTAGTAAGGAGCTTTTGAAAGAATACTTTTCTTCTCTAATTAAAAAATAGTAATGAATAAGTTTGGTAGAAGTCAAGAAAAACCGATTCTTGATAAAGAAAATCTTTCAACTGATAATGAACTTTTATCTTTTAATTTTACAAGATTACAAAAGGGTTACACTGTAAAAGATTCTCAACTTCCTGCATTAAAAGGTTTTCTTGATACACTGGTATTACTTTCAGAACAAATTTGGCAAGTATTTAAGACAACACAGAGAGAATCTTTAGGTTGCGAATTGATTAGAGTTTCTCAATTAAAAAGAATTCCAAAAGATCTAACACCTGATATGAAAATTTTTAGTTTTCGATTTTCTCAACGAGGAAGATTTTTAGGTGTTCGTGAAAAAAATGTTCTATTTGTCTACTTTATAGATCCACTTCACCAGCTTTACTAATTTTCAGTTGTGAATAGTTGTGAATAGCATTCAACTAAAGTGCAATTATAGATTCTTATAATTGCACTTTTGCGTTTTTCTGCAATTATACAAAAAAAACCGTCCCATATATCGGAACGGTCTTTTGTGATGGTTGTGTGATTTTTAAAATGGGTGGTAAACAATCTTTTTTACATCTTCCTTCCCTTCCAATTCGTTATAGCAATGTTGAAACATAAATTCTTTCTGCATAAAATAAGCTTCATTTATCTGAATTACCATGAATGGATGTTGATCATGTTGAATGACTGAATACACTCCATAACGAAAGATGACTTCACCATCAAATGCACAGATGAATAGATCAAAGTTTTTTGCACTGGCAAAATGTATTTTTTGATTGATTCCACCTTTTGTTTTCAAAAAGTCATTAACTTCCCTCACTTTTCACCTCTTTTTCAATTATTATACATTTTGAATTATCGTTTATTTCGAGTTCTGCGGACGTTAGATCATGCAGGGCATGGTTGTCGTCTATTTTCAGAAAATGTGTTGCCTTGTGCCTCCATTCCAGGAAGAATGACATTCCTACATCAATTTCGCCGAACGTTGTTTCAATTTCCACCATTTTCACCCTCCGTTGATGATGGAGCTTCTACTGGCTCCGTGGAATGATACACCCAAACTTCTGTTTCATTCGAAAACGTTCGATTTAAGCTCGTTTCTAATTCTTGGGCATTCGTACTACCAACTTTCTCAAAACGCTTCATATCGTGTAAGAAAGTCATACCTACGTGGACTTTAGCAAAGTGAACAGCTGAAAACAGATACATTACAGGAATTCCTTGTTGGTTTCCTGAAATTCGTTTGAGTTTGAGGCTGTCGGCATTATCGCCGACTGACCTACTGTCTTTCTCGAACGGTCGGTTTCGACTGCGTACTCTGCGTTCTCCATTTGGGGAGGGATTAGGAGGGGATTTTATATTATTATTATCTTTTATATGACTCCCAAGTTCATTCCCAAGTTTATTCCCAAGTTCATTCCCAAGATTGTCACCAGCCATTGGGACAGTTGTCGTGTTTATTAAATTGCTCTCCATTTCGTTTTGGGCTTCCATTTCTGCCAATGCTTTCTGCAATAAAGATTCTTTTACATTAGGTATCAATTCATATTCAGTTGCCATGATTTTTGAGTTACCAGATTTATACTTAATCAAACCATGTTCTCGCAGTCTTTTCCTACATGCTGTAAACGTGTTTTTGGAGAAGCCACAAAGAGCATTCAGTGCATGATCATTAGCAAAGAATTTTGCTCGTTTTGTCCTTGCAAATGACAATAAAGAATCATACATGATTTTATCTGTTTTTTCTAATTTATTATTCCTTATAAATTCTTCGAAATTTACTTTGTATTCAAAGTACGGAAATTCGTATTTCTTACTCATTCTTTTTTGATAAAAAAATAGTGCTTACCATCAATACCATTTGATCGTAAGCACTTCAGTTAGTGTTTCTTTTGTTTTTTGTACTCTTGGTACGCTTCTTCCAGTTCAGGAATACGTGTTTGTAAATACGCTTTTGATAAGGACTTTGCAACATTATGGCGAGAACCCGTAGAGGGTTCTTTAAGCCTCCAAACAATCTTCATATCTGCTTTCGTCGCACGAAGTACTGATAATGAAAATCCCTTTACCGTAACGCAAACGACTTCATTTTTCCCGCTTACAGATGGAGCTGTATAATGTACTTGTATGTCTTTCATTTTACTCATTACCTCACTGCTCCTTTCACCGGTTTTGATACTGCTTCATATTTGCTGAGAAGTTGGTCAAACTTATATTCAGCTTCAGCTTGTGATTGGCAATAGGAAGTATTATACATGCTTTTTGTATCGGGTCCAACGACCGTGAACTTATACTTGTGCTGTACTTGAATAGACTTTCCATTTGCTAACTTCACTGGTACCCATTCTGTTTGAAAATTAGGCCATTCAAACATTGTGATGGTGGTTTGCATTCCTTTGAAATACACCATTTCTACACGTAGTGTTTTCACCTAATTACCTCCGCATTCATAATAATCATAGGAGCTTTCCGTTTCCAACCAAACGACCACTTATCCAAGTAGCGTCTATACAGCACACTTCTAACATCAACCGCCAAGTTTTTCGTTTTAAGTGTGCTGAATAGCTTTTCCTTCTCTTCTGTTGTTAGATCAAGCAACATCTTCTTCTCCTTCTTCCACTAATCGTAATTTGCTCCCATTGATAATGAGCTTGTTTTTTGCTTTTGGCTGTTCGAATGCTTTCAGTGCTTCGCCCTCTATTGGCTGGAGTGCAAAGTCTAACCACTGCTCTACGCATTCTTTCGTAGTGCGGAAATAGTTCTTCCCACCACGTTGTTCGCGAATTACTCGCAATTCCCCGGCTTTGACTGCAGTCATCAACCGTGATTCTGCAATTCCTGCATATTGTGCAGCTTCTGCAATTGTGATCAATCGACCACCTTTTTTAATTGGCATCGTTTTGTCCTTTCGCTCTTGTAATTTGTTCTTCCAGGATAAACTGGTATTCTCTCACCAATTCTCGCAATTCGTAATTGCTTCGCATAATCCGTTCATTTGCAAGTTGAATTTCTTCTGAGTTTTCAACGATATTTTCCGAAATACTAAGCCACCAAATGAAGATAGCAAAATTGAAGCTTACAATACCAGTTGTAAACAACGTTGAGCTTTGCAGGATTATCGAAGCAACAACAAACCCCAACCCAACCGCTACATTCATTGCAATCAAAAACTTTCTCATCCTAATTCTCCTTTATCCGTAAGTTTCATAATAGTTTTACCCATCGCAATTGCCAAACGTTGCAATTCCATAGGCTCCATCCGTGCAAGAGTGGGAATTGCTTCCAGATCGTCAACACTTACATTCTCCAAAAACACCACACCGCAACGGAGCTGTTCGTTTGCCACTTCCATTTTTTCACACAGTGTCATATTGTTAGTCCTCTTCTTCCTGGTCATCTTCTACATTCATTATCAAATCGTCTACTGCCTTGTAGCCTTCAAGAATAGCATAGAGAAGCACAGCCTCTTTTGTTGTCTCCAATACCAACGCATAACTTTTTAGTTTGAATTGAACATCCAACGGCAATTCTGCAAAGGCTTGTCGCAACATCAACCCTTTTTCTTCGTAGATCTTATCCATTTTCCACCTCTTTGTCCATTTGTTCTAAACCTATGTCTAATGCTTCGAAGATTATATCGTGTACGCTCCTTCCTTTTTTGGTAGAAATCGGTAATACCACTTCGATTAGATCTTCCATACACTCTTTTATAAATGCATCTTCAACTTCTTTTCCCAACCTTTTTTCAATTTCTTCTTTCGCTTCCTTCTGTTCTTCCAAATCGGTACGAGCAAATGAATGAAAATGTGATTCGACAGCTATTGCTTCGAAGTCATCCAGTGGATTGTAATTCAAAAGTGAAGGTCTTTCACCTACATCTAAAAGTGAACCTTCCACATTCAAATGAATAAGCTTCATCAAATTACCATACACTTTGAATTGTATTCGTAACACACAACAACCATTATCCAAACTAAGGATAGAAACATTTCCAATGTCTTTATTCCACAACATTTTCCACATCCTTATTTTTGTCGTATAAATCTAATTGTCGGTTTAAAAAATTTATCAACTGTGGTACAGAAACTCTTAGCTGTTGCATTGTAAAATACCATAGCTTATTCATTGTGCTGAATACATACCTTTCACCATTCCAGGTAAAAACGCGAGTATTTGGCAATCCATGATCTAACACTTCTGTAAACGATCTACTATCCATTCTCCACCTCCTTTGTTTGATTTACGGTATAAGTTGTTTCACGTTTTTCTTTTTTAGGTTTCGCAAAAAATCCTACCTCCGGAGTTACAGGAGAAATCGAATTTTTAGACTTTGTTAGTTTAATTCGGTTTTGATGTTCTGCTTCTAAGAATTCCACCATTTCAGCCACAGGAATTTGTTTGTTCACTCCTGGCAATACATAAAAAGTTCCCTTTTGTGAAAGCTCCTTAACGTTATGTAAGTTTATTTTTTGGAAAAAATTATCTCTAACCAAATGATACCATGTTACAATTTCATCATGCTTTACATTTTTTTCTAAATCAATCCGATAACTTTCCATTCGTAAGTAAGACACGTCCCCAAAATGTAACGCCTCCACATTTAAAACCTCAGAAGTTTTCTTTACATATATCTCAGGCACCTTCCACCTCCTTTGTTTGGTCTTGTTTAGCAGATAACCATCGATTCAATGAATCAATTGTTAGCTGAGATTTGATAATATTGGTTTGGCGAGTGCCGTATTTGCAGTCATAATGCCATTGACCTGTATTGGTGTTGAAAGCGTAGGTTCTTTTGCCTACCTGTAATTCAGTCCACTCACTCACACTCCACCTCCTTTGTTTGGTCGTACTGTTCTGCTTCATCAAGGAGTTTTTTTGTGGCAAAGTTGATAATTTCTGATTTGGAACGGTTGTTTTTTTCTGCAAATCGTTCCAATCGTAACCACACATCTTTCTCCCACGAGTTTGTCTTAATCAATCTCGGTGCTGGTTTTTCAGGCAATTGAATTAATGCCATAAAATAATTCCTTCCGTTTGTTGTTAATAATATAATTACCAAATTTTATAGTAATTTACTTACTTGTTGGTATGTTAATTTTGTTATGTGTCTCAAATATAAACCAAAATTTACTTTATACCAAATTTTTTGGATGATATTTGAAAATTATTTTTACAATCTATGTCAATTGGTGCGAGGTTTCGGCTTTTTGTTGAAGAAAATTTTTCTTCAATTTCTTCATTTACCTATGTAATACAAATTTCTAATGGGTTATTACATAAATATTTTAACGATGATACTGCACCTGGAGCAGGTGTATTGCAAAAACTATACGACTTAGGCTGTAACATCAACTGGCTGTTGAGCGGACACGGCGAGATGTGGAACGACACGGAGGCAGGGAGGACACTACGCGACAAGCATAGTAAAAAAACTGTTACTGCCGACGATAACAGAAAGAAGAAATAGTACGTCTGTAAGTGAAATACAAACAACAGGAGTGAAATATGAGTAGCATCCAAATAGTATTCGTTAAGTTGTTAAGAATACTCAATTCTGAATTTAAGGGCATCTTGATTGCTAAAGAATATAAAGATTTAAATTCAGCACAAGATATTTATGACTTTACTCAAATGGAAGTAAGTTTACCCTTGCGAGCAAACCGTTTGATAAGACGAGGCATTTCTAAAGCAAATCTTATTGCCCAAGAATCTGTAAAAACCGTTAAAGAAGAAACTGTAAATGAGTAAGCTTACTAAAACAACTGACTCTATGGAGAAAAGCCCTGACGGCAAATTAAAGGCAACTCGTCAGTTTGAAGAACTTCATCAATCTTTTCCAGTAGCAGAAATTGAAAGACTTCATGATATTGATGAAAAATTGGCTACAAGAGCTTTTGATGTTTGGGAAAATGCGGTTAACCACTTCATCGAGCAAGCTAAAAAAGAAGCAAACAGTGCCGATAAATTTATATCTAAAAACATAAACACACAACGTTTTAGGATTTTTCTTGCTTTTTTGCTAACATTGGGTGGTGGCTACATTACACAAAATCTAATCTTAAATGGACACGATATTTCTGGTTCAATAGTAGGTGGTACAACATTCCTTGCATTGATTGGTTTATTTATTAAACATGAAGAAATCAGAAAAGAAGCTAAAAACACCGAAGGTAAAAAGAAGTAGGGAAAAACCTATTTCAAATAATTAAACAGTGTATATTTGTATAATCTTAGCAATTATACAACTTAAAAACAATGGAAAAGCAAGAATTCATAATACATATCATAGGTCGTAAAGGCAACGAAACATTGTCTCTTGATAATTTTACGATTAAAGAACAGGTGAAGATTTTGCAAATTGCCCAAAAAATCTGTTCAGTAGAGGGTTCCAATGCAAATGAACTTGTGCCGAAATTCGAAGAAGGCAGTTGGATATTGAAAATAACTGGTTTGCTTGTTGCTATAAACTCCATTACATTGACCATAGAAGAAGCTTTTAAAAATAACGATATTTCAATGATTAGTGCCAAATCAAGACAAGGTTTGATTGAGCTAAAAAACTTTTGTCAATCAAATAATTTGAGCACTGAATTTAAGTTTAAAAATAAAGTTATTGGGAAAGTTGACCCCACTACAGAATTTAACAAATCAAAAAATTATACAATTCAAGATGCAACCATTCTCATTGGTGTTTTGGATGTAATTGGCTTCCAAAAAGAACCTAAAATAATTCTAAAAGATGAAGAAGAAAACAAGTCCTATACTATTCATACTACAAATGAAGTCATTGAATCTATTCATCAACATTTGTACAAAGAAGTTGCTGTAGAAGTAAGTTATAAAAGGTTTTTCGAAACAAATGAAGTGCTTACTGATTCATATAAACTCGTTGATTTGAAACCTTACAGTCTTGAAAAGTCTTATGCAGAAATAAGAGAACTTCAAAAACATTTTGATTTTTCATTTTTGGGAGATAGAGATAGTGTTGATTATGTTCGTGAACTAAGAGGTAAAGATGAGTAAAAAACTATTACTTGATACATGCTTTTTTATTGATTTATATTCCCATAATATTGAGGTACGAGAAAAGGCTGATTCTTACCTAAACTATTTTAAAGAACAGAAATATAAGATTATAACTTCATCCATAGTTGTTTCCGAATTTTGGAACTCTGCAAGAGATTTAAAACCATTTGAAAATGTTCCAGTCTTTCCCTTTAGTCAAATTGATGGCATTACAAGCTCTCATATCAACGAAAAATTTGCAGAAATCCGAGGGGTTGACTATGACAAAAAGTCAAAAAACTGTGTTTCTAACGATTATATGATATTAAGTCAATGTTTTAACAATCAATTTACACTAGTTACAAAAGACAGTAAATTGAAAAAAGACATAGACTTACTGGAATTAAAAACGGAGATTGTAATTCCATGTATCGCTTATAATGACTCGTTAGATTTATTTATAGGTAAAGAAAATGGTATGGAACCCATTTTCTAATTATGGCTCGTTACTTCAAGCTCAAGGGTTCCATATACAAAGCAACAAAAACAAATACGCTTTATATCCAATTTGATAAGAAAAGCTATTCTACAGGATGCCAGGATACTCCAGAGGGTTGGAAACGAGCTGAAGCAATATTAAAACAACTTAACACCGAACCCGAAAAATTACTGAATCCTGACGGCAAACCTTTATCTTCATACTTCACAGAATTTATTCGCTACAAAAAATCCCGGTGTAATGAAAATACTCTTCGTGGCTATCGATTATCATATCGAGCAGTGATTTTAGGGAATGGAAACCTTCCTTATGCCCCAAAATGCCTGAAAGATATTTTCCTCGAGTTTTCTACAAATAGCTCAAACAAAAATCTAAGTCCACACTCTATCAACAATTATCTCACTGGTGTAAGAGTGTTTTTGAATTGGATTGCTGACGAGTATTCATTGCCTCGTTTCAATGTGAAAAAATACTTCATCAAAGCCCGTTTGAAAGTTGTTGACATCTATACCCAAGAAGAAATCACTTTACTCCGAACCTATTTAGCTGAACACAACAATCATTTGAGACAACTGATAGATTTTCTTTTGTTGACAGGTTTTAGAATATCCGAAGCACTACTACTTCGTTGGGAGGATATAAGAAAAGATTATATCATAGTTGTTTCAAAAGACAAAAAACGAGAAGACCGTTTCCCAATTAGCTCAAAGCTCCATGAACTACTCACAGAGCTACGAGCTACCGAAAACAGGAAACCGTTTATGTGGCAACCTTCATCGTCATCACGATTGAACAGAACGTTAGCGACTGCAATGAAAGAAGCAGGAATAGTTCGTGGTACCAGATCGTTCCATACATTTCGCAAAACATTTTCTACGATGCTCTTCAACAACAGCTTGGAACTCACGGATGTAAAAGACTTAATGAGACACCGAAGCATTCAAACAACCTTAAACCACTACAAAGAAACTAATTTGAACCGCTTAAAAAGCAAGTTAGACAATTCAAGTTATTTTTAAATCACATGTATACGTTACAGGGAATAACGTAACTGTCGAAATATGGGAAACCTATTTCGATAAATATTAGACTGAAGTTAGTTTGTAATCAGCAGGTCGAGAGTTCGAATCTGTCAGGTGGCTCACCCATAATAGGATACTTCAGAAATGATGTATCCTATTTTTTTTTGGCACTTAACCTAAACTTAACCTTTTATTGGGTTTATTTCTTTTGTATTTTCTCCAACCAATAAGTGTTCATTGTACCTTTGCCTTTTATTGAGATTTCACCTCGTGGAATAATTTCGAATTCTGGATGAGATTCAATTGAATTGCCAAATTCCTCAGAAATATGAATTTTACCTGGTTTTGAATAAGATTCCATTCTCGAGGCTACGTTTACTACATCTCCCCAGATATCATAGGAGTATTTATGGCCACCAATTACACCTGAAACAATGTCGCCTATGTGAATTCCAATTCTTACTTCCAATGGTTTTGAGCCAAATTTTAACAATTTTGATGATTCTACTAACTCTAAAGCAAACATTGCAATAGCGACACTTGGGTATTTATTATCATTTGTTTGTGTAGACATTGCCATGTATGAATCTCCAATGGTTTTTATCTTTTCAATATTGTGTTTTTTTGCTAATGAATCAAAATTTTGAAATATTTGATTCAGATTCATTACCATTTCGTCTGAGGAAATTGTTTGAGAAATTTCTGTAAATCCTACAATGTCAGCAAATAATATACATGCATTTTCTATGTGTTCGGAAATTGTTTTTTCTCCTTTGAGTATTCTTTTTGCAATTGATGACGGGAGAATATCATGAAGTAATCGTTCTTGTTCTTCAAGTTTAGAGGATAATATAATTCGTTCCCTTTGAGCTTCTTCAATGCTAAGACGATATTCAAATTTTCGGGTACTTTGAATAGAAAGTTCAGCAAAATACTCTTTTTCAATTGTAACTGACTTTTTGTAATATTCCAACGCTACATCAAAATCAGCAATTTGTTCATACAAGTTTGATAATGCAATATAGACATTAATTAATCCAACTTTGTAGGATATTTCCAATGCTTTAGATTCTGCATCTTTGAGGAGTTCTTCAGCTTTTGATGATGAATAGTTTGAAAATTCTTTGTTTGAATATAATGTACCCAAACTTACTAAGGTAGTTATAATACCAACTTTATCATCTAATTCTTTGTTAAGTGACAACGATTCTTGAAACTTTTGAAATGCTTCATCAAACTTACCCATGAGCAGATGGATAATTGCAATGTTTTTAAGTGAACTAGCAATGCCTTTTTTATTCTGAATTTGTAGTCGAAGTGATAAGGATTTGTTGTAATGTTCAATAGATTTATCAAATTCTTGTAATGTTTCATAAATCTTACCAATATTATTCAATGAAATTGCAATTCCGTGCTTGTTTTGAATCGATTCATTAATCTCCAAAGATTTGAAATGAAATTCTAAAGATGTTTTAAATTCTTCAATAACAGCATAAACCAATCCAATGTTGTTATAACAATTAGCCATTCCATAAGTGTTACGTAGCTCTATGAAGAGTGGTAAAGATTCTTGATAATATTCTAATGCTTTCGTAAAATCACCCAAATTATGATGAACTAATCCGATATTAGTTAATGTATTTGCGGTACTTAAAGTGAAAGAATGTATTCTACTTAATTCTAAAGCTTTGTTGTAATAATCCAACGTTATTGAATATTCTGAACGTTCTTTATATACAGTACCCAGTGCAATATAATTAGAAACAATTCCTTGAAAATCATAGATTTCTTCTTTAATTTTCAATGATTTCGAATAGGATTCAATAGCATCTGTATAACTTCCAGTTACATTGTGAATATTTCCAATAAGATATAATGATTGCGAGATTCCATGTTTATCATTCAATTCATTTCGAAGTTCAAGAGTTTTTTTAGAATACTCTAATGATTTAGGAAAATCACTTTTACTGTAATAACTGGATCCCAACAACGAATATGCTTTTGATAAAAGAAGTATGTTCGTAGTTGATTCTAAAAGAGAAATTGCAAAAAGTGTCTTCTCTATTGAAATGTCAAAATTATTCAAATAATAGTTATTCAATCCACAGAGTAATAATACTTCTCCATATAATTCATGAACTTCGGTTGAAAGATTCCTTATTTCTATTAATGTCTCAATTTCGGAAATAAGATTCAATGAATGTTGAAAATTAGAATTTTCATATTCATTTTTTGCTTTCAAATATTTTGAATTTATTTCATGGAACATATTAATGAGTTTTCTCCAACCAATATGTATTCATTTTACCTTTACCTTTTATGAAGATTTCGCCTCGATGTATTAATGAGAATTCAGAATGCTGTTCAATCGATTTGGCAAATTGTTCACTTACATGAATTCGACCAGCTTCTGAGTTTGATTCCATTCGTGAGGCAACATTCACAGCGTCACCCCATAAGTCGTAGGTATATTTGTTTTTGCCAATGATTCCTGCTACGACTTCTCCGGTGTGGATGCCAATACGAATTTCGATGTTGTTCATGTCTTTTATCCAATCCATATCACCCAAATCAGATGGAATATTTACCTCAAAGTCTAGCATTGTTTCGAGAAGTTGGAGTGCTGCGAGTGCAGTTGCTTTTTGGTGATTTTCGAGTTGAGTTGTAACATTTGCAACTGCTAAATATCCATCTCCGATGGTTTTAATTTTTTCTAAACCAAAGGTTTCAACTACTTCATCTGCTTTTGTAAAAATACTATCAAGTAAATAAACAAGTTGTTTTGGAGGTGCAATTGATGAAAGAGAAGTAAACCCCACTAAATCCATAAAAAGAACAGATACAGAGTTGAAGTGGTCGGCGATGAATGGTTCTTGATTAATTATTCTGTTTGCAATATTGACAGGTAGGATATTGTGCAAAATTTTTTCCTGTTCTTGGAAACGAGCTAATTTCAACTGTCGTGCTTTTTCATCTTCTTCTATAATGCGGCGTTGGTCAAATAACTGTGCTTTACTTTTTGCATCTTCGGATTGAATTTCATCTTTTATTTGAATATATTGTTTATAATTGGAGAAAGCATTTTCAATATCTCCTATTTCTTCATATAACTCAGAAATATATATGAGAATGTCCATAGTTGAACTTTTGACACCAATCTCATTTGATAAAGAATATGCTTTTTTCAAATAATCCATTGATTTTGAGAGATCTTTTAGCATCTTGTAAACCAATCCAATATTTCCTAGGTTAATTGCTATAGAATGTTTATTTCCTATTTCTTCATTAATAGATAAGGACTTCTCTTGAAACTCTAACGATTTTGGATAGTCTAAAAGATCCTTGTAAACAGATCCAATATTCCCTAAATTATTTGCTATTCCAAGTTTATCTTCAAGTTTTTCATTTATACTTAATGCTTTATAGTAATATTCTAATGCTGTTGAGTAGTCATTCATATACGAATAAACACTACCAAGGTTACCAAAGTAAAATTGTAATCCAACAGTTATTCCAAACTCTTCACTTGTTTGAATTGCTTTTTTATAATATTCGATTGCTTTGGAGAAATCTGAAAGTCTGGTATATACATTCCCAATATTTCCATAATTAATTGCAATACTATGTTTATTGCCTAATTCTTCTTGAATCAATAACGCTTGTTCGTAACACTCTATTGATTTAGAGTAATCGGCTAGATTTTGATAAATTATACCAAAATTTGCTAATACAGAAGCAATATTCTTTTTGTTTCCAATCTCATTACTAATCTGTAGGGATTTTTCTAAAAGTTGTAATGCTTTTGAATAATTAGAAAGACTGACGTATACAAACGACATTCCTGAAAGATTTGATACTATACCTAATTTGTTTTCAAATTTTTCATCGATTTTAAGTGACTTTTCAAAATATTCTAAAGCAATAGAAAGATCTGAAACATTCTTGTAAACATTACCAAGTAAATTATAAATTTTAGAAAGGGATTCTTGATCTTTATGTATTTCTGAATGTTCAATCAATTCCTTAGCAAATACCTTCGCCTCACTATTTTGAGAATTATTCAATAACTCTCGTAAAGTATCTATCGATTGATGAATTTCTTCGGGTGTCATTTAGTTTTCGAAAGATTGGATAGGATAATTGATATACTAATATACAAAAATAAAGGTGATTATGGATTTTGTAGTGGAATTCCCCCTCTCCCCAAAGGGGCGAGGGAGTTGACGTGTTTTTTGTAGAGACGCAATGCTTTGCGTTTCTGAAGAATCCACACCTACAATTCCAACATAGGGCTTACACCCTATACTGAGATAATACACCCTTTCAGGGCTTGACTTTATTGATTTTGAGAAGCTTATTTAGGGCTTCTCAAAAGTATACTAGAAATTGTTTCAAAATGTAACAATTCAAATATACTGAATTGTTTTGTAACTTTTTTCTAAGTAAAGTGTTATATTTTTGTAGTAAGAATACAGTATATTCGTTATAAATAGTATATTGTAACAAATTCAATTTTCATACAACTTTTGAAAGTACATAAATATGAATAGAAGAGGACTATTTCAATCCTTGATGGGATTGCAATCCACAAATCTAACGGATGTACCGACAACGCAAACAGTCAAATCTGTTGCAGATATGTCAGAGAAAACTTCACCACTTACTCGACATGAAGCAACGCATTTATTACGCAGAGTTACGTTTGGTCCTACACCAGAGTTAGTCAATCAAATTACGGGCAAAACGCCCCGTGAAGCTGTAGAATTATTGTTAGGTCCTGATGATGTAACTCCTTCAACAACTCCTGGTCCTTGGATTGACAATCCGAATGAAAACCCTGAAGGAATTGGATCTGCAGAGTTGAAAAATCAAATCGAAGGATTGATGCAAAGCAACTATAGATCGTTAGTAAATTGGTGGTTGGAGCAAATGCGTATTGAAGGCTCAACTGCTTCAGAAAAACTGACGCTATTTTGGTCTGGTCATTTTACTTCAGAGTTTACTTTTGATGAGTATTTTATGCCACCGCAATTGTTGTATCGGCAAAATCTACTCATTCGGAAGGACAGATTGCTTAATTTTAAAGCTCTTGTTGAGGATATCACCTTAGACCCTGCTATGCTTTTTTATTTAGGTGGGGTTCAAAATAACAAAGGGAAACCAAACGAAAATTATGCTCGTGAATTAATGGAACTCTATACATGTGGTATTGGTTTTTACACTGAAGGTGATGTCAAAGAAGCAGCTCGAGTTCTGACTGGTTGGAGAGCTAATGGATTTTTGTATGAACCGTATCCAAATGGATATTTTAAGACATATTTCTTTCCTCAAGCTCATGATGTTGAAGCAAAACAATTTATGGGTGAAACCATTCCTTCTAGGACTACCGATAGTAATAATGAATCTCAAGTTCGCGAACAAGAAGTACGTGTATTGATTAACATTTTGTTTGATAAACGTGCTAATGCTATTGCACGATTTATTTCAAGAAAAATGTATAACTTTTTTGTTTACAGCAATGGAGCAGAAGTTGATGAAAATGCTTTAACAGAAATGTCAAATACCTTTGTTTCTAATAACTTTTTGATTCGACCATTATTAGTAAAACTTTTCACCTCAAATCATTTCTATTCAACAGAAGTGATGGGTGTACAAATCAAAACACCTGCAGAATTTCTTATTGGTATGCAACGTTCTATTGGAACTGCACTTTCTAATACAATAGCAACAATGGTACAATTGAACCAAGAACTAATGGATCCGCCTGATGTTAGTGGTTGGCCTGGATATAGAACTTGGATTAGTACTGCTACTTACCCTACACGAAGAAATGTTGCAGAATCGTATTTCCGTGGATTATCTGACACAGTTTTGAATCAATTTATTCGAAAATTTCCAGATTATACGAATGTACGTACTTTAGCAAAAGACCTCATTTCGTATTTTTTACCTGTTGCAGTTTCCACAACTCGAGAAGAATTTTATACCCAAGAATTATTAGGAAATACTCTCGATTTTGATTACGAATGGCCAACTATTTTAAACGACCCAGTTCGAACAGCAAGAGGAGTGAGAAATATGTTAGTCTCAATGTCTAAAGCACCTGATTTTCAACTATGTTAAGAAAGTAATCCCAATGAATAGAAGATCATTTTTACAAAAATCCGCAATAGCCACAGCAGCAGCTCCAACTATAATTGGAGGTATGCCCTTACTTGCTTCATCACCTTCGAGTGCTTTGGGCTCAAACTTTATGAACAATGATAATATTGTGATTATCATCCAATTGTTCGGAGGCAATGATGGTTTGAATACCATTGTTCCTGCTGAAGATGACAATTATTATAATTTACGCCCCGGAATTTCCGTAGTAAAAGATACTGCAGTACGTATATTAGGTTCAGATGTATTTTTGCATCCTGCATTAGTGGAAAATGTTCATAATGGAGGAATGCTCAATTTGTTAGAACAAGGAAATTTAGCAGTTATTGAAAATGTTGGTTACGAAAATCCAAATTTATCCCATTTCCGTTCAACCGATATTTGGCTTTCAGGAATCAATTCTTCAAATCCTGATGTACGTTTAGATACTGGTTGGGTGGGACGTTACTTTGAAAGAAATTTGACAAACTTTCCATTAGTGATACCTGAAGATCCATTAGCAATCCAAATTGGTGGTTCATTATCAATGTTGCTTAAATCACAATCAGGTGATATGGGAATTACATTACGTGATCCAGATTCCTTTTTCCAAAAAGGTGCTGGTTTAACACCAGACGAAGATTATTTCGACCCTGCAACGAACAACTATCAAGAAGAATTTAATTTCATCCGAACAATTGCAAAACAATCTGATGTTTATTCCCAAAAAGTGAAAGCCGCTTTTGATAAAGGTACAAATGTTGTAAATTATTCTCAAGGTTTTGCACAACAATTACGATTGATATCGAGATTGATTTCTGGAGGATTAAAATCCAAGGTCTATATGTGCTTTATGGGTGGTTTTGATACCCACGTTCAACAGCAACAATCTGATAATCTGGGTTTCCATCCATCATTGCTTAATAACCTATCAAACGGTATTTGTCAATTTATGGATGATGCAATTCAACAAGGATTTGGTGAAAAGGTTGTTGGTTTGACAATCTCAGAATTTGGACGTAGACCATTCGAAAACGGTTCGCGTGGTACCGATCATGGTGCTGCATCGGTTCAATTTGTTTTCGGGCGAAATGTTAATGCTGCTGTATACGGAAATCCCCCTGATTTGGAAAACTTTACCAATAATGGTGATATTGTCTATCAAAATGACTACCGTCGAGTTTATGTTGATATTTTGGAATCTTGGTTCGAAGAAACTCCAGAAACTATTGAGCAAATTTTAGGTGCAAAAGTAAATAGACTTGGAACAATCAAAAAGCGTGTTACCTCTGTTCCAGAATTAATTGAGCCAGTAAATGGAACTCCATTTGACTTGTACCCTAATCCTTCTCGAGGAAATTCTGTTTGTTCATTTTTATTAAAACATCCTACAAATGTTTCTTTGACTATTTATGATACAAGAGGTGTGGCAGTCAAAAAAATCTATAATGGACATCTCAATAGTGGATTCCATACAATTCCTTTGACTGTTGCAAATAGTGGTTCATTTGTCGCAGTATTAGAAGCAAATGGATATCACTATACATCCAATTTTTCTGTAACTCGATAAAGTAGGTTTATTTTGAAATCAATTATACTGTTTTTATTTGTTCTATTTCTTTCAAAAGTAGAAATATTCTCACAAGTTGCGAGTTGTGACAATCCACGTGATTGTATCGGAAGAGCCTTAACTTTAACTGTTAGTTCGGGTCGTGGTGCACATTATGTTGATATAGATAAAACTGCTCGTCAATTACAGTTGAGTACGTCAATGACAGTAGAAATGTGGATGAATCCTACTCGCCAAGCAGGTTCTAAAGTGTATGTTGCAGGTTTATGGGGCCCAGGAAATGATGACAATGATCAATGGGTTTTGTATTTTGATTCCAACGACAATTTAGTGTTTGAAATCAACGGTACTGGACCAAAATTGCGTTCTGTTGATAATACTATCCTCTCAATTCCTGGTTCTACATTGTATAATAGATGGTCACACGTAGCAGCAGTATTTAATGGACAAAATCAACGAATATATCTGTATATCGATGGTGTTGTTGTAGATAGTGCAAGAAATGCAACCTACCCTGCAACCCAACTTCGACCATTAGAACGCCCTGAATTATTAACGCAAATCGCAAGTACTAATAGCCTTTCTGATAATGCTTCCAATAGAACATTTCGTGGACAAATAGATGAATTTCGTATGTGGAATACTGTTCGTACACCAACACAAATACTTTGTAATCGAGATTTATCGCTGAATGGAAATGAAGCTGGGTTAATTTTATATTATCGTTTTAACGAACAATCATCAAACTTTACCTTGTGTGATGCTTCAAATGGTAATAGTACTGGTCGTGCCAGAAGTGGTGCATCATGTCAAAATAGTACTCGAACAAGTTTATTACGAGTCTCTGCAATTCCAACACAAGTTCGAGATACTATTCGTTGTGTCAATACTCAATCTTGGCAATTTACTATTTTAGACACAACTATTTGTGGAAGTACTGTTAATTTTGCTCTTACTGGTCCTGATGCTTCTAGTTTTCGCGTTTCACAACCGAATGCTACATTAACTCCTGGCGTTCCAATTACGATAACCGTAACTTATACAGGCTCAACTGTTGGAAATTTACGGGCAAATCTACAGGTGAGACCAACAAATCGATGTGGGAATACAGTCTCAATTCCACTTATTATAACAAGAATTACTGAGTTAAGTTATTCTCGATCCTCAATAGCTTTTGATACTCTTTATGCAAATTGTGTTGAAAAACCTTCAGAAGATTCTATCTTTAGAATTTGTAATAACTCTGCATTAGTAGGTAATGCTCGTCCAATTACGATTACTGATTTTCAAAATGCAAGACCAGGTATTTTTCAGATTATACCATCGATTCCTTTACCTATAACTTTAGCGCCAGGACAATGTGTCGATGTAACTGTACGATTCTTCTCAAGAGATTCGTCAGCTACTTATATTGATTCCATAAGAATATTATCTACAGATCAATGTCCACCTGGTTATGCACAAGTCAATCTATCAGGAAGAGTACAAGAAGTATTGGCAATACGTACACCAAGTTCATTAACCGGTAGAGTAGATTCGATGAATTTTGGAACTACCTGTGTTGATTGGGCAAGTGATGTACAAGAATATACTTGGCAAAATTTAACTGGTGAACCTATTGTTTTAGAATCAGTTTCAGTACCGCCAAATTTCATACATAAACAATTTAGCTATCCTCTTACTTTGGATCCAGCTACAGGGTATCGTCCAAATTGGATACGTATGATACCAACGGTCAGTGGAAATATCCGTGATTCAGTTGTTTTTACAACTCGTGTGGGTGGATGTACTATTCGTAAAAAAATCATAGTAAAAGGTCGTGGATTCGAACCAGAAGTTACTTGGTCAACGCAAACAGTTGATTTTGGACAAGTTATTGTAGGTCAATCTGCGACTCAAAATGTAGTTGTTACTAATACTGGTGTTGATACCTTACGACTTTCTTTCTTCTTGCGTCGTGGTGAAGCTTATTTCCTGACAGGATCACAAGGAACTGTTCTTTTACCAGGTCAAACACGCTCGATTCCTATTACGTTTACTCCATTAGTAGACTCTACCTATCCTGATGAAATCTGTTTTTACGAGCAACGTTGTTTCATTACGCAATGTATTCCGGTAACTGGCATAGGTATTAAACAAATCTATCAATACGAGCCTATAGTGATGAGAACAGAGAATGTCTTAGGTTGTTCATCAGAATTAGATACATTAGATATTCGAAATATTTCAACGTCTAATCAGGTGTTATCGAATTTAGTATTTGATAATCCAACAAATAGATTTCAGTTAGTTTCTCCTGCAACTTTACCAACAAGTATTTCATTACAACCAAATGAAATTACTCGTTTTATATTCCGATATACACCGAATGATATAACTCGCGATAGAGCTGACAGAGCATATATTCGTTATCAAACTCTTGGCTCACCAGTAGTTAATTGGGCTGCTTCCATGATTGGACTTTCCCAAACACCAAGATTTTTAGTAACAGATTTTACGCAATATGGTACGTTAGAAGTTGGTGATTCAAAGGTAGATACCTTACTCATAGAAAATACCTCTGCAATTGCGGCGAATGTAAATAATGTAATATTACCGAATGGATATACATTGGTTGGAACATCAAGACCAATTCCGACGTTGTTACAACCAAGAGATTCTATTCTTGCATTTGTCCAATTTGCTCCAAATTCAGTACAAACCTTTGCAGGTAGGGTCGTTGTTCAATCAGATGCACCATGTGCAAGAACTGACTCGGGTTCTGTTGACGGAAAAGGTGTTATCATTCAATTAGATGCTCCTATTTCATTAATCAATTTTGGTTTCACGAAACCTTGTGAATGTAAGACACGTGAGATACCACTATTAAATCAATCGTTAGTCCATCCAATGACTATAGATAGTATTTGGATTGACGATACAAGAGTAACTAATGGTACTCCAGAGTTGTTTTCTTGGTTTTCTACATATTCTCCTAATGGTACGTATCCATATCAAATTCCTCCTTTAGGAAGAGATACATTGAGAATTGTATATTGTCCAAATACACCTTCATTACCTCAATTCTTAAATTCTGCCGCAAGACTACACATACAGGCTTCAGGTTCAGGATGGAATTCTAAATATGAAGTGTTTTTAGCTGGAAAACGAATGTTGCTTATGGAGCCAAATCCAACGACAGTTGGCTTCCCAGATACTCGTGTAGATACTAATGCAAATCCAATTAGCGTTGATGTAACTATTCCAGGAGTTAATGTTAATCCAGATCAACCCAAAATTGTCATTGATTCTATAACCTTTGAACCTGAAGAGAGAGTCTTTACAGTTAGAGAACGAAATAATCTTCCTTTCCCGATTACATTAGATTCATTGACTGGAAATGAATTTGTCGTTGACTTCTATCCTCGTGCACCAAGATTGTATACTGCAAAAATGATACTTCATTTGTCTGAACCGTGCGTTGATAGGGATACGACAATTCTCGTACGAGGTAGAGGATTTGCACCAGCTTTTGGTTTGTCAATGACATTTGACTCTACGTTGACAAATGCAACTCTTGATACGTTCAAAATGACAACCTGTGATACTATTTCGATTCCGTTGTATTCTACTCGAGAAATACCTGCAAATCTTGCTGATATTTCCTTTAGAATGCGATACGATACAAATGCAATTCGGTTGTTGGATATTGATTCTGAGTATTTGAAACGTCCTGGATGCTTAGCAGATACTTTTTCTAGTTTGTTACTTCAACCGGGCTATTTTGTAACCGATTTACAGTCTGGAATTGGTAAGTCTATCTTACTCAAAAATTACTGTCAATTTGATTCAACAACTCCACTGGCAGTCTTTAGATTTGTGTCCAATGATGGAAATCGTGCTGTTGTTCGATTGGATATTGATTCGGTGCAATTTGATACAGAAGGAATATTATATTTCCAAATTGTTGCTGGTAATAGTTTTGGTTTTATACAAGTGTTAAAAGCAGATCTTGCGATTGAAACACCAATTCAATTTGATTCAGTTCGAATCTTGGATTGTGTAACAAGGCAAATTGTCTTTAGAAATACTGGCGATGTACCAATTCAAGTTCGGTCATTATCACAACTTCAAAATGGAGATGTTCAAATGATTTTAGACCCTAATTTG
Source organism: Candidatus Kapaibacterium sp. (assembly GCA_016788785.1). Lineage (GTDB taxonomy): Bacteria > Bacteroidota > Ignavibacteria > Kapaibacteriales > JAEUSM01 > JAEUSM01. The sequence continues at coordinate 227,492 of JAEUSM010000012.1, forward strand.
TTGAATACCTTTGTTCAACCTGGTGATACTATTTCTGCATTGGTACAATTCTGTCCTCGTTCAAAACAAAGTTTTGATACTTTGGCGTATGCTGGTGGTGTCTCGCTCAGTCCACTTGGAAAAATATCAGCTTGTGCATTTGGTGATTCAACTACTGTTAGTGGAATTGGATATCCAACTCCATTAGAATTGCAATATGTGCCTTCTATTAGCTTTACACCTGTAACGCCAAGTAGAGGAATGATTACAGATACTGTTACTATTCCTTTAATGATTGATACAGATGTTTCATTGTTTTTACGAGATACTACTTTTTGGTTGCAGAAAGTTCGATTTAATGTCGATTTTACTTATAACCCTCGGGTTCTAAAGTTTATTGGTTATACATCAACAATCTTTCCTGCTCCAACTGTTATAGAACAAAAAGGATTAATTCGTTACAATTTTAGAGATGTTGATTCTTTGAAGGCAGGTCAATTAGCCGAAATGAAGTTTGTTGTTATGGTTCCTGATTCTACCGTATCAGAATTACGCTCAATTCCTTGGGGATTTGACACAGATTCATTAAAATTCTTGGAAGTGACAACAGTCGATGGACCGACCTATTTTTCAGTTGATGGAATGTGTAACCTTACAACTATCAAATTTGTTGATGCTGGTCCAAGTGCATTGAATGTCTATCCTTTGCCAACCAAAGACGAAGTTACTATCGAATTTACTAATCCTGAAAAACAAACAGTAAGCGTAACAATATTTTCTCAAAATGGAGAAAAAGTAGTAAACTTATTGTCTAAAGAATTATTAAGTTTAGGTTCTTACAGATTAAAGTATAATTTGAAAGATACTCCATCTGGAAACTATCGAATTGTATTTGAAACGAAAGAAAAGATTCTTTCTGAACCTTTAATTCTTATAAAATAAATTCTTCAATTTTTAGTTATATATCCACAGCCCTCTATCGAATTTATAGAGGGTTTTTCATTTCAAATTAAACGTTCAATCCTTTTGAAATTCTGTTTCATACTCATTTTCTTTCTGGTTATTTGTGTAACAGCAAATTCTCAATCTGTACATTCATCGTTTGGATTGAATGGTGGTCTTAATTATAATCTCATTTCTTCATCTTTTTCTGAATTGCCAGGTTTTTCTAAACCACCAGCCACATTTTCTGCAATCAACGCTATCGGTTTAAATTTGGGAGTGTATTATCAACTTCCAATTTCTGAACGAGTATACATTTTACCGAGACTTTCGTATTTTCAATCTCCCTCTCAATTAGAAGCATTTGAACCAACAACTTTCATAATCAATGGTAATCCTGTACCAGGGACTTTTCGTCACACAATTTCAGCACAATTGTCATCCATTTCATTTGAAGCATTATTAGGGTACAGACTTTTTTCATCATTTGACATTTTTGGAGGAGCTTCAATAGGATATTTTATTGGAAAAGGATTTACTCAAGAAGAAGAGATATTTTCACCGGATTCAGTGCGTTTTTTGCCTGGAATTACTACTCGTAACCCTCGTTCTGGTGAAATTCCTTCAATGAGTTTGCAGAGTTTTGCTATTGGTGGTTTTCGAAATACATTTATAAAAAATTCCTATGAAATCGTACCGGAATTAACCTATCATTTTCCTTTTCAATCTCTTACTTCGGCAGTAGATTGGAAATTGTCGTCTATTAGATTAGGTGTTTCATTAGGCAAAATTCTTCCAAAGGATTCTATTATTAAAAAACCTCTTATGCAATTGTATGATACCGTTTACGTAAGAGATACAGTCATTAAATCCACAAATGATATTTCAAGTTCTGGATTGGTCAAGTTTGATAGAATAAAAAATAGAACTACCAATTTGGTATCATTGAATGAAGGTACAAATACAGAAAGATATCGTGTTTCTGTTGAAATCCAATATATTCAATTCGAATATTTACAAGAGAAAAAAACAGAAAAGATATTTAAAGAAAAACCTGATTTTGTCATAACAAAAGATCCACAAGGGCTTGAAGTAGTTGAAACTGCAGTTACTATTTACAGAAAAATCCAAAAAGTATCAATTCCAGTATTACCTTTTATATTTTTTGAACAAAATTCTTCTGAAATTCCATCAAGATATAAAAGAACTTCTAAAGTAGAATCCTCGATAAATTCGTTAGAAAACTATTATTCAATTCTTTCTGTAGTTGCATTACGCTTAAAAGAAAATCCAACGACTACTGTAACAATCAGTGGGTATACTTCTAACGAAACAACTGCTGAACAGTCGCTTGAACTTTCTAAAGCACGTGCAGAATCTGTGAAAAATGCATTGGTTTCTTTGGGAGCAAATCCTTCACAAATAGAATTGAAAAACGGTTTATTACCACCAAAAAATTCGCGAAATGAATCTGAATTTGGTCATGCTGAAAATCGCAGAGTTGAACTATCTTCAACAAATAATACCATCTTAGCTCCTATTGTAATTCAAAAAGTTTACGATGATATATCGCAAACTCCATTGTATTTAAAACCTACATTAAATAACACCCAATTTAAAAAACAAGAATTTGAAATTATGTACAATGAAGAGTATAAAAAATACGATATTTCAATGTTAGAGTTAGTCGATAAGAAATCTGCAACATACAGATTCCCAATTTCATTGCTGACAAATTCTGTTTTTGACAACAATACAATAAAACAAAATGAGGTTTCAGTTTCTCTAATTTCAACATCATCTGATACAACTGAAACTTCTACCAAATCAATAAAAGTGATAATTAAAGATACGTCAATAGTAGAAAATGAAGTGCTTTCTGTATTGCTATTTGACTATGATTCTGCAGAAATAACAGAGCAAATGAGACAACAATTACAATCGTATACTTCAAGAGATTTTACAAACAAAACCCTAAAATTCATTGGAACAACCGATGTTATTGGCTCTCCACAATATAATAAAGAATTATCTTTGAAGCGAGCAAATTCTATTTCTACATTGTTTTCAGGAAAAAAAGAAATTATTGGATTTGGTCCTGATGATACGACCTATAACAACAATTTACCGGAAGGTAGATTCTATTCCAGAACCGTCAAAATTGAAATACGATAAGATATGATACAACAAGTTTCGTTTAATGATTTGAAAGAAATTGCACCAATTTCCGATAAAACGCCTACAATTCATATTCCTTTACCTTCCATTCGTTCTATTGGAACAAATAAAGATTTATATCTACTTCAAGAGGAAAATCAATCGTTGATTAGTATGACCATCCTCTTCAGAAATAATACGATAATTGAACAACCAGGATTGAAAAAACTAGCAACAAAGTTAATTGGAAGAGGAACAAACAAAAGAAATGCTCAAGAAATATCAGAACAATTTGATTTTCTGGGAGCATCATATTCTTTTTCATCAAATTTTGAAACTTTCGCTGTTAATCTTTCTTCGTTAAAACAACACTTCGAACAATGTCTTGAAATACTATTTGATTCATTATTACATTCAACCTTTTCAGATTCTGAAATTCAAAAAGTAAAAAAGGAAATGGATGCTGATTTACTTTTCAGAGATTCAGACCCAGATTCTTTGTGTGGATTAGCTTTCAGTTCTTCGTTTTATAAAGGTCATTATTATGCCAAACCTTTTGGTGGATTTTCTGCTTCGCTCATAGGATACCAACAAGATGAATTGAAAAAGGTTTATGATTCCATTCTTCAAAATTCAACGGTAGATGTATTCATTACTGGAACTATTGAAAATGAATTATTGGAGAGAATGAATAAAAACTATTTTTCACTGTTATCTTCACAATCACTTGAAATTCAACCTGTATTTGTAAATTCAACAAACCAAAGACATTCGGTTATTGCACATAAAGATCAATCAAAACAAGTAGTTATAAAAGTAGGTCAAAATGGAATTGCACCTACACATCCAGATTCGCCAGCAATGAATATGCTCATTTCTTTGTTCGGTGGAAGTATACTTGGTAGACTTTCATTGTTATTACGAGAGCAAAAAGGTTATACCTATGGAGCGTATGCAGCTATTTCTGCTAAGTCAGTTGCGTCTGAAATTGTCGCATATACATCAGTAGGAAATGAGTACATTGAAGATACATTAGTTTCTATATTTACTGAATGGGAACGACTGAAAAATGAACCAATTGAAGCAGAAGAATTGCTTAGAACAAAGCAGTATTTACTTGGTTCCTATTCGCGTTTAATGGAAACCCCCCAAAAATTACTATCTATGTTTGTGAAATTGGTGCAACAAAATTTACCGATGGAATATCCGCTCCAATTGATTGAATACTATGGAAATTTGGACGTTAATACTCTTAACTATATCAAACAACAACATATTCAACCTGATGCTTTGACAATTGGGTTGTGTGCAGATTCGTCCATTATTGCAGATACAGTTAAAAAGCTCACTACACTCGAATATTATCAAGGAGACCCAAAATGAAAATTCTAATAATCATATTGCTCCTCTTTAGTCCATTCATCATTGTTGCACAACAAACGAAAGAATCTGTTCATCAAACATTAGTTAATCAATATACAAAGTATAAAGGCATTCAAATAGATTTTGCTACCCAAAATTTACCGGATAGAAGTACTATTTTTGCAACGTTTGGGAATAAATATCAAATCAAAACTTCTGGTAGAACACTGTATTGCGATGGAGTAACTATTTGGAATGTTGATACTCAGAAAAAAAGTGTTGTAATTTCATCAGTAAAACAAAACAGAAACAGCTTTTCAATTGATGAAGTTTTTTTCAATATAATTAAAAATTATATACCAACAGAATTGAAAGTCATTGATGCTAAACAAAAGCGCTCTGTTTTAACCCTGCTTCCAAAAAATACTGAATCGATAATTCAAAATGTGAATAGATTAAATCTGGAAGTAACTAATAAATCTATAACCGGAATTGTCATTGAAATGAACGCTCAAAGTGAGTATTTTCGTATTTTTAGTATCAAAGAGAAGAACGTTAAAGCGATTGATTGTACTTTTACTCCACCCAAAAATTTTTCAGTCGTAGATTTACGTAAATAACATCCAATGAATTTATCTGATTACAAACAAGAAATAGTTTCTTTAATTCAATTGGCATTTAATGAAGATGTCAGAACAGGTGATGTTACGTGCAATAGCACAATTCCTGAGGATTTGAAAGGGTCTGCAAAACTATTACTCAAAGAAGATGGTGTCATTGCAGGTTTGTCAATTATTCCATGGATTTTTGAGGTATTTGGAGTGTCAATTGATTACACTCTTTCTGCTGAAGATGGTAAGTATTATGCAAAAGGAACTGTTCTTGGGGTGTTTACAGGTTCTGTACGTTCTTTGCTAATTGTAGAGCGAACCTTACTCAATTTTTTGCAACGAATGTCTGGCGTTGCGACAACAACGTATGAATATTCTAAAGTCTTAGAAAATACTCAAACAAAACTTTTGGATACTCGCAAAACAATTCCCGGTTTTCGTGTTTTAGATAAATATGCAGTTCATTGTGGTGGATCAATGAATCATCGCTTTGGTTTGTGGGATATGATTCTCATCAAAGATAATCATATTGACGCTAATGGAAGTATTGAAGTTGCAATTGAAAAAGCATTTTCATATTCAAGCGGACGGTATAAAATTGAAGTAGAAGCTAGAACTATTGAAGATGTCCAAAAAGCAATCGCAACTGGAAAAGTCGATAGAATTATGCTTGATAATTTCACCATTGAGCAAATGCACGAAGCAGTTTTAATCATTCCAAAACACATCGAAACTGAAGTTTCCGGTGGAGTAACCATCGAAACCCTCTCCGAAATCGCATCAACAAAAGTCAATTATATTTCCGTTGGAGCACTCACTCACTCCGTCAAAGCATTAGACATCTCGTTTAAGATAGTATAGTATAATTTTTCAACAATCGTAGAGACGCCAAATATGGGCGTCTTATAGATGTAACCACCTACGGCAACAGCTCCCTCTCCCCCATGAGGGAGAGGGTGGGGGAGAGGGGGCATTCCTCTACACTACTGAGACATTACTTTCAAACTCTTCAATCATCCATATTCACCTTTATTTTCGTATATTCGTACGACAAAAACCAATACTTCCTTCCAAAACCAATATGACTCCAGAAGAAATCAAACAAGCAATTGAAAAATTAAGAAATTTAGGGAAATCTTCAAACAATAATGAAGCAATAGTCTTTGCTCATGAACTCTTGGAAAAACAGGCAATCCAAGAAGATGCCGAATCACTTGCAAAGGTCTATAATCTACTTGGGATTGTTTACTATCAACTTTCTGACTACCCTAAAGCATTAGAGTATTACTCAAAAGCATTACACATCAATGAAGAAATTGGAAACAAATTTGGAATAGCTATTAACCTTGGGAATATTGGTATTGTTTACAAAAATCTTTCGAATTACCCCAAAGGCTTAGAGTATAACTCAAAAGCATTACACATCAATGAAGAACTTGGAAACAAAGATGGTATTGCAATTAACCTTTCGAATATTGGAAATGTTTACTACGATCTTTCGGACTACTCAAAAGCATTAGAGTACCACACAAAAGCATTACACATCAATGAAGAAATTGGAAAAAAAGTTGGTGTTGCAGCAATCCTTAGGAATATTGGCAATGTTTACTATCAACTTTCAGACTTCCCAAAATCTTTAGAGTATTACTCAAAAGCATTACAAATCTTTGAAGATATTGGAAATAAGAATGGAATTGCTGGAAATCTTTTGAATATTGGGATTGTCTATTCAAAAACAGAATCTCCTTTTTACGATGCTAGAAAAGCAAAAGAGTATCTTCAAAAGGCTTTGGTACTTGGCGAAGAAATTGGTGCAAAAGATGTAATTAAAGAAGTGTATGAATATTTACATAGACTTAGACGTAATGAAAAACAATTTGAAGAAGCATTAGAATATCATTTAAAATCAA
>JAEUSM010000013.1 GCA_016788785.1 Candidatus Kapaibacterium sp.
GTACTAGTTTGTTGTTTGCGAAGTTGTTTTGCAAAAGTCAACTTCTCACTATTGATTTTCAAGATGGTTTTACCCCCTCTCCCTAACCCTCTCCCCTATGGGGCGAGGGAAATCTTTAAGTATTGAAATTTGAGACTAATATACCTGATTTTCTATTGTAAACTAATCATTAAAAACTCTCTCTCCCCTTGAGGGAAAGAAAAAACAACAAGCTCCCTCGCCCCTCCGGGGAGAGGGATGGGGAGAGGGGCAAAATCTAACAAACTATTTCTTATTGTCTTTATCTTCTACCCGTATTAAAAGCCCAACATCTCTACTTTTTTGAAACTCTACTGGAGGCCCCTCTCCTGTCTTTAGGAAGTGTTCAAAATCTTTTCGGTACAAATCTTCCTCACTTTTATGGTACATGGATTTGAATGTTATTTCAAACTCCTTGGCTGTTATGTATAATTTTCGGTTTTGATTCTTCAACTAATTTCTCCATAAAAAAAAATCTACACAAAGATATCCACCACATTGCCCTCACACGTCACTTCACACGATTTTTCACATTTCCGCAAAAAAAAAGCGACCGTGTGGGTCGCTTGGGTGGGGGGGATTATATTTCAATTTTTTTCTTGAGTTCAATTTCTTGTAATTCACATTCTCGTTTTTTTATACCCGTTGTAAATTGCTCTTCAATAAAGTCAAAAATCTTTTCGAATCTATCCATAGTTTGTGAAGAAAATGGATGTATAACATTTGTATCTCTACCAGAGTATCTTTCTAATTTTAGAAGTTTTCTCATACCAGCTCGAATAATATCTTTATTTTCGTTATAATAGGGATGAAGTAATTTTAACATTTCAATATCTTTATCTTCAAAAAGATCTTCCGTAACTCTGATTTTGTTTCCATTTTTTTGAAGAATTTCTCCAATAGTATATACTTGTGTCTGTAAGTGTTTATTTTTCTTTATTTTATTTTGTGTGGTAATTCCTTCATCATCTGAGTCTAATATTACTAAAAACTCATGTCTTTGATTAAAACATTGCATGGCTAAAGTAGGTGTTTTTGTTGCACTTCTTGCAGGTCGTAGCATCTTAGATTTCAATGTATATTTATCAGGATACTTCTTTTTCAGAATTTCTAAAAAGTAGTCAAACACAAAGAAATCAATTTTCCCCTCCATGATTACAACTGTAGGCTGTAATTCTAATTCAGATAAAGAGTGTTTGAGTAGTTTTAAGATTGGGTCTGTATATGCAGATCCGGAACTACCCTCTTTACTATTTTTCTCTTCTTGCTCAACAGCAGTAGCATACTTACTAAAATTTTGAATTGAAATATTTACATTTCCAATGTCAAAATTTTTATACAATGAATTTTGAACAATAAGTACATCATCAACATAAGCTCTTGGAATCATATGATGACTATGCGTAGAATATATTAGACGGTTATCTCCAATCGATTTGATAATATATTCAATTAGAATTTCTTGTGCATTAGGGTGCAAATGATTACCAGGTTCATCTAAGATAAGAAGCACATTTTCAGAATCTTTTACTAAGATTTCAATTACTAAAACAATCGAGACTATCCATCGAATTCCATCGCTTAAATTATCTAAGCGATAGGAATGATTTCCTCTTTTCAAGTAAAAAGTGCTAATTGCACCGTAATGGTTATCTTTTTCAAGTGATATTATAATTTCGAACGGTTTTTCATTGCTTATCTCTTCATTTTGTCCAAATATATCAAATAACAGTTGAGATACTCTCTTTGAAGCCGGAATTAACCAAGTATTCAGCTTGTCCTCTATGTCTTTTCTCTTTCCTTTATCTGTTGTCTTGTCACTTGCAATGATGTTTTCAACTTCCTCGTAATCTTTAAAGATTTTTAAAAATAATTGGTTGAATAATAAAAATTCGTTCCTATCCGCTAATGACTTTTTGCTTCGGCTTAAAGCAAAAAAATCTGAGAGAATTTTACCTTGTGAAGAATAGTAATAAGTAGTGGGCAAGATATTATGTAACATTGTTTTGAAATCATAGTACCATGTATTTCGAATTACATTTGCGTCATTAAAAGAGTGAAATTCATTCAATGACTTGTTATGTATTTCAAACCCAAATGCCTGATTGAATTTTAACAAATCTTTATATGAAATTTTGAAATTAAGATAAATTGACTCACTATTCAAATCAGGCATAATCTCGAGTAGTGTTTCATAGTTGTGTTTAAAGTCTTGATTTGAATTACTTAAGTTTGTTAGTTCTATATTTATTTCTAAAATCACTTCTTTTGAAGCATTTTTGAGCGGATAACAGTGTTCTAAGTATTCTTTAAAGAAGTTTTGATTGTTTTCTTTAAATACAGCAAATCCGGTATATATAGCCTCAAGTAGAGTACTTTTACCGCTTTCATTTAAACCTACTACTGGTATGACACTCCAGTTTCTGTCAACAAAGATAATCTTTTCATCAATCAATCCTTTGAAGTTTTTAAACGAGAATCCTAATATTTCTAACATAGTACTATGGTTTTAATTTATTGATGTTTGTATTAATGTTTTTTGCGTGAGTGTTCAATATTTCTAATTGTTTTTCAATATCTCTAAGGTGTTGACCAGCTGATATATCTGCAGAATTCACAGAAATCAAAAAACTTAGAATGTCAATTGTATATTCAATATTATATTCTATTTCTTCAATAGACTTGTAGGATATTTTAAACTTTCGACTATCTTCTTTTTCATCTTTTTTAACTTCAAAGTAATGCTCATTTAATATCAATTTTGTATTGAATTGTTGATTCGGTGCTATATTTTTTACGTTTAGCAATCGTCTCAGTTCATTAATAACTTCTCTTGAAAAGAATGTTTCTTTTATATCATCAAAGAACGGTTCAATATTTATACTAACATCAATTGCTGGTCTATTTCCGATATTTACTACTTCAATATGTAAGAAAAAATCTAAACTGTACATCTTAACAATCACATATGGTCTAAAACCCTCAATGATAGCTTTTTCAGCTGTTTCAGCAGATGCTTTTGATGCTTGAGCTGATATTAAAGACGCTTCTTTTGATTCTTTAGAAATTTCTTTTGCTTCTTCTGCTATTTTTGTTTGTTTAAGTGAATTATAATACGAACGTCTTGCAATCTCCAACGCAAGTAAAGCTACTACTAAACTTCCTAATGCAATCCAAGTTTCCATCTCCTCTTACTCCTTTCCTTCGATGTGGTTGATTTCGTCGGGGGTGAGGTGGTAGAGGGAGTAGACCATCTCGTCGATGCGGCGTTCTTCTGCGTCGGTGTTTTCGCCACGTTCTTTTTTGGTGAGGATTTGCTCCACCAATTCCTCAAATGGGCGTTGTTCTTCCTCGCTGATTTGGGGGATGGGAAGTTGTAATATTTCAGCTGGTATCCAACGAACACCTGCAGATCCAAATGAAATGGCTCCATTTTTCATTAAGTACATCACTAATTTCGAATTCAAAAATGAAAGAAGATATTTCAGTGTTTTGTGAGAATCTTTTTTCATAGTTAGTATTTGACCTGTTACATCTGTAAAATGATTATTAATATCAAATGCAAAAGTTTGCAAAATACTAGTTTGCTTCCATATGATTTTTGGATATTCAAATTTATCCAAATAAGCACAATTCCTCAAATTGTATATAGAAACTCCTCTATCAGTTCTTGTTTTGAAGGATGAATTTCTATCAGTATGTCCACCTTTTCTTTTAATTTTTTCACTTTCAACATTTTCAACTACTTCATCAATATACTTGACAATTGATGGATAATCATCTGGGTTAATCGGTGGTATTTGTAATTCTCTAACACCATTGTGAAAGTTTATCAAATACTTTTGTTGAAAATTAATTCTATACGCTTGAATCATATTATCTTTTAAAAGTGGTTTGATTATCTCGGCGTTTTTGGGGTCTTCGGCAATGAGGTGGTCTTTGGTTGCACCGTCAATGATAAATGCTTCGTTATAGCCAGTTTTGATACCGTAGTTAATCTGAATATCCCAATCTTTTAAGGGAGTGCCGTATTGTTCTATTTTCTGTTTGATTTGTTGTTCTATTGGGTTCATAATGACCCACGAATCTCCAGAAATCGGGGGTTCAAAATCAACAGACCGTTCTTTCAAAACAGTATCCACGTCCTCACCTTTGACAATCGTAATAGCTTTGAAGGGTGCTGTTGCTTTGGTATTGGTGCCAATATAAATGCACGTATCCACCGTAGCAGAATCGAAAATACCTGGACCCAAATCAATAAGACGATGCCCTTGCATTTGAGTTAAAAACTTCCGCAAATTCTCGCCATACCCTGCTCTCATCCATTTGTTGGAGATAATCATACACATCAAACCATTGGATTTGGTAAGCAAAAATCCTTTTTCCATAAAAAGCGAATAGATATCGCCCATACTCGCAAAGGTTTCAAAATTAAGTGCTTCGTAGAGTTTACCCAATGACCCACCATCCTTTTGCAATTGAATATACGGAGGATTGCCGATGATGATATCAAAGCCCAAGAAGTTACCGTCGTTGTCCAATATCTCGGGGAATTCAAATCGCCATTCGAAGGCATTGGCATATTGTTTCTTTTCTTTCCAATTGTTGATTTCTTCGCTGAGTGTTGCGATGGTTTTTTCCAAAGCGTCCTTTTGCTTTTTCTCTTTCGGAGATGGCTCCACAAAGGAAATTTCGGTATTGAGTTTGTGCAATTCTTGCACTGCGGTATTGAGTCGCAATTGCAGAGGATGGCGTTCTTCACCGTGCAAACGGATTTCGGATTTGCATTGATTGATGATAGCCAAACAGTCGTCCTTTTCCTTTTTGGACGATGCTTTTTTGTACAGCTGGACTGCAGCTTTGTACCCTTCGATTCCGTGGGTAGATAGTCGTAATCCTTCTTTCAAATCAATATCAATCGGAAAACGAGAAAGCAATGAATTGCCAGTTTTGATTTTGATATCCAAATTGGGAAGCGTTTCCAGTCCCGACCCATCGGTGCGATAGTACGCATACTTCAGCAACTCAATCCATAGACGCAACCGACAAATTTTGACCGAATTTTCGTTAATATCCACCCCAAAAAGACACCGCTCAATCAGCAATTGCTTTTCGTGAAACATTGTTTCTTGAATACGTTGGGATTCTGGGTGTGCTTTGTTGTATTGAAACAAATTGCGTTTTTCGTCCAAAACAATCAGCTCATCATTTTCCACAATGATTTCGTATGCTTGATTGCTAATATGCCGTGCATTCCTATCGATAAGGATATTAAGCCGGTATTTCAATGCAATCAATTCATTGAGCGATGACACCAAAAAATGCCCTGACCCAACGGCTGGATCGCAAATTGTAATAGAATTGAAAATATCATTCGCTAGTTTCAAATCGATATTATTGCGAGACAGATAGTTCGCAACATCGGTAATCGATGCAAACGGAATAGAAAACGCATCAGCAAACTTTTGCATCACGGCACGTTCAATTGTTTCGCGACACATATACATCGTGATAAAACCGGGAGTAAAAAACGAACCATCTTTGTAGCCATTAATTTTCTCGAAAATCAACCCCAGTACCGATGCATTGATAAGCGTCTTTTTCTCCGTTGTCAGTACATCGTTGGTATTGGACGAAAAATCATACGCATCTAAAAATTCGTACAGATACTCAAGCGTGTTTTTATTCCCACGAATGGGAGAGCCACTATTGTCTTTGAGAACGGTATCCGAAAGCAGTGGAATTTCCAAATTGTCGGAAAGACTACTGATTTGAATCGTTGCCACTTCCAAAGGCGTTGGCTCAAACAGCGATGAATTGAGATAGGGAATATGCGAGAAATTGGCATATTTGGGGGAGCGTTTGTCCACCGAATGAGCAAGAATACCAAAGAACAAGCCTTTGAGCGAATCATATTCAGGGAAGTTTTTGTTATTCAAAAAGCGGTGAGCTGGGCTATTGTTGTTATAGGAAACCAATTGCCCTTCCAGCAACTTCAAAAACAAAATACGGTTAATCCAAACGATACACAGCTCCATCGCAACGGCAAATTCTATTTCCTCTTGGGTATCACCATAGCGTTCTTTATTCGCCAAACCATCTAATTCGTTTGTTTCCTTCAAATTGAGCAAACAATTTTCGAGAAGTGAGCCGTAATTACGTTTACCTTCTTCTTTTCGAGCAATGATTTTTTTGCTACTGCCACTTTTTTCTGCACGTTCTTCCAACCCAATAATATGCAAAAGCTCGGAGTAAAACTTGGTATTGAGTGTATTGGAGTCATTGGCAAATGGGAGCTTGAGTAAATGCTCTGGCGAAAGAATTTTGTACAGCTCCACAATGGTTGCGTCATCAACATTTTTGTAGTCATCAAAGGAAAATTTGGTACACTCGATGTCAAGCGATTGCAGATATTTGGGAGCGATATTGTTGTAAAAATAGTCCGTCGTACCACCAGTTGCACCACCAGCTTCGAATTCTAAAAACTCCTTTTTGAGCGGTGTATTTTTGCCAAACAACCGATAAAACTCTTGAGCATCAAATATATAGACCGAATGACAATTGGTGATAATAAGTTGTTTGAGTGAGGTGTTGTTTTTGGTGTGAAGTTCTTGCATATAGTAATACAAAATCTCTTGCATAGCCTTTCTATTCAACATCGAATCGGTAATCATCTCGGCAGTATTGGACGGTCGTTTCACTTCAAAAAGAATTTGCAAATTAGCACTACTTTTTTCTTTCAGAGCAAGGTCTATTCTGCCATCAGTATTGATGTCATATCCCGCATAATGGGTAGAAAGAAGCAAATCACGAAAGACAACTTTGTTATTTTCTTCTGATTGTTTTGTATCCAACGAATCGAAATAATTGTGAAGCTTTTGCTTGAAATTTTCAATTTCAGCAACAGTATGTTTTACTTTCAAAAACGCTTTTTTGAGCGATTGCTTGGGAGTATGAATGGTCATAAAAAAGAAGGAATATGAATTCTACATTGTACAAAGATACAAAAGGATTTGTCAGTGATTGGCAATATAGGGAAAATATTTGATTTTATGTACCCCAGATTGAAATCGGGGGCTAGAATATGGCTCATCCCTACGGGATTACATCCATGGTAGGGGAAGGCCTATGTGTCTGCCCTATTGGATATAGTAAACCCTATTTTTTTACCATAGGGCTTACACCCTATGCTATGATAGTACGCCCTTTCAGGGCTTGACCGTTCAGGTTATGAAATGCAAAAAATCATAACTCACTCTCCCATTGTGGAGTAACGTTTTGCTATAACTATATGACAACTTTGTTGTCAAAAATTTATTCGACTATTCTCCGCCTTTTTTGCTTTCGTTGAGGATAAATTCGCGGATGGGTTGGAGATGACGTACGAAAAGGAGTGATGCCAAACATATAATCATCCAATGGAGTTGACTGATTTTTTGGACTTCGATGAGGAGCATTATTTCGTGGAATTTTTGCGGTGCTGAGAGGATTAGCAATACTGAGCCAATAATTCCACCCATTGCTGCTACATGGATATTTTTTCGAATGGCAATGTAGGTAGTGCCGTACATCAATAGCCATATAAACACTCCTACTGGATAAATGAGCAAGAGAACTCCGACCGTTGGTGCCAATCCGCGTCCACCTTTCCAGCGTAACCACGGATTGTAATTGTGTGCCAAAACAACAAAAACGGCTGATGTGGCAATAGAAGTAAAATTCCCGTCTGATAGAAGCGTTGCAAGGTAAACACCCAATGTACCTTTGGCAATATCCAAAAGTGCAACGACAATACCAATCAATTTACTACCAGTTACATCATACGAATTCATCGCACCGACATTCCCAGTACCTTCGTTAGTGATATCTTTTTTTGCAAAAAGATGCACAAGGATTTTCGCAAATGGAATTGAACCCAAAAGATAGGCTATAGCAATGGCAAGAACGCCACCAAGTGAAAAAATCATATTAAAACATCCGTTCTGAAAATTCTTTACCGCTGTCTGTTTTTACAGCAATGATGTGCAAATCAGCACCACTTTTTTTGTGTTCGACGATGGAGTATTTGGATGCTTCATCAGGTGAGAGAGCCACTGGCAATGTCGCCATAGACTTTGGAGCTCCAAAAAGAAACGGTGCTACAAACAATTGAAACTCATCAATACAAGCGGCTTGGGCAAATGCAGAAACAACAGCTCCACCACCTTCGACTAATAGATGCGAAACAAAAAATTGGTCTGACAAAATTCCCAAAAACTCTATAATTTTGAAATTTCCTTTTTTGTCAATTGGTACAGGCAAAACCCGAACTCCCAATTTGGCTAATTCTTTCGCTTTTTCCGAATTTTTCATTGATGGTGCACAACACACAATGGTTTTGGAGTGTTCCGAATCCGTAAAAATATGCAAATAATGTGGGAGCGTCAAGTTTCGATCAAAGACAAATCTTAGTGGATTGCGTCCCTTCAATTCGCGAACAGTCAATTGCGGATTATCGATAAGTGCAGTTTGTTTTCCAACTAATACAGCGTCAACTTCTCCACGAAGAGCGTGCACTTCTTTCCTACTTTCTTCGGAAGAAATCCATTTGGAAACTCCCGTAGAACTGGCAATACCACCATCAAGGGATTGGGCTACTTTCACGGTTACATAGGGCAAACCAGTAGTGATAAACTTTTTGAAACTACGAATGAGCCAATTCGCTTCTTTGGTACCTACGCCCATTGTAACATCCACACCTGAATCTTTGAGCATTTGCACTCCACGCCCTGCGACTTGCGGATTGGGATCGATAGAACCAATAACAGCACGAGAGAGTCCCAAATCACAAACAACAGGAGCACAAGCTGGAGTTTTTCCGTGAATGGTACAAGGTTCTAAGGTAAGATACATCGTCGCACCATCGGCAGCTTCTTTGAGCGACCGAATGGCGATAATTTCTGCATGGGGACCACCATAGGCTTGATGAAAGCCCGTCCCAATAATTTCATTGAATCTATTGACAATAACACATCCAACACGTGGATTGGGACTAACAGTACCCGTACCTTTCATTGCTAATGAAAGGGCTTTTTTCATCCAATACGTATCAGTTGTGTTTTTACTCATTCTACTGTAGGACTAAAAAAAACCGAAAAGATTAGTATAACGAAATGGTAAAATGCTTTTTTAAACCCTTCAATACTTCTTCCAATTTTAAACCACGAGACCCTTTTACCAATGTGTAATTACCCTTGGACATCATTGGAATAAGAGCTCGTACTAACATTGTATTTGTAGAAAAATGGTGTACATTCTGTATTGTTTCTGGCAATTCTTCATAAGCTTGAGCAAATTCTTTTCCTATCAATAGAATTTGATCACAGCAATCTAAAGCATATTGAAGAATTTCTCTATGTTCATTCAAAGAAACCTGACCCAATTCCAACATATCGCCTAAAACGGCAATTTTTTTACCAGAATTTGGCAATTCTTTCAATGTTCGTAAAGCCATAATCATTGAAGCAGGATTTGCATTATAACAGTCATTGATGACATGAAACCCAGCAAATTCTTCCAATACCATTCGTCCATATCCAGTTTCGGTCACTTCTGGTTCGTAACTTTCCAAGCCCTTTACAATCATTTGATTGGTGAGACCTAATTTGAGTGCAATTGCTGATGCAGCTAAGGCATTGATAGCAGAAGAAAGACCAATCAAACGTAACTTCGCAGAAAAACTAACAGAATTGTAGGTTACAGTCAATGTTGGACGAAATTGCGTATCAAAGGCTACCTTTCCCTTGACAGTTGCACCATTCGTAAAGCCAATACTCGTAGAATATTCATTTTGAGTATTATATTTTTTCAAACGTTGATCATCTGTATTGACAAATAAATGACCTTCCGTAGAACGAAGAAAATGAAACAACGTTGTTTCTTCTTTTTCTACACCATTCAAATCTACAAACTCCAACAAATGCTCTTTGTCGATATTTGTAATCAAACCATGGGTCGGTTCTACAATCGTTGAGAGCTTCTCTATCTCACCATAGGTGTTTGTACCAATTTCAATAACTACACAACTATGTTGAGGAGAAATATTAAGCAATGTAAGAGGAACACCTATAAGATTGTTGTAATTCCTATAGGTTTTCAGCACCGAATACTTTTGTGCAAGCAAATACGAAGTTAGCTCTTTAGTTGTGGTTTTACCATTAGAGCCACCAATAGCAATTATCGGGATAGAAAACTTTCTACGGTGATAATTTGCCAATTTCCCTAATGCATCAATAGTATCATCTACAATAACAAAAGGAAACTCAGGGAATTCGTTCAAAATTGCCTCTTCGTATCTTCTTTCGATAAAGATAACAGAAGCATATTTTTTAATAGCACTTCCAATAGAATCATGTCCATTGTGATTTTCTCCCACAATGGCAATAAATATATTATTTTTCTCTATCGTTCTTGTGTCCGTTGAAACTCCAACAATCCATTGATACGAAAGATTTCGACAATTGGAAGCCCCAAAAAGGGCTTTCAATTCACTTGGAAGAAATTCCGTTTCGTTCTTTGTTTTTGATTCTGGAATAAGAGAATTTGTATTTTTCGAAGAAATTGTTGTACGACTCATATTACACCTGTAAATAACAGCAAATAGATACTATCAATTACAGTGCCATTAAAATAACGAGCATTCTTTTAGAAATGTGTCGCTATCCATTTTGGGAGCATTGCTCTCCATGTTGGCCAGTCGTGAGTCCATTCTTTACCCCACATTTCCACGAAATTTGGTATGCCTTGATATCCCAAAACATTCGCCATATCCCAAGAGCATTGAGGAGCTTCATACGAGCCAGAGCCAGTGAGGAAGTAGATATGTTTTTTGCTTCTCAATAAATCCAAATGCGTTCCTGATTGGAGATTTTTCATATAATGCATTGGAGAATTGAAATAACAATTATCGTCAAAATACCCATTCGTATAATCCATCAAATTGTATGTTCCACTCATTGCAATTGTTCCGTCAAACAAATCAGGACGTCTAAACAATGTATTAGCACCATGGAAAGCACCCAACGATGCACCAGCAGTGATAATGCCAACTTGACCACCGCAATCATTCCATATAAATGGAACTACTTCATTCGCAATATACTCATTATATTGTTGATGGCGAACAGCCTTGTCACGTGCATGCATTCGAGAATTCAACCAACTCTCGGAATTGATTGAATTAATAGAATATACTTTTATTCTGCCTTCATTGATAAATGATTTGATAGAATCAATCAAATAAAAACGCTCATATTCGAGGTAATCAGCTGCAGCTGTTGGAAAAAGGAGGATTGGAGTGCCGAAATGTCCATAGGCAACTATCTCCATATTTTTGTTCAATGATGGAGACCACCACTGTCTAATATCTCTTCTCATACTATATATAGGTCTTGTGTTAAAAATCAATCTGCAATGTACAACATTTTTCAACGACTTCAAACAATTTGCGTTGTTGAATGCCAAAAATATTTAGTACTTAAAATCAAAACACGCAATCAATGAACCAACGTGTATATCCAAGTGAACCTCAGAATCCGTTGCCTTATTTCTGGCACCTTCACGTTCTCCAAAACGCAAATATTCTTCAGTCAATCCCCAAAACAACCCTGAAGTCGTTACTTTTACTTCGTCATACGTAATCAACGACACTATTTCCCCTACATTAACATTTTGGAAAGTGGTAGGTGAATCAATGTGAAAGCACATTCTTCCATTATCGATAATTTGAAATCGAACATCTTTGGCAAACTTGGCAACAACACTCACATTATTGAAACTATGATCAAAATCGCCACCATGAAAACCAAACACTACCACATCCGTAAGTCCCATTGAAACGCAATGCAACAACGCTTTTTCGAAATCAGTTGTGTCTTGATCATCAATAGTTAGTATTGTTGTCAATTGGGATAAAACTCCCACAATATGTTTTGGCAGCGAATCCATATCACCTATTACAAGGGAGGGGATAATCTCTTGAGAATATAATTGTGATGCAGCACCATCCGTAGAAATAATAGTACTAACGTTCTGCACATATCGCTTTAACACTTCAAAATCTATAATTCCATTCAACACCAAAACCACTTGTGGCATTCGAGGGTTACGTAGGTCAATAACTGTATTGTTAATCATAGGTACTTACGGTTTCTTTGTACGATTTTGCACAACAGTATGAATCGTATCAATTAGTCCATTGTTGTATGCATCTCCATTCAGTTTCCAAAACATAATACCACCCAATTGTTTTTGTAATGCAAATTGTGTTTTTTCTGCAACGGAACGTTTGTCGTCATAGGTTACAAAAAGTTGCAATTGTTTGTTGTAAAGGTATGGTGCTGATGCAGTCGAATCCCAAAAGTACTCAAATCCATTACTGCTTGTATAATTTTCTTCAATGACTCTATAAATGACATTTTCTTTGAATTTTCCAGGTCTTCCTAATCCATTATCAAGACTATCTACCTCTTTGACAACAAAAGAATAAAAAGCAGCTCCAATAACTATCTTACTGTTCGGAATGCCCATACTATCCAATCTGCGAACTCCCAAATCAATACTCTCTTCCTGTTTAGGAGATGAATATAACGCCGTGTGATGTCCGGTATGACCTCGCCTATTGGTTGGTAATCCGTATGTCATAAAATTCACAAAATCTACCAATGGCATCACCTCATTCCATTCTATGGAACGATCTAAAAATTCTTTGAATGAATTTGCATCAAAACAAATTTCCGCTGTAGGAGGTAATGTTTTTCGCAATTCTTTTATCAATTCCGTAAAATTTTTCTTGTCATCTTCTGAGGCTTTGTGATCCTTATATCCACCGATAACTGGACTTTCCCAGTCAATATCAATCCCATCAGCTCCATACTCAGATAAAAACTTTTTTACTGATAAAGCAAATTCTGAACGTCCCTTTGCAGTTGAAAAGACATCCGAACAGGTCTCACAACCTCCCCAACCACCCAAAGCAACCAGTACTTTCAGATGTGGGTACCGTTTTTTCATAGCAACACATTCTTCCCATGTTTGCCGACTATCTTCATTTTTAAACCCTATTGCATTACCATTCAAAAACATAAAACAATAGATAAGATGGGTAAGTTTGTTATAATCGTATTTGGAAACTTCCTTAGTATCACCTCGAAAATACCCCACAACCCTAAACGGTGAAGATACATCACGATTTACCTGAGCAAACACACTCAAACTCGAAAGAATAAACAATACTATTAAAAACAAACGCATTCAATCTCCTAATTAATCAATGCAACAAAACTATATCACTACCTTACAACACAAATATTTTGTTGTGAATAGCTTTCAATTTTGTATTTTTGTTCTTTGATTCCC
Organism: Candidatus Kapaibacterium sp.; assembly: GCA_016788785.1. GTDB lineage: Bacteria > Bacteroidota > Ignavibacteria > Kapaibacteriales > JAEUSM01 > JAEUSM01. The sequence continues at coordinate 13,414 of JAEUSM010000013.1, forward strand.
AACGGATTACAAATTGTATCAATAGAATTGATTGTTGTGAATAGCTTTCAATTTTGTATTTTTGTTCTTTGATTCCCAACTGACAATTGGACAATTGACAACGACGACAAGTTGTGAATAGCTTTCAATTTTGTATTTTTGTTCTTTGATTCCCAACTCTTTAACCAATTCCATTTGGTGCAATTTAGTTGTGAATAGCTTTCAATTTTGTATTTTTGTTCTTTGATTCCCAACAAAAAATACAAATTGATTGGGAAAGAGTAAGTTGTGAATAGCTTTCAATTTAGTATTTTTGTTCTTTGATTCCCAACTCTTCTTTGAACATAGCAGTATTACGTTCGTTGTGAATAGCTTTCAATTTAGTATTTTTGTTCTTTGATTCCCAACTTATCGATTGGAGTTCCGTTCAAGTCGATTGTTGTGAATAGCTTTCAATTTAGTATTTTTGTTCTTTGATTCCCAACTAGAGTTACTTGCGAATGACCCAGCGACAGGTTGTGAATAGCTTTCAATTTAGTATTTTTGTTCTTTGATTCCCAACAATCGACAGTATTTGTATCGGTAACGGTCAGTTGTGAATAGCTTTCAATTTAGTATTTTTGTTCTTTGATTCCCAACTTATTACAACTTCAAACATTACATTAAGTGGTTGTGAATAGCTTTCAATTTAGTATTTTTGTTCTTTGATTCCCAACACCATCTGAAAACAACCCTACTATTTTACCGTTGTGAATAGCTTTCAATTTAGTATTTTTGTTCTTTGATTCCCAACTACTCGGTTTGAATGTAGTTCACTTCGTCTGTTGTGAATAGCTTTCAATTTAGTATTTTTGTTCTTTGATTCCCAACTTTCGTGTTGACCGTTACGACGACGTTCAAGTTGTGAATAGCTTTCAATTTAGTATTTTTGTTCTTTGATTCCCAACTTGCGTTTGACCTTGCCCAAGTTTTCTTTGGTTGTGAATAGCTTTCAATTTAGTATTTTTGTTCTTTGATTCCCAACACGGTGATAGGATTCAATTCGGAGCATTTGGTTGTGAATAGCTTTCAATTTAGTATTTTTGTTCTTTGATTCCCAACAGTAACAAGGACATCAACTTCAGGGACAGGTTGTGAATAGCTTTCAATTTAGTATTTTTGTTCTTTGATTCCCAACTGACAGTATCAAAAGGAATCCACCTCCGTAGTTGTGAATAGCTTTCAATTTAGTATTTTTGTTCTTTGATTCCCAACTAAAACAAAACTAAGTAACCCAATGGTAGAGTTGTGAATAGCTTTCAATTTAGTATTTTTGTTCTTTGATTCCCAACTCTTCCGATAATTCTGCTTCTTCGTCCATGGTTGTGAATAGCTTTCAATTTAGTATTTTTGTTCTTTGATTCCCAACTCGCCGTCTATTTCTTGTGCTGGTTGGTACGTTGTGAATAGCTTTCAATTTAGTATTTTTGTTCTTTGATTCCCAACTTTGCACTTTGAACTCTTAAAATTGTTTTGGTTGTGAATAGCTTTCAATTTAGTATTTTTGTTCTTTGATTCCCAACAAATACGTTTTTGCGTGGTAGACGAGAAATGTTGTGAATAGCTTTCAATTTAGTATTTTTGTTCTTTGATTCCCAACATCATTATCGAGAATTACAAAGAAAAGAAGGTTGTGAATAGCTTTCAATTTAGTATTTTTGTTCTTTGATTCCCAACTTTATAATCTTGACAATAAAGTCCAAACGCGTTGTGAATAGCTTTCAATTTAGTATTTTTGTTCTTTGATTCCCAACATGGTATTCGCAAAGACATTGATAAGATTGTTGTGAATAGCTTTCAATTTAGTATTTTTGTTCTTTGATTCCCAACAAATGATAAGCAATTTAGAGTCTGCAGTTAGTTGTGAATAGCTTTCAATTTAGTATTTTTGTTCTTTGATTCCCAACAGACAACAACGCCGCCTTTTCCGATTCGCTGTTGTGAATAGCTTTCAATTTAGTATTTTTGTTCTTTGATTCCCAACCCACAACCCCTTAAGAATAAATTGATATAAGTTGTGAATAGCTTTCAATTTAGTATTTTTGTTCTTTGATTCCCAACCAAGAAATATTGACTTGCAACAATACTACAGTTGTGAATAGCTTTCAATTTAGTATTTTTGTTCTTTGATTCCCAACTAATTTTCCGAGACAAATCGTATCAATTTCGTTGTGAATAGCTTTCAATTTAGTATTTTTGTTCTTTGATTCCCAACACGGTGATAGGATTCAATTCGGAGCTTTTGGTTGTGAATAGCTTTCAATTTAGTATTTTTGTTCTTTGATTCCCAACGCTTTAGGATTAGCATTTGCTGGTGTATTGTTGTGAATAGCTTTCAATTTAGTATTTTTGTTCTTTGATTCCCAACCTGACATCGCAATTGCGTGTTTGGGTCAGTTGTGAATAGCTTTCAATTTAGTATTTTTGTTCTTTGATTCCCAACTCCTCCGATTGCTGTTTTGATTGCTTCTAGTTGTGAATAGCTTTCAATTTAGTATTTTTGTTCTTTGATTCCCAACTCGGTGCAATTTCTTTTGACATCGCATTGTGTTGTGAATAGCTTTCAATTTAGTATTTTTGTTCTTTGATTCCCAACAGTACTTTATTTCTAATTACCAAATTTTCAGTTGTGAATAGCTTTCAATTTAGTATTTTTGTTCTTTGATTCCCAACTAGTAAAAAACAATCAGAGACAATCCATAGTTGTGAATAGCTTTCAATTTAGTATTTTTGTTCTTTGATTCCCAACTTTGTTGTTTACCGCCTTGCAAAGCATTCTGTTGTGAATAGCTTTCAATTTAGTATTTTTGTTCTTTGATTCCCAACTGTTTTAACTTCTTTTATGATGGAGATTGTGTTGTGAATAGCTTTCAATTTAGTATTTTTGTTCTTTGATTCCCAACTACATCAAAAGTACATTCATTTTTGCCGTTGTTGTGAATAGCTTTCAATTTAGTATTTTTGTTCTTTGATTCCCAACATTCATCTACGAAAATATTGTCATAATCTTGTTGTGAATAGCTTTCAATTTAGTATTTTTGTTCTTTGATTCCCAACTTAATTTGTTCTATTAAGGCTTCTTCTTCGGTTGTGAATAGCTTTCAATTTAGTATTTTTGTTCTTTGATTCCCAACATTCAGAATGACCTTGATTTTTGTACATTGGTTGTGAATAGCTTTCAATTTAGTATTTTTGTTCTTTGATTCCCAACCAGTTTCTTTTTTTAAAATTACTTGATTGCGTTGTGAATAGCTTTCAATTTAGTATTTTTGTTCTTTGATTCCCAACAATCATCAATATACGTATACATTTACAACGGTTGTGAATAGCTTTCAATTTAGTATTTTTGTTCTTTGATTCCCAACTAGTTGATTTAAATCAAAAATCATTTTAAAGTTGTGAATAGCTTTCAATTTAGTATTTTTGTTCTTTGATTCCCAACTAAAGATAATGTTTAAAGTATATGACGTAGTTGTGAATAGCTTTCAATTTAGTATTTTTGTTCTTTGATTCCCAACAGAAATCGTTTCAACTTATATAGGTTTATTGTTGTGAATAGCTTTCAATTTAGTATTTTTGTTCTTTGATTCCCAACTATTTCTTTACTTTACTTGACTTGTATTCAGTTGTGAATAGCTTTCAATTTAGTATTTTTGTTCTTTGATTCCCAACATACGTTTAAATATGCTTGACAAATTGCAGTTGTGAATAGCTTTCAATTTAGTATTTTTGTTCTTTGATTCCCAACTAGGTTCAATTTCAGTATAAACATTCAATAGTTGTGAATAGCTTTCAATTTAGTATTTTTGTTCTTTGATTCCCAACTCCCAAAGCACAACCATAGTTACACGACATGTTGTGAATAGCTTTCAATTTAGTATTTTTGTTCTTTGATTCCCAACATAAAAACGTTATAATACATTACATTTGAAGTTGTGAATAGCTTTCAATTTAGTATTTTTGTTCTTTGATTCCCAACTTAATTTGTTCTATTAAGGCTTCTTCTTCGGTTGTGAATAGCTTTCAATTTAGTATTTTTGTTCTTTGATTCCCAACTTACAGGCAATGGGAACTCCAGCAGTACCAGTTGTGAATAGCTTTCAATTTAGTATTTTTGTTCTTTGATTCCCAACTTTACGTTCATTCCCTTTATTCAATGCTTCGTTGTGAATAGCTTTCAATTTAGTATTTTTGTTCTTTGATTCCCAACGTTAAAAAATGACAATGAAAATAGACAAAGGTTGTGAATAGCTTTCAATTTAGTATTTTTGTTCTTTGATTCCCAACGGGCTGATTCCAATCAATGGATTATCATTTGTTGTGAATAGCTTTCAATTTAGTATTTTTGTTCTTTGATTCCCAACTTTTTGCTATTAGTTGACGATTTTTCAACGGTTGTGAATAGCTTTCAATTTAGTATTTTTGTTCTTTGATTCCCAACAATATTTCCCTTTGTCTTTATTTGTCTAATGTTGTGAATAGCTTTCAATTTAGTATTTTTGTTCTTTGATTCCCAACATATTGTTAGATTTTGACAATGGAATTAAGTTGTGAATAGCTTTCAATTTAGTATTTTTGTTCTTTGATTCCCAACCGCAACAGACGTTGCACAACAAGCGGTGGGTTGTGAATAGCTTTCAATTTAGTATTTTTGTTCTTTGATTCCCAACGTCGCATTTCGGAAGTGTACGAATTGCAGCGTTGTGAATAGCTTTCAATTTAGTATTTTTGTTCTTTGATTCCCAACTACGCGTTGGGTAATTGGGCGAATGTGACCGTTGTGAATAGCTTTCAATTTAGTATTTTTGTTCTTTGATTCCCAACTTATCATTAAAGGAAAAGGCATTACGATGAGTTGTGAATAGCTTTCAATTTAGTATTTTTGTTCTTTGATTCCCAACACCAGACCTAAAGGTCCAACGTGACAACAGTTGTGAATAGCTTTCAATTTAGTATTTTTGTTCTTTGATTCCCAACGAAAACATTGTGAGCAATTCAGAAGAGGTCGTTGTGAATAGCTTTCAATTTAGTATTTTTGTTCTTTGATTCCCAACTCGTTTTTAAATCTGTCATTTCTTTTGTCTGTTGTGAATAGCTTTCAATTTAGTATTTTTGTTCTTTGATTCCCAACATACCCCCTTTGGGAATAGGGTGTATGGGGACTCAAAAATCGAAAATCTGAAAACAAAAAAAAGACCCTCTATGTAGTGAAGAACTATGCAGAGGGTCTTTTTTCGTTTTCAGATTGGAAGAATTTAGAACATTTCTAATTGCATTGATGGCATATCGAGTTCGACTTTCTTTTTGGAATGAAATACTTCCATCATTCCAAATTGTTTGTCGGTAATTTGCAAAATTCCAATTTTGCCCAATGGTGGTAATGCCTTTTTGACACGTTTGATGTGGATTTCAGCATTTTCTCTACTGGTGGAAAACCGCATATAGATAGAAAATTGGAACATAATAAAACCATCATTGAGTAATTTTTTACGGAATGTGGCAGCATTCTTTCGGTCTTTTTTTGTTTCCGTTGGCAAATCGAATAGCACCATAACCCACATAATTCTGTACTCATTTAATCGAGAAAAACGGTCAGTGTTCATAGAGCGGAAAGTTGATTTTTCGTGCAGTTCCAGCAAAACACTCAACGAGTGAGGAAGTGGTTCTGCTGAGAGCAATTTGTAATGGACGCTGTACATTGCCAATGGTAACATCCAGCGTTGGAATACACAGCAATTGTTTTTTGATTCTTGGGGTAAGCGTTTCAGTATCTTCTTCACTGGTCACAATATCCCACACCACCATATCAACAAAGGGGCGATATGGCTCCATAATATCATCAGCCAAGCAATAGGCATTATATTTGTTTTTGTGGAAAATTCCAAGCGTTGGCAAAAGCCCCGAGCCAACCAATGCACGTGCAGCAATACCACGCAAAATGGCATAACCATAATTGAGTAAATTGTTTGGTGTTTCTCCATCTGGGTCGCGAGTAAAGCTCTCGATGGGAAAAAGCGATTTCCAATAGATAGCTGCAGCTTGGGCTTCGTTGTTTTTGTTGTCTCCTGATTGCACTGTTTCGGCAAGGGTCAAAAGTGCGTCATGGTCTTGCCCACGCTCAGCCAAATGCATTGCTTGATTGGTAATTTTGGCAATGACAGTTTGTTGCCAAAGGTTTTTTTTGAGCGGAAGCGAGGCATTGATTTGGAATTTATAGCGTTCGGATTGTTCGGTATGCCCCACCATAGGCAACATCAACCCAATGGGAAGATGTTGCCCATCGCAATGGATAAGAGCGACATTATTTTCGGCAAGTCGATGAAGCAAACCATTGGTAATGGTGATTTGCTGATGTTCCAATACCACCAACCCAATATCCTCAATTGGAATGGTTTTTTGTTCATCAGTATCAGGATAGCTCACGACCAATTGTTGATGCTTCGTAGACAAATACGACGGTTGCTCAAAAAACAAAGTTCGTTTTATCATATCGATTTTGGAAATGATAGATTACCTAATCGGTCTACAATTAGTTTGATAGAAATAGTTCTAATCGAGATTGAAGATTGAATATCTTTATCCCAAAGAAGACTTTCAATATTAGCACCACCAGAACTATTTATTTCCTTGTCAACTATCAATTTTGCAAGTACAAGAGGAGCAAAGTAAATTCTTGATGTTGTAAACTTTACAACTTTATACAATCTTTTCAAAAGCAGATTTTTATTTGACAAATCAATCACTTCTGAAGGATGTAGCCCTGATTTGAGCTTTTTCTGTTCTTCTGGAGTAGGAACATAGACAATATCACCAACTTGATAGATATGCAATGTCTGACCTGTTTTGTGTTCAAAGAGTTGTTCACCACAGAGCTTCCTTCTTACAACTTCATAAGAAGATAGAGTAGAAAAACCAAATCTATCTTTTGTATTTGGATCCTCATAAAACACAAAATAGGCATTTGAACCTGACTCCACTAAGGTATGTCTTAAAGGAATTTTAATTCCTACATCCTCTTTGATAGTAACCTTACGAATACGACGACCTGCCTTTTTGTCAAGAGCTTCTAAGCCTTCGTTAGAAAAGGCAAGTTTTGGATTATCATCATAGGATTTGAGATGCTCTAATAGCAATTGCGGAATGGTTTTCTTTTTACCATCAGCAACTTCTCTATTGTCTGCATACGGAATTTTGGCTATTTTTTTTGCGTCAAAGCTATCATTCAACGGAACACGTTTTGCGGAAAATGGCTTGAGAGTAGCAACACGGTAGGAGGTAACGACCTCACCGTTGCCATCAAGCAATGGATTTTCCGAAAGATATTCCACTAATGCTTTTTTGATTTTTTTGTAATTCGCTGTATCCTCTGGATTGAACGTTGGGAAGGTATCGCTCAAAATCTTTTTGACATCTGCACGAAGTTTTTGGTCGTAGATATACGGCGTAACTTTCTGATTAGGTGTGTCTTGAGCCAAAGACCGATAGAATTGCAATTCAAAGAGTTTCACAAAATCAGAATCTTTTTTGATAGTAACCTCTTCTAATTGTTTTACCAAGACCTTGCCCAACGGATTTTCAGAAAAGAGTGGTTTCCTGACCGCTAACCAACGATAATGAGGCTTTTGGTCTATTAACACCTTTTTGAGCGTTCCGTCACCAGCATAGCGTTCTATTTTGTTCACAGGCTTAGAATAGACCTTGTTGTTTTGTCTGAAAGTAACTACAGTTTCTTCCAATGCTTTTTTCACATCGTGAACAAAGCTGGGCCATGGGAATCGTAGGTCTTTGGAGTTCTCGTTGAAAAGCGAATCTTTGATACGAATTTTTTCCTTGATTTGGCTATCTTCACTTGCATTTAGCGTATTGTAATAGCGAATATGTTCGATGGTAGTACACGCAATGATAAGAGCATCAAGAGCATGATGGCGATGGTCGAGTCGTTTCAAATCGATATCTGGTTTTTTATCACCGTCTTTTTCCTTTGCAAGCAATGGGCGAATAGTGATGTCAACATCATTCCGATCGCGTTCGTTTTGAGTAACTAAGGTAACACTTTCTTGTGCTTGTAACCGTTCAAAACGAGGAAGTAAGAGTTTTTTCCACACTTTAGCTAATCCCCAAGACTTTTTCAATTCGCTGGTAACGGCACCACCTGCAAAGACAATTCCTCCTTGTTCATCAACTGTTTGAGCGTCTTTTTTACCACGTGCAACTGGGTAAAGCAATTGACTAATTTTTTTGGTTATGTATCGAGTATCGTTTAATTGACGGTTAATGAAATCCTCAGGAATCTCAAGAGCCAACAAATTACGAAGTTTTCCACGTTGTGTACGAAAATGCTGTTTACAATGAGCAACGTATTCGTTGTAAGTCAAAAGTTCGATACGCTGATTATTATGTTCACAATACCCCTTACTTTTTTCGATAAAAAGAGCAGCTAATTCATTTCCTTTTGCTTTGTTGACTTCACGCTCAGCAATGATAAGATTGTTCATCGAATCATTTTTGATTTTCGCACGAGGAAGAATATGCTCTACTTCGTATTTGGCAGTGAACAAAGCACTTAAAGGAATTACACGACCAGTATAGGGAGAACGACATTCTTGCGAAAGCCACAAAGCAAACTTTTTGTATTCACTTTCTTTTGGAATACGTTCTTTTTTTGCTCGTTCTTCTAACGCTTTAAATGTATAGGCTGAATGTGATTGCCAAATGGAGAACTTTTTAATATCAATGGGATTGTCAGGATTTGGTTTTGTTTCAAAGAATGAATACACAATTTCACCATCGTCAGTAAGTTGCTCGAATCCAGAATTGAGCAATTCATAAAGCATATTTTTGATTTTGATACGCGACTGTTCATTCTCAGAAACAGATTTGGTCAATTGTTCACGCTCTTTAGCATTCTTTTTCAGTTCTCTTGCCAATTCGATATGAATTTCGTCAATGTGTCCAAATTGTTTCCAAATATCTCGTACTAAAAATAGGGTTTCACGAGTAATTTGTTCAACAATAGGATTATTGAGGCTATTATTCGGAAGTTTTTTGAGAATATCCTTTTCAAAATCATCAACGGACTCGTATTTACGAAAATCTTCTTTTTCACTGTGTCGATCGTACACTGCATAGCACGCTTGGTAGGTGTTCAATCCGGCTGGTGAAGTAACCCCAACAAAACTTTTATACATTGCTTTTGTAACTTCATCTGATGCGAGATAGGCAATAGATTTTGAAGTGTGTTTACCGTCGGAAAGAGTTGCAATGATATCAATTACTTTATCATAAGCATCTTTAATTACAGCATCTTTAGACCAGAACTTTCCAACTCTCATAAGTGGTAACAACTTCTTAATAGCTTTAGTAGAATAGGCTGCATACGAATTGGATGTATCAATTTCCGGAGCTTTGGAAATAGCCTTAGCAACAGATTCTGGAAGATTGAACTGAATAGATTTTGCTTTACCTCTTCTATTTTGGTCATTGGTAAGAGCATTGAAAATTGCACTTTGAGATTTCTCTTCGTCAGTTAGACTAATTGAATAAGAAATAGACCAAAGCTTGAAAAGATGCTCTTCACTTTGCAGTAATCGTTCGCCCTCTTCAGCAAAATCATTTTTTTCAAAAATAGATCTAAAATACGCTTTTGTTTCGTTCCCTTGTAACTTTTTATCTTCTTGGAAGAACATATTTATGCGAAAATCATCTTTGTTGATTTGCTCATGTTTTGGTTTGCCAAGATTGATAACATTTATAACATCCGTAAGAGATATTTGCTTTTTGGAATCAAACTTTTCAAAAAGTCGTTCTTTAACCTCAGCATTGATATAATGTTTTGTAACATCTTGGTCACGGAAAATGCGTGTACGAATCTCACCAGTTTTGGTATCAACCACTTCTCGCTCTACCTCATTTTGAAAAACTTTGAGATTATGAATGTTTTGCCAAATTCTGAACTCTTGAAAGTACGGATTAGAACGAGGTGCTACTTTAAGACCAAAGATATTTCCATCTTTGTCTTTATGCATTTCATATTGACATTCCGCTATGGATTTCCTTTGCGACTTGAGTTCACGTTGATAGTAGATAATATCCTCGCAAATGATATGAAACAACCCTCGTGAAAGAAACTCTTTTTCTTTTGCTCCTTGTAATTTAGATTGTGTGCTATAGAGTGCATCCGCAATTGATTTGAGTATAGCTTTGTTAGTTTCAAGTTTCTGTAATTCAGGATTTAATTCACATTGTTTATTCCAAATAGCTGTTAGTTCTTCTTTGTATTTTTTTCTATACACAGCATATTGGCGAATTTTAAAGTCAAGACCTTCTCTTTGTGAATCCACCAAATTATCAAAGAAATATTCACCGGGGTGTTTATTACCCATTTTTTGATCTAATGCTGTAACACTTAAAGCCCAATCAGCTTCACCAGGAATTTGTGGTTTTAATTGCTTTCCAACTACTCCATCTTTCACAGGCCATGTTAGAAGAAATGTAAATTCCTTGTTCACCCAATCAGGTTTTGTAGTCTTTTTTTCTTCCCAAGGCATAAGAACGCAGCCAGCTGGTAGGCCTTCGATTGGATATGGAGTTACTTCATAAAACCCTTCTTTCTCTTCTTTTTTTTCGACTGATTGAATTGTTAAGGTTTTAACCAACTTTATTTCAGAAACTGATTCATCTTTCAAATCCTTACGAGAACTTTTGAAACCTCTTCGTTGATTCATCATATAGAAAATTCGAGCTAACTCAAAGTAAGACAATCGTTCTGTTAAACCTTTTTTACGAAGGTAATATACTACCCAATCTTCCGAAATAGCACCACCCAACAATGCTTTTGCTTCATCAATTGTTTCAGAGTCAATTGGCATATAATTACTAATTTTGAAATCATTTACAATTTGAGTTTCTTTTTTGAAGTTAGTAGGAAAATCAATGCTTATCCAACCTAAAATTTTTAAAACGGTTAATAACCTTTCACGACGTAGTTTATAACGTTGTTTTAATCTTCGAGTACCTCGAGAAAGTCTACGAGCTGCTGCTTTCGATTCAATTGATACACCAGCTTCCCATTTGTTGAGATTTTCCGTATCGACAGGGACAATACGAGATCCCATCCACTCAATAGAGCCTTTGGAACCAAAATCTTCCAACATATCTGGGAGAGAAATCACTGCAGCACCAATGGAATTGGTACCTACATCAAGACCTAATATTCTTTTCATACGGCTTGTTAAAATTATGAATTAAACATAAATTTGTATCTCATCTATGGAGATAAAAAAAATTCTTCTTTTTGAACATATAAATTAAAGAGGAAAGAATTATGGCAAATTACGAAACAGAATTTTATCTACCAAACTTTTGATGGTGATTTATCAAATTTGATGGACTTTTATCTAAAAAACTTAAAAGTTTTTTGAATCCATAACAACATAAGTGTCAGTGAATGACAATTTTTAGAATAAAATGGAAAATATTTTTCTTTAAGAAAAAAAAGTAGATTTTTCTTGGAAATGAAAAAACTTCTTCGTAGTTTTGTAACGAAGCTATTCACAATAAGGATTATTCCGTAGTGAAGTGTAACTTCAACGAGTTTTTGCCCTTGTACTTTAACAGGGGCTTTTTTTGTTTATGGGAAAATTGAAACTACTTCTTACCCGACTTGTGGTTCGATGATGCAGAGGAGTGAGCCTTTTTCGACAGCGATTTCGGAGTTGATGGAAAGTGTGGTGATGGTGCCTGTGATGGGTGCTTTGATGATGTTTTCCATTTTCATGGCTTCGAGGATGTACAGTTGGTCACCTTTGCGGACTGTGGAGCCTTGTTTGATGGAGATTCCTTTGATAAGTCCAGGCATTGGAGCAACAATTTTCACAGAAGTTTGGTTGGCAGATGCACGTTCACGGAGCATTTTGCTATGGGAATATTCACGTTCATTCAGTATCGCCACATCATACATATATCCATTGAGAGATACAGAAGCCTTACCATTATAATCATAGTGAACTGATACGATAGTTCTTTCGTCGTTATGTGAAAGGATATATCTACCTGGGTGCGATATATCTTCTTGAACGATGTATTGTTTATCGCCAATGGAAAGTATATTTCCTACGACAATGGATTCGATAGACTCACAATTTTCAAGAGTTTGTTGTTCGACGATGTATTTCATTTTTTTGGATCAATGGTTATGATAGTAGTTTCTCGGACTGTTTTGTTTTTTATTGTTTTTGTGGCAACTTTTTCTCTTTCAATTGCTCAATTGAAATATCATCAGGTTACTATTTCACTTTCAAACAATTTCACTCTAACAGATGCTGTAAAGCTCGGGGTTGAATTGGATCATGGAGCTAGAATATCCGAAAATAGCCTAACATGTATTGTTAATGACTATTTTTTGGACACTCTTCAGTTGTTGAAGATTCCTTTGACAATTGAACAATATGATTTATCCAATATCTATGCACAACGGATTGCTGACGAAAAACGTACCCATTCGCAATATTCCAATCTTACTTCTAAAAAGCTCTATGGTTCGATGGGAAATTTTTTGACTTTGGAGGAAATTTACGAAATTTTTGCCTCATTGATGCAACAATATCCAACGCTGATAAGCCGAGAACAAATAGGAACAACCTTCGAAAATCGTCCTATTTATGCCTTTCACATTGGCGAGGATACGGTCAAAGACTCACGAACATTACCGCGTACATTGGTAACGTCACTTCATCATGCTCGTGAGGCAATTACACCAACAATAACGTGCTTTTTTGCTCAAGATTTTTTTGAAAAAGTCGCTAATCAAGATCCATTTTCTTTGTATGTATTGAAACATTCACCAATAACAATTATTCCATGTTTGAATCCTGATGGGTACGAATACAATCGCACAACCAATCCAAATGGTGGCGGAATGTGGCGAAAAAATCGTCGTACATTATCAAATACCAGTGGCATAGGCGTTGATGTTAATCGTAATTACGGACCGAAAGAATTTTGGAATTCTCCTAATGGTGGTTCGGCAACAAATGGCAATTCGGATACCTACAGAGGTGATAGTGCTTTTTCAGAAGCTGAAACACAAGCAATGCGATATATGCACGAGACATATGACATCAAAACTGCATTAAATTTTCATTCTTTCAGCAACTTGATAGTAACACCTGTCAGTTATTCGGGAATAAACCCACCTGATGAAAAGGCATTTCACTATTTTTGTGCTCACCAAACCGTAGAGACACGTTATCCTTTTGGTCGCGATGTACAGATGGTGAATTATCCAGCACGAGGTTCATCAGATGATTATTTGTATTTGGGTACCGGAAAGAAAGTATTGGCAATCACACCAGAAGTAGGGAGTTTTTCTGACGGATTTTGGCCTACACTTTCACGTATATATCCACTTGTGCAAACGAATTTGCCTTCGATCTATGCAGCGATTCGTTCAACCTTAGGAATTCCATTTTTATATTCTTATGAGTCATTTGTGTATGAACCAAATCAAAACGGACAAACGGTTTCATTACATTTTTCGTCAACTTCTTTACAACCTCTCAAACCTTTTTCACTTCAAATACGTGCTTTAGACCCATCGATAAACCTATCATTAATTCCGATTATGGGAGCTGATGATTTCCAAGACACCATTTACAGAATCCGAAAACATTTCGGAATTACACTGGACTCACAAACTTTACAATCTGGAAGTACTTTAGGTATAGTTGTTGAGCAACAATACAATGATTTTTCTTTCTTTGATACTTTGTTCCTTCAAAAAAATCGAAAAGATCTTATGTTATATTCAGGACAAAGTACGTTAGAAGAAGTCGCATTGAAGGGGTGGGAAATTGAATTTGACGACGAAAACAAGGTTTATTCTTTGACTGAGAGTGTGAATTCATTGACACGACCGAATATGAATTTTACTACAATGACTACAAAGGAAATCTCGTTAGAAAACTGTTCAGATGCCTATTTGCAGTTTAACAGTACTTGGGATTTTGGAGCTAATAAAGATGGTGTATTTGCTTTCTTTCAAGACAATGAAACAAATGAAATGTTTCCGCTAACAACGAATCGAACCCAAAATTTTACGAATGCGTCCAATTCACCAAAATTTGAAGTAGGTACACCAATACTGAATGGAAAATTTACGACTCGAATCACACAAAGTGCAAGTTTACGTAGATTTTTAGGAAAATCAGGGAAGATCGGTTTTCAAGTGAGAAGTGCGAATGGACCAAATTATAATGGATTCAATCTGTATTGGGCTTTAGTATCAACATATTCTGAAACACCTACGAATTTGTCGGAAACTAAAAATGGAAAACTTACAATCTCAGATGTATTTAATGCTTTAACCTTCACTATTCTTCGTGACCAAAAACCACTCAACCCTATGATTGATTGTAACATTTATACAGTTAACGGTGTTTTAATTTATAGCCAACAGTACGAATGGGGTTCTCAGAGTTACAAGGGAATTAGTATTTTTAAAGACGTGTTTCCATCGGGTGCATATGTATTGTCGATAACTATTGATGGTCAGATTATTAAAGAAACGTTTACGGTAGTTAGGTAGTAAACAACAATTCATAATTATTAACAATGTAATCTATATCACTTTAACAAACGAAACTTATGATTACTTTTTACAGAAATCGAACTACCTTTTTACTGATTGCAACATTGATCTTATGCTTTTTGAAAATAGAAGTAGCAACTGCACAGATGAAATTTCATAGTGTCATTATCCCAATTTCAAAAGATTTTACATTATCGGACATTATGAAATTGGGTGTCGAACTTGATCATGGTGCAATAATTAATGAATCAAGTGTTCATGGAATTATTAACGATATATTGTTAGATTCACTAAAGAGATTAGAAGTACCTTATTCAATAGAACAATTTGATTTAGCAAATTATTACGAACAAAAAATAAATGAACAAAAATTTGACCACACGTTACTTTCAGTTTCAAATTCGAAAAAACTCTATGGTTCTATGGGCTATTATTTCACATTAGATGAGATTTACGAAATTTTCACATCATTGATACAACAATATCCGTTACTTATTCACCGAGAACAAATAGGAACAACCTTCGAGAATCGCCCAATATATGCTTTTCATATTGGGGAAGATACCGTGAAATATTCTAAAACTTTACCTCGAACATTAATAACATCAGTTCATCATGCTCGAGAAGCAATCACTCCAACCATTTCATGTTATTTTGTACAAGATTTTTTTGAAAAAGTAGCATATCGAGATCCGTTTTGTATGTATATTTTAAAACACTCACCAATCACTATAATTCCTTGTCTTAATCCTGATGGGTATGAATATAACCGATTAACCTATCCAAATGGAGGAGGAATGTGGCGAAAAAACAGAAGGATTATTCCAAATGAAGAAGGAATCGGTGTAGATCCAAATAGGAATTATGGTCCGAAAGAATTTTGGGATGCACAAATTGAGGGATCAGCAACGTTTGGGAATTCAGAAATTTATAGAGGAGATAGTGCATTTTCTGAAGCAGAGACACAAGCAATGCGAACTTTACTTGAAAATTACAACATCAAAACAGCTTTAAATTTTCACTCAAGAGGTAATGTAATAGTAACTCCAGTCAGTTACTCAAACACTAATCCACCAGATGATCCAACATACCATTATTTTTGTGCTCAGCATACTTCTGAAACGAAACACCCTTTTGGAAAAAACTTTCAAGTATTCAACAACCATGTAAGAGGTTCATCTGATGATTTTTTATATTTAGGAACTTCAAAAAAAGTACTTTCAATTACACCTGAAGTTGGGAATAGTAATGAAGGATTTTGGCCAATTCCTTCTCAGATATTCCCACTTGTGCAAGCTTCTTTTCCATCAATATATTCTGCTATTAAATCAACAAGTGGCATTTCATATTTCTACTGTTATTCAAGTAGTTCTACTTCATATAATTTCATAGACTATAATTTACAATTTGTAAACACCTCACTACAACCAACTCAACCTTGCCTACTCTTTTTTTCTAAACTTAATTCAAATATAAATTCTCAAATTGTAAATGCTACTGATTCTTTGTCAGCAATTTCAGTTGGTGGTTCTCATACCAAAATGCTTCAATTAACAAATTTAAACAGTACTCCAATATTTGATACGAAAGAAGGAATTGTAATTGAACAAAGATATGACTCATTTTCTTTTTTTGATACAATCTACTGCAATGTTCTTAAAAGATCTGAATACAGTCTTTACAATGGTGAAAAAACAACAAATTATACAGCTCTAAAAGGGTGGAGTATTGATGAAGAAGTTCCTAGTGGTATTAAATTTTTAACAGAAAGTGTTAGAAGCAACACAAGACCTGAATCAATTTTCACAACACAAACTGAACAGAATATTTCATTGGAGGGAGTTATTGATGCATATGTTGAATTCGATGCTCGTTGGGATTTTGAAGTACATAGTGATGGAGCGATTGTATTCTTTCATGAGAAAGACTCAGTAAAAGCAACGGCATTACAATCAGAACGATCTAATAATTTCTGGAATGAATTTAATCCAGTCTTTCCTGTAGGCACTCCTTATTTTAATGGTAGATTTCAGCAGAGGATAGTACAAAGAGCGAGTTTGAACCAATTTTTAGGTCGATCAGGAAAGATTGGTTTTCAAGTTAGATCAAGTTATGGAATCACTTATGATGGGTTCAGTCTCTACAAAGCAAAACTGGTAACTTTTGCTCCAAATATAACTAACATTTCAGAGAAAAATATTTCTCCATTAAATGTACAGAATATTGAAAATACAATTATGTTTTCTATATCAAGTGAAAGTATTCCTGTTAACCCTTTAATAGATTTTAGCATCTATTCAGTAAACGGAGCGTTAGTATATTCTCAGCAATACGAATGGGGTTCGCAGAATTACAAGGGAATCAGTATCTTCAAGGATGTATTTCCATCAGGTGCATATGTTGTGTCTATTACAATTGATGGTCAGACTATCAAAGAAACGTTTACAGTAGTTAGGTAACTAACTTATGGCGTTGAGCAAATAAAGTAGACTAACTTAAATTCTCCGTTGACTTCAGAAAATTGCATAGAAATGCCAAATCCATTTTTGTAATTATAACTAACAAAGTAGCCATTTTTTGAAACATTTTTGTGTAAATTCGAATAATTCACAGACCATTTCATAGAAGAAACAGTAGATTTTTTCATACGTTTGACTCTTTCTTTCGGAAAGAAGAATTCATAGTTATCGACAAACTCTTTAACTGTAATTCCGTTCTGCGTTCCTATTGCACATTCTATATCTAATGGGAAAATAATTGCTTCTTTTACTGCTTCTCGGTTGTTTTTGGATAAGTCTGTCACAAATTTTTTCCAAAATGTTTCCATCTTTTGTACTTGTTCAGTGGAAGGAGCATCTGTTTGAGAAACAGACACCAAAATGGTTGAAAAGAAAAAGATACAGTGCAATACAGCAATTTTCATAAATTATTTGAATGTTATAGTAGTTGAAGAAATAGCAGCAAGCAACTGCTCTAAATATTGAACTCTTGGAATTTCAATAGCTCCCAGCGATTCCATGTGTGGGTTTATAAACTGAGAATCTAATAACAAAAACCCTCGTTCTCGCAGGCGATTTGTTAGGTGAACAAATGCAACTTTCGAAGCGTCCGTTCTTCGAGAGAACATCGACTCTCCAAAATAAGCACCATTGATACACACTCCATACAAACCACCAACTAATTCCCCTTCGAACCAAGATTCGACACAATGAGCGTATCCTTGATGGTGTAATTGTGTAAATGATTCAATAATTTCTTTTGAAATCCACGTTTCCTCGCCATTCCGATTTGCACACATCGTCATAACATTTTCAAAACTTGTATCAATACGAATTTCGTAGATTTCCTTTTCGACTGCTTTTCGAAGTGATTTAGAAATTTTCACTCCATCTAATGGTATGACCGCACGTGGATCAGGCGAATACCACTCAATAGAGCCAACTGCAGAATCTGCCATTGGGAAATATCCAGTCATATAGGCATTGAGCAAAACTTCCGGTGTCAAATGATTGGGAAACATATCTTTACCTTTTTATCTACAATGGAGTTGCAATTCGTCGAACATACGGTATCGATTTGCGATCACTAAAAAGTTGTTGATCAGTTTTAAACGGAACATTCCACTCCGCATCATCAACCTCTCGAACAGAAAAATACGACGTTCCATTCAAAATTTCGAGTTGGTATGCATCAACCTCCGGGACATCTGTTGCCAACGATAAGGTGCCATTGGGTTTCAAAATACGATGGAATTCTTTCAACAATTGTTCCGTAAATGCTCTTCGTTTGTAATGTTTCTTTTTTACCCAAGGGTCAGGAAACAAATACACAATTTGCGAAAGAGATTTATCTTCGATAAATGGAAATCCATTGACCGCTGAATAATATTTCGCATAACAGTTGTTGATAGACTCACCACGAATTATATCGTTAATCCACTCAACCACAGTATGACGAACTTCCACTCCCAAAAAGTTGCGTTCTGGTTGAGAATACGCCCATTTGAGCAAAGATCCACCTCTTCCACACCCAACATCCAAAACATCAGGTGGTGAAGGATTTTTATAAATGGTTCCCCAATCAATAGTCTCCTCAATTGCTGGATAAAACTTAGGAGTTACCGAATGAGACTCCAACGACATATACAACGAAGGGTTGGTATGGTGCCGAAGTCTCGGAGTTGGATATTTTTTAAAATCTATTTCTAATGTCACTATTCTACTACTGGTGTTTCTATAATAACTTGAACTGTACGAGAATACGAACGACCCTCAGCAAGATCGTTATTGAATAATAATTCATCGGAACCAATCGCATTGATGGTAACTTTGGAATCATCTAATCCTAAATAGGTTTTAACTGCTTCACATCGTCTTTTTGCCAAATCTCTATTATAATCTGGAAGACCTTGTCTATCAGCATAACCAGCAATTGTAACAGTCGAGTTCGGTTTGATTGCATCGCGTATCATCAAACCAATTGCTTTGTTTTCTGCACTTAAATCTGCTTTATTGAAATCAAAGAGTATCAATGAGTATCGTTCAATACGTTTATCATCTTTCATTTCAAAACGTTTCTTACGGATAGTCAACTGTTGAATAGTCAAAGACTGTTCTGTCTTTTTACGAACGCCTTGATTATCAGCAACTGAAAGCGTTATAGTCGCTTTTTCATCCAAAAGTGGAACTGGTTCTTCCAAAATATTCCATAAAATTTTCTCGGGAGTTGTATTTTTTCCTTGTATATTTCGAATTACTTTTTCCTTTTGAACTACGTCAACAGCCCAATTTTGTAAACCAACTTCTGATTGAACTGATGGTAGAATCTCAATTGTTGGAGGAGTAGCGGTTTTCGTAATGGTACGGAGTTTCAAGGGTTGGAGAATATCAAAATTGTTCGAAGTAATTTCTATTCTTCTGTTCTCTTCTTGACCATCATTGGTCGTATTGTTTGACGGTTTTGACGGTAAATTTTGCGATTTTGTTTGAATTCTTGATGGGTCAATTTGCCAAACTGTTGTCAAATATTTTTTCGCCACTTCTGCTCGTTCTAATGCAATTGATTTGTTTTTACCCTCTTCACCAACAGTATTATTATGTCCAATGATTGTTATATTCCCAGATTTTGCCTTCATTCTGGCACCAATGATATTCAATAGTTGAGAATGAATATCTAATGTCATTCGTGGTAACCCATTCTCATCGAATGAATTGATGTCATTGGCATTAAGAATTTTTTGATTTGAATTTGATAGTACTGAAGAATTTTCCGCAAAAAACACTTGTGGTAATAATGGGAACAGCTCTATTTGTTCAGTTTCTTCAATAACAATTGTAGGAGTTTTTGTTCTTGAGCCATCAGGGTTAACTCCGTTGAAATCCAAAGCAAGGTCTAATTTTGCTATTTTTGGTAAAATCTTTTTGTATTCTTCGTACACAAGATATTTTGTCAACTCCAATTCTTCTGTATTAATAGTCTCAGTTTCTACTTTTTCATTCACTTTTACAACAGATTCAGATTTTGCATTGATATCTTCAACGATGATGGTATCTCTAAAATACAATGTATCTTTTTTGTTGACTTTTTCAATAGGAGGCAAAATTCCAAATAGAACCGACGCACCAAATTGCAAGGTTGAAGGTTTCCAATCTACTGCAGCAATGGAAGTAAATGGATACTGATAACGAATTTCTGGATTGATGGAATTATGTTTACCAATCGGTAATTTGTAAGATAACCCAACTACTCCTGTCAAAAACAAGGAAGTCACATCTGGAATTGCTTGTTCAACAAATTCATTTCGAATAGTTCTACCATCAGAGAATGTTGCGGATGTAGGTGTTATAAGCTGTTCACGTTGGTCAAAATTTGCTGAAATGGGAACACCAACGGAAATTCCCAATTGTCCATACAAATTAGGAAGTAAGAATTGTTTACGAACGCTTGGCTCTATGGTAAATAATTGAATTCTTGAGTCAATTGTATGTTCTACAGTTGCAGTTTGCGTTACAGTATCAAAAGGTGCAACAGAACGTCGAACAAGAGTATTTCCTATGTTTTCGGTTTTTTTCAAAGTTGCGCCAACATCTGATAATCCCAATCGAGTTTCAAAAAGAAATCCTTCTTGAATTGGAAACTGAATTACTCCACCATAAGCTAAGCCAAACCCGCTACCAGAGGTAAATTGTGGACAACAATTTGGGAAATTACCTAATTGGGTAAAGTTAGATGAATGCAAGTTATAGTTTCCAAGTATATATGCCCCTACATACATAAATGGGGTTCTTTCTTTCATCGAAACTTTTTGTGACAATAAAGGTTTATTTGATAGTATGATAGAACAAAATACTAGGAAGTAAAGACTAAAGAATTTCTGCATCATCGTATAATATGTAATGGATAACTAACTACTTCTGTCGGAGTTTGAACAACAATTCTATACACCCCATTAGAATATTTTGATAGATCAATGGTAAGTTTAAATTTTGACATTCCTGATTGTAACAACATTGGTTCGAATTCAACAGGAGTCGTAATAGCTGAGCCAGTCACATCATATATTGTGATAGTATGAGTACCAACTTCACGTGGAGTCACTTCCATACTTACATTTGAACTGGTGGGATTTGGATGAATCATTGTTGCTAAAACTGTAGAACCCATCAACAATCTATCACCACCAGCTTGACAAATAGAAATATCTAATTGTCCATCAATAATTGAATCTAATCCAACACCAGTCCATTGAACGCTTTCGAAAAGAAGAGGTGTAACCTCATTTCTACCTAAGAGGATATTTCCAACAATTTCAGTTATTACTGCATCTACTTGATCTCGAATTACAAGTCCAGTAATGACAAAGTCAACAATGCGTTTATTTCCAACCCTTTCAATAGAACGCAATGTTCCATTGGTAATTGATTGAGGGAAAAACAACGATGCATCAGCACTAACTCTTAAGAATAATGAATCTGTTTGAGTTGCAAAATTGGATATGTTTTGAACGGTTAATCTGACAGGAATTCGATAATTATTGAGTGATGGGTCAGCATCAACAATAATTGGAAGTTTTAGTGAAGCTCTCACTGGATTGACACCTGTTCCACGAATTGGAATTGCAACTACCGTCGAACAATATGCATTGTCTACAACAAATCGAATTGTATCATTATACACCATAGGTGTTCCAGTTGGAGTAAATCTCGCATCGAATGTTTCTGTTTCTCCAGGATTTAACGTTAATGGAAACGCTGCAAATGGTGAAACAGGAGAAACTACAAAAACAGGAAATGCGTGGGATAAGCTTCTAATTGTAATTGGACTTTTACCGTTATTCGTAATTGTCAATGTTGTTGAAGACATTTGTGTAATTGTTACATTTCCAAAATCATGGAATCCACTTGTTGCTATTTGGAATGATTCATCAATGACTTCATAATACATTGCATATGACCCTCCTGCAAATTTTGGGTCATTAGAAATTATGCGTAATGAATCTGTGTCTGTTAATGGGTCGAATAACACGTTTGGTTGTGTAATACGAACGATAACTCGAATAGAATCACCTGGAATGACTACTCCGTTCAAGGGAGAAACAACGGTAAAACGAGAGTTTTTATCAAAAAGAATTGATTGAATAATAAGGTTTGCTCCACCGATATTTTTGATATACATTGTATCCAATTTGGAAACAGTATCGCAAGGTGGTGCAAAAATTACTTGCCTATCAGAAATTGTACTTAATTCTGTATTTGGTAACAAACGAATGATATTCCATGAAGATTGGGAAAAAATATCTTGAGGAACTGCAGCATGAGGGTCTAGAACAACTCCGGTTGTACTGAGACAGGTTGAAAAATAATAGATGCTATCGTTACCAGGAAGAGTAATAGGTGCTTGCCAAACGCCATTTGCGTTTACGGTTGCAACCAATACAAAATCTGGTTGCGATTGATGAGACATATAAATGCTAATCAATCCAGTATTAATTCCTGAAAGTGTAATATTTCTCGTTTGAGTAAAGCGAGTAGAATCTGTCCAAACGCCAAAATTAGCACTTAGAGCTTGGTTGTCAGTTGTTACAACTGCACCTGCAGGTCCATCTCTTCTGAATCGACCAGATGCTCCTTTAAATTCACCAGCACCACCTACAACGGAAATATTATTAGAAGTATTAGAAATCCGTGAACCGACAATAACATTCCCACCAGAACCACCACCACCACGACCGTTGGAAGAAGCTCCACCATCTCCACCATTCGCATTTATATTAAGACCAATTAACTCAAATGTATGTACAGAAATTGCACCGCCACCTCCACCGCCGTTACCAGAGGAAGCCCAGTTTAAGCCATTTCCTTGTGGATTTCCTGAAGCACCACCAGAACCACCGCTCAGTGGAACTATATAAGAATTTCCGTGTGCTTTACCACCTGAATTTCTGTGACCAGGTCCATTTTCAACATTTCCACCAGCGCCACCAGATTCATTTTGTCTATTGCCAGAACCGCCACCAAATCCACCATTCATATCACAGGCTGCCCCATCATTACAACCTTCACCACTGGTACCAAAAGGATGGCCTGTACCACCTCCGGAACTTTCATAACCGGTTGTAACACCACCTTGTACACCATTGAGTGAAGAACTACCAAATTGTGCTGTTGAATTTACTACACCTGTTCCAACACCACCATTTTGGAATGTGTTAGAGCCTGTTTGATTTTTCCCGCCTCCACCACCACCTGTGTAACCGCTTCCACCAACATCTCCAGGGCAAGAAGTTCCAAAGACTCCAAAATCGCAAAATCTACCACCACCACCACCACCGCCAGGTCCACCGTTTATGGCTTGACCACTAACGTTGATGGTTGTACCAACTGCGTTGAGAGTGCCAGTACAAAGTAAAGTAAATGGCAAAAAACCTTGGTTTCCGGGAGTATTGGGGTCACAGTCACCAGTATTGACTGTATAGACATCGGGTGCAAAATTGGCATTTTCGATTATCATTGCACCACGTGGTGAGCGTTGTCCTAAAAGTCCTGCACCTAAAACACGTTCTGATATTAAATTAGCACTGAATAAATCTGTAGGAATAAGGATATAAAAATTTTGTGGGGCAGATTGTTGACCAGCACGAGTTACCACTAACGGAACAACAAATTGTTGTTGCAAATTCTGCCACATTGTGGAATTTGGTTTGACTGTTGGCTTGACAAACACATGAGCAGAAATCACTCTTCCATCCCATGAAACAGATGCAGGTCCAATGACAACTTTTGATGTATCAGCAGGATTAAGAGTCCTAATTCCAATAGTAGATGTAGTCATATTTAGACCATCACTACCAAAAGTATTATTTGCACCAACAGGAGCAATAAACTCAACATACGTCGCAAAATTTGGCGTTCCTACATCAGGAATCATATACGCAACTTGCGGTTGAGCAAGAGCGACATTGTGAAAAATTCCAAATAGAATTGCTATAAAAATATGTAATCGTAATTTCATAAAATTGGTTTATTTTGTAATAGTGTACTATTCAATTATAGCAATACATTTCAACTCAACCGCAATTGGAGTAGGCAAAGCATTGATTTCTATTGTTGTTCTACATGCTTGAACTGCGGTAAAATATTCTGCATATAGTTTGTTAAATATAGGAAAATCTTTTTTCATATTCGTCAAAAAGACAGTTACATCTACAATATTTTCCCATTTCGAACCAGCATCTTCTAAAACATATCGAATGTTATCAAACACAGAAAGCGTTTGTATTGCTATATCATAGTCAAGTATATTTCCTTGTTCATCCAAGGTAACTCCGGGTATAATGGTTGAACCTTTTTTGCGAGGTCCTACCCCTGAAATGAAAAGTAAATTCCCTACTCGACGCGCATGGGGATAGGCACCAACTGGGTCGGGTGCACGTTCGGAATTAAATGGTATAGTATACAGTGGGTTCATTGTGGTATTCCTCTCATTTGATCATATTTCTTTTCAATGGACATTTTCCCTTGGAAAAGGACAGAAAAGTCATTGTATTGTTGTTGTAATATAGCTTCTTTTAAATTTGAATTTACTTCAGTGAGTATTTCTTCTAATTGTTTTGTAATCCAAGGTAATTTTGAAGTATCATTCCACTCCATTATCGTTCCTGAGCCTATAGAAATAAAACATTCCGGTTGTTCTTCTCGCAAAAAATAGTATTGCATTGCAATCGGAACCATCAAAAGTTTTTTTGATTTTTTGAGTAAGATTGAAAGTCCCGGTTGCAAATCCAATGGCATCAGTTCTTGATTTCGCAAGGTTCCTTGAGGGAACATCCACAAAGCCTGAGCATTTTCTCGTAATTCATCAGAGGCATACTGCAAAGAACGTAACGATGAAAGTGGATTGTCTCCTTTGACGCTGAACATTCCAATCTTTCGAAAAAAACCGTATCGTTGTAATTGTCGCTCTTCCATCATTCCGATTGCATGAAGACGAAAAGTTTTGAGCGATAAAACTATCGTAATGATTGCATCCCACCAAGAAAAATGGGTGCAAAAGAACACAATAGGTATTCCATGTTTTTTTTGATCTTCAATTGCGTCCAATACATTTTTTTCACCACGAAGGTACCCTCGGAAAAAGGATTTTTTCAATCGACGGAAAAAATACCAACCTAACATTTTTTTCCAAATGGGAGAATGCTGTGCAGTTATCATCGGTTAATTCTTTTGAAAAATCCACTTGAACATTTCGCCTAAGGTCACTTTTTTTCCGTACATCAATATTCCAATTCTGTAAATTTTTGCAGCAGCCCTCACAAACACAAAAAACATTGCAATCATTCCAACATACGATGCTATAATTTGCCATACTGGAACTTCCGAAACTGCTACTCGCACTACCATGAGTGTTGGTGAAAAGAATGGAATCAAAGATAAAATCACGGACATTGTCCCATTCGGATCCATCACCACATTCATCATCAAAAGTACAGGAATGATAATTGGAATCATAATCGGACCCTGCAATTGTTGTGCGTCTGACTCTTGGTCAACAGCAGCTCCAACTCCTGCAAAGAGCGATGAATACATAAAGTATCCAACAACAAAATTTCCTAGAAAAACAAACACCAAAAGAGGTGATATAGTTGGTATTTGGAATCCTCCAATAGATGGAGTAAGTACTGAAGGAGTAGCTCCCATCATTCCGTTCATACCTTGCATTTTGGATTGGGAAAGTGCAGAAACCATTTCTGGGCTTGGCGTAACTGTCATTCCTGGTATTAATGCCAATACTAAAGGAATAACAATACCCAAAACCAAAACCATCGATATCCATAACAATATTTGGAAAAGACCAACAGAACCAATACCAATTATTTTGCCTAACATCAATTGAAATGGAGTTACTGAAGATGCCATCACTTCTACAATTCTATTGGCTTTTTCTTCTATCACTCCTCTTGAAACATACATACCGTACAGTAATATCATTATATATATCAGCATTCCTGCGACATAACCAATGGCGGCTAATTCTTTCGTTTGGTAATTTTCAATTCCTTTTGTAGATATTTTTTTGACATCGACAGTAATTTTAGCATTGATATCTTTCAAAACAGTCGAATCAATTCCAGATTGTTTCATTCGTACATTCCGAACGGTCTTTTCAAGTGAATTTTCTATTGATTCCACTTGAGTTAACGAACCTGCTGTATTAGAAAAATACTGGATTGTTTTTAAAGAGTCTATAGTTGTCGGTATTACTATATACCCATCAATTTTTGATTCTTTTACCAAAGATTGTAGTGAATCAATACTAAGAGTTGAATTAAAATAGGTCGAAGGGTCTGAATGCACCAATTGTTTTGAAACTTCTGTATTTTGATCAACAATTGCTATAGACTTTTTCGTAGTATCAGATGCTAAAAGTGCTACTACAATTGGAACGACAATCAACATCATCATTCCTACAGGTGCAAGAAATGTCGAAAGGATGAAACCTTTAGATTTGACCTTTGCTAAAAACTCATGTCGAATGATGATAAATATTTTCGACTTCATTCTGTGACTCCATTTTGAGTAAATTCATTCTCTTTTACTACCTTTATAAATATGTCATGTAATGTAGGCTCGATTAATTCAAAGCGTTTTATTTCCACAACTTCAATTGCTTTGACTAAAAATTCTTTTTGTTTTTCTACAGTTGGTAACCCTACAATCAAGCTATCCTTCTGTTTGCCAAGTATTTCTATACCTTCTATGGTATCAACAAAATCAGAATCACCTTCAAATTTCAGTTTAAATGAATTTGTCACATACTGTTTTTTTATAGATTGGACATTTCCTTTGAGAATACAATGTCCCTTATTAATGAGAGCAAAAGATTCACATAGCTTTTCCACTTGCTCCATTTGATGGGTAGAGAGGATGATTGTTTTACCTTGTTGTTGCAATTCTAATATAATATCAATAAACAACTGAACATTTAAAGGATCCAAACCAGAAAATGGTTCGTCTAAAACCAACAACGAAGGGTTGTGCAAAATTGTCGTGATAAACTGAACTTTCTGCTGCATTCCTTTCGAAAGTTCGTTGATTTTCTTTTGCTTCCATGTTTCTGCACCCATACGTTCCAACCAAAAATCCATAGCAATAAAAGCTTCTTTTTTGGTCATACCTTTTAACTCAGCAAAATACCGTATTTGGTCTTGCACACTTTGTTTACGGTATAAACCTCGTTCTTCGGGCAAATACCCAATGTTATTTTTGTCATCTTCATTGAGAAGTTGATTGTTAAATCGGATAGTTCCACTATCTGGAGCAAAAATATTCGTTATCATTCGAATAAGTGTTGTTTTTCCTGCACCATTTGGACCTAATAGACCAAAAATAGTCCCCTTTTCAATAGATAGAGAAATGTTGTTTGAGGCAGTGTAAGTACCAAACTTTTTCACAACTGAATCTATCGTAATCAACGCTTCTTGCACTTGTACCCTTTTTATTTATAGAATAGAAAGATTGAAAACAAAATTTTGACGGTATAGACGTCTGTATTCGTTTATAGTGAAAATTTGTTTTCTATTCTATGCATCTAACCACTCCTACATCGACTATTCAAATACTTCCAGAGGTTATAGCAAACCAAATTGCTGCTGGTGAAGTGGTGCAAAGACCCGAATCTGTGGTCAAAGAATTAGTCGAAAATTCCATTGATGCAGGAGCTACCGAAATTACCGTTGTAGTTAAAAACGCTGGAAAAAGTCTCATTCACATCATCGACAATGGCAAAGGAATGAACAAAGAGGATTTGTCCTTAGCATGTCGTCGTCACGCAACCAGTAAGATTTCCACCATTGATGATTTATATAGAATATCCACATTAGGGTTTCGTGGTGAGGCTCTTGCTTCAATATGTTCTGTTGCTCAAGTCGAAATTCGTACGTGTCGTGAAAGTGATTCACATGGATGGAAACTAACTGTTGATGGAACATCAGAACAGAAAATCGAACCTTTTCCTTGTGAACGAGGAACGCAAATTTTTATTCGTAACATCTTTTTCAATATTCCTGCACGAAAAAAATTCTTACGTTCTGATTTGAGTGAATTTCGGTATATTTCCGAAACAATGATGAAATTTGCTTTGGCAAGACCCGATATTCGCTTTGTTTTCTACGATGGTGACTCGAAAATTTTCGATGTTAAAGCTGAATCAATGCAGGAACGTGTCCTGTCAATTTTGGGGTCAGATGTCGAAAAGGCTCTCATTCCAATTGAGTTTGAAAATACTATACTTTCTATAAAAGGATTTGTTGGTGAACCACGTTTAGCACGTCAATCTCGCGGTTTGAGACAATTATTTTATCTTAATGGTCGGCATATCATCAGCAAAACGTTGAACTATGCAGTTTTTTCTGTGTTCGAACATTTGATTGAAAAAAATTCCTATCCACTTTTTGTATTGTTCATTTCGCTTGACCCAGAAAAAGTAGATGTGAATGTACATCCTCAAAAACACGAAGTGAAATTTGACGATGAACGCTCTATCTTTTCAGCAATAAATCTTGCTGTTTCTCAAGCCTTAGCAAAAGTGCATTTGATACCAACAATCCAATTGCAAGAACAAACAGCACAATTGCCCTTTGTAGCCCAACGTCCGGACAATCAGTTTTTGGTGAACAAATTGACTGGCGAAATCATAGAACCCACTACTAATCATACTGAACAATTTCAGCAATATACCGATTCATTTGCCTCAGAACGTTCGATAACCAATGCAACCATAACACCTCGTGCAAACCACTTTTTAACGCCAACTTCTTCAGCCTTTGACAGTTTGTTTCAAGGAAATACAACGCAGTTAAATGCTACACAACAACAACCAAATGACGGATTCGAAGCGTCAAAAAAATCCTACTTTCAACTTCACCAAAAATACATAGTTGTTGAAAATCCGGAAGGAATGATGATAGTTGATCAGCACGCTGCACACGAGCGAATACTGTACGAAAAAGCGTTACAAATGATGAATCGTGAGTTTTCCCAATCACAACGACTGTTGTTCCCTGAAGAAAAAACCGTTTCAGCATCAGAGGCGAGTTACATCAAAGAATTACAATCAGAATTAGAAGCATTGGGCTTTGAATTTACATTTTTAAGCGATACAACTATCGAAGTTACTGGAGTCCCTGCCGATATTCCTTCTGGTGAAGAACACTCAGCATTACTTGAAATCATCGATACTTACAGCGAATACGAAAAAATTGCACCATCAGCTCGACGTGAAAACCTTGCAGCATCCTTCGGTTGCAAAACCGCCCTCAAAACCGGCAAAGTTCTCTCCATTCCCGAGATGACCCAACTCGTCGACGACCTATTCAAAACCTCAATGCCTTACGTCTGCCAACACGGTCGCCCCATCATTCTCGACTTCCCTCTCAAAGAACTCGACAAACGTTTCGGAAGAACGTGAGGGGATTGACGTTTATTGTCTTTAACAAACTTATATTGCATTCTTTTATTATCAATATTTCAAACTTATGGAAGAACAATTTCAGTACTTAGTAAAACTTGCCACCGAGTATGAGCGATTAGCAAACGATGACAATGCTCTTTTTGAAGCAATAAACAAACTTCCAAATGAAGAATTACAGAAGATTTATGAAAATTATTATTCAAAATCTTTATCATCAAATGAATTTAAACCAGTAAATTTTATCAGGGCTGTAATTGCGAAAAATTGCATGGAAGGCAAACAGGTTAATATTGCATTGCTTAAAGAAATAAAAGATGCAATAGTGAGTAAAGATGAAAACTATTTTTCTATTCAAGATGAAACTCTTTTAGACAAATTTAGAACTTTTACTATTGGAAAAAGGGGACCATTCACAAGTTGGAAAAGAAATTGGAGTATTTTCTTTGTTTATTTTTACAAAAATGAAATAGTTGATATAGCAACCAAGAAAATGACCGAAATTGCTAATGAATTGATAAAAACGTTAGGTTTAGATAAGTATTCATATCATTTAGTAGATTCTAATGGTCCACAGAATTTTGGTAGCACTTATTTTTGGTTAGCTATTTATCCCGGTAAAAGCGGTTTACACCGTGAATTCTACCAGTTCTTTGTACAGTTTCAGAAAAACTCTTATGCAGGACGAATAGCTGGTAGTTACATTAAAAATCCAGTAAAAAATAAGACTGAAGTAGTTAAAACATTTGCAGAATTAGTTACAGTTTTGCAAAGTCAAAAAAAAGAAATAGAAAGTTTAAACACAAAAGTTTCAAATTACTATCATTTTGCACCTGGACCTCAAGCTATTCATTGGGAAAAATTCAAAGAAGAAAAAGTTATTGCAGTTAACTTTAGCAATTTACTGAATCAAGATATTTCTATAGTTAAATCACTTCAAGAATTAAATATCTTAGCAGGTTTAGATTCTAATAGCAACTCAAAACAAACATTTCAACTCTGGTCTTTTTTAAATGCATCTATTGGTGATGTTGTTTTTGTAAATAAAGGAGTAAATGTTTGTATAGGGATTGGTGTGATTACATCAGATTATTATTTTGAAGAATCAGAATTTGGTTTCAATCATAAGAGAAATATTGAATGGTTAACATTTAGTGAATATCAATATACCAGTTTCGATTATAAAAACTACACAAATTTATTTGTCCCCGATACTTTTTCGCGGACATTGATATATAGTTATATTCTTCAACAGTATATATTGATTGATCCAAGTTTAGAAGCTATTTTCCAAAGATATAATTTTGATTACACTTCTGATGTCAGTTATGAGGATTTTTCTTCTGAAGTAGATGAATCAATAATTGTATCGAATTCAGCTAATTATTGGTGGTTAAATGCTAATCCAAATATCTGGTCTATAAGTTCCATGGAAATTGGAGAGCGTCAAACATATACAACTGTTAATGATAATGGCAGTAAGAGAAAAGTCTTCAAATACTTTCGAGAAGTAAAACCAAATGATGTAATCATCGGGTATGAATCATCTCCTACTATGGAAATAAAAGCTATTTTAAAAGTTACAAAAGAACTTCATACTTACATTAATGAGGACATTATTGAATTTGCAATGATGTGCAAACTCTCAAATCCAATCAAACGAAGTGAATTTTCCGATATCGAATTGTTACAAAATATGGAAAGTCTCAGATTCAATCAAGGTTCATTATTTAAGGTTACATCTGACGAATTTACTGTCTTACAACAGATAATTGAAGAGAAAAATGGACCTATATTCTTAACTGATTTAATTGAAGTAACAGAAGTTTTACTCCCCTATGATTTCGCCACAGACCCTGATAAGCCATTCATCTCCGAAGAAGTGTTTCTCAAAACAGTTGAGTTATTAGAAAGAAAAAAGAATATCATTTTACAGGGTCCTCCTGGAGTTGGCAAAACCTTCATAGCTCAAAAACTTGCTTATCAAAAAATGGGTTATGTTGATGACTATTCAATTGCTATGGTTCAATTCCATCAGTCATTCAGCTACGAAGATTTTATTCAAGGGTTACGTCCCAAAAAAGACGGTGGTTTTGAGTTAAAGAATGGGATATTTTACACATTCGTAGAGAGAGCATTACAAAACCCTAATAAAGATTTTTTCTTTATAATTGACGAAATTAATAGAGGTAATTTAAGCAAGATTTTTGGTGAGTTGATGATGCTAATTGAAGCAGACAAGAGGAAAGAAAAATATAAATTGCAGTTAACATATTCAGGAAGTGATGATGAAAAATTTTATATTCCTGAGAATGTCCATATAATTGGAACGATGAATACAGCAGATCGTTCATTAGCAATTGTCGATTATGCTCTACGAAGAAGGTTTGCATTTGTAAATTTAGAACCCCTATTTGAAGAAGCGTTTAAAGATTTTCTTTCCTCTCGAGGTGTCCCATTAGTAAAAGCAGAAAAAATTTGTGCTTCCATAATTAAAGTAAACGAAATAATTTCAAAGGAACAAAATCTAGGGACAGGTTTTCAGATTGGTCATAGTTATTTTTGTTCGCAAGAAAATATTGACAATGTAAATGATTGGTTTAAAACTATACTAGAATTTGAAATAAAACCACTGTTAGAAGAAATATTCTTTGACGATGAAAAGAATCATAAAGAGTGTTTAAGTATTTTACAAGGAATCTACAATGATTCCAATTGAAAACATATACTACCTTTTATGTTATTCATGGGATTGCCTAAGTGAAAAAGATCGCGTAAAAGTAGATGCAAATGATTTCAAGAATATGCCGGAACTTTTTGCAAAAGTTTTAGTTAATGCGTCAAATATTCTATTGAAACGAGGCGTTGAAAAAAATTATATTGATCACCATGAAGAAATTCCAGGAATCAAGGGTAAGTTCCTGCTCAATGAATCTTTAAAACATAACTCTTTATGGTATCAAAAAGCAATTTGTCTTTATGATGATTTATCGCCAGATATTCTATCAAATCAAATACTTTTTACAACCTTAAATAATTTATCAAACTCCAAAAGTATTAAGTCAGATTTACGAAAAGAAGTTATTGCTGCAAAGCGTAAGTTTACAGGAATATCTTTAATACCATTGACCTCTTCATTGTTTCAAACTGTAAAAATCCATAGAAACAATAGATTTTACGGTTTTATTTTGAATGTTTGCAACATTTTGTTTGAGTGTATGTTGCCCGAAGAAAAGCAAGGAAAATACTCATTTACAGACTTTACAAGAGATAAAGACAAAATGAACAAACTTTTTGAAAGTTTTGTACGTAATTTTTACCGAAAGTATAGTAGTTACAACTTATCATCATCAAAAATTTCTTGGCAATTTGAAGGAGATGAATTTGATAAAAAGTTATTACCTGATATGCGAACTGACATAACGTTGGAAAATAAAAATCAGAAAATTATTATTGATACGAAGTTCTATACTAAAACAGTGGGTGAGTATTTTAATAAAACAAGTTTGCATTCGAATAATCTCTATCAGATTTTTTCTTACCTTATTCAACAAGAAGATGGAACACTCAAAAGCCAAAATGCTATTGGAATATTATTGTATCCTACAATTGAAGAAGAATTAAATTTGAACTATATGTATCATAATCACAAAATAGCAATTAGAACAGTAAACTTGAATGTCCATTGGACAGAAATTCATTCAAGACTGATAGAAATCATGGAAAACATCCAAATTAATGACGTAACTTTGTAGATACCTTTTATACAATTATGCTAACAAACA
This sequence comes from Candidatus Kapaibacterium sp., assembly GCA_016788785.1. Lineage (GTDB taxonomy): Bacteria > Bacteroidota > Ignavibacteria > Kapaibacteriales > JAEUSM01 > JAEUSM01. The sequence goes on from JAEUSM010000013.1 coordinate 46,768, forward strand.
TACCACAAACATTAACAGATTATACCTTCATAGACCTATTTTCAGGTATTGGAGGTTTCCATTTGGCGTTATCGTCTTTTGGGGCAAGGTGTGTTTTTGCTTCAGAATGGGATAGCTACTCTGCTGAAACGTATTATCAGAATTTCAATCTACTACCAAAAGGCGACATTACAAAAATTAATTCCGAAGACATTCCTAAACATTCCATACTTTGTGCAGGTTTTCCATGCCAAGCATTTTCAGTATCAGGAAAACAACGTGGATTTGAGGATACTCGTGGAACGTTATTTTTTGAAATTGCTCGTATTGCCTCATACCATAAACCGGAAGTTCTTTTGTTAGAAAATGTAAAGAATCTGATTTCGCATAATAATGGTGAAACAATGTCAACCATTCATTCTGTGTTAACAGATTTGGGATATAAAGTCCATTATTCTGTTCTCAATTCAAGTGATTATGGATTGCCACAGAATAGAGAACGTGTATATATTGTTGCTTTTAATAATGAAATAGATTCACAAAATTTCAAATTTCCAGAACCAATTCACCGAACTATTTCCTTAAATGATGTTCTTGAAGAAAGTCCTCGCAACGCTAAAATTGTTGAACGAAATGATATACATATTTACAAAGAAGTTTCGACAGATGTAGACATGTTTGGACAAAAAATACTCTATAATAGACCAATCCAAATTGGTATTGTAAATAAAGGTGGTCAAGGAGAAAGAATTTACCATCCTACGGGTCATACCATAACATTGTCAGCACATGGTGGTGGGGTCGGTGCAAAAACAGGTTTATATCTCATCAACAACTCCGTCCGGAAACTCTCACCTCGTGAATGTGCAAGAGTGCAAGGTTTTCCAGATTCCTTTCAATTGCATCATCTTGACTCTCAATCGTATAAACAATTTGGTAATAGTGTCTCAGTAGATGTTTTACAATACATTGTGATGGAAATTGCAACAGTTTTACACTCACAAAGTTTGTCGAAAGTAACTGTATGAACGAAAAACAACAAAAAGGTTCTGAAACAGCAAAACAGGGATTTATAAACGAAGAGGTTGTGGTTGAAAAATTTAATAATTGGCAAACAGATTCTATTGCAAGAGATTGGTTGTTGGCAATGAATTATAATTTAAACGAAATCCAAAATGTTGTAGCAGTAAAAATTCACGGCTTTAAAACTGATGTTCAAATACAAGTAACCATAACATTTAAAAATACAATTGACGTACAAAATCTTCAAGTAAAATTAGTTAGCCAAAAGAAAGGTTTCAATCAAATTGATAAACGTTGGATTGTAAGTTATCAAGAATTATGGGGATTTTCACAGAAAATATCAACAATTCTGAAAAAATTTACTGGTGAAATACTTCCTTCTATTGATAAACCAAAAAACAGAAAAAGAATGTTCATTTTTGAATTTACTGATGATGAACAAACTGAACTAAAACAATGGTTAGAATCAAATAAATCCTTAATAGTATCTGATGTTTTAAAAGGAAGAGGACAATTTGCAGCAGAATGGATGTTAGTAATTCGCAAAAGTTCTTCACATTTAGATTGGGTACTAAAACCTATGAATTACTGCTTAAATCATTTTGGAAATGAAGAAATAGTTTTCACCCCACGAGGCAGTATCAGAATAGGTAAAATCACAGTACAAAGAAAAGGTGGTGATAATGGTAGATCAACTGCAAATATGTTACAGTTTAAAATTGATCCAACTTCTCTCTTTACGTAATTTTATTATATTTACAGAATTTCCCAAAAAAAACCAAAAAATATCAATTTGACTTCCCCCTCAAAGAAACAACAAACGGTTCGGTAGGACGTAGGGGGAATGTGTAAACGATTAATTAAATATGCACCAAGATCTACAAAAATTAATTGACTTGCTAAAAAGAGCAAATTCATTGCTTTCAGAATTTTCAGGTGGATATTCTGGGGAATTTATGTCCGCTGAAGAATTTCACGAAAAACTTACGGAAGTTATTACGTATTTAGAAGAATCGAAGTTAGAATATCTTTTAGATATTTTGGTTTGGTTTGTCCCAGTATCATGTTGGGATGATTTTGTGGGAATTCATGATACCGAAAAATTAGCAGATCAAATCTACGAATTAGCAATGAAACTATACAAACCAGAGAAACTCTAAATAATTTTTTCGTAATCAATTTGCAAATTCAAAAAGTATCCTTATCTTTGTAATAAATTTTTTACTAATCTTCCTTTACAGCTATGACAATACAAACAATTTGGGTGAATTTACCCATCAAAGACATCCAAAAAACGCGTGAATTTTGGACGAAATTGGGTTTTTCGTTCAATGAACAATTTTCTGATGAAAAGGCATTGTGTTTGATTTTGAAAGAAGAAAACATCTATGCAATGCTCATTACGCACGAATTTTTCAGCACGTTTACGAACCGACCAATTGCAGATGGCTCGACGACTCAAGTTCTTAATGCAATTCAAGTTGAAAGTAAAGAATCCGTAGATACGATTGTTTCAACTGCATTAGCAAATGGAGCTTCTCGTTACAAAGAATCTCAAGACCACGATTGGATGTATTACGATACATTTGCGGATATTGATGGTCATCAATGGGAGATTATGTACGCAGATTATTCAAAAATTCCTTCATAAAGTTTATAATATAATGAATAAATTAACTCAAACAATCGATATCAATGCTTCTCGCGAACAAGTGTGGGACGCAATTGTCAATGATGCAAAATACCGTGAATGGACTGCAGAGTTTCATCAAGGTTCCTATTTTGAAGGTGCTTGGAGTACTGGGGATACTATTCGGTTTTTAGCATTAGATGAAAAAGGTGAAAAAAGTGGTATGCTTGCAACTATTCATTCAGCTATATACCCAGAATTTATTTCAATTCAACATCTTGGTTTAGTAGCAAATGGCGTTGACGACACTACCAGTGAAGAAGTGAAAAAATGGGCACCTGCATTTGAAAACTACACATTAAAATCCATTGATAACACAACGACACAATTTGTTGTTGATGTTGATTCAAATGAAGAATATTATGATTATTTTTTGGAAGTTTGGCCTCGTGCATTGGCAAAACTAAAAGAAATTTGTGAACGGACTATTTAGTTTTTTTCGTTGAAAGTGAATTATTCAGTTTCTTTAATACTATATAAATTTCACTTTTAAAGGTATTTTATTCCTTATATAATGGTAACATTGATATACTGTGGTATATTTGATGTTAGAAGAAGATACTTTTGTAATGCTCAATAATGAAATTTTAATTTCTTTTTGAGATTGTCTTCTCAAACATATTTCGTTAATTCATTATTATTTAAGGAATACCTTATGAAACGACTCGCAATTGTACTGTTTACCATTGCATTAGTTACTGTGTCAGTAACTATTCAATCATGTAGTAGCGATACTCCTGTAACTCCAGTTACAGAAGTTATTGCAAATGATGCATCTTTTTCTGGATTTGAATCTTTTACATTAGAATCTACAACTCAAGGACCAAGCCCATCTTTGGGACCTGCTCATGCTGGTAATGATTCAACAGTAACAAGAAAAATCTATTTTAAAAATGGACAAAGCAGAGTAGATGGTAAATATCCACTTGGTACTGTCATTGTCAAAACTGCCAGAAACCCATCAGGGACTGTTAAAGAAACAGTTGCAATGGTAAAAAGAGGAAATGGTTTCAATTCTACATCTGGTGATTGGGAATGGTTTGTCCTTGCAGAAGATGGCAAAATAGCAAAAGATCCTTCCGGTATGGAAATGCGTGGAGGTGCTGCAATGATGAATGGCATGTGCAACGGTTGTCATGCAAAAGCACAAGCAAGTGATTTTGTTTTTTCAAAAATGTAAAATCATCTTTAGTATTCTTTAAAGCAGTACATCAACAATGTACTGCTTTTTTTGTTTGTACTTAAACCAAAAATTCTTTTGTTTTGTCTATAATAGTATTAACAAAGTATTCAGAAATATTGTTAAATATTTGAATATTATTCAATATACTTAATTATGTGACAAAATGAATAGAAGAAATTTTTTTACTTTTTCTACTTCTAACACCAATGACAAAAAAGTTCCAAAGCCTATGGAAGTTTCCACTGGTTTGGATCCCTTTACAGCACCCTTAACAATTCGAAGTGCTGGTCATGCGTTACGAAGAATGACTTTTGGGGTATCATACCCAACGTTACAAAGTGTTGTCGGTAAAACGGCAACTGAGTTGTTTGATCAACTTGCAATTCCTATGCAAACGGATGCTGTTCCTTCTTGGGCAACAACATTGCCTACAAATCCTGCTGACTTTCAACTTTTCCAGCAACAACGAACTGAATTACAGACTTGGCTATGCAATCAAATGAGAAAACCAACCTTGTCAATGCAAGAGAAAATGGTATTCTTTCTTTCGCATATTTATACTTCCGATACGCAAAAAATTCGCTATGCACAGTTTATGCTGAACAATAATCAAAAACTTCGTTCTGCGTGTTTCGGAAATTTGAAAAGCTTAGCAACCGAGATGTGTAAGGATTCTGCAATGCTAATTTTTTTGGATGGTACAGCCAATCGTGTAGGAAAACCGAATGAGAATTTTGCCCGGGAGTTTTTCGAGCTCTTTACTTTAGGTGTTGGTAATTATACAGAAACGGACATTTTAGAGGCATCTCGTGCATTTACTGGATGGCAAGTGAATCCAACATCGTTAGATTCTCGTTTTGTACCTAATAGATTTGACAATCAACCCAAAACTATCTTTGGTCAAACTGGAAATTGGGGCGTAGATGATGTTGTAAGAATTACGTTCGAACAACAAGCTTGTGCAGAGTTTTATGTTCGAAAACTGTATAGATTCTTCGTGTATGAGATAATTACTGATTTCGCTGAAGAAAATGTCATTAAACCATTAGCACAGTTACTAAGAGATTCGAACTATGAGATTAAACCAGTTTTGAGAAAGTTATTTACTTCTCAACATTTCTTTGACAATGAGTTTCATGGTTCAGAAATCAAAAGTCCTGCAAACTTTTTCATTGGATTTACCAATGAAACTGGAGCTACGAACTATCCTACAAATGTAGTAGTTCTTGGAATGGCAATTCAAGCCCAAGAACTACTCAATCCACCGACTGTACAAGGTTGGGTTGGATATCGTTCTTGGATCAATACGGTTACATTACCTCAACGTCAACAAGTGTGTAATTTGTTTTTAGTCAATAGAACGTATTTAAATACACCACTCAATCCTGCCTATAATTGGGTCAATTTTGCGAAACAATTTCCAGATAACAATGATGCTAATAAATTAGTGAAAAACATAGTTGACTATCTTGTTTCTTTTGATGTAGCACAATCGCAAATAGATGCATTGGTAGATGAAATGTTAGCAGGTTTACCTGCAATCTATTGGGATATAAATGGCGTTACAGCACCTACTCAATTACTTTTACTTATGAAAGCAATTTATAATTTACCAGAATATCAACTAAACTAAGCGGAGAAAACAATGAAACGTAGAAACTTTTTAAAAACCTCCGCAACTGCAGCAATTACTATTGGAGCGACACAATCAATGTTTGGTTCAATATACCAAAATGCGTTGATGACATCACCTTCAATGCAACAACTTGTAGCTTTAACGCAGAATTCTGATAAAATAGTAGTGTTGATTCAATTGCAAGGTGGAAACGATGGTTTGAATACTCTCATTCCAATTGAAAGCTCAGCATATTATAATGCTCGACCAACAATCAATATTCCAAAAGCAGAGACATTGCCTTTGACTTCTACCTTAGGTTGGCATCCAAAAATGGGTGGAATGAAACAACTTTATGACGAAGGGAAATTGGCGATTGTCCAAGGAGTAAGCTACGAAAATTCTGATCGCTCTCACTTTAGAGGTACAGATATTTGGCTTACTGCAACGGATGCTGATGTCATGAAAAATACTGGATGGGTAGGACGATATTTACAGACCTTAGCACCAGAATTTCCAATTACGTTACCAGATGAGCCATTAGCAGTTCAACTGGGAACAACCTTATCTATGGCACTCAATAGTGACGGCGGTTCCATTGGTATTACGTTCCGTACTCCTGAAGAATTTTATAATTTAGTACGTGGAACTGGTTCGAATATAGAAGACGAGTCAATTCCAGATACCGCTGCTGGAAAAGAATTGGAGTATATGCGTACCATTTCGAAGGCAGCTCAATCATATTCTCAAATTGTAAAAGACAAAGGAGATGCTGGTAAGAACTTTGTAACCTATGGCAATACAGATTTGGCGAACAAACTTAAGGTAGTTGCTCAACTTATTGATGGTGGTTTGAAAACGAAAGTATACTTAGTTGCAATTGAAAAAAATTCATTTGACACGCACATCAATCAAGGTGGAGTTACAGGCGATCATGCCTCACTTTTGGAGCAAGTCTCAACGTCAGTTAAAGCGTTTATGGATGACATTACAGCTTCTGGCAATGCAGATAGAGTAGTTGGATTTACCTTCTCCGAATTTGGAAGACGTGTACGTGAAAATGGTTCGACTGGAACTGACCACGGCTCAGCAGCACCTATGTTTGTTTTTGGTAATAAGGTCTTAGGCGGAAAAATTATTGGTAATGACCCAGATTTTGTTAATGTTGACCCTTATGGAGATTTGCTCATGCAATATGATTACCGTCAAGTGTATGGTTCGTTATTAGGCCAATGGTTTGGAACTCCATCAAATGCTATTCAATCGTTGTTATTTGACAAATCTTTCGAACAATTACCTCTTTTTGATCAAGGTGGAACATCTGTTCGAAACGCAGATTTTGAGCTGGAAGCGACCGTATTTCCAAATCCAGCCAGTGATGCAATAACAATCAAGGTATCATTTCCGCAAGCGACTCGAGCAGAATTTACGTTGTATTCCTTACAAGGAAAAGCCGTTGCATCTCCAATAGCAGCGGAACTTACTTCAGGAATGCAACAAGTCTCCATGAAAATCCCACAATTACCAACTGGAGCTTATTATCTGGAAGTTAAAGCAGGAGCTTTGAAAAAAGGTACTATCGTCGAAATAACTGGAAGATAGTTGCAATTAACATTTGAAAACAAAAAAAGCCAAAGTCTACTTTGGCTTTTTTTATTTAACTATCAATACTCCTTATTGAATCTGTAGCAATTGAACTGCACTTCTATTTACGGCATGAAAACGAACAAAATATACTCCAGTCGCTAATTCTGTAGTATTTATAACAGTTGAATACTCACCCGCAGGTTTTTCAGTATCTTCAACTATTTTGATAATTCGTCCTAAATTATCAATGATATCAATTTTAACAAAGGAATATCTATCTAATTCATATTCCAGCATCGAACCATCATTTCTCAATGTAGGATTTGGGTAGATGACTTTCACAATCGTTGTGGAACTAGGAGGATTGTATTCTCCAGTTGAAATATTATGTTTTTGAGCAAAATCCTTTGCAGCATCCAAAGCTGAATCAAGTTCGTTCACAGTGAATGCAGCACCAATACTAAAGGCAACTTCTACATTTTGAAATGCAGGGATTTTCATTGGTCCTGCTCCAATTACAAAGGATGCATCTGTTTGATTAGATTGGGTTCTTTCTACGCCACTGGATAACATTCTCCACTTTTCTGAAGTGGAAAATCCATCGTAGATACCTGGATTTTCATTTGTGTTACCATCATTATCTATTGCAAAAAAGTTTAGTTTTTGGGGCGAAAGCAATCGAACCCCCGCAATTGGTAATGTATCTAAACGAGCATGAGTAACAATTCCTGTTCCACTTAAAGAACGAAATGAAGCTACATTTGGAGTTCCTCCTGGACCAATATCCCAATCAAAGAACAATCCTGCATGAAAGTTTTCAATATCTCTTGGAGAATTATTTTTAAAGGTATACACAGAAATGATAAAATTAGAATCTTTAACATTCGAAGATTGAAACACTTTTTGTGATACTTCTACTCCAACTTTAGTTAGATTCGTTCTATCAGAATATTCAGCATGAGCAATTGTTAGATTTTGAAATGTTTGGTTGTTGTCAGTTGATAATGATACGACCTTGTCAATTACAAAGTTTCTATCAGCAGATTCTTGCAGAAATCCACGTGCAACATTCGATAATTGTGTCGGTGAACTTGCGGCTATCAATGCTGATTCAAATAAGATATTCGCTCTATTTTTGTACAGAAAACCCACTCCTTGGAGATTATTAGAATAATCATTAAAACCAATGTTGCCAATAGAATTTATCGTTGTAGAAATGTTATTGGCAGTAATAGTTCTATAGGTTGGATTGATAAAAAACGTAAGAACACTTTCATTGATAATAGAATCGTTATCTTTTACTTGACAAAGGAGTGAAACTTCTTGATCGAAAGTAGAACTTGTTGGTACTATAAATGAGAATGTTATATTTTTCTGAACTTCACTTTGTTGTAAAACTCCAATTTGTTCAGAGCTTTTCAAAAAAGTTGGTAAAAACTGTGGTGAAGTTGTCATTAAAGATACTGTTGCATTCTGTAGTGGAGAAAGAACATTTTTCACATCTAATTTGACGTTGACTGTATCATTACTGTAAAAGTAAGTTTCGTTGTTATTTTTAAACGAAGAAATATTCTGCGTAATTACTGCTTTGACATTTTTTTTTGTAACAGCTGTTAAGACATTAAGTCTTCCAGAGCCCATCAAAAAATCCAAACTATTGATATTTGAAGCTCTGATATTATCAGTAGTTGCTTTTATTCGTTCAGCAATTTGTTCTGGGTTTTCATTGGGATTTGCAAGAACTACCAACGCAACTGCACCAGCAACTACAGGAGACGCCATAGAAGTACCACTTAACGTTCTGTATCCATTATTTGGAATTGTTGAGTATATATCCGTACCAGGTGCAGAAAGGTCAACTGATTTGTAGTAATTAGAAAAATCGGATTTTCTATCGTCTTGTCTTGTTGATGCAACAGAAATAACATTATCATACGAAGCTGGGTAAAATCCGACATTTTCACTAGAATTACCAGCTGCTGCGACGATTATAACATTAAATTGTGAAACTACATCATTGATAACATCTTGTTCTGATTGAGCAAAAGAGTTTCCTCCCCAAGAACAATTAATTACTTTTGCCCCATTTGTCGCTGCATACACTATTCCATCAAAGCCATTTTTTACACCAGTACTAAAAGGATTATCATCACCAATTTTCACTGCCATTACTTTGACTTTATTGCCTACTCCAGCAATTCCAATAGCATTATTGACTGTTCCTCCAGCAATTCCAGCAACATGGGTACCATGTTCATTACCTGGAGCTGGATTATTGTCTCCTTTAACTGGGAAAGAATCACTGGCAAAATCCCAACCTACAACATCATCGACAAAATTATTATTATCATCGTCAATACCATTTGTTCTTTTATCATTTCCTTGAGCATCTATACCCATTTCACCACGATTATGCCATATATTACGTACCAAATCCTCGTGAACTGTATCTATTCCTGTATCTACAATCCCAATTACAACAGAATCTTCCGTTACAATTTGATCCCATGCACTAAATGCGTCTACTTTTTGTAAATGATATTGAAACGTTGCTTGAGGATCGTTGGGAATACCACAGGTGTTTCGTTTATACATTGGTTCAGCATATTCTACAAATGGAAAACCACGAAGTTTCGAAGCAACCATGTTTGCATCTCGATTTTCTTGATACTCAACTACAAAAATTCTGTCAGATCCAAATTGCAATGTAGATCTAGATGTACTTTTAGAAAGTGATTGTACTTTTTCATACATTGCAACGAGTAACTCTTTTCGAATAAAAGAACGAACTGAATGAACTCCGAGTAATGGTACCAACTGAGGAATTGAGCTGTGAGAACTTTGTCTAAATTGTTGTAACTCTGATGTAAATTCTTGTCGAATTTTAATGACAACTATTTTTGATTCGTAATTATTCTGTGAAGCAATTGCAACTGATGCAATGAAAAAACAAAGGAGGAAGTAGCGATACATAGCTATTCTTTTTTGAATGATTTGTTGTTATAGTATTGACGTCTCTTTTTTCACTGTATTATTGATGATAAAACACTCATCAACTATAAAAGTTACAACTGAAACTATTACATCCATACTATACGTTTTTTAGTATAACGCTGATTTTACAAAGAAGGTTTCCATTTCCCCTTTGCCTTTAATATAAATCATTCCTCGAGAAACAAATTCGAACTCTCCTTCATATTGTTCTAAAGCAGATTTCATTTCTTTAGAAATATGAATTTTACCTGGTGAACCATGTGATTCCATTCTCGAAGCAGTATTAACGACATCTCCCCAAACATCATAGGCAATTTTCTTAGTTCCAATAACTCCGGCTACCGTTTCACCAGTATGAATGCCTATTCTCATTAAGAGATTAAGTCCCTCTTTTTCTATGAATTTTTTAATCCATTGTGAACAATCGATAGCAAATTTTGTAATTAAATATGCATGATGTTCTTGATATTCTGGCACTCCTGATGCAACCATATAAGCATCACCAATGGTTTTGATTTTCTCTAAACCATACCGTTCTGCTATTGTATCAAATTCTGTAAAAATAGTAGAAAGTAGCTGCACAATTTTGACAGGATCAGAACTTTTTGCATATTCGGTAAAACCTGCTAAATCTGCAAAAAGGATGGTTGTATGAGGAAATTTTTCCGCAATGAGTTTTTCACCTTCTTTAAGCCGTTGAGAAATACTCTTTGGCAAAATGGTATCTAAAAGTCGCTCTGTCTCACGATTTGCAAGTATCAACTCATCATTTTTTATAGCCAATTCTTGTGTTTGTTTTGCTACTTCATCTCGCAAGGATTGATTATAATTTTTGAGTAACTCTTCTGCTTGTTTTTGTTCTGATATATCGCGAATGAATGCTGAAAAAGAATACGTATTTTCTGTTTTAATTGGCAAAATTGTTAACTCTACTGGAATTATAACTCCATCTTTTCGAATTGCTGTTATTTCAATTCTAGAATGAAGCACCTTGTATTCTCCAGTAGTCATGAAACGTTGCAATCCTTTTTCATGAGCTATTCGATATTCAGGTGGTATAATAAAATCAGAAAGCTTATTGCCAAGTACTTCTTCTGAAGTCCAACCAAATATTTTTTCTGCTTGTGGATTCCAAGTAGTAACATTACCATTTTGATCCATTGAAATAACTCCGTCAAGTGCAGAATCCAAAATTTGTTTCATACGTTCATTGGAAAGCTGTTGTTCAGACATCTTCACATTTGCCAAATCCAATTGAATTACCATTGATTGTAACTTAGAATTTTTTTCTTTACTTTCAGATTCAATTTGAATTTCATCATACCGTTTGAAATACACCAATGCATCTTTATAGTTACCTTGCAGTTCCAATAACTGAGAATGCATCTTATATGCTTGCAATCTCATTACAGGATTATCTTCAATATCTAACAGTGAATAGGTTGCTTCTAATATTTCTTCTGTTTTTTCATAGTTTTTCAATTCAAAATACAAAAAACCAATGAGTAAATTGTTTGAGATTCTTTGACTAAACAATGGCAGTTTGTCTAAATACAATTGTGTCTCTTGAGCAAATTTTAGAGCTTGTTCAAACTTTTTTTGTGAATAGAAAACAGTTGCTTTTGAATGCAATACACTTGCCAAATACCGTTTTTCTTCAATATTTGATGTAAGACTTATTGCCTCATCAAGTAGTTCATCGATTTCTTGATAATATTCTAAATCCCTATAAACTTCAACTAAATTTTTTATTCCATTACAATATCCATCAATGATAGATAGATGTTTACATATCTCTATAGACTCTTTGAAATACTCTATTGCACGCTTTATATTATCAAATTTGTAGCTTAATGTTCCCAAGTTGTGAAGCAACTGTGCTTTTAAATGTGCGTCTTTCGATTTATGAGTATATTCTAAACTTTTGTGATAGTATTTGAATGATTCTTGATATTCCTTTTTCGTATCATGAATCATTCCTAATAACATAAATGAATATGCCAATCCTTTATCATCATTTCGATGATTTTTAATTTGTATGCTTTTAAATGAAGTTTCAATTGCTTCATCAAATAGTTTTACTTGAAAATAAGCACGTGAAAGGTTACTATAGACTATTGCTAAATCTCGAGAGGAATCATTCACATCAAAAATCGAAATTGCTTTTTGAAAACAAGGAATTGCTTCTTGGAAGTATTCTAAATTTATTAGCAGTTTCCCAACTTGAATTGAATATTCCTTGACTATTTCATGGTCGTTTTGAGCTTCAGCTAACGCAATTATTTCGTAATAACATGAAATAGCTTGTTCATAATCGTGAACTGCACTAAACTCTTCAATAGTAGTTTGAAGTGTTTGTAATTGTTTTTGATAATTTTTCTGTTCCAATGTTTTTATTTCAATTATTGGGGTGTTTTTTAGGCGTTTGATTACTAATTTACTACTATTTATTGCCGTGAACAAAATTTCTTAGCAATACTTTGTAGCCAATCTTGGCTATATGTGTTATAATAGTTGAAAATTGATTATTTTAAAAATTAAATTCAGTAATTCTACCACTAATTTCAACATTGTTATGAGAACTATCTTTTCTACACTCGTTATTTTTTTAATTCTGCTTACAAATGCAATTTCTTCTAATTTGGAAGTTGGTGCAGGAAAACTATATACAACAATTCCTCAGGCATTAAATGTCGTTCAACCGGGTGATACCGTCGTTGTATATTCAGGAACGTATAGTGGTGGTATTTTCAAAGAAAATTTGAAAGGAACTGCTGATAAATGGATTGTTCTTAAAACTGCTCCAGGAGAAGAAGTTATCATCAATGGTGGTTCGAATGCAATGCAGTTAAGTTCGTTTGCATATTTACTCATTGATGGTTTTACCATTCAAGGACAAACTGCTAATGGTCTTAATTTAGATGACGGAGGTACTCTTGTTACTCCTTCTCATCATTTGATTCTGCAAAATTGTACGTTTTTGGGACTTAATGCTACTGGAAACAATGATCAGTTAAAAATGTCTGGCATTGATACATTCACTGTTACAAAATGTAAATTCTTCAATGGCTCACCAGGTGGTTCGAGCATAGATATGGTGGGATGTCATGTTGGTAATTTTGTTGAAAATTATTTTGAGAATGCAGGGTCAAATTGTATTCAAAATAAAGGTGGAACCAGCAATATTTTCATTCAACGAAATTATATGAATCGTGGTGGTGAACGAGCATTGAATATTGGAGGGTCAACTGGGCTTCAATTCTTTCGACCACCAGGAGCATTGTACGAAGCTAAACAAATTTATGTTCATTCAAATGTATTCGTTGGATCTACAGGTCCCATTTCATTTGTTGGTGCCGTTGATTGTGAAGTCGTCAATAATACTATCATCAATCCAACACGATGGGCTATACGAATTTTACAGGAAAATAACGAACCTGGGTTTGTGCAATGTAGCAACAATAAGTTCATCAATAATATAGTATATTTTACCCCAACTGGTCAACCAGTTATCAATATTGGCGGGAACACTTTACCTGAAACATTCCAGTTTTCCCACAATTTGTGGTATAATCCTGAAAATGCTCAATGGACACCAAATACTCCTGTGAATGAACCAGGTCGCATTATTGCAAATCCTCTTTTTTTAGATTCAATGGGGAGAATTGGTATGGAGTCTCCTGCCGCTTATGCTGGTTTTTTAGTGAATTTACCGAATATGGATTTTACTGGAAACACATTTTGGAAAATTGAACATCCAATTGGTGCATTTCAACCACCTCATCATTTGTCTGTAAAAGAAGAACGTGAATTGGGGCTATGCTATCCCAACCCAACAAATGCAGCGCTTACAATAGAGTCTCTGCATTTACAAGATGAATATGTGGAAATAATCTCCATTACAGGTGAAAAAGTATACTCTGTAAACGTAAAAAGTGGCTCAACAATTTCTGTGAACCACCTTTCAAATGGAGTGTATACGATTAGAAATAAAGAAGGAAAACTTCTGAGTAGATTTGTTAAATACTAATATTAAACACCAAGTAATGTGTCTTTTCGAACATCAAATGGGGTTTTACCAAATTGGTTTTTGAACAACCTGCTCAATGAAGATTGATCTTCATATCCCACTGACATTGCCACATCAAAGATAGAAAGCGATGTAGTTTGTAATAACTGCAACGCTTTTTTCATTTTACGTTGCAACACATCTTGATATGGACTTCTACCGTACATTTTTTTGTATAAACGAATAAAATGGAATTCGGAAAGTGACGATTTTTTTGCTAAATTACTGACTGTTAACTGTGATGGGTCAGAAAATTGAATGAGTTCATTTGCAATTTCCATTCTTCTGATTAATTCTTCTTTCGTTGATTTCTTTTTTACATCCGAAAGTGAGGCGAAATATCCACCATATCGTGCATTTTCTTGGAAATACCATTCAAAAATATCCGCTAAAAAGTCATCTTTTTCTTCAACTTTTGATGCATCATTTTTAGTCAACATTGTTTTTAATTTGTTACTAAATTCTGATGCTTTTTGGGTAAAATTCCAAATGTGAGAAATTGGTTTAAAATGTTCATTTATTAATTCAGGGTTGTCTAACAGTCTCTCATTCGTTTCTGTATATGCAGCAGCTGCTGAACGTAATTGATGAGGATTAACAGCCACTCCCACTTGCAAAACATCATTAGATTGCAATGGCACTTTCAATGAATAATCTGAATATTCATTAAACAATGCAACAGTTGGAGTATAAATTTGGTATTGATTTCGGTCAATGGTGTATGTCATAGAACCACCCAAAATAAACCGAACACCAAATCGCGAGACATGGGCTCCAGAATCAAAACCAGACCCACTAATAGGGAATATCCCAGTTTTCAGAGTATCAAAAGATGTCATATGTCGTGAGCAATATACCTCACCTTTGGTTACATCTAAACCATTACTGCAATAATGACAATGACTCATAACAATTCCAAATTAAAATCACGTTGTTGAATTAGAACTAAAAACGAAGAACACCTAAATTCTAATAGAAAATAAACCTATTTTTTTTCAAAATTAGCAACAATTGTCAAAAAATGAAGAAATACAATTTCCTCCAAAGGAGGGGAATTTGACCGATAAACTGTAGAAACAAGGCATGCCCTGTCCCTACAAAAACACGATAACACCCTCGCCCCTATGGGGAGAGGGATGGGGAGAGGGGTCATTTACAATGATACCTTACATCTTTATAATAGCTTGTTTGATTTTTTTGATTAGTCTGGTGTGTTGTTTGCGGACTGAGAGAATGTTCTTATTGAGAGAAACTGCTACTTCCTGAAGTCTCATTCCGTGATCATAATACAGCTGAATTAACTGTTGATCTTTGACTGTGAAGGTACGAACAATTTCGTTGATTTTTTCCTGTGTATCAGAAATTTCTTTTGAATCTAACTGATCATCAGTATGTACAAATTCATCAAATTCTACAGAAGCAGATAGTGGATTTTTTACTGATTCTTTATATTTATTCTTACACAGCTTTTGACAGATACCACAAAGAAAGGAATAGAAGTTATTCACTTCCATTCCTTTCTTTAGTTTCACAATCAACACAATAAGACCTTCTTGATAAATATCCTGAATATCCTCACTACATTTCAACTTTGTTTTAAGAAAAGAATGTAAACGATGCTTGTATCTACGCTCTAATTCCTTTGTTGCATTTTCTCGTTCGTACGTTGTATCGCTTTGTAAAAAGCGACACAACATCGAGTCAGGTAATTCAGAATATTCTTTGTTCATAAAATCTTGTGAAAAAAAAGAATCATCATCATTTCAAATTCCTAACAATCATCACCACATGGAACTAAATTACCTCTTCGCCAATCCCTAAATTGATTCTGTAAAGTACAAGAACCAATTCTTTTTCGATTTATCTCTTTAATTTTAATATTTTTACCAAAGAAAGGACTTGAAGAACTAGATAAACATATTGTATAAGTTCTTTCACAACAAGTTCTTCCACATTCATGCCATCTGTAATGATCTACCCACCAATCACCATCTTTAAAGTAATGTGGCATTGGAGGAGAAAAACCGGAATCGCAAATAACTGTTGTAGGATTTACTTTATAGCTACATTTTACCCATACTCCACACATCGCAGTATAAAATTGAACCGTTATTAATGAATCAACTGAACAATTAGGTATAGTTGAGCTATCTTTAGTAATCTTTCTCATTAAACCTAATTCTAATAAATTTCTAAATGTACTAAAGTCATAATGATAAATTCTAAAGGTATCTAAAAAATTTCCATTTTCTATTGCTATAGCAGAATCAATAATAAATCTAACTACTCCATTGCAATTTTGTACTCTGTAGAAAACTAAACCAGAAACATCACTAAAGTATGTAAGTTTAATGGTGTCTGCATGTGAAGTCCATGTAGTACAAGAATCATCAGGTGGACATGTTTGAGATAATAAACTTAAATTACAAATCCCTGCTAAGCAGAATATAACAATTACTAAATATTTCATATTATTCTTCCTGATTTCAAAATGTTTGTATATTTCTTATAATTGTTTGATTATTTTTGGTCATAATCAAATAATAATTTCTATATTTAATGTTTTGGATATTAATGCTTAACTTATTTTCTCCTTGATGAATAAATGCATCACCAAGTTTAATACAATTTTTTTCTAACAAATGTAATAAATAAAAACTTGCGTTACTTTCAACTTTACTAGTACATTCAACTTCAAGTATATTAGTAATTTCATTGAAATTAACTGACAAAATTGTGTTCGAAGAATTATTTATGCTTTTTAGATGTAATGGTGATTTATTTGTCCAAGTATATTTATCTACCGAAAAAAGCGAACTTCCATCTAAAAACGAAGCATCAATTTGAATAGACTGTTCAATTGTACCATGTAAAGATAATTTTCCATCTTTTTTTGATAATTTCCATCTTTCAAAACCAAGTTTATTGTATTTTTCTCCATTTAATAATTCAAATTCAAACTGCTTAAAATTTTTAGTTAAAGAACTTTGAGATTGAATAGTATTTTGTGCCTGAACTATTAATGCAGAAAAAATACAGCAAAAAACAAATGTTAAAGTAGTTTTCATATAAACCTTATATAAATCATGATTTTCAATTAAGAATTATAAATTGTTTTGTGTATTGCTCTTTTCCAATAGTAAGGACTGCTTGATATGTACCTGAAGGAAATTCGATAACATCAATTGGAATTACTATTTTGCCAGTTGCTTGTTCAATTCTCATTGTTTTATGTGTAACACCTGAAACATCGACTATTGAGAGTGATGCTCCATTCAGAAAACCATAGTAATGTATCGAAAGTGTTACATTCTCTTGAACGCTTGGAATAGGATATACTTCCATTTGAATTGGTTTTTCATTTGATTTTCTCGAATCAACTGAAGATACTATTTTTGGATTTGTATAAATCAATAAAGCAAGAGGGTTTGCAAAATAAATAGTATCACCAATGTAAGCAATATCTGTAATTGTAAAAGGATGATCAAAAAAACCACCATACCTTAATAATTTGTATCTGCTATCAATACTATCACGGGTATAAAACGTTATTTGTTCTTTTTTTGGTTTATTTTCATCAATTGTAAAAAAACCAAAATCTGTTCCACACATTTTTAATCCATTTTCTCGATTTAGTAAAATGTTATGAACTCCTAACGTAGCAGGGTATCTGTTTTTCATAAATAAACGTCCTGCTATTCCATCTGCAGAATCCCATTTCGTAATTATTCCCTCTGGTGTTATTTTATAAACACCATTATAAACTCCTCTTATAGAATAACTATCACCGCTATTAGAAGTAAACCACATATTATTATTACCATCAAATGCCATTGATGATATTCTTCTATAAATACCGTCTAAAGAAAAAGGAATATCTGTAAAGTCAATTTTTCCATTTGAAAATGTCATTAGATTATTTATACCAGAAGCAATAATACAGACTATTGAATTATCATCTCTCTTCGCCATTGCTTGAATAGCTCCATTATCAAACCGAGGATCATAAGCAAATTTATAAATTACTTCAAATGATACTTCTTGCTTACTTGTAAATAATTTTAATAATTCATTATTAGTACTATCGTAAACAACATACTCTGTACCATTGATTGTCTCACGAAATCGTTCAAATCCAATTAAAACACTAACAAACATGTCGTTATTATTGTCAAAGCAAAAATCTCGGAATTGTCTTGTTGGCAATAAATCTGCAGGTATAGGTACTGAGTCCCATTGACCTTGTTCATATTTCCAAAGATTATTTCTTCCGAATGTCCATATGACACCATAGTTGTCAAAATGAACTTTTGAGTTGACATTTAAACCTAAATCAATACCTTCTGTTATATTTATAAAAACCGTGTCAGCATTGGTTTTTAAATAAACTGACAAAACTCCAGTTGTTTGAAGATCTTTACCCATAATTAATACCTTATCTTGAAATGTATCTATTACCTTAGGAGCTAAGCCATCTTTGAATAAATCATCTGTTTGAGAATAAATTAAAGTATTCAAAAGAAAAAAAATTGAAATTTTAAAAGAATAAGAGAATAAATGTTTCATATTAGCAACCATCCTGACATTGAATTAATTGATTAGTTCTACCGTCGCGAAACTGATTTTGTAACGTACAATTTGGAGTTTCTTGATGCCGTTGTTTTTGAATTTGTTTAACAAAAGTAATTGGTTCTAGACCTGTAAAATTGTTTTTTACACAAACAGTATAAGTTTTTTCACAACAAATCTCTCCACAAGATTCATATTTCAATATATCTACATATTTAATTCCATTAAAAGTATAATCTGGAAATGGAGCAGCAAAACCACTATCACACATCCTACTATTTGTATCGATCTCGTATCTACATCGTACCCATACGCCACATGCAGCTGAATATATTTTTGTAATTGTATTACTATCTGGACAATTTGGCATATTCATAATACCAATACTTTCTTCAACTATATATAAATCTATTAAGTCTCTAAAAGCTGAAAAATTATGATGGTAAATCATCAAAGAATCTAAGAATTTTGAATTATCAAACATTACCGCACTATCTAACAAAAACTCCCATCGACCATTACATATCCTTGCTCTATAATATATAATACCATTAAGGCCAATGGTAGTATCTTGATCAAAATTATCTATTTGTATGTTTTCTACTTGTTCCCACCATTGAGAAGTGTCACAAGGGAAATCACATCCTGTAGATTGTGCTTTTATAGATATAGTAGAAAGTACAAAGAGGCAAATTATTACAATCCAAGGTACTTTCAAATAAAAACGTTTTTTCATTTATACATCCTTTATAAAATAGATTATTTGCTCATGATGGTTATTGGAATTAGAGACTTTTTGAGATAGGTTGAGCCAGAATACTGTAATTCAACAGTACCAATATAATTACCCTTAGATTTTGTTATTACTTCAATTTGCACTAAGGAAGTGTTATTTGCTTTGATGGTTTTTCCGCCAAAGAAATGAAGCTTTGCTTCACATCCATTGAGGGTAATAGATTCAGAGCTAATCGTAATGTCCTTGTTGCTTTCGTTCACGAGCATTACCTCTGAAAATACCGTTGTACCACTATCAGCGATAATATACGGAAATTTTTCTGGTTCGACGATTATCTCCCGCATTACTATCCCTTGCAAATACATCGAGGCAGTAGATCGCATGGGATCATTGGAGACAAAATCCACCCTGCTTGCACGTTCACCAGTATATTTACTCACATCAAATTTCAATTCAATTTGTACTGAATCTTGTGGTATAATGGTTTTATTCGTAAGAGGAACGAAGGTACATCCACACGATGCAGAAATATCCGATATCTCCAATTCTGCATTTCCATTATTATAGACTGTAACTGGAACTATATGAACCGTCGGTGCAATTTTTCCCAAAAACAACACACTATCCACAGACAGATGTAATTTGGGTTGTGATACTAAACAACAGAATGTTGTGAGAAAAATTACTGTAAATATAACCGTTTTCATTAGCGAAGCAAGAGTGTAAAAAGAATGATAAGTAGGTCTCTTTATTGGTAAGTGTCATTTTTTAGCAAAAAAGTGACATTTGAAGAAAAAATATTTCATTTTTCTGTATTTTGTTGAATATGTTGACCACACAAAACTATCAAAAATCAATTCTATATCGTAATAACAATTGAAAAAAATAAAAATCCCAACTATTTTCAAATTTTGTTTGAAAGTGTGGGATTATGGGTTATGTTATTTTTGATATTTTTTCGATTTCGTGAAATTGGATTTTTTTTGATTCAGAATGCCCCCTCACCCCAGCCCTCACCCTCGTAGGGGAGAGGGAGTTGATTTTTGGTGGAAAGTTGTTCTATAAATATGTGACCACTCCGTGTCAAGAGAAGCCACCCCGCCACACTTCGACTTCGCTCAGTGACCAGTGGCACCCCTCCTAATTTAGGAGGGGAGTTTGACCCCACTAATTTGAATTTACTTCCTAAAACTCTACTCTTACTCCACCAATTGGGAATACGCCTAATTGGTATGCAGTAGAGACATTGTCGTTGCGAGGGCTATATAAACGGAATGATACATTTTGTGTGTTGAGCATATTTTCAACGGAAACAAAGCTGATGAGTGACCAACCGTTGAAATTTTGGCGGAAATCTATTCGTCCGTCGAACCTTGAGAAATTTGGGTTGCGTTCGGTATTCACCAAATTGTTATTCAAACGTGTGGCATTGAAGGCACGAGATTGTTCCAAATCTACTGGTGTATATGGTGCTCCACCAGCAACGGTGAATTTTCCGGAAAACTCGATAGAAAATGTTTCGTCAATTTTCCATTCATACCCTGCAAGTAAATTACCAATAAATTGATTATCAAATGCTCCCCATCTCCAAACACCATCAGAGCCAGTAAATTCTTGGCGTACTATTGAACCAGTTGCAGTTATATAATACCCATCTGAGAAGTTTTTTTGGAATGTAAGTTCAGCACCATACGTACGACCTTTCCCACCATTGAAATAGGTGTCTTCTATTGCAATGGAACCGAATTGAGCACCTGCATTTAAAAATGATACGCCATTAATTTGGTTTTTCATTACAGGAGCATTAGAATAGTCTTTATAATATCCTTCCACTTTAACAAGCATATCAGATGCTAATTGAACAGAGTACCCAGTTACATAATGAATTGCTTGGGTAAAATCTAATTGAGCATTGTCTTGGGTGGCAAAATACATTTGCAACGATTGAGATTGACGATATATTCCCGTTCCAAAACTGAAGTTTTGTCCCTCAAATGGCGACCAATTAAGGGAAAAACGAGGTTCAACTGACCATTTTTTCGAAATATCCAGATACTGAGTATGAACACCTGTATTGATTCTCAAATTATCAGTGATTCGCCAATTCCAATTCACATAGTTCAGTGATTGAAAAGCGGTACCTTCATTGCCAATTTTCGAAATTGGTTGTGTCCCAATATAAAAGAATGGATAGGTAAAACGTTCAATCGCAATATCAAAATATCGGTAACGACCTTCGATTCCAGCTGAAAACACATTCGAAGCGTCTGGTGCCCAAACGTATCGTAATTTTGCAGTATGGTATCCTTCAGTAGAGTTGTTTTTCAACCAAGGATCTATGGAAGTAACATTTTCTTTTGAAGTCGCGGTGATGGAATCCACTTGTACAAAATACTTGTTGTAAACCGTTCCAACAGTAAGAATAGCATACGAACGTTCTGTCAGAAGTCGTTGCCAATTTACTGCAGTTACGAAAATATCTGTTCCATTGATGATATTTTGATCACCGGTGAAAACTGTGTCGACAGTTGTTTGATCGATATTGATATTACTTGTTCCATACAAAGTAGTAATGGAAATTTTATCGTCTTTTGAAGGAGCCAAATCAACCTTTGCAGAAAAATCTTGAAATTCTGGTACACCTGCCCAACCAAAATTAATGCCCATTGCTTTGAGTAATCCCAAATACGAGTATCGATAATTCGCCATAAACGAACCATTCAATGCTTTAAGAGGTCCTTCTATACCTAATTCAAGACCATTAAAACCAAATTGACCAATGTATTCAAATTTTTCTTCGTTTCCTTTACGTGTTCTCAAATCGAACACACCAGAAAGTCTGTCTCCATATTCCGAAGGAAATGAGCCTGTTAAAAAGTCACTATTTGCTAACAAGTTAATGTTGATAGCAGAAATTGGTCCACCAGTTGCACCTTGTGTCGCAAAGTGATTTGGATTTGGAATATCCAAACCGTCTAATCTCCACAATAACTCCGTAGGTGAACCGCCACGAATGATGATATCATTACGCTGGTCAGAAGCACCCAAAACACCTGCAAAGTTTTGAGCCATACGAGCTGGATCTCCACGTGAACCTGCGAATCTATACGCATCATCAACCGTAAATACATTCGAACTAACTATAGCAGCTTCATTTATTGCTTTGAATTGCGAACGAGCATCGTCTACGACAACTTCCTCAATTTTCACAATTTTTTCCAAAAGTTCTATACTGACGACCAATTCCTTGCCTGATGTTACAACAATTTGGGAAGAATATGGTTCAAACCCTACACCAGTCGCCATCAAAACATAGCGACCTGTAGGAACATTTTTGATGCGGAAATCACCATTGGCAGTACTAATAGCACCATTTTTTGTATCCACAATTCCGACACGAATACCTTTCAACGGTTGCTTAGTACTACTTGAAACCACAGTCCCTCGCACTATTTGTGTAGGAGTTTTTTCTTCTTGAGCAGAAGAAGTTTGGAAATCACAAAAAAAGAGCAATCCCAATAGAACAACAAGTAAAAAACGATACGTTTTCATAAAAAATAAATGTTAATTAGAAATTGAACATTGTTCATTAATAAATCAAAAAAAACTGTTATTGCATTTGCAAAAACATTGCCTCCACTGCAGCAAGGCTATTGGACACTTCAGCACCTTCATCACAAAACATTCGTTTCGATTGAATGAGTGTAACAATCCCATGGACAGTACCCCAGATATACAACGAAGCAGCATACACATCGGTTTTCGCCAAATATCCATCATCCATACATTGTTGCACACTGGATACCAAGGCTTGAAACGAAGCAGCACTCACAGGAATATCATTATCCTTTTCTACGTGCTTCATTGGAGATTTTAGTACAAACATAATCTCATACATTGCTGGATTTTCAAATGCAAATTCGATATATTCTCTGGCATGCTGTTTCATTCGTTCTAACGAATCTTCAATGGTCGCAAGTTTTTGCTGACGATGATAAAACAATTCGAACCCTTGTTTGAACAGTGAGAAAAATATCTCGTCTTTATCTTTGAAATAAAGGTACAATGTACCAACACTGTATTCAATAGCATCTGCAATGGTACGCATCGACACGTTCTCGAAGCCTAATTGCACAAATAATTTGAGGGAAGTTTCCAAAATGAGTTTCCTCATTTCTTCCTTTTCACGCTCTCTTCTTTCTACGATACCCATTGAATACCACTCACTTACTAAACACTGTTTAGTGTATGAACGTACATTATTTTTGATTATTGTTGTAAGGTGAATTTTTTTTTAAAATTTAGATTCCACCCTTGTGTAGCGGAGTCATCATCGCAAACCGTAGAGACGCAAAATTTTGCGTCTCTACAAAAAGTACATCCAATACTCTTCCAAAGGAGGAAATCAAAAAAAAACATCTCCCTCGCCCCTTTGGGGAGAGGGTCGGGGAGAGGGGTTTCTCTGCATTAAAAGTATTTAACTTACTTCCCTTTCTCCAACCAAAATGTGTTCATTGTTCCTTTTCCTTTAATGGAAATTTCTCCACGTGGAATGAGTGAAAATTCTTGGTGTGATTCGATGGATTTTGCGAATTGTTCACTGATGTGGATGCGACCGGCCTCTGAGTTTGATTCCATTCGTGAGGCTACATTTACTGCATCGCCCCATAGGTCATAGGTGTATTTGTTTTTGCCAATGATACCTGCAACGACTTCACCAGTGTGAATACCGATGCGAATTTCGATGTTGTTCATATTCTTTATCCATTCAGTAGCACCCAAATCTGATGGAATATTGACTACAAAATCTTTCATAGTTTCGAGAAGTTGCAGCGCAGCAAGTGCGGTTGCTTTTTGGTGTTCTTTGAGCGGAGTAGTCACATTCGCTACAGCCAAATACCCATCACCAATGGTTTTTATTTTTTCTAAACCAAAGGTTTCCACCACTTCATCTGCTTTTTGGAAAATTGCATCGAGTAAGAAGACAAGTTGTTTTGGTGGTGCAATGGATGCGAGTGTTGTAAACCCAACCAAATCCATAAAAAGTACAGAAGCAGTTTCAAAGTGGTCGGCAATAGGATTTTCACCCTTTACCAAACGATCTGTTACAGAATCAGGAAGTATATTTCGAAGGATACTTTCTCGCCCTAATAATTTTCCTCGTTCTTCAGCTATTTTAATTTCTTGTTCCGCTAATTTACGTTGGAGGTGAAAATTATCTGCTTGTTTTTTTGCTTCGATAGTTTGGATTTCTTTTTCTAAGGAAACGAATTTTTTGTGATATTCTAAAGATTCTTCAAATCTCATTTCATTTTGTCGTAACGTATGAATATGTTCATATGCATCTTTAATTATATCTTTTGCACCGATTTCTTCTGCAAGTAGTAGCGACTTTTGCAAATATTCTTCTGCTTTTTTTGTATCATAGTACGCTGATTCTTTTGTTGAGTATACACTTCCGATATTTCCGAGATTTTTTGCAATAGTATTTTTTCTCCCAATTACTTGGGAGATTTGTAAAGCTTTTGAGTAAAATTCCAAGGCTTGTGAGTCATCAGAAAGTTCCTTGTATACATTACCAATATTTCCAAGATTTGTAGCAATACCATCATTGTTTCTACTTTCTTCATTGATGTGTAAAGCTTTTGAATAATACTCTAACGCTTTGGGGTAGTCTGAAAGTTTTTTGTAAATAACTCCAATATTACCAAGGTTAGATGCAATACCATTTTTGTTTCCAATTTCTTTATTTATATGTAAAGTTTGATGAAAATACTCTAAGGCTTTTTGGTAATCAGAAAGATTTGCGTAAACAGTCCCAATATTACCAAGCGCATTTGCTTGAAATTGCTTATGTCCTATTTCTTCTGTGATTAATAATGCCTTTCCATAGAACTCTAATGCTTTCTGATAGTCAGAAAGTTCCTTGAAAACATTACCAATATTCACCAAATTTCCACTAATTTCACCTTTATTTCCAATTTCTTCATTAATAAGTAGTGCTTTTGAATAAAACTCTAATGCATTTGGATATTCTGATAGATACCATTTAACACTCCCAATATTCCCAAAGTTTCTAGCAATTCCATTTTTGTTGCCAATTTCTTCAAAAATTTTTAACGCTTTTGAAAAATACTCTAAAGCTTTAGGGTAGTCTGAAAGAATCTGGTAAACTATACCAATATTCCCAAGATTATTTGCAATTTCACCTTTGTTTCCTCTTTTTTCATAGATGTGTAGTGATTTTTCATAATATTCTATTGCTTTGAAACAGTCTGAAAGATAACTGTATATAGCCCCAAGATAACTACAGACCTTTGCAAGTGAATTAGGGTCTTCTTGGATTGCTTTATTCTCTATGAGTTCTTCAGCAAATGATTTTGCTTCTTGATTTTGTGATTTATTCACCAAATCTTTTAATTTTTCAATTGAGGCATTTATATCTTCGGGAGTCATAGTTTTGTTGGAAGGTTGTATTGGTTTTTTGTCGTACGAATATACGAAAATAAGGGCATTCAGCCACTATCTAAAGATAGTGGAAATTCAAAACATTAGAACATGTACCCCCTCTCCCCGTACCCTCTCCCCAAAGGGGCGAGGGAGTTATCGTGTTTTTTGTAGTGACGCACAATTTGCATCTCTGAAGAAACCACCCCGACCTTCGGTCACCCTTCCAAAGGAGGGGAATAGACCAACAACCCACAATTTCCAACATAGGGCTTACACTCTATGCAGTGATAGTACGCCCCTTCAGGGCTTGACCTCTCTGATTTTTGAGACGCCCATATAGGGCGTCTCTACGATTGCATTGTTATGATTGAATATATGGAATAAATAATACCCATATTCTTTGTGCGTTTATGAAGTTGAACCATTATGAGAATACTATGATACCAATTAGGTCAGTACAAGAATGCAAGGAATTTGAACAATTGATTATGGAGAAATACCATATTTCATCGCTTATGTTGATGGAAATGGTAACAACAAATATAATCGATGAACATTTGCATTTTTTTGGGTGTACAACTATTTCAATTTTTTGTGGGACTGGGAAAAATGGTGGCGATGGGTTTTCTCTTGCTCGAAAACTCTCCAACAGATATACTGTAACAGTGTTTTGGTACGGTGACGAAAGCAAAATGACCCCAGAAACAGCCTATCAATATCAATGTACTTCTCAAATTGTAAAGGTGATTCACTTACAAACTCAAGAAGATTTGGAACGATATATTCACTCTGCTGATGTGGCAATAGATTGTTTTATTGGGTTGCAATCGACGCACGAATTGCGAGGTTTTGTTGTGAATATTATACAGCATCTTCGTACCATTAATTTCCGATATCTCTTTGCTATTGATGTTCCAACTGGAGTGAATTCAACTACTGGAGATGCACACGAATTCGCCATTGAACCAACAGATGTATTAACTATAGGCAGTGTAAAACCGGGATTAGTTAGTGGAGAAGTTGGAAACACACTCCCATTTCCACAAGTTGTTACGCTAACTGATTTCAAAACATCTATCGAACAAAAAAGCAATAGATCAATGTTTGAATTTGATGATGTACGCCAAATACTCCCGGATAGAAAATCGAATGTTTGGAAATTCGATATGGGTCATGCGGTTGTTGTTGCAGGTTCATCGTCGATGTTGGGTGCAGGTGTTTTTGTTGCGAATACCGCCATCAGCGTAGGTGCAGGACTCGTAACGTTGCTCACAACTTCACGACATCCAAGTATCAAACCGGAAGTTATGGTGCATACTATAACTTCACAAGAGCATGGTAATATGACGATTCTGAGTTTTGACGAAATGAAGCCGTTTTTGGACAAAGCGACCGTCATTGCCATAGGACCTGGTTTAGGCAATTCGTATGAATCTATCAAATTAACGGAACGTATTATCGAAGAATATCATACCAAAGTGCCAATTGTTGTTGATGCAGATGG
Organism: Candidatus Kapaibacterium sp.; assembly: GCA_016788785.1. Classification (GTDB taxonomy): domain Bacteria; phylum Bacteroidota; class Ignavibacteria; order Kapaibacteriales; family JAEUSM01; genus JAEUSM01. Next base: position 74,167 of record JAEUSM010000013.1, read on the forward strand.
CCTTTTGGCAATTGATACAGAGAAAGTATATAGTTCTAATGTTGTTTTGACGCCTCATTTAGGGGAATTCAAACGACTTGCTTCTATTGATTTTGATATTGCAAAAAAAGAATACATTGATAGAACTTCTTCTTTAGCGTCTACAATGAATTGTATCATTCATACCAAATCTGCTCCATCGATTACCAGCAATGGCATTGAAGAATTTTGGTTACCGGCAGATGCACCGAGTTTGGCAACTGCAGGAAGTGGCGATGTATTAACAGGAATTATTACTGGGATGATAGCACAAGGAGTAGATACATTTCGTGCTACAGGTTTGGGAGCATTTCTCCATCGAGAAGCTGCAAAACGATTTGAGAAATCAAATGCAGAAGAACTATTAACTGCGTCAAAACTGATTGACTATATCGATTTTAAACCACACGATGATAACTGGCACTAATCATCTTCGAATGGGTCAGACTCTGAGGGTTGTTCAATAGCTTCATCGTCAATTTCTCTGCGAAATCGGGTATAGAATAATGCATAGACTTGTCTGATACCACTGAGAAAAATGTACAGCAATAGTACCGGAAATATGTATTCACCTTTACTGACGACAATCACCACAAAGGAAAGAGTGAAAAAGAGAAAGAAAAATGGGCGTAATTTGAAATCTTTTCGTGTTGGTTTTGGTATATGATCAAAACGAATCGTTGAAACCATTGCTAAAGAGGTGAGAATAGAAACTCCAATAGCAGTATGCAACCTAAATTCAGTTGGAATGATTGCATTATTTCCATAGAAAACGATATAGGAACAAATAGTCAATGCACCTGCAGGAATTGGCATACCACGAAAATACACCTTATCCTCAAATCCGGATACTTGTATGTTGAATCTTGCTAAACGATACACACCTGCCAAAGCAGGAAATGATGCTAATAACACTCCCCAATCTCCCATTTGGTGGAGAATAGACATATAGAGCATAAAAGATGGAGCAACTCCAAAGGACACTGCATCACACAACGAATCTAACTCAACTCCAAGTTCGGAAGTGGAATTTATCAACCGAGCAACCATTCCGTCAAGCATATCAAAAATAGCTGCAAGAACTATGAAGAGACCTGCTTCGTAAAAATTGTGATGTGTTGACTGAATAAGTGAAGCAAATCCGCAAAAAAGATTTGCTAATGTCAACAAGTTTGGAATAATCGAGCGTGTTACTATCATTCTATCTTATGCCACATCTATAAATGTATCCTTACCAAAACGGAGTTGAAGCTCCTTGCGAATAATTTCGTGTTCAGGTTTGCGAAGATGTGGGTCGTTTTCTAATAATGTAAATGCAAAGTTACGAACAGTTTCGATATATTGAACATCTTTTACCAAATCGGTAATACGAAAATGTGGCGAACCGGACTGTCGAGTTCCCAAAATATCGCCCGGACCACGAAGTTCCAAATCAATTTCCGAGATTTTAAAACCATCTGTTGTGTCAACCATTGCTTCAAGACGAATTTCTAACGATTTCTTTGCTGAAAATTCCATTTCCGTCATATTTGTTGCATACGAAATGTCTTTTGTTGCCAGAAAACAGTATGATTGTTCGGAACCTCTTCCAACACGACCACGAAGCTGATGCAATTGCGATAATCCAAACCGTTCGGCATTGTTAATCAGCATCACAGACGCATTAGGTACATCGATTCCAACTTCAATGACGGTTGTACATACCAATATATCATATTCATTAGTTGCAAATGCCTTCATTGTTGCTTCTTTTTCATTCCATTTCATTTGTCCATGAAGCAATCCACACCGCAAATCAGCAAATTCGGTTTCTTGTAACAATTCGAAGTACTCTTCTACCGATTTTGCTCTAATTTTTTCCGATTTTTCTACTAAGGGGAACACAATGTATGCTTGTCGACCTTTAGCGATTTCAGCACGAATAAATTCATAACTAAATTGTAAATTGGATTCATACACAATTTTAGTTACGATAGGTTTTCGATTTCGAGGAGGATTTTGTAAAATGGAAACATCCAAATCTCCAAAAACTGTCAACGACAAGGTGCGTGGAATTGGCGTTGCAGACATCACCAACATGTGTGGTACAATCTGTTTATTATTTTCCACTACTAAACATTTTTGACGTAAGGTAGCACGTTGTTCAACACCAAAACGATGTTGTTCATCGATGACAATCAATCCGACATTTGGGAATGTATACTCAACCTCAAAGAGAGCGTGAGTACCAATGAGAATCGCAGGAGTACCAGATGAAAAAATATCTTGGATTTCTTTCCGTTTTTTGGTTTTTGACGACCCTGTCAAAAGAGCCAACGTAACACCAAATTGAGAACAATACTTTTCAAAATAATGATATTGCTGTTCAGCGAGTATTTCCGTTGGAGCCATAAAAATGGACTGACAACCATTATCAAGTACGCACAAAACGCACAATAACGCTACAATAGTTTTACCAGAACCAACATCGCCTTGCAACAAACGGTTCATTGGATGCCCAGTTCCCAAATCTGCAACTATTTCGTTGAGAACTTTCTTTTGAGAAGAAGTTAATTCAAAAGGAAGTGAATTGACAACTATTCTTGCCGTTGGACTTTTAGGATTCATTACACGTCCGAAAGACTGTTTGGTTATTAATCGTTTGCGAAGTGCAATCATCAACTCAAAATAGAAAATTTCTTCAAATTTGATTGAGCGAAACCCAAGTTCAACATCCGCAAAAGAAGAGGGTGTATGGATTTTTTGCCAAACGTTTTTTTGTGGTAGTAGCTCCCAAAGTTCTTGTATATACTCTGGTATCGTTTCTTTTTCTGCCTCAATGGAGTACGATACAGTTTCTTCAATAATTGCCCTTACTGTCCGCATTGTCATTCCTATTTGTCGCATTACCATCGACAGAGAATAATTTGGCAACAAGGCATTTTTTGCATACAATTCTTGGTCTGAGTCTACTTTTTCAATTTCGGGATGGGTGAATTGAATTTGATGGAAGCGTTTATCGAAAGTAGGTTTTCCGATGATTAGGATGGTTTGACCCTCGGAATAAACCTTTTTGTAGTATTCTAATCTATTCCAGAATATCAAATCAACAGTGTATCCAGAACCATCAGCAATGGTAAACACCAACATTGATTTGTTTTTGCCAACAATTGTTTCTTTCTTTTTGGCTATTTTGCCTTGCAGTACTGCTTGTGCTTGAAAAGATTGAGAAGCTGATTGAGAACTTTCGTAACTTTTAAACCGTTCTTTAGCATAAAAAGCCGCAATTGATTGAAGTGAATCTCTACTTGAATACGAATGGGGAAGATAGTAGAGCAAATCCTCGATGGTTTTGACACCAACTGCGTCAAAAAGTTCGATTCGTTTTAGAAGTCGGTTTTTTTTTGAAGAACCGCTTTCGCTTTTCATTTACTCGAATTGATGGGAACGGTAAAGAAAAATGATGTTCCTTGACCTAATGAACTTTTCACCCAAAATGTTCCACCATTTCTCTGAATGAGATCTTTGCATAGCAACAAACCAAGACCCGTACCTAATTCACCAGATGTTCCAGCTGTTGTTTCAGTAGAATCTGTGAAAAATAGTTTCTTGATTTGATCTTCGGCAATACCAATCCCTGTATCAGAAATTGAAATCGTAACACTATTTTCCGACGGTTTATTTTCTGCCGTTATCGTAATTTTCCCATATTCTGGAGTAAATTTCATTGCATTATTCATTATATTTCGAATAACAGAACTTACCATATTGGTATCACAAAATACCTGAATACTATCATCAATTTCGCTAATTACATCTTGAGATTTTTTAAAACTCATTGGATACAACAGTGAAACATTTTGGTCAATTATTTCTTTCAATGATGACTGTTTGAATTTAAGAACACTTTGACCAGATTGAAGTTTTGACCACTCTAATAGGTTTATCAAGAGTAAATATCCTTGATCAATGCCTGACTCTAACAACGAAAAATATTCGATAGTATCCTCGTCCAATCCTTCAGTCATTAATGTGAGATTTTTCGACAGTCCTTGCAGACCAACAAACACATTTTTCAAATCATGGGCAATGATAGCCAGTACTTGGTCTTTTAATATGATTACTTCATTTCTGAATTGAAGTGATTTATATTCTCTTATTGATTTTGCAATTCTGAATTGAATTTCTGTTATAGAATCTGTTGCAAAAACAATTTCCACATTTCGAATGGAAGTATTCGTACTAATCGCCTCATAATCTGAAATTTGAATATCCTTTGGATTGGAGATGACAGCAACAAAAGGATAAGGCAAAGGATTGGTAAGTGGAGTAGATAGGAAATGTTGTATAAACGTTACTTCACCTTCTAAGAGCAAAACAGAAGCATGACGAAAATCTTGCTGGTTTTCCCTAAAATTTTCTACAGAAGTTTGTAGTATTTCCCCAATTCCCGATTTTGATAATATATCAAAAAAACTGGAATTTGATGTTGAATTTGTAAGAAAAACTATTTTCAACGTATATTCTTTGCTATGACTGATTTTGCACCAATGATACAAATATACAATAAATATTAAACCTACAAAGAAAATAGTGTGAATTTTCTGTTCTTGTAGGTACTATGGTGAATTAATTTTGCTTTGTCTTCTCAATTGCTAAAAAATATGCTTCAACATCATCATAGGCACCAATCTGCTTAGCAATTGATAATGCAATTCCCCTGTATTGTGCAACTGAATGCAAGTCTTCTTTTTCTTTACTGTTATTATAGAGAATTGTTGCACAGGAAATATAGATTGGAAATGTTTCTTTTTTGATTGATTCAGAATCATCGAATTGTTCACCATACAAATCCATTCGAAGATAATCTAAACGGAATTTGCTCCAATTATTGCGTATAATTTTTGCATTATCAATTACTTGCGTTGAATATTGATAGACTGTACCGATAACGTACAAAGAGTCTTTTACCATTGCCAATAACTTGCCGCTAAAATTCCCCGCAAAACAAATTGGTTTTTGGGAATATTTTACTAAAACTGCTAATGTGTTAAAGAAAGGTTCTGATAAATTTTTTGCAGAATTGATATTGTTATAAAAAACGGAAAAATTCTGAAAGGAATTTTTGCCAAATACCGTTGTTCGACAATTGTTTTCGGCTAATGTTTTTTGGTTGAGAATTTGAACTTCTTTGCGAATATTTTTAGTGTATTGGAGTACAACCAATGCTTCAAATAACAAATCTGAATCTACGACAACAATACCGTTTGCTGGAGTTGAAATAAGAGTATTATAAGCAAAATTCATCATTTGTGATGGTATAACTGCCGTAGCATAAATTCTTTTTGCAGCATTCGTGATTGCAGAATCGTTGTTTGTCATCAATGCAACATACAAACCTCCAATAACAATAGCAGGGTCATTGGGTTGTAATTTTTGAGCTTGCAAAAAGAATGGAACCTTTTCAGTAGAAAGTAGTACAGAATTCCATTGACAAAGGTTATAGACAAAGGAATTTGGAATGGCACTGTTCATTTCAGTTAAAATGCTATCTAAAGACCGTTGTTGGTTTTGTAAACTTCTATCTGAAGCACTACCGAACAACTGTTTTGAAACTTCATAATACTTTCTCCAAAGTTGCTCCGACTTCTTATTTTTCTTTAATTCACTTTTTACTGTAGAGATTTGAGCCCGTAGCGAATCCAAGGAAGTTTTAGACTGAATACCTTGTGAGTAGAGAGAAGAAGTTGTTACTAAAGCAAGAACGACAAACAAGTATAAACTGAGTTTTTTCATCATAGTGTTTTCGTAGAATTTACTTGTAATAAAGGTACTTTTAAAAAAGGAAGAATCCATTTCTGTTGTAATGTTTGTGCATCCATATATTCTGCAATCCCAACAAAATCATTGTAAATTTCGGACTCAAAATGTACTTCTGCAGTAATTGCAAACCGTAAATAAAACGGACCTTGTTCTTTTATTCTTTTTGTTGAAATGAGAATCTTAACATTTTTACCACTTTTTGTTGTACACAAAAACAAGTATTTGGTAGCATATCGAATTCCCATGAATGAAATTTTATAGCAAGAATATTTTACATCAACAACGGTTAATTCCTCAAAAGAATCATCGGTGGACAAGGTAACGGTTGCTTCACAATTTCTATTTTGAAATGCTAAGACATCGTAAAAAACCAAAGAATATTTTTCTGACTGTAAATTCCCCCAATACCATTGAGAAAAGTGAAGATGCAAAGGTTCAACACCACAATTATGGTCATGATAAGCATAACCGTTGATTGATTCATTCAATACGATTTGGTCATATTCAAATAGACTAAACGTAGCATTAAATCTTGCTCTTGGAGCAACTAAAGTCCATAGATGATCAATTAATTCACAACGAGTATTATCTATTGGTGCGGTAATAGAAAGTTTGAAACTTCCCTTTAGTGTTGTTGGTATATTTTGGTTTGATGTATCAATAGTTACAGAATATGAATTAGATTCTTCATCGAATGCGAAGCTATTAGCACCAAAAACTCCTTGACAATTAGAAATTGAAAAATCACTTTCATTACCCATTCCTTCTTGAAGAGTCGTAAAAATGCGTTTATTTTTATGGTACACATTTACTGAAATCCCACAATTTTCGATAGGGTCTAAATGTTTTTCAGGATTTGTATACGATGAAATGTAGGTCGCCGACATTGGAATGCCGACAAAAAAAATAATGACAAAGGAATAGTCCGAATCTGTGCTTATTCCATCAAAATACCACCACTCATAGGAACCATTCGTTCGAAGATTGTGAAAAACATCATCAATATGACCAAAAGATACCTGCATTTGAACCTATCGAATGAAGAAAAACCAAAGTAATATTGCAACAATAGTCGCTGCTGTTGTTCTGATTGCGACATCTTTTCCTAATGCTCGAAACGAAACTGCTGTTTCTAATTTTGCATCAAAGGAAAGAACAGTTGCATTTAATAAGACTGGATAAAACAGCAATAACGTGTACCACATTCTATCAATTATTGAATGAGAATTATAGGATAATAATTGAGGAATAAGAGTGCTAATAGCAAGAATTACTATGAAACTTAGGATGTAGAGTGCTGTTTTTATCGTTGGTTTGGTTGTAATGTACAAAAAGTAATTGCATAACAAAAATATCATCAGCAATTTTGTTGAAGAACTAACAGAAAACGGAAATTGTACTTCGAAAGATGATATTAAGGGTATATTTTGAAATACCAAGACAGCAATAATAACCGAAATTGCAACAGGAACAATCGCTTGGAGTCGATATTTCCACGGATTTTGTTTATAGATTGTCAGTGATGATAGAACCAACAATACCAAAAGAATATGTGCTTGAGGCACTACTACTGATAATAATGAGATAAGTACGCCAAGAAAAACTCCTTTTGTTGTAGTAGGAACTAACATATAATTGAACAAAAGGTGCAAATAGACTATTAAAGCAGCATACCAAGCAACCAAATGCCCACACTCTTGTAAAGAACGAATCAACGTAACGTTCGTGGAAAATCCAAGCGTTGTAAGTCCCAGAACAGAAAAGTATTTATATCGTAAACCTTTACTAAAAGTCGCACTATAAAAAAACTTTGACGTCAATAACACTGTTATGATGAAAAGCCCTACATTTCCGGCAACCATCATCACCGAATAATCTTGCGATGGCATTGTAGCAAAAGTAATGATACTTACTACAAGAAGAACTAATACAGAAAGTAGATAAAAACCTTTGACTAAAAGTTTTTTGGTTTTTTGACTTGCTGAACCTTTTATTGACATTTACTATATCCTTTTGAACACACACGAAAAAGAATGTGTTCGTCATTGGGTAAAATTTAATCTACGAAACTATGATATTATACTATCAATTAGCAATCACAGCCGCATTATTGATCTTTTTTGGAATTGCAATTCGGAATCTATTCTTATTCCCAAAAATAAAGAAATCCAATACGAATACAAATATACGGACTTTCCCAAAGGTTTCCATCATGGTACCTGCCAGAAATGAGGAAAAATCAATTCAAGCATGTGTCGAATCATTACTTTCGATGGATTATCCAGATTTTGAAGTTATTGTCTTAAATGACAATTCTACTGATGCTACTGGGTCAATTTTAGAATCTATTGTAGAACGATATCCTGAAAAACTAACTGTCATCAACGGAACTCCACTTCCACAAGGATGGGTAGGGAAACCATGGGCTTGCCATCAATTGTCGCAACATGCTAAAGGAGAATTATTGCTATTCACAGATGCAGATACAGTCCATTCATCAGAATCTTTACGTGCCGTTGTAGAATACTTTCTGACAGAAAAAGTAGATTTTGTATCAATGATTCCATACGAAAAGATGGACACTTGGGGTGAGGCAACCATTATTCCTATGATACATTATTTATATTTTGCATATTTGCCGAATGATTGGATAGCAAAAAAACCGTCAGTGTCGGTTTCAGCGGCAAATGGGCAATATATGTTTTTCAAATCTGAGGTTTATCGAGCTATCGGTGGGCATACTGCCGTCAAAAACAATGTTGTTGAAGATGTTTTTTTAGCTCGAACAGTGAAAAAAGAAGGATACATAACAGGATTGATAAATGGATCGGAAATAGTTACATGCAAAATGTATTGGAATTTCAAAGAAACGTTTGAAGGATTTTCGAAAAACTTTTACCCTGGAATGTCCTACAGACCATTTGCAATGTTTACTTCTATTACACATTTTTTTCTGCTTTATATTGCTCCCGTAATTTTTCTAATATTTGCTTTAGTAACTCAAAACTTCTCATTTGAACTATTTTGGTTGCCCTTACTACATTACACAATCTTTACAACTATTCGGGGGATAATAACCTATTCTTTTTCTATGCCAATCTATCAAATGTTTCTTCATCCATTATGTGCGGCTTTAGCCATTGGAATTGGCATCAATTCGGTTCGATGGTCTCGCTCCAAAATTCAATGGAAGGGAAGAAGTTATTCCAAAGAAGAAACGATTTAGTGCAAAAATGATCGAATAATTTCGCCAATACGTTGCGATTCGCCAATGGATGGTTGAAAAATTTCTTCAATTCGATTTCTATTTAATTCTATCCATTCCTTTTCTGTCAAAACTTTTAGCAACATTGTTTCAACTTCTACTTTATTACGAACGATGCAAAGAACACCTGCTCTTTGAAACGTGGTAGCATCAGGAGAAGAGCTGACATTTGGTCCACAAAACGTTGGTATGCCATACGCAATTGCCTCAGCTGTTGAATGCACGCATCTTCCAAATCCTCCCCCCACAAAAGCAACACTTGCAATGCTATATAACGAAAGCAATTTTCCTACAGTATCGACAATTACTATTTGATTATCAACTATTTCCTCTTGCCGAAGTTGAGAAAGGAGTACTGAGTTAGGAAATACTCCTTGTAAACGCTCAATTGTTGCATTGTCTGGTTTATGGGGTACAATGATACAATGAAATTTATCTAACAAATCAGAAGAAATTGAATGAAGGAGCATCTCTTCATCTTTCCACGAACTTCCCAATACTAACGTTGGTTTTTGTGGTAAAGTGTACCAACGTTCTACCTCATATGTTCGAACTTTTTCAATAATTCTATCAATGCGTGTGTCAGCAGATCGATGTACATTGGAACTTTCAATCAATTGAGTGAATTTATCGAAGTTTTGCTCATTGACAGCATAAATTCCTTCAGCATTTGACAGTAGTTTTTTCAAAAATGAACGTCCGATTGACTCCCAAAACCAACTATTGGGAAATGTTGCATTCACATAAAAGTATGGAATTGATTTTGCAGAGAGTAGTTGTAGTAGATTAGGCCATATTTCATAGCGAATAAATACAACGACGTCAGGATGAACCTTTAAAATAAATTGTTCCATTCCACAGATAGTATCTATAGGAATATAGGTGATAACATCCGCAAATGGATAGTTTTTTTGGTTATCGTACCCAGAAGGTGAAAAAAACGTTACGAGAATGGAAAGTTGCTTCTCTTTTGAACGAATGTATTCTATAATAGGTTTAGCTTGTTCAAATTCCCCCATTGAAGCAGCATGAACCCATAGAACTTTTTGATTGGCTGGAATTATAGATTTTTTTTTCGCAAATTCAAAGATTACTTTTTCACGAGATTTGAATTCTGCAAAAAACAAAGCCCCAATTTTGAACAAAAGCCAAAGTATTGGAGCAATGAAATATGTATAGAAAAAACCCATTTTATCGAGAAGTGAATTCTGGGCTACGTTTTTCTAAAAACGCTTTTGTACCTTCTTTGAAATCTTCGGTAGCACATAACGAACCAAAAATTGTCGCCTCTACATCCATTCCATCAGTACTTGGATTTGTGGAGGCTCTAATCGCATCCAAAGAAGCTCGAACTGCTAATTGTCCTTTTGAAGAAACAATATCTATGAAAGATTCAACCTTCATCATCAATTCTTCCATTGGACAAACGGCATTTACCAAACCAAGTGACAGTGCCTCATTTGCTGAGATCATCACACCAGAAATAGTAAGTTCTATTGCTTTTGCAACTCCTACTAATTTCGGTAAACGTTGAGTACCACCGTATCCCGGTATAATGCCTAAGGAAACTTCCGGCTGTGCGAACTTTGCATTTTCCGAAGCATATCGAATGTGTGCCGACATTGCAAGTTCACATCCACCACCAAGTGCAAAGCCATTGACTGCCGCTATAACAGGAATCGAAAAGTTTTCAATACGTGAAAATACTTTCTGACCAAATTCAGCAAATGATTTTCCCGTTGAACCGTTTTGTTCATGGAGTTGTGCAATGTCAGCTCCTGCTGCAAATGATTTTGGACCACTACCTGTTAGAACCAAACAACAAGTATTGGCACTATCTTGTTCAACAATTGTTAATGCAGCATCAAGTTCTTGCAAGACTGTGGCATTCAATGCATTGAGTTTATCAGGTCGGTTCAATGTCAGTAGATAATGTGTCGCTTTCTTTTCTAATAGTATTGTCGTAAATTCCATTATTAATTTCCTAAATGGTAACAAAATCAATTCTTGAGACAAATGTACCACTTTGTTCGGTATTTTCATAATGGAACAAGATTTTTTCTTCGTAAAAAAACTGCTGTACCGTAAAGCCAAACGACGAAATTTGGAGTATTTGTTTATTCTTTTGGCTATGGGTACGTCAACATTTTTGTTTAGTTCCTATTTGGAATTAATCCCCATTTTATTGATATCTGCAGGAGTTTCGGGCGTTGGGTATGGCATAACAATACTTCGAGAATTTCGTCGGTTTTTACCCATTGATGATAAAAAACGAATTCTTCACTCAATGATAGAATCCATTGTTTTAACAAGTATCGTCCTCATAATTGGTCTCATTTCCTTCTTGGAAGTTTTTGATTCATTGCTCTTTCATGGTTATACTTCCTTGGGAATGTTTATATTTGTATTTTCGAATGTGTGGGGAGAAAATAGTTTTCGAAAAAAATATCTGACGTCAATTTCGTTTGAACAATTACAGACATTTTTTGAAAATACGCCTTCTTCGCTATTTCAACAATTTTCTATAAAAAAAACAAACCGATAACGATGATGAATCAACATACATTTCTTTTTAGACCATTCAAAATTGTCTTGCTAATGATTTTATCATTAGCTATGATGATACCGATACATATTGAACTTTCAGCATCATCTGTCAAAACATTCTTACTGAAAAAAAAGCCCAAAAAAGGGAAAAGTAAGGGAAAAGCCACTTCAAAAAAAAGTAAATCCTCAAAAAAATCCCGTTCTTCAAAAAAAGGGAAAAAAGGACGTAGAAGTAGTTCTAGATCCTCAAGAACAGCTCCAGCACCTCAAAAACCCACAATTCAAACGACATCTGGTTTGGAGGATATTCGTTCAACTCCTCAAAGTTCATCCTTGACTTCGTTTGAATTAGTAACGGAAGAACGAATCACTTCTGGATTATCCTATAAAGTCTATCAGGCTACCGTAGGAACCAATGTTCACATTGCTCACGTTTTAGCAATGGACTGTGCAAACAAAGCAAATGACATAAAAATTGTCAAAGGGAAAGATCTTGTCGACGGATTAGAAAAACTTTCGACAATGGTTTCAAGAGTTAATTCAACCAGTAAAATCGATAAACTAATTGGTGCTGTCAATGCTAATTTTTGGCGAGCTGAAGACGATACTCCCATTGGTCCCACTGTTATCAACGGTGAAATTGTTGAAATGAATTCCTATAAAAAATGGACGAGTGGTTTTTTTGACAAGGACAATCGACTCTACATTGGTAATTTCGATATGACTGGTAAATTGGACTGTTCTAATGGAAACAAATATCAAATAAGTGATGTGAATTTCCGAAAAGATTCCATCGGAATCGTTTTATACAATGAATATGCTGGGAAAGAAATACCTTTTGTCAAAGAAACGGATGTCACAAAAGAATTAGAACAACGACTCAAAAGTGATTCAATACTTCGATTAGTTGGTGATGATACTGAAGACGTTCGATCTATTGAAGAACTCAAACGCGATATTTTGCTCTCTCGTCAAGCTCGAAAAATAGATATTTCTACTCCAAAAATATTACTTCGATACTTGAAATCACCTGCAGTCAATCAAGAAACGAAATGTTTAGTGATAGATGCAGTATCCGAAGGTTCCGTTCCAATGCCAATTCATGGATGTGTTGTAACATTTGGAAAACAATATGATATCTCAGAATTACCAAAGGTAGGAGATACCGTTGTAGTGAAATTCTCCACTTCCGCAACTGCAAAAGTTCCCTTTTATAACGCAGTATGCGGAACTCCTCGTTTGGTTCGCAATGGTATACCAAAACATGAAGCTCGCGAGGAAGGTTCTCGTTCTACACGGTTTATCGATCACCAGCTTCCAAGAACAGCAATTGGAACGGATAAAAAACAAACCGTTGTTTACATTGCAGCGATTGAACCCACAAAAACTACCACTGGTACAAAAGGGGTATCATTATCGACACTATCCTCAATAATGTCAGAGATTGGTTGTTATAATGCGATGAATTTGGATGGTGGTGGTTCAACTGGAATGATTGTACAAAATAAAAACGTTCTTTTTCCTAACGCAGCGTCTACTGGCAGAAGTATTTCCGTTGGGTTAGGAATATCTATAAAAAACAGAGTCTATTCTCCGAAAAAAACAGCCTCAAACAAATAATTTGAAAAAAAGTTATGCTATACATTTATGGTTTCTTCTTTGCAGTTGGTGCTGTACTGTTAGCATTCTCATTATTTACTGGGAAAGATGCTGATGCTGATACCGATGTCCACGTTGGTGGAGACGCTGACATTAATGGAATTGGTAAATTAGATGCTGGAGCATTAGCAAAAGCGGATATTTCGCTACATGCTGATTCATCTATTACAACTACAGATGCAAGTGTCAGCGAGTCCATTCTCAGTTTCCTTTCCATTAGAAATTTGATGTTCTTTGGAACATTTTTTGGTGCAACTGGAATTACACTTACCTTTCTAAGCTATCCTTCCTTTCTTACCTTTCTTTCCTCTATCGGTGTTGGTTCTATCTTAGGACTAAGTTCACATTATATATTTAAATTTCTCAAAACAAATGAAATCTTAGAAGAAACTACGTTTTCTGATTTTATTGGAATGACCGCCAAAGTTAAAGTACCTGTTGCAAAAGGTCGTTCTGGTAAAATTATCGTAACACAAAAAGGAAGAACCGTAGAAATTTTGGCAAAATTAGATGAAGATGCTGAAGAAGAAATAGCAAATGTTGGAGAAATGGTGTATATTGTATCAATGAATTCTAATATAGCAACAATTATTGTCAATAGTGATATTTCCTAAACCCCATAAAGTGAGTATTGTATGGAAGAATTTGTAAGTTTTTTGTTTTCCGTAGGTGGAATTACCTTTGTTGGATTTTTTTTCTTACTTATTTTCATTAAAAAGTTATTGATTATTTGCCATCCAAATGAAATTGTCATTTTATCTGGAAGGAAAAGATCTTTACCTGATGGTAGTATAGTTGGGTACCGTATCATTCGTGGTGGCAGAGCATTGCGTATCCCTATCATAGAAAAAGCTGCTCGAATGTCGTTGGAAGTGATTCCAATCGAATTGCACGTTTCGAATTGTTATTCAAAGGGTGGTATTCCTTTGACTGTCAACGCTATTGCAAACATTAAAATTGACTCCAAAGAGCCGACCTTAGGTAATTCCGTTGAACGATTTTTGGGTATGAAACGTGAAGAAATCTTACAAATTGCCAAAGATACTTTAGAAGGAAATTTACGTGGTGTTTTAGCTTCTCTTACTCCCGAAGAGGTGAATGAGGATCGACTCAAATTTGCTCATACCCTTATTGATGAGGCAGAAGACGATTTGAAACAATTGGGTCTACAACTTGATACGTTAAAAATCCAAAATGTTGTTGATGAAGCAGGATATTTGGACTCTATCGGTCGGAGAAAAACTGCTGAAGTATTAGCTCAAGCTCGTACAGCTGAGGCGGAACGTCAGTCTGAAGCAGAACGTGCTGAGGCAGTTTCTCGTCAAGAGGCAGAAGTTGCAAAAGCAAAATCTGAACTTGCTATCAAAAACGCACAAATTGATAAAGATCGTGAAATACGTGTCAATCAAACCCTTGCTCAACAACAAATTGAGATAGAAAACAACAATCTTCGTGTGAAAAAAGCGGAATTAGAGAAAATTTCCATCATCAAAGAAAATGAAGCTCAAATTGCCGGTGAAATTACGAAAGTAAAATACGAACAAGAAATGGAACAAGAACGTATTGCACTTCAACAACGTCGATTGATGGCTGATGTTATCGAACCTGCTCGTGCGAAAAAAGAGGCAACAGAATTAGAAGCAAAAGCTCAAGCAGCATTGATTTTGGAAAGTGGAAATGCGAATTTGGAAATCTTTAAACGAACTACTGAGTTATTCCAAAAAGCTGGATCCGATGCAGAACGCATTATGATTTTGAATATGTTTCCGAAAATTTTGGAACAATTAACTTCAGTTGTGCAAGATGTGAATATAGATAGAATTTCTGTGATAGATAATGGCGGTCAAGGAAGTGATGGAAGTGGACTTTCAAAAGTCATTAACCAATTGCCATCTGCTGTTGTGAATTTCGGTGAAGTTGTCAAAAACGCCACTGGAATTGACATTTTTAAACAACTTCAGGATTCAAAGACTCCTGATACTAAGGAATAATATTGCTTAATTAACACTGTTACTTTTCCAAATTTTTATCATTTTCAAGCAATTTTTATGGGGCGAAAGAAATTTCGCCCCTTTTTTTTGTGTTCGGTCTTTCACGATGGGTTAAAACCCATCGCTACAAAAGGAAGCCCCTTCAGGGCTTGACCGGAAAACAGTAAAGACAGTGTCAGAAGATAAGTTCCCCGCTTGAGGGGTGCCACCGGTCACTGAGCGTAGTCGAAGTGTGGCGGGGTGGAATCTGAAGAAAATCTTCCTCTCCCCTTTGAGGGAGAGGGATGGGGTTAGGGGGTATTCGGAATAAAACGGGCAACCGTAAATGTTGCCCGTACTTTTTTTGTTAAAAAGATTCCAACACATCGTAAAAGTCACCTATTTCATTTGATATTTTTGAATTTTAATTTTTTTTTCCTATATTAGAAGTTATTAATTGTGGTCCATCAAAATAAGGAGAAAATCATGAAATACTTCTTTCTTTTATTATGTGCAACATCGTTATCCATTGCACAAGGAATAAATCAAAAACCTCCGTTTCTATGGGAAAACATATACACCGAAGGAATAATGAGAAGAGGAACTTTTAGGTTCTTTCATCCATTTGACCAACAATCTGTTTTAGTTATTAGTGAGCAATTAACTGATACTTCTTTTTCGCTTAGATTTTTTCAAAAGTATAATATACTTTCTGGCGAAATTGAGTGGACAAAACCCGGAGAAGTTGAAGGAAAGCCATTAGACATTCCAATCGCCCCAACTTTTTATTATCAACCGACAAAAGTTGACAATAAAATTTTGATTTCCTCATTAGCTAAACCTGCAGGTGATCTTGGCTCTACTTTTAGCTTTAGAAGGCAATTTTCTATTGATTCCGATGGAAACACTAAGTTTGAGAGGCTTTATGAAAACAACAGAGAGATATTTAAGTCAAAACATCTTAAAGTTGTTGACCAGAATGAGTATATTTATCTTTCGGAGCTTATAAGTTCTGAACAAAATTTTTCAGATAGTACTCTTTTTAATTACGAGAAAGATGGTATAATTTCTTCTTACCCATTGAAACGCTTTTCTATGATGCATAGTTCACAATGGAATTTGTCAAATGCATGGAAAAGAGCTGATGGAAAAATTGATTTTATATTAGCGTCTTACAATGAAGATACTAATTGTATTTCATTTAGAACTCTTGATGTAGAAAAGGAAACAATATCAGATGTTAGTATTATGGGAGAAGAACTTGGTTTAACACCTGATGCATTTCTGACAGTGAGAGATTCTAAGAAAATTGACCACTATTATTATGTTGTTGTTGATGTAGGTTACTATTACGCTCCTGATAATATACTTTTAAAATTAGACCAAAATGGTAATGTGCTCAAACAAACTGGTTTTAGTGGTTACTCATCTACATGGGGTATGGAAAAAGGTCCAAATAACTCTATCATCTTGTATGGAGGTACATTTATACCAAATGAAAATCCTAACACCAAAACTAACCAATGGATTGCTCAATTTGATACCGAATTGAATAAAATGAATGAGTTTATTTGGGGTACAAACGAAGTTGACATTACAACAGTTGCTACTTATTTTGACGGTGTAGGGTTACTTACCGGTGGTTTTTATAATAAAAACGATAAAAATTATACATGTACACCTCAAATTGGTCTCATCCCTGAATCTGTGTTTTTGGATGTGTCTTCTGTTGCTGAAAAAAAATCAGAAACACTTACAATGCAAATTGTAGAAGATGCTTCTGCAAATTCCTCTTTAGTAGTGAATTCTAAACATCAGCAAACAGTTACTATTAATTTACTTGATGCTAATGGAAGATTGGTATCTGTTGTTTCAACAGGAATTCTTTCAGAAGGTGAAAACCGATTTACCTTACCAACATCACTCTCGAATGGAATGTATCTGGTGAGTTGTGAGCAAAATGGTACTATACTTAGCTCTGAAAAATTCATTATCAAAAAATAGTTTTTTTTCTAATCAGTGTCATATCTTAGGGGCGAAAGAAATTTCGCCCCTTTTTTTTATATTACCCCTCACCCCAGCCCTCTCCCTCAAAGGGAGAGGGAGTTTACTAATAACATTCTCTAATATTTCAAAATATAGGTTGTTCCCTCGCCCCATTGGGGAGAGGGTTAGGGAGAGGGGGTTTTTCTTCATAAATGGGCGTAAGCAATACGCCCCTACAATACCAATAAACGATAAGTTCCCCTCTTGAGGGGTGTCACCGGTCACTGATCGTAGTCGAAGTGTGGCGGGGTGGAATCGTCATCGAAACGTGTAGAGACAGGGCATGCCCTGTCTCTACAAAACCAAACGAAAGTTAGTAGGCTTTTTTTATGATTTGGAAAGCATTTGTAATTCAATTTGTTGTGCTTTTTTCAATTTAGAAATGACTAAATTGTACGAGTTATCAATAATTTCTCGTAAGAATGCATCAGAAAGACATTCCTCCAATGGTATAGTAGCCCAATGTTGTTTATTCATATGATAACCCGGTTTTACGCATGGAAATTCACTTTGTAATTCGGCATTACGTTCTGGTTCTATTTTCACATTCATCGAAACGGCATCCGGAACATCAACAAGTAAAAACATTTTTCCCATTACTTTGAAAACGAGTGTATCCTCTCCAAAAGGGAATTCTGCTACAACCCCATTTTTTTGACTGCAGATTGCCTCAAGTTCTTGAAACGTCATTTATTACTCCTACATTAAATATGTCTATGAATCGTTTACAATGGTATGCGTACTAAAACAATCACAGCGACATCTTCGTTAGTCAAAGGCACCATCAAAGGCGGTTCGTTTTTGAGTGTTGCTTTAGTTCGTTTTGCCAATCTTCACCCTCTTACAAACACCATTCCCGAATCCTACTGATTCAAATTTCCATTCATTGGTGTTTTTTCTATACTAATTTACTAAAATTTTAATTATTGGAGCAATATACTATGTATACCCCTACATATTCTATACAATCAAAAGATGTACATTCAACGCTGTCGAACTATATGTTAGCCGATGGATTTGACTATGTACTTGACGATAAAAACAGCAAAGACGGTTATTTTGTTGATGCACGTTCAGGGAAAAAATATCTCGATTTCTTTTCTTGTTTTGCATCAGTTCCTATTGCACTTAATCACCCAAAATTACTTCAAAATGATTTTGCTACATATTTGGGTTCAATTGCCTTACACAAACCCTCGAATTCTGATGTATATTCAGAAGTAATGGCAACATTTGTCAAAACTCTTTTTGAACTTTGTTTGCCATCAGATTTTAAATACAGTTTTTTCATCGAAGGGGGAGCATTGGCAAATGAAAACGCACTAAAAACCGCTTTCGATTGGAAAATTCGTCAAAATTTCCGCAAAGGGTACACCTACGAAAAAGGTACAAAAGTACTTCATTTTCAACAAGCCTTTCACGGTCGTTCAGGATACACAATGTCATTGACCAATACTGACCCAACCAAAGTGAAATATTTTCCTAAATTCGACTGGCCTCGTGTAGAAAATCCGTTTATTCATTTTCCTCTTACTGAAGAAAGTTTGCAAAATGTAATTGAGGCTGAAAAGCGCTCTCTTGCACAAATTAAAATGGCTTTCCGTGAACATACCGATGAGATTGCTGCGATTATCATTGAACCAATTCAAGGCGAAGGTGGAGATAACCACTTTAGACCAGAATTTTTACAGCAACTTCGCACTATTGCTGATGAAGAACAAGCATTATTGATATTCGATGAAGTGCAAACTGGAGTAGGAATTACTGGTACAATGTGGGCATTTCAACAATTAGGTGTAGTTCCTGATATCGTTACATTTGGTAAAAAGATGCAAGTGTGTGGTATGGCTGTAACTAATCGCGTTGATTCAGAGCCTGAAAATGTTTTCAAAGTTTCTTCTCGAATTAATTCAACTTGGGGTGGGAACTTAGTAGATATGGCTCGTGTAACACGCTATTTGGAAATTATTGATGAGGATAATCTCGTTAATAATGCAAAAGTACAAGGCGAAGAATTGTTAAAACAGTTAAATTCTTTACAACAGGAATTTCCAGAGGTTGTTTCTTCTCCACGTGGGCGTGGTCTTTATTGTGCATTTACACTTTCAACGCCTGAATTACGCTCCAAATTGGTGAATAAAACATTTGACAACGGATTGTTTGTTATCGGTTCTGGAACACGCTCAATGCGTTTTAGACCAACCTTGGATATCACCACTGAACATATCACAAAAGGTATTGATATCATTAGAACTTCTTTGAAAGAAATTCTCTAATATCATTTCAATTTGATACAAAAAGAAACCCTCGTTTACTGACGTGAACGAGGGTTTATTTTTATATAAATATGTTAACAATTCTTTAAGAAAGTACTGTTTCTGGTTGTTTTTCTGAAATTACTTTTGGAACTTCTTCAACAGGTACCTGATTTTTTATCCATGTTTTGTTGTTTGGATCCATTAAATCTTTCGGTACCGGACGAAGTTTCCAAATCAAACCTAACCAAGATAACACCTTCAGACCATAATAGGTGATGTCAATTTCATACCAAAAGAATCCATTTCGAGCGGAAGCTTGAAAACGGTGGTGATTGTTGTGCCATCCTTCACCTAATGTAACCAATGATAGAATGAAGTTGTTTCGGCTTGTATCAGTGGTTGAATAACGACGTTTACCCCATGTATGTGATAACGAGTTAATAGTAAAAGTCCCATGCCACAAAAACGTAGTAGCAATAGCAAAACCCCAAAGTAATCCTGGCCATCCGAAAATGAGCGTAATTGCAATCGCATAGGTGACAGGTGCAATTTGCCAGTATTTATTCAAAAATACTAACTCTGGAAACTTCATAAAATCACGAATCAACGCTTCATTATGTTGTTTGTAATCTGGAGATAGAACCCAACCTGCATGAGAATGCCAAAAACCACCATATTTAGGAGAATGGATATCACCTTCTAAATCAGAATGAGCATGATGATGACGATGATGTGATGCCCACCATAACACTCCTTTTTGGGAAGATGTCATCGCCATAAACGCCAAGAAAAACTGAAACCAACGTGAGGTTTCATAGGTTTTATGGGAAAAATAACGGTGATAAGCACCAGTAATAAAAAACATACGTAAATAATACGAACCAACTGCCAAACCAACATACCACCAGTGAAAGTCGATAAAAAAGGCTATAAAACATGATAAATGAATTCCCCAAAATAACAAGGTGCTATTTTGAGTTAGTTGGTACGGAATGTACTTTTTGAGTGACATAATTTTTTTTACAGAAAAATGTAAAAGTAAGTAGCTTGTGTTTTACAAATATACAATCTTCATTTGAATTTTAGTAATAATTTCATGAATTTATTGCGTTGTATTTTGATAAATAGTAGACGTTTCAACTGTGAGATAATTATCCCTTAAAACACTAAAGACCAATATATTCGTTATATTTTGTTGTTTCAAATCAAGAACCGTTGAATGAATTCAAATACAGAACAACCGAAACTAATTACCAAACTTCAATTTGTTGATCTTGATGGCACTTTGATCACTTCAGACTGCCTTTGGGAAACCTTTTTACTATTTCTTAAAAAGAACCCTTTTAATGGTCTAATTGCTATTTGGTGGTTAATTTCTGGTGGAAAAGCTCATTTGAAACATTCAATTGCAAAAAATGTCACTTTACAACCTTCACTTCTTCCATACAATCAAGATGTAATAGAATTTATAAAGGTTCAAAAAAGTTTGGGAGCTACCATTGTTTTGGCTACTGCAACGAATAAAAGCATTGCTAATCAAATTGCTGAGCATATTGGCTTATTTGACGATGTGATTGCTTCAGATGAAACAACGAATGTTCGTGGTTCAACCAAGAAGGAACTCCTTACAACCTACGCAAATGGTCAAGAGTATGTCTATTATGGAAATAGTACGGTAGATCTTCCAGTTTGGTCAGGATGTAACCATGCTATAGTTGTTTCTTCATCACAAAATTTGGTTCAGAAAGCATCTTTAGATGGAAAAGAAATATATCATATCCCAATCAACTCTTCATTTTTTCCAGCATTAGTAAAACAAATGCGAATATATCAATGGGTGAAAAACAGCTTAATTTTTATTCCGTTGTTTTTAGCACATAAGGTTAGTATTGATTTGTGGATTGATGGTTTGTTAGCGTTTTTTGCTTTCGGTTTTGCTGCATCAAGTGTTTATGTTGTCAATGATTTATTGGATTTAGAATCTGACCGACAACATCACCGCAAAAAAAATCGTCCATTTGCTTCTGGTGTGTTATCTATTCCATTCGGAATTGCATTATTTCCTTTACTATTGGTGATTGCATTTTCAATTTCTGCAGTGTTGTTGCCACCATTATTTACGTTATTCTTGGGTATTTATCTTGTCATTACAACCCTGTATTCCTTTGTGTTAAAAAAGATTGTAATGATAGATGTGCTGACTCTTTCATGGCTCTATACCCATAGAGTATTTGCAGGAGCAGTTGCAACAGATACTCCTATTTCTCCATGGTTACTACTTTTTGCTATCTTTCTATTTCTTTCTTTAGCATTTGTAAAACGTTACTCTGAACTTTTAGTCGCAGTTGAACAAAATAAAACGAAAGCATCAGGCAGAGGGTATTTCACGTCCGACTCACCGTTGATTGCAAGTGTTGGACCGGTGAGTGGATATTTGGGAGTTTTTGTCTTCTTTTTGTATATTAACTCCCCAGAAGTAGTTGCTCTGTATTCTTTTCCAATGCTCTTGTGGCTGGTAGGACCATTGTTACTGTATTGGATTTCGCGAATTTGGGTAATAACCATTCGTGGCAATATGCACGATGACCCAATTGTTTTTACTATGAAAGATCCTGTGAGCTATTTCATTGGTTTTTGTACATTTCTCATAGTTACTTTAGCAAGCATTCTTCCTAAACTTACTTTTTTTACACGATGAACCAAGTATATTCATCCATTGAAGCAGGATTGGAACAACCACAATTGGTTTCTTCCTTGCAGTTGTCAAAACAACGATTAGAAATTTTGCCTACTTCCATTGGTGCATTTACAAATCTGACACTGCTCAATCTTTGGCTTAATAATCTAACAACATTACCCGAGGAGATAGCTCAGCTGCACTATCTTATAACCATTGATATAAGTAATAATAATTTTTTGACATTTCCAGAAGTATTATTTTCTGAAGGTCTTCAAAATCTAAAAAACATCAATGCCCGATTTTTACAATTAGAATCACTTCCGTTAGATATACAAAAGATTACAAAATTGGAAAGTTTAGACCTTACGGGAAATAAATTAACATCTTTACCTGAGGAAATTGGGAATCTGGAACATCTTTCGATGCTTCGATTAAATCAAAACCAAATACAAACACTTCCAAAGTCATTACAACATTGTAAGAAGTTGAAAGTTTTACATATTCAGAATAATCCCATTGTAAGTAAAGAAGAAATTCAGTCATGTGTTCCTGAAACGTGCGTAATCGTATTTTAACAATGTCGCATCAATCGTGGGGAAGAATTCCCAAAGTTCAACAAGAAGTCGAAACAATTCTTTGGAAAGAAGAGATAGCACATGTTATCGTTTCTCATTCCAATATCTTGCCGTATGGTAAGGGAAGAAGTTACGGAGATTCCTGTCTCAATGACGGCAATACTATTGCAGATTTGTCAAATCTTAATCGGTTTATCGCTTTTGATGCAGAACAAGGAATTTTGCAGTGTGAAGCCGGAGTAACCTTTGCTGAAATAATTGACACATTTCTTCCTAAGGGTTGGTTTTTACCTGTTACGCCGGGAACAAAATATGTTACCGTTGGAGGAGCAATCGCCAATGATGTTCATGGGAAAAATCATCATGTGGAAGGCACAATTGGACATCATATTCAATCGTTGTCCTTGCTTCGATCTGATGGTCAAATAAAAACCTGTTCAAAAACAGAAAATGAAGAATTGTTTCGAGCAACTATTGGTGGGTTGGGTCTCACAGGATTTATACTCACTGCTACTATCAAGCTCAAAAAAGTAACCAACGAATATTTTGCATTCGAAAGTATCAAATTCAAAGGAATAGACGACTTTTTTACCATCAATGAAGAGTCAGAAAAAAACTTCGACTATACTGTTTCTTGGATAGATTGTAGTTCCACCGGAAAAAAACTAGGTCGTGGGATTTATATGCGTGGAAATCACTCGACTACCCAACATCCTCCACTACCATTCAAAAAACCATCGCTCAAATTTCCCATAGAAGCTCCAACATGGCTTTTGAATGAAACGGCTATAAAAGCATTTAACTTCCTCTATTATCACAAACAACTTTCAACATTTGTCAAAAAAGAAGTGCCGTATAATCCATTTTTCTACCCTTTGGATTTTATTTTAGAATGGAATAAAATGTATGGTAGCGTTGGGTTTTATCAGTTCCAATGCGTCATTCCATTCGGTGACGAACGCAGTGGAATTAAAAAACTTCTCTCCACAATAGCCGAATCGGGAAAAGCTTCGTTTTTAGCAGTACTAAAAACCTTTGGCACTAAACCGTCAGTGGGTATGATGTCCTTCCCATCACCAGGGGTTACCTTAGCTCTTGACTTCCGCAATGATGGCGAATCTACTGTTCAATTACTGCACCAATTAGAGGAGATAGTTGCCTCATACAATGGCAAAATGTATCCTGCGAAAGATGCAACCATGAGACCAAAATTTTTCCAACAATTTTACCCACAATGGGAAGAATTTTCACGATTCAAAGACCCAAAAATTAGCTCTTCATTTTGGCGTAGAGTAACAAACCAATAATATCTTATACTTTTTGTAGTATTTTGAAAATTATTTCGTATATTTGTAAAACATTTATTACGAAAGATGGAAATATGGGAAACAATTTTAATCCTGATGCGTTCAAACGACTCAATGATTTGGCAGTGATGCTCTATGGTGGTTTACCGGAAATAGCTCGTCATATGGGTAAAGCACATACGTATTTCTATACGTATAAGAACAAAAATGCAAGTTTTGGAAGTAAATTCTATGCTGAATTGGAAAACAAGGCTGGGATTAGTGCAAAATATATTCAATATGGAATAGGAACTCCATTTGCCGAAACGGAAATGGGCTCAATGTTGCGTGCAAAATACGAAGAAGAAATTAAAAATATGATTGACCTTGACGAAGAAGCTTCATATTCTGTTCGTAAAGACAATTCCTCTCAAAATAATTTTTCTGCTGCATCACTGAAAGAACTCTTTGAAGCAACTCCACCGCCATTTTATGTTCCTGAAATGTTATTTAGTTTGCGAGCAGGATCGCCTACTATAAATCTTTCTACGGAAGTATCTGGTTATAGAAATATGTCTGGTACCTTCATTGCTACAATTTCTGGTGACAGTATGGCAGATTATGGAATGTCTGATGGTGACCAAATTTTGCTAAAACGTACCTCTCAGTTTCGTAATGGTGATGTGATTGCTGCTCGCATCAATGACTCATTGACATTAAAACGTGCAAAACAAAACAACTCTGAGCTAATTCTTGTACCGGGAAATAAAAATTACGAACCTATTCCTGTTTTACCGACTGATGACTTTGAATGCTTAGGAATTTGGGAAGGTGGAATATTTCCTTATGAAGTGGTAAAAAAACTACGTCGTTGGGAAGAAAATCCTTCTTAAGACACGTTTCTTTTTTCTAAACCGTTCTTATAACATACTATATACGACACACCATCAAAAGTGTGTCGTAATTTTTTCTATTCTTTTTTTCATTTTCGAATGGGCGATACTTTTTCACAGTTTGTTAAGACATTTTCCTCAAAAGTTGATGAACAAGAAAAAATATCCTACATTGTTTCTATAACAAATAATCAAGATGATTTTTCACCATCCGGTGAATTGGAAATGTCTATTTGTAAATTTTATCTCAATAACACAAAACAGTTTTCACCTTCACTCGAACATCTCAAATTTTTACTTCGAATTGCTAACATTTATTATCATTACAAACAGTTTAATGATAGTTTCACATTGTTGAAGAAAATTGAAAATCTTGCTAAAAAAAATTCTTTGCAAGAGATTGTAAATCTATCGTATTCTCTTCATGCCTTGCTTGCAATTGAACGAGGAGATTATCCTTTTGCTTTGCAATCTATGTTACAGTCAAAACCGATAATTGAAGCGAGTAATAATCCTTTGCGAATTTCTACTCTTAATAACAGTTTGGGAGTTATCTACTATCATTTGGGTGATCTCAATCAAGCGTTAGAGTATTATAAGCAATCTCTTTACAATAAGGAGGAACAAAACTATTCCTCTCAAGATTGCATCACCTTGATGAATATTGCTACAATATATATTCAACAATCTGATTTAAACTGTGCAAAAGATTATGCACTAAAATCACTTTCTGTTGCAGAAAAATTAGATATTGGCAATCTAATAGCGTTGACAAAGAACAAACTTTCTACTATTGTATCGCTTCAAAAAGACTTTCA
This sequence comes from Candidatus Kapaibacterium sp., assembly GCA_016788785.1. Taxonomy (GTDB): domain Bacteria; phylum Bacteroidota; class Ignavibacteria; order Kapaibacteriales; family JAEUSM01; genus JAEUSM01. Next base: position 99,984 of record JAEUSM010000013.1, read on the forward strand.
ATTAGGTCTTCAATTAGCCAATGATACGATAACATATTACGAAAAAAATGGACCACTGTTAGATTTATCTTTTTCATATATTCTTCGTGCAGACATTACTCGTGAATTGAAGGCACCATTAGAGGCACTTTCTGATTTGAATAAAGCTTTGGATATTGCATTACAATTGAACAATCTTAATTTAGAAGGTTCCATTATGCGATCTATGGCAATGGTGTTTTTAAATGATTTACAAAAATTTGAATCCGCTTTACGATACATTCAACGGTATTACGAGATTTACAAAGATTCTGAGTTCAAAGAACATTGGTTGCAATCTCATTTTTTGTATGCGTTGTATTATTCAAAATCTCAACAACCAAAAAAAGCACTTCAATTTATTTCCATTGCATTAGAAGATAAAGATATCGATCAATGGATTTCTTGTAAAATTGATTTTTTAGAGTTAAAATTGCAACTGAATCATTTTTTGTCTTTAAGTGAACGCAAAAAAACTGAAGAAGTTTTGACGCAAAGTAAAGAAATCTACAAAAATTCGTATAAACCACAAACAATCTAACCAATAATGAATCAGAAAACATATTCCCATCGTTCTATGAAATCCTTTTTATTTCTTTTTGTTGCACTTAGCCTGTTGCTTTTTGTTGATACCCAAGCACTTACTCCCAAATGGGTTCGCAGTCCTGCCATTTCGCATGATGGTTCAACAATAGCATTTTGTTATAAAGGTGATATTTTTGTTGCGAAAACTTCCAATACTATTTCTACAACAAAACAGTTAACCACTCATTCTGCTGATGATATAGCACCTATTTTCTCTCGAGATGGAAAAACTCTTGTTTTTGCTTCAAATCGATACGGAAATTTTGACATATATTCTGTTTCTATTGATGGTGGCACTCCTCAAAGGTTGACCTTTCACTCTGCAAATGAAATTCCAACAGATGTAACTTACGATGGTCAATTAGTTCTTTTCTCTTCTTCTCAACTTGATTCGAAAGAAAATATTCTGTTTCCAACTCCTGCACTTTCAGAGTTATATTCAGTCCCATTAAAAGGAGGAAGAACGTCCTTAGTTTTGACAACTCCTGCAGAAGCATGCAAAGTAAATACAAATGGAAGTCTTTGGCTCTATCAAAATCGTAAGGGATATGAAAATGAATGGAGAAAACATCAAACATCCTCCATTGCAAGAGATATTTATTCCTATAACTCTCAAACAAAGAAACATACAAAATTATTGGCAGGTAGATTCGAACAGCGAGATCCAAACTTTTATTCTTCCAATGGTACTTCGTTTGTCGCTTTCCTTTCTGAATCTGATGGAGTTTTCAATATTTGGTCAGGACAATTGAATGCTCAAGGTGCAATCCAAGGTGATGTAAAGCAAAGAACTATATTCAAACAACATCCTACAAGAAATTTATCAGTTTCTGACAATGGATTAGCAATTTTCTCATGGGATGGAGAATTGTATACTCTCGACCTATCAAAAGAAAACACTTCTCCTACAAAGGTCGCCTTAGATATCAAGGTTGATGCGAAAGTAAACGAGCAATCGTACAAAGTATATACAAGCGATGCAACTGAATTTGAAATTTCTCCAACGGAAAAAGAAGCAGCCTTTATTGTTAGAGGAGATGTGTTTGTCGTATCATTAGAGTTCAAAACAACAAAACGCATCACAAATACTCCTGAACAAGAACGCAATATTTCGTTTTCTCCTGATGGTAGAAGTTTGCTTTATTCTTCTGAGCGAAATGGGTCTTGGGATGTCTATACTTCCTCATTACCCGATACTTCAGATAAGTTTTTCTATGCAGCTGCAGCAATAGAAGAAAAAGCTGTGATATCAACTCCTGTGGAAGAATTTCAACCACTTTTTTCTCCAGATGGGAAATACATTGCCTATTTAGAAGAACGAGTGAAATTACGTTTATATAATCTCGAGACCAAAACTTCATCATTATTAGTCGATAGTACACATAATTATTCCTACTCCGATGGTGATCAGTATTTTTCTTGGTCACCCGATAGTAAATGGATTGCTTTAGAGTTTATTGACAAAAAACGTTGGGTCGGTGAAGTAGGAATTGTCAATATTGAATCGAAAAAACTCCATAATCTTTCTCAAAGTGGCTACAATGATTTTGCACCACGATTTATGGGTAATGGTACTATTTTTGTTTGGTTTTCAGACCGAAATGGAATGCGTTCGCATGGTTCTTGGGGATCTCAATCCGATGCGTATGCACTGTTTTTAACCAATAAATCTTGGGAACAATTCAAACTTTCTGATGTTGATTATGAACTTCGAAAAGATGAATTTAATGACAAAGATGATGACGATGACGATGATTGGAAAAGCAAACGCAAAAAGAAATCGGAACTTATCAAAAAGAAAAAAGTTGTCAAATTAGTTCCTGAATTTGAAAATTTAGACCGTCGATATGCACGATTAACGAAATTCTCTTCAGCATTAGGTGATGCTATACTCACTGATGATGGCGAGAAGATGTATTATCTTACTCGTTTTGAAGAAGGGTATGATTTGTGGGTAACTAATTTCAAAAAAAATGAAAACAAACTTCTCGCTAAACTCAAAACATCGTCTGGTTCATTAAAGCTATCCTCTGACAACAAAACAATTTTTGTTTTAGCTAATGGACAATTGCAATCGGTGAATGCCGAAAGTGGGACAGTAAAACCAATTCCATTTCGTGCTGAAGTCGTTTTACAACCAGCCAAAGAACGTGAATTTTTGTTTGAACATGTGTGGCGTCAAACATTGAAAAAGTTCTATCTTTCTTCAATGCATGGCGTTGATTGGAATTTTTACAAAAATGAGTACAAAAAGTTTCTTCCGGAAATTGCAACAACCTTCGATTTTTCGATATTGCTTTCAGAATTACTTGGTGAATTGAATGCCTCTCACACTGGATGTAACTTCCGTCCTCAATTTGACGCAGAAATTAATGATGTAACTGCATCGTTGGGTTGTATCTTTGACAGAAACTATCAAGGTGAAGGGTATAAAATTGACGAAATTGTCACTGGTTCTCCAATTGATATTACAGCAAAAGAAATTCGTTCTGGTGATATTATCACCCATATAGACGGTGTTTCTTTGACTGCTTCGACTGATATTGCTTCTTTGCTCAACAAAAAGGCAGGAATCAGAACGACAATAACTGTTGTTACCAAAGGAACAAAGAAAAATTACATTGTTAGCCCTATTTCCCTTGGTGAGTTTTCGCAATTACTGTATCAACGTTGGATAGACAATTGTGAAAAAACTGTTTTGCAAGTATCAAACAATACTATCGGTTATGTTCATGTTCGTGGTATGAACGACGCATCATTTCGTGAGACCTTTGACCGTGCATTGGGTCGACATGCAGATAAAAAAGCACTTATCGTCGATACGAGGTTCAATGGCGGTGGATGGTTACACGATGATTTGGCAACCTTTCTTTCTGGCAAACAATATGTTTCTTTAGTTCCAAGAGGTCAACAGATAGGTTCTGAACCTCAAAATAAATGGCAACGAAAATCAATTGTGTTAATGTCAGAAGGCAATTATTCGGACGCACATTTTTTCCCATATACCTACAAAGCATTAGGTTTGGGTACACTCATTGGTATGCCAGTACCAGGTACAGCAACGGCAGTGTGGTGGGAAACACTTCAAGACCCAAGTTTGGTCTTTGGTATTCCGCAAATTGGCGTTGTAGGAACTGACGGCAAATACCTTGAAAATCAAGAATTATTTCCAGATATTGAAGTTCCTATTACTCCTGAAGATGCCTCGAACGGTAAAGACACACAATTGCTCCGAGCAATTGAAGAAGCGATTAAATAAATAGATTTTATTTATTTGGATTTACCCACTGAACATCTTGAACATTATTTTTGAAATTGACATATCGGGCTGCTGTAAATAAGTAGTCCGAAAGTCTATTCAAAAATGGAATGATTGACTCTCCAATATCTTCTTGCTCGGACAAATATACCGCCAAACGTTCTGCTCTTCGGCAAACCGTTCGTGCCAAATGAAGATAAGCAGCGGCTTTAGTTCCACCGGGAAGAATGAAATTTTTGAGAGGTTCTAACTCTTCATCATATTGGTCGATGAATTGCTCCAACCAAATGCTATGTGATTGGTCAATTCGTGGTATTGGGTATTTTGGCTCAGGATCAAGTGGCGTTGCTAGGTCTGCACCAACAGAAAATAACAATGAAGAGAGTTGCAATAACGTCGTTTGTACAGCCGGTGGTACATTTTCTTCTGTTAATGCAAGACCAATTGTAGCGTTCAATTCGTCTACTGTACCGTAGGTTTCGATGCGAATGGAATGTTTTGATACACGCGTTCCGCCAAAAAGTGCAGTCGTACCCTTATCCCCAGTTTTCGTATATATTTTAAATGACATATTGATTGGTTTTCTGAAAAAAACTATAGACGTTTATGTATACAAGAAAATATACAACTAATTTTTTGTATATTTGTACATTGGAAATTAAATTTATTAATATCTATCACTATTTTAAGGGCATTGCTCATGAAATTTCAAAAACGAATTCTTGCTTCCTTAGTATTAGCAAGTACAGTATTCTTCGTATCGTGCGAAGAAAATTCTCTTATCGATCCGCCATCTGGAACCCCAATGGCACCAACAAATGTATTGGTTTCTACTAGATCAGAAACATCAATTGCTGTTCGTTGGTCACGTCCCTCTGCTGACACAGTTACTGCAACTGGTTATGATGTTATTGCAACTCCAGCATCTGGATCTCCAATTACTGTTTCTGCATCTGGAACAGACTCAATTGCTACTGTAACCGGTCTAACGGAAGGAACTATATACACATTTACTGTCCGTGCAAAAGCTGGTAGCAATATGTCTGCTGCCTCATCTGGTGTAATGTGGGCTCCTGCTAAACGTACAACTGTTGCAGGAAGAATGTATGTATCAGCATCTTCTCAAGGAAGTGGTTTAAATCTTGCAACTGGTGCAAATCTTACAATTGCAAATGGTGGTCAATGGGATTTATGTTTAGATGACAAAGATGGAAATATTCTTGTTGGTTCTCCAGGGGTTTCTGGATATGTAACTGAAGCTCCTAATGGTGATTATGTTTTTTCAAATGGTCAATTAGCTAAAATCGTTCGTTTAAGAGGTGCTACTTATAGAGCAACTTCTTTAAATGATATTTGGGAATCTTCTAGTTTAGGTGACGGTAATATTTCTGGTGATGGAGCAAATCAATTCAAAGAGCGTCTATTTGACTTAGGAACAATTAATGCTGCTCAGGGTGGCTTAGGATTTGTTGCTGCAGTTTTCTCTGGGGCAAACACTACTACTCCAATAAATTATGCTAAAGTCTTAGTTAAATCTGTTGGAGGTTCTTTTGTTCAAGGCACTGGTAGTGGTCGTTATGTCGAGGTTGAAGTTTCTTACCAAACTGCTCAAAACACTCCATACGCAATTTCTAAAATTGTTGATTTTGGTGGTGCTAGATCTACTTCTAATATGATTCTTAAAGCAAGCAACTAATTTGTTTTCTTAAAAGAACAATAAAAGGCGACCTTTGGTCGCCTTTTTTATTTAAAATTATAGCAAAGGAATTATCTGCCTTGTCTTTTTTGTACAGATGCTGGTTCTGATGGAGTAGCAGGTGCAGGAGTTTCTCCGCGACCTTCACGTTTTTGAACTGATGCTGGATTTGTACCATCACCACCTGTTGATTTTGGCTTTTCAGTAGCTTTAGCTTTTGTTGCTGGAGCTTTTTTCGCTGCAGCTTCTGCTTTTGCGATTGAATCAGCTACTGCTGCTGCTTTTGCAATTGAGTCTTTGATTGCAGCCGAATCAACAACTGGCGTCGGTGCTGGTTGTTCTACAGGTGCAGGAGTTGGAGGTGGCATTGGAACTGGCTCTTCTGCCTTTTTTTGGCAAGAAACGCTAAGTACTGCAACACCGATTCCTAAAAGGAATGTTTTTGTAAGAAATGAGAATTTCATGGAAAGTAACCTTGAAATTAATGATAAAATAGAATAGAAAAAATTTATTTAACTAATTGCGAAATTGCCTTAAATTGTTCTGTTCCTGCTATTCGAAGCAATTCGAACAGAATCGATTCTTTTGTTGTTATGATTGCACCTTCAGCTCGTAAACGCTCTACTGCAACGTTATGGTCATTTTCGGAACGTGAACCCACACAATCGATCGGTACAACCGGTGTATATCCACGCTCTACCAAATCTAAAGCTGTTTGTAAAACACATACATGCGTTTCAATTCCACACAGAATTACACGTTTTTTGTTCGTATCGCGAAGCAATTTCACATTTGCGTCATCGCCCAATACGGAAAAGCATATTTTCTCTGTTGGTTGATACGCCTCACCAAGTGTTTGTTTAATGGAAGGGATTGTCGTTCCCAAACCTTTTGTGTATTGCTCAAATACAAATGTTTGAACTTCTAATGCTTTCAATCCCAATAACAACGTATTAATGGAAGTTTCTAATGGAGAGTGATTGTTAATATGTGGAAACAAACGTTCTTGGACATCAACAACGAAAGCTATGGTATTCGAACAAGTTATTAGCATGCAACAGGTAGATTTTAGATTATTATTTAGAAACCATTTCTCTAAATTTGGTACCAAAATACAACGTTTCTTTATAATTTCAAAATTTAAACTATATTTGAAAATATTTCCTACTTTTTAGCTTCTACCTATATCCATGAATTCTTTTTTAACTTCTCTTTTCTTGTTCGTAACTATTTGTTCATTGACATTAAGCAATTTATACGCTCAAGATAGTTTGTATACTATCAAAGCCTATGAATATTCGTTACTTTCTAATCCTATAACGAAGCTTAAAGTACAATGGAATATACCTCAATTGTTTCCAACGAACAACTCAAAACTTCCGAAAGACTCTCCCATCTTAAGGAATTTTTTATCAATAAACAGACAGATTCTCCAACAAACAATTCTCTTGGTAACTGATTATAAAGAACAGGCAAAGGTTCAAAAAAACATCAAAAACTATCCGTTTGAGGAATTGGATACTACCTTACAAGTATTAGCAACCATCATAAGTCAATCTCAAGCGAATATTACCGAAGACTCCCTTATCAAAAAAGGTGGCTCAGTGATGGAATATGAAGTTTTGCATAAAGACAGCAAATTAGTATCAATTAATCAATTCTATTCACCTACTTCGGAGGACTTGGCAACGTTTTTTGTATCCTTTGCAAGTTATTATCTTCCAACTGGCGAGAAATTGGATATCAGCACTATGCTCGATGAGAAAAAAACATACTTCCTTGTTGAGGCAATTTCCTCACGCGTGAGTGACATTTCTAACAATGAAACTACATGGCAACAATATGCAGAAGCTGTTCGAGATATTTATACCTACTGTAAATCAAAAACGAAAAATCAACAACAACTGTCATCTATGTTTTGGAAAGAATTACAACTGGATCATTACTTCACCCCAACCCATTTAGTTTTGTGGACACCATTAGAAAACTCAACATCTATCCTCGAATCTGATGTATTGGAAGTCCCATTGTCATTATTTTCAAAAGCCATGAAGCCAAAGTATCAGAAGATGTTTGTGAAATAAACATAACATTTCTATAAACGGCTGAGGTTCTCGAAGCCATTGTAATTATAACGGTGGTTTCGAGTGCCTCAACCACCCTTTACTTCCCCTTTTCCAACCAAAAGGTATTCATTGTTCCTTTGCCTTTTATGGAAATTTCTCCTCTGGGTATGAGTGAGAATTCTGGGTATGATTCGATTGATTTTGCAAATTGTTCGCTGATGTGGATACGACCAGCTTCTGAGTTAGATTCCATACGTGAGGCTACGTTTACTGCATCTCCCCAGAGGTCATAGGTGTATTTGTTTTTGCCGATGATACCTGCAACGACTTCACCTGTGTGGATTCCAATGCGAATTTCGATATCGTTCATATCCTTTATCCAATTGGTATCACCCAAATCTGATGGAATATTGACGACAAAGTCTCGCATTGTTATGAGAAGTTGGAGTGCAGCTTGGGCAGTTGCTTTTTGGTGATTTTCGAGGGGAGTTGTTACATTGCCTACTGCCAAATACCCATCACCAATGGTTTTGATTTTTTCTAAACCGAATGTTTCAACCACTTCATCCGCTTTTTGGAAGATAGCGTCAAGAAGATAAACAATTTGCTTTGGTGGTGCAATCGAGGCAAGTGACGTAAACCCAACCAAATCCATAAAAAGAACAGAAGCAGTTTCAAAGTGGTCGGCAATAGGATTTTCGCCCTTTACTAAGCGATCAGTTACAGAATCAGGAAGTATATTTCGAAGAATACTTTCACGTTCTTCGTATCTTGCTCTTTCAACAGCTATTTGTTTTTCACGTTCAGCTGTTTTACGTTCATTGTCAAATCGATCTGCTTGTTTTTTTGCTTCGATGGATTGAATTTCTTTTTCGAGTGCTATAGATTTAGTTTGAAATTCTAAAGCTTCTTTATAATGTTCTTCGTTTAGTCTAAGCTTATGTAATTGTTCATAAGCTTCTTTTCTTACAACTTTTGCACCTATTTCCTCAGCTAAAACTAACGATTTTTGAAGATACACTTCTGCTTTTTTTACATCATAGTATGTTGATTCTTTGGTTGCATAAACAGACCCAATATTCCCAAGGTTACTTGCAATACCGACTTTATTCCCAATTTCTTCATTGATGTGAAATGCTTTTGAGTAATACTCTATAGCTTTGGGGTAGTCCGAAAGACTCTTGTAAACAATCCCAATATTCCCAAGGTTTATTGCAATCCCAACTTTGTTTCCAATTTCTTCATTGATATGTAATGCTTTTGTATAATACTCTAATGCTTTGGGGTAGTCTGAAAGATTCCAGTAAACAATCCCAATATTCATAAGGTTAGTTGCAATTCCAACTTTATTCCCAATTTCTTCAAAAATAGGTAATGCTTTTGAGTAATACTCTAATGCTTTTGGGTAGTCCGATAGATTAGAATAAACATTCCCAATACTCACAAGGTTACTTACAATTCCTAATTTGTTTCCAATTTCTTCAAAAATAAGTAATGCTTTTGAATAATACTCTAATGCTTTGGGGTAGTCCGAAAGATCTGAGTAAACAAGCCCAATATTCCCAAGGTTAGCTGCATTACCATATTTACTTCCAATTTCTTCACCGATGTGTAATGCTTTTGAGTAATACTCTAATGCTTTGGGGTAGTCCGAAAGATAATTATAAACATTCCCAATATTCCCAAGGTTACTTGCAATACCAACCTTGTTTCCAATTTCTTCTAATATGAGTAATGCTTTTGAATAATACTCTAATGCTTTGGGGTAGTCCGAAAGATCTGAGTAAACAAGCCCAATATTCCCAAGGACACTAGCAATACCTCTTTTGTTTTCAATTTCTTCAGAGATAAGCAATGACTTTGAAAGATACTCTAATGCTTTGGGGTAGTCCGAAAGATTCCAGTAAACAATCCCAAGTGAATTATAGACCTCTGCAAGAGATTTGGCATCGTCTTGGATTGCTTGTTGTTCCAAGAGTTCGTAAGCAAATACCTTTGCTTCTTGATTTTGAGAAGTTCTCCAAAGATTATCTAATTTTTCTTTTGCTTGTTGTATTTCTTCGGGTGTCATTACGGTTTTGGAAGGTTGCATTGGATTTTGTCGTACGAATATACAAAAATAACGACATTCAGCCACTATCTAAAGATAGTGGCACTTCGTATATGGAAATTTGTCCCCCCTCTCCCCGTACCCTCTCCCCAAAGGGGCGAGGGAGTTGTTTTGTTCTTGTAGAGACGCACGGACGTGCGTCTCTGAAGATTCCACCCCGCCATTTAATGGCACCCCTCAAGAGGGGAACCCAAAGATATCTCCCTCTCCCCTTGAGGGAGAGGGTTGGGGTGAGGGGTCATTCTGAATCAATGGGCAGACTCGTAGGTCTGCCCCTATAAAATTTCAAAAAAGTTCGACCTCGCCACATTACGACTACGCTCAGTGACCATGGCAGTCCTTAAGAGGGGAACCAACATTTTTACAATCATTTGATGACTTATGTTGTCGAAATTGACCAAAAAAAAACCTACTGTTTTCAGTAGGTTTTTTCATTTTGAAGCCATGATAAAACAACTTATTGTTGTTCCCACCATGTAAGGTCGATAGAATCTTCACCTCCGTCAACACCAAGTACTGTTCCATTGATCCAGGCAGCTTCTTTTTGAGAAAGAAGTACTAACACATTGGCAACATCTTCTGGAGTTGTCAATTTGTGGAAAGGATTGCGGTTGTATGCATTAGCTATCAATTTGTCATTTCCTGGAATTTTGCGAAGTGCCGGTGTGTCAGTTACTCCTGCTCGAATAGTATTGCAGGTTACATTGTATGGAGCTAATTCTAACGCCAATTGTCGTGTGTACGACTCCAAAGCCGCTTTTGCTGCAGAAACCGCACCATAGGTAGGTATTGCACGATTAGAGCCAGAACTTGTAAGAGATGCTACACGCCCACCTTGAGAGAACAGACCTGCAGAAATGAGATCTTGTGTCCAATAGATAAGCGAATTAGCCATCACATCCATTGTCATTTCAATACTTTTTTGGGTAATAGAATCAGTTGGTTTTTCAGCAATGAATGGTTTCAATGTTCCAAACGCTAATGAATGTAACATAAACCAAACTGCTCCACCAGTTTGATTGCAACGATTTTTGATTGCTTCCACAACGGTTGCACGGTTAGTAGCATCAGCAGCATTCACATTGAAAAATTCAGCTGTAACACCTTTTGCAGTTATTTCTGTTTTTAATTCTTCGACCGCTGCCAAACCTGCCGCTCTATCTAAATGAACACCAATGATGTGATATCCTTTTTCCGCCAATGCCAAACAAGCCGCTTTACCAAAACCGCTTGAGGCTCCTAAAATGACCGCATATAATGGTGTACTCATTCTCAATCTTTCTATGTCTAAAGGTATAATTTTGAAATATATATACAAAAATACAAAGATTCTATCAAAATAGAAAGTTTATAGAAATTCACGCCCCAAACCACACATATTTGTATTTAAGTAAGTTCATTGCGTTCATAGGGTTGTCCTTTACGTATGGTTGCAATAAACGGTAGTGCATTTCATAGAACAGGATTATCGAAGGGACATCATTGGTGGCAAGTTGTTCTGCTTCTCGGTACAAAGCGTATTGTTTGGTAGGGTCAGTTGTTTGCACTGCTTGTTGCAACAAGTTATTGACAGTTGGGTTGTTGTAGCGAGTATTGTTTGGATACGATGGTAAGGTCGTGTCCGACGGAACAGTTGTACCATCCCAAAGCATAATATAATTTTCTGGGTCTGGGTAATCTCCATACCAACGAGAACCCCAAAAAGGAAGTTTCCCCAAATCTGTGAATTGCAAAAATTCTGAAAACTGAATGATTTGCAATCGAACTTTTATATTGAGTGTTTCTGTGAGCATTTGCTGAATGGCTTCTGCAACCTGCACTAATTTCGGTTCTTGGTAAATAAAGAGTGTAATTTCTGGGAAATTACTTCCATTGGGATATCCAGCTTTTGCCATATTTTCTAAGGCTAAAGTAGGATTATAATTCATTCCCTTGATAGAATCAATTGGATAGGCAGGTATAACTGGTGGGGTGATACCATGGTTTCCGGGTTTATAAGGAGAATTTCGCAATACATACCGAACTATTTTTTCTTTATCAATTGCATAGGCAAAAGCTCGACGTACATACACATTATTGTAAGGATATTTTTGGGTGTTAAAATGAAACATCCACGTTAAAAGTGCTGGTTCTGCTTGTAAGGTAACAGAACGATAGGCTTTTGTTGTTTTAGTTTTTGATGGGTCAACAACATTGTCGAAAAATTCCGTTGGAATAGTATATGACTCCTCAAAAGAGCCTTTCATAAATTCAGAAAATTGAATTTTATCATCTTTGATAAAGGAAAATTCTATTTCATTAAGAAAAGGTAATCGATTATTGTGGTTGTCATATTCCCAGTAATTTGGATTGCGTTTGAGAAGAATATGCATATCGTCTTTCCATTCTGAAAACACGAATGGACCTGAACCAACGGGATTACGAAAATACATATCTTTGTAATACTCAACTGCTTCTTTCGGCAACACCATTGCAAACGAATTACCGAGTAACATCAACAATGGTGAATACGGCTGAATAAGTGTGATAGTGAACGTAGAGTCGTTCAGAGCCTTCAGTCCAGTTAATTCCTTAATAGGTGTTCCACCATTTGTTCGAGAAGTATAATATTCTGTGGCACCGACAACCTTATCTTTGAATGCCCAAAAATGAGCTGTTTTCGTCGTTGGGTCACACGAACGAGATAAAGAATAGACAACATCAGAGGCGATTACTTTTCGACCTTTACCATTTGGAAAGCATTTGTTGTCGTGAAAAAATGCGTCCGTACGAAGATGAAAGGTATACAGTAAGCCATCAGGACTTATTTCCCAAGATTTGGCAAGTTCTGGTTTGACAACCATATTCGAGTCAAAGGTCAAAAGATGGTCATAAATCTGCGAAGAGATATCGGATGCTAATTTGCTGGTTATCAAAACAGGATCTAAAGCATTGGGATTACCTCGCACCATATTAACCCTATAAATTCCACCGAAATTTTTTCCACCATTCGCTGGTTTTAGATTCGCAACAATTTGCTCCTCAGAACTTCCATTGTTACAAGAACTTATAGTGGAAATTAGACAAATAATTGCAAATAAATATGTATATTTGGGAAACATTGTAAATTCTTTTTGTAATTGTAAAAAGCAATTTTTCGTAAGAAACGAACAAAAAATACGAATTTTTCTTCAGTAAGCACTAAAAAATATGATACCATTCAAAACATTTGTCGTAACACCAGTACTACCACAGCGTATTGCAAGTTTGAAAGAATTGGCATTTAACTATTGGTGGACATGGCAATCCGATGCAAAAGACCTCTTTAAACAAATAGATAAAAAAATATGGGAAGAAGTCAATCACAACCCAGTTGCATTGATTAATCGTTTATCACAACAACAACTCATTGAACTATCAGAACGCGAAGCATTTGTGAGCTATTTGGATTACGTATATCAACGTTTTTCAACCTATATGAATGATACAACTTGGCACAAAACTGAACATAGTGAACAATCTGATACGATTGCCTATTTTTCCTTAGAATTTGGTATCAACGAAAGTTTCCCAATTTATTCTGGTGGTTTGGGAATTTTGGCTGGTGATCATATGAAAAGTGCAAGTGATCTAGGGTTGCCATTAGTAGGAGTTGGTTTACTGTATCAACAAGGGTATTTCCATCAGTATCTTTCACAAAGCGGGTACCAAAAAGAGCGTTATTCATTTAATGACTTCAATTCAATGCCTTTGGTACTTATGAGAAACGAGCAAGGAACACCAATCACCATTTCCGTACAATTACCAACCGGGGATGCGTATGCACAAATATGGCGAGCTCAAATTGGACGAGTTCCATTGTACTTATTGGATACCAATATTGAACAAAATTTGCACAACACTGATTTACGCGATATCACAGACCAACTGTACGGTGGTGATCGTGATAGAAGAATTCAACAAGAGATTGTCTTGGGAATTGGTGGTATTCGTGCATTACAAGCAATTGGCGTAACACCATCTGTTGTGCATATCAATGAAGGACACGCAGGATTTGCATTAATGGAACGCACTCGAAATATAATGGTCGAAAAAGGAATTACCTTTCAAGAAGCGAAAGAACTTTCTCGTTCTGGTTCTATTTTTACGACCCACACACCTGTTCCGGCAGGGAATGAAGTTTTTACCTTAGACATTATTCAACGATATATGACTTCCTATGCTCAACAATTAGGAATTTCCATGTATGAATTTTTGGAAATGGGAAGAATTTATTCAAATGATGAGCAAGAAAAATTCTCCATGACTGTTTTGGGATTAAAACTATCAACTTACCATAATGGTGTTAGTAAATTACACGGTGCTGTTGCAAGAAATATGTGGAAAGAAATATGGACTGATTTTCCCGAAAAAGAAGTTCCAATTGACCATATTACAAATGGTATTCACACAAAAACGTGGATTTCTAAAGACTTTGCAGAATTATACGATCGTTATCTTGGAACTAAATGGCGATATGAAGCTGACAATCAACAATTTTGGGATTTGGTCGATTCTATTCCGGATGAAGACCTTTGGCGAACAAAACAAAAGGTTCGTGCAGATTTGGTGTTGTATGCACGAGATCATTTATTAAAAAAACGTGGACTGTATTTAGAACCAGAAGAATTAAATCGCACAGGAGAATATTTAGATTCTAATACTCTAACCATTGGTTTCGCACGACGTTTTGCCACCTACAAACGAGCAATGTTACTTTTTTCTGATATTGAACGTTTAACTAAATTGCTGACGAACAAAACTCATCCAGTTCAAATCGTTATTGCAGGAAAGGCTCATCCTCGTGATACTCAAGGGAAAGAAGTATTACAAGAAATTATCCATAAAGTGAAAACGCATAAATTACAACGCTATGTTGTGTTTTTGGAAGATTATGATATGGAAGTTTCGTCTGTTATGTTGGCAGGGTCTGATATTTGGCTCAATACTCCTATTCGTCCTTTGGAAGCAAGTGCTACATCAGGTATGAAAGCAGTATTGAATGGAACTGTCCATATGTCCATTTTAGATGGTTGGTGGGACGAAGCTTATAATGGAAACAATGGTTTTGCTATCGGAAAAGGTGAGGAGTATCCTACCGAACAAGAATCGTATGAAGCAGAAGCTGAAACGCTGTATTCGCTCTTAGAAGATTTTGTTGTTCCATTATTCTACAGAAAGGATGACTCATTTTATTCCAAAAAATGGGTTCAATATATGAAAAACTCCATTCGGACAAATAGTGGCGTTTATTCAACTCAACGAATGGTTCGAGAGTATGCGACTAAATACTATTATCCTGCAATGAAAACATATAACGCTATCAATACCTCTTCCGAGGATATTGTTGCTTTTAGAAGATGGAAAGAAAAAATCTGGTCTAATTGGCATAATGTAGAGGTGAAAGATTTGTATTTAGAAGGCACCAAAGATGCGTATGTTGGAAAAGAATTTGAGGCAACAGCTGTAATTTATTTGAATGGATTAGCTCCAACAGACATAAAAGCAGAATTGCTTTATGGCTCAGTCAATGCTATGGGTAAATTCCAAAACGCAACGTACACATCCTTGCAATTAGTAGAATCTAACGATGAAACGAAAACACATAAATACAAAGGTACAGCTATTTGCGTGGACTCAGGAATGCAAGGATGTACTGTTCGTGTTGTACCAAAACATCAATTTCTTTCCAACCCAGCTGAGATGTATGTATGCTCTTGGTCAAATGATATTAAGGGCGAAAACGAGCTTTCCTAAAAATTCGCTTTTTCTATTTAACAAAAAAGCTCTTCGAACCAAGTTCAAAGAGCTTTTTTTATGAAAGATATTATGTCTACAGGCTGTGGAATTTGGTCATCCAATCATCTAAGCTTTGGAAGGTTTGCTTAGCTGATTCTACAATTTCATCATGTTCATCTGGTGTGCAAGAACGTTCTACCAGCATTGCAAAGTTCTTCCAATTAGGACCGGTCATTTCTCCATAAGGAAAATAAAATTGTGTACAATTTGCCACTGCATCACCGAGTTTAGATTTCAAATGTCGCGTTATAACAGAACCACCCAATGTTGAGCCTTCTAAAACGTACAAGATTCCTAATTTTTTCGCAGAACTGTTTGTTTCTGGTAAATTAGAACAAACTGGAATTGATGCAATCGACTCTTCAGTATGTTTACCCATTGCAAGAAGGTCAGCTTTCAACAATGATAATTTTTCCCGTTGAGGAACATTAAATTCACCTAACCATTGCTCTGTAGCATTTTCGAATAACTTCGGTTCTAGAGCTGCATAATACCCCCAAAATGCTTCTATTATTTTGTGATATTCTTCCATCGATATTGAATCAGATGTAACTTGTTCTAAATAAGGATTTTTTTCTATAGCGTCGTGCATTGGTCTGGTTTCTTCTTTTAGACGCTTCATTACTGATATTTGTTCTTGGATTTCCATGTTGTTTTAATGATTTTAATGTTAAAATTTAGGGAAGATACTGATAGTAAATCTTGGAATTGCCAATATAGTGTTTACATCTAATATTGCACGTTGTTCTGGTTCATTGCGGTAACATTCATAAATACTACTTTCACGTCCAATAGGATTTGACGTAAATCTTCTTGCACCAGTTGGAAAATTTACTCGAAATTCTGCGGAAGGAACAATAACACCCCACGAAAAATCAATATTACCCATTAGTCCAACATTCAATATTGGTCCAATGCGAGTTACAGTTTCGTTATTAGCACCATAGGTAGCACTGGAAAAAGATACACCAGAACCTGCAAAAAAATTGATTCGTCCATATTGATTAGGAATTAATTTGAAAGCAAAATCAATGTTTCTATATGAATCAATTATAGGAGGCTCACCAGCATTTGTAAACAAACTAGATTGGTGCGATGACGTATTAAATCCAGCTTCCAATTGAATCCATTCGACGGGATAGTACATTATTTGTGCTCCGAACGCTGCTATTGCTGCCAAAGACACCCATTGATCTCTATCTTTTCGACAACCATTCAAGAACGTTAGATTATCTACGATAGTATTGGAACCAATTAAAGCACCTATTCCGATTAATTTTGGATAAGGATGTTCTAAAATTTCAATATCCGTTTCTTTTTCATCTTCAAAATCAATTCTTCCTCGTTGAGAAAAACTATCTGTTGCTATAAAAAATAGTACTAAAGAGAAAATTGCAAATAATGATGCCGCATTTTTTGTGGTTTGTTGAATCATGGTTTCTACAGTTGTTGAACGAATTTCTGCTATTTTATGTGCTATATATTGGACGTATGATGGTTCGTTTCGTTTTCCACGATAAGGAACTGGTGCCATATAAGGGGAATCTGTTTCTATCATAATCCTCTCTTCTGGAATAAATTGAATACATTCTGCTAATGTGGATTTTTTATAGGTTACATTTCCTGTAAAGGAAATATGAAATCCTGCATCAAGTACTTTTTCTGCATATTCTGGAGATGACGAAAAGCAATGGAATACTCCACGGAGTTTTTCATCTTGATGTTCCTTCACGATGGATAAAACATCTTCATCAGAATCTCTATTGTGGATTATAACAGGCAAATTAAGCTCTTTTGCTAATTCTAATTGACGATGAAATACTGCTTGTTGTTGTGATTTTGGAGCAAAATCATAGTAATAATCCAATCCAATTTCACCCAACGCTTTTACCGTTGAAGTATTTTCACCATACAATAGTTTTATCATATCTGCTGTATCGCTTTCAAATTCACTCGCATTATGGGGGTGAACACCCAAACCACAAGAAAGATAAGGAGATTTGTTTGCAACGGAAAGTAAATGCTGAAAATCACTCGGACGTATTGCAGGAATGATAATGTGCTCAACGCCAGAGGATATTGCTCGAGCTAAGACCTCATCTCTGTCTTCATTGAATTGCTCTACATCTAAATGGCAATGAGTATCTATCATTAAGGGTGATTTGTCGGATAAATTAGAAATTTTCAATTGTTGCTATATACCGAACAACATCCTATTCTATTGTTTTTCTTTTATTCAACTATTTCTTCGTGATTTTTGGGTAATGAACATAAAATTCTCCAACCCTCACGTATTAGTTTCATAGTCTTTTCAATTTCATTTTCTTCCAAAGGATTATCTACCAAATCAATGGTTATATCTTTGTTCGTTCGTTGTTGTGCAAATTTTGGAAGTTTTCGAAGTTCATTTTTTGAAATATACACAAATTCCAATTTGGGAAAATTTTGTATTTCAATTAAACTAATCTGATTATTTGAGCAAATCAATCGTTGAAGCCGTGAAAATTTCTTTCCTTTGAGTTGCACCTCCTGAATTGAATTGGAGCTAATGTCTATGACTTCAAGAAGTTTACATTCTAAAAGTTCATTCGGAAAAAATTCTAAAGAACATGAACGCAATGAAATGGAATGCAACTGTTTACAATGGAGTAATGGTGCAACATTCGTAAGAACTTCATCAGTGATTTGTAATGATTTGAGAGATGGTAGTTTTTCAATACCATCAAGTAATTGAATTCCTGTTGACCGCAACGCAAGTGAATGTAATTTTTTTGAGACCACTCCAATTTCTGTAATATTTGATAGTGCAAACCCTGCAATAGTTACTTCTTCTAATGAGGTATTCGAAGAGAATTGAATGGAATGCAAAGACGAATTCAAATTGAAATTTTCCAAAGAAAGTTTTTTGAGAGAACGAATTTTCGTGATTTTTTTATACAAATCATTAGAAAATTCGTATTCTAATTGAGAAATCGAAATCGAACAACATTGAGGAAATTTCATTCGATACATTGGTGAGTTTTTCGAAGGAACGATTTTTACATCTGAAATAAGAAGGAATTGCAATTTCGGCAGCGATTCTATCAAGGTACAAAAATCTTGTTCTGATATTTCGCAATGAAGTAAGGACAAATATCTAACCGAAAGGAGTGTTGAAGCAGTAAACGAGAAAATTTCACAATGTTGTACGGACAGGTATTGCAATTCATTCAATGATTTCAAATTCTCAAGTTTCAGAGTCAATGCATCAATATTTTTCATCACAATTCCGGAAATTGTTTCGAAAAATTCTGGTCGAAATTGCTCCTCCACTAACGAAGCAACCACCATCGATGCTTGTTTGGAAGCTAATAATTCTTGTGTTGTTGGTATGGTTGTAAGCTGGTATGCAGTCTCTTGAAACAATTGACCATTCATAGACACTGTTTCTAAAAAAGCAGAAACATCGTGAAAAAACTTTGGATTGTAGCTGTATTTCGTGGGTTGTTTGAACCAATGCAATCGCAAAGCATCTTTTTGTTCATCATTGAGATATTCTTTCAAATATTCTCGAGCTTGTAATCGAATTGCTTTCGAGCTTCCGAAAAGTTCTAATGCAAAGAGTGATGTCGTGATTTCATCTATTGACAAATTGTTTTGTTGGTTGGATTGCTGAAGAACTGAATTGACAAATTCTTTGACAACCAGTACATTTGTTTGAATTTGTTGAATTGAATACCGTTCAAAATATCGTTTTAGATGATATTCAACCGTCATCGGGAGTCCAAGATGTGTACACAATGACAACTCTTTTTCATTTGGTCGAACACCTAAAAGAATATGAGAATAGCGTTCTTCATTCTTTTTGGAGAAATGCTCAATGTTCCAACCAAGAGATTGTACCATTTGTTGTATAGATGGTAAGGAAAAACACAAAAGATTCCCGCAGATACCAATGAAAACAGTATCGTTGTTAGACAGATTTTTGAAAGGATTTTCTAAAAGAAAACTCAATGAATTGAGAGCATGTGTTGCATTTTGAGCATTCCCAATTGATAAGATTTCCAATTGTTGTTCAACGGAGGTTACTGATTCGGTGTAAACTGGATTGTAAAATTCGTCGGAATTGAAAAACGGTTGGAACGATGAATGTTTGGAAACACCCCTTCTGTTTTTTTCTTTGTATTTTGAGCGATAATCGTTGACAAATGGGTCAGGAAACTTCGACATAATGTACGGTAATGTTGACTAATGTTCTACGATATTACCATCGTAGAACATTTATCGTACAGACACCTTTGGTGAAAGGTGAGAATAAATTGGGGTTCCTACATGGTATACTGTTTTTAGCAGAAAAAAGTTCCCATTTTCAAAAAAAAACCTTGAAATTTTTCAAGGTTTTTTTTCAATTTATCGATTTATGGGAGCTATTGAGCAATAATATTTCTTGCAATTACTATTCGTTGTACTTCAGAAGTACCTTCGCCAATGGTCAGTAGCTTCGAATCTCTCCAAAGTTTTTCAACTGGGTAATCTTTGATATATCCATAACCACCATGAATTTGAATTGCTTCTTCGGATACTTGTACTGCCACTTCTGAGGCAAATAGTTTCGCATGAGATGCAGCCAAAGAATAATCTTCACCATTGTCTCTTAACATAGCTGCTTTGTAGGTCAAAAGTCGAGCCGCATCAATATTCATAGACATTTGTGCCAATTTGAATTGAATCGCTTGGAAACTTGCCAATGATTTATTGAATTGGTGACGCTCATTTGCATACTTCAATGCTGCTTCAAATGCACCTTGTGCTAAACCAACAGATAACGCAGCAATAGAAATTCTTCCACCATCAAGAATTTGTAAGGCTTGAATAAATCCTTCGTTCTCATTTCCAATGAGATTTTCAGCTGGTACTCGAACATTTTCTAACGTTAAAGACGCTGTATCACTACAACGCATTCCGACTTTATTTTCTTTTTTCGAACCATAAAATCCTGGCATAGATTTATCAACAACGAATGCTGAGATACCGCGGTTTTTCTTTTCTCTATCAGTAACCGCCATAATCACAGCAGTGTTACCGACATTTCCATGCGTAATGAAGTTTTTGGAACCATTGATTATCCAGCCATCACCATCACGAACAGCAACAGTTTGCATACCACCAGCATCAGAACCAGAATTTGGTTCAGTTAGTCCCCAAGCACCTAAAGCCCTTCCGGATGCAAGGTCAGCTACATATTTTTTTCTCAATGTTTCAGAACCAAATCGATAAATATGCGAGGTACAAAGACCATTATGAGCTGCAACGCCCAATGCTATAGAAGGACATCCACGAGCAATTTCTTCGACAACCAAGGCATATTCCATATATCCCATAGATGAGCCTTCATATTCATCCGGAATGACAATTCCTAAATAGCCCAAATCACCTAATTTTTTGAATATTTCTAAGGGAAATTCTTGTGTTTCGTCGAATGACAAAGCAACAGGTTTTATTTCTTGCTCAACAAAACTTCGTATTTGATCGCGTATAGCCTCTTGGTCGTCTGTCAAAGTGAAATTCAAACTCGCAGTTGTTTCTTCCATACAATTTCTTTCAGTTTATAAGTATTTGTAAATAATAACGTGTTCAAAAAACGTCTTAACGTTTGTAGGCTATTTTTCGTTCCAATTATTTACAAAAGTACGAAAATTAAACTATTTTTAGTTACTTTGTGATTGAATTACAAATTTTGAACTTCTTTTCCGTTACCATTTATTGAATTTAAGTATGAGTATCGTTAAGTATGTCGGTATAGGTGTTGGAGCTATTGTTGCTATTTCTGTTGTAGGGTGGGCAGTAATGTTCTTTTTGAAAATTGCATTCTCAATGCTAAAAATGGGAATTTTTGTCGTCGTAGTTGGTGCGATTTTGTACGGAATTTTCAAGTTTTTTTCTTCCAAAACATCGAATGAGTATTAAAATGAATCTATACAAACTACTGTTAATTATTATCGTCGGAATAGTAACGACATTTTCTGCTCATGCACAAGGTGGAAGCAATGATGATTTGTGCAATTGCAAACCTGCAGATCCTTTGACGATCAAGGTAGCACGGGAATTTATGGCTCAATTTGGCGCTCCAAATTCCATTCCGTTTGCCGCTCCATTGGCTGAAACTATCAATGCAACGGCAAATTCTCGATTTTATACCACTGCCTTTATTCCAAAAGAAAACAAATTTTACTTCCGACTTTCGCTGAACGGAATGTTAGGGTTTGTTCGAGAAGATCAAAAAACGTTTAAAACAGTACTTCCGTGGGAAACAGATCAAGGAAGAGCTGCAAATATTTTAACTGCAAATTCAAAATTTACAGGTAGAGATACTGTTGGGGCTATAATGGATGTTTTGTATTACTTGTTAAATCAAGGATACTCAAAAGGAACCATCACCAATCAACCACCACGGACTGCTGCAACGATTTTTGGAAATCTTCCTGCAAGTTTCAAAGTTGACCGTGATGAATTAATAACAACATTAGAATCTGATGCAGCATATCAGTTATTAGCTTTGACCAATCCAAATTTAAAATCACAAGTAGATAGCGTCGCACAATTGTTACCAAATACTACCTTTGATTTGCCACCAGGATTAAATATATCTGCTTTAATTGCAGCTGTACCGCAAATTGAAATTGGTTCATTGATGGGCACAGAACTTTTAGTCCGATTTATTCCTCAGATGAATTGGGGAGAAGCTGTTGGAGAATTTGGCTTTTGGGGATTAGGGTTGAAACATAGTATTTCGCAATATTTCAATAAATCCGATAAAACTGAAGATAGATTGTTTGATTTGGCTGTACAAGCTGTGTATCAATCAACAACGTTAAACAACACGTACGGAGAAAGTGCTTCGAATATCAAAGCCGATGCACAAATTATGTCATTCAATATTCAAGGTAGTAAAACAATAATGACATCATCTGGGACATACTTGTTTGATGTCTATGGTGGTGCAGGATATGAATCGTTGAATATTGACGCAAAACTCACATCATATTTACCTGTTACATTACAAGCAGAATTGGGTCTGCGTACTCCGAGAACTTGTCTTGAAGTAGATGGTAAATGGGCTGTTGTAGACCCTGCACGTGGCTGTTTTGGTGATGACCAAGCAAGGGTTGATGATTTGTCGTTGAAAAATAGTTCTGTACGTGCAACGTTAGGAATTTCAAGACAATTTGGACCAATGTCCATCTTTTTTGATTACTCAGTTTCTCAATTTAACATTTTAAGTGGCGGAATTCAAGCCCATTTTTAACCAATGAAAAAAAACAACGAACCATTAATACGTTCAACCACAGTGTTGGCAGTTCATAGAGACGGGAAAGGTGCAATGGCAGCTGACGGTCAAGTATCGTTAGGCAATACCATTATGAAACCAAATGCAAAAAAACTCCGAAGATTGTATAACAACCAGGTGATTACAGGCTTTGCAGGTGCAACAGCTGATGCCTTTACACTATTAGAACGTTTTGAAGAAAAATTAGAAATGTTTCGCGGAAATTTGTTTCGTTCATCCGTAGAACTTGCTAAAGACTGGCGAACAGATAGATATTTACGCAAATTAGAGGCAATGCTCATTGCAATGGATTCGAAACAAATGCTTCTCATCTCAGGAACTGGCGATGTCATAGAAACAGATGAACAAATTTTGGCAATTGGCTCTGGTGGGAACTACGCTCTTTCATCTGCACGTGCGTTGATGAATCACACGCAAATGTCTGCCAAAGATATTGCCTACGAATCGCTCAAAATTGCTGGTGATATTTGTATCTATACTAATACAAATATCATTTTAGAAGAAGTGTAATCACAGTGCAAGTAAAAAAAAAGGGAACCAATTGGTTCCCTTTTTTTTTTACATATTTTTATATCCGATGTATGTCGTCAAAGCAAAAAATCCAAATATCAGGAAGTAGGTTAGTAACGACAAAAAGATAGTTTTCCATCGTTCTGTATTCAAAACAGATGCAAATATTAGTCCGGCTACTATAAACTCAATGAGTGAATGTAATGACAATCTGCTAAATAATGCGAATAGGATTTCATTTCCATACATTGGTATAAAAATACCTGCATTAGGAGCTATTTGCAATGACCCAGCGACAAATTGAATAGTTCCTGTTAGCATTGTACCAACTCCAGCGACTCCATTAGTTAAACAAAACACTATGGCAATACTACTAAATTGATGATAGATAGTTTCTTTAAAAAGCAGAGAACCAATAAACCAAAACAGTAAAATTTGCACCATTAATCCAAATCCAGTATACAACAATCCTACACCAATTCCAGAAGTCAACTGAAATTGGGATTGCTCGTGCAATTGCTTAATTTGTTCAGCTTGTTGTTCTTTTGTGAGATCTATTTTTTCACCTGCACGTTGAATATAATTTTTTCTCATTTCAAAACCTTGTTTCGAAAGTGGCTCTGAAGTTGAATGCAACCAATTGACACCAACGACACTTAAGGTATAAAAAAGGATACCAAAAGCAAAGCTCATTCTTATACCTGGGAGCATTTCTAAACGTAAGGAAGTTGGTGAAAGAAACACGTTTCGTAAAGCTAACAATAATGTTTTCATAAGTTGTATTGAGAGGCAGATTGATTTGTAAAGAATGCAATGTAGTAAAGATTCTTCAATAAATTGCTACTTTCACGATATTAATTATCATATTATTTTCAAGTAACTTTGAGCGAAGAATCTCTTTTTTGTTGCAACAAATAAAATTTCGTAGTAATTTGATAGGAACACACAATTAAGAAGAAAACCTATCGTCAAATGATTGTGGTAATACTATAGATTTTGTGCATTTACTACATTCAATTGTTTTGTATCACTAACAGATAATCTGTATTGAGTTATTTTTGACCATTAATTTAGTCCGTATTGGTGTAATAGCCATTTACTCTCTTGAGCAATGGTATGCTTGAAATAGCTCCAGTGTAACAGGTATTTTGAATAAAGTAATTAGTGCATGAAGAAAACTCCCCAATGGGTTCTCGTCAGTAGTATCATTTTGTTGTCTTTGGTAGAAAGTTCAGCCATTATTGGGACTTCCAGTGTATTGGAAAGACCATATCAGTTTTTGGACTTTTTCTCCTTGCATTCACTTATTTGGTCTCCACTTCTTCAAATTGATTCTTCGGCATCTTCTGCAGGTTTTAATCCAGATTTATCACCTTCTATTGATGATGGAAATCCAATTATAAATTCCTATCTCAAAAAAACCTCAAAAAACCCTTTGATGCTCATTGGTCCTTTGGGTGCATCAACAAACCGAAAGAATCCAAAATACAAATTAGGGTATCTTTTCGATAAAGAAGCAGGTCAAGTGATGCTTCGTGATTCGATGGACAATATCGAATTAGGTGTTCCTTTGTTTTTTACTTTAGAAGATTATCTGTACAGACGGCAAGATTTTGTAAAAAAATCTATGTGGGATTCATTAATTTCACAGTATAAATTAGATCCTCGTATAAAAATGACCGAATTGGAGCGAATGCTCGATGCAGTTACAGGTCTTTCAATACCTATGCCCCCAAGTTTTGCTACAATCTTTGGGAAACCTGAAGTATCAGTCAATGTAACAGGAGATGTCACTGTTCAAGCAGGTTGGAGATGGGACACTCAAAATTTGGGTACTGCTTCTGTTTTTGGGCAAACAATTTCTTCTCCTATTTTTAATCAAAGAATTGCTGTCAATGTTGGAGCCAGAATTGGTGACAAATTGAATTTAACAACAGATTGGAATTCGTTTCGAAATATTGATTTAGATAATCGATTTCGAATTGGCTTTGATGGATATGATGATGATATCATCAAACGAGTTGAATTTGGGAATGTTCAGTTACAAACTCCATCGACATTTATCAACGGTTCTCAAGCATTATGGGGAATTAGAACCGATTTTCAATTTGGACCATTGTTTCTAAAAACTATTGCCTCTCAGCGAAGAGGTGAACGAAGAATGATGCAGGTCAACGGGGGGTCTGCTCGACAAAGAGTTACCTTGCGTGCCTATGATTATTCACAAAATCATTTTTTCCTCGATACAATGTATAAACGGGTATATAGAGAATTTTTCCAAAACAATACTCCCGTCATTCCTGCTTCAGCTCAAGCCTTACGCGTTACACAATTAGAAGTATATGAATCATCCGTTGATTTAACAGAAGTCGATGCTGTCAACGGGGTTGCTATTGCAGAACTACCTAATATTGGAACAGGACAACAATATCCACCACAAACTCGCTATACGCCGGTTGAAGCGGGTAAGGTTGAATGGGGAAGATTTCGGAGATTAACCGCCGACAGATTTGAATTTAATCCGAATCTTGGAACTCTTACTATCAACGGACTACGACGCGAACGTACGTATGCAGTCGCATATTCAGTATCTGGTTTGAATGCTACGGATCCAATTGACGACCAAATTTATGGTACGCTTTCGAATACGCTTTCTGGAACAAATAAAGATACGGTTATTCTAAAATTAGTGTACAGACCAAATATTCAGCCTGGTTTTCGAGCTATTTGGGATAGACAATTACGGAACATCTATCCTTTGGGGGTAACAAATGTCAATACTGCTGATTCACGTGTTAACATCTATTATTTAAGTCAAAACAACGATTCCTCCGATGTTTTAGAAGGAGCTCCAGATAAAATCAACACCATTTTACGAGTTGACCAAGTCAATAACGCAAGTGGTGCTGCACCACCTGATGGACAATTTGATTTGCGTCCACCATTTTTCAATCAAAATCGAGGCGAAATTCAATTTCCATCCTTAGAACCTTTCCGCGAAGAAATCATCAGTTATTTTGCACGTATAAACAATCCTGCTTTAGCCGAACGATATACTTTTCCGGCAGTCTATGATACGATTGTTGATATAGCTCGATTACAAACTGGAAGAGACCGATTTGTTATTGGAGCAGAAGTAACTGGAACGAGTGGAAATCGGATTTCATTAGGAGCATTCAATTTGCCTCCAAATAGCGTTCGAGTTGTATTAGATGGAACACCTTTAGTCGAAAATCAAGACTTCCGAGTTGATTATGCCTCTGGGTCTGTAACGCTTATCAATCCTCGTGCAACCTTGCCAAATGCAAATATTCAAATCGAATACGAATCACCAGATATGTTGAATCTCACCACTCGAACTATGCTTGGGGTTCGTGGGGATATTGCACTCATTGAAAAGCGATCAGCAAATGCAAACTTGGGATTTACATGGATGAACTACGACCAAGCGTTATTACAAGACAGAGTGCAATTGGGACAAGAGGTTGTGTCTAATACGATGTTTGGACTTGATGGTAATTTGCGATTGGATATGCCCTACATCACAAAAGCATTGAATGCACTTCCTTTTTTTAATACAAAAGAAAAATCTTCACTCACTGCTCGAGGTGAATGGGCAATGATGATGCCATTACCAAATAAACGAATCAGTGATGTTGCCTCCGACAATGGTCAACCAGTTGTTTATGTAGATGACTTCGAAGGTGCTCAACGAAATATTCCTTTGTCTACCAGTGATCGTCAATGGGTTCATGCCTCACCTCCAGTTGACGATGAATTGGGAGCAACTCCAGAGGAACGTACAAAATGGAGAAGTCTCTCATTTTGGTGGCAGTACTTCGTACCGAGAACTCCCGTAAACGAAGTTTATCCGAATAGACAATGGGTGCAAGGTCAAGGAAATATCCGTGAATTGAATATCGTATTTGACCCTAAAGTTCGTGGTATTTATAACAAAAACGAAGAGTTTGTTGATAGAGAAACTCCTGGACATGATTCTGCATCTTTTGTTGGATTTATTGATAGAAATAGACCAAAACTGTGGGGTGGATTTCAACGCTTACTTTCCAGCTTTAACACCAATTTTGATATCGAAAATATTGACTATATTGACATAATGATGAAGGTTGATTATGCAGACCCTTCAACAAAAATGTTCGTCGATTTTGGTATGATAACCGAGGATGTAATTTCAAATAACACCTTGGATACGGAGGATGGTTCTACTGAAGCATCTCCGTTACCAAATGGAATCATTGATGTTGGTGAGGATGTTGGTATCGACCGATTGAGTGATGCTCAAGAACGTGAAAGTGGTGCATATCCACCTTCATTAGCAGTTGACCCAGATCCCGCACGTGATAATTATCGTTTTAATTTCTCCAATGCTTCTCCTATCAATCAACAAGAAAGTGATTTCTTGCAGTACAACAATTACGAAGGAAATGCTATTGAAGAAAATGGTCAATTTCCTGATACTGAAGTACTTAATCGTAATAACGGTCAAGTAATTTCACAAGACAATTCTTATTTTAGCTACGAAATCAATTTGGAACCAGATCCAGCAAAAAACGCTCAGATAGTCGGTGGAAATATTCCTGCTGGTTGGAGACTCTATCGTATTCCAATTCGTGGTGCTAGAAAACAAATTGGTAATCCTCTTTTCTCAAATATTCAGTATGTTCGTGTTTGGTGGAAAGGTGGAGAGTTCCGAGCAAAAATTGCTGATTGGAAATTTGTAGGTTCACAGTGGCTTCGTGTTAATCCATTTCAACGAAATGTTTCCGAAAATGATTCTGTGATGACGATTAATTTTGTGAATCGTGAAGAAAACAATCTTGCTCCTGATTTCTACACAATGCCTCCAGGAGTATCTCCACCGAGAAATTTAATGAATATCGACTTCACTAATGACATTCGTTTAAATGAACAATCTTTAGCCATAAAAGTTAATCAACTACAATTTGGTGAAGAACGAATGGCTGTTCGTGTTTGGTCAAGACCTTTGGATTTCTTGTTTTACAAACAGTTAAAATTCTTCTTGCACGGTGATGGTGCTATGCCAGATAACTTTGTACAAGGGTCAACTCCTCAAGCGTATGGTTTCATTCGTTTTGGTACTGATAGTTCTAATTATTACGAATATAGAGTTCCACTTACACGTGGTTGGCAAGATTTGGGTATCAATTTAGAAACACTTGCTGCTTTCAAACAATTGCGTGATTCATTGCAATTTTTCCAACGACAAGAATACCAAATTCCAGGTGACAATAAAGGTTTAGTTGTTATACAAGGAAATCCAGTTTTGCAACGGATTCAATTCGTTGGTTTTGGTATTGGTAATCCTCAAGAACGTTTTCCCAATGACCTAACAACCACTATGTGGGTAAACGAATTACGACTCATAGAACCGCAAACATCTTCTGATTGGGGAGCCGTTGGTTCTGTAGATCTAAAAATTGCTGACATAGGTATGGTGAATGCTTCATGGCAAAAGACTAATCCAAATTTTCATAGATTAGAAGAACGATTTGGAAATCGAGTAGAAACATCCACTTGGAATCTTTCAGCTCAATTTGCCTTTGAAAAGTTTTTACCAAAATCCTTCAGAGAAACCCGTATTCCTTTTGTATACAAACGTACTGAATTTACAGAAGATCCTCGTTACTTAGCACAAAACGATGTCAACTTGGTCGAAGCTTCTGTTGCTGCAAGAAATAATGCCTTGGAACAAGGTGCTTCCAATGTAGAAGCAGAACAAATTGAACGAAGAGTTCGAACTTCATCGCAAACTGTTCGTGTTCAAGACAACTGGGCAATAACTGGTTTCAGATTTGGTATTCCAACAAAAAATTGGATTGTGAATTCTACGTTGAATGCATTAACGTTGGGATACACCTACGATCAACAATTTGAACGAACGATTGTTGTTGCAGAACGCTTCCAATGGTCGTGGAATTTTACTGGTGCCTATACTATTCCTATTCCACCTATTGCAACATTTTCACCATTTTCATTTTTAAATGGCATTCCGGGACTTTCTACCTATGCAAAAACGAAATTTTCATTATTGCCATCAAATTTCTCTACGACATTGTCCATTCGTCGCTCGAGAATCACGGAACAATCGCGTTTCTTGTCGTTTGCATCTCCGGTTATTCGAGATTTTATGACACAACAATCAGCACAGTTTACATGGCGTTTGGAAGAAAATGGATTTTTAAATCCTACCATTGACTATAATGTTACAACTGGTTCGACGATGATGCCGTTTGAGTTGGAAAATAATATTCGTCAAAGAAACAATTCTGAAATACTTGGTTCTATTTTTGGTGGTGCTGGGAAACCTATTAATTTTGGTTTACCTACAATGCATACTCAAAATATCACCATAAACTTTAGACCAGTTCTTCCAAATTTCTTTAATATAAATAACTATATTAATTCGACAGGTTCGTTCAGAACAACGTATCAATGGAATGATCCTCTGCAACAAAATCCGACAATTAGTGATGTCTCCAAATCTGCTCAGTTTAATAATGCCATTCAATTTAATAGTAATTTCAAGCTCAAAACCTTTGCAGAGAATTTGTTAGGAATCAAACCAAAACCTGCGAATAAAAAAGACAGTATTGACCCCTCAATTATGGAAACTATAGGAATGGCACTCAAAACTGTATTTTTGGATTATGAAACATTTACCATCAATTTCAATCAAAATAATACTGCCAACACGATGGGTGTTTTAGGTGGGAATGGTATTACCAATGTATGGGCAAGATCTATGACATTCCGTGATAATGCTCCAATTTGGGGACCTTCATTTGCCTATCAAATGGGACTAACATCCAACCCACATGGTAATCTTCGTTTTTCTCCTTCATCTTCATTCCCCTTCATTGGATTCGAAACTGATATGGGGATTCGTCCAAGAAATGCTGTTATGCAAGATGTTTTTGCTCAACGTTCTACCATTGAGTTCCGTACTTCACGACCACTTTGGACTGGTGCTGTTTTGGATTTGAATTGGCGTTCTGAATTTGGTTTTAATCGCAATCAGACACTTATTACTGCCGATGATGGAATTCCAGAAATTACGAACAAAATATTGACACAGCAGCTTTCTCGTTCGTATGTAATGTTGCCAACAATCTTCTTTTTTCCGAACAATACTGTTGGACGTGTTGTTAATAATTATACAAACGAACGTAATATAATTGTGAACAACCCAACATTAGATACCTTACAAAAAAATGCACTCATCCAAGATGCACTTGCAACTTCTTTCCGAAATGGGTTCGAAAGTTTGAATTTCCTCACTGGTGCATTACGCACCATTATGCCGAATATCAATTGGACATTTCGTTGGGATGGGTTAGAAAAACTACCGTTTGTAAAGGATTATGCACGTCGGATTTCTGTTGATCATGCATATATTTCTCGTTACACTGAGAATGTACAAGTAACAGATATTGGTACAATAGTTCAATCACAAAATGTAAAAATGGAATTCTCTCCGTTCATTTCACTCACTTTAGGTTTTGACGAGAAAAAATTAGGCGGAAATCTTACTTCTACTTTGCGATACAATACTTCCGTTGAGTATTCAATGTTTGCAGCATCACGTGCGACATTACAAAAAACGACAACAGATGATTTCTCTTTCCAAGTAAACTACAATATGCGAGGATTGAAATTCTTGTTTTTTGATGTTGCTAATGAATTAGAATTTTCTTTTGTTACCAATTACAAATCTCGAGAAGGTTTCACCTACGATGTGAATGAATTTCAAGGAGAAGACGGGCGAGTTTTAAACGGAACTATTACATTGAGAATTGAACCACGTATCCGCTATAATATTTCTCAAGTCGTTCAAGCTCAAGCGTTTTTTATTCACGAAAGCACTACCAACAAAGGTGCTGCACAATCAGGATTTTCAAATACACAATTTGGCGTTGATATTCGTATGAATATTTCAGGTGGTCGATAAGACCACTTGCTGAATATTCCAATTACCAATTTCAATGCTCTATGCATGATCAAAAAATATCCTCTTTGCAAGTGGAGAATCGTCGATTTTCTCCCTCAGAATCGTTTCAAGCTCAGTCTTCTATAACAGCACAAACTATCGAATCTCTTCAAAAACTTGCCTCACAAGATGTCGTTGCATTTTGGGAACATCAAGCGAATGAATTACATTGGTTTCGCAAATGGGAAAAGTCTTTTGAATGGAATTACCCATTTATGAAATGGTTTCAAGGTGGATTACTGAATTTGTCCTACAATTGTTTGGATATTCATTTATCGACAAATCGTGCCAATAAAGCTGCAATAATTTGGGAATCTGAACCGGGTGAGATTCGCACAATTACCTATCGCCAATTGCACAAAGAAGTTTGCAAATTAGCAGAAGCACTTTTACAATTAGGCGTAAAAAAAGGTGATGTCGTTGCTATCTATATGGGAATGGTGCCTGAAGCAACAATGGCGATGTTAGCTTGTGCGAGAATTGGTGCAATCCACAATGTAATTTTTGGTGGATTTTCGGAAGAATCACTCAAAGATAGAATTAATGACTCTAAAGCTGTTTGTCTAATTACACAAGATGTCGCTCAACGAAAAGGTTTTTTTATTCAATTGAAAGAAACTGCTGATATCGCAATGGCATCATGCCCAACTATTCAACATAGTATTGTTTACCAACGTTCTGCAACAATGTACACTCCGATGCAAGCAGGTCGTGACCATTGGTGGCATGAGCTGACAGCAAATAAAAAAGGGAATATTGCACCTGAACAATTAGATGCGGAACACCCACTGTTTATACTCTACACTTCTGGCTCAACTGGCAAACCAAAAGGTATATTCCACACAACTGGCGGATATGCAACGCAAGTACGATATTCAGTGCAATTAGTTTTTGATATTCGTGAAACAGATGTCTATTTCTGTACAGCAGATGTAGGCTGGATAACAGGACATTCCTATATAACCTACGGACCTTTAATGCATGGAGCAACAGTTTTAATGTACGAAGGTACACCAACCTATCCAACCGCAGGTCGCATTTGGGAGATAATCGAACGACATAATGTTACTATTCTCTACACCGCACCAACGGCTATACGTTCATTTATGAGCTTTGGCGAACGATACCCATTAGCGTCTGATTTGTCTTCTTTGCGTCTTTTAGGGACAGTTGGTGAACCAATAAACCCTGAAGCGTGGATGTGGTACTATTCTGTCATTGGAAAAAATAACTGTCCAATCGTCGATACTTGGTGGCAGACAGAAACAGGTTCAATTATGATTTCACCAATACCAAGTGTTACTACCATTACACCAGGAACAGCAACTGCACCACTTCCAGGAGTCATAGCAGACGTCGTCCGTTCTGATGGATCTTCGTGCGAGATCAATGAGGGTGGGTATTTAGTAATAAAACATCCTGTACCATCAATGGCAAGAACTGTTTTTGGAGATGATGAACGGTACAAACAAACCTATTGGTCAGAATTTCCACCTAATGAACATCATCAAGGATTTTACTTCACCGGTGATGGTGCAAGAAAAGATGAATTTGGTAATATTTGGATTATGGGGCGAGTTGACGATGTCGTCAATGTCAGTGGTCATCGCTTAGGAACTGCCGAAGTAGAGTCCGCCTTAGTTGCTCATCCAGATGTAGCAGAAGCAGCAGTGATTGCAAAACCAGATGAAGTCAAGGGAAATGCACTCATAGCATTCGTAACAATGAATAAAACTGCTCAATATGACCCAAAATTGATGAACGAAGAACTTCGCCAATGGGTCGGCAAAGAAATCGGAAGTATTGCAAAACCAGACGAAATTCGCTTTACCGAACAACTCCCAAAAACCCGCTCTGGCAAAATTATGCGTCGCTTACTCCGCGAAATTGTCGCATCTGGAACCATCTCTGGCGACACCACCACACTTGAAGATTTTTCTGCACTCGAATCTCTCCGCAAACAAGAAGAAGAGTAGATTAATAATCTAAACTTGTCTAAACCGTAGAGACGCCCTATATGGGCGTCTCATAGAAGAAAGTACCTAAGTCCTCACCCCATACCTCTCCCCTATCAAGGAGAACGGTCACTGAGCGTAGTCGAAGTGTGGCGGGGTGGAATCTTCCCAAAAAAACACGATAACTCCCTCTCCCCTCTGAGGGAGAGGGCTGGGGTGAGGGGGCATTCCTCAATAAAATCAAAATTCACCTATATTTTCGTATATTCGTACGACAAAACCCAATACAAGCTACCAAAACCACCATGACTCCCGAAGAAATACAACAAGCAATTGAAAAACTAAAAGATTTGGTGAATACTTCTCAAAATCATGAAGCAAAGGCATTTGCATACGAACTCTTGGAAAATCCTTCAATACATGATGACCCCGAATCTCTTGCAAAGGTCTATAATCTTCTTGGGACTGCATACCTAAATCTTTCATACTACCCCAAAGCATTAGAGTATTACTCAAAAGCATTACTTATCAATGAAGAAATTGGAAATAAAGAGGGTATTGCAAAAAACCTTGGGAATATAGGGAATGTTTACAGTAAGCTTTCGGACTACCCTTAAGCATTAGAGTATTACTCAAAAGCATTACATATCTATGAAGAAATTGGAAATAAAGAGGGTATTGCAAAAAACCTTGGGAATATAGGGAATGTTTACAAAAATCTTTCGGACCACCCAAAAGCATTAGAGTATTTTTCAAAGGCATTACATATCTATGAAGTAATTGGAAATAAAGGTGGTATTGCAATTAGTCTTGGGAATATTGGGGTTGTTTACAATTTTCTTTCAGACTACCCCAAAGCATTAGAGTATTTATCAAAATCATTGTACATCAATGAAGAAATTGGCAACAAAAGTGGAATTGCTTCTGACCTTGCAAATATTGGGACTGTTTATGGAAGACTTACTGACCACCCAAAAGCATTAGAGTATTTTTCAAAGGCATTACATATCTATGAAGTAATTGGAAATAAAGGTGGTATTGCAAGTAGTCTTGGGAATATTGGGGTTGTTTACAATTTTCTTTCAGACTACCCCAAAGCCTTAGAGTATTACTCAAAAGCATTACACATCAATGAAGAAATTGGAAGAAAAAATGGTATTGCAAATAATCTTTTGAATATTAGTACTGTCTATGCAAAAAAAGAATCAACATACTATGATGTAAATAAAGCAGAAGAGTATCTTCAAAAGGCTTTGGTACTTGGCGAAGAAATTGGTGCAAAAGATGTAATTAAAGAAGTGTATGAATATTTACATAGACTTAGACGTAATGAAAAACAATTTGAAGAAGCATTAGAATATCATTTAAAATCAA